>NZ_LR733297.1 GCF_902506095.1 Arthrobacter sp. 9AX
GTTCCAGGATGTTGCCGGCGGTCTCCCCCGCAACGGGTGCTTCGTCCCCGGGTGCCTCTTCGTCGGGTGCTTCTCCCAGGCCCAGTTCGGCCAGCAGCCAGGGGTCGTCGAAAGCGTCGGCAACGCATTGGATGAGGGCCGGGGGCACCCGGAAGTGCGTGTCAATGGTGAGCAGCCCGAGTTCGGCGAGTTCCTCAAACCGGCCCATGGCCACCTTGGTCAGGAGTTGGGCCATGTTCTTTTCAGCTTCCGGCGCATGCTCGGGGGCGGCGAGGATGCGTTCCACCACGGGTGCTTCGGGCGTGGCTGCCGAGAGCAGCACCGATACCTGTACGGCGGCAATGGTCCGTTCCCACGGCTGATCGGGATCGAGCCGGAGAACGGCCTGATCGAGGTACATCGCAGTGAAAGTCCGAAACTCCTCCAGCTGAGGTGACGGATCGCCTGACAGGAAGTTGCGGGCCTCCTCTGACGGCACCACCTTCGTTGGCTTGATGTGAATCAGTTCGGCAGCCGCAAGGGCGGCCCAGATGCGGGACAGCAGTGGCACCTCATGCATGCTCCGCACCGTTGTGACGTCGCCGGCCGGCTCCGCCTTCCTGGTGCTGCCCTTGGCTTGCACGCCGACGCAGGCGGCCGCCTCTGCAATATCGCTCAGGCGAACCGCGCCCGTTCCGGTCACGGGCTTCCCATCACCGATCCATCGAAGCAGTGCTGTTGTTTTCTGGATCAGGGGCAGCGCTGAAAAGACAACCAGCGCCTGGTCCTCCGGGATGTCCGGAACTTCCAGGGGCTCCTGCACGGTGGCCGCTCCGGCGAGGTCGTCGAAGGCGTCCAGCACTTCTGCCAACTGTTCTGCCGTCCCCGTCCAGCGGCCGGTTTCGGACAGGAACTCGACGTAGCTCCGGACAGCGTCAACGGTGTACGCAATTTCGTCCGTGTCCGCCTCGTCGGGAGCTTCGGCAGGCCCGGCAAGCTGTTCGGCAACCTCTTCGGCCACAGCGTTGGCCAGGGCAGCCGGATCAAGGTTTGTCAGATCCGGCGCCGCACTGCTTTCCAGGTAGCGGCCCATAACCGGTTCCATAAACTTCAGGTACTGCAGGGCGGCAGCACCCGCGCCGGGCCTGCCGTCGTCAAACCATTGGATATAAGCCGGGGCCGCCGCATCCAGGGCGCGGCTGGCACGGAAGGAACTGAGGGAAACCGGTGCCGGGCGGCCTTTGCCCGAACCCTTGTTCGCGCGCCGGTTCTTAGTGTTCTTGCCCAAAGGTGTCCCTTACTGCCGGAGGAAATGTTGCTGCATCGACGCTACTGATTCCGACGGCGCCACGCCACTTTCGGGGTCGTGGGCTTTCTGCCCGGGTACCTGCGGGGGCGGCCGGGTGCCGGACCAGGAGCGCGGGCCGGTGTCTGACGAGGGCTCCCCAAAATGTTTTGAAGAATTTTTCTGGAGAGAGCTCAGCGGGCCGTGTTTTGTCAGACCCCCTCGCGATGATTGGTTTATGGGGAAAGCGGCGGTGGCGAAGGCGTTGGAGGATATGAATGCTGCTATTGCTGTGCTTAATGCCGAGGTGGGTGGGTGTGGTTCGGAGCCGTTTTCGGAGGCTGATCCGTTGGCCGGGTTGGCTGATGGGTGCCTGGATATTCTTGCCGGGGCCGCCGGGGTTCAGGCCCGGATTTCGGGATTGATGGTCAATGCCGCAGGGACTTACGCCGACAGGGCACGGGCGGCCGCTCCGCCGGAGGCACCGGTGCAGGCGCAGGAAATGGCGATCGCGGCGGAGATCGGGGCCCTCCTGTCCCTGAGTGGCCGGGCCGCCGGCGCCCTGTTGGCCCAGTCCCATGCCTTGACCACCTCCCTGCCCCGGACGCTGGCTGCGCTGCACCATGGAACACTTTCCTGGCAGCACGCCACGGTGATGGTGGACGAGGCCGCCACTCTTGACCCCGCCGGCGCCGCCGCCCTCGAAGCACACTTCCTGGACCCGGACGCACCGAGACCGGCCACTGCCGCCTCCATTGGGGAGATGCCGGCGTACCGGTTCAAGGCCAAGGCCCGGACCTGGCGGGAACGCCACCACGCCGAATCGATCGAGAAACGCCATGCCAAGGGAGTCTTGGATCGGCGGGTGGAGTACCGGCCGGACCAGGACGGGATGGCCTGGCTTTCTGCGTACCTGCCCGCGGACCAGGCTTCGGCTGCCTGGAACCGGTTGACGGCCCTGGCCCGGGGGCTGCAGGGACCCGACGAGGGCCGCACCCTCCCACAACTGCGGGCCGATATTTTCTCCTCGGCGATTCTCGGCAGCGGCACCAGTAGCGGCACCACCAGCCGCGGTGCCCCTGACTCCACCGGCGCGGGCGCGGGAACCGATGGGGGCCCGCCGGCGGGGATCAGGGCGCAGGTGCTGGTCACCGTGCCTGTGTTCTCCCTGCTGGGATTGACCGATGAGCCGGCGGTCCTGGACGGGTACGGGCCGATCCCGCCCTCGATGGCACGCCAACTCATCGCCGAGGGCGCGGGTTCGTTCTACCGGGTCCTGGTCGACCCGCGCGACGGTGCCCCGCTGGAGATCGGGCGCACGAACTACCGCGTCAGCACGGCGATGCGGCGCTGGCTCAGGCTGCGGGACGGAAAATGCCCCTTCCCCGGCTGCAACAACCCGTCCCTGGACAACGAAGCCGATCACCTCCTCGCCTGGCACCACGGCGGCACCACCGGGATATCGAACCTCGGACAACCCTGCCCCAAACACCACAAGCTCCGCCACACCAGCGGCTGGAAACCCACCCCGGCCAGCAAAACCGAACCACCGGGCTGGACCTCCCCCACCGGCAGGCACTACAAAAGCGAACACCAGGACTGGGAACCACCCCACTGGCCCCAC
>NZ_LR733298.1 GCF_902506095.1 Arthrobacter sp. 9AX
GAGTCCGGGTGGCCAGTGTGGTGGTTCCCGGTCGGGGTGTTCGGCTGTGTAGTGGCGGCCGGTGGGTGAGGTCCAGCCGGGTGGTTCGGCGTGGCTGGCGGGGGTGGGTTCCCAGTGGCTGTTGTGTCTGAGGTGGTGGTGTTGGGGGCAGAGTTGGGCGAGGTTAGCGACGCTTTGTTAGTCTGACCCCATGAAAGCACCTCGTTCCGCCGCGATCTACGCCCGCATCTCTTCCGACCAGTCAGGGGAAGCTTTGGGCGTCACGCGCCAGCTGGAGGACTGCCGCAAGCTCGCTGCGGACCACGGCTGGACGATCGGGGATGAGTACGTCGACAACGACATCAGCGCCTACAAGGGGAAGCCTAGACCCCGTACGAGCGGATGCTCACTGACCTTGCCGAGGGGTACCGGGACGCGGTGATTGTTTACAACATGGACCGGCTGACCCGGCAGCCGATGGAGTTGGAGCAGTTCACCCGATTGTGCGAGCAGGCCGGGGTGACTCAGGTGAAGTCGGTAACCGCTGACATTGACCTCGGTAACGATGACGGCCTGTTCATGGCTCGTATCTTGGCGGCCATCGCTTCCAAGGAGTCCGGGCGGAAGTCCCAGCGCCTCCAGCGCAAGGCCCGCCAGCTGGCGGAGCAGGGACTACCTAACGGCGGCCACCACCGCCCGTTCGGGTACGAGCAGGACCGCATGACAGTCAACGAGGCCGAGGCTGAGATCTTGCGTCAGGCTGTGGCCCGGTTCCTGGCCGGGGAATCTTCACGCTCCATTTGTTCTTGGCTCAATGAGGAAGGAGTGCAGACCACCGCTGGCGGCTCATGGCAGACCATGACCCTAAACGCGCTCCTGAAGTCGGCACGGTCGCTGGGCTGCGGGAGCACAAAGGCGTCGTGGTTGCGGACGCTAAATGGGCAGGAATCATTACACCTGAACAGCGGCAGCAGATCCTCGCCCGCTTCGAAACCAAGAAACGCACGAACACCCGCGCGCCGCGCCGCTACGTGCTGTCGGGCCTGTTGCGCTGCGGAAAATGCGGAAACAAGCTGTTCTCCGCCGTCCGCAAGGAAACCCGCCGCTATGTCTGCCAGTCAGGTCCTGACCACGGTGGCTGCGGAGGCATCACGATCGTGGCCCCGCCGCTGGAAGAGTTTCTTGCCGCTGCCGTACTTATGCGCCTTGACACACCGCAGATGACTGATGCCCTGACGGGGCGCCGGGCAGCGGACGAGCGGCAAAGCAGCCTGCTGACCGAGTTGGAGGCAGACCGGAGCCAGATGAAAGAACTTTCCGAACTGTGGGCGGCCAAGGAAATTTCATCCGCGGAGTGGAAGGCTGCCCGCGGGCCGATTGAGGCCCGGATCAAGGCCACCGAGCGACAGCTGGCGATGGCGTCCAACTCGACCGCTCTGGATGGATTAATCGGCACCGGAGGGCACTTGAAAGAGACGTGGGAGACGCTGAACCTCGACCGGCAGGCCGCGATCATCAAGGCCGTCCTGGACTACGCGACTATTCTGCCGGGGACGCCGGGAGCGAGGGCGCTGGACCCGGCACGAATTCAGCCCGCTTGGCAGCTATGACGCCGCGGCGGTACTCCGGCCGCTGCCGCGTCCGTCCGTTCCGGGCGCGACGCCCATGAGCACGCCAACCGGGCGAGAACACCGGGATCGGTTACACGGACCGAAACCCTTGGACGGCACAACTGGCCTCCAACCACGCAGTAAGCACACGCTGATCCAGCATTATGCACCCCATTGCGCCCAAATTGCAGGAGCACCGGCCCAGTCCTCAACAGAGGCCGACGACCACTGGGTCACGGGAGGCCCGTTCAGATAGTCCGAGGCCTGCTCAAGAACATCACTGGGAGAGTGGCCGCTGAGAGAGAGTTTGACCGGCTGAAAGCCCTGGGCTACGTCGTAGCGGTGAAGCCCGAACACCTGCGACCCCGCTTCCGTAAAGCTCTTCGAGACGTACTTCGATAGATACCCGGCTGCCTTACGCGCCTCGGATAGCGCCCCCGACCCGACCGGTAGATCACCAAGCAGCTTGATATGGACATGCCCGCGGCCCCAAGCCTCTTTGATCAGACGGCGGTGAATGTACCTACCGACCGCGAAATGCGCGTGCAGCCCGTGGTCCGTCTTATGCCACTCCGGAACCCACGCGTAAGGCAAAGCATCGCCACCAAGCGCGGAGCGGAGATCGCGGAAAAACGTGCCGAGGTGAGAACGGAGTTCCTGGGGGTCATGACAGCCGGTTCCGGCGTAAGTCAGCGTCCCCAGACGGTTGAGCCGATTCGCTGCGCAGTAACGATGCAGTTTGGACCCCGCCCGCCGACCGGCTTCGGCAGCAGCGCGCTCAGGATCCGCGGCTGAGCCTTTGGCGACGAACGTACGGTTGGGCTTATATGAGGAGCGGAAACCGCCGCCGCCCTCGCCAGCGTCCGGATAGAGCGAGAAGAACCAGCCGGCATCGGCAGCGATAAGCCGGCCAAGCGAAGAGCCGACAGCAGAAGTAGACATTGGGACCCCAGGAGAACGAAACCGACAAGGAATCGCTGAAGCCCACCAAAGAGCAGAAGGATAAATATCTGGCTAAGACAGGGGCTTCAGCATCCGGTCTCGCTCCGGATGGGCCCTCTCTGTTTTAACCGTGAGCATTATCGGGAACGCGGGCCTACCACGTCGCTCGGCCCTCAGGACGGCCACCCTACAAATATCTATTCCGGCCCTGAGTTGGTTCTGCCGGGTACTGCAATGTGCCTATCTTGCCATACGAATTACACGGCTGTCACTCGCTGCCGCGTAACCGTTCGTCCTCGGACGCAGAGCGTCCTCCGGGCGCTGCGTCACTTGCCACGTCCATTGTGGCTGGCTTGGATGCGTCTGTTCACTTGCTTCCGAGTTATGTTGCTATTTCAAGTGAAGAGGCGCGCCTCCGGCGCGCCCCTCTGCGACCCGCACTTACAAGCCCTACTAGGTACGTGTCGAAGTTTCACCCGCATGGGACTCCGCACTGTCAAACTGCTGGTAGTTACTCCACTCCTCAGCGAATTGCGTATCTTCTAGGTGCCTGAAAACAACGGGATGAACCGTATCTCGGACTAACGCTCCGGGCACGATAACGACTTGGGAAGCGGTCCATGGCATTGACGAGAACATCAATTCAGACGGACCATGAAGCACGACCTCTCCTCCACTACCGTCGCGTAGGACTCTACGTTCACGTTTCGAAGCATCCTGAGTCGTCGAATGCAGCTGGTAAATGGTCGGAATAAGGCCCAACGAAGCGAGTTCGCCCAGCGCACCAAGGACTCCATCTAACGCGAGCGATAACTCTTGAACCGTCGGGAAGGTCTTGGGAGGATGTCCCAGCCGATTTCTTGTTTGTGCTACATCGGTTCGCGAAAACTGAGCCTGGACTCCGCGCAAGGCCGCAATAATCTGGTCCGCAGAACTTTCCGCCAGGTCGCACACCAAACGGGTGTGGCGGAACGGAAACACCAATACTTTGGTGTACTTGGCGAACGACGGTTCCTCGCTGCGCCTGTATTCTCCCTTGCGAGTCAGTATTTCCTGCACTGCATCAGCAAGTACGGGAAACGCTTGCAACAGCGTTCCCATGGAATTTCCACTCTCTTTGAAGCCGAGATCATCTCCACCCTTCTCAATGAGCAGCCGGGCCGCAGCCTTCTTCGCTCGCATCCGACTGAAAGCGAAAGATTCCCGCCCCAACGAATAGTGATCTGTCGTCAGCATCCATGCGCTGAAGTCCACTGCTATCGCCAGCACGGACTCAGCCTCGACAAAGAAATCTAAACCTGCGCTTCGAACTGCTGTAACCCACTCCTCAGAAGGAGTTGCTTGTGGCGAGCCTACGACGCCACGAAGGACCTGACCGAATTGTGCCAGACGAGCATAAGGACTAACCGGAAGTTCCATTCGTCCACCTAGCTTCCAAACTAGCCTGGCTTCAAGCGCTTTGGACTCGTCCGCATTCGCTGGTACGGCGAATCGACCGTACTTTAGTTCCTTGAAAGCCCGCACCAACGTTGCTCGCGAAGAAAACACGAGCCTTTGAAGCACTTCCTCTTTGCTGGCCGAGCGAAGATAGTAGTCGAGCCGCTCGAAAGGCGTACCCGGATATTCAAGAAGTTGATACGCAAGCTCATCTTCCGCTCCAGCGTACAAAGCTTGCAACATCGTTCGCATAAGGGGTACGGAGTAGTTAGGCGTAAATCGAACGCCAGCTCGACTCAACTGCAGCTTCGTACCGAATCCCCCTCCACTCACATGCCGCTGAAGCACGGGAATGCGCACTTCACTTCCCGTCAGGTGTATCTCCTCCGAGTCAACTACGGACTCTAGATGCTGGACTAGGTCCTCTGTGCTAAAGACCAGAAGTAGTTGCAGGACTTGAGCATCATCAAGCTCTGAAATGATCGCGTTTAGTTTTCCTTTCGCATTCGCATTGGAGAACAAGCTAAGCGAAGAGATGCGACCTTTAGCACTGGCGCTACCGCGGTAATTAAGGCGCTCCAGCAATAGCCTTTGCTCACCCGTTGTTAGCCCGTTACCCAAGAGCCATGGTAATGAATCACTGTTGAAGACATCCCAATGCTGCGAGTCCGGACGACGACTATCAGCTCGTAAATTCCGCATTTTTTCTGATGAAGGATAGGTGCGTTGCAACTCTCTATAGAACTTGCCAGATGGAGTCGACCCTGTTTGCAGCTCGACGTGATGCGCGACGTTACATCCGATATCACTACACTGATAATTAGGACCACAGGTTAGCGGCGGAGTGTACCTAAGTTCGTCTGAACGAAGAATTCCGAAAGGTCCGACTACTATGTCCCGTATTTGAGCTACGCCCTGAGGAACGTCATCGAGCAGTCTGTATGATTGGCCAGCGGGGAGGCTTCTTGGAGCAGCCGCGGCTCCATAAAGGGAGGAGTAGTGTAAGTCGAGCTGGCGGCCATATACCCAAGGGTACCTAATTCGCTTCTCAGCAATCTCAACACTTAGTAGTCTGGCAACCTCATCCTCGTCCGTCTGTGCGACATCTATGAGCGTGGTGTCACCAGCTACAAAGGCCGCTAGGGCTGCAGCCTTCGAATCAGCAGGACTAGTGTCAATATGCCGCCTCACAGATTCGACCATGTCTGCACCTTGGGGAGATAGCCTAATAGCTTCAGCAAAGCCGGATGGGTACTCGTAGTCGTCAGCTAACAGGCACTGTCCTGCGAATGCGCCCAAGCCACTCAGATATTCAACCGAACCCATAAATCCCCCTGCTGGTTGCTCATGATCGATACTCAACACTAAGCTCCAAAACGCTTAAGTGTTCACTCATGTCCTGGAGGAGGGTCACATTAGTAATTTGTGCCCTTGGTGATGCCGGTGGTTCCGCCGTGTTCCCAGGCGTGGAGGTGGTCGGTTTCGTTGTCGGGGGAGTGGTTGTTGCAGCCGGGGAAGGTGCATCTGCCATCCCTGAGCTGCAGGGTCTTTTTCATGGCCTGGGTGAGCCGGTAGCTGGTCCGGCCGATCTCCAGCGGGGCACCGTCGCGCGGATCCACCAACACCCGGTGGAACGAATCATCGCCGACGAAACCGACACCCTCGGCCCCGCCGGCGCCACCGCCCTGGTGGCGCACTTCCTCGACCCGGACGCACCCCACCCCGCCCGCGGAGCCGCGCCCGGTGACCTCTTCCCCGCCCGGTTCCGCGCCAAAGTCCGCACCTGGCGCGAACGCCACCACCCCGACACCCTGGAAAAACGCCACACCAAAAGCGCCGCCGACCGTCGGATGGAATACAGCCCCGACCGCGACGGCATGGCCTGGCTCTCCCTCTACCTCCCCGGAGACACCGCCAACGCCATCTGGAACCGCACCACCGCCCTCGCCCGCGGCCTCCA
>NZ_LR733295.1 GCF_902506095.1 Arthrobacter sp. 9AX
GGGAGTGTCTGAATAACGGTGGATTCAGGGTTGGCCTGACACGCCGGGCGTCGCCTGGCGGGGAGGACTGATCATGAGCGGAACCATGGATCCCATGGCGACTGATGTGGATCAGCAAGAGTTAGCGCAGCAGCTCCTGGCCCAGGCCAGGGAGCAGGGCATCGACCTCGTCGGGCCTGACGGGTTGTTGAACCGGCTTACGAAGAATGTCCTGGAGACCGCTTTGGAAGCGGAAATGGACGAACACCTCGGCTACGAAAAGCACGACGTGTCCGGGCGCGGGAGCGGGAACTCCCGCAACGGCACCCGCACGAAAACCGTGCTGACCGAGATCGGGCCGGTGGAGATCGACGTGCCGCGGGACACCGGCTCTACATTCGATCCTCATATCGTGAAGAAGCGGCAGCGCCGGCTGACCGGGGTTGACGAGATCGTGTTGTCGTTGAGCGCGAAAGGGCTCACGACTGGGGAGATCGCCGCGCACTTCGCCGAAGTGTTTGGCGCCAGGGTCTCCAAGGACACCATCTCTCGGATCACCGAGAAGGTCATCGGGGAGATGACCGAATGGCAGAACCGGCCCCTGGACCGGGTCTACCCTGTGGTGTTCATCGACGCGATCCACGTCAAGGTCCGCGACGGGCAGGTCACCAACCGGCCGGTCTACGTCGCGATCGGTGTCAGCGTCAACGGTGAACGGGACATCCTCGGGCTGTGGGCCGGGGACGGCGGCGAAGGGGCTAAGTTCTGGCTCTCGGTGCTGACCGAAATCAAGAACCGTGGCGTCGAGGACGTCTGCATCACGGTCTGCGACGGGCTCAAGGGCCTTCCCGAGGCCATTACCACGGTCTGGCAGCTCGCTGTCGTCCAGACCTGCATCGTGCACCTGATCCGCAACACCTTCCGCTATGCCGCCCGCCAATACTGGGACGAAATGTCCCGGGACCTGCGCCCGGTCTATACGGCACCCTCAGAGGCCGCGGCGAAGGAGCGCTTCGTCGAGTTCTCCGGCAAATGGGGCAAGCAGTACCCGGCGATCACCCGGCTGTGGGAGAACGCCTGGAGCGAGTTCGTGCCGTTCCTGGACTACGACGTCGAAATCCGGCGGGTCATCTGCAGCACCAACGCCATCGAATCCGTCAACGCCCGCTACCGGCGCGCGGTCAGGGCCAGGGGTCATTTCCCCACCGAGCAGGCGGCCCTGAAATGCCTCTACCTCGCAACCCGGGCACTAGACCCCACAGGCAAAGGCAGGGCACGATGGGCCACACGATGGAAGCCGGCACTGAACGCCTTCGCCATCAGCTTCGACGGAAGAATCAACTAAATGCCAACCCTAGATCCACCGAAAATCGGACAGTCCCCG
>NZ_LR733296.1 GCF_902506095.1 Arthrobacter sp. 9AX
GCCGGCTCCGCGGGCGTCCGACGCTGCCGCCTGGTGCCGACCCGGCCCGCAGCGTAAGCGAGGACCGGAAGCGGCACCAAGCGGCGAGGCGGGCGCTTGCGACGATGGGTGTTGCTGTGCCAGAAGTGTTGCACTAGGCTGCGATTGTCGCACTTGGAGTTACACCTATGGCTACGCTACGCCCACGCATCACCTTCACGCCGGATCCTCAAATCCTCGGCGCGCTCGATCGCATCTCGGTCTTTCGCGGCGTTTCGAAGTCCGAGCTTGTGAACGAGTTTCTCGGGTACATGGCTGGGCCTCTGGCTGAACTGGCGGATGCTCTGGCGGTGCTGCACAGCGTCGAGGATGAAACGGCCGAGGCGATCAACGACATCGCTTCGCATGTGGTCTC
This sequence comes from Arthrobacter sp. 9AX, assembly GCF_902506095.1. Lineage (GTDB taxonomy): Bacteria > Actinomycetota > Actinomycetes > Actinomycetales > Micrococcaceae > Arthrobacter. Next base: position 395 of record NZ_LR733296.1, read on the forward strand.
GCCACAGGCCGAGGCGGCTCGAGCAACGACGGACTTCATCGCTCGCCGGCGCGCTGCCGAACCCCCGTCCTGTAACACGGGGGTCACCACGCTTGAGAATGGCGGAAATCCGCGCTTTTCTAAGGCTTCCTGATATGGCTCATTTCGACTGGTATCAGGCCACTATTCCGGAATTTCCACGCGTAGTCGCTGACGCGTTGATGACGATACCCCGTGCGGCTGAACTGTCGCATGGGAGGGGTCGCCATAATTATCATGAGAGCGCGCAAGTCCTCGACTGCGACGGGGAAGTTATCGCGACGATGTTACATGGCGGCCCCAATGGCTCACCCAATGTTACCGGGTCTGGCGACAATGCAGAGGCCGTTGCTGCGACGATACGCAAGCACTGGCCGCAGCATCGTGTCACGCGGATGGATTCATGCGAGGATATTCGCGGGGATTTCTCTACGTCTCACGCTAAGTGCAGACAGATTGCCCGAGATCATCGCATCAAGGCGCACACTAGGTCGCCCGACGACTTAGGCGATGGCTCGACGTACTACATGGGTTCTGAAGCGTCCTCGACTAGGTTTCGCGAGTATGAGAAGGGTAAGCAACTACGCTCTCTCGCGGCTGATCCTGATAGTGTTCCGCTCGACTGGCTTCGGTTCGAAGTCCAGCACCGACCGGTGAGGGATGCGAAAGAGACTGCGGCGTCTCTCACTGCGGATCAGGTCTGGGGTGTATCCGCTTGGACGCATCGCATAGCCCGCGATCTGCTCGGCAATGGCTGTAGTCGCCTGACGGTCCGGCCTCGGCTCTTGTCGACGTTTGAGCGTCGATCGATCGCAGCCGATCGCCAGTACGGTGCGCTCTTCGCGGAGATTGCTGCTAAATTCGGCGGCTGGGAGGCCGTAGGGCCGTATTTCCGCGATCTAGGTCAATCGATCCCGCAGGCATCGGAATAGGCCTCCTAGGGCTTCCTACGGGCTTACGCGGGGGTGCGGGAGCAATTGGCCCCGCCTCGCTTCCCCCCTCGATAGCCCTAGATCGCTCTTCGCGATCTGCCGTGCGGCGAGCACGCATGCATGACGGTTCAGCGC
>NZ_LR733293.1:0-1133002 GCF_902506095.1 Arthrobacter sp. 9AX
AATTTGAAACCAGCTGTAAAAACCAGACCACCCACAGGGGTAGGCAATCCAGTCAATTCAACCAATCAATAAAACAATCGGTATCAACAAACTTGGCACACTATTGAGTTCTCAAACAACAGACACACCCAGCACCACCACAACACAAAACCCGTCATGGATCGCTCCGGAGCAACTTTTCAAACTTACCCGACTGTCCGGCCCGATGCAAATCCGTGTTTCAGGATCTTTATCGGTGGAAGGTCGTCCCCACCCTCTTCGGAAGCGCCCTAAAGCCCTGCCAGAATTTGGTTTATATTTTGGGGGTTTGGCCGCCCGCGGTAACCAGCTCTTCGCTGTCTCCCTCGCGGCGACTTAGAAAACAATACACCCCCTCCGGCGCCTCCGCAAATCCCCCTCCCGGCAGGTCCTGCACCCCTGGATTCCGGGGCAGAACGGGACATCCGCGCCCTCGGCGGCCCATCCGTTGCCTTACTTCCTTAATGTGTCCTGCAACACCCTGCAGCGACAGGCTCAAAGATCGGGGACAGGCTCAATCACCGGGAGGCTTAAACAGCAGAAGGGCCGGCAACCATAAGGTTGCCGGCCCTTCTCAAGCAGCTGGTATCAGCGGGGCTGGATTACCAGGAAGACTTGGTGATGCCCGGGAGTTCGCCCTTGTGGGCCATGTCGCGGAAGCGGACACGGGAGATGCCGAACTTCTGGAAGGTACCGCGGGGACGGCCGTCGATGATGTCGCGGTTACGCAGACGGATCGGGGACGCGTTGCGGGGCAGCTTCTGCAGGCCCAGGCGGGCTGCTTCGCGTGCTTCGTCGGTTGCGTTTTCGTCAACCAGGGTCTTCTTCAGCTCGAGGCGCTTTGCAGCGTAACGCTCTACGATGACCTTGCGCTGCTCGTTGCGAGCAATCTTGGACTTCTTAGCCATGTTTAGCGCTCCTCTCGGAATTCGACGTGCTGGCGGATCTTGGGGTCGTACTTCTTCAGAACCATGCGGTCCGGATCGTTACGACGGTTCTTGCGGGTTACGTAGGTGTAACCCGTGCCCGCGGTCGACTTGAGCTTGATGATCGGACGTACGTCCTTGTCCTTAGCCACTAGAGCTTCACCCCACGAGCGAGAATGTCGGCGACGACAACGTCGATGCCGCGTACGTCGATGGTCTTGATGCCCTTTGCAGAAACCTGCAGCGTGACATTACGGCGCAGGGACGGAACCCAGTAGCGCTTCTTCTGAATGTTCGGATCGAACCGACGCTTGTTGCGGCGGTGCGAGTGCGAAATGCTGTGCCCAAAGCCCGGCTCGGCCCCGGTCACTTGGCAGTGTGCTGCCATGACTTCTCCTCAAGAATTGAAAGTAATGATCCGCATATCGGCTGCTGGACCATGCTGCTAAGGGCGACCCAAAAGTGAAGAAGGGCAACGGTTAGTCACGCAACTTGAGCCCCTAACTACCGGCCGCCCTGGAGAAATTACCGGGCAACCGGAGCAATTGCGCACGCTCCGCGCACTTAGCGCCTACCAAGTCTACGAGTTCACGCAATTAAAGACCAATCCGGCGCTTGAGGGTGTATAAGCATCCCGCCGTCATGGTTCCACAGTCATAGCAAATGCAGGCGCCTTTTCACAGCTGAATGAAAGCTTCCGCGAGCATCTTTGAAGCATGAAGACGCAGCTCCTGCCGGCATCCCCGGCCTCCAGCGGCTCCCGCCAACCGGATCGTCCGCGGGCATCCCGCGGGACCGCAGCCCTGTTCGCTGCCCAGCACCGGCGGCGGATGCTCCGGGCGGACCTCCTCACGGTGGTCGCCTGGGCCTCGGTTGCCGCCGCCGTCGCCCTTTGGCTGTCCGACGGCGGTGCTGCCGCCATCAATTCCCCCGCTTCCGCCTTTACCGCGGCCGGAATCGTCGCGGGCCTGGCCGGCATGGACCTGGTCCTTTTGATGCTGCTGTTGGCAGCCCGGATTCCGCTGGTGGACCGGACCATCGGGCACGACCGCGCCCTTGAATTCCACCGGAAACTTGGCAAACCGTCCCTCTACCTGCTCCTGGCTCACGGCCTCCTGATAGCCGTTGGGTACGGGATGGCTGAGGGGCTTGATCCGATCAGCGAGTCGATCGCCCTGTGGGTGCTGGTGCCGGACATGTGGCTGGCGTTCGTGTCGATGGCCCTGTTCCTTGCCGTGGTGATCACCTCGCTGGTGGCGGTCCGGCGGCGCTTCCCCTACGAGTTCTGGTACGCGGTGCACCTGCTGACGTATGCCGCCGTCGGCACTTCCCTCCCCCACCAGTTCAGCGTGGGCGGGCTCTTCGCCGAAGGAACATGGCAGCGGTGGTACTGGCTGGCCATCTGCACTTTCACCGGCGCGGCGCTGCTCTACTTCAGGGTGGCCCAGCCGCTGGTGGCCACGTCGCGGCACCGCCTGACGGTGAGCAAGGTGGAAAGGGTCGCCGCCGGCGTGGTCAGCATCGAGATGACCGGCCTTCAGCTGGGACGGCTGGCCGGTACCGGTGGCAGGTTTTTTGTGTGGCGGTTCCTCGCCCCCGGCCTGTGGTGGCATTCGCATCCGTTCAGCCTGTCCGCCGAGCCCCTTGTGTGGAGTGCCGACGGCGGGGGCCGGCTTCGGATCACGGTCCGGAACCTTGGCAGGGGCTCGGCACAGCTGGCCAGGCTCAGGCCGGGCACCAAAGTGATGGTGGCAGGACCCTACGGGGTGTTCAGCACTGCCGCCCGTTCGCGGGACAAGGTGGTGATGATTGGCGCCGGCATCGGCATCACCCCCTTGCGGGCCTTGCTGGAACGCACGCCCTTCGCCCCTGGCGACGCCACGGTCATCCTGCGCGGGCACACGGAGCAGGAACTGTACCTCGGCAGCGAGATCATCGATATCTGCCGGCAGCGGGGTGTCCGGCTCTTCCATGCCACCGGGCCCCGCAGCAGGGGGGATTCCGCCAGCTGGTTGCCCGAGGATGCAGTGCGGAGCGGCTACAGCCTGGCCTCATATGCGCCTGACCTGGCCGCATCAGACATCTACATCTGCGGCCCCTCGGCGTGGGCCGCCAACGTCATCGCCGATGCCCGTGCCGCGGGTGTCCGTCCCGAACAGATCCATCACGAAAGGTTTGACTGGTGAAAGCACGAGGAGCAGTTTCCGCAGCCCTTGCCTCGGCCGGCATCCTGTTGGCCGGGTGGCAGGCCGGCACCCAGGTCCCTGGGGTCAACGCCACAACCATCACGACGACGGCGGCAGGTTCCGCCGGCGCCGGCGCGGGCACCACGGGCAGCAGCTCCGGGGCGGCGTCGGGAAGCAGCTCCGGCGGGACCGGCAGTTCCGCCGGCGGCACGGGATCCACCGGGTCTTCCGCCACGGGGTCCACAGGGTCCTCCGGAACCGGAGCCACCGGATCTTCGGGCACCGGCTCCTCAGGCACGTCGGGTTCTGAAAGCGCTGCGTCCGGCACCTACACGGGGACTGCAGTTTCCACCAGGTTCGGCGCCGTCCAAGTCCAGGTCACCGTCAGCGCAGGCAAAATCACAGACATAACAGCACTCTCGCTGACCGACACCGACCGCAAGTCGATCCAGATCAGCAACCGCGCCGCGCCCCTGCTGCGCACGGAAGTGCTCGCCGCCCAATCCGCCAGCGTCAAGATCATCAGCGGCGCCACCGTCACCAGCAACGCCTACCTCACGTCCCTCCAGGCAGCCCTCGATGCCGCGAACCTCTGACGCAGCTGCTTCAAATGAACAGCCTGCGCGGCTCAAGGCCCGGACCTTCAGCTGCATGGGCACGGTGATCAGCCTGACCATTCCGGCGGGGAAGGTTCCAGCCCCGGCCTCGTCAAACGGGCTGGGCCCGGGAGGGCACCCCGCTGACGATGAGCTGGCAGCCGCTGCCGCCGTCGTCGAACGCACGTTCCGGGACCTGGACCAGACGTTCAGCCTGTACCGGCAGGATTCGGAAGCCAGCGCCCTGGCGCGCGGGGAGCTCACGCTGCGGGAGGCCTCCGCCGTGACACGCGCCCTCTTTGCCGAAGCGCTGGAATGGCGGCTGCGCACCGAGGGCGCCTTCACCCCGGAAAGGGCCGACGGCGTCCTGGACCTGTCCGGCATCGTCAAGGGCCACGCGATCCGGGAAGCCGGCACCTCACTGCGGGCGCTGGGCTTATCTGACTGGTGCCTGAATGCCGGCGGGGACGTGCTGGTCAGCGGATCGCCGGGACCCGGAGGCGGGGATCCCTGGCACGCCGGCATCGTGGATCCAGCTGACCGCGGCTCCCTGCTCGCAGGCTGCGACTTGGGTCAAGGACGACGGTGGCGCGCGGCTTTGGCCACGTCAGGTTCCGCCGAGCGGGGAGACCATATTTGGTCAGCGTCCGCTGCAGCGCCCGACTTTGTGCAGGTATCGGTGCTGGCGGATGACATTGTCACCGCGGACGTGCTGGCTACAGCGATCTACGCTGGCGGGGTGCCGATGCTGAACCGCGCCACCGATGGCTGGGACGTCGAGGTCCTCGCGGTCAGGGCCGGCGGCCGGCTGCTGGCAACGCCCGGATTCAGGGCTGAAGCCGCGTGAGCTGCGGATATTTCGGCTGCAGTCCGTCGCCGGAGGACTTTCCGGTGACCCTGCGGACAACCCACGGCCCGGCATATTCGCGGAACCAGCGGGCGTTGGCGCGGAGGGCGTCCAGTCCGCTGAGTTCGGGAACGGGGGTCATGGGCGGGACGTCGATCGAGTGGTCATGTTCCAGGACGTCCAGCACCCGCCTGGCCATGTTGGCGTGCCCGGCCGCGGACATGTGCATGCGGTCCTGCGCCCACATTCCCCAGTCGTAGTACTCGCTGAAGCGCCAGTAGTCCACCAGCAAGGCGCCGTGGTCACCGGCGATGCCGCGGACCAGTTCGTTGTAGATGGCGGTCCGCCCGCGCATGGTGCTGAACACCTTCGAGCCGCGCGCGTCGAAGCCTGTAAACATGACCACGGCGGCACCGGTGGCACGCAGCCTGGCGATGGCGTCGTCGTACTCCACCAGGAGGTCGTCAATGTCGATCCGGGGCCGGAGGATGTCGTTGGCGCCCGCGTAAATGCTCACCAGGGTGGGATTGAGTTCGACGGCGGCGTCCACCTGCTCAGCCAGGATCCGCCGCAGTTTCCTGCCGCGGATGGCGAGGTTTGCGTAACCGAAGCCGGGATCGGCGGCGCCAAGCTGCTCGGCCACGCGGTCTGCCCAGCCTCGGACGCCGTTGGGGCGGGCGGGATCGTCGTCCCCCACGCCCTCAGTGAAGGAGTCACCGAGGGCTACGAAGCGGGTTGTGAAATCCATTTGGCCAGTTTGCCATCCGTTGCTGCGGGCAACCAAGTTCAGTACTGTTCCCCCGCCTTGCCGGCTATGCGCCCGGTGTTTCGCGCAGAATCCAGTGTTCCGCGTCCAGCCTGCCCACTACTTTCTCGCCAATCCGGGCCAGGTCAAGGACGTCCTGCTCGCTGAGGGCATCAAGGAACAGATCCCGCACTGTCTCAACGTGGCCGGGCGCGAGGCCCACGATGGTGGCCATGCCTTCTTCCGTGAGGTGGGCCGTTGTGACGCGGGCATCGTAGGGGTGCGGCCGGCGTTCCACCCATCCCCGTTTCTGCAGCTTGGTCACCACATGCGAAAGCCGAGACAGGCTCGCACTGCTGCGGGCTGCGAGCTCGCTCATCGGCAGGAAACGCCCTTCCGCCTCCGAGAGCATCGCCAGGACCGTGTAATCGAAAAGGGACAGCTTCCCCGCCGCGTGGAGCTTTGTATCGAGGGCCGCCGGCAGCAGCGTGTTGATACTCACCAGGGCAAGCCAGGCACGGCGTTCGTCGGCGTTGAGCCAGCGGGGTTCGGTCATGACCTCATTCTACGGTGGTTGATCCTTCAAGTAGCGCCGTGGCCGGCCGGTAGGCTGGTCGCATGTATGTTGTCTCACTGAGCTACCGGGTTCCGCAGGACATCGTGGACTTCCACAACGACGCGCACATCGCCTGGCTGCAGAAGGCGTTCGACGACGGCGTGTTCATTGCCGCCGGACGCAAGGTTCCCCGGACAGGCGGCTTGCTGCTCTCCCGGGCCGACCGCGCAACCCTTGACGCCAGCCTGGCGCAGGACCCGTTTTACACGAACGGGGTTGCTGACTTCGAAGTAGTGGAGTTCCACGCCGGCAGGGTGGCCGCTGGTTTCGAGAACCTCCTGGACAGCCCGCCCAGCGCTTAGAGTGTGGGCCCGCGGCCGGCATGCTCCCGGGCCAGCTTCTTCAGCCCGCCTTTGCGGGGCACCTTGACCGGCTCGGGCCAGCGTGGGGTGAGCGTGTCACCCAGGGTGATGCCCCGCAGTTTGCGCTCGAACAGCGGCAGGACCCAGTCATGAACCCAGCGCCGCTGGTGGCGTTCCCACTCCCGGAGGCTGAGCCTTGCCGGCGGCTCCCAATCCTTGGGCCTGATTTTGTGGGGGACGCCCAACTGGTCCAGCACCTGTCCCGCCAGGTATTTGTGCCCGGCTTTGGACATGTGCAGCCGGTCCGAATCCCACATGCGCCGGTCATGGAAGGCGTCCAGGCACCAGTAATCCACGAGGACCGCGCCGTACTTTTCGGCAATGGCCCTGACCCGGTCGTTGTAGATGGTGTTGCGTTTCTTCAGCGGCTCGAGCAGGGCTGAAACCTTGACATCAAAGCCCGTGAAAAGCACCAGGGTGGCACCCGTCCCGGCAAGTTGGGCCACCAGCTTTTCGTAGTCGGCCATGAGGGCTGCCATGTCCGTCTTTATATCCAGGATGTCGTTGCCGCCGGCGTAGAGCGTCACGAGGGTGGGCCGAATCGCCAGCGCAGGTTCCAGTTGTTCACCGATAACGTGCCGGAGCCGCTTGCTCCTGATCGCCAGGTTCGCATACCGCCAGCCGGGCTGCGCCTTCGCCAGCTTCTCGGCCACCCGGTCGGCCCAGCCCCGGACGCCATTGGGCAACCGCTCGTCCCGATCCCCCACACCCTCGGTAAAAGAGTCCCCCAAAGCGACAAAAACCCGCCGCCCGGACTCAGGAAGCAAAGGTTCGCGCACCACAGCCCCCAACCTAACGGCCCAAGGAAAAGCCAGAACGACGCCGGGATGAACAGGAGATGAGCGGGGATCCGGGGTCAGGCGACCACAAGTGAGCGGGCGTTGCAGAAAAAGCCGCAGGAGATGATGGGGGGTTTCGTAGGCGGCGGGCTTAGCCCTCGGCTTTGCCTTGGCGCCAGTAGCCCATGAACGCAACCTGTTTCCGGTCGATCCCGACGTCGCGGACGAGGTACCGGCGCATGTCCTTGATGACGGCGGCTTCGCCGGCGATCCAGGCGTAGAAGGGCATGGCACCAGAGGGCATGTCGGGGTTTTTGGTGGCCTGGATTTCGGCGGTTTCCATGCGGGTGGGGGTCTCCCAGAGGATGTCCACGTCCACGTTGACGTCCTCGGGCTCAGGGCCCGCGCCGCCGTCGGCCGCCTTGATGCCCACCCAGCCGGGCACGGGTACGGCTTTGCGCACGGCTTCCCGGAGCAGTTCGCCGTGCGGGCGGGACCGGCCGATGGAGGCGCCGCGGGCAAGCCATGTGATTTCGACGTCGGCGGGTGAGGTGAGTTCGAGGAAGTCGCCGGCTTCGGGGACTTCCAGGAAGGCGTGGCCGGTCATGTAGTGGGGCAGGCTTTCCAGGATGGCGGAGATGGCCGGGATGGCGGTTTCGTCGCCGGCGAGCAGGACGCGCTGGGCCAGCCCGGGCCGCCATTCGATGCCGGAGTAGATTTCGGCCGTGAAGCAGTGCGCGGCGCGGTTGTTGGGGCCGATGATGGTGATGGCGTCGCCCGGCTTGGCATTGAGGGCCCAGTTTGCGGCAGGTCCCGGTTTTGTCTGGGCATGCCCAGGTTCGTCGAAATGCATCACGAAGTCCACGTCGATCTCGGGGTACACCTCGTCCAGCCGGGCCTGCCGGACGGTGTAGGTGCGCATGGACCCTTTCACGGCGGGGTCCATGGCCAGCCATTCGCGGTACCAGCCGGCCTCGGCCATTTCGAAGACCGGAAGCGGTATTTCGGTGCCATCCTCGGCCAGCGACGGGATCATGAGCTTGATGCGGAGGTCCAGGGTGTCGCCGCGTACACCGAAGTCGCGCAGGCAGTAACCACCGAAGGTGATCCTTCGGAAATTCGGGCTCAGTTCCTGCACGGAGGACACCGTGACCTCAAACGCCAGGGTCATCGGCTCTGTGGTTGCGGAGACAGAATCGCGGATGGTCATGAAACGAGCTCCAGTTCAGCGGGGATGTGGTGACGGCCAATGGGAATGATCAAGGGTGTTCCGGACACAGGGTCTGGAATGACGCGGGATTCGAGGTTGAAGACGTCGCGGACCAGGCTTTCGGTGACCACTTCCTGCGGCGCTCCGACCGCCACCACGGCGCCGGCTTTCATGGCGATGACGTTGTCCGCGTAGCGGGCGGCGAGGTTGAGGTCGTGCATGACGATGGCGACGGTGGTGCCGCGCCGCCGGTTAAGGTCCGTCACCAGGTCCAGGACTTCCACCTGGTGCGCCAGGTCCAGGTACGTGGTGGGCTCGTCCAGGAGCAGCACCTCCGTTTCCTGCGCCAAGGCCATGGCGATCCATACCCGCTGCCGCTGCCCGCCGGACAGCTCATCGACGTTCCGCTCGGCGAGGGCCAGCGTTTCGGTGGCTTCCAGCGCGCGTTGCACGGCGGCGTCGTCCTTCCCGCTCCAGCTCCGGAAGAGTCCCTGGTGCGGGTAGCGGCCCCGGCCCACCAGGTCGCGCACCTTGATGCCGTCCGGCGCGGTGGGGTGCTGCGGGAGCAGGCCGAGGGTGCGGGCAAGTTCACGGGCGGGGCGCGAGTGGATGTCCTTGCCGTCCAGGGTCACTGCACCGGTGGCGGGTTTGAGCAGCCGGGACAGGCCGCGCAGCAGAGTGGACTTACCGCAGGCGTTGGCGCCCACGATCATGGTCACCTTGCCCTCCGGAATCTCGGCGCTGAGGCCGTCCACCACGCAACGCTGAGCGTATTTCAGCGTAAGGTCCTTGGCTTTCAGAACTGCCACGTCAGGCATCCTTTCGGTTGGCCGTGACCAGGAGCCACAGCAGGAAGGGGGCACCGAGCGCACCGGTGATCACACCCACCGGCAAAACGGTGCCGTCCAGCAGCAGGGGGGCAAGATTCGCGGCGACGTAATCAGCGGCGAGGACAATGGCGGCTCCCACACAGGCCGACGCCGGGAGGCTGGCTGTGCCGGTGAAGCGCCGCGCGATGGGCCCGGACAGGAAGGCGACGAACGAGACCGGCCCGGCCGCCGCCGTCGCCACTGCCGCCAGCGAGACCGCGATGACCACCAGAACGAGCCGGGTGGCACCCACTTTGATGCCCAGTCCGGCGGCGGCGTCGGGGCCAAGCTCGAGGATGCGCAGGGGGCCTGCAAGGGCGGCCACCGCGGGGATGAGGACAACAAGGGCGAGGGCAAGGACGCCGGCGCGGTCCCAGTTGGCGGAGTTCAGGGAGCCGTTAAGCCAGACGAGGGCGTCGGCAGCCGTGCGGATGTCGGCGCGGGTCATCAGGAAGTTGACCACGGCCTGCAGTGCCGCCGCGATCCCGACGCCAGCCAGGATGAGCCGGTTGCCGGCGGCATCGCCCCGGCCGGTTCCGCGCAGGCCGCTGCTGGAGATGGCGTAGATAATGGCCGCGACGCCGAGTGCGCCGCCCAGGGCTGCCCCGGAAACGGCAGCGCCGGAGGCGCCGAACACCACGATGGCCACCACGGCGGCTGCACTGGCGCCATAGCTGATGCCGATGACGTCGGGGCTGGCCAGCGGGTTGCGGAGCATGGTCTGGAAGAGGGCGCCGGCCAGGCCGAACGCGAGGCCGATCATGGTGCCGATAACCGCCCGCGGCAGTTTGTTCTCCATCACGATGAAGCTGGCACCGGGAATCTTCTCACCGCCTGTCAGGTGCGCGACGAGGATTTTGAAGAAGTCGGGGATGGTCACGGTGTAGCTGCCCAGGAGAACAGACACGGCAAAGAGGACCACGACGGCGGCAACCAGGAGGGCGGTCCGGTTCAGGACCGGCCCACCCCGGCGCCGCCCTGTCAGTTTTGGTCCCCTTGGCCCGGTTTGGGCAGCGTCAAGTGATAAGTCAACGGAGGATTTGGCGAGTGTCACAGCCCGGCTCCCTTACCGCGGCGGATCAGCCAGACGAAGACCGGCGCGCCCACCAGGGCCGTCATGATGCCCGCCGGGACTTCGCCGGGAAGGAGCACCACGCGGCCAATGACGTCGGCGCCCAGGAGCAGCGCGGGGGCCAGGACCATGGAGAACGGCAGGATCCAGCGGTAGTCGGGGCCGGTGAGGAAGCGGACGGCATGGGGAACGACCAGGCCAACGAAAGCGATGGGACCGGCCAGTGCAGTGGCCGAACCACACAGCAGCACGATGCCCAGGGCGGTGATGGCCCGGACCAGTCCCACGCGCTGGCCGAGGCCGCGGGCAATGTCGTCACCCAGGGCCAGGCTGTTGAGGATGCGGCCGGTCAGCAGCACGATGGCTGCGCCGGCGGCCAGGAACGGAAGTCCGGACAGCACCACGGACCAGTCACGCCCTGCGATTCCACCCACCTGCCAGAAGCGGAACCGGTCCAGGGTGTCCTGGCTTGAGACCAGGATGACGTTCATCAGCGAATACAGGCCGGCACTGAGCGCCGCACCGGCCAGGGCGAGCTTCACGGGAGTTGCGCCGTCCCGGCCCAGCGAAGCGACGAGGTACACCACGACGGCGGCGGCCGCGGCGCCGAGGAAGGCAAACCAGATGTACCCGGATAGTGAGCCGACGCCAAAGACGTAAATGCCGGTCACCACTGCCAGGGCAGCGCCGGCGTTGACGCCCATGATGCCGGGATCGGCGAGCGGGTTGCGGGCTACACCCTGCATGGCGGCGCCTGCCAGGCCCAGGGCGGCGCCTGCCAGCAGGCCAAGGACCGTCCGCGGGATGCGGGCGTGCACCACGGCGTGGTCGCCGTTGGCGGGATCGAATGCGGTGAGGGCCTGCCAGACCGTGTCCAGCGGAAGGCCGCGTGCCCCGACGGTAAGGGAAGCCCCTGCCAACAGCGCGAGTACAACGACGGCGGCGAGCAGCCAGGCGGCCCGCGTGCCCAGGGAACGGCCGCCGCGGAACCGGGCATGGGCTGCCTGTCCCGGCACGGAGGTGCCTGGAATCTGCGGTTGATGGGCCGCCGTCGCCGTACTCTGCGTCATGGAACCGGAACTACTTCACAGCGTCCGCTGCGGTGGCCAGCTGCGGCAGGAACGTGTCCAGCGCCCACGGCAGGCTCAGCGGGGAGGAAGCGGAAATCGCCAGCACCAGGCTCTTGTTCGCGTCCGCTACGAAGCCGCCGTTCTTGACGGCCGGGATCTGGCCGAGCAGGGGATCGTTCTTGATGGCGTCTGCCTCGCCGGCGTCCTCGACCGAGGTGAGGAAGATGTCCGAATCGAGCTCGTTCACCTTTTCCGCGGACCACGGGACGAAGAATTCCTTCGACCCCGCGGAAGCCTGCTCAGCCACCGGCGCGAGCTTCATTCCGATGGAGGACAGGAACTTGGGCCGGTTGTCATTGGCCGTGTAGATGCCGGTCTGGGTGGGGTCCGACGGAAGGGCGTAGCCGTAGATGAAGGACTTGCCGGCGATCTGCGGGTACTTGGCAGCCTCTTCCTTGACGGTGGCCTCGGTATCCGAAATCAGCTTGGTTGCCTCGGCGTCCTTGCCCAGAGCCTTGCCGATGATGGTGGTGGCATCCTGCCAGGAGGTGCCGTACGCCAGTTCGGGGTGGGCCACCACGGGGGCGATCTCGCTGAGCTTCTTGTAGTCCTCTTCGGTGAGGCCGGAGTACGCGGCGAGGATGACGTCCGGGGTGAGCTTGGCGATCTCGGTGAAGTTGATGCCGTCTGCCTCGGAGTACTGCACCGGCGCCTTCTCAGAGCCGAAGCCTGCGCCGAGGTCCTTCAGCGCTGCGTCCTTCCAAGGTGTTGAGCCCTGGTCGTTGCCGCCCCATTCGTTCTTGGGGACCCCCACCGGCACAACGCCGAGGGCAATGGCGACGTCGTCATTGACCCAGGAGACGGTGGCCACGCGCGTGGGCTGCTTCTCGATGGTGGTCTTGCCGAAGGCATGGTCGATGGTGACCGGGAACTGCGCGCTGCTGGAGCTGGAGGCGGTGGAGACCGAGCCGGACGTGGCGGGACCCGTGGAACAGGCGGAGAGCGTGAGCGCCGCTGCGGCCAGGACGGCCGTTGCCTTGCCGGCGGATTTGAACAGGGTGCGCCGGGTGGTGTTGGGCCCGGGGAAGAGGGGGGAAGTCACGGAACTCCTTAAGTGGCTGAAGCGAACTTAAGTAAGGCTAGCCTACCCTCGCGGCCATTACGCAACGCTTTCGTAACTTAATCCATTCCGTGACGAAGGACACCGGTATGTATGCGCCTGCCAAACAGCAATGCGGGGTCAGCTTCGGCCCAACTCGGTGTCTACTGGGCGGACTCTGACCCCGCGTTGCGGTCCTGGGACACTAGCGCAGAACGATGTCCACCGGGTTGGCTTCGGAGCGCCAGGCGCCCTCCTGGCCCGGCCGGGGCTTGATGACCGGCGCCGTCAGCACGCCCGAACGGTTGGTGCGCCTGTCGCGGAGGATCTCGGTGACCGAGCCCAGGTGCCGGGAGAGGTCGATGACGTTCTCCGGGGCAGCGAGCAGCAGCTGGAACCCGAATTCGTGCAGCGCCTTGATCCCCGCGCCCGCGAATTCCTCCGAGGCCAGCACAAAGGCTTCGTCCATCATCACGGTTCCGTAGGTGGTGAAGCCCTGCTCTGCGATGCCGAGCTGGTAGCTCAGGGCGGCGGCCATGATGAAGGCGGTGAAGCGCTGCCGCTCGCCGCCGGACATGGATCCGGTGTCCGCGTGCATAAAGACCTCGGTCTTCTTCGCCCCCCGCGGTCCGGCCACCTCGCGGTGTTCCTTGCACTGGATGAACAGGTGCCCGCGCACGTCGAGCACCTCGGCCCGCCAGCGCCGGTCCTCCGGAGTTTGCGAACCCAGCCTCTTCACCAGGGTTTCGAGGGACTTGTAGCGGGCGGTGAGCTCGGCGTCCTCGTCCCGTTCCGCGCTTCCGCCGTCGGTCCGGGCTCCATCGGCCCTGGCGGGCCGGGCATGCCGGGCCTTGAGGGCGTTCTGGATGGCGTCCTTGAACTGCTTGGCCGTAGGCGGCAGGGTCTGCTTGATGTCCAGTTCCAGGAAGCTGCCTTCGTGGAAGTTGACCTGGGACAGGATGCCGTTCAGCGGCAGGATGCGGCTGGTAATGGAGCGGCGTTCCTCGTCGAGCAGGTGCAGCAGCGTGCTGAAGGATTCGTGCGTGCGCTGGTTGAAGAACTGCCGGAATTCGGCCTCCTGCGCGGGCAGGCCGTCGCTGACGATCGCGTGGTAGCGCGTCTCGAACTCACTTGCGGCGCCGATCGTGGTGCCGTGGTCCGCCGAAATGGCGCTCCCCCACTCGCGCACGAAGCCCTCGAAGATCCGGGTAAGCCGCTCGGCGGTGGCCTGCCCCCGGGACTCCGCGGTGTGCAGCTCGCCCAGGAGCGCGGTCCGCACGCGGTTGGCCAGGTTGTCCAGCTCGTGCATCTCGGTGACGTCGCCGAAGTCCGCAAAGTACGGTTCCAGCGCAGCAACCGTGGCGTCCGACGGCGGAGCCTGGGTCAGCCGCTCGCGCGCGGCTTCCAGCAGGACATCAGCCGCAGTCAGCTGCCGGTCCAGCGCCTTGTATTCGCTCTGCAGGACGGCGGCAGCCTCAGTGCTGGATTGGTGCTTCTGCCGCACGCCCTCGATGGTGGCGCGGAGCGGCTCCAGGTCCGCCTGCGCGGCCAGGGCATCTTTCAGCCGCTGCTCGATCCGGGCAAGCTCCTCGGCCGCGACTGCCGCAGAAACCTGTTCCCAGGGACGGTGGTCCTCTGCGATCCGGCGCAGCGCATCAAGCTGCCGGCTCATGCCCTGGTGCGAATCCTCACGGCTCTGCGCCAGCTCGGCCGCTTTGGCTACTTCCTGCCGAAGGTCCTCCACCTGGCCCGCCACAAGTTCCAGCTTCGCGGCGTTGTCGAACCCGAGGACGTAATCCTGCCGGCTGGTGAACCGGTCGTCCTTCTCCACGGTGTGGCGGTTGCGCTTCACCACGCCGCCCAGGCTAAGCCCGCGGTCCAGCCGCGCGAGCTCGTCCGGGCTTTCCACGCAGGGGTAGGCGAAGTCCAGGGCGATGCGCTCACGGACCCACGCCCCGGCTTCGGCCGCGACGCCCGTGGTGAGGATGTCCAGCTTGGTCAGCAGGTCGCCGTCGTGCACGTCCTCCAGGGCCAGTGCGCCGCCTGCGAGGGGCTTGGAAACGTCCACCGCCCGCAGGGCGCCGCGCACGTTGTGGTCGTTGAGGTAGCGGGTCACAGCGCCGAAATGCTCGCCCGGGACCAGCAAGGTGGTAGCGAGGTTCCGGAGCGCCCGCTCAGCGGCGGACCGCCATTTCTCCTCCCCCTCGGCGAGGTCCATGAGCTCGCCGGCAAAGGGCATCCGGTCCTCCGGGATGCCGGTGGCGGCCGCGATGGCCGCGCGGTTTTCAATGCTCGACGGCGGCAGCAGCGATTTGCGCGTCTTCAGCGACACGAGCTCCTGCTCAGCCGCGGCCAGCTCCCGCTTCTTGGTCGCGTGGGCGTCGAAGGCTTCAAAGCGCAGTTCCTGCAGCGCCTGGGAGTCATCCTGGAGTTCAGCGGACCGGTTGGCCGCCTGCTCGTGCGCCTGCTCCCAGCCGTCTTCGGTCCACTCAAGCTGCAGGCCGGCATCGGCCAACGCCTGGCGGGCCGCTTCCTCCACCTGCTGGCGGAGCTTCAGTCCCACCCGCGCATTCTCCAGCGACTGCTCGATGGCGGAGATGGCGTTACCGCCCTGGTTGTTGTAATCGGTCTCCAGCTGGCGCAGTTCCTTGGCCAGGCTGTCCCTGACGCTTCGCTCGGCACCGAGCTCCTTGGCCTTCGCCTGCGCCAGTTCCTTGAAGCGCACCAAGGTTTTCTGGTGGACCGTGACGGCCAGTTTCTGCTTGTAAGCCTCAAATTCCTCGCCCGCCAGGTCCCGCAGCCGGTTCGCGTCCAGGAGCGACTGCGCGTACTCCCGGTTCAGCCCGGGAACCGGGGCCAGCTGGTCCCGCTGCTGCCGGACATCCTCCAGCCGCTGCCGGATGGACATCAGGTTGCTGAACTCCTCCACCACGTCGTCCGCGGCCGCCAGCGTGGCCGGGGCGTCCAGGACCTGGTCGCGGAAGAACGTATTGACGCTGCCGCCGAGGCCCTTGCCTGCCTGGATCACCCGCAGGAGCGGCAGGGCCTGGTCCGAGTTGATGCCCAGCAGCCTGCGGAAGCGCTCCGCGAAGGCCTTGTGCACATCGAAGACCTGCGCGTCCGGGAAGATCGTCTCCAGGGCGGCCTTGGTAAAGCGCTTGTCCGCGATCCCTTCCAGCGCCTCGAGGTCCAGCGGCGCATGATCAATCAAGTAAAACCTGCCCACGCTGGACTCCGTACCGTTCTTCGGCAGGTCGAACAGCGCTGAGATTGTCACCCGGGTGCCCGCGGCATTGTCAAACGTCAGTGCGACGGCGGACCACGTGGCACCCGGCCGCTGGAAGGCACTCGCCGAGCCCTCGCCCACCGCCTTGTCGCCCACCTTGCCGCGCATGTACGTGAACGTGGTGCGCTTGTCCTCCACGGCGCCGCCCGACCGCTGCGCAGCCGCCTCGTTGGACCTCGGCCGGGCATCGAAAACCCGCAGCATGGCATCAAACAGGGTCGATTTGCCCACACCCGAGTTGCCCGTCAGCAAGGTTCCGCTCCGGTCCACATGCATAGTGTGGGCCCCGTGGAACGTGCCCCAGTTCACCACCTGCACCAGAGCAAGGCGCATCTGGCCAGGGTTTGCCACGTCGCCGATCGGCAACATGCTTGCGATGCTCACTTGGTGCCCTCTTCAGTTTCGGTGGTTCCGTTCGACTCCGCAGCCGATGCCCCTGGAGGTACCTCACCTTCGGCGTCGTCGTCCTCCGCGGGTGTCTCCTCTATGTCGAGCATCGCCTCTGTACCTGTGGGGTCGGTGGTGGCCGCTGCCAGGGCCTCGATGTGGGCGGGGATGTCGCCGATGTTTTCAAACGGGAGGGCCAGGGGCAGGGCGTTGGAGATGGTGTAGACGTCATCCAGGCCGGTGGGAAGGAGGAGCTGGCGGGCCAGGAGCTTGGTGATGGCCCGGTTCACCACGTCCGAGTCCCGGAGTGCGTCCTGCTGGCCCGCCGGCTGGTAGTGCGTGACAAGGTCCGCGATTTCCTCGCGGGTGATGGTGGGATCCGTCTGGGCGGTGACATGCCGGTCCAGGAGCAGGCGCATCCGCAGCAGCACGATGGTCTCCACCCGGCTCAGCGCACGCTGCTGCCGGAGGATGCTGGAACGGGCACTGCCGCCAATGGCGTCCGGATCGACCGGGCGCAGCACGGCAATCTTCCTTTCATGGTCCAGCTGCATGGTGAGGAACAACTCGGACAGACGACTGCGCAGAATCACCTGGTGGTCCACCAGGACCGTCCAAAGCTTTTCGTCCCGCCCGCCGTCCACGTACGGGCCCTTGAGGAGTTTCACCAGCGCCTGCCGCACCTTCATGGACAGCACACCCGTATCACCGGGGAAGAGGGCGGCACCGTCCACAAACGTGTCGCGGGGAGTTACCGAAAAGGGGTCCGGCCGGGTCTCAACGGGCTCAGGGGCTTCGACGGGCTCAGCCACCGTATCGGTGGCGGGCTGAACCTCCGGGGCGGCCGTCGTCGTAATCTCTTCAGTCATCGTCAATCCTTCGGGAGGGTGACCAGCGGCAGGTAGGCCCTGCGCGTGGTGCCGTCGATCTGTTCGAAGTCCAGGGTGTCCACGGCCCCGGTGTTGAAGGCCGCGCCTTCGTGCAGGGCGTGCGAGAGGAGCGCACGGATGGTGTTGATGTGCTGTTCCTCCGGCGGCAGCTGCTCCCAGGCCTCGGACAGGGTGGACGCGCCGGCCATGGCGGAGCGCACCACCTTCGGGCTCGCTTTGCGGGTCCTCGGCGAGCGCACACGGTCGGAGTCGCTGAAGGCGATGGGATCGGCCAGTTTGGGCGGGGCCGCGAACTCGTCGGGATCGAAGAGCTTCACCATGGACAGCGACTCGAAGCCCGCGTTGAAGAGGACGGGTCCCGGCACGAGGCCGGGGCGTTCCCGTTCATACGGAAGCGACCGGATGGCCTGCTCCGCCTCGCGCAGGACCTGCCGGAGCCGGACCGACTGGCGGAAGTCGTCACTCTGGACGTACGTGTTGAGGCTTTCGCTGAGCTTTCCGTAGATCCGCTGGATCTGGCTGTGCTGCTGGCGGAGTTCCGCCACGAGGTTCTTCAGGGTTTCCCGGTCCTCAGGCGAAAGGTCATCCGCGAACTGCCGGCTGAGGACTTCCCCGATGGCCGACCGGAACCTCAGCTGCTGCTGGGGATCCTCCAGGAATGCGGTGAAGGAACGGAAGGTCCGGCCTTCCGGGCTCTGGCGGAGCCGCTTGTCCGCTTCCAGTACCTGGGCCATGGTGGCGCCCTTAGTCAGGGACTCGTCGATGATCTGGTTGCGCAGCCCGCCCACCAGTTCCTCGATCCGGTCACGCATCTTCTTGTAATCCGCTGGCAGGCTGGCGGCGAGGTCCAGGATGTTCCCGGCAGCCTCCACGGCCTCGTCATCATCGAGCAGGCCGTCGAATTCGCCGGTGCTGATGTCCTGGATCAGCTGCTGGCGCTCCTCGATCTCGTCTTCCAGAGCCTCGAGGCGGGCGCTCTGGTCCGGGTTGGTCTCGTTGGCGAGCTTCTCCACATCCCCAAGCAGCGTCCCCAGCCTGGACCCGTTGAGGGTGGACCGCTCGCTGGAAAGGCTGTCCAGGAACGCGAGCACGCGGGCCGCCGGTTCGGTGACCTCGTACACGATCTGGCCGGACTGGTTCCGGCGCGTCAGGAACTGGCGCCGCGTCCACTCGTCACCGAAGGCCTTCCCGTTGGCGCCGCCGCCCAGCCCGGGGTCCTGCCGGCGGAGCTCCTCAAGGAAGGAGTCGACGTCGGCATGGAACTCCTCGAGCGGCAGCTGCGGCCGGGTGCGGGTAAAGGATGCCTGCAACACCGCGATCACCCACGGCGCCGAGCGCGTCAGGGCCCAGGCAGGTCCTTTGGTGAGGAGTTCGAGGTCCCGAAGCCGGGCGCTGATGGCGTCAGCGGATGACCTGGCGGAGCGGGGCACACACTCTCCTTGGACTGTTTCGGGGGCTGGGCAGGGGCACGGACGTCAAAAGTGCCAACTACAAGGTTAACGCAGGCGCCCGCAACCGGTCCGTGACCTACTTCGCCGTAGTGTTTCGATCCAATATCAAGAGCCTTCGGAGCCCGCCCGGGCTCTGGTTCGGCAGGCTGTCTCCCCCTACGCTCGTGCTACTGACTTCAGGCCAAGCAACGTAGCAGCAGGGGGATTCATGCAGTTCGATCTAAGCTCGGTGGAAACCGCAACTTTGGTCTTCATCGGCACGCTCGTCTTCGGCCTTGTGTTGGCCGCGTTTGTCCTGGTGGCCGGACTGGTGGCACTGGTGCTGCTGGGCGCGGGAAAGCTCAGTTGGACAGTGGTTTCCAGGACACTCCTCGCAACGGTCCATGGCATCAACGCCGGCTGGGACCGGCTGGTAAACCACGCCGCCGCCCTGGACCCCGGCGGGGACTTCCAGGCGCAGCCATCCCCTAGCACCGGAACCTACCCGCGGGTAATCTTGAGAGACAGCTGAAGGGTTCTCCAACCCGGCGGATCCATGGTTGAGCAAGCTATCCGGCCAAGGAGATAACCCATGAGCTCCGCCACTGACAGTCCCTCCAAAACCACCATCGGCACGGCACCGGACGCCCCGGCTGAAGACACCCCTGTTCCGGCCGGCAAAATTGGCGCCGGCGTCACGGCGGATGAGGCCCGCGCCGTCGCGGAAGCCGCGCGGGAAACCGGCTGGGACCGTCCCAGCTTCGCCAAGGGCCTGTACCTCGGCAGTTTCGACCTCAGCCTGGTCCACCCCTGGCCTACGCCGAACCCGGCAGACGTGGAACGGGGCGAGTCCTTTATGGCCCGGCTGACGGCCTACGCGCGCACCATGGACGGCCGCGTCATCGAACGGGACGCGAAGATCCCGGACGAGTACCTCAAGGGCCTGGCGGACCTGGGCGTTTTCGGGATGAAGATCCCGGAAGAATACGGCGGCTTGGGCCTGTCGCTGGTGTACTACGGCCGGGCACTGGCCCTGCTGGGCAGCGTCCACCCAAGCCTGGGCGCCCTCCTTTCGGCGCACCAGTCCATCGGTGTGCCCGAACCCGTCAAGGTGTTCGGCACCGCCGAACAGAAGCAGGAGTTCCTGCCCCGCTGCGCCGCCGGTGCCATCACGGCGTTCCTCCTCACCGAACCTGATGTGGGCAGCGACCCCGCGCGGCTGGGCAGCACGGCAACGCCAACGGACGACGGCGAGGCGTACCTTCTGGATGGCGTCAAACTGTGGACCACCAATGGCGTGATAGCCGAACTGGTAGTGGTGATGGCAGTGGTGCCGGCCCGCACCGATGCGGACGGCACCAGGCACAAGGGGGGTATCAGCGCCTTTGTGGTGGACATGGATTCGCCGGGCATCACTGTGGAAAACCGGAACGCGTTCATGGGCCTGCGCGGCATCGAAAACGGCGTCACCCGGTTCCACCAGGTGCGCGTGCCGGCAGCCAACCGGCTGGGCCGTGAGGGCCAAGGCCTGAAGATCGCCCTGACCACCCTGAACACCGGCCGGCTGTCCATCCCCGCCCTTTGCGTGGCCTCGGGGCGCTGGAGCCTGAAGATCGCCCGGGAATGGTCCAATGCCCGGACGCAGTGGGGCCGGCCAGTGGGCGAACACGAGGCGGTGGGCAAGAAGATCGCGTTCATCGCCGCGTCCGCCTTTGCCCTGGACGCCGTGTTTGAGCTCTCCGCCGAACTTGCTGACGCCGGCCAGAAGGACGTCCGGATCGAAGCCGCCCTGGCCAAGCTCTGGAGCACGGAGATCAGCTGCCGGATCGCCGACGAACTGGTCCAGATCCGCGGCGGCCGGGGCTTCGAAACAGCAGAGTCACTGGCAGCACGCGGCGAACGGGCCGTGCCCGCGGAACAGCAACTGAGGGACCTGCGCATCAACAGGATCTTTGAAGGATCCTCGGAAATCATGCGCCTCCTGATCGCCCGGGAAGCGGTGGATGCCCACCTGGCCGCCGCGGGAGACCTGGCCTCCCTGGACGCGAGCCTGTCCGAGAAGGCGAGGGCCGCCGTCGGCGCTTCCGGCTTCTACGCCCGCTGGCTGCCCAAACTCGTGGCCGGGGCGGGCATGGACCCGCGCTCGTTCAGCGAGTTCGGGCGGCTGGCCCAGCACCTGCGCTTCGTGGAACGCTCATCCCGGCGGCTGGCCAGGCAGACCTTCTACGGCATGGGCCGCTGGCAGGCGAAGCTGGAACGCAAACAGGCATTCCTGGGCCGGATAGTGGACATCGGCGCGGAACTGTTCGCCATGACCGCGTGCTGCTCCCGGGCGGAGATGCTGCTCCGAACCGCCCCTGAAAAGGCCGCGGGCGCCTATGAGCTTGCTGAGGCGTACTGCGAGCAGGCGCGGGTGCGCGTGGAGGAGTACTTTGACCAGCTGTGGCGGAACACTGATGACGGCGACCACCGTCTCACCCGCAAGGTCCTTGCCGGAGATTACACCTGGCTGGAGGCCGGCGTTCTGGACCAGTCCGAAGGCACCGGCCCATGGATCGCCGATGCATCCCCTGGCCCGTCCCGCCGCGAAAACCTGCACCGCAACTACCGCTAAGCCGCGGATCACGAAATAGTAAGCATCCTTGCTATCTCTGCGGGCCGATGGTTGAGTGGTGCCATGAGCAGCTCAACAGACCCAGAGAAACTGCCTCCGCGGCGAGCCCGCGAGGATGCTGACCGAAACGGAAGCTACCGCGCCGCCTCGGCCGACGACAATTCCACGCGCACCTTCGACCAGGTGCCGGCCACTGACGCGGCAACCACTTCCGCCTACGAACAGATGCCCGCGGCCAGGACCGAACGGGGCACGGCCGCCTACGCCGAGCGGGACTACGTGCCCGCGGCTGCGGCGCCTGCCGTTAATCCGAACCTGACGGACCGGCAGACGGCCGTGGCCCGAGAAAAGGAGCAGTTCGGCGGCATCAAGGTGGGCTCGGCGTTCTTCGGCTGGCTGACCGCCACCGGAATGGCGGTGCTCCTGACAGCCCTCGTGGCCGCTGCCGGCACAGCCGTGGGACTGGCCACCAATACGGACGTCAACGACGCGGTCAACCAGGCAGCCTCGAACAGCGGGACGGTGGGCCTGGTAGGCATCATCGTGCTGCTGGCCATCCTGTTCCTCTCCTATTACTGCGGCGGTTACGTGGCAGGACGCATGGCACGCTTCAACGGCATCAAGCAGGGGGTCATGGTGTGGATCTGGGCGCTGATCATCGCGGTCCTGGTCTCCATCCTGGGCCTGGTGTTCGGACAGCAGTTCAACGTGCTGGCCAACCTCAACAGCTTCCCGCGCATCCCCATCAATGAGGGCCAGCTCAACACCATGAGCATCGTCGCCGCCGTGGTGGTGGCCCTGGTGGCCCTGCTGGGGGCCGTGCTGGGCGGGCTCGCCGGCATGCGCTTCCACCGCAAGGTGGACAAGGCCGGATTCACCCCGGATGAGGATTACGACGACGAGTAGTCAGGCCAGGATGCTTCCGTCCAGGTAGAACCAGCGGCCATTCTCCCGCACGAAGCGGCTGACCTCGTGCAGGACCCCGCGGTCACCGCCGTGCCTGAAGTAGGCCTTGAACTCCACTGTCCCCTGGACGTCCAGCGGGCCGCCGCGGTCCGTGGCGAGGATATCCAGGCGGCGCCACTCCATCGCCGTGTCCAGGTCCAGTTCCGCCGGGGCCCCGGTCCTGTGCCAGGTGCGCAGCAGATAATCCCGGTCAAGGAGCACAAATGCGCTGTACCGGGACCGCATCAGCTGCTCGGCAGTGGCTGCCTCTGCCACCCCGGAATGGAACCTGCCGCAACACCTCCGGTACTGCTCACCGGACAGGCACATACAGTTCCGGCTACCCGCATCCTCCAACATCAGTGCTCCCGCCTCCTGCTTCCGGCCGGGCCGCGCAGGCCCCGCATCCCCGTCCGACTATAAGCCCAGGCCATAAGTCCTGCGCCCTTGTCATATCGGATAACAGCTTCGAAACAACCCGGGGCCGAGTCCCGCATCCGGAGGCACGGCGCGGCAAAAATCCGTATGGTGGAGAAGGAGCCGTTGCCCGGGCGGAAGGATGCCCGGGTCTGGCCCGGCTGCCGGCGGAGAGGAGAGATGACGTGGAAAATCCGGATACGCTCATCCTCAACCTGACCTTTTTGGGCACCGTGGGCATGGCTTTCCTCATGTTCCTGGTCCTCTTCCTGCTGGGCGTCATCACGCTCGTCCTCGCGGGGCTGGGCCGCCTCACCGTTGTCACGCTGATGGCCTTGCTGGGCCGGCGTTCCCACCGGGAAAACCTCCCCCTCCTCCGCTTCGGCGGACCCGCCTCGGAAACGTCCGACGACGGCACTGCAGGTGGCACGGCAGCTCCCGTTGAGGCGGGGGCATCCGAAGGGACAACGTCGAAACCCAGCCGCCCGCCCCGCGATTGGCGGGCCGCGCTGAAGCCGGCGAACCTGCGCTCGGCGCTGCGCACCGCCGTCGTACACCATCCGGCCCTGACGGCCGCACGGCGCGAACCCCCCGTCCTGGCCGAGGACTGGGCCTCCGCCGTTGCCGAGGCCGACGCGCGGGCCATGGCAAGGGCACGGGCAGCGGCCCCGGAAATCAAGCTTTCCGTGCGGGACCTGCCGGACCCCGGCGTTCCTGCGGACAAGGTAGTGGAGGTGGCGCCGCTCGTCGAGTCGAAACTCCATGACCACCGCCACGCCCACGTCCCGCGGTCGTTCAAGAAGGCTCAGGTCCCGCAGCCGTTGTCGCCGCTGGATACGGGATCGCTTGTGTCCCTGTCCGGCCCGGTGCAGGCGCTCAAGGGCAAAGCGGCCAACGGCAAACAGCCCTTACCCTGAGCAACCATCTGGGTTAGCGTGAAACCCATGGAATTCAGATACCTCGGAAACAGCGGCTTCAAAGTCTCGGAAATCACCTTCGGCAACTGGCTCACGCACGGCTCCCAGGTGGAGAACGACGTCGCGTCCCAGTGCGTGCGGGCCGCCCTCGACGCCGGCATCAGCACCTTCGACACCGCGGACGTGTACGCCAACACGGCCGCCGAAACCGTCCTCGGAGAGGCGCTGAAGGGCGAGCGCCGCGAATCCCTGGAAATCTTCACCAAGGTGTACGGCCCCACCGGCCCCAAGGGCAAAAACGATCTTGGCCTGTCCCGTAAGCACATCATGGAGTCCATCAACGGCTCACTCCGGAGGCTCCAGACGGACTATGTGGACCTTTACCAGGCACACCGCTACGACTTTGAGACGCCGCTGGAAGAGACCATGCAGGCGTTCGCCGACATCGTCCGGCAGGGCAAGGCGCTGTACATCGGCGTCAGCGAGTGGACGGCCGACCAACTCCGTGCCGGCCACGCACTGTCCAGGGAACTTGGCTTCCAGCTCATTTCCAACCAGCCGCAGTACTCCATGCTGTGGCGCGTCATCGAGGCCGAGGTTATACCGGTCTCGGAAGAGCTGGGCGTTTCCCAGATCGTATGGTCCCCCATGGCACAGGGCGTCCTCAGCGGCAAGTACCTGCCCGGCCAGCCTGCTCCCGAAGGCAGCCGCGCCACAGACGACAAGGGCGGCGCCAAGATGATCCAGCGCTGGATGCGCGACGACGTCCTGGCGGGCGTGCAGAAGCTCAAGCCCATCGCGGACGAGGCCGGGCTCTCCATGCCGCAGCTCGCCGTCGCCTGGGTGCTGCAGAACCCCAACGTCGCGTCCGCCATCGTTGGTGCGTCCCGGCCGGAGCAGATCGCGGACAGCGTTGAAGCCGCGGGGGTCAGGCTGGAACCGGACGTCCTGAAGAAGATCGACGACGCCATCGGGTCCCTGGCCGAGCGCGACCCCGCGCAGACCAAGTCCCCGGCAACGCGCGAAGCCTAGGATCCAGCGGTGGCTGACGCCCCGGACCTCGCTGTCACGGGTTCCACGGGAGGCCTGGGTGGGATGGTGGCGCGCCAACTCGCCGCCGCCGGTTCCGCCCAGCGCCTGCTGGTCCGGGACACCGGCCGTGCGCCGGAACTGGAGGGCGCCGAGCCCGTGCTGTGCAGCTATGCGGATTCAGCTGCTTCCCGGACGGCACTGGACGGTGTCAAGGTGCTGTTCATGGTGTCGGCCGCGGAAGCCGAGGAGCGGGTGCAGCAGCATTATGCCTTTGTGGACGCGGCAGCCGAAGCCGGGGTGCAGCATGTGGTGTACACGTCGTTCTACGGCGCGGCCCCGGACGCCACGTTTACTTTGGCCCGGGACCATTACGCCACGGAACAGCACATCCGGGCGTCCGGGATGGACTATACCTTCCTGCGGGACAACTTTTATATGGACTTCCTGCCGCTTTTGGCGGGAGAGGACGGTGCGATCCGCGGGCCGGCGGGGAATGGAGTGTTTTCCGCCGTTGCCCGGGAGGACATCGCGCGCTGCGCCGTGGCCGTACTGCGTGACCCCGCCATCCACAAAGGAAAAACCTACAACCTCACCGGGCCGGAGGAAATCACCATGGCGGAGGCTGCCCGCATCCTCAGCGCAGGCACCGGGCGGACCATCACGTTCCACAACGAGACCGTGGAGGAAGCCTACGCATCCCGGGCTTCGTATGGTGCACCGCCCTGGCAGGTTGACGCCTGGGTCAGCACCTACACCGCCATGGCGGCCGGAGAGATGGCCGGGGTTTCGCTGGACGTGCACGGGCTGACGGGGCAGGACCCGCTGAGCCTGGCCGGGTTCCTGGAGCGGCCGCAACTGTAGCTGCCTGGGCCGTTGACTGGCCTGGCGGGCGGGCGTAAACCTGAGGAAGGGAATAACCCGGGCAGCGCAAACCCCCAGCAGAATCGCAGCGCCATGACGCAAACCCAGCCAAACCCGCAGTCCACGCGTCTACCTGCCGCACGGGAGCAGGCACCGCTCCCCACCGGGCCTGCGGCGGGCCCGACCACCGGCCCGCTCACCCCGGAGGAACTCCAGTTGGGCGCCCGGAACCACTCCATGCCCCTGGAAGCCCTCCGCCGCGGCATCACTCCCCCGGGCCTTCACTACGTGCTCACCCACTTCGACATCCCGGACATCGATCCCGCGCACTGGCACCTGCGGATCACCGGCGCGGTGGAGCGGGCGCTTGAGCTGAGCATGGCGGCGTTGCGCAAGGATCCGGCCATCACCGTTCCGGTCACCCTTGAGTGTGCGGGCAACGGCCGCTCGCTCCTGAAACCGCGGCCCCTCAGCCAGCCGTGGATCATGGAAGGCGTGGGGACTGCCGCATGGACGGGCGTTCCGCTCGCTTATCTCCTGGGGAAGGCCGGAATTCTCCCGCACGCCGTCGAGGTGGTGTTCACCGGCGCCGATGCCGGGATCCAGGGCGGCGTCACCCAGCGCTACGCCCGGAGCCTGCCGATCCGCGAAGCGATGCGTGCCGACGTCGTCCTTGCCTACAAGATGAACGGCAGCGAGCTGCCGCCCCAGCACGGCTACCCGCTCCGGCTGGTGGTCCCGGGCTGGTACGGCATGGCCAGCGTGAAGTGGCTGGAGTCCATCGATGTTGTCACGGCGCCGTTTGAGGGGTACCAGCAGCACGTCGCCTACCGTTACCAGGATTCAGCGGACGACGTCGGCACGCCGGCTGCACGGATCAGGGTGCGTTCGCTGATGGTTCCGCCGGGTATCCCGGACTTCTTCACGCGCAAGCGGGTGCTGCAGCGGGGTCCCGTGATGCTTCAGGGCAGGGCCTGGTCCGGGCAGGCCGCCGTTACTGCCGTTGCAGTGGGCATCGACGGCACGTGGTTGCCCGCGCACCTGGAAGAACCTGCGGGTGGTTTTGCCTGGCGGAAATGGACGCTGCCCTGGGTGGCGGATCCGGGCGAACACGAGCTCGCGTGCCGCGCCACGGATGGAAGCGGCGCCACCCAGCCCCTGGAGCAGAACTGGAACTACCAGGGGCTGGGCAACAACATGGTCCAACGGGTCAGCGTTCGGGTGGAGTAGCCGGCGGCCCTGGCGGCACCGTGAGCCGGGTGGGCGGCGCTATACTCGGTGCCAGCCATGACCAGCCTTCCTGCCTCCCCCGCCAGCGTCCGTATTGATGCGTGGTTGTGGGCCATCCGCGCCTACAAGACCCGCTCCGCGGCGACTGCTGCCTGCCGTGCGGGACATGTCCGTTTGAACGGCAGCCCGGCGAAGGCATCAGCGACAGTAGTCAACGGCGACACCGTGACGGTGAAAATGTCCGGGTATGAGCGGACCCTGGAGGTGCGCCGCCTGATCAACAAACGCGTCGGCGCGGAGGCCGCCTCCCACTGCTTCACCGACCACACCCCGCCGCGTCCTGTCGCCCCGGCCCTTGGCCTGCCGCAGCGGGACCGCGGCGCCGGCCGGCCCACCAAGAAGGACCGGCGTGAGATGGAACGGCTCCGAGGCCCGGCTTAGCCCGTTGGTTCGGTGTTCTGCTGGTTCAGTTTTTGGTCCGGGCCCGCACGAGGTTGGCGAACGGCAGTTTCCCAAACTCCTCCACGAAGGCTGTGTGGTAGTCCGCTTCGGCCCGGTTGAGGCCTTCCGGAGGCAGTTCCTTCCAGGCAATCAGCAGCTTCCCGGCATCCTTGAGCTGCCAGACCAGCCGGCCGTCCCAGTGCCCCGGCGGCTTGCCCCGCCCGAAGTCCAGGAACTCCTGGATCTGCCGCCTGAGGCCGCGGTTTCCTTTGCTTCCCGGGCCGGCCTTGCCCACGTACAGGACGACGGCGGCCTCCACCCACGCGGCGCTGAGCTCGGGCTCCGGCAGTGACGGGTCCTTCTTTTTGAAGACACCGGCGGTGCTCTTCTTCAGGAAATCCGGGTGGAACCCCTCCGGCCTTAAAACGGCGAAGACCCCCGTTCCCTGCGGGACCCGCATGGAGTCCATCTCCCTGAACGGCCTGAAGCCCGTAAAACCGTCGTCTTTCAAGCCCTTCCTGGTGAACTGCATCCCTACATTGAACAGCATGGTTCCGTTACGGCGCCGGGCCAAAGCGCTCAAGCGTGTCCATCAGGCGCGGTCAGGAGCATGAGGGCAGTGTCCTCCGCAGAAGGGAGACTGAACTTCCCCTGCCCAGCCCCAAGCCCGGAAGCGTAGAGTGGCCTAAGACGCCTGATTCTGGACGCCTTGCTGCTGAGGGAGAAATCGTGACGATTGACTGGGACGAAAAGAAAGCCCTGCTACAGGAACCGAACATCGCGAAGGTAACCCAGCTTTGCGACGAACTGATGGAAAAGAAGCCGGGCTCCACCGTCCCCTACATCGACCCGGTGCACGACGAAGATGAATGCCGGATCGTCAGCCTGCAGGTCAGCCCCGGGAAAGGCACCGAGTCCGGCTTCGTCTCGCACTACAACGATGACGAAGCGGCCCGCCGGGCCACACAGATTTACGAGCTTGCTGAGCTGGAGTCCCGCTACGTGATGCCGTGGAACGCCTACCCCTGGGTCCGGGACGCGGGCATGCCCTCTGCGCTCAGCGTGCAGGAAAAGACTGATGGACTGCGGCCCTTCCGCCAGTTCCTCAAGATCAACTCCCGCGTTTCGGCCATCATCGCCCACGGTACTGACGCCTCCACCTTCCTCACCCTGTTCGAGAAGACCTACCATTCGTCGCTGAAGAACAGCGGCATCAAGGTTTACAAGGCCACGGCCCTCGGGGGCCGGGCCTTTGCTGTCTCCGAAGCCAAACAGGAAGAGCTGTTGGCCAAGAACGTGGAGATCTACAAGGACGCCATGCAGCGGGCGGGCATCCAGCACCTCTGAGCGAACAGCGCCACTGGCTGTGCTCGATTGGCTGCTCGACGGCGATCCCGCCATCCGCTGGCAGGTCCTGCGCGACCTCACGGACGCTTCGCCTGACGAGATTCGGGTTGAGCGGGAGCGGGTTGCCACCGAGGGCTGGGGTGCCGGGCTCCTGGCGCTTCAGGACAAGGACGGACAATGGGCCGGGGGAACGTACTGGCCAGCGAACGACGACGACCCCGACAGCCAGCCCTGGACGGCGACCACCTATAGCCTGTTGCTCCTGCGGGACTTCGGCCTTGACCCCCGCAGCCCGGAAGCGCGTTGTGCCATCGCCCTGGTCCATGACAACAGCCGCTGGGAGGAGGGCAACCAGCTCTTCTTCGACGGGGAAGTTGAGCCCTGCATCAACGGCATGGTGGCGGCGCTGGGTGCCTACTTCGGAGAGAACGTGGACGGGGTAGTGGAGCGGCTGACCGGCGAACAACTGGCCGACGGCGGCTGGAACTGTGAAGCGGAGCGAGGGTCCACCCGGTCGTCCTTCCACACCACGATCTGCGTCCTTGAGGGGCTCCTGGAATACGAGCAGGCGACCGGGGGAAGACCGGAATCACGGGCGGCGCGGCGCCGCGGCGAGGAATACCTGCTGGAGCGCGGGCTGCTCCGGCACCGGTCCACTGGCGAACTTATCAACGGCGGTTGGCTGCAGTTCTCCTACCCCACCCGCTGGTTCTATGATGTGCTCCGCGGACTCGACTACTTCCGCGCCGCCGGCGGCAGCCCCGACAAGCGTATGGACGAGGCCGTCGAGGCAGTGCGGTCCAAGGAGCAGCCGGACGGCACGTGGCTGCTGGAAAACACCCACCCGGGGCAGGTCCACTTCCCGCTCGAAGACGGCGACGGTCAGCCAAGCCGCTGGAACACCCTCCGCGCGCTCCGTGTCCTGCGGTGGTACGAGGGCAGCTGAACCGCAAGGTCAGCCTTCCATCAACCTGCGGCGGTGCTTCAGCTCCTTGACCCACGCCCTGGTGACCATATCCGGAAACGGCGAGGCGCCGCCGTCGTTAGCTGCCTGCCCGGAAGGCCCCAGGCTCCGGAAAGCCGTACCGGATTCCAGATCCGCGATCAAAGGTCCCGACGCCTTCAATGCGATCTCCACAATCTGGGCGGCCGCGCGGTCAGCGAGTCCCAGGTCCGTGGCCCACCCAAGGAAATGACGGCGTGAGATCCCTGTCCGCTTCCCGTTGATAGTCAACGCAAGGGTCTTGTCGCCGTAGACCACGGTGGAGGGGATGTCGTACACCGGGGCAATGGTCCACTCCCCATGCGGCTGCTGGACCATCGAAATGTTCTTCGCGTGCAGGTCCCCGTTGCCGGTCAGCCAGGCGTATGCGGCCTGGATAGCCAGGTTCCGGAGAGCGGGAAGGGGCGCCGAGCAGTAGTCCGCGAGCGCATGGCAGACCTGGCCGTATCCCACGTTGTACTTGTCCGCCGGGTAGAGGTTCAGCACCTGCGCCCCATCCTCGACCGCCAACCGCCGCGCGTCGTCGGGGCCCGGTCCCGGCTGCATCTTCGGCCCGCGCACACGGTCAAAGCGCTCCACCAGCAGCCCCGGCCGGCCGCCAACATCCCGGATCAGCTCGACGCGGCTCAACGGTATCCGGAGCTTGGCGGCGTAGCGGAACATCACGAATTCGTTCTCCACCACGTGCGGGAACTCGGGCGCATTGAGTTTCAGGATGTACTGCCGCCCGGTACTCGCCACTGGAACCGAGATCATTCCGGCGGACAGCTTGTCCTGCACACCGGCCAGGGCTACGGGATCGATGAGGTCGGGGTCGCCGAGCAACTGGTCAAAATCCAAGGACCGTTGCGGATCCAGCTGGACCGCGTGCTCCTCCCGGTTCAAGGGTTCCCCGTGCCCCACGATCTGGACGTCCCCCACCGGATTTCCACCAGCGGCGATCAACAGGGACAGGTCATCGTCGGCGCTGGTTTTAATGGAACGGCGCAGGGCGTTGAGCCGGCGGCCCTCCGGCAGCAGCCCGGTGAAATAGGGCGGGGCGGCCCCCGCCCCGGAGAGGACAGGCTCGCTCGTGAGCGGCAGCGAGGTGGCGACGGCGGGACCACCGGAGGCGAGGTAGCGTGCCAGATAGCTGAACCTGGTGCCGCCGTCGTGCCGCTCAAGCCGCGCGGCGAGCACACCCGCCTTGTAGATATCGGCGATGCGATGCCTCACGGCCGTGCCTCCCGTGAACCTGCCGCCGCGCCATGGCGGGCGGCAGAACTGCGGGTGGCAAGCTGCAGTTCCAGGCCGAGGGTATCCAGCAGTGCCAGCAGCGAGTCCAGCTGAACACTTGGTTTTCCTTGCTCCACGAACCGGACAAACCGCTCTGACACGCCCGCCAGTTGGGCGAGATCCTGCTGCGTCAGCCGGAGGACGCGGCGTCGGGCCCGGACTTCGGCGGCGAGCTGGATGGAAAAGGACGGCTTGATGACAAACCCCTTCAGGCACGAACGTTCCGATTAAGGCTTTCCCCTGAATGCTACTCCCGCCCGAGGGCATGTCAACACGGATACCGGCACGAACGTTCCGGCGCATGGACGAGTGCGGCACTGGAAGGAAGGCCCATTCGCGGGGTCTCTCGGCAAAGGACAATTGACACGACTTGTGACCCGTGCCATATTGAGAGGGTGAACCTGTCAGACAGCCGGACAGCAGGACAGCCTGCTCCCTTTCCGCTCGCACGGCTGAGTGCTGCCGAGGCAGTGTTCAACGCCATCCGGCAGGACATCGAGTCAGGGCGGCTGGAAGTGGGCGGCAAGCTCAACTCGGAGGCAATCCTCTCCCAGCAGTACGGGGTGAGCCGGTCAGTCATCCGGGAAGCGCTCCGCTCCTGCACTGCCTTGGGCCTCACGGTGACCAAAACGGGCAAGGGGACATTCGTCGTCGCCAATAAGGTGGCCAACGACCTCACCCTGGGCCAGTATTCGGCGCGGGATTTGACCGAGGCACGCCCGCACATCGAAGTTCCCGCGGCCGGCCTGGCCGCGGAACGGCGCAGCGACGAGGAGCTGGAAACACTGCGCCACATCGTTGCCGCGATGGCCACCGAAACCGACCCGGAATCCTGGGTAGCCCTGGACTCGAGCTTTCACGCTGCCATTGCACGTGCCAGCGGCAACAAAGTGTTTGCCAGCGTGGTGGCGGACATCCGCGGCGCCCTGGCCCACCAGTCCGAAACTCTGAACATGGTGGCGGACCGCCAGCATGCTTCCGATGTGGAACACCAGGAAATCCTGGCCGCCATCGAGGAAGGCTCGGCCGAAAAAGCCCGTGCCGCCATGGCCTCTCACCTGCAGGCCGTGGGCGTTGCCCTCGACTCCATCCTCAATAACTAAACGCATACGCAACCACCCAAGGACCCCATGCCCTCCCCTGTGTTTTCCGCTGCCCGCGCCGGTGTACTGCTTCCCACCCATGAGCCCTTGGTTGCGGCCGTCCGCGACGGCCTGGTGGAAAGCGTGCACTACGGCTCCGCAATCGCCATCGCAGCCAACGGATCCACAGTGGCAGCCGCCGGGAACCCCCTGGCCCCGTTTTATCCCCGCTCCTCTTTGAAACCGCTCCAGGCCGTCGCCATGCTCCGGGCCGGGCTTGAGCTGCCGGCCAGCCTCCTTGCCCTGGCCGCCGCAAGCCACTCAGGCGCAGCGGAGCACCGCGAAGGTGCACTGCAAATCCTCGACATGCACGGGCTCAGCGTCAGCCACTTCGAAAACAGCACCGACCTGCCCTACGGCGTGAACGAGCGGGAGGAATGGCTGCGCAACGGCGGCGGCCCCACCCAGCTCACCCAGAACTGCTCCGGCAAGCACGCCGCCATGGCTGCCACCTGCGTGATCAACGGCTGGCCGGTCCAGGGCTACCTCGACCCGTCCCACCCCCTGCAACAGCTGGTTGCCGAAACCGTCCGTGACCTCACGGGCGAGGAACCAGCCGCCCGCAGCACCGATGGGTGCGGCACTCCCCTGTTTGCCCTGACGCTCCGCGGCATGGCACGCGCCTTCGGGCTCATCGCGCGCGCTGCCGCGGACTTCCAAGCGACGGACCACGACGGCGGGTCGGCTTCACCAAGTGCGGAAGCCGCCGTCGGACTCGCCATGCAGCGCCACCCCGAAATGGTGGCCGGGGAAGGCCGCGACGTCACCGGCCTGATGCGCCTGCTCCCGGGCTCGGTGGCCAAGGACGGCTTTGAAGGCGTGCAGCTGGTGGGCCTGGCCGACGGCAGCGCCGTTGCCGTAAAGATTTCCGACGGCGGCGACCGGGCCCGGATGCCGGCCGCCGTGAAGCTGCTTGAGGTACTGGGGATCGACACCGCACCGCTCGCCGGAATCGCTACCGCCCCGGTGCTCGGCGGCGGCCACCAGGTGGGCCTGCTCCAGGCAACCGACTTCTTGAACTGACCGTCCAAACCCGTCAACGAAGCCCTGTAAGGACACATGACAACCACCGACACTGCCGAGAACCCCGCCCAAACGGGTATCCGGTCCGAACACGACCTGCTCGGAGACCGCGACGTCCCTGCCAACGCCTACTGGGGCGTGCACACGCTCCGGGCTGTGGAGAACTTCCCCATTACCGGCCAGAAGTTGTCCTCCAACATGCACCTGGTCCGCGGACTGGCAGCAGTCAAGCTCGCCGCAGCACGCACCAACCGTGAACTCGGACTTCTGGACGCGGAACGGTCGGACGCGATCGAACAGGCCTGCCAGGACATCCTCGACGGCAAGCTCGCCGATCAATTTGTGGTGGACGTGATCCAGGGCGGTGCCGGGACGTCGTCGAACATGAACGCGAACGAGGTCATCGCCAACCGGGCGCTGGAAATCCTGGGCCACCCCAAGGGCGACTACACAAGGCTGCACCCCAACGACCACGTGAACCTGTCCCAGTCCACCAACGACGTGTACCCCACCGCCGTGAAGCTGGGCACCATCTTCGCCGCCCGGGAATTGCTGGACGCCCTGGCCGAACTCGAGGAAGCCTGCGCATCAA
The DNA here is from genome assembly GCF_902506095.1 of Arthrobacter sp. 9AX. GTDB lineage: Bacteria > Actinomycetota > Actinomycetes > Actinomycetales > Micrococcaceae > Arthrobacter. The sequence continues at coordinate 33,228 of NZ_LR733293.1, forward strand.
AGGCGCTGGAATTCCGCACAGTAGTCAAGATGGGCCGCACCCAGCTGCAGGACGCAGTCCCCATGACACTGGGCCAGGAATTCGGCACCTACGCCATCACCATCGGCGAGGACCGGCTCCGCCTCGCCGAGGCCGAACTGCTGATCCACGAGATCAACCTCGGCGCCACCGCCATCGGCACCGGCCTGAACGCACCCGCCGGCTACGCCGAGGCAGCCTGCCGGCACCTGGCCGACATCACCGGCCTGCCGCTGGTCACCGCCGTCGACCTCATTGAAGCCACCCAGGACGTGGGCGCGTTCGTGCACCTCTCCGGCGTGCTCAAGCGCGTGGCCGTAAAGCTGTCCAAGATCTGCAACGATCTCCGCCTGCTCTCCTCCGGCCCGCGCGCCGGCTTCGGTGAGATCAACCTGCCGGCAGTCCAGTCCGGCTCCTCCATCATGCCCGGCAAGATCAACCCGGTGATCCCGGAAGTGGTCTCCCAGGTGGCCTACGAGGTGGTTGGCAACGACGTCACCATCACCATGGCCGCCGAAGCCGGGCAGCTCCAGCTCAACGCCTTCGAACCCGTCATTGTCCACAGCCTCCACAAGAGCATCTCCCACCTGGAAGCAGCCTGCCGCACCCTCACGGCCCGCTGCATCCGCGGCATCACCGCCAACACCGAACACCTCCGCCGCACGGTGGAGCAGTCCATCGGCCTGGTCACCGCCCTCAATCCCCACCTGGGCTACGCCACCGCCACCGCCATCGCGCAGGAAGCACTCGCCACCGGCAAGGGCGTGGCCGAGCTGGTCCTGGAACACGGGCTCCTCACGGACACCCAGCTCCAGGAACTCCTCAGCCCCGAACGCCTCGCGAACCTCAGCAAGTAAGGACTCCCCAATGACCAACTCCCCCATACCCGACCACCTCATCGACGGCGGCCATGCGCACGCCTCCGAGACGGCGCTGCATGCCGAGGACAAGGGCTACCACAAGAACCTGAAGCCCCGGCAGATCCAGATGATCGCGATCGGCGGTGCGATCGGTACCGGCCTGTTCCTGGGCGCCGGCGGCCGGCTCAACGCCGCGGGCCCGTCCCTGGTCATCGCCTACGCCGTGTGCGGTTTCTTCGCGTTCCTGATCCTCCGCGCGCTGGGCGAACTGGTCCTGCACCGGCCCTCCTCGGGCTCGTTCGTGTCCTACGCCCGTGAATTCTTCGGTGAGAAGGCCGCTTTCGTCTCCGGCTGGTTCTACTGGATCAACTGGGCCACCACCACCATTGTGGACATCACCGCCGCCGCCCTCTACATGCATTTCTTCGGCAACTACATCCCCTGGATGGCCGATGTCCCGCAGTGGGCCTGGGCCCTGATCGCCCTCGTTGTGGTCCTGGCACTAAACCTGGTCTCGGTGAAAGTCTTCGGCGAAATGGAATTCTGGTTCGCCCTGATCAAGGTCGCCGCGCTGGTCATCTTCCTCATCGTCGGCACCTACTTCGTCATCTTCGGCACCCCGGTGGACGGCCAGCAAGTGGGCATCAGCCTCCTAACAGATAATGGCGGGATCTTCCCCAACGGCCTGCTGCCCATGATCATCCTCATGCAGGGCGTCCTGTTCGCCTACGCTTCGATTGAGCTGGTGGGCACCGCGGCCGGTGAAACCGAGAACCCTGAAAAGATCATGCCCAAGGCGATCAACTCGGTGGTCTTCCGCATCGCCGTGTTCTACGTCGGTTCCGTCATCCTGCTGGCCCTGCTGCTCCCCTACACCTCCTACCAAAAGGGCGTCAGCCCGTTCGTGACGTTCTTCGGCTCCATCGGCATCCAGGGCGTGGACGTCATCATGAACCTCGTGGTCCTCACCGCGGCCCTGTCCTCGCTGAACGCCGGGCTCTACTCCACCGGCCGGATCCTTCGTTCCATGTCCGTGAACGGCTCCGCCCCCAAGTTCGCCTCCCGGATGAACAAAGCCGGCGTCCCCTACGGCGGCATCGCCATCACCGCCGGCGTGTCCCTCCTGGGTGTACCGCTGAACTACCTCGTCCCCGCGCAGGCCTTCGAAATCGTGCTCAACATCGCCTCCGTGGGCATCATCATGACCTGGGCCACCATTGTGCTCTGCCAGATCCAGCTCAAGCGCTGGGCCGACAAAGGCTGGCTCGAACGCCCCTCCTTCCGGATGTTCGGCGCGCCCTACACCGGCTACCTCTCGCTCCTCTTCCTGGTGGGCGTGCTGGTGATGGTCTTCATCGAATCCCCGCTCACCATGCTCGTCACAGCGATCGCCTCGGTCCTGATGGTCTTCGGCTGGTTCGCCTGCCGCAAGCGCATCCACGAGATCGCCGAAACCCGCGAGGGCCACACCGGCCTCTCGCCTGTGGTTGCCAACCCGCCCGCGGACACCTTCAAGAAGTAGCCCCGCTTCAGGCGCACGACGGCGGCACCCCCGGTTCTGGACTGCAGAACCGGGGGTGCCGCCGTCGTTATGGGTCCTTCAGTTTCGGATTACCGTGACGGTTTCACCACCATCGCGGACCCTCCTCCGCGCCTTACGGGTTCGGCTACCGCGGTGACGGACTGGCCGTCCCGGCTGAACTCGATGGCTGTCGCCGCCCCAATTTCCGCGGCGGAGGTTCCAGCCTTGCCGGCAGCGGCGAAGGTATGACCGTACTGCGCAGAGAGGACCTTGCCGGATGGCGAGTCGATAAAGGCCTGCTCGGCAGTGACGTTGAGGGTGTTCCGCTGGGACGCGCGCGGGGCAGCCAGGGCGTCCTCAATGCTCATCCCCAGGTCGATCCGGTTGACCAGCGTCTGCAGCACGGTGGTGATGATCGTTGAGCCGCCGGGTGAACCAAGAGCCAGGAACGGATCGCCGTCCTTCAGCACGATGGTGGGCGACATGGACGAACGGGGCCGTTTGCCGGGCTGGATCCGGTTGGGGTCGGTTTCGCTGTAAACGGTGGAGAAGTCCGTGAGCTCATTGTTCAGGATAAAGCCGCGGCCGGGAACCACGATCCCCGATCCCCCGGTCTGCTCGATGGTGAGCGTGTACTCCACAATGTTGCCCCACTTGTCGGAGACGGTGAGGTTGGTGGTGTTAATGTTCTCGGTGTCCTTGTCATCACCGGCCGCTGCAGGATCAAGCCCGCACGTGCCGTCGTAATCCTCCACATCCCCGGCCGCCACGGGCTTCGGGGCTGCCTTCAGTGGGTCGATCCCACAGGCCCGCTCCTTGCCGAAGACGGGATCCAGGAGTTCCCCGGTGGGAACATCAACGAAGGCGGGATCACCCACGTACTTCGCGCGGTCGGCGAAGGCGAGAGCGCTGGCTTCGAGGTAGTGGTGCAGGACGGCCGCTTGGTTCCCGGCGATGCCGTTGCCTTTCACCAGGTCCGGCAGGTCGAACGGCTCAAGAATATTTAGCGCCTCGCCAACAGTTGTTCCGCCGCTGCTGGAGGGCGCGATCCCATAGACGTCGTAGCCGCGGTAGTTCACGTGCGTGGGGTCCTGGTCCAGGACACGGTAGTCCGCCAGGTCCTCGGTGGTCATGAAGCCCTTAGGCACAGGCAAAGCAGTGGTGGCTGTCTTGGGCGGTTCCTGCACAGTGGCCGCGATCTCCTCCGCGAGCGGGCCGTTGTAGAAGGCATCGACACCGTCCTCGGCAAGCAGCCGGTACGTCTCCGCAAGGTCGGGGTTCTTCAACACGGACCCGACCGCGGGTGCTTCACCGCCGGGAAGGTAAAGCTCACTGGTGGACGGGAAGGCAGAGAACCGCGCCTTGTTTTCATCCGTCTGAAGCTGGAACGTGGCGTCGACTTCGAACCCATCCTCGGCCACCTCGATAGCCGGCTCCAGCGCCTCTTCCAGGCTGAAATTTCCCCAGCGCTTCAGCGCACGTTCCCAGGTAGCCGCAGTGCCCGGAACGCCGACGGAAACCCCGCTGGTCACCAGTTCGGGCGTGAAGTTGTAGGGCTTTCCGGTGGAAAAGTCGATGAATGCATCAGCAGGCATCGCAGCCGGCGCCGTCTCGCGGCCGTCGATGGTGCTGACCTCACCGGACTCCGCGTCGTAGTACACAAAGTAGCCGCCGCCGCCGATGCCGGCGGAGTAGGGCTCGGTGACTCCAAGGGTGGCTGCTGCGGCGACAGCGGCGTCGACCGCGTTGCCGCCCTTGCGAAGGACTTCGATGGCGGCAGCTGATGCGTCCGGATCCACGGTGCTGACAGCTCCGCCATAGCCCTCGGCGGTGGGGGTCTTTTCGGTGCTGTCCGCCTGCCGTGGATGGGCAAGGGCCGGATTTGCCATGGCACCGGTGGTCACGCTCATCGCCAGCGCGGCTGTTATTGCGGCTGCCCGGCGTCCCAGAATTGGCATGATGGCTCCTGAACGGGTTTTGAGTGATGCCAGTCACGCTACTCCTCGGGCGGGGGACCCTCAACGGAATTCCCTACCCAACCGGCCCCCTCAAAACGTCATGCAACCGGGCGGCAACGTCCCCGCGGGGACGGATCGCATATGCTTCCTGTGCAGCTCATCACCGCGGCGCGCACCACGTGCGTTCAACGACGAACAGACCGGGAGACGGTATGACCAACTGGCGGATCAGGGACTTCCACTCATCAGACCTGGACGGGATCCTGCACCTCTGGGAGACCCTGAAGTCCCACAACGTCGAGCCGGTCTACGCCCTTTCCGAGGTCCTTGCATCCTGCGAAAAGGACCATGCCGTTGTAGCGGTGCAGGGCGACCAGGTGGTGGGCGCCGCCGTCGGCCGTGCCGCACACGACCAAGGCTGGATCGTTTTCCTTGCCACCCTGCCCGAATACCGCGGCCGCGGCATCGGCACCTCCCTGCTCGCCGCCGTCGAAAACCGCATGGCCCCGCACGGACTCAACAAACTCTCCGCCCTCATGCCCGAATCCGAAACCCGCGTCGAAGCCTTCCTGGGCCGCGGCTTCGCCCTGAAGAAAAACCTCCGCTACTTTGAACGCACCATCCCCGTCCAACGCCAGGAACTCACCGCCCTCGGCCAGCTCGGCGGCCGCGTCCTGGCCCGCGACCTCTGGGAAAACGTGGCCGGCATGCGCAAGGAGAAGGAACTCCTGGAACGCCGCCTCGTCCTTCCCCTCGCCGAGGCCGATCTCGCCGACGAATTCGGGGTCGTCCCGCCACGCGCCGTGGTCCTCTTCGGCCCGCCCGGCACCGGCAAAACCACGTTCGCCAAAGCCATCGCCTCCCGCCTCGAGTGGCCGTTCGTCGAAGTCTTCCCGTCCCGCCTCGCCGCCGACCCCCAAGGCCTGGCCGGCGCCCTGCGCGAGACCTTCCTCGAAATCGCCGAACTCGAACACGCCGTAGTGTTCATCGACGAAGTGGAGGAGATCGCCTCCCAACGCGCCGGCGACCCGCCCTCACCCCTGCAGGGCGTCACCAACGAACTCCTCAAAATCATCCCGGCCTTCCGCGAGCAGCCCGGCCGCCTGCTGGTCTGCGCCACCAACTTCATCCGCGCCCTGGACACCGCCTTCCTGCGCCACGGCCGCTTCGACTATGTCATCCCCATCGGCCTGCCTGACCGCCAGGCCCGCGAAGCCATGTGGCAGCGCTTCATCCCGGCCACCGTGGTGGATGCCGTGGACGTCGAACTCCTCGTGGACCGCACCGAAGGCTTCTCCCCCGCGGATATCGAATACGCCGCCCGCAGCGCCTCCCAGCGGGCGCTGGAAAAAGCAGTGTACGACGACGGCGGGCTGGCTTCCGGCGGCACGGTTTCCGTCCGTGAGGCGGTACGCAAGGGGCCCTCCACCCAGGACTACCTCGATGCCATCGCCGAAACCCGCACCACCGTCAGCGCCGAAGTCCACCAGGACTTCCTCGAAGATATCGACGCCCTGGGCCGCGTGTAACTTTTACTTATGTCCACCAATCCCCTCCGCCATGCGATGGCACGCATGGGCGGCCGCGACCCGTATGAGAAGCACCGGGCCGCCACACCGCTTGAACTCTTTTTCGACCTGACCTTTGTCATCGCCTTTGGAGTGGCCGGCAGCCAGTTCGCCCACGACGTCGCGGAAGCACACTTCCTCCCCGGCCTGCTGGGGTTCGCCTTCGCGATGTTCGCTGTGACCTGGGCGTGGATCAACTTCACCTGGTTCGCCAGCGCGTACGACACCGATGACTGGATTTTCCGGACGGTCACCATGATCCAGATCGTGGGTGTCCTGATCCTCGCCATGGGCATTGAGCCCATGTTCGATTCACTGGTGGAGGGAAAGCACGTAGACAACGCCGTGATCGTGGGCGGCTACGTGATCATGCGTCTCGCCCTGGTTTCCCAATGGCTCCGGGCGGCACGGCAGGATCCGGCCCGCCGGGACACCTGTCTTCGCTACGCGAAGTACCTGGCCGTGGTGCAGCTGGGGTGGATTGCGGTGCTCTTCATCGAAGCGGATGTTCCCACTACGTTCATGATGATCATTCCGCTGATCGTGCTGGAGATGGCCACCCCCTACGCCGCAGAGCGCAAGGCCAGGACACCGTGGCACGCCCACCACATCGCGGAGCGGTACGGACTGCTGGCGATCATCGCCCTGGGTGAGTGCCTCATCGGAGCCATCGAAACGCTCCGGGCCATAGTGGCCCACCACGGCTGGAGCGTGGACGCAGCACTGGTGGGCTTCGGCGGCACCGCCCTCGCCTTCGGCATGTGGTGGATCTACTTCATGCTGCCCGCCGGACGTGCGCTGCACCTGCGCCGGCACCGGTCATTCCTTTTCGGCTACGGACACATTCCCATCTTCGCCGCGATTGCGGCCACGGGCGCCGGGTTGCACGTGGCGGCCTACTACATCGACCACGAGGCGCAGATCAGCGCGGCGGCCGCCGTCGCCATCATCGCCATACCTGTGGCGCTGTTCAAGGGCGCGCTGACGTGGCTGTACAGCGTGATGGTCGGCGCGGACCGCACGGTTATTACCGTCGCCGTCGGCGTGCTGTTGGTGCTGGCCGCTGCAGTGGGCCTGGCCGCGGCCGGCGTTTCCGTCCCGGTGTGCCTGCTGGTGGTAGTGCTGGCGCTTGGCGCGTCCATTGTCATCGACGAGCGCCGCGGTGCGGAGCGGCTCCATCACGCCCTCGAAAAGCTGGAAGCAGAAACTACAGCTCCCCTGCAGCCGTAGCGGGTGCCGCCTCAAGCTCCTTCAGCAGCGAAGGATTCACCCGGGCCAGGATCTTCCTGACCTCCTCCGGCTCGACGGCGGCGTAGAGGACCGGCCGGGCGTCGCGGTATTTGGTGACCGGCGGCTTGTCCGGCCATTTCTCCGCCAGCGCCTGGACCCGCTCCGGGAGTGAGTTGTGGGCGTTGTCCGCGATCTTCACCAACGCGGCGTCGTGGTGCGCGGCGATCTCGCGCATGCCTGACTGGTAATCGTCCGGGTTGCTGTGAAGCCGGTTGGTAACCCGCTCAATGATCTCCACCGCCCGTTCGGAGACGCCCATGTCCAGCAGGGCCTGGCGGGTCATTGGTGTGTCCTCGGCGATATCGTGCAGGTAGCCCGCAATCCTGATGTCGTCGTCGAAGTCCGCCAGGGCGTCACCGACGGCGATGACGTGTTCCCGGTAAGGCCGCTTCAGCTTGTCCTTCTGGCGGTTGTGGGCCACCTCGGCCAGGACCTTGGCGGTTTCGACCGTGAATTTGGGTGCGGGGGCGTGCTCTGCGGAGTGCTCTTCAGACATGTCCCAAGCCTAGGCTGGCCCGGCACCTATTGCTTGCCGTATTTCCGGTGCACGGCCTGTTTGCTGACACCGAGGCACAGTGCAATCGCTTCCCAGGACAATCCGGCCTGCCGGGCACTCCGGACGAGCGACGATTCGGTGCGGTTCACTTCCTTCTGCAACTCCGCCACAGCGTGCAGCGCCTCCGCGGGCCCCATTCCGTCCATTGATCCCACCAGCGTCTTCATCCGCTCCACCTCCATGCCGTCAACTTTAGTTGACGAAATGAAGGTGTGTCAACAAAAGTTGACGACTGGAGCGTATGTTTCAGCTGGCGCCGGCAGCAGCCATCCCGCGCCACACCCACGGCTTGCGCGGCAGCGCCGCCGGGTCGAAGGCAGTCAACACTTGGCTCAGCGGCCCGGCGGGAAGTCCCAGCGACTCCAACAGCCGGTCGCGGACCGCCTGCGGAGGAAAGCCCTCTGCCGCGAGGTCGCCCAGCGTTACCGCGCCGTCCCGCTTGGCCAGCCGCAGGCCGTCGGAATTCAACACCAGCGGAACGTGCGCATATTCCGGAGCAGGAATATCAAGGAGTGAGGCGAGGTAGGCCTGCCGCGGAGTGGAGGCCAGTAGGTCGTCGCCGCGGACCACCTGGTCGATTCCCTGCTCGGCGTCGTCCACCACCACCGCCAGGTTGTACGCGGTCACGCCGTCATTCCGGCGCAGGACAAAGTCGTCCACCGTCCCGGTGTAGGCCCCGTGCAGCACATCGTGGACCGTATACTCCCTGACGCCCGCGCGAAGCCGCACGGCAGCGGGCCGGGTGGAGCGCTTGAACTCCAGCTCCGCGGGGTCCAGGTTCCGGCACGTCCCCGGATAGGTGCCCTGCGGCGCGTGCGGCGCAGAGGGTGCCTCCTGGATTTCACGCCGGGTGCAGAAGCATTCATAGGTGAGGCCGGCGGCCTGGAGCCGGGAAATCACTGCCGCATACAGGGGGCCCCGGGCAGTTTGGCGGACCACCTCGCCATCCCAGGTCACGCCGATGGCCGCCAGGTCGCGCAGCTGCTCCGCTTCGGCGCCGGACCGGGCCCTGTCCAGGTCTTCCACGCGGAGCAGGAAGTTCCGCTCGGACGAGCGGGCAAACAGCCATGCCAGGACGGCAGTCCGAAGATTTCCCACATGGAGTTCCCCGGAAGGGCTGGGGGCAAAGCGGCCGGCGGAGGTCATGGATCCACCCTATGCGGGAGGCAGGCGTGCGCGGACAACGGCAAGAGCCCCTCAGCTACCGATGACTTCGGGAATCCGACGTGCATCGGTAGCTCAGGGGCTCTTGCTTGTTTGCTTCAATGACCGAGGTGTGAACAAGCGTCAATCAGCGGCGGCTTCCTTGCGGGAAGCGGTGTCCAGTAGCCCAGGTGGTGTGCCGGGAGCCTGTAGCCTGCGGGAGTCAGCGGTAGCTTTGCCCTTGTTGCCACAATTTCAGCAGACACCCTACAGTTGGGACAACCCGTAGAACTTCGTTTGGTCAGTCTGACCAATCCGCGGGACTCACACCGACAGGAAATGATCAGATTGCAGGAACTGGACGCCACGGACAAACGGATACTGCATGCCTTGGACTCTGACCCCCGCGTTCCCATCATGGTGCTGGCGCAAAAGCTGGGCCTGGCCCGCGGCACGGTGCAAAGCCGCCTGGAGCGGATGACGGCGTCCGGCGCCCTGCGGCCCAACAGCAGCAGGGTGCTTCCGGCCGCGCTGGGGCGCGGCGTGGCCGCCGCTGTCAGCGCCGAGCTGGACCAGAGCCACCTGAACGAGGCTATCGCGGCATTGCGGAAAATCCCGGAGGTGTTGGAATGCCATGCCCCTGCGGGCGATACCGACCTGTTGATCCGCGTGGTGGCCACCAGCCCCGATGATCTTTACCGGGTATCCGAGGAAATCCGGCTGTGCCCGGGCATCGTCCGGACCTCTACCAGCATGTTCCTCCGCGAAGTGATCCCCTACCGGACCACCGGCCTGCTGGCGGAATAGCCAACAACCGAACACCAAGGACTCGGGCAAAATCAACCTGTCTCCGCCGTCAGGAAGTACGTGGCTTCGCGTTTCCCCGCTGATTTCGCCGCACGCAGGCGGACCCGGGCTCCAAGAGCGACTTCTCCATCACCTCGGGGTCCACCGGGCTCGACGTCAACTACGGCCTGCGGTACGACGGCGGCAAGGACACCCAGGTGATCATCGTCCACGTCCGTCCGGTCAGCTAAGCCGGCGGGCATAAGCCCCGCCTAGACCGGCGGACCGGCGTTGGACTTCAGGTTCTTCATCACCAAGGTGGACGTCAGCCGCTCCACGCCGGGCAGGGACGTGAGTTCGGCGTCGTAGAAGCGCTGGTAGGCGGGCAGGTCCTCGGCGATGACCTTCAGCAGGTAGTCCGGTGACCCGAAGAGCCGCTGCGCCTCCACCACGTTCGGATTCCCCGCCACCCGGTTTTCAAAAACCTCCATGGTGGCACGGTCCACCTGGCGCAGGGTGACAAAAACAATCGCCTCGAAACCCAGTCCCACCGCCGCGGGATCGATGTCTGCCCGGTAGCCCCGGATCACCCCTGACTGCTCCAGATCGCGGAGCCGGCGGTGGCAGGGAGCCACTGTTAAACCCACCTTGGCGGCAAGCGCCGTGGCGGTCATCCGGCCGTCCTCCTTGAGGTGGCGCAAGATATTTCTGTCAATATGGTCAATCACGCAAGAAGCTTACCGTTGGGAGGCTGAACTCAGCTATAAAGGACAGCACTTCTGCGCTGAAAATGTCTAAGGTTTGTCCTGACGCACCAGGTGGCAGGAGAAAGAATGAACCCCGAGCTGTTTTGGCCTTTGTACTGGTGGCCGCCGCCTTGGCGTGCACACCCGGCGTGGACTGGGCCTACTCCATTGCGGCCGGGCTGAGGCAGCGGAGTTTCGTGCCGGCGGTGGCCGGGCTCTGCGGCGGCTACGTCCTTCACACGGTCCTGCTGGTGGCCGGCCTGGCGGCCGTGCTCACGGGGATGCCCGGGGTCCTGGCCTGGATCACGCTGGCCGGCGCCGCGTACCTGCTGTGGCTCGGCATCAGTACCCTCCGTTCCTGGCGCGGGGCCAGCTTCACGGCCGGAACCAACAACGACGGCGGCACCCGGCTCCGCACGTTCCTCCAGGGCATGGGCACCAGCGGGATCAACCCCAAGGGCCTGCTGTTCTACGTGGCGCTGGTGCCCCAGTTCGTGAGCGCCGATGCGTCCCTTCCCGTACCCGTGCAGTCGGGCCTGCTGGGCATGACGTTTGTGCTGCTCGCGGGCCTCGTGTACACCGCCGTCGCCCTGCTCTCACGCACCCTGCTGCAGAGCCGGCCGGGAGCCGCCCGCCTGGTAACTCTCGCCAGCGGCGTGATCATGGTGCTGCTGGGCGCGGTATTGCTCGGCGAACAGCTGGTTCCGGTTCTTGCTGCGGCGCAGCCCTCCTGACCTGCGCCGCTATTCGTCGCTGAGCTTCTTCCAGTCCTGTTCCCAGATCCGGCGCATCTCCTCGTCCTTGCGGATGGGGACAGGCGCGGCGATCTCCTTCTGCGGCACCGGGTCTTCGCGCCTTCGTCCCCAGTCACGGGGGTTGAGCGAGCGCCTGCTGGAGTCCAGCACCAGCAGCGCCCGGTCCGTCAGGGCGTCATTGCGCAGGGTCAGGTGCGTCTTGCGCCGGCGCAGGACCTCGGCGAGCGCCTGGTGCGCCGCCTCGAACCGGCCCTCCCGGCGCAGCGCCCGCGCCCGCACCAGCAGGAGCGCGGCAGAGAGATCGTCAGCGTTCAGCAGGCCCTCTGTCCAGTCGATCACGGTCCGGCTCCGGCCCAGCGTCAGCGCCAGTGAGCAGCGGGCCAGTGCCATGGGAAGCGACGGCGGCAGCCCGGCCAGGGCGTCCAGCGCGGCCTCCGTGCGGCCCGTCTCGCGGAACGAATGTGCCAGGGCCAGGAATACTGATTCCTCGCTGAACAGGACGGGGATCTCCACCCGCTCGGCGAGCTCGATGCGGGTGACGATCCTGGTGAGGCAGGTGGATGAGTAGCGGTTCGCTTCGTCGTCGTTCCTGGTGGTGAGCCCGCGCTGCAGCAGTTCCGAGGCGCGCAGGTAGCCCCCCTGCTTGTAGACCAGCAGCCCGGACATCAGGTAGCAGAGTCCGGACCAGCCGGGATAGGCGCGGGCCAGCGTGATCAGCCGTTCGGGCTCGCGGCTCGTGAAGACGGCTTCGTGCACTGCCTTGGCGGGTTTGGGCAGCATCCGCTTGAGCCGCGGGATCTCCCCGTCAACGGTCAGCAGGGCAGGGTGGCGTCCCCCAAGCACGCCGGTGAGCAAGCCACCCACGCCGCCGGCAAGGTCATGGACCGGCGTGCGCAACCGGGGCTCGCCGAACGGCGTGAGGTCACGGCTGTCCCAGTAGATCGGTGCAGGGTCCCCGGCGGTCATCTTTCCATGCTAACCGCGACGTCCGACTGAATGGATGCCCCGGCGGACCGGGGCGTCAGCCGCGTTCCATGAACCACTCGGTGAAGGCCGAGGCCCGGCCGCTGGGGTCCAGCCGGATGACCCAAAGGTTGTCATACGTGCGTCGGTCGCCGGAATAGGTGGTGACGCCCTGGACGAAGGCGGTCTCCGCGTCCGTACCCACCAGCTCCCAGGTGAACATCCAGTCCCCCGGCTCATCCCGGGCAGCGAGCCAGCCGTCCACGATGCCGTCCTGCCCCTTCCACGGATGCGGATCGTTGGGCCGGGTTTCGTACAATGCGTCCTCGGTGAAGAGGGCACGGATGTCCTCGGCCCGGTTGCTGGTCCACGCCGCCTGGTACATGTCCATCCATGTCCGAATACGTTCCTGCGCTGAAGTTCGCTCCGTCATGCTGCCGTTCTACGCCCCGCACCGCCCGGGCTGCAAGCGGCTCAGCCGCTGGCGGCGGCGATCCACACCCCGATCACCCACGTGCTGGCGGCGAGGCAGGCCAGGCCGAACTCGGCGAGCATGCCCAGGCCCGTTGCTTTGAGCGCGGCCCAGCTGGAGGTGGCCGCATTGCCGATGTTCCGCGTGCGGAGGAGTTCGCTGAGCAGCAGTCCGGCGGCGAAGCCCACGAAGAGTCCCACCACCGGGATAATGAACATTCCCACCACACCGGCCACCAGTGCAGCCACGATGCTCCGGCTCGGAATGGCGTGCTCCTTGAGCTTCCTGCCGGTGAGCACCGCACTTGCGGCCATGCCGGCCACCACAAACACCATTGCCACCGCGAACACCACCCAGCCTGCGGAGCCGGCGCCGCCCCAGATGGCCCAGGCCAGCAGGCTGGCGCCAATGAGGATGCTGCCCGGCAGCACCGGGATAACAGTGCCCGCCACGCCGGCAAGGATCGCCAGGCCGCACAGGATGGTCACCACGGTTTCGGAGGTCATGGCACCCAGTCTATGGTTGCGCGCCCTTAACGCCCGACGGCGGTGCCTCCCATGAAGGGGAGGCACCGCCGTCGGACATTCCGCTAAGGGGATATCGGCTACTCTGACTCCACCGCGGCGGCCACGGCTGCGGTCACGGCGGGGGCAACGCGCGGGTCCAGCGGGCTGGGCACGATGTAGTCCGCAGAAAGGTCTTCGGCTGCGAGGTCGGCGATGGCGTAGGCAGCCGCGAGCTTCATGGCGGGCGTGATGCGGCGGGCACCGGCATCCAGGGCGCCGCGGAAAATGCCGGGGAAAGCCAGTACGTTGTTGATCTGGTTCGGGAAGTCGCTGCGGCCGGTGGCCACCACGGCGGCGTACTTGACGGCGACCTCGGGCAGGACCTCGGGGTCGGGGTTGGACAGTGCGAACACGATGGCGTCCTGGTTCATCAGCGCTAGGTGCGCCTCGTCCAGCTTGGAGGAGGAGACGCCGATGAAGACGTCAGCTCCGGCGAGGGCCTCGGCCGGGCCGCCTTCAACGCCGCGCGGGTTGCTGCGGCCGGCGATGTCGGCCTTCTTGCTGGCGGGGTCCGCGGCAAGGTCCTGACGGCCGGCGTTGATGATGCCGCGGGAGTCCAGCAGGACAACGTCGGTGATGCCGGCGGCCAGCAGGATTTCGGCGACGGCGATGCCGGCCGCACCCGCACCGGACACCACCACGCGCAGGCCATCCAGCGCGCGGCCAGTCACCTTGGCGGCGTTGGTCAAGGCGGCCAGGGCAACCACCGCTGTGCCGTGCTGGTCATCGTGCATCACCGGGCAGTCCAGTGCCTCGATGAGCTTTTCCTCCAGCTCAAAGCAGCGGGGGGCGGAGATGTCCTCGAGGTTCACCGCACCGAAGCTGGGGCGCAGCCGGACGAGGGTCTCCACGATTTCGTCCACATCCGTGGTGTTGAGGACCAGCGGAATGGAATCGAGGTCGCCGAAGGACTTGAACAGGGCCGACTTGCCCTCCATGACGGGCAGTGAGGCGCTGGGGCCGATGTTGCCCAGTCCGAGGACGGCGGTGCCGTCACTGACCACTACTACCAGGCGCTCGGCCCAGGTGAGCGTGCGGGCCAGTTCCGGCTTGGCGTGGATGGCGCGGCTGACCTCGGCCACCCCCGGGGTGTAGGCGATGGACAGGTCGCGCTTGTTGGACAGCGGAACGGTGCTGGCGATGGAGAGCTTGCCGCCCTGGTGGGCATCGAAGATCTCGGCTTCGCTCAGCGCGGTGGCTGCGGAGTTGTCAGTAGCTGCAATTGCGTCAATGGACACGTCGTTGTCTCCTGGTGCTCGCCGTGGACACACGGCACGTGGGGCTCGGGCCGAACAGACCTGAGGCAGTGGAAGAGGTGCGGCGGATAACCCAGGGGTGGCGGGTCCGTGGGAGCTTCGGGGATGCTCCCTGCTGCTCCGTTTCCATCATGGTAGACAGCCGAAAAGGGCGCCCCGGCGCAATTTGACGTCCGCTGCGGATGCTAAAACGTTTCTTCAGGTCGGATTGTGACCCAGACCACGGCAATAAGCGCGATTTAAAGGCGTATTGGTCTAGACCGGTTACGCGCTTTGATGAAGTGTGTAGCCGCCTTCGGCGGCCGGAGCTAGCCGGGTGCAGGCCCTTTTCAGGTCTTCCTCGGCCTCAAAGAGGGACAGCCGGCGGTTCCGGACGGACTGGACCAGACCAGTGACTGTCAGCAGGAGCACCCGGGCCACAATGGGGTCCCCGCTTGCCGTCGCCACCACCTTCTCCCCCAGCGCATCAATGTCACGCAGGAGGACCGTGCTGTCCCGGTCCGGGGTGTACACGCCCCGGCTCAGGCACTGCTCCACGGCAGGCTGCATTACCCGCATGTGGAAGATCTCCATCACCAGTCCGCCCAGCGCCCGGCCGCGGAACCTGGCAGCGCCGGTACGGCCGGCAACCTGCAGCTCACCGAGCTGGTGCTTGTAGAGCGCGAGCATGAGGTGGGTGGGGGTGGGAAAGTAGCGGTACAGCGTGCCCAGGGGAACGTCAGCCTTGAGCGCCACCTCAGTGAGGTCCACGGAGTCCAGGCCCTTCCGGGCAAAGCCGCCGGCGGCTTCAAGGATGCGGGCGTAGCGCAGCCGCTGACGCGGGGCGGAGGGCATGGCGGCCATGGGCGGATGATCTGGAAGAGTCTCAGGCATCTGTATTCCGGGTTGTGTTTTGACGGGGCAGCAGTCAGGAGCGTCCCCATCCCGAAACCGCCTGCGATCCGGTTCAACTATACGGCACGGCGGTGTGGCGCCATTGGCAAGGTGCCTTAGCTCCGGTGTACCGGCAGGTCACCTCACGCTCTTGATCTTCACCACAAAAACTGCTCCCAGCAATCCGATGGCAGCCGCCGTGACGAACAGCGAGCGGTAGCCACCCCAGTGTGTGACCGCCATGAATGCCAGGAACGGGGCCACCACCTGGGGCAGGGAGTTGGCCACGTTGATGACACCCATGTCCTTGCCGCGGTGGGCAGCAAACGGCAGGACCTGGGTGAGCAGCGCGAAGTCCACGGCCAGGTACGCACCGAAGCCGATTCCCAGGACAGCAGCACCGGCCAAGGCGCCCGGCCAGACCGGGAAGAAGGCCATAATCATGCCGGACATGGCGATGATGGCGGAGGACCCGATCACGAACGGCTTCCGGCGTCCCACCCGGTCGCTCCAGGGCGGCCAGCACTGCGGTAATCATCACCATCACGGCGTAGATGCCCGTGAGGACCAGCACGCCGGCCGCGGGATCCTCGTGCTTGAGGATGTCGCGGAGGAAAAAGAGCAGGTAGACGATGGTCAGCTGGTTGCCCACGTTCACCAGGAAGCGCGTGAGCCAGGCCCAGGCGAAGTCCGGGTAGAGCCGGGGGCTGATCCAGAATCCCGTGAGAAAGGAACCCAGCCGGAACCGGGGCAGGACACCCTTGTGCAGCGTGGGGTCGTCGCGGCGGAACAAATACGGCAGCACGGACAGCAGCAGGGCCGCGGCGCACAGCCAGTAGCCCACCATGAAGTTGCCGGACACCACCGCGCCGAACACCGCGCCGGTGAGGATACCCAGTGTCTGGCCCATGGCGGCGAGCCCTCCCACCTTGCCGCGCTGGAGCACCGGCACCCGGTCCGGCACGGCCGCGGTGATGGCTGCGTAGGCCGCGTTCGCGCCGAGCTGGACCAGGCACCAGAAAACCACCATCAGGGCCACGGTGGTGGCTCCGGACATCGCCAGGAGCGCGGCCGCACCCAGGACCGCGCCCGCCAGCACCCAGGGCGAGCGGCGGCCCAGGCGGGACGTGGTGCGGTCCGAGAGGGCTCCGAACAGCGGGTTCGCTACCAGGGACACTGCGGCGCCGCATGCGGTGGCAAGGGAAAGGATCGCTTCCTTGCTGGGTTCGTCAATGCTGATGGCCTGCTGGCCGATGAAGACGTTGATGGGGCCGAAGAAGGCGGCGTTGATCCCCACGTTGACCAGGACCAGCCCGGCGACCCAGCGGGGCGTGACATTGCGGGTTGGCTCGGCGAGCGCGGCCGTCGGACCGTCCGGAACAGCTCCCCGGTCCAGGGGCGCGGGAGTATTGGACAGGCTCATGACGTTTTCCCCCGGGTACGGCTGGTTGGCTACGGAATCAGACTATCGTGGGCCTTGCCGCGCCCGGAGCAGATGGCGCGCGGCAACCAAAGACGGCAGCCGGAGCACCAAGGAGAACCATATGAGCGCAGCGCCCACCCCCAGCACCGCTGGTGCCGCCATCAACACCGCCGACCTCTACGACGAACGCGGGGACGAGCTGGCATCGGTGTCCCTGCAGTTCCAGTCCCTGGGCGGACGTTCACACTTCAGCGGAACCGTAAGGACCATCCGCTGCTTCCAGGACAACGCCCTGGTGAAGTCCACCCTGGCCACGCCTGGCCACGGCAACGTCCTCGTGGTGGACGGCGGCGGCTCATTGGGCACGGCCCTGATGGGGGACATGATTGCCGAAAGCGCCGTGGCGAACGGCTGGGCCGGCGTCGTTATTAACGGAGCGATCCGGGATCGGGCGGCGATCGCCACACTGGACCTCGGGGTAAAGGCCCTGGGCAGCAACCCGCGCAAGAGTGCCAAAGCCGGCGCCGGCGAAGTGGATGTGGACGTGGAGATCGACGGCGTCACCATCCGCCCCGGCGCCACGGTCTGGTGCGATCCAGACGGGATCCTCGTGGAGCGCTGACCGCTTCCGGCGAAAGGGCGCGGCAGGGCCAAGAGGATTTTATGGCCCGGGGAATGAAACGGGAAGTAACATAGTTACCGAAAGCAACTATCGAGCTTATTTCTTCCCTGGAGCACTCATGTCCCAAACCCCTGCCGTGCGCGCCGCCGGAGAAACCCTCACGCCGCGCCAAATCGTCACCGTGATGGTCGGCCTGATGCTGGGCATGTTCCTGGCCTCGCTGGACCAGACCATCGTGTCCACGTCCATCTACACCATCGCCAACGACCTGGACGGGCTCTCGCTCCAGGCGTGGGCCACCACCGCGTACCTCATCACGTCCACCGTGAGCACCCCGCTTTACGGCAAGCTCAGCGACATTTTCGGCCGCCGGCCGCTGTATCTGACGGCCATCATCATCTTCCTTGCCGGATCCCTGTACGCGGGCTCGGTCCACTCCATGACCGAACTGGCCATTGCCCGTGGCGTCCAGGGCCTGGGCGCCGGTGGCCTGCTGGCCCTCGCGCTGACCATCATCGGGGACATCGTGTCCCTGAAGGAGCGGGCCAAATACCAGGGCTACTTCATGTCCGTCTTCGGCATTTCCTCGGTGCTCGGGCCTGTGGTGGGCGGCGCGTTTGCCGGCTCTGCCAACATCCTGGGCTTCGACGGCTGGCGGTGGGTGTTCTTTATCAACCTGCCCATCGGCCTGGCGGCACTGGCCGTGGTGTTTATGTTCCTGCACCTGCCGGCCAAGCACGTGAAGCAGAAGATCGACTACTGGGGCGCAGCCGCCATCACGGTGGCCATCGTGCCGCTGCTCTTGGTGGCCGAGCAGGGCCGGACCTGGGGCTGGGCGTCGCTGAACTCCTTCCTCTGCTACGGCCTGGGCCTGGTGGGCATCGCCTGGTTCCTGCTCGCCGAAAAGCGCGCGGGTGACTACGCCCTCATTCCGCTGCGGCTGTTCCGGAACGCAACGTTCGGCCTGTCGTCCCTGTTGAACTTCATCATCGGCATCGGCATGTTCGGCGCCATCGCCATGCTCCCCATGTACCTGCAGCTGGTCAAGGGCCTCACTCCCACCGAGGCAGGCCTGATGATGATCACGTTCACCATCGGCATCCTGACCGGCTCCATCACGGCCGGGCGCACCATCTCGTCCTCCGGCACCTACCGGATCTTCCCCATCCTGGGCACGGCCATCCTCACCGCCGCCGCGGTGGTGATGGGACTGTCCCTGGGCGTGGACACGGGCCTCTGGGTTCCGGGCGTGATCGCAGTGTTCTTCGGGATGGGCCTGGGCTTCTGCATGCAGCCGCTTACCCTGGCCATGCAGGTCTCGGTTCCGCGCCGTGACATGGGTGTGGGCACGTCCTCGGCAGCCTTCTTCCGCTCCATGGGCGGCGCCGTGGGCACCGCCGTGTTCATCTCCATGCTCTTCAGCCTGGCTGCGGGCCGGATTGCTGACGGCATGAAATCGGCCATGGCCAGTGCGGACTACCAGGCCGTCCTGCGGGACCCCGCCGTGGCTGCCGATCCCGCCAACGCCAAGCTGTACGAGTTCTTCCAGAACGGGGCGTCCAATGATTCCCTCAACGACACCAGTTGGCTCCACACCGCCAACAGCACCCTGACCCGTCCCATCACGGAGGGCTTCGCCTACGCGATCGACACCGTGATGCTGACGGCGGCAGTGCTCACCGGCATAGCCTTCCTTATCAGCTTCGCGCTGCCCAACAAGAAGCTCTCGGACCCGAAGGCTGCCCCGCAGGAGCCGGCGGCGGTCCACTAGACATTTTCTCCACGCCGTTTTGTCACGGGAGGCAGCCTTTTGGGCTGCCTCCCGTTGGTTTTTCCCGTAAAAGCCGCGGGTTGTGGCACCGGAGCCGGCCAGAAGCGTGCTCTGCGTAACACGGGCCGGGCGGTGCGGCCGCCAAGTGACGGAACAACGGCGGCCCCGTCCCGCCGTCGTTGTTTGCTGTTTGAAGGGGCGCCAGGCCCGCCGTGAGGGACTCAACTGGAACCGGGCGCCGTGGCGTGGAACACTGTACAGCGCGTGTGCGCCGGCCTGGTGGCCGGCTCCGCAGCCGACGACGTCCGCACCGCATCCACCCAAACCCCAACCAAGGGAGCACCATGCCCACTGCCCAGGAGCAGAAGACCGCCCAGATACCGCAGCGGGTGATCTGGCTGGCACTTGCAGGTGCGGTGGGCGGATTCCTGTTCGGCTTCGACTCGTCGGTGGTGAACGGCGCCGTGGATGCCATGAAAGCCGAATTTGCGCTGTCCGAAGCCGTGACGGGCTTCGCTGTGGCCATCGCGCTGCTGGGCTGCGCGGCCGGCGCGTACCTGGCCGGAAAGGTGGCCGACCGGTACGGCCGCATCCCCGCCATGAAGCTGGGTGCGCTGCTGTTCCTGGTCAGCGCCATCGGCACCGGATTCGCCTTCAGTGTCTGGGACCTGATCTTCTGGCGCCTGGTGGGCGGGCTCGGCATCGGCCTGGCCTCCGTGATTGCCCCCGCGTACATCTCCGAAATCTCGCCGCGCCAGGTCCGCGGTCGCCTGGCCTCGCTGCAGCAACTTGCCATCACCACCGGTATCTTCGCGGCGCTGCTCTCCGACGCGCTATTCGCCACCAGCGCCGGCGGTGCGGACCAGGCGTTCTGGCTGGGAATTGAAGCCTGGCGCTGGATGTTCCTGGCCGCCGCCGTGCCCGCCGTGGTGTACGGCTGGGTGGCCTACACCCTTCCCGAATCCCCGCGGTTCCTGGTGTTCCTGGGCAAGGAGGAAGAGGCCCGCAAGGTGTTCGATTCCATTGCCCCGGCCGAGGACACCGACCGGCACATCCGCGAGATCCGCGAAGCCATCGAGGAAGACAAGCTTGCCGGCCAGAAGGGCTCACTGCGCGGCAAGACCTTCGGACTGCAGGCCGTGGTCTGGGTGGGCATCATCCTGTCCGTGCTGCAGCAGTTCGTGGGCATCAACGTGATCTTCTACTACTCCACCACCTTGTGGAAGGCCGTGGGGTTCCAGGAGAAGGACTCGCTCGCCATCTCGGTGGCCACCTCCGTCACGAACATCCTGGTCACCCTCGTAGCCATTGCACTGGTGGACAGGATCGGCCGCCGGCCCATCCTGCTGGCAGGCTCAGTGGGCATGGCCGTCTCCCTGGGCGCCATGGCGCTGGCGTTCTCCTCGGCGGTGGGATCCGGCGAGGAGATTTCCCTCCCGGGCGCCTGGGGTCCGGTGGCCCTGGTGGCCGCGAACATCTTTGTGGTCAGCTTCGGCGCGTCCTGGGGCCCGCTGGTATGGGTGCTCCTGGGCGAAATCTTCCCGTCCCGGATCCGGGCACGCGCACTCGGCCTGGCCGCGGCCGCGCAGTGGGTGGCGAACTTCGCCATCACCCTGAGCTTCCCCGTGATGGCCGCCGGTTCGCTGCCGCTCACGTACGCCATGTACGCACTCTTCGCGGCGGCGTCGTTCTTCTTTGTGATGTTCAAGGTCCCGGAGACCAACGGGATGTCACTGGAGCAGGCGGAGACGCTGTTCGTGGCGAAGGGCTCGAAGAAGGCCTAGCCACGCGCCATCACTGCCCGCAGATCAACAGCAAACCCTCCATCACACGCCGTGAAGGAGGGTTTGCTGTTTGCCGCGCGTGTGCGCCGTTTACACGACGTGCGGCTCATGCGCTGCCAGGTACTTCCGGCCGCCCACAGCAACGGCGAGGGCCACCACCATCGCCGCCGCGCCGGCGAAGAACGGGAGCTGCGGCCCAAAATGCTCGCCCAGCTGGGCAGCGGCAAACGGGGCCAGGGCGCCGCCCATCCAGCGGACAAAGTTGTAGCCGGACGAGGCCACCGGGCGGGGCGAGTCCGAAACACCCATGGCCAGCTCCGTGTAGATCGTGTTGTTGATGCCGAGCAGAGCGCCGGAGGCCACCACGAGGACGACGACGGCAGGCACCGAGTGCCCCGCAGCCAGTCCCAGCCCAACAAGGCTGAGCATGAGGGCCAGGAGGGTGCCCGCCAGGACTTTCGTAGCCCCGAAGCGGTTCTGCAGCACCGGCGCCACGAACACCGAGAAGACCGCAACGGCCACGCCCCAGCCGAAGAACACCCCGCCGATCCCGTAGGCATCCATGCCAAGGATGAAGGGCGTGAACGCCAGGATGGTGAAGAACCCGTAATTGTAGAACAGCCCGCTGACAGCGGTGGTGCGGAGGCCCTTGTGGCCCAGGGCGAGCAGGGGGTCCCGCAACCGCACCTTGCGCTCCGGCACCGGGGTCTTCGGGAGCAGTACCACCAAGGCCACGAACGCGGCTGCCATAAGCGCCGCGGTGCCGAAGAACGGCGCGCGCCACTGCCAGCCGCCCAGCAGGGCACCCAGGAGCGGGCCGAGCGAGATGCCCAGGCCCAGGGCGGCCTCATAGAGGATGATGGCTGTCCCCGCCCCGCCGCTGGCGACACCGACAATCACGGCCAGCGCGGTGGCGACAAACAGGGCGTTGCCCAGCCCCCAGCCGGCCCGGAAGCCCACCAGCCCGCCTACGCTGCCGGACAGTCCGGAAAGCGAGGAAAACACCACAATGACTGCGAGCCCGGTCAGCAGGGTTTTCTTGCCGCCGATGCGGGAGGAGACAAAGCCCGTGATCAGCATGGCCACCGCTGTCACCAGGAAGTAGCTGGTGAAGAGCAGGGATACCTCGCTGGGGCTGGCGTCGAGGTTGGTGGCGATGGCGGGCAGGATGGGGTCCACCAGCCCAATGCCCATAAACGCAAAAACGGCGGCCAGGGCTGTGGCCCATACCGCCTTTGGTTGTTTGAGGAATGAGGCCTTTTCAGCCTTCAGGGTTGCTTCTGCTGCCGGCAGTGTGTCTGCTTGGCCGTTCATGGAGGATGCTCCTAAGGGGGTGCGTGCGTCAGTCCTGCAGCGACGCGTTAATTTGTCCGATGACGGGAAGGGCCGCCGCCAGGGCCTGCCGGTCCTGCTCGCTCAGGGAGCTGAGGATGCCGGCCATCACGGCGTTGCGCCGGGCGTTTGCGGAGTCGACGGCGTCGCGGCCTGCGGGGGTGAGCACCACGCGGACGGCGCGGGAATCGTCCGGGTCGGGTTCGCGGCGGGCCAGGCCGGCCCGTTCGAGTTTGATGATCTGCTCCGTGGCACTGGGCACACGGACACCCAGGTTCCTGGCGATCTCGCCGACCCGCACCCCGCCGTCCAGCAGCATCTTCAGGGTGCTAAGCTGGGCGGCGCTGAGTTCGCCCTCGGCATCGAGCCGGCGCACCAGGTACACACTGTGACGAAGGGCCTCGCGGAAGTCTCCGGCAAGCTCCCGGAGTTCTTCCTCATCGCTTTTCCTGTTCATCATTAGGTAACCTAACATTTAGGCTACCTAACGGTCAAGGCGCAGGGCATCAGCTTCATGCCTTCGGGACGGGTCAGGCGAAGTAGACGCCGATCCGGTTGCCGTCGATGTCCTCGATGCGGATGTCGATATCGTAGACGTCGCGGAGCATGGCCTGCTGCATGATCTGCCGGGGGCTGCCCTGGTGGACCAGCCGCCCGTCCTTCATGGCCAGGATGGTGTCCGAGTAACAGGACGCGAAGTTGATGTCGTGGACTACCAGGACGATGGTTTTGCCGAACTCGTCAGCGAGCCGGCGCAGGAGCCGCATCATCTCCACCGAGTGCTTCATGTCCAGGTTGTTGAGCGGTTCGTCCAGGAGCAGGTATCGGGTGTCCTGGGCCAGCACCATGGCGATGAAGGCCCGCTGCCGCTGGCCGCCCGAAAGCTCGTCCACAAACCTGTCCGCCATGGGGGTCAGGTCGAGGTGGGCGATGGCCTCCTCCACCTTGGCGAGGTCCTCCACCGTCGGCCGCCCGCCCGAGTGCGGAAACCGGCCGAAGGCCACGAGGTCCCGCACCGTGAGCCGCATGGTCAGGTGGTTTTCCTGCCGCAGGATCGCCATGGTCCTGGCCAGTTCCCGGCTGTCAGTGGCGGCGATGTCCAGGCCCGCCACGGAGACCGCCCCTGCCTCCAACGGCTGCAACCGGCTGATCAGCGAGAGCAAAGTGGACTTGCCCGCCCCGTTGGGACCGATGATGGACGTGATGCCGCCCTCGGGGATGACACAGCTGACATCGTCCAGGACCGGCTGGCCGCCGTAGCTCTTGGAGACATTCCGGACCGCGATGGTCATTTCAGCGCGCCTTTCAGGAGGAGGTAGAGGAACAGGATGCCGCCCGTGAACTCGATGACCACGCTCAAGGCCGTGCCGAAGCCGAACACCTTTTCCAGGAGCAGCTGGCCGCCCACCAGGGCAACGGCGCCGATCAACACCACGATGGGCAGCAGCCAGGCATGACTGAAACCGCGGCACAGCTGGTAACCCAGGCTCACCACCAGCAGCCCGAAGAAGGTCACGGGGCCCACCAGCGCGGTGGAGACGGCCACCAGCAGCGAACACCCCAGCAGCACCCTCATCACCACCTTCCGGTGGTCCACGCCCACGTTGATGGCGACATCACGTCCCAGCGCCAGCACATCCAGCGTGTGCCGGGCCCGCCACACCACGGCACAGACCGCGGCGATGATCACGGCGGAGACCCCGAGCAGGGCTGGGTCCACGTTGTTGAAGCTCGCGAAGAACAGATCCTGCAGGATGATGAATTCGCTGGGTTCCATCAGCCGCTGCAGCAGCGAGGACAGGCCGCGGAACAGGCTGCCCAGGATGACGCCCACCAGCAGGAGCAGGTGCAGGGAGCGGGCCGCGCCGGTGAACATCCAGCGGTACAACAGTGCGCTGAACGCCACCATCAGCAGCACCTCGGCGCCGAACTGGAGCGTGGGCGGGGCGGCCACCACGGCGGCGCCGCCGAGGGTGAATGCCATGACCGTCTGCACCAGGATGTACAGCGAGTCGAAACCCATGATGGAGGGGGTGAGGATCCGGTTGGCGGTGACCGTCTGGAACAGGAGGGTTGAGACGCCCACAGCTATGGCCACCAGCAGCATGGCGGCCACCTTGAAAGCA
The DNA here is from genome assembly GCF_902506095.1 of Arthrobacter sp. 9AX. GTDB lineage: Bacteria > Actinomycetota > Actinomycetes > Actinomycetales > Micrococcaceae > Arthrobacter. The sequence continues at coordinate 57,618 of NZ_LR733293.1, forward strand.
CGGCGCGGCAGGATGTAGCCCACGTTGCCTTTGAGCTCGAAGAACAGGAAGAAGCAGACGACGGCGGCCGTCACCGCGAGCAGGATGCCCGCCACCAGGCGCGGCGAGGCGTTGCGGGCGGCGGCCTTGAGCCTCCCCACGCCTCCTGCGGCCGGAGCCGGCGCGGTAAGCGGTTCCTTCACCGGCGGCTGGACCGTTGGGCTTTCAGGCATTGCGCTTCCTCAGGATCAGGACGAGGAAGAGAACGGCGCCGAGCACGGACATCACCATGCCCACGGGGACCTCGTAGGGGTAGCGGATGGTGCGGCCGATGATGTCGCAGACCAGCACGAACGCGGCACCGAACAGAGCGGTCCACGGGACGGCGCGGCGGAGGTTGTCCCCAAAGATGAGGGACACGATGTTGGGAACCACCAGCCCCAGGAAGGGCACAGCGCCCACAGTGGTGACCACAACGGCCGAGATCAGTGAGACGATGACCAGCCCCAGCCGCATGGTCCGGCCATAGTTCAGGCCAAGGTTGGTGGTGAAGTCCTGGCCCATTCCGGCTACGGTGAAACGGTCTGCGGCGAGCATGCTCAGCAGCATAAGGACGGCGACGATCCAGAGCAGCTCATACCGGCCCCGCAGCACGCCGGAGAAGTCGCCGATCATCCAGTTGCTCAGGGTCTGGAGCAGGTCGTAGCGGTAGGCGAAGAACGTGGTGACGGCCGCGATGACCCCGCCCAGCATGATGCCCACCAGCGGGATAAGGAGGGTGTTCCGGGCAGGGAGGCGGCGCAGGATGGCCAGGAACAGGGCAGTTCCCAGCAGCGCGAAGCCGCTGGCCACCAGCATCTTGGCGGGAACCGGGGCCTGCGGGGCAAAGACCGTGACCACCAGGATTCCCAGGGTGGCCGCCTCCACGGTACCTACGGTGGACGGCTCCACGAAGCGGTTCCGGGCCATCAGCTGCATGATAAGGCCGGCCACGGCCACGGCCATCCCGGCGAGCAGCACAGCGAGCGTGCGCGGGACGCGGGAGATCCAGAAGACCTCCGCCGTGGCCTGGTCACCGGACAACAGGTCCGGCAGGGAAACATCGCTGACGCCAACGAACATGCTGGCTGCGGCGAGGGCAAGGACGGCAACTGCGGCCGCAGCCAGGCCTGCACTGTGGCGGGCCTGGCTCCGGGTTGCCGGCGCGGGCGGGCGCACGGCGGTGGCGGTCATGGGGGTTTGGAGCCCGGCGCGTTACGCCACGGAGGCGGCGACTGCGTCCACCATCGCCTTGACGTTGTTCAGGCCGTAGCCCACGACATACCAGCCGGCGGGGTCAAGGTTGATGACCTTGTTGTTCTTGGCGGCATTGGTGGACTTGACCAGTTCATTGTCCAGGATCGGGTTGGCCGCCGAGGCATCCGCGCCGGTGGCGGTGTCGCGGTTGATGACGTAGAGGAGGTCCGGGTTGGCCTGCCTGATGTATTCGAAGGAGATGGCCTCGCCGTGGCTGCCGTCAACCTTGACATCGGCGGCGGTGGGGACGCCCAGGACGTCGTGGATGATCCCGAAGCGGGAACCTGCGCCGTAGGCGGTCACTTCACCGCCGGAGGTCAGGACGATCAGGCCCTTGCCGGCGGTGGCCGCCTTGGCCTTGGTGTCAGAGACGATGGCCTCGACTGCCGCGAGCTGATCTTCCACTTCCGCCGACTTGTTGAAGATGGTCCCAAGCTTTTCAGCCTGGGCCTTGAAGCTTTCCATCGGCTGGGCTGCATCAATGGACAGGTCGATGGTGGGTGCGATCTTGCTCAGTTCCCCGTAGGCGCCCGCGGTGCGGCCGGAAATGATGATGAGGTCCGGGTCGCCCGCGCTGACGGCTTCGAAGTCCGGCTCTTTCAGTGAACCGATTTTGGCGTACTTGACGTCCGAGTACTTTGCCAGCGCTTCAGGGTAGGCAGCTTCCGGCACACCTGCAGGCTCAACACCGAGCGCGTCGAGGGTGTCCAGGACACCAAGGTCGAAGGTGAAGACCTTGTCCGGGTTGACGGGCACGTTGGCGGTGCTGCCTTGCGCGTGCTCCACGGTGATGGTCGGGGATTCTTCAGCCGAAGTGGCCGTCGCGCTTCCTCCGCAGGCAGTGACGGTCAACAGCGCCGCTCCCGCAGCCAGTGCCCCCAGGTAGCTCGAAAGCTTCTTCTTCACGGTTTCTCTCCAGTCGGCTAATACGTCACATCTTCGTTGCCTAATAGCCCAGAGCCTATAAGTAAGGGAAGGCTAACTTCAAAATGAAAGCCCCCGCATTCCTTCATAAGTGGGAGAGATCACACAGAACGACGCCGGCACTCAAGAGGAATGCCGGCGTCGTCCTTGCGGAAGGGTTGGTCAGGCGGGAGTCCGGGCCACCTCGGCCTGGCGTTCTTCCACCAGCGTGGCGACCGCGTTGAACAGCGGGTGCTCCCGCTCCAGGCCCGTGATTTTCGCGGTGGCGTCGGCAGGGCTGCTGGATGCCAGGATGCCAGCCAGTTCAATTGCTTCGGCGTCGGCGGGATCGTTGAAGCGCAGGGCAGCGGCGATGGCGCCGAGCAGCGCCTCCGGTACCACTCCGCGTTCAGCGAGTTCGGCAGCGGGGCCGATGAACCGCTCGTGCCGACCCAGCTTCCGCAGCGGCGCACGGCCCACGCGGGTCACGGTGTCCGGCAGGTATGGATTGGAGAAGCGGACCAGGATTTTCTGGACGTAGGCCTCCTGCTCGTCGTTGCTGAAGCCGTGCTTGCGGACCAGGAGCTGTTTGGTCTCCTCGAGCACCGCCCGGACGTCCTCGGCAACATCCTGGTCCGCCATGGCGTCCGAGATCTTCGCCATGCCTGTCTCGAAGCCGAAGTAGGCGGCCGAGGCGTGGCCGGTGTTCACCGTAAACAGCTTCCGCTCAATATAGGGAGAGAGGTCGTCCACGAAGGTGGCACCGGGAATCACGGGGGCCGAGTCGCCGAAGGCCTTCCGGTCGATGACCCACTCGTAGAAGGATTCCACGGTGACGTCCAGGCCCTGGCCGGCTTCCTGGTTGGGCACGATCCGGTCCACAGCCGTGTTGGCGAACACCGCTTTGCCGTCCAGCGCCCCGGCGGCGGCCCCCGGCTGGGAGGCCACCTCTTTGGCCAGGATGTCCGTGGCGTTGATGGCGTTCTCGCACGCCATCACCTGCAACGGCGCGAGGCCGGGCGCCCTGGCCACGATGCCCTTGGCGATCACCGGGGCCACGAACTTGAGGATGTGCGGCCCCACGGCGGTGGTCACGATGTCCGCCGTCGCGATTTCCGCGATGAGCTCAGCTTCCTGAGTATTGGAGTTCAACGCCCGGAAGTTGTCCACGGCCCGCACGGCCGGGTTTTCGCCCACCTCATGTACGGCGTAGCTGTCTGCAGCCGAGAGCTGGTTGATGAGCTCCTCGGCGACGTCGGCGAACACCACCTCATAGCCTGCGTCGTGCAGGAGCAGGCCCACGAAGCCGCGCCCGATGTTTCCGGCCCCGAAATGTACTGCCTTCACTATGCGTTGACCTTTCCGAAGAGCTCCAGGATTTCGTCCTCGGACGTTGCGGCCTCCAGCCGGGCCACCTGCTCCTTGTTGGTGAACACCTTCGCGATGGAGGACAGGATATGCAGGTGCTCGTTGTTGACGCCGGCGACGCCCACCACGAACTTGACCTGCTTGCCGTTCCAGTCGATGCCTTCCGGATAGCGGATCACGGACACCGCGGACTTGCGGATGTGGTCCTTGGCCGCGTTGGTTCCGTGCGGGATGGCCAGGAAGCTGCCCATGTAGGTGGACACGGACTGTTCGCGCTCATGCATGGCCCGGACGTAGTCCTCGTCCACGGCACCGCGGGCCAGCAGGAGCTGCCCGGCTTCGTCGATGGCGGCGTCACGGGTGGTGGCAGAACCGTTGAGCACCACGCTTTCGCGCGCCAGGATCTCACCCGTGCCCGCCTCTGGGGCTTCGGATTCAGAGCGTCCGACGGCGGTGCCCGCGGCTGCAGTTCCGGCCGCGGCAGCCGTTGCCGGCCCTGAGGCGGAGGCTCCGCCGGGAGTTCCCGCTCCGGCGTCCGGGCCCTCGGTTGCCGTGCTGCCCTCGGTGTTGCTTTCCCGGACCAGCTCGACGATTTCGTCGTACCGGGGGCTGTTCATGAAGTTGTCCACTGAATAGTGCACGGCACTGGACGTGGCGGGCTTTGCACGTTCGGTGAGGTCCTGGTGGGTGACCACAACGTCGTACGTGTCGTTAAGGTTGGCGATGGAGGCATTGGTGACCTTGACGTCCGGGAACCCGGCAGCCTTGATCTTGTTGCGCAGCACCGAGGCGCCCATGGCACTGGAGCCCATGCCGGCGTCGCACGCGAACACGATGTTGCGCACCGGGCCGGCGAGGACACCCACTCCGCCTGCGCCGGCAGCTGCGCCGGCACCGGTGAGGGTGGAAGCGACAGTGCTCTTCTTTCCCTTCATCTGCTCCATGCGGGAGGTGGCGTCATTCAGGTCCACCTCATCGCTGTGCTTCGTGGTCTTCATGATGACCGAGGCCACCAGGAAAGAAACGGCAGTTGCGAGCAGGACCGCCAGGATCACGCCGAGGTAGCTGTCCCTGGAGGTCTGGGCCAGCACCGCGAAGATGGAACCGGGGGCGGACGGCGCCACCAGGCCGGAGTTGGTGATGGCCAGGGTGGCGATACCGGTCATGCCGCCGGCGATCGTGGCCAGGATGAGCAGCGGGCGCATCAGGACATACGGGAAGTAGATCTCGTGGATGCCGCCCAGGAAGTGGATGATGGCCGCCCCAGGCGCCGAGGCCTTGGCTGCCCCTTTCCCGAAGAACATGTAGGCGAGCAGAAGGCCGAGCCCCGGGCCGGGGTTGGCTTCGAGCAGGAACAGGATGGATTTGCCCTGTTCGAGGGACTGCTGGATGCCCAGCGGGGTGAGCACGCCGTGGTTGATGGCGTTGTTCAGGAAGAGGACCTTGGCCGGCTCAATGAAGATGCTGGTGAGCGGGAGCAGGCCGTTGTTGACCAGGAACTGGACCACGTTGCCGGCGCCGGTGCTGAAGGCCGAAACCAGCGGGGCGATCCCGTAGAAGCCAAGCAGCGCCAGCACGGCACCCCAAATGCCCGCCGAGAAGTTGTTGACCAGCATCTCGAATCCGGGGCGGATCTTGCCGTCCCAGATCGAGTCGATCTTCTTCATGGTCCAGCCGCCCAGCGGGCCCATGATCATTGCACCGATGAACATGGGAATGCCGGCGCCGATAATGACACCCATGGTGCCGATGGCGCCGACGACGCCGCCGCGGACGTCGTAGACCATCCGGCCGCCGGTGTAGGCGATCAGGAGCGGCAGCAGGTAGGTGATCATTGGCCCCACCAGGCCGGTGTTGGGCTGGCCGTTTGTCTCGCCGAAGCCGCCCAGTTCGGGGACGGGGATCCAGCCCTTCTCGATGAAGAGGGCCGTAATCAGGCCCCAGGCAATAAAGGCCCCGATGTTGGGCATGATCATTCCGGACAGGAAGGTCCCGAACTTTTGGACGTGCACACGCGCGCTGGTGCGGGGTTTTGCAACTGTCTCTGTTGCCATGTGATTTCCTAACCGTCATTCCTGCGGCTCCGCAGGATGGTCCGATACTTACGACGACGTTCTACTGGACGTTCTGGCGCTTTAGCCCGCCGGGCTGGTGGAGATGCGGTGAAGCCATTCGAGGAAGAGCTTGAGCTCCGAGCTGGAGAGCTGGTCTGAGTGCGAGGCCTGAAGTGCGGCGTTCAGGGCAATCGCTGCCACCACCACCGATGACTTTCCGGTGTCTCCCGGGGCCGCGCCATTGGCGGGCTCGGCGGACACCGCAAAAATCATGGCGTCCCGGGTCATGGTGGACAGTTCGAGGTTCCGGTCGGAAGCGGGCTCCGCAATCAGCATCAGCGTCACGCCCACGTTGGCGGCCAGGATGGACCTGGCTGCTTCCCGGGGCTGGACGTTCAGTTGGCCCGCTACCGCTGCTTTGTTCAGCATCTCCTCCATCAGCGCCTCGGCATCGGCCACGATGGCGGGGCGGCTTTCCGGGCGGATGTTGCCGAACATCACCAGGTACAGCTCCGGCTGGTTGAGGCCGAACTGCACGTGGTTGTCCCACATTCTCCGGATATCCTCAAGCGGCTGTCCGGACGGGGCGAAATCCCTTTCGCCCGCAACATACTCTTCAAACCCTGCGGCGACGACGGCGTCGAACAGACCTTCCTTGTCACCGAAGTGGTGGTAAAGCGTGGGAGCCGATACCCCGGCCCGCTGCGTGATCTGGCGCGTGGAGACCGGCGAGCCCGCAGAGTTTGCCAGCAATTCCGCCGCTGCACGGAGCAGCCGCATTTTGGGGGGAAGCTGGCCATCCAAACTCATAACCGCTACCCTAGCACCTATAGCATTGCTATATGAACTGACTCACATACAATTTTTTTCAGGCACGTTTCCCGCCTGGCGGACGTAGCAGTCCACGGGCGGACCGGCATGGCGCCGGATGTACCGGCGGGCCTGGCAAACGGAAGAGAATGAGGACCTTCAGTGCAGAACTTCCCAGGAGTAGGCGTCAGTCCAGGCCGCGTCATCGGCACCGTCCGGCAGATGCCCAAACCCATCAGCGAACCGCCGGCCGGCGCGCAACTCGCACAGGACACCACCGCAGAGGAAGCCACCGCTGCCTTGAAGGCCGCCTCCCAGGCTGTGCATGACGAGCTGAAAGCGCGTGCTGCGCATGCCACCGGCGACGGCAAAGCAGTCCTGGAAGCCACGGCACTGATGGCCAAGGACACCATGCTGATCAAGGGTGCCGCCAAGCTCGTCGCCCGGGGCACGTCGGCCGAGCGCGCCATCTGGGAGTCCGGCTCCTCCGTCTCGGAAATGCTTCACAACCTGGGCGGCTACATGGCCGAGCGTGCAACCGACGTCCTGGACGTCCGTGCACGGATCGTGGCCGAGCTGCGGGGGGTGCCTGCCCCCGGCATCCCCGCCTCCAGCACACCCTTCATCCTCGTGGCCGAGGACCTCGCCCCGGCGGACACCGCCACCCTGGACCCGAACAAAGTCCTGGCGCTGGTCACCTCCGGCGGCGGCCCGCAGTCCCACACGGCCATCATCGCCCGCTCCCTGGGCCTTCCTGCCGTGGTTGCCGCCGTGGGCGTGGACCACATCGCGGACGGCACCGAAGTATATGTGGACGGCGCCGCAGGCACTGTCACCGCAGAGCCGGATGAATCCCTGCGTGCCGCTGCCGAGGCTTGGGCAACCACCGCATCGCTGCTGGCTGAGTTCACCGGAACAGGTACGACGGCGGACGGCCACCAGGTGCCGCTCCTCGCCAACGTGGGCGGCGGCAAGGACGCCGAAGCGGCCGCCAAGCTCGGCGCCCAGGGTGTGGGTCTGTTCCGCACCGAGTTCTGCTTCCTGGAACGGGACACCGAACCCAGCGTGGAGGAGCAGGCCGCGGCCTACAAGAGCGTTTTCGACGCCTTCCCCGGCAAGAAGGTGGTCCTGCGCACGCTTGACGCCGGCGCGGACAAGCCGCTGCCCTTCCTGACCGACTCCACCGAACCCAACCCGGCCCTGGGCGTCCGCGGCTACCGCACCGACTTCACCACGCCCGGGGTCCTGGACCGCCAGCTGGAAGCGATCGCACTGGCGGCGAACCAGTCAGAGGCGGACGTGTGGGTCATGGCACCCATGATCTCCACGGCCGAGGAGGCTGCACGCTTTGCCTCAATGTGCGCAGACGCCGGCATCAACACACCCGGCGTGATGGTGGAGGTTCCCTCCGCGGCCCTTACTGCCGAAGCGATCCTGCGTGAAGTGGGCTTCGCGAGCCTGGGCACCAACGACCTCACGCAGTACGCCATGGCCGCCGACCGGCAACTGGGCCCGCTGGCCAACCTGAACACCCCCTGGCAGCCGGCCGTCCTGCGCCTGGTGGGCCTGACCGTGGAAGGCTCGCGCGCTGAAGGCAACAACAAACCCGTGGGCGTCTGTGGTGAGGCCGCGGCTGACCCGGCCCTCGCCGTCGTACTGACCGGACTGGGCGTGAGCACCCTGTCGATGACAGCGCGCTCCCTCGCTGCCGTGGCAGCTGTCCTGAAGACGGTGACGCTTGAGGAGGCGCAGCAGCTGGCAAAGCTGGCCCTGTCCGCCCCGAGCGCTACCGAGGCGCGGGCGTGGGTCCGCGAAAAGCTGCCCGTGCTGGAGGAACTGGGACTCTAGTCCGCGGCGCTGGGTTCAGGCCGGGACGCCGAAACCGTCCACCGCCCGGACCCAGCCGCTGATGGCCTGAGCCGAGGCCACCGGTGCCGTGTGCTGGAAAACGTGGCCCTGGCCCAGGACTTCGTCCATGCTGCCCTGCTGGGCGGCAGTGGAGAGTTTGACGCACCAGGAACGCCGGGCCACCGGGTCCTTGGTGCCGCGGAGGACCAGGACCGGCTGGCGGACAGACACCAGCCGGTCCTCCATCGGGTACTGCATCATCACCGGCAATTCCGTCAGGTACCACCGTGGGCCCGCACGGAAATAGTCGCTGAAAACGATCGCGTTGGAGGTCAGGGACTCGCATAGCATGGCGTCCCTGGCCAGTGACATCGCCTGCTGGGGCACCGTATTCCTGCTGGAATCCACCACGGGCCCCATCAGCACAGCCGCGGCCACCCGGCCTGGATCCCGGAGCGCCAGTTCAACCGCGAACTGCGTTCCCATGGAGTGGCCCACCACAACGCAGGTTCCAACCCCTTCGTCCGTCAGCACAGCACTGACAAATGCCGCAAAGTCCTCTACCTGCAACTGCCGGTGCGGCCTTGCTGCCTTCCCGAAGCCGGGCAGGTCGAAGGAGTAGACGTCAGCCACTTGAGCCAGCTCCCGGTGCAGCCTGGCCAGGTAGCGGTGCGAAACACCGATGCCATGCAAAAGCACGTAGGCGTGGCGCACTTCTGCCTCCACGCTGGTTCCGGGTTCCTGGACGGACGCGTAAAGCCTCCCCTGCAGACCGCCGGCTTCCACGTTCCGGCCACCACTCAATGCCATCAGCCGAGCATACCGCCGGAGCCGCTGCAGGCCCGATAGGCTTGGCCCATGGCACTGATTGCTCCCAGGATGGCCGCCGCCCTCCCGCCCGAGGAAGCCGAGAAGCTTCAGCGGGCCCTCGCGGGCAGCGACGACATCACGGTCTTTGTGGACGGCACTGTCCACCGGCTCCCGCCCTTGGCGAGGGATGCCGTGGTGGACCTCCTTCAGCGGTTCAGCCGCGGCGAGGCCGTCACGGTCAGCAGCTTGGAGGATATGCTGACCACCTCCAAGGCTGCGGAGCTGGCGGGAATCTCCCACACGTACCTGCGCAACATGACCGACCGCGGCGAGATTCCGGTCGAGTACCGCGGCAGCCACCGCCGCATTCCACGGACCGCCATCATGGCCTGGCTTGAGGAACAGAAGAAAGTCAGATCCGCGGACGGGCCGCCCAGCGCCGCATCTTAAGGGCAGAGTGGAGTTCCAGCCGGGGCATGCCCTTCAACGGATCCACCCCCAGCAGCTGGCGGATCCGGCCCAGCCGGTTATAGATACTGCTCCGGTGCAGGTGGAGTTTGGCGGCGACGTCCTGGACGGAACCATCGTTGTCGTAGAGGAGTTCCAGGACCGGGATGAGTTCGCTGTTGCGGTCGTGGTCCTCGAGCATACGGAAGTAGACAGAGCTCGGGTCCACCCAGGCGCCCGCTCCTCCCCCGGCTGATGCCAGCAGTTGATAGACACCGGTGGACCGGCAGTCCACGAGTTCCCCAAGCTGCGGATCCACCGCAGCCGCCTGTGCTGCCAGCTTGGATTCCCGGTAGGCCTCGGCGAGTTCGCGTGGCCTGGCGAATCCTTCGCTGATGCCAAGGATAATGCGGTGCACGGGACGGCCTGAGCGTTTGGCCAGCTCCAGCTGGTAGTGGACCAGCACCTGGGCATGGTTGGCCCGGCCGGTGGATTCGCGGAAGAGCACCACCGAGTGCGTTTCCGTTCCGGCGCTGAAGAGGGCGGCGTCCACACCGATGGTCGCCTGAAGCGCTGCGGAGCGGTGGATCAGGGTGCTGGCGATGGGGTCCGGGCCGCCCGCCCAACCGTCGGCGTCCAGCACCGTGACCATCTGCCACGGCCCGCGGCCCTGGATTTCCTTCCACCCGGCCACGGCCGCCACCGCGTTCTTCTCCCCCGCGCACGCCGCCAGGAATTCCCGTTCGCGTCCCCGCCGGAATTCGGATTCGGCGGTGTTGGAATCGAGCAGCAGCGCCGAAAGCATTTCAAGCTCGTTGGCGACAGCGGGCAGCTGGGTGAGGATCGCCGTCGGATTCTCCTCCACCGATTCCTGCTGCACCCACAGGTAGCCCACCCGGAAGCCGCGGACCATCAGCGGGACACAGACGCGGCCCAGCATGCCCAGGTGCGGGTTGGCGGGAACCACCACCGGGCGGACGGCGGTAGCGATGCCGTGGGACAGCTGCCAGGCGCTGACGTCCGCCGGCACTTTCTTGCTGAGCAGGAAGTTCACCCGAACGCGGTCGGCGTGGGACTGGTTGGAGCTGTAGGCGAGCAAGACCCCGTCCAGGTCCTCCAGGGAAAGCCCTCGGCCCAGCTTCTGCGCCACCTGCTCGACCAGTTGTTCCACACCCTGCTGCTGCATGGGCCAAGACTACTGCTTTCAGAGTGCGCGACACGAACGGACACCAGGCGACACTTGCCGCCCCCAGGCTGGACAAACGTCGAGTCGTCGGCGGCAGAATCCGCGCAGTGGCGCGGTTCCAGTCCGGCGCCTTTTGGCGCTTTGTGTTGGCTGGCTCACAACCGGATTTATCGTGGAAATACGAAATCCTTCCGCACTTTTCCGGCTGACCGGCCGAGAACCTGGAGCCCACGATGATCATCGGTGTCCCCAAAGAAATCAAAAACAACGAATTCCGGGTAGCCATCACCGCTGCCGGCGTCCACGAGTTCCGCACCCACGGCCACACCGTGCTGGTGGAACGCGGCGCAGGACTGGGCTCAGGCATCACCGATGAGGAATACGCCATTGCCGGCGCCGAAATCGTCAACGAGGCCGATGACGTCTGGGCCCGCGCGGACATGATCATGAAGGTCAAGGAGCCCATCAAGGCCGAATACCACCGCTTCCGCAAGGGCCTGATCCTCTTCACCTACCTCCACCTCGCCGCCGAGCCCGAACTCACCCGTGAGCTGATCAACTCCGGCGTCACCGCTATCGCCTACGAAACGGTGCAGGAAGGCCGCACCCTCCCGCTCCTGGCCCCCATGTCCGAGGTGGCCGGCCGGCTCTCCGTTCAGGTTGGCGCCGCCTCACTGATGGCACCCGCCGGTGGCAAGGGCGTCCTGCTGGGCGGCGTCCCCGGCGTCCGGCCCGCGAAGGTGGTCGTCCTGGGCGCCGGCGTTGCCGGCACCAACGCGGCAGCCATGGCACTGGGCCTCGGCGCCGACGTCACCATCCTGGACATCAACATCAACCGCCTCCGCGAACTGGACGCCCAGTACCAGGGCCGGCTCAAGACGGTGGCCTCCAACAAGTACGAGATCGAAAAGTCCGTGGTGGATGCGGACCTGGTGATCGGCTCCGTCCTGATCCCCGGCGCCAAGGCCCCCAAGCTCGTCACCAACGAGCTCGTGGCCCGCATGAAGCCCGGCTCAGTCCTGGTGGACATCGCCGTGGACCAGGGCGGCTGCTTCGAAGACACCCACCCCACCACGCACCAGGAACCCACCTACAAGGTCCACAACACCATCTTCTACTGCGTGGCCAACATGCCCGGCGCCGTGCCCAACACCTCCACCTACGCCCTGACCAACGTCACCCTGCGCTATGCCGTGTCCCTGGCCAACCTCGGCGTCAAGGCCGCCTTCGACCGCGACCCCGCCCTCGCCGCCGGCCTCAACATCGCCGCCGGCCACGTGGCACACCACTCCGTCTCCGAGGCCCACAACCTGCCATTGGTCAAGGATTGGCACGAACTGGTTTCGGCTTAGGCCAGTCCGCGCGCCTGTTCTATTAGCTTGAGGGCCTCGACGGCGTCTTCCGGGTTTACCGGGAGGGGTTTGGGGGAGTCGGCTCCGCCGTCGAGGATCTTTTCTGCCAGGATCCGGTAGAACTGCGGGTAGGCCCCACGTTCGGTGGGCAGCGCGTCCAGGTGGCCGTCGCGGCCCAGGACCCCAGCCCATTCCGGCGCCTCCTCGCCGTACTCGTCGTCGAGGGGGCTGCCGCCGGCAACGATGTACGGCTCCTGGGGATCAACCCCGTTCTTGGTGAACGCCCCCACCGAACCCAGGACACGGAACCGTGCACCCTGCTGCGCGCACAGCATATTCATGGTGAGGTGGCTCAGCACCCCGGACTCGTGCCGAAGGACCAGGAAGACGTCGTCGTCAGCCCGTTCGTCCTGCCGCCTGGCCTTCAGTTCCGCATGGACCACGGTGGCGGGACCGAACAGCAGGAGGGCCTGGTCGATCAGGTGGCTGCCGAGGTCGAACAGCACGCCCCCGCCGTCCGCCGCAGTGGCGTGCGCCTTCCAGGCCTTCGCGATGGTGGGTGACCACCGCTCGAAACGCGATTCGAACCGGGCCACCTTCCCCAGCGCCTGCGCGGCGAGGAGTTTCCGGAGCGTCAGGAAGTCGCCGTCCCAGCGCCGGTTCTGGAACACGGTCAGCACCCGGCCGAGCTCACGGGCCAAGGCCGTCAGCTCCTGCCCTTCGTCGCTGCTCACGGCGAACGGCTTGTCCACCACCACATCCAGCCCGGCCTCCAGGGCCGCCTTGGCGAGCGGGTAGTGGGTGGCGGGCGGGGTGCCCAGCACTACCAGGTCAAGGTCAGCAGCGCGCGCAAGGACAGCGTCGCCGTCGTGCACTGTCCTCACTCCCGGATAGCGGGCAGCGGCCGCCTTCTGCCGCTCCGCATGGGAGGTGGCAATGACGTCCAGTGAGTAACGCCCGTCCGCCCCGATCAAGGGGGCATGGAAGACGCTGCCGGACAGCCCATAGCCGACGACAGCCGTACGGATGGTGCGCTCAGCTTCAATCCCGGTCATGGGACTACGCTACTCCCGCACGCTCTCTCACTTAATGGCCCTTAACCGCCAACGCTCTCTCGCTTCCTTGAAGAAAGTGAGAGAGCGTTGCGGGAAAACCCACGTTAAGTGAGAGAGCGTTGCGGGAAAACCCGCGTTAAGTGAGAGAGCGTCCCGGGGCGGGGTTACTTCTTTTCCCAGCCGAGGGTGGTCCAGTCCGGAACCTGGGACAGGCTCTGGAACAGGGACGGTCCGTAATTGGCCAGCCCGGTGCGGACAAAGGAGATCTGGGGGCCGTTCATGACCACACCCATGGAGAAGTACTTCGCCATGTGCTCCTTCTCCACGTCCATGGCTGCCTTGTTGCGCTCGGCGTTGTCCGCAATGGACGTCAGCTCCGCGATCCTCTTGTCCAGTTCAGCATCGCCCAGGCCGTTTTCATTGGTCTTGGAGTCGTAGTACTGCTTGACGGCGGACGTGGCGTCAGGGCCAACCGTGTAGCCGGAGACGCTCATGTCGAAGTCGCGGCCGCCGATGACCTTGCCGAAGTCGGCGGAAGCACGCTGGTCGATACCGACGTCCATGCCGCCTGCCTGCAGCTGCTTCTGCAGGGTCTGGGTGAAGGCAAGGGTGGTGGGATCGTCGCCGAAGTTGCTGATCTTGAAGGCCGCGGGCTTGCCGTCCTTCTCCATGATGCCGTTCGCGTTCGCCGTGTATCCGGCGTCTGTGAGGACCTTCTTGGCGGCGTCCGGGCCGGTTTCCTTGACCGGGTAGTTGTCCTGGTAGTACTCGGAGAACGGCAGGACCATCATGGACCCGGAGCTGGGCTCTTCCCAGTTCAGGCCGTTGAAGCGGACTTTTCGGAGCGCTTCGCGGTCCACCGCGGCGAAAATCGCCTTGCGGACTGCCACGTCGGTGATCTTCTGGGCATTGATGTTCATGCCACCGGCGAAGAGCCGCTGGCCGCGGCGGACCTCGGAGTCCTTGGTGCCCTCAAGCTGCTTGTAGAGGGCGATGGTGTTGGCGGACATGGCGTCGATTTCGCCGTTCTTGAACGCGGCGATCTGGGCGCTGGTCTCAAGCTGGCGGAATACCACGTTCGCCAGGACCGGTTTGGTGCCCCACCATTTCTCGTTCGGCACCAGGCTCACGGTCTTGGCGGCCGCGTCATACTGGTCCACCTTGAACGGTCCCGCCATCCACTCCGGGTGCATCTCGCCAACGAAACCCTCATTGAAGATTTGCGGGCTGTTCACGGCCGGGTGGATGAGGCCAAAGTAGAGGTCTTCCAGCGGGTAGACGGGCTGGCTCAGCGTGGTGATGACTTCCTTGTCGCTGCTGCCCGCCTCCACGGACTCAACAAAGGCGTAGGACCCGGACGTGACGATGTCGTACCCGGGATCCGGGCTCTTCAGGATGTTCCAGGTGTTCTGGAAGGTCTTGACGTCAATGGGAGTGCCGTCATTGAAGGTGGCTTTGTCGTTGACCTTGACGGTGACGATCTGTTTGCCGTCCTTCACCTCGCTCTCCACAGACTCGCAGAAATCCTTGTTCGGCGTGGCCTTGCCTTCGAAGTCCACCTTCCAGCAGCCGCCGATTCCGCCGCCGGAGACCGCCACAGGGTTGATGGGCGCCATCAGGGCCGAGTTGTCCGAGCTGTTGCCGTTGTTGGAGAACCCGTTGAAGTCCGGGCCGATGCTGCCCAGCGGAAGGGTGACCTTCCCGCCCTGTTCAAGATCGGCTGCCGGCTTCTCGTTGATGCTGATGAGCTTGGACAGATCGCTTCCTGCCTCCTGGCCCTTGGCCGTTTCCGGTCCGGTGGCGCCGCCACCGCCGCAGGCAGTCAGGGTCAGAGCCGCGGCAATAGCCGCCACTCCGCCGATCTTGGTCAGATTCCTCATGGTGTTCCCTTCGTTGTTGCGGGTGGTGATGCTGGTGACACTGGGGATGGATGGAACAAATCTACGGGGCATGACGGTCCGCGGGGTCATGGACCACCAGCATGTCCTCGTCCAGCTCCCCGTCGGGGAAGAAGCAGGCGAAGCCCTGGTCCAGGGCCGGCAGCGGACCGGCCGCCAGGGCCTGGGCGGCCGCGGAAGGCACTACCGGCTCCAGCGGGGGCTCCAGGGTGAGGCACTTTTCCTGTTTCGCAGCCGGCAGGGCGGCGAAAACGGGGCAGCGGGTGGCGAAGTTGCAGCCCTTGGGGGCATCCAGCGGGGAGGGAAGGTCGCCCCGGAGGATGATCCGCTCCCTGGTCCGCTCCAGGCGCGGGTCCGGCACCGGGATGGCCGAAAGCAGGGCGCGGGTGTAAGGGTGGCGCGGGTTGTCGAACACCCGGTCCACCTCGCCGATCTCCACGATCTTGCCCAGATACATCACGGCAACACGGTTGGAGATGTGCCGCACCACAGAGAGGTCGTGCGCCACCAGGAGATAGCTGAGGCCCAGTTCGGCGCGGAGCTTGTCCAGGAGGTTGATCACGCCGGCCTGGACAGAGACATCCAGGGCGGAGACGGGCTCGTCGAGGACCACCAGCTTGGGATTCACCGCCAGTGCCCGGGCTATGCCAATGCGCTGCCGCTGTCCGCCGGAGAACTGGTTGGGGAAGCGGTTAACGTGATCCGGCTGGAGTCCCACCAGCTTCATGAGCTCCATGATGCGCTTCTTGATGGCCTGCCGGTCCATGCCCGCGTTCTGGAGCGGTTCGGCAAGGACTTCATACACAGTGAAGCGGGGGTCCAGGGCGCCGGTGGGGTCCTGGAACACCATCTGCAGTTCGCGCCGCATGGCGCTCTTGGTCCGGGCATCGGCAGCCTGCTTGTTGCTGAGGCCGCCGATCACCACCTCGCCGTCCTGGTCCTTGTGGAACTCCATGATCTCGAGCAGTGTGGTGGTCTTCCCTGAGCCAGACTCGCCCACGATCGAGAAGCACTCCCCCTCGCGGATGTCGAAGCTGAGTCCGTCCACGGCTTTTACCGTGCCGATCCTCCGCTTCAGCAGGGCGCCCTTGGTCAGCGGGAAGTGTTTCCGCACGTCCTTCAGCTGCAGGACGGTGGTCCGGTCCTCCCGGGGGATGGCGTCAAAGCTGGACACGGGAACCGGCGGCGCCGAGAAGACATCGTGGACGTCAACATCGCCGCCGAGTGAGCCGGACTTGATGCAGGCGGCACGGTGCAGCGTGCTGCCGGCCACGGGCGCCAGCGCGGGTTCGCCGTCAAGGCAGGCCTCGGACGCCAGCGGGCAGCGCGGCGCGAAGGAGCAGCCGGCAGGGGTGTGGATCAGGTTGGGCGGGATGCCTTCGATGGGGACCAGCGAGGACTTCTCAGCGACGTCTACGCGAGGCACGGCGCCGAGCAGGCCCATGGTGTACGGCATCCGGGGGTTGTAGTAGATGTCTTCCACCGCCCCGGTTTCGACCGGCTTGCCGGCGTACATGACCATGATGTCGTCCGCCATGCCCGCCACCACGCCAAGATCGTGGGTGATCATCACGACGGCGGCGCCCGTTTCCTCCTGGGCGGCATGCAGTACCTCCAGCACCTGCGCCTGGATGGTGACGTCCAGTGCCGTCGTGGGCTCATCCGCGATCAAAACCCGGGGATTGTTCGCGATGGCGATGGCGATCATGACGCGTTGGCGCATGCCGCCGGAGAACTCGTGCGGGAAGGCTTTCAGCCTGTCCTTGGGGCTGGGGATGCCCACCATGGCCAGAAGTTCGACGGCGCGGGCTTCTTTGGCCTGCTTGCTCATGCCGTGGTTGTGGATGGCGAGTGCTTCCACGATTTGGGTGCCGACGGTGTAGACGGGTGTCAGCGAGGAGAGCGGGTCCTGGAACACCATGGACAGCTCGTTGCCGCGGTAGGCGCACATCGCTTTGTCGCTGAGGCCCAGCAGCTCCTTGCCGTGGAGCCGGACCGAGCCGGAGATCTCCGCAGTGGCGGGCAACAGCCCCATGATCGCCAGGGAGGTCACGGACTTGCCCGAACCGGATTCACCCACGATGCCGAGCGTTTTGCCGGGCAGGAGGTCAAAATCGACGCCCCGGACGGCGTGCACCACGCCGTTTTCGGTGTTGAAGCTGACGTTGAGGTCCCGGACGGACAGGACGGCGCCGGTGGGACCGTGGAGCCCGGCAACGTGCAGGCGCTCCACTGCTGACTGGGGTTGCCCGGCCGGACCGGCGGCGATTTCGCTGCTCATGGGGCGTTCCTCTCCGCGCGGTTTTTCAGTGCTTTGCGCTTCCGTGCGGTGCCGCTGGAGCTGGAGCTGGGATCAAAGGCATCCCGCAGTCCGTCGTTCATCATGGCGAGTGAGCCGGTGAGGAGGAACATCACGGTGAGCGGGACCCAGAACATCCACGGGAAGGTCTGCACCTGTGAGGTGGCTCCGCCGATGAGGACACCCAGGCTGACGTCCGGGACCTTGATGCCGATGCCGATGAAGGAGAAGGCCACCTCGGCAAGGATGGCGCCGGTGACGCCGCGGGTGACGTCCAGGACCAGCAATGAGCCGATGTTGGGGACCAGGTGGCGCCAGACGATGCGGCGCGGCGGGACGCCCATGTACTGGGCAGCCTTGACGTAGTCGCGCTGCATGAGGGACATCGAGAGGGATCGGATCAGGCGGGCGGTGCCCATCCAGCTGAAGACCAGCAGCACGATGATCAGCAGCAGCCAGGAGGGCAAATCCCTTTTAAGGCCCGCGCCTCCGCCGCTGGTGGCCACGGCCACCACCAGCAGGGCTGGCATCATGATGAGCGCCTCCAGGACGAAGAGCATTACCTTGTCCACCTTGCCGCCGAAGTAGGCCATGGTGCACCCGTAGACGGCGGCGATCAGGACGGATACCAGCCCCACCACCAGGCCGATCAGGATGGAGATCCTGGTGCCTTCGACAGTCATGGCATAGAGGTCGATGCCTGCCTGGGAGGTGCCGAGATAGTGCTCGGCCGATGGCGGCATGCCGATGTTGAAGGGGTCGATCGTTTCCTTGTCCCACTGGGTGAGGTAGCCGCCGACGAACGAAAAAATCGTCAGGGCGAGGAAGATGACCAGGCCCGCCACCGCCGTCCTGTTGCGCAGGAAGCGGCGGAAGATGATGGTGTTCTTGCCGATGATGACATCGGCATTTTCCAGGTGTGCGTCCTGGGCGACGGCTGCCGGATCCACGGCATTGAGGTTGGTCATGGCTACTGCACCCGCACTCTCGGGTCTACAAGCGTGGTGGCGAAGTCCGCCAGGATGGCCCCCAGGGCGAAGATGACCGAACCATAGGCCAGCGTGGCCGTGGCGGCGTTGACGTCCTGGAGCGAGATGGCGTCAATGCTCCAGGAACCCACTCCGGGCCAGGCGAAGATCTTCTCCGCGAAGAACCCGCCGGCGAAAATGGCGGGGATGGTGAAGGCGATGCTCTGGGCCACGGGGATGAACGAAACCCGCAGCGCGTGCCGGGAGATGGCCTGGTTGCGGGTGAGGCCCTTGGCCCGGGCGGTCCGGACAAAGTCGGCGTTGACGTTGTCCAGGAGATACTGGCGCTGGGCGATCTGGTAGGAGCCCCAGCCGACCAGGGTGATGGCGATGGTGGGGACGGCGTAGTGCGCCAGCATGTCAACGAACTGCGCCCATCCCGGGGCCGTTCCAGGCGTGGAGATGCCGGTGACGAAGAAGATGCGCTCCCCCACCGTTTCATTGACGCTGATGGCACCCAGCTGCACCAGGAAGTAGGCGATGGGTGCGGGCACGATGTAGGCAAGGTAGCTGTAGGACGTGATGACGCGGTCCTGGAACTTGTACTGCCGTGCCGCGGAGTAGACCCCGAGCGCCACGCCGATGACCAGTGTCAGGATGATGGAGGCCAGGAAGAGGCGGGTGGAGATCCACACTCGGTCGCCGAACTCGGCGTTGATAAAGGCGCCGTTGGGGCTGCGCCCCCAGTCCCAGCGGGTAACGATGGCCGTCAGCCATTCCACGTAGCGCTCCCACGGGCTGAGGTCCGGGTCCAGGCCTTTGAGGCGCATGGAACTGGCCACCTGTTCGGGCGTGGGCCGGGGAATGCGTTCCTGTTCGAGCAGGGCCGGCTTCAGCGAACTGACCGCCAGGAAGTATCCCGCCGAGGTGGTCAGGAAGATCATAAATACGTACGTGATGCCACGCTTTGCGAGGTACCTGAGCATGGGCCTAGTTCTGTTTCGCCGCCCGCAGTTGGAGGCCAGGGAGCCATGGAGTCCGCAGGTGGGTTACGGTGTCGGGCAAATCAACGATCACGTGCTGGATCCTTCCGTTTCCCCGGGTGGGCGGGGGTTGTGCCGCCTGACCGGGTCCTTTGCCAGCGGGTAGCTGGCAACCCGCTGGCTTTAGGGCCAGTCCTGTGGACTATGTTGCGGGTCACATTCGAAGAGGAAACTATCACAAGCGGCCCGCGAAAATACGGGCGGATGCACGCAAACCTACCGGCCCGTATCAGATTGTTATGAATAATTTTGTGAACTTGATGTGACTGGACGCACCGGCAGGGACGGGCGTAATCTACGCGCCGCTGACAACCCGTGTGACAAGATCACGCCAGGTTGCACCCAGGCGCCCGGCGCTTACGCCGTGCACCTGGAGGAGGTTGAGGAGGCGGTCCGGGGCGAGGGTGGCGGCCAGGGAACGTGCCATCAGCCAGGGGTCC
Source organism: Arthrobacter sp. 9AX (assembly GCF_902506095.1). Taxonomy (GTDB): domain Bacteria; phylum Actinomycetota; class Actinomycetes; order Actinomycetales; family Micrococcaceae; genus Arthrobacter. Next base: position 77,374 of record NZ_LR733293.1, read on the forward strand.
GCGTCGAACCCCTCCTCGCGCAGGAGCACCTCGATGTGGCGATGCCACAGGGCCGCGGCCGGCGGCTGGGACCGGCCGTGAGTGGCGTCTTCCGCCGCCAGCGCCAACTCGCCAAACTCGATGATGTAGGCGATGCGTTCCTCACCGAACGCGATGAGTCGCTCCAGGCCCGGAGCGCCCGGCCCCAGCGGCGGGGGTCCGAACATAAAGCGCTCCTGGAACGCCGCCTCGGAGTCGCTCAGCAGGGTCAGCATGAGGCCGGCCCGGCTGCCAAAACGGCGGAAGACAGTGCCTTTGCCCACTCCCGCCTGCTCGGCGAGCCGGTCCATGGTGAGCCCCGCCGCGCCGCATTCGCCAATCAGTTCGCGGGCCGCGCTGAGCAGCCGCTCCCGGTTCCGGGCGGCGTCGCTGCGTTCCGCGGCGTCCCTTAACGGAAGTGGCGGCCGCATTGAGATGGAGCTCACACTGCACATTCTAGACCCCGGGAATAGAAACGGACCATAGTCCGTTTAGATCGGGTGAAGGCACCAACAAGCCTCCGTACTTCCCCCGGCCGGCGGTCCCCCACCCGCCGACCCAACCCCAGGAGTCCACATGACCAAGAGCACCGTACTCACCCTCGTCGGCAGCCTGCGCGCCGAGTCCACCAACCAGAAGCTGGCCGAGGCGATCCAGCTGAACGCGCCGGAGCAGGTGGAGGTAGTTATCCACGAAAGCCTCGGCGACATCCCCTTCTACAACGAGGACATCGACGTCGAAGGCCAGGTGCCCACCGCCGCTGCTGCCCTGCGCGCCGCAGCCAATGACGCGGACACCCTCCTGCTGGTGACCCCCGAACACAACGGCACCGTTCCGGCCGCACTCAAGAACGCCATCGACTGGCTGTCCCGCCCCTTCGGCGCCGGCGCCCTCGCAGGCAAGCCCACCGCCGTCGTCGGTACAGCCTTCGGCCAGTACGGCGGAGTCTGGGCCCAGGATGAGGCTCGCAAGGCGGCAGGAATCGCCGGCGCCCAGATCCTTGAGGACGTCAAGCTCGCCGTTCCGGGCTCCATGGTGCGCTTCGCCGAACTGCACCCGAAGGATGACGCAGAGGTCGTGGAGCAGATCAAGGGTGTGTTCGACGCCCTCGCGGCCGTCCAGCCGGCCGCCTAGGCAACCTTCCCGAGTGCCCGGCGCGGATCTGCGCGCCGGGCACTTTTGTGTCTCATCCGGCGGCCCTGCCCTCTGGCTGCCGCACCGGATCGTTGCTAGCGTGACGCCATGAGCCCCTCGAAGACCCCGGCCGAGATCCTCGACATCGCCGGCGCCGAGGTGCGCATTTCCAGCCCTGACAAGGTGGTGTTCCCCGGCCCCGGGCTGACCAAGCTGGACCTGGTGCGCTATTACCTGTCCGTGGCGGACGGGGCACTGCGCGGCGCCGGCGGCCGTCCCATGGTGCTCAAGCGTTTTCCCAAAGGCCTCGATGCCGAACCGTTCTTCCAGAAGCGCGTGCCGGAGAACCACCCGGACTTCATCGACACTGCCACGCTGCACTACGCGTCAGGGACCTCGGCCGAAGAGGCGGTGATCCGTGACGCCGCGGGACTGGCCTGGGTGGTGAACCTTGGCTGCCTGGACCTCAACCCGCATCCGGTCCGCGCGGAGGACCTGGACCACCCGGACGAGCTGCGGGTGGACCTGGATCCCATGCCGGGGGTGGACTGGTCGCAAATTGTTGACGTCGCCTACGTCGCCCAGGAAGTGCTCGACGACGTCGGGCTGGTGGGGTGGCCGAAGACCAGTGGGTCCCGGGGCCTGCACATACTGGTCCGCATTGCGCCGCAGTGGTCCTACCGCGATGTGCGGCTCGCCGCCGAAACACTCGCCCGCGAGGTGGAGAACCGCGCTCCCGGCCTGGCCACCGCACGGTGGTGGAAGGAGGAGCGCGGCGAGAGCGTGTTCGTTGACTTCAACCAGAACGCGAAGGACCGCACGGTGGCCTCCGCCTACTCCGTCAGGCCGTTGCCGGATGCGCGCGTTTCAACGCCGCTGGCCTGGGACGAGGTGCGCTCGGCCCGGCCTGAACAGTTCACGGTACGCACGGTGCCCGGACGCTTTGCCGACGCAGGCGATCCGCACGCCGGAATCGACGCGGCGGTTGGCTCGCTGGCGGGCCTCCTTGCGCTGGCGGCCGAACTGGGCCCGGCGGAGAAAGCACCGCGCAGCGGGGACGGCTCCGGACGCAGGCTGTCGATGATGCCGCTGATCGAGGTTGCGCGAACCAAAACCAAACCCGAGGCGCTTGCCGCGCTGGACGAGTGGAAGTCCCGGCATGCGGGCCTGGTTCCGGCCCTGCACCCGGCGGACGTGATGGTGGATGGCATGCGCGGATCCAGCTCGCTGTGGTACCGGGTCCGGGTGAACCTGCAGCACATCCCCGAGGGGGACCGCCCGGGGCAGGAGGAACTGATCGCCGATTATGATCCCTGGGCCGGCAAGGTCTGGCCGGGCCGCACGAACTCCTGACAGCGGCGCCGCCGTGACCAACTCTTGTCCCAACCGGTACCTCCCGGACATTCTTTGCCCGATGCCCCAGCCGTAACGTTAATCCACGGAAAGTACCGGGACGGGATTGCGGTGCAGGAATGGCAGACAGGCGCCAGGATGGGCAGCGGATGAAGGTGGTCCGCGCTGGGATGGCTGCGGCCGCCCTCTCGCTGTGGCTCTCCTCGTGCGTCACCGCGCCGCCGGTCCCTGCCCCGCCTTCCGCCGCTCCGCTGGTGGACGCCGGCCCGGGCCCCACCGCGACTGCCGCGCCGGCTGATCCGGCCCCGCAGCCGCAGGATCCGCCGCCGCCCGGGTCTGCGGCCATACCCGGGCCCCTGGAACCGCAGAGCCAGGGGTTGCCCGCAACCTCCGCAGGTGCTTCCCCGGACGGCACACCGGTGCCGTCCGCGACCGCAGCGGAAGTACCGGCGTCGGAAAGTCCCGCGCCATCCGCCCGTGGCCGCTCCGGCAATGGCGCCGAAGTACAGACCGTAACGGCCTACTTCGTGATGCTGGACGACGGCGGCAGCAACGGGGTGCGTTTCGGCTGCAATGACAGCCTGGTGGGGGTCGCCCGCAACAGTTCCGGCGCGGAGGAGCCGCTCCCTGCCGCAGTGGGGACGCTGCTGGATACATCAGCCGCCTCACTGCCGTCCACGCCAGGAACCGGCCTCTATAACTCCCTGTCCGGATCCGACCTGAAATTCCTGTCGGGAAGTTTCGACGGCACCACGGTGACCGTTTACCTGGCGGGCACGCTCAGCCTGGGCGGAGTGTGCGACATCCCCCGGGTGGAGGCGCAGCTGACCCAGACGGCGGTGGCAGCCGTGGGCGCGATCCGGGCCGAGATCTATGTCAACGGCCGAGGCCTCACCGAAGCGCTGCGCCTGAACTGACCGGCCGGCCGGCTGGCCAGCTTTCAGCCGTGATCGAGTCCTGCTAAACAGATGTTGCCCTATTAGCAACATCCGGTTGTATCCTGTAGCTTGTGAGCCACGAGACACTCGACGCCGCAGCACGGACGCTGCCTGCCGAAGCCATTGATGCCATCGAGCGGGCGGCAACCTCCGCCCACCGCCATGAGGAACTGTTCTCAGAGCGCGCAGCCAACATCCGCCAATCCGCAGTCCGGGACGTTTTCGATATCTCCCTGCGCCCCGGACTCGTTTCCCTTGCCGGCGGCAGCCCCTATCTTCAGTCCCTCCCCTTGGACCGACTCGCCGCCACTGCCGCCGCGATCATCGCCGAGGAAGGCCTGACTGCGCTGCAGTATGGCGGCGGCCAGGGGACCCAGGAACTCCGCGCCCAGATCTGCGAGGTGATGGCCGCCGAAGGCATCCTCGACGCCCGGCCGGAGAACGTGGTGATCACCGCCGGGTCCCAGTCCGCGCAGGACGTGGCCACCAAGGTCTTCTGCAACCCCGGCGATGTGGTACTTGTGGAGGACCCTACCTATGTGGGCGCGCTGAACACCTTCGAGGCGTACCAGGTGCAGGTGGAAACGGTGGAGATGGACCAGGACGGGCTGGTGCCGGATCTGCTCGAGGCCAAGATCGCAGCCCTGCAGCTGGCCGGCAAGAACATCAAGTTCCTGTACACCATCCCCAGCTTCAACAATCCCTCAGGCATCACACTTGACGAAGGCCGGCGGCAACGGATCGTGGATATATGCCGCAACGCGAATATACTAGTTCTGGAGGATAACCCGTACGGGCTCCTGCGCTTTGAGGGCGAGCTGCTCGCGCCGCTCCGCGCGGACAACCCGGCCGACGTCATCTACCTGGGGTCCTTCTCGAAGATTTTTGCGCCGGGGCTGCGCATCGGGTGGGCCCTGGTTCCGGAGCATCTCCAGCGCCGCTACTACCTGGCCGCGGAAGCGGTGACCCTGTGCCCGCCCGCCCTTAACCAGATGCTGGTCTCCGCCTACCTGCGGGACTACGACTGGAAGGGCCAGATCGAAACCTACCGCGGGCTGTATGCGGAGCGGTGCCGCGCCATGCTCACTGCCCTGGAGGAGCACATGCCTGCCGGGACCAGCTGGACTACTCCCGAGGGCGGCTTTTTCGTCTGGGTGACGCTGCCGGACGGGGTGGACACCTACCCGCTGCTGCACAAGGCGATCGACGCCGGAGTGGTGTTTATCCCCGGCGCAGCCTTCACGCCGTCGGACGAGCCGTCCAACAAGCTGCGCCTCGCCTACAGTGCCGTGCCCCCGGAGGCGATCACCGAGGGTGTCCGGAGGCTGGCGCCGGTACTGCGCGAAGCCATCGCCGCGCTGTAGCGTAGGGCTCACTGACTTAAGCCGCGTACCAAGCAAAGGAGCAATACATGAGCGGAATCATTCTTGTAGGCGTTGACGGCAGCGGCACGGCAAAGAAGGCGGCGGAATCGGCACGGGACCTGGCTGCGGCGCTGGGCGCATCGCTTCACGTGGTTTCGGCCTTCGACAGCGACCGCACTGAGGTCTTCGGCAGCGGCAGCGACCAATGGATCGTCTCCGACGCCGATGCCGCCGAGCATGTTGCCCGTACCGTGGCCGAGTCCCTGGGCCGCGACATCAAGGTCACCTATTCTGCAGCCCGCGGGCGCCCGGCGGACGCCCTCATCAAGGAGGCCATCAGGACCGAGGCCCGGATCATCGTAGTGGGAAACCGGCGTATGCAGGGCATCGGCCGCGTGCTGGGCAGCGTGGCCAACAGCGTGGCGCACAACGCCCCCTGCGACGTGTACATCGCCAATACGTACGACGCCGACTAACAGTTACGGCAGGCACTCCCCGCAGTGGCGAAGGTCGCGACGGGGAGTGGCTGTTCTCACGCCCTGTGAGCCGGTTCCGCTCTGGGCGCAACGATAAAATTGGATAAGCCCCCAATGGTGCGGACACCCACCTTCCACCGTTATCAAGGGGCTCCATTGCTTACTCTCCAGCGCCGCCAACTCGTCGGCCACGACATCCTGCTGGCCCGCCACGGAAACCACATCTGCTCCATGCGCGTCGACCGCGGCAACGATACCGTGGTGGCACTGCTGGACGACGGATCCGTTGACAGCGCGCCGAACCTCATCTCCCCGAACCTCCAGCTTCCGGAGACGGTGGCCAGCGTGATGCGCCGCGACTGGAAGATCCTGACGGTCTGCGGAGCTGCGGCCGCCGGAATGGGTGCGCTGATGGTGGCGGCAGCTTTCGCCCTCGGCACAACGGCCGACCCGGCCATGCTGGAAATGATGTCGTACTCGTCCTACTAAGGGGCCGTCCAGCTAAGGGACCATCCAGCCCTGCAGGAGCCACCAGATACCGGCCATCACCGTGCCCCCGAACAGGGCTCCGGCAACCACCTGGGCCAGAGTGTGGGCGCGCAGCACCACCCGGGACCAGCCCACGGCGGGGATGAGCAGCAGCAGCGGCAGCCAGGCCGGGCCGAGCATCAGGACGGCAATCACGGCGGAGGAGGAAATCGCGGCGGCATGGCCGCTGATCTTCCAGAACGGGCTGACGCCGGCCAGCACCACCACACCGCCCACCAGGGACAGAACCATAGCCACGACGCTCTCCGGAGCCCCTGCCGCTTCCAGCACCAGCAGCCCAACCACAATCGATCCCAACGCCATCAGCAGCACAGGAGCCCGCTGCTTCCGGTCACTGACGTGGTGGTCCGTGACTTTGCCCAGCCGCACGAGGACCAGCAGCAGGAGGAGCGGGATCACGCAGACAAACAGGGCCGCCAGCGCCCCGTACACCATGGTGCCGGGAAACCCCGGCTGCGTGATTGGGCTGACCAGCAGTTGCAGGCTCACCACCACGGGCGGCTGGAAGGCTTCGGTAATCCACCGGGCGGTCCTGTTTTTGGCACGGATGGCGCCGGCGTTGGAGACCATGTCTTCTAATCCAGCAGCAGCGCCGGTTCCTCCAGGATGGCGGCCACGTCGGCCATAAAGCGTGCGGACAGGTCGCCGTCCACCACACGGTGGTCGAACGAGCCGCCGAGGGTGGTGATCCAGCGCGGGATCACCTCACCGTCCAGCACCCAGGGCTTCTGCTTGATGGTTCCGAACGCCACGATGGCCACTTCGCCCGGGTTGATAATGGGCGTGCCTGTGTCGATGCCGAGCGCTCCGATGTTGGTGATGGTCAGCGTTCCGTCCTGCATTTCGGCCGGCTGGGTCTTTCCGGCCCTGGCGGTGGTGGCGAGGTTGTTCAGGGCCTGCGCCAGCTCCTTCAGCGACAGGTCCTGGGCGTTCTTGATGTTGGGCACCATCAGCCCGCGGGGTGTTGCCGCGGCGATGCCCAGGTTCATGTAGTGCTTGACGTGGATTTCGGCGGCACCGTCAGCGGTGTCCACCCAGGTGGCATTGACGCTGGGGTTCCGGGCGGCCGCCCAGATCACTGCCTTCGCGAGGATGAGCAGGGGCGAAACACGGATTCCTTCGAAGTCGCGGGAGGCCTTGAGCCGCTTGACGAACTCCATGGTGCGGCTGGCGTCCACGTCCACAAAAATACTGACGTGCGGTGCGGAGAACGCCGAATCCACCATCGCCTTGGCCGTGGCCTTGCGGACGCCCTTGACCGGGATCTGCTCGATGCGCTGGTCCTGCGGCTTTCCTGCCTTGCCCCAGAATCCGTCCGCCTTGTCCACCTCCGCGTCCCGCTGCGCCTGGTAGCTGACCAGGTCTTCGCGCGTTACCTCGCCGCGCAGGCCTGTAGCCACCACGTCCGCCAGGTCGATGCCCAGGTCGCGGGCGATCTTGCGGACCGGGGGCTTGGCCAGGACCTTGTTCACCAGCCCGGTGATGGCTCCACCCAGCGTGGGACGGTTGTCCACCGGTTCGGAGCCCGCCGGCGCGGTTGCCGCCGAGGAGACTTCGGCAGGTGTACGGGGCTGGACCGGCTCCACCTCGGGGGCGTTGACCGTGAGCGCGGCGGCGGCTGCGCCGCCGCCGCTGGTTGAGCCTCTCGCGATCCGCGGGCGGCGCTTGACGGCGTCCGCTTTGGGGCCGGAGCCCACCAGCGGGCCGCCAGCCAGCGGACTGCCTGTTGCTGACGCACTGTCCTGTGTATCGTCGTCGGCCGCTGAAAGCTTGCCGTACAACGGCTGCACGGGAGTCGCGGGGGCGCGGACGTCAGCCGGCGTGGGATCGCCGGCCACTCCACTGGTGACGCTGATGATGGCGGTGCCGACGTCGATGGTGACGCCTTCGGGGACCAGCAGTTCAGTGACCGTGCCGGCGAACGGGGAGGGCAGTTCCACGATCGATTTGGCCGTCTCGATCTCGCAGAGGACGTCGTTGATGGCGACGGCGTCGCCCGGCTTGACCTTCCAGGAGACGATTTCCGCCTCGGTCAGGCCCTCGCCGACGTCAGGAAGGTTGAACTTGTTCAGGGTCATGGTGTCCTCAGTAGGAGAGGGCGCGGTCCAGCGCCTCGAGGATGCGGTCGATGTCCGGAAGGTAGTCTTCCTCCACCTTGGCAACGGGATAGGGCATGTGGAAGCCGCCCACGCGGATTACCGGCGCCTCCAATGAATGGAACGCCCGCTCACTGATCCGGGCAGCTATTTCGCCGCCGATCCCGCCGAAGGTGGGCGCCTCGTGGGCCACGATCAGCCTGCCGGTCTTCTGGACGGAGGCGGTGACGGTGTCGAAGTCGATGGGTGAAATGGAGCGAAGGTCGATCACTTCCAGGCTGTGCCCGTCCTCGGCGGCGGCGTTGGCCGCTGCGAGGGCCACCGGCACCAGCGGGCCGTAGGCCACGATGGTGGCGTCAGCCCCTTCACGGAGGACATGGGCTTTGAAGGGGTCTTCGGACGGTCCCGGCGCCTGGACGTCGACGTCGCCCTTGAGCCAGTAGCGCCGCTTGGGTTCGAAGATGATCACCGGATCCTGGCACTCCACCGCCTGCTGGACCATCCAGTAGGCGTCATGCGGGTTGGAGGGGGTGATGATCCGCAGGCCCGCCGTGTGGGCGAAGAGTGCCTCGGGTGATTCGGAGTGGTGCTCGATGGAGCCGATGCCGCCGCCATAGGGGATGCGGATGACCACGGGGACGCTGAGGTTGCCGTTGCTGCGGGAGTGGATTTTGGCCAACTGCGTGGTGATCTGGTTGAAGCCGGGGAAAACGAAGCCGTCGAACTGGATCTCGCACACCGGGGTGTACCCGCGCAGCGCCAGCCCGATGGCGGTGCCGATGATGCCGGATTCGGCCAGCGGGGTGTCCACCACGCGGTCCGGGCCAAACTCCCCGATCAGGCCGTCCGTCACGCGGTAGACGCCGCCCAGCGCGCCGATGTCTTCACCCATCAGCAGGGACTTGGGGTGGTCCGTCAGTGCTGCGCGCAGACCCTCGTTAATGGCCTTGGCAATGGTCATGGTGGTCATCAGTGGCCTGCCTTCGGTGATACCTGGGCAGTTGCTGCCTGCCTGTCCTGCTCTTCCGCCGGTTCTTCACCAGCGAAGCCCGCCGAGTACTCCTCGAACCAGGCGAGTTCCTCAGCCACCAGGGGGTGGGCTTCGGCGTAGGTGTTGGCGAAAGCGGTGCGTATGTCCGGGGTTTCGAGGTCGTGCGTGGTGCGGCGGACGTAAGCGGCGAGGTGGTCCCCGTCGTCTTTGACCTTCGCAAAAAACGCCTCATCAGCCAGGCCTTCAGCGCGGAGGTACTTCTCCAGCCGTGCCAGCGGGTCCTTGGCCCGCCAGGCGTCCTCTTCGGCAGCCTCCCGGTATTTTGTGGGGTCGTCGGCGGTGGTGTGGGCGCCCACGCGGTACGTGAAAGCCTCGATCAGGACCGGGCCCTTGCCCTGGCGTGCGTGTTCCAGTGCCCACTCCGTGACGGCGTGGACGGCGATGACGTCATTGCCGTCCACGCGGATGCCGGGGAAGCCGTAGCCCTTGGCCCTGTTGGACAGCGGTACCCGGGTCTGCACGGCAGTAGGGACGGAAATGGCCCAGTGGTTGTTCTGGCAGAAGAAGACCACCGGGGCGTTATAGGAGGAGGCAAACACCATGGATTCGTGGACGTCGCCCTCAGAGCTGGCGCCGTCGCCGAAGTAGGCGATCACTGCCGCGTCCGGTTCAGTAACCGGAGTTCCGGAGGCTGCGGCGTTGGCGGCGGCCAGCTTCTGGTCCCGCTGGATTCCCATGGCATAGCCCACGGCGTGAAGTGTCTGCGCCGCCAGGACCAGCGTGTACAGGTGGAAGTTGGTGTCCTTGGGGTTCCAGCCGCCGTTGGAAACTCCGCGGAACTGGCGCAGGAGCTCGGCCAGGTCTACGTTGCGGGTGAGCGCAACGCCGTGTTCCCGGTAGGTGGGGAAAATGTAGTCCTGCGGCTGGCTGGCCCGCCCCGAGCCAATCTGCGCGGCTTCCTGGCCCGTCAGCGGCACCCAGAGGGCCAGCTGGCCCTGGCGCTGCAGGGCGGTCGCTTCGACGTCGAACCTGCGGATGGCTGCCATGTCCGCGTAGAGTCCCCGGAGCACCTGGGGGGTGAGCTTGGCGGCATAGCCGGTGAAGACAGGATCGAAGCCCAGCTTCCCGTCCGGGCCGAGGAGCTGGACCATCTGCGCCGGGGGCTCGCCCATTACTGCTTCGGCATCAGCCTCGCGCTGGTCGTCTACAGCTGTTCCGTCGAACTCGGTGGAAGGCAGATGTGTGCCCATACCGTCTCCTTGCTTGCCGCATCCGGATGCAATGCAATGTCGCTGGGATATATGCCCTGAGGGGAATAGATTACCGCCGTGGCATATATGGTGGCTTACTGATCCTAACTTTATCTTCAGTAAGTAAGCGCGAAGCTACTTGTTAAGTGCTAGGAACCGCGCGGGGCCTTTGTATAGTTCGCACACAACGCAAGGAACCGCGTGTTGGCCTCTTCCTCGCCGATGCTCACCCGCACGCCTTCGTTGGCGAATGCCCGCACCGACAACGCCTGCGCGCCCGCCAACTCGGCGAACTCGGCGCTGTCAGCACCAAGGTCAAGCCAGACGAAGTTTCCCTGGGCATCGGGAACTGCCCAGCCCAGGTTTCGGAGCCCCGCCGTGACGCGGTCCCGCTCGTTCACCAACCTTTGTACCCTTTCTACAACCTGGGAGTAATTTTGGAGGGAAACAATGGCCGCCGTTTGTGCAATCTGCGACACGGCGAATGGTGTGGCGGCGACCCGCAGGTGTTGCGTCAGCGCCGGATTGGAGATGCTGTAGCCCACGCGCAGGCCGGCCAGCCCGTGTGCCTTGGAGAAGGTGCGGAGCACCACCACGTTGGGGTACTTGCGGTAAAGGCTGATTCCGTCCACCGCGTCCTCCGCCCGCACGAACTCCTGGTAGGCCTCGTCGATGACCACCACGACGTCGGACGGGACTGAGCGGACGAATTCTTCTGTTTCCACCGCGCCCAGGGCAGGGCCGGTGGGATTATTGGGGGTGCAGAGGAGGATCACCTTGGTCCGGGCGCTGACGGCCGCCGCCATCGCCTTCAGGTCGTGGCGTCCCGCGGCGGTGAGCGGTACCGGAACACCTTCCGCGCCGGAGAGGCCAACACTGATGGGGTACGCCTCGAAGGAGCGCCAGGCGTAGACAACTTCGTCCGGTTTGCCGTCTTCGTTCCGTCCGGCAAAGGCGGCCAGCAACTGGTTCAGGGCGCCCAGGCTGCCGGCGCCCGTGACGATATCCTCGGCGGGAACATTGAGGAACCCGGCCAGCTCGGTGCGCAGCAGGGTGCTCAAGGGGTCGGGGTAGCGGTTGAAGTCCGTTTGCCGGGCGATGGCCTCGACCACCGCCGGAATCGGAGGCAGCGGATTTTCATTCGAGGACAGCTTGTAGCTGGTCAGCCCCTCGACTGCCGCGGGAGGCTTCCCCGCGGCGTAGCGTGGCAGCCTTGCCACCACAGGACGCGGCTGGGTGCCCCCGGCAAGGGTGTTTGAAGACGTCATGGAGACCAGCCTACTTCTCCGTCCGCGGGACGGAAGGCCGGACTGGCCGCGGGTTGGGAGCGTGAACGGGCCGGGGAATCTCCGCCTGCCGAGCTCGCCGGAGGTCTGGCTGCCCAAGCGCCGTCCGCTTTCTTTGACCTCACGTCCAGTGTGGTGTGAAACCATGGGCGTATGCGACTGATTGCCCGGGTACTGATCAATGGTCTCGCCCTTTGGGTGGCGGGTTGGATACTGCCGGGACTGGAGATCTCCAGCTCCGCTGCCACCGATGCAGTGGCCAAGACCGGCGTGACACAGGGGACGGACACCATCGGGATTGTTCTGGCCTATCTGTTCATCGGCGTGATCTTCGGCCTGGTGAATGCCTTGGTGCGTCCTTTGGTGAGCCTCCTGGCGCTGCCGCTCACCATCCTGACGCTCGGGCTGTTCACCATCGTCATCAACGCGGCGATGCTGTACCTGACATCGTGGATCAGCAGCTACACGCCGGTGCACTTCACCATCGACTCGTTCTTCTGGACAGCTGTCCTCGCCGCGATCATCATCACTGTGGTCTCACTCGTTGCCGGGAGGATCACCGGAGCTCGACGGTAGCTGAACACGGCGCCTGCAATGCACCCGCAGCCGTGCTGAACTGCGCCTGCTCCCGGTCCCGCTACCGCCCGCCGTACCCGCGCTCGTTCCTGCGGTTGTCCGCCGCATGGAGATTGGGAGCGGTTTTCGTGCGGGACAGCGAAAACCGGGTTGCCGTGGCCGTTCCACCCGCCCCCAGCGCAGCGCCCAGTGCCGCCGTTGACGCCACCAGCGAGGGATCGTTGCTGGCCGACACCAGCCGGGCTCCGTCCTGGTAGGTGGTAAGGGTATGCCCCGGCCCCAGGCCGCCTTCCCCTCCCGAGGCCCTCGGAGTCTGGGTCAGGGAAACCGTCACACGGTCCCTGGTTTCCGGGTTTGGCGCCCCGTCCCCTCCGGGCACCCAGTCTGCGCGGTGCTCAAGATGCAAGGACTGCACCCCTGCCGGGGGGACGATCCCGGCGACAGGAGAGCCTGCCGTCAGGACGTACTGAACGTCGTATTCGCGGAGGACGCGGGGATCGGCAGCCAGGTTCATGGCGTGGATCCCTCCCTGGCTGTAGCCCACAGCCACTACCGGCGATCCTTGCTCCGCACCGGCCGCCTGAAGTGCCTCGAGCGCCGCAACAGTCATGTCGTCAGAGCTGTATGCCATCGCCTCCAGGATGCCCACTTCATCGAACGGGTTATCCCCGCCGGCGCCGGACCAGGCAGGCTGGGTGCCGGGAACTACCAGGACGTAAGACCTTTCCCCGCCGTTGGTCACCTCGATGACCTCTATAAACCCGGCACCGCGGGCGTCTATTTGCCGAATCCGTTCCAGTAAGCCCACGGGCGAAGTGTCGAGGTCCACCTGGACTGACTCTTCCCGGTGCACGGCCAGGGGGCGGCCAACAGTGCCGTCCCGCTCCAGGACTTCCCAGATTCCGGAATCCTTGTCTGCCTGCCGTTTTACGTCCGCTGCCTCGAGTCCCAGGATCCCCACGACGGCTTCTGCCGTTTTGTCGTCAGCTGCGTGAGTTGCCGCGAAATTCGCCAGGGAGCCGAAGATATCGCCGGGAGTCACCAGGCCGAGAGACCTGGCCGACCAAGCGAGCGCCTCCGCCGCCTCGTATTCCTGCCTGCAGGCACGGACGTGGCTGCAGATGCGCTGCAGCTCGGCCCGCACGGCCTGAACGTTCCGCTCCGCCTCCCCCACCGCGTTCGTGGCCAGGCTGCCCGACCACCGCGGCAGTTCCTGGAAGGGAACCAGGTCTTCCCAGATCCGGCGGAGCTCGACCTCCAGTCCGGAGAGCCTGCCCGCCAGGTCATCGAGCTTTTCGGCGCCCCCTGCGAGCTCCTCGAGCTGGAAACTGATGCCGCCTACGCCTCCACGGACCGTCAGGGTTCCGTCCTGTGGAGGGCCGGACAAGCGGATGGAGCCGCTGCCGGAGGGCGTTGCCTCGGCCATCAGCCCGCGCCCGGATACGTGCAGCCGGCCGTCAGGGTCTCCTGGCTGTGCCGCTCCACCGCAGCTTTTGCCTCGATCAACGCCTCCAGTGCTCGGCGCAGTGCTGCCGACTGAAGCAAAACCGCATCCCTGTAGGCACGCCCGGCCGGCGACTCCCACTGCAGCAGCTGGATGTCCCGGAAACCGTCCAGAACCTCCTCACCGCGGCCAACGCAGACCGCCACCCGTTGCGCCAACTGCTGCACCTGCGCGACGCGCAGCATCTCCCGTTGCAGGTCTGTCCCTGCCAGTTGGCTGCCCATCACCCGAACTCCCTCTCCCCGCAACCCGGCTCCGCTGCTCTCCCCGGGATGAACGCTACGGAGGACACGCGGCGGACCCAACCATCGCCGTCGGCTATGTGGACAAAATCTCCTTCCCGGTCAAGTAACCTGCGCGGAAGGGCTAAAGCCGCCGCGGCAGTTCATGAAAGAATCAGCACATGCCTGAAACTGCCGCCACAGCTGATACCCGTACGCCCTCAGGACGCCTGGCCCTCGCCGCGTCCCCGGAAAAAATCGCGCTCGGCCCGCTGGACGGCCGCTACCAGTCCGCCGTCGCGCCCCTCGTTGACTACCTGTCCGAGGCAGCGCTCAACCGCGACCGCGTGGCAGTGGAAGTTGAGTGGCTCATCCACCTGACCGGCAACAACGTTCTTCCCGGGGCGGGGCCCCTCACCGCAGAGCAGCAGGAACAGCTCCGCGCGATCGTCACCGAATTCGACGCCGCCTCCGTGGCCGAACTGGCCGAAATCGAGGCTGTCACCGTCCACGATGTGAAGGCCGTGGAATACTACATCGGCCGCCGCCTTCCCGCCATCGGCATCGAGAACCTGACCGCCATGGTGCACTTTGGCTGCACGTCAGAGGACATCAACAACCTTTCCTACGCACTGGGCGTCAAGGGCGCTGTGGAGGACGTGTGGCTGCCCGCAGCACGCGCACTCGTGGCCCAGATCAGCAAGATGGCGCAGGACAACCGCGCCGTTCCCATGCTGTCCCGCACCCACGGCCAGCCCGCCACCCCCACTACGCTCGGCAAGGAACTGGCAGTGATCGCTCACCGCCTCACCCGCCAGCTGGACAGGATCGCCAAGACCGAATACCTGGGCAAGATCAACGGTGCCACCGGAACCTACGCCGCCCACGTTGCCTCCGTTCCCGGCGCCGACTGGCAGCAGGTGTCCAAGTCCTTCGTCGAAGCCCTCGGATTGACCTGGAACCCGCTGACCACTCAGATCGAAAGCCACGACTGGCAGGCCGAGCTCTACGCCGACGTGGCACGTTTCAACCGCATCCTCCACAACGTCTGCACCGACATTTGGAGCTACATCTCCATCGGCTACTTCGCACAGATCCCGGTGGCCGGCGCCACGGGCTCGTCCACCATGCCGCACAAGGTCAACCCCATCCGCTTCGAAAACGCCGAAGCAAACCTGGAGATCTCCTCCGGCCTGCTGGATGTCCTGGGTTCCACGCTGGTGACGTCCCGCTGGCAGCGCGACCTCACCGACTCCTCCTCCCAGCGCAACATCGGCGTGGCATTTGGCCACTCCCTGCTGGCCATCTCCAACGTCGCCAAGGGCCTGGAGCGCCTCGACGTCGCCGAGGATGTCCTCGCCGCGGATCTCGACACCAACTGGGAAGTGCTGGGTGAAGCCATCCAGATGGTCATGCGCGCCGAGGCGATTGCCGGCGTCGAAGGCATGGAAAACCCCTACGAGCGGCTCAAGGACCTCACCCGCGGACAGCGCGTGGACGCCGCCCGGATGCAGGAATTCGTGCAGGGCCTGGGCCTTTCGCCCGAGGCCGAGGCGCGCCTCCTCGGGCTCACGCCCGGCAAGTACACCGGCATCGCGGACCAGCTGGTGGACCACCTGAAGTAGCGCCTGCGCGCACGGCAGCAAAAGTACGACGGCGGCGCCGGGCTTCGAGGAGCCCGGCGCCTTCCGTTGTGGAGCCTTCCCTGTGGCTCGCTGGGCGGCCCGCTTCCAGATGCGAAACTGGAGGCATGAAGCTGCTCCTCATCCGCCACGGCCAGACCCCCGGAAATGTCCTGGGCCAGCTCGACACGGCCCACCCCGGTCCCGGCCTGACAGAACTGGGCGAACGGCAGGCGGAGGCCTTGGCCCGCTCGCTGGCGAATGAACGGATCGATGCCCTGTACGCGTCCACGCTTATCAGGACGCAGATTACCGCAGCGCCTCTGGGCCGGCTGCACGGCCTGGACGTCGAGGTGCTGGACGGCCTGCACGAGATCGAGGCAGGGTCGCTGGAAAAGCTGACGGACCACGAGTCGCACAAGCGGTACATGGGGACGGTGATTTCCTGGGCCGCCGGGGACCTCGATCGGCGGATGCCTGCGGGCCCTGACGGCCACGGCTTCTTCGCCCGTTTTGACGCAGCGATCACCACAGCCCTGGCGCGGGCAACAGGCCACGAGGCAACTGTGGCTGTGGTCAGCCACGGTGCAGCCATCCGCACCTGGGCCGGACGCCGGGCGGAGGGCGCAGACCACGAGTTCGCGGCCAAGCACGTGCTGGCCAACACCGGAATCGTTGCCCTGGAGGGCGATCCGGACAACGGCTGGAAGCTCCTCCATTGGGACGGGAGTCCGGTAGGCGGGCTGGCACTTGCAGATCCCACCGCAGCGGACCCCACCGGAAAGAATGTCCTGGAGCCCTAAACAAACTGCCGGAGCCGGCGGGACGGGAAGACTGCCGTCTTCCTGCACGGGCTGTTGGCCCCACCTGCAGATTCGACCGGTTGAAGCCTGGCGGCCACGGCGGCGGCCTCGGCCGCGGTGGGCCGCTCTCCACTGTCCATGGCGGTCAGCGCCCGGAGCAGGCGGCACCATTCCGGCCCGAGCGCGTCAGGAACATCGGGGCTTCGGAGGGTCCTGGCCACCAGCGATTCGATGGCGGTGCCGGGAAATGCCTTGGATCCCGTGAGCAACTCCAGCAGTACCAAACCCATGGCATAGACGTCCCAGGACGGGCGGGCCGGTCCTCCCGCGGCCTGCTCGGGACTCATGTAGTGCACGGTGCCGGAGGAAATACCCGGTTCCGGGGGCGAGCCGGCCGCTGCTGCGATGCCGAAGTCGATGATGCGCACCGGGCTCCTGCGCAGGCCGCTCAGCATCAGGTTGGCGGGTTTGATGTCCCGGTGGACAAGCCCCTGTTCGTGCAGGTGGGCGAGGGCATCAAAGAGTCCGCGCGCCCAGCCGGCAACATCACCCGGGCGGGGCCGGCCGGTGCAGACCTTTTCGGAAAGGCTCGTTCCGAGGGCCAGTTCCTCCACCAGGAAGGGACGCCCCGCGAGCGGTTTTCCCGCCGGCATCACGGACTGGGTGATGAACCTGATGATCGATGGATGGTGAAGCTGCGCCAAGACAGCCGCTTCATTGCCGATCCTCTCGAAGTGTTTCCTGGAGCCACCCACAGCCACCTTGACGGCTACATCCGGCCCGCCCTCACGATCGGCTGCGCGAAAGACCTCGGCCAAGGAACCGCGCCCTAGCCGTTCCTTAAGCTCGTAGCGACCTGCAAGGGCCGTCCCGCCGGTAAGGGCAGGGCCCGCGACGGCCACTGCGGCGGGGATGCTCATGCCGGGAGCGCGGAGGCGTGGGAGCCGGTATGGACGGCGCCTATCCCGGCGTCGAGCTGAAAGCCGCAGCCGCAGCGCCATACGGGCGGCAGCTGGACGGGCCCGGCGTCATCAGGTTCAAAAGTGTAGCCGGCAAGGTCCCGCCGCACGGCGGGTGCCACCAGCTCCATGCCGGTTCCGCAATGGACCGGCGCCGTCTCCACGCCGCAGGTCAGCGGCAAGGGGTCCGGCAATGAGGAGCCAGCGAATAGTTCAGGGGAACCAAGCTCAGTAAAAGTAACCAATGCACTCACGACTCCAGCTGAAAGGGTTCAGGAATTATCGTAAGCATACATATTGCTAGCCCCTCTAGCTAGTCCGGCTAGCTATTCTCTTCCTGGCCCTCATCCAGATGCTCCAGCGCCCCGGTCATACGCTGCAGGAATTCAACAACCACCCGTGCTTCCTCGGCGCTCAAGCCCTCAGCCACCGCCATCATCCTGCGATGCATTGCGCCAAGAGTGACCCTGACCTCGTTGTCCGACTCCACTGTGGGAACCACCACCACGGAGCGGCGGTCCGTGGGATGCGCTTCGCGCCTGACATGCCCGCTGGCTACCAGCCTGTCGATCAGGGAGGTGGTGGAAGCGCTGGTGATGGCCAGGAATTGGCTGAGATCCTTGGGCGCCACTGCCCTTCCGGCGGCCTGCGCCCGCAGCAGGTAACGGAGGGCAAGGATGTCCGTTTCGCCCATGCCCATTGAGTCGCGGGCGGAACGCCGTACAGCGGTCTCGGCCGCGCGGTAGTCGCGGAGGGACTTGAGCACGGCGGCACTGGGGTCCAATTGGCCGTCCGGCCCATACCAATACCCTGAGCCGTTATTACCGGTGGAACGCATAGAAACATACTAGACCAGCTGATAACTAGACAGCCAAGCGAATTCGCTGCCGGTTATCCGGCCGCTTACGCAGAAGAAACACCGGCGTAACCGCCGTCTCGTAGCGTTGAGTGGCATATCCCTTCGGCGAATCGAGGCAGACATGCAGACCAACCCGCGGCTGCACATCCGGCAGGTCTCCTGGTCCAACCCCGTTGGTGCCGACCTGCGCCGCGCCCAGCAGGCCGAACTCGACGCCCGCTTTGGTACCCCTGACCATGAACCCGGCCCGCCGCCGTCCGGCGCTGACTGTGCCGTGTTCCTGGTGGCCTACGACAAAGGCTCAGGCCAGCCCGTGGGCTGCGGCGGACTGCGGCTCCTGGATGCCACCACAGCGGAAATCAAGCGGCTGTACGTCCTGCCCTACACCCGCGGATCAGGCGTGGCCAGCTCCATCCTCGCCGCACTGGAGGCCGAAGCCTTCAAGCAGGGAATCACCCGGATCAAGGCGGAGGCCGGTTCCGCGCAGCCCGACGGTCGGAACTTTTACGAGAACTCAGGCTTTGAGCCCGTTCCCAACTTTGGCCCCTACGCGGGGGTGGCGCACTCCTACTGCTACGCGAAAAGCATCCACGCCCGCAGCGCAGCGCGCACAGCAATGGCGTAGCAGCCGGGGCGTCGGTGTCACACTCGGTGCCGCCGGCGCCGCTCGGCTAATCTCGGCCTATGGAATCAGCAGACATCACCTTCCGGACCCGAAAGTGGGTCCGGCCGGAGGACCTCAACGCGAACGGTACGCTCTTCGGCGGCAGCCTGCTGAAGTGGATTGACGAGGAAGCGGCCATTTACGCCATCCTCCAGCTCGGCAACGGCCGCGCAGTGACGAAGTACATTTCCGAAATCAACTTCGTCAGCTCCGCCGTCCAGGGCGACCTGATCGAGATGGGGCTGACGGCCACCCGGTTCGGCCGGACGTCGCTGACCATGCGTGCCGAGGTCCGGAACATGATCACGCGCCAGAGCATCCTGACCATCGAGGAGATCGTGTTCGTGAACCTCAACGGCTCCGGCAAGCCGGAGCCGCACGGCTACACCGAGATCACCTACGAGCGGGACAGGATCCCCACGCACCACCTGACGGAGACGCTTCCGGAGGACTGACGCCAGCGGAATCACGACGGCGGGAGGCTGGGTTGCGGAGTTAACCTCGCGTTCACGCGCGGGGCGCCGACCGTTTCCAGCACTGAACCAGAGTGGACAGCCCGGCTGTTTATCGAATCGATAGCAATACCGCCGGACTTTCCGCATGCCCGGCTATAGGCTGGCCAGACATGCTCCGATTCCAGTCCAGAAATGAGTCCTGATCGTGCGTAAATTGCAAACTTTGGCTGCCGCCGCCGTCGCCGTCACCCTTCTCGCCGGATGCGGCGGTGGCTCGGCTTCGCCTGCCTCCTCGGACGGGGCTTCATCGGCTCCCGCAGGCGGCTCCGGCGAAACCCTGGTGGTCTACACCAACTCCAACGGCGAAGGCCGGGGTGACTGGCTGACTGCCAAGGCCGCGGAGGCCGGCTTCAAGATCGAGATCGTGGGTGCCGGCGGCGCGGACGCCACCAACAAACTGATCGCAGAGAAGAACAACCCGATTGCCGACGTCGCTTTCGGGCTGAACAACATGTACTTCTCGCAGATCAAGGCCGCCGGCGCCCTTGAACCCTACGAACCCGCCTGGGCAGGGGACGTGGACAAGGAACTCGCGGACGGCGAAACGTACTGGCCGCTGGTCAAGCAGGCCATCCTGCTGGGCTACAACTCGGAAAAAATCTCCAAGGACGCCGGCCCCAGGGACTGGACCGATCTCTGGACGAAGGACGAGTTCAAAGCCCGCTACGAGCGGGTCACCGGATTGGGCACGGCCACAGCCCAGTTGGTTTTCGCCGGCATCCTCAGCCGGTACCGTGACGATTCCGGCGACCTCGGCATTTCCGACGAAGGCTGGAAGCAGGTGGAGCAGTACTTCCGGAACGGCAGCCCCGCCGTCGCCAAGACGGACCTCTTCGCCCGCATCGCCTCCGGCGAAGTGGACATGGGACAGATGCCGTCATCAATCATTGCCGACCGCGAAAAGTCCTTCAACGTGAACGTGGAGACCGTCATTCCGTCGGTCGGCGTCCCGCTTGCCGTGGAGCAGATAGCCCTGGTGAAGGGCACCAAAAAGAAGGAACAGGCACAGAAGTTCATCGACTGGTTCGGCAGCGCCGACGTCCAGGGCGAGTTTGCGCAGAAGTTCAACTCCATGCCGGTCAACAAAAAGGCCCAGGCGAAAGCTAACCCGGACGTGGTGGACTTCTTCGCGGACCTTAAGCAGCAGGACATTGACTGGGAATTCGTGCAGGAAAACATGGGCGCCTGGGTGGAGAAGATTGAACTCGAATACATGACCTGAGCCCGGCCACCGCCCACCAGCCCGTTCCACCAGACAGGTTTAGCAATGATCCGCTTGGACAACATCGAAGTTTCCTTTGGTGATTTCACCGCCATCCCCAACCTGGACCTGCACGTACGGCCCGGCGAGTTCTTCACCCTGCTGGGGCCTTCCGGGTGCGGAAAGACCACGGCGTTGCGGACCCTGGCGGGGTTCATCCAGCCCGCCAAGGGCACAGTCCGGGTGGACGGCAAGGATGTCACCCGGCTTCCCAGCGACAAGCGGCAGGTGGGCATGGTGTTCCAGAACTATGCACTCTTCCCCAGCATGAGCGTGTGGGAAAACATTGCCTTCGGGCTGCGGGTGCGGAAGGAGAAACCGGCGGACAGCGACCACCTGGTCCGGGACATCGCCCGGCGCGTGGACCTCAGTGATGAGCAACTGGCCAAGAATGTTGCCGAGCTGTCCGGCGGCCAGCAGCAACGGGTGGCTGTGGCGCGGGCGCTGGTGCTGCGGCCCAAAATCCTGCTGCTGGATGAACCGTTGTCCAACCTGGACGCGAAGCTGCGGCATCAACTGCGGCAGCAGCTAAAGGACCTGCAAAGCGAGTTCGGCATCACCACCGTCTACGTCACCCACGACCAGGACGAGGCACTGGCCATGAGCGACAGGGTGGCTGTGTTCAACAAGGGCGTGGTGGAGCAGGTGGGAACTCCGCAGGAGATCTACGACCACTCCGCCACCGAGTTCGTCTGCAACTTCATCGGGGACAGCTCGGCGCTCACGCCGGACTTCGTCGCGGAGGTGAACCGGCTCTCGGGAGCGGACCTCCTCACGGACGCCAACTCCTACCTGCGCGTGGAGAAGGCGTCCCTGAATGCGGACGGGGGAACCGTCGTCGGGCTTCCCGGCACGGTGACCTCCCGCACCTATCACGGCCTGCACAGCCGGTACGTGGTGCACAGCCACGGCGCCGATATCCGTCTGCTGCTCCGGGAGGACGGCAGCCCGCAGCCGGAGCCGGGAAGTACAGTCACCGTGTATTTCCAGCCCGCGCATGTCCTGCAGTACCACCCGGAGACCGGGGCGGCCCTGCAGCGGGAAGACCAGGCGGTCCGGCTGCCATGAGCGGCACGTCGGTCCGGAGCATGGCCCGCTCGCCGTTTGTCCTGGTGGTGGGGGCTGTCCTCACCTGGTTCATCGCCGCGTTCCTGGTCTGGCCCAACCTCAACATCCTGCTGGCAACGTTTTTCCCGGACGGCAGCTTCTCCGGCCGGGCCGCCGAGAAGCTGTTCTCCTCCCAGCGCGCCATAAAAGCCCTCGGGAACAGTTTCCTGCTCGCCGTGGCGCTCTCCGTCACCGTGAACCTGGTGGGAATCTTCATTGTCCTGGTGACGCACTACTTCCGGATCAGGGGATCGAGGATCCTGTTCCTGGGGTACGCCTCCACGTTCATCTACGGCGGCATCGTCCTGGCGGCGGGGTACAAATTCATCTATGGGGACAAAGGCATTGTCACGTCGTTGCTGGTGAAGATGTTCCCGGGCATGGATCCGGGATGGTTCTCGGGCTTCTTCGCGGTGCTGGTGGTGATGACTTTCGCCACCACCACCAACCACATGCTGTTTGTGGCCAACGCCTTGAAGGGCATCGACTACCAGACCATCGAGGCGGCGAAGAACCTCGGCGCCTCCCCCTGGACCATCCTCCGCCGGATTGTGCTGCCCATGCTCAAGCCCACGCTGTTCGCCGTCACCATCCTGTCCTTCCTGACCGGCCTCGGTGCCCTGAGCGCCCCGCAGGTGCTGGGCGGCCGGGACTTCCAGACGATCACGCCGATGATCCTTACCTTCACCAACAGCCCTACGTCCCGCGACCTCGCCGCGCTGCTGGCGGTCATCCTGGGCCTTGCCACCATCCTGATGCTGGCCGTGATGTCCAGGCTCGAAAGGGGCGGCACCTACTTCTCGGTCTCCAAGGTGTCCTCCGCCCTGCAGAAGCAGGACATCACCAACCCGGTGGCCAACGTGGTGGTCCACGCCGCGGCTTATATACTCTTTGCGATATATACGCTCCCGGTGGTGCTGATCGTCCTGTACTCGTTTGCGGACGGCGCAGCCATCCAGACCGGCCAGCTCTCACTGGGCAGCCTCACGCTGGACAATTACTCACGGGTCCTGACCCAGCAGTCCGGGCTGCGGCCGTTCATTGTCAGTGTGGTGTACAGCGCCCTGGCGGCCCTGATTGCCGTGGGCGGACTGCTGTTTGTGGCCCGGCTGCTGCAGAAGTACAGGAACTGGGTGGCGACTGCCTTCGAGTACCTGCTTCACATTCCGTGGATCCTGCCATCGGCACTGCTCGCGCTGGGCCTGATCGTCAGCTATGACCACCCGAATCCGCTGGTGGGCGGTGCCGTCCTGACGGGAACCACGGTGATACTGCTGATCGCTTTCGTCACGGTGAAGATCCCCTTCACGCTCCGGATGCTCAAGGCCTCCTTCGCTTCGGTGAATTCCTCGCTGGAGGAGGCGGCAGCCATCATGGGCGCCAAGACCCTCTACATGTTCCGCCGGATCCTCCTGCCGTTGGTGCTGCCCGCGGCTGCGGCCATCACCGCCCTGAACTTCAACAGCCTCCTGGACGACTACGACACCGCCATCTTCCTGGCCCACCCGCTGGTCCAGCCCCTGGGCCTGGTCATCAAAGCCAACACCGACGGCGCGGAGGGGGTGGAAGGCGTGGCCAACACTTTCGTGTACACCGTGCTGCTGATGGTGATCACGGGTGTGACCATGTACCTCGTATATGGGCGCGCCGGCCGTCGCGGAACATCCCCGAAGCGCGGGCGGGCGCTTCCACCGGTGTCATCGGCCGCGCCTCCGCCCGCCGTCACGGCCGTTTCGGGTGAGGACAGCAAGCTTCCGGCAGCACCCGCGCGGTGACCCGGCGGCTTAACCGCGCCCGACGGCGGCGGGTGCGTTCCGCCGTCGGGCCAGGTTGAGCAGGCGGTCACGGAAGGGCTGGGCACCTTCCGCGAGCGCCACCCGCCCCAGCGCTGAGGATGCCAGGCTCAAGGTGCGTGTCCTCAGCCTCCGCTGCCGGTCGTAGGCACGCAGGGCCTGGTCTTCGGGCAGGGTGTTCAGGAGGTCAGCGAGTGTCAGCGCGTCCACCAACGACTCGCAGGCGCCACGGCCGAGGGTGGGGAGCATGGCGTGTGCGGCGTCGCCGATGAGTACAGTCCTGCCGCGCACGAAGGAACTGAGATAAGGGGTTGTCCAGATCCGCTGCACCAGGCAGGCGCCGGGTGTTGCGGCGGCCAGCACCTGCCGGATGGCCGGCGCGTGCCCGGCGTAGCGTTCCCGGGCCTGTTTCAGGGCGGAGGCCACGTCGATGTCATAGGGCCCAAGCCCGGACCGGTAGCTGGCGTACCAGAACATGCCGCTGTTCGAGGCGGCCATCCCAAACAGGTCGCCGCGGCCCCAGTACTCGCCCACGGCGTCGGGGCTGACGAGGGACGGGAGAGTACCGCGCAGGGCCAGGTAGGGCGTGAGGCGGGCTTCCGTCCCGGAACCCCAGGCCTCGCGGCGGACCAGGCTGTGCACGCCGTCCGCCCCAACCACCAGGCCGCCGCCGGCCGGCAGCGCCTGGACCTGGCTCGTAACCCGCCGGACCGTCCCGGGCACGGCCGAATCAAGCAGCCGCAGCAGGTCAACGCGCGAGATGCCGAACATCTCGCCGCCGTCGACGGTAATCCAGGGCTCGCCGGCGGCGTTGCGGACCGATCCGCTGCCAATCATAGGGCTGACGGCCCGGGCCTCTTCCAGCACCCCCAGCCGCGCCAGCGCCCGCTGGGCGTTCGGCCACATCCCCAGCGCGTTGCCCACAGCGGGCAGCTCCGGCCGCTTCTCGAAAACTGTCACTTGGAACCGGCTTGGGTCAAGGCTGGCGGCGAGCGCCAACCCGGCAATGCCGCCGCCAACGATCGAAATCGCATCCATGGAGCAATTTTACTACTTTTGTAGTGCCCCGGAAGTGGCAATTACACTGGGCCCATGCCTGACCGCCGGACCCGCCTGCTGGATGCTGCCCTGGCCCTTCTGGCGGACAAGGGCATGAAGGGCCTCACCCACCGGGCGGTGGATGCCGCCGCACGCCTGCCCGAAGGCACCACGTCCAACTATTACCGGAACCGCACGGCCCTCGTGGACGCGGTGCTGGACCGCCTCCTGGAGCTGGACGCCGCACTCCTGCAGGACCAGGGACCGGCCGGCCCGCCGCAAAACGTTGAGGAGCTGGGACACCAACTGGCCAGCCTAATTCTGGCGCTGGCCGGGAAGCACGCAGGCCTCACCCGTGCCCGGCTGGCCTTGTCGCTGGACAAGCCCGAATCCGTCACGGCCGGGCACTTCCGGCTGGTGGGCGGGCTGGAGCAGGCCCTCACCGCGCTGGGGGCAGCTGATCCTGCCGGCCGTGCACGGGACGTGGCCGACTACGGCGACGGTGTGCTGCTCCACCTGCTCACGGTCAGGCGCGACGAGCAGCCCGACGCCGCAGCCATTGCCGCAGCAGTCCGGCGGCTGCTGGCACCCTGAGCCTGCGCCCCGGCCTCCCGCCGTCGTCCGGTCCCCCGAGTTTTTTGTCCAGATATGCAGGGCAAAACGCCCCTTAGGCCTGCATATGTGGACAAAAACTCCGCGTGGGGGTGGGGGTCAGGCCTGGCCGGGCCAGCCGGTGTAGGCCTCGGCGAGGTAGGCCATGCCGTGCCGTGAGGAGACCACCGAGTTCAGCTCGCCCAACTGGCGGGCGCGGGAGAAGTCATCGGCGCCGGCCGGGGTGTGCAGCATGGTGGTCATCCAGTAGGAGAACTGCTGGGCCTTCCATACCCGCTGCAGGGCGCGTTCACTGTAGGACTCGAGCAGCCGGTCGGAGCCGGAGTTGTAGTGGCTGTCCAGCCCTTCGAAGAGGACCTTGACGTCGTTGATGGCGAGGTTCAGGCCCTTGGCGCCGGTGGGCGGCACGGTGTGCGCGGCGTCGCCGGCCAGGAACAGGTTGCCGTACCGCATGGGGGTGTGGACGAAGCTGCGGAAGGGCAGGACCATCTTCTCGATAACAGGGCCCTCCTTGAGCTCGAAGCCGTTGCCGTTGACCCGGCAGCGGAACTCGGCCCAGATCCTGTCGTCATCCCATTCGGCCACGTTCTCCTTGGGGTCACACTGGAAGTACATCCGCTGGACCGTTTCGGTCCGCTGGCTGATCAGCGCGAACCCGTTGTCCGAGTTGGCATAGATGAGCTCGTCCGAACTGCGCGGCGCCTCGGCCAGGATGCCGAACCACGCGAACGGGTACTCGTGGAAGTACCACTTGCGGTGCGCTTCAGGAATCTGGAACCGGCAGTGGCTGCGGGAGCCGTCCGCGCCCACCAGGAAGTCGGCTTGGATCTCGAACTCCACGCCGTCGGCGTCGGTGAACCAGACCTTCGGCTTGCCCTCGAGGTCGTGAACGGACGTGTCGGTAACCCTGTAGCGGACGTCGCCGCCGTCATCCTTCCTGCGCGCGGCGAGGTCCAGGAACACATCCGTCTGCGGGTACAGCCACACGGACTCCCCCACCAGCTCCTTGAAGTCCACGCGGTGGCTTTCGCCGTTGAACCGCAGCTCGATGCCGTCGTGCCGGTCGCCCTGACGCAGCACCCGGTCCGACACGCCGCTGTCCACCAGCAGGTTCACCGTGCCGTGTTCCAGGATGCCGGCGCGGACGGTGTGGGCGATGTCCTCGTGGCTCCGGACTTCGATGACCGTGGACTCGATGCCGGCTTTCGCCAGCAGGTGGGAGAGCATTAGCCCGGCGGGCCCCGCTCCCATGATGGCCACCTGGGTGGTAATGATCTTGCGTGCCATGAGCGCGTCTCGCTTCGTTGCGGGGCTCCGCAGGGGCGGCGCCGTCGGGTAGGTCTGCCACCCAGTGTGCGCTTCCGCTGGTGATTCCCGACACAACGATTCCGTTGAATGGTTCAGGAGTCTGCGAGGCGGCGGGCGATGCCCCGTGCGGCCGTCTGGAGCGCCGGAACCAGCGCCTGCAGGCGCATCTCCCGCAAGGGAACCACGACGCCGAGCGACGCCACCGCGCGCTGCCTCTTGTTAAGCACCGGGACAGCGATCCCCCAGGTGTCCGGATCAACCACACCCTTCAGCTGGGCGAAGCCCTGGTGCGCCGTTTCGGCCAGCATGCTCCGGACACCGTCCGGGGTGAGTTTCCCGTCCGGATCGGAGAACTGGTCCAGGTACTCACGCTGGAGCGCCCTGTCCTGGTGGGCCATCAGCGCCAACCCGGCGGACGAAATGTGGATGGGCATCCTGCCGGCCACCTGGGCGCGGTTGGCCACGGAACCGCGCCGGGACAGCCGCTCCACAAAGAGTGCCTCCCAGCCGTCCAGCACGGCCAGGTTCACGTTCTGGTTGAGGACGTGCTGGATGTCCTCCATAAACGGCATCGCGGCCTGACGCAAGGCCAGTGCCGGGGACGTGCGGTTGACGAGCTCCCACAGACGCAGGCCCGGCCGGACCGTGCCGCCGGGGCCGGTGTCCAGCAGTCCATGGCCTGCGAGCTGGCGGACCAGGCGGTGGGTGGTGGTCAGCGGCAGCCCGGCGCGTTCGGCGAGTTCGGAGAGCTGCAGGGCACCCACGTCCTGCGGAAAGGCGGCGATCAGCCGGACGATGCGGTCCACTACGGAATCGCCGGAAGGGGAATTGGCCACAGCACACCCCGCTTCCGTTCAATGGGCTGCTTCCCAGCCTACCCCCGGCGCGGCCGTGGTGCCTGGGGCACTTCGCCGGGACCCGTCGTCGTCCGTTCCCGTAACCGGCGCCACGCACCGGGCGCCAGCACCACGGCAATGCCGACGACGGCGCCGATCACCGTTTCGATGATGCGGTCCCGGAGCAGGATGTCAGGCGGCGCGGGCACCACCAGGAGCGTGGAGATCAGGGCCAGGGGCGTGACGAAGAGCTGGGCGAGCAGGTATTGGCGGATGATGAACATTTCCGCGCCGAACTGGCAGAGGGCCATCACCAGCACCGTCTGCCAGGGCTCAAGGTGCAGCAGCACAATCCCGGCCAGGATGACCAGGCCAAGGATGGTGCCGATGATCCTCTGGACGCCGCGGCGGACCCGGTGCCGGGTGGTGTGCCCCACCAGCGGGACCACGGCCGCCACCATGGCCCAGTAATTGTGCCCGAAGCCAAGCAGCTGTCCGGCCCAGGTGGCAAGGGAGCCCGCGAGTCCGGCGGCGATGAGGTAGCCCAGCCCCTCCAGCCAGGCGGCGCGTCGCTCGTTGGGGGTTCGGCGGACGGGCCGCGGCCGGATCCATGGCGAACGGTGGCTGGGCAGGATCCTGGACGAGAAGCCGATCAACAGGCAGAACGCGGTGGTGAGGACGGCAACCAACATCGCCTGCCACAGCGGCGGCTGGTTGGGGATGGACGCGATGGCGGCGAATGCGAAGATGTGGAACAGCGAGCCCGCCGGGCGAATCCGCCACCAGGAGATGATCAGGGAGCAGGCTCCGGCCACGAGCGTGGTGGCGGGAACCAGGAGCCATGCGGTGCCGGTGCTGTCCAAGTTGAGGGCGGCGGCGGTCCTGGCCGCGAGCGTGGCGAGCAGGATGACCGCGAGCATCAGCAGCCCTGCCCGCAACTGGAGCGCGAAGCGGGTGCCGTGCGGCTCGCCCCGGCCGTAAATGCCGGTGAAGGCGCCGAAGGACGCGAAGATGGCCAGGTCCAGCCGGCCCAGGAGCACCAGCGTGAGGAGCGGAACGAAGACGCCCACCGCGCACCTGATCGCCGGGTGGTGGTCCTTGTTGCCTGGACCGATGCCGAAAATCTCAGCGAGCAGCTTCACGGGGCGGCGCCTTCCTGCTGGGTGGATTGTGACGGGCGGCCGCGCTGACGTTCATGCTAAATCCTACGGCGGCGGCCTCCGCAACGGACCCTGGCGTTCCCATGAATGGAACGGCGGGGCAATACCACCGAAACAGCGCCGCACGATGCTTGAGGCATGAAGCCTCCCGCACGGAATACACCCGCTGCCGAATTGAGCTGCGAAGTCTGCGGCCTGATGCCTGAACCTCCCAAAGCGCGGCTGACCCTGGCCAACGTGGCGGTGATGCTTCCCATCGAACTCCTGGTGCATGCCCTGGTGGTGGAAACCCACCTGCCGTACGTGGCCAAGGTGCTGGTGCTTACCCTGACCGCCACGGTGCTGGTGATCTGGGTGGCCGAACCGTCCGCGGCGCGGATCCTGCGCGGCTGGCTTCATGCGCCGGCGCTGCGGCACCGGCGGAAGCTGGCGGCGGCCCCTGCCCTGTGGCGGGCCCGGACTGTCCTCCTGGATGAGCCCGGTTCGCTGCAGCGGCTCACCCGGGCGCTGGCCAGGACCGGGACCAACATCCTGAGCATCCATGTCCACCCGGTGGCGGCGGGCGTGCTGGACGAGTTTGTCCTTTCGGCGCCTGGGCACCTCGGTGAACGTGAACTCCTGGCTGCCCTGCACGACGGCGGCGGCACCCGTCCGCACGTCTGGCCCACCACCGCCCTGGCCATGGCTGACGGGCAGACCAAGGCCCTCAGCCTCGCCGCCCGCATCGCGGACGCGCCGGAGGAGCTTCCTCTTGCGGTGGCCGAGTTGCTGCAGGCGAGGATCCTTACTCCCGCCGGGGCCGCGAAACAGTACGACGCCGGCACCCTCCTGAAGATCCCGACGGCCTGGCACGGCCCCATCACCTTCGTCCGGCCCGGGGAGCCGTTCACGCCGGCAGAGTCTGCGCGGGCCCACCGGCTCGCGGAGCTCGCCGAAATCCTGGCGTACCGCCGGGCCGTCTTCCCCCGGTAGCCGCCCCTCAACCAGGCCTACATGCGCAGGGTCAGGGCAGATGGGGCCATGGTCATCAGGACGTGTTTGCCCTGGCCCTCGTGGTCGCCGTCGAGCTGGTAGTCGTCGCTGTGTTCCAGGGTGATTTCCACGGATTTGCCCTGGAAATACTCCACGGCGGTGTCCTTGCCGCGGCCCTTGCCGATCATGCCGGCCACTACCGAGAGCCAGCCCAGTTTTCCGTGGTGGGGTGCCAGTACGGCAACGTCCAGCAGCCCGTCATCCACCTTGGCGTCCGGGAAGATCTCCAGCCCGCCCTGCACCTTGCCGCAGTTGCCCACCATCACGCTGCGGACGCCGCGCTGCACCACGGTTTTGCCGTCAATCACGATGGTCGCCTTGACCGGCTTTCCCGGCAGGTTCCGGATGCCGGCGTCCACGTACGCGAGCCAGCCCACCTTGTCCTTAAGGTCCTCGTTGGTGTCGGCCATGATGGTGGCGTCGTACCCCACCCCGGCCATCACCAGGAAGAGCTGCTCCTTGTCCGGGTCACTCCGGCGGGCCCGGACTACGTCAATCTTCCGCTCGGTGCCGGTCAGCGCACCGGCCATGGCGCCGTCGTAGTCCGTGACATCCATGCCCAGGTTGCGGGCCAACAGGTTTCCGGTGCCGAGGGGAAGCAGGCCCATCGGGGTATCGCTGCCGGAAAGCACCTCGGCCACGCACCGGACCGTCCCGTCGCCGCCTGCGGCAATAACGAGGTCCGCTCCCTGCGCGAGGGCTTCCTTCGCCTGGCCGACCCCGGGGTCCTCCTTGGTGGTTTCGAACCACAGCGTTTCGCCCCAGCCGTTTTCCACACAGTGTTTGGACACCAGGCCGCGCACGTCGATGTCCACCGGCTTGGCAGGATTGATGATGATGGCTGCTCGCCTGGGGGCAGTGGAATTGGCAGTCATGGCGTCCTCTGGTGGCGGATGGGAAGGCTACTTCTCACAGAAGACTAGCCTGCCCGCGGGCGCCGGGCAGCAAGACAGGCTACAGCGCCTTCACCGCTCCGAGGACCTGGGCCAGCGAATCCTTGGCATCACCGAACAGCAGGGACGTTTGCGGCTCGTACAACAGGTCGTTCTCGATCCCCGCGAACCCTGGCCGCATGGACCGCTTCAGGAACACCACCTGCCGGGCGTCGGCCACTTCCAGGATGGGCATCCCGTATATGGGCGAGCCGGCGGACGTCTTGGCCGCCGGGTTCACCACATCATTGGCACCCACCACCAGCGCAACGTCCGCCGTCTTGAATTCGGCGTTGATCTCACCCATCTCCTTGAGCGATTCATAGGGCACATTGGCCTCGGCCAGCAGGACGTTCATGTGCCCGGGCATGCGGCCTGCCACGGGATGGATGGCAAAATCGACGTCGATGCCGCGGGCCTCCAGCGCCTGCGCGAGTTCCGCCGCGGTGTGCTGGCCCTGCGCCACCGCCAGTCCGTACCCGGGGACGATGATCACCCGCTGCGCATAGCCCAGGAGGACCGCCACGTCCTCAGCGCTGGAAGACCGCACGGGACGTTCGCTCAGGGCGGTGGATCCCGCCGTCGAACTTCCCTTGAAGGCACCGAACAGGATGCCCGCCACACTGCGGCCCATGGCGGCGGCCATGGCGCGGGTGAGGATGGTGCCCGAAGCGCCCACCAGCGTGCCCGCCACCACCAGCAGCACGTTGCCGAGCACCAGGCCCGAAGCCGCGACTGCCAGGCCGGTGAAGGCGTTCAGCAGTGAGATCACGATGGGGACGTCGGCGCCGCCCACGGGCAGCACCAGGAGCACGCCGGCGACCAGGCCCAGCACCAGGAGCAGCACCGCCAGCAGCGGCGAACCCGTGAGGATAACGGCGACACCGGCCACCACCGCCGCGAGCAGCACCGCCGTCATCACGGCGGGCAGTCCCGGGAACACCACTGGACGCGTGGTCATCAGCTCCTGCAGCTTGGCGAAGGTGACGCCCGAGCCGGCGAAGGAGACGGCACCCACGAGCAGCGTGAAGACGATGGCCAGACGCACCCAGGGGTCCTCCGCGTGGCTGAGTTCCAGGAGCGCCACCAGCGCGGCCGCACCGCCGCCCACGCCGTTGAACAGCGCCACGAGCTGCGGCATCTGGGTCATTTTCACGCGCCGGGCCACGGGGGCAGCCACCGCAGCGCCGAGGGCTATGGCGGCGAGGATCCAGGGGATGTTTTCGAGCCTGGCGGACAGGAACACGGCCACGACGGCGATCAGGGCTCCCAGCGCGCCGATGAGGTTTCCGCGGCGT
This sequence comes from Arthrobacter sp. 9AX, assembly GCF_902506095.1. Lineage (GTDB taxonomy): Bacteria > Actinomycetota > Actinomycetes > Actinomycetales > Micrococcaceae > Arthrobacter. The sequence goes on from NZ_LR733293.1 coordinate 108,929, forward strand.
GCGGTGCGCGGTGAACTGAGGCCGCGCAGGGCAAGGATGAAGCAGACGGCGGCGGCAAGGTAGAGGAGTGAGGACCAGACGGGGTCGAGGAGGCTCATTTGCCGTCCACCTTCGCCCCTTTGGTGCCGGCCTTTTGCGGCCCGACCTCCCGTTTCGCGTGGAACATGTGCAGCATCCTGTCCGTCACCACGAAGCCGCCCACCAGGTTGGCCGTGGCGAGGACGACGGCGAGCAGGGCCACCGCGAGTACCCACGGGCCACCTGCCTGTCCGGCAACGATGATGGCGCCCACCAGGATGATGCCGTGGATGGCATTCGCACCGGACATCAGCGGCGTGTGCAAAGTGCTGGAGACCTTGGAGACCACTTCGAAGCCTACAAACACAGCCAGGACCGTGATGGTCAGCAGGCTCATTCCGTCCATCAGAGCGTCCCTTCCCGGCGGCTCCCGGCCCGCGCCGCCAGCAGTTCGGCAGTGGGCTGGTGCCGCACCGCGCCGTCGTGCGTCAGGCAGGCACCTGCCAGGACTTCGTCGTCGAAATCCATACCCAAAGTACCCTCCTTGATGAGGAGGGCCAGCAGGTTGGCCACGTTTTTGGCGTACAGCCGGGACGCGTCAAAGGCCATGGCCGAGGGCGCGTCCTTGAGTCCCACCAGGGTGATGTAGCCGGAGCCGTCCGCGGCGGGGACGGGAATGTCCTGGCCGGGGACAACGCCCTCCACGTTGCCGCCGGACTCGGCAGCGAGGTCGACGACGACCGAGCCCGGGCGCATGCCCTGCACCATCTCCGTGGTGACCAGGAGCGGGGCGCGCCTGCCGGGGACGGCCGCCGTCGTAATCAGCACGTCCGCCTGCGCCACGTGCGGGGCGAGGAGCTGCCGCTGCCTGGTGCCGGCGTCGGAACTGAGCTGGCGGGCGTAGCCCCCGGCCGCCTCGGCGGTTTCGAGGTCCAGCCGGATGAAGGTGCCGCCCATCGAGGTCACCTCATCCGCGGAAGCGGGTCGGATGTCGTTGGCGAAGACGCGGGCGCCGAGGCGTTTTGCGGTGCCGATGGCCTGCAGGCCGGCCACGCCCGCCCCGAGGACCAGGACCCTTGCCGGCGGGACGGTTCCGGCTGCGGTCATGTAGAGCGGGAAGAACCGTGGCAGCCGGATGGCCGCCTCCAACACGCAGCGGTAGCCGGCCACCAGCGCCTGGGAGCTCAGGGCGTCCATGGACTGGGCGCGGGAGATGCGGGGCACCAGTTCGAGGGCGAAGGAAGTGACGCCGGCGTCGGCAAGTGCCTCGACAGTGGGGAGTTCGGACGACGGCGACGCGAGGCCCGCGGTGACAGCGCCCCTTTTCAGGGACCGCGCGGTGTCCGGGTCGAGGGGGCGGACATGTGCCAGGATATCGAGCCGCGCCAGGTCCAGGTCCGGAACGATCGTGGCGCCGGCGTGGCTGTATGCCATATCCGGATACCCGGCGGCTTCGCCCGCGCCCGCCTCAAGCAGCACTTCCACACCGAGCGCCGCCAATTGCTTGGCAGACTCCGGTGTGGCAGCGACCCGCCGCTCACCCTCCCGGCGTTCCCGCGGTATGCCCAGTTTCACCCGCTGACTCCCATCGCTGCACGGGTGCTGCGGCGCCGCCTTCCCGGATGCGTTGGATCTTGGGCTTCGCGGAGCGGCGCTGCTGCACGTAGTTGGCTAGAGTCTATGGCCTGCCACCCGCGGGCAGGTAGGAATCATCAAGCAGTTCGTTGAGCGGTGGGCCGCAGTCCGCCCGGCTCGTACCGATCTGCTTGTACCGGTCTGCGCTATGAAACCCGGGGTCGCTCCGGCGCCCGGGCCGGCTGTGGGGGTCAGCCGCGGGCTGTGAGGTCCGCGGAGACGAGTTTCGCCGTCGCCACGATCTCCCGGGCCACCGACGCCAGGTATGACTCCGGGTCCGGCCGGGCTGCCACGGACTGGGCCTGGAGCGAGACGTTCACGGCGGCCACCACCTTGGGTCCGTCGTACACGGGGGCAGCCACGGACATCAGACCCAGTTCCAGCTCCTGGTCCAGCAGGCACCAGCCCTGGGCGCGGACGATGTCCAGCACCGCGAGCAGCTCCTTGGCGGTTCCAAGAGCCCGCGGAGTGAGCGGTTTGATCTCCGCCTCTGCCAAATAGGCCTCCAACGCCGCGGGCGGCAGCGCAGCAAGAAGCACGCGGCCCATGGAGGTGGCGTAGGCCGGGAAGCGGGTGCCCACCGTGATGCCGACATTCATGATCCGGCGCGTCGTGACGCGAGCGATGTAGGCGATGTCCGTTCCATCCAGCACAGCCGCAGAGGTGGACTCGCCCAGTTTCAAGGAGAGCTCCTCCAGATGCGGCTGGGCCAGCTGCGGCAACGACAATCCGGACAGGTACGCGTAGCCGAGCTGGAGCACCTTGGCGGTGAGCGCAAAGGTCTTGCCGTCGGTCCGCACGTAACCCAACTCCACCAGCGTGTGCAGGAACCGCCGTGCGGTAGCCCGGGTCAGCCCGGTGCGCGCAGCCACCTCGGTGAGGGTCATCACGGGGCGGTCCGCATCAAATGCACGGATCACGGCGAGCCCCCGGGCCAGGGACTGGACGTACTGGTCGCTGGCTTGCGGGGGCTGGGTGTCTGCGCGGACGGCGTCGGTCATGGTTACCAATCCTAGGTTGCGGTCAGGGCCTCAGCTTTCAGGCCCTAACCGTCAACAGCGGCCTTGAGCGGGACCGGCACCAGTTCCTGGAGTTCCTCGAGGGTGCAGCCGAAGGTTTCACGGACGGTGACGCCGTCGGGTCCGGTGAGGAACACAGCCTTATCGGTGTAGACGCGGGTGACGCAGCCAACGCCGGTGACCGGGTAGGTGCAGGATTCCACCATCTTGGATGCGCCTTCGCGGGTGAGGAGCGTCATCATCACGAAGACGTCCTTGGCGCCGGTGGCGAGGTCCATGGCACCGCCGACGGCGGGGATGGCCCCCGGTGCCCCGGTGTGCCAGTTCGCCAGGTCCCCGGTCGCGGAGACCTGGAACGCGCCGAGCACGCAGATGTCCAGGTGTCCGCCACGCATCATCGCGAACGAGTCCGCATGGTGGAAGTACGAGGCACCGGGCAGTTCGGTGACGGGGATTTTGCCGGCGTTGATGAGGTCCTCGTCGATCTCCTCACCCTGGGCCTCGGGCCCCATGCCGAGCATCCCGTTCTCCGTGTGGAGGGTGATGTTCTGGTCCTCGGTGAGGTAGTTGGACACCAGGGTGGGCTGCCCGATGCCCAGGTTCACGAACGAGCCCGGGGCGATGTCCCGGGCCACCAGCCGGGCGAGGTCGTCCCGGCCCAAGGGTGTTGCGGAGGTCTGGAGGGTCGTTGCGGTGCTCATGCTCAGGCCACCTTTTCTGCTGAGGCGCCTGCGGGGACGCGGACCACTGTGTTGACGTAGATGCCCGGGGTGACCACGTTTTCCGGGTCCAGCGCACCGGTGGGGACGATCTCGGAGACCTGGACGATGGCCTGTTTGGCGGCCGCGGCCATGATGGGGCCGAAGTTCCGGGCGGTCTTGCGGTAGACGAGGTTGCCCTTGCCGTCCGCTTTCAACGCTTTGATCAGGGCGACGTCTGCGTGGATGGGGGTTTCGAAGACCTGGCCGCGGCCGTCGATGATGCGGGTTTCCTTGCCTTCGGCAAGCATGGTGCCGTAGCCGGTGGGGGTGAAGAACCCGCCGATCCCGGCACCGGCGGCACGGATGCGCTCGGCCAGGTTGCCCTGCGGCACCAGCTCGAGCTCAATCTCGCCGGCCTTGTACTTGGCGTCGAAGTGCCAGGAGTCGGACTGCCGCGGGAAGGAGCAGATCATCTTCTTCACCCGGCCCTCCTTGATCAGCAGGGCCAGGCCCTGGTCGCCCTGGCCGGCATTGTTGTTCACCACGGTCAGGTCCGTGGCACCGCACTCGATCAGGGCGTCGATCAGTTCGAACGGCTGCCCGGCGTTGCCGAACCCGCCGATCATCACGGTGGAGCCGTCCTTGATGCCGGCGACGGCCTCCTGGACAGAATCTACAAAAGTCAGCATGCGCCTAAGCCTTTCCTGCGTTGTTTCCGGAAGCAGTGACGTTTTCGAGGACCACGGCCAGGCCCTGCCCGACGCCGATGCAGATCGCCGCAACACCCCAGCGTTCACCGGAGGCCTGCAGGGACCGGGCCAGGGTGCCCAGGATGCGGGTGCCGGACGCGCCGAGCGGGTGGCCCATCGCGATCGCGCCGCCGTGCCGGTTCACGATGGCAGGGTCGATGCCCCAGGCGTTGATGCAGGCCAGCGACTGCGCGGCGAAGGCTTCGTTAAGTTCGACGGCGCCCACCTGGTCCCAGCCGATGCCCGCCTTCGCGAGAGCTTTGTTCGCCGCCTCGACGGGAGCGTAGCCAAAGTACTGCGGATCATTCGCGTGCGCGCCGCGGCCCGCGATCCGGGCCAGCGGGTCCTGGCCCAGCAGCCCGGCGGCAGCCTCAGACCCCACCCAGGCCGCGGAGGCGCCGTCGGACAACGGCGAAGCATTCCCCGCCGTGACGGTGCCATTCTCGGTACGGAACACGGTCTTGAGCCCCGCCAGCTTCTCCGCGGATGAACCCGCGCGGATGCCCTCGTCACGGACCAGGTCCGTGCCGGGCACCGGGGCCACGAGGTTGTCATAGAACCCCTCGTCCCATGCCGCGGCGGACAGGTTATGCGAAGCAGCAGCGAACTCGTCCTGCGCCTCCCGCGTCACGCCGTACTTCTCGCGCAGGCGTTCGGTGGCCTCGCCCAAGGAGATGGTCCACTCCTTCGGCATGGCCTTGTTCACCAGCCGCCAGCCCAGCGTGGTGGACGCCAGCGTCATGTCCCCGGCCGGGTACGGCTTCTCGGTTTTGGGCAGCACCCACGGGGCACGGGACATGGACTCGGCCCCGCCCACGAGCACCAGGTCGGCGTCGCCGGCGTTGATCTGCCGGGACGCGATGATCGCAGCATCCAGCGACGAGCCGCAGAGCCGGTTCACCGTGGTTCCGGGTATGGACACGGGCAGGCCTGCCAGCAGCGCGCCCATCCGGGCGATGTTGCGGTTCTCCTCGCCGGCTCCGTTCGCGTTGCCGAACACCACCTCGTCAATCCGCTCCGGATCCAGCGAAGGGGCACGCTTCACGGACTCGCCGATCACGTGCGCGGCCAGATCATCCGGACGGACAGCGGCAAGGCCGGAACCGAACTTGCCAAACGGGGTGCGCACGGCATCGTACACAAAAGCCTGGTTCATGATGCTCCTCTTCTGCAGGGGCTAAAAGCTGGGTGGAAAGGTGCTGTGGGGTGCGGGGTCAGTCGGTGTGGGTGGTGTCCAGTTCGCGGAACACCTGTTGCGCGGTCTTGAAGGCGGTGTTGGCGGACGGGACGCCGCAGTAGATGGCGGTTTGCAGCAGGATTTCCTTGATCTCATCCCTGCTCAGGCCGTTGGTGAGGGCCGCGCGGATGTGCATGGCCAGCTCTTCCCAGTGACCGTGCGCCACCATGGCGGTGATGGTGACGGCGGAGCGCATCTGCCGGGTGAGGCCCGGCCGGGTCCAGATGCCGCCCCACGCGATCCGCGTGATCATGTCCTGGAAGTCCTCGGTGAACCCGTCCTTGTTGGCGTTGGCGCGGTCCACGTGCGCATCGCCCAGGACTTCACGCCTGACCGCCATGCCGCCGTCGTAAATCTCCTGGCTGGTGGCGCCGGGCTGGACCGCGCCGTGCCGCGGATCTTCCGTTCTCACTTTGCCGCCTCCCGTGATTCGGCCCATGAGATAAGGCCGCGCATCAGCTCCGCAACGTGCGCGGGTGCCTCGGCCGGTGCCAGGTGGGCGATGCCTTCGATGGTGACGGCCGTAGCGGTGCCGCCGCCGGCAGTGATGCCCGCCGCAACCTCCTCCGCCATCGACGGCGTCGCGACGCCGTCCAGTGCACCGGCAACAACCTGCGTGGGGACGCTGATGGTGCCCAGCTCAGCACGAACGTCAAAGGCGGCGAGGGCTTCGCAGCAGAAGGCGTAGCTGAAGCGGTCGGCATCGCGCAGGGCGTGCAGGAGCCGGCTGGTCAGCTCAGGCTCGCGGTCCATGAATCCAGGGGCAAACCAACGCTCGGCAGAGCCCTGGATCATCACGGGTGTGCCCTGTTTCCGGACCGTTTCGGCGCGCTCCAGCCAACCCTCCGGGGTGCCGATCTTTGCTCCGCTGTTCTGCACGGAGAGGCTTTTGAGCCGCTCACCGTGCTTGATGCCCAGCTGCAGGCCGGTGGCCCCACCCAGCGAGACACCGGCGTAGTGGAAGGCTTCGCCGGGGGCGATGGAGTCGATGAGGTCCACCACCGCGTCAGCCAGCGCGGCGACGTCGAACGGTTCCGTGGCCGCCGGTGAGACACCGTGGCCGGGCAGGTCCCAGGCCACAACGTCGTAATCGGCGCCCAGCAGGGATGCGGTGCGGTTCCAAAGGATGGAGGAGGTGCCCAGGGACGGGCCGACCACCAGCAGCGGGTGTTCGCCCAAGGGTCGCTGGGGTGACAGCAGCGCTGCCTTCAGGGCGGGTTTAGCCACGGGAAGCTCCATTCGCATCGGGGGAAACAAAGTCAGGGTAGGCGGCAACGATCCGCCGGGAAATTCCGGCGGCCTCGCCCAGGTAGCTGGCGGGGTTGAGGAGTTCCTCAAGCCGCACGTCGGACAGCCGCCCGGCGGGGACGGCGTCGCGCAGCAGCTTGCGGTAGGTGGTGGCCTGATCAGAGGCCGGGGCCTCGAGCGTCTGGTCCACTACCGCCTGCAGCTGCTGCTTTCCGTTGAGCCCGTCCTTGTCCTCCAGCAGCGGGGCCACGGCGGCGCCCACGCCCTCGGCCAGGAGCAGCGGACCGGCGAGGTCCAGGTTGCGGTGCATGGCATCCGGGAAGACCTGCAACCCTTCGGCGAGCTCCCGGACGTGGCCGGCAGCGCCAAGGGCCAGGGCCAGCAGCTGCCGCAGCGCCGGCCACTCGGTATGCCAGGCACCGTCCGGCCGCTCATCGTTGAAGTTTGCCGCCGCCAGGTGCAGCTGGGCCGCCAGGCCCGGCGCCTGGAGCGCGGCGCTGCGGACCAACACGGACAACACCGGGTTCTGCTTCTGCGGCATCGCCGAGGAGACACCCCGTCCGGCAGCCCGCGGCTCGGCCAGTTCGCCTACCTCGGGCCGGCTCAGGAACAGCACGTCCGCGGCGATCTTGCCGCAGGCATCCAGGACCGCGGCCAGGGCATGGCCCAGCGAGGTGATCACCAGCCGGTTGGTGTGCCACGGTGCGGGCGCCGGCGCGAGGCCGAGCTGGGAGGCCAGGTCATCCGCCAGCCCAAACGGGGTAACGGATGAGCCCGCCGTCAGCACCGCGCCGGCGGCCAGCGTGCCCGCCGCGCCGCCGAACTGGACCGGCAAGGCCAGCGCGTCCAGCTGCCGGCCCGCGGCCGCCAGGCCATGGAACCATTGCGCGGCCCGCAGCCCGAAGGTGAAGGGCAGCGAATGCTGGGTCAGGCTCCTGCCCACGCACAGCGTGTCCGCATGCCGTTCCGCCAAGGTGGCGAGCGCCGCCGTCGCACGCTTCAGGTCTGCCAGCACCGTCTCAAAGGTGTTGCGGGCCAGCAGCATCAGGGCAGTGTCCAGGACGTCCTGGCTGGTCAGCGACGTGTGCACTGCCTTCCCGGCGCCAACCTGGGCCGAGTCCAGCGCCGCAACATGCTTGCGGAGGTCGGCCAGCAGCGGGATCACCGGGTTGCCGCCACCTTGGGCGCGCCGGGCGATGTCCGCAGGATCGTACCGTCCCGCCTCAGCAGCGGAAACCACGACGGCGGCAGCACCCGCAGGTGCCAGGCCCGCCTTTTCGAGCACCGCAGCCCAGCCGGACTCGACGGCGAGGATCGCCGCGAGCACGGCCCGGTCCCCGGTCAGCGCGCCCACAAGCGGCGACGCCGAGACGGGGCTGAGCAGGCCGACGTCACCGTCGGTCCCGAAGCTGGCGGCCCTGAAGGCCCCGCCCGCTGAACTGGCCGCGTCAGTCACTGGAAGTCCAGGAAAACTGTCTCGCCCTCACCCTGCAGGCGGATGTCAAAGGTGAGCCCGCCGTCGGCATCGCGGCGTGCGATCAGTGTCTTGCGGCGCTCGGGGTCCAGGGAGCTGAGCAGTGGATCGTTGGCCAGCGCCCCGGTGTCCTCCGGCAGGTAGATCCGGGTGAACAGCCGGTTGGTCAGGCCGCGGGCAAAGATGGCGACGGCGATGAATGCAGCCGCGCCGGGCTTGGTGGGTCCGGGGTTCACCGTGGTGAAGGTGTACACGCCGGAGTTGCCCACGGCCCCGCGGCCCCAGCCGGTGAAGGTGTAGCCGTCACGGACCAGGGAACCCGTCTTCTGGACGATCCTGCCCTCGGAGTCCGGCTGCCAGATTTCCAGGATGGCGTCCGGGATGGCCTGGCCGGAGCCGTCGTACACGGTGCCCTGCAGGCGGATGGCGCCCGGTGAACCGGGGGCCAGGAGTTCGTTGTCCTTGTCGTATGGCAGGGCGTAGCCGTAGAACGGGCCGACGGTCTGGGCGGGGGTGGGTACCAGTTTGGTGCTCATGCTTACTCTCCTGCCTCTTCACTGCTGTCGCCTGCTGTACCGAAAGCCTCGTTTTCGGTCCAGGTCCGCTTGGGACCGGTCAGGACGATGTCCCAGTTGTAGCCCAGCGCCCACTCGGGTTCGGTGAGGTTGTGGTCGTAGTTGGCCACGAGCCGGTCCCGGGCGTCCTGGTCCACGATGGTCTGGTAGATGGGGTCCAGCGGGAAGAGCTGGTCACCGGGGAAGTACATCTGGGTGATGATGCGCTGGGTGAACTCGGTGCCGAACAGCGAGAAGTGGATGTGCGCGGGCCGCCAGGCGTTGAGGTGGTTCTTCCACGGGTAGGCGCCGGGCTTGATGGTGGTGAAGCGGTAGGAGCCGTCGGGGCCGGTGATGCAGCGGCCGATACCCGTGAAGTTGGGGTCGATCGGGGCCGGGTGCTGGTCGCGCTTGTGGATGTAGCGGCCGGACGCGTTGGCCTGCCAGATCTCCACGAGCTGGCCCGCCACGGGGCGGCCGTTGCCGTCCAGGACCCTTCCGGCCACGATGATCCGCTCGCCCTGCGGCTCGCCGTTGTGCTGGATGGTCAGGTCCGACTCCAGCGCGTGCACGTCCTGGTGGCCGAAGGCCGGCGAGTACAGCTCGATGGTCTCCGGGTCCGTGTGGTGCAGGCTCTTGGTGGGGTGGCGCAGGATGCTGCTGCGGTACGGCGGGTAGTCCAGCCGGGGCTGGGTCTCGGCCGGGGCGCCGTCCTTAAGGGCCCGCACATAGGCGTCGCCCAGGGCGTTGATCTCTGCGCTGAGGTCGGCCTGCGTCTCGATGGCCTTGTCCAGGGGCAGGTGCGCGGCGTGGGGTTCGGCGGACGGTACAAGCTCGTCCGTTTCAAGCTCGGCGTTGATGTCTTCCGGCACGGCTGGCTCCTTTCGGGGTGGTGTGTAGCGGGTTCAGGGTCGGTGCAGTGAGTCGTACTGGACGGCGTGGCGGACGGGAGCGTTCGGGGCCCCGTAGCCGTCGTAGCTTCCGCGGCGTTCCACCATTTCGAAGAACACACTGCCCACGGTGGCGGTGTAGAAGTGGAGGAATTCGCCGTCGGCGTCCCGGTCATAAAGGAGGTTGAGCTCCTGGAGGGTGGCCAGGAATCCCGGTTCAAGGTCGAAGCGGGCGTCCAGGTCCTCGTAGTAGTTGGCCGGAATCTGCAGGAACTCAAGGCCCCGGTGGCGGGCGGACCGGGCGGCGGATACGAGGTCGTCCACGGCGAACGCGATGTGTTCCTGGTAGGTCTTGTGCGCCTGCTGCGCCGGTGACTGCTGGACCGGTGCCAGGTTGAGGACCAGCCGCACCGCGCCGTCCGAGGTCTGCATCACCTGCGAGCGCACCAGCCCGCTGGGGCTGGGAACCTCCGCGAACGGCTGCGGCTCCAGTGCCAAGGCGCTGGTGTAGAAGAGGACGGCTTCGTCGAAGTGCTGCCAGGGCTGGGCCAGGTTCACGTGGTCGATGACGGCGGCAGCGCCGGCGGAGGGATGCTCTAGCCCCTCGCCGAATTCCTGCGTCCACGCGGCGGTGCCGTCCGGGCTGCCCTGGCAGAGGAAAATCTCGGTGGAGTCCGGCGCGGAGATGCCCTGGAACACTTCCTCGTCGGCCTGGACCTTGCGGGCCACCACGGGGGCCTTGAGCTGCTGGGCCCGGGCGGAGGCAATCACGGGGGAATCGACGTCGAACCCCAAGGCGGCAATGGCGGGCCCGGCATGCGTGGGCGCCTGCTCGTTGATGATCACGCGCGCCTGGCCCATGGTCCACAACTGGACGTCCTTGGTGCGGTGCCGGCCCTCGAAGGCGAAGCCGAGCTGGCCCAGGAGCTTCTCCAGCTGGGCGGTATCGGCCGCTTTGACCTCAGCGAAGTTGAAGCCCGCCGGTTCGTTCACCTTGGGCAGAGTGGCCAGTTCCATGGGATAACGACGGCGGGACGCGGTGCCGTTGGCCGTGGAGCCTTCCGGGGCGTTCCCGGCCAGCCACTTGGCGCTTTGTTCCTCAAGCCAGATCAGCGAGCGCATGGCGTCCACGGCCGTGCGTTCCACGTCGGACTGGCGGAAGACGTCATTGAAGACTTCCAGGGAGACCGGGCCGGAGTAGCCGGCGCGGACCACGTGGCCCATGAATTTGGCGAGCTCGAACTGGCCTTCGCCGGGGAAGACGCGGTAGTGCCGGCTCCAGGACAGGACGTCCATGGACAGCTTGGGCGCATCAGCCACCTGGACGAAGAAGATCTTGTCCGCACTGATGTTCTCGATCGGTGCGGTGTCCCAGTCGCGGGACAGGATATGGAATGAGTCCAGGCAGGTGCCCAGGTTGGGGTGGTCCACCATCTCCACCAGGCGGTGGGCGTGCTCGTAGTCGTTGACGTACTTGCCCCAGGCCAGGGCCTCGTAGGCCACCTTGACGCCGTGGTCCCCGGCCAGTTCCGCGAGTTCGGCGAGTTGGGATGCGCGGAGGCCGTCGTCGTCGATGGTGGCGGTGGCAACGTTCGAGCAGACCAGGATGGTGTCCATGCCCAGGCGGGACATGAGCCTGAACTTCGCCTCGGCGCGCCGGAGGTTGGCCTTGAGCAGGTCCGGGGTGACGCCGTCGAAATCCCGGAACGGCTGGTACAGGTCCAGCCCCAGGCCGAGGTCGGCGGCCATGGTGCGCACTTCCTCGGGGCTCAGGGATGAGGTGACGAGGTCCTGCTCGAAGATCTCGATGCCGTCGAAGCCCGCGATGGCGCAGGCCTGCATCTTTTCCTTCAACGTGCCGGACAGGCAGACGGTGGCGATTCCGGTGCGCATCAGGCGGCCACCTCCTCGGCGGCGACGAGTTCCAGGAAGTGGCTGCGCATCCGGGCCGGGTCCGCTTCGAGGCCCGTGAAGATGCGGAAGGCGTCAGCCGCCTGGCCCACCGCCATCCGGCCGCCGTCCAGCACCTCGCAGCCCTTGGCGCGGGCGCCGCGGACCAGCGCGGTATCGATGGGGCGGTAGACGATGTCCGCCACCCAGTGGCGGGATTCGAGCAGGTCCAGGTCCAGAGGAACGCCAGGGTGGGCAGCCATGCCCACGGGGGTGCAGTGCACCAGGCCGTCGGCCAGCGGCATCAGCTGCGGCAGCTCCGTCGTCGTACGTGCCGCGACGGTGCTGTCCGGGAAGAACCCGGCCAGTTCCGCCGCGCGGGCGGCGCCGCGGGCGGGGTCCATGTCCACCAGGTCCAGGTGGCGGACCCCGGCGGTGAGCAGGGCGTAGGCGACGGCCGACCCGGCGCCGCCGGCTCCCAGCTGCACCACGCGGTCCAGCTTTGCGCCGGGCAGTCCGGCGGCGAGGGCCGCAGCGAAGCCGGAAAAGTCGGTGTTGTGGCCGATGAACCGGCCGTCCTCGATCACCACGGTGTTGACGGCGCCCAGCCGGAGGGCGTCCGGGGACACCTCGTCCAGGTGCTGCAGGACCAGCTGCTTGCAGGGGTGGGTGATGTTCAGTCCGTTGAAGCCGAGGCTGCGGGCACCCTGGAGCAGCTGGCCCACGGCTTCGCCGGGAAGGCCAAGCTCCAGCAGGTCGATGGGGCGGTACAGGTAGCGCAGGCCCTGCACGTCCCCTTCGCGTTCGTGCATGGGCGGGGTGAGTGACGGCATGACGCCGTCGCCGACCAGTCCCACGAGGTAGGACTCAGTTCGATTGCTCATCCGTGCAGCTCCTTTGATACGGCACCGGACAGTTTCCTTACGGAGGGTGCACTGCCGGGCTGATGGGAATTACGGTACATCAGTTGTTCACTTTCCGCACTCTTGTTCTAGATACGAACAACGATCATCGCTGCGGAAGCCGAGCGGCAAGCTCCGCCGCCGCTTCCTGCAGCAGCGGCACGTGCGCCACCAAAGCCTCGAGGCTGAGGCGGAACACCGGGACGGCGGTGGCCAGCGAGGCGAACGCGTAGCCCTGGTGATTGAGCAGCGGTACGGCCACGGCGCGCATGCCAAGCTCATTCTCTTCATCCATCACCGCGTAGCCGCGGCGACGGACCAGCTCGATATCCGCACGGAAGGCGTCCCGGTCCGTAATGGACTTCTCCGTCAGCGGCTCCAGCGGCAGCTCGGCAAGGAGCTTTTCCCGCTCGGCATCCTCGGCGAACGCCACCAGGGCCTTTCCGACGGCGGTGGTGGAGAGTGAGCCCAGGTGGCCGGGATCGCTGGTCACCCGGAACATTTGCGGGCCGTCCACTTTGTTCACCGTGAGGTGGTGGTGGCCGTCCCGGACGCTGAGGATGGTGGCCTCACCCGTCTGCTCGGTCACCCGCCGCAGGACCGGCAGTGCCGTTCCCGCAAAGCCGTGATGGTTGGAGACCCGCTGGCCCAGTTGGAAGATCCGCAGGCCCAGGTGGTAGCGGCGGCCGTCCGGTTCATAGTCCACAAAGCCGTCCCGCGTGAGGGAGCCGAGCAGGCGGTACGTGGTACTGAAGGGCAGCTGGGCGCGGCGGGAAATATCCGCGGCGCTGGCGCCCCGGGGTTCATCACCCAGGAGGACCAGGAGTCCCAGGGCCTTGCCCACCATGTCGGTGCGTTCCCCGGACCGCCCACCCTTGGGTGGATTCTCGTCAGCGGCTACGTCTTCGGACGCTGTGGCCTGGTTCACACTCATACCTCGATGTTGCCACAATGTGAGAGCTATTGCTAGATGATGATTATTTTGTTGACAAGTGACTGCGCTCACAGCCATCATTGCTGTATCGCACAAGTAGCTCCCACCATGTGGCTACTGTCCGGGTCCTCCCGCACCTCAGGCCCCGCCCGAAGCCTTAACCCAAGGCCGCGCCGGCCGCACCCCCGATCCATCCGCGACAAAGTCGTCACACCAAAGGAACTCCATGAGCCAGATACTTCCGTCCGCTGAGCCAGGCATCGCTGCCCCGGCCGGGACGCCGAAGAAGGCAGCCCTCGCAAGCTTCCTGGGCAGCGCCGTCGAATACTACGACTTCTTCATCTTCGGTTCCGCCGCCGCCCTGATCTTCCCCACGGTCTTCTTCCCGAATGCTGACGCGAACGCGGCCATCATGTCCTTCGCCACCTTCGGCTTCGCCTACGTGGCACGCCCGGTGGGTGCCGTCATCCTGGGCCACTTCGGCGACAGGGTAGGCCGGCGGAAGGTCCTGATGTTCACCCTGCTGCTCATGGGCGCCTCCACCTTCCTGATCGGCTGCCTCCCGGACTTCAACACCGTGGGCTGGTGGGCTCCGGCCCTGCTGGTCCTGGCCCGGCTCTGCCAGGGCCTCTCCGCCGCCGGCGAGCAGGCCGGCGCCTCCTCCATGACGCTCGAACACGCCCCGGACAACCGCCGCTCCTTCTTTACGTCCTGGACCCTCACCGGCACCCAGGGCGGCCAGATCCTCGCCGCCCTCGTCTTCATCCCCGTCCTGGCCCTGCCGGACGAGATCAAGTACGGCATCGGCTGGCGCATCCCCTTCTGGCTGAGCGCAGTGGTGGTGATCGTGGCGTTCTTCATCCGCCGCACCCTCCATGAGCCGCCCGCCTTCGAGGAAGCCCAGAAGTCAGCACAGATCTCCAAGCTCCCCGTCGCCGACCTGCTCAAGGGCCACTGGCGGGACGTCCTGCGCGTCATCTGCTGTGCCTTCATCGCCGCCGTGTCCACCGTGTTCGGCACCCTCGCCATCAGCTACGCCAAGACCGTTGCCGGCGTGGACGGCACCACCACCCTCTGGCTCGTGGTGGGCGCCAACCTTGTGGCTCTGGGCACCCAGCCGCTGTTCGGCATGCTGGCGGACAAGATTGGCCGCAAGCCGGTCTTCATCTACGGCGCGCTGTCCAGCGCCGCGCTAACGCCCGTCTTCCTGCTCAGCCTCGAATCCGGCAGCGTGCCGCTGATGTTCCTGGCCGCCATCGGCTTCTTCTCCTGCGGCTACGCTGCCTCCAACGCCGTGTGGCCGTCCTTCTACGCCGAGATGTTCAGCACCAAGGTGCGCTTCTCCGGCCTGGCCATCGGCACCCAGCTGGGCTTCCTGATGGCAGGCTTCGCACCGGCCATCGTGGCGGCCATGGGCGGCATCAAGCCCGGCGGCTGGGTCCAGATCAGCATCTTCACCGGGGTCATCTGCGGCGTGGCAGCCATCTCCGCGCTGACCGCCAAGGAATCCTTCCGGACTCCCACCAAGCAGCTCGGCCTGAAGTAGGCTCCCCCGGGGAGCGGTGCGTTCCAGCCCGGTTACTGCACGAAAGCCCGCCGTTCCTCCCCGGAACGGCGGGCTTTTCCGCGATCAAACTGTGGCATGGGCGGGAGCAAGCGGGCCGGAACGCCCTCGTCGTCCGGTACATGTGCGACCGGGTGGCTGTCCTGCTGGAGGGCCTGGTGGCAGCCTCGATCCCGTGCCGGGCGGACGGGGTGTGGAGCGTCCTGGACGCTACGGCTGTCCGGTCTCCAGCACCGAGGCAAGGTCAAATCTGACCGGTTCCTCCAGCTGGGCGTAGGTGCATGATTCCGGGTCCCGGTCCGGCCGCCAGCGGTTGAACTGTGCGGTGTGCCGGAACCTGTCGCCCTCCATGTGGTCGTACCGGACCTCCACCACCAGCTCCGGGCGCAGCGGCATGAACGAAAGGTCTTTTCCGGCACTCCAGCGGCTGCCTTCGGCGTTCCGCGGGGTCCGTTCGCCCTCCTCCTGCTTCGCCCAGGCCCACGGGTGGTCATCGAAGTCGGTGACCAGCGGCTGCAGCTCCTGGAACAGCTCCCGGCGGCGCTTCATGGGGAAGGCACCGATCACACCCACGCTGGCCAGGGCGCCGTCGTCCTTGTACAACCCCAGCAACAGCGAGCCGATGGCGTCCGGGCCGCTCTTGTGCAGCCGGTAGCCGGCCACCACGCAGTCGGCCGTGCGCTCATGCTTGGTCTTAAACATCACCCGCTTGTCCGGCTCATACCGTCCGTCCAGGCGCTTGGCCACGATCCCGTCCAGCCCGGCGCCTTCAAACTGCTCGAACCACTGGATGGCTGTGTCCTTGTCCGTGGTGGCCGCGGTGAGGTGAACCGGGGCCTTGCTGGCGGCGAGTGCCTTCTCCAGTGCCGCCCGCCGTTCCGTGAACGGCCGCCCGGTGTAGTCGTCCTCGCCCAGGGCCAGGAGGTCGAAGGCCACGAACGAGGCCGGCGTCTGCGCGGCGAGCAGCTTGACCCGGCTCGCGGCGGGGTGGATGCGCTGCTGGAGGGCGTCGAAATCCAGCCGGTCCCCCGAGGAACCGATCAGGATGATTTCGCCGTCCACCACGCACCGCGGCGGCAGGTTTTCCTTCAACGCAGCCACGAGTTCGGGGAAGTAGCGGGTCATGGGTTTTTCATTGCGGCTGCCGATCTCCAGGTCGTCGCCGTCGCGGAAGATGATGGAGCGGAAGCCGTCCCACTTGGGCTCGTAGCTCAGGTCACCTTCCGGGATGCCGCTGACGGCCTTGGCGAGCATGGGCGGGACGGGCGGCATCACGGGAAGTTCCATGCTGCCCATTCTTGCCCGCCGACCGGCCCCGGCGGAAGACTGCCGCCGGGACAACGCCCCGGTTCAGCCGGCCAGCAGCCAGACGATCAGGACCAGCACCGGGGCAGCGGCCGCCGTTGATATGAGGACGGTCTCCCGCGCCACCGCCACTCCCCTGCCGTATTTGCTGGCGAACAGGAACACGTTCTGGGCCGGCGGAAGCGCCGCCATCAGCACCACGCCCAGGAGCATGTGCGGCTCCAGGTTGAACAGGAACTTTCCGACGACGAATGCCACCGCCGGCATCACCGCGGACTTCAGCGCGGTGGCGGTCAGGATTTCCGCCGTGTGCCCGCCGCTTCTCAGCATCCGCGTTCCGCGCAGAGACATCCCGAAGGCCAGCAGCACCACCGGGACCGCGGCCCCGCCCAACAGCGTCAGCGGCGCCATCACGGGATCGGGAAGCTGCACGTGGAACGCGGCAAGGACCACCCCCAGCAGCGAGGCGATGATCATGGGGTTCCGGAACGGCTGCGTGAGCATCAGCCGCGGCGAGAACCGGCCGGCCGCCGAGAGGTCCAGGATGGTCAGGACCAGCGGGGCGAGCAGCAGCTGCTGGACCAGCAGCACCGGGGCCACCGGGGTGGCGTCGCCCAGGGCATACACGGTGATGGGGATGCCGATGTTGTTGGCGTTGACGTAGGAACTGGCCATGGCCCCGACGGCTGTGTCGGCCACGGGGCGGCGGAACCAGAGCCGGCTGGCCACCACGTACAGCAGCGCTGTGACGGCGGCCGTTACCAGGGCCAGCGGGACGTAGGCGGAGAACACCACTGAGATGTCCGATCCCAGCACCACGGTAAAGAGCAGCACCGGGTTGGTGATGAAGAACGCGGTCCGGGTCAGCGCTGAGATGGTGTGCTCGCCGCCCAGTCCGCACCGCGCGGCGATGTAGCCCACCGCAATAACGACGCCGATCACCGCCAGCCCGATCAGCACACCGCCCACAAGGGGTACTTCCTTCCACGTCCGCCGCCTGCGCAGGGCTACAGCGAGCACAGTGTTACAAGTTACAAACTTATCCGACAAGTGGCGGGCGGCTGCAAAACGGCCCGCCCGGCGCCCGGCGGAGCCCGACGGCGGCCCGCACCGTAGCCGGGACGCCCGGCGTCGGCCTTTATGAAAAGATCAACCATGCGCGCGATGCAACATTCCAGCAAACTCCAGAACGTCCGGTACGAACTCCGCGGGCCGATCCTCCAGGCAGCCAAGGCCATGGAGGCCGAGGGGCATCGGATCCTGAAAATGAACCTGGGCGACACCGCCCCGTTCGGGCTGGAAGCGCCGGAATCGGTGGTGGTGGACATGATCCACCACCTGCGCGGGGCCCAGGGCTACAGCGATTCGAAGGGGATCTTCACGGCCCGGACGGCCATCTCGCAGTACTACCAGACGCGCGGGTTGATGAACATCGGGGTGGAAGACATCGTGGTGGGCAACGGTGTCAGCGAGCTGATTTCCATGTGTCTGCAGGCATTTATGGAGAACGGGGACGAAATCCTGGTCCCCGCCCCGGACTACCCGCTGTGGACCGCCGCGGTCACGCTGACCGGCGGCAAGGCGGTGCACTACCTCTGCGATGAGGCGGAGAACTGGTGGCCGGACATGGCCGATGTGGAGGCGAAGATCACCAGCCGCACCAAGGGCATCGTGATCATCAACCCGAACAACCCCACCGGCGCCGTCTACCCCCGCCACATCCTGGAGCAGTTCGCTGCCCTGGCACGGAAGCACGACCTGGTCCTGTTCTCGGATGAGATCTACGAGAAGGTGCTGTATGAGGACGCCGTACACATCCACACCGCCGCCGTGGCCGAGGACGTCTGCTGCCTGACCTTCAGCGGCCTGTCCAAGGCCTACCGGATGCCGGGGTACCGGGCAGGGTGGGTGGCAGTCACCGGACCTTTGGCCGCCACGGCCGGCTACCGCGAATCCCTGGAGTTGCTCGCCTCGCTGCGCCTCTGCGCGAACGTCCCGGCCCAGCACGCCATCCAGACCTGCCTGGGCGGCTACCAGAGCATCGGGGCTCTGGTGAAGCCGGGCGGCCGACTGCGTGAACAGCGGGACCTCGCCCACAAGCTCCTCACCGCCATTCCCGGCGTCACCTGCGTCCCGGCGTCCGGTGCCATGTACCTGTTCCCCCGGCTGGACCCGGAACTCTATCCGATCGCCAGCGACGAACAGTTCGTCCTGGACCTGTTGAAGGACCAGAAGATCCTGGTCTCCCACGGCACCGCCTTCAACTGGCCCACGCCCGACCACTTCCGGTTCGTGATCCTCCCGTCAGTCCTTGATATCGAGGAGGCGGTGGAAAGGATCTCGACGTTCCTGGCCGGCTACCGCAGCCGCGCCGCGGCCTAACCCTCGGTTCCGGGCTGCCGCGGCTTTTTGGCGGCCGCAGCCAGCCGCAGGCGTTCAGCTTCGGCCATGATCCTGTCCGTGGCAGGCGGCGGCAGGGCAGCGGAGCGCTGCCCGTCCTGCTCCTGGTCCCGGATACTTACCGCGAGGGCGCTCATAAGGTCCGCGTCCTCGGCTGTGGCGAGGTCGCTGCCAATGAGCTGGACCAGCACTTTGAGCCCCGCCAGCCGGCGGCGCGGGTCGGCGTCGTCGAGAGCGGAGTCAATCGCCCACTGGGCTCGTTTCCACCACTGGTCCCGCCGGTCCGCCCGCGATCTCTGCCGGTAGGTCAGGTAGGCCACCAGGACCACGCCGAAGGTGGCCAGCGGCGCCAGTGCCGCGGCGCCGAGCAGGCCGGCCCAGATCCCTTGGACGATCTCCATGGCACTACCTTAGGTGCCCGTGGAGAGGTCTCCGCGGCGGGAAACAGCTCCGGCGCGAAGAACTAACCCGCGCATAACCATCAGGAAACCAGGGCGCAACATTGCCCCTCCACACTGGTAGTGCAGGCAAGCGCCAGCACCAGCTCCAGCCAGGAGGTCCCGCCATGTTGAAGAAAGCAGCAGCCCATGTAACCAGGGTCCGTACCTTGGACCAGCTCCGCCGCGGCGACGAGATTGAAGCCCGTCTCTCAGTCGGACCTTCCTACGATGACGTAGTAATCCGGCGCGGCAGCGTGCAGGAAACGGCGCCGGGAATCGGTGTGGTGTGGATCCTGGACAGGATCACGGGCCTGCGGAAAGCCATCAATACGGACGAATGCAGTGTGTGGCGGGTCGCCTGAGCCGAACGCCGCTGCGGGGCCGGGGAGGCCAGGTTCGCGGCAGCGGGTGTAGTCAGTAAGGACTGCCCGCCGCCTGCGAGCCGGCCGCGGTGTCAGCCGCCGGCCACTGACTGGATGACCAGCACCTCCTGGCCCGGTGCCACCTCAGTTTCCAGGCCCTGCAATCTCCGCACCTCGTCACCATCCACGTACACGTTCACGAAGCGCCGCAAGGCACCCGTCTCATCCCGGAGCCGCCGGGCCAGGACAGCGAAGTCGGCGGTGACGGAATCCAGCAGTTTCGCCACGGTCACCGGCCCGTCGACGGGCGCAGTCAGTACGGACTGCCCGCCGGCCAGTGGCTGCAGGATGCTGGGAAGCACTACCGAAATGTCAGGCACCGGCCACCACTGCCGCCCGGACGCACAGGACGTCGGGCAGGTGTGCCGCCACTTCCGTGAACGTCTCGCCTTCGTCGGCACTGGCATAGACCGTGCCGCCGCGTGTCCCGAAGTAGACACCCGCCGGTTCGGCGGAATCCACCGAGGCGGCGTCGCGCAGGACGCTGTTGTACTCGCCTGTCGGCAGTCCCTTGTCGAGCCGCTTCCAGGTCCCGCCGGCATCATCGGTGCGGTGGACGGCCAGTTCGCCGTTTGGCGGGATACGTTCGCCGTCGGCCTTGAGCGGGACAACCCAGGCGGTCCCTTGCCGCCGGGGGTGGGTCAGCATCACGAACCCGAAGTCGGCCGGCAGGCCCTCGGCGATGGACGTCCAGCTCTCCGCGTTGTCATCGGTGCGGTACACGCCGTGGTGGTTCTGTGCGTAGAGGCGGCCGTCGACGGCGGCATCCGCAGCGATCTTGTGGACGCACTGGCCGAACTCGGGGTTGGGGTCGGGCATGAAGTAGGCCGAGATCCCCTTGTTGCGCGCTTCCCAGGAGGTGCCGCCGTCGAGCGAGCGGTAGACGCCGCCCGTGCTCATGGCGACGTGGACGGTGTCCCGTTGCGGGTGGACCACGATGGAGTGGGCGGCGGCACCGCCGTAGCCGGCACCCCAATCGCTGCGGTGCGGATGGTCCCAGAGGCCACGGTTCAGCTCGAAATGCTCGCCGCCGTCGGTGGACTTCCACACCGAGATGGGCTCTGCCCCGGCCCAGACAACGCCCGGCCGGGATTCGGCGTCAGGATAGATCTGCCAGATCCGCTCCAAGGCTGCGCCGGTGTCCTCCGGGAACTTGATGGCACCCTGCTCGGGTTCGGACCAGGTGGCGCCGAGATCATCCGAGTGCGCCACCGTGGGTCCCCAATGTTCGTTCCGGACGCCCACCATGATCCGGGTGCGGCCGTCCCTGGTGTCGATTCCGATGCTGGGAATCTCACTCATCAGGAAATGCGGGCCGGTGAAGGACCATGTGCGCCTGTCCGGGCTGGTGGCCAGCCACAGGCCTTTTTTGGTTCCGATCGCCAGGACAAAACTCTCTGTGGTTGCCATGCCCACCATGCAACCACCGCCCCGGGCAGGCTGCAATGGTTTGTCCGCTGCCAGGGGGCGATATCCGGGTTTAGTCCACAAACTCCGACTGCGTCTCGATGAAGTCCCAGTCCGCCGCCGTCAGCACCGCTGCCGGGTTGTCCGGGTGGGGCCCGCCTGCCTCGGCGATCGCCTGGAGGACCGGAAGGGGCAGTTCCCCGGCACGCAGGTTCTCCCGCAGCCATTCCTTGCTTTCCAGGTCAATGTCCAGCCACCACATGAAGATTTCCATGCCCTCACGCCCTTTCGTCCAATTTAACGTTAGGCGTGGGCCTGTCCGGCTACAAGGTATCCGCCCCGCCGGCAAGTACCACTGCGGGATTTTCGGGTACCCACAAGTAACCTGGCCACCGGCAGCCCCGGAAAGACGAGTACCCCCTACTCGCGACTGGTTACGGGCCCGCGCCTAGCCTGAAAACTCACGCAAGCTGACCGTGCTGCCGGGGCATTGGGCTCAACCGCTGCTCCTCCTCATCATGGTCCGTTTCACACACACTGGGGAGAAAATCATGAAACGTACCTTCGCCACCCTGGGGGTGGTGGGGCTGGCTGCATTTGCCGCAACGGCCCCGGCCGTAGCCGACCGCGGCAGTGACAGCGACGACAAGATCCTCATCTGCCATGCAGGTTCAGGGTCCAACGCGGGGCACTTTACGCTGAACTCCGTTGCCGTGCCGTCGTTGAACGGCCATGACAACCATGGGGAAGACATCATTCCGCCGAACGACGGCATGAAATACGGGCAGAACTGGGACGCCATCGGCAGGGCAATCCATGCCAATGGATGTGTCCTCCCGCCCGTGGTTGTGCCACCTGTCGTGGTCCCGCCCGTGGTCGTGGACCCGCCCGTAGAACAGCCCGTGGAACAGCCCGTGGTAAACCCGCCCGGCTCCGTGAACCAACCCGTGGTTGAGACGCCGGTGGTCGTCACGGCCCCCGTCGAACAACCCGCAGTGGTTCCGCCGGTGACGGTCCCGCCGGCAGCAACGGCCGTCGTCGTGCCTCAACAGCAGGCTGCGGCAGCTGCGGACGCGGTGGCCACGACCGGCCTGGGAACCAACCAGGGGTACAACGCCCAGACAGCGGTGGGCGGATCCGACAGCCCGTCCTGGCTGGCAGGCGCAGGTGCCCTGATGGCAGCCGGGGCGGCAGTGGCTTTCCGCCGCAGCCGCCGCTCGCTGCCCTTGGCCGACTGACACCGGCCAGGCCGCACCCCGCGGCCTCCTGACAGGAAGGCGTCCCGCCAGTGCCCGGCGGGGCGTCTTCCTCCTTCCATCCTCAAGCGCCGAGGAGCAGCATGTCCAAGGAACACAGCCGGCACGTGGCCCGCACAGAGCGCACGTGGCGGCGCTGGAACCGGGGCGACCTGGCCATCCTCCTGTGCGGGGTATTGGCCTTTATGTCCATGACCTTCGGTGTGCCGCTGTTCCACCAGTTGCAGGTACCGGCCAGCGCGGGCAGTGCGGTGAGTCCCGCAGCCGGGATGATGCCGCCGGAACCAGCGCCGTTTACTACCGAAGGCCCGGGAGCAGTCGGTGCGGGGGCGGCAGCGGAAGGGCAGGCGTCTCCCCCGGCCAGTTCAGGTGCACCACCGGTTGGCCCGGTCCTGCCCGCGGCGGCCCCACCGGTGCGCATCCGTTACGCGTCCGCCTCGTTTGACGTTCCGGTCCATGCGCTTGACCTGGATGCCGCCGCGCAGGCCAGCCAAACGGTCGAGCCGCCCGCCACGAAGGACGGCTATTGGCTGACGCCCTTCGGGACTCCCGGGCAGGGGTCGGCAAATACCACCTACGTGATCGGGCACAGCTGGGAGGGTGCGGACGCACCGTTTAACCATTTGAGCTCAGCGGCGGCAGTGGGCGACAGGTTCGAGGTGGACACGGCAACGGGCACCATCCCCTACCAGGTGGACAGCGTGACCACGTACCTGAAGTCCAGCCTCAAGGACAGTCCCATCTGGAGCATCGTGCCAAACGGGCTGGTGCTGATCAGCTGCTTTACCCAGGATCCCTGGGGCAAGAACGTGGTGGTCACGGCGTCGCCAGTTGCGTGACCACGCAGCAAAAGCCCTGTTCAAGGACGTTCAGCGGGCTGAAAATGAGCTATGACATCAGATCCGTTCAGCGGCACTTCGCCCCTGCTGGTTGGCATTGCACCCAAGCAACACCCTGAGGTCCTGCAGACTGCAGCCGTCCTGGCCGCCCGCCTGGGACGGCCGTTGCTGTGCGCTTACGTTGACGAAGCCAGCTACCTTGTGGAATGGGATCCGGCGCGCTCCGCCCACCGGCTGTCCCTCCACCCGGATGCTGACGATGAGGACATCAGGGCCGTTGCGGCGGAGCTCCGTGCGGCGGTTGAAGCGGCGGTGGCCAAAGTGCCGGCAGGCGCCGGGCAGGCGGAATGGACGCTGAGGACCCTTGCCGGCGACCCGGCCCGCGCGCTGGCAAGGCTGGCAGCCGAAAGTGATGTTCCGATGATCATTGTGGGCACGTCGGAGCGCGGCTTCTCCCATCGCCTCTCGGAAGCCCTGAATGGCTCGGTTGGCGCTTGGCTGTCGCACCACCAGAGCCGTCCCGTGCTCGTGGTTCCCTACCGGATGCCGGCCCATGAGGACCGGCCCTGACCTTCGGCAGCCTGCCACTTCGGCCGAATTTAGGGGAGAGAAAGTAAAGCGAAAGTAGTTATTCGAGGTGCTGGCGGCCGGGACTACCAGCCAGTAAGCTAATTCAAGCAGGCCGGTTTCGCCGGGCTTGCCCAAGAGCTGCTCCGGAGTGCGTATCCCCCAATAACGCACTCCGGAGCTTTTTTGTGCCCCCGCCCCCGCGCTGCGCGATACCCCCAGGGGGTACTTGCCAGCATACCCCTGAGGGGTATATGGTTTGAGCATGAGCGCAACCGAAGAAGCAGTCGCGGATGTGGCAGTCGAAGCCGGCGCCGGCCATGACGGCCCCCAGCACGGCTATACGGGGAACAAGGACGCCTACCTCCGCCGCCTGAAACGCATCGAAGGCCAGGTACGCGGGATCGCCCGCATGGTGGACGAGGACAAGTACTGCATTGACATCCTCACCCAGGTCTCCGCCGTCACTAAGGCCCTGCACGCCGTAAGCCTGGGCCTCGTGGAGGAACACATCGGCCACTGCGTGGTGGGTGCCGCCTCCGAACCGGATCCCGCGGCGCGCGCACAAGCCATTGACGCCAAGGTCAAGGAAGCCGCCGATGCCATCGGCCGGCTCCTGAGGTAGCCCCCAACAAATCCCCCAGCAAATCCCCCAGCCAACCGGTAACTACCGGAAGACCAATGCCGGCCAAACACCCAGGAGCAGCCATGAGCACCACCTCCCCGACCACCACCACCGTCAGCGTCTCCGGAATGACGTGCGGCCATTGCATCTCGGCCGTCAGCGAAGAACTTGAGGCCCTCGCGGGCGTGGAGGCAGTAGACGTCGAGCTGAACGCCGGCGGCATCTCCACCGTCACCATCACTTCAAGCAACGATCTGTCGCCCTCGGAAATCGGTGAAGCAGTGGCGGAGGCGGGCTACCTGGTCGTCGCCAACGAGGCCTGAACACCACTGCCGGCACCAGCACAGACAGGGAACACGTGAGCAACCAGGACCTTCTCCACCAGCCAGGAAGCCGCGTGGTGGAGCTCGACATCGAAGGCATGACCTGCGCCTCTTGCGTCAACCGTGTAGAGAAGAAGCTCGGGAAGCTCGAAGGCGTCCGGGCCCTGGTCAACCTCCCCCTGGAATCCGCCCACGTCACGGTTCCCGAGGGCATCACCAACGCGCAGCTGGTGGACACCGTCAACGCAGCCGGTTACAAAGCCACAGTCCGCCAGCCAGCCCCGACGCCGGAACCCGCTCACACGCCGGTAAACCTTCGTCGGCGCCTGGTCCTTGCCGCCCTCCTTACGGTGCCGGTGTTCCTGATCTCCATGGTCCCCGCGTTCCACTTCCCGCACTGGGGCTGGGTGGCCGCGGGGCTGGCTCTGCCCGTGGTCACCTGGGCTGCGTGGCCATTCCACCGGGCGGCCGCCGTCAATGCCCGGCACTTTGCGTCCACGATGGACACGCTGGTGTCGATCGGTGTCGCCGCCGCCTACCTGTTCTCAGTCTGGCAGCTGTTCTCTGATCCCCTGATGACGCAGCATCCCGGCATGAAGGGGATGGAGCAAGGCGGCCTGTACTTTGAGGTGGCCGCCGTGGTCACCACGTTCCTGCTCCTGGGCCGGTACCTCGAAGCGAACGCCAAGCAAAGGGCGGGCGACGCACTCCACGCCCTCCTGAGCCTCGGCGCGAAGGACGCCACGGTGCTTCGCGACGGCAGAGAGCAACGAATTCCCGCGGAACAGCTCGCGGTTGGCGACGTCCTGGTGGTCCGGCCCGGTGAAAAAATCGCCACTGACGGCGTGGTCATCGACGGGACGTCCGCGGTGGACGCCTCATTGGTGACCGGCGAGTCAGTGCCGGTGGAAGTGGGACCGGACAGCCGGGTCACCGGCGCCACCATCAACACCTCCGGCCGCCTGCTGGTCAAGGCCACCCGGGTGGGCTCGGAAACTACCCTCGCGCAGATGGCCCGGCTCGTGTCCGAGGCGCAGACGGGCAAGGCCCCGATCGCCCGCCTCGCGGACCGCATCAGCGCCGTGTTCGTTCCCGTGGTCCTGGTCATCGCCGCCGCCACCTTTATCCTCTGGCTGCTGTTCGCGGGCGACCCGGGAGCGGGCGGCGGGCTGCGCCCGGCTTTCACCGCTGCCGTTGCGGTCCTGGTGATCGCCTGCCCGTGCGCCCTGGGGCTTGCCACCCCCGTCGGCCTCCTGACCGGAACGGGCCGGGGCGCGCAGCTCGGGATCCTCATCAAGGGCCCGCAGGTGCTTGAAGACACCCGCACGGTGGACACCATCCTGCTGGACAAGACCGGCACAGTCACCACCGGCGCCCTGGCCGTGGACTCCACCCTCGCCTTCGGCGAATTTGAGGAACGCGAGGTCCTGCGACTGGCCGGCGCCGTCGAGGCAGCCTCGGAGCATCCGGTCGCCCGCGCGATCGCCGCCGCGGCGGCCGTCCAGGAAGCGGACGGCGATCACACGGAAGCGCACGACGGCGGACAGTTGCCATTGGTGCATGGCTTCCGGTCGGCGCCGGGAGGGGGAGTCACGGGAACCGTGGGGGCCCGTCAGGTCACCGCCGGGCGGACCGGATGGCTGGAGGGCAACGGCATAGCCCCAAGCGAAACCCAGTTGCAGGCCCAGGCGGCGGCGGAAGCGGCCGGTGCCACCGCGATCTGGGTGGCCGTAGACGGGGCCGTGGCCGGCATCATCAGCCTTCGCGACACCATCAAGCCCGGGTCTGCAGACGCCGTCGAACGGATGAAAGCACTGGGCCTGCGGCCCCTCCTGTTGACCGGAGACAACGCCGCGGTGGCCGCACAGGTGGCCGCCGCCGTCGGAATTCCTCCCGAGGACGTCTACGCGGGGGTCCTGCCCGAGGGCAAGGTGGAAGTGGTCAAAACACTCCAGGCAGGCGGCGCCACGGTGGCCATGGCCGGTGACGGCGTGAACGATGCCGCGGCATTGGCACAGGCGGATCTGGGCATCGCCATGGGGTCCGGTACCGACGTGGCCATCGAGGCGGCCGACCTGACGGTAATGGGCAATGACCTGTCGCAGGTGGCCCAGGCCATCGAGCTGTCCCGCAGGACCCTGGCCACCATCAAAACCAACCTGTTCTGGGCGTTCTTCTACAACGCCGTGGGCATTCCCGTGGCGGCTCTGGGCCTGCTCAACCCCATGATCGCCGGCGCCGCGATGGCAGCGAGTTCCGTCCTGGTGGTCGCCAACTCGCTGCGGCTGCGCAATTTCGGCAGGAAGGCCCGGGTCACCGGCGCTTAGGCACCGGTCAGGAGCTCAGGCAACGCCGTAACGCACCGCTGCACGGGCCCTTGCCTTGGCAGCCTCCGCGTCCCGGTCCTTGGGTGGGGCCTGCGTCACCAGCGAATCCAGGAGGTGCTGGGTGATGTGGGCGATCTCGTGGACCGCTTCCTCGAAGGCCTCCTGGTTGGCCTTGGACGGCTTGGTGCTGCCGCTGACCTTGCGCACATACTGCAGCGCCGCGGCATGCACTTCCTCTGACGTGGCGTGGGGTTCGAAATTGTGGAGGGTTCTGATATTCCGGCACATATGGTCATGCTAGGCTCTGGAGCGCCAAGGATCGACCCCTCCCCCACGGTTTTTAGGGTCCTGGTCCATGGGGAGCACGGCATGGGCAGGGGTGCCCATCGACACCGTTTTGCGGGCCGGGATAGGTTTGGGGCATTGGATCTTCCGGATAAGCCGGGGGGCCGCTGGGGACGCCGACCTGGTTCGGATCCACGATTTTTACAAGGAGAAACTCATGGCTATTTGGGGTGCAGACGTTGACCAGCTTCGTCAGCTCGGCAACAAGCTCAAGTCGGGTGCGTCCGAGATCGAGACGCAGAGGGCCACTCTCACCAAGCTCCTGCACAGCACCGACTGGAGGGGCCCGGACGCGGACAAGTTCAAGCAGGAATGGGACGGGCAGCACACATCTCTGCTGAACAAGGTGGCCGAAGCCCTCAAGGAGGCCGGCACCAAGGCCACGCAGAACGCTGAGCAGCAGAGCCAGACTTCCCACGCGTAACGTCTTCCACGGAAAGACTCCCGGACAGGCCCGGCACCGCAAGGTGTCCGGGCCTGTCCGCTTTTAAGGAACGGGCTCGACGTCGTTCGCGTGCTCCAGCGGGGACCCCGCCTTGGGTGCCGCCGGGCCCGCCCCGGCTGTTGCCGCTGCCGGGCTCCGCAGCTCGTCAAGCCGGACCAGGATGACGCCGCCCACGATCAGCACGCCACCCAGCAGCTGGATGGCACCGGGAAGTTCGCCCAAAAGCAGCCAGGCCCAGATCACCGCGAACAGGACCTCGGTCAGCGAAACGAAGGAGGCCACCTTGGAGCCGAGCGCCCGGGCAGCCACGATGCCGGACACGTAAGCCAGGACGGTGGCCAGGATCACCAGCCCGGCCAGCGATACCCACCAGGGCGTGACCCAGGGGCCCAGGGTGGTGTCCGCTGTGCTGAAACTCATCGGCAGCATGCCGGTGGCCCCCGCCAGCCAGATCACGGCAGCACCCACCAGCAGGCCTCCCGACGCCAGGACGATGGGCGGCAGGGAGTCGTTCTCCTTGGCCGTGATGAAGAAGTAGATGGCCAAGCACACCGCCGCGGCAATGCCCCACAAAACACCAACAACATCGATCTTGACCGCTCCGGTGAGATCAAGGACCAGCACCAGCCCGGCGAGGGAAAGCAGCGTGCCGCCCAGGGTCAGTACCCTGGGACGTTTCCGGCTGGCGCCCCACAGCCACAGCACGATGATCACCGGGGCCAGATATTCCAGGAGCAGTGCAACGCCTACCGAGAGCCTTTCCACGGCGTTGAAGTAGAAGAGTTGGCATGCCGCAACACCAATCAGCCCGAACAGCAGGATGGTCACCCAGTTGTCCCGGAGCTGGTGCCAGCGCCCGCGGAGCGTGGGAACAGCCGGTACGGCGAGGATCAGCGCGGCCCCGGTGAGCCGGGCAGCCACGGCCGCACCGGGCGACCATCCTGTTTCGAGCAAGGCCTTGGCAAAGGATCCTGAGGTGCCGAAGACGGCGGATGAGAAGAGGGCGATGACCAGGCCGGAGGCGGCAAAGTTGCGCTTATTGGCCTGCAATCCAAGCTTCGGGGTGCGGCGGGGTGCGGCAGGCATCGTCGTCTCCTGTCAGGAGTAAAGTGGGGTGATGGTCATGACAGTACGGGACGGCACTGTAAGGAGTCAAGATGGTTTTTGCACCTGACACGGAAGTCGCCCTGCGAACGGTGGTAAATCTGGTCAACTCGGCGGCGAACGGAGCTGAGGGGCTCGCGTCAACGGCGGACCTGGACCGGTTCCTGGCGGCGGAGGGATTCACAGGGTCGCGCACCCGCGATGACAACGAACTCAACAGCGTTCGCCAGCTCCGCCAACAGCTCGCCGCACTCTGGACGGCGGATGAAAGCTCCGCGGTGGAAACCGTGAACCGCCTGCTGCGGGAGGCCGGCGCACTGCCGCAACTGGTCAAGCATGATGACTGGGACTGGCACCTGCACGCCACCACGCCGGAGGCTCCGCTGGTGGACAGGATGAGCACGGAGGCCGCCATGGCGTTGGCGGACGTGATCCGCTCCAAGGAGATGGACCGGATGCGGATTTGCGGGTCGGAGGACTGCGACGCCGTGGTGCTGGACCTCAGCCGGAACCGGTCAAAGCGGTATTGCGATACGGGAAACTGCGCCAACCGGGCCCATGTTGCCGCCTACCGGGCCCGCCAGGCGGCGTCCAGTTAGGAGCGTCCAGCTAAGAGCGATCAGCAGGTTATCGGGTATTGGATATCAGTGCAGGTGGTAACGCTGGGGGCATTTCGAGTACCAGGTACTCGGGACTAGCCGAAGGCACGGGAACCACACTGGGGTGGACACGTTAATCCGATGACCACCACAAGTTCCACGCTTCGTTGCACGCCGACTGCCCGCCCCGAAAGAGACAGGCCGCACTGTGATTGATCCACGTCCCCCCGCGAGCGGCGCATGCGCCGGCGCCGTCGTCATCCCAGCCCACAATGAGGAAAGCGTGATTGCACGCACGCTGGACGGCCTGCTCCCCCTCCTCTCGTCGTCCGAGGTAGATGTCATCGTGGTCTGCAATGGCTGCACCGACCGCACCGCCGACGTCGCCCGGCGCTACGCGGGTGTCACCGTGCTTGAGACACCCATCGGATCGAAGCCAGGCGCCATGAACCTGGGCGACGGGGCAACGAAGCGCTGGCCGCGGCTGTACCTCGATGCCGACATCCACGTTGAGGCGTCAGCCGTCGAGGCAGTCTTCCGCGAGCTCTCACGCCCGGACGCCCCGCTCGCATCACGGCCCTCCTCCATCGTCGACACCCGGGCGGCGAGTTTCCCGGTGCGCTCCTACTACCGCGCCCGCGCGCGTATACCGGAGCAGGGCACCCGCCTATGGGGGGCCGGCCTGTACGCGGTCTCGAAGGAGGGGCACCTGCGCTTCGCCGGCTTCCCCGAGGTCACTGCTGATGACTCATGGTTTGACGGCCTCTTCGCAGAGGGCGAGAAGACGATCGTCAAGACGGTGCCCGCTCGCGTGCAGGCACCGCGAACCACGGCCGCTCTGCTCCAGATTCTGAGCCGGCACCGCCGCGGCTACGTCGAGCTGGCCACGACCGACCCCGGATCTCAGGGCCGTGGGCGGGCACTGCTCGGCACAATTCGCGGCGTCCCATCAGCGCTCGACGCTCTCTGCTACTCGGCGCTGGCCGCGGCGGCGCGCCTTCAGTCGCGCAAGATGGTCGGTAACGGCACGCAGCAGTGGGAGAAAGACTCGTCGACACGGTCGCCGGAGGCGGCCTCCCCTTCCACCCTTCCAGAAAGGGCCAGCCGGCCAGCACACAGGACGGCTGCCGCCCGATGATTCTCACGACCCTCCCCGTCGAAGGCACGAACTACGCCGTGTGCGTGGTCGGGGCCGGCCCGGTCGGCCTGTCGTTCGCACTGGAGGCGGCCGACGCTGGGCTCCGCGTGCTCCTCCTCGATGCAGGCGGAGCGGACGCCGGCCGCCGTGACAAGCCGACGGCCCGCCG
This sequence comes from Arthrobacter sp. 9AX, assembly GCF_902506095.1. Lineage (GTDB taxonomy): Bacteria > Actinomycetota > Actinomycetes > Actinomycetales > Micrococcaceae > Arthrobacter. Next base: position 139,455 of record NZ_LR733293.1, read on the forward strand.
CCGCAATGACTCCATCATCGACCCCGACCGGCACGCCCCGGAACTGCAGACCACCCGCGTCGGCCTCGGGGGCGCGTCCTGGATGTGGGGCGGCCGCTGCGTGACCTATGAACCGGTTGACTTCGAGCAGCGGGAGTTCGTGCCCGATTCTGACTGGCCCATCGGCTTCTCGGCCATCGAGCCGTGGAGAGCAAAGGCCCAGGATTACCTCGATTGCGGCGGAGGCGGGTTCACTTCCGACGAACCGGGGTGGGGCGGCCTCGGAGACCTGAAGATGTCGCAACTGGAGCGCTGGGCACGCCAGCCTAAACTCGGCCCACGTCTGGGCGCGCTCGTCGCCGCGCATCCCTTCATCGACCTCCTGTGTGATGCGCCTGTCGTCGGCGTTGCCTTCGACGATGGCGGAACGACTGTGGAGGGGCTGCGCATCTTGTCCGACATACCTCCGGGCATCGTGCGCGCAGACAAGTACGTGTTGGCCGCCGGCGGATTGGAGACACTGCGCCTCCTGCTGGACGCCCAGCAGAAGCTGCCTGCAGCGTTCGGGGGTATCGACGGTCCACTGGGCCGCTACTACATGGGCCACGCTACGGGCAGCATCGCGAACGTGGTGCTCACCGACCCTGCTGACATCGCCTCCATGGACTTTCAGCTCGACAGGCACGACAGCTACGTGCGTCGCCGATTCTCCCTCCCCGCGGAGTCGCTGCGGGAGCATCGGCTGCTGAACTGCAGCTTTTACTTCGACAACCCGCCGTTCTACGACTACCGGCACCGCAACTCCACGTTGTCAGCAGTGTTCCTGGCGCTGGCCGTCCCTCCCGTCGGCCGCCGTATCCTGGCCGAGGGCATCCGCCTGCGCCACATCGGGCCGGCACCGCGCCGCTACTGGCCGCACATCGCCAATATCCTGCGGGACCCTATCCGCGCAGTCACTGACTCCGCCGACATACTGCGCCAGCGCTACCTGTCGAACGTGCGCAAGCCCGGATTCCTGTTGCGCAACCCTGGCGGGACCTACGCCATCCACTACCACTCCGAGCAGGCGGCGAACCCCGACAGCCGGGTCCGCCGCAACGGTGGCCATAACGCGGACGGCACCCCGAGCCTCGAGATCGATTTCCGCTATACGGAGCGCGACATCGACTCAGTGCTGCGATTCCATGACCTGCTCGACGAGCGGCTCCGCAGCGCTGGCAGGGGCCGCGTCGAGTACCTCTATCCCCCGGAGGAGCGGGCCGGCGCCGTTTGGGAACAGGCGATCGACGGCTTCCACCACATCGGAACCACCCGCATGAGCACGGTTCCGGCCGACGGAGTCGTCGACGGCGACTGCCGGGTACATGGCGTGGGCAACCTCTTCATCGCGTCGAGCAGCGTCCTTCGAACCTCGGCGGAGGCAAACCCGACGTTCACCGCCGTTTGCCTTGCCCTGAGACTGGCACACCACCTGGTGGACCCGTCATCGCCCTCCGATACCGAGGGAACCACCAAAAAGGAGCCGACCGAAGCGGACGCGCCGCAGTGGCGGCGGGCCATGTGATTCACGTACCGCGTGAACTCTGCAGGCCGCCTCAGGGTGCCCGGCGTGGGTCCTGATCGTCGGGTGCTTCGGGGGATGCGGCAGGGTCCTGGGTGGCAGCGCCGAAGCCGTGGGACGGCTTCGGGGATGAGCTGAGGTTGACCCCCGAACCCTTGCCCAGGTGCTCCGCGTTCTCCTTGTAGCTCATGGAGAGCATTGCCGCGATCACCAGCGTGACGATGAAGGCGATGCCGGCGGCGGTGAAAGCCAGGTCGAAGCGGGGCGTTCGCGCACTGCCGCCCGAAGCGAAGATCACCACGGCAACGAAGGCAACAACGGCCCAGAACGCGGAGAACATCAGCGGGCCCTTCACCGAGGTCCGCAGCCTGCGCGGATGTCCTGGTTGCTGGTCTGCCACGGTGATTCCTCCCTGCAGGCGGCACGCCGGCCGGCCTGGTTCTGCGTAGTGCGGTGATGCGTCCGGATCGATTTTCTACGGGAAGTAGAACCGGACACTTCCTAGTTTACGGCGTTCCGGCTTCGCGGCGGACATCGTGCCGGATTGTCAGCCCGGCAAGGGCCCACAGCACGCCGGAGATGATGGCCCCGCCGCCCGCCACACCCAGCAGGGCATGGGCGCCGAGGCTGATGAAGAAGGGCAGGACGGTTGCGGTGCCCAGGCCGATGATTCCCGAGGCAATCCAGTCGCGGGCCAGGACATGCTTCCCCCGGAACTTCAGCCCGCAGAACAGCTCGAGGGCTCCGGCCACACCCAGGCCCAGGGAGGCGATAACGCCAAACAGGAGATCCCCATGCAACAGCACCAGCGCAAACCCGGCGCCTGCCGCCACGGACCCGGCTGCCGAAAGCACTTTGCCCGGCGTGCTCTCCTGCTCAAAGCCTGCCGCCCTGACACCCCAGGCCAGGAGGACGCCGGTGGCCAGCAGGTAGAGCCCGCCGGCCCAGCCCATAACCTCGACGGACGGTGCGGCCCAGAAGATGGTGACTGCCCCAAAGGCAAGGGCAGCTGCGGAACGGAGGAGGACCGGCTTCCACAGGTCAGCCCTGGGAGCCGTTCCGGGAGCAGTGCCTGCGGGGGTTTTCGGTTGCGTCACCGGTCCAGTTTAGTGGCGGTCCCTGCTACGGCGAACCCAGCACCATCCAGCGGTCGGAACGGGCCCGGGCACCAAGGGTGACGGCGCGGGCAGCCATGTAACCCAGCGCGAAGGCGGCCCACAACCAAGCCAGGCCGGGCGCACCTCCGACACGGGACAGGCCCACCACAATCAGAAGCGGCGCGTAAACGGTCAGGTTCAGCACACCGGCCAGCGCCAAGTACTTGGCGTCCCCGGCGCCGATCAGCACCCCATCGAGGACGAAAACGTAGCCGGCAATGGGCTGCCCGGCCGCGATGATCCACAAAGCTGCCGCCAGGACTGACTGGACTTCGGGATCCGAGGTGAAGAGGACGCCCGCCCAAGGCGCGGCAACCGCGAGGAGTGCTCCGGTGATCACACCGAAGCCGAGTCCCCAGCGGGTCATGGTCCTGGTCAGCTGCCGCGCCCTGCGCGGATTGGACGCCCCCAACTCCTTGCCGATCAGAGCCTGGGCGGCAATGGCGAGGGCGTCCAGAGCGAAGGCGAGGAAGGAGAAGATGGTCATGGCCAACTGGTGGGCAGCGAGGTTGACCTCACCCTGTGCCGTCACCACCAGAACGGTGGCCAGGATTGCGACGCGCAAACTGAGGGTGCGCAGCATCAGCCACGAACCCACGCGGGTCATGCTCCTGATGCCGCTCCAGCTCGGCAGCAGGCCCACGCCATGGGCCGCGGCATTCCGCCTCACCATCACCAGGTAGACGGCGGCCATGGCCCACTGGGCCACGCTGGTGCCCACGGCGGAGCCGGTGACGGACCAGCCCAGCCCGTAGACCAGCCACAGGTTCAGGATGATATTCAGGGCAAAACCCGCCGTTGCCACCACCAGGGGTGTCCGGGTGTCCTGGAGACCGCGCAGAAGGCCGGTACCCGCGAAAATCAACAGCATGGCCACCAGGCCGGGCATTGACCAGCGGAGGTAGTCGACGGCGAACGCCCGCACGTCGCCGTCCGCGCCCAGGAGGCCGACCAGCGGGTCAACCGCCAGGAACCCGGCCACGGCCAGGACCGCACCCAGCAGCAGTGCCAGCCAGACGCCGTCGCGCCCGGCCGCCAGAGCCTTGCCCGGCTGCCCGTCCCCCATCGCGCGGGCCACGGCGGGCGTAGTGGAGTAGGCCAGGAAAACCATCAGGCCGACGGCGGTGTGCAGCACCGCCATCGCGAGCCCCACACCTGCCAGCTGCGCCACGCCGAGGTGGCCAACAATCGCCGAGTCCGCCAGCAGGAAGAGGGGTTCGGCTACCAGGGCGCCAAAAGCGGGAACTGCCAGCCGGAGTATTTCGCGGGCATGTCCCTTTGGCGGAGCGGCATGCGCGGGGGCAGGTAAGCGGGGCACCTTGCCAGCTTAATCCGGTGCCCGGTTGTGTCCGCGCAAGCATGACAAAGCGCACATTGTGACGCAAATAGTTGACACTTCAACAATTTTCCGGGAAGACTTGATGCCCATGAACCAGTCACGACTTACCACAACCGCCATTACCGCTCTCCGCATCATCCTTGGTTTCCTCTTTGCAGCGCACGGTTGGCAGAAGTTCAACGAGTGGACCATCGCCGGCACCCAGGCGTCCTTCGCCAAGATGGGCATTCCGGCAGCGGAAGTGGCCGCCCCGGCCATTGCCGTGCTGGAACTGGCCGGCGGCGTCGCCCTGATCCTGGGAATCCTCACCCGTGTGGTCGCGGCCCTCCTGGCCCTGGATATGCTGGGGGCCCTGTTTATGGTGCATGCCTCCGCCGGCGTTTTCGCCGCCAACGGCGGCTACGAACTGGTCCTGCTCCTCGCCGCAGCGGCTTTCGCCCTGGCACTGACCGGTGCCGGCCGCCTTTCCGTGGACCGCGCCCTGTTTGGCCGCAGCAACTCGAAGCTGGCCATCCTGGCCTGACCCGACCATCTCAGCCGGCAGAACCTCAGCCGGAACCGCTCGACGGCGGATGGGCACCCTGGTGCGCATCCGCCGTCGGCCTTTAACCCCTCTTTGACCCGTACACCTTCCCATCCTCCACCTAGCCGGCCGGAAGGCTGCCCCGTCCGCCCTCCGGCTGGCGGGGCAGTTGCATATAACGCTTCTGCAGGTGCCGTCCCGTCTTCGCGTCAGGCCGAACCGGCCGGTAACCGGCGGCGTCAGTATGATCGCAGGATGACTGAGACCGGCGCCTCCAACTCCGTGACCCTGCGCTTCCTGGCCGTTCCCATGGACGTGGGCCACAGCGGTTCCGTGGATGCCGGAACCGTCCTGGAGTGGGTGGACAAGGCCGCCTACGCGGCGGCGGTGGGCTGGGCAAAGTCGTACTGCGTCACGGCCTACGTGGGCAACATCCACTTCGCGGACCCCGTCAACAGCGGGGACATGGTGGAGGTGGAAGCCACCATCGTCTACACCGGGCGGTCGTCGATGCACATCCGCACCGTTGTGTCCTCGGGCGACCCCAAGGGCGGCGCTGCCACCATGCGCAGCCAGTGCATGGTGATCTTCGTGGCCGTCGGGGAGGACGGAAAACCGATCCCGGTGAAGCAGTTTGAGCCCGTCACCGCCGAAGAGGTCGAACAACGTGGGCATGCCCTGGCCCGTATCGACATCCGCGAGCAGATTGTCGAAGCCATGAACCGGCAGGAATATACCGATGCTGGCACGGCGGAGCGGGTGACCCTCCGCTTTATGGCCGCGCCCACTGACGTGAACTGGGGTGGGAAGGTCCACGGCGGCATTGTAATGAAGTGGATCGACGAAGCTGCCTACGTCTGCGCCTCGCGCTACTGCGGCATGGACGCCGTGGCGGTGTTCTCCGGCGGCGTCCGGTTCTACCGCCCGCTGCTGATCGGCCACGTGGTGGAGGTGGAGGCCCGCCTGGTGTACACCGGCACCAAGGGCATGCATATCGCCGTCCACGTCCGCTCCGGCGACCCCAAGAGCCGGGAACTGGAGCTCACCACCTATTGCCTCACGGTGATGGTGGCGCGCGACGCCGAAGGCAACTCAGTGCCCGTCCGCGCCTGGGTACCGGTCAGTGACGAGGACAAGAGGCTCCACGCCCATGCCCGCGAGCTGCTGGAAATCAGGGGCAGGGCGCCGGGTAACCGGCTGCCCAACCACCTGCTGGCGCAGGGCTGACGGCCAGCGGCGGAAAGCCTCCACGGCCGCCCCGGCCGGGCAGGGGCCAGCTCTGCCTAGAAGCCTCCGCCACCGGCGTCGGCTGCCATGTTGGCGAAGCGGGAGTAGTGACCCTGGAAGGCCACCACGATGTCCTTGGTGGGACCGTTACGGTGTTTGGCCACCAGGATGTCAGCTTCGCCCGCGCGCGGTGATTCTTTGTCGTAGACGTCCTCGCGGTGAAGCAGGATCACCATGTCGGCGTCCTGCTCGATGGAGCCCGATTCACGGAGGTCCGACACCATGGGCCGCTTGTCCGAGCGCTGCTCGGACCCACGGTTCAGCTGGGACAGCGCAATGACGGGGACCTGGAGTTCCTTGGCGAGCAGCTTCAGCGCACGGGAGAACTCGGAGACTTCCTGCTGGCGCGACTCCACTTTCTTGCCGGAGCTCATCAGCTGCAGGTAGTCGAGGATCACCAGCTTGAGGTCGTGCTGCTGCTTCAGGCGGCGGCACTTGGCCCTGATTTCCATCAGTGACATGTTGGGGCTGTCGTCGATGAACAGCGGGGCATCATTCATCCGGCCCATGGTGGTGGCGATCTTGGACCACTGCTCGTCCTTGATGGTTCCCTTGCGGAGGTCCTGCAGGCCGATGGTCGCCTCCGCGGAGAGCAGGCGCATGGCGATCTCGTTCCGGCCCATTTCGAGCGAGAACATCACCGTGGACAGGTTGTTCTTGATGGCCGCGGAGCGGGCGAAATCCAGTGCGAACGTTGACTTGCCAACGGCCGGTCGGGCCGCGATAACGATCATCTGGCCGGGGTGCAGCCCATGGGTGAGTTCGTCGAGCTCAAAGAAGCCGGTGGGCACGCCCGTCATGCCTTCACCGCGGTGGCCGGACGCCTCGATCTCGTCCACCGTGGACTCCATGACGTCCTTGAGCACTACGTAGTCCTCGGCGGTGCGCCGTTCGGCCACGGCGTATACCTCAGCCTGGGCCTGGTTGACCAGGTCCTCAACCTCGCCGTCCGAGCCGTAGCCCAGCTGGACGATCTTGGTGCCGGCATTCACGAGCCGGCGGAGGACGGCGCGTTCAGCGACGATCTCGGCGTAGTAGCCGGCGTTGGCCGCGGTGGGGACGGTCTGGATCAGCTCATGGAGATAGGCGGGGCCGCCGATCCGGTTGATCTCGGCACGCTTGGTGAGTTCGTCAGAGACGGTGACGGCATCCGCCGGTTCGCCGCGGCCGTAGAGGTCGATGATGGACTCGTAGATGGTTTCGTGCGCCGGGCGGTAGAAGTCCTGCCCGCGGAGGATCTCCACGACGTCCGCGATGGCGTCCTTGGAGAGCATCATGCCACCGAGGACGGACTGCTCAGCGGCAATATCCTGCGGGGGCTTCCTGCTCGCGTCCGATCCTCGGGTGGCCTCGACCGGGTCCAGATGCGCTATAGACAAAGCTGCCGTCCTCCATTGTGTACCGGGAACGTGGGTGCCCGGTGACTAACCATCCTGCTAAGGCGTTGCGTGGAAAAGCTGCGCTCCGCCACCTGTCCAGGTTTACCGGCGGGGTCGGACAATCCTGGCCGCTTGCCGCCGCAGCGGCCATCAATAGGAGTTATCCCCACTATCCACAGGTTTTCCACAACAGAGGTTCCTGGCGGATCAGCGGTTCTGTCCACCGTGCCGGATACCCCTCTGATAGGGCGTCCGGGGCACCGAAGAACAGGTACCCCGCTACGCTAGCCGCCATGGGTCCAGCCTCAAAGTCAGGACGCGTCCAGGGCTGTGGATAAGCTGTGCAGTACGTGGCATAGCTTGTGCACAGCCTGTGGGGAAACCTGTGGAAACAAAAATAGTTTGACGGGCTCCAGCGCGCTGACCTGCGGAAACGTCTTCACTGGCGTGTGGAGTAAATATTTCTTCTGTGGAATTTCATCCACAGCGCGTGTCGCCGGGCGGTGGCGGAGAATCGCCCCCACCGGCTGCCCGGCGGGTAATGCGGGAGCTCTGTGGCATCCCTCATATTCCGTCCGGGTGGTCGGTTGGGCCCCGCCACCCGACTGCCATGCATTGAGGTGAATATTGCTGTGGATAACCCGGATCTGGCATAAGCTCTATGCATGGGCGAACTACTGCTGGTCCTCTTGCCTGCGATCGTTTTGGTGGCGCTCATCTGGGGCCTTTTTACGGCCCTGAGCCCGCGCGACACGGGTGTGTCCGATGCCGAAAGATACCAGCGTGACCTGGCGGAGCGCTCGGCGCAGCATTATGCGGCCCAGGTCCAGGCTGCCACGGCTGCCCGCGCGCAGCTTGAGCGCAACACCAGGCCCAGCCAGAACGCCCAGGCATCATCGGACCTGGCTGCTGCCAGGAAGCACATAGAACGGCGTTAGACATGGAATCGCTTGTGGCCCCGGTCCTTATCCTCCTGGCAGTGGTGGCCGGAGTAGCACTGGCCGTCCGCGCCGTCGGCAGGCGGAAGGCTGCCCGCGCCGGTGAACCGGCAGGGCCTGCGGCCAGCCCCGCCGAACTGGCGCGCGCCGCCGCCGCCAAACTCTCCGAGGAGGAACACCGCAGGCTCTATGCCCTGATTGCCCAAGGGCAGGCGATGGCAGCCATCAAGCTCTACTACGAGGCCACGGGAGAAGGCCTCCGGGCCTCCCGCGACGCGGTGGGCGCGCTGGCGGCACACCCCCAGCCCTACCGGAGTCCTGAAGCGTCCCCGGCGCCCGCTGACGATGATGACGACGACGAGCCGCAGCGCTTCCCCTACCGCTACCGGGCGATAGCCAGTAAAGGCGATGTCACCCGCGAAGTCAGCAGCAACATGCTCAACGACGAGATCTACGGCAGGATCCGCACGCTGGCCCGCAGTGGAGACACCGAGGCCGCGGCCACGGCACTCACCCGGCATTCGGACATCACGATCAAGCAGGCACGGGAATTCATCGAACTGCTGCAGGACTGAGGTTCCGGCCTGCTCGAGGCCGTACCCGGAAGGACCGGGAGGCTGGACCCGGCGTACTGGAGGGTACTAGAAGTCGAAAAGCTCGCCGAGCCAGCCTTCCTTCTTTTTGGGCCGGCGGCGGTCGTAGTCCCGGTCATGGTCCCGTTTGTCATACCGGCGATCGTCGTAGCCGCGCTGCTCCCGTCGGGGGTCGAAGGCGGCGCGCGGTTCGGCGGCGCGCGGCTCGAAGTTGGGATAGAGCGGTGGGGGTGCCAGCCCGGGGTCCGGGCGCGCCGCAGACGGCTCCGGCATAGCGTCCGCCGCCCGGTCCAGGATCTTGTCCAGCTCGCCGCGGTCCAGCCACACGCCCCGGCATTGCGGGCAGTAGTCGATCTCCACACCGCTGCGCTCGGTCATCATCAGTTCCACGGAATCCACGGGACATTTCATGTCCCGCACAACGAGCGGCACAGTCCGAAAGTTCGCCGCGGCTTCGGCTGTCAGCGGGTGCCCGCGATGCCTGCCAGCAGCTGCTCGAAGGGCAGGGATTCCATCGGCGCCGGCTTCCGTCCGGGCTGGGGCCCTTCCAGCAGGCGGGTAAATTCACCGGCGGCACGGTCGACGCGGTCGGCAAGGCTTGAGCCGCCGTCGTCCGATGTGCCCCAGTCCTGCGGGCCGGCGAATACCCCGGTGGCCGCGGTCCTGGTCCGGAGGTAGCTGAACAGCGGCCGCAGGGCGTAGTCGAGGACCATCTGGTGGCGGTCCGTCCCGCCGGTGGCGCCCAGCAGGACTCCCTTGCCATCCAGCGATTTCGGGTCCAGGACGTCGATGAAGGACTTGAACAGGCCACTGTAGGAGGCACTGAACACCGGAGTCACGGCGATGATGCCGTCCGAGGCTTCGACCCCGGCAATAACCTCGGCCAGGCGGGGTGCCGCGTAGCCGGTCACAAAGTTGTTGGCGATATCCACGGCCAGGTCCCGGAGTTCGACGGTGTCCACAGTCACGTCGTAGCCTGCCGCGCCGAGTTGCCGCTCGGCGGAGGCTGCAAGCTGGTCTGCCAGCAGGCGGCTCGACGACGGTACGCCGAGTCCGGCGGAAAGGACTGTGATGCGGCGGGTTTCCATGGCACTTCTCCTGTTGCTCGTTCATTCCATCATACATGCGTATGCATCTATTATCCGAACGGGGAGGGCTGCCGGAGTATTCCCGGTCCGCCCTTTTGAAGCAGCACGGTGTTACAGCAACACGCTGCCGCGGATACACGTGGCGGAATGCCCGCCCACCCAGATGTCATCCTCTGTGGCCGTGACGTGGATGCGCCCGGCCCGCCCCAGGACAGTTCCCTGGGCGGCCACGTATTCCCGGGGAGCGCGGTGGCTGCCGATCAGCCACTGCGCCGCCCCGGCATTGAAACTGCCCGTCACCGGGTCTTCCATCATGGCGTCGCCCGGGATGAAGGTGCGGACCTCAAAGTCCACGTCCGCACCTGACCCGTGCCGGCCGATCACCCCCACTTTCAGTGCGCCCAGCGCCGCGACATCGGGCTGGATGGCCAATACCTGATCGGCAGATTCCAGGAGCACCCCGACCCATTCAGGCCCGTTGACCAGCCAGGAAGCATCCACGATGCATGCTTCCGGCATCCGCAGCCCTGCGGCCAGCTGGCGCCGGATGCCGGGTTCCACCGGGCCGAAGCGGGTCAGCGGGGGCGCGGCGAAAGCCAGCCGCCCGGCGTCGTGCTTCACCTTCACCAGGCCGGCGGCGCACTCCTGCACCACGAACCCGTCCGACTTCGGCACTCCCCCGGACTCCAGCCACGCGTGGGCCGAACCGAGCGTCGGGTGCCCGGCGAACGGGAACTCCTCGCTGCCTGTGAAGATCCGGACCCGGTAATCGGCGCGGGCATCTTGAGGCGGCAGCAAGAACGTCGTTTCGGACAGGTTGGTCCAGTTGGCAAACTGCTGCATCCGCTCCCCCGTTATGCCCTCGGCGTCCAGGACAACGGCGAGCGGGTTGCCGCGGTACGCCTCACTGGAGAAGACGTCGACCTGATGGAAGAGGCGGCTGCGCAGCGGTCCGGAACGCGGGGATGGTGAAGTCACCGCTGCAGGCTATCACCGATGCTGGCAGCTGCCGGGCGGGTCTGCGACACTACGTCCATGGCAGAGAACAAGACCCAACCCACCACGGCACGTGTTGAGGAATTCCTGGCGTCAGTGGAGCACCCGGGCAGACGGGCGGACGGCTTCGAGCTGCTGGAACTCATGCACGGCGTCACGGGGCAGGAGGCGGTGATGTGGGGTCCTACGATCGTTGGCTTCGGCCGGTACCACTACCGCTACGAAAGCGGGCGCGAGGGTGACGCGGCCGCCGTCGGATTTTCCCCGCGCAAAGCAAACCTGGCCCTGTACGGACTCACCTACGGCCCGGACGCGGACCGGTTCCTGGCCGCGCTGGGCAAACACAAGACGGGGGCAGCGTGCCTCTACATCAGCAGGCTCCGGGATGTGGACCGCGAAATCCTGGCCGAGATGATCCGGACCGGATACCGGCACGTTATGGCGGACCTGCATAACCCGTGACATGCAAGAGACCCCCGCCGCCGGAATCCGGCAGCGGGGGTCTTTTGTGCAGTTCAGGAGCGGGTAGCCGTAAAGACTACTTGCCTGCCACTACGTCGAGTTCGATCACAGCAGCAACGTCGTCGTGGAGACGGACGTTGGCCTGGTAGGAACCAACCGACTTGATGTGTGCCGGCAGTTCAACCTTGCGCTTGTCGATGCGGCCAAGGCCAGCGGCCTCAACAGCGTCAGCGACGTCGCCCTGCTTGACGGTGCCGAACAGGCGTCCGGTCTCGCCAGCCTTGACGACCAGCTTGACCGGCTTGGCGGAGAGTGCAGCAGCCTGCTTCTGAGCGTCTTCCAGGGAAGCGTGCTCGCGGGCGGCACGGGCAGCCTTGATGGACTCAACCTGCTTCTCGCCACCCTTCGACCAGGTCAGGGCGAAGTTGCGGGGGAGCAGGTAGTTACGTGCGTAACCGTCCTTGACCTCGACAACATCGCCAGCAGCACCGAGACCGGTTACTTCGTGGGTCAGAATGAGCTTTGCCATGTTAGTTAATCCCTTCCTTAGCCGCGGCCAGCGCCGGAGTAAGGCAGCAGGGCAACTTCGCGGGCGTTCTTGATTGCCTGTGCGATCTTGCGCTGTTCCTGCACCGTAACGCCAGTGACGCGACGGGCGCGGATCTTTCCGCGGTCGGAGATGAACTTGCGCAGCAATGCTACGTCCTTGTAGTCGATGACAGTGATGTCAGCGGCCTTCAAGGGGTTGGACTTTGGTTTGGGCTTACGGAGTTCAGCCTTAGCCATCGTGGAGCTCCTATTCTAGGGAGCCCGTGGATATTGATCCACGGGATGGTGGTGGTCCGGCGGCGGCCTCCGCCCCGGGTGCCTTGCGGCACTTTGGGCGGGCCCGGCGTCGGGCCTTTATTGGTTGTTAGAAGGGAGGTTCGGAATCGGGGCCGTTGCCCCAGCCGCCTGCGTTGGAGACACCGGGCGTAGCCCAGGGATCGTCCTGTGCAGCCTGCTGGTTGCCGCCGCCCCAGCCTCCGCCGGAGTTGCCGCCCTGGTTTCCACCAGAGTTGCCGCCGCCGAAGCCACCGCCGCTGTTGCCGCCGCCAAAGCCGCCCTGCCCGCCGGCGCCGGAGCGCTGGGTGCGGTTGACCTTGGCATTGGCGTAGCGCAGGCTGGGGCCGATTTCGTCGACCTCAAGCTCGATAACGGTGCGCTTTTCGCCTTCTTTGGTTTCGTAGGAACGGCTCTTCAGGCGTCCGGTAACGATCACGCGCATGCCCTTGGTCAGGGACTCGGCGACGTTCTCGGCTGCTTCACGCCACACGGCGGCGCGGAGGAACAGGGTTTCCCCGTCCTTCCACTCGTTGGACTGGCGATCAAAGGTGCGGGGGGTGGAAGCGATGGTGAAGTTCGCTACTGCCGAACCGGACGGTGTGAACCGCAATTCCGGGTCATTGGTGAGATTACCGATGACCGTAATGGTGGTCTCGCCTGCCATCTACTGCCTCCTTGTTCGATCCTGGGTGAAGAGTGCGTTTCCTGCGGGGTAAAGAATGAAAACTGGTGCTGAATTACTCAGCAACAACCTTCTGCTCTTCGGGGCGGGTGATCTTGGTGCGCATGATGGTCTCGTTAAGAGACAGCTGGCGGTCAAGTTCCTTGGCGGTTTCCGGCTTGGCGGTGAAGTTCACCACGGCGTAGATACCTTCGGACTTCTTCTTGATGTCGTAAGCCAGACGGCGACGGCCCCAGATGTCAACCTTTTCGATGGTTCCACCATCGTTGGTGATGACGTTCAGGAACTTCTGAAGCGACGGCTCAACGGTACGCTCTTCGACCTCGGGGTCGATGATTACCATCAATTCGTAAGGACGCATATGTGAACCCACCTCCTTTGGGCTAAGCGGTTACGGCATTTCCGTAACAGGAGGTTCATTTGCGATGCCATGCGATGCCCTGCCGCCAGGAACGGAAGCAGGACGCAGCACAGACTTCAATATCTTAGTGCATTTGGACCGGATAGGCGATTCGCGCTTGACTCCAAGGCTATGCCCGTGGTTGACCCGGCGGCAGGACAAATCCGGCTATGTGGAAAACCGCCGCCGAAACCTCCCCCTAGGCCGAGTGTTCCGCGCCGACCGGAACGTCCCGGGTATCGGCGGCGCGTGGTCCTGCGGGCCCGCCCTTCCGGTAGCGCCACACGCCGATGGCCACCACCACGGCACCAAGCGCAAGCGACAGGAACAGGGACTCGCGGGTGGACTCCAGGATGACCATGCCGATCAGCAGGGCCACGATGCCGGCAATGGAAAGCCAGGTCAGGTACGGGAACAGCCACATCTTCAGGGCAAGGTCCTTGGCGGCAGCCCCCATGCGCTTGCGCAGGACTAGCTGGGACGAGGCGATAACGAGCCACACGAACAGCGCGATGGCACCGGAGGTGTTGACCAAGAACAGGAAGACCGTGTCCGGAGCGATGTAGTTCAGGCCCACCGTGACGAAGCCAACCACCGTGGAGGCGAGTACTGCAGCTGCCGGCACACCGCGCCGGGAGATCCTTGTCCAGGATGCCGGGGCGTCGCCCCGCTGCGAAAGTGAGAAGAGCATGCGGCTGGCGGTGTAGAGGCCGGAGTTCAGGCAGGACAGCACTGAGGTGAGGACCACGATGTCCATGATGGTGCCGGCGCCGGGGATCCCGAAGAGCTCGATGACTGCCACGTAGGGGCTTTTGGCCACGTTGGCATCATTCCAGGGCAGGAGGGTGACAACGATGGCGATGGAACCGATGTAGAACACCAGGATGCGCCAGACGGTTGATTTCACTGCCTTCTTCACCGCGTCCACGGGGTTTTCGGATTCACCGGCCGCGATGGTGGCGATTTCGGCGCCGAAGAAGGAGAACACCACTACCAGGACGCCGGCGAGTACAGCTCCCGGCCCGTTGGGCATGAATCCGCCGTTTCCGATCAGGTTGTCCAGCCCGGGTGCCGGGACGCCCGGGACCAGTCCCAGGATGGCGGCCACGCCGAACAGCAGAAAGAGCACAATGGCAGCGACCTTGATGGACGCGAACCAAAACTCGAACTCGCCGTAGGACTTCACGGAGCCCAGGTTGGTGAGGGTCAGCAGGACCATCAGGACCAGGGCCCAGACCCACTGGTCGATGCCGGGAACCCAGCGGTGCATGATTGCGGCGCCGGCAGTGGCTTCGATGCCGAGCACGATGATCCAGAACCAGGCGTAAAGCCACCCGATGCTGAAGCCCGCCCACCGGCCCAACGCCTTGTCTGCGTAGGTGGAGAACGAGCCCGTCTCGGGGTTTGCGGCAGCCATCTCGCCGAGCATGCGCATCACGAGGATGACTACGATGCCAGCGGCCATGTAGGCCAGCAGGATTCCGGGGCCCGCCTGCTGGATCGCGGCGCCGGACCCCACGAACAACCCGGCACCGATAACACCGGCGATGGCGATCATTGACAGGTGCCGCGGCTTGAGCGACTTTGTTAACTGCTGGTCAGCGGGCATGGGTGCGCCGTCCTTTGGTTCTCTGGGAAATGGATGGCCTGGTGCGGCAGCGCTCGGCGCCCGGCCGGAAAAGCCGCCATCCAGTGCGGTTGATCACAAGTTTCTCCCACCCTAGACGCCGCCAGCAGCCGCAAGGCTGTGCATCAGCACAAAAATCGAACCGCCAAACCGGGCAACGCTCCACTTGCGCGGCGCGGTGTGCACCGCTTGATTCCTGCCAGGCATCTGGGAAATCTTGATGAAATCCAGCGCTTACCAGGTGGTGCCTTGATCTGACCTGTGGCTATATTGACTCCACGGCTGGGTACCGGGCTGGACGCTCTGAGCGGACGGCTTTGCTGGACCCCCGGTCATGCCATATGGCCGGTTGGTGCAGTGCAACAAATGCTGAAACCGATATTTCAAGAAAGTGGTCTCCTTCTTCGATGGATGGGGACCTCATGTCGTTAGTAGGCAGAAGCAAGGAACTTGACCGGATCCTGTCCGTGATCAGGGGTCCCAAGGAAGCAGCCCTCGCCGTCATGGGTTCACGCGGCATGGGAAAGTCGGCGCTGCTCAGCGAAATCCCCCGGCTGTCGGACTACCGGACGGTGTTCGTGCGTGCCAGCGTCGCGGAGTCCGATTGGCCCCTGTCCGGGCTGACCGCCCTCCTGAACGGCATGGACGATCCGGTCCTCAACCGGATCGGCGATGAACTGCTCCACGCTGCTTCCGGCGCCCTGGATGTGGCCGCCGTTTCCACCATGCTGCTCAACGGGCTGCATCAGCGGGCATCGTCCCGCACCATTGTGGTGATCGACGACGCCGATCAGCTGGACCCGAGCAGCCAGTCCGTCATCGGCTTCCTGGCCCGGCGCCTGGCCGGCACGGACCTCGCCGTGTTCGCCAGCCTTCGGGAAGATACCGCGGACAGCCCTTTCTCGAGCCTTCCGGTCCTCCAGCTGGGTGCACTGGGCTACAACGACACTGTCCGGGTGCTGGAGGCGATCCCCGCGCGCCAGGCCGCGGCAGCGGCAGTCCACGCAGTGGCCGCAGCGTCGCATGGGAACCCGCTTGCCGCCGTCGAACTCTACACCGCCCTGCTGGAACGCCAGGCCGAAGGGAAGTACGCCCTCCCGGTCCCGCTGCCGTCCAAAGGCAGCTTTGAAGCCGAATTCGCTGCTGCCCTGGGAGGGCTGACGCCCGCGGCGCGGCAGGCCCTTGACCTGCTGGCCCTCTCTTTCCGGAGCGACATCACCACCCTTGAGAAGATCCACGGTGACGTGTGGAGTGGTGTGGATGAACTCCTGGCCACGGGCCTGGTCAGCAGGTCGGGCCCCTACCTGGGGATCAGGAACCAGCTGCTCCGCGGCTACGTCTTCACCGCCATGACCCCTACCGTGCGTACCGCCAGCCACCGTGCCCTGGCCGAGGCGGCCAAGGACTCGGACTTATACGCCCGCCGGTGGCACCTGAGCTTCACGGCGCTGGAGCGGCAGACGCCGTTTGGCCTCCTCCGGTTCGCGGTTGAGCTCATCAGGGCGGGGGAAGTGGCCTTCGCCGTCGAGTACATCGAGCGTGCCCTGACCATCAATCCGTGGGAGGCGGAAACGGCCGCGCGCCTGACCACTGTTGCGGAGCTGCTGCTCAACCGCGGCGAGTTCATCTACGCCCGGCGCTACCTGGATTGGGCCCGGCGGGTGACGCGCAATCCTGCGCTGATTCTCCGGCTGACCGGCTTGTCCTTTGAAATCGAGTTCATCCAGGGGGCTGCGGTGCGGTCCAGCATGGTGCTGCGCCTGGTGAAGGAATTCGGCCAGCATGACCCGGCGTACTCGGCCAAGCTGCTGGCCGTCGGTGCGCTGTACTTCGCCGAGCGCTGGGAGCTGAAGGATGCCGCCGCACTTCTCCGCTACGCGGCGGAGTTCCAGGGCTCGGCCTCCGCTGAATGCCTTGCCGTGGGGGACAGGGCCAGGCTGCTGATCGAAGCGATCGGCGGAAACTCCGAAAACCTCAAGCGGAAGAACGAGCAGTCGGGGAACAACTGGGTGGCCGGACTCCTGGTCCATGGCCGTGCGCTGAGCTACGCCGAACATTACGGCCTCGCCCAGGAGGCGTTCGCCATGGTGCAGAACTCCGCAGAGCCCAGCCACATCAACTGGCGTGAAACCGCGGTCTTCCTCACCGTGGACAACGAGATCCGGGCCGGGAACGTCCGCACTGCAGTGAAGCTCATCGAAGACCTGGAACTCCACGAACCGGAACTGAAGTACCACCGCGGGATGCGGTACGTCTTCCGGGTGTGGCGGGCACATGCCCTCGGTGATGACGCCTTGGCACGGGCCTATGCAGCGGACGCCCAGCACTTCTCCGGGGCGGAAAGCCACCCATCCATCACCGCGCAGCTCGCCGCCATCCAGGGCCACTTTGAACTGATGCGCGGCAACCTCGCCGAGTCGCTGGCCCAACTCTCCAGGGCGGCAGAGCTGGGCCTGGAATTCGGCAACCCCGCGCTGCTCCGGTGCGAGGCAGACCTCGTGGAAGTCCTCGTGCGGCTGGGCCGCCACCGCGAAGCCACCCAGGCCCTCTACCGGTTGGAAACCCGCTCCGTGGGGCTCCGGTCACCCTGGCTGATGGCAGTTGCAGCCCGGAGCCGGGCCATGCTTGCCGACGGAGACCAGTCACTTCAGCTTTTCTGCCAGGCGCTCGAGACCCGGAACGGCCATGACTCCGTGCTGGAACGGGCCCGCACGCTGCTCTGCTACGCGGAGCGACTCGGTGCGTTCGGCCGGGTGCGGGAGGCCCGCGATGCGATGCTCCGCGCCAAGGTCATGTTCGACGAGGCCGGAGCGGATGCCTGGACCCAGCACGTCGACTCGCTGCTGCTGGATGAACGGGTGGAACCGGCACGGCCCAAGGGCAACCCCGCCATGCTGATGCTCGCCGACCATGAAAGGTCGCTGGCACAGATGGTGGCCCGGGGCATGCGAAACAAGGAGATCGCGGCCACGCTCTACGTGTCCGTCCGGACCGTCGAAGTACGCCTCACCGCGATCTACCGCAAGCTCGGTGTGGAGTCGCGGGCCCAGCTCACGGCACTTGCGGCCGGCAAAGACAACACGGCCCGCGAGCCGTACGTGCTGCCGGCCATTTAGGCCCGGTTTCCGGCTTTTGCAGGTACCCGCATTTTCCACACTGAACCGCCCGAGCATCCACAAACGCCCTTCCATTCCCCTCCACGGCAGCATTTCCGAAGCTAATTTTGCTTCACGGCCAGAACACAGGCGGACACGCCGGGAAGGGGACACCATGGCAGAAATACCAGTGGCCAGAACCCGGGGCACTGCCTTCGACTGGCCCGTTGCACCTGCTGCTGCACAGCGGATGTCAACAGCGCCGTTGGCGGCGGCGGAAACCGCAGGAACCCGGTTCCTGCTGCCGCCGACGGGCGCTTCAACAGCGGCACCATTGCTGCCCTCAGCGCCAGGGCGTGCCAGTGCACCACAGGAACCCTTTGTCCCGGCACGCAAAGCCGCAGCCTCGTGGCTCGCCAGGCACATCAACTTCCTCCGCACCACCGACTCACTCCTGGTCCTGGCGGCCGTGTTTGCCGGTTACCAGCTCTCCAACATCGGGGTCCTTTCCAGAGGTCCCGGCGACGGCGGCACACTGGCTACCGCTGCCGCCGTCGCCCTCTTGTGGCCTTCTGCCCTGGAGATCTACCGCACCCGCGACGCGAAGGTCCTGGGCGTGGGGGCCGACGAATTCAAGCGCGTTGCCTCTGCAAGCCTCCGGATCTTCGGGCTGCTGGCCATCGCCGCAGTGGTTTTCTCCGTCCACGGCGCCGCCGCCTTCGTCACCGTGTCCCTGCCGCTGGGACTCGCGTCCCTGACGGCGAACCGCTGGATCTTCCGACGGCGGCTCACGGCTGAGAAGGCGAAAGGCCGCCACCTCTCGCGCGCCGTGGTGGTGGGTGACCCCGAAGACGTCCGGTACGTAGTCCAGCAGGTGGCCAAAAAATCCGGTCCCGTCTACAAAATCCTCGGAGTCTGCCTCCCGGGAGCGCGCCGCGGCACCAGCCTCCGGGTGGACAACACCTACGTGCCGGTCCTGTCCTCCACGGACGACATTGCGCGGACGGTCCGCCTGGTGGAAGCCGACTCGGTGATTGTGGCCGGACCGCTTCCCGGGGGCAACAGGTTCATCCGTGAACTGGGCTGGAAACTCGAGGAGTGCTCCGCCGGGATGGTGCTGGCAGCGACGCTGACCAACGTGGCCGGGCCCCGCATCCACTGGCGGCCGGTGGAGGGCCTGCCCCTGATGCATGTGGACATTCCGCAGTACAGCGGTGCCAAGCATGTGCTCAAGCGGGTGATGGATGTGGCGGCGGCACTGACTGCCCTCCTGGTGTTGTCACCGGTGCTGCTGGTCCTCGCCCTGACCGTCCGGCTGGACAGTCCCGGGCCCGTGTTCTTCCGGCAGGACCGGATCGGCAAGGGCGGCAGTGTCTTCGGAATGTTCAAGTTCCGGTCCATGGTGGTGGATGCCGAAGCCCGCCTGGCCGAACTGAACGCACAGAACCAGGGCGCCGGCGTCCTCTTCAAGATGCGCGACGACCCGAGGGTGACGCGCTGCGGACGCTGGATGCGCAAATACTCACTCGACGAGCTCCCGCAGCTCTGGAACGTGGTGCTGGGCCACATGAGCATGGTGGGTCCGCGGCCGCCGCTGGACCGCGAAGTGAGCGCTTATGAGCGCCACACCCACCGCCGGCTGCTGATCAAGCCCGGAATCACCGGGCTCTGGCAGATCAACGGCCGCTCCGACCTCTCGTGGGATGAAGCCGTCCGGCTGGATCTCTACTACGTCGAAAACTGGTCCATCGCCGGCGACCTGCTGATCCTGTGGCGGACCTTCCGCGCAGTTATCCGGCCGTCCGGCGCCTACTGACAACCGCTCGGGAAAGAAAGTGACATGAGGACATTCCCCAATCCCTTCCACGCCGCCACCCACCGGCAGCAGACCCCCACACTCAAGATCGCCGTCGTCGGAGCCGGATACTGGGGCCCGAACCTGGCCCGCAACCTGCAGGCGAGCCCCGACTGGGAACTAATGGCCATCTGCGACCTGGATATCGAACGGGCGCGCAAGCTGGCAGCCACGCTGGGGGACATTCCGGTGGTGGAATCCCTGGACGAGCTGCTGGACACGTTCGCCGTGGATGCCGTGGCCATCGCGACCCCTGCCCGCACCCATCACGGGACGGTGATGACGGCGCTGAGCGCCGGGAAACACGTTCTGGTGGAAAAGCCGCTGGCGGACAGCCGGGCGCACGGGCTGGAAATGGTGGCCGAAGCGCAGGCACGGGGGCTGGTGCTGATGGCGGACCACACCTATTGCTACACGCCGGCAGTCCTGAAGATGCAGGAACTGGTGCAGGCGGGCTCGCTGGGAGAGATCCTGTTTGTGGATTCCACCCGGATCAACCTGGGCCTGGTCCAGCCTGATGTGGATGTGTTTTGGGATCTGGCCCCGCATGACCTGTCCATCCTGGATTTTGTCCTCCCCGGCGGCCTGAACCCGGCCGAAGTCTCGGCTTTCGGTGCGGACCCGCTGGGAACCGGGCGGGACTGCGTGGGGCACCTGAACTTCCGGCTCCCCAATGATGCCACCGCCCACGTGCACGTGAACTGGCTCAGCCCCACCAAGATCCGGCAGATGGTGATTGGCGGCTCGCTGCGGACCCTCGTGTGGGACGACCTGAATCCGCAGCAGCGGCTCAGCGTGTACGACCGGGGCGTCAGCCTGGACCGGCAACCGCAGTCGGCCGGGGAGAAGGCATCGAACGCTGTGTCCTATCGGCTCGGGGACACCTGGTCGCCGGCCTTGCCCGAGCGGGAAGCGCTGGGGCAGGTGGTGGCGGAACTGGCCTTCTGCATCCGCAACGGCCAGGAGGCGCGGACCGGCGGTGAATCGGGCCTCCGCGTCCTGTCCGTCCTTGAAGCGGTGAGCCGGAGCCTGAGTCTTGACGGGCAAGCCTCCCCTGTGGAAGGTACCGGCGCGGCGGAAGCAGCATCCGGCGTCGAACTCGAGGGTGTCCGGTGAGCAGGCTGGAAGGGGCCACCGTCCTGGTGACGGGCGGTGCGGGAACCATCGGTTCCACCTTGGTGGATGCGCTGCTGGAAGCGGGCGTGGGCCGCATCGACGTACTGGACAACCTGGTCCGCGGACGGCTGGACAACCTGGCGGGAGCGCAGGCCAGTGGCCGGGTGGAGCTGGTACGCGGCGACGTCGGGGACCGCGACCTGGTCCACGACCTCACCAAAGGCAAGGACCTGGTGTTCCACCAGGCCGCCATCCGGATCACGCAGTGCGCGGAGGAACCGCGGCTGGCGCTGGAGGTCATGGTGGACGGGACGTTCAACATCCTCGAGGCGGCCGCCGGTCACAAGGTGGACAAGCTGGTGGCCGCGTCGAGCGCCTCCGTCTACGGCATGGCCGAAGAATTCCCCACCGGCGAACGCCATCACCACGCCAACAATGACACCTTTTACGGCGCCGCCAAGTCCTTCAACGAGGGGATGGCCCGGAGCTTCCACGCGATGACGGGCCTGGATTACGTCATGCTCCGGTACTTCAACGTTTACGGCCCTCGGATGGACGTCCACGGTTTGTACACCGAGGTGCTGGTGCGCTGGATGGAGCGGATCTTGGACGGCCGGCCCCCGCTGATCTTCGGGGACGGGCTGCAGACGATGGACTTTGTTTACACGGCCGACGCGGCGCGCGCGAATGTCCTTGCCGCCGCAAGTGACACCACCGACGGTATCTACAACATTGCCAGCGGCACGGAAACCAGCCTGCTGGAGATGGCGGAGGCGCTGCTGCGGGTTATGGGCTCGGACCTGGCGGTGGAGCACGGGCCGGCGCGGCAGGTCAACGGAGTGGTCCGGCGCCTGGCGGACACCTCCGCGGCCGCACGCGACCTGGGATTCAAGGCCGAAGTGGAACTCGAAGAAGGACTGCGCGAGCTCGTCACGTGGTGGAAGCCGCTGCGGGACGAGATTGCCGCGACCAGGAAAGTCGATGCCAAATGAGTGCGGAAGCGGTCCTTGCCCGGATCAATGTGATGAAGCCGTGGCTGGGGGAAGAAGAGGCTCGGGCTCTGGCTGAAGTGGTTGCTTCCGGCTGGGTGGCGCAGGGGCCCAAAGTCAAGGAATTCGAGGCGGCCTTCGCTGCCGCGCAGGGCGTGCGGCACGCCGTCGCAACCTCCAACTGCACCACTGCGCTGCACTTGGCGCTGGTGGTGGCGGGGATCGGCCCGGGCGATGACGTGGTGGTGCCGTCGCTGTCGTTTATTGCGACGGCGAACGCTGTCACCTATGTGGGGGCCCGCCCCGTATTCTGCGACGTTGACCCCGCGACGGGGAACGTGACCGCCGAGACCATTCATTCCGCCCTGACCCTTGATACCCGGGCGGTGATTGTGGTTGACCAGGGCGGCGTGCCGCTGGACCTGGACCCGATCCGCGAACTGTGTAACCGGCATGAGATCACCATCATCGAGGACGCCGCCTGTGCCGTGGGCTCCACCTACAAGGGACGGCCGGTGGGCACTGCAGCGGATGTTGCGGTGTGGTCCTTCCATCCGCGCAAGATCCTCACCACCGGTGAGGGCGGCATGCTCACCACCAACCGCGCCGATTGGGCAGCCCGGGCCCGGACGCTCCGCGAGCATTCCATGAGCGTATCCGCCACGGACCGGCACGGATCAGTGCTGGCCCCGCCCGAGGTTTATACCGAGGTGGGGTTCAACTACCGGATGACCGACCTGCAGGCCGCCGTCGGACTTGTCCAACTGGGGCGGCTGCCCGAGGTGGTGCAGCGCCGTCGGGACATTGCGGCCCGGTATGTTGCCGGACTCGCCGGCCTGCGCGGGTTGCGGCTGGTGGCCGACCCGCCGTACGGGACCAGCAACTTCCAGTCGTTGTGGCTGGAGGTCCTGCCCGGCTTCCGTACCACTCGGGAAGGCCTGCTGGCCCGCCTGGCGGAGGCCGGCATCTCGGCCCGCCGGGGCATCATGGCTGCGCATCGCCAGCCGGCGTACCGCTGGCGGGACACCGGCAAATCACTGCTGCAGCACACGGAACGGCTCAACGACAGGACCCTGATCCTGCCGGTTTTCCACGAACTCGACGACGAAAGCCTCAGCCGGATCATCGGCACCATCCGCGATGCCGCCACAGGGGCGGCCTCGTGAGCGAGCTGATCCTGATCGCGGCCAGCGGCCTGGCCCGGGAAGTCCTGGCGATGGTGCGGGCCAGCGGGCAGTACGACGTGGTGGGCCTGCTGGACGACGACAAGGAGATGGCGGGGGTGACCGTGGACGGCGCCCCCGTGCTGGGGACCATTGACGACGCCGGGAAGTACACGCACGCGCTGATCCTGGTCTGCATCGGCTCGGGAAGGTCCCGGGAGGCGGTGGTGGAGCGGCTCACCGGGATGGGGCTCAACGAGGCCCGGTATGCCACCGCCATCGACCCGTCGGTGCACTACCCGGAGGGGTGCCGGATCGGCCGGGGCAGCATCCTGCTGCGCAACGTCACCATGACGGCGTCGGTCACCCTGGGGTCCCACGTGGTGGCCATGCCCTCCGTGACCTTCACGCATGACGACGACGTGGCGGACTTTGCCACGTTCGCTGCGGGGGTGTCCCTGGGCGGCGGAGTCCGGATCGGCCGGGCGGCATACCTTGGCATGAACGCGAGTGTCCGCGAGCGGACCTCCGTGGGCGCCTACGCGACGGTGGGCATGGGAGCCGCGGTGCTGAGCAACGTGCCCGACGGCGAGACCTGGGTTGGTGTTCCGGCCCACGAAATTGAACGGGAAAGTTTCCAGTTTGGGGGTGTGCGGTGAAGGCCGGGCTGCTGGGCGGGGATGCCTTTCGCACTCCAGGGGTGGCCGCCGAAACGGCGGCGGAAGCCGTACGCAGCCGTTTGAGAATACTGGTGTACCCCCATGAACTCGCGATGGGCGGCAGCCAGATTAATGCCCTCGAACTGGCTGGGGCTGTGCGCGACGTTGGACATGACGTTTTTGTCTTCGCAACCAAGGGTGTCCTGCTGGACAAAGTGCAGGAACTGAACCTTCCCTACATTGAGGCTCCGCAGAGCCGGTTCGCAGTCGATCCTGCAACCACCCGGAAGCTGACCGCAACCGTACGGGAGTTGGGCATTGACCTCGTCCATCCCTACGAATGGACCGCGATCCTCAACACCACCTTTGGTCCTGGCCTGTCCACCGGGACCAATGTTGTTATGACGGTGCTGTCGATGGATGTTCCGGACTTCCTGCCGCGACACCTTCCCCTGATCGTGGGCACCCCCGCGCTGGCGGACATGGAAGCCCGCCGCCGGGGAAACATCCACGTGGTGGAGCCACCCATCGACACCATCTTTAACAAACCGAGGGGAATCGCTGCCTCACGGCAGGAGCTTGGGGTCAACGAGAAGACCTGCGTGATCAGCATTGTCGGACGATTGACCACGGATTTGGGAAAGCTCGGGGGCGTGTTGGCGGCAATCAACGTCGTAGACAGGCTTCTGGCGCACTGCGACGTCACCCTTGTGATTGCGGGTGACGGAGAAGGGTATTCGCAGGTCAGGGAACTGGCTGGCCGCGTTAACAGCAGCCATGGCCGGGAAGTAATCCGGGTATTGGGCAACGTCCTGGATCCGCGGGCAATCTACGATGCAGCAGACATCGTCCTTGGCATGGGAAGTTCCGCCCTGCGTGGCATGGCCCATGCCAAGCCGCTTATTGTTCAGGGCCGCTCGGGATTCTGGCTGACATCCAGCCCGGAAACCGAAGAGCAGTTCCTGCGGGGCGGATGGTTCGGGGCGGCCGGCGAAGGGGAAGCCGAACTCGAGGAGGCGCTCACAAGCCTGGTCTCGAACCCGTCTCGCCGGGAACTTTTGGGCGCCTACGGCAGGGCCTTGGTCGAAGACCGCTTCAGCCTTGGCAGTGCGGCCGAACGCCTTCTTTCGATCTATCATGCGCAGCTCTCGACGCCAACCAGGGCCACTGCCCTCGCCACTTCGCTTGCCCGCACCGGGATAGAGACCGCCAAATTCCGGCTTGTCATGAAGCTGCTGGAGAATACGCGCGCCAAGCACCCGGCAGGCGGAAGCTGACATGGGAACACCACAACGCGGTCTCGCCGGGCAGATCCGGCGGGGCCTTGCATGGAGCAGCATCAACAGCCTGGTTCTCAAACTGGGGACCTTCGCCATCGGGATCGTGCTGGCACGCTTGCTGGCACCCGAGCAGTTTGGCGTCTTCGCCGTCGCCCTGACCGTCCAACTTGTCCTCATGTCGCTGGCAGATTTGGGGATGACGGCCGATCTGGTGCGCTCTCCCGACCCTGCCCGGCTGGCCCCTACGGTGGCCACCTTGGGCCTTGCCGCCGGGGCCGTGCTCACCACAACCCTGATGTTGTCCGCTCAGGGCCTGGCTGACCTGCTCGGCAGTGCCGACGCGGGGCCCGTGATCGCAGTGATGGCGGTCTCGCTTCTGCTCGCGGGCGCTGGAATAGTCCCTTATGCTGCCTTGCAACGGCGGTTCGCGCAAAAAGAACTGTTCATTATCGCTTTGGCCGACTTCACCATCAGCTCTGCCCTCACCGTCTTACTCGTTTCCAACGGTTTTGGCGTTATGTCACTGGCGCTCGGCAGGCTCGCAGCCCAGCTCGTGACGCTGTTCTTGCAGTTTGTTCTCTCCGGTGAGCGCGTGCGGCCAGGGTTCAATCGGGACGTCGCGCCGGAAGTGCTCGCCTTCGGTATACCGGTGGCCGGCGCCAACGTCCTTTCCTGGGCACTCCTGAACCTCGACAACGTGGTTATCTCCCGCCTTGCGGGTCCGGTGGCCCTGGGCTTCTACTTCCTCGCCTTCAACGTTTCCAACTGGCCCATGAGTGCTATCGGGCAAGTAGTCCGATCCCTCGCCATCCCCGCTTTTGCCAGGGTGGCTGGGGGTCGCTCCGACAGGAGCCTGTCGGCAGTGCTTGGGCCGGTCTGGGCTGTCGCCCTGCTGGCCGGGCTCATGCTGGCGCTGCTGTCGTCGCCGCTCATCGAGCTTGTCTATGGAAGCCGGTGGCTTCCCGCAGCTGCCATTCTTGCCTGGCTGGGCGTCTTTGGCGCCTTACGCACCCTCTTTGATCTTTCCGCCTCGTACCTCCTGGCACGCGGCGCAGCAAAGGCTACCCTGCTGGTTCAGGTCGCCTGGATCATGGGGCTCCTGCCGACGGCCATCCTGGGAATGCTTCTGGCGGGTACCACGGCGGTCGCTGTAGCCCACCTGGCGACCGGGTTGCTGGTCGTGGCTCCCGCTTACGCGCTGGCCCTGCACCGGACTGGCGCAGACATAAAGTCCCTCATGCCCGCCCTCTGGCCGCCGCTGGCGGCGGCCGTCCCGTCGGCCGCCGTGTCCCTGGGCGTCATGAGCTTGGCACCTAACCCTTTGTCCGCACTGCTGGCGGGAGGCACTTGCGGCACATGCATCTACATCTTGGTCCTCGTGCGGTGGTTTCGCCGCCGACTCCGAACCGTCATTGCCGCACTGCCCCACGAAGTGGATCGAACAGGCGCGAACCTTCATCCGGACCATCCACTCGCCACACCCTCAGGAGGTATGCCATGACTCAGACCAACGTTCCCTTGGTTGACCTGTCCCATCAGCAGAAGCAGATCAATGACGTGATACGCGAGGGATTTGACCGCGTCATTGCAGAATCGAGCTTCATCATGGGCCCCCAGGTGGACGAATTCGAAGAAGCCTGGGCCGCCTACTGTGGAGTACCTTTCGCCATGGGCGTGGGAAACGGTACTGACGCAATCGAGATAGCCCTCCGTGCTGCTGGAGTAGGACCGGGTCACGAAGTGATTCTTCCCGCAAACACGTTTGTTGCCACCGCCGGCGCCGTAGAACGGGCGGGCGCGCGGATTGTCCTCGCGGACTGCGATGAAGACTTCCTGCTGAACCCGGCAGACGTCGCCCAAAGGGTCACTTCCCGGACGCGGGCTGTGATAGGTGTCCATCTCTACGGGCAGACGGCCCCCATGGAAAGCCTGCAGGCGGCAGTACCGGACGGCGTCGTTATCGTTGAGGACTTGGCCCAAGCGCAGGGTGCCACGAGGAATGGAGTCCGGGCAGGCGCATTAGGCCACGTTGCCGCCACCAGCTTCTATCCCGGCAAAAACCTGGGCGCCTACGGCGATGCCGGTGCCGTAATGAGCACCGTGGAACATTTCGCCGACCGCGCGCGAAGACTACGCAACCACGGTGGCACCGTCAGGTACGAACACCTTGAGGTGGGCTTCAATTCTCGGCTGGATACCCTGCAGGCCGTAGTCCTCAATGCCAAACTGGCTCTCCTCGAGCAGTGGAACGGTCAGCGGAGGGAAGCCGCCGCGCGTTACCAGCAGCTCCTCGGCGGTCTTGACGGGATCGGACTGCCCCGAGTGGTCATAGGAAATGAGCACGTTTTCCACCTTTACGTCGTGCGCGTTCCTGTGCGGGACCGCGTGGTGCGTGAACTCAATGCGGCTGGAATCGGAGCAGGAGTCCACTATCCCAGCCCGGTCCATCTGCTGCCTGCATATGCCCATTTGCGCCACCAAAGGGGTGCGTTCCCTGTTGCTGAACTGCTCGCGGGCGAAATCATGTCACTTCCGATGTACCCGGGCATCACCATCGGACAGCAGGAACAGGTGGCGGCGGTTCTAAGGAAGGTGTTGGAACGATGAGCGTGGGACAAAAGGCATGCGAACGCGTTGTAAAGCGGATTCGGGTAAAGCCAACGGGTGAGCGGAAATACACGCCGTCGGTGTCCGTGGTCATAGCCTGCTACAACTACGCGCGATACCTTCGAGCAGCGGTGCAAAGCTGTCTATCCCAGCAGGACGTCACCGTGGAAGTCATCATTGTCGACGATGCCTCCACCGATGACAGCCTTGCCCTGGCTGAGTCTCTGAGCCGGGAGCATGGCAATGTTTCACTCGTCCGCCACTCCACGAACACGGGGCCGGTGGACGCCTTCAACGATGGTGCGCGCATGGCCACGGGTGAATTCCTGGTGCGGCTGGATGCGGATGACATGCTCACTCCGGGCTCCCTGGGCAGGGCCACCCTGATAGCCCAGTCCTTCCCATCCGTGGGCCTCGTCTATGGGCATCCACTGCACTTCCCGGAGATGCCGCTCCCCATTCCACGGCTCCAGGCAAGAGCGTGGACTGTTTGGCCTGGACTCCTCTGGCTCACGGACCGCTGCCGGTCAGGAAAGAACGTCATCACCTCGCCCGAAGTCCTCATGCGCCGTTCGCTGCTTGAGGAGGTGGGCTATCTTTCGCCCCTGGCCCACAGCCACGACATGGAATTGTGGTTGCGGCTCGCAGCCTTCTCGGACGTTGCCTATATCCATGGTGCCGATCAGGCATGGCACCGGGATCACAGCGAAAGCCTTTCGGCCAGATGCGTTGACGAACTGCTGGACTTCCGTGAGCGTCGTGCTGCCTTTGAAGTCCTTTTTTCCGGTCCGGCAGCCGGCAGGCCTGCGGCCTCAGCACTTCAGCGACAGGCATACCGGACCCTGGCCTTGGAAGCCCTTGGGCACGCCCGTCGCGAACTCGCGCGCTGGCCGGACAAGTCGGCGCGGCGCCGCATCTGGCTGGAACTGGCAGAAGCCACAGACGAAGAAATCACTCATTCCGCCCAGTGGGCTCGTCTCCATCAGGCACCACGCCTGGAATCCTTGCCCGCGCCGCTGAGGCTCAGTTCGTTTGCCTTCAGGGTACGTGGGCGAATCAAGTCGGAGCTGGAATGGCTTCGATGGCACCGGACCGGGGTCTACTGACCATGCGGCCAGTAACTGCCCTTACAGCACCTTACTTTGATTCCGAGGACGTGATCTGATGCCTGACACCGGCGTGTGGGACCTAATGCGCAGAATCCGTACCCGTGGGGCCCGTGATGTCAGCCGCAGGGCGGTTCGCCGGGTGGTCCGGAACCTCTCAGACATGTTCGACACCGCCGCACTGGACTTCCCGCTGCTCCGCCAGGACATAGCCGATTCGACCAGACTCCGTCTGGAGCTGCCCTCGGGACGTAAAAACACGGAGGATGCCCTCCACCTGGCCTGGCTCTGCACACCACCGGGTCCGGGATCAGGCGGGCACACAACCCTCTTCAGGATGGTGAAGGGGATGGAAGACCGGGGCAACAAGTGCACGCTGCTCCTCTACGACCGCCATGGCTCCGACATGTCACGGGCCTCCGCAGTTATCCGTCAACACTGGCCTTGGATGCAGGCGAACGTCTTGCCGGTCCCGGACGTCATCGAGGGCTTCGACGGCTGTGTTGCAAGTTCGTGGGATACGGCCCACGTGCTGGCCAGCCGGGGGGCAACGACGGCCATGCACCGGTTCTACTTCATACAGGACTATGAGCCGTTCTTCTATCCGCGGGGAAGCCTTTACAGCCTCGCCGAGGACAGCTACCGCTTCGGCTTCCGGAACATCGCCCTGGGGAACATGGTTGCGGAAGCACTTCAACACACGGCCGGGGTCCCTGCCGATACGGTGCCCTTTGGCTGCGACGGCGAAACATATCTCCTGCAGAACCTCGGTACCAGGCAAGGCGTAGTCTTCTACGCCAGGGAAACCGTTGACCGCAGGGGTACGCTCCTTGCCAAGCTGGCGCTGGAAGAATTCCATGCGCGCCATCCAGAGCAGGTCATCCACGTCTACGGCGACCCGGTACGCTCCTGGCAGATTCCACACCGCCACCACGGAAAGCTCTCCCCCTCCGAGTTGAGCCGTTTATACAACAGCAGCCTGGCTGGCCTCGCTCTTTCCTTCACCAATATCTCGCTTGTGGCAGAGGAGATGCTCTCCTGCGGGATGGCACCTGTTGTGAACGACCACGCTTTTGCCCGAAAAGACCTGTCCGCCCGTGGACTGCTCTGGGCTCCGGCGACCCCCGGCGGCATCGCCGAGGCACTCTCCCGCGCAGTGGAACAGCCGATGACAGCCTCCGAGACTACCCGCGCCGCTGCCGGGGCGCGCAGGAACTGGATTCCAGCACAGAAGGCCACAGCGTCCATTATCGAAGAAGAGGTAGCGGCATGTATCCGCTGAATACGATGGCTGTCCTGACGCCGTCCTACCTGCCTGACCTTGAAAGCTTCATAAGGCTGCACGAGTCCGTCCTGCAGGCTACGGACGAAACGACCCGTCACCACGTCATCGTTCCCAGGCGGGACCTCACGTCCTTCCGGGCAATCGGTTCGCCGCGCCTTGACGTATGGTCTGAAGCCGACTTCCTTCCTTCCGGGTTCGTGGCCACCGACGGACTCGCTGCACTTCGGCGCCGGCTCCCTGGACTTCCCCCCACCATCAACTGCAGCGCCGTTAACCTTCGGCGGCCCTGGCCACCCCTGCGTGGCTGGATCCTCCAACAAATCCTCAAGCTCTCCGCCGCTACCCGGCTGTCCTGCGATGCCGTGGTCGTTATCGATTCCGATGTCGTGCTTGTGCGCCGGATGCCTGTTGAGACCTACATCCGCAACGGTGCGGTGAGGCTGTACGAGAAGCCCGGCGCTGTCACCGAGGACCTTTCCCGCCACATGCTGTGGACCAGGACCGCCTATGAGCTTCTGGGGATCCCGTGGCAACCGTCGCCAGACTTTCCGGACTACATAGGCGGAATAGTCACTTGGGATCCCACAATTGTGCGAGGATGCCTGACCCGGATCGAAGACGTTTCCCGCTCCTCATGGGCGGGCACCGTGGCTCGACGCCTGCATTTCAGCGAATTCATTCTGTATGGAACCTATGCAAGGCATTTCGGCACAGAGCACCAGCGCTCCTTCCGGGAACCGTCAACACTTTGTCACAGTTATTGGTCGCCCACACCCCTCGGGAGACAGGAAGCGGACGCATTTGTGGCCGCCTACAATTCCAGCGACCTGGCAGTCCATGTCCAGTCCAATTCCAAGACATCACCGGGGATTATTCAGGCAGTAGTGGCAGGAGTCGCAGGGCAGGTCGCGCAATGACCCAGATCCAAAACTCCGCAGCAGAACCGCGGCCCCCCGCTGTCCTCTACGTCCTGCTGCTGGCCACCCTGGTGCTGCCCTCCTACATGGTCATGCCGGCTTTTGGCGCGAGCGGAAGCGCAGGCCAAATGCTGGCCGTGGGAGTATTCGTACTGTGGCTGGTGTTGTCCGGGTTCGGACTTCACAACCCTATGCCCTATGGACACCCCGGCAGGGGCGCCATGCTCTTCTGGATCACCGCGTCGTGCGCGAGCTATGCCGCCATGTTCGCAGGCTTCAGTGGCGGAAATGACCCGGCCGGCCGGGCCGCCGCCGACCGGTGGATGATTCTGTTGGTGGCAGGCGCAGGTGTCACCCTGGTGACAACCGAGACTGTCCGATCAGTGGAGTCGGTGAAGTCCATCACCCGCTGGGTTATGGGCGGCGCGGCGTTTTGCTGCGTTGTGGCACTCATCCAGTTCGTGGTCCGCGTAAATCCAATGGAGTGGGTCTCAACCCTGATGGTCGGGTTTGAGGACAATGGTTCCGGCACTGCCTTCCAGAATCGTGAAGCGTTTATGCGGGTAGCGGGAACAACCATGCACCCCATTGAACTTGGCGTCGTTTGTTCAATGCTATTGCCCTTGTCTGTTTGGTGGGGAATGTTCGATGCATCAGCTCGAAAATGGGTGCGCATTGCGCTCCCCGCACTGCTTTTCGCGGGAAACGTCATTACTGTCTCGCGCACAGGTCTTATCGGCCTGGGGATCGCGGCGCTCATCCTTGTTCCTTACCTGCCAGCGTTGGCACGGCGATGGGCTGTGGTGGTTATTCCCTGTGGTGCCGCTGCATTGTTTGTCGCTGTACCGGGAATGGTGTCAACCCTGTTTTCGTCGGCAACTGCCGGCTCATCCGATGCTTCGATCACCTCCCGGACCGACGACTACCCTCTTGTGTGGCAACTCTTCTTCGAGCGGCCCTGGCTGGGGCTCGGCCCGGGAACATGGATGCCCACGAATGCCAAGGACATATTCGATAACCAATACCTGCTGACAGTGGCAACGATGGGGGCCGTCGGGCTGGCAGCGCTGCTGGCTTATTTGCTGGCACCATTCTTCGCCAGCCTCACAGCAGCCCACCACGCCCCGTCCGACGAACTCCGCGTGCTCAGCGCCGCGGTGGGTGCTGCGATGCTCGTGGCCGCGGTGTCCGCGGGAACCTTTGATGCGCTGTCATTCCAAACCTTCGCCCTCATGTGTCCCTTCTTTGTCGGACTGAGCGGCGTGGTATGGCACCTCGTCAAACGCCAACTGCCCGAATCGCTCCACGCGGTCTTAACACCGTCCGCAAGCCAGAAAGTCCGGGAAGGAAAATCATGGACCCGCTAAGTATCATTACGACGCTCTGGCGCCACAAATGGGTAACTCTGCCCGTAGTGTTGCTGACAATTGCCGCCTGCGCTTATACGTACTTCTTCGCACCACGTACCTACGAGGCACATGTGTCCTACGCCCTGGCGGCGCCTAAGGTGCCGTCCAGCATGGAGCTGGAAAAGGATCCGGAACTTGCCAAGCTGAACTCCGACAACCCGTATCTTCGAAGTTACGACAGCTCCCTCCTGGCCCAGGTGGTTATCACCAAGCTGTCAGACCCTGCCTACGTGGCCCAGCTCAAGGAGGCTGGCTTCGGCACCGACTTCAAAATCACCCCTGTTTCCAGCCTCGGCATGGGCCTGGTCACCGTCAGTGCGGCATCGACGTCAGAATCTGGAGCGGTAGCCACCGCAAGGCTGATTGGTGAGCAGTTCGCGTCAACATTGAATTCGGTTCAGAAGGTAAACGGAGCAGACGACCGCTATCTCTATACCCCCATCCAGGTACTCGGACCCGGACCCGCTCAGGAACTGTTCTCCAACCGGTTGCGGTCACTCATCATGGTTGGCATCGCAGGCAGCATCCTGCTTTTTGGTTCCGTTTCCCTTGCCCGTGGCCGGACAATAAGGCGGCAAGGCGGCGGGACTGCGAAAGCCCTGACGACGAGGACTGGTCGTCGCGCATACAACCCGGTTTCCCAGCAGGGTTCAACCGGCCAGTTCCCTTCATCCATGTCTGTGCCAGCGGCCGGCCCGCAACTTGCCCACAACGATGAAAACCAGCGACTGGTTGCGGCCGGCGACAGGGCTCCGGGCCGCTAAGGCTTTCCGGATACCGATGGAGGCTCACCCATGAAGTTGCAAAAAATAGCCCTTGGATGTCTGGCAGCTCTGGCAGCTGCCCCCATTCTCCTGACTGCGTGCCAGAGCGGCACGACGGGCGCGGAAGCGGGCAGGCTCGCCGTCGAAAGGAATCCGGACGCGCCCCCGCGGCACCTGCGAGCCGTGGATGGCGGAACGGACTACTTCGCGCAGTTCGCCAACCCCTTGCCGACGTCACCTGCGTTCTTTCCTGTGGGCGTGTGGCTCGAAAGCATCCGCAGCCTGGACGAGATCCGGCAGGACAGTGAGGCAGGAATCAATGTCTATGTGGATCTGACAGCCGACTCTGACCTTGGCCTTCTGGATGGCGACGGACCCTTCGCCCTGTCCAGTCTTCCTTCCGCAAAGGACAACGGTGCTGTCCTGGCCGACGAAGCGGATATGTGGGCTGGCCCGGGCGACGATGCGTGGACGGGAAACTGGCCAGGACAAGGTCCTGCCTGTGCACCAGCTGAAGGGCGTTGCGGATACACCCTCCAGCAGCAACTCTCGTCAGCCGTGGAACCCGCCAAAATGACTTACGCAAATTACGGAAAGGGTGTTACCTTCTGGGAGTCAGACCAGGAAGCTGCACGCTTTGTCAACGAATTTCAGGATGTGGTCTCCGCGGACAACTACTGGTTCACGGACCCGAACATCTGCGGAGTGGGCGAGGGCGCGGTGCTGGTTAGCGGTACACGCCAGCTGATGGACTCCGAATGCCGCCTTGCAGCCAACTACGGCTGGACCGTGGAACGGCTGCGGTCACTCGTAAACCCGGGCGGCAGCAAACCCGTCTGGGCCTTTGTTGAACTGGGCCAGCCCTTCAATACTTCCACCGGGCCGATCACGGGACCCCAGATTCGCGCGGCAGTCTGGAGCAGCATTATCCACGGCGCCAGGGGAATCATTTACTTCAATCACAGCTTTGGCGGAGATTGCGGATCCTTCCACATTCTTCGGGAACCCTGCGCGCAACGTACCCGGGCTGACATTTCTGTCCTGAACCGTCAGATAGCAGAACTTGCACCGGTGCTGAATGCGCCGTTCCTCGACGATGCCATCCAGCACGCCAGCACGGTGCGCAGTGCCGTTAAGGTCCTGGACGGTTCCATATTTATCCTTGCCGGCTCGGCCCAAGCCGCATCCCAAGAGGCGCTATTTGAAGTCCCCTGCCTGGCCAAGGGTGGGGGAACAGTGACCGTTCTCAATGAAGACCGGACCATTGAGATGCAGAGCGGCGCATTCGTGGACACATTCAACGATGGGAATGCGGTCCATCTCTACCGCATCGATGGCGCCGCGTCGCTCTGCCTTCCATAGACGGTAGGCGAATGGCCGTCACTCGGCTGAACCATCGCCTAGGTAGCCCCTGGGACCGCGGAGCCAGCCAGGGGCTACCTGCTTGTTGACCTACTACCCGGGGAATCAGTAGTAGCGTTCCGCATGAGGCAAGTCCCGCCACGACCGTTCCCGGGTCACCGCTGCCAGGACCCCGCCATGCCGGGGCAGGGGGGACCGAAGGAAAGCAGACAGAACGACGGCGGCCCGGAACACTCCGGCATAGCCGCGGCTGTGGAATTTGCGGACGTATCTGATCCGGTTGGCGGCCATCAGGGCCTCCAGAGGTGTGGACGATCCCGAACCACCCCTTGAATGGAGCATTCGCGCGCGGGGTTCGAACCAGATTTCCAGGCCACTTGCCCTGACACGGCGCATGAAGTCTGTCTCTTCCGAGTACAGAAAGTACTCCTCGTCCCATTCGCCCACCAGCTGCGCGACGTCGGGACGGACCAGCAATGCTGCGCCGGTGGCCCAGTCCACTTTGTGGGGATGGAAGTAGCTTTCGCGATCAAAATCTGTTTCGGCCAGCCACGCAGGGCGTCCCGGAAGCCTTCTCCCCATGACAGCATCGCCAATCGCCCTGCTGACACTGGGTTCACGTCGCAATGAGTGGTAGATGGTCCCGTCGGCCTCCATAAGGAGGGGAACCACTACGCCGGCCCCCGATTCGACCATTCTTTGCCGCATTGCCCGGATAGCTCCGGGTTGTACCTGTGTATCGGGATTCAGGATCAAGAAGGCCTTCGTTTGGCCCGCTCTCTTCATTGCAACGTTGATCGCACCTGAGTACCCAAGGTTCCCGCCTGTGGGGAACCCATGGACATCGTGATACTTGCCTACTTCATGGAGAGTCCGGGGCCCGGGCGAGTTGTCGGCCACGATCACTTTGATCGATTGTTCCCTCGTTTCCCGAATCAGGCTTTTGAGGAGCTGCGGAATATCCTTTTCGTTGTTGTAGGTCACCACAACAACAGCAACATCTGTGGGCTGGTCCAGCGGGGAGAAACCTTCGCCGCGCAGGCCGGGACGATCCTCAAAAGCATGCCGTGGGGACGGCATGACACGTATCCGTCCCGGTATGCTGTGCTTCCGGAGACAGATGTACGCTTCCGGCCCGTCAACCAGATACCGTCTGGCAAGCCGCTTAGGCTCAAGCGCAAGCCGCCAGGCCCATTCCATCCCCAGATTCCGTGCCAACACCGGGGCCCGGTGTACCCTCCCGGCCAGGAAATCCACCACCGCCCCGAATGCCAGCATCACGTTGGCGCCTGTGAGGTGTCCGTACTCGGACATCCATAGTTCCTGCCGCGGTTTGCCGAGGCACACAACAAGGATGTCCGTCTTAGCAGCCTCGATGCTGGCGGCCAGGTCAGCCGAAGCGCCGGCCTCGACAAGCTCTTCCCGTTGCGGTGCCCAGCAGCCTGAAATGGTGAGTTTGGGATGGCTGGCAGTCAGCTTGCCGCGTACTTGGGCCTGCACATCGGGGGTACCGCCAAGGAAACCCACGCTGAGGCCTTCGAGTTCAGCGGCACCCAGGAGAGGCCGGATCAGATCGCTTCCTGCCAGCCTGGGCCATGTCCGGCCGGTAACCTTCCCGGCCCGGCTGACAAGGGGCGCCCCGTCCAGCAGCATAAGCCACTCCAGGGAATCCTGTCTCTCCAGGATGTCTGCCCATCGGCCGCCTTGGCCGAAGTGTTTGACATGATCGAGGTTGGCGGAGGCAACGGCGAGCGGAACAGAACCGCCGGACTTTGCCCTTGTCACGATGGTGCAGAGGGCGTCGTCGAAGCCCAGCAGCCTTACCGGGGCACCGCCGAGGGTAACCCAGGCACCGCTGCCGGATCGATCCCGGGCCGGGAGATCTCTTGGCGGAAGCTGGTGGGGCGAGCCGCTGTGGAGCCACGCGGCTGGCTGCACAACGCCCCCGAACGAACCGGACAATGTCATGGTGCAAACCTTTCGGGGTGAAAGTGGGCGGCTAGTTACGGTTGAAGACCACGTCAACCCAGTAGTTGGTGCTCCGGAAGGTATCCGTGGGGAAGGTGCTTGCCCCGTAGGCGTAGACGCCGTTCGATCCGTCGGCACCGTTGGCAAGTGCGTGCAGTGGCGCGTTGTCCATGCCGGTGTTGTTGAAGTAGTCACGTGTTGATGAGTAGGAACCGACCGGGGCGTAATAGGAGACGACGTAGGTGGTGTTCGCCGCGATAGGTACTGGTGTGGAAAAGAGCGCCTGCTGCCAGCCGGAGGCGGATTCATTCGAAAATGTGACAGTGGCCAGCAGGGTGCCGGATGCAGTCCAGAGGTGGCCTACGTGGGTCCCGGTGTTGGAGCTACCTTTGAAGAAGCGGACGCCGGAGACAGTGCCGGCCACATCGGAGCGAAACTTCATGCCGACTTCCGTTGCCTTGCGGTCGTTCGTGTTTGCCGTTGCAGGGATGGCCGTTGGGCTGAAGATGCTGCAGGGGCAGGCCACTGGAGGTGCCTTCGTGGTGAAGGTCCATGAAAAAGGCGAGCTCATGGCCGAACCTGACCCGTTCGTGGCCCCGGAAACAGTAGCGGTGTAGACGGTGCTGTAGCTCAGCACGCCGGCAGGCGAGAACGTAGCGGTATTCGTCGCCACGTCATAACCCACAGAGCCAGGTACTCCAGTGCCAGCGGCATCCTTCAGCGCGAACACCACCGTGGACGCATTAACCGACTGGTTGAAAGTGGCCGTCGGCTTCACTTGCTCGGAGATACCAGTGGCGGCATTGGCTGGAGAGACTGCCGCAACGGCTGGTGATGGTCCCGCACTGCCGGTAGCCAGGACAACATCCACCCAATAGTTCGTGTTGTTGTAACTGTCCGTGGGGAAGTCCGAGGCACCATACCTGTACACGCCGTTCGG
Organism: Arthrobacter sp. 9AX; assembly: GCF_902506095.1. GTDB lineage: Bacteria > Actinomycetota > Actinomycetes > Actinomycetales > Micrococcaceae > Arthrobacter. Next base: position 176,806 of record NZ_LR733293.1, read on the forward strand.
ACCGTCCACCCCCGCCGCCAGAGCATGCAAGGGAGCCTTGTCCGCGGGATTGTTGAAGTATCCGCTGTCCGAGGAGTAGAAGCCGTCCGGGGCGAAGTAGGAGACGACGTAGGTTGTGTTGGCAGCGATGGGAACCGGGGATGAGAAGGAGGCCTGTTGCCAACCCGATGCGCTTTCCGCACCGAACGTTACTGAGGCAAGCAGTGCGCCCGCCGACGACCAGAGGTGGCCTACATGGGTGCCGGTATTGGAACTGCCTTTGTAGAACCGGACACCGGTAACCGTCCCTGCCGAATCCGAACGGAACTTCATGCCCACCTCCACAGCGTCCGGATCATTGGTGTTGACCGTGGCCGGAGTGGAGGTGGGGTTGAAGACGCTGCACGGGCAGCCTCCCGTGGCGGCCGCCGTCGTAAAGCTCCAGGAATAGGGCGCGGTCATGGATTGGCCGCTGGAGTTGGTGGCTCCGCTCACTGTCCCGGTGTAACCCGTGCCCGACCCCAGCGGTACTGTCGGACTAAAGGTCGCGACGCGGGTGGTGGCGTCGTACGCCACCGAGCCCTGGACCGCTGTGTTTCCGGCATCCCTGAGGGTAAACACCACGCTGGACCCAGTCACTGCCTGGTTGAACGTCACCGAAGGCTTCGTATCAATCGGAATGGCTGTCGCGTTGTTGGCCGGCGTTGAGCTGGCCACCGCCGGAAGCACCGGGGCCGCAGTTGTTGCGAACGTCCAGGTATGCGGACCGGCCATTCCCTGCCCGGACGAATTCGTGGCACCACTGACCGTAGCGGTGTACGTGGTGTTGTAGGCAAGCGCTGCTGACGGCGTAAAAGAAGCTGTGTTGGTTCCCGCATCGTAGGTCACGGCGCCAGTAGCAACACCGTTCCCTGCATCCCGAAGTGAAAATGACACGGACGAAGGTGTCACGGCTTGGTCGAAGGTCACCGAAGGCTTCACCTGCACGTCAACCCCGGTGGATGAGTTGACAGGGGCTACAGACGTAACCCTGGGGGCGGGGGTGGTTGATGCGGCGCTGAACACCACGTCGACCCAGTAGTTTGTGGCGTTGTAGGTCAGGTTGGGGAAGGCGGAAGCCCCGTAACGGTACACACCGTTAGGCCCGTCGGTACCACTGGCCAGACCATGGAGCGGCGCCTTGTCACGGGAACCATTGAAGAATCCGGCGTCCGCGGCGTAGAACCCGTTAGGTGCGTGGTATGACACCACGTAGGTGGTATTTGCCGTAATACTCACGGGGGCGGAGAAATTCGCCTGCTGCCAGCCCGCGGCGGTCTCTGTGCCGAACGAAACGGTGGCCAGAAGCGTCCCGGTGGCGGACCAGAGGTGGCCTGTGTGCGCGCCGGTGTTGGCCGTTCCCTTGTAGAAGCGGACGCCGGTGACAGTGCCTGCCTCGTCAGAACGGAACTTCATTCCCAACTCAACGGCGTTGGAATCATCCTCCGACACAACGGCAGGAACATCTGTTGGACTGAACACCGAACAGGGGCAGGAGCCCGGCGCCGGGGCAGTGGTGAAGGTCCAGGTGTTGGCACCCGCCATGGTTTGCCCTGCCGCGTTTGTCGCCCCACTCACAGTCGCGGTGTACCCGGTGTTGAAGGACAGCAAGCCGGCCGGGGAGAACGTGGCCGTGTTTGTTGCACTGTCGTATGCCACCGACCCGGAAACGTTGTTATTGGCCGGATCCTTCACGGTGAAGGTTATCGACGAACTGTTGACGGGCTGATTGAAAGTGGCAGCCGGCCTTGTATCCACAGGCACGGTAGACGCATTGCTTGCAGGGGAAACGGAAGATACGGCGGGCAGCGGCGGAGGTGCTGCCGTAGTGAACGTCCACGAGTATGGGGTAGCCATTGACTGCCCCGCGGAATTCGTGGCCCCGCTGACCGTTGCCGAAAAAGCCGTCGAATTGGCAAGGGCCGTGGACGGCGTGAAGGTCGATGTATGGGTGGCCGCATCATGAGTGAGAGATCCAGCCACGTTGGTTCCAGCGCTGTTTTTTACCGTGAAGACCACAGAGGAAGGTGTGACGGCCTGGTTGAAAGTGACCGAAGGCTTCACGCCCGTAACTACGTCGGTTGCGTTGTTGACCGGGGAGACCGAAGAAACAGCCGGCTGCACTGTCCCGGACGGTGCGAAGGCCAGATCGACCCAGTAGTACTCGGCATCGTAGACCTGGTTGGGGAAGGAACTCACCCCGTACCTGTACACACCGTTAGGCGAGCCGGGCACGCTTCGTGGGAAGTGCAAGGGCGCGCTATCGAGCGAATTCACCGCCCCAACGGGAGAGGGATTGTTATAGAAGTAGCCGGAGTCCTGGGAGTAGCGCCCGGTGGGGGTGAAGTAGGAGACCACATATGTTGTGTTGGCCGAAATCGCGAGGGGCGGGGAAAGGGCGACCGTTTGCCAGCCGCTGGCCGATTCGTTCGCAAAGGTGGCAGTGGCCAGCCGCTGGCCGGCCGAGCTCCAGATGCTGCCGGTGTGGGTGCCGGTGTTTCGGGCTGACTTGTAGAAGCGGATCGAGTTGACAGTACCGGCAACATCCGAATAGAACTTTGCACCTACCTCGATTGCCGCGGCATCACCGGAATCGACCATTGAGGGCACCCTGTTAACGCCCACGAGTGAGCAGGGGCAGGACACATTCATGGTGATGCTTTGGGAGGCTGATTCAAGGTTTCCGCTGTCATCCACCGCCCTGGAACGCAGCACAGAGGCGGGACTACCGTGGGCGGTCCAGCTGTAGGTCCAGTTATTGGTTCCCGTGGCACGCCGCCAGGTAGTGCCACCATCGGTGGAAATTTCCACACCGGCAACCACGCCGCCAGTGTCGGACGCAGTGCCCGCCACCGTGACTATCGTCCCATCAGCAACCGCTGTGCCAGCCGCCGGCGCCGTGATCCGGGAAGTCGGCGCCGTTGAGTCATTCGAAGGCTGTGCCGCGGCGAGCCCTGCCATGAGTGTGCCAGGCTGGGCACCCATATCAGCGAAAAGGTTGACAGTGGCTTGCTGCATGTTGCGGTCCACGGCCTTGCCCGTTGTATAGCTGTCCAAGCCCCAGGACCACTGGACGGTCCCAGCCCCAAAGACCAAGGCGCCGCTGGCAGCCTTGTAGAGGGTCAGGTTGTGGGTGGCTGTCCCGCCCTGCTGGACGGTTGAGCCGTAGTCAGTGAAAACCTCAGCGGTGGAGCTCGTGGTTTCGGACAGCCGGAAGGTTCCAGGCGGCCGGAAGCCGTTGTCGGCGTCGATGTCCCACTCGTAGCCTAAGGTCCCCAGACCGGCTCCAAGGGTTGCAGCAGCCCCCGCCGCCAAGTTGGGAATGGACGTACTCCTCCACAGCCGGAGCTGCTTGTATGCTGCCGGGACCACGATGTCCGTAGTTCCGGAATTAACTACAAAGTATTGCCCGGTAAGGCCGTTTTCCGGGTTGCCTCCGCCACCGGCCGCTCCATACCGCGGATCCCGCCAGGTGCCCGTCCAGGACACGGGATCGGTGGGAGCGTTGAAGTGTGTGTCCTTGTAGGACACGAGGGTCCGGCCCGCGGTGTTCGTGCCGTCCGAACTGGCTTCCCATCGGGTCTTCCAAAACATTTCGTTTCCGCTGAAGAAAGCGAGATGCACGCCTGCGTCCCTGGCCGCCTGGACATTCGCCCGCTGTTCCGCCGACCAATACTCGTCGTGTGCCACTGAGAGGAACGACTTGTGGTTCAACAGCAGGGGGGCTCTCGTCGCGGTATCCAGCCCGCTCATGTAGCTGACGTCGTAGCCGTTGGCTTCCATGAACCGGATCATGGGGTACTCCGCATACATCAACCAGTTCTGCCCCTGGGCGTCACCGGCTGTAATGAACGGCCGGTTGTACGAAACCTTGAATGCGGCCTTGTATGCCTGGGGATTGCCGGCAGGACAGGCCACTGTGCAGACATAGAGGCTGTTGCCGCCGTAGCTGTTGTACGCCTGCCAAGTGGTGTCGGAGGTCTGGAACAACACGTCGGAGCGGGCCGCATCGTCCCGCACCACAAACGGAATAACGCTCGCGCCGCCGTTGTCAGTCCGAACCAAGCGAGCCAGATAGACACCGGAGACTGCCGTCGCCGGCACGGGCCACGAAGCGGACACGGCCCAGTTTCCACAATCAATCAATCCTGTCGCCGCGAACGTCGCGCAGTTGGGCTGCGTCTGAGGCAATGGAGCCGAGGGCAGCAGGTTGGCTGCAACTTTTCGTGCGCCGAGGCCTTGGTAGTAACCCAGCCGATAAATATCAATGCGGTAAGCCGACGCAGTGGTCTTGACCTTGAACGTCACGGTCTGGCCGATGTTGACGCTCATGGACGCCGCGTAGCCCTGGATGGTGGTGTTCCCAGCTCCCGGGACCTGCCACTCCGACGGGGGACTCCCCGGCTGAGTATTCTCGCAGGCCACTGTGCTGGCCACGGGAGCGTCGCAGGGGCCTGCGGCCCGGGCAGGCGGCAGCCACGAAGGGTCCACTGCCATGGAAAACATGGAGGCCAGCAGCGCGAGTACCAGAGCAGGTACCCAGCGGCGGACAATCCTGCGGGGGAGGACTCCAGGTGCAGACGTCATCTTCAGGCTCCATGGTCGCGGCGCAACCAGGCATCAGCCGGACGGGGGTCTGCACTCCCCACACCGGCTTGCGCCAAAGGCTTGGCGCCTTGCCCGTTGCGTCAGTCAGTTGTTATGGACGTCCTTTCGGTGGAAGGCGAACAAACCTTCCCCGTTCACGGCCCGGAACCATGGACCGCGAACCCCCAGGGGCTTCCGTGTTTTTCAACCGTAGGCTGGGCCCCACCGCGCCACTAGGCGGCAGGGGCCGCTATGTGGGTATCCGCACCACCTTTGTGGCGGAAACCCGGTAAGTGCCGGAAACCAGGCAAGCCCTAAGCAGCGGTCCGGAAGAACAGCTCCGTCACGGCAGCCAGCCGCCGCGGATCCTCAACACCGCACAGTTCGCGCGCCGAGTGCATGGAAAGCAGCGGAACCCCCACATCCACTGTCCGGATTCCCAAACGCGTCGCGGTCAAAGGCCCAATTGTGGAACCGCACGGAATCGCGTTGTTGGACACGAATTCCTGGTACGGCACACCGGACTCAGCACACAGCCGCGCCCAGAACGCGCCACCAAGTGCATCCGTGGCATAGCGCTGGTTCGCGTTGATCTTCAGCAGCGGTCCGCCGTTAAGGACCGGATGGTTGGCGGGGTCATGCCGCTCCGCGTAGTTCGGGTGGACCGCGTGCCCGGCGTCGGCAGAGACACAGAACGACGCCGCCAGCGCCTGCCGCCGCTGGCTCACCGTAGCGCCGAGGCCGTCGGAGATGCGGACCAGGACGTCCTCGAGGATGGGCCCGCAGGCACCGGACCGCGAGTTGGAGCCAATCTCCTCATGGTCAAAAGCGGCCAGCACCGCGATAGGCGAGCCGGAAGAAACGGAACCCGCATGCGCCATCAAGGCCACCAGCCCAGCATGCGTGGACGAAAGGTTATCCAGCCGCCCGGACGCGAAGAACTCACTGTTCCCCCCGAAAACCGCAGGCGCCTGCGTATCCGCAATAACGACGTCGTACCCGCCAATCGAAGCAGGATCAACAGAGGCGCCGGAAACAGAAGAAGCCAGCACGGCCAGCAGGTCGAAGTCAGCAGGATTCCCCAGCCCCCACACGGGATTCATGTGCCGCTGCTTATCCAGCGTCAGCCCGTCATTCACGGCCCGGTCCAGGTGGATGGCCAGCTGCGGGAACCGCAGCATGGGCCCAGTAGCGGTCAGGTGCTCCGTGCCGTCCAGCATTACCAGCCGCCCGGCCAGCTGCAGTTCGCGGTCCAGCCAGGAGTTCAGCAGCGGCCCGCCGTACACCTCAACGCCCGCCTGCAGCCAGCCGTGCGCCCCGGTCGTGGGCTTGGGCTTGAGCTTGAACGAGGGCGAATCCGTGTGCGCCCCCAGGATGTTGAACCCGGTGGTAGGCCCCGCGTCCTCAGGAACCACCCAGGCGACCAGCGCGCCGTCACGGATGACAAAGAACCGTCCGGCGCCCCCCTCCCATGGTTCCAGCTCATCCAAACGGGCAAAGCCGGCCTCCTCCAGCCGCCGCGCCGCTTCGTGCACCGCGTGAAAGCTCGACGGCGATGCGCTGACATAGGCGCCAAGGTCCTGGATGTGGTCTGCGGCGGAGGAATGAAAAGGCATGTTCCCGAGTCTAGATGGTGACGTTGAGCCCCGCCGTGTAGCCCGCCGCGGCCGAGCCGGTCATGGCAGCAAGCTGATAGATCCCGCCGTCGTCGCCGAACACGTTGTCCGACTGCAGCGTGGTCCGGGGAAAGTTCTGTGCGCTGGACCCGTACCCTGCCGTGGCATACACGTCCTCGCACGCCGCCTTCGTCAGGGCCATCTGCGAAACGGCCAGCACCTGGCCGGCAGCTGTCGCGTTGCTCATGGACTCGAAGACCTCGAAATGGATGTGTGGCCAGCGGCCCATGTACGCGCCGGGGAAGATCGATTTGAAGGTGACCTGGCCGTTCGCATCAGCCTCCTGGACTCCCCGGAGGAAGTTCTCGTTTTCGAGGCCCGTATCGTACATCGAGTACTTCCCATTGCTGTCGCAGTGCCAGGCATACACTGCCGCACCAGTCAACGGGACACAGCCGTTTGCGTTGTCCAGCAGCGTCAGCGTGAAGGTCAGCGGTACACCCGGGGCTTTGGCGGTCCCCGTCCCGAAGCTGGAGGTGATGTCCTTCCGCACCACTCCAGAGGCTTCGAGGACGTTCGGTCCATTCGAGCCGTCGCCCGGGTACGGTCCGGCTGTTTCCTGTGGAATCTCGACACCGCATTCGGCGATGGCCCGGGTCAGCGCGGGGGACGGCGAAGCAGTGGCCGCAGCGGATCCGGACGCCGTTGGGGATGCGCTGCTGGCAGTGGCTGCAGCGGCCGACGCCGACGGGCTGGCACTGGTGCTGGATCCTCCTGGTGTGCAGGCAGCCAAGGCAGCCGCAGTGCCTCCGGCGCCAAGGAAGATGCCCAGGGAGCGGCGGCTCATGAGCGTGGACAGGTCGAACTCCAAGCCGCGGTCGTGGTCAGGATGGGGAAGGTTGTTGGTCATGCCACCATCCAACCTTCCCGGCCTGTCGCGTGCATAGGCCGTTCCTGTGCGCGCGCCGGGCGTCAGTAGTCCGGGTTGCTCGGCACCACCAGGCCGGTCTCGTAGGCGTACACCACTGCCTGGACGCGGTCGCGGAGATGAAGCTTGGTGAGGATGCGCCGCACGTGGGTCTTCACCGTCGCCTCGGACAGGAAGTACCTGTGGGCGATCTCCGCGTTGGACAGTCCTTCGGCCATGGCCTCAAGCATCTCCGTTTCCCGGGGCGTCAGGTCGGCCAGAAGCGGATCCGGCGCCGGCGGCGCAGGAGCCGGTTTCCTGGCACCCCGCACATACGTCTCGAGCAGCCGCTGCGTAATCCTCGGCGCCACCACGGCGTCACCGCTGGCCACCACCCGTACGGCACCGATCAGGTCTTGCGGCGCCGCGTCCTTCAGGAGGAACGCGGATGCGCCCGCCTGCAGGCCCGCGAAGGCATACTCGTCCACATCGAAAGTGGTCAGGATGATGACCCTCGAACACGCGCCGGACTCCGTGATGGCCCGGGTGGCTTCAATACCGTCCAGCACGGGCATCCGCACATCCATCAGCACCACGTCCGGGGCGAGTTCACGGACCAGCCGGACGGCCTCGGCACCATTGGAGGCCTCACCCACAATGCGCAGGTCCTCCTCGCCTTCCAGGATGAGCCGGAACCCCATCCGGAGCAGGGGCTGGTCATCAACCAGCAGGACCGTGATAGCTGGATTGATCGTCATGCTTTCCCTTGCAGTTCGTGCGGACGGAAGGATCCGGAAACGTCGTCCCCGGGCCAGGACAGGACGGCGTGCACCCGCCAGCCGCGGCCGCTGCGGCCGGCTTCCACGGTGCCGGCATAAATCCGGGCGCGCTCAGCCATTCCGGCGATGCCCTGCCCGGTTCCATACGACGCGCCAAACGAAGTTCCAGACGGGGTTCCGTAGGAGCCGTGCCCGGCGGCGGAAGTGCCGCCGCCTTCAGGCGGGACGCTGCCGGGAACTCCCGCGCCGTCGTCGACCACGTCAATGGTGACCGTTGAACCGGCGCGGACGATCGAGACATCGACCCGCCCCAGTGAGCGGCCGTACCGGAGAACGTTGGTCAGCGATTCCTGGACGATCCGGTACACCGTGAGCTGGAAGGCGGCGTCATCAGGCAGCGCCGGGCCGGTGTGGGAGTAATGCACGGGCAGGCCCGCCGTGCGGAACCCTTCAAGGAGCTTGGACAGGCCGTCCCCGGAAGCCGGCGGCAGCCGCGGTGCCGCCCGGCCGTCGTCGCGAAGGACACCCAGCACGCGGCGCATGTCTGCCAGGGCGGCGCGGCCCGTCCGGGACAGTTCTGCGAGCACCTCGCCGGCGCGCTCCGGGCTCTTCCGGACCACGACGGCGGCCCCGTCGGACAGGCTGACCATCACCGTCAGCGAGTGGGCCACGACGTCGTGCATCTCCCGGGCTATCCGGTTCCGTTCGTCGACGGACGCCAGGGCCGCAGTCCTCGCCGCCCAGGCCGCGATCTCCTGCTCGTGTTCGCGCCGCTGGCGGACCGAGATGCCGATCCCTGTGGCGATGACATTGGACAGCGCGATGGTGGCGCCGGTGGCGATGCTGGTCAGGAGTTGGAAGTCGTCCGGATTGAGCGTGGCATCGTGGACGAGTGCTTTGTCCATCGGGCCAACGGCGGCCAGGAGGTAGAGAAGGGCAAGCGGCGCGGTGGCCACAGCCATCGTGGTCATGGCGAAGCGGCGGGTGTGTGCCACTGCCACCGCATAGAGGGAAAACCACAGCCCGGCAGAGACGTTGGAGCCCCAGGGATGCAGCAGCGTAACGGCAACCTCCGCCACAGCTACAAACGCCACAAGGCCCACCGGATAGAAACGCCGCAGGAACATCGCCGCGGCAACGGCAGCCAGCAGGGCTGCCGCAAGCCAATTTCCGGAGCCGACGGCGTCCACCGCCGTGGGTGCCACCAGCAGGCTGTAGCTGAGCGCCACCAGCCCATCCATAACCCTGGGATGGCGGTACAGGTAACGCCTGAGCAGTCCCCTTCGCCTGGCGGTGAGCTCGGCAAGGGACGCGTCGGCCTGGCTGGCCGGCGCGTCCCTGGGTCCTGAGTTTTCTGTCATATCCTTCTTATATTCCCGGCAGGTTATACATCCCGTTTCTTCAGTGTAATCATCGCCGGGACCAGGAACAGCAGCACATAGCCCAGGAAGATCAGGCCTCCGTGCCAGGGATCGATGGTGCCGTCGGTGTGTCCGATCGACAGGAACCGGCCGCCGGCTTCGCTGGGAATGTACTGCGGGACGTACTTCCAGAACTCCCCCGGGATGAGGGTCATGAAGCTCGCCGCGATGGACAGGACGAAGAACAGAGCCACCAGGACCGTGATGCCGCCGGCCGAGTTGCGCAGCAGCGTTCCCAGGGACAGTCCGATCAGGGCAACGCCTGCCACGTACAGGCCACCGGTGAAGATGCTGTAAAGCACACCATCCGTGGACCAGTCGAGGTCGAAGCCGATCCCCTGGAACACCGGCATGGCAATCAGGAAGGTGGCAACGCCGGCAACGGTGGTGATGACGTACGAAATGACCGCGAGGATGATCGCCTTGGCTGCGAAGGCAGGGGTACGCCGCGGAACGGCATTCATGGTGGAACGGATCATGCCGGTGGCGTACTCGGAGGACATAAAGAGGACCGCGAGCGAGCCGAGGATCAGGATGCCGATCTGGAGCCCGGCGTTGGGCAGGTTGTAGAGGTCAAAGCCGGAGCCTGGCGGGAACGACTTTTCCAGCATTTCGGGAGTCATCGTCTGGCCCTGGTCCCTGGCGGTGCGGATCATGTCGTCGAGGTAGGTATAGCGGATCAGCACTGCCAGAGCCCCCACCCCCACGATGGCTACCAGGGTCAGCAGCAGGAGGATGCGGGTGGACAGCAGCGACCACAGCTTGATCCATTCGGACCGCAGCACGCCGGCAAAGGTCACTCCCCGTGAACCTGCTGAGGAACTGGTGGGGGCGGTACGGGTTTCAGTCATGGTGCTCATCGTCCTTACTTGCCTGCCGCTGCCGGGGCGGAGACTGCGGGTCCGCCGGTCAGGTGTGAGTGGTATTCCACTTCGTCCTTGGTGAGGTCGAAGTATGCGTCCTCCAGCGAGGACAGCTGCGGGGTGAGTTCGTAAACCAGCACATGGTTATCCAGGGCAATCCGCGCGATCTGGCGCGAATCCATTCCTGTTACTTCAAGGGTTTCCGGCTCGCTCTGGTCCACGGTGACGCCGTCGCCGGCCAGGAGGGCAGACAGTTCCAGTGCCTCCCCCGTGCGGACCAGCGTCTTGGCCTGCCTGGTTCCGGCGATAATCTCCTTCACGGGTGCGTCAGCGATGATCCGGCCGCGGCCGATGACGATCAGGTGGTCTGCGGTCTGCGCCATCTCGCTCATCAGGTGCGAGGACAGGAAGATCGTTTTGCCCTGGTTCGCCAGGTACCGGACGAGGTTGCGGACCCACAGCACGCCCTCCGGGTCCAAACCGTTGACGGGCTCGTCCAGGATCAGGGTCTGGGGATCGCCGAGCAGCGCCGCGGCAATCCCCAGCCGCTGGCCCATGCCCAGGGAGAACCCGCCGGCCTTCTTCCGAGCTACAGCCTCAAGGCCGGTCATCTCAATGACTTCGCGGACCCTGGCTTTGGGAATGCCGTGGGTGGCGGCCATGGCGAGCAGGTGGTTGTAGGCGCTGCGGCTCGTGTGGACGGCCTTGGCATCGAGCAGGGCGCCCACCTCATGCAGCGGTGCCTTGTGGTGCGCGTACGGCAGGCCGTTAACGGTGACCGAGCCGGACGTCGGCCGGTCCAGTCCCATCACCATCCGCATGGTGGTGGACTTGCCGGCCCCGTTCGGACCCAAAAAGCCCGTGACGAGCCCTGGTTGCACGGTGAAACTGACCCCGGCCACCGCGGTTTTTCCGCCGTAAACCTTGGTCAGGCCTGTTGCCTCAATCATGGATTGTTTCCTTCGGACGGCAGCATGGGCTGCGGAGGACGTTGCTGGGACAGTTGTGTAACTCCCACGCTACCCATCCGATTGTCCGGATTCGCCGGTCTCAGGGATGATTCAGGGGCCAATCGGGGTAGTCCCCCTGGATGACCGCCTGCGCACACGTCACCGGTCAGGGGCGCGGGGAGTAGTACGTGAGCGCCCGCGGCCGAATGCTGTACTCCACACTGCGTACGCCCGCCACCGCCTCGCCGTCAACGGCCAGGGCCATCGGTGATCCGCCGGCTTCGATCCGCACACCTCTTGCCTCTGTCAGGTGGGTGATGCGCGACGTAGCAACGGTGCCGGTCAGCACCGACCACAGCAGCCTGAGCCGGGCAAAGGATTCGTCTGCCGTGATCATCCGGACGTCCAGGACGCCGTCGTCCATGACCGGACGGAACAAGGGGGCGTGGTCGCGGGGGTAGTACCGGCCTCGTCCCACGTAGGCGATCCATACTTTGTGGAGCTTGCCATCCACCGTGAGTGTGGTGGGGGTGCCCGCGGCGAAGGTGCGGAACATGGCCACGACACCTGCGAGGGGTTTTCCCAGGGCAGGCTGCAGGTGTTCGCGGCGCCGGACGAGGTTGGGGTACAGCCCTACGCTGGACGTGTTGAGCATGGCCACTTCCGCGGTCTCCGGCTTTCCTGCGAGCCCACGCTCCATTGTCACCATTCCGACGTCGGCCAGGGCAGCTTCGCCCCGCGTCGCTGCGGTGAGGGCCTCCTTGAGGCTCCCGGTTCCAGCGTCGCGCGCGAAATGGTTAAGTGTCCCGCCGGGCAGCACCAGGAGGGCGAGTGAACGGTCGACGGCGGCAGCTGCCGCGGCTCCGACGGTCCCGTCGCCGCCCCACACACCAAGGGCGCGAGTCCCTGGCCGGGCTGCGGTTTCGTTGATCGCCGCGCGGAGATCCTCATCCGGTTCGACAGTCCGTATGTACGCCTTCGGGAATACTTGACGGAGGGCGTCGGCCGTCTCTTCCTTGAAGGACCCTCCGAGGGTGTTGACCACGATGCTCAACCCTTCGCCTTCGGGCAGCTCAGGGGCAGAAGTCCAGCTCCTGGTGGTCGCCGGAAACGGCGGGCGGACCGGCCACCACCGCCGGGTCACCAGTGCCGCACCGGCTCCGATCGCCGAGCCAAAAAGAACATCGGAGGGCCAGTGCGCACCCGTGTGGACGCGGGAGTACGCAACTCCCAGTGCCGCCGGTGCCAGCGCTGCCCCCAGGGACGGCTTGACCAGCCCCACTCCAACGGCGAAAGCCACCGCCGAAGCTGAGTGGCCAGAGGGCATGGAAGAACTCTTCGGCTGCGGATGAACGAACCTGAAGACAGGCAGGTGCTCGGGAAGCGGGCGGGCGCGGGGCAGAAGCGTTTTGAAGATCCCGTTGGTAACGGCGGAAGCTACTGCCTGGGCGATCAACCCGTGAACGGCAGCGCGGCGGGGCCTGCCCGGAACCGTGGCAATGACGGCCGCCGCGGCCATCCAGAGTTTTCCGTGGTTGGCGGCGGCCGAGAGCCTCCTGAAGAAGGCGTCGTAGTTGCCGCCGGGCAAGCGCGAAACATGCCGGACGAGGTATTTATCGGTGCGGCTGATCCATCGATGGCCCTGTCGCCATTTGCTCTGCATGCCCCTCACCCTACCGCCGGGGTCCAGAGGCGGCGGAGGCTGTCCGTCTTTCGGCGTTGCGGCTTACTCGGCCTTCAACGGCTTGGCAGCACCCGCCAGCAGGAGCGCCAGGAGGATGGGGGCAAGGATGGCCAGCAGTGCGTTGTGGATTCCGGTGAGGTCGCCCAGGTAGCCCAGCAGGGGAGGGCCGGCGAGGAATGAGATGTAACCCAGTGTTGAAACCACCGAAACCCGTGCTGCGGCGTGCTGCGGATCGTCAGCCGCCGCGGACATGCCCATGGGAAAGGCCAGCGCCGCCCCGATGCCCCAGAGGGCGGCACCCACGGCCGCCAACCACGGATTCCCGGCCAGCACAAAGAGGCACAGCCCGGCAGCGGCTGCTGCCATGCTGGCCCTAAGGACAGCCACCCGGCCGTATTTGTCGATGACGCGGCCGCCGAGGAAGCGCATGCCGGTCATGGCAAGGACGAAGAGCGCGAACATGAGGGCGCCCGTGGATTCCGACGTGCCCAGGCCGTCCACGGATGCCTTGGCGATCCAGTCGTTGCCGGCGCCCTCAGTCAGGGTTGCGCCCAAAACAACGACGCCGATGAGCACAGTCCTGCCGTCCCGCCAGGCCGACGGGCCCCGGACGGCCTTGGTTCCTTCTGCGGGAGCCGGGATGGCGACGTGGGGAAGGAAGTAGCGGGGCGCCATCATGGTCACCACGAGCACGATGCCAACGATGACCAGCAGGTGCACGGGCAGGTCGACCCCAAGGTTGGACAGTCCGGCGCCGATGAGGGCACCGACGAAGGCCCCGCCGCTGAAGGCAGCGTGGAACTGGGGCATGATGGTCCGCCGCAGCTTGTGCTCCACGTCGGCCCCTTCGATGTTCTGGGAGACATCCCAGAGCCCGATGGCAATACCGAAGAAAAACAAGGAGACCGCCGTGCCCGGGATGGACGCCATGGACAGCGACAACGCAATGCCCACGCCGGCGGCTGAGGCAAGCAAGCCGCCCAGGCGCACGGTGTTCGCCGTTCCGAGCCGCCCCACCACCCATCCGGCCGTGGGCAACGCGAGCAATGAGCCGACGGCGGTGCAGAGCAGCAAGGTGCCCATCTGTCCCGATGTGATCTGCAGTGTTTCGGTGACGGCGGGAATCCTCGCCGCCCAGCTGGCGAAGACCAGTCCGTTGATGCCGAAGACAATAAAAGTGGCAGCCGCAGCTGCCTTGAGCCCAGCCTGTTGTGCCGTTCCGGTATTGATACTCATACGTTCACTACTTCCACAGAGTTGTCTTCGAGTCGTCGTCGTTCGTCCTGGCTGAACTGCTTGTCCGTGACAATGATGTCCACACGGTCAAGGCCCGCCACAAGGGCCCTGGCATGTGCTTCCCATTTCGCGGCGGCTGCTGCCACCACCACACGGGACGCTGATTCGATCCCGGCCCGCTTCACTGCCGCGTCCTCCAGGTCATGGGCGAGGAGTCCGTCCTTGAGGTCCACGGCGCAGGGAGTGACCACTGCCGTGTCGAAGCGCAGTGAGCGGACATTGGACTCCGCAAGCGGGCCCCGGAAACACAGTTCGGAGGGAACCAGGCTTCCGCCGGGCAACAGGAGGGCGGGACGGGTTCCGGCCGTAACCTCGTCAGCCGTTAACACGTTCAGCGACCGTAGGGACATCGGCATAAGGGTGAGGTCCCTGCCGGCCAGCGCTTGTGCAACCTGGGTAGCTGTACTGCCGCTGTCCAGCCACACATGTTCCCGGTCCCTGAGAAGGCCGGCCACGGCGGCGGCGATGCGCTTCTTGCTGTCCTGGTCCTCCAGCTCGCGCTGCCCGTAGCCCGGATTCTCACCATGGCCGATGAGGCTGCGCGCCCCGCCGTGGATCCGGCGAAGAACGCCGTTGGCGGCAAGAACTTCAAGGTCCCGGCGGATCGTCGCCCCCGAGGCATCGCAGGCAACTGTCAGCTCCTCCACGGACACTTCGGAGCGCCGGCGGAGCAGTTCGGCGATCGTGCGGTGCCGCTCATCCGTCTTCATGATCAAATGATAGCAACTCATGATCATTTGCTCACGAAGCCCTCAGGCCCTCTCTCACTTAATGCGACAAAACGGCTGACCCTCCCGCACCAGTGCGGGAGGGTCAGCGAAAAACGCGCGTGAAGTGAGAGAGCGTTGGGGTCAGCGGGCGCGTTCCACGCGCTTCTCATCCCACACCGGCTCGTCCGATTCGTAGACCCTGCCGTCGGAACCGAACACCAGGAAGCGGTCAAACGTCCGGGCGAACCAACGGTCGTGCGTCACGGCGAGGACGGTGCCCTCGAAGTGGTCGATGGCCCGCTCAAGTGCCTCCGCGGAGTGCAGGTCCAGGTTGTCGGTGGGCTCGTCGAGGAGCAGCAGCGTAGCGCCGCTCAGCTGCAGGAGCAGGATCTGGAAGCGGGCCTGCTGCCCGCCGGAGAGGGATTCGTACTTCTGCTCGGACTGGCCGGCCAGCCCGTACCCATCCAGCGCACCGGCTGCTGCCTCGCGGCCCAGTCCCGACCGGTGTTCATCGCCCCGGTGAAGGATTTCCAGCAGCGTTTTGCCCAGCAGGTCCGGCCGCACATGCGTCTGGGCGAAGAAGCCCGGGCGGATCCTGGCGCCGAGCTTCACAGTGCCCTCGTGCGGCACTTCGGCGATTTCAACGTCGGACACGGGCAGGTGCTCGCGCTCCGGATCAGTGCCGCCGGTGGCGAGCAGCCGGAGGAAGTGCGACTTGCCGGAGCCGTTGGAGCCCAGGACGCCGACCCGGTCGCCGAACCATACTTCCGTGGAGAACGGCTTCATCAGGCCGGTCAGTTCCAGCTTCTCGGCCACGATGGCACGTTTGGCGGTCCGGCCGCCCTTGAGCCGCATCTGCACATTCTGTTCGATGGGCAGCGCCTCGGGCGGCCCGATCTCCAGGAACTTCGCCAGCCGGGTCTGCGCGGCGTGGTACCGGTTGGCCATGTCGGAGCGGAAGGCAGCCTTGTTTTTGTACATGTTGACGAGTTCCTTGAGCTTGACGTGCTCCTCGTCCCACCGTTTGCGCAGTTCCTCGAAGCGGGCATTCCGGTCCGCCCGGGCTTCCACGTAGGAGCCGAAGCCGCCGCCGTGGATCCAGGCTCCGGCACCGTTGATGCCCGGCTCCAGCGTAACGATGCGGCCGGCAGCGTTGTTCAGCAGTTCCCGGTCGTGGCTGATGAAAAAGACAGTCTTCTTCGATTCGTTCAGCTTCTCTTCAAGCCAGCGTTTGCCCGGCACATCCAGGTAGTTGTCCGGTTCATCGAGCAGCAGCAGGTCATCGGGGCCGGCAAAGAGCGCTTCGAGCACCAGGCGCTTCTGCTCGCCGCCGGAAAGGCTCGACGCCGGGCGGTGCTGTGCGCGGTCAAAGGGCAGTCCCAGCGCGGCCATGCACACTTCGTCCCAGACGGTCTCGACGTCGTAGCCGCCTGCATCGCCCCAGTCCACGATGGCCTGGGCGTACCGCATCTGGCTTGGCTCGTCGTCGTGCTCCACCATTGCCAGCTCGGCTTCATCCACCTCGCGGGCAGCGGCGGCCAGTGCGGGCGGTGCGGCGGAGACCAGCAGGTCGCGGACCGTTGAATCGTCACGGACCTGGCCTACGAACTGGCGCATGATGCCCATGTTCCCCGACCGCCCGATAACGCCTTCGTCGGGCACCAGGTCCCCGGCGATGATCCGGAACAGCGTGGTCTTGCCGGTGCCGTTGGGGCCAATCAGGGCCGTTTTGGTGCCGTCCGGGACCTTGAAGGTCACCCCGTTGAGCAGCTGGGTGCCGTCGGAGAGGAAGTAATCGATACCGGAAACGTCAATATGGGCCACGCAGTCCATCTTCCCACGCCCCACTGCGGAGTTTTTGTCCACGTATGCCGGGATAAACCGTCCGGAAGCCTGCATACGTGGACAAAAACTCTAGCCGGCGGCGGTGAGGAACTTCTGCAGCAGCGGTCCGGACGTGGTTGCACCCAGGCCGCCGTCCTCCACAAAGACGGCAACGGCGAGGTCGCCGTGGACGGCCACGATCCAGGCGTGGGTCTTGGGCGGGTTTTCGTTGCCGAACTCGGCGGTCCCGGTCTTGGCCCCCACAGGCGCGCCGGGGACGCTGGAAAGGAAGCCCGCATGCCCGGACGTCACCACGGCGCGCATCATGTCCGCCAGTTTCGTTGCTTCCTCAGCGGTAATCGGGTTTCCGGACGCCTGCGACGGCGCCGCTGCACTGGCCGTGGCCGAGGGCTGCGCAGGCGGGGCGGAGGAGCCGCTGGTGGTTCCCTCGGCGGCAGCACCGGCGTCGGGATTCAGCACAAGTTGCGGCGCAACCGGCGCACCTTTGGCCACCGAGCCGGCCATCATGGCGGCCGCCAACGGTGACAGCAGCACTTTGCCCTGGCCAATCATTGAGGCGGCGTGCTCGGTGCCGGCGGCCTCACCGGGGACGGATCCCAGGAAGGCATCCGCCCCCAGCGTCGGCGCCTCGACGGCGATGCCCATTGCGAGGGCTGCCGCCTCGAGCTGGCTCTGCGAGACGCTGTCGCGGGCCGCGATGAAAGCCGTGTTGCAGGAGTGGGCGAAGGCATCGCGGAGCGTCACCGAACCCAGCGAGCCCGCCGGATACCCCTCGGAATTCTTGAACGTCCGGCCGTCCACCGTCAGCGTGGGTGTGCATTCCACCTTGGAATCGGGGGTCAGTCCGTTGCGGAACATCGCCAGCGAATCCACCATCTTGAAGATGGATCCCGGTGCGTACTGGCCCAGCATCGCGGTGTTGTAGCCATTGCTTCCCGGACCCGACGCCGCGGCAAGGACGGCACCGGTGGAAGGACGGAGGGCCACAATCGCAGAGGCCGGTCCCACACCTTCAAGGGTGGTCTCCGCCAGTGATTGAAGGGTGGGGTCCAGCGTGGTCTTCAGCGGTGTTCCCGGCGTGGGCTTCACTTCGAAGAGCACCCGGCGCGGATCCGTCGCGGCTGACTGGATCTGTTCGCGGGTCAGGTCTGCGCGCTGGGCACGGATCACGACGGCGTCCGTTCCCCGAAGCTGTTCGTCGTACTGCTGCTGCAGCCCGCCGATGCCGGTGACGTCTCCCGCGGTGAGCTCACCACCGGAGGATTCGATCTGCTCGGCCGTGGCCTCGCCAACCGAGCCGAGGACGGCACGGGCAAAGGTGCGGCTGGGCGCCAGCGGCATGGACGCGGGAATCGCGCGCGCTCCGGGAATGGCCGCAATCTGCTCGTTGGTGATGGTACGCCCTTCATCGCGGAGCGTGATGGCAGACACAAAAGCTTCGGCACCCGATGCCTGGACCTGCTGGGTATAGGCGGCGGGATCCACGCCCACCAAGGCTGCGAGCTTACCGGCGGAATCGGCGGGATCAGCGGAGCCCAGCTGCGGCTTATCAATACCCACATTCACCACGGGGCGGTACGTCACCAGTGGAACGTCGCCGGCACCCAGGATGTCTGCGCGCTGGGGTGACTGCGATCCCTTGGTCAGGATCTCACTGTCCGCCAGGCCCGGCACCAGGGTGGCCGGATCCCAGACAGTCAGCCACTTGTCCCCGGACTTCTTGAACTTGGCCGGGACGCTGTACTTCCATTCCGCACCGCCAAAGTTCCAGGTGTAGTTCAGCGGCGCGGAGGCGTTATCACCGTCAAGCGTCAGTTCGCCCGCCTCAACCGCCGGCTTCTCGGGATCGAATGCGGCGAAAACACCCTTCAGCTGGTCATTGGCAGCGGCGGAGTCCTTGCCGTCGAAGGGGACCGCCCCTATATCGAGTCCCGAGACCGCGGTGGCCAGCTGCCTGGCGGCGGCTTCGGCCCCGCTCCGGCCGTCGTCGCAGGCCACCAGTGAGGTTCCCAGAATGATGGCAGCGATGCCCAAAGAAAGTTTTGTTGATATCCCCATCGCGCCATTATCCCCCGGTTTCATGGGCCGGTTTGCCAGCGCCGAATGCGTCGGCGAAGAGCGTGGCAGGCTACCCCGCGTCCAGTCCCAACGACGGGACGGACTGTGCGAATATGTCCTGAAGGGCATGTTTGGCCGCATGATAGCCCGGCATGCCTGTGACCCCGGGACCGGGAGGCGTGGAGGAGGAGCAAAGGTAGACGCCACGCAAGGGTGTTCGCCACGGCACGGGTGACACCACGGGCCGCTGCACGAGGTTCAGAACGTCCATGGTGCCGGCACTGAAGTCTCCGCCCACGTAGTTCCGGTTGTACGTGGCCAGTCCTGCCGCGGTGATGGCCTTGGACTCCACCACGAGGTCCCGGAAACCCGGAGCGAAGCGTTCCACCTGGGCCGTGATGGCCTCAGTCATGTCCCTCGTTGACCCGGCGGGGACGTGGCAGTAGGCCCAGAGGGTGTAGCGGCCGGCCGGTGCCCGGCTGGAATCGAAGCGGGACTGCTGGGCCACCAGCACATACGGGCGTTCCGGATGCCTGCCGGCACTGACCTGGTTCTCGGCGTGGGCCACTTCGGCCCGGGTGCCGCCCAGGTGCACCGTCCCTGCATTGGCCAGTTCCGGTGCGGCCCACGGCACCGGCCCCGAGAGGATGAAATCCACCTTGCACGAGCCGTTTCCATACCTGAAGGACTCCAGTGCTGCACGGTAGCGCGGAGGAAGGGCGTGGCCCGCCAGGTTCAGCAGGCCCTGCGGTGCCACGTTCAGGAGGGTCGCACGGGCAGGAGGAAGGTCCTCGAGCCGGTCAACCGGCGCATCGGTGTGGATGACACCTCCGTGCGCAACGAGATCCGCAGCGAGGGCCGCGGCTATGGACGCCGAACCACCCTCCGGAATGGGCCAGCCTCCTGCATGCCCGAGTGCCCCGAGCATCAAGCCCGCCCCCGATGCTGCCAGGGACGGCTGATGGGAGATCGCGTGGGCGGCCACGCCGGAGAGCAGCGCAGGTGCCAGGTCTTCTTTGAACCGGGCGTTCCACAATCCGGATCCCTGTTCGAGGGTCCTTAATCCGAAAATCCCGGCAGCCACCGGGTTGCGGGGGAGGCGGAGGAGCTGGTTCTGGGTAAAGTCCATCACGTCGTCGATCCGGTCCACCAGAGGTGCCATCAACCGGCGGTAAGCATCGCCGTCCCGGCCCAATTCTTCAGCTGTCCGGTCCAGGGACCTGTATGCGAGTGCAGCCCGTCCGCCATCCAGAGGGGAGGCGTAGGACACCTCCGGGGTGATGAGGTTGATCCGGCGGAAGAGTTCGAAGGCTTTGAAGAACGGTGAAGCTACTGCCATTGGGTGAACTGCCGAGCAGACATCGTGGAAGTGCCCGGGCTGCATCAGCTCGCTGGTGCGGGTGCCGCCGCCGATTGTGGAGCCGGCTTCGAAGAGTTCCACGGACAGTCCGGCCCGTGCCATCACCACTGAGGCCGCCAGGCCGTTGGGCCCGGCACCCACCACCACAACGTCAGGCATTGGACCCTGCTTTCCATGGGAGGAGGGAACTGGAGGGTCTCCGGCGGCTCAACCGGAACCAGTCAGGTGCACCGGCGAAGGGGCCGCCGTGGGGATCGTCAAGGTGGTGCCGCCGGATGGGATCGTAGTCCGGGTTGTAGATGTCCCAGGTCACGCGGAGCATCAGGTAGCCCACCGCCACCATGTGCGCAGCCACGGCCAGGACGTAATACGGCATATCCAGGTTGTGCTGGGATGAGCCTGCGCTGGTCACCTGTCCAAGGTACATCCACACCGCCGCCCAGTGGAGGCCCTCAATGCCCTGCCAGATCAGGAATTCCCGCCACCGCGGCCGTGCCAGCGCCAGCAGGGGGATCAGCCACACCACAAACTGGGGCGAGTAGACCTTGCCGGTGAGGATGAACGCGGCCACGATCAGGAACGCCAGCTGGGCAAGGCGGGGCCGCCGCGGAGCTGTGAGGGCAACCGCCGCTATGGCTGCGCAGGCCAGGACAAAAAGGCCAACGGACAGGAGGTCGACGGCGGCCGGGCCGAGTTCCGCCCAGCGCAACCGGTTTGCCACGAGGTTGTAGGCGAACCAGGGTGAGCTGTAGCCGGCGTCGCGGTCGGCGCTGAACTGGAAGAAGTAGATCCAGCCCGCGGGGTTGGCCGCGGCGAAGGGGAAATTGGCCGCCAGCCAGGCGGCCGCGGCCGCGCCTGCCGTCACGAGCAGGGGACGGAAGCGTCCCGTGCGGAGGGCCAGGAGGAAGATGGCGCCCAGCACCAGCAACGGGTAGAACTTCGTGGCCGCCCCCAGTCCTATCAGGACGCCGGCAAGCACCAGCCGCTGCCGGGAGAAGAAGTACATCCCCAGGGCGAGCAGGGCCACGGCCCACATGTCCCAGTTGATGGTTCCAGCCAGCACGATGCCCGGGGCCAGGGCAACCATGGCGGCATCCCACGGGCGCCGGACGGTCATCCGGGCGGTGGCCAGGACCGTCACCACCGTCACCGCCGCCACCAGCGTGACGTTAAGGTCAAAGTAGCCGAGGATACGCTCATCCGAGGTCCCGCTCCCGGGGACCAGCCATGCCGTCACCCCTGCGATCAGGGCGGTCAGGACAGGGTACTCAAACTGGCTGCCGGGACCCACGACCGGAAACGTTCCGTCTGCCAGGCCCCGGTTGCGGAACAGTTCGGGAAAGTCCGAATAGCAGGTGGCGTAGAACTGCGTGGGGGATTCCCACCCGTTCGCCCGGCAGTACCCCTTGACCAGGATCCCGATGAGGGCAGCCAGGACGGTCAGGATGATCAGGACGCGTTCAACGGTGAAGATCCCGGGCGAGACAATTCCGGGCGCGGACCGTGATCCAAGGGGACCACCGATGACTTCGGTGAAGTTGCGCAGGAGGACGTCGCTGCGGCTGGGGACTACCAGGCGGGACCGCCCTCGATGCTCCGGCGGCTGGTTCTCCTGCATGCCTTCGAGCTTACCGTCGCCCCGGGCGCCGCAAGCGACCGGCAGGCCCCGAAAGGGCACCGGCAGGGAGCCCACGCACGGCCGCGTGGGCTCCCTGTACCGCGTGAAAGTGCTTCATTGGTGCTCCTGAAACGGCCTGAGGGTCAGCGCAGGCCGCCCATGTGCTGGTGCAGAAGGACATACACGTCTTCCCGGTGCTTCTCCAGCAGCGGACGGTTGAACGGACGGGGCCTGCTGTGTCTTCCCCGCTTGGGAAGCAGGAACTGTTGAAATTTCTTTATCATTGGGGTCACCTCCTTCCACTTTGATTGGCCCAAAAATAGGCGCGACAATTAGGCCCTCACGCACCCCGAATGAGAGTGAGCTTGGGCATGGAAATGCATTGAAATGGGAGCGGCGGTTTAGATGCATTGTTTTATGCGCGGGAAAATGCCGCTAAAGCACGGGGCTAAGATCTGCAAAAGAAAGCAGAACGCAGTGCTGAAGGAGGGCAGGATATCCCGCGATGAATGCATTGGACACCCGGGAAACAAACCCCAGTGCACAGCAGCCGCCGCGTTGCCGCCGGAGAATCAGTGCCGGCAGTAAAGGCGGAGGCTAGGAGGCTGCATGGCCCCTAAACGGGCGCGCAAAAGCATCAGAGGCGGGGGCCGCGGCGATGGTCGTCTTCCGTCCGCCAGTCAAAGTAATCATTCTCCCAACCTCCTTTTCTGCTCTGCCGTCACGCAGGCCAAACGCCTGCAGCAACATGCGCCGGTGACCCCGGCAAGTGGCTCTGGGGTCAGGAATAAAGCTACACCACAATTATGGTGTGCGGCTACCTAATTCACGGTAATCTTCTAAAAGATTTAGAAACTCTTCCTAAAGTCCCCAGCGGACAATTGCCGGTGTCCGCTTGTCCCAGCCCAGGGTGCACACTTTGGCGGTGCCGAGGATAAAGTGCCTGCCTTCGGCAGGCGGGAGTTCCAGCCAGCGGGCCGTCAGGATCCGGGAAAAGTGGCCGTGGGCAACAATGAGCACATTGTCCATTCCCGATTCGAGGACGCGGCCAATGATTTTGTCCGCCCGCGCCGCCACCTCGTCGAGCGTCTCTCCGTTCGGCACGCCGTGCGTCCAGATGAGGTAGTCCGGGTTGTCCTTCCGGATCAGGTCGGAGCTGATGCCTTCATAGTCGCCGTAGTTCCATTCGACGGCGAGCGGCTCGTGCTGCGCGTCGGGGAACCCCGCGAGTTCGGCGGTCCGCCGGGCACGCCGCAGGGGTGATGTCAGCACAAGGTCGAAATCGACAGGGTCCAGCACCTTGCGTGCTTCCACAGCCTGCTGCTCGCCTTCCACGGTGAGGGGAAGGTCAGTGAGGCCGGTGTACTGCCCGCTCTTGGACCATTCGGTTTCGCCGTGGCGCAGGATCCAGAGCTGGGGTCGGGGGGCAAGGGCTGGGTTGGTCACTTGGACTCCTTAGGGGAAAGTTCGACGGCGGCAGGAGAGGTTCCAGCCTCAGGTACGGCAGGTGCTGATTCAGGCTGTTCCGCCCACCAACGCAGGAGCCTGTCCTCCGCATCCGCGGCGGGCAGCGGACCGTGTTCCATCCGCTCGTTCAGCAGGAACTTGTAGGCCCGGCCAACCACCGGTCCCGGCTTGAGGCCCAACAGTGCCATGATGCGGGCGCCGTCCAGGTCGGGGCGCACAGCGTCCAGCGATTCCTGTTCGCGCAACGCGGCGATCCGGGCTTCGAGATCGTCATAGGCAAAGGCAAGGCGCTCGGCCTTCCGCTGGTTCCGGGTGGTGACGTCGGAGCGGGTCAGCCGGTGCAGGCGTTCCAGCAGGGGCCCGGCGTCGGTGACGTACCGGCGGACGGCCGAATCGCTCCAGCCGGCCTCTCCGTAGCCGTAGAAGCGCATGTGCAGTTCGACCAGCCGGGCCACTGCCTTGATGGTGTCGTTATCGAACCGCAGCGCCTTCATCCTCTTGGTGGTGAGCTTGGCACCCACCATGTCGTGATGGCGGAAGCTCACCGCACCGCCCGGTTCGAAGCGGCGCGTAGCCGGCTTGCCGACGTCGTGCATTAACGCTGCAAAACGCAGCACAAAATCCGGGCCCGGCACAGGGCCTTCAGCGTCCGTTTCGAGCTCGGCTGCCTGCTCCAGGACCTGGAGCGAGTGCTGGTACACGTCCTTGTGCCGGTGGTGTTCATCCGATTCCAGCCGCAGGGCGGACACCTCGGGCAGCACGAATTCGGCCAGCCCGGTATCCACCAGCAGGTCGATGCCCACCCTTGGCCGGGCGCCGCAGATGAGCTTGACCAGTTCATCCCGCACCCGCTCGGCGGAGATGATGGTGATCCGCTCAGCCATCTCCGTCATGGCCCGCCGCACGTCGTCGTGGACCGAGACACCCAACTGCGCGGCGAACCGGGCCGCGCGCATCATCCGCAGCGGATCATCGGAGAAGGACGCTTCAGGCGCGCCGGGCGTGGCCAGGATGGAGGCATGCAGGTGCTTTACGCCGCCGAACGGGTCCACGAGTTCCAGCGTCGGCAGTTTCAGGGCCATGGCGTTGATGGTGAAGTCCCGCCGGAGAAGGTCGTCGGTCAGGGAGGAACCGAAGGCCACCACGGGCTTGCGGGACTCGGGGTCGTATGCCTCTGCACGGTAGGTGGTGATCTCGATCTGGAAGCCGGCCTTGCGCATGCCGATGGTGCCGAAGGCGCGCCCGATTTCCCAGTAGTTGTCCGCCCACCTCTTAATGAGTGCCACTGTTTGGTCCGGTGTGGCATCCGTTGTGAAGTCCAGGTCAAGCGAGTTCCTGCCCAGGAAAAGGTCGCGCACCGGACCGCCCACCAGCGACAGTTCATGCCCCGCGTCGACGAAGCGCTGGCCGAGCTCCAGGACCACCGGGTCCACCTGGAAATCGACGGTGTGGGATTCAGTCTTGTGATGTGGGTGCGCCATAGTTACTTAAGCTTGTCAGAAACCAGCGGTGCCGCAGGCCAAAATACTGTCAAGATCCTGCTGATTCTGTCCGCCCCTGGCAAAGTGCGTCATATGCCGTCCATGTTCATGTCATGTTCCGGTCATCACGAACGGGCAACAGTCGTTAGAGTGGACTCCATGGCCCATCCAGTACCGAGCGCTCCAGGCAGGAGGACAAACGCACCGTTGCCGTCGGCAATCGGTGCGCACGTTGCGCCTGCCCCGCATTCGGCGCCGGCCTCCCTGCCTACGGTGGAGGAAGTCTCCGCCGGCGGCGTCGTGGTGGACACGTCCGACGCCGAGCTGAGGGTGGCGATTATTGCCCGCCTTAATCGCGGCGGGCGTTTGGAATGGTGCCTGCCCAAGGGGCATCCGGAGGGCAAGGAAAACAACGAGCAGGCGGCCGTCCGGGAGATTGCCGAGGAAACCGGCATCGAAGGCGATATCCTCGCACCGCTGGGCAGCATTGACTACTGGTTTACCGTCAGCGGCCACCGCGTCCATAAGACGGTCCACCACTACCTCCTCCGCGCCACGGGCGGCGAGCTGACCATCGAAAACGATCCTGACCAGGAAGCGGTGGACGTGGCATGGGTTCCCATCCAGGAACTGGCCCGCAAGCTGTCCTTTCCCAACGAACGCCGCATCGCGGACCTTGCCCGGGAAGTCCTTCCCGAACACCTTTAGCCGCGCACCGCCGGCGGCTGCGGTGCGGCGATAGCCTGCTGCGGGTGAGACGATGAACTCGATGTCAGCTTCCAATTTTCCTTCCGACAGGTCCGGCCGGCCAGACGATGCGGCGCCCGAGGCCGTTCCTCCGGAGCCCGCCGCCCCGGACGCTGCCGGCTCCGCGGCTGCGGGCGCCAGCGAAACCCGCTCCAGCGCCATCATGGCCGCCGGGACGCTGGTGTCGCGTTTCCTGGGCTTCGGCAAGACCTGGATGCTCGGCACGGCCCTGGGTCTCGGATCCACCGTCAACGACACCTTCATCAACGCCAACAACCTGCCCAACCTGATCTTCCTGCTGGTGGCCGGCGGCGTGTTCAACGCCGTGCTGGTGCCGCAGATCATCAAGGCGAGCAAGGCACCGGACAGGGGAGCGGACTACATCAGCCGGCTGCTGACCCTGGCTGTCCTCCTCCTGCTGGGGCTGACTGCCCTGGTGACACTGGCCGCGCCCTGGGTCATCGAACTCACCACGCAGGGGTACTCGCCGCAGCAGAAGGCGCTGGCGGTAACGTTTGCCTTCTGGTGCCTGCCGCAGATCTTCTTCTACGGCCTGTATGCCCTCCTCACCCAGGTCCTGAACGCCAACGGCGCGTTTGGGCCTGCCATGTGGGCGCCCATCCTTAACAACGTGGTGGCCATTGCCGGATTGGGAATGTTCATCTGGATCTTCGGCACCAACGAGATCAGTCCCCATACCCTGGCCAACTGGGGCCCCACCCAGACCCTGTTCGTGGCGGGCTTCTCCACTATCGGGGTAGTGTCGCAGACCGCCATCCTGATGATCCCGGTGATCCGGTTGCGGCTGGGGCTCCGGCCGCGGTTCGGCTGGCGGGGTGTGGGACTGGGCCAGGCAGCCAAGCTGAGTGTCTGGACCCTGCTGACGGCCGCCGTCGGGCAACTCGCCTTCCTGTACGTGATGCGTATTGCCACCATTCCCGGCGCGGAACGGCTCCGGCTGGCGGAGGCGGGCGACCCCGCGGCGGAGATGCTGCCGGGCAACGCGGTGCTGGAGGTTGCCAGCCAGCTGTACCTGCTGCCGCACTCGATCATTGCCTTGTCCCTGGCCACGGTCCTGTTCAACCGGATGACCCGCGCGTCCCAGGACGGCAACCGGGTCGAACTGCGCGATGCGCTTTCGCACGGTTTGCGGACCATGGCGGTCGCTACCGTTTTCGGGGCCCTGGCACTGTTTGCCCTTGCAGGTCCGCTGGGCATGTTCTTCTCCGGCGGCCTGCGCCAGGACGGCGTGATGCTGGCCCAGACGCTGACCATCCTGGCCCTCAGCACCCCGTTCATGAGCGCCAACTTCATGATGTCCCGGGTGTTTTACGCCAACGAGGACGCCCGGACGCCGTTCTACATTCAACTGCTGCTGGCGATTGTTTATGTGGCCGGGGCGTTTGCCATCCAGTTCCTGCCCGTCAACCAGATCATCTATGCGATCGCCGTCCTTTACATGGTGGGCAACATCCTTTCGGTAGTCATCAGCGCGTTCTTCCTGCGCCGGCTCCTGGGCCATCTGGACGGGCCGCGGATCGCCAACTCCTACATCCGGATGGGCTACGCAGCCCTTGGTTCGGCCATCGCGGGAGCGGGGGCACTCTGGCTGATGGGCAGCTACAGCCCGGACGGCTTCGCCTGGCAAAACCGGATCACGGCCCTGATCACGGTAGTGGTGGTGGGCCCTGTGATGCTGGTGGTCTACTTCTTCCTGCTCAAGCTGTTCCGTGTGTCTGAAGTGCAGGACCTGCTCCGCCCCCTCCTTGGCCGGCTGGGGCGCGGGGGACCGGCCGCACCTCCCACGGAAGGCGGGGACCCGCCGTCGGACTCGACTCCAGGCGGGCCCTCCTCAGGTGGACAGCGAACAGCCCCGGAGCGTGCCACTACGTCTGTGGACACCGGCCTCATTCCCCGGATTTCCGGCGAGTTCGACTCCGTGTCCTTCCGCGCCGGCCCTGCTCCCCAGCGGGAGGCGGCCCCGCAGCAAACTGCCGACGACGGCACGAGCCAGTCCGACGGCGGGTACCTCCCCGGCGAGGAACAGCCGAGTACCGCGCGGGGCGGCTTGCTGCGTGAACAGATCCCGTTGCCCGGGCGCCGGACCTTCCAGGGGAGGGCCGGCGAGAACCCTTATTTCAAGCCGCGGCGGCCACGGAAAAAGTGATGCTGCGGCGGTTTGCGGCCGCCCTCGTCCACGGTTCGCCGGGTCCAATCGGCTAGGATCGAAAGGGAACAGGGGTAGTTGCACTCAAGGGTGAGCCTCATGGCGGCCCCTGAACGGTGGTTGCGTCATCCAAGCCGGCAATACCGGACAGTCTAGGAGGAACACGTGTCCAACCCGATCGATGTCGGATCAGTACTGGGCGGCCGTTACAAGGTCACAGCCACGGTACTGGCCTCGCACGACCACGATCTGGTGCTGGATGGTGTGGACCAGGTACTCAACCGTCCCGTCAGCATCCTCGTCGCCGGACCCGGGAACACCGAGCAGGTGGCTCAGAGCGCCCGCGAAGTGGCTACCGGTGAGCGCCCGGGAACTGTCCAGGTCCTGGACCTCGGCGTCACCGAGGCAGCAACGTACCTTATTACCAACCACACGTCGGCGGCGGACCTGCTGGATCTTGTGGTGGCCTCCAACCCACCGTATGTGGAGCCCTTCTTCACGGACACGCTGGGCAGCGAGATTTTTGGCCAGGCACGGTCGCATGAGCCCGAGCCGTACGACGACGAAGAGAACGTCGACGCCGGCTACATCAAGTACTCCGATACGCACCCCGGCCAGGTTGACCCTTACCGTTCCGCGCCGGTATTGCCGCCCAAGCTGCCGGTCCGTCCAGCGGCGACTCCCGCCGTCGGGCGCCCTGCTTCCGGTGCTACCGCTGTGGGTGGGGCGGGGGCCGCTGCTGCCGCTTCCGGTGCCGCCGGCGCCGCCGCTTCTAACGGTGCGGCGCGCACCGGGGCATCACCGCTGCGGCCGGAGGAAACGGCAACTGCCAGTTTCCCCTCCAGCGCGGGGAGCCGGGAGGAGGCCGCCGGGTCCGGGAAGCCAAAGGTCTCGCTGTGGTCAGAGGACGACTACGCGAGTGCGGATGACCAGGACCTGTATGACGAGGCTCCGGTTGAAGAGCAGCCTGTACCCGCGAAGAAAAAAACTCCGGCCTTCGCACGCTCGGCTGCCCCCGCATCCGCTGCTGCAGGTGCGTCCTATGCCGGCCGGGATGATTATGACGACGACGATCAGGACGCGCCGGAGCGTGAACCTCGCTCCATGCGCTGGCTGGTAGGCGGTCTTCTGGCCGTGGTCCTGATTGCCGGGCTTGTGTTCGCTGTGACTAATCTCGGCAGTTTATTCTCCTCGCAGCCGCAGGCCAACCCCACTGTTGCGGGCACGAACAACAGCGCTCCCGACGGATCCTCACCAGCGACCCAGGCCCCCACGTCCGCACCGGCTGCCGTCCCGCCCGCGATTGAACAGGTGAGCCGCCAGGGTGACTTTGACTTCGCCGCCACGTTCGATGGTGACCTGGTGAAGGCGTACGACGGTAACGCTGCCAGCTACTGGTCCGACATGGAATTTGCCACCGAGAACTGGGGCGGACTCGCCCCGCAAGGTGTGCCGCTTGTGGTGAAACTGAAGAGCGCCGCCACTGTCTCGTCCATCACGGTGTCACAGCTTGGCGGCTCGGGTGGAAACATCACGGTCTACACCAACGACCGGCCGTCACTGGATGGGGCCAAGGCTGTAGGAACCAGCAGCTTCACCTCCACGGACCTGAACATCCCGTTGGCAGAGCCGGTCAAGGCGCAGTATGTGATTGTTTCGATAAATTCGCTTCCCCGCCTGGCGGCCCCGAAGACACGTTACGGTTTCGGCCTCCGACTGGCTGAGATAAAGGTCCAGTAGCCAGCTGGTCATCATCGATACCGTTCCGCCCCTGTGGTTAGCCGCGGGGGCGGACCTCGTTAACTGCTGTTGGTTTGGCGCCAGGCGGTAATCTGGAAAGAGCGTGTCTCGAGGGGAACGCTTACTGCTGTCCACGGGCATTCCGCCGTGCACTGCCACCGGAATATTCAGCCTGCAGTATCAGTTGTGCCATGTGGCCGGCCTCCACAGCGGGGCGCGTCAATCAAGGAAGAGGTTCACCGTCCAGTGACCATCGCAGAAAACACCACGTCAGACGTACGTGATGTCATCATCGTCGGCTCCGGCCCGGCTGGTTACACGGCAGCTGTCTACACTGCCCGCGCAAACCTGAGGCCCCTGCTGTTGGCAGGTTCTGTCACCGCCGGCGGTGAACTGATGAACACCACCGATGTGGAGAACTTCCCGGGCTTCCCGGAAGGCATCATGGGACCGGACCTTATGGAGAACTTCGAGAAGCAGGCGTCA
This sequence comes from Arthrobacter sp. 9AX, assembly GCF_902506095.1. Lineage (GTDB taxonomy): Bacteria > Actinomycetota > Actinomycetes > Actinomycetales > Micrococcaceae > Arthrobacter. The sequence goes on from NZ_LR733293.1 coordinate 206,606, forward strand.
CGCTTCGGCACCGAGATTCAGTTCGAGGACGTAACCTCGCTTCAGCTCGAAGGGCCGGTGAAAACAGTCACCATCGCTACCGGTGAGAGCTTCCAGGCGAAAGCAGTGATTCTGTCCACCGGCTCGGCATACCGCGAGCTGGGGCTGCCGAATGAAAAGAGACTGTCAGGGCACGGCGTCAGCTGGTGTGCAACCTGTGACGGTTTCTTCTTCAAGGACCAGGACATCGCTGTCATCGGTGGGGGAGACTCCGCCATGGAAGAAGCCCTGTTCCTCACCAAGTTTGCGAAATCGGTAACGGTTGTCCACCGCCGCGATTCACTCAAGGCCTCGAAGATCATGGCCGATAGGGCGCTGGCGCACGAGAAGATCAACTTCATCTGGAACAGCACCGTTGACGACGTCATCGGTCAGGACAAGGTGACCGGACTAAAGTTGAAGAACCTCATTGACGGCTCCGTTTCCGACCTCGCCGTCACGGGTGTTTTCGTGGCCATCGGCAATGACCCCCGAACCGACCTCGTGAAGGACGTCCTGGAACTGACCCCCGAAGGCACCATCGCCGTCCAGGGGAGAAGCTCCAAGACGAGCCTGCCTGGTGTTTTTGCCGCCGGCGATGTTGTGGATCCCACTTACCGCCAAGCCATTACCGCGTCCGGTTCAGGTTGCGTTGCAGCCATCGACGTGGAGCACTACCTCGCAGACCTGCACGCCTAAGTCCGTAAGCGCCACCGAAGAGAAAGACAAATCATGAGCAACGCAAAAGATGTAACAGACGCAAGTTTCGGCACGGACGTACTGTCCTCTGACAAGCCGGTTATCGTTGATTTCTGGGCAGAATGGTGCGGTCCGTGCCGTAAGCTCGGCCCCATCCTCGATGAAATCTCCGTCGAGTACAGCGAGAAGGTTGAAGTTGTGAAGCTCAACGTCGACGACAACCCCGCCATTGCCGCCGAGTACGGTATTACGTCCATCCCGGCCGTATACCTGTTCCAGGACGGCGAGGTGAAGAGTACGGTGATCGGTGCAAAGCCGAAGCAGTTCTTTGAGAAGGAGTTCGCTGACGTTCTGTCATAGCGAACAGCGTTGTTGGGTGACCAACAACTGCAAGGGGTGGCCATTGCTCTTCAGAGCAGTGGCCACCTTTGTTTTTCTTACAGTATTCCGCCTCGTATGGATTTAGAGTGCACCCACATCCAAATGCTGAGAGTTTGGCCCGGCGTCCACGAAGGTGCACGGTGGCGGCCCTACATGCCGGGCATTTGCGTGGAAGTGGCGATTCTCTCGCGTACGGTGACCTCCGTATCTTTTGTCAAGACCTGCGATTCTTCTCGCGACCGTTTCACGTGAAACAGCCGCTTTCCGGCGGTGCCGCTCTGGACGCAGGAAAGACTGAGGAGAGGTCACAATTGATGACCACCATGACCACCAGCAATCCGCGGGAGGCGGGCTGCTTCTGACCACACGGAACACCGGTCCAAGTCTGCCTTCGCCTACATCAGGCGCATCGACCGACCCTGGAGTAGGGGGGTCTAGGAGCCACAACGGTTTTGAGTGCAATGTGGCCGTCACCCCCACACTGTCTTCTAAATTTCCAGTACGTCTCTTTAAGCTATCTACTACACGCTAGGCTGATCTCGCCGGTCCATGCGGGCCCGGTATCAACACGGCCCCTACACCCGATGTGGCCTCGGAGCCGCAACACTCACGGGAGGTGAATTCCTGACCTCTCTCGAGCACCCTCCCTTCCCGAACGTGCGCAGGCGGGGAAATTCGCTTGCCAACTGCATTTCCCAGTTATTGCTGAATCGTTCCGCCCGCTCGCTAGCCTCCCCCTTCCGTGTCGTTACTGCACGGAAGGCGCTAATGGCGCCGCCAATGTTTCCAGCGGCCACGATCCTGCGATCCTTGGGGGGAGCCCCGGACTCTGAGAATCAACAACGATGTTTCACGTGAAACGGCCGGCGTCTTTCGGTTGCAGTTGTTCGGTGAATAACGGCTGCCCCTAAGATCACTTACCGATATGCCCCGCCATTCACAGAGTTGATCGCAACAGGCGCCAAACCGTCGCGACTTGAGTTCGCGGTGAAAACCGGCAGTGGTCGCACGGAAAAATAAGTGGCCCATGAACTGGCCCGCGCCGGATCCCTAATCAGCTACAACAGCAGGCCTGTATGCGCGATATCTGGGAACGGCACCCTCATAGACAGATCGCCATCCGCAAGGCAGCGGACGCGACCGTTGGCGGCGTTCTGCAATTCGTTCTCCGTATGGTGGAAGTGCGGGGTCTTCACGTGGGCAGGCATAGCGAGTTCTCCACCAAAATGGAGGCAGCCAGGATGGTGGGCGGACGTAACCCTCTCTATCCCCTCGTCCACCATCCACGCGTCAATCAGAATGACCAGTCACAAGATGCTTACCAAGGGCGCCGCTCCGAAAGCCGAGACCCAGCAAGTAGCAAGGTGCAGAACCTGCCGGCCATCTGTTCGAAGACTACTCAGACCGCAAGAACTGCTCCAGTCGCACAGGAGACGGGGGACAGGACAGCCGGTCGCTCCCGTGGCGTGATACTCCATCATGAATGATTCCAAGAATGACTGGAACAAGCATCATAAATGTCTGCGCGCCCGAGCGTTAGGTGTGGAATTCGTTGCTCACCAGGCAAGCGGTGCATTCGCGAGTAGCAATGGGTCACGGGCACCCGCCACGATGGAGTGCAGTCGAGTTGCTGTTTCACGTGAAACACAAGGAATAGCACCCAGGGCGGGGATCGCACGGTCGAGTCCATCCGCTTCACCTGTGCCCTGCCGCGTCTGGCGATAGCCACTTAAGAGTACCCTGGGGCATCGATCAGACGCTATCCAGTTCCATGGCAAGTTGCCTGCGCACCTCTCGACAGCCTACCAATGGGTACAATCCGACTGCTCTATTGGAAGACCTTGGTCTCCACCGCATCATCATGACTTCTGAGGGGAGCGGCCGCGACCACGCATCGTGGAGTATTTCTCACGTACGGACTCACCCCAAGTGAGCTAGCGAGCAGGTCGACATGACCACCGAACGCTGATAGTTCCAGGAGAACGGGGTAAGTGAGCGAGCCATCCAGCAGTGCAGTTTTGCCTTCGGATCGTGCCGGCACATACCGGGGGAAGATGCCGCAACTGAGTACGGTGCAGCCAATCGCACTATACCCCGGTAACTGCGCCCGGACCGCACCTGCGAGTGTCACCCCTGGAGCTAGAGGGCACCGCGCCTACAACTGGAGATCCGCCGCTGCTCGCACTGCTTCGATGAACCCGCCAAGCACCACCGAGTCATGACGACATCCACAGCCGGCAGGCCACTTAGCTCGAGGCGGGCAGCGGGGATTAGCTCGGCCCATGACATGCGGGGATGCAGACCTCGGCACCTCCCAGTCCAGTGTTCCGCCGATTCGCACTCCCGGTAAACCCTCCGGCTGGACCTGGGCATACGGGGACAGCGGCCGGCGAGAAAGTGGCTGATGTAGTCCCAGCTCAGGTGCTGAAGCAATCTTGCTGGAGAGTTATCCCCATGGTTATCCACAGACGAACCACCAGTCTCTCCACAGGCTTATCCACAGTCCGAGCGTGCTCACCGAAAAGGCACCAACACTGACTGTAGAGCTATCGCATCGAAGCTGCAGGACCCCAGCTCTGCCCGACCGCTGTGCGCTCTGCGCGCACAGCACGAACCTTCCCAGGATTGCACTCCAACACCGCAAAATAAACCGAATCAGACCTCCGGAGGTACCAAAATACCGGTCTATATCGCGGCGCTCCTGACCCCGGCGGGCAATGGAGGCGTTTCACGTGAAACACCTCACTCCCGGGCCGCCCTACTCGGTATCCCAGGTACATATGCAGGGCGGCTGCTCGGATAGGAGAAGCATCACATCCACAGGAAGCTCGCGGGTTATCCCCACTGTTATCCACAGCTTTATCCACCGGCCGCTGACCGACTAAAGTGGACCGGCGATACCTGCCCCGGAACCTCAATTTGCCGAACCCCCGACTTCGAACCTGACGGCCTGCGCCAACGCAACAGGGGACAAAACCCAAGGCGCGGGGGGCGCAAGGAATGGCTCTTCAGCTGTCGTGAGTACCGTCGTACCAGCCCTCACCTAGGACGATCACTCCGCCCGGCCCTGCTTACACACAGTCTATTGCTCCCCGGCAGAGCTCCCTCTTGTTGTCGTGCCGGTGAAAGAGGCGACCCAAAGGAGAACATCGAAGTCCCCGTGAGGAGAACGCGGACCCCGACCGCCTTCGATATTCCTTCGAACAAACATCGAGACATCACACCTATGCTTGCCGTGCAGCGCTTAGATGGAGAGCGCTAGACTCGCGGAGGGTCAGGCGCAGCTCGGAAGCATTAGATCGAAGAGCCCGCCAATCCGTCGGCCTGCCCGACTCGGTCGTCGCCACGAACACGACGACCGTGGACCGCCAAAAGCGATAGGCCCGATGAAGGCACAATAGCGTTTCACGTGAAACGGCACGCCTCCGCCTGCCGCATTCGGGCGTGCCTGGCTCCGCGGTCCGCCGGGCCAAATGCAGGGTTAACGACACCAGACCGCATGCGCCCGACTGCGCGGCAGCGCAGAGTGACACACCGGTAGTGAGCGCTAAGGCCAGTGCTTGGCGTGGGTATGGCTCAGGCAGACACTCCGGGCCTGCACCCTGGAGCCGGGGGGAGCCGGGATGATCGGACTGACAGGTTTCACTGACCATCCGGCTGGACCAGCGGTCGCGACCATTGGTATGGGCGCCGGCTGCGGTAGTTGGCAGGAACAGCCGGCCGCAGCTGGCCGCGCGGCCGCGTGGGGTCACGAAGTCTGGTTCCGCCAGAGTCGAATAGCCGGAACGACAAAGCTGAAGTCGTACCCTAAACCAAGGCAGGCCGCTACCCGTCCACGGTCATATTCTCTAAGAACTGCCAGCGCCCCACCTGATGGTGGTGGTACCGCCGTAACGGCGTCTGAGCTGATGTTCGTGGCAAGGCTCGTGTTCTGAAAGTGAGTCCGCGCTATAGGCTCAGCCAGCTAACGGGGAGCAGCTGCCTGCAGCAATCTAAAATGCGATAGCTGTCACCTCAGCACTACACCATGCACTAACTTCCCAAGCACCGCGGAGTGCCACCTGCACTTGGCCCGCCGAAGGTGTGTGCGGGGTGTCGCTAAGCCCTGTACTAAGGCAACCAGCCCGAAAGCGCCGTCGGCACTCGCGTGGTATCAATTGTCAGCTATATGACCACACTTCGGATCCGGACTCGCACAGTTGGCCTGTAAATGTTTCACGTGAAACGCTCGGGATCGCCACATGACACCTTGCGGCAGCGGGCTAAGCGCACAAGGCAATCAGCACGCATCATGGTTAGCACGATCAAGATGCCACACGGCCCTGCGCCAACCGTGGTACCCCAAGTTCGGCACGCCTGCCAGCTGCCTTATGCACTGCCTCCCGCAGGTGCGGGGAGCAGGGCGCGCCCTGTTCGCCGTCTACCCAGGAGAAGCCCGCGAACTCTAGGTCGCTCTCGACCTCTGCGTCTTTTCGAACTGGTCCGTTTAGCCGAACCGGGATTTCCAAGCACCGACTTTGCTGCATTCACGTACAGAGCCATGAGAACGACCTGGATGGCCCCGGAACGACCCGTCCACTCGAGGGCTATCCCCGCGGATTCCTATGACAACGCTGGAGCGAACACTTTCAATCCAAGTAAGCGCGCAATCCTAAGCTGAGCACCCCGCAGCAATGCCTATCCACTCGTGCCTGGACTGCCCTGCAAGCAACAACGGCGCCAGGACACACCGGGTACCGAATCTCCCTGGCTTCACTGAGGCTGCATCCGCTGCGCATCCACATGGAAGTTCAGACGAGAGCGATTTCCTTGGCCGATCGAGCCCCTCAAAAAGGCGTCCGCGTCCGTAAGTAGGAGCGCACGCCCCAGCAAGAGCACTGTCGCGGTGTGACTTTGCGTCACTGTGGGACTGGTCCTAGAGCTGAAGCCGGAGACCTGGATTCCTGGATGCCAGGATACGGACATGTACGCCGGAATTTCACACAGCAGACAAAAGAGGCGGTACACCCATAAACAGCCCACGTGGAAGAAACGCAATCACCCAGTGAGCGTGGGGCAATTACATGCTAAACGGCTCGCTAGTTGTCCGAACCAGGAGCCAGGACGTCCATGATCCGATTGAGATCCTCAACGCTGGCAAATTCAATGCTGACCCGGCCCTTGCGGACGCCCAGCGAAATTTTGACGTTGGTATCCAGGCGGTCAGAGAGTGAAGAAGCCAGGTAATCGAGACGCTCGTGACGTGCGCCAGGACGCGGTATGTTGTTCTTGGCCGGCTTAGCGGGGTCCTGGTAGAGAGTCACCGCCTCTTCCGTGGCTCGTACGGACATTCCCTCAGCCACAATGCGCTGGGCCAGGCGTTCCATGGCTGCGGCGTCAGGCAGGGCCAGGAGGGCCCGCGCATGTCCTGCGGAAAGCACACTGGCAGCCACACGGCGCTGGACCAGGGGCGGAAGCTTCAAGAGCCGCAGAGTGTTTGAAACCTGTGGCCGTGACCGCCCTATGCGGTCCGCAAGTTGTTCATGCGTCGTGCCGAAGTCCTCAAGGAGCTGCTGGTAGGCCGCGGCCTCTTCCAGGGGGTTGAGCTGGCTGCGGTGCAGGTTTTCGAGCAAAGCATCGCGCAGGAGGTCGTCGTCGGTGGTGTCCCGGACGATTGCGGGGATGGTTTCCAGCCCAGCGGCCTGCACTGCCCGCCAGCGGCGCTCACCCATAACCAGCTCATACGGCTCTCCACCTGGTTCGGTTGAGTTCCGGACCACAATTGGCTGGAGGACGCCTATTTCGCGGACCGAGTGAACCAGCTCAGCCATATCATCTTCATCGAAGACGGACCGCGGCTGTTTGCGGTTCGGGTGGATATCTGTCACCCGGATCTCGGCGAAGCGGACGCCGGGGACCTCAACCAGGTCAACCCCGTTGTCCGGCTCGCCAGCGTCAACAAAAACCACCGGCCCACCGTCAGGTACCGCCACCGGCCCAGCACTGCGGGCCTTGGCTGCCTCGGACGCCTTCTGGGCGGTGGCCTTTACCTTGCCGCCATCCGTGGCCCGGGCACTGGACTTCGTAGAGGCGCCATTGGAAGAAGCCGCAGGTTCAGGCGCAGCCTTCGCAGTGGCGGACTTAGCGGCGGCGGGCTTGCGGGACCCGTTGCTGGAGGACCTGGAAGATGATTCCTTGGAGGCCGCATCCGTCGAGCCAGCCGACGAAGAATCAACAGTACTGCCGGCTGCAGACTCGTCCGCAACAGTGGCATCCACAACGGCCTCGGAGGGATCGGCCTTCCGGCGTCCCTCGGGGAAGAAGAGATCGACAGGCCGCGCTACCGCTGTGCCGTTGCCCGCCCCGTTTGCACCGGCGGAACTCGGAATCAGCGCGCCAAGACCGCGGCCCAGGCCCCGTCGCTTCTCGCTCATGGATAAATCCCTCCAGTGGAAGAGCCAGGACTTCCCGGGCTCCAGTTATTGCAATTTTTGAAGATTCTAGCGTTCTGCTATTTCAGCAGCGGCTTCCAGGTAGGACAGGGCACCACTGGATGAGGGGTCGTAGGTCATCACCGTCTGCTGGTAGCTCGGCGCCTCCGAGATCCGGACCGAACGGGGGACCACCGCGGATAGGACCTGATCCGGGAAGTGCTGACGGACCTCGGCGGCTACCTGCGCGGCAAGGTTGGTGCGGCCGTCGTACATGGTGAGCAGGATGGTGGATACCACCAGCTCAGCGTTGAGATGCTTCTGGATCATCTCGATGTTCTTCAGCAGTTGGCTCAGGCCCTCCAATGCGTAGTACTCACACTGGATGGGGATGAGGACCTCGTTGGCTGCACAGAATGCGTTGACCGTCAGGAGGCCAAGGCTGGGCGGGCAGTCGATGAAGATGTAGTCCAGACGCTGCTCGCCGTTTTTCTCACGGACTTTCGCATAGACGTCGATGGCGCGGCGGAGCCGCTGCTCACGCGCTACCAAGGACACGAGTTCAATTTCCGCGCCGGCAAGGTGGATAGTGGCCGGCGCGCAGATCAGGTTCCCGATATCCGGGCACTGGGCCACAACATCGGCCAAGGGAACGTCGTTGATCAGGACGTCGTAGATGCTGTCCACGTCAGCGTGATGCTCGATGCCCAAGGCCGTGGACGCGTTGCCCTGGGGGTCGATGTCGATCACCAGGACGTTGAGACCGGCAGCTGCAAGCGCAGCGGCAATGTTCACGGTGGTGGTCGTCTTTCCGACGCCGCCCTTTTGGTTGGACACTGTGAAGACGCGGGTCTTCTCCGGCCGCGGGAGCTGGCGGCCCACCAGCCGTTCCCGCCTGCGGGTCTCATGCGCCAACTCGCGGGCGATGGGACTGGAGTCATCAATAGCGTCGATGATGTTCCCCCTACCTGAGGTGGTTGTTTCACGTGAAACAAACACAGGAGACGAGCTTCCTACCGCACCGGGTTGATTTGCCAGTATCCCGGAGGTGCCCGAGGCAGTCCCAGCGAAAGAACGTGCTGACCCCAGAGACACAAACGGGGGTATCCGTTGTGTGGAGGCTTCGCTACTGGTCACTGGGGCACACTCACTCTCGTTCAGCTATTTTGCTGCCGTTGACTAGCCTAACCGGTTACCCCGGCAGACTGCGGCCGCCGGGCCAACACTAGGGCTTCTTTTGGGACTTGTTTACAACGATGCGTACAACGGTAGTGGGCTCTTCCAGCAGGTTGTCGCCGACCGTTACGACCGACGTTTCAACTCCGCCCAGCTTCCGGATGGCCTTCGCGGCCTTCTCGATTTCCTCAGCCGCGCTGCGGCCCTTGATGGCCACCACTTCACCCTTGCCCGCAAGCAGTGGGATGGTGAGGCCGGCGAGGTTGCTCAAGGCGGATACGGCCCGTGCGGTCACAACGTCCGCGTCCACATGCCCCACTGCCAGCTCGGCACGGGTGCGCATCACGGTGACGTTGTCCAGCCCGAGATCGTCCACCACTTCCTGGAGCCAGATCACCCGGCGTTCCAGCGGCTCGATCAGGGTGAGCTCCAGGTCCGGACGCGCAATCGCCAGGCATAGGCCCGGGAGTCCGGCGCCGCTTCCGACGTCGGCAACATGGCTTCCCTGGGCAATCTCACTTTCGATGACGGCGCAGTTCAGCACATGCCGGCTCCAGAGCCGCGGGATCTCGCGGGGGCCGATCAGCCCACGCTCGGTTCCCGACGTGGCAAGGTGCTCCACATAACGCTTAGCGAGGTCCAGGCGGTCACCGAAAATCTTCTCAGCTGCCAGAAGCTCAGCTGCCGTGATGTCAACCATGATTAGCGAATCAGCAATTCTCTAGTCCGCGGATACAACGATGTGGCGTCCGGCGCCTTCGCCCTCGGACTCGCTCACCAGGCCCAAGTCGGCAACGGCGTCGTGAACGATCTTGCGTTCGTAAGCACTCATCGGTTCCAGCGCCACGGCCTCACCCGACTCCTTCACGGCGGCCGCCGCATCCTCGGCGATCTTCTGCAGGTGGCCGGTGCGTTCCTTCCGGTACCCGTTGATGTCCAGCACCAGCCGCGACCGGTTTTCGGTGGCGGACAGCACGGAGAGGCGGGTCAGTTCCTGCAGGGCTTCGAGGACTTCGCCGTCCTCACCCACCAGGCTGTCCAGGCTGTCCGATTCCTCCTCCGTGACAATGGAGATGTAGGTGCGCCCGTTGCGGACCTCGATGTCGATGTCTCCATCGATATCTGCAATATCCAGCAGCTCCTCAAGGTAGTCCGCTGCGACGTCGCCTTCCTCCTCCAGACGGCTGGCTGAGGAGGCCTTGGGCGAGGATCCGTCCTGGTCTGCGGACTGGTCCTTATCGTCGATAATCTCTTCAGAAAGGGCCTGTTCGGTACTCTCGGCTGACATTACTTCTTCTTCCTGTTCTTGCGTTGGGGCTGAGTGCGCTGTCCTTTTGCCTGCGCCACGGCAGCAGCAGCGGCAGCTGCGTCCGCGTCATCGTCCTTCTTACCAGTCAGGATCGAAAGGGCCGGAAGACCCTTGGCGGCCCGGCGCTCGGCGAGGGCCTTCGCTGCGGGGGATCCCGGCGTCGGCATGCGCCGGATGACAAAGAACTGCTGGCCCATGGTCCAGAGGTTGGTGGTGGTCCAGTAGATGAGGACACCGATGGGGAAGTTGATGCCGCCCACGCCGAAGACGATGGGCAGGATGTAGAGCATCATCTTCTGCTGGCGCATAAAGGGGCTGGCCATGGCTTCTTCAGACATGTTCTTGGCCATGATCTGCTTCTGCGTAATGAACTGCGAGGCGGTCATAGCAAGGATCATCACAATCGAAAGGATCCACACAGCAACCTGGTTGCCGCCACCTCCGCCGTGCAGCAGCGAGGCGGACAGCGGAGCGCCGAAGATGCTCGACTCGTCAAACTGCACCACCTGCTCCTGGCTCATGGCACCGATGCCTTTGCCCTGGGTCTTGGCGGAGCTGATACCGGACAGCACCTGGAACAGGGCGAAGAAGAACGGCATCTGGATCAGCATGGGCAGGCAGGCCGAGAACGGGTTGGTCCCGTGCTTCTTGTACATGGCCATCTGTTCCTGCGCCATGGCCTGGCGGGACAGCTGGTCGGTCTTGCCCTTGTACTTGTCCTGCAGCTTCTTCAGGTCCGGCTGGAGCAGCTGCATTCCGCGCTGCGCCTTGATCTGCTTGACGAACACGGGAATCAGGGCCGCACGGATCACCAGCACCAGGCCGATGATGGACAGCGTCCAGGTCCAGCCCGACGCTTCGGGCAGGCCGATCGCACTCAAGCCCTCATGGAAGCCCACCATGATGACGGACACAAGCCACTTGAACGGAAACATGATTGTTTCAAAGAAGTCCATACTTATCCCTATTCGTCAGGCCGCGGTGCGGCCTTCTCCATCAGTCCGAGCAGCCAGGTACTTGTCCGGGTTGTTCAGCACAACAATTGTGGGGGTCCGGCTGGCGGGCCATTCCCGGTGGCCGGCGGGGACGTGGTCCACGCCGCCGGCATTCCATGGGTGGCAGCGGCCAAGGCGGCGGACAGCGAGCCAGCTCCCCTTGACGGCGCCATGGACGGTAATCGCTTCAAGGGCATAAGCCGAGCATGAAGGGAAAAACCTGCAGACCTGGCCGTACAAGGGAGAAACCACCTTGCGGTAGGCCTTCAGCAGAAGAATGAGGATATTGCGGGGCAGGTTCCAGAGGAACAGCGCCACCGCGGCCACAACAGGATGAAGATGGGCGACGACGGCGGTAGCGTTACGCACGCGGTGTCCCCTCCTGTGTTGTGCCGGCCGAACCGTTGGCGGCAGCCCGGGGGCGGCCGGCCAGCCGGGCCATTGTTGTCTCCAGTGCAGCGTTGTAATCCGACAGCAACTGGTCCCAGCTGGCGGACGCGGACGCAGGAAGCGCCCTGACCACTATGGCAAACCCGGTACCGTACTCGCGCAGCGAGGCAGCACCGGCTTCCCTCAGTCTCCTCTTAACGAGGTTCCTGACCACAGCGTTCCCTACACCTTTGGAAACAATGAACCCGATCCGGCTGGGTTCGTCGGCAGCAATAGCTGCCGCATATAACACTACGTTCCGGCGTCCATTGCGGACACCGGAACGTACAGTTGTTGAAAAATCGGATGCAGTCCTCAAACGGTTGCGGGTGGCCAGCACCTTAAACTCGCAAAGAAATGTCTACCGACAAGTCAGTTATTTACGCCGACAGCTCGGTACGGCCCTTGCCACGACGGGCTGCCAGGATGGCGCGGCCGGCACGGGTACGCATACGAAGGCGGAAGCCGTGCTTCTTGGCTCGACGGCGGTTATTCGGCTGAAAAGTCCGCTTGCTCACGTTAGTTACTCCAGTGGATCAAAGGTGCGCCCACCCGATCAGTATGGGGAAGAACTGGCCGACGCTAAGTTTTGTATATGCACGCTTCCCCCGGCTGCTCACACGCACTGCGTCTGAGAGATTCAGATGGGGCCAAAAAGCGGACACAAAGGACTTCACAACGTTAGGGCAATTCGGTGCCCCCAGTCAAACCGGAGCAGCCCACCGGCGCTATCCCCAGCTGTGGCAAACCTGCCTGCCAAGCCTGTGGATGAAGTGGCTCACAGGCCCCGTTTCAGAACCACAACCGTGTAATTATCCACAAGCTACTTGCCAGCTATCTTCTAGGCTTTTCATCCCCTAGAGTGGCCCAGTAGCCGATTATCCACCTGCTGTGCATAACCCTGTGGATGAAGCTGAACCCAACCGTGGTTCCGTGCTTGCGGCTGCAGACAATGCAGGCAAAGCAAGTTTTGAGGGAACCCATTGATGACAGTAGACGAAGCCAACCACGCCAATACTGTCGGAAGTTCCTGGCGCCGCGTTGTCAGCCTGCTGGAACAGGACCACCGCGTTTCACCGCGCCAGCGTGGCTTTGTCATCCTCGCCCAGGCCCAGGGCCTGATCGGTTCCACCCTTCTGGTGGCAGTACCCAACGAGCTCACCCGGGAAGTGCTGCAGACCCAGGTCAAGGACGCGCTGGATGATGCGCTGCACAGTGTCTTCTCCGAGGACATCCGCTGTGCCATCGACGTGGACACAGACCTGGTGCCCATCCACGAAGAGCCCGAACCCGTCGTCGAACCTTCCTTCTCTCCGGACCAGCTGATCGAGCAGAAGCCGCAGCCCATGCTGCCCAGCACCTCGCACGAGTTCGGCCGGCTGAACCCCAAGTACGTCTTCGATACCTTTGTGATCGGTTCCTCAAACCGGTTCGCCCACGCTGCGGCCGTTGCCGTGGCGGAAGCGCCGGCCAAGGCGTACAACCCGCTCTTCATCTACGGCGACTCGGGACTGGGAAAGACCCACCTCCTGCACGCGATCGGGCACTACGCCCGGCGGCTCTACAGCGGGATCAGGGTCCGGTACGTCAATTCGGAAGAATTCACCAACGACTTCATCAACTCCATCCGTGACGATGAAGGCGCCAGCTTCAAGACCACCTACCGCAACGTGGACGTCCTGCTGATCGATGACATCCAGTTCCTGGCCGGGAAGGACCGGACGCTGGAGGAGTTCTTCCACACGTTCAACTCGCTGCACAACAACAACAAGCAGGTGGTCATTACCTCGGACCAGCCGCCCAAGCTGCTCGCCGGGTTCGAAGACCGGATGAAATCCCGCTTCGAGTGGGGCCTGCTGACGGACATCCAGCCGCCGGAACTGGAAACGCGTATCGCCATCCTCCGCAAGAAGGCCCTCAGCGAAGGTCTTTCCGCTCCGGATGACGCCCTCGAGTACATCGCGTCCAAGATTTCCAGCAACATCCGCGAACTTGAGGGTGCCCTGATCAGGGTTACCGCGTTCGCCAGCCTCAACCGGCAACCCGTGGACGTGGCCCTGGCCGAGATGGTGCTCAAGGACCTCATCACCGACGACGGCGCGCAGGAGATCACCTCCAGCCAGATCCTGCAGCAGACCGCCGAGTACTTCAAGCTCAGCATGGAAGAGCTCTGCAGCAAGTCCCGCACCAGGACGCTGGTCACCGCACGCCAGATCGCCATGTACCTGTGCCGGGAACTGACGGACATGTCACTTCCCAAGATCGGCCAGGAACTCGGCGGCCGCGACCACACCACGGTGATCCACGCAGACCGGAAGATCCGTGAACTGATGGCCGAGCGTCGTGTGATCTACAACCAGGTGACCGAGCTGACCAACCGGATCAAGCAGCAGCAGCGCGATTCCTGAATCCACAACGCGCCGTGCACTCTATACCTTATTAACAGGTGCATGTGGATAAGCCTGTGGATAGTTAAGGGGACAACCGCGGTTAATGGGCTTAAAACCCTTAACCCTCCTGTGGATCGCGAAAACCGGCAAAATTCTTATCCCCATCCACACCCTGTTTAAAACCTGCTCCACCCACAGCCCATGAACAGGGCTTAACCGCCGGATCGCGCGGCCGGAGGCAGTTATCCACAGTTTCCACAGCAGTTATTAACACTACTAATCCCAAAAATTTGAAGTCCCTCAAATAACAAGATCGATTCGCCCGGACCACACGGAGGCGCCGCCGGCCCCACAGGGGCCTGCGGTGCAAAGGGGGGATGGGTTAATCGCGGATCTTCCGGCTAAGCTGTCAGCAGCGCTCCCATCCTTGGGTTTGTGCGTGGTTCAGGCAGCATGGACCATGCAGGTTCACCGGCGTGGGACAACTCCCGTGGAGCTTCCTGCCGGAAGTTTCGTAGAACACCAACGCAGCAGCAATGAAAGGCGGCACCCTTCCGTGAAGTTCAGAGTCGATCGGGACGTCCTGGCAGAAGCCGTCACCTGGACAGCCCGCTCGTTGTCTCCGCGGCCGCCCGTACCAGTCCTTTCCGGCCTCCTCCTTAAAGCTGAAGCAGGCACAGTCAGCCTCTCGAGCTTCGACTACGAAACCTCCGCGCGCCTGGAAATCGCCGCCGACGTCCGGGACGAGGGCACCATCCTGGTTTCCGGCCGCCTTCTGGCAGACATTTGCCGCAGCCTGCCGTCGGCCCCGGTCGACGTCGAAACGGACGGCAACAAGGTCACACTCACGTGCCGCCGAAGCAGTTTCCACCTGGCCACCATGCCCGAAGCGGAATACCCGCCCCTTCCTTCCCTGCCCACTGTCAGCGGAACAGTCCCGGGTGACTCGTTTGCGCAAGCCGTTTCCCAGGTGATCATTGCCGCAAGCAAGGACGACACCCTGCCCATCCTCACCGGTGTACGCATGGAGATCGAGGACGACCTGATCACCCTTCTCGCCACCGACCGCTACCGCCTCGCCATGCGTGAGGTGCCGTGGAAGCCGGTCACTCCCGGCATCTCCACCAGCGCGCTGGTCAAGGCCAAAACTTTGAACGAAGTAGCCAAAACCCTGGGCAACAGCGGAGACATCCAGCTCGCCCTCTCGGACGATGACAGCCGGCTGATCGGGTTTGAAAGCGGCGGCCGCACCACCACATCCTTGCTGGTGGATGGCGACTACCCAAAGATCCGCTCGCTCTTCCCGGATTCCACCCCCATCCACGCCACCGTGCAGACCCAGGAACTCGTGGAAGCGGTCCGCCGCGTGTCTTTGGTGGCAGAACGCAACACCCCGGTCCGCCTGGCCTTCACCCAGGGCCTGTTGAACCTGGATGCCGGCACCGGCGAGGACGCCCAGGCTTCGGAGGAACTGGAAGCCCAGCTTTCCGGCGACGACATCACCGTGGCCTTCAACCCGCACTACCTCGTGGAGGGCCTGAGCGTCATCGAAACCAAATTCGTCCGGTTCTCTTTCACCACCGCACCCAAGCCGGCAATGATCACGGCCCAGGCAGACGCGGACGGCGAAGACCAGGATGACTACCGCTACCTTGTGATGCCGGTCCGCCTCCCCAACTAATCCCCACCGGCCACCCTCGCCTCGCAAGTTCGGCCAGGGAACCCTGGCGGCGTGGGCCCAGACAGCTGTTGTCGTTCTGGGCTTCAAACGACAACCGACACCAATGCAGAAAGAGGTTCCACTATGCACATTGGACTGATCGGCCTTGGCAAAATGGGATTCAACATGCGCGAACGGCTGCGCAAGGGCGGCGTCGAGGTCACCGGTTATGACCGCAACCCTGACGTCACGGACGCCGGCTCCATCGATGAACTCCTCGCAGCCGTCCCCGCGCCGCGGCTCATCTGGGTGATGGTACCCGCCGGTGACATCACCGACGCCGTCATCACGGAACTGGGCGAAAAACTCACCGAGGGTGACCTGGTGATTGACGGCGGCAACTCCCGGTTCACCGAGGACCAGAAGCACGGTGAAGTCCTGGCCGCCAAGGGCATCCACTTCGCAGACTGCGGTGTGTCCGGTGGCGTGTGGGGGTTGCAGAACGGCTACGGCCTGATGGCTGGCGGTGACGCCGCGGACATTGAGCGCGCACTTCCGGTCTTTGACGCCCTCCGCCCCGAAGGCGAACGCGCGGACAGCTTCGTCCATGTGGGCGGCATCGGTGCCGGCCACTACGCCAAGATGGTGCACAACGGCATCGAGTACGGCCTGATGCAGGCGTACGCCGAGGGCTACCAACTGCTCGCGTCCAAGGACATCATCAACGACCTCCCCGGTACCTTCCGTGCGTGGCAAAAAGGCACCGTGGTCCGGTCCTGGCTGCTGGACCTCGCGGTCAAAGCATTGGATGAGGACCCTGGACTGCAGAACATCGATGACTACGTCGAGGATTCCGGCGAGGGCCGGTGGACCGTGGAGGAGGCCATCGCCAACGCCATTCCCGCCCCGGCCATCACGGCTGCGCTGTTCGCCCGCTTCGAATCCCGGGAAGACAGTTCCCCGGCAATGAAGATGGTGTCCGCCCTGCGCCACCAGTTCGGCGGGCACGCAACCCGTCCTGCCAAGTAGCAGCCAGCGGGGACCCGCGAGGTCCCCAGAATTGCCGAAAACCGCGTGTACATAGAACACCTGTCCCTCACTGACTTCCGCAGCTACGCCCAGGTCGACCTTGCCCTGGGACCAGGCGTCACCGTCCTGGTGGGGTACAACGGCATCGGCAAAACCAACCTGATGGAGGCCATCGGGTACCTGGCCACGCTCAGCTCCCACCGCGTCAGTTCCGACGCCCCGCTCCTGCGGTTCGGCACCGAGCGCGCCCTGGTCCGCGCCCGGCTGGTCCGCGGCGGCCAGATCACGGTGCTCGAACTGGAAATCAATGCCGGCCGGGCCAACCGCGGCCGGATCAACCGCAGCAATCCGGTCCGCGCCCGCGACCTGCTGGGCATCTGCCAGACGGTGCTGTTCGCGCCGGAGGACCTGGCCCTGGTGAAGGGGGATCCCTCCAACCGCCGCCGCTTCCTGGATGAACTCCTCGCCAGCCTCATCCCGCACCATGCCGCCACCCGCAGCGATTACGACCGAGTTCTGAAACAGCGCAACGCGCTGCTGAAGTCCGCCCGTGCCGGCAAGTTCACGTCAGCGCATGAAGCAACGCTGGATGTGTGGGACCAGCACATGGCCAAAGCCGGCGCCGAGCTGCTGCACGCCCGGCTTGAGCTGGTGGAACGCCTCCGTCCGCACCTTGCCAGCGCGTACGCCGGGCTCACGGACACCTCCAAGCCGGCTGACGCCGTGTACCGTTCCACCCTCCAGAACCAGATGGACGACGACGGCGCCCCGGACTTGCGCACTGCAGGCGGTGACATCGGAGGTACTTCAGCCGAGGCCGAGGACCTGAGCCAGCTCACCGTTGAGCAGCTGACGGAGCGCTACGTGCGCGCGTTCGCTGAGGCGCGGCGGAGGGAACTCGAGCGCGGCATTTCCCTGGTGGGCCCGCACCGCGATGAACTGGACCTGGTCCTGGGCCGGGCGCCGGCCAAGGGATACGCCTCCCATGGTGAAACGTGGTCCATGTGCCTGGCCCTGCGGCTCGCTTCGTACTACGTGATGCTGGACGACGCCCGCACCGGCGGTTCGGCGCCCATCCTGATCCTGGATGACGTTTTTGCCGAGCTGGACGTGCAGCGCAGGCGTAAACTGGCGGCAATAGTCTCGGGCGCGGAACAGGTCCTGGTGACCGCCGCCGTCGACGCCGATATCCCGGAAGAGCTGTCCGGCCGGCGGGTGAAGGTCATCGCGGGAGGAATTGATGAGTAGGGACGAGAACGACGCCGGACGGCAGCCCGGCCGCGACCCCGACAACATCGATGCACCCCAGGCAGCCCTGAACAGAATGCGCGAAGCCGCCGCCGCCCGCGGCGAGATCCGCAGGGCGGCGGTGCGCCCAGGTTCCGCTAAGGCCAAGCGCGGCATCAGGGATACCCGCGGTTTCAGCCAGTTCCATGCCACCGGCCGCGATCCCCTTGGTCTGGGGAAAGTAGTGGGCCGCCTGGTAGCCGAACGGGGCTGGACCTCACCGGTTGCGGTTGGCTCAGTCATGGCCGAATGGGCCGCCCTGGTGGGCCCGGAAATCTCAGCACACTGCACCCCCGAAAGCTTCACGGACACCACGCTGCACGTCAGGTGTGATTCAACGGCCTGGGCCACCCAGCTCCGGCTCCTCAGCATCAGCCTGCTCGAGAAATTCCGGGTGGAGCTGGGTGACGGCGTGGTCACCAGCATCCAGGTTTTGGGACCCACAGCACCGAGCTGGCGCAAGGGCGGACGGACCGTCAACGGGCGCGGACCCCGGGACACCTACGGTTAGCCGGACGCCGGACTCTTGAAAATCCCCTGATGGGCGTGTAGCGCCCTGGAAGGGCCCAAGGGTGTATAGGCACCCGCAGGCCGGAGTTTCGGAGCGCCCAAGGCGCAGTGTGTGGCTTGCAGCAGGCACCTTGCCCGCCATCCACGCCCCTGGAATGCGGGAATCCGGGGTCTTTCACGGTAGAATCGTTATAGATAACTGGGCGCCGGTGAAACGTTGACTGAGTCCGTTCTCCGTATGCTCCCAGCACGCGGAGAACAGATCCCACCATCAGCTAGTAGCCGGCGCCATAAGTTTGTGCCTGTTGGCGGATGGTTTTTCCATGCCTGGAAGAGCTTTTCGGCCGGCCATCATCGAGAACAGAGGAGTCGACAGCGCCTGTGGCTAACGACAATACAGATATTCTGGCAGTTGAACCCGCAGTCGAGGATGCCCGCACGCCTGACACCCCGCGGGAGTACGGCGCCAGCGACATCACCGTACTTGAAGGCCTGGAAGCCGTCCGGAAGCGTCCCGGTATGTACATCGGCTCCACCGGACCCCGCGGACTCCACCACCTGGTCTATGAAGTGGTGGACAACTCCGTTGATGAGGCCCTGGCCGGCTATTGCACCCACATCGAAGTAGTCCTGCAGGCTGACGGCGGCGTGAAGGTCGTGGACGACGGCCGCGGAATCCCGGTGGACATGCACCCCACTGAACACAAGCCCACGGTTGAAGTGGTAATGACCATCCTGCATGCCGGCGGCAAGTTCGGCGGCGGCGGGTATGCGGTGTCGGGCGGTCTGCACGGCGTTGGTATCTCCGTTGTCAACGCCCTCTCGAGCAGGGTGGATACCGAGGTCCGGCGGCAGGGCCACGTCTGGCGGATGTCCTTCGCCGATGGCGGCAAACCGCAGGGCAGCCTGGTGAAGGGCGAAGAGACGGACCGGACCGGAACCACCCAGACGTTCTACCCGGATCCGGCCATCTTCGAAACCACCGAGTTCGATTTCGAGACCCTGCGCGCCCGCTTCCAGCAGATGGCATTCCTCAACAAGGGCCTGCGCATCACCCTGACGGATGAGCGTTCTTCCGCCAGCGATCCCGAAGCCGAGGCGGACCTCGACCTGGACGGCGTGGTCACCGAAGGCGAAGTCAGCGCTGAGCACCGCACCGTGGTGTACCAGTACAACGAGGGCTTGTTGGACTACGTCAAGCACCTGAACTCCGGCAAGAAGGTGGACGTTGTCCACGAGGACGTCATCGCCTTCGAAACCGAGGACCAGGAGCGCAAGATCGCCCTGGAAATGGCGATGCAGTGGACCAACGCCTACTCCGAAAGCGTCCACACCTACGCCAACACCATCAACACCCATGAGGGCGGCACCCACGAAGAGGGTTTCCGCGCTGCCATGACGTCCCTGATCAACCGCTACGCGCGCGAGAAGGGCATCATCAAGGAAAAGGATGACAACCTCACCGGTGACGATATCCGTGAGGGCCTCACCGCCGTCATTTCCGTGAAGCTTGCCGAGCCGCAGTTCGAGGGCCAGACCAAAACCAAGCTGGGCAACTCCGAGGTCAAGGGCTTCGTCCAGCGCGTTGTCACTGACGGCCTGGGCGACTGGCTGGAACGCAACCCCGGCCCCGCCCGTGACGTCATCCGCAAGGCGATCTCTGCCGCGCAGGCCCGCATGGCCGCACGCAAGGCCAGGGACAATGCCCGCCGCAAGAGCCCGCTGGAATCCTTCGGCATGCCGGGCAAGCTGTCCGACTGCTCCTCCAAGAACCCGGAGAAGTGCGAGGTCTACATTGTGGAGGGCGACTCGGCAGGCGGTTCGGCCAAGCGCGGCCGCAATCCCGAGACCCAGGCCATCCTTCCCCTCCGCGGCAAGATCCTGAACGTGGAGCGTGCCCGGCTGGACAAGGCCCTGGGCAACGCCGAAGTCCAGTCCATGATCACGGCCTTCGGCACGGGCATCGGTGAGGACTTCGACCTCTCCAAGCTCCGGTACCACAAGATCGTCCTGATGGCCGATGCCGATGTGGACGGCCAGCACATCACCACCCTGCTGATGACGCTGCTGTTCCGCTACATGCGCCCGCTGATCGAAAACGGCTACGTCTACCTGGCCCAGCCGCCGCTGTACCGGATCAAGTGGTCCAACGCCGCCCACGACTACGTATACAGCGACAAGGAACGCGACGCCAAGCTCCTCGCCGGCCAGGCAGCAGGACGCCGCATCCCCAAGGACAACGGTATCCAGCGCTACAAGGGCCTTGGCGAAATGGACTACACGGAACTGTGGGACACCACCATGGACCCGGACAACCGTACGTTGCTGCAGGTCACCATGGATGACGCACTGGCTGCGGACCAGATCTTCTCGGTCCTGATGGGCGAGGACGTGGAATCACGCCGCAACTTCATTCAGCAGAACGCCAAGGACGTCAGGTTCCTGGATATCTAGGCCTTTAAGACCCCGAAGATATTCCAGAACCGACATATACCTGAAACGGAAATAGAAAATGAGCGACGAAACACCCGGGAACCCGGCCCCCGAAGCCGGGAACCCGGACACCGTTCTTGAAGGCGACGTGCTGGTTGACCGCGTGGAGCAGGTGGACCTGCAGACCGAAATGCAGCGGTCCTACCTGGATTACGCCATGGCCGTCATCGTGGGCCGTGCCCTCCCGGACGTCCGCGACGGCCTCAAGCCCGTGCACCGCCGCGTGCTGTACGCGATGTTCGACGGCGGCTACCGCCCCGAGCGTTCCTTCAACAAGTGCGCCCGCGTGGTGGGCGAGGTCATGGGCCAGTACCACCCCCACGGCGACACCGCGATCTACGACGCCCTGGTCCGCCTGATCCAGGACTGGACCATGCGCTACCCGCTGGCCCTGGGCCAGGGCAACTTCGGTTCTCCGGGCAACGACGGCGCTGCGGCTCCCCGTTACACCGAAACCAAAATGGCCCCCCTCGCCATGGAAATGGTCCGGGACATCGACGAGGAAACCGTCGACTTCCAGGACAACTACGACGGCAAGAACCAGGAACCCACCATCCTGCCGGCCCGGTTCCCCAACCTGCTGGTCAACGGATCCTCCGGCATTGCCGTGGGCATGGCCACCAACATCCCGCCGCACAACCTCCGCGAAGTGGCCGACGGCGTGCAGTGGTACCTGGCCAACCCCACCGCCACCCGCGAGGAGCTGCTCGAAGAGCTCCTGCGCCGGGTCAAGGGCCCCGATTTCCCCACCGGTGCCACCATCCTGGGCCACAAGGGCATCGAGGACGCCTACCGGACCGGCCGCGGCTCCGTCACCATGCGCGCCGTGGTGAACGTGGAGGAACTGCAGGGCCGTACCTGCCTCGTGGTCACCGAACTGCCGTACCAGGCCAACCCGGACAACCTGGCCATCAAGATCGCCGAACTGGTCAAGGACGGCAAGATCCAGGGCATCGCAGACCTCCGCGACGAAACCTCGGGCCGCACCGGCCAGCGGCTGGTCATCGTACTGAAGCGCGATGCCGTGGCCAAGGTGGTGCTGAACAACCTCTACAAGCACACCGAACTGCAGAGCAACTTCTCCGCCAACATGCTGGCCATCGTGGACGGGGTGCCCCGCACCCTGAGCCTGGACGCCTTCATCCGGCACTGGGTCACCCACCAGATGGACGTTATTGCCCGCCGTACCCGGTACCGGCTGCGCAAGGCCGAGGAAGAAGCCCACATCCTGCGGGCGCTGCTGAAGGCTCTGGACATGCTGGACGAGGTCATCGCCCTGATCCGCGCGTCCAACACCACCGAAGCGGCACGCGACGGCCTGATGGAACTGCTGGACATCGACGAACTGCAGGCCCGGGCCATTCTGGACATGCAGCTGCGCCGCCTCGCAGCCCTGGAACGCCAGAAGATCCAGGACCGGCACTCAGAGCTCGAAGCCCTGATCGCCGAGTACAACGAAATCCTTGCCTCCGAGCAGCGCCAGCGCGAAATCATCAGCACCGAGCTGGGCGAGATCGTGGACAAGCACGGTGACGACCGCCGCACGAAGATCCTGATGGGCTTCGACGGCGACATGTCCATGGAGGACCTCATCCCCGAAGAGGAGATGGTGGTCACCATCACCCGCGGCGGCTACGTCAAGCGGACCCGGAGCGACAACTACCGTTCCCAGCAGCGCGGCGGCAAGGGCATCAAAGGTGCCCAGCTGCGCGGCGACGACGTGGTGGAGCACTTCTTTGTGACCACCACCCACCACTGGCTGCTGTTCTTCACCAACCTTGGCCGCGTCTACCGTGCCAAGGCCTACGAGCTGATGGAAGCCGGCCGTGACGCCAAGGGCCAGCACGTGGCCAACCTGATGGCGTTCCAGCCGGACGAGCACATCGCCCAGGTCCTGGACCTGAAGGACTACCAGCAGGCGCCGTACCTGGTCCTCGCCACCAAGCGTGGCCTGGTCAAGAAGACGCGGCTGGAGGACTATGACACGAACCGTTCCGCCGGCGTGATCGCCATCAACCTCCGTGACGAGGACGAACTGGTGTCCGCGCAGCTGGTCTCCGAGACCGACGACCTGCTCCTGGTGTCCCGGAAGGGGCAGTCCATCCGTTTCACCGCCACCGAGGAGGCCCTCCGCCCCATGGGCCGGGCAACTTCCGGCGTCACCGGCATGAAGTTCCGTGAGGACGACGAACTGCTGGCAGCCAACGTGGTGACTGACGGCTCCTTCGTGTTCATCGTCACCGAGGGCGGCTACGCCAAGCGCACGGCAGTTGAGGAATACCGGCTGCAGGGCCGCGGCGGCCTGGGCATCAAGGTGGCCAAGCTCGCCGAAGAACGCGGTGATTTGGTGGGAGCACTCATCGTCCAGGAAGAGGACGAGGTGCTGGTGGTCATGGAGGGCGGCAAGGTGGTCCGGTCCTCGGTGGCCGGTGTCCCCGCCAAGGGCCGCGACACCATGGGTGTCATCTTCGCCAAGCCGGACAAAAATGACCGGATTATCGAGGTGGCACGCAACAGCGAACGCGGCCTTGAGGGCGAGGAATCGCTGGCTGATGACGTAACGTTGGCTGAAGATGGCGGTTCCGTGGAGGAATCCGCAGAGTCAGCACTGGCAGAAGAATCACCGGCCGTTGAGTCAGAGGACGCCTCGGGCGACGCTGAGCCGAACGAAGACAACACGGAGGTAACGAGTGAGTAATCCTGACTCATTTCCCAAGCCGAACACTTCTGTTCCCGAGGGAAGCCGGCCCGCGGCCGCACCCCGCGTGAACGCTCCTGTTCGTCCGCCGCAGCGGCCTGCTGCGCCTGCAGCAGCTCCAGGGCAGCAGCGCCCGGCAGTTCCGGGCCAGCGTCCCCTCCAGAGTGAACGGCCGACGTCGGGACAAGCCGCGCCGCGCACGGCCGCGGGCCCGTCGGTCCCCGGCCAGCGTCCGGGACAGCCTGGCCAGCGCCCGGTCCAGGGCGGTCCCGGGCTGGTCAAGCCGGCGCCCAAGGCCAAGGTCCGCCGTGCCCGGCTTCTGGTCAGCAAGGTGGACCCGTGGTCCGTCCTGAAGATGGCGTTCCTGCTGTCCGTGGCACTTGGCATCGTGACGGTGGTTGCGGCCATCGTCCTGTGGACCGTCCTTGACCTCACCGGGATCTTCGATCAGGTGGACAGCCTGCTGGGCACCCTTGCCGGCTCCGAAGGCGGCGGCTTCGAACTGAAGAAGGTTGCCTCGCTCGGCCAGGTGGCCTCCTTCGCCACCATCATCGCTGTGGTGAACGTGGTTCTGCTGACTGCGCTCTCCATGCTCTCCGCTGTGCTGTACAACATTGCCGCCACCCTGGTGGGTGGCATCGGCGTCACCCTCACCGACGATTAGGCCCTTGCTTTCACCGGCCGGATACCGGTGAAAGCGCCCGATTTGAGATCGGGCCGGGATGTGCTGTAAAGTCATGTCTCGGCCCGATGAGGTATCGGGGCGTATAGCTCAGGCGGTTAGAGCGCTTCGCTGATAACGAAGAGGTCCCAGGTTCAAGTCCTGGTACGCCCACGGAACCTGTGCAGGTTCAGGTGGAGGTTTGGTTCGCATCAGTGCGGCCGGACCGGAACGGGGAGCATGTGAAGAAGTTGCTTGTACTGGCAGCCGCAATCGCAGGCGTCCTGGTCTACCGGAAAGCACAGGAATCCGAAGCCCGGAAAACAGTCTGGAGCAAGTCCACCGATTCGGTTGACTAGCCCGGATGCCCGGTCCTGGAGCTGGTCAGCAGCCCCAAGGTTCTAGGGTATGATGGACGGGTTGCTTCTTATGGGGGCATGGCGCAATTGGTAGCGCACCTGCTTTGCAAGCAGGGGGTTCGGGGTTCGAGTCCCCGTGCCTCCACCATAGGAAAGTCCCGGTCAGCGAAACGCTGGCCGGGACTTTTGTTTGTCCCGAACTTTTGTTTGTCCTGACGTGGAGGGATGGATGGTGGCCTTTTTCATTGCAGCCCTTGGTGTGCTGGGTGTTGCCTCCTCCGGCCCCTTGATCGCCGCCACGCTGGGCGCAACCAGCGTCAGCGCACTGGCGATCGCGTTCTGGCGCAACGCCATCGGTGCTGCCGTGATGGCCACCCCTGTACTCGTCCGCGGGCCAGCGCAGTTCGGCAGGGTAACCCAACGGGAGTTCCGCTGGTCGGTGCTGGCCGCCGTCGCACTTGCCCTGCACTTTGCCTGCTTCATCACGTCCCTGCAGCTGACGTCCGTTGCGGCCGCCACGGCGCTGGTGTGCCTGCAGTCGGCGTGGATCGCCGTGTTCCAGCTCTTCCGAGGAACCAGGCACCGATGGCAGGTCCTCGCCGGCCTGGGCATCGCCTTTGGCGGGGTGGTGGCGATTACCGGCTTCGACATGGGATCGTCCCCGGACGCCCTCCTGGGTGACCTGCTGGCGGTGGCCGGCGGCGCCCTTGCCGGACTGTACACATTGGCGGGCGGCAAGGCCCGGCAGAGCATGACCACAGGGACTTACACCACGCTCTGCTACGGGATGTGCGCTGCCCTCGTGGCCGTGATGGCGTTAGTGGGCGGACAGCCGCTGGTGGGCTTCGAGGCGGGCGGCTGGCTGGGCATCCTGGCGATCACCGTGTGCGCGCAGCTGGTGGGACATACCGCGTTCAACCATCTGCTCGCCACGATGAGCCCGTTGCTCGTGTCCATGATCATCCTGCTGGAAATCCCCGGCGCGGCCCTCCTGGCAGCGGTGTTCCTGAACGAAACCCTCCCTGCCGGTACGTACGCCGGGCTGGGCCTGATTCTGGTGGGACTGGCCGTCGTCGTCCTTGGCCAAAAGCCCGGAAGGGCCGGGAGGCGGGGAAACACATCAGGAACACCGGATCAGGACGGACCCCCGGACCGCCCGTTGGCGGAACTCGGGACTGACTGACCCCGGGTAGGCGGGGCTACTGGCCGCCGCGGCGGGCAGGCTGCGCTGTATTAACGGTGTGGATGGCCCGCAGGAGTTTGGCCGGGAAATACACCGAGAAGAAGACCACCATGGGTGCCTTCAGGGCCATCTTCTTGACGTTGTGCGCCTTGTATGTGCGGTCGAACCGGGTGACGTAGTAGCGGTAGTCCCGGGGGGAATCCTCCAGGCGGCGCGCGGACATGCCGGACACCATCTGCGGGCAGTAGTTGATCTTCAGGTCGTGGTCGGCCAGGTGCAGGGACAGATCGATGTCCTCATGCATTTCGTCCTTTTCGTCCCGGCACGTCTCCGAGCGGATGATCTGCCAGGCGGAGGCGCGCAGTGCCATGTTGGAGCCGAACAGGAAGTGGTACTGGTGTTTGGCCAGCTTCAGCATGAGCTGGCGCATTTTGTCGTCCGCCTTGAGGCCGAAGCGGCGCATGGGCATGTCGTAGTAGACCACCGGGCCGGTGGCGGCCTGGACCGACGCGTCATGGAAGGCCTGCCGTACCTGCTCCACCCAGTCCGGTTCCACCACCGAGTCCGCGTCGATGCGGCCCAGGATGTCACCGGTGGCGTGGTCCAGGCCGAAATTGCGGGTGGGGATCAGCCCTTGTTCCCGGTCCTGGCTCAGCAGGATGATGGGACTTTCCGGATACTCAAGCTGCATCTGGCGGACGATGTTGGCGGTCCGGTCCTTGGACAGGTTGTCCACCACGATGATTTCATGGGCGGGCACCGACTGGTAGATGGCAGCTATGAGACACTGCCGGATGACGCTCTCCTCGTTGTATGCCGGGATGACGATGGACACGCGGAGTTGGTCTGCTGCGTGGTACAAGGCATCCCCAGAGGATTGGTCGGCTGACATCAGTTCAAATCTAGCACCGATCAGCTGGCCGCCCCCGGGGCGCGGCGGCAGGCGGAGATGAATAAAGGGCCCCGCTCCAGTGAACGTGTCACCGGAGCGGAGCCCCTCACCAAACGCAGGAATGCTAGGACTGGGTGGCGTCCTTGTCCACAGCGGTCTTGTCCCCGTTGCCGATGTTGGCCGCGATGTTTTTGGTAGCGGTCTTGGCGTCGGTGGCCACCGGGTCGCTGGCGCCGGCAGCGTCCTCAGCCACGTGCTTAGCCTTGTCTGCGGAATCATCCGCTGTTTCCTTGACCGCATCCGCTGCGGAGGAAGCCTCGTCAGCCACGGGCGCGGCGGTGGCCTCGGGAACCTCATTCACCGTGGTGGCGGGAACCGGTGCGGGAGTCGGCGTGACCGGCGAGGGGGTCTTCCAGGGATCCTCGACCGGCTTTGAAGCCTTCCAGGCCGCCACACCGGCGGCGACGGCTGCCGCGATGACACCGAAAACCAGCCAGCCGCGCTTCTTGGGCTTCTCCGGCTCGGCAAGCTGGATCCCCACAGTGCGGCCGGCCTCGGTGGCGGCGGCCTTCAGCTGCGTGCCGGTTGCCTGGGCCTGCTCCTGGATGGCGTGGATGATTCCCACGTCACCCAGCTTCTGGGCCACAGCGTCAACGTGGGCCGGCGTGCTCTCAAGGGTGCGGTGCACGGCCTCGGAAGCGTGTCCGATCTGGTCCGACAGGCGGGGCAGGTACTCCACCACTACCCGGTCGCGGGCGTTGAGGATGACCGGGGTGGCCTTGTCCAGTGCCTCATGCAGTTTGGGCGAAGCGCCCTCCACGGCCTCGTTAATCTTCGGGGCGAGGTGCGCCAAACCATCCTGGATGCGCGGCGTTACGGTGGCAACGCCGTCGGCCAGGTTGTGGGCGGCTGTTTTCAGGCCCTCCTGGATCTTGGGAGACGCGGTATCCAGGCTGTGCTGGAGACGGGGAACGGCCCAGTCAACGGCCGCTTCCACACGGGGGGCGGCCCAGTCCCGGGCATTCTCCACAGCGCTGGTGACTTGCTGCTCAAGGTCACGGGCAATACGGTCCGACTTCTTCACAACTACCTCCCGATTAATGTGACGGTCTGTGGTTAGCCTACGTGGCTAGATGTTCACCGGCTATTCTCTCTGCGGATTTTAGGCCGATTTCACCCAGCGCGGAACTGCCCCCGCAGCCATTCCCACCTCATGGTGGCGTGAAAGAATAAGGCCTATGACTGCCATCGCAACCGCAAAAGCAACCATCCACACAAGCCTCGGCGACATCGTCGTGAACCTCTTCGGCAACCACGCGCCCAAGACGGTCAAGAACTTCGTTGGCCTCGCCACGGGCGAACAGGCCTGGACCCACCCGGAAACGGGCGAGGACAAGACCGGTACGCCGCTGTACAACGGCACCATCTTCCACCGCATCATCAAGGATTTCATGATCCAGGCCGGCGATCCCCTGGGCCGCGGCACGGGCGGACCGGGCTACCGCTTCGACGACGAAATCCACCCCGAGCTCAGCTTCAACCAGCCGTACAAGCTGGCCATGGCCAACGCCGGAATCCAGATGGGCAAGGGCACCAACGGGTCACAGTTCTTCATCACCACCATCCCCACCGACTGGCTGCAGGGCAAGCACAGCATTTTCGGTGAGGTTGCGGACGACGAATCCAAGAAGGTCGTCGACGCCATCGAGGGTGTCCGCACCGGGATGGGTGACCGCCCCGTGGAGGACGTCACCATCAACAGCATCGACATCGAACAGCTGTAATTCCTTTCGATGAGTTACGGAATTCCGTCGGCTGAGCCGTCCGCGCAGGTCCCGGTGTGCCCCCGGCATCCGGACCGGCCATCCTATGTGCGCTGCCAGCGGTGCGGGCGCCCCGCGTGCCCCGACTGCCAGCGGGCGGCCGCCGTCGGATTCCAATGCGTTGACTGCGTCAACGAAACCCGGCGTACGACGCCGGAGGTACGGACTGTCTACGGCGGCGCCGCCGCATCCGGCAAACCATTGGTGACGTACGGAATCATCGCCGTGTGTTTGGTGATGTACGTGCTGCAGTGGATAATTCCCGGCCAGGCTGTGTATGAACAGTTCGCGTACAACAATGTGTTCGCCACTCCTGCGTACGGGGCCTTCGAGCCCTGGCGGATGCTGACCGCCGCTTTCCTGCACTCGCCGGATTCGGTCCTGCACATTGCCCTTAACATGTACACGCTGTGGATTTTCGGCCAGGCCCTCGAGCCGCTCCTGGGGCGGGTCCGCTTCCTGGCGCTGTACCTGATCTCCGCCGTTGGCGGGTCGGTTGGATACCTGCTCCTGAACCCGGTACTGGTGCCCGGGCAGGGACTGGTGGGGGTGGTCGGTGCGTCCGGGGCCATCTTCGGGCTCTTCGGCGCCATGCTTTTGGTCCAGCGGCACCGCGGCGGCGACACCCGCCAGCTCTGGGTACTGATTGCCATTAACGGCGTGATCGGTTTCCTGATCCCGCAGATCGCCTGGCAGGCACACCTTGGCGGGCTGGTGACCGGCGCGCTCTGCGCGGCGGTCCTTGCCTACACTCCCCGCGGCCCACGGCAGGGCCTCATCCAGGCAGCAGGCCTCGTGGCCGTGTGTGCCCTTTTGCTTGCCGCGAGCTGGATCAGGATCTCGCTCTAGAACCGAACGCCCCGACCCTCTCAACACTCTTCATGAGCAAGGCCCCGACATCCACGGATGTCGGGGCCTTCTTTATCCACAGGAGTTATCCACAGTGTTGGTAACTTACATGCTTGTAGTTCGCGTGGGAAAGGTGGCTTTCCCGCCTACTGGCAGGGATTTTCCGTAGAGGCGTGTCCGCAATCCACACCTGTGGATAACTCTTGGGGATAGCGCTGTGCTTAAGTGGACAAATCAGGCGCAACCTGCGTATTTGTGGATAAAGGCTGGGGAACAGGCTCATCGAGGCCCGTGGAGGCGGCTCCTCCGGTTGCTTTCAACAGGGTTGTGCACAGTGTTAATAACTGACAGCCATGTAGTTCCCGCCGGAAGATATGCCTGCATCGCACCGCCAGACGGCTGCCGGCCGCTGGATTTCCCCCAGCCTTTCCACAGCTGTGGATAACTTGTGGGTATTGCAGTGTTGGTAAGTGGAAAAGATCAACAGCGCGGGTGTGCAAAGCTGGGGGCAACGGACGGCCGCCTGCTGCTTGGCCGGGTGCGCCCGTCTGCCAGTTTTTCCCCCCGTTGTGTTTCGACCAGGAGAATCCATTGAGCGCCACCACTCAGCACATCTACCTCGACAAGCAGCATCCCACGCTCTGGCGCGCCCTCAATGGCCTTGGGCTCAAGGTCCGGGAGGCCGCGGAGGCGGCCGGTCTGGATGAAAAGACCGTGGAGCTCCTGCGGGTACGCGTCTCGCAGCTCAACGGCTGCGCATTTTGCCTGGACCTGCACGTCAGGGAAGCGATGGAGGCAGGCGAAACCGTGCAGCGGCTGGCCGTGCTGCCGGCCTGGCGCGAGACAGCGCTTTTTACGGAGAAGGAACG
Organism: Arthrobacter sp. 9AX; assembly: GCF_902506095.1. Lineage (GTDB taxonomy): Bacteria > Actinomycetota > Actinomycetes > Actinomycetales > Micrococcaceae > Arthrobacter. Next base: position 236,726 of record NZ_LR733293.1, read on the forward strand.
GGCCGCACTCGCGTTGGCCGAAAGCATTACAGACCTGCCTGGGCACAGCGTGCAGGGGCAGGAGGAGGCTTACGCCCGCGAGCACCTCTCGGAGGAGGAATTCTCGGCAGTGAGCTGGCTGGTCATCACCATGAACGCATTCAACCGGGTATCAATCATCAGCCACCACCCGGTCACCAAGGACCGGTAGAGCCTTTGGCTTGGACCAAGGACCCGGTTTATCCACAGGTCTTCCACACATGTTAATAACCGCATCAGGTTGGCCGAATTGGCACTTCGGGGCAGCAGGGCGCCCCACGACCCTGCCGACTGACAGATGCCACAAAGTTTTCAACACTGTGGATAACTTTCCCAACAGTTGGGGAAAAGGGCAGCGCTAAAGGCCTGGAGCGGGCCAGATGCCCGAAGATCCGCGGCGGTGGCTGTCCAGCAGGTGGGTGTCCACCATGCCAACGGCTTCCATCAGGGCGAACATGGTGGTTGGCCCCACGAAGGAGAATCCCTTCTTCCGCAGCGCCTTGGACAGGGCGACGGATTCAGGAGACTGCGTGGGGATTTCGGCATGGAATGCCGGGCGTGGCGTTTCAGCGGGCTTGAACTGCCACACGAAGTCCACCAGTCCACCGTCCTGCCGGAGTTCGAGGGTGGCGCGGGCATTGGTGATGGCGGAGCGGATCTTCAACCGGTTACGCACAATTCCCGGGTCCTGCATGAGCCGCTCCACATCGGCTTCGGTGAACAGAGCCACCGCATCGGGGTTGAAGCCGGCGAAGGCAGCACGGAAGGCCGGGCGCTTCCGGAGGATGGTGGCCCAGGACAGGCCGGCCTGGAAACCTTCGAGGCAGATGCGCTCGTACAGCCCCTGCTCATCGGTGACGGGCAGTCCCCACTCGGTGTCGTAGTACTCGCGCAGGAGCGGATCAACGGAAGCCCACAGGGGTCGGGCCAAGCCGTCGTCGCCCACTACTGCGCCGCTGTCAGGCGCCATGGACACCTCCGGTTATGAACGCCACCGGGTGGTCATGAGGAACCCGACGATCGCGATGCCGAAGCCTGCCACGATGTTCCATGATTCCCATGCCTGGACGGGCAGGCGGCCTTCGCTGATGTAGAAGGTGATGATCCAGAGCAGGCCGATGATCATCAGGCCAAACATGACCGGCTTGAACCACACCGGGTTGGGCTTGTACGTCTGCGACGAAGCCTGCCGGGTGGTGCTGGCGGTCTTCTTGCGAGGCTTTGACTCGGGCACTGGCTCTCCTTGGCGGGCTGAGGCAAGCTCGGCGTTCCGGGCTTGATATCCTGCAAGAAGGAAGTTGCCAGCGGTCTGCGCGATCTTGGTCAAATCTGGATTCTTACTAGCAGCCAATTCTAGTCGTAGTTCATGGGGCACCAGTGCCCGTCGCAACCGCCCGAGGAGAACGCGTGGTAGTGCAGGAGAAGGCGAGGCCCCGCGCTGCGCCGCGTACCGGCGCCGTCTTTCTGCGCGGAACCATCCAGGTATTGGGTGAGCTGCTCATCACCGCAGGGGTGGTCCTGCTGCTCTTCGTCGCCTGGCAGCTGTGGTGGACCAACGTCGAGTCCGACGCCAAGCAGACCGAGGTCATCAAGGAGTTCGCCCAGGGCCTTGGCACCCCGGCACCTGCCGGGCCGGAAACTACCGCAGCACCGGCCGCCCCTGCAGACTTTGGCCCGCCGGTGGTGGGAACCGCGCCCGGCCATGCCGGCACCATCGGCATTATGTACATTCCCCGGTTCGGCGATACCTACACCCGGCCCATCGTCCAAGGGACCAGTCAGGACGTCCTGGATACCCTGGGCCTCGGCCACTACAGCAATACTGCCATGCCCGGCGCGGTGGGGAACTTCGCCGTTGCCGGCCACCGGCAGACGCACGGCGCGGTGCTGGACAACATCCACACGCTGGTGCCCGGGGACAAGATCTATGTGCAGACGAAGGAGGGCTTCTACATCTATGTCTTCCGCAACAACCAGATCGTGATGCCCTCGCGCACCGACGTCCTGGAGCCGGTGCCCACCCAGCCGGGCGTCACCCCCACCGAAAGCTTCCTCACCATGACCAGCTGCAACCCCCGCTTCGGCGCCGAAGAACGCATTATTGCCTATGCACTGCTGGACAGCTGGCGGCCCGCAGCGGCCGGACCTCCGACGGAAATTGCAGCCCAGATGGCCGCAGCGACCGGAAGGGGCTGAGCATGTACGCCTGGATCTTCCGCCACCTTCCCGGGCCGCTCTGGCTGCGGATCGTCTTCTCGCTGGTGCTGATCGCCATTGCACTGGTATTGATGGTTCAGTTCCTTTTTCCCTGGATGTCCCACTTCACCCAATTCACCGACTCAACGATTGGTTCCGCAGACCAGCCATGACCACAACCAAAATCCTCGTGGTGGATAACTACGACAGTTTCGTCTACACCCTGGTGGGCTACCTCCAGGAACTCGGTGCCGAGACCACTGTGGTCCGCAACGACGACGTCACCCTCGCCGAGGCCATCGAGCTGGCCGGCACCCGCGACGGCGTCCTCATCTCGCCCGGGCCCGGCAACCCGGCGGAGGCCGGCGTGTGCATCGAATTGATCAAATGGTGCGGCGAGAACAGCCTGCCTATGTTCGGCGTGTGCCTGGGGCACCAGGCGCTGGCGGAGGCATTCGGCGGCAAGGTGACCCACGCGCCCGAACTGATGCACGGCAAGACGTCACTGGTGGAGCACATTGGCACCAGCGTCTTTTCCGGGCTCCCCTCCCCCGTCACCGCCACCCGGTACCATTCCCTGGCGGCTGTGCGGGACACGTTGCCGGACGTCCTGGAAGTTACGGCTGAGACCGCATCAGGAGTGGTGATGGGTCTGCAGCACCGCAGCGCTCCCCTGTGCGGCGTGCAGTTCCACCCCGAATCCGTCCTCACCGAGGGCGGCTACCAGATGCTCGGCAACTGGCTTGAGTCCCTTGGCATGAAGGGTGCGGCCGCCCGGGCCGCGAAGCTGAGCCCGCTCATCCAGCACTGAATCCACACAGCATTTAACGAAAAGTGGGCACCGGCCGCAGCCGGTGCCCACTTTGTCGTCGGTGAAGGGCCTAGCCCCTCCTGTCCGACGTCCGGGTAGGGGGCGGTGTGGGCGTCGGGCTGGGTGACGGCGGAGGCGGCGGCGGCGCCTTGGCCACCACAATGTTCACGGTCTTCCCCTGCTCCACCGCGGCGTTGACGGGCTCGCTCTGATCGGTGACCCGACCGGCCTCCACCTGGGCGTTCTCCACCTCGATGACGGCCGGTACCAGGCTGAGTTCCTTCAGGGCTGCTTCCGCCTCTTCGCGGGTCCGTCCACGCAGTTCGGGAACCGCCACCTTGCCGGTGGACACCACCAGCTCAACCGTGGTGCCGACGCCCACCATTTGCCCGGGGGCAGGACTGGTGGTGATCACAATGCCGGCGGGCACAGTGGCGCTGTTGGCGGTGGTGGTGGAAGGCGCCCCGACGAGTCCGTTCTGGCGCAGGATATCCCGGGCCGCGGCCTCGGTCTTGCCCGGCAGGCTGTCCGGGATCTTCACCGCGCTGGGCCCCTCGGAAATGTTCAGGACCACATCGGAGCCGGGGTCAAGGGAAACCCCGGAGGCCGGATCGGTTCCGATGGCCATGCCCTTGGGCACGGTGTCGTGCTGCAGGCGCACGATCTTTGGTTTGAGGTCTGCTCCATAGAGTTCCTGCAGCGCCGCGGACTCGGTCAATGAAGCGACCGAAGGGATCTGCACCTTGGGCGGCGGAGGGGCCGGACGGTTCACGGTGTTGTACACCCACAGGCCGCCGCCGGCGAGGACCAGGAGGGTGAAGATCACCAGGGTAGTTATCCACGCACGACGGCGGGATTTCTGCCGGGCGGTCCGCTCACGCTCCGGAGGGAAGCCGAGGGGTAACTCATCCCGGGCGGAAGGTTCGTAGGCGGCGGACAGTGGGCGGCCGCCGTCGTCCGCACTGATGCTGGTGGCGGCCAGCCGCCCCGTGGGCGCGTCGTCGAGGAAGCCCGCGCCGCTGGCGGCGAATGCCTCGGTGACGGGGGCTGAGGGCGTGGGGACGTGGTCGTTGGGGTCAGTGGATGCCTCGGAGGCCGGCGCTGCCGGGACAGGAATGCCCGCCCTCGCCGCGCGGAGGGCACGCTGGAACGCGGCGGCGTCCTGGAACCGGTCATTGCGGTTCTTTTGCAGCGCCTTGGCCAGCACGCTGTCCAGCGCAGGTGTCACTTCGGGGTTAAGGCTGCTGGCCGGTGCCGGAATCTCGCGCACGTGCTGGTAGGCGACGGAGACGGGGCTGTCGCCGACGAACGGCGGGCGGGAGGTCAGCATTTCGTACAGCAGGCAGGCAGCCGAGTAGAGGTCGCTGCGTGCGTCGACTGTTTCACCGCGGGCCTGCTCGGGTGAGAGGTACTGGGCGGTGCCCACCACGGCCTGCGTCTGGGTCATGGTGGCGGAGGAATCGGCGATGGCCCGGGCGATCCCGAAGTCCATGACCTTCACGGAGTCAGTGCTTTCGCAGTACATCACGTTGGCGGGCTTGATGTCCCGGTGCACGATTCCGGCTTTGTGGCTGTACTCCAGGGCGCCGAGGACGCCCAGGCAGTAATCGATGGCCTGGCTGATGCTGACCTCGTTGGCGCGGATCAGGTCCCGGAGGGTCCTGCCGTCGACGAATTCCATCACGATGTAGGGCACCCGGACGTTGTCATCCGAGCCGTCATGGACCATATGCTCGCCGGTGTCGTAAATGGCCACGATTGCGGAGTGGTTCAGGGCGGCCACAGACTGGGCCTCGCGCTTGAAGCGGGCCTGGAACTGGGGGTCCCGGGCCATGTCGGGCCGGAGGAGTTTGATGGCAACGGTCCGCCCCAGCCGGGTATCCACGCCCCGGTGGACATCCGCCATCCCGCCGCGGCCGATCAGGCCGCCCAGTTCGTAGCGGCCGCTGAGGACACGCTGGCTATCCACCGGGAGGTTGTCCTCCCGGTGCAACGGTGTGCGCGCTGACTCGTTCACTGGTTGTCCTGGCGGTTACGGCTGGCAGGTGGGGGGCAGGCCGGGCAACTGGTTGTTTCCACAAGCCGGGAGGGTTGCCTGCGCCGTGGGTCCTGCCGCAGTGGGCGTGCTGGGGGCGGACGTGGGTGCTTTCGAGGTGGGTGCGGGCGGTGCCACGGCGTAGGTCACCGTGATGGGCGTACCCACTTCCATCCGGCCCGACCGGGACAGGGCAATTACGGTGTTGGGTGCCGAGTTCGCATCAACCTGGGGCTGCACGCTGACGTCCAGGTTCAGTGCCGAGAGCTGTGACTGGACCGTCCGGTAGTCCTTCCCCAGGTAGGCCTCGGGAATGACGTTCACGGTCTCCGGCGTGGGAGTGGGCGTCGTAGTGGGTGTGGCGCGCGTCGGGGTAGGCGTGGTCGACGCTGAAGTCCGGGTGGGACTCGCCGAGGTGGCCGGGCTGCTGGCGCTGGCGCTGGCGCTGGAGGATGGATTGCCGGACGGCGAGAAGAGTCCCAACTGGCTGACGAGGAACCCCGCCAGGGCAAAGAGGAGCAGCAGGATCAGGGCGATCAGCGGCCAGGTCCAGGGGCTGCGTCCCTTGCGCAGCGGCTCATCGGAGGGCTCGTCGTCGTACGTTGTTTCTTCCGGGGTCCAATTCCGCTCGGCTGCCAGGGCGTTGGCGCGTGCCAGCGTGCCCTGGGGCTCATCCGCAGCCGATGCGGCCGTGGCACCAGCTGCCATTCCGGCCGCCGCTCCTGCGGCGCCGGCCCCGAGGACCGGTAACGCGGAAGTGGCGGTGGGCGAGGAATCCCGCTGCGCGCCGATCACGCCCGTGGGTGCGGTGGCCGTGTCCACGGGGGCGGTGATGGGACCGGTATCGGCGTCAAAGAGGAGCATGCCCGGAACCGCGGCGCGGGCGGCACTGATGTCCCCGTTCCGGATGGCTTCAGCTGCTTCGGCAAGCTTGATGGCGTTCGCCGGACGGTTCTTGGGATCCTTCGCCAGCATGGACATCAGCAGGGCACGCACCGGCGCGGGCAGTGACTCCGGCAGCGGTGGCGGAGCGTCGTTGACCTGGGCCAGCGCGATGGCAATCTGCGACTCACCGGAGAACGGCCGGTGCCCCGAGAGGCATTCGTAGCCGATCACGCCGAGGGAGTAGATATCAGAGGAACCCGTGGCGGTCTGCCCGGTGGCCTGCTCAGGCGCCAGGTACTGCGCGGTGCCCATCACCTGGCCGGTCTGCGTGAGCGGCACCTGGTCCGCAAGGCGGGCGATGCCGAAGTCGGTGACCTTCACCCGCCCGTCCGGCGTGATCAGGAGGTTGCCGGGCTTCACGTCGCGGTGCACCAGGCCCTGCGCGTGGGCCACCGCAAGCGCACGGGCGGTCTGGGCGATCATGGACAGGGTGCGGTCCGGGGACAGTACCTGCTCATGCTCGATGATGCTGCTCAGCGGCTGGCCGGGAACGAGTTCCATGACCAGGTAGGCCGAACCCTCCTCCTCGCCGTAGTCGAAGACGTTGGCGATGCCCACGTGGTTGAGCAGCGCGGTGTGGCGGGCCTCTGCACGGAAGCGCTGAAGGAAGCCGGGGTCCCCCGTGTACTCCTCTTTCAGTACCTTGATGGCAACGATGCGGCCCAGGACGAGGTCTTTGGCTTTCCAGACTTCACCCATGCCGCCGATCGCTATCCGCGTAGTCAGCTGGAATCTGCCGCCGAGGGTGATTCCGGTTGTAGGCCTCACTTATTCAACACCGCCTCAAAAATCTTCTTCGCGTTCGGACTGGTTAGCTGTGCGCCGGTGGTGATGTCTACGCCTTCCATAACGATCGTGACACCCACCTGCGGGTTGTTTGCGGGGGCGAACCCGGTGAACCAGGAGTTGTTGGTGCCGTTGCCAAGCTCCGCAGTTCCCGTCTTGCCGGCCACCTGGACGCCGGGGACGGCTGCCCTGTTGGCGATGCCCTGGCTGACCGCGCTGACCATCCATTCGGTGATCTGGTTGGCGATATCCGGGGTGGTGGAGGTCCGCAGCTGCTCCGGCTGCGGTTCCTCGATGACCCGCAGGTCCGGGGAACGCAGGGCCTTGATCAGGGTGGGCCGCATCTGGACGCCGTCATTGGCGATCGCTGCCGTCATCAAGGCGATCTGCAGGGGCGTGGCGCGGGTGTCCCGCTGCCCGATGGCGGACTGGGCCAGCCCCGGTGCGTCCAGGTTGTCCGGGAAACCGTTGCCCCGGGCGTAGCCGAGTTTCAGCTGGTCGCCGAGGTCCTCGCCAAAACCGAACTTCCTGGCTTGCTCGGCGATGGCGTCGCGGCCCAGATCGAGGGCGATGCTGGCGAACGGGGTGTTGCAGGACTGCTGAAGGGCGAAGGCAAAGTCCGCCGTGTTCCGGGTGTAGCAGTTGCCGCCGGCGTAGTTGGGCAACTTGTACTGGATGCCGTCAAAGGACATCTCGGCCGGGTTGGGGAGCTCGCTGTCCTTGTTGTACTTTCCGGAGGCGAGGGCCGCCGCGGTGTCCACCAGTTTGTAGACCGAACCCGGGGCGAGCAGCTCGCCGGTGGGTCCGCTGACGTTGGGGTTCAGGTTAATGCCGGGAATCTTGACGAGTTCGTTGATGTTGGCGGATTCCTCGTCAGGGTTCTGTGTGGCCACGAGGTTGGGGTTGTAGGACGGTTTGGACACCATGGCCAGGATTGCCCCGGTCTTGGGGTTGGTCACCACAATCGAGCCGCGCTGGCCGTCCGGGATCAGGTCGTAGGCGAGCCTCTGGATCTCAGGGTCGATGGTGAGCTCAACCGAGGCGCCCTTGGGCTGGTTTCCGAGGAACAGCTGGCCCACCCGGTCCAGGAACTGCTGGTCCGAGTTTCCGGTCAGCTGCTGGTCCATGGACTGTTCGAGGCCTGTTGCACCGTAGTTCTGCGAGAAATAGCCGGTGATACCCGCATACGGTTCCGGCTGCGGGTAGGTCCGCTGGAACTTGCAGGTTTCGGAGCCGCTCTCCACCGATTCCGCCACCGGGGATCCGCCCACGATGATGGCGCCGCGGTCGTTGCAGTAGTTCTGCAGGACGGCGCGCTGGTTCCAGGGGTTTGCCTCCAGTTCGTCGGCACCCACCACCTGCACGTAGCTGATGGCACCGAAGATCAGCGCGAACATGGCAACTGCCGCTACCCATGAATGCCGTATTGCCTGGTTCACGGGTGCTTCACCGCCTCGGTAGGAGTATCAATGCCAACGGATTCCGTTCCCTTTGCCGGCGGAAGGGGGGTGGTATCCACCGGTCCGCGGGCAGTGTGGGAGATCATCAGGAGCAGGCCCACGATGATCCAGTTGGCCAGGAGCGAGGAACCGCCGGCGGCCAGGAACGGCGTGGTGAGGCCGGTCAGCGGGATGAGCCGGGTGACGCCCCCGATGACCACAAAGCACTGCAGCGCGACGGCGAAGGAAAGGCCGCAGGCGAGCAGCTTTCCGAAGGCGTCCCGGGTGCCCAGCGCAGCCCGGAAACCACGCGTGAAGAGCAGAAGATACATCAGGACGATCGCGAACAGTCCGATCAGTCCGAGTTCCTCGCCAAGGGACGCGATGATCATGTCGCTGTTGGCAAACGGGACGAGGTCCGGACGGCCCTGGCCCAGCCCGGTCCCCACCAGGCCGCCATTGGCCATGCCGAAGAGCCCTTGGATCACCTGCCGGCTGCCGTTCTCGTAGACCTCCGGGGTGAAGGCATTGAGCCAGCCGTCGATGCGCTGCTCCACGTGCGAAAAGACCCGGGAGGCCACGAACCCGCCGCCGAGGATGAGGGCCAGGCCGATCACCACCCAGCTGATGCGGCTGGTGGCCACATAGATCATCACGATGAAGAGGCCGAAGAACAGGACCGAGGAACCGAGGTCGCGCTGGAAGATCAGCACACCGATGCTCACCAGCCAGGCGGTGATCATGGGGCCCATGTCCTTGAAACGGGGGAACTGCAGCGGCCCGATCTTCCGGCCGGCCAGCAGGATCAGGTCCCGGTTGGATGACAGATACCCGGCGAAGAATATGGCAAGCGTGATCTTGGCGACCTCACCGGGTTGGAAGGTCATGGGGCCCAGCCGGATCCAGACGCGTGCGCCGAGGATCTCGCCGGCGCTGATCCCGGGGATCAGCGGCAGCAGGAGCAGCAGCGCGCTGGCCGCAAGGGAAATAAACGTGAACCGACGCAGGATTCGGTGGTCTTTGAGGAACCAGATGACGGCGATGGCAACGGCCATGGCGATCAGGGTCCACCGGAGCTGGTTGTTGCCGGTGTCATCGCCCGGCGCATCCAGGCGGTGGATCATGGCAAGGCCAATGCCGTTGAGCGCCACCACCAGGGGAAGTATTACCGGATCAGCATATTTAGCGCGGAAGCGGAGCACCCCATGGAAAACCAGGGCGGCGACGGCGAGGAGGCTCGACTGGAACCAGAAGTCTGAGTCGAAGGCCTTTTCCTGGTCGACGCCCACCAGCATGTTGGCGCCGATGCCTACCGCAAGGGCCAGCAGGAGAAGGGCGACTTCGACGTTACGTCGTGGCTTGGGCGTGCTACTGAGCTGGCTCATTGGCCCACCTCGCAGGTGATTGTGGGACTGGGTGTGGGAGACGGGGCCGCGGGCGACGGGGATGCCGCCGCCGCGGACGCGTCAGGTGCCGGTGCGGGCGAGGTGGTGGCGGGAGGGCTGGCCGCGGGTGTCGAGGCCGTGGGGGAAGCCGACGCCGTGGGGCACCCTTCTTCCGGTGACGTGGTACCGGTGAGTTCGAGGTTCTTCACGATGCGCTGGGCGTCGTAGAGGTCCCGGGCCGGGACGGTCTGGCGGACGCGTTGCTGCGAGAACGGCGGCAGTGAGTCCATCCGGATATCGGTGACCGCTTCCAGGGTGGAGAGCTGGATGGGTCCGAGCCGTTGGGAGACGCCGTTGTAGATGGCCACCCGTGAGTCGAACTCGCCGACGTAGTAGCGGGTCTGGGTCCAGGCATAACCCAGCCAGAGCCCTACCGTCAGCACCACCAGCACGGAGGCGGCAATGGACCAGGTGACCCATCGGCGCGGCTTGAGCGGCACCAGGTTGTCCTCAGTGTCGCCGGCCGGCGGTTCTGCCTTGTGCGTGAGGAGTACCGCCGCGCGCCGAGCTACGGTGCGCCCGGCGATGGTAGGGATGGATCCGGTTTCCGCGGCTGCCGCCGCTGCTCCGACCAGTTCGTGCGGGCGGGAGGAAAGTTCTTCCCGCAGCACTTCGGCGGTCAGGTGCTCGCCGAGGTGCGGGTCTGTGGTGCCGGCGTCGCCCGAATCGGCTTTGTCATCGTCCTTGGCTGGCTCCGCAGCTTCCGGTTCCTCGGCTGGTGCCGGGTTTTCTGAAGTGTCTTTCGGGCTGTCCGGCGCGGGGGCGGCGGCAGGGTTGGCAGTACCGGTCGCCTTGCCGGCGTCGTCCGTTTCCGGCGCCTTGGCGGGGACTGGACGTGCGTCCTCTGCCGCGGCAGAGGCTTTGGTGGCGCCCAGGGAAGGTACGACGTCGACGGCGGCCGTACTGACGTCGTCGGGCGTTTCTTCAACGATTTCCAGCATCACCACGGTGACGTTGTCCGGGGAGCCAGCCTCGAGGGTGAGGTCCACCAGGGTTTCCACGCACTCGCGGAGGTCCTTGGTTTCACGAACGGTGCGTTCCACGGCGTGCCCTGCGACATAGTTGAGTCCGTCGGAGCAGAGGAGCCAGCGTTCGCCCGGCTTCACTTCAAGGGTGCCCAGGTCCAGTTCGGGGCTTGCATCCACGTCGCCGAGCACGCGCATCAGGACGTTTTTGTGCGGGTGGGTCTCGGCTTCTTCGGGGCGGAGCCGTCCTTCGTCGATGAGCCGCTGCACAAAGGTGTGGTCGATGCTGACCTGCTCGAACTTGCCGTCCCGGAGGCGGTAGGCGCGGGAGTCACCGATGTGGGCGAAGTGGAGCTTTCCTTCGGCGAGCAGGAGCGCTGTGACGGTGGTGCCCATCCCGGCGAGCTTGGGATTGATGTGCACCAGTTCGGACAGCAGGGAGTTCGCGGTCTGGATCTCATCCGCCAATGTGGTGGCGGCGTCGCCGGCGTAATCGCCGCGGTCCAGGTGGATCATGTCCAGCACGGTGGCGGCGGATGCAACGTCGCCGCCGGCGTGCCCGCCCATGCCGTCCGCGACGACCGCCAGATGGCGCCCGACGTACGCGGAGTCATCATTCTTGGAGCGGATTTTGCCGACGTCGGACCGGGCCGCGAAGCGCATGATGAGGGGCCGCTCCACCGGCTTGGGGTCGGGCGCGGGACTTTGCGGTTCGGCCACGACTACGGCCTCAATTCGATGACCGTCTTGCCGATTCTCACGGGGACGCCAGGATCAACGGGCAGGGCGCGGGTCAACTGCTGGTCGCCCAAATAGGTGCCGTTGGTGGAGCCGAGGTCCTCGATGAACCAGCGGCTGCCCTGGGGAAAAAGCCGGGCGTGACGGCCGGACGCGTAGTCGTCCTCCAGGACCAGGGTGGCCTCCTGGGCGCGGCCAAGGAGGATGGGGCTGGCGGCCAGCGGAAGGGTTGTGCCCTTGAGTGGACCTTCAACCACCACCAGCTGCCGGGCCTGCTGCTTGGCCGGCGGCGCGGGCGCTTCGGCCAGTTCGGGGTTCTTCCGGACCTGGCGGGCGGTGGGGGCGCCGGCGGCTGCTTTACGGCCCACCATGAGGTCGCGGCGCATGGCCGAGACGATGCTGAAGATCAGCACCCACAGCAGCAGCAGGAAGCCGAACCGCAGGGCGGTGATGGTCAGTTCGCTCATGCGGAGCCACCAGGGCTGGCGGGGAGCAGGCGGAAGATGATCTTTGTCCGTCCCATCGTGATGGTGGAGCCGTCGGTGAGTTCGGTGCTGCCGGACACCTTATGCCCGTTGACGTAGCTGCCGTTGGTGGAGCCCATATCCACGGCGCTGGTGACACCGTTGGCAGTCCGGATTTCGAGATGCCGGCGGGAAACGCCGGTGTCCTCGATGTGGATGTCGGCTTCGGAGGACCTGCCCAGAACGATGGACGGTGCGTTCAGTGAATACCGCTGGCCGTCAATATCCAGGACGGGCTGCAGGCGGACCGGCTGGCGGCTGGGTGCGGCGGGCACATTGGGGCGGGCCGGGGCATTTCCGGCTGCACCCTGGGATTTCTCGGTGGAGGAGACGACCTCGAAGTCGCCGGGCCTTAGTTCTGTTTGGCGCCGGAAGGAGATCCGCACCGGGCCCTGCAGGATGTAGCCCTGGCTGCGGACGTGGTTAATAACGACGTCGCACAGCTCCTCGGCCAGCGCGGTGCCCCACTCCTGGGCCCGCTTGAAGTCCTCATCGCTCAGCTGGACGTCAAAGACGTTGGGCACCAGGGTGCGTCCGGCGGCCACGGTGAGGGACTTGTGGTCCAGTTCCCTCCGGAGCCGGCTGGCGATCTCCACGGGTTCCACCTGGGCGCGCGAGCCGGTGGAGAAGACGCCGCGGACGGCCTTTTCGATGCCGCGCTCTACTTTGTCCAGCAGACCCATGGCTCTTCTCCTTTCCCCCCGGCTGCGGGGCAGTTTTCGTTCCCTAAGTTCACTTGCAGTGGCAGCGCCAAGCCGCCGGTGTGCCTGCACGCGGCAGCCACTCCTACATCCGATACTACTGGGCAGGCCTGCGAATGACCTTAATCCACAACGGCCGGGCGCCGCCAAAAGTTCAGTTTCGGACTGCGCTCCACGGCGTGCGGCCGCCGCATCCGGCGGCCCGGCAGGCCTCTGGCTGCGCCTTGGAGGTGCGCATTGGGAGCCGCCTTGTGCCCCAATTGGTGTTTTCCGGGCAATGTCCGTTATGCTTGATCTCGCTGCTTTTACAGGGTTGCGGATCAGGGAAACCGGCCGGAATTCAGTGGAAGAAGTTGCGCGCGAGTGGCGGAACGGCAGACGCGCTGGCTTCAGGTGCCAGTATCCGAAAGGGTGTGGGGGTTCAAATCCCCCCTCGCGCACGCAAATGACAGAGCCCCGGTCTTAGGACCGGGGCTGTTCTGTTTAAAAGGCCTCCGGGCGTCTTGAGGGTTTCACACCCTGCTCCGGACTTTTCACCCGTGAGTTCGCCGGTGTTTCGTCCAGACGCGGGTGCCCCGTGGTCCTGGAAGCGCGGAAACGACTGAACTGCGGCGGCCCAGGCACGCGCCAGAGGCTACGGGCGCGCGGAAGCCTTGAACCGTCGTCGTGAGTTGGCCAGGTGGCTGCGCATGGCAGCGGCCGCGGCAGCCTCATCTCCGTCGGTGATGGCGTCCGAAATGGAACGGTGCTCCTGGACCACCTGGTCGAAATGGTCCCGGGCATAATGCTCGACGCCGGTCATCAGGCGGGTGCGCGGCATGGCGATCATCGTCTGGCCCAGAGCGGCCAGGCAGTCGGAGTAATAGGGGTTGCCGGAGGCGGCGGCTACGGCGCGGTGGAACTCGAAGTCCGACTTCATGGCGTGGGCCGGGTGGTCCGCGCTGGCCGTGAACTCCTCCAGTGCAGCGGTGATCGCGCGCAGTTGGCGCTCGGTGTGGTTGCGGGCGGCGAGGGCTGCGGCCTCGGTTTCCACACCCATGCGGAACTCAAGGAGGTGGAGGCGGTCCTCCATGGTGGCGACCGGACGGGCCCCGGGTGCTGGCAGGGGCCCGTCCGATGGTGGGGTGAGGGCGAAGCTGCCGCGCCCCCGCTCGGTTTCCACAAGTCCCTCGGCCTGGAGCCGGGTGAGCGCGGCGCGGACAACGGTCCGGCTGACGCCGAAGTCGCTGATGAGCGTGTTTTCGCTGGGGAGCTTCTCGCCCGGCTGGATGACGCCGTCCACGATGCGGGTGCGAAGGTCAGCGGCGAGGTCCGCGGTGAGGTTCCGGCTCATGGGTCCAAGATTACGGGTTAGGCGCCGAACTCCACGGTCTCGGTGGTCCAGGCGCGTGCCTGGTCGCTGAGGGTGACGCCGAGGCCGGGGCGGTCCGGGACAATCATGCGGCCCTCCTTGGTTTCGAGGCGTTCGTTGAACAGCGGATCGAGCCAGTCGAAATGCTCCACCCAGGGCTCGCGCGGGTAGGCGGCGGCGAGGTGAAGGTGGATTTCCATGGCGAAGTGCGGGGCGAGGCCCAGTCCGCGTTCGTCCGCGAGGGCGGCGAGGCGGAGGAACTGGGTGATGCCGCCGACGCGGGGGGCATCGGGCTGGAGGATGTCGCAGCCGTTGGCGTCGATGAGGCCCTTGTGTTCGGCTACGGACGCGAGCATTTCGCCGGTGGCGATGGGAGTGTCCAGGACGTTGGCGAGGTGGGCGTGGCCTTCGAAGTCGTAGGCGCCCAGGGGTTCTTCGATCCAGATGAGGTTGAATTCCTCGAGCTGGCGGCCCATGCGCAGGGCGGTGGCGCGGTCCCACTGCTGGTTGGCGTCCACCATCAGCGGGACATCCCAGCCGATGTGTTCGCGGATGCCAGCGACGCGGCGGAGGTCTTCCTTGCTGTCCGGGAGGCCCACCTTGATCTTGATGCCGCCGATACCTTCTTCGATGGACTGGGTGGCGCGGGCCTTGACTTCTTCGAGGGAGGCGTTGAGGAAGCCGCCGGAGGTGTTGTAGGTCTGGACGGAGTCGCGGTAGGAGCCGAGGAACTTGGCCAGGGGCAGGCCGGCGCGCTTGGCCTTGAGGTCGTAGAGGGCGATGTCGATGGCGGCGAGTGCCTGGGTGGCGACGCCGGAACGGCCTACGGAGGCGCCGGCCCAGAGGAGCTTCGTGTAGATCTTGGCGATGTCGTTGGGGTCCTCGCCGATGATTCCCTCGGCCACTTCCTTGGCGTGGGCGTACTGAGCGGGGCCGCCGGCGCGTTTGGAGTAGCTGAAGCCGACGCCGGTATGGCCCAGTTCGGTGGTGATCTCGGCGAAGAGGAAGACCACCTCGGTCATGGGCTTCTGGCGGCCGGTAAAGACCTTGGCATCGCTGATGGGTACAGCGAGGGGGAGGCGGGCGGTGGACAGTTTGACGTGCCGGATCAGGTCGACGGTGCTCATGGATTCTCCTAAGGCGGGGCCAGGCTTCTTTGCCCGCACTCTTAGGATACAAGTACTGGACTTGTATTACAAGGGTTGGCTCCTCTGTGCCTTAGCCGTTGGGGAGGCACTGGTGGCAGCCACAACTGAAAGCATCAGATTTCTTCGAGCGAACTGCTTTGCCGGTCAAGGTCTGGACGAGTGGGCGCGGGTCGTCGGGGTTCGGTGCGAGCCGGTGCATGCTGTGCATTACCTCGGTGTCCCGGCCACTGATGAAGCGCTGCTCGGTCCGCTGTGGCCTGTTGACGTCCCGGCCGGACGCTTGATCACTGAAGGTTTTATCCCGGGCTTTACCTTTGGGTTGGTGCTTGTCATTCTGGTCGACGGTGCTGACCCCCGTGAATCCGATTGTTGACCCGTCATTGAAGCCTCGTGTGCCGAAAGGTGTCCGGATGGGATCTATGACTCTGTGAGAAGCCTGTCCAGGAAAGGATGAATCGTTCCCATTCTGACGAAGTTGGCTGGTTTGGCTGACGTTAGGTTGGGGTGTAGTTCAACCCACGGAAGCCGTTAAGAATAAGAAATGTTGAGGTTACTAACAAAAGGACCGAACGGGCCTACCCCCTCCGGAGCTAGCTTCCACCCCAAGTTTTGCTCATCATCGAGCGCAGTGTGTGCGGCATGGACCGAGCCGCTTCGGCGATGATCGCGGCATCACGAGCATCGGTTTTGGCCTGGCCCGGATGCAGATCCGCGATCCTGCGCATCGCCAAGCCCGGCAGATAGCCGACCGTCGCGCCGGCAGCCTGGGCGACCGCAACGGGCAGTGCTCCGATGGTTGCCGGTTGATCCACGACGAGAGCAGGACCGTTCCATGCCCTAACAAGGAACCGAGGATCTCCTTCAACCGCGATTCGTCGTTCGGCAGGCCTTATCGAACAGCTTCTTCCCGCACGATCCAATGCCACCGCATGGTGTCCGGATTTCCCGACGTCCAAACCCACGAAAATATCTATACCTTGCTGATCCAGAATCACCGCCATACGCGCCCCCCTTGTTCGCGCGTTCAGTCACATGCCGGCTGGTCAATGGCGGCAGAAGTAGGCATCCACGTTACGAAGGACCCGTCGGCGTGCCTCTATCAGCGATCAGCTTCCGCCAAGGCCGGCCCCGGTGACAACACCCCCGGATCATGAACGACTGGGGGCAGAAACCATGCCGGGACCGACCGGCCAACACCCCCTCATCCTGCAATAGGAACGGGCCACGAAAAAGGTAACGGTTGCTAACCGTGCGGTTGCTGTCGGGGGCTCCAAAATCTTTTCCGGAGAGCTGGACCCGGTTCCTGCTAATCCGAGATCTGCTTCTTCCCGGTTACTCACTCTTGTTATATCGCGCCAATTCTCTTACTGATCGTTTCGAGGCAACTTTATCGGCGCGCCTTGCAGGCCGTAGGTAGCAGAAGTGCACCTGTCGGGACTAGATAACTGGCGAAAGTGCCGCTATCACCGCGTAAAACAAGTGTTATAAGTGGCGAAACAATCGGAATCGATGGCGAAATCCGTGCGAAACAGCGGGGTGGCAATCTGATCGAACTAATCACTGTTATCGAGGAGCCTCGCCATGACCCGAGTGTGGGACACATTCCTAACCGAACGCGACCAGGACCACGTCGCTATCGCCAACAAGCGCAAGCCGGTTGGCTGGGGCTCGACGCCCGCACTGTTGATGATCGACAATTATCAGGGCGTCTTCAGCGAGCCGGGTGTGCCGCTACTTGAAGCGATCAAGTCGAACCCGTCTGCCATGGGCGAAGATGCCTGGACGGCGCTGGCCCATGTCAAGACGCTGCTTGAGCATGCTCGCGCAGCCAATATCCCGGTGATTCACATCACCGCCATGCATGGCAACAACATGATGGGCTGGTCGCCGATGGTCCACGCCGGCGACGACCGCGGCAAGCTCGTCCCCTCGAAGCCGGCCGACACGGCCCGTTCGCAGATCATGCCCGACGCAGCGCCGCTGTCAACTGAGGTGGTTCTGCAGAAGACGGCACCCAGTGCGTTTTGGGGCACACCGCTCCCGGCCTTGCTGAATTGGCTGGGCGTGGACACCTTGATTGTTGGTGGCGAGAGTGCCTCCGGCTGTGTGCGGGCCAGCGTCGTCGATGCCGCCGCCTATCGCTATCGGGTGGTGGTGGCCGAGGAGTGCACCTACGATCGCCATGAGGCCAGCCGCGCGATCAACCTGTTCGACATGCATGAGAAGTATGCCGATGTGCTGCCGCTGGATGAGGTTCTCGAGTGGGTCGACAAGTACGGCGCTGACAACCGTGTACTTGTCGAGACGGCGGTCTGAGACTTGGACACGTCAGCTCTTGCCCCGGGCGAGATGAGGTCGGTCGCGGAGGAGACCGATGCGTTCGTCTCCATCGCTGGCGGTGATCAGCTCAAGCCGATCATCATCCTCTGTCACGAACGATACGGCCTGGTCAAACACACGTGCGATCTGACCCAGCAGTTCGCCAGCGCCGGCTATCTCGGCATCGCCCCCGATCTATACTCCGACTGGGACGGTGACAAGGCCGCGCTTGCGCGCGGTGACATCAGCGCCGACGCGCCGGACGCGACCATCCAGCGGCACATCAACGCCTCGATCGACTATGCGAAGAAGAACGGCGGCGATCCTGACCGGGTCGCAGTCGTGGGAATCTGCGCATCGGGCGCGTACCCGATTCTCGCCAACTCCGTGAATCCGGAAGTTACGGCAAACGTCATCATGTATGGCGGCTGCCAGGAGCGTGAGTGGGCTGCGCCGTCCGATATGCGACCGGTGCCGTACGAAGAGATGATCGGGGCATGCACGGCGCCTTTCTTGGGTGTCTGGGCTGAGGCCGACTGGGTATGCAGCGTGCCGGATGTGCTGCGGCTGCGTGACAGCCTCGAAAGGCACAGAAAGAGCTACAGCTTCCGGATCTGGCGGGATATGCCGCACGGATGGCTGAACGACACTCTGCCTGGTAGATATCGCCACCGAGAGGCCAACGAGGCGTTTATCTCGATCCTCGACTGGCTCGACAGAGTCTGGAGTGGTGCCTACCCGCCCGACAAGGTCTTGTGGGATTTCCAGAGTGATATGCGACCCGATTATGACCCCGGCCTGTTCACTCGCCTGGCATGAGAACCCATGCCCCTTTGCAGTCTTGACCACCCTAGGAGAAAGCACATGACGAATGCCATCATCGAGGCGGCACCGGCCGCGATGCCAGCCGCTGTCGTTGGGAATGTTCAAAAACAGAGTCCGCTGAGGAATCGCTTCGCCATTCAGGGGCTAAGTTGGATGTCCGTCGCCTCCGTTGTCTTGGGCCTCACGGCTTGGGAGCTCATCTCCCGCTATGTGGTTCACAACAAACTATTTCTGGTCGGCCCAATCGATATCTTGCAACGCATAGGCACGATGTTCACAGACGAAGACCTGCTGCACGATGTCATCGTCAGCGGTCAGGAGTTCGGGGGCGGCATGGTGCTCTCGATCGTCATCGGCATCCCGGTAGGCCTGCTGGTCGCGCTCTCGCCGGGGATCAGGGCAGTTCTCCAGCCTTGGATCTCGGCTCTCTACGCAACTCCAACGATCGCCCTGTCGCCGCTGTTCATCCTCTGGTTCGGCCTGGACCCCATGGGCAAGGTCCTAGTCATCACCCTCGTCGGCGTGTTTGCGGTTATCGTCAACACCGAGACGGGTACCCGTGAGACGCCACCCGACCTCGTCGAGATGGCACGGATCATGGGCCTCAAAGGTTTCGGACTCTTCACCCAGGTGTACATCCGCTCGGCATTCCCCTTCATTCTCACCGGCATCCGGCTCGCGATCGGAAAGTGCATCATCGGCGTGGTCGTGGCCGAGCTATTCGGAGCCCAGGCCGGACTTGGGCTCCGCATTCAGGAGGCCCAGCTCGCCTTCGATATGGCGGGTCTGTTCGTGTGCGTCATCGTGCTTGCGGTGACTGGCGTGCTGCTCACCGCGATCGCGCAGGCAGTCGAGAACAAGTTCGCTCCTTGGCGGCAGGCATGATCTGTGACCGCTGCCCCATTCCATTCACGACGATCCAGGACTGAGATGACTGAAACCACACCCTCCGTACGGGAGCTTCCTGCGCTGTCGATCGATGGTGTTTCCCATGCCTTCGCACGCAAGCAAGCGGCACCCCTGCAAGTGCTCCAAAACATTGACGTTACCGTCATGCAAGGTGAAGTGGTCGCGTTGGTCGGCCCGTCCGGCTGTGGCAAGAGCACGCTCTTTAAAATCCTGTCGGGACTCATCCGTCCGGACGAAGGCGGAGTCGCCGTCGGGGATAAGGCGGTCGTAGGCCCCAACGCGGAGATGGGCTTCGTCTTTCAGAATGACCGGCTGCTGCCGTGGAAGACGGTGCGCGAGAACGTCGCCTTCGGTCTTCGCGCCCGTGGCGTCGACAAGAGGACGGCCACAGCCAAAGCCGACGAGATGATCAACCTCGTGGGGCTTGTCGGTTTCGGGGATGTTCACCCGCACCAACTGTCCGGCGGCATGCGCCAACGCGTGAATATCGCACGTTCCTTGGCACTCGAACCGAAGGTGCTGCTGATGGACGAGCCCTTCTCAGCGCTGGACGCTCAGACGCGCGAGGTCATGCAGGAGGAACTGTTGGAGATCTGGAATCGGGCGGGTTCCACGGTCCTATTCATCACACACCAAATTGATGAGGCCGTCTTCCTCGCCGACAGCGTCGTCGTGATGAGGGCGCGTCCCGGTCGGATCGCGACGACGCTCGATATTGACCTTCCTAAGCCCAGGACACTTGACGTGAAGCGCGATCCGAGGTTCACGTCGTATGTCGACTACATATGGGGTGAGATCGAGTCGCAGGTAAGGGAGTCGGCAAGGCTCGAAGCGTGAGCGGCCCCTCCACGGCCTCCACCCCCGCCGCCCTGGTCATCGTCTGCGGACTGGTGGCACTCACCCAGGCTTCATGGGGTCTGATCATCCCGGTCCTGCCGGTATACGCCGAGGAGTTCGGCGCGTCCGCGTTCCAACTCGGGCTGGTGGTGGCGGCCTTTAGCATGTCCCGGCTGCTCGTCAACATCCCGGCCGGGATCCTCGCGGACCGGGCCGACCGCCGCGTCGTCATTATCGCCGCCTCTGCAGGGGTCGCAGTCGTTCTCGCGGTCACCGCTGGAGCTCAGAACCTTGAGGTGCTCTTCATCTTGCGGGCTGTGCTCGGGCTGTTCGGAGGCGTGGTCATCACCGTGGGCCAGGCACTCCTCGCCGATATGACCGAGGTGGAGAGTCGGGGTCGGTCGATGGCCACACTGCAGGCGTTCCAGCTGGCTGGCGGCGCGATTGGCCCCGCGCTTGGCGGCATCACAGCGACTCTTTGGGGTCCGCGAGGAGCGTACTTCATTGCGAGCGGCATTTGTCTTGCGATGGTGGTCGTCGCAATGGTTCGACTGCCTCGACAGCCTGTGAAAGCGCGAGAGAGGGAGGAGCGCGGCTCCGTAAAGCCGATGCATCTCTTCCGCGACCCGAGCTTCGACTCCGCTTCTCTTGTCGGCTTCAGCGTCTTCTTCCTCCGTTTTGGCGGTATGCAGACCCTTGTGCCGCTGATCGCATACTCATCGGCGGGCATATCGGTCATGACGCTTGGGATTGCCCTGAGTGCATTGACGGTCGTGAATCTTTTGCAAGTGCGTCTCGTTGGCCGCATCTCGGATAAAACCCGCAAGATACCCATTGTTGTCTCACTGGTGATCACGGCTGTCGGTTACGTCATCTTCTCCTTCTCCCATCACTGGCTCTTGTTCTTCGTTGCGTTCGTCATCGTGGGCCTGGCCAACGGGTTCTCGGGCGCGACCCCCGCGGCTTATCTCGCCGATGTCGTGCCACCGGCGATGTCAGGCATAGGAGTGGGCGTCTATCGCACCTTCGGTGACTTCGGTGGCTTAGTGGGTCCGATTGCGATCGGCGCGTTAGTGGACCTGAGCGGCAACCAACTGGCTGCAGGGGCCACGGCGGCGCTTGCGCTGACAATGGCGTTAGTCTTCCTGCTCCTCGCAAAGGAAACGGTGGGCCGGCGCGCCACCTGGAAACCGTTGGAGGGCCGATGAGTCGCTCCGCCGAGGCGCCGCGCTCACGGCGAGGACGGGCGACGCGGGTCAGGGATCTGCTGCGTTCGCAGATCGTTTCTGCCAGGCCGCGGTTTCGCCTTCCCCCTGAGGAGGACCTCGCCCGCGAATACCAAGTCTCCCGTAACACGATGCGAGAGGCACTGGCGTTACTCGTCGACGAAGGCATTCTGCTCAGGAGTAAGGGTGTTGGAACGACATTGATCGTCGATCGGCACGCGCGGCCGTACGACGCCGAAGCCGGATTCGCTGCTGCGCTGCCACAATTGACTCCCCGCATCGAGAACCTGAACGTGGATCTGGAGATCGTGCCCACAACGCCCTACCTTCGAGCACGCTTCGGACCCGAGGAAGAGTTCTTTGTCTACTGGGAACGCCTCACGATCCTCGAGGGGGCACCACAGGCGATCTGGCGTTCCC
Source organism: Arthrobacter sp. 9AX (assembly GCF_902506095.1). GTDB lineage: Bacteria > Actinomycetota > Actinomycetes > Actinomycetales > Micrococcaceae > Arthrobacter. The sequence goes on from NZ_LR733293.1 coordinate 258,364, forward strand.
ACCTTCCCGCCAGCACGTTCGCGATCCTGCTAGTGAACCCGCCGCCGACCGACAAGTCCATCTACGAGGTCATTCAGGAGACCTCGGGCGCATCGGTGGCACGAACCAGCAGGACGGTAGAGGCGCGGGCAACAGACCCGATGACCGCTCGACTCCTTAGCGTGCCACCGTCAACACCAGCTCTGCACATCGAGCGGTCCCTGTTCACCTCGGACGGACGTTTCATAGAGCTCGGGTATGCCTGGGTACGGGGGGACCGTTATGCCGTCACCTACGACACCGAGCATGAGGCTCCTGCCGTCGACCACGAACGCCCAGGCCCGAGCAGAGCGGCTAACTGCTCTCAGGATCCACACCCCGGTTGTGCCGCGTGCACCCCACCCACCAGTCCCTCGAAATCCGAGGACTCAACAGAATGAGGAAGACGATGAGTAAAGTCCATGGAAAAACGGGGCGAATTGCCCGGCGCACTCTCGGCACCTGCGCCGGGGCTGCGGTCCTGATCGCCAGCCTCGCCGCCTGCGGCGGCGGTGGCCAGCCGCAGGCCGAGGCTGACGGTACCATCACCGTCAAGTACGGCATCACCTCGCAATCCGTCACCTCGCTCCCAACCATCATCGGAGAAGCCAAGGGGTTCTTCGCCGACGAGGGCATCAAACTCGAGAGTGTGGTTACAGGCCAGTCAGGAAAGGTCTGCCAGCAACTGATCGCCGGCGCGCTCGACCTCGGTGAGTGCTCCACGAACGATGTTGCTTGCACCGTCGCGGCGGGCGGGCCGATCAAAGTTCGCTTCTTCACGTCGGCCTCAGTCCTCCCGAACAAGGTCTACGCAAAGGAAGGGATCACGAGCTGGGCGGACCTCAAAGGTAAGAACATCATGGTGGCCTCCCAGCAGGACAACACCTTCTACTTCACCAGACTGATGGCCGAGCAAGGTGGCCTCAACTTCCCGGACGACGTCACCGTGGCATATGCCGGATCGTCCACCGACCGCTTCGCCGCGCTCTCATCCGGAACCGTCGATGCCACGATCTTGACGACCCCGTTTGACTTCCAGGCCGAAAAGGCCGGCTTCTCCGAGCTCGACGACCTCGTCGAGCATCTCCCCGCGGACAAGTACTTTGGCAGCGGCGTGGCCACCACCGACGATTACGCCGCGAGGAACCCCGAAACCCTGAAGAAGGTCTTCGCAGCGGAGCAGAAGGCACTGGACTACATGCTCGACCCCGCTAACAAGGCAGATGTCATCGCGACGATCAAGGACGTCGGAAAACTCGACCCCGCGATTGCCGTCGAGCTCGCCGAGTACATTTATGCACGTCTTATCTCCAGCGGCTACTACCTGTCTGGCGGAGCGGCCGACCCCGCCGGCATCCAGGGCGTCATAGACTCCACGGTCGCGCTCGGTTTCGTCGATGAGGGCGCGATCACACCCGAGGATATCTACGACACCTCCATCGTCCTGCAGTGACGATGCAAAGCCAGAGTCCTATCCGCCAACACCTGCCAGCCCTAAGCGGGGAGCACTGTGGCCGGCGTTCTGATCCAGCGCATCACGGCTGGTCCGGCAGCGAGCATGACGTTGCCGCCACCTGCCCGCCATTCAAAGCCGACCTCGCGCCATCGGCAAGCGATGGTTGAGCCGATGACGAGGCCAGAGGTGCTAAAGAAGGGCATGGTCTGGATCCCGGAGGGAACTTTCCGAATGGGATCTGACCTCGAGGACTACCCGGAAGAGGGACCCGTCCATGACGTCACCCTCGGTGGATTTTGGATGGACGAAAATACGGTGACGGTAGCGCAGTTCAGGCGCTTCGTACGAGCGACCGGCTACGTCACCGTCGCTGAGCGACCGCTTAACCCGTCGCTCTACCCCGGGATCGATGCCTCCTTGCTGGTGCCCGGTTCTCTCGTCTTCTCGCCGACCCGCGGGCCGGTCGACCTCACACAATGGCAGAACTGGTGGCGTTACATTCCCGGTGCGGACTGGGCACATCCAGAGGGCCCGAAATCCACTGTCGAAGGTCGTCTGCTTCACCCCGTGACCCACGTGTGCTGGGAAGACGTCACCGCCTACGCCGCGTGGGCAGGAAAGGAACTGCCGACGGAGTCCGAATGGGAATTCGCCGCGCGTGGGGGTCTCGTGGGAGCGAAGTATGTGTGGGGCGACGAGCTCACTCCGGTTGGCCGTGCTATGGCCAACTACTGGGTCGGGGAATTCCCATGGCAGAACCTCAAACCCATCGCTGAACGCCGGACCATGCCGGTGCGCTCCTTCCCACCAAATGGACACGGCCTGTACGACATGGCTGGCAACGTCTGGGAGTGGACCTCTGACTTCTACCGGAACGATCATCGGGAGACGACAGGTCCGAGTTGTTGCGCGCCCATGTCCGATCCACGGGTGATCAAGAGCGCAGGCAGTGAGGACCCGACCCTGCCAGGCGAAGCACAAACACCGCGCCGGGTCCTGAAAGGAGGGTCACACCTGTGCGCTGAAAACTACTGCCAGCGCTTCAGGCCAGCTGCACGCCATGCGCAGCCGATAGGCTCGGGCATGTCGCACATCGGCTTCCGCTGCATCGTTCGACCATAAGCGAATGCCCCTGTTGTCAGGTGCTTTCGGAACGCGGTAATGAAGATTCCGTCTAGCTGCCGCCGCTGGGCGACCACGCTTGCGGATCACGCGGCCGGAACTGGTGGCCACTCTTACCGTCCATGGCTGGGGACAATTCAGGTTATCCACGGCTTGAAATTGGGAGCCGTTGGCGCTCCCTAGCAGCAGTAGCAGTGGATAACCTACAAGGATTGTCCCCGGCTGTGGGCGGGCGCACCCACTTCTTGTCCAAACATAAATCGTTCCGGTTCTTTAGAGGACCCGACAGCCGCCGCCGTGTGTCAACTTTGGGTGTGCCCAAGTCACACCTAAGGCGAAGGGAACCTAGAGGTCATCGCCTCGAACGACAGCGGCAGATAGGTCTGCCTGCTGCCGGTCGTTGGACTGCTGCCTGGTCCAAACACGTTCGTAGCCAACGAGGCTAGCTGAAGAAACTGATGCAAACGCGAGGGCAGCACCTCACGGCGGATCCTTTTGTCGCACCTTCACTTCGCTGTTGCGCGGGTGGTGGCCGGATCCGCGGGCCGTGCGCCGATGTCAGGACTGGGTCGTCCTTTTATCGGGAAAGCTGTTGTTCGGCTGGCTTAGTGGTTTGACTGGTGGCGTGGTGGGGTGGGTGTTGGCGTTCGAGGGCGGCGCCTTCGACATCAACGTTGGGCAGGATCCGTTCGAGCCACGCCGGTATCCACCAGGCGCTGGGTCCGAGCAGGTGCATGAGGGCGGGGACGACGAGCATGCGGATGATGAAGGCATCGACGAGGACGCCGAACGCGAGCCCGAAGCCGACGGCTCTGATGATGGTGGAGTGCGCGAAGATGAAGCCGCTGAACACGGAGACCATGATCAGGGCCGCTGCGGTGACGACGGAGCGGCCGGCCCGGAAGCCTTGGACGACGGCGAGGCGGGCTGCGGAGCCGTGGACGAAGGCTTCGCGCATCCCTGCGGTGAGGAACAGCTGGTAGTCCATGGCGAGGCCGAAGAGGATTCCCACGAGGATGACCGGGAGGAAGCTCAGGATCGGTCCGGGGTCGTGGATGCCGAAGAGGTTGCCTAGCCAGCCCCATTGGAAGACTGCGGTGAGGGCCCCGTAGGTGGCGATGAGGGAAAGGATGAACCCGGCGGTTGCGATCAGCGGCACGAGCAGGGACCGGAACACGACGACCATGATGAGGAAGGACAGGCCGACGACGACGGCCACGTAAAGCGGGAGCACGTCGGCGAGGTTGCCGGAGATGCCGATGTTAGTCGCTGCCTGACCTGCTACGCCCAGATGTGATCCGTCGGGGGCGGGCAGTGCTCGGAGGCTGCGCACGAGGTCCTCGGTCGAGGCGTCGTTAGGGCCGCCAGCGGGAATGACTTGGAACGCGGCGAGGGTGTTGTCCTCGGACACGGCGATCGGGGCGACGGCGGTGACGTCGTCCTGCCGGCCGATTGAGCGGGCGGTGTTGAGCTGTTCTGTCAGGATGGTCTCGTCGGTCGTTCCCTCTGGGAGGTGGGCGGTGACGAGCAGGGTGCCGTTGACGCCATCGCCGAACTTCTCGGTCGTGATCTGGTGAGCCCTGTACTGCGTGGAGTCCTGCGGTTCGGAGGAGCCGTCGGGAAGACCGAGGCGCATCGACAGGGCTGGTGCGGCGACCAGCAGCAGCATAGCGGCTCCGGCGATAACGCTGAGCACGGCGCGGCCGGTCCGCATCGGGGTGATCTGCTTGTCCACCCGGTTCTGTGCGGGGTCCCCGCGGTGGGCCTGTTCGCGGCGGGACAGGACCCGGTACTTGACGAGTCCGAGCAATGCCGGTGTGAGGCTGATAGCCACGAGGACAGCGACAGCGACGCTGACGGCACCGACCGTGCCCATCAGGCCGAGGAACGGCACCCCGGTGATGTTCAGGGCCAGCAGTGCGACGACGACGGTGGAGCCGGCGAAGACCACCGCGTTGCCGGCGGTACCGTTGGCGAGTCCGATGGATTCGTGCAGGCCCGTACCGGCGATGAGTTGCTTGCGGTGACGGTTGAGGATGAACAGCGAGTAGTCGATGCCGACCGCGAGGCCCAGCATCAGGCCAAGGACCGGTGTCACCGAAGCCATCTCCACGGCCCCGGAGAATGCCAGCGAGGCCGTCAAAGCGACTACGATGCCCACGATGGCGCTGACCAGCGGCAGTGTCGCGGCCAGGACTGTGCCAAGCATGACGAACAGGACGATGGCCGCGATGATCAGGCCGATGACCTCGCCCGGGCCGAAGATACTGGGTGTGGCCTGGGCGAGGGAGTTCGCGTACTCAACGCTCACACCCTCGATCGGATGCTGCGCAACGTAATCGATGACGCCCTCGCGTGTCTCGTTGCTCAGCTTGAGCTGCGGAACGTCGAAGCTGACATTGATGATGGCCGTCGTGCCGTCGTCGGACACAGAGCCGATGTTCTCGGCGAACGAAAGGAGCTCGGCACCGTCCTCGAGCTGCCGGTTCTGCTCCTCGAGCTTCGCTCTTCCGTCATCGAGAGTCTTCTGCTGCGCGTCGAGCGTGGCTGCCTGAGTGTCGAGCTGGATCTGCTGGGTCACGAGAGCCTGGGCCGCTGCTCCTGTCGCGCCCTCTCGGGATATGTCCAGCTGGGCTTGCGCTGCCTGGAGTTGCTTCAGCCCCGCATCGAGTTGCACCTGCCCGGCGTCAAGCTCGGCACGGCCTGCGTCAATCAGCGCACGGCCGTCGGTCAGTCTCTTCTCCTGCTCGGCGAGCTGCGCCTCCGTGTCGAACGGGTCGATGACAGCGGACACATCGGCGAGGTTCCCCGCGTCCGTGACCAGGTCTGCAACGGCGTCCTTCTGAGCCTGTGTGAAGGGCTGACCGTTAGCGGTCTGCAGAACGACAGCCCCTGACCCGCCGCTGAGGTCCGGCAGCTTCTCGGCGAGCTCGTCGGTGACCTTCGCCGCCTCCGTGCCGGGAATATCGAAGCTGGAGGCCAGCGGGCCACCGAAGGACAGAAAGGAACCCACGGCCAGGGCGAGAATGGCAGCCCACGCTCCGAGGGTCCGCCAGGCATGAGCTGCAGCCCACGAGCCGAGACGATAAAGGAACAGGGCCATGAGAAATCCTTGCTTCAGGAAACACCGACGCTTAGACGATACGGTGCGTCTTGTCTTATGACCAATTAGGCTGGTGTGATGATGTTGACCAACCACCGCGCCGGTGCCCAGCGCAGCGAAGCAGCGCGAGTCGCCATCCTCAGTGCCGCCGCGTCGCTCTTCGTATCCAGCGGCTATGAACGGTTGGCGATGGAAGGCATAGCCTCGGCCGCCAAAGTGGGAAAGCAGACAATCTACCGTTGGTGGCCGTCAAAAAGTGCCCTGATCGCCGAATGCCTCGCGGATGGATACCTGCTACCGAATGACCGCTTCGATCCACCTACATCCGGACATGTCGTCGATGACATCGCTTCCTGGTACGCCGGCGTCGCCGACTATTTCCAGTCCGAGAACAATAACCGATTGCTCCTGTCGCTCATCTCCGCAGCGGCCGGTGATCCCGATGTCGCCGCGCACTTCGACGCGCGCTTCGGTGGCGGTCATACGATCGAAGCCAGAATCCAGCAGGGTATCAAAGCCGGAGAATTACGTCCGGACGTGCCGATGAACCGTGTGGCCGAAGCGCTCATCGGAGCCCTTCTCCTTCGGGTACTCGCGCGTTCCCCGATAGAACCGACCTTCGCCGCTGACATGGTGAACATGGTGCTCTCACCCTCCACCATTGAAGCGCAAACAAGGCAGCACTGAGGCCCGTACAGGGCCGTCCGAATGCGAGCAACTGCCTCGATCGGGCTTGAGGTCAACACCCGACACTGTGCAGCAAGGACAAGGGAACGGAGGATACTTTTGATTTCACGGGGACTTTGCCCGGTCATCGAAGATGACCAAGCAATCCGGGATTTGACCAAACCCTTCCTCCCCCGGGAGCTCACCGAGACAGCGAACAGGCTCAGCCCAGCAGGGCCCCTGACTGCACACGGAAAAAACCCCGCGGCTGACCGGCCCGCTATCTAAGCCATGGGAGCTGACCCGGCACCAGGGCTCGTGCGGCCGACCAAGATCGTGTTTGGGGGAGCGGAGGCCAACAGAGAGGATCCGTTCTGGCGCCGGCGCAGCCGCAGGATGACGACGACCCGTTAAGCCAAGCCAAGAGAAAGCAGCCGCAACGACCAGAACCACCGCGGGGCGGTTGTGGCAGTTTGAGTTGGATCCGGTGTGACGGTTTGATTTGAGCCCACCTTTGACTCGCCGGGTAGGTTGTGACGGTTTGAGTTGGACCCACCCCAGCGTTGTTCTCATCTGATTGGTTTCCAAGGGTGGAGGGCATGGAATGGGTCAAAAGCCCGTCAAGTTCGGCATCACCCTCCAGCGGCTCAGGGCAGGCGTCGGGCGCCGGCCAGGGTCCCCGCGGCCCACATCAAGCCAACGGTCAGACGGAGGAGATCCTGACAGGTGACACCGCGGCCAAGGTGGAAGCTGCGGTGAAAGCCGCCCAGCCTGATGCGACCATAGAATGGATGGAGACTGACGCTGATGGAGCGACCTACGAAGCTCACATCACCAAGGCCGATGGCACCCGTGCCACGGTGTTGCTGGATGAGAATTTCACGGTGACCGCGACGGAGGATCAGGGTTCGGGAGTTCGCGGGCGCGGCGGCAACCGTGGGGGCCCGGACCGTTCGGGCACGCAGACTCCGAGTCCGAGCGCCTCGGGATAGCAGCATCGCTTCGGCACAGATAGCCCTGAAGTGACTGTTTCCTCAGACAGAGGAGCGGGAAAGGGGCGTCGTTCTGCAGTGAGCGGCGCGCTCTCTTCGAGCGTCAGCTGAGCCAGGACCTAAGGGACGGGTAAATTCGCTGAACAGCGCCGATTAGTAGGCACGTCTCAATACGGACCGTGACTGGTTTAGCCGTTCATTGTGCCGGGTGCGACTGGCTGAATCGTTGGACGCGTGTCACTGTTAGGGCAGCGAGGCTGTTGGCGCCGCCGGACCACAACCAGGAAGCCAACCACTATCCACAAACCGGCAAGCACTGGTATAGGTGCTGTTCCAAGGGTGTCCGCTGCTGTGGCGAGGATGTTCGGGTATCCGAGCCGCGCGACCAGCCATCCCACGGCGGCAACACCTGCCAGGAAACCGGCAACAACGCGTAGCCCTCGGTAGGCACCTAACTTGGCGAAGACGATGAGTGGCGGCAGGACGAGCGCGACCACGGCGAGCTGCATGATCTCGACGCCCAGGTTGAAGCCGAGCAGCGACAGCCCTAGGCGTGTGCCGGTGAGGTCGAGTTCGCGCAGCGTTTCGGAGAATGCCAGGCCGTGTATCAGGCCGAAGAACCCGGCGACGATGGCTTCCTTACCGGCGAACAGGGGCCGTACGGCGTGAACGGCGGCGACCAGGATGCTGAAGGCGATGAGCGCCTCGACGGGTGCCGCGGCGACCGGTACGCCGAGTGTTCCCAGGGCCAGCGTCAGTGAGTGGCCCGCGGTGAACGCCAAGGTGATCCCCGCGATACGGCGCACGGCCTTCTTCGCCGGCGCGGGACCTGCCCAACCGCGGCGGACAACCAGCAGGGGTGCCGGTAGCAGCAGGGTGAGGAGGAACAGTTGGTGGTCGGTGCCTTCCTGGATGTGTTGGATGCCCAGGTTCACCATGCTGATGAACCCGTTGGCCGTGCTGGCGCCGCCCAGGTCCACGTGCAGGGACTGGACAGCGCCTGAGGCCGTGTCCAGGCGGATGGTTCCCACCTGGTACGACCCGTTGACTACGCCTCCGGGCCAGTCCGAGGCGACGCTGACCAGGACCACATGGGTCACCACTTGGTCCACCACCACGTCATAGCCCAGGTTGAACGACCGGGCGTCACTCCCGGCCGGCGGGGTGAGCGTGAAAGTGGTGCCGAGTTCCTCGTAGATGCCGGTCGTGGAGATGCTTCCCGCGTCGGTCACCCTCAGGTCGCCGACGGTGACAGACCATGCCTGACCCGCATCACTTGATGGGGCGAAGTGTGCGAGCAGGTAGCTTGTAATTTCTTGCTCGTGTGCTATCACCGCTTCGGCTTTCCCGTCGCCCAGGTCGATGCCGCTTGCATCCTCCAGGTCATCGACGGGGATCTTCACCACGGCATCGATCGCTTCCTCCCGCACATTCAGTTGCACACTGGAGGATGGCAGGACATGCGCCGAGGCCGGAGCGGCCCCGAAGGACAGGGCTGCCAGCACGATGAGCAGCGCTGCCAGGAGGGATCGTACGACGGCGGCACGCGGCTTGGGTGCGACAGCCAGGGCGGGAGCAGGCGGCATCAGGCTTTGGTTCCGCCGTAGTCGGTGGTGCGGTCGCGCCAGAGCGAGTGGGGGTGGTTGCCGGAGAGCACGATGCCGCGTTGCATGGAAAACTCAATCCACACGGACGGCCCGTCAATGCGGATGTAGTCATTCCGCTCTGTCAGTGCCGTGGTGCCGGAGTAGGCAAGGTAGGTCTCGTCGAGTTCGTTTTCGTAACGTTTGAGGATGGCCACGGCGTCGTCATCAGCGATGTCGTTGACGTATCCGGCGATCGCGGCGAGGACCAGGTTCTTTTGGTCGGCTGACAGAGTGGAGACCTGCAGGCCTTCCTTGGTGGTGGGGAAGGCCCAGTCCTGGCCTGGCCCGAGGAGGAGGTCGCTGTAGGTCTTGCTGAGGTTCGCTGTGGCCTGCTGGTCCGCGGTGAGGGCGGTGAGGGCTGCTGCGAATGCTGCTTCTTTGGCGGCCATGGGCTGGTTGGTGCTGCCGTTGTAGTCGAATGCGCCGTTGGGCTCGATGCCGCGGAAGGAGGGGGTGGCGCCGGCTAGGACGCCGTTGGTGTAGGTGTTGGCGACGGCGAGGTGGTGTCCGCCGAACTGGAACTCCCAGGTGCCGGTATCGGCCGGGGTGCCCAGGAACGCGATGTAGTAGCCGGCGCGGCCGTAATCGCTGCCGCCGCCGTTGGCGGCGAGGTAGTCGTCGGCGTTGAGGTGCTGCTGGATTTCGTCGTAGCCCAGGCCCTTGATGGTGCCTGTGGCTGCGGTGAGGAGCTTGTTGAACGCGGCGAGTTGAGTGTCGTTAAGGTCCGCCAGGTTCAGGCCGATGCGGGGCCCAGTGCCTCCGCCGCCACCGGGGCCGCCGCCCATGCCTCCGGAGAGGAGGCCCTGCGGGAGATTAGACCAGAGCTTGGCATTGGCCAGGCTGTACTCCTGCTGCAGTTGGGCCTGCAGATCGCTGCCCAACGTGGCCTGAAAATCCTGTGCCAACCGGGCCACTCCACCCGCTCCCGCCGCCGTTGTACCTGCCGTGGCGGTAGCTGTAGCACCCACGGCGCCCGTCGCCGCCGCTGTGCTTGCCGTCGCTGTACTGGACGGAGAAGCAGTGGACGAGCAGGCAGCCAGGGCGAAGAGGCCCATGACGGGCAGGCTGCCCAAGAGCGTGCGGCGGGACAATGAGGGTGCGTTTGAAGTGGTCATGCAAACCAAATTATGGACGTCCGCTGTCCGGCAACTTTCAGAAAACTGTGAACCTCCTGTGAACATCATGCACAGGATGGCTCAGAGCCAGGGAACCGTCGACACCGTTCTGTGCTTCCCCGGCGTCCCCAATGGGCTGACAGGGACCGATGCTACAGCGGCCGTTGGACGGTGAACCGGAGCGGTGCGGACACCCGAAAGTGGCCCTTCAGTTTGGGAATCGATGCATTGGCCCGGATGTGGATGCCAACGGCTGCATATGGCGTGCCTCCAGGACTGCGACGCGAATTCCGTTCCTACCTGCACGCCGCGGGCCTCGACGGCCCCGCAACGGTCGAAGCAGACATCGCCTCGGCGATGACCGCCCCCTATCATTGGCTCACCCGCCGCATCGGGCCTGACGGTCTATCCCTCACCGCTGCCGGATGGTTGCCGCCGGTCGTGGTCCGGGCGGCGATGACAGAGCTCGGGTGGGCCGTGGACTTGATCGGCAAGGTCAACCGTGAGGACCAGACCCTGCCCGTCCTTCAGCTGCGCGAAAGCGCTCAACGGCTCGGCCTGATCCGCAAAATCAAAGGCAGGCTCGTCCTCACATACGCCGCAAAGCGGCTGTTCGATGATCCCGGAGGCCTGTGGCTCTTCCTCGTCAGATCCATCGCTCACCGGCACCGCCACGACTCCGAGCGCGACGCGACGTTGTTACTCCTGCTCGAAGTCGCCGCAGGGAAACGAACCAACTGGGCCGACTACCTTGAAGCCGTCGCTTTCGGCCTCGGCGCACTCGGTTGGCGCGACCCCGCCGGAGCCGAACTCGAACCGGACACCGTCCAAGCACTTCTCCTCAACGCCCGAGAAGCCCTGCTGAACCTCGGCATCTTCGAACGCCCCTTCGGTCCCGAAACAAACACCGTCAAGGCGCCAGGGCAAGCCTTCGCCCGCGCAGCACTCCTTTCATAACCCCTGACAACCCGCAGCCTCCGACCCCGCGGCAACCCACGTCCTCGGGGACTAAGTCCTGCAAGTGAAGCAACGGTCTTGGCAGATTCCGAATGCGCCGGTTTACCGGCAGAATGCATCATGCGTTCCTGTACCAGCTGGCTGGCAGGGGAGTGGTCTCATTCCAGGTTGGCGTGGCGCAGGTACTGGTAGACGGTCTCCCTACTGATCCCGTAGTCATGGGCAAGGGTGACTTTCGGAACCCCGGTGCCGGCGCGTTGGACCAGCTCGGCGGCCCGTTCCGGCGAGAGTGTCCGCTTCCGCCCTTTGTAGGCTCCGCGCTGCTTGGCGAGGGCGATGCCTTCGCGCTGCCGTTCGCGGATAAGGGAGCGTTCGAACTCGGCGAACGCGCCCATGACCGAGAGCATGAGGTTGGCCATGGGAGAGTCCTCGCCAGTGAAGGACAGGCTCTCTTTGACGAACTCCACGCGCACACCCTTGCGGGTAAGGCCCTGAACCAGGGCCCGCAGATCGTCAAGGTTCCTGGCGAGCCGGTCCATGCTGTGCACCACCACCGTGTCCCCATCGCGGGCGAAACGTAGAAGCTCGGAGAGCTGTGGCCGGGAAATGTCCCTGCCGGAGGCCTTATCCGTAAAGTCCCGGTCAAGAATCTGGCCTTCGAGCTGGCGCTTCTCGTTCTGGTCAAGGGTGCCGACCCGCACGTACCCGATCCGCTGTCCACTCACGGTAACCTCCAACCCCTTGCCTGTGAGGTTGAGTTCCAGGCTTGTCCTACAAGGAAGTCAAGATCTGCCCGCAGGCGTTGTCAGATTGGGGTGTACACGAGCCTTACATTTTTTGGGGCTCGTTCCTGGGAACAGGAACGGCCACAGCGCCAGCATGCCGGTTTCTGAACGTAGCTGCTGCCTACCGTCCCTCATCGCCATGGGTTTCGTCCGGCAAGGCCGGGGCCCACCCCTTTCCAGAAGACTAGGGATGGGCCGATGTGAAGGAATCTAGGCTTTGCCCTCACTTGTCACGGCGATTTCAACGTCGTCGGGGCGTTCGTTGACGAAGTACATGATGATCATGCCGAGGAACGGGCCGGCAGCGAGCGTAATGAGGGCGGCCATAAAGGAGTTGTCCGTGGCGGCGAAGACGGCGCCCACCGCGAGGGGGACCAGAACGCTTCCGACCTGCCACATGGCATTTGTCATTCCGGCGGCTCCGCCGAGGACACGGCTGCTGACGAGCCGGGGAACGAGGGCCACGATGAGCGGAAGGTAGCAGTAGGCGCCGAGTCCGAGCAGCGGGGCAGCGATGAAGAAGGCGACGGCGTTGTCCAGCAGGCCGAACACGACGAGCATCACCGAGAAGCAACCGAGCACTACCATGGCCGGAACCCTGCGGGCGCCGTTGAATTTGTCGGCTACCCAGCCAATGAGGGGCTTGCCCAGGACCCCGAGGGTTGCATAGATGGCAACGATGCCGCCGGCCACTACGGGGTCTATGCCGTGCCCCTTGATCATGAGGGCATTGGACCAGGTGATGAAGCCGTAGGTTCCCCAGAAGCCGCCGAATCCTGCGAGAGCCAGAAGGAGAAGGTTCTTATTGCGTGCCAATTCGATGAGGCCCGACCGGCCTTGTGCGCTCTGGGTGGCCTTGGATACCACCGGGCCGGGCCTCAGGATGGTGTAGCAAACTGCGCCGGCGGCGATGGAAATAGCACCAAAAAGCAGATACGAGGCGTGCCAGGAGTAGTGCTGGATGAGGTAGGGGACGGCGGTGTTGGCCACCACGACCCCCAGCGACGTCGCGGAAGTGTAGATCCCCATGGCCTTGCCGAGCTCCTCGGGCCGGAACCAGCTTGAGATCAACTTGATGCCGGCGGCGTATTCGGCTCCGGCGAAGAGGCCAATGAGGGCCTGGACGGCCATGCCAATCCCCGCGGACGTGGTGGAACCGAAAAATATCATGGCGGCTCCGGCACCTACCAGGGACACGGAAATGAGGAGGCGGCCGCCGAGCCTGTCCGTAAGGAATCCGCTTCCGGCATTCGAAACGACGTATCCGATGTAGTAGAACGTGGCGAACAGGCCCAGGCTGGCCAGCGGCACGCCGAGGTCTTCGCCGACGAAGATGGATGCCGGACCCCAGGTGGAGCGGTCAACGGAGGTCATGGTGAAGGCCAACCAGCACAGCAGCAGGACCACCCAGCGGTAGCGGCTCTTGGATGGATCGACGGTGGCGTTGGAGATTCGGGCAGTGCCGAGAGTAGTCATGTGTATCCCATTCTGAAGGGGCGTCGTTGCCGCGGGACATCGCGAAACAAAATTGAGGGTGTGATGAATATAACCACCCTTAGCGAGGTAGGGCAACATTTTTGTCCGCTTGGTGATCTGTTGCGCGTAAAGCGGATAGTCTAGATGCTCAGGCCGTCCCTCAAATCGGTCACGAATTCGTTAGCCACATCTCTCAGCGCGGGAAGGAAATTTGTGGTCATGTCTCGGTCCGGAGTAGTGGCCTCGTGGACTGAGGCGCTCATGGCGGCCACCACCTCACCCCGCCGGTTTCGGAGGGGGACCGCGACGGCGCGGATGCCCGCTTCGAGTAGTTGGTCAACGTAGCTCCAACCCTGCTCCCGAACGGCCGCAAGCGTGTCGTCGAGGTCTTCAAGCCCGCTGGTTGCTGTGTCTCTACCCGCGGAATGCCTGACGCCCTTGAGTGCATCGGCGGGCAGGAGGGACAGGAGCACCTGGCCCATGGCCGTGCGTTCTGCCGGAACCCGGGTGCCCGGGCGGATATTGACGATCAGCGGACTCGGTGCACTGGCCCTGGCCACGTAACGCACATCCAAACCGTCCAGGACGCCGATGGAAACCGAGGCTCCCAGCCTCCGCGCCAGTGCCTCAAGGCGGGATTTGGCCACGTCGGCCAGCGAAAGCCCGGACAGCAAGGAGTATCCCAGTTCCAGGACCAGGGGAGTGGGGGTGTAACTCCGGCCCTGCTGTTCAAGGTAGCCAAGGGAGGCCAGGGTCAGGACGAAGCGGCGGGCCGCCGAGCGCGGAAGCCGGCACCGCTCGGACAGCTGCGCAAGGTTCATGGCCGGGTGGCTTTCATCGAAGGCGGTGAGGATGCACAGGCCCCGCTCTACCGATTGGATGACATCCGAAGGGCGCACTTCGGCGCGGCCGGGGGCTGCCGGTGGCGCCAGGACGCTGCGGGGAGATGCCCCGGAGGCCGGCCAGAGGGCTGCAGTTGTCCGTTGCGCGGCGGCCTGGAGCAGTGGAACGAAGTCGCTTTCGAGTACTTGGGCGTCCACGCGCGTGGCATGGGCGGCGATGTTCAGGGCAGCAAGGATCCGGCCTTCGGGGTCATGCAAGGGAACGGCCACTGACCGGATTCCCGGCGTCAACTCCTGGTCCGCCATGGTCCACCCACGCTGCCGCGCCTCTTCGATCCGCTCCCTAACGTAGCCCGGATCGACGCCGGGTTCCTGCTTCATCGAGGAAAGATACTCCTCGAGTTCCCCGGGAGCGAGGCCGCCTAGCAGAACACGCCCGGTGGCGGTGCTGTGCGCGGCAACGCTGGTTCCGACAGTGATGTTGGCGGTGACGATCCTGTCCGCCGCCACACGGGCAGCGTAATAGACGCGGCGCTTGTGGAGCACCGTCAGGGAAGCGGTCTCACCGACTTCCCGCACCAGTTCTTCCAGGTGCGGGTACGCGGCATCCGGGAGTGGGTTGCTGCGCAGGTAGGCATCCCCTATGGCGAGCACCCCCGGCGCCAGCCTGTAGCCCTCCGCGGACAGGCCCGCGTAGCCCAGGTACTCCAATGTCAGGGCGAACCTGCGCGCCGCGGTGCGTGTAATACCCACCAATGAGGCCAAGTCCGCCACAGAGAGGGCCTGTTCCTGCGCACTGAATGCCCGCAGGACCGACAGTCCCCGTTCCAGCGAGTCGACGTAATCGGGATCTGTGGCCGCGAGCTCTGCGGCCGCGGGCATTGATGCATTCACACTCTCGAATCTAGACCATTCGCTTATGCGGCCAGCGGGTCGCGGCGGCACCGTGCAGCTTGACCGGCGAATGAGACGCATGCAACACTCGATTGACCGTTTAGCGCGCATGTGCGCGCTCATCGGATAGAAAGCGGAATTCGACTGACAACGGGAGGCCCCCACATGCTCACTTCAGAACAGAACGTTCTACTGACCCAGACCGGCCCGGAAACACCCATGGGGCGCCTGTTCCGGCGGTACTGGTTCCCCGCCCTCCTCGCCGAGGAACTTCCCGAGGCAGACTGCCCCCCGGTGCGCGTCCAGCTTCTGGGCGAGAAGCTCATCGCCTTCCGGGACACTTCCGGCCGCCTGGGCCTGCTGGACGAGTTCTGCGCCCACCGGACCGCTTCCCTGTACTTCGGGCGCAACGAGGAAAACGGGCTCCGGTGCGCCTACCACGGATGGAAGTACGACGTCGAGGGCAACTTGACAGACATGCCGTCCGAGCCCGAGGACTCCAAGTTCAAATGCCGCATCAAGCAGAAGTCCTATCCCCTGGTTGAACGGGGCGGCGTGCTTTGGGCGTACATGGGTCCCTCGGACAAGATGCCCGAACTGCCGGAGCTTGAGTGGGCCCTGCTGGGTGACGGGCAGCGCTTCATTTCCAAGCGCCTCCAGGAAACCAACTATCTTCAGGCGATGGAGGGCGGTATCGACTCCAGCCACGTTTCCTTCGCCCACCGTTTCAACCTGGACGACGACCCCATGCACTCCGGAACGGCCGGCAACGAGTACATCAAGGCTGACACGCGTCCGAAGTTCGAAGTCGCTGAAAGTGACGGTGGCCTGCTGATCGGAGCCCGGCGCAACGCGAACGAGGAAGAGTTCTACTGGCGCATCACGCAGTGGATCATGCCGTTCTACACGATCATTCCGCCCTTCGGCACGCACAACCCTATGGGCGGGCATGCCTGGGTCCCGATCGATGACACCACGTGCTGGGCCTGGTCCTGGAACTACCACCCGACCCGCGACCTGCGCGAGGACGAACTTGAGCAGATGCGCAATGGCGATGGCATCCACGCCAAGTACATCCCCGGGACCTACCGGACCCTTGCCAACAAGGACAATGACTACCTGATGGACCGTGAGGCACAGAAGCAGAAGAAGACCTTCTCCGGCATTGAGGGCATCGCGGCGCAGGACTTCTCGCTGCAGGAAAGCATGGGCGACGTCGCGGACCGCACCAAGGAGCGGTTGGGCACCTCCGATGCCGCCATCATCCTGGCGCGGCGCCGCCTGCTCGCAGCGCTGGACTCCATGGAGGACGAGGCGCTCCCGGGCATCGACACCGCGGACCAGCGTGTCCGCTCGACGTCCATGCTGCTCCCCAAGGCCGTGCCCTTCCATGAGGGTGCACAGCAGGCCATCCAGGTACTCCCCGGAACCGACTTCGTATCCATCTAGATCCACACCCAACCAGGAGTTCCACATGAAAGACCACGGTTCCGTCCTTATGTCGCCGGGCACGGATGCCATGCTGACAGGGTCCCTTCCCGACGCGGTCAGGGCCGCTGTTTCGCTGCCTGATTCGACCACCACGGTCCAAGTGGTTGATCCAGGACTGGCCACGAGCGCCGCAGGTTGGCTCAAGGTGGAATCCTCCGCGCTGTGCGGGACGGACTTGGATCTGTACCAGCAGGGCCTGGGCCACCCCACCGTGATGGGCCACCATGTCGTCGGCGAAATCGTCTCCATCACCCCCGTCATGCAGTGGTCGTGGGACGTCGAGGTCGGCGACAGGGTGGCGCTCGAGGAATACCTCCCCTGCGGCCAGGCGTCCTGCGCCGCCTGCCGGCAGCCGGACGTCTACCGTTTCTGCCCCGACGCTGATCTGTGGGGCGGGCAGCGCCGGGTAGGAATGCTGGGACTCCATGAAGGCTCCGGCCTTCACGGCGGCAACGCCGAATATATGGAGTTGTCGGCCCGGACAGTGCTGCACAAGCTGCCCCGGGACCTCGATTCGAACCTCGCGGCCTGGACCCAGCCCTTCGCCAACGCGGTTGACTGGGTCATCAACATCGGCGGGGCCACGACCGGATCCCGCGTCGCCATCATCGGGCCCGGCTACCACGGCATCGCCGCCGTGGCAGCAGCGCGGGCCGCCGGGGCCGCCGAGATCGTGGTGCTCGGACGCAACTCGCGCACCAGCCGCGACCGTCTGGAGATTGCCGAGGCCATGGGCGCCTCCATCGTGGTAAACGACGACGCCGCATCGACCTCCGCAGCTTTGGGCGGTAACGGCGAAGCCAGCGGATTCGATGTCATCGTCGATACCGTCGGCCTGGGTGGACCAGCCCTCCAAGCCACAGAACACCTCCGGAAACTGGGACGGCTGGTCCTGGCCGGACTCGGCGATACGCCCGTGGCCGAAGTGAACCTGAAAACTCTGGTTCGGGGAGCGTCCGGGATCGTCGGCGTACGCGGGCGTTCACCCCAGGCCATCACCAGGAGCATCGAGCTCCTTGCCGCCGGAACCACCGGCCTGGAACACGTGCCCAGCGTTGAAGTCGGACTCGACGGCGTCGACGAACTCTTCCGCACCCTCCTGGACCGGTCAGGACCCAGCAGCCCGCACGTCGTCGTGCGTCCTTCGCTCTGAACAGCGACAACCCAAGCTAAGGAAAACCCATGACACACCTCACCTCGCGTGCCTATTACAAGGCACGCATCCTGCTCGTCCCTCTCGGGCCCTCAGGAGCCGCCCTCGTCTCCTCCATGTCGGACGCCGGCCTGCGGGAAGTCCGCGTCGCAGCCCCGGCAAGCCACCCGGACGGCGTGCTCGTGCACGGCATCGGCGAAGCCGCGGGCCAGTCCACCACCGAAACCGTCAGCGACCTCACGGCCAGCACGGACATGATGGTCTTCCTCGGATCCCGGCTCGAAGAAATCCCGGACGGGTTCGTTGCGGCCATGGCCACCGCAGGACGCAAGCAGGGAACCCTGCTCGCAGGCGTCCTGGTAGGCGTCGGCGGCTGGGACTCAGAATCCGGCTCGACCTCAATGACCGTCCTCCGCCGCGAACTCGACATGCTCGTCACCGTACGGAAAACAGACCTCGCACGCGACTTCATCGAAGTCCTCAAAGGCGGCACCAGCGAAGCCGTTCCCGGCAAACTCTTCCAACACCCCACCACCGGAGCCCGCAATGTCCACTGACACCTTTGACCTCGTTGTCACCGGGCTGCGCCAGGAATCCACAGGCGTAATGTCCCTCGAACTGGCCCCACCCGACGGAAGCGCCCTGCCCGAATGGCAACCCGGCGCCCACGTGGACATCGTCCTCCCCTCAGGCCTAGTACGGCAATACAGCCTGTGCTCGGACCCCGGAAACCTCCGGAAATACCGACTCGCGGTTCTGCGTGAGACAGACGGGCGCGGAGGGTCCGAGGAGCTTCACGCCGGGGCCCGGCTGGGCACCATCCTGACAGCGCGCGGCCCCCGGAACCATTTCAGCATCGAAGACGGGGCCGCCCACTACCTCCTGGTGGCCGGAGGAATCGGCATCACACCCATCCTGGCCATGGCCCGGGAACTCATGACTGCAGGCAAGAGCACCCGCCTCGTGTACTGCGGCTCCAGCCGCCAGACCATGGCGTTCGTCGACGAACTCGAAGAGATCATGGGAGCCGCCCTGGCGCTCTACCCGCGGGACGAGCGCGGCCGCGCCGACCTGCTCGCCGAAATCAAAAACGCTCCTCCGGGGACAGCCGTCTACGCCTGTGGACCGGAACGACTCCTGAGCGACCTCCAGGACGCCACCACCGCAACTCTGGGGGCAGAGGCCTTCCACGCGGAACGGTTTGCCGCCGCCACACCGGCTGGCTCCGGCGGACAAACGCCGGAGCCGGCCGCCGACACTGCGTTCGAAATTGAACTGCGGAAATCCGGCTGTACCTTGACCGTGCCCCCGGAAAAGTCCATTCTCGACGTCGTCCTCGAAGTGAACCCCTCCTTCATGTCCTCCTGCGAAGAAGGATTCTGCGGCACCTGCGAAACCAAAGTTCTCGAAGGCGAAGTCGAACACCGCGACACCATCCTCTCCGAAAAGGAGCGCGCGAAAAACGACACCATGTTCATCTGCGTCAGCCGCTCCAAACGCCCCAAGTTGGTCCTGGACGCCTAAAAGGCGGTCCGCAGCCCCGCCCGAAAGCCCCCTGGCGGCTCCCCTGCCTGATTCACTACGCCGATAATGGTGATTCCGTCAAGCCATGCCCGGTGTCAGGTTGGGGTGCCCTAATTGGAGTAAGGAGCAGCCCAGCACTGCTTGCAGAGGCCGGATTCTCATGCGTTGGACGAGTCCGTCGATAATGTCCTCAATGAAGAGCACGCCGGTGGTATTGCCGTTGGCGTCGAACACGCGGGCCACGTAGGCACCGGTGCGGCGAATGGCAGGCCGGGTCTGGTAAGGCCCCTAAGACAACGACGGAACCTCTGATTGCATACTACCCGCGGTGCAACCCTTCGCAGGGTCCTTGCACACCGCTGCTGGGAGGACCGATAGTGTGCCGCCGTCCCGCATTGGAGCGGCAAACGGCGGCACACTACCCGGACTCAGGCTGGCTTCCGTTCTGCTACAGAAGTCCCTCACAGGCCAAAGTGCCGCATCTGCTTCACGTGCAGCCTTTATGGTCCCTTCTGTTCCTCAAGATCCGATCAAGATTAAGGCAGGCACAAGGCAAAGTTCAGAGAGGATGCCAGCGGAAGCTTGATTGACGGGTGTTCCTGCTTAGCTGAAGACGGCAGGGGCGCGTGACTTGCGGCGTGCAACGTCCTACTTCGCAACAAGGGGTCTCAAACCAGCGGAAGGAGGCTCTGAAGCAGGTGACAAAAGGATTGGCTGATACACCAAGGTCGGTTCCCCAGAGCGACGCCGCCGTGGGGGATCAGGTGAATGCCCCGGCCGCACCCCGCCCGGTACCGCTCAACAAGGGACATGACCTTCTCGGGCACCTCCAGGATCGACGGGACCGTCCACTCCGGTTTAGCTCACTACGGAGGCCGGCAACGATACGGGAAGAGTCCTGCGTGCCCGCTGGGAAACTGTTCGACACCGGCTCCGGCACGAGCCAGTCGAGCAAGGAGGCCGAGTCAGGCCGGATCCGGCAGGTGACAATCTTGAATAGCTGAGAAGCCGCCCATCCCCAGCTCACGGTGAGGGCAAACAGCACAGCCTGCGTGGGGAACGTCGATAAAGCAGTAGGTAGAGGCTTATAGCGAGCACGATGACCGCTCCCGCCACAGGCCCGAACAGCAGGTTCAGAGCCAGGGCCAGCCCGATCAGCACAGGCATATGATGCCGGCTGAATTCCTGGACCACTGCCACCTCTGCTGAATTGAGTCCGGGAACGAACTGCACGCTCAGCCCCGCCGATCACTACTGCCGTGAGTACAAGCCCTGTGACAAGCCAGTGTTTCGGTGAGGGCAGCTGCTGCAGTCGTGCGGGGCCGGGGGTGGGTTGCGGGAACATGGGACCCTTTAGCAGAACCGTAGTGTTCCCTCGATTCTCCTGGCGGGCACTGAGCCTGATTACTGGCGCGAAGAGCCGCTATTCCACTTCTAATAGGCGGGCCTGAGCCGCTTTGGCTTTGGTGGTTGTCAGGCCAACGCTGAGTCCGAACCGTGGAGCCGCTGGAACGAACGGCGAGGCGCTGGTATCTGCTATGTAGCTCGCGGCTAGGCTGCCAAGGTCAACTAATGGGAGCGTCACGGTTGTCAGGCCAAACACGGCTCCGCCTCGGGTGCCGCCGATGCCGCCGACAGAGACATCGTCGGGAGTCTTGTATCCGGAGGTCCACAGGTAGGCGAGGACTCCCACTGCAATTTCATAGTTGGCGCACACGATCGCTTCCGGAAGCTGCCCCGCTGTGACGAGCTGCCCTATGGCCGCCCGCCCTGATTCCTGGCCATTCCTGTTCCACCGACGACATGTGGGAGAGCCAGAGCTTCGAACATCGCCCTCCGGTAGCCCTCCGTCCGTAGTTCTACTGCAGTCAGGCCCGGCACCTCGCCGATAAGGCAACTCTTCGATGACCAAGTGACAGCATGTACCGTGCGAGTTCGTATGACGCTTCAACATTGTCGATGATGATCTTCGTCGAGTCGAATCCACGGGGTGCAAGTGCTACAACCCGTGTTCCGGATCGGACGGCAACGTGACCTCACGGGCCAGTTCGGCTGTGCCGGTGAACCCTCGATATCGCTGCCGCAGAACAGGATGCCCGACGCTTGGTGTTCCCGCAGTACCCTGAACTTTGTTCGCTCCTGCTCTGCATCACGGTTGGCATTGGTCAGAATCGTGACGTAGCCGGACTTGGCGGCTTCGATCTCGATGCCGCGCGCGAGTTCGGCAAGTACGGGTCGAGGATGTCGCTGGCGATGACTCCGATGATCTTGCTGTGTTGTTGCTTCAGGGCCTGTGTTGCGGCGTTCGGTGTGTATACCAGGGTTTGGGTTGCCGTTCTCACGCTTGCCGTTACATCCGAGGAGACCGGATGTGCTGACCCGTTTAGGACACGGGATGCCGTGGCCACGAAGACAGCAGCTAGTTCGGCTACTTCGCGCAGTGTCGCCATCGTTCAGCTCCTTCGATGCTTTGTCGCTCCAGCCTAACTGGATGGTTCGTGTCGGTCTGCAAGGAGGTGAGGGACCGCTTTGTGCACCGGCGGTGTTCGCCCTTGCTCGTCATGCCACATCCTGGCGCGGTTCCCAGGCCGGACGGGTGAGACACGGCGTGCGCTATAGGTCGGGAGTGTTCTAGATCGGATCATCATGAATTTTGATCCTCTTTGTGGTGGTGCGGGCTGAAGAATGACGGCGTCCTTCCGCCCACACCCCTGTTGGCCCAGTCAGGCCCGGCGTGGCTACAACCGGCCTGCGCGCCGGTTCTTCGTCTGAAGGCCTTTGTGCAGGGCCTTCAGGCCTCAGCTGCTGTAGCCACGCGGCGGCGCGCTATGCACCGACGGAAACGAGAGCTTCTCGTGCCAGAGCACCAGTTTGACCGCTTCCTTTTTGCGCGCAGGCAGCCAGCTGTCACGGGACGGGTAGCAGTGACTCGTCCAGCCATTCCCGTATGCCGGGGCCGAGGTCAACGTGCTCGAGGGCGAGAGTGAATATCGCCTTGAGGTAGCTGAGTTTGTCTCCGGTGTCGAAGCGCCTTCCGCGGAAGACCACACCGTATACCCCGGAGCCCGGCCCTTCGGCGACGGCGAGGGTCTGAAGGGCATCTGTTAGCTGGATTTCACCGCCTCGTCCGGGAGGGGTTTCGGCGAGGATGTCGAAGATTCGGGGGTGGAGTACGTACCGGCCGATCACGGCGAGGTTGGAGGGGGCGGTCGATGGGTTTGGTTTCTCGACGAGGCCCTTTATACGCAAATGCTTCCCCGCTGTCTGGGTGGCGTCTGCGCAGCCGTAAGCGCTGATTTCTGATGGGTGGACCTCCATGAGCGCCACTACGGAACCACCAGTGAGCCTTTGCACGTCTGCCATCTCATTCAGGATTTCGTCCTGCTCGTCGAGCAGGTCATCGCCCAGCAGGACGGCGAAGGGTTCGTTTCCGATGTGCTTTCGTGCCTTGAGTACGGCGTGGCCCAGGCCCAGGGGATCGCCTTGGCGCAGGTAGTGGATGTCGGCCAGCATTGAGGATTTCTGGACGGCTGCCAGCTTCGAAAGATCGCCCTTGTTTGCGAGAGATTGTTCGAGGAAGGGTTCGCGGTCGAAGTGGTCTTCCAGGGCTCGCTTGTTCCGGCCGGTGATCATGACGATGTCGGTGAGGCCGGCGCGGACGGCTTCTTCGACGACGTATTGAATGGCTGGGCGGTCTATAAGGGGAAGCATTTCTTTGGGCATGGCTTTGGTGGCGGGCAGAAATCTTGTTCCCAGGCCAGCGGCGGGGATGATGGCTTTGCGCATGAGGCTTTCCTTGTCTAGGTGGTCTCGTTTTCGTAGAGGCTGTGGATCGGTCCTTTGTTTGCCCGTGTGGCCGATGCGAACAGGGGTCAATGCCCTGTAGTAGTTCCTGTGGGTCGAAAAGCGTCCAGTGCAGGTAGACCGTGGCCCCACCAGTCGAACAAGGTGAGGTTGGTGTGGGCGTTGCCGGTACGGGCGTCTGCGGGAACCCCGGGAAGCCATCCGGGCTCCCAGATGAGATACCCGGTACCATGCCCGTTGGGAACCTCGCGGAGTATTCGGTTCAGTGCCGCGAAATATGTTGCTTGGCCCTGCGGGGTGGGTGGATGCGCTGCGGCGTCGGGGAGCGCTTCGAGGGAGGTCACGACGCTCGGGGTGTTGTCGGCACTTGAGAGTGTCCAGGGGTAGGCCGTTTCAGCGATGAGGATGTCTTTGCCGTATCTGCCGGCCAGGTTGTTGAGGTTTCGTTGAAGGTCGGCGAGGGGGCCGTTCCAGAATGGATAGTAGGTCAGGCCGATGAGGTCGAAGCTGATTCCTTGCTGCTGTATGTGGTCGAAGTAGTAGGTTGAGGCTTCCTGGTCGCCGCCGGTGTCGATGTGAAGCATGATCAGGGGAGTTCCAGCTGGGTTTGCTTCCTTCGCCCCGGCGATTGCAGCCTTGACCAGGTCGGCATAGCCAGGCCAGTCTTCTCCGGTTTGTTTGTAAATTTGGCCGCTCGGCCAAAGCATTCCGTGTGTGGTCTCGTTGCCGATCTGCACGATGTCGGCTGGAGTGCCCTGCCGCGCAAATGCCGCTGTGACGTCCCGTGTATAGGTTTGGACGGTGTTGCGCAGGTCTGCACCGGTTAGTCTTTGCCATGCTGCGGGTGTTTGTTGGCTGGTCCGATCTGCCCAGGAATCGGAGTAGTGGAGGTCGAGAAGGATATGAAGGCCTGCTGCGTGGGCGCGGCGGGCCAGTGTGAGTGCGGAATCCAGGTCGCTGGTGCCTTTTGGGGGATTGACCCAGATCCTGAGGCGGGCGTAATTTGCGCCGTGCTGGGCGAGGATGGTTTCGATCGGCGCTGCCTGGCCGTTGTCGGTGAGGCTTTGGTTGTTGTTTTCCTCCTGCAGGGTAAAGGAGATGTCCGCACCTCGGATTTTCAGGGCAGCGGAAGTTGTGGGCTGGTTGAGGGTGGCCGTGGCGGCGATCAGTCCTAGAATCACCACGGATGCGGCGATCACCATGGTGTGCGTTCGCCACGGCCACCAGTTCTGTAAGGCTGAGCTCATTCGAGTCCCTTTCCCTGGGCCCGGCGTCAATGTATGATCCTGGATCTCATTTGCTCGGGCAGGGCCGGCAATGTGTTGATGACACAGTCGGGCAAGAGCGGTCTCCGGTCATGGGATGGTCCGGCCGGGCGCGCCGGGCAGGTCTGTGCGAGGAAGCGCGACCACCGTCCGGTAGGTGAGTTCTTTACAGGGCGAGGAACGGTCGGATGTAGTGAGGGAATTGGGCGACTGCGACGAGCAGTGGGGCCCAAACGGCCGCTGTGATGGCCAAGGGGACAGCGATGGTTGCCTTGACGGCTGTGAAGAACGGAGCCTTCGCCGCGGCAGCGCTCTCTTTGGCGTGGAGCAGGGGGACTGCCAGGGCGACGACGGCGTACGAGCCGGCGGCCATCAGGCACAGGAAGACGTATCCGTAGGCGGCGGTGGTTGCTTCGCCCGTCAGCGCTGCGGCGCTCATTAAGACCGAGATGCCGTAATAGGGCGCAAGGAGCTTGCCGTCGAGTCGTTCGAAAGTGCCCCGGGATTTGGGGGTTACTTTGAAATCCACAGTCCTGGGACGGATTTTCTGGATGACTGCGGCGAGGACTCCCCGGGCGATGAAGGGCCAGCGGGCGAGGGTATAGAGCCAGTTTTCCCAGCTGAAGACGGGGGCGTCGTGGGGGCGCAGGAGGCCCCACCGCCGAACCAGGTAGGTGATGAGGACCAGCCAGATGCTGATCACGGCCCATCGTGCCAGGAACTCCAGGTAGTTGACGTTGACCCAGGGAACGCCGGTAACTGCAGCGATGGCTGGCAGCGTCAGCCCTGCGATAGTCGTCGCCGCCAGCAGCGGGTAGTACGACAGGGCGAAGAGGAACCGGAAGCGGAGCCGCCACGGGAACCGGTTCAGGTGGCGGGGGAGTGTTTCCAGGAGCAACACGACCAGGCTGCGTGACCACTGAAATTCCTGGACTGCTTTGGCGGCGAAGGTGTGCGGCCCCTCGCCGTGTGCCTCGGCGTTCTGGGCGAAGGCGCCCTGCCAGCCGGCCGAGTTCAGCAGGAAGCTTGTGGAGAAGTCCTCTGCGAGTTCGGGACCGATTCCACCGATATCCTTCAACGCCGCCGTCCGTGCCGCGTAGTGGGAGCCGATGCAGAGAGGCGCCAGTCCGCCGACATGCCCTGCCTGGAAGGGTCCGTGGAATGTTCCTTCTTTGTGGACCCGTCCGCGGGCGGACCAGGACGCAGCCGCATTGGTGTCACAGATACTCGGGGCCGCAACGTAGCCGATGCTGGAGTCGGCGAACGGCCGGACCATCTCGGCCAAGTAGTGCCGGGCCGGAACGTGATCGCAGTCGAGTTGGGCGACGACATCATAGTTTCGGTATCCCACGGTGTCGTAGAAGTAGGCGAGGTTGCCCTCCTTGCAGCGGGTCCGCCTGGGCCACTGAGGCTGGTGGTAGCCGGGGACGCCACGTCGGGTGGATACCTTCACGTCCCGTTGTGAACACCACTCCAGCACCTCTTGGGAGGGGTCTTCATCGCAGAGCCAGACGTCATAGGCGTGTGGAAAGTCCTGGTCCAGCATCGCCTGGATGGTCTTCTTGGCCACGTCCCATGGTTCCGAAGGGGCCTTGGTCACCACAAAGGCGGTCCGCAGATCGGGGACGGGCAACGCTGGATTTATTTGCCGAAGCCGGTTAACAGCGATGAGGAAGTAGCTGGGCAGGTACGACAAATAGAACAGCAGGACCGAATTCAGAATCAGGCCAGGCCAACCCACGTTGTGTTCTGGCTGCAGCCACCACATCCAGAAAGCAACGAACGCGATGCCCCATCCGAGGGTGAGTGCGGCGATCAGATCCCGCCGCCCGGGGGAGAGGACCCGCACATACAAGTCCGGATTAGTGGCCAGCCGCGGTGCCCGCCGGCCGGAGAGGACCGGCCCGTGGTCCGTAACGGCTACTAGGGTGCTTGGTCCGGCGTCACCGGGTTTCCTGCGTCTTGCCCTGTCTGTGAGGTACTGCTCGGTTGAAGCTGAAGTCGCTGGCGTGAAGATGGTGGTTGGTTCTATGGTCATGAGGTCTCCTTGAGACTCAGGATGTCCTTGTATCCGCGGGGGTGCTTTTCCTGGAAGTTCCAGGCGTCCCGGCACATGTCGGTCAGGGTACGGCGTGCGGTCCAGCCCAGGTCAGCCTGGGCCAAGGCAGGGGAAGCAACCAGTTCGGGTACGTCTCCAGGCCGGCGTTCAACGATCTGATAGGGGATGGCTTGGCCGGTGACGGTTTCGAACTCACGGATCAGTTCCAGGACCGATGTTCCGACGCCGGTGCCCAGGTTGTATCGCCGGAATCCGGGTACCGGGCCAACCTCGAGCGCCAGCCTGTGGCCCTCAACGACGTCCATGACGTGAATGTAGTCCCTGACGGCGGTTCCATCAGGCGTGGCGTAGTCCGAACCGAACACTTGGACTGATTCATGGCGCCCTGCCGCGAGCTGGGTCAGGAATGGCACGATGTTCGTTGGGATGCCTGCAGGATCTTCGCCGATTGCACCACTCTCGTGGGCGCCGGCGGGATTGAAGTAGCGCAGCGCGGTGACTGACCAGTCCGGGAAACGGCTGCACAGGTCAACCAGGATCTTTTCGCACATCCATTTACTTTGTGCATAAGGGTTGGTTGGGCCGGCCGGCGAGTCTTCGGTGAGGGGAAGTTCCAGAGCATCCCCATAAATGGAACATGACGAGGAAAAGATCAGGTGCTTTATTCCTGCGTCCCCCATGGCGTTGAGGAGGTTGAGCAGTCCGGCTACGTTGTTCGTGTAGTACTCCAGGGGGCGGTTCATTGAGTCACCGACCGCCTTATAGGCGGCGAAATGAATAACGACGTCGACCGGTTGCTCGGCCAGGACTGCGTCCACGGCATCCTTGTCGGCCACGTCGATGGCGTAGACCGTGATGCTGCCGCCCGTGATGTGTTCTATCTGCTCGATCGCCGTGATGGAACTGTTGACGAAGTTGTCAATCACGACGACGTTGTAGCCGTTGAGGATAAGGTCCAGGCAGCAATGGCTGCCGATGAAACCAGCTCCGCCTGTGACAAGTGCTGTCGGTTTTGTCATGGTGTGTTCTCCTTCAAGCCTTCGGGTTTACCTCGCCGGGCGGCCCATGGCCCGGACGGTCCACCCCGCCGAGCGCCACAGATCGATGTCGAGCGTGTTTCGGGCGTCCAGGATGTGCGGGGCGGAGACCAGTGCTGACAGGTGCAGCGGGTCGAGATCCCGGTATTCCTGCCATTCGGTGAGATGGATGACAAGCTCGGACCCTTCAAAGGTCTTCTGCACATCTGTCGTGTAGTTGAGCAGCGGATAGGCTGCGCGGGCGTTCTCAATGGCTTCGGGATCGTGAACCCGTACATCAGCACCTTGCACCTGGAGCGCGTTGGCGACGCTCAGGGCAGGTGAATCCCGCACGTCGTCGCTGTTGGGCTTGAAGGCAGCTCCCAGGACGGCGATCCGTTTGTTGCTTAGCGAGCCGCCCAGCATCCCGCGGGCCAGGGTCAGTGCACTGCGCCGCCGATTGACGTTGATGGCATCGATGTTTTTCAGGAATGCCAGGGATTCATCGACACCCAGTTCCTCGGCGCGGGCCAGGAAGGCACGGATGTCCTTGGGCAGGCATCCTCCGCCGAAGCCGACACCGGGGGCCAGGAAGCGGTTGCCGATCCGCGCGTCGTGCCCGAGGGCTTTGGCGAGGGGAATGATGTCGGCCCCGGCTGCCTCGCACACTTCGGAGATGGCATTGATAAACGAAATCTTGGTGGCGAGGAACGCGTTCGCCGAGACTTTCACCAGTTCCGCGGTGGCCACGTCCGTCACAATGTACGGCGTGCCTGCTTCGAGAATCCGGTCGTACACAGCCCGCAGCGTTGCCTCTGCCTCGGACGAGGACACCCCCACCACGAGACGGTCCGGATGCAGCGTGTCATTGACAGCGAAGCCTTCCCGCAGGAACTCCGGGTTCCAGGCTACTTCGGCCTGTTCCCCGACCGGCGCGAGTTGAGCCACCATGGAACTGAGACGGTGAGCAGTTCCTACCGGCACGGTGGATTTTCCCACTATGAGGCAGGGCTGGTGCAGATGTGGGGCCATGCCCTCGATGACCGCGTCGACGAACTTCATGTCGGCAGAGGTTGAGCCTGGCCGTTGCGGGGTACCGACGCAGATGAAATGGACCTCACCGAACTCCGCTGCTTCCTTCAGGGATGTTGAAAACCGTAACCGGCCCGCGTCAAGATTTGCGCGAAGCAGTTCAGGGAATCCGGGCTCATAGAACGGTGCGACGCCCTGGGTGAGCCTGTCAATCTTGCCTGCATCGACGTCCACCCCCAGGACGTCGTGTCCCAGTTCTGCCATGCCGGCCGCGTGAACGGCTCCCAAATATCCTGTTCCAATAACTGTGATGCGCATGCTTCCTCCTCAATTTTTTGGGAATGCGGTTTTGGCCCGCATCCACGAGCTGAACGGGCAGTTTCAGGCGGGCAGGGCCAGGGCTGAAGGTTCCTGCGGTGAAAGTGCTGGGCCCCCCTCGAACTGGGCCCCGGAGATGCTTCCGGCCGCCGCGGAGACTTCGCCGGCATGGGAGCGGAAGTAGTCGACGAGGTGCTGCAGACCCTCCTCGGTAGAAACTCGGGGTTGCCAGCCCAACAGGTCCCGGGCAAGTTTGATGTCGGGCCGGCGACGGGCGGGGTCGTCGACCGGCCGCTGATGGAACTCGATGGCTGATTCGGACCCTGTGATGTCAAGGACCATCTCGGCAAGCTCCTGAACGGTTCGCTCGATAGGGTTTCCGAGGTTGACAGGTCCCGATTCGCTGCTGTCAATCATTGCCACGATGCCGCGGATGAGGTCGTCCACGTAGCAGAAGCTGCGCGTCTGCTGCCCGTCGCCGTAGATAGTTAGGGGGTCACCGTTCAGCGCCTGTGCTATGAAGCTTGAGACGACGCGTCCGTCCTCTGCCCGCATCCGGGGACCGAAGGTGTTGAAGATCCTCACGATACCCACGTTCACTCCCCGACTGCGGGAGTACGCCATGGCGAGGGCCTCCGCAAAGCGTTTCGCCTCGTCGTAAACGCTGCGGGGACCGATTGAGCTGACGTTTCCCCAGTACTGTTCGTTTTGCGGGTGGACTGTAGGGTCTCCATAAATCTCGCTGGTGGACGCGAGGACGAACCTGGCGGCATTCTCCTCCGCTACCCTTAGTGCATTCTCGGTACCGCGGCTTCCTACGGCCAGCGTTTCCAGCGGGAGACGGTGATAATCCGGCGGCGAGGCCGGACTGGCGAGGTGCGCCACCGCATCCAGGTGTCCCGGAACGGTAAGGCCGGTGCTGACGTCGACCTGCAGAAAGGTGAATTTTGGATTGTCAGTGAACGCCGCGATATTGCTGAGCCGGCCTGTCGAAAGGTCGTCGGCACAGACAACGGTATCGCCGCGCAGCAATAGTGCTTCGCATAAATGGGAGCCGAGGAATCCCGCTCCACCGGTTATTAGGACACGCATGTTTACCCCTAATCAGGTTGTGGATTTCGTCGTTGAGTAAAGCAGTAGCGGCAGTGGATGCTCGCTCCAACTACTCCCGCATTCGGCTTTGTCTTGCCTGGCGGCCAGGAATGGTCCTGATCTCCAAAGCGGGAACCAACAGCTGAGAACGTGTTGGTAAGACACAAGCTAGGCGACAAGATGCAACGGTGGCCATAAAAGGCGGTACCTGCTTTTGATCCTGAAAAAGGGCATCAATTTACGTGAAGGACATACAAATACTTGGTTCCTACTCGTTTCCGTCATCGCAGCGAAACCAAGTGTGTTACGGATGGGACGGATGACGAAGAACGCGAACGGGGCCTCCTTCATGAAACGATCCAGAATTGGAAGGTTTAACCTTCAAGAGGCCGCCCGGGGCCAAAACAGAGCGGCAGTCCGGTCGCTGATGACGCCGCAGAGTCACCTGAGAGGCTTAAGGGAGAGGATGTTATGGGCGCGCACCACGTACCGCAGCAGACGCCGCGGCCCCACCGCCTATGCCCGCCAAGAACGCGAAGACTGCCTCGAACATGGACGCAGAATTGACCAGCTCAGGCGGAGCCGAAGAGTACAACGGTCGGGCAGCCATCAGCCGCGTAGCGACTGGAGTTACGGAATTACGACGCGTCCACGATGGCCGCAAGAGGCGTCCGAATGCTCTGGCTGGCCGTCCGTCCTAAGTGTCGTCCGAATGCTCGGGCTGTCCGTCCGTCTCAAGGCTCGCGCGGGCGATGTAGTCGCCAACTTCTCTCTCGGAGATTCGGTAGGAGCGGCCGAACCGAACAGCAGGAATCTCTCGGACTTTCACCAGGCGATACACCGTTGCGGTGGATACCCTCATCGCACCAGCGACTTCGGCGACGGTGAGAAAGGACTCACGTTTATCCGCGTTCATGGTCGGCTCCTTGCACACACAGCGATAATTCAGGTGAACCAATCGCTGAGCCGAGCGTCGACCTTTCTGAAACCTTAGACGCCAAAGTGGGGTTCCCGCTGCAATTTCACCTGTACGTCAGCTGTGAAAATGAGCGCGAGAACGACGCGGTGTCCATCCTCACAGCTGGGAAGCAACACATTGCCCAGTCACTGGACACGACGCCCGGGGCAATCGCTTTCGGGCAGCACGTCCTGGTGTACCCCGGTGGCAGCCAGCAAGTCCTTCTACCCATCCAAGGCAACACCGTGAACACGACTTTGTTACGGACGCGACCTGCCACGCCTCGCAGTTGAGACTTCCGGAGGCTGGGAGAACGCCACCATTGACGGCAAGAAACCGGCCCAGCGCACTCCCGCAACTCCATCAGGAACCGATAGTGAACCTTTCATCAACTTGAGCCTCTGAGGGCTGGCCGATGTTTCGTTCTCAAAATCGGGGGCATTCACTTAGTGGACTGTGTAAGCCGCGAAAGATAGCTTCTGTTTAGCACCTTCCGGTGCCGCCGCCCACAGGCGTTGCCGGCGGGGCGTCCAGGCCAGCGAAAGCAATAGTGTGAGCACGACCCATCTCCCATCGCGCTGTGGCCTGGCAGTGTCCCTGCCGGAAGCCTTGTCCATAAAGACCCGATCCAGAACCTGGCCTTCAAGCTGACGCTTCTCGTTCTGATCCAGCGAGCTCATGTGCACGTACTCGATCCTCTGTCCGACCACTGCAACCTCCAACCCCTCCACCTGTGAGGATGAGTTCTAGATGTGTACTACAGGAGGTCAAGACCCCGGTATCACAGCGTTGGGTTGGGGTGTACTTTCTCTTAGATCAGTAGAAATCCACTTCAGCGACAGACGGCATCATGTTGACTTCATGAATGCTCCAAGAGGAGCCCCGCGCCCTGGCTTGTTGCTAGTCATAGCGGATCAAGGACCTGTTCCACAGCTTACTGAATCCCCGCATCTTTGAAGCATGAAGACGCAGTTGTTGCCGACCCCTCCGGCTTCCAAGGGCTTCCGTGAGCCGGCCTTACCATTTGTTTCCGAGTACCGGCGGCGAATGCTCCGGGCCGACCTCCTCACCGTTATCACGTGGGCGTCGGTTGTCGCCGCCGGTGCCCTGGTTGTTCGACGGCGGTGTTGCCGCCATCAACTCCCCGCTTCCGCCTTTACTGCGGCAGGTATCGTCGCGGGCCTCGCCGGTATGGACCTGGTCAGCAGTGCGCCGCTGACCGCGCTCCGCCAACGCGGCCGCCCGTACGGGCGCGCAACTACGTACGGGCACCATGATGGACCGGTCCATTGACACCATATTTAGGCCGTGTTAGTTTTGGACCGGTCCACTTCGAGACGCAGGTCACATTCATAGAGCTCCGTTAGCAGAGCCTGGACCGCACATGAATCAAAGGAGATGTTGTGCTCAAAAAGACATGGACGAGGGGCCTGGCTACGCTGGCCCTTGTTCCGATGCTGGCCCTTACCGCATGTTCCGCTCAGGGAGGCAAGCCTGCTGACACTGCGGCTGGGGGCAGCGGCGGCCAGGTTGCTTCCACCCCTCGGCTCAAGGTTGCGTTGATCACCCACGCCGCTGCCGGTGATACCTTTTGGGACATTGTCCGCAAAGGTGCTGAAGCGGCCGCAGCCAAAGACAATGTTGAGATCCTTTACACCAGTGACGCTGACGCCGGCCGCCAGGCGCAGCTGGTACAGCAGGCCATCGATCAGAAGGTTGACGGGATCGCCGTTACCCTCGCCAAGCCGGACGCGCTGAAGGATGCCTTGAAGAAGGCGGTCGATGCGGGAATCCCGGTGGTCACACTGAACTCGGGTTCGGATGTCTCGGCCAAGCTTGGCGCCTTCACACACTTCGGTTCGGATGAGAAGCTGGCCGGTGAAGCTGTGGGTGCACAGCTGGTCTCACAGGGCTTGAAGCACCCGATTTGTGTCATCCAGGAGCAGGGCAACGTCGCTCTCGAGCAGCGCTGCGGGGGCGTCAAGGAAAAGGTCCCGAACACCGAAATCCTGTACGTCAACGGCCAGGACATGACGTCGGTGCAGTCCACAGCAACTGCGAAGCTGCAGACCACGAAAGACGCCGACGTCATCATCGGGCTTGGTGCACCGTTCACGCTCACGGTGCTCAAGTCAATCGCGGACGCCGGGAGCTCGGCGAAGGTCGCAAGCTTCGACCTCAACGGCGAGCTTGCCCAGGACATTGTGGACGGAAAGGTCCTGTTCACCGTGGACCAGCAGCCTTACCTGCAGGGCTACGGATCGATTGATGCGATCTGGCAGAACAAAGTGGGCGGCTTCAGGATCGGCGGCGGCCAGCCCGTCCTGACCGGCCCGGCCATCGTGGACAAGTCCAACGCATCCGACGTACTCAAATTCGCCCAACAGGGCATCCGCTAGATCCAAAGGAACCGGGCTGCGCGGCACTGCAGCCGCGCAGCCCGACCAACAAGGAGTTTTCTTCATGGCAAGCACAGCAACCCTGCCGTCACACCGTGCGCCGGTAATTGACGAGCGAATCGGACGTCGCAGCCCACTGCAATCGCTGCTGGGGCGCCCCGAAGTCGGGGCACTCGTCGGAGCCGTCGTCCTGTTCGTCTTCTTTTCAATCGTTGCCCCCACATTCCTGCAGCCCAGCTCGTTCGCGACGGTGCTGTACGGTTCCTCCACCATCGGCATCATGGCCGTCGGTGTGGCACTGCTGATGATCGGCGGAGAGTTTGACCTCTCCACAGGTGTTGCCGTGATCAGCTCAGCCATCACAGCCTCACTCTTCTCCTGGTACTTCTCCTTCAACGTCTGGGTGGGCGTTGGCCTTGCCCTCGCCGTTTCCCTGGCCATCGGCTTCGTCAACGGCTGGATCCTGGCCAGGACCAAACTTCCCAGCTTCATCGTCACCCTGGCCACATTCCTGATGCTGACCGGACTCAACCTGGCCCTCACCCGTCTTATCGGTGGAAGCGTCTCGACCCCCTCCATCGCCAACCTGGACGGCTTTGCCTCCGCCCGTGCAGTCTTCGCCTCAGCAGTCACCATCGCCGGAATCGAAGTCAAAATAACCGTCTTCTACTGGATCGCCATGGTCCTCCTCGCCTCCTGGGTCCTGCTCCGTACCAGGGTCGGAAACTGGATCTTCGCCGCCGGCGGCGACGCGAACGCAGCCCGCGCAGTGGGTGTCCCGGTGACCAAGACCAAGATCGGCCTCTTCATGGCTGTTGGCTTTTGTGGCTGGGTACTTGGCATGCACAACCTGTTCGCCTTCGACGCGGTGCAATCCGGTGAAGGCATTGGCAATGAATTCCTCTACATCATTGCCGCTGTCATCGGCGGCTGCCTCCTAACCGGCGGCTACGGCTCCGCCATCGGCGGCGCCATCGGTGCCTTTATCTTCGGCATGGCGAACAAGGGCATCATCTACGCCCAGTGGAACCCCGACTGGTTCAAGTTCTTCCTCGGCCTCATGCTGCTGCTGGCCACCATCGTCAACCTGATCGTCAAGCGCCGAGCAGAGCTCAAGTAGAAGGAGCCGGACCAATGAACGCCAAGCAAATCGACCAAAAGACGCTGCTCCAGAATGAACGGGACCCTCTCACCCACACCCCCGTCCACCTGCTCTCCCTCGACACAGTAGGAAAGCACTACGGGAACATCGTCGCACTGCGCGACGTGACCATGGCTGTCGACAACGGCCGCGTCACCTGCGTCCTGGGCGATAACGGCGCCGGCAAATCCACGCTGATCAAGATCATCGCCGGCCTGCACCAGCATGATGAAGGAACCTTGAACATTATGGGGGAGGAGCGGAAATTCAGCTCCCCCCGCGACGCCCTCGATGCCGGGATCGCCACGGTCTATCAGGACCTCGCCGTCGTGCCGCTGATGCCCATCTGGCGGAACTTCTTCCTCGGCTCCGAGCTGACCACCGGTTTCGGCCCGTTCAAGCGCCTGGACGTCCAGCGGATGAAGGACATCACAAAGAAGGAACTCGCGGAAATGGGTATCGACCTCCGGGATGTGGAACAACCCATTGGCCAGCTGTCCGGCGGTGAGCGCCAGTGTGTCGCGATCGCCCGCGCCGTCTATTTCGGTGCCAAGGTACTGATCCTGGATGAGCCGACGGCGGCCCTCGGCGTCAAGCAGTCAGGCGTCGTCCTGCGCTACATCCTGCAGGCCCGCGACCGCGGCCTGGGCGTTGTCTTCATCACCCACAATCCACACCACGCCTTCCCGGTGGGGGACCGGTTCCTCCTGCTCAAACGCGGTAAGTCCATCGGTTACTACGAGAAGAAGGACATCACGCTCGAAGAACTCACTGCGCAGATGGCCGGCGGCGCCGAACTCGCCGAGCTCGCCCACGAACTGGAATCCCTCGGCGGACACACCGAAACCCTTCACGAGGTTCAGGCTGAAGCTGCAGCTGTCCAGGCCGAGAGCGTCCACACCCGATAAGAAAGAGAAAGCCATGAAGATGCTTTTATCAGGCACCTGGCAGGGTTCCTCGAACGGACGCGAAGAAGAAGTCCGCTCACCCTTTGACAACCACGTCATCGACGTTGTTCCCGTCGCCACCGTCCAGGACGCCCAGGCCGCCCTGGACCGGGCCGAAATCGGGGCGAAGATCCAGCGGAATCTCCCCGGCCACGTCCGGTCGGATATTCTCCTCCGCGCCGCCGCCCTCGCTGACGAGCGTGCGGAAGACATCGCCCGGACCATCTCCGCCGAAACCGGCAAACCGATCAGCGAAGCCCGAGGTGAAGCGGGACGTGCCGGTTCCATCATCCGTCTCGCCGCTTACGAAGGCACGCAGCTGTACGGCGATACGTTGCCCTTGGACGCCAACCCGGGAACCGGATTCGAAAAAATCGGATTCACCCTCCGGCAGCCCTGTGGCATCGTCGTGGCCATTACGCCGTTCAACTACCCTGCGCTGCTGGTACTTCACAAAATCGCACCGGCCCTGGCCGCCGGCAATTCCGTCGTCCTCAAGCCCGCACGATCCACACCTCTGACGGCGCTCAAGCTCGCTGAATGCTTCGTTGACGCCGGGCTGGCCCCGGAAGCCCTGTCCGTCGTGACGGGCAGGGGAGGAGACCTCGGCGACGTCCTGGTCAGCGACCCCCGGGTCCGCAAGGTGTCCTTCACCGGGTCGACAGCGACCGGCACCCGGATCGCCTCAATCGCCGGGGTCAAGAAGCTCTCCCTCGAACTGGGAGCGTCGTGCCCGGTCATCATCCTCCCGGACGCCGACATCGAACTCGCCGCGGCCGCGGTCGCCGCCGGCGGGTTCATCAACGCAGGCCAGGTGTGCATCTCGGTACAGCGGGTCCTGGTGGACCGCAAGATCGAAGCAGATTTCCTGGACGCCCTGGTACCGAAGGTCCAGGCGATTGAAGTGGGTGACCCGGCAAAGGACTCCACCCGCCTCGGCTCCCTCATCTCTGCAGCCGAGGCCGAGCGCGTAGAAGGTTCCATCGCCGCGGCCCGCGACGGCGGAGCCCGCGTCCTGACCGGCGGTGAACGCGCAGGTGCAGTCCTGCAGCCCAGCGTCGTGGCCGGCGTCGACCCCTCCAGCCCCTTCAGCCGGGAGGAACTGTTCGGTCCAGCAGTGGCTGTGTCCGCCGCGGCAGACCTCGAGTCCGCGCTGGCGCTGGCGAATGACAACCCCTACGGGCTGGGAGCCGGCATCTTCACTTCCGACATTGCAGGAGCGGTCCGCGCCATGCGCCAGCTGGACGCCGGCAACGTCCACATCAACTGGACCCCGCTCTGGCGGGCAGACCTCATGCCATACGGGGGTTTGAAGGGAAGCGGCATCGGCAAAGAAGGCATCCGTTCCGCGGTTCACGAGATGACCGAAGAGAAAACGGTCGTCCTTCACGGACGTCCCTGGTAATAACAATGACGGGAAACACAATGACCAGCACCATCCGCCTCACGGTCTCACAGGCGATCGTTAAGTACCTCGCCGCGCAGCACAGCGTTGCCGACGGCAGGCGCCGCCGCCTCATCCCGGCCGCGTTGGGTATTTTCGGGCACGGCAACGTCGCAGGCCTCGGCCAGGCACTTGACCAGTACTCAGACGAGCTCCCTTTCATCCAGGGCCGCCACGAGCAGTACCTGGCCCACATCGCCACCGCATACGCCAAGGCGTCCCGCCGCCAGGCTGTCCTTGCCGTCACCGCATCCGTCGGACCCGGCGCACTGAACCTGGTCACCGCCGCCGGTCTCGCCACGGTCAACCGCATCCCCCTGCTCCTGCTGCCCGGGGACACCTACGCCACCCGGCACCAGGGACCGGTACTCCAGCAGCTCGAACACCCCACGGAAGCCGATCTCACGGTCAACGATTCCTTCCGTCCCGTCTCCCGATTCTTTGACCGCATCAACCGCCCGGAGCAGCTGCTGACAGCGTTGCCGCAGGCCATGCGCGTGCTCACCAGCCCCACGGACGCGGGCGCGGTTGTACTCTCCCTGCCGCAGGACGTGCAGTCACACGCCTACGACTTCCCCGCCGAGTTTTTCGAACCGCGTGACTGGAAAATCCGCCGCCCGCTGCCCGATCCCCAGGAAATCAGCGACGTCGCGCAGCTGATCCGAAACGCCGAACGGCCGGTCCTGATCGCCGGCGGCGGCATCCACTACTCCGACGCCCACGCAGCCCTGGAGGCACTGGCAAACCAGATCGGCCTGCCGGTCGTTGAGACCTTCGGGGGCAAGGGCGCCGTAACAAAGAACGAGTGGTGGCAGGTCGGCGGCGTCGGCCTGGAAGGAAACTTCGCCTCCAACAAGCTCGTCAAACAGGCCGACCTCGTTATCAGCGTCGGGACCCGCCTGACAGACTTCGCCACTGGATCACAATCCATCTTCGAGTCACCCGACGTCCGCTTCGCCTCCGTCAATGTTGTCGACGCCGACACCCGGAAGCAGGGAGCCACCGGCATTCTCGCCGACGCCCGCCTGGCGCTGGAGGCCCTGGCCGAATCCCTCCAGGGTCACAGCACCTCAGAGTCCTGGCGTGACACAGTCCAGACAGCAAAGGATGCGTGGGCTCCCATCCGCAGCCAATGGCTGGATGCAGATCAGCCCTTCCGGCCCGAAGACCACCCGCACGCCCCGGAAACCGGGGCCGTGCTCACCCAGCCCCAGCTGATTGGACTCCTCCAGGAACACGCCCGCTCCGGTGACACCATCATCGCCGCAGCAGGAGGCCCCCCCGGTGACCTGCAGAAGGTCTGGGATGCCACGGACGGCCGCAACTGCCACCTCGAATTCGGGTTCTCCTGCATGGGCTACGAAATCGCCGCAGGCATGGGCGTGCGACTGGCCGAGGGGGATACCGGAAACCGTGTGGTCACCTTCATCGGTGACGGCACCTACCTTATGGCCCCCACGGAAATCCTCACTGCCGCCCAGGAAGGCCTGGACATAACGGTGATCGTTTCGGAAAACCACGGCTACCAGGTGATCCACCGGCTCCAGATGAACCGCAGCGGCCGCGAGTTCGGCAACGAATTCCGCTACCGCGAGAATGGCGGACCGATCACCGAACCAGAAGGCGCCGCGCCCCGTCTGGAAGGCGACTACCTGAAGGTTGATCTGCGCCAGATCGCCGAGGGACTGGGCGCCACAGCATTGCGGGCATCCACCGCCCAGGAAGTGCGGGCGGCACTGGACTCGACCCGGAGCACACGTGGACCCGTCGTGATCGTCGTACCGACGGTCCCGCACGTCGACCTCCCCGGCGGGGATGTCTGGTGGGACGTCGCCCCTGCAGAAGTGTCCGAGCATGAATGGGTCCGTACCCTGCGCGCAGAGTACGAAGAAGCCCGCGGCCGCCAGCGGTGGTTCGGATGAGCGCCGGACCCCTGGACCGGGGCACCCTGAGAGCACGCCTCCGTGCCGGGGAAACCACCGTGGGCACCTTCGTCGGGCTGGCATCCCAGACGGCCGTTGAGGTCTGCGCCGCCGCCGGCGCCGACTGGGTCCTGGTAGACCTTGAGCACGGGGCAGGCACCGAAAGCGTCGTCGGCCCCGCTGTACTGGCCGCCGCATCCTACGGTGTACCGACCCTCGTCCGGGTAGAGAGCGCAGAACGCATCCGCATCGGACGCGCCCTGGACCAAGGCGCCGCCGGCGTCATGCTCCCGCGGCTGAACAGTTACCAGGAAGCCAGCGACGCGCTGGTACACCTGCACTACCCGCCCTACGGCGACCGGGGCGTCGCCACCTACAACAGGGCTTGCCGATGGGGCATGGACGCCAGCCCCCTGGCTGCAGATCAGCAGGAAACACTCGGGATCGTCCAGGTAGAAACACTCTCCGCACTGGAGGACGTCGACGCCCTGGCCTCCCTCGAGTCCGTCGACGTTCTCTTTGTCGGACCACTGGACCTGTCCGCCGCTCTGGGGGTTCCCCGGCAGTTCAACAGCCCCCTGTACAGGGAAGCACTGCAAAAAGTTCTCGCTGCGGCCGAACGGCACGGAAAAGCTGCCGGGATCCTCGCACTTGATGGAAGCGCCGCGGCGAACTACGTGGAAGAAGGTTTCCGCTTTGTGGCCATCGGGTCTGATTCGACCCTGCTGGCAGCAGCCCTTCGTCAATCCTTCGACAAGGCCCGCACCTCAAATCTCGAAGACCCCAGAAAGGCCCTCGCATGACCACCACATCCAAGACCATCGGCGTCGGCCTGATCAGCGTCGGATGGATGGGTAAGCTGCACGCCCGCGCGTACTCCTCCGTTCCCTACGTCTACCCGGAACTGGGCCTCAACACGCGACTGGTCATAGCCGCCGACACCGAACCCAGCCGGATCGAATTCGCCCGGGACGTGCTGGGCTTCGAACAAGGAACCGCCGACTATCGGGAAGTCCTCGCTCATCCCGATGTTGACGTCGTCTCCATCTGCGCACCGAACTTTCTGCACGCCGAAATTGGAATCGCGGCGGCAAAAGCCGGCAAGCATTTCTGGATTGAAAAGCCCGTTGGCCGCGGCGCCGACGAAACCAATGCAGTCCGGGACGCTGCCACCGCCGCCGGGGTGGTGACATCCATTGGCTACAACTACCGGCATGCCCCCTCCGTCGAGCACGCCCGGCGCCTCGTAACTGAGGGCAGGCTTGGCAGGATCACCAATGTACGGGCGGTCTTCTTCTCCGGCTACGCCTCGGAGCCGAACGGCGCGCTGTCATGGCGGTTCGACCGCAAACTCGCCGGTACTGGCGTGCTGGCGGATTTGTTCAGCCACGCCGCTGATCTGTGCCAGTATGTTGTAGGCCCGATCTCAGAGATCACGGCCCTGACCAATACTGTGTACACGCAGAGGCCGAAGGTCCCCATGGGGACCGGAACGCACTTCGCGGTGATCGAAGGCGGCGAGATGGGCAACGTAGAAAACGAGGACTACGCCGCCGCCCTGGTGCGGTTTGGTTCGTCCGCCGCCGGTGCCGGCGCCGTCGGTACCGTCGAAGCATCGCGCGTTGCTGTCGGTCCCGAGTGCGGCTACCAGATCGAGGTCTACGGCACCGAAGGATCCCTTAAGTGGGACTTTGAGCGGATGAATGAACTGAAGGTCTGCCTGGGCCGCAACAACGACGAGCAGGGCTACACCACCGTCAACGCGAGCCCGAAGTACGGCGACTACTCACGGTTCCAGCCCGGACCCGGAAATTCGATGGGCTTCGATGATCTGAAAGTCATCGAAGCCAAGAAGTTCCTTGTGGCAGTTGCCGGCGGGGAACAGCTCAACTCCAACATCCACGACGCCGCCTCCGCTGCAGCCATCGTCACGGCGGCCGAATCCTCCGCCGACAGCGGGCTCTGGCAAAAGATCGAAGAACTGCACGGCACGACGGCGGCCAGAGCGTAGCCTATGCCAGCCGTATCAGAAGGACGACCGACCATCAGGGATGTCGCCGAACGCGCAGGCGTTTCGAAGTCCCTGGTGTCGCTCGTGCTGCGCAACTCGCCCAAAGTCAGCGAGGAACGCCGCGCCCTGGTACGGGCTGCCATCGACGAAATGGGCTACGAGATGAACCTCGCGGCCCGCTCCCTGGCCACCCGGGACAACAAAACGGTCGGCGTCCTCGTCAGCGACCTGCACAACCCGTGGGCATTCGACGTCGCGGACGCCGCCCGCAATGTCCTGGAGGACGCCGACCACACGGTGCTGTTCAGCGCGGCGTCGTCCTCCAGGACCGGGGCAGTGGACACCTCGACCCTTCAGGCATACCGCGACCTGCGCGTATCCGGGCTGCTGGTGGTCGGATCCGTACCCGACACCCAGCCCCTCCACCACGCCGCGGGCGGCGGCCCCGTCGTCTTCGCCGGCGGCGGCCCCGACATAGAAAACGCCGACGTGGTGCGAAGCGATGACGCCTCAGGAATCGAGATGGTCGTCGACCACCTTGTGGAACAAGGCCACCGGCGTATTGCCCATTTGGGCGGCCAAGGAGGCTCTGCCGCGCGTGAACGCGAATCCGGCTACCGGGCAGCGATGCACCGGCACGGCCTCGACGCGGAGATCCTTGTCTACCCTGCCACCTATTCAACCGAATCAGGCTACACGGCCGCTCAAAGCGCCCTGGACACCACCCACCGGCCCACCGCCCTCGTGTGCGTCAACGACCTCGCCGCCCTGGGCGCCATGACGGCGGCGGATGAAGTGAACTACGACGTCGCCATCACCGGCTACGACAACATCGCCATTGTCTCCATGCCCCGTCTTTCCCTAACGACTGTTGACCCTGACAGCCAGACACTAGGCGTACTGGGCGCCCGGACCTTGCTGCGACGGGTCACAGACAAAGAACCGGAAGAAGGCTTCTTCCACGACGCGATCCCTCCCCACCTTGTGGTGCGGGACTCGAGCCGGCACGGCATGGGCTAACCGCTGGAATCCCACTTGTAGTCAATCCAGACACTGAACCCCCTGGCACGTTCAAACATGGCCCGCGGCGTCGCCCCGTGAGCGGCAATCCAGATAATGGCGCCGTCGTTCGTCACACCGTCGACCAGTCCGGTCCTGACGACTGAGCCGTCAAGCTTGATCTGTACTTCCTGGCCCAGGACCGGCAGCCAGTCATGCTGGCGATGCATTCGGCGGCCGGTCCCGCCGTCTCCGGCACGGCTATCCGCCTGACCCGTCTTAGCCGGGGTCTCCCAGCACCATGCGCTGGATTGGGCGTTGGGTGAGAACGTCAGCGTGCTCCTGGTCAAAGTCACCAAAACGGGGTGATAAGAATGAAAGCACACTCTGATGGACCGGTCCATTGACAGTTGCGAAGCGGTTCATTTATCGTTGGACCGTTCCACTTCGAGATTTGGCTCACATTGTTGACCGAACTCTGGTCTCGGAAGTGGCAGCAACAACATCGAAGGAGATTCCTGTGGCACAGCGCAACTCGCCGATCCACGGCCTTACCCGGGGCGTGGTGTGACGATGGCTGAATCCTTGCGCCGACCCACCATCCGCGACGTCGCGGAGCGGGCCGGGGTTTCCAAGTCCCTGGTCTCCCTCGTATTGCGTGATTCGCCCCGTGTCAGCGATCTCCGGCGCCAGCGTGTACTACAGGTGGTGGAGGAGCTCGGTTTTGAACTGAACCTCGCTGCCCGGTCCCTTGCCACCCGCGATAACGGCACCATCGGCGTCCTGGTCAGCGACCTCCACAACCCATGGGCCTTTGACGTTGTCGACGCGGCCCGGCCGGTACTCGAAGACTCCGGACATACCGTGCTCTTCAGCGCCGTTACGGCCTCAAAATCGGACAGTGGAGTGGATCTGTCCATTCTCCAGGCGTTCCGTGACCTGTGCGTTGCCGGTCTTCTCGTGGTTGGCAGCATCCCGGACAAAGCGCCCTTCAGCCGGGTGGTTGCAGGCGGTGCAGTTGTCTTCGCCGGAGGAGGCCCCGACTACATCGACACCGCCGACGTCGTCCGCAGCGATGATGCCCAGGGGCTGGGTATGGTCGTGGAACACCTTTTGGATCAGGGCCACGAACACATCGCACATTTGGGAGGCCTGGGCGGTTCGGTGGGCCAGGCCCGGGTGCACGGATACACGGCGGCCATGCAAAGCCAGGGCCTGGCCCGAAACATCCGCGTCATCGAAGCTGATTTTTCCCAGGAATCCGGTTATGTCGCAGCCCACAGGGCTTTGGGGGCACGAGGGACCCGGCCCACGGCGCTGGCCTGCATCAATGACCTCGCAGCCCTGGGCGCCATGACCGCCGCGGACGAGCGCGGACTTGAGATCGCTGTTACCGGATACGACAACATCACCCTCACCGCTATGCCGAGACTGGGACTTACCACCGTGGACCCGGACAGCTCTGCCATCGGCATCGCAGGAGCCAACACGCTCCTGCAGCGCATCCACGGAGAAGGCAACGGGTTCGTCCACCAGCCCATAACCCCGCACCTTGTGGTCCGCAGATCCAGCCTCATCGGGATCTAGCCACCAACCCATCCCCGCAGCACGGCCCCAGTGCCCTTGCTGATTACCCGACACCATCCCAAGGACGACGATGCCTTCACTCACCACCACGCAAACAGTCGTAGCGCTCGGCAGCGTCGACGCCAACCTGGTCGAGCCGGTTCTGGCCGCGAACCAGCAACTCATTCAGGACCCGACGGAAGCGGACCTCGCTCGCGCTGATGCTGCCATCGTTCGGGCAGCCTACAAGGTCGACCGTGAACTTCTGGACCGCATGCCGGCCCTGAAAGTTATCGCCCGCACCGGCGTGGGAACCGACCTCGTTGATGTTGCAGAAGCCAACCGGCGGGGGATCCCCGTTGTCATCACCCCCGGCAGCAACACCGCATCCGTTGCGGAGGGCGTGTTCTCCCACCTGCTCGCACTCGTGAAGAAGCTTTCGCCCCTCACATCCCTGGTCCGGGAAGGCCGTTGGGCCGAGCGCTCCTCGGTGCGGGTGGGTGACCTCGAAGGCTTCACGCTGGGCATTATCGGGTACGGCCGCATCGGGCGGCGCGTGGCCCGCATCGCCGAAGCCTTTGACCTGAAAGTCCTGGCCTACGATCCTTTCGCTGACGTTCCGGCAGAGATCTGCCGCAACTCCGTGGAGGACCTCTTGGCCGACAGTGACTTTGTGACGCTGCATGTGCCGCTGACCGCCGAGAACCGGAACCTCATCAACGCCGA
Organism: Arthrobacter sp. 9AX; assembly: GCF_902506095.1. GTDB lineage: Bacteria > Actinomycetota > Actinomycetes > Actinomycetales > Micrococcaceae > Arthrobacter. The sequence goes on from NZ_LR733293.1 coordinate 302,303, forward strand.
GCGGATCGCCGCAATGCCGCGCGGGGCCGTCCTGATCAACTGCAGCAGGGGAGGACTCGTTGACCTTGACGCAGCCCACTCCGCCCTCGCCACCGGGCATCTGGGTGGTCTGGGACTGGACGTGTTCGACCCCGAACCCCCCGTCCACCACCCCGTCTTTGACTTGGACAGCGTCGTTCTGACACCCCACCTGATGGGGTTCACTGAGCAGGGAATGGCTCACACCGTCCGTGACGCAGCCCAAGGTGCCGTCGACGTTCTCGCCGGCCGGGCACCAGCGGCGGTGGCGGCACCATGACTGTCCGGGTCGGCATCATTGGAGTCGGGGCCATGGGGGCTGAACACGCCCGCATCCTTCGCAGCAGCGTCGCCGGCGTTACTGTCAGCGCAGTTGCCGATGCCGCATATGACCGTGCACAGGCGGTCGCCGCGGAAACGGGTGCACGAAGCTTTCGGTCGGCAGAAGAGCTCATCGCTTCACCGTTCGTCGATGCAGTCCTGATCGCATCACCCGACAGCGCCCATACCGCTCAGGTCAGCACCTGCCTGGATCACAAAAAGCCGGTCCTCTGCGAGAAACCGCTGGCTCCCACCGTTGCCGAATGTGAAGAGCTGATCGCCCGGGAAGAGTCCCTGAACCGTGGTGTCCCGCTCATCTCCGTGGGCTTCATGCGCAGGTTCCATCCCGCGTACCAGGACCTCAAACAGCAGTTGCGCGAAGGGTCGATCGGCCAGCCCCTGCTGACCCGCAGCTCGCACCGGAACGTACGGTCCTACCCCGGCGGCGATTCAGCGGCCACCATTACCAACTCGGGTGTTCACGACATCGACACCACGTCCTGGCTGCTCGATTCTCCGATCGAATCCGTCAGCTGGCATGCTCCCCGCAGCACCGGCCTTGACCCGTCCCGTCAGGATCCCCAGGTCTTCCTTCTCCGGGCCGCCAACGGAGTGCTAAGCACTGTCGACGTGTTCCTCAACGCACGCTACGGCTATGACGTCCGGTGCGAGATCATCGGTGAACTCGGCAGCATCGAACTCGCGCCGCACCAAGGACCGATAGCGAACCGTGCACTGGGGCGCTCCCAGGGTTACGCGGAGGACTGGATTCCCGTCTTCAACAACGCCTACCGGCTCCAGGCACAGGCTTGGGTGGATGCGATCGCCTCCGGCCGCCGGGCGCCCCTCGCCACTGCCCAAGACGGTCTGAACGCCCTGCGCGTCGCCGAAGCACTCGTGCAGTCCATGAACGGCGGCGGCATCACCGTCGCCGTCAGCAACGCCACCCCGTCCGGCAATTCCCTGCCCGGCGGTACCCAAGGAAGGAACCTCTCCCATGTCCAGTGAACGACCGCTCAAAGTTGCCTTGTTCGGATCAGGGCGCATCGGCCAAGTCCACGCCCGCAACATCCTCGCCAACCCGGAGCTTGAGCTGGTGCTCATCGCTGACCCCTTTATCGAGGGTGCGCAGAAGCTCGCCGAGGGCACTGGCGCCCGTGCAGTTGCCACCGCCGATGAGGTTTTCGCCGAGGACGACCTGGACGCCATCATCGTCGGTTCACCCACCAACACGCACGTTGACCTGATTTCCCGCGCCGCTGCCCGAGGTGTCGCTGCCTTGTGCGAAAAGCCCATTGACCTTGACATCGACAGGGTCCTGGCCTGTCGGGACAACCTCCGCGGCAGCAACACCCCGCTGATGCTCGGCTTCAACCGCCGCTTCGACCCCAACTTCGCATCAGTTCAGGCCCGTGTGCAGGCAGGTGAAATCGGCCGGCTGGAACAGCTGACCATCATCAGCCGCGACCCCGCACCGGCCCCGGCGTCCTACATCGCCGGCTCCGGCGGCATCTTCCGGGACCAGAGCATCCACGACCTGGACATGGCCAGGTTCTTCGTCCCTGACATCGTCGAGGTCTCCGCGACCGGCTCCAACCTCTTCTGCGACTACATCGAAGAATTGGGCGACTTCGACTCTGTTGTCATCAACCTCCGCGGTGCCCGCGGCGAACAAATCACCATCATCAACTCCCGCCACAGCGCCTTCGGCCATGACCAGCGCCTGGAAGCCTTCGGCAGCGACGGGATGCTCACGGCCGGGAACCTGACACCAACCAGCGTCCGGAAATACACGGCAGCCGGCGCCGAAGGAGCAGATCCCTACCTGCACTTCTTCCTCGAGCGCTACGCCGAAGCCTACCGGCGGGAACTGGAAGGCTTCGTTCAGTCCATCCGCCAGGGCATCGCCTGCAGCCCCGGCTTCGAAGACGGGCTCGAAGCTCTGGTCCTGGCCAACGCTGCAGAAGAATCCGCGCGCTCAGGCCGCGTCGTCAAAATCGGAAAGGATTAACCAGGTGAACAACCCATTGCTCAAAGACAAAGTCGTCCTCATCAGCGGAGGCACCCAGGGACTCGGTGCAGGCATAGCCCTGCGCGCCGCAGCCGAAGGAGCAGCCGGGGTCGCAGTCACCGGCCGCAACGCCGATGCCGGGGAAACGATCGCAGCGGAACTGCGCAAGGCCGGGACTGAGAGCCGCTACATCAAGGCCGACCTCACCGACGTCGAACAGGCGCGCAACTCAGTACTGGAAACCATAGATGCGTTCGGAAGCCTCGACTGCACTGTGAACGCTGCCGGACTCACCACCCGCGGCACCATGCTGGACACCTCGCCGGAGCTCTTCGACGCCCACATCGCGGTGAACCTGAAATCCCCGTTCTTCATCATGTCCGAAACCATCAAGCACCTGCGCGACAGGGGAGCGCCCGGGAGCATCGTCAACATCATCTCCATCGCCGAACTGGGCGGCCAGCCCTACCTGGCACCCTACGTTGCGGCGAAGGCAGGACTGGCCGGCCTGACCCGCAACGCCGCCCACGCCCACCGCTGGGACAAGATCCGGATCAACGGCCTGGACATCGGATGGACCGCAACCGACGGTGAAGCTGAGACCCAGAAACGCTTTCACGGCGCCGGCGATGACTGGCTGGAAAAAGCGAACGCGTCCATGCCCATGGGCAAACTCGGGCAGGTCGACGAAATCGCAGAATTCGTAGTCTTTCTCCTCTCGCAAAGGAGCGGAGTAGTCACCGGTTCCGTCATCGACTGGGACCAGCAAGTCATCGGAGGATCAGATTGAGCACCATCACCAGCCGCCTCGCCGCAGCCCCCATCTCCTGGGGTGTCTGCGAAGTACCCGGGTGGGGACACCAGCTGGGAGCGGACAAAGTCCTCTCCGAAATGACCGCACTGGGCATTAGCGCCACCGAATTCGGACCGGCAGGTTTCCTGCCCGAAGAGGCCGCTGAACGCGCCGACGTGCTAAAGCGCCACAACCTACAGGCCATCGGCGGGTTTTTTCCGGTCCTCCTCCACGATTCCGCCAACGATCCGATGGCGGCCGTCGCCGCCGAACTCGAAGCGTACGAGGCCGCCGGAGCCTCCGTCATGGTTCTCGCCGCCGAGACCGGCGTCGCCGGCTACGACCAGCGCCACGAACTCGACGGCGACGGCTGGGACCTGTTCGGCCGGAACCTCGACGCCATCGTCAAGGCCGCCGCCGACAAGGGCATCCAGGCGGTCGTTCACCCGCATGTCGGAACCATGATCGAGAGCACCTCGGACGTCAACAGAGTCCTGAACGACACTGCGGCGAACCTGTGCCTCGACACCGGGCACCTGCTCATCGGCGGCACCGACCCGATCCAGCTCGTCCGGGAGTACGCCTCCCGGATCGGCCACACCCACCTCAAAGACGTCCGCAAGGCCGTCGCCGCCCGGGTGCAGAACGGCGAGATCTCCTACACCGACGGGGTCAAAACCGGAATGTACGTCCCACTGGGCCAAGGCGACGTCGGAATCGGCACCATCGTGAAGGACCTGATCAAGGCGGGCTACCCCGGTTGGTTCACCATGGAACAGGACACCATCCTCGGCACCGAACCCACCGGGGAAGGGCCCGTGGGCGACGTCCGCCAGTCCGTTGCGTTCCTGCGCGCGCTGGAACAGGAGCTGGCGCCATGACAGCGGTACGCTGGGGCGTCCTGAGCACCGCCCGCATCGCAGAGGACCGCTTCCTGCCGGCCATGCAGAAGGCGCGCAACGCCGTTGCGACAGCCATCAGCAGCCCGAACGGACGCGCCGCGGAGGTGGCGGAGCGGTTTGGTATCGCCACCGCCTACAAATCCCATGAGGCGCTCCTGGCCGATCCCAACATCGAGGCCGTCTACATCCCGTTTCCCAACAGCCTGCACGCGGACTGGATCGTCACCGCAGCCGAGGCCGGCAAGGACATCCTGTGTGAAAAGCCGATGGTGTCGAGCCTGGAGGATTATCAGCGCGTTCGCCAAGCCTGTGCGGCTAACGGGGTGACCCTCATGGAAGCGTTCATGTACCGTTTCCACCCACAGCACCAGAAGGTCCGGGAGTACATCGACTCGGGAAGAATCGGGCAGCTGGTCTCCATGCACGCCCGCTTCCACTTCGTCATGAACCGCACCAAGTCCGAGGTGCGGCTACAACAGGACATGGACGGCGGCGCACTGAACGACGTCGGCTGCTACGCCATCGACATCATGAACATGGTCATGGGACGGGCCCCCCACAGCGTGTACGGCAAGGGGACCAGCCGAACTGACCCCGTCGAGACCTCCGTCGCGGCGATCCTGGACTACGGGGACGTCCTGGGAACCTTCGACTGCGGTTTCGAAGGCCCGCGCACGCACACGTTCCAAATCATCGGCACCGAGGGCCAGATCACCCTCGATAAAGCATTCGACCCCGACCCGTCGGAAACCGCCTCCGGGAAAGTCACCTACCGGGACGGACGCACCGAATCCTTCGAAATCGGCGACGACCAGTTCAAAACCGAAATCGAACGGTTCAGCGCCTGGGTACGCAACTCCGGACAGGAACTCGTCCACAAAAGCCTCACCGAAGAAAACCTCGCCGTCCGGTTGGCCCTGCATGAATCCCTCGCTTCCGGCCTCCCACGTTTGGTCACAGACGTCCACACCGTCGAATACCACCTATCCCAGGAGCAATAGAAATGCCTGTCATCAACCACTTCATCCGCGGCGAAGAAGCCGCAGGAACCGGCACCGACACCAAGCCGATCTACAACCCCGCCACCGGCCAGATCACTGCCGAGCTGCGCCTGGCCACCCCGGAAGACCTGGGGCACACGGTCGCAATCGCCAAGGCAGCCGCCGAGAGCTGGGGCGACACCTCCCTGTCCAAGCGCACCAACGTGCTATTCAAGTTCCGCGAGCTCGTTGCCGCCCACGTGGACGAACTCGCAGCACTGATCACGGCCGAACACGGTAAGGTCCTCTCCGACGCCAAGGGCGAAATCGGTCGCGGCCTGGAGGTCATCGAGTACGCCTGCGGCATCCCCACGCTGCTCAAGGGTGACTACTCCGATCAGGCCTCCACGGGCATCGACGTCTTCTCCTTCCGTGAGCCCATCGGAGTGGTCGCCGGCATTACGCCGTTCAACTTCCCCGTTATGGTGCCCCTGTGGATGGCGCCGATGGCCATCGCCACCGGCAACGCCTTCATCCTCAAGCCCTCCCACCGGGTACCCTCAGCCGCGATGCTGCTGGCCAGGCTCTTCCAGGAAGCCGGCCTGCCCGACGGCGTATTCCAGGTCCTGCACGGCGACCGCGAAGTCGTCTCCGGTCTGCTCAGCCACCCGGACGTGGACGGGATTTCCTTCGTCGGCTCCACACCCGTGGCAAAGCACGTGCTGGAAACCGCCACCAAGCACGGCAAACGCGTCCAGGCCCTGGGCGGGGCGAAGAACCACGCCATCGTGCTGCCCGACGCCGACCTGGACAACGCCGCCGACCACCTCGCCGCCGCCGCGTTCGGATCAGCAGGCCAGCGTTGCATGGCCATCTCCGTCGCCGTCGCCGTCGGGGACGCCGCCGACCTGCTGGTCAAGAAGGTCGAAGAACGTGCCGTTGCCGTGAACGTCAACAACGGCACCGAGCCCGGCGCCGAAATGGGCCCGGTCATCAGCCCTGAATCCAAGGAATTCATCGTCAAGACCATCAGCGAGGCAGAGAAGGCCGGTGCAGCCATGGTGGTTGACGGCCGCGACCTCGTGGTCCCCGGCCACGAAGACGGCTTCTGGGTCGGTCCCACCGTGATTGACCACGTCAAGACGGAAATGAGCGCCTACACCGAGGAAATCTTCGGTCCAGTCCTTGTCGTGGTCCGCGTCGAGGACCTGGAAGAGGGCATCAGGCTCATCAACGCCAATCCCTACGGCAATGGCACTGCCATTTTCACCTCCTCCGGTGCTGCCGCCAGGAAGTTCCAGCGCTCAGTTGACGTGGGAATGATCGGCATCAACGTCCCGCTGCCCGTTCCGGTGGCTTACTACTCCTTTGGCGGCTGGAAGGCCTCACTGTTTGGGGACAAGCACATCTACGGCCCCGAAGGCGTTTCCTTCTACACCCGCGGCAAGGTCATCACCTCCCGCTGGCCCGAAGCGGAACACGCCTCCGGCGCCTCCTATAACTTCCCCTCCAACTAAGCACCAAGCCGGGGTGCTGCAGCAACTTGCTGCGGCATCCCGGCTTTGTCTGTTCGCTGCCCGGCACAAACGATGCACTCGCAGTTCGACGGTTAGCACCGCGGTGCGGGAGCCTCCAGGGTGACAGCTACCGCAGCTGCGAATCGATGCATCGGCCCGGGGGCACTTTTCAGCGGCAGTCCCGTGCCGCCATGCCGTACAGCCGTGATCTCAGCGAGGATGGATAACGCCGTTTCCTCAGGTGAGGACCCTCCCAGATCCAGTCCGAGAGGAGAGTGGAGTCTGCCCAGATCAGCTTCGGAGACGCCTTCCGCGGTCAGCAGTCTTGCGCGCCGGGCGACTGTCGAGCGCGCTCCCATGGCACCAACGAACCCGACGGGCATGCCCAGTGCAATGCGCAGCGCAGGGATATCCAGCCGCTCGTCGTGGGTCAGGACGCACACCGCGGTCCTGGCGTCAACGTCCGCGTCCCGCAGTGAGGACAGGTATTCGTCGGGGAAGGCGACGACGAGCCTGTCGGCGTCGGGAAATCTCGATGCGGTCACCAGCAGCGCCCAGGGGTCGCATATGGTGACGGCGTAGCCGGCAGCGGTCGCGAGCCGGCACAGCGCTGCACCATGTTCGCCCGCCCCAAGGATAATGAGTCGGGGTCGCGGAGACCGCGACAGCACGAGCAGATCTCCTGGTTCAGCTGCGTCGGCAGCATATCCCGAGGGCAGGAGTATGTTTTTGCGGAGAGTGACGGCATTGGGCGCATAAAGCTCGGGATTGGGGAGGACTTTCCCTCGTTCAGGGCCTGACGTGACGATTCCAAGGGAGACTGGCTGTCCTTCGACGGCACGACCCAGCAGGGCTATATGGTCCTCGTTGATCGCGTATGCGATGACGTCAACGGTTCCGCCGCAGGCGAGTCCGGCGGCGTGGCCGGCCGCATCATCGAAACCGAAACGGGCGCACCGTGCCACTCCGTCGTGGAGCACGGAGATGCCGAGCATCGACGCGTCGCTTTCGACGCATCCGCCGGAGATCGACCCGACGATTGCCCCGTTCTGCGTAACTGCCATTGTGGTCCCTACACCGTGCGGTGCGCTGCGGAGGACCCGGGTGACCGAAACGGCGGCGACGTTCTCTCCGGAGCGGAGGATGGGGAGGAGTCGTTCTGCCAGCTCTAACATGCGGACCTTCTGCTTGAAGTCATAGAACTTTGTCCAGGGTGATCGGCAGATCAACGACTCTCTTTCCTGTGGCGTGGCGAATCGCGTTGGCGATGGCAGCCGGGACGCCGGTGACGCCGATTTCTCCGAGTCCGAGTAGCCCCAGGGGAGAGTGTGGTTCCGGTTCGTTGAGGAAGTGGACGTCAATGTGCGGCACGTCGGCGTGGACGGGGACGTGGTATTCGGACAAGTTGGGGTTGACGATCCTGCCGGTGCGGTGGTCGATAATGGTGTGCTCCGACAGGGCCATGCCGATGCCCATGATGATGCCGCCGCGGAGTTGGCTCTCGGCGGTGCGCGCATTGAGGACGGTGCCGACGTCGAACACGCCCATCCACCTCGAGATCCGGACCTCGCCGGTGTCGGCGTCGACCCTGACTTCGCAGAACTGGGCGCCGGTGGCGGCCTTGGGACGCCATCCGACGTCGCGGACGGTGCGGGCGAGGAACGCCGGTATGTTGGGCTTGTAGGCAACGTCGACATGCTCCCGGCCGGCGGCGGCGAGGATGTCGGTGTATTTGTGTCCCTTGGCGCCAGAGTACAGGCCGCCGTCGTGGGCCTTCAGCTCCGCGAGCTTGCGGCCTTTCAAGCGCGAATCGGCCTGCCTTTGGGCCAGAATGAGGACGGCTTGCTTGAGCTTGGTGCAGGCGGCCAGCACTGCGGAGGTGACGCTGGCGGTCTGGACCGAACCAAACGCGGGAGAACCCCAAGGCAAGTCGGTATCCCCGTATTCAACCCGCACGGATTCCAGCGGTACTCCGAGTTCGTCTGCTGTAACCTGGGTTTGGACAGTTGGTGCGCCCATGCCCATCTCCTGCATGGCGCAGCGAACAACTACGGTGCCGTCGGCGTTAAGTCTGATCGCGACGCTGGCGGTTAGTTGCATGGCCGTGTGGTGTGCGGTGGCGACCCCCATGCCGACCAGCCACCGGCCATCGCGCATCGCACCGGCGCGTGGTTCCCGCTCTTTCCAGCCGAACCGTTCGGCGCCCAGTGCGTAGGCGTCGCGAAGCTTGCGGTGGGTGAAGACTTTCCCGCTGACAGGGCCCCGGTCCGGCTCGTTGATCATCCGCAGCTCGATCGGGTCCATGCCTATTTCCCAGGCAAGTTCATCGATGGCCGACTCAAGCCCGAAGCTGCCGATTGCTTCCCCGGGTGCGCGCATGAACGTGTTGCTCACCAAATCGAGCTTCACGCTGCTCTGCTGCAGGTGGATGTTCGGGGCCGCATACATTTCGTGGGAGACTTCGGTGATCCGTTCGGGCATGCCGCCAACTCTGCCGGTCCTCGACACGCTCGTGTGCACAATAGACGCCAGACGGCCGTCGGTCCCGGCGCCCAGCGCGACCCGCTGGATGCTGGCAGTTCGTCCGCCCACGGTGTGATAGACACCTTCCCGTGTCAGTGCAAGGCGGATGGGGCGTCCCGTGGCGCGGGCCGCCAACACTGCCAGCAGAGTGCCCGCCCACGGCCGCGCCTTGCCCCCAAAACCGCCGCCGACGAACGGGGACAGGACCCGTACGTTGTCCTTGGGGACTCCGAACCGTTTCGCTAATTGTCCCTGCACTCCGGTCAGGCTCTGGGTGCCCTCATGAACGGTCAACTTGTCACCGTTCCATACTGCAGTTGTCGCGTGCGGTTCGAGTGCGTTGTGGTTGTACTGCGGTGTGCTGAACTCCAGATCCACCGTAAATGGGGCCGTGGCCAGTGCGCCCAGGGCGTTGCCCTTGTCGGCCTTGCCGGTCATGAACGGGATTCCCTTGTCCGGGACCGCATTGGGCACCTCGGAGGCAAAGTCGACCTTCGCACCCCACTGCTCGTAGGACGTTGTGACCAGGGATGCCGCGTAGTTTGCCACCTCGGGTGTCTCGGCGACGACGACGGCGATGGGCTGTCCGTTCCAGTGCACCTCGTCGGTGGCGAGGTAGTTTACGGACGTGCTGATGGCGATGGAGCTGATGTCGAAGGGGCTCAGATTGCCTGCGGGCTTCATGCGCGGTGCGTTCTTGTGCGTCAGAACAGCGACGACGCCGTCCACTGCCTGCGCTTCAGAGGTCTCGATGGCGAGGATCCGGCCGCGGGCGATGGTGGCGTAGACAAGAGCAGCGTAGGCCAGGTCCGGGTACGAGTGCTCGGCGGCGAACCGGGCCTGGCCGGTGGTCTTCCCCGGGCCATCAACGCGTGGGATCGAACGGCCAACGTACTTCCCGCCGGTGGCTTCCGCAGTGTGCACAGTGTCGTCGAGGGTCATCGGTTGACTCCAGCAAGACTCAGTTCGCGCAGCACGGCCACGATCGTAGCCTCGGCGAGCCTGACCTTGAACGCATTATCGGCGTGCACCCTTGCGGGCGCGAGCTCAGCTTCCGCTGCGCGTCGATACGCCGATTCATCGGCCGGGCCGCCGAGCAGAAGACGTTCAGCCTCCCTGGCCCGCCATGGCTTGGCGCCCACGCCGCCCAATCCGAGCCGGACCTCGGTTACCTTGTGGTCCTCCACCTGCAAGGCGGCAGCAACCGAGACCAGAGCGAACGCATAGGACGACCGGTCCCGGACTTTACGGTAGGTCGAGCGGGCGCCGAGCGGCGGTGGGAGCTCGACGGCGGTGATAAGGTCTCCCGGCACGAGGCTGTTTTCGAGATCAGGGGTGTCTCCGGGCAACAGATGCAGGTCGGCAATCTCGATGCGTCGTACCCCTGCTGGCCCGTTGACGTGGATCACGGCCTCGAGGGCCGCCAAGGCGACGCACATATCGGAAGGGTGCGCGGCGATGCAGCTGTCGCTGACGCCGAGGACAGCACAATTGCGGTTGTACCCTTCGAGTGCATCGCAACCGCTTCCCGGTCGCCGTTTGTTGCATGCGGCTGTGGTGTCGTAGAAGTAGGGGCAGCGGGTCCGCTGGAGCAGGTTGCCGCCCACTGTTGCCATGTTGCGCAACTGGCCCGAAGCGCCGGACAACATCGCCTCGGACAACACCCGGTAGCGTGACCGGATCCTCGGGTCGGCGGCGAGTGTACTGTTCCGCACGAGAGCCCCGATGCGGAGTCCACCGTTGGGCAGCTCCTCGATGGCGTCCAGGGGCAGGCCCGTGATGTCTACGACATGGTCGGGTAGTTCAATGCCCTCACGCATCAGGTCGACCAGGTTGGTTCCCCCTCCGAGGTACTTTGTCCGAGGAGCGGCACCGGCCGGGATCGCAGATTCGAAGTCAGGTGGTTTGACGTACGTGAAGGGCTTCATCAGCTCTCCGTCCCTGCGACATCCTGGATCGCCTGAACAATTCCGTTGTATGCACCGCAACGGCAGACGTTCCCGCTCATCCGTTCCCTGATCTCATCCGCGGTCGGCGTGCCTGGAGGGACCTGCTCCGTTTCGGTCAGCACGCTGGGCATCCCTGACCGGTACTCGTCCAGCATTCCCAGAGCCGAGCAGATCTGGCCCGGCGTGCAGTAGCCACACTGAAATCCGTCGTGCCGGATGAAGGCCTCCTGGATCGGATGGGCGACTCCTTCGATCGTGGTGATCTCGCTGCCGTCGTAGGAGATGGCCAAGGCCAGACAGGCATTGATCCGGCGACCATCGGCAAGCACCGTGCACGCACCGCACGCACCTTGGTCGCAGCCCTTCTTCGGGCCAGTCACCTTCAACCTGTCCCGCAGCAGGTCCAGCAGGCTCACCCAGGGCTCGACGTCCACGTACTCGACCGAGCCGTTGAGTTTGATCTGGATCTCCGTCATGTGATCTCTCCCACATCAACAAGCTAACAGGACGCAGTTCTTCTAACAAGAGAATGGTGTTCTTTTATCGGGTTTGTCGTAGGCTGATGCCGACATGACACGGTCGGCATTCCTCCGCGCCCGGCGGCCGGAGCAAAAACAGCAGCGACGCGAGGCGATCCTTCACGCCGCCAGGAACCTTGCCACCGGGTCCGGTGTGCGAAACGTCAGCCTCGGCGCGGTTGCTGACGCCGTCGGCCTGGCGAAGTCAAACATCTCGCGCTACTACGGCACGCGGGAGGAGATCTATCTTGAGCTCCTCACCGAAGAATGGCAACGGTGCGCCCAGACCCTCACCGCTCGGCTCGAACACGCCCACGGCACGGAAGCTGCCGTCACCGCCCTTGCCGCAACCATGACGGAGCGCCCGTTGTTCTGCGACCTGCTCAGCCACCTGCCCACCAGCCTCGAGCTCAACATCTCCGTTGCAGCCGCACGTACGTTCAAGCACGTGATGCACGATCATTTCGCGGCGATAGGGGCCGCGTTAGCGGGTGCCACAGGGCTAACCGAGAGCGAAGGCAGTGAGCTCGTCGCCGCCGGCGCAGGGATGGCCGGCCTGCTCTACCGGGCAGCCAACCCACCCTCCGTTCTCGCCCAGGTCTACGCCCAGGACCCCGAACTCGCCGCCACCCGTCCGGCATTGCAGCCGGCCCTGGTCCGGATGCTGATGGCCCTCGCCGCAGGGCTGCCCACACTCCGGCACGCTCATGAGGGCCGTGGCGGTTAACGTTCGGGCGTCTTGAGCGCCCACACTTCGCAGAGTCCCTCCTCGCGGGAAAGTGAAAGGCAAGGGTGCTGGTCTATTGGTGTTGTCCCGTGAGGTAACGCTGGATGGTCGGGGCCACCTCGTCCATCAGGGCGTCCCGGGGGAGTGCGCTGATGGCGGGCAGTTTGATGATGTAACGGGCGACGGCGATTCCCAGCAGGTGTGAGGCGCAGATGGCCAGCCGCCGGATCCTGTCCTCGTCGAACCCGGGGAGGATCTCCTGGCTGAGCAGGCGCGCGCCGAGCACTTCGCGAAGCATGGCGGCAGCCCGGTCCGAGGTGGTGGCGGAGCGCACCAGAGCCTGGAGGACGGGCTGGGTTTCGGGATCCTCCCACAGCTTCAGGTACGTGTCCGTGACGCGCCGGCCCAACTGGGCGGGGTCACCGGTCAGGGCGTCCACGAGCCGCTGGGGAATGGCAGTCCGGTCGGCCACGGTAGAAGCAAAGAGAGTCTCCTTGTCCCCGAAAAAGTGACGAATGAGCGCCGGATCCACCCCAGCGGCAGCGGCGATGGCTCGGATGGAGGCACCGTCAAAACCGAGGTCCGCGAAGAGATCCCGGGCAGCGTCCAGGATCGCATCCCGGGTGCCACTGTCCCCGGTCCGCCGGCCGGTGGGCCGCTTACGTGTGTTCTGTCCAGATTCGGTCACCCATCCACGCTACTCTACATCCGAGGATTTCCTCATTCGTGGAATTAAAGTACACTCGCAGTATTCACCTTCGGAAGGACGCCGTATGGCCGCTATAACCACCCCACCGCCGCACACCAAGTGGCCTGTTGCCGCCCTGACCGGCGTCCTTGCGTCGGTGCTGCTCGCCGTCGTCGTCCTGGCCTTCCTCTGGCCCAGCAAGACCGCTGAAACCCGCAACCTTCCGGTCGGCATCACGGGGCCGGCGGCGTCGGTGGCCGCTGTCGAGAATGCGGCGAATGCGAGCGGAACGTTCGACTTCGTTGCCGCCGACGACCGCGCCGACGCCGTGGACCAGATCAAGAAGCGCGAGACGTACGGTGCGATCGTCCTGGGTGCATCGCCCACGGACGCACCTGAGGTCCTCACCGCTCCTGCCGGAAGTGCCGTGGCGGCCCAGATCCTCAACGGGGTGGCCACCCAGCTGCAGGCCCAGCGGGCACAGCTGATCACGGCCGCGGGCGGCAACCCGGCCACAGCCAAGGTGACTGTGACCGCCGTCGCACCTTTGTCTGCAAGCGATCCCGCCGGTACCGGGCTGGCCGCGGCATCCTTCCCGCTGGCCATCGGCGGCATGATGGGCGGCATCATCATTTCTCTGCTGGTGGTGGGGGTGATCCGGCGGTTGGTGGCAGCCGCCGGGTTCGCCGTGGCTGCCGGACTGGTGCTGGCATTCATCATGCAGACCTGGTTCCAGTACCTGCTGGGCGATTTCTGGGTCACGGCCCTGGCCATGGGCCTCACCATGCTGGCAACATCCGCGTTCATCATCGGCTGCACCTCCCTCCTGGGCCGGGCCGGCATCGGGGTGGGCGCGGTAGTGACCATGTTCATCGGCAACCCGCTCGCCGCCGCAGCAACGCCGTGGCAGTTCCTGGCGGAACCGTGGGGTGCCATTGGCCAGTACCTGGTTCCCGGTGCGTCCGGCGCGCTCATCCGGACGCTGAGCTATTTCCCCGACGCCAACACCGCGCAGCAATGGTGGACCTTGGTCGCCTGGGTAGTGGGGGGTGTGGTTCTCGCGCTCGTGGGGCATTTCCGTGCCCAGCCCAGCATGCACGTCCCGGAATCCACCATCGAGCACGAATCGGCCGCACCCAGTGCAGCCGAACGCGGTGCTGTGGCCTAGCAGAGCTGCCGCTCGCCCCTCCACCGCGACGCGGGACCGCCTCATCAACGGTCATCCCTGCTAATGAAGCATGCCCAACCTAATGAAGCATGCCCAACGAACCCAGGAATGAGAACGGACAAGGGAGTTCTCGCAGCTACTTCCACTCTCGTGCTTTGTTTCCGATAATGAAGGTTCAGTCAAGCTGTGGAGGGGCCCGCTCGTCAGGTTGGGGTGTGCTCGTGCTGGGCAGGACCTTGGTGCCTAGCTGAGTCAAAGCTCTGAGGCTCGATCGAGAAGCTGGCCTTTGAACGGTTCCACCGGATTCCCCGCCATGGGTGGGATTCAAACGTTCTTCGCCCCGGGTTAGCCCGCAAAACCGCCCTTCGGCGTCGCTGCACCACTACATCACCACGGGCCCAACCCCGCAATCGGAGACCGACAGATCATCATCCGCTAACCAACCTGTTTAGGCAGTACAGCTGATATGTAGATTCCGTTGTCAAGGGCATGGCGAAGCCAGTCCCGGGGGGCGTCCTGGGACTGGCTTCCTTTTGTTAGTCGGAGGGAGGCAGTGGCTCGGTGGTTAGCGTTTTTCGTGATTGAGCCCTGGGACCGGGACACTCCAGAGGAATGCTCGGTAGGGACCAGGCCCAGATAGGCGCCAATCGTTGAACCGGTAAACCTGTCCCATTCACCAATCTCCACCGCAAGACCAAACGCAGTCAGCGTGGAGATCCCGCGCAGGCACTGCAGCGACCGGACAACGGGGGTGTATTCGCTTGCGTAGGCGATTGATGTGATCGCCCGATCGAGGCGGTCACGGCGGTCAGAGATCTCATGCATCGCTTCCAGCGATGACTCATAGGTCAGTTGCCGCGCGGGGGCGTCGAAGTGCTGGCGGGGCAGCCATAGTTCGTGGGTTCCAGTCCAGGCCTGCCCGCCGGAATATACGATGCCCTGACGCAACAAGAGCTTGGAGATCCGGTGCCGGCAGCGCATGAGGTTCCCCGCGGACATCCTCACGGGAACGGACCAGATCCCGGGCTGCTTCCTGTTCCACCGGGGGAACCTGGACCGCGGTGATCTCGCCGAGTTTGAGCAACCGGGCCAGATGCAGGGCATCCCTGGTATCGGTCTTTACCCGGTCGCCGGACGGGCGCTGAAGCTTCGACGGGGCCGCGACCCCTGTATCGATCCCGGCGGAAAGCAGGAATCTGGCTAACCCGAAACCCGGCGGGCCGGCCTCGTAAACAACCTTCGCCGGCGGAGGAAGCGAAACGATCCAAGCAAGAATCTCATTCCGGTCCGGCGTCAAACGATGCCGGAAAAGTTCGCCGGTCAGACCGTCCAAGGCGCAGGCTACGGCAGTTCGGGCAGGACGTCCAGGCCAACGCTTGTACGCTCGAACATAGCTGGAACCTCCGAATTTCAAATGTGGCTCTACCTGCCGCCAAGTGTGGCAGGCAACCCACGTCTTGCTTTGAAAAGGAGGTTCCAGCCTTCTGGAACACAGTCCCCCGAGGGGCCCCTTCTGATAGAGGCCATCAGCGCCCGGTAAAGGAGCCGGAGCGCCGAACCCTCTTAAGTCAGCCCTATCGAACAGGGCGCTCCCGGGTCCGGAACGGGCGAAAATGGCCTTCAGAAGGGGGCCCGACCAGCGGCGCCACTCCTTCACCCATATCGTCTAGACCAGCTGTGTTTCGATTCCCCTTGACCGGGCGGTGGCGAGAAGCTCGTCCAAGATGGACGGGCTGAGTAACAGGCCTGTGCGAAGGTTGTTATTTCTCTTTCGGGCTTCGAGATCGCCCGGCATCAGAACGCTTTCGTACCCCGTTGCGGGGGTGCTGTCCCGTGTTTGGTGCTCCCGGATTGTCATGCGGTTCAGGAATGCGCTGAGTGGAGTCATCGCGGAAATATCCAGCGCTATGAAGAAGTGCCCCAGCAGTTGAGGGGCGGAATCGCCGTACATGCGTGGCATGTCAGCGCCGAAAGAGGCTCCGTTCAGGACTCCGGCGAGTATGTCCACCATGATGGCCAGGCCCGATCCCTTCGGTCCAGCCATCGGCAGGAGCGTGCCGTCCAGCGCGTCTTTCGCGTCTGTTGTCGGGTGCCCGCTGGCATCGAGGGCCCATCCCAGAGGGATTGTTTCGCCATTTTTTGCCGCGACAATGATTTTTCCCCGGGCCTGAGCGCTTGTGGCCATGTCAAGGACAACTGGGGGGCCGTTCTTCGTGGGGACGGCGATGGAGATCGGGTTCGTTCCCAGGGAGGCGTCCTTGCCTCCGAATGGAGCCATGACAGGGGAGCTGTTCGTACCGGAGATGCCGATCATGCCGGCCTCTGCAATCTTCCTGGTCCAGTACGCGGCGGTTCCGTTGTGATTGGAGTTGGTCACGCCAACCCAGGCTGTACCTACTGCACGGGCCTTATCGATGGCAATCTCAACTGCCTTTTCGGATGCGACTTGGCCCCAGCCATTGTTGGCGTCAAGGAGCGCGGTTCCCGCGGTTTCAGCGACGACGGTGAGGTCTGTTTTTGGATTCACGAGGTTTTGGTCGAGGCGGGCAAGGTAGTCGGTGACACGGGAGACTCCGTGGGAATCAAGGCCGATGAGGTTGGCGTCAACCAACGACGTGGCAATTACTGACGCCTCATCGAACGGGACTCCGGCCGCAGTGAATACATCGGTGCAGAAGCTGGTGAGAATTCCCGCGTCGATGGTGTGGGTTTCGTTCTCAGGCATTTCTACCCTTTCGCATTTGATTGGTCCTACGGAAGCATGACCGGCCACTGTGGCTCACGGTCCTCTGCCACGGCAATGATTCCCTGGGCTGCGTGGACAGCCATCCGGATCATTGACTCGTTGTTGTGGGCGGCCATGTGTGGGGTAAGCAGGACGTTGGTCAGGTGCGTAAGCGGGTGGCCAACCGGCAGTGGTTCTTCCTCGAAGACATCCAGCCCAGCACCCCGCAACTTCCCCGACAGGAGGGCATTCTCGAGGGCCTTTTCGTTTACTACTTCGCCACGGGAACAGTTAATGAAGTAGCTGCCCGGTTTCATGAGGTCAAACCTTTGTGCATCGAAGAGCCCCCGGGTTGCGGTGGTAAGTGGCACGTGGACGCTTACGACGTCGGCCGTGGTCAAGAGATCTTCCAGTGACACGACCCTGATGGCAGGGTCAAGATTTGTTGCATCGACATAGGGATCAAATCCCACAACGTTCATGCCGAGGCCGATTGCAGCGCGGGCGGCCACTGCCTGGCCAATTTTGCCGAGGCCAACCACACCCAGGGTTTTGTTGGCCACTTCGATGCCGTATAGCGAGTTGCGTGCTTCGAAGTTGCCGCGGCGCAGTTCGTTGTCACAGGCTATGAGGTTTTTTGCCAGAGCGAGGAGAAGCATCAGTGCGTGTTCGGCCACCGCGACAACATTCGCTTCGGGTGCATTGGTGACAATGATGTTTTGCTCGCGGCAATAGTTCAAATCAATATGGTCGACGCCGACTCCGTGGCGGGAGATCACCTTTAGATCCGGTGCAGCTTCCAAAACCGCTCTGGGCAAGGGCAGCGTGCGCGTGAGGACTGCCTGACAGGTGCTGATGTATTTCCGCAGGGTGGGGATGTCCGTGCCCGACGGTTCCACGACCACATGGCCAGCCGCCTCAAGCAAGGCGAGACCTTCGTGAGCAACCTTCTGGGGGACCAGGACACGTAGCGTCACGAGGCGGCCTTGGTCAGCTCGCGGCCAACAAGCGCACCAAGGAAGCCCTGGACCAACGCGCGGTCGTCTTCACTGAGGGTAGAGATCGGGGGCCGGACGTCCCGACTGCACAGGCCCAACTGCGCGAGGGCCTCCTTGACGACGCTGACGTTGTTCTCGGAGTTGTGGCGGGCCCGCAGTTCTTCAAAAGGACGGATGATGGCCCAAATTTCCATGACTCTGTCCCGGTCACCCAAGCGAAGGGCCTCCAACATGTCCAGCGACAGCTTTGGGGCGAGATTGACAAGGCCGGAAGTGAACCCGGTCGCGCCGTATGCGAAGTAGCCCGGCGCCGAGCTCTCAGCGAGTCCTGCAATCCACACAATGCCCCTGCTCTGACATCCCTGCATGACCGTGGCGAAACGAACAGGGTCAGGGACCGCGTACTTGACGGCGACGAGGTTAGGGGCGCGATCGGCCAAGCTGTTCACGTCACTGCCTTCGATAACGGGATTGCGCAGGTAGGTGACGACCCCGAGTTCCGGAACAGCAGACGCGATTGCCACATGATAGTCAACCCAGCCTGAACGACTTACATAGGGATGCACGGGCTGATGGATCATGATGGCGTCGGCCCCTGCCGCCCGGGCATACTCGGCGGCCTCGATCGCTTGGGGGACGGGTCCGCCGACACCTGCCACGATTTTCGCTTTGGTTCCCACAGCTTCGACGGTCGCATCAAGGACCTGGCGCGTCTCGGCCGGGCTCAGGGCGTAGTACTCGCTGGTGTTGCCGTTGGGGGTCACAACGTCGATTCCGTTGTCGACCATGTTATCCAAGACCCTCTTGTAGGCCGGCCCATCAACTAGGCCGTCTTCGGTGAATGGCGTAACGGGGATGGCGACAATTCCGGCCAGGACTGTGCGCAGGTGATGCAGATCCATGAGTGACCTTTTCGTTCGGCGGTAATATCTCATATACTAGATACGGCGCAGCATATCGTCAACGCGGTAGGATTGTCGGAACCGTCTACGCGTCGAAGGAAGTGCCGCCTTGGCTGAAGAAACAGGCCCGATTGCCCGGAAGCTCGATGCACCGCAACCGCGTATCGATCAGGTTATTGCCGAAATCCGAACCGCAATTCTTACCAGGCGCCTGGCGCCTGGACAGGCGCTGGTTGAAACCGAGCTTGCCCGGGCTATGGGAGTGTCAAAGACGCCGGTACGGGAGGCACTGAAGATCTTGTCGCAGTCGGGCCTGGTTACCTTCGTCCCCTATAAGGGTGCCTCAGTGACGATAGTGGATGAAGAATTTATTCGATCGGTCTATGAAGTGCGGTTGCTCCTCGAGCCGGAGGGAGTCCGACGTTCCGTGAATCAGAACGTCAAGCAAAGCCACCAACTGGCTGCAGACCTTCTTGCCCAGGCCAAAGAAGCGGCAATGGCCGATGACCGCGGAACGCTGAGCCTCCTGAATCGACGCCTTCACGCTGAGCTGTACGCCCACTGCGGAAACCCGATCCTGATCAGCATCCTCGAAAACGTGAGGGACCGGGCAGCCTTGATCAGCGTGGTGGGCTGGGCAGGTTCCCCCACATGGCAGATCGAGTGGCAGGAACACGCAGCGGTCCTCGATGCCGCAATGGATGGCGACGGCGACCGGGCAGCCGAGCTTCTCCGCGCGCATATACAGGGCTTCTTCGACCGAACCCTGGCCTCATTTTCCTCAACATAGGATTGCCGCGGGCGCGGGGCCCGCTTCCTCCACGGTCACCCTTCACGCCTTTGTGGCCGGCATCGAGCATCTCTTGGGCCGCAGGGAGGAACACTGGCCAGGCCCCTCATATATCATGTACTATCTGAGAAAGCGGTTCCTCCGGTTGGGTTGAAGAGACCAAGTTCGGTCTTCAGACATGCCGTTCCACCTTTCGGTTCCCTTTCCGCAGTTCCTCAACAATGGCATCAACGACGGCCACAACAGGCGCGGCTTTTTCTTTCCCAATCCCCATCCGCACTATCCCAATTCAGCAAGATCGAAGAAGATCGGAGTACACAGTGCCACTCTTTTCCCGCCCTGTCCCTCATGCCAATTCCGGTAGAACGAGTCCAGCAGGCGCTGTCTTCCTGCGCAGGACCCGCACAAGTGGCTTCGTCGCGGCAGCAATTGCGGGCGTTTTGACCTTGAGCGCCTGCGGTGGGGGAGCCCCCGCAGAGAGTGCCGACGGTAGTGTCGAGCTCAGGTTTTCCTGGTGGGGTGGGGACAAGCGGGCCCAGCTGACCCAGGACGCCATCGCCGCCTTTGAGGCAGAGAATCCCAAAATCAAGATCAAGCCTGAATACGGCGACTGGGGCGGGTACTGGGACAAGTTGGCGACCCAGGTAGCGGCCAATGATGCCCCGGACATTATCCAGATGGACGAAAAGTACATCACTGAGTACTCCAGCCGTGGCGCCCTGCTGGATCTCTCCAAGTACGAGATTGACACCTCCAAGTTCGACGAAGCGGTGCTGAAGGCGGGGCAGAGCGAAGACGGCCTGACTGGTATCGCGGCGGGGATAAACGCGGGTACGATTCTCGCCAACCCGGCGGTGTTCGAGGCAGCCGGCGTGCCGATGCCCGATGACAAGACATGGACGTGGGATGACTTTGAACGGATCTCAGCGGAGGTAACGCAAAAGTCGCCGGCGGGGACCTACGGGGCGGCCGCCTACACCAGCGATGAGATAGCGCTGGGTGTCTGGCTTCGACAGAACGGCAAGTCTCTTTACACCTCGGATGGTGAGCTTGGCTTCGAGCCGGGGGACATTGCAAAATACTGGGAGTTCCTCAAGCAGCTGAGTGAAAAGAAGGCGGTTCCCACCGCTTCCGAGATAGTTGAGGAGGAGGCAACGCCGTTGGATCAAAGCGGACTGGCCAAGGGCAAGAATGGCCTTGGCGTGTGGTGGTCCAACCAGCTGCCGGCTTTAGAGAAGGCAGTCGGGGGCGAGCTGGAAGTACTGCGCTTTCCGTCCAAGACCGGCGCGGCTTCGGACGCGAAGCTTTGGTACAAAGCGTCACAGTTCTGGTCGGCTTCATCCCGTACCAAGCACCCAGAGGAAGTCGCGAAGTTCATCAACTTCCTCGCGAATGATGTCAAGGCCGGGGAGATTCTACTAGCGGACCGTGGAGTGCACCCCAACTCAGAGGTGCGTGAAGCGATCTCCAGCAAGCTAACGCCGGCCGACAACAAAGTGATCAAATTCATCGACCAAATCAAACCCGAACTCGGCGAGGCCCCGGTCCCGCCGCCCAGGGGTGCCGGCTCCATCCAGGAAATCGCCAAGCGCTACTCCTCCGAGGTCCTGTTTAACAGGCTGACGCCGGAAGAAGCAGGCCAGAAAGCAGTGAACGAGATGTCAGCTGCCATCAGCAAGTAACCTCATCTGCAGCAAGTAGCGCGCCACGCACGCGTGCCCCGAAAGGATCCAAACAATCCGTTCGGGGCACTTCGTGTCATCGGGGCATACTGGTGCGTTGAAGTTGTGGTTCTTGTCCGAGGAGGTTCACAACGATGACTCTCAGCCCGCGTCTTAATCACTGTAGTGCCCGTCGACTTGATACCGCGTCTCGCGGTGTGGGCGAAGGAGCTGGCTACAACGCGGGGAGGTGCAGTTGGCTCCCTTGACAACGGGCTCACGGCCTAGTTCGTCTAATACTTTCGTGTAAACCGGGTTTCCGGGGCCAGCTCCAACGCCGCCGACGACGTTGGTCCTGTCGGGTCTTCGTGGCTCGGGCAGCGGCGGGCGGGACATGACCGCGTAGGGCTCTGCCGTTGGTTTATCAAGGTTCAGCTCGGTGCACGCGACGATCTCTTTTGGAAGTTAGGAATGACAGAGGCTACCCAGAACAGACTCAGCGGACGGCCCAGGCTGAACCTTGCCCAACAGCTAGTCGAAGTACTCATGGCCGACATCCGATCCGGGGTCCTGAGGCCTGGGATGAAAATGCCGTCTGAGAGCGCCCTCGTAACGCGCTTTGGGGTCAGTAGAACTGTGGTGCGGGAAGCAGGTTCCCGGCTTCAGGCGGCAGGCCTGGTTGAAAGCCATCAGGGAAAGGGATCATTCGTGCTCATGGTCCCCCCTGATCACCGTGCCGGAATCAAGCCGTCCGTCGCGAACAAGCCCGACGATATCGCTGAACTAATCGGGCTCCGACTGGGCGTCGAGGTTGAGGCAGCCGGGCTTGCCGCGGCGGGACGCTCCGATGCTGAAGCTGACAGCATAATCAGGGCGGCCGCGGCGTTGCGACGCATTCCTGCGCAGACGAGTCAGTTGCTGCAGGCGGACTTCGACTTCCACCGGCAGATTTCCCGGGCAACTGGCAACAGACTTTATGGCGAACTGCTTGAATCTTTTGGACCGGCTATGATCGCATATCCTGCCCATCGGCTGCCACCCCTTGACCAGACAAATCACATTGGGCCGGATGAGGTCATCTGCCGGGAGCATGAAACCATTGCCGAGGCTATTGCTGATGGCGACGTTGACTCGGCCCGAGCTGCCATGCGACTGCACCTGGCCGGCACCCGCAATCGACTCTCCCGCAACGAGTGACCCAGACGCCAACGAAAACGCCATGCGCGTGGCCCGCCTGCACACCGGTCGCGAGAAGGTCATTCGGTATCGTTCCTACCACGACAACACCGGCGCCGCGATAGCAGCCACAGGCGACTGGGTGAAGTCCGCGGCCGTGGTGTTTTCTGGGCCCTTGAACTTGTCTCGGACCGGGAAACCCGCCACCGGTAACCTCCGAGTACATGGGCAGGCTCAAGGCCGAACTCCTGCGACTGGACCTGCTGTCTTTCCTCGCCGACAACCGCCTCCACGTCGTGCCTCCCGCCGTCGTCACCCCCGAAGAAGTAGCCCAAGCCCTGGCCATCTACGACCAGGCACTCACAGCCACCCAGTTGTAGGTCACCGCGCCGAAAAGACGAAGGATCCCGCTGGTCATTTGGCCGGGGGTATCCTTCGTCGGAAGTTAGAGTCCAGATTCAGCTCAAACTTTCGCAGAGCGCTATCTACTCAGCACCGCCCTTAGAAGGACACCCATGGAATTGCTTTGGGGCCGTTGCGGTTTCACGCCACGCATTACACGCTATTTGGGCGTCAATTTACGTCGTGTGCTGTTCACAAGAACCCCTTGCCAATAGGACTCCTGGGCCGCTGGCATCTTCCGTTGTCGCGATCCTGGTTTCTCGCCGGAGACGAGCCAGATCGCTCACCACAGCCTGGATTGCTTCACTACGAGTCCCTTGCCAACCCTTTGCTGCCTTTCGGCGTCTAAGTTCCTCTTGGCCCCTCCCATTTCCTCCTGACGGGCGATGTTGTGTAGGCTTCCCGCTTCCGTCCATAGAGAACGGGTCATAAAAGATAACGGCTGTGTGTTGCCTGTCGTCGACCATTTCTTGGACGAGATGCGCTGCCTCCTCGTTGACGGGATTGGAGGTCTGGTGTGGAAAGACATTCGGGTACATCACGGCAAGGACCACCACTCTGTAGTCAGAGATGGGGGAGTACAGACTTCGGCCAGGGTCCTGCCGAGCTTGCAAGGAATTCAGCGGTCTAATTTCGTTTCTCCTGAACTAACGTGAGGCGTAACAAACCCTTAGGGCGCCGTGACATCTGTTGGCCAATTGGGTTGCGACCGTCTGCCGGCTTGACCACGCGCAAGTACTCGCGTTCCTCGGCGATTTCATGGAGGATGTCGGAGTTCGCGGCCGCCGTGAAGGATGTCGGCCTCTGCTTGGTGACAAAGCCAACGTGTTCACGATCCTCTGTGGCGTGCTGCCTGACGGATTCGATGCCACGATCGCATCCTCGTCGATCAAACGCGGCCTGTCTCCCGTGACACGAGATAAAACGGGCCCGCTCTCCGTGGCCTAATATGACGGAATCCAGTAGCTGCGTCCGCGATGTCATCGATGGACCCCGTTTTCGAGGCCGCGCTCCCCGCAAATTGGCTCGATGAGACCAGGCGGCGGCTTTAAGCAACGCCGGTGAATTGAGACGCATCGTCCGGACCTCCTATGACGCCGGAAATTTACTGCAGTGTTTTGTTTTCGGTCTCTAGCATCGGTGACACTGCGGACTGGCTTCGTAGAAATCCTAAGGGTGGCCGTCGGGGGCGACCGCGTGGTGGATGGGCCTTTCGTGCAGTCTTTTACGTTATGCGGGCCATTTTGTGCATAGGCATACTGTTCGGCAACGATAAGCCCGGGCACGTGCCTCCATCACCCATTTTTTAAAGACAAGACAGGACGTAGTTGTCGGTGATGGTCGAAAAGTGAGCCATTGTGACGGCGGCGAAATCCAGCATTTGTTGCACCAATTTATGGTTCTACCGCGGATGACGACAGTCTAGCTAGACGTTCTACAGGGCTCTGCGTACCTAGGATCTCGCGTGTGCGCCGGGTGAAATTTGATGGCAGGCCATTTCAGAGCCCTGATCCAACGTAAGGGAACGCCGGAGAAAGGCCGGAAGGGCGCCCAGCGTGCCTGCCAGCCGGTTGCGGAGATTCTCGGCACCGCGGTGCCCGCTAAATGCGCGAGGACAATAAACCGGGTTGTCCGTTACACGGTCTCAGGCACCACCTGCCTCTCTGGTCGTCCGGCGAATTCAGCCCTAATAACGGTTGCTTGCCTGAAGGGGGCTCCAGCGTTGCTCCAAGTGTTCCTTTACAATTTCGCGCGGTGCCGGGTTGCCGGAGATTTTCCCGCTCCGTCTGCGCTCGGCACTTCGTTGAGCGGTCCGAGCTACCTGGCAATGGCACAGATACTCCGGCCGCTCTGCAGCAGGTCTGCGATCGTGATCCGTTCCGACTCCGGGAGGAACCCGGCGGAGATGACCGTCGGCCTCCGGAGCGGGATGGGAGTGTCTTCTTGACCTTTTCGTCTCTGCCAATGGCAACTTCTACATCGCTTAGGTGTTGCAACGACCGCTGGATGCCAAGCCCACGAAATGGCTCACTATTCGACCATCGCTGACAGTGGTTAATTCCCGTCGGGTCCAATTCCCGCGCGATCCAAGACACGAAACCAGATCGGGCAATTCTCCGGAAGACACCGTAAGCCACTCAGAAAGACATTCTGCTGGCAGCGGCTTGGCGATTCGAAGAACTGAACAGGGGACTCCCTGTGAATGAATGCTGGACGGGAATTCGCACCAGACGCCGGACACCAAGGCGGAGACCGCGGATAGCGAGTACAAGCGCGCAGAACATTTTGCCGGGCCGGGTGATACGCCTCGGTTCTAGATCCCTATCTGTTTTCTTAGTTCAGCGGCTCGAATTCGCACTACGTCCGGGTTCTCCTGCACATCCCCAAGGGAGGAACCGGTTGCATCCCTGACGGCTCGCCGCATGGCACGCAGGCTTGTGAACCCGCTGGCGTCCGCTACGTCCGCCGGAGAACGTTTCCAGTGGCTCGCGTCGGTGAGCAGCTCGAGGGCCGCCAAGGTCCTCAGCGCGCGGATGTATCCGCTGACTTGGAACTCTTCCTTTTCGAAGAGGTAGTAAAGGGCACGCCGTGAAAGGAACGAGGAGGCCGCAACCCCGTCCACATCAAGGGCCCGGTTTCTGAAGTTATTGTGTATGAACTTCTTGACCGCCGCGATACGCGCCGGTTGCAGGTCGCCGTCCCCGGCAGGCGCTTCGAGTAGCGAGCTGGCAAGGGCAGTCATCATGGACCTGACGACCGGCTGGAGACGGGACATCTCCTGGTCCATGCCAGTCCGCTGCCAGCCGGACAAGACAGGAAGAATCAACCCCCGCACCAAAGGATGCTCGCTGATGTCGGCCAATCCCTCCAACCGCTTCATGAACTTGCCGTCTAAACCCAGCAGGGACCGATCGAGTTGGATCCGCACAGCGCTTAGGCCGGTCGGCGCATGGAAGTTGCCGGGGGAAGAAAGATCAAGAAACCTGACTGCGCCAGGAGAAACTTCTTCGGAGCGCCCCGAGAAGCTGAATCCAGCGCACGAAGTTCTGAAATGCACCAGCCAGTGCCCGGAAGACGTATCGCCCTTCCAATAGCAAGCGGCCGGTTCATTGTTGACATCAACAAGGCTGAACCCGGGACCGTCCAGGCTTAAGGCGGTTGGATTAAAACCCGGGCGTATTGGATTCTCGGTTTTTTCCAACCGTACCGGAGTATCGATGGCGCTGCCGTACCAAGTGCGCCAGTGTTCGAATTTTTCCTCGGGGGTCAGCCCGTCGGGAACACTATAGCGTCTGATCCGGTCAAGAGACGCACCCCGAGGGCCAGCATCCAGGCTGGCATACGGCGGGTCTTGCATAAGATTGGGACCTCCCGGCTGTAGCAAATTAAGATTCAAATTGCGAACATCTGCAGTGTAACTTCAGCATCAATCAAACAGAATGAGGAGTCACGTACAGGTTGGGGAGTCCGCAACCTCACGACCTGAGACTCAAATGGGGATCCTCGCCCATACAAATGTCAGGGCTCAGTTTGTCTCTTGCTCGGCTAATAGGATCGTAACGTCGTCGGCTCGATGGATTAGTTTTCGTCCCTGTCCGTGGTCCAGCCAAACCCAGAAACAGGATCCATCCGGCATGTATTCGTCGATGATGGCTCCCGTACTAGATGATCCAGGGCCAACCAGGCGTATGTGGCTTCCCGGCGGGACATCTGACCATTGTGGCGGTACGACCTTTTGATCGTCGCCATTGGCGGGTGCGGAGGGAGCGTCGCTGGTGCAGCGCGCTTGCGGGCTCGGAGGAATCGCCGGCGATGACGTTTTCGTGGCGGCAAGCCTTTGTCCGGACCCCTGCATTTTGTACGTTCCACGGCGCAGTAAAAACGCTTGTTCATTGCGCTCATATCCCAGCTCAGTTATTACATCCCGAACTCTGGCCAGAGTTTCCGGCTTAACTAAGTGGGGTGCGTTGATTGCGTTGGAAACAGTGCTGACTGAAACCGCTGCGGCTGCGGCAACGTCCACCATTCGGCATGGATCGGACATTTCATTACCTTTCACACGAGTTGTGGCCACGTCCGGTGGTTACCTTAAGTCAGTGTCACCTACTAGTAGTTGAGGGCTTTTCAGGGGCCGACGCGCTGGGGGAGCGGCGGGGACGGAACGCGTTCGGTACCCATTCCAAGCCCGGGTGCTCGGCCAGTGCGACGATCCATTCGGCGGTCTCGCGTTCCCTTGGTGGTTTTCGGACGGCTACGAGCAGCGAGTGGCTGCCGGCGGAGAGAGAGACGTCGGTACCTGATCCGGCCGGGGGCCGGTGCTGGGTGGGCATGATCATCGAGGGCTGTGCGCCGAAGCAGTATTCGCCGTCGAGCCAGACTCTGATGTCTTCGGAGCAGTTGAACATCAGTCGCCCTTCGACGGCGTGGTCAAGGTGGATGTTGTACCTGATGAACAGGATCAGGTCCTTGAACTCTTCCCGCGGCCACCGGGTCCAGGTGCCAGGAAGGGATATTTCGGTGCTGTTAGACGGCATCGGAGGTTCGGCGGAGCCTTCGAGGGGCAGCGATGAGATGTCGCGCTGGCCCCAGACCTGGCCATAGGGAGAGCCCCAGCCCACAGTCACCGGTATCGCGTATTCGTCGGCGTTGAAGGTGTCGTCCTCGTACTTGGTAGGCCATTGTCCTGCGAGGGCGTCCCGCAACGCTGCAACTTGGTCGGAAAAGTCGTCCAGTGATGCGGGGGCGTCGATGCCCACAACCTCTTTGTTAAGGACCAGTTCACGTCCAATGGGAGCAAGCCACCGGGCAGGGATCGAGTCAGGATCGATGATGGCCATGAGTGCCCCGACGGACGCTGTGGAGCTGTCCGTGTCTGCACCGCAACCGTTGGTTATGAGAATGGCTTTTTCGAAGTCACCCTGAGAGGCGAGCCATCCCAATATGACGAAGCCGGTGTTAATGCGGGTGTCCATGAAGTCGCCGTTGCCGTACTTGTCAACGATCTTATCCATCACCGTTTCCCAGCTGTGGCCCTGGGAAACCCACACCCTTGTGTCGTGAACCACCTGGCGGATGCCGCTGCTGATGGGGATCAGGGCGGACGCCGTGTCCAGGAGGACATCGGGCCGGGTCTCCGTGAAGGCCTGCGACTGCAGGGCGGCCATGAAGACGGCGGCCCAGATCCCGTCTCCGGCGTGGTCGAAGCAGGAATCCTCATACGCGTAGGCGGCGGCCCGTTCCGGTTCACCGGGAGCCAGGCAGGCCCACAGCTCAGAACGGATTACGGCACCTTCACCGCAGGTGTACCAGTTGTCAAAGGATCCCGTGTGGGGAGGCACGAGCCCTTCTGCGAGGTTCCTTTTTGCCACGCCGTATTCGCACCACGGGAAGCGGATGTGGTCCCGCCAGGCTTGTGCGATGACATGACGGTCTATTGTCGGGTGCTCCATTTGGCTCAGGACCGAGGCATAGACGACCTGCATGTCAAGGTCGTCGTTCGGGACCATCGTTGTGGGGACGGGTGTGTAGAAGTCTGCGGTTATCGGTCCGGGGAGGCCTTCAAAGGATTGTCCAAGTGAGCCTCCAACGGCCTTTCCTAGCCAGCAGCCCAGGATCTTCTCCCGGTAGTCAAAAATGAGCGGCGTGGTGGCCGTAGAAACGTCAAGCATTGTCTGGTTCTCCTGTGGTGGTGGGTCTGCGGAAGACCGGGGACAGCGGGGCTAGCCTTTGACGGACCCTGCGGTGAGTCCGCTGATGAGGTAGCGCTGGATGATGATGAAAAGGACGACCGCCGGGACCGCGGTGATGATGCCGGCCGCCATCAAGTTGTTCCATTGCGGAAGGCCTCCATCCGCGGCGGTGCTGACGAAGAGCTGCATGCCGATGCCGACTGTCCGTGTGTCGTTCTTGGTCAGCACGCTGGCGAAGAGGACATCGTTCCATGCCAGAACGAAGGAGAAGATGGCGGTCACGACGAGGGCCGGGAGGGTGAGCGGGAGGATGATCCGGACGAGGGTTTGGAAGCGCGTTGCTCCATCGATTGCGGCGGCTTCTTCGACGTCGGCGGGCAGGGTGGTGAGATAGCCGCTGAGCATCCAGATCGTGTAGGGAAGGCTGAACGACATGTATGTCAGGATCAGCAGTGCATGGGATCCGATGATCTGGACACTCACAGCGTTCTGGATCTGGACGTAGATGACGTAGAGGGGGATGAGGAGGACGATTCCTGGCGTGGTGTAGCAAGCGAGCAGGGAGAGCCGCAGGAAGTTCCGGAACCGGAACTTGAAGCGGGCGAGGACGTACGCTGCGCCGAAACCGACCAGCGATGAGGCCAAAGCGGTGATAGTGGCGATGACGAGGCTGTTGGCAAGGTAGCTTGCCAGATCGATGGCGCTCCAAACATCAATGAAAGACCTCGGGCTCAGCCGGTCCGGGGCCAGAGTGGACCCGGCAACTTCAATGGGCTGCAGGGCTACGAGGAACATGTAGGCCACGGGAAGGAGTACGACGAGGGCGAAGGCTCCGCCGCAGAGGTACAGGATCCACTTGGCCGGTCCCCGGTTTCTTACACCTGGCTTGCTGGGTCGGATGTCAGTTCTCATCGCTGCGGGCTTTCTTCAGGTAGTACGCGATCGGAATGAGGAGCACGAGCAGGTTGACCACTGCTATGGCCGAAGCGTGCCCGTAGTCATTTGCGGTGAACGACGTTGTGTAGATTTCGACCGGGAGAACGTTGGCTTCTTCGGCCGGAGGGTGCCCCAGCAGGACGAAGGGCAGTGTGAAGCTGTTGAACTGGTTAATCACCGACAGGCAAAGGGCCAGAACGAGGGTGGGCTTGATCGCCGGCAGGGTGATCGACCAGAATCGACGGAGCCGGCCGGCTCCGTCGACTTCCGCGGCGTCGTAATATTCGGCCGGCACCGCCTGCAATGCGGCCAGTGCCATGATGTACACGAACGGCCACGCAGACCAGACACTGGCGATCGTCAGTGCCCAGAACGCATTGGGTCCGATCAGCCAGAGGTTGTAGTCCGCCCCTATGCCCAGGAAGCGCAGCACTTGGTCCGCTGCCCCGGTGCCTGACTGGAAGATCAAGCGCCAAATCAGGGCGGTCACGAAGTCCGGCAGGATGAAGGGTATGAGCATCACGGTCCGCAGCAGGGCCCGGCCGGGGAACTGCTGATTCACGAGCACTGCTGCGGCGACGCCCAGCGGCACCGCCACCAGGGTTGTGATGACGGTGAACAGGACACTGTTGCGCAGCGGACCAAGGACCGAAAGCGGACCAGACGGGTTTAGGACGTCCAGATAGTTGGTTAGTCCGACCAGGCCGGCCTGCCAGACGTCGCCGATTGTGAAAATGCTCAGGGCGGTGACGCTGATGACTACAGCCAGCAGCAGCGGGATGTAACTGACCACAGTCATGAGCGCGAAGCTAGGCGCCATGAGCCAGAAGGGCACCCTTCCCGACGCGGACCGGCGACGTCGGGGTGGCGTAGCCGGCCGCCGCGGCGGCAGACCGGCCGCAGGTGGGGCCTGTAAAGCCTGTGGGGACATTAGCGCTTCTCGCTGTTCAGGGCAGCCTTCAATTTTTCATTCGCGGTATCCAGTTGCACCTTCAGCTGATCAGCGCTGTAGGTGCCGGTGGCTGCGAGCTCTGAGAAGCTGGGCTTCACGGCCGCTGCCAGCAGCGGAGAAACCTGCCCGAACGACGGGGACCACGGGGTTGCTTGAGCTCCGGCGGCAGCGTCATAGATGACTTTCCAATCGCCTTCCCTGGTTTCGGGGTGTGCGGTGAAGGTTTCGTTTGTTGTGGGCAGGCCGCCCACTTCTTTCCACGTCAGCTGCTGGACGTCAGGTTCGCCCATGATCTTGGCCAGGCCAAGGGCCAGATCCCGGTTTTTGCTGAATTTCGAGATAGCCCACGTGGCCCCGCCCAGGTAAGACTGGACAGGCTTTGCCCCGCCCTGTAGCTGCTGCTGGCCATAGGGGACTGTCGGGTTTCCGGCAAGCGCCCACTCGTTTTCGACCGGTGAGCCGGGCATGCTGCTGATGGCTTGGGTAAAGCCGCACGGGAACATCGCATTCTGCTTCTGGACGAACTGTTGGATCTGCTGCGCGGAGCTGTTGGTGGCATCCTTCGGGTTGACGATCTTGTATTTCGCGATCCAATCCAGCCAGAAACCGACGGCTTGCATAACTTCGGGGGTGTTCAGCTGCGCCGTCCTGCCGTCTGCACTGATCAAGCGGCCGCCGAGCTGGGTTGTCAGCAGCCAGATGACATGCCAGGCGTGGGAGGGCTCCGCCCCGGCCTCGCCAACGCCGAAGCGTCCCTGGCTGGCGTCGGAGAGCTTCTGACCGGTTTCTACAAAGTCGTCCCAGGTGGTCGGTGCTGCGGCGACGCCAGCGTCCGCGAACATCTTTTTGTTGTAGTACATGGCCATTGTGGAGGCGTAGTAGGGAATGGCGACATGGTCCGTGTTGTCTTTGCCCGTCACAGCAAGCATGGAGGGAAGATACCTGTCTTTGCCGCCCAGATCGGACCACTCGCTATCAGAAATCGGCGTGAATACGCCTGTTGCCGCCCCGGTGGGCAGCCCGTTCGGACCAATCTCGAAAATATCGGGGCCCTCTTTGGTGGCAGCAGTGTTGACGACTGCGCTTGAGACAGCGGAACCCAGTTGAACGACGTCGAACTTCACGGTGTTACCGGGATGGGCGGCCTCGAACTTGCGGCGCATCAGGTCCAGAATGCGCTTCTGTCCTTCCGGGGCTGTGGGGCTTTGCGAGATCATCACGGTGATTTCCTTGCCGCCTCCGCTGCCGGATCCCGAGCCTGTGCTGCAGCCGGCGAGGACCGAGGAGCCGGTCACTGCGGCGACGCTGAGGCCGCTGAGTTTAAGCAGGCCACGTCGGGACATCGGCGTGTTCAACCCTTTGATGGAATTTCCGGTGGTTTCAGTGGCCTGGGGGAAAGATGGGTGTTGCGTCATTGCGTACTCCTGTTGCGTTGATGCTCTCTCTGCTGCGTTACAGACGAGCGGGATGGGTGGGGTGGCCAGTGCGGCCGTTGTCAGCTGCTGCGAGAAGGGTTAGGTGTAGGCTTCCCGGAGCAGTTGGTGCAGGCTCGCTATATCGGCCAAGGTGTCATGTTGCAGGGACAGATCCTCTTCGGGTTTCCGCGGGTGATAGACCCGCTCCGCCGTGAACCAGCCGCTGTATCCTGCTTCGGCCAGGTTCCTGATGATGCGCGCGTAAGGGATGTCGCCCTGGCCCAGCACTACCTGGCTGAACATGGGCCGGAAGGTGTCGTGTGGCTGGTGGCGTACATCCTTGGCCTGGACGTCCACGATGGGTAGACCACGGGCGGACGGCCAACCCTGAAGCAGCGGATCTTCGCCCGACCACCATCCGTTGCAGACATCCCAGCAAAGCGCCAGAGCAGGGGAGTCGACTGTGTTGATCAGCTGCCGGGCTTCTTCGACCTGGCCGACGTAGCTCGCCCCCTCCAACTCGACCATAAGCGTGATTCCGGATTGTTCCGCCAGTGCCACCGCCGGCGCAAACCATTCCGTCATCCGGTCCAGGCTCCTCCCAAGGTCCGGCCTGATAGCCCAGGTCTCCAAGGGATCCATTCCGTACAGCCAGGGTGCGAAGATCCGGACGTACCGGGTCTCGAGGATTTCAGCACAGTTGAGGGCGTCCTGCAGCAACGCAGCCGCCTTGCGGGGGGAGTCCTCGTGATCCAGGTAGTGGTTCCGGCCGAACTGCGAACCGATGCACGATATCGCCAGCCCGGCGTCGGCAGCTGCCCTGGCGACCTGCCGAATTTCACTATCGGTAAGGGAAGTCACGGGGCGGCCCGCGACGTTCCGGACCGCCAGGCCCTGGATGCCGGCCCGGGCTCCTAGCTCGGCCGCCTCACTGAATACCGAGGACAGGTCGTCGCTGAACGCGGCGATTTTGAAAGCCATGGGGTCTCCTTGGGCGCCCTCCCGGCGCGAGTCGGAGGGCTGCGCCTTTGCGAGAGGAAAGATTTCCTGATGTATCGATAAACCAGACTCCGCCGGTTTATCGATGCATCTACGTGATTGGCGCCACTCTATTTGAGCGGTTGGCGCCTTGTCAACGGGTATTCGACCTGTGATGTATCGATAAACCCTGCTAGCCTGATTCCATTGCGGTCAGGTGCGACCGCTGGCCTTGATTAATGAAATTGGAGCAAGGATGTCCCCACGGCAGCAGAACACCTCACCAGCCTTCACGCGATACGACTTGGGAGTCAGTCCCTTCTGGGAGACAGCGACTCAGGACGAGCAGGATGAACAGCGACACTGGCAGTCGTGCCTGATGTCCAGGGGTGAGATGGTGTTCGCGGATGGATCGTTCATCTCGCCCCTCGCGGCCGTATACGCTGACCAATTCATACTTGGAGCCCGGTCATATGTGGCTGCGCACGTCTGTTTGTGGGGCGAACTTCAGCTCGGTGCCGATTGCACCCTGAACCCTTTTTCTGAACTCCGCGGCAACGTCATCTTGGGAGACGGCGTCCGGGTGGGTGCCCACACATCGATTCTCGGGTTTAACCACGCCATGTCGGTCGACTCCCCGATCTACCAACAGCCCCTTACATCCAAGGGTGTCGTCATCGGTGACGACGTCTGGGTGGGCTCCCACGTCGTGGTCGTCGATGGCGTCACCATCGGCGCTCACAGCATCATCGGCGCCGGGTCCGTGGTGACCAAGGACGTTCCGGAGTGGTCGATCGTGGCTGGAAACCCCGCCAAACGCCTGCGGGACCGGCGGGGGACGGGAACGGCAGCTCGGCAAGATTTAGGAACGCGCCTGCATGCACTGGCAGAAAGGGCCCGCGAGCAGGCAGACCAGCTGGTGGGTCGTTGCTGGAACCCTGAGGCTGGAAACTGCGGAAGTTTCGTTGACATCCCCGGAGCTCAGCCCACCGTGCGGGCCTGGGGCGATGCGGTTGAGCTGTACGACATCCTGCGGGGCTCGGCACCTCCTCAGATTTCTCCCGAGAAGCTCATTGACGTCTTGCGCGCCGGCCAGGATCCGCAGACGGGGCTCACCCCTGAATGGCACCTGGAAGGCGAAGCCGCTTCCGCCCTTCCAACACTCGACGGTCACGCAGCTGTCAATTACAACATCCTGTCGACCGGCTATGCGCTCGACCTGCTGGGGTCGCAGTTTCAGCACCCGATCCGATCGTTCCAGGATATGACGTGCCTTACTCTGAAGGACTCGCTCGCACGATTGCCCTGGGAAGGCGAAAGCTGGCGTTCCGGCGCGTGGGTAGACGCCCTAGGCACCGCCCTGTATCTGGATCAGAAGAACTTTGCGCTCGCAGGGGAACTGGAGTTTCTCTTCGGCTGGCTGACCTTGCACTGCGATCCTGTTACCGGCCTCTGGGGCCAAAGAGACAGTTCAACGGGGCTGCTCGAATCCGTTAACGGGACTTATCGGCTCACCCGCGGCACCTATGCCCAGTTCGGCGTACCCCTCCCGTACGCAGAGCGTACGATCGACAGCGTGCTGACCCACTCAGCAGACGCGAACTATTTTGGGCCGGGACAAGGGACGGCTTGCAATGTTCTCGACGTCATCCATCCACTATGGCTGGCGGCGAAGCAAACCGGACATCGCAGGCGGGATGCGGACGCCTGGGCAAAGGAGCAGCTCGAACGAGTACTAGGGTCCTGGAACGACGGCGCGGGCTTCAGCTTCACATTGCAGCAAGGGTACGGTCCGACTCGGACCCCGGGCCTGCTGGGAACAGAAATGTGGTTGTCAATTACCTGGCTTCTGGCTGACTATCTTGGGATCAGCGACGCGCTCGGCTACCGGCCCCGCGGGATCCATCGCCCCGAACCCGCTTCGCCCCTGGCCGGGCGCCCCTAAAGGCCTCAGAATCCCGCCCCGCGACAGAAACGGAAATATGCGAAATGCAGGACTTCAACATCGTCATAGCAATGACCGAGGACCACGCCGCGCGCACCCTGCCGGTCCCCATACGTCAGCAATTGAACACTCTCGGGAACGTTTCGGATGTGCCGGCGTCACCGGATCCCCAGTCGGAAGACCTAGCGGAAATACTCGCAGACGCCGACGTCATACTGACCGGAACCGGATCCGGGATGCTTGATGAGAGCATCCTGAACCTCGCGCCGAAGCTGCAGGCCATTGTTCACGCAGCTGGAACGGTACGACCCATCGTCAAGGACACCGTCTACGATCGAGACATCAGAATCTCTTCCCAAGCAGAAGCAAACGCGCTTCCCGTCGCCGAATACACCCTGGCGATGATCCTGCTCGAACTCAAAGGCGTGCGCGCTACAGAGCACACCTACCGCGCGGCCCGTAAAGCAATCGATGTAGACGACATCCTGGCCGAAGCCGGCAACTACGGACCGCAGGTAGGCATCATCAGCGCGTCAAACATCGGCCGCCGAGTGATCGAATTACTCCAGCCCTTCGACCTGGCCATCGCCGTATACGACCCTTATCTGGACGCAGACGCAGCCGCGGCTTTAGGCGCCAAAAAGATGGATCTTCCTGAACTCCTTAGCTCTTCAAAGCTGGTCTCCATCCATGCTCCGCTGCTCCCGGAAACCAGGGGCATGATCGGCGCCGAACAGCTGTCGCTGCTCCGCGATCAGGCGGTGTTGATCAATACCGCCCGCGGCGCAGTCGTCAACCAGGACACGCTGCTTGACGAACTCGTCGCCGGGCGCATCCGAGCAGTTCTCGACGTCACTGACCCCGAAATACCCGCACCGGAATCACCCCTCTGGACACTGGAGAACGTGGTGCTGACCCCACACGTGGCTGGATCACGAGGAATCGAATTGCATAGAATCGGCCAGCGCGCCGTCGACGAAATCCGCAGGCTGCTTCACGGCGAGCCGCTCATGTATGAGGTGACCCGTGAACGCTACCGAACCAACGCCTGATCAAAGGAGGCCCGGCATGCCGACACCATCAGACGGATGGCAGACCGACGCGCCTGTTCGGGAAAATGGCGGCGGCGTGCGCATCAAGGATGTCGCCAAGCATGCTGGCGTTTCGGTGACCACCGTGTCGAACGTCCTAAACGACTGGGGAAGGACCTCGGAAGCGACCCGCAAACGCGTTATGGAGTCGATTGAGCATCTGGGGTATGTACGTAACGCTGCCGCTTGGCAACTCCGTGCAGGGTACAGCACCACAATCGGTCTCATCGTCCAGGACGCCGACAATCCGTTCTACACAGCCATGGCCCGCGGGGCTGAAGACCGCGCCCTTGCACACGGCAGCGCAGTGATCGTAGGAAACAGCGACCACAACGAACAAAGGCAGTCCCGTTACATCGACCTCTTCGAAGAACAACGCGTCCAGGGACTCTTGATCGCACCCGTAGGGGACATCACCGGCAGGATCGAACAGCTAAAACGGCGTGGAATAACTGCAGTCGTCGTGGGAAGGCCGGAATACGGAACGCCGTACAGCTCCGTGTCGATGGATAACATTGCGGGGGGATACCTCGCAACCAAGCACCTGCTCGACCTCGGCCGACGAAGACTCGGATTCATAGGCGGCCCCGTCGCGCTCCGGGGCGTGGAAGACCGACTCAACGGGAGCAAAAAGGCAGTAGACGAAGTCGCTGGCGCGGCGCTGGAGGTCTTCGCTACGTCCGACCAAAGCGTGATTGCCGGCCGGGAAATCGGCAACCGCATTATGGGTCGCGAACGGCAGGAAAGGCCCGACGCCCTGTTCTGCACAAACGATCTTCTGGCAATAGGAGTCATGCAGTCACTTCTTCAAGAACGTGGGCTGAGCATTCCCGGAGATATAGCGCTCATCGGATATGACGACATCGATTTTGCCCAATCTGCCGTGGTACCGCTGTCCTCAATCCGACAACCGGCCCGGCTGATAGGAGAAACAGCCGTGGACCTGCTGCTCCAGAAACTCAAACAGCCGGAGCACGAACACCGGCACATCTGGTTCGAACCGAACCTGATCGCACGTGAGAGCACCGTGGGAACAGGGAGCGCCTTGGCCCCCGGGCACGCGATCAGCCCGACGGCTGCCCAACAATAGCCCTCCACGGGAATGTGTACACCGCCCGTTCTCGACCGGGAATGCGCCATTCCTTAGTCAGATGCGTGACTCTCTTCCCCAGTGCCGATCAAGACAGAACGCCGGCAAGGACCTTCCACCAATCTAGGCGACGTCCGGATTCGGCATGAAGGCGGCCCCGGCTTGTGAACTCTCACTCCGGCTTCTTGGCGCAGGTACTGGTAGGCAGATGCGCATGCTGATCCCGTAATCACGGGCAAGGACAACGTTCGGAACACCCCTGCGGATGCGCTTGACCACTCGGCCGCCCTTTTGCCAGTGTCTTCTTCCGGCCTTTGTCAGCGCCCCGTTGCTTTGGCTAGAGTGAAATTTTCCCTCCGGCGTTCCCAACTGAAGGAGCGTTCGGATTCGGCGCAGGTGCCCATGACTGAGAGCATGCGGTTGGCCATGGGGATGATGATGTTCTCCGGTCTGGGCTGATACTGCTTGACGCGCGGCAGTGGCCCAAATGCGATACTTGGACCAGCGGCATTTCGGGTTTCTTGGAGGGGACTTCACCGGAACATGGTTTTGGATACCACGACCCTTCGGATTGCCTTTGGCCTGATGGCGCTGGTTCTGGTAGTCCTGTTCTACTTCTCTGCCTACAGGGTCACCCGATCCCCTTACAGTGGCTGGTGGTGCGTTGCGCTGCTGTTCTTCCTCACCGGGTCGGCGTGTTTCCTGCTGAATGGGACCGCGCATCAGATCTGGGCAAACCCGCTGGGCAATGTGCTGCTCGTGCTGGGAGCGGTGGCAGTGTGGACCGGTGCACGCTCCCTTAGGACGCTGCCGCCGCGCAAGTGGCCCTCCGTAGGTCTTCCCGCTGTCACGCTGATCGCCGCCGTCCCGGACAATCCGGCCACCAACACGTGGGCTGGCGGTCCCGTGTTCCTGGCAACCATGAGCATCAGCATCGGGCTGGCATCACTCGAGCTCTGGCGCCTGGATCGAAGCTATTCCCGCATGCGGATCCCGATGGTCGCGGCCGCCGGCGGCCTGGCCGTCTTCTACTTCTTCCGTTTCCTGGCATTCATCATTGAGGGCCGGAACGGGCCAATCTTTGTGACCGTCTTCGGTTCCGCCGTGACCACTCTCGTGACCATGATCCTGTTGGTCGTCGTTTCATTCAGCATGGCCGCACTCAGCAGCGAGCAGCAGACCCGGACCCTGCGTGTCGCGGCCTCCCGCGATGATCTCACTGGCCTGTTGAACCGCAAGGCCTTCATGGACCT
Organism: Arthrobacter sp. 9AX; assembly: GCF_902506095.1. Classification (GTDB taxonomy): domain Bacteria; phylum Actinomycetota; class Actinomycetes; order Actinomycetales; family Micrococcaceae; genus Arthrobacter. The sequence continues at coordinate 340,422 of NZ_LR733293.1, forward strand.
GGCCGCCGAACGGCTGGCCGACCACAGCCTGACCCCACACAGCGGGGCCCTGATCCTGGCCGACCTCGACCACTTCAAGACGGTCAACGACACCTATGGCCACGCTGCAGGAGACCTCGCGCTGCAACGGTTCGCGGAAGCGTGCACGGCCACGGTCCGTCCCACAGACCTTGTCGGGCGCTATGGCGGTGAAGAGTTTATTCTCCTCCTTCCGGGAGCTGGTCGGGACCGGGCGCAGCTGTCGGTAGAGGAGATCAGCCGGCGCCTGGCTGCCTTCCCCGCCGACGCCGGAGTAGGAATGCCCACCGTGAGCTACGGGATTACAACGTATGGGAACGGGGCCTCCGATGTGGACGCGCTCATTGGTGCTGCTGACGAGGCCATGTACACGGCCAAAGCACTGGGCAGAAACCGTGCCGCCCACAGCGACAGGAAACCTTAGCTTTCACGACCCACCCGCTGCAGCGCCGTTACGAATAAGGGAAAAGCAGGCCGATCACCTCGCCGTCTACTCCCATCAGGCCCGGCCACAGCAGTTCCAGTTCGAACGAAAGGATCGTCCCCGAGACGGCGCCGCCAGCGAAGAGCCCGCGCCCAACGTCTCGCCACCAATCTGTAGTTCACATCGCTGGTTTCTATGCCCCGCCACTTAACCAGCAATGTAATGGCGGGCATGACTCACCCGCCGCGCACTACCGAATCTCACGCCAGCACCGCAGCACGGCAGCACCTACAGCTGACCTTTGGCCAGTCTCAGCTGTCGTGGCCCGTGCCATCTGCAGCGCCCCGAGGTCATGCAAATGTAGGAAAGCAGCACCGCCGCCCTTTTCCGTCAGAGCTCGGTAGCGAACTCCGATGGACTCTGTCGATTTTCGTTCGATAACAACTCTTCCCCTGGCGATTCCTCGGGATCGAGAGAGCTGTTGGAGACCGCCCTTTGCTTCGAGTCCGTCGACAAGAACCCTCCCCTGCTCCGAGCTTTACAGAATCTTCATTATCGGCGTTCTGGAATAGGCGGTGAAACCCGTCAGGACTGCTTGACCAGCGCTGCTTCGATATTGATCCTCACCTTGTCGCTGACCAGCACACCGCCGGCCTCCAGTACCGCGTTCCAAGTCAGGCCGAAGTCCTTACGGCTAATCTCGGCTTCGGCCGAGGCGCCTGCGCGTGTGGCGCCGAAAGGGTCCACAGCCACACCAGCGAACTCTACTTCCAGTTCCACTGGCCTGGTTACTCCCTTGATGGTGAGATCACCGGTCAGCGTATAGTCCTCACCGTCGCCTTCTATGGATGTGGCGCGGAATGTTATCTCCGGATATTTCTCCACATCGAAAAAGTCCGGTCCCTTCACGTGAGCGTCGCGGTTGGCGTCACCGGAATCGAAACTGGATGTTTTGACAGTGGCATGCAGCGAAGCGTCGGCCAGAGAGTCCCCAATTCGGGCCTCGGCGGAAGCTTCGAGGAAGCGGCCTCGTACCTTGCTGATGCCTGCGTGCCGGACCGTGAATGCAATCTCACTGTGCGACATGTCAAGAACCCAGACGCCTGAGGTTATTCCGTGTGGCAGAGTCACTTTTGCATCTCCTTAGCAGTGGAAACCGGTCAGGATGACCACCCCCCACACTGCTGCACGCAGGATTTTTTGTCCAGAGACCGAGCCGGCCGGGAGTCACCCGAGTGTCAGTTCAGGAAACGTGATCAGCAGCACAACTCCAGACACAGGGCGTGCTCGATGTAGTTTTCCTCCCCGGCCATGACCCATGCTGAGCCAGGGGTTCGGTCCGGCGTGCTGGCCGCCGTTCGTTCACACATATTTGGCTGCCTCAGTAGAGTATTAGCCGCTTGGAGCCGGGAGTACATACCCCTGATGCTGCTGTCGCCAGTCGGGGGCCGGCTGGGTCTTGAGGAAGCACCCAGGGCGCGGTCTGAATTTTCACCTTCACGAAAGGTGATACTGGTGGGGCCGGCGGCGGCTGGGGGAGATGCACGGGGTCTCGGCCGTAGATCTTCGCCGCCGGCTCCGCTGTCCACGGTACGGCTGCCAGCTGAAGGACGCCCGGGTAACAGGTACTCGATTCCCGCGAATGCGCATACGCATTTAGTAGGCGTACGCCGAAAGGCCGCAGACCTTCCAGCGGACGGCTCGGAAACGGCGTGGACCCGTTCGCGCTCCTTGCTATTCCGGGCAAGCAAAAGGACGCGCCCCGTTCGCTGAGCGCGTCCTTCGCTGCGGACTGGTCAGTCCTTCTTGAAAGCGTCCTTGACCTTCTCGCCGGCCTGCTTCAGATCGCCTTTGGCTTGGTCTGCCTGGCCCTCGGCCCGCAGGCTCTCATCGCCCGTGGCGGCGCCTGCCGCTTCCTTACCCTTGCCGCCGGCCTTCTCTGCGGCGTTTTCAATCTTGTCGCCCAATCCCATGGTGTTTCCTCCTCTGGTTCGGCAGCCGTTCGCATTCGGCTACCAACATGATAAGCATGCTTAGGGTCGGGTTGCCAAGTCTGCATCTGATTCTCGATTAAAGTTGGGAAGGCTAAGCGGCGTGACGCACCTGCCGTAGCACCATGCACTGAATGGAGCAACCACCCGCCTCAGCTGGCATCAACGCCAAGCAAGCCCCAGCTTCGGTCAAAAAACCCTCGCATTCGCCGTGGAAGGGGGGCTTCCCCAGCCACTTCTACTCCTGTGCTTTAGGAGCCGATAATGGTGCTTCCGTCAAGCTGCCGTTAGGCTCCGCGCCGGGCCCTTCGTCATTCCCCTCTTGCAGAATCGCTGAGGGAGAAAGGGACGTGGCAACGGCGGCGTTCTTGCCGCCAAGCCGGTTCCCGATGCATGCACCATCTTCAGGCCGGTGAACGGGCAGGGCTTGCGCGCCCGCTTCACCAGCTTGAAACGGGCGGGCACGGTTGACGAGGGTTAGTTTCTGGCCGCCAGCGCGGTGGCAAGGGTGTCGGCGGAGGTGGTGGTGCTGTTGATTCGCCAGTCGACTTCCTTGTTGTGGTGGAACCAGACGAAGCCGGTGACATCGGCAGTGGTCTCTTGCCTGGCGGTGAGGGATGCCGAGCTGTACGTTACGGTGTACCGCGCCGACGCCGAGACCTTCCCGGTTGCCGCTGTCACCGGAACCGGTGCCGAAACCGTTGGTTCAATGACGACAGGGGCGCGGAAGGAGCCATCGGCCCCGACGGTAAAGGGAACAGCCGCCGACCCGGCAGTCAACATGCCCGAGCTACGCCGGGCAAAACCGGAACCGGTCACCATCACTGAGGCTCCGGCAGGACCTGCAGCAGCACTCAACCTGATCTCCGCCCTGCCGGTGGCTTCGGCCGGCACGGTGATACCCAGCAACACGGCAAGGGAGGTGACCACGCCGGCGTGGATCCCCGGCGTCTTGGTCAAGCCGCGGGCTTGAACGGCATGGACCGCTGGCACCCAGTGATTTTGCCAGAACATTTTGTGAGCGATTCTCCGCCACCGGGCGGAAACGGAGGAGCCGGATTTCGGCACGGATTGGCCGAGATGTCGGCAACACCTGTCGTACCATACGGTGGAGTAACCAGGGAGAGGAACCCCTATGGCCTGCGAAGGCTGCGCCACATCTTCAAAGCTCGACTTCGATTTCAGCATGGCATTCCAACCGATCTATGACGCCGTGGCCAGTCGCGTGTGGGGCTACGAGGCGTTGGTCAGAGGCTTGTCGGGCGAAGGTGCCTCCGAGGTCCTGTCAAAGGTCTCACCGGAACAGAAGTATCGCTTCGACCAGGACTGCCGCGTCAAGGCAATCGAGTTGGCATCGCGTTTGTTTCCTGCCGGGGAGGATTTGAAGCTGTCGATCAACTTCATGCCGAACGCCGTCTACGAACCCGCCGCATGTCTTCGCGCGACGTTACTTGCAGCCAGGCGGTGCAGGTTTCCGACGTCGTCAATCATCTTCGAGTTCACCGAGAATGAGGAAGTCTCGGATACCGGTCACCTTAACGGCATTATCACGGAGTATCGCAAGCATGGTTTCACGACCGCCATCGACGACTTCGGTGCAGGTCACGCAGGGCTGGGGCTCCTCGTCGAATTCCAGCCAGACCTCATCAAGATCGATATGAAGCTCATTCGGGGAATCGATACGAGCCGAGCCCGTCAGGCCGTCGTGGCCGGCATAGTAGGCATCACCAAGGAGCTCGACATCGCCGTGCTCGCGGAAGGTATCGAGACCGAGGCGGAGTTCCTGGCCCTCAAGGCGGCCGGCATCCGCTTGTTCCAGGGATATTGGTTCGCGAAGCCTGCTTTCGAGGAGCTACCACAGATTCGGCAGCTCCTCGCCGAAAACCGGACACCCGGCACTGCAACCGGCTCACCTCGCCCAGAAACATCTTAATTCCCAACCACAGGAAATCTCCGCGCTATTCCACTGGCTGCCACCGGGCGCGCTGTTCCCATTTCACCCCTGTCCACCCCACCCAAACCCACCTGAGGAAGATTGCGGCAGAAAACAAGCCTTCGCACCACTGCCCCGCCTGCTATACAGAGCCGACAATAAATTTTCTGCAAGGCTGGCCGGCTTGGTGCTCTGATTCCTGATCTCGTTGCGGTTGGTTATGTTCCAACTGGGATGTCGCATTCGATGCCAGCCTTTTATGGGTGCGGGTATGATCGCGAAAGCACACAACGGTCTGGGGGTTCGTAATGACAGGAGCAGCGGGACGACTGGCTTTCAGCAATGACATCGGCCGCGACTTTGAGCTGATGGAGTACGGGCTTGACCCGTCCTTGGACTCACCAGTGCTACCCAACGCGGCCGTGATGAATGCATTGCAGAATCTGGTCAGGGTGGCCAGCCAGTTGTGCGGTGCTCCGTTCGGCGTTGTTAATATCATCAGTGCCGGGCATCAGCACCAGATCGGGGCCTGGGGAGTAGACCCTGGGGTGTGCTCCCGCGAGGATTCAATGTGCGCCAAAGTCTTCCTGTCCCAGGAAAAAACCGTAGTTTCAGACGCTTCCCGGGACCCCCGTTTCGCGGACAGCCCCTTTGTTACCGGTGAGATCGGCAGGGTGCGTTTCTACGCCTCAGTTCCGCTGGAAACGTCCTCCGGGTTCGTGCCGGGAACCTTGTGTGTCTTCTCCGAGGCTGTCCAGGAACTGAGCCCCGCGCAAGTGGACATGCTGGAGGTCCTCGGCAGGCAGGTCGTTGAGCTGTTGGAGCTCCAGCACCGGACAGCCCAGCTCGACCGGGCATACGCTGAGCTGGAGGAGAGCAACGCCCGGCTCGCGGGTTTCGCCGGCCGTGTCAGCCATGATCTACGTTCCCCGTTGACCACAATGCTGGGCTACCTCGAAATGCTGCAGGACGACCCCCGGATCCAGGCTGTTCCCGGTGCGGCCCAGGACCTGGACATGATCGACGCGTCAGGGCGCCGTATGCTCGCGACGCTCGAAGACGTCCTGAGCTACTCCCGCGTCGGCGGCGGCATCCGTCCCGAGTACGTATCTGTCCGGCATGCTGCCACCGAAGTGATGCTGGACCTGGGCATAAACGACCAGAACATGGTGGAAGTACAGGATTTGACGATCTACGCCGACCCGGGTCAGCTGCGCACGCTGTTGCAAAACCTGCTCTGCAACGCGATGAACTACCGCAGCCCCCACCGGGATCTTCACATCAGCATCAGCGGAGTCTCCAACTACCACGGCTCCACCGTTTTGGTCGCCGACAACGGCAAGGGCATCCCCGCGGAGGACCGGGCGAAAGTCCTGGAACCACTGGTGCGGCTCCACCGTGAAGGCGACGGTGCCGGCACAGGCCTGGGCCTGGCCACTTGCTGCAGCATCGCCAAAGCCCACGGCGGCGACCTCCTCCTTTCAGACACCCCGGGTGGCGGAACCACCGTTGCCGTCAGCTTTCCAGCTGGCTGAATCGCTTTAGGGCCATTTGGAGGGGCCCAACCACCCCCAAATCTGCGGCGACCAGCCCTCTGCGAATCCGGCGTTCCCCAGAATTGAGGGCAAAAGGAAAACCCATGTCAGTGACACGGGCTTTCCTTTTTGCGGGCTTCAGTTAGACGCGCGATCTGCCTTGGATGAAGTGAACGATCAATACGATCACGGCGACGACCAGAAGGATGTGGATGAGGCCGCCGCCGATGTTGGTAAGCAGGCCGAGTAACCAGAGCACGGCGATTGCGATGGCTATCCAAAGCAACATGACTTATCTCCTTCGTTCCTCTGCGGATGGAATACTGCGCCCCGCCCGCACTTCTTATGGTTCGCTCATCCTACGTCTGTGGCTGCCCGAAGAGATGGATAAAAACTCAGAGTTCCTCGACGGGTCCGTTGGTGCATGGGATTCTGGTTTCGGGCAATAAAGGAGCAGCGAGGCTCGTCTGTCTTATGCTCCGGGGCATGTCATGGGCGCCACTTTGAGAATGAGGTAAAGACATGAATACCGCTGCTGCAATCACCGTTAAGGCCATTCGTGTGGCCGAACTGGTGCCCGAAGGTCAGCCTCTGCCGGTCTACGTGCACGTCATTGACCACCCCGACGCGCGGGTGCTCGTCGATACCGGCCTGACTCAGCTTCACCCGGCGGTGGCCGATATGGATCCCCGCCTTTACCCGCTGAAGGAGCAGGGCTTCGACATTCAAAGTGTCGACATCGTCGTCAACACGCACCTGCACTTTGACCACTGCGGAGGCAATCACCTTTTCGCCGGCAAGCCCACCTACGTCCAGCGCCAGGAACTTGATGACGCCAGGAACCAGGTCCACTACACCATCCCTGAATGGGTGGATCCACCCGGGGTGCGCTACGTTCCGGTTGACGGCGAACTCGACCTGCTTCCCGGGCTGAGACTCCTTCCGGCACCAGGGCACACCCGAGGCTCACAGATCGTTGTCATCGCCGGCGACAAGGGCCCCACCATCATCGCCGGAGATACGGCCGTCTTTTTCAATGAACTGGATAACCCGCACACAGAGGGCCAGCAACTGGTGCGCGCCCTGAACCCCGAAAAGGTTTGGCTCACGCACGCGCCGGCGCCATGGACGCCGACGAAGCGCCCGCTTTAAGCACAGGAGTAGACGTAGCTACATCTGTCGCATGGCAGGTCAGAGGCCTGTGCTGCACGAATTGGTGGAATCGAACAGCTCCCCCCAAGTAAGTACGGGCCTTCGTCCTGTCATTGTTTCTTTGCCGCCCGCAGCGCACCCAGCCCCGAAATCAGCGCCTCGAGTCCCAGCTCGAACGCCACATCCGCCGGGCGCACCAAGGCCCGGCCGGAGGAGGCGCTCCGCACCGCAGCCGTGAAGTGGGGCGTCGACTCCGCCATGGACCCGGAATCGAAGATGTCCTCCGGCGCCGTCACGTCGTACGCCGAGCCGAAGATGAACGACTCCAACGCCACGATCGAGGACACAATCCGCTCCTGCGGGAATCCGGCGTCGAGGAAGCCCTTGCTCACTGTCTCGTACATCGCCAGCGTCTGCGGCGCATCGGTAACCGGCAGCACGGCAATGACCGGAATCAGGGGCGTGTGCTCGGCGAAGACGTTCCGGTAGCTCCACGCCCAGCTGCGCACGGCGTCCTCCCAGGGCGCCGCGCTAAAGTCAGACACATCCACCAGCGAGGTGAGGTGGTCCTCCACCAGGAGCAGGACGTCGCGTTTCGAGGCCACATGGTTGTAGAGGGCCGACGGCGCCACGTCCAGTTCCTTGGCCAGGCCCGCCATCGTCAAGCCATCGTAGCCCTTGCGGTTGATCAGCTCCAGAGCGGCAGTGGTGATTCCGGCCTTATCCAGCAGTGCGGCCGACGGCCGCCCCGCCCGCCTCCTCGAGGTTCCGGTTCCGGCGGCATCACCGTTTCCGGCGGCGGCCCCCGCGGAGCGTCCCTGTACGGCTGGTACTGCCGGCATCACTGGCCTTTCTCTGGTGGTCTCCAGCATTATTCCACCCGGCACTTCCGGTCCCGGCGTCAAGCAGCTATAGTTCTAATAAATGAATGGCATTCATTTAGTGCTTCCCGTCACATGGGGGAGCCGAGAGAGGACATCATGCTGAACCTGAACCGCGACGTTGTGGTCGTCGGAGCCGGGCCCTCGGGGCTCACCGCAGCCCGCGAACTCAAGAAGGCCGGCCTCACGGTCGCCGTGCTCGAAGCCCGCGACCGCGTGGGCGGCCGCACCTGGACCGACACCGTGGACGGCGCCGTGCTGGAGATCGGCGGCCAGTGGGTCTCGCCGGACCAAACCGTCCTCCTGGACCTCCTCCAGGAACTGAAGCTGCAGACCTACCCGCGCTACCGCGACGGCGAATCGATGTACATCGGCAAGGACGGCATTCCGGTCCGCTATACCGGCGACACCTTCCCCGTGGATGCGGACACGGAAGCCGAGATGAACAAACTCATCGCCCTGCTGGACGGCCTCGCCGCGGAGATCGGCCCCACCGAACCGTGGGCCCACCCGAAGGCACGTGAACTGGACACCATCTCGTTCCACCACTGGCTGCGGCAGCACTCCACGAACGAGGAAGCCTGCAACAACATCGGCCTCTTCATTGCCGGCGGAATGCTCACCAAGCCTGCCCACGCCTTCTCCGCGCTGCAGGCCGTCCTGATGGCGGCCTCCGCAGGCTCCTTCACCCACCTCACCGACGAGGACTTCATCCTGGACCGCCGCGTGGTGGGCGGCATGCAGCAGGTTTCCCTGCTGCTCGCGCAGGAGCTGGGGGCCGACGTCGTCCTTAACTCCCCGGTTCGCACCATCAACTGGGAGCCGGACACTGACGGCGGGCACCGCGTCACTGTCCAATCTGAGCGGGCCACCGTCAACGCCCGGTTTGTGATCATGGCCGTCCCGCCCAACCTCTACTCGCGCGTCTCCTTCAACCCGCCGCTGCCGCGCCGCCAGCACCAGATGCACCAGCACCAGTCGCTCGGCCTGGTCATCAAGGTCCACGCGGTCTACAGCCGGCCGTTCTGGCGGAACTCCGGCCTCTCCGGGACGTGCTTCGGCGCAGGTTCCCTGGTCCAGGAGGTCTACGACAACACCAACTTCGGCGATACCCGTGGCACCCTGGTGGGCTTCATTTCCGATGAAAAGGCCGACGCCGTCTTCGAGCTGAGTGCCGATGACCGCAAGCGCGCCGTCCTGGAGTCCATCGCCGGGTTCCTCGGCGCCGAAGCCCTGGAGCCGGAGGTCTACTACGAGTCCGACTGGGGCTCGGAGGAATGGACCCGGGGCGCCTACGCCTCCAGCTACGACCTCGGCGGCCTTCATCGCTACGGCAAGGACCAGCACGTCCCAGTGGGCCCCATCTACTGGTCCTCCTCGGACCTCGCCGCCGAAGGCTACCAGCACGTGGACGGCGCCATCCGGATGGGCCTGCGCACCGCCGCCAGCATCTGCGAAGCGGCGAAGGTCGCCGTCCCGGCCTAGCCGGGGCAGTGCGCCGGGTAGATTCTAAGCATGCTTACCAATAGGCTGGGCGGTGGGGAGCGTCCCCGCATGCAGACGAACGAGGTGAGACATGACTGACACCGGGAGCATCAGCAAGGTTACGGACATCATCAACCATTCCCACATCGGAATGATGTCCACCATCAACGAAGAAGGCGCGCTCGTCAGCCGGCCGCTGGCCGTCCAGGAGGTGAAGGACGACGGCGACATGTGGTTCTTCACCGGGCTCGGCACCTCACAGGTCGCCCATGTCCGGGCCGACCCGCGCGTGAACGTCTCCTTTGGCAAGAACACCGAGTGGGTTTCCGTCGCCGGCACCGCCGAGGTAGTGACGGACCGGGAAACGATCCGCGAAAAGTGGAACCAGGCCGTAGAAGCATGGTTCCCGGACGGGCCGGACACCCCGGAGGTGTGCCTGCTCCGCGTTGACTCCGACTCCGCCGAATACTGGACCAGCCCGGGCGGGACCGCCGCGACGGTCCTCCAGTGGGTCAAGTCCAAGGTCACCCACAGCCGGATGAGCGTGGGCGAAAGCGGCACCGTAGAGCTGTAGGAAACCTACGAACCGGTCAGGGCGCCGAGGACGGCGGGCAGCAGCACGTTGTCCCGGCCCCAGGCCGGGTCCAGGATCTCCACATACCAGGAGTCGGCCAGCAGCAGGGCCAGTGATTCGTTGGTCTCATCGGCCCAGTCCCGGATCTGCTCCTCCGTCACGGGGTTCTCGCTGGAGCCCAGGACGGTCACAACTTCGCCGCCGTCCACCGTCACGGGGATGGCGGCGTTGCTGGATTCGCCCGGCGCGTGGGCCACAGTCACCAGCTCGGTCCGGGTGGACAGTGCCAGGAGTTCGGCGGCGACTTCGGCACTGCAGAACGCGGTGACGTATTCGCGCTGCACGATGTCAGCGGACCGCAGCCCGGGCTGGGACTCCTTCGTGAACAATCCGTTCCGGTTCAGGGCAGCGAGCTCCACAGCGATAGGTGCGGTCTCGGCGTCGTACGTTGCCGTGAACGTGGCAGGCTGGAACTCGCTCTGCCCTTCCAGCCAGCGCGCCGTCAGCTCGCCCGCGGCGGCAATCGTGGTGGCCTGGCGCCAGGCGCCCCGGTCCTCCAGCCGCCTGCCGAACTGATCACGGTCTTCCGTTTCTTGAGGCTCCATCCTCGGATGCTACGGCGCCCCGGCGCCGGACTCCAGCGACGGCGACACAGCAGTTAACGCGCGAAGCAACAGTCAGTGCCCGCGGACGGGGATCCCCACCGCCTTTTCCGCAGCGGCGAGGGCACGGCCAAAGCGGTCGACGGCGGGCGGGTACCCCTGGTGCCGTGCAGCCCGCAGCTGCTCGGCCTCCCGCATGGCCTTGATCACCTCAGCGGTCTGGGGCAGCCGGACGTCGGTCATGGCCGGGTAGTCGATGCAGTACGCCGGATCCAGCTCGTACCGCCGCCAGCGTTCGAGCAGCATGGTGTGCTCAGCCTGCGCCGCAGTATAGAGGGGCGCGTACTCGCGGCGTTGGCGCCGTTTGGACAGCCAGGCCGCCAGCCGCGGGCTGCCGCGGTAGGCGGCGACACCCGATGCCACGGCAGCTCCCGTGAGGAAAAGCCCGGCCCAGGCAGAGGAAAGAGTGGAGATCAGCAGGGCGGGCAGGGCCACCGCCGAGCCCATAAAGAGGTCCCAGAACAGCTGGTCCGGGCGTTCCGGGTCCGCGTCCGGCCCGGCCAGCGCCCGCCGCCGGACCTGGAACACGGTGGCGGCAACACTCACCACCAGCACTGATCCGCACAGCAGAAGGACCCACGCCCCCTGGAACAGGGATTCTGCGATGGCTGCCACCTTGCACCTCCACGTCCACAGGCCCGGAGACCAAGCGCCGGGCTGGTCCTTCCATTGGATCGCCTTCCCGGGCGCCGGTCAATGGGGCCGCCCGCCTGGGAAGCAGCGGTGCAGGAGGGGCGAACGTCAGGCTAGGCGCGGGCGCGCTTGGCTTCCTTCTTCGCAGCTTCTTCCTTCACTCGCTGGGCCTCGGCCCGGACAGCGGCGTGGGTGGTGCGTTCGGTGACCAGCCACTGCGGGGGAGCCTGCAGCAGCGCGGTGATGTCCGCCGTCGTGAGGGCGTCCTCGACCCCGCCGCGGGCCAGGCCGCTGATGGAGATGTTGAGCTTCTGCGCCACCACCGGGCGGGGGTGAGGCCCGTTGCGGCGGAGCTCGGCGAGCCACTCCGGCGGGTTGGCCTGGAGCTCAGCGAACTCCTCGCGCGTGATGGTTGAATCCTGGAACTCCTGCGGTGTTGCGGGCAGGTAGATGCCAAGTTTCTTGGCAACGGTGGCCGGCTTCATGGACTGGGAGTTTGCAGAGGTCATGCTTCAAGGGTATCCGGGCGGACGGTACTGTGAAGACGTGCCCACCGACAACACCCCCCAGCCAGACGCCGCTCCAACGGGCTCTGCCGAGCCGGCCGAACCGGACGCCCCCCGCGTCCTCCGCATCGCCTACGTGGCGGGAGTGACGCCTGGCAAGTGGATCCGCCGGTGGGAGGAGCGGGTGCAGCACGTTCCCCTTCAGGCGTTTATGTCCGACGACGGCGCGCAGGTCCAGGTGCTGCGTGACGGTTCCGCAGACCTCAGCTTCGTCCGCCTCCCCGTGGAGCGCGAGGGCCTCAGCGTGATTCCGCTCTATGAGGAGCAGCCCGTGGTGGTTGCTCCCAAGGGCCACGAGATTTCGGTGTTCGAGGAAGTGGCGTACGCCGACCTGGAAGAGGAATCATTCCTGGACGTGACCGCGCTCGGCGGTCCGGAGGCCGCCTTGCAGGTGGTGGCCACCGGCGCCGGGCTGGTGATCCTGCCGATGTCCGTGGCCCGGCACTTCAATGTCAAGGACACGGTGGCCAGGCGGCTGTCCGGGGCACCCACTACCGGGATCGCCGTTGCATGGCCTTCAAATTCCACGGACGAGGTGATCGAGGAGTTCATCGGGATCGTGCGCGGCCGGACGGCCCAAAGCTCCCGGCAGCCGTCCGCCCAGCCCGTCAAGGTCAAGAAGGACCCCAAGCCGGACCGGCGCGGCACCGGAGCGAAGAAGGCTCCCAAGGTTGCCCAGCGCTACGCCCCCAATCCGGACAAGGGCCGCGGCAAGGGTTCCCGGAAAAAGGGCAAGCGCTAGCACTGCCCGCGCTCTGAACGAGGCGAGGGCACACGAAGGCCGGCTCCTTGCGGAGCCGGCCTTCCCGTACCTAAGAGTGCTTAGGTGTTTTGGACGTGGTCTTTGGCGTCGGTGGCGCGGTCTTTGACGTCGGTGACGGCGTCCTGGCCTTCGGCTTTGACGTTTTGGGCGGCGTCGGTGGCGGTGGCTTTGACGTTTTCCACTGGCTTAGGTGTTTTGGACGTGGTCTTTGGCGTCGGTGGCGCGGTCTTTGACGTCGGTGACGGCGTCCTGGCCTTCGGCTTTGACGTTTTGGGCGGCGTCGGTGGCGGTGGCTTTGACGTTTTCCACTGCTTCCTGGGCCGGTTCCTTCAGGTCCTGGGCCACGGTTTTGGCGGCGTCGGTGACTTGGCTGACGAGGGGTTCGGCGGCGGTTTTGAGTTGCTGGGCCGCTTCGCGTTCCTTCGCGCTCGGGGGGATCAGGGACGAGATGAGCATCCCGGCGCCGAACGCGATCAGGCCGGCGGCCAGGGGGTTGCCCTGGGCTTTGGCTTTGACCTGGTCCGGGGTGTGGCTGATCGCGGTGCCGGCGTCGGAGAGTTTGGTGGCGACGTTGTCTTTGGCGTCGTGCAGGGTCTCGCCGGTGCTGTGCAGGGCGTTGGTGGTGTGCCCCGCGCCGGTGTGGGCCGCGTTGTGGGCGGTGCTGCTGGCGGTGTCTGCTGCTCCCATGATTTTCTCCTTCACCCCGACAACGGCGTCTTTTACCTTGTCGGTCTGGCGGTGGACGATGTTGGACGGGGTGACTTTGTCTGCCACGGCGTCCACGTTGGTGCCCAGGCGGGCGCGGGTGGCTTCTATGTCGGCGCGGATTGCGTCCGGGTTTTCGCTCATCGGTTTACCTCACCTGGTTTGAGGGTTGGGGGAATTTCGGAGAGTGTTTCGCCTGTCTGGGGCAGGCCTTTGATTTGTTTGAGTTCCTTGCGGCCGATCGAGGCCAGGACCGCGGCGATGATGCCCCAGATTACGGCGACGATCACTGCGGCCCAGCCCAGCGGCATCAGCGCGCCGAGGGCGAACATCAGGGCCAGGGACAGGAAGATCAGGACGAAGTGCCCGGCGACGCCGGCTCCGGCGAGCATGCCGGAGCCTTTGCCTGCCCTGGTGGCGGATTGTTTCAGTTCGGCCTTGGCGAGCTCCACTTCCTGGCGCATCAGGGTGGACAGGTCCCGGGTGACATCACCCAGCAACTCACCCAGCGACGCGTTGTCCGCCTTCACATGCGCCTCACTCGGCGGCATCTCCGGAATCTGGCTGCTCACAGCTGGCGTCCCTCCGTTGACCGGTACGTGCCGTCAGCTGCGTGGTAGCTTCCGTTCTCATCCCGGTAGGGGTCGTCTTCGAACCGCAGGGGGCTGTCCNCGCCGGGCACCGCTCCTATCTCACCCCAACGCTTAGGTGAACCATGTCTGTAACAAACGCTCCCGGCAGCGCCCCGGCGCGAAGCGCCGGCCGACCTCCGAGCATGGGCGGTAACTTCTCCGCCTGGTCAAACCGGCACCGCAAATGGCTGTTTGCCGCCCCTGCGATGATCTTCGTCGGGGTCCTGATTGTCTTCCCGCTGGCTTGGACCCTGTACCTGAGTCTGACCGATTCGCAGGGGTCCGTCCGCGCGGCCACGGAGTTCATCGGCCTTGAGAACTACCTCACCGTCCTCACCGACACCGAGCGGTTCTGGCCAGCAGTGGGCCGCACGCTCTCGTTCACCGGCGTTGCGCTGGTCTGTGAAGTGGTACTCGGAATGTGCGTCGCCCTGCTGCTGTGGCGGCCCTTCCGCGGCGAAAAGTGGGTCCGGGTGGCCATCCTGCTCCCGCTGGTGGCCACCCCCGTGGCCGTCGGCATGATGTGGCGGCTGATCTTCGATCCGAACATCGGCTTCGCCAACCAGTTGCTCGGGATGGTCGGCATTCCGGCCCAGCCCTGGCTCTCCGGGCAGGACACCGCGCTCGGTACCACCATCTTCATGGACGTGTGGCAGTGGACCCCCATGGTGGTGCTGATCCTGCTCGCCGGCCTGACATCACTTTCGGACGAACCTGACGAGGCGGCGCGGGTTGACGGCGCCAACTCCTTCCAGCGCTTCTTCTACATCACCCTGCCGCTCATGATGCCCACCGTCATTGTTGCCATCCTGCTCCGGGGCATCGACGCCCTCAAAACCTTCGACATCCTGTACGCCACCAAGGGCAAGGGCGGCGGGTCCTTCCACGAAGTGGAGACCCTGAACGTTTACGCGTACGGCCTGAGCTTCGACTACAACCAGTACGGGCTGTCCTCAGCGGTGCTGATCCTGTTCTTTATGATCATCATCGGCTCCATGTGGCTGCTGACCATGCGCAAGAAAGCGGTAAGCAAATGACCGTCGCGACCCCCAACCAGACCTCCGCCGCCACACCCCAGGTGATCCGCCGCCGTCGTAAGCCCCTGCCCACACGCCTCTACAAGGTATTCCGTGTTGTGGCGCTCATCGTCGTGGTGCTCTTCCTTATCGCCCCGCTGTTCTGGATGCTCCTTGCCTCCTTCAAGACCAACGTGGACATCTACGACACCGGCAAGGCCCTGTTTTTCAGCCCCACCGGGGAGAACTACGCGAACGTCCTGCAGCGGAACAACTACTTCGTCTTCATCTTCAACAGCTTCTGGGTGGCCTTCGTGTCCACCGCGCTCTCGATCGTCCTGGGTGTTCCGGCCGCCTACGCCATGAGCCGGTTCACCATGCACCGCTCAGCGCTGGTGGTCCTCATGGCCCGCGTCATCCCGGGCGTTTCCCTGCTGGTGCCCTGGTACTACGTGTTCTCGAATCTGCGGATGGTGGGCAAGTTCGAGGTGCTGATCCTCAGCCACATGTTCGTGGCACTGCCGCTGATCGTCTACATCATGATGAGCTACTTCGATTCGCTGCCGCTGGAGCTGGAAGAATCCGCCCAGGTGGACGGACTCACCCCCATCGGCGCGTTCCGCCTCATCACGCTGCCGCTCGCGGTCTCCGGAATCGCCACCGCCGGCATCCTGTCGTTCATCTTCTCCTGGAACAACTTCATGTTTGCCCTGGTGCTCTCAGGCTCCAATACCAAGACGCTGCCCGTGGCCATCTTCGACTTTGTCTCCTACGCCAGCATCGACTGGGGTGGTCTCATGGCCGCGGCCACCGTAGTGACCATCCCGATCATGATCATTGCGCTTTTCACGCAGAAATACATCGTGTCCGGCCTCACCGCCGGCGCCACCAAGGGCTAGGCATTAGATGACACTCATCAGCAGGATAGAAACCTTCCTCGTCGCCCCGCGCTGGCTCTTTGTCCGCATCGAGACGGACAGCGGGATCGTCGGGTGGGGCGAAGCGACGTGCGAGGGCCGCAGCGAGACGGTCCGCACCGCCGTCGACCAACTATCGGAACTGCTGATCGGCAACGACGCGCTCCGGATCGAAGACCACTGGCAGGTGATGACCAAGGGCTCCTTCTACCGCGGCGGCCCCATCCTGGCCAGCGCGGTGTCCGGCCTGGACCAGGCGTTGTGGGACATCGCGGGCAAGCACTTCAACACTCCGGTGCACCAGCTGCTGGGCGGCCACGTCCGGGACCGGATCCGGATGTACGGCTGGGTGGGCGGCGACGAACCGAACGAGGTCGCTGACCAGATAAGCGCCCAGCTGGAGGTTGGCCTGACGGCCGTCAAAATGAACGCGAGCGGCCGGATGAGCCCCATCGCCTCCGTGGCAGAGCTCGACGGCGTGGTAAGCCGGGTGGCCGCCGCCCGCGAAGTCCTGGGCGAACACCGGGACGTTGCGGTGGACTTCCATGGGCGCTTCAGCCTCGCCAACGCCCGGCGCGTGGCCCCCTTGCTGGAACCGTACCGGCCGTTCTTCCTCGAAGAACCAGTGGTCCCGGAAAACACGCACCTGCTGCGGGAATTCACCTCGTCCACCACCACGCCGGTCTCCAGCGGCGAGCGGCTCTACAGCCGGCAGGAATTCCTTCCTGCGCTGCAGGCCGGCATCGCCGTGGCCCAGCCGGACCTCTCCCATGCCGGCGGCATCACGGAGGTGCGCAAGATCGCCTCACTGGCCGAGATCTATGAGGTGCAGCTCGCGCCGCACTGCCCGCTGGGGCCGCTGGCGCTGGCCGCGTGCCTGCAGGTTGGCTTCGCGACGCCCAACTTCCTCATCCAGGAACAAAGCATCGGTATCCACTACAACCAGGGCGCCGAGGTCCTGGACTACGTGGTGGACAAGAGGCCGCTGAAGTTTGTGGACGGGCACATCGAACGGCTCACCGGCCCGGGCCTGGGCATCGAGATTGATGAAGCCGTGGTCCGTGCCGCAGACAAGCGCGGGCACACGTGGCGCGGTCCCGTCTGGCGCCAGCCGGATGGCGCCTTCGCCGAATGGTGACGGCCTGGGCGCCGGGCATGGAGATGGACACCCCCTAATAAGGAGAAACCCTTGGAGAACACCCTGGCCCCGGAGGCGCTGCTCGCCGGCGTCCGTCACAGCCGGCTCGTAGCGATCGTGCGCGGAAATGACGGCGCCGCTGCCGCGCAGGCCGCGCTGGCGGCCATGGAGGAAGGCTTCGCCTACGTCGAAATTGCCCTCACCACCCCGGACGCCCTCGAGGCCATCACCTCAGTGCGCGCAGCTGCCCCCGCCGGATCCTTTGTCGGCGCAGGCACGGTACTGGGCAAGCAGGATGTGGACGACGTGGCCGCCGCGGGCGGCCAGTTCATCGTGACCCCGTCACTCGCGCCGTCCATCGAGGCAGCCGCCGGGCGCGGCATCCCCGTCCTCGCCGGGGCACTGACCCCGAGCGAGGCCTTCGAAGCCATGAACCGCGGCGCCACGGCCGTGAAGCTTTTTCCGGCCTCCATCGGCGGGCCGGGCTACCTCAAGGCCGTGCGCGACCCGTTCCCTGACATTCCCTTCATCGCCGTGGGTGGCGTGGGCCTCGACGAGGCTGCCGGATATTGGGCGGCCGGTGCGATCGCCGTCGGACTTGGTGGACCACTGTTCGGCGACGCCGCATCCGGGGGTGACCTTGCTCCCATGCGCGAACGCGCGCGCAAATTTGTTGCCTTGGCGGGGGAATACAGCGGCCGGCCCGCGGGGAACCTGCGGTGACTGCCGCCGTCGGACTTCCTGCAGTGGACCTCCTGACCTTCGGCGAGTCCATGGTCTCGCTGCGCTCTGCGGGACCGCTCTCTGCAGGTGGTGCGCTGACGATGCATGTGGCCGGCGCCGAGTCCAACGTGGCCGTGGGTGTCACCCGGCTCGGGCACACGGTCAGCTGGGCCGGTGTGGTGGGGGCGGACCCGCACGGCGAGTTCATCCTCCGCCAGCTCCGGGCCGAGGGTGTGCAGTTACACCAGCGCGAGGACCCGTCCCGCCGGACCGGGGTGATGTTCCTCGAACAGCGCACTGCGGACCTCACCCGGGCCTTCTACTACCGTTCCGGCTCCGCAGGATCGACGCTCCGCCGGGAGGACGTGGACCGCGCCCTGCAACCCGGCGCCCGCATCCTCCATCTGACCGGTATCACGCCGGCGCTCAGTGCCGAGTCCCGGAAAGCGGTGGAGTACGCCGCAGAGCGTGCCACCGCCGCGGGCATCACGGTATCCCTTGACGTCAACTACCGCAGCAAGCTCTGGTCGCGGGAAGAAGCGCGGGAAGCGCTCGTGCCCCTCGTCCCGCATGCCACCATCATCATTGCGTCCGACGACGAACTTGGCCTGGTAGCCGCCTCACCGGCCGCTGGGCGGGACAGCGATGCGCTGGAAACAGCGGCGGCTGCCGAACTGCTGGGGCGCGGCGTGCGCGAGGTAGTGGTGAAGCGCGGAGCTGCCGGCGCCGGCGTCCACACCACAGATGGCCGGTGGGAAGCCCCCGCCGTGCCCGTCACCAGCATCGACACCGTCGGCGCCGGTGACGCCTTCACCGCCGGCTACCTTTCGGCGTTGCTCGACGGCGAGGACGTGGCCGGCCGCCTGCAGCGCGGCGCCCTGCTGGGTGCTTTTGCCGTGAGCACGGCAGGGGACTGGGAGGGCCTGCCCGCACGGGCGGAACTTGCCCTGCTCGGGACCACGCCGGGTGGAACCACCCAGCGCTGACCCGTGCCCAGGGGCGGGTGTTACCGGACGGGGTCACGGATTCGCCTTGGGCTGCCGCCAGGTGCCACCATAATTGGATGCTTGAGGCAACAAACTCCCCGAACACCACCGAAGAAACGCCCGTTAACCCGGCCCTGGCCGCGGAAAGCAAGATCGCGCGCGTTGCGGTGACGGTGTTTCCGATCCTGGTGGTGGTTGCCGGCGTCGTGGGGTTCCTGGCGCCCGGCGCCTTCAAACCGCTGGCACCCACCGTTCCCTACCTGCTGGGGATCATTATGTTCTGCATGGGCCTCACGCTGACCCCGCCGGACTTCGCCGCCGTCGCAAAGCGTCCCTGGGCCGTGGCCTTGGGAATCGTGGCGCACTACATCATCATGCCCGGCGCGGGCTGGCTGATCGCCGCCGCCCTCAACCTGGAGCCGGAACTGGCCGTCGGCCTGATCCTGGTGGGCTGCGCGCCGTCCGGCACCGCCTCCAACGTGATGGCCTTCCTGGCCAAGGGGGACGTGGCCCTTTCGGTGGCGGTCGCCTCCGTCTCCACGCTCATCGCCCCGATCGTCACCCCGCTGCTGGTCCTGTTCCTCGCAGGCTCCTACCTCCAGATCGACGCCGCGGGCATGGTCCTGGACATCGCCAAGACGGTCCTCCTGCCGGTGGTCGCCGGCCTGCTGGCCCGCCTGTTCCTCAAGAAGCTCGTCGCGAAGGTGCTGCCGGCGCTTCCCTGGGCCTCCGCCGTCGTGATTTCCCTGATTGTGGCCATTGTGGTGGCCGGCAGTGCGGGGAAGATCGTTGCGGCGGGCGCCATTGTGTTCCTGGCGGTTGTGCTGCACAACGGCTTCGGACTGGGCCTGGGTTACCTTGCGGGCAAGATCGGCCGGCTGGACAGCAAGGCGCGCCGGGCCCTGGCGTTCGAGGTGGGCATGCAGAACTCCGGGCTCGCGGCGACGCTGGCCACCACCCACTTCAGCCCGCTGGCTGCCCTGCCGTCGGCCGTGTTCTCGCTGTGGCACAACATTTCCGGGGCCATCGTGGCTGCCTGGCTGGCACGCCGGCCGCTCGGGGACACCAAGCCCTGACCGGCCAACACGCGTCCCCGAAGCCGTTTCATTCAGTGAAACCGGCCATGCGGAGCGGACTCCCTGTGCGCGAAAGTTGAGTCGTGACGCGGTCCACACTGGTGGCCCGGCGCATGAACGAAACGGCGCGGTAAGACATGGAGTCAAGGATGACGGCAGGACGGGTCCTGAAGGGCGTCGAGTTTGCCCACCCGGAGGGCTCAGCGCCGCTGCTGCTTGACCTGTACCTCCCCGTCGCCCCGCAGTCCGAAGCCCTGCCCGCGGTGGTCCACTTCCACGGCGGCGGCTGGCGCGTCGGCGGACGCTCTTCCCTCGGCCCGCAGGTGGACTCCCTGGGACTGAGCCCGATCGAGCGCCTGGTGGACGCCGGGTTTGTGGTGGCTTCCGCCGACTACCGGCTAAGTTCCGCAGCGCTCTTCCCGGCCCAGCTGCTGGACGCCAAGGCTGCCGTCCGCTGGCTCCGGGCGCATGCCGCGGACTACAACGTGGACCCGGACAGGATCTACGCGTGGGGTGATTCCGCCGGCGGCCACCTTGCCAGCCTGGTGGGGCTGACCGCCGGATCCAAGGCCGGCGCGGGTCGTGATGTGGGCGACACGGTTGCCGCCGTCGCGGCCTGGTACCCGCCCACTGACCTCCTGCGGATGGGCGGACAACGCCTCCCGAACGCCGCCGCCGGCGCCGACGATCCCGGCTCCCGCGAGGCGCTCCTCCTCGGGGCCCAGCCGGCCGACGCTCCGGACAAGGCAGCCGCCGCCAGCCCCCTCACCTATGCGGGCAACCCCGCCCCGCCCTTTTTCCTGGCCCACGGCACCGCGGACCGCTTCGTCCCGCCGGCCCAGTCCACCTCGCTGGCCGCGGCGCTGGAAGCCGCGGGCACCGACGTCGAACTCCTGCTCATTGAAGGCGCGGACCACATGTGGCAACTGCCCGGACAGGACCCTGCCGCCGCAGTACAGGCCGCCGACGCCACCATCGACTTTTTCCGCCGCCAGGCACACAAACCCTGATCTGAAAGGCCCTTCCATGCAGTTTGTTGGCATCACCCACCAAGGCGAATCCTGGGCCGCGGCCCTCGCGGACACGCGCCTTTTTCCGCTCGCACCGGTCGCCGAATTCTGGGCGGACCCTGCCGGCTGGCAGGACAAGGCGGTCACGCTGACGGCCGACGCCGGCGCCTTGCTTGAGCGCGGCAGCGTCACCGAAGTGCCACTCGTCCCCGCCGCGGCCCGCGTGATCTGCGTGGGCCTTAACTACAAGGCGCACGTTGCCGAGGGCAGCTACAAGGACCAGGATCTGCCGGACCACCCCACGCTGTTCGGGCGCTGGACGGCGTCGCTCTCGGTGGGCAACGTTCCGGTGCCCGTGCCGGCCGGCGAGGACGGGCTGGATTGGGAAGGCGAAGTCGCCGCCTACATCGGCCGGCGCGTGGAGTCCGCTGACGAGGCCGAGGCTGCGGACGCGGTCTTCGGCTACTCCACCTTCAACGACATCACCGCCCGCCGGGCGCAGAAGCTCACCACGCAGTGGACCCTGGGCAAGAACGGCGACTTCACCGGCCCGCTCGGGCCCCTGGTCAGCAGGGACGACGTGGGTGACCTCCGCGACGGCCTGCAGGTGCGCACCCGGGTGAACGGCATCGAGGCGCAGAACGGCAACACCCGGGACATGATCTTCTCCGTCCCTGCCATCATCTCCCTGATTAGCCAGACCCTGACGCTGCACCCCGGCGACGTCATCGCCACCGGCACTCCGGAAGGCGTGGGCTACGCCCGGAACCCGCAGTGGCTGCTGCAGCCCGGCGATACCGTCGAGGTGGAAATCGACAAGCTCGGCACGCTGACCACACCGGTGGGCGAGCCGTCCCTGCGGAGCCGGGCCTGATGGGCGCCCATCGTTTCGCCTCCCCGGACCAGATCCCCGGGCAGGTGCAGATCCTGATTTCCGGCGGCGGACCGAGTGGCCTGTTCCTGGCGCTGGACCTCGCCTCGCGGGGCATCCCGAGCCTGGTGGTGGAGCCGCGGGATTCCGTGGACCACGCCCGGCCCCGGGCCAAAACCACCAACGCCCGCACCATGACGCACCTGCGCCGGCTGGGCCTGGCCGATGCCCTGCGCGCGGCATCCCCGCTGCCCGTGGAGTACTCGCAGGACGTCAGCTTCTGCACCGGACTGACCGGTCCGGGCGCCCATGAACTGCGCCGGTTCCGGAACGCTTTCCAGCTGGTGCCCGGCCGGTACGGGCCGCAGCCGGAGTGCGGCCAGCAGGTTCCGCAGCCCGTGCTCGAGGAAGTGCTGCGCGCCGCCGTCGCCCGATCGCCCCTGGCGAGGATGGTGACGGGCTGGAGCGTGGAGTCGGTTGCGGATTCCGGGACCGGGTACACCGCCGTGATTTTCGATGCTTCCGGTGCCCGGCGCACCCTTTCCGCCGACTTCGTGATCGGTGCCGATGGCGCGTCCTCCGCCGTGCGCCGCAGCCTCGGCATCCGCCTCGAAGGCGGGTCTGCGTCCCTGTCCAACATCAGCATCCTGTTCCGGTCCCCGGGGCTTGCGTCCGCTGTGGCGCTGGACCCGGCCGTGCAGTACTGGGTGGTGGGCGCTGGAACCTCCGGGATGGTGGGTCCGATGGCCCTGGACGGGACTTGGTGGGCCATCATCCAGGGCGTCGACCCGCAGGAGGCAGTGGATCCCGCCACGGCCGGCGGGATGGTCCGTTCCCTGGTGGGGGCCGACGTCGACATTGACGTCCTGGCCACCGACCCGTGGACGGCGCGCATGCTGCTGGCCCCGGAGTACCGCCGCGGGGGAGTGTTCCTGGTGGGCGATGCCGCGCACCTCAATCCGCCGTGGGGCGGGCACGGGTTCAACACCTGCGTGGGGGACGCCGCCAACCTGGCGTGGAAGCTCGCCGCGGTGCTCGCCGGGTGGGCCGGCGCGAACCTGCTGGACAGCTATGAATTTGAGCGCCGCCCGGTGGCCGCCCGCACCATCAGCGATGCCGCCGCCAACGGCAAGGCGCTCGCCTACCACTTCGCCGATGCTGCGCTCCTGGCTTCCGGTCCTGCCGGGGCTTCCGCGAGGGCTGCTGCCCACGAAGCCCTTGCGGTCAAACAGAGCGAGTTCGATTCCCTGGGCCTGGTCCTGGGATACGCCTACGGGGACTCGCCCGTTGTGGTCCCTGACGGGTCACCGGCACCGGTGGAGGACCCCATCGTGTACGTCCCGTCCGCCAGCCCGGGAGCCTTGCTTCCGCACGCCTGGCTGGACAGTGCCGCCTCCGTCTATGACCTTCTGGGCCAGGGTTTTACGCTGCTGGTTGACGCGGCAGCGCTCGCCGGCAGGCCGGTTGAAGAGTCGTTTGCCTCCGTGACTGCGGCCGCTAACCGAACGGGGATCCCGGTGGCGATTGCCGCCGTCGGGCCGTTCGACGACGGGACGTCACCGTCCGAGCTGTGGGGAGCCGACGCCGTCCTGGTCCGCCCGGACCAGCATGTGGCCTGGCGCGGGACTTCGGCTGAGACGGCGGCGGCCGCGCTGGCCGTGGCCGCCGGCCTTCGGCTCACGGCCGACCCGGGACAGCAGCTGCACCAGCCCACTGAGCAGGAAGGGAAGGCCCGTGTCCGAGTCGTCGTTCCGTGATTATCTTTTCGCCCCTGACCACCCCCGCGTGGCGGAGATCCGCGGCCTGGATGCGCGCAGGTACGCCGAGGCGGCCACCAGGGACTCGTTCGCCGGGCCCATGATCGAGGGCTGGAAGAAGCTGTATCCGCAGCCGTTCAGGGGCATCACGAACGACGGCGTCGTCCGGCCGGGGCTGTTTCCGCTCGCTCCCGCGCGGGCCGGGGAGGAGGCGCCCACTGCGGAGATGGCGGCGGCGGCCCGGAAGCTCCTGGAGGGCTTGTCCCTTGAGCAGGCGTCCCGGCTGGGCTACGCCGTGGATGCGCCTGAGTGGCAGAGCTGGGCGAACCCGGAGTTTATGCAGCACGATACCGGGCTCCGCCTGGATGAGCTGGACGCTACGGTGCGCGATGCCGTGTTGGCCGTGGTGGAAGCATCCCTGAGCCCTGCCGGGTTTGAGTTGGTCCGCAACCTCATGAGGATCAACGGCTTCCTCGGTGAGCTGGTGGAGCTGCCCCTGTTGATGAACGAGTTCAGCTACAACTTCGCGCTGTATGGCGAGCCGTCCGAAACCGAGCCGTGGGGGTGGCAGCTGTTCGGCCACCACGCGGCACTGAACTGCCTGGTGGCCGGCACGCAGTTGGTGATTTCGCCGGTGTTCATGGGGGCCGAACCCGATGTGATCGACGCCGGGCCGTACAAGGGCGTGGTGGTGTTCAAGGAGCGCATTGCCTTGACACGCAAGCTGATGGGGGCGCTGCCTGCCGGGCTGCGCGCTTCGGCCACTGTTTATGAATCCATGGTGGATTCCGCGATGCCCGAGGGCCGCCTTCACGCCGGCGACGAACGGCACCTGGGCGGCTGCTTCCAGGACAACCGGGTGATTCCCTATGAGGGCATCCGGGTGGCGGACATGCCGGCGGAAGCCCGCGCCCTCCTGGACGCTGTGGTGGACGACTTCATCGCCTACCTGCCGGACGGTCCCCGGGCTGCCCGGCGCCAGGAGATCCAGGAGCACTACGGCGAAACCTTCTTCAGCTGGATTGGCGGCTGGGAGGGGCAGGAGGCGTTCTACTTCCGCCTGCAGAGTCCGGTGGTGATCCTGGAACTCGACCACCATGCCGGGGTGTTCCTCAGCAACGACGAGCCAGCCCCGTTCCACATGCACACCGTGGTCCGCACCCCCAACGGCAACGACTACGGCCGCGAACTGGTTAAGCAGGCGCTGGCTGGCGGCTAGGATCGACGCTGGCGACTGGACGCTGCAACAAGGCGATGGCCCGGACTTCCTTAGGGAAGTCCGGGCCATCGCCTTTGAAACGCTAGGAGATTTCGAGGGCGGTGCGGCGCTGTGGCGGCGGGCCCACCACGGTGAGGTCCATTTCGGCCTGGGCGCGGCCGAAGCCTTCCATGTCCATGTACGGCTCGCCGCCCTCGGTGTACATGTAGTCCTCCGTGGGCTTGTTGAAGTACTCGAAGAAGCCGTTGAAGACCGACGGCGTGAGGAAGCCCAGCATCTGGGTGTTGTGCGAATCCAGGGCGAAGGAGTGGATGGTGCCGGCCGGGGCGTGCACGAAGTCGCCCTTGGTCAGCAGCATCTCCCGGCCGTTGGCATACAACCACATCCGGCCCTCGGTGACCAGGAAGTTCTCCGTGTGCTGCTCGTGGAAGTGCAGCGGGATGTACGGCGTCTTGGCACCCTTGGTGTGCACTGCAAAGTAGTTCGAGCCGGTGTTCGCCGGCCGGGACAGGTAGGTGAACATGGTCTGGTAGCTGACCAGCCGCTCACCCTCATGCGCACTCAGGAAGTAGGGGCTCAGCGTGGGCGGCAGGCCGGCGTCGTGCTTGAACGTGGGAGTGACGCGCTCAACGTCCGGGAACGTGATGCCGAACTCGGCGCCCACTTCCGCCTGTTCCTGGAGGCTGGCCGTGCGGCCGGCGCGGACGGGCGGGACGTGGGAGCCGATGGGGGTGCCGACGCGCTCGTAGTAGGCCTCGGCGCCGCCCGGCGTCATCCAGTTGAGGAAGCGGGTGTAGTGGCTCGCCATCCGGTAGGCGTGGGGCGTGTTGGGCGGGATCACCACGGAGTCGCCGGGCGTGAGGATGCGGCTTTCGCCGGGGAGCCAGACGTGCAGGATGCCGTCGAAGACGTAGAGGGTTTTGTGCTCCACCGTGTGGCTGACGAACGGCGATTCCGCGCCCATGCCGCCGGAGATGTAGGCGGCGCTGAAGATGCCACCGGTGTCCGCCGCGCGGGCGATCACAGTGACCAGCTGGCCGTTGATCTCATAACGGGCGCCCTCGCCTGACGCCATGTAGTAGGGGACAGCTTCTCCGGGCAGGGTGTTGGCCGCCGGCAGGTGCTGGTTCATTTCCTCCACGCTGAGGGACATTGTTCCTTCTTTCCAGTCGTCCGGCCGGGCCGGAATGTGACCTCCATCATTGCCGGTGCCCGCCGCAGCCACGAGCCGAAATTTCAATGGTTGAAAGCCAACTGTGCTGGTACCGGCGGAGCTGGGATGCTGGCAGTTGGACCTAAGTCACCCAGGAGTCTTTGCCGGCATGAGCCTTTCCTCCACTGTCAACCTTGCCGAAGGCAGCATCCGCGGCACTTCATTCGCGGCTGAAGCGCGCGAGGTCAGCCGCTTCCTGGGGATTCCCTATGCAGGGTCGCCGGCCGGCTCCGGCCGTTTCCGCCCGCCGGTTCCCGTCCCGCCGTGGACGGGGGTGCGCGACTGTACCCTGCCAGGGCCGGCGGCGCCGCAGAACCCCGAGGTTCCTGCCCCGCCTGGCCGGAAGCCGCGGACGTGGAGTGAAAGCGGTTGCCTGAACCTGAACGTCTGGACGCCTGCTGCGGGCGGTTCGGGGTCGCCCGTGATGGTCTGGATCCACGGCGGCGCGTATGTGTCCGGCGCCAACAGTGACGGAATGTACGACGGCGGCAATCTCGCGGCTGCCACCGGCACCGTTGTAGTGACGGTCAATTACCGGCTCGGCGCCCTTGGCTTTTTGCACCTTGAGGAGTTGCTGGGGCCGGAGTACGCGGAGTCATCGAACGTGGCGCTGCTGGATGTGGTCGAGGCGCTGCGCTGGGTTCAGCGGAACATCGGTGCGTTTGGCGGCGACTCGGGGAACGTGACGGTCTTTGGTGAGTCGGCTGGGGCTGCGGCGGTGGGGACGTTGCTGGGGATGCGTGCGGCGCAGGGCTTGTTCCGGCGGGCGATCATGCAGAGCGGGACAGCGGAGAGGTTCCGGACGGCGGACTGCTCGTCCCGGATCAGCCGGGAGTTCCTCTCGCAGTGTGGACTGGATGCCGCCCAGGCCGCGGATGTGCTGACCCTTCCGGTGGAGCGGCTGCTCGAGGCCCAGGAGAAGCTGGTGCAGCGGTGTGGCGCTGACACATTTGCGGTGGCGTTGCCGTTCCAGCCCACCGTGGGAACGCCGTCGCTTCCGGTGCCGCCGCTGGATGCGGTGCGGAATGGCCTTAATTCAGGAGTGGACCTGCTGATCGGGACGAACCTGAACGAGGGGTCCTTCGCGGTGGAGATGCGGCCGAAGAGTCCGGCGCAGCCGCCGCACGCAGAGCGTGTTGCGGCAGTGCTGGCTGAGTTCGGCGCTTCCGGACGGGAGGCCGAGTACACGCAGGCGCTCGCAGCTGCCGCGGGTGCCGGGCCCGGCGGCAAGCAGCTGCTCGAAGCCGCTATCTCCGATGGTGTGTACAGGCAACCCAGCAACCGCCTCCTGGACGCCCGGCAGGGCTCCGCCGGGAAGAATTTCGCGTACCTTTTCACGTGGCGGAGCCCCGCCATGGGCGGCAGGCTCGGCGCGTGCCACGCGCTGGACATCCCCTTCGTGTTCCGGCGGTTGGTCTCGCCGGAAGCGGAGTTCCTCACCCGCGGAACCGCACCGCAGGGCCTCAGCGACATGATGAGTACTTCCTGGGCCGCTTTCGCGCGCACCGGCATGCCGGCTGGACCGGGCCTGCAGGAGTGGCCCGAGTACGGACAGAGCCGACGCACACTGATTCTTGATGAGGAGCCGCGGGTGGAGGATGATCCCCGCACGGAGCTGCGCCAGTTCTGGGCGGGGTAGCTCAGGTCCCCTACTTCTTCGTCAGCCGGTACCGTTCGATCTGCTTCAACCGCCGCAGGAGGCTGTCGCGCCGGGGGTGGGGGACGGCGTCGGCCGGTTCGGCGGTGAGGTCGATGTGCTTGGTGCCGTACTGCCAGAGCAGCAGGTCATCGAGGAGCCGGTCCGGGCCGGGCGAGTAGCGGTGGTCCAGGGCTTTGCGCACCTCGGTGATCCGGTTGGCGCTCAGCAGCCCGGCCAGAGCCATGGTCTGGTTGAGTCCGTGGGCGGCGAGGAGCTCCGCGGCCCAGCCCCAATCGTCGTCCACCTTACGGTCCACGTGCGGGAGGAGGGTGCGCCAGACGTCCCGGATGCGGTTGGGCGTCAGCGGTGCGGCGCCTTCGCCCTCGGTATCCCAGAAACTGCGCACTTCCTCGTACCGCTCATGCAGGTCGGCGAAGGCCGTTTCGACCGTTTCCAACATCGCCGCAGTGGCCGTGAACTGCCGGTCGAAGTGCGGCGTCCAGGCCCGTGGGTCCTCGGCCTTGAACCGGATATCGTGCTCGATCTCGCTCCACGCGTGCGCGAAAATCGTACGGATCTGGCATTCGAAGAAGTAGCTGCCGTTGGGCTGGGCGTCCGGGTTGAAGACCTGCTGGTACTCCTTGACAGCCTCGTTCTGGATGGTCCGCAGGATCAGGTGCCGGCTCGAATAGCCGTAGGTGCCCGACTCGATGGAGCCGATGTCCTTTTCACGGTCCCCGCGGCAATCGAAGAGCTGGCGCTGGCGCTTGATGATGTTGGCCACCGCGGCGTTCTCGGCCGGCAGCTTGGTGATGACGCGGATGCCCACCATGTCATTCAGTGTGCGGAACGGGTCCGGGAACTTCAGCACCCGGGGCCCGCCAGGCTCCAGCGGCTCCTCCGTCCGGGAGATCTTCTCCCTGAACGACTCCACCGTTTTGGTCCGGCCGGTGACGAACAGCGGTGTGACCTCGCTGTCCTTCAGCATGTCCCGCATCAGCAGCAGGACATCGCGTGTGACGAGCTTCAGGGCAGGCCGGACGCGCTCGTAAATCTCCACGTTCCGCTGCACGGACTCGCGCAGGTCCGCGTCCAGGCTCTCCCAGTTACTTGGCATAATTCCAGCTTACGGCCGGCCACTGACAGAACGACGGCGGCGCGAAGCCGCCGTTCCAATGTCCGCCGGGCCGGGCAGCGGGCAAGTTCAGCGCGAAGCGTTGACATGATCCACGGCGGGGCCTACATTTCTACCCAACTGTTGGGGGAGCGGCACCTGAAGCCGCTGGGGTTGGTCTCGTCGCCGCGAAGGCACTCATCTGCTTGCCCGTGCAGATCCGAGAGCGAGACACCGCCCGACTTCTGCCCAGCCCAGGACCACAACCATGACCAATTTGATGAGCAATTTCCGGCGCGCCACGGCCGTGATGCTGGTGACGGCAGGGGTTGCCGGGATCGGCACCCCGTCGCAGGCCACCAGCCGGAGTACGGAGACCCGTTTCGCAGCCGGCGCGGCAGGCAGCGGCGATCCGTACTTCCCCAACGCCGGCAACGGCGGGTACGACGTCCTCCACTACGGCCTCGACCTCCGGTACACCCCGCCGTCGGACCCCAGTGTGCTGGCAGGAAAACTCAGCGCCGCGGCAACCATCACCCTGCGCGCAGAAGAGGAGCTCGAAGCCCTCAACTTCGACCTGCGCGGCCTCGCTGTCACCGCAGTCAGGGTGGACGGCAAAGACACGGGCTGGACCCAAACGCAGGACGACGCCAACCGGGTGTGGGAAGTGACCATCAGCCCGAAGCCCAAGCTGAAGGCAGGCCGGGAGGCAACCATCCAGATCGAGTACGGCGGCAATACCGGACGGCCCGTCGATACCACCGGGGCGCTCTACGGGTGGGTCACCACCGCAGACGGCGCGATAGTGGTCAACGAGCCCGACGGCGCCGCCACCTGGTACCCGGTCAACGACGACCCGGAAGACAAGGCCACCTACACCTTTGCCGTCACGGTACCGGAAGGCAAAACCGCCGTTGCCAACGGCCTGCCCGACGGACGCCCCCAGACCAAGGACGGCTGGACCACGTGGAGCTGGGAAGCGTCGGATCCCATGGCCAGCTACCTTTCGACGGCGGGCATCGGCAACTTCGCGCTGTCCTACGACGAAGGTCCCGGCGGGCTCCCCATCATCAACGCCATCGACGCGGACGTGGCAGGCCAGGCACTGACGCAGACCAGTGCGTCCCTCGCACTGCAGCCCCAAATGGTCGCATTCCTTGAGGACCGCTTTGGCCGTTATCCGTTCGAGGCCTTCGGCGCAACCGTTGACGACGACAGCGTTGACTACGCGCTGGAGACACAGACGCGGCCGGTCTACTCGGGGGCCGCGAGCGAAGGCACCGTGGTGCACGAACTGGGTCACCAATGGTTCGGAAACGCTGTGAGCCCGGCGGACTGGCAGGACATCTGGCTCAACGAGGGCTGGGCCACCTACATCGAGTGGTTGTGGGCCGAGCACCGGGGAACAGCAACCGCGGCCCGGCAATTCACGGATGCGGTGACGCTGCTGGATGCGAACAACCGCTGGGCGCTGAACATCGCCGACCCAGGACGGGACAACCTGTTTGCGGGGCAGGTCTACCTCCGCGGTGCTGCAGCCCTCTACGCATTGCGCGCGAAGGTGGGGGACGACGCGTTCCTTGAGGGCGCACGGGAATGGCTGGACCGGTTTGACGGTTCCTCGGCCACAACGGAACACTTCCAGGCCGTGATGGAGGAAGCCTCGGGCCAGGAGCTCGGCGCGTTCTTCAATGACTGGCTGAGGGAGGGTGACCGGCCAGCGATGCCGTAACGACATGCCGTAAGACGTACAGTACGACGGCGCCGGGAGCCTTCAGCCTTCCGCGGCAGCTGTGGAGCCGCGCACCACGAGTGAGCTTTCCAGGGTGACCTCGTTCTGTTCCAGCGCCTTCCCCTCCATGAGGCGGCGCAGCTGCTCCCCGGCTTTCAGGCCCAGGGGAGTGGCGGGCAGGTGGACGCTGGTAAGCCCCGGATTGCTCGTAGCCGAATAGGGGAGGTCGTCGAAGCCGGCCACCGCCAGTTCCGCCGGAATCTGCACGCCCGCCACGCGTGCCTCCTGCAGCACGCCGTAGGCGTGCGTATCCGTACCGCAGACCACTGCGGTCACCCCCGCGCGCTGCCACGCCGGCCAGGCGGCGGCGAACGCGGAAGCCGCGGTGCCGACGTCGATGGTGGTACTGATGACGCGGTCCGCACCCACCGTGATGCCGCGGGCGTCGGCCTCGGCCAGGAAGGCCTGGCGGCGGAGGGCAAAGGTTTCGGTGCCGGTGACACTGTCCACGTACGCCACCTCCCGGTGCCCGGCCTCGGCCAGGTGCGCGGCAAGTTGGCGCGCACCGCTTGCCACGTCCAGGTTCACCGCCGGGGCGTAGGACTCCAGCCCGGGCGCGTCCAGCAGCACCAGGGGCGACGGCGACGCGAGGTCCTCGAGGAAGCCCGCACTGGGTGCGTCCACCAGGAGCCCGGCGGGGCGCAGGGACATCAGCCGCCGGACGTCGTCGGCCTCCGGAAACTCGCCCGCCTCGGTGACGGACAGCAGCAGCTGGTACTCCGGGCCCAGCGACTCCCGCACTCCGGCGATGACCTTCGCGAAGAAGGGGTTGGAGATGTCCGGTGCCACCAGGATCACGATCGAGCTGACGCCTTTGGCCAGCGAACTGCCGATCCCGTCCACCACGTAGCCCAGTTCGGCGATGGCTTCGCGCACCCGGGAAATGTTGTCCTCAGAGACCCGCCCGGCCGTCTTGCCGTTGGCCACCAGCGAGACAGTCGCGGTGGAGACGCCGGCCCGGGCGGCCACCATTGCCGCGGTGATCCGCCGCGAACGCGCGGGCTGCTGCAACTGTTGCGCGGATTCCATACGTCGATCGTAATGGGCGCGGCGCGCGCTTCAGCCCACGAAGTCCAGGTCCGCCGGGCTGCCCTGGTGCTTCTTGGCCGGGCGCTTGCCGCCGCGCTGCGCGGCGGCGCCGGCGAGGACCACCAGGACTATCCCCAAAACCTGGATGGCTGAGGGCTGCTGGTGCAGGATAAGCAGGCCGAGCAGGACGCCGACGGCGGGTTCGAGGGCCATCAGCGTTCCGAACGCCGAGGGCGTCATCCGGCGCAGCGCGAGCATTTCCAGCGCGAACGGCAGCACGGGCAGCAGGATGGCCAGTCCGGCCGCGGCCGCCAGGATCTCCAGGCTGAGGTGGCCTGCAGCCTGCGGAATTCCGACGACGGCGGCCGCCACCGCTGCAACCGGCACCGTCAGTGTCAGCGCACCGATGCCGCTGAACCTGTCGCCGATCCGTTGAGTGAGCAGGATGTAGACGCCCCAGCCGACAGCGGCCAGAGCGGCCCAGGCCACCCCCACCAGGTTGAAGTCGCCCTGCCAGGGTTGGGTCAGCAGCACGACGCCCACCAGCGCCAAAGCGGGCCAGGCGAGGGCCCTCCTGTTGTGGCTGCGAATGGCTGCCACGGTCAGCGGCCCAAGGAACTCGATGGCAACGGCGGTGCCCAGATGGATGTGTTCCACGGCGGCGAGGAACCCGACGGTCATCACGCCGGTGGTGATCCCGAGGCCCAACAGCGGCAGCACGTCCTGGCGGCGGATGGATCGCAGCGGGGGTCGGCCAATGACCAGGAGGATGATGGCGCCCATGCTGAGCCGCAGCCATGCCGTTCCCGCCGGGCCGACGGTTTCGATCATATTTACGGACAGGGCCGAGCCCAGCTGGACGGACAGGATCGCCGTGACCGCCAGGCCCCACGGCGGGACCGGGACGTTGAACGCGTTTGCCGTGGTCATGACAGCTCCTCTTTATGGTGGCCCGAACCGACGCCCGGTTCGAAGACGGCCAAGGCGAAGGCCGCCGGCTCTGGGCCGGCGTTGGAATATGAGTGCTCAACGTCCCCCGGGAAGGACAGGGCGTCGCCTGCCTCGAGGGCAAAAGCCTCGTCGGCAACCACTACCGTGAGCGATCCCTGGCGGACCTGAAGCAGTTCCTTGGTTCCCGCCGCGTGGGCCTCACTTTTATGCTCGTCGCCGGACGCCAGCGTCCAGTCCCAGAGCTCCACCACGTCCGGTGACCCTGTGCCGGCCACCAGCACACCGCGGCCGCCCGCAGCGGAACTCCACAGGGCCGCGCCCTCTCCGCTTCGCGTGACAGACACGGGCTTGGGCCGCGGCGAATCAACCAGCGCGGGCAGGCCGATGCCCAGCGCGTCGCTGATGCGAAGCAAGGTGCCCACGCTGGGATTGGCGGCACCTTGCTCCACGTTGACCACCATGCGGCGGCTGACTCCCGCGGCGTCTGCCAGCTGGTCCAGGGTCCAGCCCCGCGCCTGCCGTTCCTGCCGGACCCGGCCACCGATCGCAGCGGCCAGGGCTGATGTGCTCTTATCCATTAGTGCATCATACTGCACTGGAAGTGCATTACGGGAGCGAGCGTGATTCCCGCTGAAAAGAGGGGTGGCCCAGGCCTTCCTGAAGAGGGTTTCCAGTGGGACGATGCCCTTATGAGCGACACAAGCCAGGGGAACCCGCGGGACCTTGGTCCGCACCAGCATGCCCACGCAGCACCCAGTACCCAGCAGATGAGGACCGTCGGACAGCGCCGGCGGGACGCGGAAGAGAAGCTGGAGCACCATCTCCAGGAGGCCCGGCATAAGGGCGAGCACCCCGAAGCCGCGACTGAAAAAGAAGCCGTCCAGCCGATCGCCGGTCAGCCTTAGCGGCTCGACGGCACACAAGTTAAAAAACGACGAACGGCAAGCACCCGCTGGCGTCAAGCGCTTGACCTGCAGCAACGTCAAGCGTTTGACGTGACGTGCGCAATGTTGCCATGATCTCTCCTGAACGCTTTCGCTCCCCTCCCTGCTGCCCCTTGCACAGGTGCGGGCCCCAATGACGTGGAGATCATCGTGGAACCCCATCCCCGAACCCCTGACCGCAAGAAAATCATTCTTGACTGCGACCCCGGGCATGACGACGCTGTGGCGTTGCTGCTCGCGCACGGCAATCCGGACATCGAACTGCTGGCCGTCACCACCGTGGTGGGCAACCAGACCCTCGAAAAAGTCACCCGCAACGCCCTTGCCGTCGGCACCATCGCCGGCATCACCGGCGTTCCCTTCGCCGCCGGCTGCGACCGCCCGCTGGTCCGCAGCATTGAAACCGCCCCGGACATCCACGGCGAGTCCGGCATGGACGGCCCCGCCCTGCCCCAGTCGACCATCGGGCTGGACCCGCGCCACGCCGTCGACCTCATCATCGATACCGTCATGGCCCACGAACCCGGCACCGTCACCCTGGTGCCCAC
Source organism: Arthrobacter sp. 9AX (assembly GCF_902506095.1). GTDB lineage: Bacteria > Actinomycetota > Actinomycetes > Actinomycetales > Micrococcaceae > Arthrobacter. The sequence goes on from NZ_LR733293.1 coordinate 374,319, forward strand.
CGCCGGCCTGACCAACATCGCCCTGGCAGCCCGTAAAGAACCCCGCATTGTGGAACGCGTGAAGGAAGTTGTCCTCATGGGCGGCGGCTACCACGTGGGCAACTGGAGCGCCGTGGCCGAGTTCAACATCATCATCGACCCCGAAGCCGCGCACATCGTCTTCAACGAGAAGTGGCCGGTGGTGATGGTGGGTCTGGACCTCACCCACCAGGCACTCGCCACTCCTGACGTGGTGGAAAAGATAGCCGCCATCGGCACCAGGCCGGCGACGTTCGTCACCGAGCTGATGGACTTCTTCGCCCACACGTACAAGGACGCCCAGGGCTTCGACCACCCGCCCGTCCACGATCCGTGCGCCGTCGCGTACGTGATCGACCCCAGCATCGTCAGCACCCGGAAAGTGCCGGTCAACATCGAGCTGCAGGGCACCCTCACGCTCGGCATGACGGTGGCTGACTTCCGTGCGCCCGCCCCGGCGGACTGCCGCACCAGCGTGGCCGTAGACCTGGACCACGAGAGGTTCTGGAACCTCGTCACGGACGCACTGGTCCGCATCGGCGAGCCGGGAGGGGTCAAGTAAATGACTGCCACCCTTACTGAAGTAAAAACAAGTCGGGGCAACGTCACCGCCCTGATGGTCGCCCTGCTGGCAGCGTGCGTTGCCTTCCAGCTCAATGCGTCCATGCTTAGCCCTGCCCTGGTGACCATGGGCGAGGAGCTCAACACGGATCAGGCGGTGATCGGTCTGTCGCAGACCTGGTTCTTCACCGCGGCCGCCCTGTTCTCGCTGTTCCTGCCTCGCCTGAGCGACATTGTGGGCCGCAAGAAGGTATTGGTGGGCATGATGCTGCTGATGGCCGCCGGTTCGGTTATCGCCGCCCTCGCCCCGGACGTCACTTGGCTGTTCGTGGGCCGCATCATCCAGGGCGTCAGCGGCCCCACCGTTCCGCTCTGCCTGATCATGCTGCGCTCCGCGGTGAGCAACCCGCGCAAGTACGGCACGCTGATGGGCCTCATCACCGCTGTTAACGGCGGCGTGGCCGGCGTGGACTCCTTCGTGGGCGGCTACTTCGCCGAGCACTTCGGCTTCCGCAGCATCTTCTGGCTCATGGTGGTGCTGGCCCTGGCAGCCACTGCCCTCATCGCCTTCCTGGCCGGCGAAAGCAAGCCGGCGGCCGGTACCCGGATGGACTGGCTGGGCGTGTTCTTCATCGTGGTGGCCGTGGGCGCGCTGCTCACCGCTTTGAACGAAGGAGCCAAGCTGGTGGGCGCCTTCTCGTCCGGCACCCTGATGCTTAGTCTTGCGCTGGTCCTGGTGTCCGCAGCCGCGTTTTATGCCTTCTGGACGGTGGAAAAGCGGTCCGGCCAGCCGATGGTGGAAACCATGCATCTGCGCCAGCGCTCCACCTGGGCGCCGCTGCTGACCACCACCTTGACCATGACCGGCATCTTCGCCGTCATCAACGGCATCGTCCCGGCATACGTCCAGGCTGCCGATCCCGGCTTTGGCCTCGGCCCCACCGAGATGTCGCTGATCATCCTCACGCCGTATGCGCTGCTGGGCTGGATCGTGGGGCCGCTCAGCGGGAAGCTCGCGCCCGTGCTGGGCTACACCAAGGTTCTGCGCATCGGGCTCGTGGGCAGCATCGCGGCGCTGGCCATCATCGCGTTCTTCGGCCTGAACAGCCTGCCCCTGATGATTGCCGGCACCGTGTTGCTGGGCATCATGTACGCCGGTACGGTCAACATCATGCTCAACGGACTCGGTGTTGTCCTCTCGCCCGCCGGGAATCCCGGCTTCCTTCCCGGCGTGAACGCCGGCGCCTTCAACCTCGGCGCCGGGCTCAGCTTCCTGGTGCTGCCCGCTGTACTGGTGGCAACGCCGGCCCTCGGGGATGCGCAGGCGTCCTGCCTGACCGTTGTGGTGGTGGGCCTGGCACTCACGGTGGCTGCCTTCGCCGCCTCGCTGCTGATCCCCAAGCCGGTGGAAGCCGAGGTGGCGGAATGAGCGAGGCAGCGCCCGGGACCAAAGGCAGCATCGTCGTCGTCGGTTCACTGAATGCCGATCTGACCATCTACTGCGAGCGCCTCCCGCTGCCCGGCGAGACGGTGCACGGCAACGGCTTCGCCGTGAACCCGGGCGGCAAGAGCGCCAACCAGGCCGTGGCCGCCAGCCGGCTCGGCGGGAGGGTCAGCCTGGTGGGCGCGGTGGGCGAGGACCCCAACGGCGACATGCTCCTGTCCTCGGCGGCGCGTGCAGGGGTGGGTGTGGGGCATGTGCGGACATCGTCCGAGCCCACAGGAGTTGCGGTCATCGCCGTGGACGCCCGCGGCGAGAACAACATCATCATCTCCGCCGGAGCCAACGGCACCCTGTCTCCCGCTGACGTGGCCCAGGCTGCCGACGTGCTGGAGGGCGCCTCCGTGGTGTGCCTGTGCCTGGAGGTCAGCATGGAAACGGTGCTCGCCGCTGCCCGGGCAGGGCACGACGCCGGCGCCACAGTTTTGTTGAACCTCTCGCCGTACGGGGAGGTGCCCGAGGAACTGTCGGCCCTCACCGATGTCCTGCTGGTCAACGCGCATGAGGCTGCACTGTTCCTGGGTGACGGTGCCGCCGTTCCCGGCCCTGATTCCCCGGGTGCGGACTGGGACAAGGTGCGGAGAAGGTTCGCTGAGCGGGGGATCCGGCAGGTCCTGGTGACGCTCGGTTCGCACGGTTCGGTGGTGCTGGATTCGTTGGCTCCCGCGGCTTCCCAGGTGGTTTATGTGCAGCCCACCAAGGTTGATGCCGTGGACACCACCGGGGCAGGCGACGCCTTCACCGGTGCCGTGGCCGTCCGGCTTGCGGCGGGGGATGCCCTCGCCGATGCTGCCGCGTTTGCCTCCGTTGCCGCTGCTTTGGCAACCACCCGCAAGGGGACGCAGGCGGCGTACCCGGAAGCGGCGGACGTGCGGCGGCTGGGCAGGGTGTAGCCCACCGGCCCCTGTACGCTCGGCACATGGTTGAACGGCACAAGTACAGCTACGGTGATGACCCCAGCCAGTGGGGTGAGCTGTTCCTCCCGGAACTGCCCGATGGCGGCACCCACCGCGGCGTGGTGGTGGTGATTCACGGCGGCTACTGGCGCCAGCAGTACGGGGCCGAACTGGGGGAGCCGCTGGCAGCAGACCTGGCGGCCCGCGGGATGGCGGCCTGGAACCTGGAGTACCGCCGCGCGGGAAACGGCGGTGGCTGGCCCCACACTTTCGTGGACATCCTGGCCGGGATCGACAAACTGGCCGGGCTCGCCGAGCGCCACTCCCTCAACCTGGCCAAAGTGGCGGCACTGGGCCACTCCGCAGGCGGGCACCTCGCGGTGTGGGCGGCGGGCCGGGACCGCCTGGGCCAACTGGGACTGGCCGCGGAGCAACGCGAGGTCGGCGCCAGGGAGGCCGGCGTCCGGCTCACCGGCGTGGTCAGCCAGTCCGGCGTCCTGGACCTGGCGGCCGCTGAAAGGCTCAACCTCAGCAACGGTGCGGTGGCCAACCTGCTGGGCGGGCCGTCGTCGGAATTTCCCGGCAGGCACCGGTACGCGGACCCGATGGCCGCGCTGCCCCTCGACCTTCCCGTCTTCGCCGTCCACGCAACGGAAGACGAGGACGTGCCGCCGGCCATGTCCACGTCGTACGTGGACGCAAGCCGGTCCGGTTCCAAGCCCGCCTGGTTGGTCCTGGTGCCCGGGGACCACTTTGCGCTGATCGATCCCGGCGCGGAAGCATACGCAAAGTGCCGGGAACTGGTCCGGGAACTGCTGGCCTAAGGCGAGTCCCATCTGGCCGGCAAGGCGTCATGGTGCTTAGCAACGTGCTGGTCAGCCGCTCCTCTGGCAGAGTATGAGCATGCTCACAGTTATTGGCGAAGGCCTCGTCGACGTTGTCCAGCGCGCCTCCGGAATCGAAGCCCACGTGGGCGGCAGCCCGCTGAACGTCGCGGTGGGCCTGGCCCGCCTCGACCACCCCGTGCAGTTCATCGGCCGCTACGGGCGGGACGCGTACGGCGATTCCGTGGCGGCGCACCTGCGCGCCAGCTCCGTGATGCTGCCGCTGGGGCCGGATGACCTGCCCACCAGCGTGGCCACCGCGCTGATCGACGACGACGGCGCCGCCACCTACACATTCGACCTCGCCTGGGAGCTTCCCGGCATCGCCGACCGGCTGGCCTTTATGCTGCAGGGCACCACCCTGCTGCACACCGGATCCATTGCCACGATGCTGGCGCCCGGTGCCACCGACGTGCTTGCCGCCGTCGAATACGCCCACCCGCACGCCACCATCAGCTTTGACCCCAACTGCCGGCCCACCATCATCACGGACGTGGACTACGCCCGCCGCCACACCGAGAAATTTGTCTCGCTGGCGGACGTGGTGAAGGCATCCGACGAGGACCTCGCCTGGCTCTACCCGGGGCAGGATGTGCTGGAATCGGCGCGCAAGTGGCTGGAACTGGGCGGCAACGAAGGCCCTGCCATGGTGGTGGTCACCCGCGGAGCCGAGGGGCCGTGGGGTGTGACCCGGGCGGGCGAGTCGCAGGTGGAGGCTCCGCGGGTTGAGGTGGCGGACACCGTGGGCGCCGGCGACTCCTTTATGGCCGCGCTGCTCTCCGGCCTGGTGGACCGCGGCCTCGATGGCGCCCAGAACCGCAAGGACCTGCGGGAACTGCCGGCCGAAGGCCTGGCTGAACTGCTGGCACATGCGGCAAAGGCTGCGGCCGTTACCGTGTCACGGCCTGGCGCCAACCCGCCCACACGTGCCGAACTGAACGGTTCCTCCGGGGAAAGCTAGGCCGGATTTCCCTGCGTTATCCCTCGTGGTTGTAGTAAGGCCACGGCAGGAAGCGGCGCTCACCGCGCCGGTCGGGTCCTTCTATTGTGACTTTGCCGCTGGCGGCCCACTCCACGCCGCGGGGGAACATCCGGATGAACTCGATCCGGCGGAAGGTGTCGATGTCGTGCCCGATGGTAATGGTGAAGCTGCGGCCTTCGCCGTAGTTGTTGATCCACGCAAGGGGCTGCAGGGTGTTGATGCCGGGAAGACCCTCGATGCCCTCTTCCCACCTCCTCGACTTCGGCGGCGCGGGTTCCGCCCACGCCCCCTCCTTCCCGGCAGCGGCTGCGCACACCAACGTAGGGAGCCAGGGTGCGCACGGGACCTGCGCGTCGCCGTCGCCCGCCTTCAGCGAGAAAATTCGCTCCATCGCCGATGACGAGTGGGACGGGCTGATTGAGGACGCCAAACAGCTGCTGCACGTCCACAGCGCCGCGTTCGCCGATTCGAAGGTTGGGGAGGCCATCCGATCCCTCCTGGACGAAGAGTTCGGCGCGGAACTGCCGGCAGGTCCGTGGTCCAACGGTCATGTGCCAGGCTGCATGAACTCTTCCCGGTTACATCCCACCCGGTGAGCATTGGCATCTGACTGCCCGCGCGCCGGACACTGCCCGGACGTAGAATCGAGCTCCAAGCGAGCCGTGCAGCGACTCGGTAATCGAGGAGGACTGTTATGAGCAACATAACCACCAGCCCTGAGGCGGCCGCCGCAGCGCAGACCCTGTTCCGGGTCGCGCTGGGAGGCGTGCTCGTCGCGCACGGAACCCAAAAGCTGTTCGGCTGGTTCGGCGGGGGAGGCGTAGAAGGCACCAGTAAGGGGATGCACGCCATGGGGTTCCGCCCCGCAAAACCCAGCGCCGTCCTTGCGGGCGTGGGTGAAGCAGGAGCCGGGTTGGCCCTGGCCCTCGGGCTGGCCACCCCTGCCGCCGGCGCCGCTGCTGCAACCACCATGGGCGTGGCGGCCAGCGTTCACGCCCCGAACGGCTTCTTCGCCACCGAAGGCGGCCTCGAGTATCCCGCGGTGCTGGGCATGGCAGCAGCGGCCTTCACTATTGGCGGTTCCGGGCCCTTCTCGGTGGATGAGCTCACCGGTCATGTCCTGGACCGGCCCTGGATGCGGATCACGGCACTGGCAGTGATTCCCACAGCCATCGCGATCCAGGTGTACCGCCGGCGCCAGGCCCTGGCCGCCGACGCTGCTGCGCCGGCCACAGGCACCGCCCCAGACGAAGGGTGAACCGGGTGGCTATCCGTGCCGCGGATACCACCCAGAGCCGACCCGCCGTTCCGCTCCCGGCCCACCCCTGCGAAGTATCCGCCCCCCTGATACCTGGAGGAGTGATGCTCTCTCACTTGATGCGCTTAAATCGCCAACGCTCTCTCACTTTCTTCAGGAAAGTGAGAGAGCGTTGGCCTGGACGATGCATTAAGTGAGAGAGCGTTGCTGGTTGACGGTTACTCCTTGCCAAGCTTCGCTGCCGAGGTCTTCTCTCCGGAGACGCTGTTGAGCTGCCGCAGGTCGAAGATGCCGTTGATGTCAGCCTGCTTGGTGGTGCCGGCTGTCACGCCGTCGGCCAGAAGCTTCTGGTAGGTCCCGGCGAGGGGGTCCACCGTGAACACGATGTTCTTCAGGGACCGGTCGATCACGTCGGCCTTCAGCTCGGCGCCGGCGGCTTCCTTGAGTGCTGCGTTGATGACGGAGGCCTTCTCGCCGGCGGCCGCCTGGTTCAGCCACTCAACCGACTTCACGTGGCCCTTCAGCAGTGCCTTGACGGTGTCCGGATGGTCTGCGGCGAACTTCTGGTTGACGATCAGGATGGTGGTGGGGAACTCGCCCGGCTTGCCGGACAGCGAGCCGTCCCACAGGTCCTTTTCATCCACCAGCACTTTGGCGCCGGCGGTCAGCACCAGGCGGGAGGCCCAGGGCTCAGGCAGCCACGCGCCGTCGAGCTTTCCGTCCTGGAACAGTTTCAGGGTCTGGGCGTTCTCCGTGGGGTTGATGGCCACGTCGCCGCTTCCGTCCACGTTGGTCTTGTAGCCCTGGGCGGTAAGCCAGGCGCGCAATGCCACGTCCTGCGTGCCGCCGAGCTGCGGGGAAGCGAGAGTCTTCCCCTTGAGGTCGGCCGCGGAGTTGATCTCCGGCTTGACCACCAGCTGTGCGCCGCCGGCAGCAGCGCCGGCGATGATGTTGATGGACTCACCGCCGCTCTTGACGAAGGAGTTGATGGCGGGGTTGGGTCCGATGTAGGTGGCGTCGATGGCGCCGGCGTTCAGGGCTTCGACGGCGGCAGGGCCGGCGTTGAACACCTGGGTGGTCAGCTTGGTGTCGCCAAGCTCGTCGGCGATGTAGCCCTTGCTGACGCCCACGAGGGCGGGGGCATGGGTGACATTGCCGAAATAGCCGAGCTTCAGTTCGGCGGCCGGGTTGCCGGAGGGGGCGGTTTCCCCCGCGGCAGCGGGGGCGCTGTTGCCGCCGTTCACGGTGGCGGCGACGGCCGCGCCGCCTCCCACCAGGGCGAGGAGGACGGCGGCGATGCCGATCTTCTGGCCCAGGGGACGCTTGGGTTTGTTGGACTGCCCGGCGACGATGCGGGTGGAGCCATCCTGGTTCCCGGAGCTCTTGTTCGAGGGGTCTGACATGGGGGATTCCTTTGCTGGGGCGGGTGCTGAGATGAGATTACGGAGCCCCCGGCAGCCCCACAATCAATCCCGTAGCGGGCGTTCACGGGGCGTCGCGAACGCTCAACAGGAGGTAGCGCAGCGTCAAGAAACGTCGCAGGACGTCTTATTCCGGCGGTCGGGGGTGATGAAAAGCAAACGGATTCCATACCGTCCGGATGGTAAAGTTTGGTGCTGCCCACGGACCTGGGCTGGTGGCTGGATCGGCGATGGAGACCGGGAATGAAGCAGTGGTTGTGCCTGGGCGGAGCGATCATCACGGAGGTCAGTGCTACCTTGGCCCTGAAGGCGGCTCTCGAAGCGCCGGTCTGGTACGTGCTGGTGGTCTTCGGATACGTCACCGCGTTCTTCCTGCTGAGCGTATGCCTCCGGCTGGGGATGACCATCAGCGTCGCCTACGGCGCATGGGGCGCAGGCGGGGTCACCGCCACCGCCCTGCTTTCTGCCAGCATCTTCGATGAGCCGCTCACGTGGCTGATGGGTTGCGGCATGGCACTGATCCTGGCGGGCGTCATCACCGTTGAAGTGGGTTCGCAGAAGGCCCACGCCAGGCAGGAACGCGAACAGGCATGACCTGGCTGTTCCTCATCCTCGCCATTCTGACGGAAGTCGCTGCCACCATGTCCCTGCGTGCCTCGGAGGGGCTGAAGAAGAAGCTCTGGCTCATTCCCATCGTGGCGGGCTATGTCAGCGCCTTCAGTTTCCTCGGCCTGGCGCTTGCCGAAGGGCTTCCCCTGGGTGTGGGGTACGGCATCTGGGTGGCATGCGGCGTTGCGCTGACCGCAATCGCCAGCAGGATCCTGTTCAAGGAACCGCTGACGCCGACCATGGCAGCCGGGATCCTGCTCATTTCCGTGGGAGTGCTCATTGTCGAGATCGGCGCCGGCCACGCGCTGTAGCGGCAATGTCCGGTAAGTTCACGGTCAGGCGGCGCGGGATGCACCGGCACCGCTTTCACCATAGGCTGGCCGGGTGGATACAGGCACCGTGAACACCCGCGGACAGGGCGGGCAGGTTGACAGGCAGTCGCGCATTCTTGAAGCAGCGCTGGAACTGCTGTCGCGCCACGGGATTTCGGGTGTCAGCATGCGCGCGGTGGCCCGCGAGGCGGGAGTCGCCCTCGGCCTGGTGAACTACTACTACGAGGACAAATCGAGCCTGATCCGTGCGGCCCTGCGCAGAGTGGACGAGCACGACCTTGCGTTGGTTGCGCAGGATCCCGCCCTGCCCCCGGAGGAGCAGTTGCGCAATGCCCTTCGCCGGGTTGCGGGTCCGGAGCTCCTGACCACGCGGTACCTGTCCCTGCGCCTTCATCTATGGGCGCTTGCGAGGGCGGACGAGGACTTCGCCCTCATCAATGCGGCAGCGTTCGCCCGCTACCTTGATGGGCTCGCAGCCCTGATCGGGAATGCCAGGCCGGAGCTGTCGGCCATGGACTGCAAGGAGCGGGCGGCAGACATCGTTGTTGTGCAGAACGGGGTGTGGCTGACCGCGCTCCTGGGCGTGGACAAGGAATCCATCCGGCGCAGCATCGCCCGGACCGAAGAGATCGCCTTCGCCGCTTAAAGCGGCGGCTGCCTCCTCCCTCTCCGCCGTTCTTTCAGTGGGCCCGCAGGGGCCGTGCGGTCCCCGTCGCGCCCAAGCCCGTCGCACTGTCACAATCGGGCGGGAGCCAGACATTTTGGTGCCTCCGACCCCCGTTTCCGCAGCCCGGGGGCCCGTTGATGTTTCGCCGGCGTAAATTTTGAACGTTTGACCAGTTTTTCTATTGAACACTCGTTCAAGGTGCATTACTCTCCTTGAATATGACCTACGCCACACCAGGGAATACCCCGGATTCTCCGGCTAACACGGTCAACCTTTCGCTTGAGAAAGAACGACGACCCGCCCTGGGCCGCTGTGAGCGGCACCAGGTAGAAGGAGAGTTTGCAGCATGACAAAAACCCACTATGACTACGTCATCGTCGGTGGTGGAAGCGCCGGTTCGGTGCTGGCCAACCGCCTGAGCGAAGGAGGCCAGAGCAGCGTCCTGGTTCTCGAGGCAGGGCGAAGCGACTACCCATGGGACCTGTTCATCCAGATGCCCGCCGCGCTGACCTTCCCCAGCGGCAACCCGCTCTATGACTGGCGCTACCAGTCGGATCCCGAGCCGTACATGGGCGGCCGCCGCGTGGCCCACGCCCGCGGCAAGGTCCTGGGCGGCTCCAGCTCCATCAACGGCATGATCTTCCAGCGCGGAAACCCGCTGGACTACGAGCGCTGGGGCGCCGATGCCGGAATGGAAACCTGGGACTTCGCCCACTGCCTTCCCTACTTCAACAGGATGGAAAACGCGCTGGCAGCGGATCCCGATGACGAGCTCCGCGGGCACGGGGGCCCTCTGGTCCTTGAGCGGGGTCCCGCCACGAATCCGCTCTTCCAGGCGTTCTTCAAGGCGGCCCAGGAGGCCGGCTACCCGATGACCGACGACGTCAACGGCTACCGCCAGGAAGGCTTCGCTCCCTTTGACCGCAATGTCCACAAGGGCCAGCGGCTCTCGGCCTCCAGGGCGCACCTCCGGCCCAACTCCTCGCGGAAAAACCTCACCGTCCTGACCCGGGCCCTTGCAACGAAGGTCAATTTCAAGGGCAACGTGGCAACGGGCGTGACCTACCGCCGCAACGGCAAGACGCACCAGGTCAACGCCGGTGAAGTGATCCTGGCCGGCGGCGCCATCAACACCCCGCAGCTGCTGCAGCTCAGCGGCGTGGGCGACGCGGCCCACCTGAACCCGCTGGGCATCAACACGGTGGCCAACCTGCCCGGCGTCGGCGAAAACCTCCAGGACCACCTCGAGGTCTACATCCAGCACGCCTGCACCCAGCCGGTCTCCATGCAGCCGGCCCTCGACGTCTGGCGCATGCCGTGGATCGGCATGCAGTGGCTCTTCGGCCGCAAGGGCCCGGCGGCCACCAACCACTTCGAAGGAGGCGGCTTTGTCCGCTCCAACGAGGATGTTGCCTACCCCAACCTGATGTTCCACTTCCTGCCGGTTGCCGTCCGCTACGACGGCCAGAAGGCCGATGCGAAGCACGGCTACCAGGTGCACATCGGCCCCATGTACTCCGACGCCCGCGGCACCCTGAAGATCAAGTCCACGGACCCCACTGTCCACCCGTCCATGGTGTTCAACTACCTGTCCACGGACCAGGACCGGCGCGAATGGGTGGAGGCCATCCATGTTGCCCGCGACATCCTGGGCCAGTCCGCCATGTCGCCGTTCAACGGCGGCGAGCTTTCCCCGGGCCGCGCCGTACAGACGGACGCCGAGATCCTTGACTGGGTTGCCCGCGACGCCGAGACGGCGCTTCACCCATCCTGCACAGCGAAGATGGGCCCGGACTCCGACCCCATGGCCGTGGTCAACCCGCTGGACATGACAGTCCACGGCACCACCGGCCTGCGCGTGGTAGACGCCTCCGCCATGCCATATGTCACCAACGGGAACATCTACGCGCCCGTCATGATGCTTGCCGAAAAGGCCGCCGACCTCATCGCCGGCAAGGCACCCCTGGCGCCGCAGCATTCGGAGTTCTACCGGCACGGCGCCAGCCCGCTCGAGCGTAACAGTGCCCGGGGAACCGTAGCCGCGGCAGCAAAGGCCTAGGCATGCTGGGTATAAAGGACTCCCTGGACCAGGCACCACAACACACAGGCACCACAACACATAGGAGACACCATGACCGCCACCGCTGAGCGGCGTCACCAGGCCGGGACGGCCGGGGACGTGATCAAGGGCCTCTACATCGGCGGCGCCTGGCAGGAAGCGTCCGACGGCGGCACAACAGTTGTGCGCTGCCCTGCGGACGGGCAGGAGGTGGCGGTGGTGGCATCCGCGACGGCGGATGACGCAGAACGGGCGATCGCGGCTGCGCGCTCGGCTTTTGACAGCGGCCCCTGGCGGCGGCTGACCGACCTCGAGCGCGGCGCGGTCCTCCTGCGCATAGCGGACCTGCTGGAACGGGATAAAGCTGCCTACGCCCGGGCCGAGGCGCTGGACACCGGCAAGCGGCTCGTCGAGGCCGAGTATGACATCGACGACATTGCCGCCTGCTTCCGTTACTACGGAAAGATCGCGGGCCTGGACGCCGGGAGGGTGATCGATACGGGCCGGCCGAACGCCATCAGCCGCGTGGTGTACGAACCGCTCGGCGTGTGCGCCCTCATCGCCCCCTGGAACTACCCGCTCCTGCAGGCGGCATGGAAGGTGGCTCCGGCCCTCGTGGCGGGGAACGCGTTTGTGCTCAAGCCCAGCGAGCTGACGCCGTCGACCTCTATCCTGCTCATGGAGACCCTCGCGGAGGCCGGCGTTCCTGCCGGCGTCGCGAACCTCGTTGCCGGCTCCGGATCCAGGGTGGGCGGCCCGCTCAGCTCGGACCCGCGCGTCGACCTGGTTTCCCTGACCGGGAGCCTGGCCACCGGCCAGACCATCATGGCCGCCGCCGCAGAAACCGTGAAGCGCGTCGCCTTCGAACTTGGCGGGAAGAACCCCAACGTCGTCTTCGCAGACGCGGACTGGGACGCCGCCGTCGACAATGCCCTGACAGCGGTCTTCCTGCACTCCGGCCAGGTGTGCTCGGCAGGAGCGCGGCTCGTTGTCGAGGAGACGATCGCCGGGCGCTTTGTGGCCGAAGTGGTGGAACGGGCCAAGAAGATCCGGATGGGCGGACCGTTCGATCCGCAAGCGGAGACGGGGCCGCTCATCTCCGCAAAGCACCGTGACCAGGTCCACGCCTACGTCCAGGCCGGCATTTCGGAAGGTGCGGAACTGCTCTGCGGCGGGTACATCCCGGACGTTGGCCCGCTCGCCGACGGCTTCTTCTACCCGCCCACCGTCCTCGGCAACTGCCGTTCGGGCATGAGCGTGCTGCGGGAGGAGTCGTTCGGACCCGTACTCACGGTGGAAACGTTCCGCACGGAGGACGAGGCTGTGGCGATCGCGAACGACACGGAGTACGGCCTGGCCGGTGCTGTCTGGACCTCGGACGCCTCGAAGGCGCAGCGGGTCGCTTCCGGGCTCCGGCACGGAACGGTGTGGATCAACGACTACCACCCGTATGTCCCGCAGGCGGAGTGGGGCGGTTTCGGAAAGTCGGGGATCGGCCGCGAGCTCGGCAGCGCAGGCCTCAACGAGTACCGCGAGGCAAAACATATCTGGCAGAACATCCAGCCCGCACCCAGTGGCTGGTTCGGCTCGCCTCCGCAGGAACCGGGGGCTGCCGCTGCCGAGTAGGCATCAAACAGCAACGGGGGAACGGCGGGGCAGTGCGCACGCGGTGCCCCGCCGGTTGCATCACCTGCGTCCAACGGCGGCCGCAGGTCAACACCACTGTGCTTTTCTGACTTAGGAGTTCAGATGTTGGAACCCAGCAAGAGTACTGATTCAAGCGGCATGGACGAATTCGGCTATGCCCAGACTTTGGACCGCAGTATCGGCAAGTTCGCCAGCTTCGCGGCCGGAGTCAGCTACATTTCCATCCTCACCGGCGTTTTTCAACTGTTCTACTTTGGTTTCTCCATGGCCGGCCCCGCGTACGCGTGGTCCTGGCCCATCGTGTTCGTCGGCCAGCTGATGGTGGCGCTCTGCTTCGCCGAGCTGGCCGGCCGCTATCCCGTGGCCGGGTCCGTCTACAACTGGGCCAAACGGCTCACCTCCGGCACGTTTTCGTGGCTGGCAGGCTGGCTGCTGCTGATCTCCTCCATGGTGGCGCTTGGCGCCGTCGCCCTGGCGCTGCAAATCACGCTGCCTCAGCTCTGGTCGGGGTTCCAGATCATCGGGGACGGCACTGGCACGTATGACTTCGCCCTCAACGGCGTCCTGCTGGCGAGCATCATGATCGGCATCTCCACGCTGATCAACGCCTTCGGGGTGAAGCTGATGACCAGGATCAACAGCATCGGCGTCTTTGTGGAACTGATCGCCGCCGTGCTGCTGATCCTCGCCCTCGGCTTCCACGTGGTGCGCGGCCCCGAGGTCTTCTTCGACACCGCCGGCTTCGGCGAAGGGCACGACCTTGGCTTCTTCGGCGTCTTCCTGATCGGCGCCATGGCCTCCGGCTACGTGATGTACGGCTTCGACACCGCCAGTTCCCTCGGCGAGGAAACCAAGGACCCCAAGCGGACCGCGCCGAAGGCGATCCTCCGCGCGGTCACCGCGTCCTTCCTGCTGGGCGGCCTGATCCTGCTCTTCGGCATCCTGGCCGCGCCTGACCTGTCCGACCCCAAGGTGGGATCTGCCGACGGTGGCCTGCAGTACATCGTGCTCAGTGTCCTTGGCGGGCCTTTCGGTAAGGCATTCCTGGCGTGCATCGTGGTGGCCGTGGTGGTCTGCACCCTGGCCGTCCACGCCGCTGCCATCCGGATGATGTTCGCGATGGCACGGGACAACAATCTGCCGTTCAGCCGCCAGCTGAGCAAGGTGGACCCGGTGCGGAAAACGCCCACGGTGGCGGCCATCGTCATCGGTGTCCTTGCCGTCATACCGCTCCTGGTGAACGTCATGCAGCCGGCGATCTTTACCATCATGTCCAGCATCAGCATCGTCCTGATCTACCTGTCCTACCTGCTGGTCACCGTGCCCCTGCTCAAGAAGCGGCTCCTCGGGAAGTGGCCGGGAGAGGATTCCGACGTCGGGTTCAGCATGGGCAAGTGGGGCCTGCCCGTGAACATCCTCGCGGTCCTGTGGGGCGGTGCCATGACGCTGAACCTCATCTGGCCGCGGCAGGAAATCTACAACTCGGTACCGCCGTTTGAGTGGTACCTCCAGTGGGGCGGCGTGCTGTTCGTCGGTGCCGTCACCGTGGGCGGGGCCCTGCTGTACCGCACGAAGCTCAGGCACCAGACCCGCGTCCTCGCCGAGCACGCCGCGGCCGCCCCGGGTAACTCCACACCGGCGCCCTTAGAAGCGCCCGTTGGGGTTCATCCCGGGCCGGTTTCTGCGCCGGCCGGTGCCGCGGACGCGCCGTCCGTGCTGGACGCGGCCAGGTAGCACCTGCGGCCTTGACGGGCATCCCTCCGCCAACCCCGGGCGGCGGAGGGATGCCCGTCGTCGTGTACCACGGGATGTCCTGGGCCGGGGGCCGGCTCTCGAACGTCAGCCTGCGGCGGCCGATGGTTCGCGAATGAGCGACGGCGTGAACCGGGCTCCCGTATCCGGGAAGGCAGGCACGTCGATCCGGGCGTGCGTGTGCACCTCACGGACTGTCCGCCGGGTATGCCCGGCGATCTCCTCCATGGTGGCCACCCACATGCCGTCCATCCCCTTCACCCGCTCGATCAGCCGTTCCAGCGCCACCGCCTTGGAGGGCCGGCCGGAGATGAAGGGGTGGTTGGTCAGGACGAAGCAGCTGCCCTGCGCGAGGTGCGCCTCGGCCTCGAGCGTCCACATTTCGAGGACCTTCGCGGGGCTTTCGATGACTCCGCTGCCGGTCACGCCCGGGTAGAAGGCGTACTGCTCCCAGTCGTCGAGGGCCCAGTCCACGGGAATCTCCACGATGTCCCGGGAGTCACCCGGGGCGACGCTGAAGCGGTAGGGGGCATCGCCGTCGAGCAGGCTGGAGTCGTAGAGGAAGCCGCGGTCCGCGAGGAGCCCCGCGGAGTGCCAGTTCAGCTCCCACCAGGGTGCCCGGTAGCCTGCCGGCTGAACCCCGGCGGCCTTGGCCAGCGCCTCGAGTCCACGGTCCATGTAGCGGGCCTCGGTGTCGGCGTCAATGCCCTGCATGGGCTCGTGCAGGTAGCCGTGGTGGGCCACCTCGTGTCCGGCGTCCACGATCCGGCGGACGGTGTCCGGGTAGCACTCGGCTGTGAAGCCGGGAACAAAGAACGTGGCGCGGATGTCCTGCCGCCGGAGGATCTGCAGCAGCCGGGGAACGGCCACCTTGGGCCCGTAGGACTGGTGCGTCATCAGCGACATTCGGCCGGTGCTCTTGGGATCGTGGGCGATGGTGCAGGATTCGGCGTCCACATCGAAGGTGAAGGACGCTGCGGCGCGCTTTCCTTCGGGCCAGGTGATGGGGTGGGCGGAATCGGGGAAGGCTTCAAGGTTCACGGTGTTCCTAGGATCTTTGGAAGTTCGGAAGCGGGTCAGGAGGCGGCCGGCGCACCGGGAGCGGACGCTCCGGTCAGCTCGGTGGGCCCCTGCGGGGCCGGGGCCGAAGCGGAGAGGAATCTGCGGTGCACTTTCGGGCCCAGGATGGCGTAGCTGGCGGCGCTGGCCAGGCCGCCGGCGAGCCAGGACAAGTCCCAGCCGCCCAGGGCCACGGCGATGGGGCCCTGCATGGCGGGGACGAGACCGTACATAAACAGCCAGGTGGCGAAGATGCCCACCAGGAGGGAGGTGACGCCCGCCCAGTTGACGCCCGGAAGCCGGCTGGTGCCGACGCCGTCGAACAGCCTGTCCGGATTCCCGGGCCAACGCTTGTCAATCCAGAAGTAGTGCACCAGCATCACGCCGCCCCAGGCGGCCACCCAGGCCACGAGGCCGATGAGCCAGGCGTCCAGGACGGCGGCGAAGTCTTCCTGGAAGATGAAGAAGACGACGGCGCCGAGCGAGAAGACCCCGACGAACAGGTTGAGCTTGCGGCGGCTGATGGTGATGTCCAGCGCCTGCGTGGCCACCGAGAAGGTGTAGATGTTCAGGATGTTGGTGGCGATGGGGCCGTGCAGCACCATCAGGAGGACCGGCAGCGCCATCACGCCGAAGTTCTGGACGATGAGCTTCCCGGGATCGATCTCGCCGCTGTTGGTGGCAAGGCTTGCGCCGAGGACGCCGAGCCAGACCACGGGGATGAACTGGCCCAGGACGGAGGCCAGGTAGACCTTCTTCCTGGGGACTTCGGTGCTGACAAAGCGGGAGTAGTCCGCCGCGTACGTGAACCAGGTGATGCCCCAGCCGATGCCGATGGCGGTCATCACGGCGCTCATTGCCGCGATCCGCTCCGATCCTTCAAGGATGTTGCCCGCAGGCCCGGCGTAGGACCAGTCGATCTTCATTCCGATCCAGGCCACAGCGGACATCACGGCGAGGATGATGATGGTGGGCGGAACGGTCCACTTCTCGAAGGCGGCGATCGCCCTGTAGCCGAACCAGGCGATGGCCACCTGCGCGGCCATGATGACCGTGGCCACGCCGATCTTCCAGCCGTAGTTGTGGGCGGTGGGATCCACCCAGCCGAGGGTGCCGAACAGCGCCATCACCAGGTCCAGAATGATCCAGGTGTTGACGGCGCACCAGCCGATCACCAGGAGCGCCTGGATGGCTGCCGGGAGGTAGTTGCCGCGGCGGCCGAAGGCAGCCCGGGCGAGCACCATGCCGGTGGCGCCGGTCTTCTGGCCCAGCAGGACAAAGCAGCCGAACAGCAGCATACCGATCAGGTTGCCCAGGACCAGGACTGTCACGGTGTCCGCGAAACCCAGCCCCAGATGGATTCCGAGGGCGCCCAGGACCCAGTTGATCGGTGCCAGGTTGGCGCCCGCCCAGATCCAGAACTGGCCCGAAACTTTGTGGGTGCGCCGGGACTCGGGGATGGGCTGGAGCCAGGCTTCGACGTCTTCCGCGTGGGCGGATTGCTCGACTCCTGGAGTGGGTTGTTGTTGCATCGGGGCCTCTTCTTTGAGGGGATGGGGATTCTTCAAGGTTATGTGTCGGGGGACACATCGACTAGCTACAATGTGTCCTAAGCTTTCCCCTTCTATATGACGGAGTGTCATGCCGGTTCGTTTGGAAGATGTCCTTCGGCATTCCACTGTCCGGGCCGCCGATCCGGTGGTCCGCGCAGCCGCGGGAGTGGTACCGCAGACCCAGCTCCGGTGGATCCACTCCAGCGAGGTCCTGGATATTGCGTCGCTGCTCGGGGGCGGTGAGCTACTGCTGACGGGGGGACAGGCCCTTGTGTCCGCTTCCGATGAGCGCCGCACCGTGTACATCCGGGATCTTGCGGAGCGTGGGGTGGCGGCGCTCGCCGTGGAGACGGGAAGTGTGCTGCCGTCCATTCCGTCCTCGATGATCCTGGCCGCTGAGGAGGCCGGACTTCCCCTGATCGAGCTGCGCAAGGTGGTCCCGTTCGTGGGGGTTATGGAGGCCATCAACTCACAGCTGGTCAGCGAGTCCGCGGCGCACTTGCAGCAGGCGGACCAGGCCAGCCATGCCATGGCGGTGGAACTGGCCCACGGCGGAAGCCTTGACCGCATCCTGGCGGTCCTGGCTGCGGCAACGCGTTCGGAGGTGGTGCTGACCTCCACGGCCGGTGCGGCGCTGGCCAGCGCCGAGCCCAACGGGCACCTGAATGAACCGGGCCCGGCGTCCTCCGGTGAAGACGGAAACACCATCCACGTGGAGGTGCCGGTGCGGGGCATTCCGTCTGCCCGGTTGACGGTGTACGTCCGCGGTGACGCTGACGTGAACCTTGCCAGGATTGCCGCGAACCGTTCTGTGGACATCCTGGCTCTTGCCCTGCTGCAGCGCATGCCTCCGGGGTTGAAGGAGATGGCAGGCGCGGCGCTGATCCGGGCGATGGATTCGGGAAAACAGAACTGGCGACTCCAGGAACTGGCTCCTGCGGCGGGCATTGCGGTGACCGCACAGGTAGTGGCCGTGGTGGTCCGTTCCCCTGCCTCCAAGCAGCTCCGCAAGGATGTGGAGCGCCTGCTCGATCCGGGCGGCCAGCACGGCGCCAGCTATGCGGACAACGCGGAACTCCTGGCGCTGGGTGTCCTCCGCTCGGGGAATGTCCAGGATGAACGGCAAAAGATTGTGGACGGCCTGCAGTCGCTGGAGGTGCCCGAGGGGACGGTGAGTGCAGTGGGGCCTGTGGCGCCAGGGATAGCGTCCGCTCCGTGGTCCCTGTCCGAGGCGAGGCTCACGCTGGAACTGGCTTCCGACGTCGGCCCTTCCAGGTCAGCGGCCACCGCACCGGGGCGGGTGCTTGACGCCCAGGCGTTCGCCGTGGAACGGCTGGCGGTCCAGGTGATGGACGAAGCCCGGCGGCGGGACTTCGTCAACCAGCAGCTGGCCGCCGTCCTGGAGCACGACGCGCAGCGTCACTCCCAGCTGGCAGTGACGCTGCGCGTCTGGCTGGATTCGGGATGCAACACCGCGCAGACCGCCAGGGAGCTGCATGTGGAGCGGCAGTCCATGCATCAGCGGCTGCAGCGGATTTTCTCCCTGTGCGGCGGTGATCCCCGCGGCACCGGCCGGCTCCCGGCACTGCACCTCGCAGCCCGGATGGCCGCGCTCCAGGCTACCCGGCCCGGACGCTCTCTCACTTGATGCGGGTTTTCGGGCAACCCTCTCCCACCTGACGCGGGTTTTGGACCGATGCCCTTCACTTCCCGCCTAATCCGTGGGTTTCAGGGACGCCTTGATCAGCGCTGCAACGCGTTCGGCCTCGGTGTAGGCCCCGTGGGTCCCTGCGGTCTCGGAGGTGTAGTCGCCCGCGAAGTGCAGTGTCCCCACCGAACGTTGAAGCTCCGGAAGAGCTGCCGCCCGCCCGGGACTGAGCAGGGCGAAGCAGTGCTGCCAGGTCTGGGCGTGCACCCCGAGGACGCGGCCGCGAAGCTGGGGTGCCACCCTGTAGACGTCCTCCATCCACTGTGCGACCCGCGGCTCGTCGTCGGCAAACCCCGGCAGGTAGCCCGAGGAGTTTCCGTAGCAGGTCAGCTGCAGGATGTTTGCCTGGGAGGTCTCCTCTGTACCGCCCGGGACAGGGTTGATGATGGCGTCGAAGGGCATGCCGACGGTGACGATGAACGCCCAGTCCTTGAACTCCGGGAGCCCTTCAATATCGGCCACGATGTTGAGCGTGGTGCTGCCGGGGCTGGCCACCTTAGTGAGCGCGGACTTCTTCCATTCCGGCAGGTCCCCGATGATATCCGGGACCACCGGCCCGGGAACTGCCAGGACTACGTGCTTTGCCGTCAGGTTGCCTGTGCCGCTTTCGCCCTGAACGGCCACCTCGTAGACGCCCTCTTGCTCCAGCCAGGCAACATCGGTCACCCGGGTGTTGCAGCGGACGGTGTGCTCAGGCAGGCGTTCCAGGATGGCGCGTGGAATGGCCTGCATTCCTTCGAGCGCGAACAGGCGGTTGTTCTTTTCCCGTGCCAGGTAGCTGGCGAAATACCGCAGCGCGTATTTCGCCGAGAGGTTGGCCGGATCGCCCACGGCGCCGCCGCGGATTGCGGTGGCGATAATGTCCCGGACCGCCGGCTGCAGGTCACGGATTCTTTCCGCCACGGTCTCGCTTGTCAGCTTGTCGAGCCCGCCGGCTGTTGTCCGGTCATTGACGTAGTCCTGGTACTCCGTAAGGGAGGTTTCAATGAACTTGACCAGCTCCGTCTTTTCGGACTCCGTGAGACTAAGGCCGGCCACCAGGTCCTCGTTGGTATGCGCCACTACGGTTTTGCCGTTGACGTGGATACCGTACGTTTCGGGCAGGAAGGGCACAGTTTGGATGCCCAGTTGGTTTACAAGCTCTTCTGATTTCGTTCCCTTGTAGACGAACATCGCGCCGGAGTTCGCCGACGTTCCGGCCAACTGGACGGTGCGTGACCGGCCGCCGATGTCCGGACCGACCTCCAGGACAAGGACATCCAGGCCCGTGTCCCGCAGATAGTACGCAGTACCAAGTCCTGCGGCGCCGGCTCCAACAATAATCACGTCATGCACTGGTGGCTCCTTCTGGAAAAATCTGCTTAGTCGGCGTCGTACGTGCTGGCAATGTAGACGTCGCAGGGCGCACTGTGCGCCACGCTGTTGGCCGCGCTGCCCAGGACGCGTCCGATGCCCCGCATCCTGCGGTTGCCCACCACGATGACGCGGGCCTCCTTGCGGATCGCTTCTCTGATGCGGGCATCCGCCCGCCTGCCGCCGGCTACGGAGTAGGTGATGTTGATGTCCCCGCCCAAGGTGTCAGCCACGGTCCTCGCGACGTGTTCTGCCTTGTCGGCGTCCGACGACCAGCCATTTGTCACGGCCGCTGCTGAAGACGTCCGAACGCTCAGCGTCGAAGGCTGAAACAACGTGGAAGGACGCTGCGGTCAGAGCTCGCTGGGTGCGCCCGGCTCCCCGACGGAGGGGTCGATCGCATACTTCTCAAGGAGCTTCTTGATAGTGCCGTCTTCCCGGAGTTTCTTGATGTCCTCGTCCAGTGCCTTTCCGAGTGCGTCATTATCGAGGCTGGACGGCAACATGACCTGGCCCACCGCCGCGAACTGCGGGACGTTCGCGTTCGGCTTCACGTCGACCACCGTGGAACCCTCGATGGGGGCTGTTTTGAACCGGTAGTTGGCGGATGCGGAGGATGCCACCAGTGCGTCGATGCGGCCCGCCTTGAGATCGCCGTAGATGGATTCGTCGTCCTGGTAGATCTTGAACTTATCTCCCAGCCACTTCTGCATGCTGTCGTTCCAGAGGTTGCCGGCCACGGAGCCGATCACCTTGCCTTCAAGATTGTCGCTGGTCAGCCCCGTGGTGGAGACGATGGCCTGCGGGTCGCTCCAAAGCGGCGTGCTCATGTAGACGATCTTGGTCCGTTCCTTGGTGCGCAGCCAGTTTCCCGAGCCGATGTCAACGCGCTTTGACTGCACTGACGGGATAACCGCTCCTGCGCCGCCGGAGGTGCTCACCGTGACTTTGAGGCACTCAAGCCTGGCGATCTCGTTGATCAGGTCACCCTCCATCCCGGTGACGCCTTCGCCTTCCAGGATTGTGGCGGGTGCATAGTCGTAGCTGGCGACTGTCAGCTCGCCTTCGGTGATGGTGTTGAGGTCGCTGTGTGCCGGTGTGCAGTCAGAGGCGCTGCCGGCGGTGTCGTTGCCTCCGCAGGCGGTGAGGGAGACCGTGAGCAGGCCGGCCGCGGCGCAGGCGGACAGTGTGCGCACCAGGGTGCGGGGAGTTCGTGACATGGTTTTTCTTTCTTTACTGAGGTTGCGGGGCGGGATTGCCCTGGATGGGTGGAGCGAAGGTCAGTTGCGTTGCAGGTGGCGGCCGAGGCGGCGTTCCAGCACCCGGACCAGACCCAGGAAAATGAGAGTGAGTGACCCGTAGCACGGCGGTGAGCAAGTAGACGCTGAGGTATTCGAAGGTGATGGATGCAATTTCGAAGCCCTTGGACATCAGTTCCGGCACGGCGATCACGAAAGCGAGGGCGCTGCCCTGGAAGACGAGGACGGCGAGTCCGGCCAGGGGCGGGGTGGAGATCCGCAGTGCCTGCGGCAGGATGATGATCCGGAACCCTGTCCAGCCACGGAGGCCGGAGGTGAGTGCTGCTTCTTTCTGCCCGAGAGGTACTGCGGCCAGCCCGGCGCGGAAGTACTCCGAGGCGTAGGCGCCGGTGTTCCAGGTCAAAGCGATGATGGCTGTGGTCAGGGATGTCAGGGTGATGCCGGCATCGGGGAGGCTGAAGTACAGCAGGTACAGCAGCACCAGGGCCGGCAGGCCACGGCCGACCTCCACGAACAGGAACGAAATCCACTGCAGCGGTGCGAATTTGGCCGCCGCCATGACAGCGAACAGCAAGCCGAGCGGGAATCCGAAAAGGAGCGAGAGTCCGGTCAGTTGGAGGCTGACAAGAAGTCCTGGAGCGAGGCTCGGCAACCAGCCGAGCCATTGGGTCAGCATGTCCATCACGCCACTCCGATCTTCTTGCGCAGCCCGAGGTCGACCTGCCGTGAGACGAGGGCGACGACGAGGCTGATCACGATGTACAGCGCGCCGGCCACGATGAAGGAGAGAAGCCCCTCATGCGTCTGCTTCGCACTTTGCTGGGCGTAGTAGGTGATTTCACGGACCCCGATGGTTGAGGCCAGGGCGGAGTCCTTCAACAGCCCGATGCCGTACGTTGCGATGGCGGGCAGCGCCACACGGAATGCCTGCGGGGTGATGATGTGCCGGACGGTGGTGGCAGCACTGAGTCCGAGTGCGTGGGCCGCCTCGCGTGGCCCGTCGGGGATGCTGAGTAGGCCGGACCGGTAGATCTCGGCCATGAACGCGGAGGCAATGACCGAGAATCCGATGATTGCGGCCTGGATCGTCGACAGCCGCAGGGCGAACTGGGGCAAGCCAAAGTAGATCAGGAACAGCCACGTAATCGGCGGGATGACGCGGACCACGTTGATGTACAAGGTGGCGATACCCCGGACGAAGGCGAACGGTGAGCGTGCGGCCCCGACGAGTGACAGGCCGATGATGCCACCGATAACGAGCGAGGCGCCCGTGACGTAAAGCGTTAGTCCGACGCCGCGGGCGATCGCGGGCAGGAGTTCTGCAATCATCGCAGTCTCACCTGTCCAGTACGGCTTTGAGGAACTGCCGGGTGCGGTCATTCTGCGGATCCGACATCACCTGCTTGCTCGGTCCGATCTCCAGCACGCCCCCGTTGCCCATCACCATGATGCGGTCCGAGACGTCGCGTGCGAAGTGCATTTCATGGGTGACCACGAGCATGGTCATGCCCTCGTCGGCGAGGTCGCGCATCACGGCGAGGACCTCGAGGCCGATTTCAGGGTCGAGGGCTGACGTCGGCTCGTCGAAAAGCATGACCTTGGGCGACAGTGCCAGGGCCCGCGCAATGGCGATGCGCTGCTGCTGGCCGCCTGAGAGCCGGGCGGGATACGCGTTGGCCTTGTCGGGAAGTCCAACGTGCTTGAGCAGCCTGTTGGCGGTCTCCTGTGCTTGCTCCTTGCTCGCACCGAGCACTTTCCTCTGCGGCAGGGTGATGTTCTCCATGACGGTCAGGTGGGGAAACAGGTTGAAGCTCTGGAAGACCATCCCGGTGACGCGCCGGAGGTGGTCCAGGCTCGCCTTGTCCGGCAGCTTCCCGCCGGCAACAACTTTCGCCCCGCCGATTTCGATGATGCCTTCCGTTGGTGTCTCCAAGTAGTTGAGGCAGCGCAGGAACGTGCTCTTACCCGCTCCCGACGGCCCGATAACCGACACCACCTCGCCCTCGCTCATCACCAGATTCACATCCGACAGGACGCGGGCCGCTCCGTAACTCTTGCCGAGGCCGGAAACCACAACTTCGCCCGAGAGCGCGATGGAGGGAGTCTTAGTGCCAAAACTGAAGCTCATTTTTGGTTCCTTTGGATAAATGAGGCAGATAACCCTGAGATTGGGCCCGCCGGCGGTTTCGTGCCTGGGGGCTGAAGACTTGCTCAGAGTTGAAACAGGCTGTGGCTTGCGTCACCGCATGTGCTGCACATCACCCTAGACAGTCACACGAGACCTTGTCTAGATCTGTGATCACAAATCACAGAATATTTTTTGGCGCAATGAGGGCACGGGGAAGCAACGTTGTGGGGTGCTGTTGAGGACGGCGGGGATGAAGAGGGGAAGGCCCAGCTCAGGGCCCGTGTTCCCGACTGGCCAGTTGCGGGTTGATGGGCCGCTTAGGGCGCGCCCTGTTCGGCGAGCCGGCTCTTGATCCGCTCGCTCGCATCAAGGAGGGAAGCCTCGTTCACGGCTGCGGCGGCTGCGGGGTCGCCGTTCCGGGCCGCGGTCACCAGATCCTGCTGGTACCGCCACAAGGAATCGTCATTTTCCGCATCGAGGGACCCCTGGGCGCCAACAATCTTGTAAGCGCGGCATTGCTGCCAGAGTGCCCTGATCATCTGGAGCAGGACCGGGTTGCCGGCGGCCTCGTAAAGGATGGCCAGCATGGCTTCGTCGTGATCCAGCAGGGCAATGACCTGGCGTTCATCAATGGCCTTGCGCATCAATTCGTACTCGGACTGCATCCGGTCGCAGTCCTGGGGCGTGACGTTTTCGCTGCCCAGCCTCGCCGCTTCGGTTTCCAGGAGGCGGCGGACGTCATAGACGTGGATCAGTTCCTCGAAGCTCAGGCTCTTGACCACTGCACCCTTGTGGGGTTGGCGCTCCGCGAGGCCCGTCTCTTCGAGCCTGCGGATCGCCTCCCGCACGGGCATCACGCTGGTTCCGACCTGCTCGGCGAGGTCCCGCACCTTAAGCCGGGAGCCGGCAGGGAGGTCCCCACTGAGGATCGCGGCGTGAATCACCGCATAAACCTGGTCCGTCAGCAGGGTGGGTTCAGCGCGCTTGGATATGACCACGAGTCAAATATACGGCCGGGAGGACCGCGCCCATTCGCCGAGGGCAGTAACGCTTCCGGGGAAGGAAGAAATTTCCGGAAAAGGGGTTGTGTGATCTGTGATCACATTTTAGGGTGGTTTGTGTCACACCGACGCAAGCGGATCTTTCCAGCCTGGCCCCCGGGGCAGGGCGCCCGGTGGAGCGGCAACGCCCGACGGCGGCGCGGCCGCGCAGGCGGGCACGTCCAGGAAGCACGCGTCAGTTCAGCCCCATGAACTTCCGGGGGACCGCCCCCGTGGTGGCGCCTTCGACACCAAGAGACAAGCAACAACAGCAAGGAATAGAGAAGATGAAAGACGCAGTAATCGTCGGCGGCGGGCTCGCCGGACTTTCGGCAGCCTGGCGGCTTCGGCACTGGGACACGGTTGTCCTGGAGTCCGGCGACCGCGTGGGTGGACGGATTCGCTCGGAACGCCGCGGCGATTACTGGCTGAACTGGGGCGGGCACGTCTTCGCCGGTGCCGGATCCTCCACGGATGCTTTGCTCAATGAGGTGGGCGTCATGGCGGTCCAGATCCCGGGCTCCCTGCAGGGCCTGTCCATGAACGGCAAGTTCATCAAGAAGGGGCACATCGCCACATATCCGTTCCGTATTCCGATGTCCCTGGCCTCCCGTGTGGACACCCTTCGTGCCGGCATGAAAGTGGTGAGCGGGGTGGCCAAGTACACCGGCGTGGTACGCAAGCGCGTAGGGGAGTCCGGTGCCATGCGGCAGCAGCGCATCTATGACTTTGCTAATGACACCTCCTTCCAGGACTTCATCGGGAACCTGTCCGAGGATGCTGCAGCGCTGTTCAAAACCACAGTCACCCGGTCCGCCGGCGACATGGACGAGATCTCCGCCGGCGCCGGCATCGGCTACTTCAGCCTGGTCCTTGGGTTTGGCCAGGGGCTCAGCCAGGGCATCGTGGGCGGCCCGTCCACCCTGACCGAATCCATCGCCGCCGCACTGGGCCACCGGATCCAACTCGGTGCCACCGTCCACGAAGTGGTGCACAAGAAGGATTCCGTGGTGGTCCGCTACCGCCAAAACGGAGCGGAACACGAAGTGGAGGCCCGCACGGTGGTCCTGGCTACCACCGCAGACGTGTCGCACAAGATCGGCGTGGACCTTCCCGGGGACCTGCGCGGGGCACTGAGCCAGATCAAGTACGGCCCGCACGTCAGCACCGCATTCCTGACCAACGAGACCACAGGCCGTCCCTGGGATGACATCTACGCGATCGCTGCCCCCAAGCGCTCGTTCGCGATCGCCCTGAACCAGGCAAGCATTGTCCGCGGCACCGAGTCCGTGCGCAAGCCCGGCGGCAGCTTCATGACCTTCTCCCCGGCCAGCCTGGGCCGTGCCCTGCTGGAGAAGAGCGAGGAGGAAGTCATCAAAACGCACCTCACCGACCTCGGCCAGGTCCTCGGCCACGGCTTCGCGGACAGCGTCGTTGAGGCCAAGGTGGACCGCTGGAAGAACGCATCGCCTTACTGCTTCCCGGGCCGGGCCAAGATCCAGTCCACCCTGATGCGTGGAACTGACCGCGTCTTCCTGGCCGGCGACTACATGGGAACCCTGTACACGGAAAGCTCCATCACCACCGGGTTTTCCGCAGCCCAGGAGGCCGCCAGCGTACTGGCCACCCACCGCCAGGCACCGCCCCACGCCGGCTTGTCCGTCGTCGCCTGACCCCACCTGACCCCACCTGACCGACCGTCCCCACGTACTCACAGCCCCACGTACCCACAGCAGAGGAATCTTTCATGGCCAACAACCTGCGCGGTGTCCTCACCGCACTGTCCACCCCCTTCAACCAGGACGAGACGATCGACGTCGACACCCTGCGCAAGATCGTGGACCGCTCCATTGACGCCGGCGTCGACGGCGTCGTCGCCGCGGGTTCCACCGGCGAGGTGGGAGCACTGTCCTCGGAGGAGCGGCTGCTCCTCATCGAAACCGTCATCAAGCAGGCCAACGGCCGCGTGCCGGTCATCGCCAACACCGGCGCCACCTCCACGGCCGAAGCCATCCGGCTGTCACAGGCCGCCGAGAAGCTGGGCGCGGACGTGCTCATGCTGATCACCCCCTACTACGAGCCGCTGTCGCTGGAAGAAACGGTCACGTACATCAAGGACGTAGCCCGGTCCGTGAAGATCCCGGTGATGCTCTACAACATCCCGGCCGTCACGGGCGTCAACCTGGACCCGGCAACCGTCCGTGCCCTGGCTGAAGAAGTGGAGAACATCCGCTACATCAAGGACTCCAGCGCCAACTGGGAGCAGGCACTCCAGCTGATCCACCACCACCCCGACGTCATCGGCACCTTCATCGGCTGGGACGTCTACCTCTACAGCGCTCTCGTCGAGGGAGCCGCCGGCGTCATGGCGGGCACGGCCAACGTGGTCCCCAACGAGATTGTCGCGGTGAGCCGCCGAATCGCCGAAGGTGACCTCTCCGGTGCTCTGGAGCAGTGGAAGAAGGTCTACCCCGTCATCGACGCCCTGCTCTCGGTGCCGTTCATCCCGGCCGTCAAGGCCGGCCTCACCCTGCTGGGCCTGCCGGCCGGCTCGCCCAAGCGCCCCACAGCTGACCTCGATGCCGCAGATCAGGAGCGCATAAAGCGCGCCCTGTCCGCCCTGTACCAGACTGTCGGATAACCCATGGGCAGCGATTTCGAAGCATTTCTTTCCAGCGTTTCCGATGCCATCTGGGCGCCCATGGCCTACGTGGTCCTGGGCCTCGGTGTCATCTACTCCGTGGCTACCAAGGGGGTGCAGTTCCGCCGGATTCCGGACATGCTCCGCCAGCTGAAGGACAGCGAAGGCGGGGAAGGTGGCCTTTCCTCCTTCCAGGCCCTCGTGCTGGCACTGGCCAGCCGGGTTGGCGTGGGCAGCATCGCCGGTGTGGCCACCGCCGTGGGGGCCGGCGGTCCGGGAGCCCTGGTCTGGATGGCCATCACCGGCCTGGTGGGCTGCACGGTGGGCTACGCCGAGGCAACGCTGTCCCAGACCTTCAAGCGCCAGGTCCAGGATGAGGACCGCCGCGACGCCAACGAGGACATCGGCGGTATGCCCTACTACATCAAGTACGGCCTGAAACTTCCCAAAGTCGGAGCGCTCGTCGCGGTGCTCGGCGTCGTCGGCTACGGCTTCATCTTCCCCGGACTCCAGGTCAACACGATCGCGGCCAGCGCCAAGCTCGCTTTCGGCCTGGACAGCTGGATCCCGGCCATCCTGGTCACGGTCCTGATCGCCCTGGTCATCTTCGGCGGCACCACCCGCCTGGTCAAAGTAACCCAGGCCCTCGTTCCCGTCCTGGCCATCGGCTACCTGCTCCTGGCACTGGCCGTCATCGGCATCAACATCGGCAGCGTCCCCGCCGCCGTGGCACTGATCTTCCAGTCCGCCATTGGCATGCACCCGGTCCTTGGCGGCATCGCCGGTGCAGCCGTCGCGTGGGGTGTGCGCCGTGCGGTGTTTGCATCATCCAACGGCTTGGGCGAGGCCACCTTCGCCGCAGCCGCGGCCCGCACCTCCCACCCGGGCAAGCAAGGCCTGGTCCAGACCTTCAGCATTTACATCGATGTGCTGCTGATCTGCATGGCCACCGGGCTCATGATGGTGGTCTCCGGCAAGTACAACGTTTCGGACGGGTCCGGCGGCTACCTCGTCAACAACCTTCCGGGCGTCCCGGTCGGCGCCAACTGGGCACAGGAAGCCATCGACACCCTCGTTCCCGGCTGGGGCGCCGGGTTCGTCGCCGTCGCCGTGCTCCTCTTCGGTTTTACTTGCCTGCTGGCCTACTTCTACGTGGCCAACTCCAACCTCCTCTACCTGCTGGACGGACGGCCCGGACACGGCTGGAAAACGGTCCTCAAGCTCGGCACCATGGCCATCGTGTTCTTCGGATCCATCGTCAACGCCCAGTTGATGTGGGCCGCCGGCGACATCGGGCTGGGCCTGATCGCCTGGGTCAACCTCATCTGCCTCGTCTTCCTGTTCCCGTTGGTCCGCAAGATCTACCGCGACTACGAACGGCAGCGGAAACTCGGGCTGGACCCCACCTTCGACCCCGAGGCCCTGGGCATCGAAGGAGCCGACTTCTGGGAGAAACCGGTCCCCGTCGAACACCACCACCATCACCTCCTTCACACCAGCCACCCCTCTGAAAGGACACCGGGCAAACCATGACAACCGCAGAGAAGACCCTGTTCACCGTCCGCCGGGCGGACACCGCCCCAGCACCCTCGCTTCCTCCCTTCGGCCAGTTCATCGGCGGGGAATTCGTAGCGTCCACTTCGTCGTCGACCGTCGATATCGTCAACCCGGCCACGGAGGAAGTCCTGACGCAGGTCCCCGCCGGTTCGGTTGAAGACGTGGACGCGGCCGTTGCTGCGGCCGTCGCCGCCAAGGAGGCCTGGGCAGCGAAGACGCCGAAGGACCGTGCCGCAGTGCTGCTGCGCATCGCGGACATCGTCGAGGCGAACCGGGACGTGTTCGAAACCCTGGAAGCCGCCAACACGGGCAAACCGGCAGCGGTGGCCGAAGACGACATCTCCAGCACCATCGACACCTTCCGGTTCTCCGCCGGCGCGGCCCGCGCCTACAGCACCCTCGGCGCGGACGACTACGCCGAAAACCACACCTCGGTGATCCACCGCGAGCCCGTTGGCGTGGTCGGTGTCATCACGCCGTGGAACTACCCGCTGCTGATGGCCGCCTGGAAGATCGCCCCGGTCCTGGGCGCTGGGAACACCCTGGTCCTCAAGCCTTCGGAGCAGACGCCGCTCACCACCCTGAAGCTGGCCGAACTCATCGCCGGCGAGGTTCCGGCCGGCGTCGTCAACATCGTTACCGGCCCGGGACGGGTGGTGGGGAACAGGCTCTCGGAACACCCTGACGTGGATCTGGTGGCCATCACCGGGAGCGTGGGCAGCGGCCAGAAAGTCGCCGCCAGCGCAGCCGCGTCCGTCAAGCGGGTCCACCTT
The DNA here is from genome assembly GCF_902506095.1 of Arthrobacter sp. 9AX. GTDB lineage: Bacteria > Actinomycetota > Actinomycetes > Actinomycetales > Micrococcaceae > Arthrobacter. Next base: position 403,977 of record NZ_LR733293.1, read on the forward strand.
GAGCTCGGCGGCAAGGCGCCGGTGGTCATCTTTGCCGACGCCGACCTCGAGGCCGCTGCCAAGGGCGTCCGCAGTGCCGGGTTCTGGAACGGTGGCCAGGAATGCGGAGCAGCATGCCGTGTCCTGGTCCACGAATCGGTGGCTGAAGAGTTCACGGAGCTGCTGGTCCGGGAGATCAACGAAATCTCCGTGGGCACTCCCGGTGCCGGCGACGTCGAGATCGGCTCCATGATCTCCAAAGCCCACTACGAGCGCGTCCTCGCCGCACTCGACGACGTCCGCAAGGACGGGCTGACGATCGCCGTCGGCGGCCACGCCATCGAAGGGCCCGGCTACTTCATCGAACCCACCGTTGTCACCAACGTCCCCGCCGGAGCCCCGATCACCTGCAACGAAATCTTCGGCCCGGTGGTTTCCGTGGAAACCTTCACCACGGATGAGGAAGCCCTCAGCCGGGCCAACGAAACCATGTACGGGCTGGCAGCCTCGGTATGGACCAAGGATTCCGCCCGCTCGCTCACCGCGCCCCGGCGGCTGGACTTCGGCACCGTCTGGGTCAACTCCCACCTGGTCATCGCCACCGAAATGCCGTGGGGCGGCTTCAAGGGATCCGGCTACGGCCGCGACCTCTCCAGCTACGCCCTGGACGACTTCTCCCGCACCAAGCACGTGATGTACAACCGCGGCTGAGCGGTGCCTTCAGGCATCGGTGTGCACCCCGGGAATGTATCGGGGTGCACACTTCGTCGTTCCGGGGAATTGCCACCCTCCCGCACTTGATGTGCGTTTTCCGATGATCCTCTCTCACCCGATGTCGCATTTTGGGCATCCCTCTCTCACCTCCGCTGCAGCGTCGGCAGGCCTGTGGATAACTTCTGCGGCATCCAGCTGTATCGGGGCACAATGCCAGCATGCGAAAGCAACTCTTACCCACTTCATTGGCGGAAGCTCCCTTCACCTTCAGCTCGGCCAGGGCTTCCGGTGTCACGGTCAATCGGCTCCGGCGCAAGGACACGATCAACGTCGGCCGCGGCCTTTACCGGCCTGCAGACTGGGACTTTGATGTGGAGGGGGCGGCCAGAGCCTTGTCACAAGTATCGCCGGGCGCCTGGATATCCCATGTGACCGCGGCCCGGCTCCGCTGCCAAGTGCTGCCCCCGTGGCTTGCAGATTCTACAGAGTTGCATCTCAGCAAACCGCGCTCGCTGCCGTCGGTTCGCAGGAAGGGCATTTTCGGCCACACCGTCACTGCTTTTGACGACGAGATTGAACTGGTGGACGGCATCCGCCTGAGCACCCGGTCCCGCACCTGGCTCGATCTGGCACGGATCCTGCCGCTCAATGATTTGGTGTGCATGGGGGACCAGCTGATCCGCATCCCGCGCATGGATTTTGAGGGCCGGTTTCAGCCCTATGACACCGTGCCCGGCCTTCGGACTTTGGTGGGCCGTCACTCGAATCTCCAAGGCATCGTCAGGGCGCGTGAAGCACTGGATCTGATGCGGGTGGGTTCCGACTCCGTGCCGGAGTCACTGCTCCGGCTGGCTATTACCGACGCCGGCCTACCCGAGCCGGAGCTACAGGTGCCGCTGCGCGCCAGAGACGCGAGGTCGCCGTCGGCCGATCTCGGTTACCGCCATCGTCGCCGTGCGATCCAGTACGACGGCGGCCATCACCTGAGTGAGGCCCGGAACCTTAGCGACAGGAGGCGGGACAAGGCCTTCGAATCGGCCGGCTGGGCCGTCCTGGTCTTCGACAAAGAGGACCTTGCTGACGACTTCCAAGGCGCAGTAAAACTCGTTAAACGCGCGCTGCGGAACGGCTGGCTTGACCATCCCCAAGGGTCAGGATTTGCCAACGGTTAGACAATACGGGAACGTGCACTGCAGCAGCCCCTAAAGCCGTGACGCTCTCCCACCCGGTGAGAGAGCGTCCGGCCAAAACCCGCATCAAGTGAGAGAGCGTGCGGCCAAAACCCGCATCAAGTGAGAGAGCGTCCGGGGGGGGTTACCGGAGGACCACCGTGCGGTTGCCCTGCAGGATGACCCGGCCTTCGCAGTGCCAGCGGACCGCGTTGGACAGGGCCTTGCACTCGGTATCGCGGCCGGCAGCCACCAGGTCCTCGGGCCCGTAGGTGTGGTTCACTTCCACGGTCTGCTGGGCGATGATCGGTCCCTCGTCCAGTTCGGCGTTCACGTAGTGCGCGGTGGCACCCACGGTCTTCACACCGCGCGCGTACGCCTGGTGGTACGGCTTGGCGCCCTTGAAGCTGGGCAGGAACGAGTGGTGGATGTTGATCGCCTTGCCGTCCAGCGTGCGGGTCAGGTTGTCGCTGAGCACCTGCATGTACCGGGCCAACACCACAAGCTCCACATCGAACTCGTCCACCAGTTCCAGCAGCCGGGCCTCCGCCGCGGGCTTGGTGTCAGGGGTCACGGGTACGTGGAAGAACGGAATCCCGTGCCATTCCACCAGGGCCTGGTGGTCGGTATGGTTGGAAACCACGGCCACCACGTCCACCGGCAGTTCACCGATCCGGGCACGGAACAGCAGGTCATTGAGGCAATGCCCGAACTTGGACACCATAATCAGGACTTTCCGCTTGAAACCGTGCCGTTCCAGCCGCCAGCGCATCCCAAACTTTTCCGCAACCGGACCAAAAGCTGCCCGCAGCGTGTCCGCGGTGGAGGCATCGCCGTCGGACGCGAAATGCACCCGCATGAAGAAGTGTCCTTCGGAGCGTTCGCCGAACTGCTGGTTGTCGATGATGTCGCAGCCGTGCTCCAGCAGGAACCCGGACACGGCATGGACAATGCCGGGTGACTCAGAGCAGTCCAGCGTCAGGACATGATCGACGGTGGTGGGGGTGGCGGCAGGGACAGTTTCAGTCTCAATGGCAGTCATGGCTCAGCACTCGATTACGTTGACGGCAAGGCCTCCGCGGGAGGTTTCCTTGTACTTGGTTTTCATGTCGGCTCCTGTTTCGCGCATCGTTTTGATGGCTTTGTCGAGGGATACCTTGTGGCTGCCGTCGCCGTGCAGGGCAAGGCGGGCGGCGTTGATGGCCTTGACGCTGGCGATGGCGTTGCGCTCGATGCAGGGGATCTGCACCAGCCCGCCCACCGGGTCGCACGTCAGGCCCAGGTTGTGTTCAATGCCTACCTCGGCGGCGTTCTCCACCTGGCCAGGCGTCCCGCCCAGCACCTCGCAGAGCCCGGCGGCGGCCATGGAGCAGGCCGAGCCCACTTCACCCTGGCAGCCCACCTCGGCACCGGAGATGGAGGCGTTGATCTTGAACAGGATTCCGACGGCGGCCGCGGCCAGCAGGAAGCGGACCACGCCGTCGTCGTTGGCTCCCGGGACGAATTTCACGTAGTAGTGCAACACCGCCGGGACGATGCCCGCGGCGCCGTTGGTGGGCGCCGTGACGATTCGCCCGCCGGCCGCGTTCTCCTCGTTTACGGCCAGCGCGAACAGGTTCACCCACTCCATGGCCCGCAGCGGGTCCGTCTCGCCGGTGTCCGCTGTCAGGGTCTGGAATAACGACGGCGCGCGGCGGCGGACGTTGAGCCCGCCAGGAAGGATTCCTTCCGCGGCGCAGCCGTTGTCCACGCATTCGCGCATCACCGCCCACAGCTTCAGCAGTTCTTGCCGCAGTTCCGCCTCGGTCCGCCACACCAGCTCGTTGGCGAGCATCACGTCGGAGATGGACATGCCTTCGCGCCGGCAGGTCTCAAGGAGCCCGTCAGCCGTGCTGAACGGGTACGGGAGGACAGTCGAATCTGCCACCACGCGGTCGCCGGCGTCGGCGTCCCCGTCCACCACGAAGCCGCCGCCGATCGAGTAGAAGCTCCGCTCGCTGAGCACGGCGCCGGTATGGTCCAGCGCCCGGAACGTCATCCCGTTCGGGTGGGCCGGGAGGGTCTTGCGCCGGTGCAGGACAACGTCCTCGTCCCAGTTAAAGTCCACCCGGTGGTCGCCGCAGATCAACAGTTCGGCGTCGAGCGCCGCGGCGGCCACCTGGTCATCGGCGGTGAAGGTGTCCACGGTTTCGGGGTCCAGGCCCTTGAAGCCCAGGACTACGGCCTTGTCCGAGCCGTGGCCACGCCCGGTAGCGCCGAGCGAGCCGAACAGTTCGGCCTGGACGCGGGTGGTGGAGCTCAGGTGTCCTTCGCCTTTGAGCCCGTCGGCGAACAGCTTCGCTGCCCGCATCGGGCCGACCGTGTGTGAGGACGACGGCCCGATGCCAACGGAGAACAGGTCCAGGACGCTGAGCGCCATTTAGGGGACCTCGGGGGAGGCGTACTCCCGCATTGCGTCCAGGAGCCAGCGGCCCAGGAAATCGGCGAACGAGGCGCGGGGGAAGATCCGGAAGGACTCCTCCCCGGTCTTCCACAGCACCACGGGGATGTTGCCGATTTCGGTGGACAGCGCCGTTCCGGCCGACAGGACGCGGGGGTGCAGGTCCAGCGAGCAGCCCTTTTCCAGGACTGCACCGGCCCGCGGGCCGGTGAGCTCAAACGTGGTGCGGTTGGCGGAGAGATCAACCACCTGCCCTGCGCCGTCCGCGAGGGCTTCGTGCAGTGCCTGGATCAGGTCGCCGCCGAGGGACTCGTGGGCTTCCGTCGGTGCCACCACCAGGAATTCTTCGGTGCCGAGCCACAGGACGGAGGTATCGCCCGTGCCACTGACGCCGCCGCATGCTGCGGGCAGTCCGCCGGTGACGGCGGCTATGCGCTGTCCGGCGTCGCTCTTCCGGTCAACCCGGAGGCCCACCATGGTCAGGAAGGAGACTTCGTGCAGTTCCACCACACCCTGGACGGAGCCGGATTCAAAAGCTTCGCCGAGCGGGGCGGCCGGGCTGACGCGCAGGGAGAGGTTCTTCTGGGCGGAGTTTGCGGGTGCTGCTGTTTCAGCCATCTTTGCGGGCTCCTTCGGGGTCAAAAAGTACGGTTTCTGCGACAACAACGTCCACCAGCTGGTCGCCGGCGGCTGCCACGAGGGTTTCGCCGATCCGGTTGCGGCCGTTCTTGATCAGGGCCAGGCCGAATGACCTGCCCAGTGCTGCGCTGTGGTAGCTGGAGGTGACGAAGCCTTCCATCGGAACCGGCCCGTAGGCGGGGTTGGTGGAACGGCCCTTCTCCACGAGCTGGGTGCCTTCGGGGAGCCTGATGCCGCCGTCCACCGGCAGGACGCTCACCAGGTGCTTGCGGTCCTCACGCTGTCCGTCAACCCGGGCGTAGGACCGCTTGCCGATGAAGTCCTTGGCCTTGGAGACAATCCATTCCATCCCCGCGTCCTGCGGCGTGACGGTGCCGTCGGTGTCCTGGCCAACGATCGGGTAGCCCTTTTCGGCGCGGAGCACGTGCATGGTTTCGGTGCCGTAAGGGGTGATGTTGAATTCGGCGCCGGCGGCTGCCACGGCTTCCCATGTGTTGAGCCCGTACCAGGACGGCACGTTGATCTCGTAGGCGAGTTCGCCGGAGAAGGAGATGCGGCAGACCCGGGCACGGACACCGGAGGCGAGGGTGATTTCGCGGAAGGTCATGAAGGGGAAGGCTTCGGCTTCCAGCCCGCCGTTCACGGCCAGTTCCGGTGCCACCTTGGCCAGGACCTCACGGGACTTGGGCCCGACGACGGCGATGGTGCTCCACTGTTCGGTTACCGAGGTGCAGTGCACGTCCAGCTCCGGCCACTCGGTCTGCAGCCATTCCTCCAGCCAGTCCAGCACCTTGGCGGCACCGCCGGTGGTGGTGGTCATGAAGAAGGTTTCCTCGTCAAGGCGCAGGGTCACGCCGTCGTCGAAGATCATGCCGTCAGGGGTGCACATCACGCCGTAGCGGGCGGAACCCGGGGCGAGCTTCTTGAACGCGTTGGTGTAGATCCGGTTCAGGAACTCGCCGGCGTCCTTGCCCCGGATTTCGATCTTGCCCAGGGTGGTGGCATCCATAAAGCCCACGGATTCGCGGACGGCTGCGCATTCGCGGAGCACGGCGGTGTCCATGTCCTCGCCGGCCTGCGGGTAGTACCAGGGCCGCTTCCACTGTCCCACGTCCTCGAACAGGGCGCCCTTGGCGACGTGCCAGGGGTGGATGGAGGTGACGCGGGCGGGGTCGAACAGTTCGCCGCGCTGGCGTCCGGCGAGTGCCGCGAATGCCACCGGGGTGAACGGTGCCCGGTAGGTGGTGGTGCCGATGTCGCCGATGCCGCGGGAGGCTTCTCCTGCGGTACGGAGTGCGGCGGCAATGACGCCGATCGCGTTGACGCCGGAGGTCTTGCCCTGGTCGTTGGCGGTGGAAATGGAGGTGTACCGCTTGATGTGCTCGACGGACCGCATGCCGGCTCCGGTGGAACGCAGCACGTCAGCCACGGACTGGTCGCGCTGGAAGTCCACGAAGTGGTGGTGCCAGTCGTCCGGGGTGCCCTGTTCACCAGGGACCAGCCACAGCTGGCGGGTGGGGGCGGAGACCTTCGGCTCACCCAGCGGGGAAGGTTCGACGGCGGAACTGAAGCCCGCGGCGATGGCCGCCTTCGCGCCGGCGGAGGTTCCCTCGGCCAGGCAGTCTGCCGTAGTGAAGGAGCCGCGGCCCGAGCCGATGGTCTGCTGGTTGGGGACTACGGTGCTGGGCACAAACGCGGCCAGGTCTTCATCCCAGCGCAGCTTGCCCTGCCGCTGTGAGTGCAGGTGCACCAGCGGGCTCCAGCCGCCGGACACAGCCAGCAGGTCGCAGGTAATCTTTTCGATGCCCGAGGTGAGTTCGCCGTCGCCGTTGATGCTGCGGACGGTGACGCCATCCAGGCGGCCGTCGGTATCACCGGAGGTGTTGGCTACCGCGCTGCCGATCAGCACGCGGGTGCCGGCGTCGACGGCGGCGGCTGCCACGTCGGTCAGCTGCGGACGTGCGTCCACCACGGCGGCGATCTTGACGCCGGCGGCGCGCAGGTCAGCGGCCAGGGCGTAGGCGCTGTCATTGGTGGTGCTGATGACAACGCGCTGCCCGGCTGCCACGGCGTAGCGGTTGAGGTAGCTGCGAACGGCGGAGGCCAGCATGATGCCGGGCCGGTCGTTGTTTTCGAACACCAGCGGGCGTTCGTGCGCGCCGGGAGCAAGGACCACCTGGTTGGCACGGATGTGCCAAATACGCTGTCGGGAAACTCCGGCAGCGGCAGGGGAGGACAGGTGATCGGTCCGGTTCTGGACAGCGATGACGTAGTTGGCGTCGTAGGCGCCGAAGGCCGTGGTGCGGTTCAGGACGGTGGACTCGGAGCCGGAGACAAGCTCGGCCTCGACGTCAGCCACCCATTCAAGGGCGGGCTTGCCTTCGATGGTCTCAGCCAGTCCCGGTGCGGTGGAACCGGAGAGGAGGGAACCGCCCAGTTCGGGCTGGTCGTCCAGCAGCATCACGCGGGCGCCGCTGCGGACGGCCTCGCGGGCTGCTGCCAGGCCTGCGGGGCCGCCGCCGATCACCAGGACATCGGTGTGGACGTACTTCTTGTCGTATTCGGCGCGGTCATCAGCCGGATCCAGCTTGCCGAGGCCGTTGAGGTACTCCGCCTTGAGCCCGTCCACCAGGGTGACGGTGGTGGCGGGGAGCATGGATTCGGCCACGTGCCCGGGGAAGCGGGGCTGCACCTTGACCAGCGCGTTGGCTTCCTCCACGCCGGCGGACATAATGCCGCGAGGCCGGTCCTCATAGAGCGAGTTGCCGGCAGCGACGCGCCCGTTGGCCAGCAGGGCAGAGGCGAGGGTGTCTCCCGGGTGACCGGTGAACTCCTCGCCGTCCACGGTGAAGCGCCAGGAGATGGTGCGGTCGATGCGTCCGCCGGCGGCGAGCCGGGCGTTCTGGGAAGTCACTTGGTTGCTCCTTCCGGGGCGGTGGTGCTGGAAGTGGGGGAGGCGCTGGTTGCGGCGATGCTGGGTGCCGCGCTTCCGGTGGTGGTGCTGTCGGCGGCGGTGCTGGCGGTGCCCGTTTCGGCGGTTACCTTGCCCACTGCATCCGGCCGGGGCGAGCCCATCGGGTAGATCGCCTGGATCTCGTAGGTGACGGTGTCGCGGAGCATGTTGAACCACTGGCGGCAGCCCGTGCTGTGCAGCCAACGCTCGGCGAAGGCGCCCTTGGTGTTGTCCCGGTAGAACAGGTACTCGGCCCATTCGCGGTCGGTCAGTTCGTTCGGGTTTTCCGGGTAGGCCACGTGGGCCTGGCCGCCGTAGTGGAACTCGGTCTCGTCGCGCGAGCCGCAGTTGGGGCAGGAGATGAGCAGCATGTGCGTCTTCTTTCTAAAGTGCGTCGGGCGGCTAGTGGGCGACGGCGGCAGCGCCGTGTTCGTCGATCAGGGCGCCGGTCTCGAAGCGCTCCAGCGCGAACGGCTTGTTCAGCCTGTGCGGTTCACCGGTGGCGATGTTGTGGGCGAAGGTCATGCCCGCGGCGGGGGTGGCCTTGAAGCCGCCGGTGCCCCAGCCGCAGTTCACAAACATGTTCTCCACCGGGGTGTTGCCCACAATCGGCGAGGCGTCCAGCGTGGTGTCCACGATGCCGCCCCAGGTCCGGAGCACGTGGGCCCGGGCGAAGATGGGGAAGAGTTCGACGGCGGCCGCCATCTGGTGCTCGATCACGTGGAACGAACCGCGCTGGCCGTACCCGTTGTAGGAGTCCACGCCGGCGCCCATCACCAGTTCGCCCTTGTGGGCCTGGGAAACGTAGACATGCACGTGGTTGGACATCACCACGGTGGGGTGGACCGGTTCGTGCAGTTCGGACACCAGCGCCTGCAGCGGGTGGGACTGGATGGGGAGCCGGAAGCCGGCCATTTCGGCCAGCACCGAGCTGTGGCCGGCTGCGGCGAGGCCCACCTTTTCGGTGTTGATGGTGCCGCGGTTGGTCTTGACGCCCACCACGCGGTTGCCGTCCTTGACGAAGCCGGTGACTTCGCAGTTCTGGATGATGTCCACGCCCATTTCGTCGCACTTGCGGGCGAAGGCCCAGGCCACGTGGTCGTGCTTGGCGATGCCGGCCCGCGGCTGGTAGGTGGCACCCATCACGGGGTAGCGGATGTTGTCGCTGATGTTCAGGATGGGGCAGAGTTCCTTGACCTGCTGCGGGTCCAGCCACTCGGCGTCCACACCGTTGAGCTTGTTCGCGCCGACGCGCCGCATGCTTTCGCGGACGTCGCCCAGGGTGTGGGCAAGGTTCATCACGCCGCGCTGGCTGAAGAGGAAGTCGTACTCGAGCTCCTCGGGCAGGATTTCCCAGAGCTTGAGGGCGTGCTCGTAGATGGCCGCGCTCTCGTCCCAGAGGTAGTTGGAGCGGATGATGGTGGTGTTCCGGGCCATGTTGCCGCCGGCCAGCCAGCCCTTTTCCAGGACGGCGATGTTGGTCATTCCGTGGTTCTTCGCCAGGAAGTACGCGGTGGCCAGGCCATGCCCGCCGCCGCCGACGATCACGGCGTCGTAGGAGGACTTGGGCTCGGGGTTGCGCCAGAGGAAGTCGGGGTGCTCGGGGAGCTGGTGGGTGCTCACTTGGTGGCTCCGATCAGGTCTGCTTCAAAGGCGGTAACGGTGGTGCCTTCGTTGAGGTGGGGGTAGAGGGGGAACTGTTCGGCAAGGGCCGTGACGCGGCCGCGGAGTCCGGCGACGGTTGCCTCGCCAATGGTGCCGCTGCCTGCAGCGGCGATGAGCGCCGTCGCGATGATGTCCGCAACCTCGGCGAACTCGGTGGCGCCGAAGCCGCGGGTGGCCAGCGCCGGGGTGCCGATCCGGAGGCCGGAGGAGACCATCGGCGGGCGGGGGTCGAAGGGGACGGCGTTGCGGTTCACGGTGATGCCGATCTTGTGCAGGGCGTCTTCGGCCTGCTGTCCGTCCAGCTCGGAGTTGCGGAGGTCCACGAGGACCAGGTGGACGTCGGTGCCGCCGTTGACCACGGAGATTCCTGCTGCGGCCACGTCGTCCTGGAGGAGCCGTTCGGCCAGGAGCTTGGAGCCCTGCAGGACGCGTTCCTGGCGTTCCTTGAATTCAGGGCTGCCGGCGAGCTTGAAGGCCACGGCCTTGGCGGCGATGACGTGTTCCAGCGGGCCGCCCTGCTGGCCGGGGAAAACGGCGCTGTTGATCTTCTTGCCGTACTGCTCCTTGGCGAGGATCACGCCGCCGCGCGGGCCGCCGAGGGTCTTGTGCGTGGTGGTGGTAACAACGTCCGCGTAGGGGACCGGGTTGGGGTGCAGGCCCGCTGCGACCAGTCCGGCGAAGTGCGCCATGTCCACCATGAGGTAGGCGCCCACGGAGTCGGCGATCCGGCGGAACTCGGCGAAGTCCAGCTGGCGGGAGTAGGCGGACCAGCCGGCCACGATCAGGCGCGGGCGGTGCTCGAGGGCCAGGGCTTCCACCTCTGCCATGTCGATCCGGAGATCGGATTCGCGGACGTGGTACGGGACCACGTTGTAGAGCTTGCCGGAGAAGTTGATGCGCATGCCGTGGGTGAGGTGGCCGCCGTGGGCCAGGTCCAGGCCCATGATGGTGTCGCCCGGGTTGAGCAGGGCGAACATGGCGGCGGCATTGGCCTGGGCCCCGGAGTGCGGCTGGACGTTGGCGAACTCGGCACCGAACAGTGCCTTCACGCGGTCGATGGCCAGCTGCTCCACCACGTCGACGTGCTCGCAGCCGCCGTAGTAGCGCTTGCCCGGGTATCCCTCGGCGTACTTGTTGGTGAGGACCGAACCCTGCGCCTCCATAACGGCGGACGGGGCGAAATTCTCGGAGGCAATCATTTCCAGCGTGGACTGCTGGCGCACCAGCTCCTGGGCAATTGCCTGCTGGACCTCGGGATCGACTGCGGAAAGTCGCTCGTTCAACTGCTCAACCACGGATGCTCCTTTGAAATACCACTTGTTCAACTACTGATATATCAGTGTGGGAACAATGGTATGATTGCGATCACAGCAGAGTCAATAGCCGGACTGAAAGCGGTGGAGAACTACCGCTTGGGATCCTGCGGGTATCGAAGGATGGAGCGTTGCCTTGAATGCACTTCTTGCCCTGAGCCCGGTGGAGGGGGAAGCCCCCTCGCAGGCTGAGGCGGCGTACCGGCAGCTGCGCGACAAGCTGATCATGTTGGAAATCCGCCCGGGCGAGCCCATTAATGACGGCCAGTTGGCGGCCGAACTCGGCTTCAGCCGCACCCCCGTGCGCGAGGCGATCAAGCGGCTGGAGGTGGACCACCTGGTGGTGTCGTATCCGCGCCGCGGTACCTTTGCCACCACTGTGGACTTCACGGAGTTGGCCGATGTGTCAGAGGTCCGGGAGTTGCTGGAGCCCCTTGCCGCCCGCCGTGCTGCGGGCCGGGCCAACGAAAGCATGCGCCGGGAACTGCTGCAGGTGGCGGACGCCATTGCCGGCATCGATCCCGGGACGGGGGAGTCTCGCGAGTTGATGCGCTACGACCTCATGGTGCACCGGCTGATCTACAAGGCTGCGGCCAACCCGCACCTGGAAGACACCCTGATCCGCTATGACAACCTGGCCACCCGCATCTGGTGCGTGGTGTTGGACAAGGTTCCTTCCGTGACAGGCCACATCACCGAACACGTGGACCTGCTGAAAGCGGTGGCGGCCGGCGACGCGGACAAGGCGGGAGAGCTCGCCCTGCACCACGTCACCAGCTTCGAGGAAACCATCCGCAAAATCCTCTAGCCCGCCCCGGGACGCTCTCTCACTTAACGTCGCCTAAACCGCGACGCTCTCTCACCTAACGCCGCATAAACCGGGACGCTCTCTCACCCTTGAAAGGATGGAATGCGCACCATGCCCGCTGCCACCCGGAACGCACAGGACCACACCGTAAGGTTCGGCTTCGCCTTCATCGGCGTTTTGCTCATCGCCGTCAACCTTCGGGTGTCCTTTGTCAGCGTGGGTCCGGTGCTCGCCAACATCAGCGGGGATCTTGACCTGACAAGTGCTGCAGCAGGGTTCCTGACGGGGCTTCCGCTCATTGCTTTCGCAGTCTTCTCACCCGTGGCGCCCGCCTTCGCTTCCCGCCTGGGCCTCGACCGTGCGCTGTGGATGTCCCTGCTGATCCTGGCCTCGGGCATTGTGCTCCGCTCCCTGCCTGTGCCCGGGCTGGTCTGGGCGGGCACAGCATTGATCGGCCTGGCCATCGCGTTCCTCAACGTCCTGCTGCCCTCCTTCGTCAAGCGCGACTTTTCCACGAGGGTCAGTCAATTGACTGGGAGCTACACCGCCACCCAGGCCGCCGTCGCCGCCATGGGGGCCGCCGTCGTCGTGCCCGTGGCGCAAGCGTCCCCCGGGGGGTGGCGGCTTGCCCTCGGTATCTGGGTGGGACTTGCCCTCATCGCCATGGCGGTGCTCCTGCCATGGCTCCGCCGGCACAGCTACGGCACTGTGAACTCCGCCAAGCCGGCGGCCTCGTACCGGTCGCCTTGGGCATCAGCCTTGGGCTGGCAGGTGACCATCTTCATGGGACTTCAGTCGATCGCCTTCTACGTCCTGATGGCCTGGCTGCCAACTATCGAACAAAGCCGCGGGGTCCCCGCCGCTACCGCCGGAATCCATCTGTCCCTTTTCCTGCTCGTCAGTGTTTTCGCAAGTCTCGGGGCAGGCGGAATTCTGCATCGCGGTTCGGACCAGCGGCTTGTTTCCTTCGCCAGCGGAGCGGTGATGGTTGTGACGTTCCTGGGCCTGGCGATCGCGCCGGACCTTATTCTGATGTGGGTTGTTCTGGGCGCAATCGGGTGCGGAAGCCTCATTGTCATTGCCCTGTCGCTGTTCAGCCTCAGGACCGTGAACCATCCGCAGGCGGCATCGTTGTCCGGCATGGCCCAATCCGTTGGTTATGGCCTCGCTGCCGTTGGGCCGGTGATGTTCGGCGGGCTTCGCGATCTGAGCGGAGATTGGACGCTTCCGCTCCTGGTCACCGCGGGGATCATGGCGGTCCTCGCCGTGACGGGCCTGCTCGCGGGGCGGAACCGGGTGATCAGCCCTTCGGCGTAGACCCCTGTCAGGCCCGCGCCTGGGCTTTGACTGAGGTCCGTTCCACGGCGGGACAGTGCATCTTCGCCACCCCGTCCGCCGCTACCTCGGGTGCTCCTTCGAGTTCCAGCAGCATCCGCACCCCTGCCGCGCCGAGTTCGTAGTGGGGCAGGGAGACGGTGGACAGCGGTGGGCGCAGGTGCGCCGCAATGACTTCCTGGTTGTCGAATCCCACTACGGCCATGTCGTCCGGGATGGACAGGCCGCGCTCGCGCAGCCCGTCGTAGAGGCCCATGGCCATCCGGTCGTTGTAGCAGTACACCGCCGTCACGTCGCGCTTGAGGAGGGCCGCCGTGGCCCCGTACCCGCCCTCCTGGTCCGGATAGGCCTCCAGCACCAGTGCGGGATCGAACGGAACGCCGGCCTCCTCCAGCGCGTCACGGTACCCGCGAAGGCGGCCGTCCTTGGCCGGCGCGGGAATGGTCGCATTAATGAAGGCGATGCGGCGGTGGCCCTGCCGTAGGAGAATCTCGGTGGCTGAACGCCCGCCCTGGACTTCGTCCGGCACAACGGCCCGGGTTCCGGGCTCATGGGAGAAGCAGTTCACCAGCACGAAGTCCGCTTCCCGCAGCGGCGCCGGGATATCGGTTTGCCGGTGAAACCAGGTGGAGTAGAGGATGCCGCGCACTTTGTACTCGAGCATCATCTGGATGGCATCCTGCTCCAGTTCGCCGTCGCCCTCGGTGTTGGCGATCAGGAGCGCATAGCCGTGCTTCCACGCCTCATCCTGGGCGCCATGGATAATCTGGCCCGCGAAGGGTGTGGTGGCAACGCCGTCGGCCACCAGCCCGATAAACCGCGACGTTCCGCTGACCAGGGTCTTGGCCATGGCGTTGGGCCGGTAGCCGAGGGTCCGGATGGCGTCCTTGACCCGCTGCCGGGTTTCTTCGGCGATTCGGGCGCTCTTTTTCTTGTTGACGATCAAGGAGACGGTGGCGGTGGAAACCCCTGCCGCCTCTGCTACGTCGCGGAGGGTGACAGGGTGCGCCCGGTCCGGGGTCCGCGGGGAAGGGGCTGCCGGGGCCGGCTTCCCGGGGCTTTTCTCCATTGAACTCATCTGTCCTCCGTCAGGAGTATATCCGGCTGCTGCGGCCGTCATCCCTTCGTCGCCCCGCTCTCCATTCCCTGGATCATGGCTTTGTTCAGCACCAGGAACACCAGCAGCAGCGGCGTGATGGTGACGCACACGGCGGCGAAGGTGGCCGTCCAGTCCACCTTGCCCATGGCGCCGATGTAGTTCTGCAGGCCCAGTGGAATGGTCTTCAGGTCCTCGGACAGCACAAAGGTGTTGGCGAAGATGAAGTCGTTCCAGATGAAGATGCTGTTCACCAGCACAACCGTCACCACCGTGTTGAGGGACAACGGCAGGGTGATCAGCCCGAAAATCCGGTAGGGCCCGGCCCCGTCCAGTGACGCGGCCTCGTACGTTTCCTTGGGGATGTACTCGTAGAACGAGCAAAAAAGGTACACCGACATCGGCAGGGAGAAGCCGGCCAGCGGAATGATCATCGACTGGTAGGTGTCCAGCAGGTTCACGGCCGAGTAATCGATAAAGAGCGGGACCAGCGCGATCTGCACCGGGACGATGATGCCGATCAGGAACAGCCCGCGCACCAGCTTGCTGAGCCGGAACCCGAGCACCTGGATGGCGTAGGCGGCCATCATGCCCAGCAGGACGATCAAGACGTTCGCGCCCATGGTCACCACAAAGCTGTTCAGGATGTTCCGGCCCAGGTCTCCCGTTTCGAAGGCCCTGGCGTAGTTCTCCCAGGTCAGGGAGCCGGGCAGGGCGAAGGGATCGCCGGTGGCAAAGTCCTCTTCGGTGCGCAGGCTCGTCAGGAACAGCCACGCGAGCGGGTACACCTGCACAATCACGATGAGCATGATCAGCACGCGTGACAGGGTCCGGAACAGGTTGGGCTTACGACGGCGGCGGGAGACTTCCGGCCGCGGCGGAACCACTTCGGGCGGGCTGGCTGGGGCGGCCTGGGTAATCATGAGTCTGCCTTCCGCTTGAGCAGGAACAGGATGAGGCCGACGGCGACGAGGCACTCAATAACGATGAAAACGGAGATGGTGCTGGCGTAGCCGAAATCGGTGCTGGTGAACGCTGTTTTGTACATGTAGGTGGTCAGCAGTTCGGAGGACTGTCCCGGCCCGCCGTTGGTCATCAGATAAGGGATGTCGAAGCCGCGCAGGCCGTACGTCGTGGCCATGATGGTGGTGGTGATCCACACCGGGCGGATGTACGGGAAGCGGATTTTTGTGAACAGGGTCCACCGGGACGCGCCGTCCAGGACTGCCGCTTCCTCGAGTTCCTTGGGCACGGCGATCAGCGCCGCGTAGATGATGAGCATGTACAGCCCGGTGAACCGCCAGCCCTCCGGTGCCGATACTGCGGCGAGGACAGTGTTGACGTCCGAGAGCCAGGGGCGTTCCAGGCTGCCCAGTCCCATCCAGTGCAGGAGTTGGTTGAGCAGGCCCACCGGATCGATGGAGTAGATCCGGACGAACAGGAAGGCGATGGCGACGGTGGAGATCACTGCCGGCAACAGGTAAAGGGTCTTGATGAGCTCCCGCCCCCGGTGGAGGGACGTGAGCAGGCTGGCCACCAGCAGCGCTCCGCCGAGCTGCAGGACCAGGCAGATGGCCAGGTAGAGCAGGGCGTTCAGGAACGCGCGCCAGAAGATGTCGTCGGCAACAAACATGCGGACGTAGTTGTCCAGCCCCACAAACTCCATGTCGCTGATGCCGTTCCAGGAGAAAAAGCTCAGGAACAGTGATTGGAGGATCGGGAAGAGTACGGCTGCGCCATAGAGCAGCAGCGGCGGAAGCAGGAAGACCAGGACCGAGGTCCGCGACCTGTTGGGAAGCATCCTGTTGGGTTGCATGGAGTGCCTTTACTTGAAGAACTTGGGCGCGTTCTGGGCGATCGTGTTGTCCATGGTGGCGGTGAACTGCTCGGGCGAGATGTTGCCCTGCACCAGCAGGACGAGTTCCTGCTGCAGCCGTCCGTTGGTGGTGGGGTCGAGCTGGGTGTCCCAGGGCATGGCCTGCTTCGAGCCCAGGTCCTTGGCCTGGTCCAGCGCTTTCCGGTAGAGCGGCGTGGCGTTGGCCGGGAGGGTGGTTTCCACGGTGGTGGTGGGGGAGAGCGCGCCGGTGGCCGCGTATTCGGCGGGGTACTTCTGCAGGGCGAACTTCAGGAAGTCGCTGACCAGCGGGTCATAGGTTTTCGCGTTGACCGCCATGCCAATGCCCGACGGCGAGACGAACTCGTTTGCCGACGTCGCGGAGCCCGCCGTGGTGGGCAGGGTGAAGAAGTCGATATCGTCGCGGACATCCGGGTTCAGTTTGTCGGTGGCCAGGCTGGGCAGTTCCCAGGTTCCGATGTTGTACATGGCGGCCTGGCCTGAGGTGAACTGGTTTTGCGCGTCCGAGTAGCCCTGGGCGGAGAAACCGTCCTGGAAACACTTGGCCTTGCCCAGGTCCGCCATCCAGTTCACGGTCTTCTGGCCCGCTGCATCGGCGAACTTCGCTTCGCCCTTCTTCAGCTTTTGGACGAAGTCCGGTCCGGCGGCCCGGAACGGCTGGTAGGCGATGTAACGCTCCAGCGGCCACTGGTCCTGGCCGTCGATGGCGATGGGGGTGATGCCCGCGTTGCGCAGGGCGGTGCACATGGTGGGGATGTCATCCAGCGACGTCGGAACAGCCACACCTGCCTTTTCCAGCAGGGCCTTGTTGTACCAGATGAATTCCAGCTCGAACTGGAACGGAATCATGAACAGGGAACCGTCGTCGAAGCGCTGGTAGTCCAGGGCCCCGGGGCGGTAGTCGTCGTAGATGTCCAGCGTCTTCAACAGCTTCTCGGCGTCCACCATCTTGCCTTGCTTGGCCAGCTGCTGGGCGAAGGGCGTCGCGTCGGTATCAAACAGCTCGGGCAGCTTGTTGGCGGCGGCGAGGGTCTCGAGCTTCTGGATGTACGAGGGCCGGTCCGGGGTGGTGATCAGGTTCAGCTTGAAGCCGGGGTGGTCCTTGCCGTAGTCGTCGGCCAGCTTCTTCATGATGTTGATGACGGCCCCGTCGGCGGGACGGGAGAGGAGCCACGAGATTTCCCGCGGTTTGATCTCGCCGGTGGGGGCGACGTTGGTGGGACTGGTGGAGGCTCCGCCCCCGCAGCCGGTGAGGGCGAGGGCGGTGACTGCTGCGACGGCGGCAGCGCGGAGCAGGTTTTTCATTGCGGCAATCTCCCTTGATTGGAGCGGATCGGTTGGGTGGGTCGGGTGGAATGAAAGGGTGTGTTCAGGTGTCGGTGCGCTTGCGTACTTCGAAATCGGTGACGGTGACGGACCCTTCGCCGGCGAAGACGCCGATTCCGCCGGCGCCCAGGTCGTAGATGCGCGTGCTGAGCGCCACCTGCCGGTCCACGACGGCGACGCACAGGTCGCCGTCGACGATGACTTCCAGCGTGTGGCTTCCAGGTACGAGGTTGCAGGGACGCTCGAGTTCGATGGCGAAAGGAACATCGCCGGAGACCTGCCACTGCGCGTCGCCGGTAATCGTCCGCGGCCAGCGGTCGAAGACCAGGCGTCCACGCTTCGGTTCGAGGCGGAGGACGTAGGAGTGGTCGCCGTCCGGGGTGGAGCGCAGCAGCAGCCCGCATTCGGTGGTGCCGGCCTGGATGTCGAACACCGCCCTGGCATGGAACTGGGCGGGCATCCGGTTGCCGGTGACGGCGGCCTGGTAGCCGTCCGGCACGTCCAGCCGGAGGGGCAGCGGAGGGAAAGGCGCGGCACCGTCCAGCTCCAGGGGCACCTCGTCCCAGAAGCTGTCCACCAACTCGTCGGCGAAGCCAAATGCCAATGTCCCGTCGGCGTTCTGCCGGGCCTCCAGCACTGCCATGGTGCCCGCCCACTGCCAGGCGCCGTCGTCGGAATTTCCTTCCTTGCTGGCGATCCAGCCGAAGAAGAACCGCCGCCCGTCCCGTTCCGCCGTTTTGGAGGCATAGAAGGCGCGCCCATCGATGGAGTCCCGGGCCGGGACAGTCCAGGGGCCGTCAGGGCTTTTGGCCATGCGGTACCTGGTGGTGAAGTTTTCCGAGAACTCGGAGTAGACCAGGTACCACCAGTCACCCCAGGAGAACACGTCCGGGCATTCGTGGGTGATGTAGCGGCGGGGGTCCCAGAACGGGTCCGTGTACTCCCAGGTCATCAGGTCCCTGGAAGTGCACTGGGCGATGACGCCGCGGCGCCGCTCCGGTCCCTCGGAGTGACGGGCGGCAATAAGCATCCGCCACAGGCCTGCCGGTTCGTCGCGGAACACGAAGGGGTCCCGCCAGTCGCCGGACTCGTA
The DNA here is from genome assembly GCF_902506095.1 of Arthrobacter sp. 9AX. GTDB lineage: Bacteria > Actinomycetota > Actinomycetes > Actinomycetales > Micrococcaceae > Arthrobacter. The sequence continues at coordinate 422,362 of NZ_LR733293.1, forward strand.
ACCGGACGGTGCGCCGAACGTGAGCTCCGGGTGCTTGGCCCATGTACGCATCCCGTCAGCGCTGGTGGCGTGCATGACCAGCTGCAGGGGCAGGCCGTCGGTGCCCAGGTTGGATGGATTCTGCCCGGTGTAGAACAGGTGGTGGACGCCTGATTCGTCGGCGATGATGCTGCCGGTGTAGGCATTGAAGTCCGGGTCAGTGTCCGTTCCGTGGGGGAGGGCAACTCCCTGGTCCTGGAACTGGATGAGGTCCTTGGTGGTCACGAGGTTCCAGGCGGTTCCCGGTTTCGGGTCTGCGCGGATCTCGTGGAGGTAGAAGAGCCAGAACTCCCCGTTGTGCTGGAAGGGGATCAGGTCACCAACCCATGCATCGGAGGGCTGGAAAAATACCTGGTGATTCATCGGCGCTGATGTCCATTCTGCTAAAGCGTTTGATCACCTCGAAGCTAGTCGCAAAATGGCTGATGATCAAGCGTTTTAGCAATATAAATTTCCCTGCTTGGCCGCTCAAATTACTTGTTCGGGTTTCCTTGCCTAAACGCTTGACCAACTCGCTTGCGGCGGAGTATCTTCTCGTGCTAAAGCGCTTAATCAAATGGTGCTCTGACGTGGATCAACGAAGGTTCCGGCACCCGGGCGCTGGGCAAAGCAGCCCTCGAGAGGAAGTCAATGATGACTCATGCCATTTCGCGTCGCCGTGTCCTGCAGGGAACCGGGGCGGGAGCCCTCGCCCTGTTGATGAGCAGTACCGTGCCAGCCAATCCCGCCCTCGCCCAGGGTTCCCTGCGGGCCGTCTTCCACATGACGCCGCCGTCCGGCTGGCTCTGCGACCCGCAGCGCCCGGTCTACCTGGATGGCGCCTACCACCTGTACTACCTGCACTCCACGCAAAACAACGGCCAAGGCGGCTGGGACCACGCCACCACCACCGACGGCGTCGCCTTCACCCACCATGGTGTGGCACTGCCGCTGCAGACGGACTTTCCCGTGTGGTCGGGCTCAGCCGTTGTGGACGTCGCGAACACCGCTGGCTTCGGTGCCGGTGCCGTTGTGGCACTCGCGTCGCAGCCCACGGGCGGCATCCGAAAATACCAGGAGCAGTACCTGTATTGGTCCACCGACGGCGGCTACACCTTCACCGCGCTGCCCGGGCCGGTGATCGTCAACACCGACGGCAGGGCCGCCAGCACCCAGGCGCAGATCGGGAACGCGGAGTGGTTCCGCGACCCCAAGATCCATTGGGATGCGGCCCGCGGCGAGTGGGTGTGCGTGATCGGCCGGGCCCGCTATGCCGCCTTCTACACGTCCCCGAACCTGCGCGACTGGCAGCTCAAACGCAACTTCGACTTTCCGAATCACGCCCTCGGCGGGATCGAGTGTCCCGACCTGTTCGAAATGACAGCGGACGACGGCACCCGCCACTGGGTGCTCGGGGCCAGCATGGATGCCTACAGCATCGGGCTTCCCATGACCTACGCCTACTGGACCGGAACGTGGAATGGCGAGCAGTTCCTCGCCGACGATGTCAGCAACCCGCAGTGGCTCGACTGGGGCTGGGACTGGTACGGCGGCGTGACCTGGCCCGCGGTGGAAGCCCCCGAAGCGCGCCGGTACGCGATCGGCTGGATGAACAATTGGAAGTACGCCGCCCGCGATCTCCCCACCGATGCCACCGACGGGTACAACGGCCAGAACTCGATCGTGCGGGAGCTGCGCCTGGAACGCCAGGCAGGCGGCTGGTATTCGCTGCTCAGCAGCCCGATCGGCGCGCTGGCACAGCACGCCACCTCCACCACCGCGTTTCCGGACCGCACGGTCAATGGAAGCTTGGTGCTGCCGTGGAGCGGGCGGGCCTACGAACTGGAGCTGGACATCGCTTGGGATGCCGCAGCGAACGTCGGCGTTTCGGTGGGACTCTCGGCCGACGGCGCCCGCCACACGAACATCGGCAAGTACGGCAACGAACTTTACGTGGACCGTGCGCCGTCGGACCTGGCCGGCTTCTCCCTGGTGCCGTTCACGCGGGCGGCCGCGCCCATCGACGCCGCGGCACGCTCGGTGCACCTGCGGATTTTCGTTGACACGCAGAGCGTGGAAGTTTTTGTGAACGCCGGCCACACCGTGCTCTCGCAGCAGGTGCACTTCGCGGACGGCGACACCGGGATTTCGTTCTACACCGATGGCGGCCCCGCCACCTTCTCCGGTATCACCATCCGGTCCTTCGAATAGCCCAAAAGCCACAACGGCGGCCCGCACGCAAAGGTGGGGCCGCCATTGTGATTTCGACAGGCGCGGATTTCGACAGGCTCAATCACCCACCGCCTGGCTGCATTAATGCTTGCCCACCCGTCCGCTAGATGGGTCCAACGCCGGGAAGGGGCGGTCCCCGCCGCCCAAAGGGGCAGGTCGGGTAGCACCGCCTGCCCGTACACTGGGCAGGTGGACCGCCCCAACACTGCCCTGCTGGAAGCTGTCGCCGCGCTGGCCACTGCTCCCCTCCCGGACATCGCCCACCGCCTGCGGGCCGCCCTCAGCCCCTATTGGGCCTCAAGTTCCCTGGTGATTTTCACCGAGGACTGCACCGGCCGGCCGCAGAAGAAAGCCGGGGATGAAGCCATCATCAGCCGGGTCTCCATCGCCGAACTCGACGCCATCCGGGCGGCACTCCTCGACGCCAACGCCGGCATCTGGCGCGGCGAAGCAGCTTTCGGCGGTGAGAAGCGACCGCTCCTTGCCGTCACTTCGCCCAGCAACGCGTTGTTGGTCCTCTCCGACCCGCAGCCCGCCCCGGCCTCCCATGGCGGGCCGGACGGGCAGTGGATCCTCCACTACCTCTGGACGCTGGCCGCTGAACGGATCCGCGAAAAGGTGGCGGACGCACCGCCGTCGTACCTCATCGAATCCCGCGCCGCCTCCGCGGAGCGCCTGCGCGTGACTGCCGAACTCGTGGACCAGCACTCCACCACCCTCGAAGCCCTGCTGGCTGCACTTCGGTCACCTGCACTGACCGCCGCCGCCGCCCGCACGGCCGCCACCGACGTCGCGGCCAAAGCCCTGGTGGGGCTGCGCACGCTCAGCGACCGCACCACAGACCTGGTGGAGGAGCCCGTTGCTTCCGCGTTCCAGCGCCTCCGCGAGGACCTGCGCCCGCTGATGAACTTCAGCGGCATCGACGTCCAGTTCATCGAGCCGCCGGTCAACGGCCGGGCGCTTCCCGGCGAGGTGGCGCACGCCGCCAGGGCGATCGTGCGCGGTTTGGTCCTCGCCATGGTGGACCAGGAGGGTGTCCGCCGGGTCCGGACGCAGTGGGATTGCGACGGCGTGAACCTCCTGATCAACGTGCGCGACGACGGCCACGGAGAACTGTCCGCGTCATCGCCCGCCATGGCACGCCTCGTCCAGCGCGTCGAGGTGCTCAACGGCAGCATGGGCGTGGACGTGATGCCCGGCTGGGGTTCCGATATCGCCGTGGTGATTCCGCTCGATCCGCCTGCCCGCCCGCTGGCCGAAGTGGCTGACTGGAACCTGGGGGAACGGGAAGTCGAAGTGCTGCAGCTGCTCGCCGCCGGCCAGCGGAACCGGGGAATCGCCGCGAAACTGCACATCAGCGAAAACACAGTGAAGTTCCACCTCCGCAACCTCTACCGGAAGATCGGCGCCACCTCGCGCACTGAAGCGATGGCGCTCGCCCACAGCAACGGCCGGCGTTAACATCAGCCGCCACCTACCTGAGAGTATGGAGCATGGCTTCCAACATTGACCGCGAACCCGACGTCGAGGCGGAGGCGGGCCATGGCGGCGTGCAGTCCGTGGACCGTGCCCTCGCGGTCCTGGAGATCCTGGCGCGGGACGGCCATGCCGGCGTCAGCGACATCGCCGAGGAAATGGGCATCCACAAATCCACCGTCTCCCGGCTGCTCGGTTCGCTGGTGAGCAGGGAAATGGTCCACCAGAACAGCGACCGAGGAAAGTACCAGCTGGGTTTTGGCATCCTGCGGCTGGCCAGTTCCATCCCAGGCCGGCTCAGCCTGGTCCGCGAGGCCCGGCCCGTGCTGGAGGCCCTCGCGGAGGAATTCAAGGAAACGGTGAACCTGGCCGTCCTCCGCTCCAATTATGCCGTCAACGTGGACCAGGCGATGGGCCCGTCCACCCTTGCCACCTATGACTGGGTGGGCAACCTGACGCCGCTGCACGCTACCTCAAGCGGTAAGGTCCTGCTGGCTGCGCTGCCGGCAGAGGACCGGGACCGCATCCTGAAGGAGACCGGGCTGCCGGCACGGACTCCCAGGACCATCACCAACCGCAAGGAACTCGAAACCCAGCTGCTCGCCGTCGCCCGCGACGGGTACGGCGTGGTGCGGGAGGAATTCGAGATCGGCCTGACCGCCGTAGCAGCGCCGGTCTATAACCACCTGGGCGCGGTGATCGGGGCCATCAGCATCTCCGGGCCGGCCTTCCGCTTTGAGCCTGAGGAGATCCCCGGACTCATCGAGGGCATAAAGCAGGCCGGACTGCAGGTCAGCGCCAGGATGGGCTACACCCGGCGTTAGCTACGGGGCGCTGGTTGCGGCCGGGCCGGCCGGGTACCCGGCCATCAGCGCGGCCGAAACCACCCAGATCATGCCAATGCCTGCCACGGCGGCTCCTCCGCCCAGGCCTGTTGCCGAAGCCGCGAGGCCGGCGCCTGCAGCGGACGCAGTGGCACGGAAGCCGGCACCCACGGTGAAGATCTGTGACCGCAGGTGCGGCGGGCTCAGGTGGCTGCGGAGGAAGAGCATGGCCGCGGAAGTGGACGCAGTGAACACTCCGGACAGGCCGATGGCAGCCACCGTCCAGGCGGTGCCGAAATCGAAGGCGGCGCCAATGGTCAGCAGTCCCGTGGCCAGGAAGCCCAACATCATCACAGCCTGCGGGCGGGCACGGCTGGGCCGGATGGTTTCGAACAGCGCCCCTGCGAGGCTGCCGACGGCGAACGCGGTCACCAGGAGTGCGCCTTCGCCGGGGCTTCCGATCCGTTCGATGGACAGTGCCACGGCCGCCACCGCCAGCCCGCCCTGGCCGAGCTGGCTCAGGGTGGATGCTCCGGTCACCACTGCGAGGGGCCGGTGGCTGAGGATACGGTGCAGCCCGGACTTGACCGTTTGCCACACGGAGCCTGCTGTCCGGCCACGGGCTTTGAGTCCGGTGGCTGCGGCGCTGACGGCTCCAATGAGCGCAGCGGCGGACAGCACCCAGAGCGCGGCACCGCCCGGAAGGAAGGTGGCCATCACGGCGACGAGTGCGGGCCCGGCGACGGCGGAGATGTTGTAGGAGAGGGCGTCGTAGGCGAAGGCGCGCCGCTGGTCCGGGATCTCCTCGGCCACAAAGCTGGAGAGTCCGCCCATGTAAAAAGGCGAAACTGCCCCGGCCACGGCCAGCAACACAAAGACCAAGGGCAGCGGGACCTGGCCGAGGAAGGACGCCGTAATAAGTGCGGCCGCGGTCAGGAAACCCGACACCGCGATCAGGGCCCCTGGCCGGCGTGAGCGGTCCAGGGCCGCACCCACCATTGGCGCCGCTACGACGCTGGGACCGAGCGAGACAGCCACCAGCGCGCCGCCGATGCCGACGTCGTTCAGTTCCTGGACGGCGAGGATGGGGATGGCGACGGAGGAACCGGCCATCGCCAGCCTGGGCGGCACCGAAGCCGCAAGGTATCCGGCAGCGCTCATCCGCCCGTGCCCTGCCGCTGATGTGGCGTCATGCGCTCACCCGGCATCGGCGCCGCCGTCGTCACCGTGCACCTCGGTGAGGTTGTCCTCGGAGCGGTCCAGGTACGCCAGCAGGAGATCCGCGGCGCGGTCCAGTTGGCCGGCTTCCAGGGCCTCGCAGATCGCTTCGTTGTCCGGCAGGTAACGCTGGTAGAACAGGGCGTCAGCGGTGGCTTTGTGGAAGAACAGGCGCATCTCGGCCAGCACCTGGGCCATGATGGTGTTCAGGCGCTGGCTTTTGGCCATGGCAACGATCGCGCCGTGGAAATGCTGGTTGGCGGTGCCCCCCGCCTCATCGTCACCGGCAGCAGCAGCCCGTTTGCCTTCCTCGACGGCGGCCCGGACGGCGGCCACGTCTTCCGGACTCCCGCCCGCGCGCAGGGCACTGACCTCGATCGCCCGTCGGACCGTATAGACATCGTGGATGTCCTCGGCACCGAGGCTCGCCACAAAGACTCCCCGGTTGGGGTGGCGGACCACCAGCCGTTCGCTCGCGAGCTCGGCGAACGCCTCGCGGACCGTATTGCGCGATACGCCCAAATCCTCGGCAATGGTGGATTCGGTGAGGCGGGCTCCCGGGACCAGGGCCCCCTCGGCCAGCTGGAGGCGGAGTTCGTCGGCCACCCGTTCCGCCACGGACGGGACAACCACGCGAAGGCGGCTGGCGGAGAGGCGGCCGGGAGCGGTGCGGTCGGTGCGGTCGGTGGCCATACGGATGAATTTACATGATCGTCACATCGTTGAATCGAAGGATTGTTGAACAATCGCTGGTTTTAGTGCATCCTAGATGAACCGCCCCATGAGATGGAGATCACAAGTGGCACTTATCGACCTCAACAGCGACGTCGGCGAATCGTTCGGCAACTGGACGCTCGGTGACGATGTCGCCATGTTCCGCTCGGTCAGCAGCGCGAATGTGGCCTGCGGCTTCCATGCGGGTGACCCCAGCGTCATCCGCCGGACCTGCCGTGAAGCTGTTGCCGCCGGTGTGGTCATCGGCGCGCACGTGGGCTACCGGGACCTCGCCGGCTTCGGCCGCCGTTTCCTTGATATCCAACCGAACGAGCTCGCGGACGACGTGGTGTACCAGATCGGTGCCCTGCAGGCGCTGGCGGCCGCTGAGGGAGCCGAAGTGCGTTACGTGAAGCCGCACGGCGGCCTCTACAACGCCATCATCCACCACACCGCCCAGGCCCAGGCCGTCGTCGACGCCGTGAAAGCCGTTGACCCCGGCCTGCCGATCATGGGCCTGCCCGGTTCCGAAGTCCTCCGGCTTGCGGCGGAAGCCGGGCTCCGGCCGGTGACAGAAGCGTTCGCAGACCGCGCCTACAACCCGGACGGAACACTCGTGTCCCGGTCGCAGCCCGGAGCGGTCCTTCACGATCCCGCGGAAGTGGCGGAACATGTACTGCGGATGGCCACCGAAGGGTCCGTCCGGGCCATCGACGGTTCCATCCTGGACATCCACGCAGAAAGCATCTGCGTGCACGGTGACTCGCCGGGGGCCGTAGCCATGGCCGCCGCGGTGAAGTCCGCTCTGGGGGACGCCGGTGTCACCATCGGCTCGTTCCTCTAAACCCATCCCCGGCCGCTTCCCGGCCTTTCGCACCACCCCTCACCCCCGGAGGAAAACATGACCAGCACCAACAAGGCAGCAAGGACTGCGGCAAGGAAGCCGCCGGCCGGCGCGCTCAAGGCGTATATCGCCAGCCTCACCGGCACGTCGCTCGAGTACTACGACTTCGCCATCTACTCCGTCGCCTCGGCGCTGGTGTTCCCCAAGATTTTCTTTCCCTCCGATGACGAGTTTGTGGGGCTGCTCCTCTCCTTCTCGGCCTTCGCGGTGGGCTACCTGGCCCGCCCCATCGGCGGCGTCATTTTCGGCCGCCTCGGTGACAAGATCGGCCGCAAGTATGTCCTCGTTTTCACCCTGGTGCTGATCGGCATCGCCACCGTCCTCATCGGTGCGCTGCCTGACTACTCGGTCATCGGCGTCGCAGCCCCCACCATCCTGGTGCTCCTGCGCCTGGCCCAAGGCATCGGCGTCGGCGGTGAATGGGGCGGTGCGGTACTGCTGTCCAGCGAATTCGGCGACCCCAACAAGCGTGGCTTTTGGTCCTCGGCGGCCCAGATCGGCCCGCCGGCCGGCAACCTCATGGCCAACGGCGTCCTTGCCGTCCTGGCGGCCTCGCTCAGCACCGAGGCGTTCCTCTCCTGGGGCTGGCGCGTAGCCTTCCTCGCCTCGGCCGTCCTGGTGGTCTTCGGCCTGCTGATCCGCCTCAAGCTGGAGGAAACCCCGGTCTTCAAAGCCATCCAGGCCAAGGGGGACCGTCCCAAGGCGCCCATCAAGGAAGTCTTCACCACCGAACCCCGGGCCCTGGTCTCGGCTGCCCTCTCACGGGTTTGCCCCGACGTGCTCTATTCGCTGTTCACGGTGTTTGTTGCCGTCTACGCCACCAAGGAACTGGGAATGACCACGGGCAACGTGCTTGCCGCCATCCTCATCGGCTCTGCTTTCCAGCTGTTCCTCATCCCGGCCGCCGGCGCCCTGACGGACCGTTTCAACCGCCGCTGGCTCTACGGCATTGCCGCCGCGGCAACGGCCGCCTACATCCCGTTGTTCTTCCTGATGATCCAGGGCAGGTCCGTGGCGATGCTGACCATCGGCGTGGTGATCGGCCTGGCCCTGCACGCCTTTATGTACGGCCCGCAGGCCGCCTTCATCACCGAGCAGTTCCCGGCCCGCCTCCGCTACGCGGGCAGCTCGCTGGCCTACACCCTGGCCGGTGTCATCGGAGGTGCCGTGGCTCCGCTGATCTTCACCGCTCTCTACGGCGCGGCATCCGGCGGCTGGTACCTGATCGCCGGCTACATCGCCCTGACCGCCGTCATCACCATCGTGGGCATGCGCCTGGGCCGAGACCCGCAGCCGGAAGCGGACCTCAACCTGCTCCACAACGGCACCGCGCAGGGCAGCCACGCCTGAGCGGCGCGGCCTGATTCCCATGGAAACTGTCACCAATCCCGGCACTGCTGCCCGGGTCCGCGCCGTCCGGCCGGTGGGCACCACGGCGGTGCTCGCCCAACTCTCCGGGCTCCAGGACGTCCTGGCACTGCAGGCCCTCCTCCTGGAGGAACCGCTGGACGGCCAGGTGGACGTCCTGGCCGCCGCCGAAACCGTGATGGTCACGGCGGATTCGCCTGCTGCCGCCCGCCGCATGGCCCAGCGCCTGATGGCGATGGACCTGACCGTCCGGCCCCACACCGAGGGCATGCTGGTCACCATCGAGACCGTGTACAACGGCGAGGACCTCGCCGAAGTGGGGCGGCTCACCGGCCTGGGGGCCGAGGGAGTGGTGGCCGCCCATACCGGGCAGGTCTGGACTGTTGCCTTTGGCGGTTTCGCACCCGGTTTCGGGTACATGGTGGGCGAAAACCAAGTCCTGGAAGTGCCGCGCCGGAGCTCGCCGCGGACGGCTGTTCCGGCGGGCTCGGTGGCGCTGGCCGGCAACTACTCGGCCGTATACCCGCGCAAATCCCCGGGCGGCTGGCAACTGATCGGCCGCACCGCAGCACCTATGTGGGACCTCAGCCGGGAGCAGCCTGCCTTGGCCGCGCCCGGGGACCGGGTGCAGTTCCGGGCCGTGCGGGAGCTGGTGGAGGTTTCCGCGGGGTCCGCCGGCACGGCGGAATCCGGTGCTGCGGTTGCGCGTGAGGCCGGCACAGCTGCCGGGCTGCGGATCCTCTCGCCCGGGCTTCAAAGCCTGGTCCAGGACCTCGGCCGTCCCGGCCACGGCGGGCTGGGAGTCTCGGCGGCCGGCGCCCTTGACCGTTCTTCCCTGCGCCGCGCCAACCGCGTGGTGGGCAACCAGCCCTCCGCCGCCGTCGTGGAGACCGTCGCCGGCGGGCTGCGCGTGCAGGCCGTGGGTGACCAGGTGCTTGCTGTGACAGGCGCGCCCGCGGCACTTACTGTGCTCACGCCGTCGAACGTCAATGCCGGTGACACAGATGACGCCGGCCTGCCGGAGCAGGTGCGCGAGGTGCCCATGGCCACGGCGTTTGCCCTGCTGGACGGCGAAATCCTGACCCTTGGCGCGCCGGAACGAGGCTGCCGCAGCTACCTCGCCATCCGCGGTGGCGCGGACGCCGAAAGCGTGCTGGGCAGCCGGTCTACCGACACGCTCGCCGGCCTTGGGCCGGCACCGTTGGCCGCGGGCCAGCTGCTTGCCGCCGGAGCCGCAACGTCCTCCAACGTGGTGGGCAATCCGGAGCTCCAGCCGGAGTATCCGGATGCCGGGGTGACCGTCCTGGACGTCGTCCCCGGTCCCCGGGATGAGTGGTTCGACGCCGCCGCGCTGGAATCACTCTGCACGCAGGACTGGACGGTGACCCCGCGCTCCAACCGCGTGGGGATGCGCTTGGACGGCGAGCCCCTCAAGAGGTGCCGGGACGGGGAACTGGCCAGCGAGGGAACGATGTCCGGCGCCATCCAGGTCCCCCCGGAGGGGCAGCCCGTGCTGTTCCTGGCGGACCATCCCATCACCGGTGGCTATCCCGTGGTGGGCGTGGTGGTGGACCACCAGCTGGACCTTGCCGCCCAGGTCCCCATCGGCGGCCGCATCAGGTTCCGCTGGGCCCCCGGGTATGCCCCGCCCCTTGGGCTGTCCAGCACTTCCCCCAACGTTTCCAAGAAAAAGTGAGCAGCACAATGCGCAAGGTCCTGATTGCCAACCGCGGAGAAATCGCCGTCCGCATCGCCCGCGCCTGCGAGGACGCCGGCCTGGAGTCTGTCGCCGTGTATGCGGACGTGGACGCCGACGCCATGCACGTGGGGGCGGCCACCGAGGCCTACAGCCTGGCCGGCAACGCGCCGTCGGATACCTACCTTGATATCCCCAGGCTGCTGCGGGTCGCCGCGGACTCCGGAGCGGACGCAGTGCACCCCGGGTACGGGTTCCTGTCCGAGAACGCCGACTTTGCCCAGGCTGTCCTCGATGCCGGGTTGACCTGGATCGGACCCGGCCCGGAAGCCATCCGTCTGCTCGGCAACAAGATTACGGCCCGCGAGATCGCCGTCCGCGCAGGCGCTCCCCTGGTGGCTGGCAGCGACGGGCCGGTTGCCTCGGCTGCGGAGGCGAGGGCTTTTGCCGAAGAGCACGGCCTTCCGATTGCCATCAAGGCCGCGTTTGGCGGCGGCGGGCGGGGGCTCAAGGTGGTCCGTGAGATGGATCAGATCGAGGAAGCATTCGACTCCGCCGTCCGCGAAGCCGTAGTGGCGTTCGGCCGCGGCGAGTGCTTTGTGGAGCGGTACCTGGACCGGCCCCGGCATGTGGAGGCGCAGATCCTGGCGGACCGGCACGGGAACGTGGTGGTGGTGGGAACGCGCGACTGCTCGCTCCAGCGTCGGCACCAGAAGCTGGTGGAAGAGGCGCCGGCGCCCTTCCTCACCGAGCAGCAGACCCGGCAGATTTATGATGGCGCCAAAGCCGTCTGCCGCGAAGCCGCCTATACGGGGGCCGGGACGGTGGAGTTCCTGGTGGCCGCCGACGGCACGGTGGCCTTCCTTGAGGTGAACACCCGACTCCAGGTGGAGCACCCCATCACGGAGGAAACAACGGGCGTGGACCTGGTCCAGGAGCAGTTGCGGATCGCCGCCGGTGAAACCCTGCGCTTCGCCTCTGATCCCGAGCCCCGCGGCCACTCCTTTGAATTCCGGCTCAACGCCGAGGACGTGGGCCGCGGATTCCTGCCCTCGCCGGGAACCATCGCCACGTTCAGCGGCCCCACCGGTCCGGGCATCCGGCTGGATTCCGGGGTGCGTGCAGGGTCCATCGTGGCGCCGCAGTTCGACTCCCTGCTGGCCAAACTCATTGTTACCGGGGCGGACCGGCAGCAGGCGCTGCGCCGCGCCCGCCGCGCCCTGGCCGAAATGGAGATCACCGGCGTGGCAACCGTCCTGCCGTTCCACCGCGCCGTCGTCGAGGCGCCGGACTTCACGTCAGAGACTGCGCTGCTCGTCCACACCAGCTGGATCGAAACCGACTTTGCCGGATTCATCCCTGCAGATCCCGGCTTCGGCACCACCGTTCCGGAAGGCGCGCGGCGCACCATCACCGTGGACGTCGATGGCCGGCGCCTCGCCGTCGGCCTTCCCGCAGCGCTGCTGGACGGCTGGGCACGTTCGGGCGCCCCCGTCCCCGCAGGGGTTTCCCTCGACGCGGAGTACGACGGCGGCGCTGCGGCTGCAGCTGCCGCCCCCGGAGAGCTGCGGGCTGAGATGGCTGGGACGGTGGTGAAGTGGCTGGTGGAGCCGGGCGCCGAGGTGTCGGCGGGGGACCCTGTGGTGGTGCTTGAGGCGATGAAGATGGAGACGCAGGTTGCCGCCCACCGCGGGGGAACCGTCACGGATGTCCGGGCCCAAGCCGGCGGAGTAGTGAAGGCAGGGGCGGTGCTGGCGACGATCGCGGGCTGAAGCCGAATCGCGCGGCCGTCGGCTGGTGTGCCGCGCCCGCCTTATGGGGAAAGGCCCTGGACTAAAACGTCCGGGGCCTTTTTCGTGCACAGTCATCGATTGCTGCTGACGCAACAGGCCCCGTCATCTGAAACAGGATGATCTTTGCTGTGCCCGCTGTCAAGGCCTCCGCAATAAGCGCCGGAGGGGTCGCAATAGAAGCAAAAACCCTTGACAAGCGGTGTGAGGTGGCGCACTCTGTTGCTTATTGCGAGTGCTGTTGTTCATGACGGAACTCACGAATTGTCCCCGAGGAACCTGGAACAAAGAAAAAGGACCATCGTGCACAAGGCAGGCCCGCTCAGCGAACCGGCACCCGGGGAAGCCCTGCAGCTGGACACCTCCGGGTTCAGCCTCCGTGACGTAAGCGTCGACGCGCCACCGGCCAAAATGCCGGTACGCCACCACCAAACAACAGTGATCGAAGGCCGCATCATGATCACCGAATCGACGGACGTCCCCAACGTCCCCCACGGCGGATGGGCGGCCAAGTCTAAGCGCCAGCCCGTGAATCCGAACCAAAGGACCTGCTCATGGCTCTAAACAGTGAAACCCGTCCGGACAACGACGTCTGGCCCGAAGCCGAAAACCTTCCCGCCTCCCACGGTCCCGCGTCCGAGGCCGAAGACACCGAACAGATCATGCAGGAACTCCGCCAGACCAAGGCCGAACAGGCCGTGGCGGAGCGCCGGAACCGAAAGCTCACCCTGGACAAAGCCACCTTCGGCATCACCGGTGCAGTGGCCCTGGCCTTTGTGGCCTGGGGCTTCCTGGGCCGGGACAGCCTGGCGGCCACGTCAACAACCGCCCTCAACTGGGTGATGGAATACACGGGCTGGCTCTTTATGGTCCTGGCCTCGTTGTTTGTCGTTTTTATCCTGTGGCTTGCCCTCGGCAAGTGGGGCAACATCCCCCTCGGCAAGGACGGCGAAAAGCCAGAATTCAAAACGGTCTCCTGGATCGCCATGATGTTTGCCGCCGGCATGGGCATCGGCCTGATGTTCTACGGCGTGGCAGAGCCGCTCTACCACTACATCTCCCCGCCGCCCGGAACGGTGGACGGACGCACTCCGGCGGCCATCCAGACCGCGATGGCCACCTCCATCTTCCACTGGACCCTGCACCCCTGGGCCATGTACGCCGTCGTCGGCATCGCCATGGCCTACGGCACCTACCGGCTGGGCCGCCGACAGTTGATCTCCGCAGCATTCACTTCGCTGTTCGGCATCAGGACGGTGGAAGGCCCGGTGGGCAAGTTCATCAACATCCTGGCGATCTTCGCCACCCTCTTCGGCACGGCAGCCTCCTTGGGCCTTGGCGCCCTCCAGATCGGCAGCGGGCTTACCTCCAACGGCTGGATCGGCGAGGTGGGCACGCCCGTCCTGGTGGCCATCGTCGCCGTCCTGACAGCCTGCTTCGTGGCCTCGGCCGTGTCCGGCATCAGCCGCGGCATCCAGTGGCTGTCCAACATCAACATGGTCCTTGCCGTTGTCCTGGCGCTCATCGTCTTCATCGCCGGGCCCACCCTGTTTATCCTCAACCTCATTCCCGCGGCAGTGGGCGACTACGCCAGGGATCTGGCTGAGATGTCCTCCCGCACCGAGGCCGTCGGTGACGAGGCGCTGCGGACCTGGATGTCCGGCTGGACCATCTTTTACTGGGCCTGGTGGGTATCCTGGACGCCGTTCGTGGGCATGTTCATTGCCCGCATCAGCCGCGGCCGCACCATCCGCCAGTTCGTCACCGGCGTCCTGCTGGTCCCCAGCATCGTCAGCGTCATCTGGTTCGGCATCTTCGGCGGAACCGCCTTCCACGTCCAGCAGGAAGCTGACAAGGCGGGTACCCCCGGCCTGGTGTCCATGGCCAGCGGTTCACCGTCCATCGACTTCGACGGAGCCCTGTTCGACCTGGTCCGCAACATGTCCATGCCGGAGTGGCTGACCGCGTCCGTCATTGTCCTGGCCATGGTCCTGGTAGCCATCTTCTTCATCACCGGTGCCGACTCGGCGTCGATCATCATGGCGTCCCTGAGCTCCAACGGATCCGCTGACCCGAAGCGCGGGCTGGTCATCTTCTGGGGCCTGCTCACCGGCGCAGTAGCCGCGGTGATGATGCTGGCAGGCGGCGATGAGCCCTCCGAGGCGCTGTCCGGACTGCAACGGATCACCATCGTGGCCGCCCTGCCGTTCGTGCTGGTGATGCTGCTGCTCTGTTTCGCCCTGGTCAAGGACCTGCGCCGGGACCCGCTCTCCCTCCGACGGCGGCTGGCTGACTCCGTCGTGGAGCGCGCCATCCGTACAGGGGTGGACCAGCACGGCGGCGTCCAGTTCGACTTCGTCACCAAACATGAGTGCGGGGAACGCTGCCCGGACGGCACCTGTCCGGGCGACGCCCCCGGCGCCGATGCCAGCAAGCCTTCCCCCCAACACCTTTAGGAGCACACCATGACGATCCTTCTTGAGAACATCCCGTCAGGAAGCACCACTGCCGGCGCCACCGCGGCAGCAGGCGCGGCGACCGCAGGTGCCACCACCCGCCGGGCCCAGTTCGTCCTCACCTTGTCCTGCCCCGAACAGCCCGGGATCGTCCGTGCTGTCACCGCCTTCCTGGCAGACCGCGGCTTCGACATCGTGGAGCACCAGCAGTTCGACGACCACGTCAGCGCAAAGCTTTACCTGCGGACCGCGTTCACCCTGGGCGCGGACATCCACCATGAGAACGGGCTCAATTACCAGGACGTGGACAGCCTCTCAGCCGCCTTCGCGCCCATCGCCGGTGAGTTCGGCATGGACTACACCTTCAACGACGGCAGGCCCCAGCGGCTGCTGGTGATGGTCTCGAAGTTCGGGCACTGCCTCAACGACCTCATCTTCCGGTGGCAGGCCGGCAGCCTGGGTGCGGAGATCGCCGTCGTGGTTTCCAATCACGAGGACCTCCGCCCCATGGCGGAGGCCGCCGGGCTGACCTTCATCCACGTCCCGGTGACTGCAGCCACCAAGCCCGAGGCGGAAGCCCGGCTGCTGGAGCTCGTGGCCGAGTACAACGCGGACCTGGTGGTCCTGGCCCGCTACATGCAGGTCCTGTCCAACGACCTCTGCGCCAGCCTCCGCGGCCGGGCCATCAACATCCACCACTCATTCCTGCCCGGCTTCAAGGGTGCCAAGCCCTACCACCAGGCCTACGACCGCGGCGTGAAGCTGGTGGGCGCCACCGCGCACTACGTCACGGCTGACCTGGATGAGGGACCCATCATCGAGCAGGAGGTGTTCCGCGTGGACCACAGCCTGGACGCAGACGCGCTGGTGACCGTGGGCCGGGACGCCGAAACGCAGGCGCTGGCCCGTGCCGTGAAGTGGCACTGCCAGCACCGCGTCCTGCTCAACAACACCCGCACTGTCGTATTCCGCTAACGCGAACGCCCGCAAAGCAAACAGGAGAACTATCTATGAGCGCATCACCACGCGTTGTCATCATCGGCGCCGGCATCGTTGGTACCAACCTTGCCGACGAACTCGCCACCCGCGGCTGGACCAACATCACGGTGGTGGAACAGGGGCCCCTGGAGCTGGCGGGCGGTTCCACATCGCACGCCCCGGGCCTGGTCTTCCAGACCAACCCGTCCAAGACCATGACCGAATTTGCCAGCTACACGGTGGAAAAGCTGCTCTCGCTCAGCGCGGACGGCGTTTCCTGCTTCAACCAGGTGGGCGGGCTGGAACTGGCCACCACGGAAACCCGGCTGGAGGACCTGAAGCGCAAGCTCGGCTACGCCACCTCCTGGGGCGTTGAAGGCCGGATCATCGACGCCGACGAGTGCGAGAAGCACTACCCGCTGCTGAACAAGGGTGCCCTTGCCGACGGACGCCGCATCCTGGGCGGCCTCCTCGTGCCCAGCGACGGCCTGGCATCCGCCGCCCGCGCCGTGCAACTGCTCATCGCCAAGACCCGCGCCGCCGGGGTTACCTACCTCGGTTCCACCGCCGTCACCGGCATCGCCCAGTGGGGGGGCAAGGTGACCGGGGTGGAGACCTCATCCGGTGTCATCCCGGCGGACATCGTGGTCTCCTGTGCAGGATTCTGGGGCCGTGAGCTCGGCAAGCTTGCCGGGCTCAGCGTGCCGCTGCTGCCGCTGGCGCACCAGTACGTCAAGACCACACCGCTGGACGCGCTGCGCGGTGTCAACGAACTGCCCAACGGTGCCAGCAAGCCCATCCTGCGCTACCAGGACCGCGACCTGTACTTCCGCGAGCACGGGGACCGGATCGGGATCGGCAGCTACGCGCACAAGCCCATGCCTGTGGACATGGCCAACCTGCCGCGCGTGGGCGCCGAGGAAATGTCCGACCACCACATGCCGTCCCGCCTGGACTTCACCCTCGAGGACTTCGCCCCGGCCTGGGAGGACTGCCAGGACCTGCTGCCGGCCCTGCACGGCACGCAGATCAACGACGGCTTCAACGGCATTTTCTCCTTCACCCCGGACGGCGGCCCGCTCATCGGCGAGGCCCCGGACGTCGAGGGCCTTTTTGTGGCCGAAGCGGTCTGGGTAACGCACTCCGCCGGTGTGGCCAAGGCCATGGCCGAGCTCCTGATCGAGGGCCACCCGCACACCGACCTGCACGGCTGTGAGCTCACCCGCTTCGAGAAGGTGCAGACCTCCGATGCGTACGTCAGCGAAACGTCCCAGCAGAACTTCGTGGAAATCTACGATGTCCTGCACCCGCTGCAGCCCAAGGAATCCCCGCGGGACCTGCGCGTCAGCCCGTTCAACGTCCGGCAGAAGGAACTGGGGGCGTTCTTCCTGGAGTCCGCCGGCTGGGAGCGGCCGCACTGGTTCGAGGCCAACCGCGGCCTGCTCGAGGAGCTGCCGGCCGAATGGCAGACGCCGGAGCGTGACCCCTGGTCCGCCATGTTCTCTTCCCCCATCTCTGCCGCCGAGGCGTGGAAGACGCGTACCGCCGTCGGACTTTTCGACATGACGCCGCTGAAGCGGCTGTCCGTGGTGGGCCCGGGCGCGCAGGCGTTGCTGCACCGGCTCAGCACGGGCAACATCGCCAAGAAGCCCGGTGCCGTGACGTACTGCCTGCTGCTGGAGCACGACGGCGGCATCCGCAGTGACGTGACCGTTGCACGGCTGGCGGAGGAAGACTTCCAGCTGGGTGTCAACAGCAACGTGGACTTTGACTACCTGCGGGTGGAGGCGCGGAAGCAGTCGGCCACCGATCCTTCCCAGTGGGTGCATGTCTCCGACATCACCGGCAGCACCTGCTGCATCGGGCTGTGGGGCCCGCTGGCCCGCGAGGTGATCGGCAAGGTCAGCGCCGACGACCTCACCAATGACGGCCTGAAGTACTTCCGGACCAAGGAAATCTCCGTGGGCGGCATTCCCGTCACAGCCATGCGGCTCTCCTACGTGGGCGAGCTGGGCTGGGAGCTTTACACCACCGCCGAGCACGGGCTCAAGCTCTGGGACCTGCTGTTCGAGGCGGGCCGGGAGCACGGCATCATCGCGGCCGGCCGCGGCGCCTTCAACAGCATGCGGCTCGAAAAGGGCTACCGGCTCTGGGGTACGGACATGACGTCCGAGCACCACCCGTACGAGTCCGGCCTGGGTTTCTCCGTGGCCAAGGACAAGACCGGTTTTGTGGGTGCCGAGGCTCTCGCCGCCCGCAAGGAGCAGCCTGCCACGCGGGCACTGCGGTGCCTGACGGTCGACGACGGCACGTCCATCGTGCTGGGCAAGGAACCGGTGTACGTGAACGGCTCGGCTGCCGGTTACGTCACCAGTGCCGCCTACGGCTACACGGTGCGCAAGCCCATTGCTTACGCCTGGCTGCCGGCCTCGGTGTCCGAGGGCGACTCGGTGGAAATCGAGTACTTCGGGCGCCGGGTGGCCGCTACTGTCACTCCCGAACCGCTCTTCGACCCCGGCATGGAGCGCCTCCGCGGCTGACCAGCCCGCTGGTTGAACCTGTCTAAACCCCATCGGGAAACCGGGGGCTGCCAACTGGCGGCCCCCGGTTTTTCGTGTCACCGCGAGATGGAACTTAGCGGCCGTCCGGGCGTCGAAGATTGCCGGTAACCGCCAGCTCGCGGGGTGGAGCGGATGTGACCCTGAAGAGCGCAATCGCTGGCGCTCCGCGGGGGTCGTGGAACCGGACCCTAAAAATTTCAGGAAAAATTCCCGGGGACCCGGTTACAGGCCCTGTTTTGTCAGACCCCCTTGTGATGATTGTTTTATGGGGAAAGCGGCGGTGGTGAAGGCGAGGAGTGATGTCAGGGCTGCTCTTGCCGTGCTTCATGCCGAGGTGGTTGAGCGTGGTGCGGTGCCGTTTTCGGAGGTTGATCCGTTGGCGGGGCTGGGGGATGGGTGCTTGGATATTCTTGCGGTGGCGCGTGAGGCGGAGGCCGGGTTCGCATGGTTGAAGGCCCGGGCTGCCGCGGCGTACGCGGAGACCGCCTACGCTGCGGCGCCGCCGGACGCTCCGGTGCAGGCTTTGGAGATGGCTGTCGCGGCGGAGATCGGGGCCCTGCTGTCGTTGGGTTCCCGGGCCGCGGGTGCGTTTCTGTCCGCGTCGCATGCGCTGGTAGGGGAGTTGCCGTTGACGGTGTCGGCGTTGCAGGACGGGGCGATCACCTGGCAGCACGCGCTGGTGATGGTGGATGAGGCGGTCGGCCTGGACCGGGCCGGTGCGGCGGCTCTGGAGGCGCAGTTCCTGGACCCGGACGTACCGAGGCCGGCCACGGCAGCGTTGGTGGGGGAGATGCCGGCGTACCGGTTCAGGGCCAGGGCCCGGACGTGGCGGGAACGCCACCATGCGGCGTCGATTGAGAAGCGCCATGCCAGGGGTGTGGCGGATCGGCGGGTGGAGTTCCGGCCGGAGCCGGACGGGATGGCCTCGCTTTCGGCGTACTTGCCTGCGGGGCAGGCCACGGCGGTCTGGAACCGGCTTACCGCCGCCGGCCGGGGGCTGCAGGGGCCGGGGGCGGGCCGGACCCTGACGCAGTTGCGGGCGGACCTGTATGCCGGGTGGCTCCTCGGCGGCACCACCAGACCAGCCACCGCCGCTCCCGAAACCACCAGTCCCGGAGCCACCAGTCCGGGAGCCAGTCACGGAGCCGGTGACGTTACCGGTCCCGGAACCGATGGCCGTCTCTCGGAGGTCCGGGCGCAGGTGCTGGTCACCGTGCCGGTGTTCTCCCTGTTGGGCCTGACCGAGGAGCCGGCGGTCCTGGACGGGTACGGGCCGATTCCGCCGTCGATGGCCCGCCAGCTGGTCGCCAACGGGGCCACCTCGTTCTACCGGGTCCTCGTGGACCCGCGTGACGGGGCGCCGCTGGAGATCGGCCGCACCAGCTACCGGCTGACCCGGGCCATGAAAAAGACTTTGCAGCTTCGGGATGGTAAATGCACGTTCCCCGGCTGCAGCAACGCCTCCTTGGATAACGAGGCCGACCACCTCACGGCCTGGCAGCACGGGGGAACCACCGGAATCAGCAACCTGGCGCAGCTCTGCCCGAAACATCACCGGCTCAAACACAACAGCGGCTGGACACCCGATCCAGCCACGAAAAACGCGCCGCCGGGCTGGACCTCACCCACCGGCAGGCATTACAAAGCAGAACACCACGACTGGGAACCACCCCACTGGCCCCACCACCTTCAGTCCGGGACCGTGGAAACCGCCGGCAGCCCTCCGGACTTCATCTACGCCAGGCTCTCCCCGGGCGAAGAGGCATTACAAAGCAGAACACCACGACTGGGAACCACCCCACTGGCCCCACCACCTTCAGTCCGGGACCGTGGAAACCGCCGGCAGCCCTCCGGACTTCATCTACGCCAGGCTCTCCCCGGGCGAAGAGGGATTCGAGCGGTTCCTGCACGCCCCACCCGCCTGACCAACCGCACTCCTGCGCCCTCTGAAGCACCCACCAGCAGGCTCCGGGATTCGACCGGCTCACCCGCCGTGCCCGGGTTTCGACGGGCTCACCCACCGGCTCTGGGTTTGGACGGGCTCACCCACAGGGCTCTGGGTTTCGACCGGCTCACCCACAGGGCTCCGGGTTTCGTCCGGCTCAACCACCGGCTCTGGGGTTTCGACCGGCTCACCCACCGGCTCTGGGTTTCGACCGGCTCACCGTGCCCGGGTTTCGACCTGGTCACCCACGGGTTTTCGGGTCGACAGGCTCAACCACCGGCTCTGGGGTTGGGCGCGCTCACCCACCCGGCGACGGCGACACGCGGGCACTCGCCGCATGTCGCCGTCGTCGTCATGTCCTTACTGGCTCCCTCTTGTAAGATCGCCCGGGGATTAGCCCCTCCGTGGCAGGCTCCAGTTCCTCCGAAGAAACCTCCGCGGCGCCGTCCGCACCATGCGGGGTGAAGCGGACGAACATGGCTTTGAAGCCGGGGGTGTTGGATTCGCGGGCCACGTTTTCCTTGTGGACCAGGGCGTTGGCCTCGGGGAAGTACGCTGCCGCGCAGCCCTTGGCGGTGGGGTAGGCGACGAGGCGGAACTTGTCCGCCTTCCTGTCGTGGCCGCGGAAGGTGCTGACCACGTCCACGAGGTCGCGGTCCTTGAAACCCAGCTCCACCAGGTCCTCGGGGTGGATCAGGATCACCCGACGGCCGCCCGAGATGCCGCGGTAGCGGTCGTCCAGGCCGTAGTAGGTGGTGTTGTACTGGTCGTGGCTGCGGATGGTCTGCAGGACCAGGTGCCCGTCCGGCGGGGTGAGGTACTCCAGCGGGCTGACGGTGAAGCGCCCGCGGCCGATGTCCGTTTTGAAGGACCGGGTGTCGCGTGGCGGGTTGGGCAGGACGAACCCGTTTTTGGTCCGGACCCGGGTGTTGAAGTCCTCGAAGCCGGGCAGGACACGGGCGATGTGGTCGCGGATCACGTCGTAGTCCTCGGCCATCGCCTTCCAGTCCACCGAGTGGTCCGGGCCGAACGTAGCCTCAGCCATCCGCGCCACAATGACGGGCTCTGCGAGCAGGTGCTCGGAGACCGGGGTCAGCCGGCCCTGCGTGGAGTGCACCACGGACATGGAGTCCTCCACGGACAGGAACTGGGCTCCCTTGGGGTGCTTGTCGTCCTTGTCCGTCCGGCCCAGCGTGGGCAGGATCAGCGAGGTGCGGCCGTGGACGATGTGGGAGCGGTTGGGTTTGGTGGAGATGTGCACGGTCAGGCCGATCCGCTGCATGCCCGCTTCCAGCGTTTCGGTGTCCGAGCAGGCCAGGGAGAAGTTCCCGCCCATGGAGACAAACACGTCCACCTCGTCGCGTTCGAACGCTTCCATGGCCTCGACGGCGTCGTAGCCGTGGTGCCGCGGGGAGGCGATCCCGAACTCGGTATCGAGCGCGTCGAGGAGCCATTCCTTGGGCTTTTCCCAGATGCCCATGGTCCGGTCGCCCTGGACGTTGGAGTGTCCGCGGACGGGGCAGGCGCCGGCACCGGGCTTGCCGAAGTTGCCCTGCAGCAGCAGGACGTTGACCATTTCCTTGATGGTGTCCACCGAGTGCGGCTGCTGGGTCACGCCCAGGGCCCAGCAGAAAATACTGGCCTTGGATTTGATCAGCATCCCGGCAACGGTCTCGATCTGGGCCCGGGTGAGGCCGGTGGCCTTCTCCGTCTCGGCCCAGTCCAGCTCGGCGCGCGCCTGGCGGTAGGCGTCGAACCCGTCGGTCTGGGCGTCGATGAAGGAATGGTCGACGACGGAACCCGGGTTCCGCTCCTCCTCGGCCAGGAGCAGGTGCCCAAGCGCCTGGAACAGTGCCAGGTCACCGCCCACCTTGATCTGCAGGTACTCATCCGCGAGGGGCGTGCCGCCGCCGACGACCCCGGAAACGGTCTGCGGGTCCTTGAAGTTGAACAGGCCGGCCTCGGGCAGCGGGTTGACCGCCACCACCTTGCCGCCCTTGTCCTTGCACTCCTTCAACGCCGACAGCATGCGCGGGTGGTTGGTGCCCGGGTTCTGCCCCACCACAAAAATCAGCTCGGCGTCGTGGATATCGTCCAGCGACACGGTGCCCTTGCCGATGCCGATGGTGGGGTTCAGCGCCGAGCCGGAGGACTCGTGGCACATGTTGGAGCAGTCCGGCAGGTTGTTGGTGCCGATCGCCCGGGCATAGAGCTGGTACATAAACGCGGTCTCGTTCGCGGTCCGCCCGGAGGTGTAGAAGACGCACCGGTCCGGTGTGGACGCCCGGACGTGTTCGCCGATCAGGTCAAACGCCTCAGCCCAGGAAATCGGCGAGTAGTGCGTCTCGCCCGCCCGGATCACCACCGGTTCGCTCAGCCGGCCCTGGTTGCCCAGCCAGTACTCCGTCTTCGTCGAAAGCTCAGCGATCGAGTGCTTGGCCCAGAACTCCGACCCAACCGTGCGCAGGGTGTTCTCCTCCGCCACCGCCTTGGCGCCGTTCTCGCAGAACTCGGCCGCCTTGCGCTTCCTGTCCGATTCGGGCCACGCGCAGCCCGGGCAGTCAAAACCGCCCCGCTGGTTCAACCGCAGCAATGAATGGGCCGTCCGGGCCACGCCGGCCTGCGCCACCGCGCGTTCCAGCGCCACCATCACGGCCTTGACGCCGGCGGCCTCGCTCTTGGGCTTATGGACCTCGAGGTCATCCTCGTTGATATCCGCGACGGGGGCGGGCTGCTTACCGAACTTCATCGTTCCAACTTCCTAACCGGCATACGTCCTGCTCGTCCTGTTGCACTGCTCGTTGTCCTGCTGCACGGCTGATGCCACCGAGAAGGCGCGCCGGGCTTTCCCGGCGCGCCCCGGCGGCACTGCTGTTGAACCTGCTGCTACTGAGCCACCTTCGCCAGGGTCTCTCGCTCCGCGGCGATGGTGGTGTTGTCGCCGTGGCCGGTGCGGACCACTGTTTCGCCCGGGAGGGTGAGCAGCCGTTCGCGGATAGAGGTGAGGATGGTGGGGTAGTCGCTGTAGGACCGCCCGGTGGCGCCGGGGCCCCCGTTGAACAGGGTGTCCCCGGTGAAGACCGTTCCTTCGCTTTCCAGGTAGAAGCAGGTGGAACCGGGGGAGTGGCCTGGGGTGTGGATGGCCCGCAGGGCAGCCCCACCCACCTCGAAGACGTCGCCGTCGTGCAGATCCCGGTCCGGTTTGGCGTCCGGGTAGACCTGTTCCCAGAGGACCAGGTCTTCCGGGTTGAGGTAGATCGGTGCGCCCACGGCGTCAGCGACCTCACGGGCGGCGCCGATGTGGTCGTTGTGCGCATGGGTCTGCAGGATTGCCAGGACCTTCCGGCCCCGGACCTGGTTGATGATCGCCGCAGCGTCGTGCGGGGAATCGATGATCACGCACTCGGTGTCGTCGCCCACGATCCAAACATTGTTGTCCACGTCCCAGGTGCCGCCGTCGAGCGAAAACGTGCCCGAGGTGACGAGGTTTTCGATGGTGAGCGCCATTAGAGCTCCACCACCGAACGCAGGACCTTGCCTTCATGCATCTTCCCGAAGGCTTCCTCCACCTGGTCGATGGTGATGCGCTCCGTGACGAAGGCGTCCAGGTCCAGGTTCCCCTGCTTGTAGTGCGAGACGAGCATGGGGAAGTCCCGGGAGGGCAGGCAGTCGCCGTACCAGGAGGACTTCAGCGATCCGCCGCGGCCAAAGACATCCAGCAGCGGCAGTTCCAGCGTCATCTCCGGCGTGGGGACGCCCACCAGGACCACGCGGCCGGCGAGGTCGCGGGCGTAGAACGCCTGCTTGTAGGTTTCGGGACGGCCGACGGCGTCAATCACCACGTCCGCTCCGTTGCCTCCCGTGAGGGCGCGGATAGCCTCGATGGGGTCTTCTTTGCTGGAATCGATGCCGTGCGTGGCGCCCAGCGACCTGGCCATTTCGACCTTGTTCGCGTCGATGTCCACCGCGATGATGGTGGTGGCCCCGGCGAGCTTGGCGCCGGCGATCGCTGCGATGCCCACGCCGCCGCAACCGATGACTGCCACGGACTCGCCGAGCTTGACCTCACCGGTGTTAATGGCGGCGCCGATGCCGGCCATCACGCCGCAGCCCAGCAGCCCGACGGCGGCAGCATCAGCCCCGGGGTCAACCTTGGTGCACTGGCCCGCCGCGACGAGGGTCTTCTCCGCGAAGGCGCCGATGCCCAGTGCGGGGGAGAGTTCGGTGCCGTCCTCCAGGGTCATCTTCTGGGTGGCGTTGGCGGTGTTGAAACAGTACTGCGGCTGCCCCTTGGCGCAGGCGCGGCACTGCCCGCACACGGCGCGCCAGTTCAGGATGACGCGGTCCCCGGGGGCTACCTCCGTCACGCCCTCACCCACCGCAGATACCACGCCGGTTGCTTCATGACCGAGCAGGTACGGGAAGTCATCGCCAATACCGCCCTGTTTGTAATGCAGGTCCGTGTGGCACACCCCGCAGGTGAGGATATCCACCAAAGCCTCGCCTGGGCCCGGGTCCGGAACCAGGATGGTCTCCAACGACACCGGAGCATTTTTTTCCTTGGCGATGACTGCCTTGACTTTGTGAACCATGATTCCTGTGTTCCTTTCGTTGGCCGGACGAGGATCCCGACCCGACTAACAATTCTAGGAGCCGCGGCCCGTCGGGGCGGCTACCCAAAAGGGTGGGCAGGCAACCCCAAAGGATGGTCCGGGCAGGCACCCGATCCTCCCGCCCTGCCAGATTCTATTGCGTAATGCACAACACAACTCACATAGCGCGTACTCGTGAATATGTCAGCCGTCACGCGGGGTGTCAAGAGAACCTCCTGTGCTGCGTCCGCCGAGCACGCGGAATTCCGCTGAATTCGCAGTTCTTGGCGCAACGCGGGTTCTTCTGGTGCAACCCCCTGCCCATTGTTTCACTATGCCGCGCCATGGGCCGGCGGATCCCATGTTGCCCCAGAGCTGCAAAATGGGCGTATGGAAAGGACCATTGACCGTGGCCCAGATCACGCTTAGGCTATTGCAACAGCGTTGCGCTGAATGCAACCCCAACAATTTTGGTGGAGACATGAGTAACGAAACTTCCTCGGTGCCGGACAGTCAGTCGCTGGCTGCGGAGTCCGGCGCAGGCCCTTTCGCTGACAACGCCGTCAGTAAGGAAACGCGCCGCCGCGTTATCGCGGCCAGCTTCATTGGAAACTTTGTCGAATGGTTCGACTACGCCGTGTACGGCTACCTGGCTGTCACCATCGCGGCAGTCTTTTTCCCCGACTCCGATCCGCAGGCCGGGCTCCTCCTGACGTTCGCCCTGTTTGCGATCTCGTTCCTGGTACGCCCGCTTGGCGGCTTTGTGTGGGGGCATATCGGAGACCGGGTGGGCCGGCGAACCGCCCTCTCGCTGTCCATCCTGATCATGTCCGGGGCCACGTTCTGCATTGCCCTGATCCCGGGATACGACGCGATCGGGCTCTGGGCACCCGTCCTGCTCCTGGTCATCAGGGTGGTCCAGGGCTTCTCCGCCTCCGGCGAATATGCGGGCGCATCCGCGTTCCTGGTGGAGTACGCCCCCGCCAACCGGCGCGGCCTCTATGCGGCCGTCGTTCCCGCCAGCACGGCGGCAGGACTGCTCCTTGGATCACTGCTCGCCGGCCTGCTGACCACCCTGCTCAGTCCAGAGGCAATGCACAGCTGGGGCTGGCGGCTGCCCTTCCTGCTGGCCGCCCCCATGGGCCTTATCGGCCGCTACATCCGCACAAAACTCGAAGACACCCCGGTGTTCCGGGAACTGGAGGCCGGGGACCACGCTGCCGCGGCGCCCGTCTCCAGCCTCTTCAAGAACCACTGGCGGCAGCTGCTCCAGGCCGTCGGGGCAGTGCTGCTCAACGCCGTCGGCTTCTACGTGATCCTCAGCTACATGCCCACGTACCTGTCCTCCGAACTGGGGCTGGGCGCCACCGAATCGTTCCTGGCCACCACCGTGGCACTGGTGACGTACATCGGCTTCATCTTCCTGACCGGGATGCTCTCGGACCGGTACGGCCGCAAGAAGGTCCTGCTCGCAGCATCCATCAGCTTCATCCTGCTGACCGTGCCGGCGTTCGCCCTGCTCGGAACAGGCAACTTCCTGGTGGTGGTCCTGGTCCAGATCCTGCTGGGGGCCATGCTCACCCTCAACGACGGCACGCTCCCCAGTTTCCTGGCGGAGATGTTCCCCACCCGGGTCCGCTACAGCGGCTTCGCCGTCAGCTTCAACCTCTCCAATGCCCTGTTCGGCGGCACCGCCCCCTTTATGGCAACCCTCCTGATCGCCGCCACGGCCAATGACCTGGCGCCGGCCTGGTACCTCGTGGCCGCTTCCCTGGTTTCCCTGGTGGCTGTGGCCCTGTCCAGGGAAACCTGCCGGGAACCGCTGCGCCACGAATAGCTTCCCCCAGACCAACCCCACCCAAGAAACGCACCCAACAGAAAGGCATCCCTGCGATGACCATCACCACCGAGAACGCAACGTCCGTCACCGAACTCGAGCGCACCAAAATCCTGAAGAACGGCGAAAAGGTCAGCCTCACTTTCTCGGACGCCGAGTTTGAACGCCGGGTCGCGGGACTCCGCCGCATCATGGCAGAGAAGGAACTGGACGCCGTCGTCCTCACCAGCTACCACTCGATCAAGTACTACTCCGACTTCCTCTACACCACCTTCGGCCGCTCCTACGGCATGGTGGTCACCCAGGACGACACCGTGACCGTCACTGCCAACATCGACGCCGGCATGCCGTGGCGCCGCAGTTTCGGCGACAACATCGTCTACACCGACTGGCGCCGGGACAACTACATCTTCGCCATCCAGGAGGTGCTCCGCACCCGCGGCATCAACGTCCGCCGGCTCGGCGTCGAAGACGATTCCCTGCCGCTGGACAACCGCAACAAGATCCAGGCAGCGTTCCCGTCCGCCACCCTGGTGGACGTCGCACAGGCCGCCATGCGCCAGCGGATGATCAAGTCAGCCGAGGAAATTGACGTCATCAAGCACGGCGCCCGCATCGGCGACCTCGGCGGCGAGGCCATCCGCAACGCCATCACGGCCGGGATCACCGAATACGAAGTGGCACTGATCGGCACCGAGGCCATGGTCCACGAAATCGCCCGGACGTTCCCCGACTCCGAGATCCGTGATACCTGGGTGTGGTTCCAGTCCGGCATCAACACCGACGGCGCACACAACTGGGCCACCACCCGCAAGATCCAGGAACACGACATCCTGTCCCTGAACTGCTTCCCCATGACGTCCGGCTACTACACGGCATTGGAGCGCACCCTGTTCTACGGCGAACCGGACGCCCGCTCCCTGGAGCTGTGGAACATCAACGTGGAGGTCCACAAGCGAGGCCTGGAACTGATCAAGCCGGGGGCCGTCTGCAAGGACATCGCCGCTGAGCTGAACGGGATCTACGTGAGCCACGGCCTGCTGGCCAACCGGACCTTCGGTTACGGGCACTCCTTCGGCGTCCTCAGCCACTACTACGGCCGCGAAGCCGGGCTGGAACTGCGCGAGGACATCGACACCGTGCTGGAGCCGGGCATGGTGGTTTCCATGGAGCCAATGATCACCGTCCTCGACGGCCAGCCGGGCGCGGGCGGCTACCGCGAACACGACATTCTGGTGGTGGGCGAAGACGGCGCGGAAAACATTACCAAGTTCCCGTTCGGCCCCGAGTACAACATCATCGGAGCCTAAGAGCCCTCAACCCCGTCCCGCCCGGAAGCGGCGCCAGCCCTCAACTGGCGCCGCTTCCGGCCTCGCTTAGGGAATGATGGTTTACATCATGAGCTCAACAGAATCCGAGACCACGGGCAACGGCGACACCAAGGGCGCCTCCGTCATCGTCAACGCCATCGCGGTTCTCCGGACCTTCACGGCGGATGAGCCGCTCCTCGGGGTTACCGAGATCGCCAACCGTGTAGGCCTGCACAAAAGCACCGTCTCCAGGATCCTGGCCACCTTTGAACAGGAGCACTTGGTGGAGCGGGACGCCGAAACCCGCCGGTTCCGGCTGGGACTCGGGCTGATAGCCGTGGCAGGCCCCCTGCTGGCAGAGCTGGAGGAACGCCGCGTGGCCTACCCCGTGCTGCGTGAACTGTCCGAACAGACTGGCGAAACCAGCGCCCTGATGGTGTGGAGCGGTGACGAGTCAATCTGCGTTGAACAAATCGCCAGCCGGCACCAGATCAAGCACACCACCCCGCTGGGCGCCCGCTACAACGATGCCCTCAGCGCTTCGGTGCAGGTGTTCCTTGCCCAGGAACCCGAGCCCCGTGTCCGTTCCCTCCTCAGCAGCGGCGCCATCACCCACCCCGGCCTGGATGAGCCCGGCCTGGACGCCTACCTGGTCCGGCTGAAAGACGACGCCCGCCGAGGCTGGGCCATCAACTACGGCGAAACCTCCATCGACGAGGTGGGGCTTGCGGCACCTGTCCATGACCACCGCGGCGAAGTGGTGGCAGCAGTCCTGATCCCGGCGCCGCGGTTCCGGGTTTCACAGGACCGCCTGCAGGCGCTCGGCGAAGCCTGCGCTGCCGCTGCCGCCAAAGTCACGGCCCGGCTCGGCGGAAGGGTCCGCGGGCCCGCCACGTAGACTTGCATGATGCGGTTGGTAGCGAGCGATATAGACGGAACGATCCTTGGGCACGATGGAAAAATCAGTGACCGCACCGTCCGCGCCTTCCACGCCTGCCGTGACGCCGGCGTCGAACTCGTTTTCGTCACCGGCCGGCCACCCCGCTGGCTGCACCCCCTGGAGGAACAGCTGGGCCATACCGGCACCGTCATCTGTTCCAACGGCGCGGTGGTCTGGGACCTCGAAACCGGGCAGCTGGTGTCCGCCCGCACCCTGGCCATCAACACCGTCCTGGAGGTCCGGCGCATCATCAAGGATCTCCGCCCGGCCGCCCTGTTCGCCGCGGAGACGCTGACCGGCTTCCACCTGGAACCCGGCTTCATCGAAAACGAATCCAGCGAACTGCTCAGCGAATTCACCCCGGCGCCGCTCGCCGAGACCCTCGCCACAGATGATTCAGTGGTGAAGTTCCTGGCTATTGTCCGGGAGGGCACCCCGGACGACTTTCTCGCGGAGGTGCGGCCCGCCGTCGGGCATCTCGCCGCCGTGACGCACTCCTCGCCGGGCGTGGCGATGCTGGAACTGTGCCTGCCCGGCGTCAACAAGGCGGTGACGCTGGCCGAATATGCGTCCTCGCTGGGCATCGACGCCGCCGATGTGGTGGCCTTCGGCGACATGCCGAACGATATCGAGATGCTCCGCTGGGCCGGCCACGGCTATGCGATGGCCAGCGGCCACCCCGAGGCGATCATTGCCGCGGGTCAGCAGGCACCGCATTTTGACGACGACGGCGTGGCCCAGGTCCTGGAGGCACGGCTGGCGTCGCTGGGTGTCCAACTTCCCTGAGCTTGTTTCACAGCGCGCGCTCACCTTGCGTTCACCTTTGTTCCCTAGCGTGGAGGCAGGGGGCGACACCTCCCCTTTATGGCTCAAGGGGTAACGATGGCACGAAACGTAAAACACGGCGCTGTTGATGCGCCGCTGCGCAGGGCAACGCCTGCTCCGCACTGGAAGCAACTGCGGCAGGGCGACCGCGTCCGGGTGGTCCTCACGCCCGGGTTTGAAACCGGCGGCACGGTGGACGCGATCACCGGGGACCACTCTGCGGTATGGGTGAACCTCGACGGCGGCCGCGGGCGTACGCTGCTGCACTGCAGCGACGGCGTGGAGATTATTCCGGAAGCGGACTGACTGCCGCTTACGTTCTTGTTTGCCTGTGGCTCGGGTACGCTCGCAGGGTGAGCCTGCCGTTCTTCACCCACTCCGGGGATGCCCGGTTGCAGCCGCCGGTGGCCATGGCCCACCGCGGATTTTCGCGGGAAGGGCTGGAGAACTCCATGGCCGCGTTCCGCGCCGCCGTCGAACTCGGCTACCAGTACCTGGAAACTGACGTTCACACCACCGCGGACGGCGTGGTGCTCGTTTTCCACGACCGGACCCTGGACCGGGTGACTGACGGCGCCGGCCGGATCGCGGACCTGACGGCAGGGGACGTCGCCCGGGCGCAGATCGGCGGCCGTGAGCCGGTCCCCACCTTTGACGACCTGGTGACCGGGCTGCCCGGCGTCCGGCTCAACGTGGATGTCAAGGACTGGAAGTCCGTCCGCAGCCTCGCCGCCGCCATCGAACGCCACCAGGCACACCACCGGGTGCTGGTGACCAGCTTCTCGGACCGACGCCGGCGGGCGGTGCTGAAGCTGCTGAGCAGTCCGGTGGCGTCGTCGGCCGGCGTTGTCCCGGTGGCCTTGTTCACGGTGCTGGGGCGCGTGTTGCCCGGACCTCTCTTCCGCTGGACCATGCGCCGGGTCCTGCACGACGTGCAGGCCCTTCAGGTCCCCGCACGCAGGGGCGGGATCGAAGTGGTCACACCCGGGTTTGTCCGGCGCGCCCACGCTATGGGACTGGTGGTCCACGTCTGGACCATCAACGAGCCGGCGGAGATGCGCCGCCTGCTGGACCTCGGCGTGGACGGCCTCGTCACCGACCGCGCGGACCTGCTCCGGGACGTGCTGCGGGACCGGGGCGAGTGGCCTTCCGGGCCACCCGCCTGACCGTTCCTGGCCAGCCTGTTCTGGTCCGCCTGGTCCCGTTGGCCCGGTCCCGTTAGCCTGTTTCCGTTTAGCCTGTTTTCGCTAGCCGCGGCCGGTGCTGGTGGAGGGGTCCTGGTCGCCTTCGGTGGGATCGGCCCGCAGTTCATCAGGGTCGCTGTCCGGAAGTCCGCCGGGACCCGGAACGTCCCGCGGCGCGCCGGTGGTGCTGCCGGAAGTTGTTGCCGCGCTCCCGGCCGGCCCGCCGTCGTCGTTCGACCGGCCTGAGTTGTCCGCGTCCCCGCCAAGGGGAGATTCCGACACCGGTCCCGGCGCCGCGCCGGCCTTCAGCCCGGGAGCCTTCTGCTTCTCGGCTTCCATGGCATTGGACCCCTCACTGAGGGAGGAGTGGACTTCGACGTCGCTGTTGGGGTCCGAAGGTTCAGGAACATCCAGTTTCTCCGTGGGGTCGCTTGTCCCCGCGAGGTCCTCCATGGCGTTCTCTGCTGCCTTGCCGATGCTGTCGCCGATACCCATGTGACTGCTCCTTTTCGACGTTGCGTTCCGGATGCCCCCAGTGGACGACCGGAACATTACCCTCCCAGAATTATCAGCATGCTTACAATTAGTCCAGAGCCGTGGCAGCAGGCCACGGCCAGGCAGGAAGGATACGCACTGTGAGCAGCTATCATCCGGAAAACGACCCCGCCAACCCTGACCGGCCGGGCAAGGACCAGCCCGGCAGGGACTCGGCCGGTTCAGCCAATCCCGATCCCGCTGAAGGCAACATCACAGGGCTGGAGCCCGGAGGGGGAGTGCCTCCCGGTGAGACTCCGCCTGCGGAGGACCAGATGAGCGGGGACCAGGGCCACGACGAATAAG
The DNA here is from genome assembly GCF_902506095.1 of Arthrobacter sp. 9AX. GTDB lineage: Bacteria > Actinomycetota > Actinomycetes > Actinomycetales > Micrococcaceae > Arthrobacter. The sequence continues at coordinate 454,070 of NZ_LR733293.1, forward strand.
CCCCCCGGTCAGCCGGCGCCGGTCCCTCGGCTCAGCGCGCCTGGTTGGGCGGTGAAACGTGGGTTCCCTGTTCCGGGCCGACGAGCTGGCGCTTCAGGCCGTCCATATCCAGGTCAGTGTTCCAGCTGGCCCAGTCCTGGGGCCGGACGGATGGCCGGCCAAGGAGGTAGCCCTGGCCGGCGCTGATGCCCAGCTCGGTGAGGACCCTCAGTTCGCCAACCGTTTCAATGCCCTCCGCGATCAGTGTGGTGCCGATCTGCTCCGCGAAGTCCACCAGGCAGCTGGCAAGGGCGCGCTGGATGCCGTCGTTGTCCACATCGGCGATGACGTTGCGGCCCACCTTCAGGAAGTCCGGGCGCAGGTGCACCATCCGGCTCAGCGCGCCGGCACCGGAGTGGGTGTCGTCCACGGCGATGCGCAGGCCGCGGTCCCGCAGCGGGTTGATGGCGGCAATGAACTGCGGGTATTCCTCGTCGCTCACTGATTCCGTCAGTTCGAGCACCACCCGGTTGATGGGAAGGTCGATGTGCTCGAACAGTTCCGGCAGCCGCGGGTCCAGGCATGACGTGGGCGAAATGTTCAGCGTAACGTACAGGTTTTCAGGCAGGTCACGGGCCGCGGCGGCGGCGGATCCCAGCGCGGAGAACTCCAGGTTGGCGCCCAGGCCCACGGCGGCCGCTTCCGCGAACCACAGTTCCGCGGCCGCGCCGTCGTCGCTGACAAAGCGTGACAACGCCTCAACGCCCACCACGTTCTCGTCGGACAGCCCGTAAATGGGCTGGAAGGCCGTCATCAGCATTTGGCTCTCAAGCAGCGCGCTGATGCGCGACATGCTGCGGATGGCGTCGATCCGTTCCGCGAGCTGCGGCGGGATGGCGCTGGGCTCCAGGCGCAGTTTCCTGGCACTGTCCAGCGTTTCAACGGTATTGGCATCGCTGCGTCGGGTCTCCAGGAGATACTCCAGCAAAGCCCGCTCGGGCACGCCGGGATTCTCATCGAGGCTCTTGCTGAGGCGTTGCCGGACGGCCGCCCCGGACGGATCCGGGTCCGCCAAAACAGCGGCGATGATTCCCCATGCCTGTACACGAACCGACATTAGCTACGCCCCCAGTTGACGAAGTAATGACCCTGTGGCCCTTTGATGTTCAATTTCCAACCGCTTCTTAAAGTCCAATGCTGCTGGTGAAGCCGCAAATATCACGGCGACGGAAAACAGACCCAGCACGATGATCGTATATCGGGGTGGGCAAAAGTGCAGTAGTTTTCGCCTTACTGGTTGGCGTTTTCCGGCTGGGCTCCCAACAGCCCGGGAACCTGCTCCGGCGGAACCGGCCTGCTGAAGTAGTAGCCCTGGGCGCTCAGGCAGCCCAGGCCCTGGAGGATAGCGGCCTGTTCAGCGGTCTCCACGCCCTCCCACACGGCCTCCAGGCCGCACGCCCGGATGAGCTGGAGGACGGCCGCCACCAGCGCCGGCTGGCTGGGATCGGTGCCCAGCCCGTTGATCAGCGAGCGGTCCACCTTCACCCGGTCCACCGGCAGCCGGCGGAGATAGCTGATGGACGAATAGCCGGTGCCGAAATCGTCGATCTCGATTCCGACGCCCAGGCCGCGCAGCCCGCCCAGTGAATAACGGTCCAGTTCGTTGCCCTTGACGATGGCCACTTCCGTCAGTTCCAGCACCACCTGTTCCGGCCTTACGCCGGTTTCCTTGAGGACGTTGCGCACATCCTCGATGAACTGCAGGCTTTGGAGGTCCGTGGCGGAGATATTGATGCGCACGGAGAACCGGGAGTCCACGAACTGCCCGTCGATCCATTTCCGCAGCTGGTGGACTGCCGTGCGCAGCACCCACAGCCCCAGTTCAGAGATCAGCCCGGCTTCTTCGGCCAGCGGAATGAATTCGTCGGGCATGATAATTCCCCGTGCGGGGTGGTTCCAGCGGACCAGCGCCTCCACGCCTTCTATCCGACCGGAACCGAGCTCCACCACGGGCTGGTAATGCAGTGTCAGTCCGTCGGTCTTGATGGCGGCGCGGAGGTCCTCCACCAGCTGGCTGCGGAGCCTGCGGACCAGCAAAAGGCCGGGTTCGAACCGGTGCAGCCGGTTCTGCCCTTCCGCCTTGGAGGCATACATGGCGACGTCGGCCTCCATCAGCATGTCCTCGGGAGTCTGGCCCGTGCCGCCCACGCTGAGCCCGACGCTGGCACCGCAGCGTACGCTCCGGCCCGGCAGCTCAATCGGTTCGTTCAGCGAGGCCAGGATGCGGTGCCCCACCACGGCGGCGTGGTCCGCCGAGACGGCCGGCATGACGATCGCGAACTCGTCGCCGCCCAGGCGGGCCACGACGTCGGAACTGCGAACTGCCTCGCGGATCCGTTCACCCACGGTGATGAGCACCTTGTCACCGGCGGTGTGGCCCAGGCTGTCGTTGATGGATTTGAAGGCGTCGAGGTCCATCAGCAGGATGACCGGGCCCTCGTCCGCATCGTCGTCCTCGAGGGCGGACCGCAGGGCCTCGATGAGGGCGGAACGGTTGGCAAGGCCGGTCAGGGGATCCTGCATGGCCATCTTCTGCATTTCCAGGTGTGCTTCGTGGAGAAGCTGGGTGCGCACCTGAACCCGCTGTTCGAGCTCCTCATAGATGATCTGCAGGTCCTCGGCGAGCAGGTTGGTGCCCATGATGATGGCATCCAGCTCATCGCGGGCTTCCGATACTTCTATCCGCGAGCTGAGGTCCCCCGAGGCCAGCCGGACAATGCCTTCGAGCAGTTGGGAAAGCCGGGGGTCGTTGTCGGCAAACATCGATTCCTACCTCCCGTGCTCAGTTGGCCCGGCTGCGGTCGGCGTCCAGCGGAAGGCTCACCGTGACGGTGGTGCCGGCCCCCAGCGTGGAGGCCACGTCGATGCGGCCGCCGTGGCGGGCCACAATGTCCTTGGTGATGGCCAGCCCCAGCCCGGTTCCGGGAATGGCGCCGGACATGGCATTGGATGCCCGGTAGAAGCGGGTGAAGACGTGGTCGATTTCTTCACTGGAGATGCCGATGCCGTTGTCCGCGACGCTGATGGTTGCCCACCGGGTGCCGTCCGCCGCCGCATGCGACTCGCTGCCAACCTCAATCCGGCCACCGCTGGGGGTGAACTTGATGGCGTTGGACACCAGGTTAGTGAAGACCTGCTGCAGTTGCACCTCATCGGCCAGGATTTCCGGGTCCTCGGGAGCGGGGTCCACCGCGATGGTGACGTTCTGCAGCTGTGCCAGGGGCCGTAGGGCGCCGGCCACCAGGTCCAGCGTGTGGCCGAGGCGCACCGGCGTGAGATGCATCAGGTTGTCCTCGAGGCCGTTGCGGGACACGCTCAGCATGTCCTCGATCAGCATCCGGAGCCGCTCCGTGTTGCGGACCACAATATCCAGCATCTGGTGGACCTCGGGGGAAACCGGCTGTTCGGTGCTCTCCTGGATCATGTCCAGGTACGCCATGATGGACGTCAGCGGGGTCCTCAGCTCGTGGTTGACGGTGGCGAGGAAATCGGTTTTCGCCTTGTCGAGCTGCTGGAGCTGCTTGACCACCTGCTGCTGGCTGCTGATCAGGTGGCTCTGGATCAGACCATGGGCAGCGTTGCCCGCCACATGCTGGATCAGGCCCAGCTCGGCGCGGGACCATTGCCGGGGCTGGTCGAGCAAAACAATCCAGATGATGCCCAGCGACGAACTTCCCTCGCCCATCGGCACTGCCAACAGGGAGGCTGCCGGGCCCATCCGCTCCGCATCCTCCGATGCGCCGGGGCGCCCATCCTCCTCGGTCCCCTCCGAGGAAAGTGTTTCGGCCCCGGCCCACAGCTTGTCTGCCGTCTGCCGCGCCGATTCCTCCTCCGGAAGCAGCAGGTCGGCGAGTGGCTCAAGCCCGGCCCTGGTCCATGTGGCGGTGATCGGGGGAACGCGCTCATCCTCAAAAGTGGTGAGCCGGACGTGGTCCGCCTTGAAGGTCTGCCCGAAACCGGCCACAACGTGGTTGGCGATTTCCTGGGGATCGTTGGTGCCACGCACGGCGGCCGATACCAGCCGGAGCTGTTCACGGAGCGCCTCGGCCTCCTGCCGGGTCGCGTTCCTGCGCGCCACCTGGCTGATGAGGGATGTGGCGCGGTGCACCAGTTCCCTGGGCGGCGGGGGTTTGGCGATGCAGTCGTGGACGCCGGGAGGTTGCATTGCTGCCAGCTCGGCGGGGCTGTCGAGGTCCACCATCACCAGGACGGGCGCCTCTGCTTCAAGGGAGGACAGGGACGCGTCCACCACGATGACCGACGGTTCGGCGGCGCACAGCAGACGGGCGAGGCTGTCCGCGTCGGTTGCGGTGCGGACCTCGTAGCCGGCACTGCGCAGTGCCTGCGCATTTACAGCCAGCCGCCCGTCGTCGGGATCCGCCACATAGGCGGTATGCGGCACAGACGGGTCCCACGGCAAATCAGACGCCACAATGCCCCCCCCCCTTCGATCCCAGTTGACTACATTGTAGGGCGGCGTGCCCCGGATGATCCCGGGAAGCGGCACATCGCACCAGCGTGACGGAGAATGACCGTTGCGTACAGGCGGCGCACCGCAAAGGACTCCCTATGCCGCCGGCATCGCTGCGGCGGCATATATTGGTTGCGTGTCCTCCCCAGCAAAATCGGTGCGCTCCACGTGGCGGAAGTACCTGATGATCCCCAAGCTTGCCAGGCTGTCGCGTTCTGCGCCCAAGGACAGGCCCCTGGCGTGGGACAAGTACTGGGCCGGCATCACGGCCACGGGCGCAGGCGGCGAGGTTTTGTGGGATTCGGGCCGGGACCACGAGTTCCTGGGTTACCGGGACGTGCTGCTGCGCCACCTGGATCACGATCTTCCCGTGGTCGACGCGGGTTGCGGGCATGGCAGTTTCACCCGGGCGTTGGCTGGTATTTTCCGTGAGGTGGTTGGCGTGGACGTGTCGGCCCATGCGGTAAGCCGGGCACGCGCCGAGCTGGAAACGGCGGACGGTCCGGCAGGCCGCGTCCGCTTCGAGGTCCGGGACATGACGGCGCCGGACGCCGCCCTGGGCCTGGCGGATGAGCGCGGCGCCAACGTGTTCATCCGCGGTGTGCTCCATGTGCTCAGTCCTGCAGACCAGGCAGCTCTGGTGGAGAACCTCCGGGTGTTGGCCGGCAGCCGCGGCACGGTCTTCCTGGCCGAGACCAACTTCCAGGGCAACCCCGTGGACTACGTTTCACATCTGGGCGCCACCACCAAGGGCATCCCGGGTCCCCTCGAACGGGCCATCCGCGAACTGCCCATGCCGGGCCATTTTGGTCCTGCCGAGCGCTCTGCCGTCCTTCCGGAGGAGACCTGGGAACTGCTGGAGGACGGTGCGGTGGCCATCGAGACGAATCCGATGACCGACGTGGCCGAACAAAGCCTGGTGCCCGGTTACTACGCTGTCCTGCGGCCCCGGCCCTAGCACCGGATACCGCCGCGGAGGTACACTCTGCATCCGACCCGTCCCCCTTGACAGAGAGACCGATCGGGAGGCTAATTTGTAAGTAAACTTACTAATTAGCTGCAGGGGAAAGGATGGCCATCATGGCACAGGATAAAGGCAGTAAAACCCGCGAAGCCGACGCGGGCCGGGACGATGAAGACCTGGGCGCAGGACCCGATGGCGGGAAGGTGCGGACCGGGCCGGAATCGTCGAAATCCCTCCAGTATTCACAGGAGGTCACGTCAACGGAGGACGAACCGGAGCGCGAGGGCCGCAGTCTGGTCACCACGCACCATGAAGTCATCCGGCGGTGGGCGGAAGAACGCAGCGGCGTTCCGGCCACGGTGGAAGGCACCGAGCACGGTGACCACCTTGGTGTCCTCCGCATCGACTTCGGCGGGGAAAACGACAAGCTTCGCCACATCAGCTGGGACGAATGGTTTGAAACCTTCGACTCCCGCCAGCTGAACTTCATCTACCAGGAACAGCGCAGCGACGGCCAACAATCGAATTTCTTCCGGCTGGAAAATCCCGGCCGGGAAGACGCCTAAGCCGCATCCGTCCTGCCGTACACCCGCAAGACCAGCACCGGACCACCGCCGGCGCCGTCCCGTCGTCGGCAGGCGCATAACCTACAGGAACTACCATGCGCGAACTTATTCCTTCCGGCACCCTGCTGGGGATGCTGCTGCCGCCCACCTACGGCCGGCATGTTACGGACTCCACGGCCTTCACCGTGCTGAGCGTGGAAATCTGGTCGACCGGCCTGGTGGTCAACATCCAGTTGGCCGCCGACGGCGAACCCGAACCCGCCATCATCCTCCAGGACCATTTCGGCACCGAATATTCGCGGCTCAGGTCCGCGAACCTCGGGTCCCGGAACCTGCAGGTCTTCACCCCGTCGGTGCCGCCGGGGACCAGGAGCCTGACCGTCAGGTCCGCTGATGACTCCCATCCCCGGCCCGTGGTCACCTTCGCCGTGCCGCTGATGGCAGTACGGGAGAGCCTCCCCGAAGCGAACGACGGCGACTATCCGCCGCCGTCGGAACTCCGCCGCCCAGCCTGACCACAAGCCCCCACGCCTTATGAACAAAGGAGCCACAGTGAAGGACACCGCCGGCTTTAGCCCCAGCACTGCCATCGTCACCGGATCGGACTCGGGAATCGGCAAAGCCACGGCAGTTGCGTTGGCCGGGGCGGGCATGGACGTGGGGGTCACCTGGCACTTGGACAAGGAGGGTGCCGAAGCAACGGCGGAAGAAATCCGCGGCCTGGGGCGCAGGGCGGTGGTCCGAAAACTGGATACCACCGACCTCCACGGCGCCGGCGCTGTCATCGACGAGCTGGCGGAAGAGCTTGGCGGAGTGGACGTCTTTGTGAACAATGCCGGCACTGGCGACGGGACCAAATTCCTGAACCTGGATGTCGAAACCTGGATGCAGACACTGGACACCAACCTCAACGGGGCGTTCGTCTGCCTGCAGGCCGCCGCCCGGCGCATGGTCCACGCCGGCAGGGGAGGGCGGCTGGTGGCGGTCACCAGCGTCCATGAATTCCAGCCGCGGGTTGGATCATCCGCCTACGACGCCTCCAAACACGGGCTGGGTGGCCTGATGAAAACGCTCGCGCTGGAACTTGCAGAGCATGGCATCACCGCCAACAGCGTGGCGCCGGGCGAAATTGCCACCCCCATGACGGGGCAGGAGGATGAGGATCCCACTACCAAGGACAGGCCGGGTGTTCCGCTGGGCCGGCCGGGTGACGCCAGGGAGGTTGCCGCGGTAATCGCCTTCCTCGCTTCCCCCGCCTCAAGCTACGTCACCGGAGCCTCCTGGGCGGTTGACGGCGGCATGCTGCAGATGGGGCCGCAAGGTGGTTCGCACATTACCGGCCATGAGTGGCGGCAGGGGTAGCGCGCCTGTTCCGGCTCTTATGGCTCTGAAGGGCCGCGGCGCTGGGACCTTGTCCGCATAACGGATTGGGCAAGCGCTTTCCCGCCGGCTGCTGGCATGATGGAGCCCATGCGCATTCTTATTGCTCCGGATAAGTTCAAGGGTTCCCTGACGGCCGCTGAAGCCGCCGCCGCCATCGCCGAGGGCGCCCTGCGCGTCTACCCGGACGCCGTCGCCACGCAGTTTCCCATTGCCGACGGCGGTGAGGGCACGCTGGAAGCGGCTGTGGCGGCCGGTTACGAGGAGCGCATCAACGCCGTAGTGGGCCCCATCCTGGCCCCTGTCGGTGCCGCGTGGGCCATCAGGAAGGCCGACGGCGGCAAGGTCACCGCGGTGATTGAAACCGCCCAGGCCTCCGGCCTTGCCGACATGGAGCCGACCCCCGCCAACGCGCTCCGCGCCCACAGCTACGGCTGCGGACAGCTGATCGCGGCCGCCTTGGAGGCTGGTGCCACCGAGATCGTGCTGGGGCTGGGCGGGTCGGCAATGACCGACGGCGGCAGCGGCGCCCTGCGCGCCCTGGGTCTGAAGCCGCTGGATGCGGCCGGAAACGTGGTGCCGCTGGGCGGCGGATCGCTCGCGGACGTTGTGGCACTGGACGCCTCGGCGCTGGACCCCCGGCTTGCCGCCGCCACTTTCCGCATTGCCGTGGACGTTCGGAACCCGCTGTACGGAACGCTGGGTGCCGCGCACGTTTTCTCCCCGCAGAAGGGCGCGGATGAGGCGGCCGTGGAGCTGCTCGACGCGGGCCTGCGCAATTGGGCCTCGCTCCTGCGGGAAGTCACGGGCCGTGAGGTCAACGTCGAAGGGGCGGGCGCCGCCGGCGGCTTCCCGGCGTCGTTCCTTGCCTATACTGACGCCGCGCTCGAAGGCGGCTTCGCGCTCGTTGCAGGGCTGACCGGGCTGGCGGACCAGCTTTCCGAGGCGGACCTGGTTATTACCGGCGAAGGCTCCATGGACAGCCAGTCGCTCACCGGAAAAGCCCCCATTGCGCTCGCCGACGCTGCGCGGGAGCGCGGCATTCCGGTAATTGTGCTGGCAGGCCGGATCCTGGTGACCCCTGAAGACCTTGCCGGGCACGGCGTAGTGGCCGCCGCCCAGCTGCTGGACGTTGCCCCCAGTCCGGAAGATGCCGTAGCCAACGCCGCCAAGTACCTGGCCTGGGCAACAAGCCAGGTACTTGAGGGCGCCTAGCTAAACGATGGTGGTGTTGCGCCGGCGGCGCCAGATCAGGATCACGATCAGGGTCGCCAGGACCACCGCGCCAATGACCCAGGGGGTGTAGTCCAGCCGGGTGGACTCGTTTTGCGATGATTCGCCCGTGCCCGGATTGGCGGGACCGGTGGAAGCGGTATCGCCCGGGGACGGTGTGGGCGACGCCGCCAATGGCGCCGGGCCCCCTCCGGAGAGAGCCGTGCTTCCGTGGGCGCCCGTTGCCGGTTCCACCGGGGCGGCCTGGGCGGCAGCAACTGAAAGGGCGGGCGCGGCAAGGAGCAGCAGGGCAAGCACGGCTGTTCTGAAAAGGGTCCGCATCGGGTTCTCCTGTCGTAGTGGAAACGTCAAAATGGGTGGGTTCTGAAGCCGGGTTCCCGGGGGTTACCGTCCGGCGGCGGCGCGCCTGTTCAGGTGCAGGGGGACGTAGACCAGCAGGACCACCAACACGGCAAGGAGTACGCCTCCTGCCGTGAGTCCCGCTGACCGGCCAGCTGTCACATCGAAGACCAGGGCGGCCGTACCGGCGCTGAGCAGGCCGATGCCGGCCAGGGCGATCTTGGTGATGAAATCCGCGCTGGAGACCAGGGTCTCCTTGAGCCGCTTGCGGAACAGCCTCCGGTGCACGCTGACGGGTAAGAGGATGAGGGCGGTGGTCAGGGCTGCGATCACCACGTTGACCAGGTACAGGCCCACCTGGAAGCCGTCAAGATCGTCAAAGCGGGACTGGAAGGGGAGGGTCAGCAGGAATCCGGCGAGGATCTGCACGCCGGTCTGGAGTACCCGCAGTTCCTGCAGCAGTTCCGCCCAGTTGCGGTCCAGCTGTTCCTCGCGGGTTTCGTTCCTGCCCGTCCGGCCTGTGTAGTCCTCCACGTCAGACATTGCCTCTCCCTCCAGCCCAACCAAACCCTGGGTCCTTTCTACTCCTTAGCTACCCACAAACAAGGGCGGTGTTGCGCCTTGGCCACCATTTGATAAGTTTACTGATTATTCGCCCCGAACGGTGGACTTTGCTCCTCCGGCCGGGATAGCTTCGAAGGGCCGGTGCAGGAGCCCTTCGAAAACCGACACAGTGAGTAGGCGGACTATGAGCGGGACGGACAAGCAGACAGACCAGCCAAAGGATCCGCGGGGCGGTTACCACGCGGGCCCATTCCCCGAGCAGGAGCAGAAGCAGCCGGGCCTGACGGCGCCCATGGAGCCCAAGCCGGACCACGGGGAGCTTAGCTACGAGGGACACGGAAAACTGCAGGGCAAGGCCGCCCTCATCACTGGTGGGGATTCGGGCATCGGCAAGGCGGCAGCCATCGCGTTTGCCCGCGAAGGAGCCGACGTGGCCATCTCCTACCTTCCCGAGGAGGAGGAAGACGCCCAGGACACGGCCGACTGGATCCGGAAGGCGGGCCAGCGGGTCCTCCTTTTTGCCGGTGACGGGCGCGAAGAGGAATTCAGCACCCGGATCGCTGACGAGACCGCGGCAGAATTCGGCCGCCTGGACGTGGTGGTGCTGAACGCCGCCTACCAAAAGAACCGTGAGAGCCTGGAGTCGCTGCCGACAGAGGAGTTCGACCGGGTCTTCAAGACCAACCTCTACTCGCTGCTGTGGACCGCCCGGGCCGCTGTGCCCTATCTGAAGCCGGGCGCCTCGATCATCACCACGGCATCCATCCAGGCTTTCAACCCCTCGCCGGGTTTGATCGACTACGCCATGACAAAGGCGGCACAGGTGGCATTCACCAAGGCGCTGGCACAGGAACTTGGCCCCCAGGGAATCCGGGTCAATGCCGTGGCCCCCGGGCCAATCTGGACGCCCCTGATCCCGGCCACCGAATGGCCGGACAAGCTTCCCAAGTTCGGCCAGGACACGCCGCTGGAGCGGGCGGGCCAGCCTGCCGAACTTGCCGCGGCCTATGTCCTGCTTGCCTCGGAGGACGGGTCCTACATCTCCGGGGCCGTACTGCCCGTAACCGGCGGAAAGGGGCTCTGACCGGCCGCCTTCCCCGCCCGGCTTCATCCGAAGCCCACCAACGCACCATTCATCCAACGCACAGCAGGAGGAACCATGACGCAGGAAAACCAGCACGCCCAGCCGGAGAGCGATCCGGGCGGGTACGGCACACCCACCGCCGAGCAGGAATTGGGTGGAGACCAGGGCCCGGCAAACGCCGCATCCGGCGGCACTGCCACAGCCGGAGCCGGCGGCGTGGACACCAACGAGCCCCAGCCCGGTGCCGGCGGCGATCCCGTGCCCCGGGACGTGGACCTGCCCTCCAGCGCAGCTGAGATCGACGAGTCAAACGATGACTCCAAAGGTTCCGCTCCCGTGTCCTCCGAGTCCGGGCAGGAAGCGGCAGGAATTCCGGACGGCAGCGGCGACGACCTGCCCCGGGAGAAATCACCGAACGACGACGGCGGGGAAAATTTCGACGCCGGCTGACAGGGCGGCCGGGCTGCTTGAGCCCCGCGCCGCCTGCCGCTGAAGGCCTCCGCCTGCTGCCCAAGGATGCAGTGTGCGGAGGCCTTTGCGGTGCCCGCATAGATGCGTTCCGTTGTGGGTACAGGACACGACGAACCCATTCACTAACTAGGCCGTGGCAGGCGCCCGGAGGTGGGCTGTGAGCAGGAGGTCGTCAGAACAGTGGGCCAGTCGTGGCGGGATACCGGACCAGGTGGCAGTGGACGTGCTGGTTCCCACATGCGACAGGCCGGCCGAGCTGGCGGTAACGCTGGCCGGCCTCGCAGGCCAAGCCGACCCTGCCTTCAGGGTGGTGGTGAGCGACCAGTCCGCCGGTTCCCCCGCCTGGGAGCACCCGGCAGCCGCGGCCATGGTGCGGGTCCTGGAAGCCCAGGGCCGGCCCGTCACGCTGCTGCAGCACCTTCCGCGGCGCGGCCTCGCCGAGCATCGCCAGTTCCTGCTGGACCAGTCCACAGCAGCGAAATGCCTCTTCCTTGACGACGACGTGTGGCTGGAACCGGGCGCCCTGGAGCGGCTCAGCCGGGCGCTTGATGAACTGGGCTGCGGTTTCGTGGGGATGGCGCCGCAGGGCTTGTCCTATTTGGACGACAGGCGGCCGGAACAAACTGCGGGGTTTGAGGCCTGGAACGGGCCTGTCCAGGCGGAACGCATCCGCCCCGGCGCTCCCGAATTTGAACGCTGGCCGCTGCACAACGCCGCCAACCTCAGCCACCTCAGCGCCGATCTTTCCCTGGGACCGGGGGAGTGGCTGCCCTACCGGGTGGCGTGGCTCGGCGGTTGCGTGCTCTACCGGCGGGAAGCCCTGAACGGTGCAGGCGGCTTCAGCTTCTGGCCCAACCTCCCCGTGGAACACGCGGGGGAGGACGTCGTCGCCCAGTGGCAGGTCATGGAGAGGCACGGAGCCGCGGGCATCCTGCCCTCGGGGGCCGTTCATCTGGAGTCCCCCACCACGGTGACGGAACGGCGGGTGGAGGCCTACGACGTCGTCCTGGGTGAACCTTCGACGGGGCACGCAGGCCCCAGCGCCGCCGTCGACTGAGCAGCGAAGTCCGCTGCCCCCTCCCGCCGGTGGGGCCGGGCGACGTATTCTGGGAGGACGAGGTTTTGCAGTAGGCCGACGGCGCTACAACCAAGGCGTGGAACATGGCCGCTGAACCCTCGGGGCAGGTTGGCTGGGGACCGCTTCCCCTTCCACCGGAGCCGGTTTTCGACAGTACGGACGTTGAAAACTACCTCTGGGAAGTCACCCATGAGTTCATGCGGGGCATAGCAGGGGAAGACCGCGGCATCGGCTGGGCGGCAACCCTCTTCCGGCTGGGCAAGGCGCGCACCCTCGCGGCCAGCAGCGACCAGGCACGCGAAGCGGACAGGGAACAATGTTCCTTCGCTGACGGGCCGGTCATTGAGGCCGTCCGGACCGGGGAGTTCGTGCTGCTGTCGGACGTCAGCCGGGACCGGCGCTGGCCCGGGTACGCAAGCGCTGCCGCCGGCCACGGAGTGCAGGCCTTGCTGTCCGTGCCCATCGTCTCCGAGGGCCTGACCAGCGCTGCCATCAACCTCTACGCCGCCTCGCCCCACACGTTCACCAGTGACGATCTTCTCCGGGCCCAAACTTACGCCCGCCAGGTGGCGCGCGCGCTGCGTGTGGTGGTCCGGGTGGCCGAACGTGCGGAGGCGACGGCGGGCATCGCCGTCGCGCAAAGCTCGCTGGTGCTGGTGGACCTCGCGGTGCGGAGCCTGATGGACGAGTACGGGCTGAGCCGGGAGGGTGCACTGCGGTTCCTGCAGCGCGAGGCCTCCCACCACGAACTGGACCTTCGTGACGCGGCCCTGAATGTTGTGGTTCCAGGGACAGGCAGGGAGGCTGGCGGCCGGCACGCTCCCGGTGCGCGGCGGGAAGCAGCCAACGACGTCGAGGACTTCCGCCTGGTGGCTCCGGCGGACATGGATCAACCGCCCGTGGCGGTCGCTGCCCGGAAAACCGGTACCTCCACGAAAGCGAAAGGACGGCCGGCATGACCACCGAACAGCATGAGACCCGGCATGGACGTCCCCCGGGGGAGCGGCACCCGTGGCACCGCTTCGTAGCCCTTGGCGATTCCTACACGGAGGGAATCGGCGACCCGGAACCACGCAGCATCGGCGGGCTCCGCGGCTGGGCCGACCGTGCGGCGGAGGAACTCGCCGCGGGCCAGCATGACTTCGCCTACGCGAACCTGGCGGTCCGGGGCATGGTGCTCCATGAGATTATCGACGGGCAGCTCGCGCCGGCGCTTGAGCTGAATCCCGACCTGATCGCGATGTCCGGCGGCGGGAACGACATCGTGTTCCACCGCGGAGATCCGGACAAACTGGCTGAGCGGATGGACAAAGCCGTTTGCCAGTTGGCTGAGACCGGGGCCACCGTGATGTTGTTCGCCGCGCCGGACTGGGGCAACACACCGGTCCTGGGCCAGACCCGGGGGAAGCTGGCCATTTTCAACGAACACCTCCACACCATTGGGAGGCACTATCAGTCGGTCATGGTGGACCTGTGGTGCCTTCCTGCGCTCCATGACGCCCGCATGTGGGACCGGGACCGCCTTCACCTGTCACCGCTGGGGCACCACGTCGTTGCGGTGGCCACCCTCGACGCGCTTGCCGTGCCGCACGCGCTCAAACCCCTGCAGCCCAGGCCCGTTCCGTCGCACGGCTGGACCCAGGCCAGGGCGGAGGACCTGATTTGGGCGAGGCAGTACTTCGTCCCGTGGGTCCTGCGGAGGCTGCGGCCCCAGGCCGGGGAAACCCTGGTGCCCAAGCGCCCGCTGCCTGGCCCGGTCTTTGGCCTCGGCCGCGGGGGCCTGGACCCCGGCGTCGCGGACTCACACGACGTTGCCTAGCGGTACTAGCGCTTTTTGGGTCCCCGCTTCGCGGCAGCATTCATGGCGGCCTTGACGGCAGGCGGCAGCCCGGCCTGTTCGGTTTCGGGCTCGGCCACGGTTCCACGGGCCTTCGCGATGGCCTTCATGCCGTGGTAGATCACCAGCGCCGCGGCCGAACCCAGGGCGATGCCCGTGAACTTGAGCTCGCCGATGGTCCACGTGTAGTCCGCGATGCCGATGATCAGGGCAACAGCGGCGGTGGTCAGGTTCACGGGGTTGGAGAAGTTCACCTTGTTCTGTACCCAGATCTTCACACCCAGGATGCCGATCATGCCGTAGAGCATCGTGGCTGCGCCGCCCAGCACACCCGGCGGGACGGTGGCGATCAGCTCACCGAATTTGGGGGAGAAGCTCAAGAGGATGGCGAAGATGCCCGCCACCCAGTAGGCCGCCGTCGAATAGACCTTCGTGGCGGCCATCACGCCGATGTTCTCCGCGTAGGTGGTGGTGCCGGAACCGCCGCCGAAACCGGCCAGGACCGTGGCGGCCCCGTCGGCCATCAGCGCGCGTCCGGATACGCCGTCCAGGTTCTGGCCCGTCATGGCGGCTACTGACTTCACGTGGCCGATGTTCTCGGCCACCAGGACCAGCACCACGGGGACAAACAGGCCCAGGACGCCGAGGTGGAATTCGGGAGTCTGGAACTGGGGCAGACCCACCCAGGCGGCGGCGTCCATCTTGTCGTAGCTCACTTCACCGCGGAGCATCGCCACGAGGTAGCCAACCACCACACCCACCAGGATGCTGAGGCGGCCCAGGATGCCGCGGAACAGGACGCTGACCAGGATGATGGTTGCCAGCGTGATCACGGCAGTGACCGGGGCGGCGTCGAAATTGTTCTTCGCGGCAGGGGCGAGGTTGAGGCCGATGAGCGCCACGATGGCGCCGGTGACGATGGGCGGCATCAGCCGGTTGATCCAGCCGGCGCCGAACCTCTGCACAATGGCGCCCACCAGCGCCAGGGCCGCACCGGCGAGCACCACGCCACCCAACGCCCCGGGGACGCCGAACTGCTGCTGGGACGCCATGATAGGCGCGATGAACGCGAAGCTTGAGCCCAGGTAGCTGGGAACGCGGCCCTTGGTGATGAGCAGGAAAAGCAGGGTGCCGATGCCCGAGAAGAACAAGGTGGTGGCCGGTGGCATGCCGGTGATGATGGGCACCAGGAAGGTGGCGCCGAACATGGCCACCACGTGCTGCATGCCTACGCCGATGGTCAGCGGCCAGGCGAGACGCTCATCGGGGGCCACCACATGGCCCGGTTTGATGGACTTGCCGGTGCCGTGCAGCTTCCATTTGGTTCCGAGCATGCTCATGGGCGGAGGCCTTTCAAAGGGGGTGCCGCGAAGGGCGAAGATCAACTGGCACCAGAATACCGCCAAGCTTTCGCCGCAGACCCCCCGGTTGTTGTTGGACACCCCTGTGGGTAACGTCACGCACCGTCACGGGAAGAGGAGTCCTGCACTTGAAGTTGCAAGTATGGAAAGCAACGAGGCCATCCCCCAAGCAAACGGGGAGGCGCAGCGAAAGGTAAGCCAATGACCATTGCCCACGAAGAAGCGGTTATCGATTCCGCCGCTGTCGACGCCATCTTCGCCCAGGCCCGCACCGCCAACTCCTTCACCGGCGAGGTGACTGACGAGCAGGCGCAGGCCATCTATGAGCTGACCAAGTATGGCCCCACCGCCTTCAACTCCCAGCCGCTGCGGGTCACCTACGTCCGCTCGGACGAGGCCCGCGCCACGCTCGTTGACGCCCTCTCCAACGGCAACAAGGCGAAGACCGCGTCCGCCCCGCTCGTGGCCATCCTCAGCTACGACACCGACTGGGCCGGACAGTGGGACAACTTCCTCCCCGGCTACAACGCCCCCAAGGCCATGTACGACGCCAGCCCCGAACTGGCCGCCGCCACGGGCAACAACAACGCCCACCTGCAGGCCGGCTACTTCATCCTGGCCGTCCGGTCGCTCGGCTTCGCTGCCGGCCCCATGACCGGCGCGGACTTCGCGGCGATCGACGCCGCGTTCTTCCCCGCGGGTGACCAGAAGAGCTTCCTGGTGGTCAACATCGGCCAGCCCGCCGAGGACGCCTGGGGAGCCGCCAAGCCGAAGTTCTCCTACGAGGACGTCGTCCGCACCGTCTAACCCCCGGGCCTGCCGGAACGCTCTCTCACTTGATGCGCCTTTTCCGCCGACGCTCTCTCATCCGTGAGAGAGCGTCGGCGTTTTACCGGCATTAAGTGAGAGAGCGTCGGGGGCGGTGGGAAACTGGGGCTATGCCCATGCGGAAACTCATCCTGGTTGCTTTTGTGGAGCCCGTGTCCGAAGGTGCGGTGTTCCCGCGCACGGACTGGCCGCTGCACATCACGCTGGTGAGGTTCGACGTCGGCACTCCGGCGGGTGCCGACGCCCGGCCGGCGCTGTCCGGGAGTGCGTCCGACGCCGTCACCGAGCAGGTGGCAGCCCTGGCCGCGCCGCACGCGGAGGCAGCCCTCGGCGCCAGGCTCACGGTGGGCAGCGATGCCGGGTTTGGCCGGAATGCCTCGGTGCCCGTGAGCCTCATCGAGCCGCAGCCGGACCTGCAAAACCTGCACGGGCAGTTGGTCGGAGCCGTGGGCAGCCTGGGCGGCAAAATACTGACGCCCGCGCACACCCTGTCCGGTTACCGGCCCCACGTCTCACACCACGGTGACAAGCGGCTGAACCCGGGCAACGCCGTCGTGCTTGACCGGATCGCACTGGTGGACATGGCGCCGGACGGTGACCGTACCGTCCGGCGCGTCCTCCGGCTCTGGAGCCGGAACTAAAGGCGCAAAAGGCCCTAGGCGATGACGCTGTCCACGAGGGCCTTGGCTTCGGCCTGGACCTGCTTGAGGTGCTCCTCGCCGTTGAAGGACTCGGCGTAGATCTTGTAGACGTCCTCGGTGCCGGACGGGCGGGCCGCGAACCAGGCGTTCTCGGTTACCACCTTCAAGCCGCCGATGGGCGCTCCGTTACCGGGCGCCTCCGTCAGCTTGGCGGTGATCTCTTCTCCGGCCAGGGAGGTAGCCGTTACGTCTGCAGCGGAAAGCTTGCCCAGTTTGGCCTTCTGCTCGCGCGTGGCAGCGGCGTCAATGCGGGCGTAAACAGGGGCGCCGAACTGGTCCGTCAGGCCCTTGTAGAGCTGTGACGGGGACTTGCCGGTCACTGCGGTGATCTCCGAGGCGAGCAGGGCAAGCAGGATGCCGTCCTTGTCCGTGGTCCAGACGCTGCCGTCCAACTTGTTAAAGGAGGCGCCGGCCGATTCCTCGCCGCCGAATGCGCCCTCGCCGGAGAGCAGGCCCGGCACGAACCACTTGAAGCCCACCGGGACCTCCACCAGCTTGCGGCCCAGGCTCTGCGCGACCCGGTCGATGATGGAGGAGGACACCAGGGTCTTGCCCACCACGGACGCGGGGTTCCAGCCGCTGCGGTTGCGGTACAGGTAGTCGATGGCGACGGCGAGGTAGTGGTTCGGGTTCATCAGCCCGGCATCGGGGGTGACGATGCCGTGGCGGTCGGCGTCGGCATCGTTGCCCGTGGCAACGTCGAACGCCGGCTGGCCGGAAGATGCCGCGTCAGACATGCGCTGGATCAGCGAGGCCATGGCGGCGGGGGAAGAGCAGTCCATCCGGATCTTCTCGTCCCAGTCCAGGGTCATAAAGGCCCACTGCGGGTCCACGGTGGGGTTGACCACGGTGAGGTTCAGCTGGTGGCGCTCGCCGATCTCGCCCCAGTAATCAACCGAAGCCCCGCCCATGGGGTCTGCCCCGATCCGGACGCCGGCTTCACGGATGGCGTCCAGGTTCAAAACCGAGGGGAGGTCGTCCACGTAGCTGCTGAGGAAGTCGAACTTGCCGGTGGTGTCCGCTGCCAGTGCGTCAGCCACGGAGATGCGCTTGACGCCGCGGAGGCCGTTCTCAAGCAGTTCGTTGGCACGGTTGGCGATCCAGCCGGTGGCGTCCGAGTCCGCCGGGCCGCCGTGCGGGGGGTTGTACTTGAAGCCGCCGTCAGCAGGCGGGTTGTGGCTGGGGGTGACCACGATGCCGTCCGCCTGCGGTGCGCCGGCGGCGGCGTTCCGGTTGTAGGTGAGGATCGCGTGGCTCAAGGCCGGGGTGGGGGTGTAGCCGTGGCGGGCATCAATGAGCACTTGGACGCCGTTGGCGGCGAGCACCTCGAGCGCGGAGTTCTGTGCCGGCTCGCTCAGGGCGTGGGTGTCCTTGGCCAGGAACAGCGGACCTGTGACGCCCTGCGCCGCCCGGTACTCCACAATCGCCTGGGTGATTGCGACAATGTGTTTCTCGTTGAACGACCCTTTCAGGCTTGAACCGCGGTGCCCGGACGTGCCGAACACCACGCGCTGGCCGGGATCACCCAGATCCGGCGTGATGTCGTAATACGCGTCAAGAAGCGCAGTGATGTCAACAAGGTCCTGGGGTTGGGCAACTGTGCCCGCGCGGCTAGCCATGGCACCAGCATGCCAGACGGAAGGCGCGGTCAAAACGATCCGTCCACAATCCGGCCCGTGTTTCCGCTCCTGTGACGGAACGGCGTCATCGAGCAAGTAGCCAACCTGAGTACCGGGTTCGCAAAGTACTTATATACCGGCGCCTGCGCGCCCTGTTACTTTCGAAAAAATCGGGCGGGGAATGCCCGTGAGAAAAAGGACGACGGCGGCCTCCCGCCGTCGTCATTTCCGGCAGGAAGCAGGGACGGCCATGGGGGCAGGGGACGGGGCAACGGAGCAGTCCAGGCTGGCGGCTGAACGGGTTGCCAGGCTCAAGCGCCAGCTCGACCAGGCCGAACGCATCACCAAGGCCTGGGACGCAGGCGCGGTGGGTGAACGCGTGGTGGCGGAAAAGCTCAGCGAACTGGTGCCCCGCGGCTGGTACGTGCTCCACGATGTCCACTGGCCGGGCCGGCCCAAAGCGAACCTCGACCACGTCCTGGTGGGGCCCGGAGGCGTGGTGGTGGTGGACGCCAAGAACTGGACCGGCGAAGTGAAAGTCTCCTCCGGTGTGCTGTGGCAGGGCCGCTACGCCCGCACGCAGGCAGTGGAAGGGGCACTCGCACAGTGCGCCGCCGTCGCCTCCGTCCTGGCGCCGCCGCACCGCAGGATGGTCCGGCCCCTGATTTGTATGTCTGCCCAGCCTGACCTCTTCGGCGTGACCAATTCGGATGTGGCCGTGGTGGGTGCCCAGCGCGTGGTGGGCGCCATCGAAGCGCTGCCTCCCGTGCTGGACCAGCAGGCGGTGGTGGGGCTCTACGCACAGCTCGGACAGCAGCTCACGCACGAGCAGGAGCCAGGCATCACGGCCTTCCGGAACGTGCGGCCCGGGACAGTTGTGAAGCCCCCGGACCCGCGCCCGGCCCCGTTAGGCGCCGGCCGCGACACGGATCCGGAGACCCCGCGTCCAGTGCCCGCGCGCTCGGTGTCCCCGCGGCCCACAACCCGGCGAACCACAACGCCCCGGCCGGCGTCGTACCGCCAGCGCGGCAATACGGGCGCCGGACGGCTTGCCCTGCTCGCAGCGTTCGTGGTCTTTGCCGTGTACGTACTGCCATACCTGGCCCGCTGACCTTCCCCCGGCGGTAGGCTGGAAGCAAAACTTCCAGGGGGAAAACCTTGACTGACCAGCCCGCCAACCGGCCTGAATCCCAACACCCCGGCGGCAGCACGCCGTCGGGCTCCGAACCTCCGCGGTTCGCACCGCCGTACGGCTCGGACGCGCCCTCCCAGCCCCAGTACGGGCAGGGCAATGACGGCCAGGAAAGCTACGGCGCTAACCACCAGCAGCAGAACCCTTACAGCCAGCAGAGTCCGTACAGCCAGCAGAGTCCGTACGGACAGCCTCCGAGCCCGTACAACCAGCCCGGCAGCCCTTATAGCCAGCAGGGTCCCTACAGCCAGCAGGGCTACTACGGCGCGCCGGCCGAACCGAAGACGCTCAGCATCGCCAGCATGGTGTGCGGCATCGCCTCGGTGATCATGGGCTGGATCCTGCTGCCGCAGATCGCCGCGATCGTCACCGGCCATCTGGCGCTCAAGCGCGAGCCGTCGGGCAAGGGCATGTCCATCACCGGCCTGGTGCTGGGATACCTGTGCCTGCTGGGCTACGGCGCCTTCTGGCTGCTCGCCATCATTGGCCTGGCCATCGCCAGTTCCTCCACCAGCTCGTCCTACACTTTCTGAGCTCCAGCTTCTGAACCGCACCTGAAGCAGGCCCTGCCCTCCCTGGGAAGGGGAAGGCGGCCGGTGGTACCGCGCCCTTGCCGCCACCGACCACTTCCGTGGCGCTGCCGTAACGGGGTTGCGGTCAGCGGAGCAGTTCCACGTCCGATACGAGCTCGATGTGGGCCAGCATCGCTTCCCCTGCCGCTTCGGAATCCTGCGCGCGGATGGCGTCGGCGATCTTGCGGTGCGAGGCGAGGGACTGCTCGGGCCGGCCGGGCTGGCCCAGGGACTCCATCCTTGTCTCCAGGATCATCTCCGCGATGAACGCCATCAGCTGCGCCAGCACGCCGGAGTGCGCGGCCCCGGTGATGGCCTGGTGGAAGAGCTCGTCGCCATGGGTGCCGCGGTCGCCGTCGTTGATTTCCCGGGACATCACGTCCAGGGCGTGGTCAATCGCCGCCAAGTCCTCGTCCGTGCGGCGGGCAGCTGCGAGGGCTGCAAGCTTGACCTCCAGGGTGCTGCGCGCCTCCACGATTTCCGGAAGCCGGCTGCGGTGCTCGCGCAGCCCCTTGATTACCGAAGCGACGCTGGGACGCCGCGCCAGCACCGCGCCCGTTCCATGCTGCACGTCAATGACGCCCAGCACCTCGAGAGCTACGAGAGCCTGGGCAAGGGTGGCCCGCGAAACACCCAGCCGCTCGGCCAGGTCCCGTTCTGCGGGCAGCAGATCGCCGGGCCGCATCTGGGTGGATTCGATGTACGCGAGGATCTGCTCCACCAGCTGTTCGTACAGCCGGGGGCGGGTGACCCGCTCCAGTCCAAGCCGTGCTGTTTTTTCCACAAAGCCCCCGCTCCGGTCGTTCGTCCTTCAAGAATACAGGTCGCTCCTATTGACAGATAGACTCACTGTCTAAGAGGCTAGTCCAGTGAGCCAGTTACTCATGTCACACTTTTTCCTTCCCCAATGGAGGACCAACGATGTCCGCTCCTGTTTTATCGATCATCATCCTGGCGGCGATGTTCCTGCTCGCCACCGTCCTGCCCCTAAACATGGGCGCCCTCGCCTTCGTAGGCGCGTTCCTGCTCGGCGCCGTAGTGCTGGGAATGTCCACCAGTGACATCCTCGCCAACTTCCCCGGCGGCCTCTTCCTCACCATTGTCGGTGTCACCTACCTGTTCGCCATTGCCCAGAACAACGGGACTATCGACCTCCTGGTCCGCGGTGCCGTCCGGCTCGTGGGGAGCCGGGTGGCCCTCATCCCTTGGGTCATGTTCGCCATCACCGCAGTCATCACGGCCGTGGGCGCACTGTCTCCCGCCGCCGTCGCCATCATTGCGCCCATCGCCCTCAGCTTCGCCGGGAAGTACAAGATCAGCCCGCTGCTGATGGGCATGATGGTGATCCACGGGGCCCAGGCCGGCGGTTTCTCGCCTATTGCCGTCTACGGCGTCACGGTCAACGGCATCCTCGCCAAGACTGACCTGGCCTTCAGTCCCACTGCACTGTTCCTCTCCAGCTTTCTCTTCAACCTCCTCATCGCGCTGGTCCTCTTCGTTGTGCTGGGCGGCCGCGCACTGCTCTCCTCCCGGGTGGGGCATTTCGTGGAACAGGCAGCGGAGGCACGGATGGCGGTCAGCGTGGGAGCCAAGGCCGGTTCCGATGTGCCCTTCAAGTGGTTCGGCTCCGGCATGTATGGCCCGCGTGATCCCGCAGGCGACGGCGTGGCCGCCACCAAGGAGCGCTCCGAAAGGATCCCGCAGCTGGTCACCATCGCCGGCCTGATCGCCCTGGCCGTCATCGCCCTCGGCTTCAAGGTGGACGTGGGGTTTGTGTCGATCACCATCGCCATTGTGCTGGCGCTGGTTTCACCCGCGGCCCAGAAGGGTGCCATCAACAAGATCAGCTGGTCCACGGTGCTGCTGATCTGCGGAATGCTGACCTTCGTCGGTGTCCTGGAGGAAGCCGGAACCATCGAATTCGTCTCCAACGGCGTGGCCGGCATGGGCATGCCGCTGCTGGCGGCCCTGCTCATCTGCTTCATCGGGGCCGTGGTGTCCGCCTTCGCCTCGTCCACCGCCATCCTGGCCGCACTCATCCCGCTCGCGGTGCCGTTCCTCTCCACCGGTGAAATCGGCGCGGTGGGCGTCATCTGCGCTCTCGCCGTATCCGCCACCATCGTGGACGTCTCCCCCTTCTCCACCAACGGCGCACTGGTGCTCGCCAACGCTCCTGAAAGCGTGGACAAGGAGAGGTTCTACAGAAAGATCCTGGCTTACAGCGGCATCGTGATCGTTGCCGGGCCGGTCCTGGCCTGGCTGGCGCTGGTGGTGCCCGGGTGGCTGTAGCAGGACGAACGCACACTTTCCCTCGTGTTTGAGTAAAGGAACCAGCACATGAGCAGAACCGATAGCACCCAAGGCCCCCTGTCCGGCCACCTCGTTGTTGACCTGAGCCGTGCTTTGGCAGGCCCGCACGCCGGCATGATGCTGGCCGACCTGGGCGCACGGGTCATCAAGGTTGAGAACCCGGGAACCGGGGACGATACCCGGGGCTGGGGTCCGCCGTTTGTTGGCCCCAAGGATGACCTGCAGTCCACCTACTTCATGTCCTGTAACCGCAACAAGGAATCGATCAGCCTGGACTTGAAAAGCGCCGATGGGCAGGAGGTGCTGCGCGGACTGCTGGAACGGGCAGACGTGCTGATCGAAAACTTCCGCCCCGGCGTGATGGACCGGCTCGGTTTCTCCACCGCCGCCATGCACGAGCTCAACCCGCGGCTGGTGATCCTGTCCATCACCGGCTTCGGCCATGACGGGCCCGAGTCACACCGCAGCGGCTACGACCAGATCCTCCAGGGCGAGGCCGGGCTGATGTCCCTCACCGGTTCCGGCCCGAATGATCCCCAGCGCGTGGGTGTGCCCATCGCAGACCTGCTGGCCGGCATGAACGGGGCGTTTGGGGTGCTGGCGGCCCTGGTGGAACGGGACCGGACCGGCCGCGGGCAGGTGGTGCGCACTTCGCTGCTGGCATCCCTGATCGGAGTCCACGCCTTCCAGGGCACCCGCACCACGGTGGCTGGCGAAGTCCCGCAGGCGCAGGGAAACCACCATCCCTCCATTGCCCCCTACGGGCTGTTTGCCTGCAAGGACGGCAGCGTGCAGATCAGCGTCGGCAGTGAAAAACTATGGGCCTCGTTCGCGGCGGCGTTCGGCCTTGAGCCGGCGGCAGCGGGCTTTGCCAGCAACGCCGAAAGGGTGCGCAACCGTGCCGGGGTGATTGCCGCCGTCGAACGTGTCTTTGCGGACTATGGGGCAGCGGAGCTGCTCGAGAAACTGAACGAGGCCGGGATCCCGGCCGGGAAGGTGCGCTCGCTTGACGAGGTGTACGCGTGGGAGCAGGTGGCGTCGCAGGGGCTGGTGGTGGACGTGGAGCACCCGGTGCTCGGCCAGGTCAGCCTGCCCGGCCCGCCGCTGAGGTTCTTTGCGCCCGGCGACACCGCCGAAACGACTGTCACCGCGCACGACGCACCGCCGCTGCTGGACGAGGACGGGCCGGCTATCCGTGAATGGCTGGGCCTGGCAGCTGCAGCGAGGGTGGCCTGACATGCCCACCACAGAAAAGGTCAGGCACCTGGGCGCCGCGGAACTGCTCGACGCCGTGGTGGACGCAGGCTCGTTTGTCTCGTGGGACTCACCCGCGCAGGAGCCCGTACTGTCCGAGGAGTATTTCCGCGACCTCGCCAAAGCGCGGGAAAGGAGCGGGACGGATGAGTCCGTCATTACCGGTGCCGGGCTCATCCGCGGACGCCGGGTGGCGGTGATCGTCAGCGAGTTTTCCTTCCTGGCCGGTTCCATCGGCCACGCTGCGGCGCAAAGGATCGTGGCCGCCGTCGAACGGGCCACCGCCGAGGGGCTGCCGCTGCTGGCCGGGCCCGCGTCCGGCGGCACCAGGATGCAGGAGGGGACCCTGGCTTTCCTGTCCATGGTGAAGATCACCGGGGCGGTGCGGGCGCACCGCCGGGCCGGCCTTCCGTACCTGGTTTACCTGCGCCACCCCACCACCGGCGGCGTGATGGCGTCCTGGGGATCGCTGGGGCACATTAACGTGGCTGAACCGGGTTCGCTCCTGGGCTTCCTGGGGCCTCGGGTGTACGAGGCGCTGCACGGTGAAGCTTTTCCCGAGGGCGTGCAGGTGGCGGAAAACCTGTTCAACAAGGGCCTGATCGACGGCGTGGTGGAGCCTGCGGACCTCGCCGACCTGGTGGCCAGGGCCCTGGACATCCTGTGCGCCCGGCGCGGGGCGCTGCCCGAGGCTCCGGCCACGCTTGCCGTCCGGCCCGCGCCGGTTGATGCGTGGACCTCGATCGGCATTTCCCGGCGTCCGCGTAGGCCGGACCTGCGGCAACTCCTCAGGTACGGTGCCACCGATGCGCTGCCGCTGAACGGCACCGGGCAGGGGGAGAAGGATCCCGGGCTCCTGCTGGCGCTGGCCCGGTTTGGGGGACAATCCTGCATCGTCCTGGGCCATGCCCGTCCGCTGCGCAGGGACGCGGCCGGGATGGGCCCCGGCTCGCTGCGGGAGGCCAGGCGCGGCATGAAGCTGGCCGAGGAACTGCGGCTGCCCCTGCTCACGGTTATCGACACCGCAGGCGCGGCGCTGTCGCAGGAAGCCGAGGAGGGCGGGCTGGCCGGCGAGATCGCACGCTCGCTGCATGAGCTCATCGGGCTGGAAGCACCATCAGTTTCGGTGCTGCTGGGCCAGGGCACCGGGGGAGGGGCGCTCGCCTTGTTGCCGGCCGACCGGACCATCGCGGCGCAGCACAGCTGGCTCTCGCCGCTGCCGCCGGAAGGGGCCAGCGCCATCGTCCACCGGACCACCGCGCATGCTCCGGCCATGGCGCAGGCGCAGGGAGTGAACGTCGCATCGCTCTACGCCAACGGCCTGGTGGACCACATCGTGGATGAGCGCGACGACGCCTCGTTGGAACCGCAGGAGTTCTGCCGGCGGATGGCGCTGGCCATTGAGTACGAGCTCGGATCCGTGGCGGGTGTGCCCGTGCCGGGGCTGGTGGCCGCCCGGTCCGCGAAGTACCGGAGCCTCGGCGCCTGAGGTGCTGAGGTGCCCGAGGTGCCCGGGGCTCGGCGCGTGCCGGGACGGTCCCGCGGTTACTTCCGTGTGGCTGAGCGGGCGCGGTGGGCGTTCCTGCGGAGCTGAAGGATCCGGGCCCCGCCGGCCACAGCCACCAGGACGCCACCCGACACACTCGCAATGAACAGGGCCATCCCCAGCGGGACAAGTCCTTCAAGGCCGAAGTAGCGGACAGTCACCTGCCCCTGGTTCTGCAGGATGAAGATGATGAGCAGGATCAGGAGAACCAGGGCGGCCACGACGGCGGCCCACACCACACCGGCGCGGGTCACCGGCTGCTGGGAGGTGGGAGGGGCGGGCTGGGAGGTGGTTCCCGATGTCGAATCCGGCACGCTCGTCCCCTCTGCCTGCGTTCCTGTTGGCTGCGTCCCTGCTACTTGGGTGCCCGATACCTGGGTGCCCGACGCCCGCCGTCCGGTTGCCGGTGCTGCCGGGGTGGTGCCAGGGCTTGCTGGGGCGTCTGCGCGGGCAGGTGTTCCCCCGGGCGGATTGGTTTCGGGGTAGTTTCCGGCGGACTCCGGCTGTCCGGCCGGCGGGTAATTTCCGGTGCTCATGCTGTTTCCCTTCCCAGGACTTCCATGGACGTGATACTAAGCATGCTTATGGTCCCACCCTAGCGGGAGTCGTCGGAACAGCACAACGGAAAGGGCCTGCGGCCGGGCTACGTTCCGGAAATGCGCTCTGCGTGCTCACGTTCCTGGCTGCTGAGTTCCGCCAGGCCACCGGCGAGCAGGGTCCAGCGGGAGACAGTGCCGTCCGGAGCGGCCATGTTCCCGGAGGCCAGCGCCTCGTTGATGAGCCCCCGGACCTCGGCTTCATCAGGGGCCCGGGCTGAGAAGATGATCCGCAGCGACACCGTGTCCCCTGCCCGGGACCAGCCGGTGTGGTGCGCGGCGAGCGGGCACGGCGGCGGGTGTTCCCAGCTTCCGCACAGGGCGACGGTGATGGCGGCGCCGGGAGCTGCGGGATCATCGCCGGGGCCGGCCATGAGCAGGGTGGCTGCATGCACGAACAGTCCGTTCACGTCCCCGGCTCCTTCCGGCGGCTTTGGCTCGCGTGGGGTGGCACCCTGTCCGCTCCGCTGTTGCCTGCTTCCACCACCGCTGCCTTCTTCCACCACCGCTGCCTGCTCCACTCCTGGACCCCACCGGACATTACGGTCTGGCCGTCACGAAACGGAAGGGCCTCCGTGTGGAGGTCCTTCCGAATGACGGCACCGTCAAGGTGTCAGACCCTCTCCTTGCTCTTTTCAGCCGAAGGGGTGCGGGGCGCAGGCGTTCTGCGCCAGCTGGGGAATGCCCAGAACGTGAAGTCCTGAGCCTTGACCGGCTTCTCCGGAGTCTCCACCGGGGTTTCCTGCTTTGCCTCGGGCCGGCGCTCAGTTTCCTTCCTGATGCCCCACCCGAAGTCCTTGCTGGATGAATAGCACATCACAGGCCTCCTCATAGTGACTGCCCTTTAATCGTCCTCCTGTTCGCCCGCGGAGTCGAGGTGTAGGCAGAGGCGGCCAGGACCCGCAGGCCCATCCGCAAGCCGCGGTCAGTGCCCGCCGGACATCACGTCGTCGGCCTCCTGTGGACGGTGGAACTCGCAAGGGCCGTGATGCCGG
This sequence comes from Arthrobacter sp. 9AX, assembly GCF_902506095.1. Taxonomy (GTDB): domain Bacteria; phylum Actinomycetota; class Actinomycetes; order Actinomycetales; family Micrococcaceae; genus Arthrobacter. Next base: position 481,070 of record NZ_LR733293.1, read on the forward strand.
AACGGGAGCAGGCAGATCCGGCCGGTCGGCAAGTGCACCATGGCGCAGCGCCCCGTTCGGGCCAAATCCTCCCTGACATTGGAGTTGTTCAGATCGGACCTGCCCTGGCGCACCTGGCTGGAGGTTCCGCCGGCGGTGGTGGGGTGTTCAGCGTTCATGAGGGCAACTCCTCGTTGAGTCTTGGCCTGCGGGCGGAACGGGAACGTGTGGACTTCCCAGTCTTCTGCACCACGGTTACGGCTGCATTAAACCCGCGTTAGATCCAGGTCAACAAGGCCTCGTGCAAAGCTTCTTAGTATCCCAATTGCCGGGCTACCTGCAGAAGAAGGGCCTCTGAGCCCATCGGCCCCACCAGTTGGATGCCCATCGGCAGCCCCTGGCCGGGATCACCACCGGTCCAGTGGACGGGGATGGTGATCGCTGGCAGGCCGCAGACGTTGACCATTGAGGACCACGGCGCGAATTCGCACTGTTTCCGGTAGTCGCCGTCGGCATCCCCTGCCCACTGCGCCGCCGGCCAGCGGTCATCGCCGTGGGCAGTTCCCGTGAACCAGCCCACCGGGCGCGGCGTCTGCGCGAGAGCGGGCATCAGCATCAGGTCCCACTGCGCGTACTGGGTTACCGTGTCCCTCTGGAACTGCCGGAGGAACGCCAGCGCCTCGTTCAACTTCGCGGGGCTGCGTTGTTGCGCCCGACGGCGGAACGTCCGGGTGAGGGGCGCCAGCAGGGCTTCGCGGTGCGGACTGATCCTCGCCGCGCCCACGGGCGCGGTCCAGGCCGTGGTGAACGCGTCCGGGTAGCGGTTGTCGTAGCGGATGGCCGCGTCGCTGAGTGAATGTCCGGCCGCGTCGAGGAGCTTTTCGCCCGCTCTAAGTGCCTCCAGCGCCTCCGGGTCCGGAGTGAACGGGAAGGTGCCGGACCACGGGCTGTCCAGAGTGACGCCGATCCGCAGCCGCGGCGGCTCCTGTTCCATTGCCGCGAGGTAGCTGCCTTCAGGAGGCGGCGCTGGAACGAGCGCGTCCATCATCAACGCGGCGTCGGCGGCGTTCCGGGCCAGGGGACCCGCCACCACCAGCCGTGCAGGGTCGCCCAGGCTTTCTCCGCTGGGCACCAGTCCGCGGCCCGGCTTCAGGCCCACCAGTCCGCACGCCGCGGCGGGGATGCGGATGGACCCGCCGCCGTCCGTGCCGGGCGCGAAGGGAAGCAGTCCGGCGGCCACGGCTGCTGCGCTGCCGCCGGAAGAGCCGCCTGAGCTCCTGCTGGGAGCGTAGGGATTGCGCGACGGCGGCGCCACGCGGTTTTCGCTGTAGGCCGTCAGCCCGAATTCGGGCACCTGCGTCTTGCCCAGCGAGATCACGCCAGCGTCCTTGAGAAGGGCCACCAAGGGGCCGTCGCCCGCCGCAGGTTTGTGCTCCAGGGCCGCGCTGCCGTGGGTGGTCACCACACCGGCAACGTCGGTCAGGTCCTTGAAAGCCAAGGGCATGCCGTGCAGGGCCGGCAGCTCACCCTTGGGTATGCGGGTCCGGAGGGAATCGGCGGCCCGGGCCGCGCTCAGCGCCTGCCCGGCCGTAACTGTGACAAAAGCGCCCAGCAGGGGGTTGTGCTTTTCAATCCGGGACAGGAAATGGCCTGTGGCCTCCGCGGAGGAAACTTCGCCATTGCGGAGTTTGTCGCGGAGCATAACGGCGGAAAGTTCGTGGAGCTCAGCCAATGGACCGCGGCTCCAGGAACTCCCTGGCCGCGCCCCTGATGATGGCGGGCTGGCATACAGGCAAGGTTCCTCCCGGGGTTCTTGCTACGACGTCGTCCCAAAAGCCTAACGCGGGGCCCTTCCCGGGAAGCAAGCGTGGAGTGGACCGGACTCAGGCAGGGGGGCTTGTTCCAGGGGCGGGGACTAGGCTTAAAGCTGACCACGATCTGCCAGACAGGAATTCCGATGAGTGATTTCGATACCGTCCCCGTCAACGACATCCCCAACGACGCCGCGATCCTGGATGTCCGGGAGGACTACGAATGGGTGGCCGGGCACGCCGAAGGCGCACTCCACATCCCTATGGACCAGCTGCCCGCCCGGCTGGACGAACTCGATCCGGACCAGGACCTCTACGTCATCTGCCGGACCGGCGGCCGGTCCTTCCGCGCTGCCCAGTGGCTGACGGGCCAGGGGTACACAGCCATTAATGTCTCGGGCGGCATGGACCAGTGGCTGGAGGCAGGGAAACCCCTGGTTTCCGATAACGGCCTGAAGCCGCTGGTGCTCTAGCGCCTGCCAACACTGCCCGCCGTCCTGTTACAGGCGCCCTTTTTCGGGGTGCTTTCATGCCCCAAAAGGAATCCCGATGCCTGCGTCCCCCGCCACTTATGCCTTCCTCGGGCCCGAAGGTACCTTCACCGAGGCGGCACTGTTGAAGATACCCGGGGCCGCTCAGGCAAGCCGCGTCCCGGCGTCGAACGTTAATGCCGCACTGGACAAAGTGCGCGAAGGGTCCGCCGACGCCGCCATGGTGCCGATCGAAAATTCGGTGGAAGGCGGCGTCACGGCCACCCTTGACGCCATCGCCACAGGGCAGGAACTACGGATCATCCGTGAGGTCCTGGTGCCCATCAGCTTTGTGCTGGTGACCCGGCCCGGTGTGCGGTTGCAGGATATCCGGCGGATCTCCACCCATGGCCACGCCTGGGCGCAGTGCCGGCTGTGGATGGACGCCCATCTTCCGGGGGCGGAATATATTCCGGGATCATCCACCGCCGCAGCTGCCATGGGGCTGCTGGCGGAGGACTGCCACTACGATGCCGCCATCTGCGCTCCACTGGTGGCCGAGGAACAGCACGGGCTCGCGGCGCTCGCCGAGGACATCGGCGACAACCCCGGTGCCGTAACCCGTTTCATCCTGGTCAGCCGCCCCGGCATCCTGCCCGAACGCACCGGAGCGGACAAGACCACGGTGGTGGTGCCGCTGCCCGAAGACCGGCCCGGCGCCCTGATGGAAATCCTGGACCAGTTCGCCAGCCGGGGCGTGAACCTCAGCCGGATCGAATCCAGGCCCACCGGGCAGTACCTGGGCCATTACTTCTTCAGCATCGACGCCGACGGGCACGTTGGGGACGCCCGGGTTGCGGACGCACTGGCCGGGCTCCACCGCATCAGCCCTGCCACCCGCTTCCTGGGGTCGTACCCGCGGGCGGACCACCAGGAGGCGGTGGTGGAACCGCACACCTCGGATGCGGCTTTCGCGGCAGCGCGGGCTTGGGTTGCGGGTCTGCAATCCGGGGCTGAGCGCCAGGAAAACGGTTCCGCCGCTTCGCCGACAGCGTAGCCAATTGCCTCTCCTACCACTTCCGCGGGCTGTGGACAATGCGTATGCTTGCTTGATCCACAATGGATGGCCCCTAATGAAGGGAGCGGGTCATGACTACCAGCAGCAGCGATAACGACGGCCAGGGAATGATCGTCAATCCCCGGCCAACTGCCGATAACCAGGACTGGGACGGCGACGACGCTGACCGTGCTGACCGCCTGCGCTTCGAAGAGGAACAGGCCATGATCCGAGAGCAGTCCGAGGCCCGCGCCGCCGCGAAGGCCGCCGCCGGGGACCACAAGGAAGCCAACGCCTAACGCCTGACCCGCTGGTTCAGCCTTGCGTCGCCTGACCCCTAACCCTGATTAGCAATGAACCGGGCTCCACCTGCACGGTGACCTTGGTGGCCTCGCCTGCCGTGTCGCCGTCGAGCTGGGTGGGCATCGGCTCGGGGCACTTGATGACCACCTTGCCGGACCGGTAGACGGTCATGATGGGCAGCTTCCCGCTGTGCTTGAACATGATCTTGACGTACATCAGCACCCAGCCGATCGCGCTGCGCGGGCTCATCACCACCACGTCCAGCATGCCGTCGTCGATCATGGCCTGCGGGATGAAGTCGATGCCGCCGGGGACCAGGCCGCAGTTCGCGAAGAGGACGCTGCGGATATTCCGGACCTGGTCCGGGCTGCCGTCCAGGGAGATCGAAACCTTCTTCCGGCGGCCGGGCAGGTGGCGCATGCCCGCCTCGGTGTATGCCAGCCAGCCGAGCGCCTTCTTGAGACCGGCATTGGTGTCCGCCAGGACCTCAGCGTCCATCCCGATGCCCGCGATCACCAGGAAAACGTGCTCGGAGGAGTGGCCGGTGCGGGAGTTTTCGATGCCCATCCGGGCGGTGTCGATGTAGCGCTGGTGCCCGAAGAGGGCAGTCTGGACGTTGCCGTGCAGGTCGTAGACGTCCAGGTCCACGTTCCGCGCCAGCAGGTTCCCCGTACCCAGCGGGACCAGGCCCATGGCTACACCGGTGCCGGCGAGGGACTCAGCCACCACCCGCACGGTGCCGTCGCCACCGCCCACCAGGACGACGTCGGGCTTGTGCCTGAGGGCCGCCTGCACCTGCGAGAATCCGGGGTCTTCCGCCGTCGTCTCATAAAAGACCGGCTCGTCCCAACCGGCCGTTAGGCAGGCACGCTGGATGGTGGCCTTCGTTTCATCCGACCGTGCCTTGATGGGGTTCAGTATCACGGCGACGCGCTGCTGGGTGAGGCCCGGCTCGTGCGCCTCACCACCCACGGCGCTGCGCACATGCAGGGCCTTCAGCCTGCGGACCCCCCACCAGCTGGAGATGGCGAAGGCAAGCGCCACCGCTATCAGCAGGTACAGAATCAGGTCGCTCATGGTGGTTCAACAGTATCCCGGCGGGAGGTGGGTTGACCGGCACACTGGCCCACCGCCGTCGTACTCCTGACGGATTGGATACCCTTATGTGGTGATCGACGTAAAAGACCTCAGCGAAAACCCGGAGAAGTACCGAGCCAGCCAGCGCGCCCGCGGTGCGGACGAATCAGTGGTGGACGCGATCATTTCCGCCGACTCCGCACGCCGCGCGGCGCTGATCCGCTTCGAGAACCTCCGCGCCGAGCAGAACGCCTTCGGCAAGAAGGTGGCCCAGGCCAAGGGCGACGAGAAGAAGGCCCTCCTGGCCGAGGTCAAGGAGCTGGCCAACTCGGTCAAGGCCGCGTCCGCTGAGGCCGATGCCGCGCAGAGCAAGCAGGAAGAGCTGCTGCGCACCATCCCCAACCTGATCGAGGACGGCGTCCCCGAGGGCGGCGAGGACGACTACGTGGTGGTCAAGACCGTGGGCACGCCCCGCGAGTTCCGCGACTTCGAGCCCCGCGACCACTTGGAAATCGGCGAGCTGCTCGGTGCCATCGACATGGAGCGCGGCGCCAAAGTGTCCGGTTCGCGCTTCTACTTCCTCCGAGGCGTGGGGGCCCGGCTGGAGATGGCGCTCCTGCAGATGGCCATGGAGCAGGCTATCGAGGCCGGCTTTATCCCGATGATCACGCCTACGTTGGTGCGTCCGGAAACCATGCAGGGCACCGGCTTCGATGTTAAGCACGACGCCGAGATCTACCGTCTGGCCGAAGACGACCTTTACCTTGTGGGCACCTCCGAGGTGCCATTGGCGGGGTACCACTCCGACGAAATCCTCGACTTCTCCGCCGGGCCCATCCGCTATGCCGGGCAAAGCTCGTGCTACCGCCGCGAGGCCGGCTCGCACGGCAAGGACACCCGCGGCATCATCCGCGTCCACCAGTTCAACAAGGTGGAAATGTTCATCTACACCACCGTTGAGGAGGCCGCTGCGGAGCACCAGCGGCTGCTGGCGTGGGAGGAGGAAATGCTGGCCAAGTGCGAACTGCCGTACCGGGTGATTGACACTGCGGCCGGCGACCTCGGTATGTCCGCCGCCCGGAAGTACGACTGTGAAGCCTGGGTTCCCACCCAGGGTGCGTACCGCGAGCTGACGTCCACGTCCAACTGCACCACGTTCCAGGCCCGCCGCCTGAACATCCGCGAACGCGTGGTCAACGCGGACGGCGTCTCCAAGGGCACCCGCGCCGCGGCCACCCTGAACGGGACGCTGGCCACCACCCGCTGGATCGTGGCGCTGCTGGAGCACCACCAGAACGCGGACGGCTCGGTCAACGTTCCCAAGGCGCTGCAGAAGTACCTGGGCGGCCTTGAGGTCCTCCCGGTCCTGTAGGTTTCAGGGTTTCGCACCCTCTAACGGACTTTGCACCTGCGTATCCGCGGGTGCAAAGTCCGTTAGGGGGTGCTTTTGTTTCTGCTCCCGCTGCTGGGAAGGCCGGCATTCCGCAGCAGCGCGGCCAGCCGCGGCGCATCTGACGCTATCGCCCAGTCCCATCGCGCTACCCTGAACCCGGCCGCGCGGAGTTTGTCTTCGCGCTTCTTCTCGGCCAACACCGTCTGGCGGGCGGTCTGGTGGCCGAGGTATTCGTCGCGGAGGTACTTCGCGTCGCCGTCGAACTCCCCGACGAGTTTGAACCGCGGCCAGAAGAAGTCCGTTCGGGCGACGAAACGCCCGCCTATATGGAAACTCGCCTGAAGCAGCGGAGCAGGAAAGCCCAAAAGATGGATCTGTGCCCTGCTGAGCGATTCGCCGGCGGATCCTGAATTCGTAACGGCGAAATCGAGTACTTGGGTGGCCCAGCGCCGTCGTGCCCCCGATTCCAGGCGAGCAGCAAGCGCCAGCAATTCGTCCTTGCCCACTGCTGGGCCTGAGGTTCGTCGCATGCCAATGGCATGATCGGCCAGAACCGTACCCGCCGCAAAATTTTCTCGTGCGATAACTGACACCACAGTCTCGGGCAACGGAGTTACCAACAGCCCGTTGTGCAAAACTGCGGCTGCCTGCGGGCCGTGGCGGGCGATGCCGTAGCTGCCCAGTCCCTCTAATCCGGAAAAGCCGGACGGCATCAGGGCGGCTGAAGTCGTTGGACGGCTCCGGCCTGTGTGGCCCCTTGAGGCCCCGGACAGCTGCACGTGGCTCGGAATATCGAGCAATTCCAGGTCCCACAGTGCGGCGGCTGTGTTGAGGCAAAACCTCGACTCCGGCAACTCAAGGTTCACAGCCAGAATTGTGTGACGGTACCTTTCCCATGGTGGCAGTGAGATCCATTCCTGTTTGAGGGCGTAAACGCCTCTCCGGACGCGGATCAACTCGCCGCGGGCGTAGCGCCTGCTGAGCGAGCGGGAGTCCCCGGTACTCCGGTGCAATGCGGCGGCATCAATCAACTCCATGCCCATCATCGTCCTCGGCGCGGTCCAGGCATTAAAGCGATAACCCAGGTATGTGGATAATCACAAAACCGGCGCAGCGCACCACCGAATGGACGATGCACCAGCGGGTCCGCAGGTGCATTGTCCATTGGCCGGTGCATTCGTAACTGGGCCCCGGGAACCAAGAGACGCAGGTTAACACTCACACCGGGGACAACCAGTGGGTATTTACCAACTGTTCAATAACTCTGTGGCGCGCGTCCTAGCGGCTTTTTAGGGGCGTCTGCTCTACTTGATGGATGACAACGCTGACTGAAACCTCAGTCGCCGGCAACGATGACCGGCGAGACAACCACAACAACAACGCAGACCAGAAGCTGATGGTCGCACTTGACGTGGACGGCACCCTGGTGGACCACGATGGCCACATGTCCCCGGCCGTCCGCGAAGCGGCGCAGGCTGTGGTGGCCGCAGGCCACGAGGTGATGATCGCCACCGGCCGGTCACTGAATGCCACGCTGCCCATCATCGAGAAAATCGGGATTGAACGCGGCTACGCGGTGTGCTGCAACGGCGGCGTGACGCTGCGGCTCCAGCCGGACCTGGAGAACGGGTACGAGGTCATCCACAAGGCCACGTTTGATCCTGCTCCGGCTTTGCGGGCACTCCGCGAGCGGCTTCCTTCGGCGAAGTACGCCCTGGAGGATGAGGACGGCAACTTCCTGTCCACCGAGCGCTTCCAGGACCCCAGCTTCGGCGTCGAGGCCGTGGGTGTGGACTTCCACACCATGCTCGAAGCCACCGCCGTGCGGGTGGTGGTGTTCAGCACCGAGAACACACCCGAAGAGTTCAATGAGGCCATCGAGCACGTGGGCCTGGCCGGGGTCACCTACTCGGTGGGCTGGACGGCGTGGCTGGACATCGCCGCCGCCGGCGTAACGAAGGCCAGTGCACTGGAGAACCTGCGCGGCCGCCTCGGCATCGAACCGCACCTGACGGTGGCGATCGGCGACGGCCGGAACGACATCGAAATGCTCGGCTGGGCCGGGCGGGGAGTGGCCATGGGCCAGGCTCCGGAGGAAGTCATTGCCGCTGCGGACGAGGTCACCCATTCCGTGTTCGACGACGGCGCCGCCCACGTGCTGCGCAGCCTCCTTTAGCTTTCGGCGGGCTGCAAGTGCTTCTGGTCCAGTGGGCAGCGGTGGGCGCCTGCGCTGTTTTGGCCGGCCTTGCCGTCTTTCAGGCGGCCCTCATCGGCGGTGCTCCGCTGGGACGGTTGGCCTGGGGAGGGCAGCACAAAGTCCTGCCCGCCGGGCTGCGGGCAGGCAGCGCGGTGTCGATCGTCCTGTATGCGGCCTTTGGGTACGCGGCGCTCGCCAAAGCGGGCATGGTGCCATACCTCGGCAATGAGGCTGTTACGTCGACCGTCATTTGGGTGCTGATGGGGTACTTCGTCCTCGGCATCCTGATGAACGCCATCTCGCGGAGCAAGCCGGAGCGGGCCGTGATGACTCCCGTGGCACTGTTCCTCGCCGTCGCCTACCTGGTTCTTGCCCTCAACTGAAGCTCAGCCCGGCTGTCTTGGCGCGTCCCCGGGTGGGGCCTGGCCCCCGGCGTCGGGCAGAATGGAAAGCGTGACCCTCACGACGTTCGCCCTCATCCGCCACGGCCAGACTGACTGGAACGCACAGCGCCGGCTGCAGGGATCCACGGACATCCCGCTGAACGACGTAGGCCGCGCCCAGGCGCGTGACGCCGTCGAGGTTCTGTCCGCTTACGAATGGGACGCCATCGTGTCCTCTCCGCTGAGCCGCGCAGCCGAGACGGCCGACGTTATCGCCGCCGGGCTGGGGCTCAGCGAGGTCCGCCGCGTCCCGGAACTGACCGAGCGGAGCTTCGGGCCGGCAGAAGGAATGCAGGCCGGCCCGGAACTGGACGCGCTGCGCGTTCCGGGCGGGTTCCGCGGCGCCGAAAGCGAGGACGAGGCCGCTGACCGGGGACTCGCTGCCCTGGAGGCACTTGCCGGGGAGTACCGCGGACGCCGCCTGCTCGTCGTCGCGCACGGGACGCTTCTGCGCGTGAGCCTGAGCCGCGCCGTCGGCAGCACGTTGGCAAGCATCGACAACGCGGTGCTCAACCTCGCGCACCACCACCCAATCGATGGCTGGCAGCTCGAGTACTTCAACGGCGAGCCGGTCATGGCGGCCACCCAGGGCTGACCCCCGGCCAATCCGGCCATGCCCGCCGGTGCTCAGCCAAACAGCAGCGCGGCGCCGAGCAGCAGCGGGACGGACAGGACTGTGGTGATCACGGCGGTGGACTGCGCCAACGCCTGGCCCACCCCGTACCGGATGGAGTACAGGACCACGTTCTGTCCTGTGGGGAGGATGGCGCAGGCCGTGACGACGAAGGTGCTGAAGGCGTCGAGGCGGAAGACAAACGCGGCCAGCACCCACGCCAGCACAGGCTGGACCGCCGATTTCAGCACCACGGCGAGGGCGGTGGGCACGGCCTCGCCCGTGCCCCCGCGCAGGGTGAGGCCATGGAGGGACATCCCGAAAATGATCAGCATCAGCGGGACGGTCATTTGCGCGGCCAGGGACACCGGCGCGAGCACCAGTTCCGGCACCTCGATCTCGAAGGCGCTGAGGAGGATGCCCAGGATGGCGGCGACCGTGACCGGATTCCGGAACGGCGTGCAAAGGACTTTCAGGACCGAGGGTTTGTGCCCCTTGGGATCGGCCAGATCCAGGATGGTCAGGGCAACGGGTGTCAGCAGGGCAAGCTGGAACAGCATGATCGGCGTAACGAACGTGGCACTGCCCAGCACGTAAGCGGACAGAGGCACACCCAGGTTGGTGGAATTCACGATTCCGGTGCTCAGTGCGCCAATGACGGTCCGCCGCGTGCCCCACCGTCCCAGCGCTCCGACCACCGCAAAAACCAGCATGCACGCCACGGCGGTGACAACCGAAATCAGGCCGGTGGCACTGAGCACTTCGGAGATATGCCGCGTGGCAATCATCGAGAACATCAGGCTTGGCAGCCCCACCGTGAAAGACAACGCGGACAGCACCTTGGTTCCCTGCTGGCCCAGCACGTTGTACCGCGCCAGGAGATACCCGGCCAGCAGCACCATGCCCACCACGAAAAAGCCCTTCAGCACTCCTTCCAAAAGGCAGGCCCCAATTCTGTTCGCGCGATGTTTGTACTTGTAAACCTACCCGGGTGTGGGTGCCGGCATCACGGCGGCCATTGTCCACAAAGAGCTTGGTGGGCCTAGCGAGCCTCAAGGATCAGCGCCAGCAAGCGGGCTGCCGCGGGCCGGGCAGCGTGCTCCTCGTTCCACTGCGCCCGGGCCACCGCCTTGCTGACCGCCTGCGTGGTGATGCCGAGTTCCTGGGCCACCGCTTTCTGCTGGCCGCGCACTCCCGGCGTGAGCAGGTCCAGGACCCGCCACTCGGCGCCGGAGCGGTCACGGACGATGTGCCCCAGCAAACGGAGCACCGCCTCGGCATCATGGGCGACGTCAGCCAGCGGACCCTCCACCGCCACCGGCACCCGCTCCTTGCTGTTGCGGAGCCGGTCCACGGCCCGCCGTGCATAGACCAGCCCGTGGCCGGAAGCGTCCTTGATCTGGTTCGGCAGCGGCTCATTCACGGGTCCGACGCCGATCCCCACGTACCAGGAACCAGCCCGCAGCGCGATCAGGGCCACCTCCACGGCCTGGTGCGGGCAGTCCACGATGCCCTGGACCTCGTCCTCAACCGACCGGTCGAAATCCAGGCGCGCTGGAATGTGCCGCAGGTCCTTGAGAAGCTGCGGCACCCGGTCACCATCGCGCCGGCTATCGGTCTGGTTGATTGTCAGCGTGAACATCTGAAAGCACAGCCTACCCGGAGGCAGCAGCACCGGGGCAAGCGGGGTTGCCTCCTCCGGGCGCATCTGGTGCGATGGAGCAACGGCTGCTTCCAGGCGGCGATAAGCGACGTGAGGATGGTTATGGCCGGCAGCATGGGGCAGGACGAACTGGAACTGGTGGACCGCTGGTGGCGTGCCGCCAACTACCTTTCGGTGGGACAGATCTACCTCCGCGCCAACCCGCTGCTGCGCGAACCGTTGAAGCCGGAGCACATCAAATCCCGGCTGCTGGGGCACTGGGGCACCACTCCGGGCCTGAACTTCGTCTACGCGCACCTGAACCGCATCATCCGCCGTGACTCCGCCGAGATGCTTTTTGTGGCAGGTCCGGGCCACGGCGGGCCCGCCGTCGTCGCCAACGCCTGGCTGGAGGGCACGTACTCTGAAATCTACGGACACGTGGGCAACGACGGCGAGGGCATGGCCGAGCTGTTCCGCCAGTTCTCCTACCCGGGCGGCATTCCCAGCCACGCCGCTCCGGAGACGCCGGGCTCCATCAACGAGGGCGGCGAACTGGGGTATTCCCTCGCCCATGCCTACGGCGCTGTACTGGACAATCCCCAGCTGCTGGCCGCCGTCGTGATTGGCGACGGCGAGGCCGAGACCGGGCCGCTCGCCGCCAGCTGGCACTCGCACAATTTCCTCGACCCGGCAACGGACGGTGCGGTGCTGCCCATCCTGCACCTGAACGGTTACAAAATCGCCAACCCCACCGTCCTGGCCCGGATGCCCGAAGCGCAATTGGACCAGCTGCTGCGCGGCTACGGCCACGAGCCTTATTTCGTCACCGTGAAGGACCCGGACGATACCGAACAGGCACACCGGGACTTCGCCGCGGCGCTGGAAAGCTGTGTCGCGGACATCCGTGCCATCCAGGACATCCGCCGGCTGGACGCCGCAGGTGCCGATGCAGAGGCGCCGCACTGGCCCGTGCTGGTGCTGCGCTCGCCGAAGGGCTGGACCGGTCCGCGGGAGGTGGACGGGCTGCAGGTTGAGGGGACGTGGCGGAGCCACCAGGTGCCGCTGTCCGAGGTCCGCACCAACGGTGACCACCTCGGGCTCCTGGAGGAGTGGCTGCAGTCCTACCGTCCGGAGGAACTGTTCGACGGCGGCGGGCGGCTCCGGCCCGACGTCGCCGCGGGTGCGCCGTCAGGTGATTTCCGGATGAGCGCCACGCCCCACGCCAACGGCGGCCTGCTCCGGCAGGCGCTGAAGCTGCCCGCCTATGGTGATCACGCGGTCGAGGTCGCCACAGCCGGGACCGAACGCGTCAGCCCCATGATCACGCTGGGTTCCTGGATGCGGGACGTCGTGGCCCTGAACATGGAAAACTTCCGGCTGTTCGGCCCGGACGAGACGGCGTCCAACCGGCTCCAGAACGTCTACGAGGTCACCGACAAGGTGTGGCAGTACCGGATTGACGACGTCGACGAGCACCTGGCGCGCTCCGGCAGGGTGATGGAGGTGCTCAGTGAGCACCTGTGCCAGGGCTGGCTGGAAGGCTACCTGCTGACGGGCCGGCACGGCGTTTTCAACTGCTACGAAGCCTTCATCCACATCGTGGATTCCATGTTCAACCAGCACGCCAAGTGGCTGAAAGTGCACCGCAAGCTGCCGTGGCGCCAGCCCGTCCCTTCCCTGAATTACCTGCTGTCCTCGCACGTGTGGCAGCAGGACCACAACGGATTTTCGCACCAGGACCCGGGGTTTATTGACCATGCCGTGAACAAGAAGGCCGAGGTCATCCGGGTATACCTGCCGCCGGACGCCAACACGCTGCTGTCCGTGATGGAGCACTGCCTGGCCTCTACGGATTACGTGAACATCGTGGTCAGCGGCAAGCAGCCCTCGCCCACCTGGCTGGGACCGGCCGACGCCGCCACCCACTGCCAGCGGGGCCTGGGCATCTGGGAGTTTGCCGGGACTGAAGTTCCCGGCGAGGAGCCCGACGTCGTTCTTGCCTGCGCCGGTGACGTCCCCACGGTGGAGACCGTGGCCGCGGCGGAACTGCTCCGGAAGGGCGCTCCCGGCCTGAAAGTCCGGGTGGTCAATGTGGTGGACCTGATGCGCCTGCAGGACGAAAGCGAGCATCCGCACGGGCTGCCGGCACGGGACTTTGACGGGATTTTCACGGCCGACAAGCCCATCATTTTCGCCTACCACGGTTATCCGTCGCTGATCCACCGGCTGGTCTACCGCCGCACCAACCAGGAGGGCCTGCACGTGCGCGGCTACAAGGAGGAGGGGACCACCACCACACCGTTCGACATGGCCATGCTCAACGGCATCGACCGGTTCCAGCTGGCTATTGATGCGATCGACCGCGTGCCGGGCCTGGCCGAGAAGCACTCGCTGCTGCGCCAGGAGCTCCAGGACCGCCGGATCCGCGCCCGCGAGCACACCCGCACCCAGGGCGAGGACCCGGAGGAGATCCGGAACTGGAAACTGGGCAGCTAAGCCCCCGCCTATGTCAGGAGGTCGGGGAGGCCGCTTGTGGGCAGGTGGATCCAGCCTTCGCGGCGGGCGGCTTCGGCATGTGCCCCGTCAGGCTTTGCGGTCCGTCCGACGGCGGCTGCCCGGGCCGTGAGGGAGGCGACGACGGCGTCAAACAGGTCGTCCGAGCCGGCCAGCCTGTCCTCGTGGCCGGCAAGGTCCAGCCACGGCGCCTGCTCCCGGAGGGTTCCGAGCAGCACCGAAAGGCGTTCCGCTTCGGAAGTCCCGCGGCCTTTGTACCCGCGTGCGGTCAGCCCCCACACCTTCAGTGATGCGGCGGGGTAGACCTCTGCCAGCTTGCCGGACCCGTCCCGCGGCTGGGGACCATGGAGGGCCGCGATCCTGGCCTGGATCACCGCGCACCGCATGGCCGGGTGCGCCAGCCGGTCCGCCGAAACGCTGAGCGGGATCAGGCCGGTCCGGGCGGTGACGAAACGGTCGGTGTCCCGGTATGCGAGGAGGCGCCTGCCCTCGATGCCGTCGTGCGCAAGGACGGGGCCGCCGTCGAAATTCAAATGCCCGGTAAGGAACGGGATCAGCGCCTGCGGCCAGCCCACGGGGCAGTCGATGCCCGTCATGCCGGTGGTGCCGAACAGCTCCACGATCTCACGGTCCGCAACATCGAGGGCGAGGTGTGCCAACCGCGCCCGGCCCTGGCTCCACTCGATGACCGCCACCGCCGTCTTTTTGGTAGCCGCAGCCAGGTCCACTCCGAGCGTCCTCACGAGACCAGACTCTACCGGCGTCCGCCTGGTCCTGTTCTGGACACGGGATGACTGCAGGCCCTGGTTCTGGAACGTTGAAGGATCAGGCGGCGTGGTAGGTCAGGGCGCCCGGGACGCCACCCGTTTCGCCGAGGTCCTCTCCCCGTGCGAATGCCGCCCAGAGGCTCCGCACCTGCCGCCCGACGTCGTCCACGTCCTCCCAGCCGGCACCGGCAATCAGCCCCACCCCGTCCCAGGTGTTCCGGTTGCCGAAGAGGAGCGGCAGGTCGATGGTGTGGGCCGCACCGAAAATGTTGCCGGGGGCGTGCCAGTGCAGCACGTAACGGTGGGCCTTTCCCCCGGCACGGGCATGGCGCCGGGCGAATTTCCGGGCAGCCCTGCCGTACACGGTCTCCGTAACCACCCAGTCAATCGCCCGGACGGCGGCGGTCCCGGCGACGGGAACCCTGGCAAGACGGCTGAGGTAAGGGCTGCGGGGCAGGAACAGCCGCGCCTCCTCGGACGTGTGCCCGATCAGCACCTCGATCCCGGGCGCGGAACGGTTCCAGGCGGCCTCGATCCCCGATTCCTCCGGCAAGGGCGCGTGCCCGTACTGCGTTCCGAAAGGCATGGCAGCCAGCATCCCGAACTTTCGGGCCACCTGCGCCACGTGGTCTTCCCGCTGCACCACATCCATGGCCGGAGTGTCCCCGGTCACGGCTTCGGCCGCGATGCCCATCGCATGGTTCATTTTTGCCCGGCCACGCGAAATGCCCAGCGGGGCGCTTTGGATGATGGCCCGCTGGAACAGGGCGGACGCGTCCGGGGTGGCCATGAGGTGGGCGATGGCATCCCCGCCGGCGGACTGGCCGAAGGCGGTCACCCGGCCGGGATCCCCGCCGAACGCTGCGATGTTCCGCTGCACCCAGCGGAACGCTTCAAGCTGGTCCAGCAGGCCGAGGTTTCCGGGGCGGCCGGTACGCGTGGCCAGGAACCCGAACAGCCCCAGCCGGTAAGTCAGCGAAACCACCACCACCCGGT
Source organism: Arthrobacter sp. 9AX (assembly GCF_902506095.1). GTDB lineage: Bacteria > Actinomycetota > Actinomycetes > Actinomycetales > Micrococcaceae > Arthrobacter. The sequence continues at coordinate 496,335 of NZ_LR733293.1, forward strand.
TCCCGGCCACAAGCACTGCCGGATCGAAGATGGCGAGGTCGCCGGAGCCTGTGGTGTAGGAGCCCCCGTGGATCCACACCATCACTGGGAGCCGCTCGCCGTCCGCGAGGTCGGCGGGCATGGTGATGGACAGGTTCTGGCAGTCCTCGCTGCCGGGAAGCTCGCCATAGCGGGTGCCCAGGACGTCGTCCAGGAACGGCACCGGACCCTGCGGGCAGGCGGGCGCGGGCGACGTTGCCGCGTAGGGTTCAGTCCAGTCCGCTACCGGGACGGGCGGCTCGAACCGCGCGGCACGGGCGTACGGGATGCCGGTGGCCCGGATGACGTCACCGTCCCGCCGGCCGGTGACGGGACCGCAGGGTGGGCTGAAAGTTGGTGCGGAGTTCACGCACCAAGAGTTTCACATCTTGCGTGGGCGTCTCGACAGACCACGACGGCGGGTGGCCGGCTTCGAAAAGCCGACCACCCGCCGTCGTACGCGGGAAAATCAGTGCGCGGTGGGCACGTAACGCTTGATGGAGGCTTCCAGCTCGGCCTCGGCGGCGGCGCGGTCGCCCCAGCCCTCGGCCTTGACCCACTTGCCCGGCTCCAGGTCCTTGTAGCGGGTGAAGAAGTGCTCGATTTCCTTGATCAGGAACTCGTTGACGTCGCTGACTTCCTGGATGTGGTCGAAGCGGGCATCCACGGGAACGCAGAGGATCTTGGCGTCTCCGCCGCCGTCGTCGGTCATGTTGAAGACGCCGATGGGGCGGGACTCAACGATGACGCCGGGGTGCAGGTCGAAGTCCTGCAGGAGCACCAGCGCGTCCAGCGGATCGCCGTCCTCGCCGAGGGTGTTCTCGAAGTACCCGTAGTGCGTGGGGTACTGCATGGAGGTGAAGAGGACGCGGTCCAGGCGGACGCGGCCGGTCTCGTGGTCAACTTCGTACTTGACGCGTGATCCCTTGGGGATCTCGATGGTCACGTCATGCTTCATGGAATGCTCCTCGGCAATTGCAGGGGGTTCGCGGCACATTTGACGGCTCACCACAGGGAGTGTCCGTGCCGCCGACTATTATTGAGGATATAGCGAGAGGCCCTGGAATCAGGAACTTGTGGGGAAATTTCAGGACTTGAGGACCAGCACCAGCATGACCAAACCAACTGCCGCGGAACCATGGCTTGACCGTGTCCGGCACAGTGTCCGCGGAGCGGTTCCGGCCCTCAAACGGGCCTGGCCCCTCGGGTTGCCCGCGCTGCTCGTGGTGATCCTCCTCGTCCCCGCAGCGCTGCTGGTTGCGCCGGGGTTCCTCGGCCCGGAGTCCCCACCCCCCGCTCCGCCGGCGCTGGAATGGCAACAGGTTCCCGCCACACTTTCACCCGCACGCGGGCTCGCCCCGCTGGACGTGTCGGCCGGCATCCCGTTGGCGTCCGGCATCACCGCGCAGGTGGAGCCAGTGCTGAAGGCCGACGGCGGCGGGAACTTTACGGGGCTGGTGCAGGATGCCCTTACCGGGGCGGTCCTCTTTGACCGCGGGGGTTCCGAGGGCAGGGTGCCGGCCTCCAACATGAAGCTGCTGACTGCGGTGGCCGCCCTGCGCTCGCTCGGTCCCGAACGCCGCTTCACCACCACAGTGGTGCAGGGCCCGGCCGCCGGGCAGGTGGTGCTGGTGGGCGGCGGCGACGCCCTGCTCGGTGCCGGCGAATCGAACGCGGATGCGGCGATGGGCCACGCGGGGCTCGCCACCCTGGCCACGCGGACTGTCGAAGCGCTGAAGGCTGCCGGCACCACGGGTGAGCTCAAGGTCCTTGTGGACGACTCCCTGTTCACCGGCCCGGCCCTGAATCCGGCGTGGGAAAGCGGTGACGTGGCCGCCGGGGAAGTAGCACCGGTCTACCCCCTGGCGCTGAACTCGGCCCGCTTCGATCCCGCCGTGACCACCGGCCCGCGTCCGCAGGATTCGGCAATCACGGCAGCCGCGGAATTCGCGTCCCGGCTGCGCACGGCAGGTGCCGCCGCGGGACTGACGGTGTCCGCCGCCGTCGAACGTTCCCCCCGCCCCGCCACGGTCGAAGCGGCGGACATGGCGGTCCTCGCGGCCGCGGAGTCGGCCACGGTGGCCGAGCAGGTGGACCTGATGCTGCAGGCCTCGGACAACTACCTGGCCGAAGTCCTGGGACGGATGGCATCGCTGGCGGAAGGTGGCCCCGGGAGCAACGACGGCGCCACGGCGGCGGTCCGCGCGCAGCTGGCCGGCGCAGGGATTGACGTTGACGGCGCCACACTGGTGGATGTGTGCGGCCTGGCAATGGGCAACCGGGTCTCGGCCCGCCAGTTCACCGAGGTGGTCCGGGCCATCGCGGCCGGAACGGACAGCCGGCTCCGTGCCGCCCTGGATGGCTTCCCCGTGGGCGGCCTCACGGGCACGCTGGACACCCGCTACGGTGAGGACTCAACAGCCCGGGGCGCAGGCCTGGTCCGTGCCAAGACCGGCACGCTGAATACAGTACTGGCGCTCAGCGGCTACGTGGTGGATGCCGACGGCCGCCTCCTGGTGTTCTCGTTCATCGGCAACGGGCTCACGCCGGGCGCCGCGGGCAACAAGGTGGCGTTGGACCGGGCAGCCACGGCGCTGGCGGCCTGCGGCTGCCGGTAGCCACCATGGTGTTGGAGGGACTTAGCGTCCGGCTTTCGCGTTCCTGTGGGCTGGCTGTGGGTGTCAGGGAACGGCCGGTGGTTCGCCGGTCAGCGAACTTAAGGACGATCCCCAGCCTGCTGTGTTCTGATGGGACCTATGGAGTCCACTGCAGGTGAGTCGTCAGCACAAACATTGTCCAGCCAGGCCTCGTCCCTGATTAATTGGGATTTGGCCGCCTCCACAGCGGCGCGGCTGGCTCCGGCCGGCCCGGTCCTGAACCAGGCCGCCATCGGTGACGCCGTGGACAGCCTGCGCCGGCTCGCCGACGCCTCCGTGGAACACGTCCACGAGATTACTGGCCTTGAAGCGGCACGGGATCTCCGGGACTCCACCGTGCTGGTGGTGGACCGGGCGTCGTGGGCAAAGGCAAACACCCAGAGCTTCGCCGTGATGCTGAAGCCGGCCATGGAAAAGATGCTCGAAAACCGGCGCGGCTCCCTGAGCCCCGGCGCGGCCAGCGTCAGCGGCGCCATCACGGGAAGCCAGCTCGGAGCCGTCCTGGCGTTCCTGTCCAGCAAGGTCCTGGGCCAGTACGATCCCTTCGCTGCGCTCGCCGAGGGCTCAACCGCGCCGGCGGGCGGACGTCTGCTCCTGGTGGCCCCCAACATCGTGGCCGTGGAGCGCGAGCTGAACGTCGCACCGGACGATTTCCGCTTGTGGGTCTGCCTGCACGAACAGACCCATCGGGTCCAGTTCGCCGCCGCCCCCTGGCTGCGCCACCACATGCTGGAACAGATCGACGAACTGAGCGGCCACCTGCTGGGCAACGTGGATTCGCTGATGGAGCGGGCCACCGCCGCGGCCCGGTCCCTGAAGGACCGCACGGCTACCGGAAATACGCCCGGCCGCGGCGCCATCCTGGATCTGCTGCAGGACCCGGAGGAGAAGGCCGCCATCTCGCACCTCACCGCTGTGATGAGCCTCCTCGAAGGGCACGCGAACGTGGTGATGGACGCCGTGGATGCCAGCATCGTTCCGTCGGTGAAAACCATCCGGCAGCGGTTCAACGACCGTGGCAAGGACCGTGGAGTGATCGAGAAGTTCATCCGCAGCCTCCTGGGCCTGGACGCAAAAATGCGGCAGTATTCCGACGGCGCACGGTTCGTCCGGGCCGTGGTGGACGTAGCGGGCATGGATGGCTTTAACCGGGTCTGGGAGTCTGCGGACCACCTGCCCACCGAACCCGAAATCCACGACGCCAAGCTATGGCTTGAGCGGATGGGACTCTGATCAGCACTGTGCCGGAGCCAGGCGGACCAGCCCAGGAAGCGCCGAGGGCACAGCCGGAACACCGCAGTGGCAGGCGCCGGCCCGGGCGGCTCGCGCCAGTCGTCGGCACCGCACGCAAAATGCTCCAGGACGCGCTGGCCCAGGCCGGGTATCCGCGGCACCTCCTGGTCGCTTGCAGCGGGGGACCGGACTCCCTGGCCCTGGCCTCAGTGGCCGCCTACTTCGCCCGCCGCGGCCACGTCGAGGGCCGCCCCGTAACAGTCGGCGCCGTGGTGGTGGACCACCAGCTGCAGGAGGGTTCTGCCCAGCTGGCCGCAGATGCCGCCAACACACTGCGGGAACTGGGCCTTGCCCCCGTGGAAATCCGGACGGTGACCGTGGCCGGCGAAGGGCTCGGCCCGGAAGCCGCAGCACGGGAAGCCCGGCACACAGCACTCGATGCAGCTGCCCGGGACCAGGGCGCAGACGCCATCCTGCTGGGCCACACCCTTGACGACCAGGCCGAACAGGTGCTCCTGGGCCTGGCCCGGGGCTCGGGAACACGCTCGCTCGCCGGAATGCGGCCGGCCCGGGGCAAGCTGCTGCGGCCCTTCCTTGGACTGCGCCGTGCGGACACGGAGGAGATCTGCGCCGTTGAGGAGTTGGACCCCTGGCATGACCCCAGCAACGCGGACCCCGCGTTCGCACGGTCACGCACCCGCGTGGAGGTACTGCCGCGCCTCGAGGAAAAGCTGGGACCCGGCGTCGCGGAATCCCTCGCCCGGACCGCGGCCATCCTGCAGCTGGACGCCGACTACCTCGAGGACGTGGCGGAAAGCACGTTCGCCTCGCTCGTGGAGCGGAACGGCCGGGAACTGAGCTTGCCCGAGGAGGCGTTGCGCGCCTTGGCCCCCGCCATCAGGTTCCGCGTAATCGCCAAGGCAGCGGCCGACGTCGGCGGGCAGCAGCCCGGATACCAGCGGCTTTTGGCGGCGGAGGCGCTGCTGCGGCGCCAGGGTTCCGCCGGTCCGGTGGAGCTGCCCGGCGGCGTGAGCGTTTACAGGTTGTCCCTCGCCCAGCTGGAAACCCGCCCGAAGGCGGACAGCGCCGGCGGGGCCGATCAGCGCGCAGCCGTTCCCCGTGGAGGGGCGCGCTGTGGGAAGCTAGTATTCCGGCCTCAAAAACCGCCCGCAAAATAGTCGCACCCCCGCATCTACACAGGAGCCATTGGTGGATTCAAACGACGTCCAGGCAGACCTCAAGCACGTTCTCTACACCAAGGAGCAGATCCAGCAGCGGATCACCGAGCTCGCTGCGCAGATCGACAAGGATTACGAGGGCCGCGAGATCCTCATCGTGGGCGTCCTCAAGGGTGCCGTGATGGTCATGGCCGACCTCGCGCGCGCACTGCACAGCCACATCTCCATGGACTGGATGGCTGTGTCCTCCTACGGCTCCGGCACCCAGTCCTCGGGCGTTGTCCGTATCCTCAAGGACCTGGACACGGACCTGATGGGCAAGGACGTGCTGATCGTCGAGGACATCATCGATTCCGGCCTCACCCTGTCCTGGCTCAAGACCAACCTGGAATCCCGCGGCACCGCCTCGGTGGAAATCTGCACCGCCTTCCGCAAGCCCACCGCCGCCAAGGTGGAAATCGATGTCAAGTACGTGGGCTACGACATCCCCAACGAATTCGTGGTGGGCTACGGCCTGGACTACGCGGAGAAGTACCGCAACCTGGACTTCGTGGGCACCCTCGCGCCGCACGTCTACGAGTAGGCTGCGCCGCTTCGGACCTTGCGTAAAAACATTGGCATCAAGGACGTGGCCCTGGCCACGTGAGTGTCTGTCACCACGGTCTCCCATGTCCTGAACGATGTTTCCTGCGCCCGGGTCAGCGCAGAAACGCGAAACAAGGTCCGGTCAGCGGCCACGCAGCTCGGCTACGGACCCAACCGCCTGGTGCAGGCGCTGAGGAGCCGGCGCACCGGCATGCTTGGCCTGGTCAGCGAGGACATCGCCACCACGCCGCACGCCGGCCGCATCCTGTTGCACCGGGCGGCTACCGCGCTGCGCGCCGGATCCTCGAAGGCGACAACCCGCCGCCGGCCCTTTTCTGCTACAACGACCGCATGGCGATGGGCGCCTACCGCGCAGCCGCCGAGCTGGGACTGGCCATTCCCGCGGACCTGTCAGTGGTGGGTTTCGACGACCAGGAACTGATCGCCGGCAGCCTCCACCCGGGACTCACCACCATCGCCCTGCCGCACTATGAAATGGGCGCCTGGGCTGCCGAACGGCTGATTGACGCCGGGGAGGGAACGCCGTTCGCGGACGCCGGCGCCCTGGAACCGGTACTCCTTGGCTGCCCGCTGGTGGCCCGTGGCTCCGTGGCCGGACCCCGGCTCCAGGCCGAATAGCAGTGTCCGCCCAGGTGGCCCCGCACGCTACGCCCAGAGGGAACTTTTGCCCGACACCATGCGTGATCTAGTCCGGACGGTGTATAGCTAGAAGCTGACGCAGCACCATCACGCGCGCAGAGTACTCGCCGTGCAGCACTACCAGGAGGGACGGGGCCAGCCCCCGAACAGATGAAAGCTAAGAATTTCTTCAAGGGCCCGGGCATCTGGATCGTCGTTGTGATCGGCATGCTCCTGGTGGCCTTTGCAACGCTCGCTCCCGGCGGTGCAGCCCGGATCGACACTGACAAGGGCCTGGAACTGCTCGCCGGCAACCAGGTGGAGCAGGCAAAGATCTTCGACGGCGAAAACCGCGTGGACCTGGTGCTGAAGGACAACCTCCAGCTGGACGGGCAGGACAAGGGCAAGAGCGTCCAGTTCTTCTTTGTGGACGCCCGCGCCCAGGACGTAGTCAAGGCAGTCACCGACGCCAAGCCGGCCGAGGGCTACACGGACCAGCCCATCGAGAGCAACTGGTTCTCCGGCCTGCTCTCGCTGCTGATTCCGGTCATCCTGCTCGGTGCCTTGTTCTGGTTCCTGATGACCCGGATGCAGGGCGGCGGCTCCAAGATCATGCAGTTCGGCAAGTCCAAGGCCAAGATGGTCAGCAAGGACATGCCGCAGGTGACCTTCGCCGACGTCGCGGGCTCGGACGAGGCCGTGGAGGAACTGCAGGAAATCAAGGAATTCCTGCAGGAACCGGCCAAGTTCCAGGCCGTTGGCGCCAAGATCCCCAAGGGTGTACTGCTGTACGGCCCTCCGGGTACCGGCAAGACCCTCCTGGCCCGCGCCGTTGCGGGCGAGGCCGGCGTCCCCTTCTTCTCCATCTCCGGCTCCGACTTCGTGGAAATGTTCGTCGGTGTGGGCGCCTCCCGCGTCCGCGACCTCTTCGAACAGGCCAAAGCCAACTCGCCCGCCATCATCTTCGTGGACGAGATCGATGCCGTCGGCCGCCACCGCGGTGCCGGGATCGGCGGCGGCAACGACGAACGCGAGCAGACCCTCAACCAGTTGCTGGTTGAGATGGACGGCTTCGACGTCAAGACCAACGTCATCCTCATCGCCGCCACGAACCGCCCGGACGTCCTGGACCCCGCGCTGCTGCGCCCCGGCCGCTTCGACCGCCAGATCGGCGTGGACGCCCCGGACATGATCGGCCGCGACCAGATCCTGCAGGTCCACGCCAAGGGCAAGCCGATGGCTCCCGGCGTCGACCTCAAGGCTGTGGCCAAGAAGACCCCCGGCTACACCGGCGCGGACCTGGCCAACGTCCTCAATGAGGCCGCGCTCCTCACCGCCCGCTCGAACGCCAACCTGATTGATGACCGCGCGCTGGACGAGGCGATCGACCGCGTTATGGCCGGCCCCCAGAAGCGCAGCCGCGTGATGAAGGAGCACGAGCGCAAGATCACCGCGTACCACGAAGGCGGCCACGCCCTGGTGGCGGCCGCGCTGCGGAACTCTGCCCCCGTCACCAAGATCACCATCCTTCCCCGCGGCCGCGCCCTCGGGTACACCATGGTGGTCCCGGACAACGACAAGTACTCCGTGACGCGCAACGAGCTCCTGGACCAGATGGCCTACGCCATGGGTGGCCGCGTCGCCGAGGAAATCGTCTTCCACGATCCCTCCACCGGCGCCTCCAATGACATCGAGAAGGCCACCGGCACCGCCCGCAAGATGGTCACCGAGTACGGCATGAGCGAACGCGTCGGCGCCGTCCGGCTGGGCCAGGGCGGCGGCGAGCCGTTCCTGGGCCGCGACGCCGGGCACGAGCGCAACTACTCGGACCAGATCGCTTACGTTGTTGACGAGGAAGTCCGCCGGCTGATTGACCAGGCCCACGACGAGGCCTACGCCATCCTCACCGAAAACCGGGAAGTCCTGGACCGGCTGGCCCTCGAGCTGCTGGAGCGCGAAACGCTGAACCAGGCCGAGATCGCCGACATATTCCGTGACATCCGCAAACGCGATTTCCGCGAGGTGTGGCTGTCCAAGGAGACCCGCCCGGTGCAGATGGCCGGACCGGTGGAGTCCCGCCAGGAGCGGGCAGAACGCGAAGCGCAGGAGGAAGCCAAGCAGGCCCGCCTGGATGAACCGCTCGACGCCCAGCCGCCGCATCCGCAGGGTGTTCCGGAAGACGCTCCGTTCCAGGGAGGCATCCCCGACTCGGGGCCCGACGCCCTTCGCGGCTAAGCTTTCTTACGTGACCCACTTCGACGACGACGACGTTCCCGCCTCCGCCGGTTACCCGGCGGAGGGCGGGGCCCACCATTCAAAGCACGAGAAGGTGGACCGGCCCCGGATCGAGGCCGCCGTCCGCGAGATTCTCCTGGCCATTGGAGAGGACCCGGACCGCGGCGGCCTCGTGGATACCCCCAAGCGGGTGGCCAAGGCCTATGCCGAGGTGTTTGCCGGGCTTCACCACGACCCCGCCGACGTCCTTTCCACCACCTTCGACCTGGACCATGAGGAACTGGTGCTGGTCAAGGACATTCCCTTCTACTCCACCTGCGAGCACCACCTGGTGCCGTTCCACGGGGTGGCCCACGTGGGCTACATTCCCTCGCACGACGGCAAGGTCACCGGGCTGAGCAAGCTGGCCCGGCTCGTGGACATCTACGCCCGCCGTCCCCAGGTGCAGGAGCGCCTCACCACTGAGATCGTCGAAGCGATGGTCCGCCACCTCAAGCCGCGTGGCGCAATCGTCGTTGTTGAATGCGAACACATGTGCATGTCCATGCGCGGTATCCGCAAGCCCGGAGCAAAGACCGTCACCAGTGCGGTCCGCGGGCAGCTTCATGATCCGGCCACCCGTGCCGAAGCCATGAGCCTCATCCTCGGAAGGTAACAACAGACCATGGATTCACTCGCTGCAGCGCCGGGAACCGGCCCCGCAACCTCGCCACTGCCCGTCCTGCGCAAACCGCGCCCGGCGGCCCGGTTCGAAGACCTGCCCACCGACCGCACCCTCGTGATGGGCATCGTCAACGTCACGCCGGACTCCTTCAGCGACGGCGGCCAGCACGCCACGGCGGACTCCGCCATCGCTGCCGGCCTGCGGATGTTCTACGCAGGAGCGGACATCATCGACGTCGGAGGCGAATCCACGCGCCCCGGCGCGGAGGACGTCAGCCCGGAAGAAGAACAGCGGCGCGTGGTTCCCGTGATCGATGCGCTGGTAAAGGCCGGCGCCCTGGTCAGCATCGACACCATCCACGCCTCCACGGCCGCCGCCGCCCTGAAAGCCGGCGCGGCCATCATCAACGACGTCGCCGGGCTCACCATGGAACCGGAAATGGCCGAACTTGCCGCGTCCTCCAGAGCCCCGTACATCCTCACGCACCGCCGGGGCGACGCCCGGACCATGAACTCCCTGGCCGAGTACAAGGACGTGGCCGCAGAAGTGGTGGCCGAGCTCGCCGGAGTGCGGGATAAGCTCTATGCCGCCGGCGTCAGCCCGGAGCAGATCATCATCGATCCGGGCCTGGGGTTCGCCAAGAACGATGCCCAGAACTGGGAACTCCTGCAGAACCTGGACCAGCTGGACAGCCTGGGCCACAAGGTCCTGGTGGGAGCCTCCCGTAAGCGGTTCCTCGGCACCCTCCTGACCGTTGCCGGCAAAACGGCAGCACCCCAGGAACGGGATGACGCCACCGCTGCCATCACCGCCATCAGCGCCTACCGGGGCGCCTGGGCTGTGCGCGTGCACGACGTCGGCCCCAGCCTGGATGCCGTCAAGGTCGCCGCACGCATGGCCCCCAGAACCAGCCAGTAGCCCGGCCATGGACAGGATTACGCTGACCGGTGTCACCGCCGTCGGCCATCACGGCGTCTTCGACTTTGAACGCCGCGAAGGCCAGCCATTTGTTGTGGACGCGGTGCTCTACCTGGACTTCGCCAGGGCAGCGGAATCGGACGACGTCCGGGACACCGCGCACTACGGTGAGGTGGCTCAGCGTATTACCGAATGGATCACGGGTGAACCGCTGAACCTGATCGAGGCGCTGGCCGTGCGGATCGCGGACAGCCTGCTCAGCGAATTCCGGCTCGACGCCGTGGACATCACCGTGCACAAGCCGCAGGCTCCCATTGAGGTGCCCTTCGGCGACGTGGCCGTGAGTGTGCACCGGGCCAGGAATGGCGCCGATGGGGTCAACGGAAACAGTCCAGGGCAGGGGGAAGCCGCATGAACTCCGGGTATTCCAAGGTGGTGCTGGCCCTGGGCAGCAACCTTGGTGAGCGCAACGAGACCCTCACCGAAGCGGTCGCGGATCTTGTGGACCCGCAGGAGGTCCGCCTCCTCGCCGTGTCGCCGATCGTGCAGACCAAGGCTGTGGGCGGGCCTGCCGGCCAGCCGGACTTCCTGAACATGGTCATCACGGCCGAAACCAGCCTCACCCCGAAGGAGCTGCTGGGGCATTGCCAGGCGGTGGAAAACAAGCACCACCGCGTACGCGAGGTGCGCTGGGGGCCGCGGACGCTCGACGTCGACATCATCATCTACGGCGACCTGCGCAGCGACGACCCCGTCCTCACCCTTCCGCATCCCCGCGCCGCCGGGCGTGCCTTTGTCCTCTATCCCTGGTCGCTGATCGAGCCGGCCGCCACCCTGGACGGGGAACGGATCAGCACCCTGGCCGCCCGGGCGGATGACTTCGGCGACCTCGCCTTGTTTGACGGCTTCGGTGAGTTCGACGGCCTGCCGACGGCAGGAGCTGTGGAGGAGCGATGAAACCCCTCAATCCGCTGCGCCTGATGCTGATCGGCGTCATCCTGGCCGTTGCGGGCTGGTCCGCCACGGTGGTGACCAGCCGCTACGGCATGGCCACCCCTGTCCTGCCGGTCACCGCCCTGGCCACGATGGGCGTGATTGTGGCCATCACCTTGATCCTGGGCATCAGGATTGTGCGGTGGCGCAACAGCAACAAGGCCAACAGCAACAAGAAGAAGACCGAGCTCGATCCTTTGCTCGCGGCCCGTACCCTGGTGCTCGCCCAGGCCTGCGCGTACGCGGGAACCGTCCTGCTCGGCTGGCATGTGGGGATCTTCCTGGACCAGTTGCGGATCTGGAGCCTGCGCAGCAACCAGGGCATCACCTGGCTGGCGCTGGCGATGGCCGGCGGCGGATTGGTGATGATCGTGGTGGGCCTGGTGGTGGAGCGGTTCTGCAGGATACCGCCCGAGGACGGCGAGACTAACAGCGCCGATGGAAAACCAGGCCGCGCGGTACGAGGCGAAGCCCCCGGGGAAGGCGAATATGCATACCGAGGCGATTGACCCGCCGGGAATCACCTGGCGCCGGGTGTCACCCAAATACGTCACCGTCCGGCTGGTGGAGTGGGCGCTGGCGAACCTCGTCACGGTGCTCCTGCTGTCCCTGCCCCTGCTGTTTGTCAGCCTGAAGGTGTGGGTGTGGCCGCCGCTGTGGCTTGCCATCGGCGTGCCGTCCGTGGCCCTGCTGCTGGCCCTGTGGCGGCTGGTCCTGATCCCGCGGCAGGTCCGCGCCATCGGGTATGCCGAGCGTGACGACGACCTGCTTATCCGGACCGGTATCTTCTTCCAGCGCACCATGGCTGTGCCGTACGGCCGCATGCAGTATGTGGACATCGGCGTGGGGCCGGTGGAGCGCGGACTGGGCCTGTGCACCCTTAAGCTTCACACCGCCTCCCCAGGCACCCGTGCGCACATCCCCGGACTGCCCGCAGCCGAAGGCGCCCGCCTCCGTGAACAGCTCGCGGCCCGGGGCGAAGCCAGGCTGGCTGGGCTGTGACCGCAGAGGGACCGCGTCCGGAGCCCGGCACCCCCATCACTGCCCCGGCCGCCGGCACTGATTCCCCCAGCACTGCCTCTGGAAGTCCTGCGTTCGAAAGTTCGCCCCGCACCGGGCCGGGCACCAAGGCCGACGGCGAATGGCTGAGGGTACACCCGGCGTCGCCTTTTGTGCGCGGATGGGTGGCCCTGGCCGCCATTGGCTTCTTCTTCGGCCGGGATGTTTTTGAGCGTGCGCTGCAGGGACGGCCCCTTGTGGAGGACGGACTGGCCGGCAGGGCGCCCTGGCTGATCGCCGCCGGCGGAATCATGCTGCTCATCGCGGTCCTCGGTTTTATCCTCACCTGGTACTTCACCAAGTACCAGGTGGCCGGAGGGTATGTCCGGGTCAACACAGGCTTCATTTTCCGCCAGCAGCGGCAGGCCAGGCTGGACCGGGTGCAGGCCATCGACATTGTGCAGCCCCTGCTGGCCCGGATTTTCGGCCTGGCCGAGCTCAAGTTCGAGGTGGCCGACGCGGGGGAGTCAGCCGTACGTCTTGCGTACCTGAAGATGGACGAGGCCCGGCAACTCCGCGCCACCATCCTGGCCCGCGCCGCCGGCGTGGCCGTGGATCCGTCCCGGCCCGACGAGCCGGCACCCGAGGCGCCGGAATATCCGGTACTGGCCGTGCCGCCGTCGCGCCTTTTCGGTTCCCTGCTGCTGAGCGAACAAAGCGTCTTTGTGATGCTGGGCGGCGTGGCGTCCGTAGTTCTCTCTGCCGTCACCGAGAACCGGAGCTTCTTCTTTTATCTGATCCCTGCTGCCTTGGGCCTCGCGGCGAACTATTGGAACCTCTTCAACAAGGGCTACAACTTCACGGCCGCCATCTCGCCGGACGGCATCAGGCTGCGCTACGGGCTGCTCGACACCCAGGCGCAGACGCTTCCGCCGGGCCGGATCCAGGCGCTGAAAGTCAGCCAGCCGCCGCTGTGGCGGGCGCTTGGCTGGTACCGGATCCACGTCAACGTGGCCGGCTACGGCGGCATTGAGAACGCTGCCGAGGGCTCGGCACGGACCACCCTCCTGCCGGTGGGAAAGCTGGAGGACGTGATGGCCATCCTCGCACTGGTGCTTCCCGACCCCGGCACGCCACGCCCCGCCGCGATCTTCGACGCCGGACTCCACGGCCTGGACTCCGACGGCGGCTTCGTCACCACGCCGCGCAGGGCGCTGTTGCTTGCCCCGCTGGGTTGGCGGCGGAACGGTTTTACCGCCACGGACACCGCGCTGTTGATCCGTTCCGGCTGCTGGTGGCGTGAGCTCGTGCTGGTGCCGCACCAGCGGACCCAGTCCCTGGCCCTGCACCAGGGCCCGCTTGCCCGGCGGTTCAAGGTGGCTGACCTGGTGCTGCACACCACCGTTGGGCCGGTCGCGCCGCGGCTTCGGCAGGCCGGCGTGGAGCAGGCCATCGCCCTCTTTGATGCCCAGTCCGCCCGCGCCCGGTTGGCGCGGAGCCGGCAGACTACCGAACAGTGGCTGGCCCAGGTTGCCCCGAACGCCCTGGTTGAGCCCGCCCCGGTGGTTGAGTCCGCCGAAACCCCCGTCCCGACGCAGGAAGGCCGCCAGCATGGCTAAGCCCGGACGCCTCGGCGTTGGAATCATCGGTGCCGGCAAGGTGGGCGCCGTGCTCGGCGCGGCCCTGCGCGCGGCCGAGCACGCCGTCGTCGGCGTTTCGGCTGTTTCCGAGGCCAGCCGTGAACGCGCGGAGACGCTGCTGCCCGGCGTGCCCGTCCTGGAAGTCCAGGAGATTGTGGAGCGTGCTGAGCTGGTGCTCCTGGCAGTGCCCGACGACGCCCTGCCGGGCCTGGTGGACGGGCTCGCGAAACTCGGGGCGTGGCAGCCGGGACAATTGGTGGCGCACACGTCCGGCCGGTTCGGGGTGGGCGTGCTGCGGCCGGTTCGTGCCGCCGGTGCCGTCCCGCTGGCGCTGCACCCCGCCATGACTTTCACCGGGATGAGCCTGGACCTGACCCGCCTGCTGGACTGCACATTCGGCGTCACTGCGGACGCGGCGATGCTGCCGATTGCGCAGGCGCTGGTGGTGGAGATGGGCGCCGAACCTGTGGTGATCGCCGAGGCGGACAGGACGCTCTACCACGCGGCCCTGGCCCACGGATCCAACCACCTCGTGACCCTCGTGGCGCAGGCGTCCGAGCTGCTCAGCGATGTGGGAGTAGATTCGCCGGAGCGGATGCTGGGCCCCTTGCTGCGGGCCACCCTCGAGAACGCGCTGGCGTCAGGGGAGTCGGCTCTCACCGGGCCTGTGGCGCGCGGAGATGTGGGTACAGTCAAAGCCCACGCGGAGGCTTTGCGGGAGTTCGACGGCGGCGGGCAGGGCGACGTGCTGGCGGCTTACCTTGCGATGGCACGCGCGACAGCGCGGCGCGCCGAGGGGCGCGGACTGCTGAAGCCCGGCCAGCTGGGGGAGCTGCGGAAGGCCCTGGAACCGGAGGAAGACTGAACATGCCCATCAAACTCGTCACAACCGTGGCCGACCTTCACGCCGAGAGCGCCCGGCTCCTTACTGGCAAGCGGGGCACCTCCCAGGGCCTGGTGCCCACCATGGGAGCACTCCACGAGGGACATGCCGCGTTGGCGCGTGCCGCCGTCGGGCAGAATGACGTGGTGGTGGCCAGCATCTTCGTCAATCCGCTCCAGTTTGGCGACGCCACGGACCTGGACCGCTACCCGCGGACGCTGGACGCCGACCTTGCCCTGCTCGAGGCGCAGGGCGTGGACCTGGCCTTCGCCCCGGCGGTGGAGGAGGTCTACCCGGGCGGTGAGCCGCTGGTGCGCATCACGTCAGGAGCCATGGGGGAGAAATGGGAGGGGGTCTCGCGCCCGGGTCATTTTGACGGCGCCCTGACGGTGGTGGCCAAGCTGCTGCACTACGGGATTCCCGGAACGGGTCTGCCTGCCGGCGAGGGTGCGGAGGGTGGCCTGCCGGCCTACCGTGCCTACTTCGGCCAGAAGGACGCCCAGCAGCTGGCCTTGGTCCGGCGGATGGTGGCCGACCTGAACTTCCCGGTGGACATCGTGGGCGTGCCCACAGTCCGGTCGGCCGACGGGCTGGCGCTCTCCAGCCGCAACCGCTTCCTGTCCGACGACGAACGCGAGGCTGCGCTGGTACTGTCGAGGGCGTTGCGGCTGCTGGAGGAGCGGGCGAAGGCACGGGAGCCGCTGGACCTTGAGTCTGCGCTGGCCATGGTGGAGTCCCATCCGCTGGTGTCGGTGGACTACTTCGACGTGGTGGATCCGGGCACGCTGGAACCGCTCGCCGAAAACTGCCGGGAGACGCCGTTCCGGGGCGAGGCCCTGGCCCTCATCGCGGCCAAGGTAGGGCCGGTGCGGCTGATAGACAACATGCCGCTGAGCTCGTAGCGGCCGCGGGTCTAAATGCCCGGCCGGTCGCGGCTGGTCATCAACTGTTCCAGGAGTGCGCGCTCAGGCCGGCCGGGATTCCGGGCAACGCAGCGGCGGAGCCTGGCCCTGGCGAGTTCTTCGGCGGGTTCATCCCGGTGCAGCACTTCGTCGATGATTTCCTGTGCCTGCCACCTCAGTGACTCTATGGCGAACTGCCGGATCTCCGCTGGCGTGTCACTTGCCATCCAGGGGTCCGGGTCCGAAGGCACGCTTTGGAACATCCGCTCTGCTGACATCGGGGCCTCCTTGCACCAATCCCGAAGTGGCCGGTGGCCTCTGCGGCGTCACAAGCCCTGCGCGTAGAACAAACACTACAACGGGGAAGACCGGTCTGTCTTCCCTTGTGGCGGTAAACTGGAATTGTCATGAATCCAGAGGCGGAGAATTCAGCGGCGGCCAGTCAGGCTGGCCCGGCAGCGTTTGCCATGCCTTCCGCGCAGGCACCCCCACCCATGGTCGCCGAAGCGCCCGCGCCGGAAACCGCCGCCGCCGGATCCGTGGCCAGGATCATGACCGTGGCCTATGAACTTTTCTCCCGGCGCGGCGTGCGGGACGTTGGAGTCAACGAACTAATTGAACGGTCCGGGGTAGCCAAGGCCACCTTTTACCGGCACTTCCCGTCCAAGGATTCCCTGGTCCTGGCATTCCTGGAGCAGCGGGACAAGCAGTGGACCGTGGATGCGATCCTTTCGGAAGCCCGGCGCCGCGGAAACACCCCCACCGAGCGGCTTCTGGCCATTTTCGACGTCTTCGGGGACTGGTTCCTGCGTGAGGACTTCGAGGCCTGCTCCTTCATCAACGTCCTGCTCGAAATGGGACCCGCCCATCCGCTGGGCCAGGCCAGCATCGACTACCTCGCCAGGATCCGGGGACACGTCCAGGCTTTGGCTGAAGAGGCCGGGCTGCAGCGGCCCGACGAATTCGCCCGGTCCTGGCACATCCTGATGAAAGGTTCCATCATCTCCGCCACCGAGGGCGACATGCAGGCAGCCAAGCGTGCCCAGAAGATGGCCGGCTGGCTGATCGAGCACCACCGCTGACGTCCGGCTTCCGGGTACCAGCCCTGCAGCCCAGTTGTTGGCCCCGCTGCCAGCCGCGGCAATGCGTCACACTTTGGTCAACCGGTTGACTTCATCTTCGCGGCGATCCGATAATCGGTATGGCTTCCATCACAGGCCATCTTCAAGTTTGCGCCGGCACCGCCGGACGTCCGGGCCGCAGCAGCCCCGGACCGGCAGAGAGCAGTAACGTGTCGTATCCAGCTTTAACCGGCGAGCAGCCGGAACTGTCCACCGTCCAGGACAGGCTCTCGCCGCCATGCCGCCACCTTGCGTCAGGACCTTGGTCCGCCTACCTGGTTGGCGATGAACTGGCGCGCATCAGTTATGCCGGCCGCCCCGTTCTGCGCGCGGTCAAGGCTGTGGTCCGCGACCAGGACTGGCGGACTCCCCCTGCGAGGCTCCGCAGCGTTGAAGTCACTGAGGATCACGCCGGTCTGCACGTACGCTGGCTGGTGGAATTCACCGGCTACGGAGTGGAGTACAACGGGGTTCTGACCGCCCTCTTCACGCGGGACAGGCTGAACATCGAATTCGAGGGAACCGCGGCGCTGCCTTTCCGGCGCAACCGGATTGGCCTGGTGGTGCTTCATCCGCCCACTGACGCCGGGCGCGGGGTTGTGGTGGACCATCCCGACGGCGGGACCACCCAAGCGCTGTTCCCGCATGCGATCAGTCCGCACCAGCCCTTCATGGACATCGCGGCACTCAACTGGTCTGATGCTGGCACCGCATTCCGGCTGTCCTTCAGCGGTGAGGTCTTTGAAACCGAGGACCAGAGGAATTGGACGGATGCGTCCTACAAGACCTATGGCACGCCACTGGCCCGCCCGTTTCCGGTGGACGTCGCCGCCGGCGACACCGTCCGCCAGTCAGTGCTCCTCCAGGCAACAACGCAGGAGCCTGCGGATCCTGTCCCATCGGCAGCAGCCATCGATGTTGTCACCGCCCGCCTCGGTGGCCAAGCGGGCCGGGTCCCGGGGCTGGCCGTGGCGGCCGGAACGGACCCGGAACTGCTGCCCGGCATCCCGTCGCTCGATGCCTTCCTTGTGGAACTCGTGGAGAAGCCCGGAGATTCTCCCCGGCGGGGCTGGGCCGCGCAGCTTCAGGCTGCCGCCGCAGCCGCAGCCGTCCAGGGAGCCGGGCTGGACATCCGGGCCACCACGCCGGACCCGGTGGGAGCCGTGGCAGACCTTGCCCCCTACCTGGCCCGCGCCAAGCGGCTCGCAGTGTTCCATCCCGCCAGCCACGTCACCGGGCCGGACACCTGGCCGGAGCTGAAAGCCGCCGTTCGCGAAGCGGGCTACGAAGGAGAGCTGCTTGCGGGCTCCCGGTCCCACTTCACGGAACTGAACCGCAACAGCGGCCGCATGCCCTCAGAGCCGGACGCGCTGACGTTCAGCATCACCCCGCAGATGCACAGCACCGAAGTTGCCCACATCGTCGAAAGCGTCCCCATGCAGCGGATCGCGGCGCAGAATGCACTGCGGCTGGGAGGCGGAAGGCCGCTCCATGTTGGGCCGGTAACGCTGCTTCCCCGGTTCAACGCCGTGGCCACCTCAGGCGCCGCCGAGGAGGCGGAAGCCGATGAGCTCCAGCCCCATCCGTTTGCTGCGGCGTGGCTGCTGGCAAGCATCAGCGCCCTGACCGTGGACGGCGTGGAATCCGTCACATACTTTGAGGCATCCGGCCCCCGGGGCATTTCGGACCGCAGCGGCAGGCTGTATCCGGCCGGCAGGCTATTGAAGGAACTCGCCGGACTCCGCGGTGCAGCTGTGCTGTCGGTTGACGGAGATACCGGCCCGGTGAGCCTCTATCCCGTGCAGTCCCCGGCCGGCACCGTTGTTTTCGCCGGCAATCTGTCCGCTTCGGCAGTTGGCGTGGAGATCTGCCTGGTGGACGGGAAAGCCGTCCGGCAGCGCTTGGCCCTGGAGCCCTGGTCCGCCGTCGTCGTGCGATTTCCGGCGTCCGGCTGAATCCGCCACATCCTCGTGCTGCTTTCTTCCGACGGCGGCACCGACCTAGTGAAAGGAGGCCTCCCATGGGCCTGCGTCTTGAAGGAAAAACTGCCCTGGTCACCGGGGCCGGTTCAGGAATCGGACTGGCCGTGGCACAGCGGTTCGTCGCTGAAGGGGCCACGGTCTACTTTGCCGACATCAATGAGGAGGCTGCCGAAAAGGCGGCCGCGGCAACAGGGTCAGCCGCCGCCCATGCCCTCCTTATGGACATCTCGGACGAGGAGAGTGTCGCAGCCGCGTACGGGACCGTGGCAGGGGCCGGCAAGCTCGATGTGGTGGTGGCCAACGCCGGCGTGCAGCTCTTCGGACAGGATGCAAAGGTGGGCGACCTCGAACTCTCAGTCTGGGAGAAGACCGTGGCCATCAACCAGCGCGGGGCGTTCCTGACCCTCAAGCATGCAGTCCGCGCCATGGAAGGCTTCGGCGGCTCCATTATCTGCACGGGAAGCCCCACCGCTGTGGTGGCCTGCGGCCAGACCTTCTCCGCCTACACCAGTTCAAAGGCGGGTGTTCACGGGCTGGCCCGGGTGGTCGCCGCCGACTATGCGCATGCCGGCATTCGGGTGAACATCGTGGTTCCGGGCTACACCGAGACACCGCTGGTCCAGGCCATCGCCGAGGACCCCGTGAGCCGCGCAGGGCTGGTGGACGCAACCATGCTGGGGCGGCCGGGAACAGCTGCCGACGTAGAGGGCATCATGGTGTTCCTTGCCAGCGACGACTCCGCCTACGCCACCGGAGGGCTTTTCGTGGTGGACGGTGGCCTCACGGCGCTGTAGGACCCGGGCCGCTACGCCGGCCCGGACGCCGGCTGGAACTTTTCGGTGGTGATGGCCTCCAGGAAGGCCACCACTTCCCCCGGCATGTCCACCGAGGCGTTGTCGAGCAGCCACTGCACCTGCAAGCCATCCATCAGTGCAATGAGCTGGCGGGCGGCAGCCATGGGCGCCACGCCCGTGCGGAGGTGGCCTTGCCTGCCCACTTCCGTAAAGGCCTCCACGATGGTGCCGCGGACCCAGTCGTAGCGGCGTTGGAAGTAGGCGTGGGCGGGGTGCTCGGGGTCCGTCGACTCGGCTGACAGCACACAGTAAAGTGACACAAGCCCGGGAATGGTGGTGTTGTAGCACGTCAGCTCCACAAGCCCGCGCAACAGGTCCAGCCCCTTGGCTTCCGCCGTGCTGAGACGGATCATCGATTCCTCATCACGCAGGGTCAGTACAGCTTCCAGCAGCGCTTCCTTGCTGGGGAAGTGGTGCAGCAGCCCGGCCTGGGTCAGTCCAACTTTGTCGGCAACGTCTTTGAGGGATCCGGCCCGGTAGCCGGAGGTCGAGAACACCTCAAACGCCGCCGCCAGGATCTCCTGGCGGCGGGCCTCCGTTTTGGCGTAGCTGCCCCGCGCACGGCCCCTGCGGGGCCCCCCGGCAGGTGCGGCGGCAGGTGTGTCAGTCATCACATAACCCTAACAAGCTGGTTGAAACCGTACGGCAGCCAATTGGCCAACCGCTGTGCGGGCCGTCACATTCAGGGACGTTTCAAATTTACTAACTGAAAACCTAGTACCCACTAGGTTTTCATGTTACGGTCTTTCCCAATGGCCGTCCACGGTGGACGGCACTGACCGTGAAAGGGACCAAAGATGTTCCGATCTAAGCGACTGGCCGCCCTCGTTGCCGCCGTTGCCCTGGGCCTTGCCGGCTGCTCTGCCGGTGGAGAATCCGCCGGAGAACAGTCCTCCGAAACCCTTACGCTTGGCGCCCTCCTGGCGCCGAAGACCTTCGCTGCCGACCAGTCCGAGTTCGCCAACCTGTCGCCGTTCTACCAGGCCGTGTACGACACTCTGCTCCGGATGGAACCCGACGGCAGCCTGGTGCCGATGCTGGCTACCGAGTGGAAGTACAACGATGCCAAGACCGTTCTGACCCTGAAGCTGCGCGATGACGTGAAGTTCACCGACGGCACGGCCTTCAACGCCGACGCCGCCAAGCAGAACCTCGAGCGCTTCAAGGCCGGCACGTCTCCGGACGCGCAGTTCCTCGCCGCACTCAACACCGCCACGGCCGTGGACGCCACCACCCTGGAACTGACCCTCTCGGCTCCGGACCCGGCGTTCCTGAACTACCTGTCCAAGGACGCCTCGTTCATGCAGAGCCCGGCGTCCTTTAATAACGCAGACATTGCCACCAATCCCGTCGGCTCCGGACCCTACATCCTTGATACTGCCGCCACAGTCACGGGAACTTCCTACACCTACAAGAGCAACCCGGACTACTGGGCCAAGGAACTCAGGCACTATGACAATCTGGTCCTGAACGTCTACGGCGACCAGACCTCGCTGCTGAACGCCATCAAGTCCGGCACCCTCAACGCCGCCAACACCATCGACAACAACACGCTGACCGAGATTGAGGCCGCAGGGTACAAGGTCAACCCGCTCCAGCTGAACTGGTCCGGCCTGATCCTCTTCGACCGCGCCGGCACCACCAACCCGGCACTCAAGGATGTCCGCGTCCGCCAGGCACTGAACTACGCCTTTGACACCAAAGCGATGCTGGAGTCCATTGGCCAGGGCTACGGCGAGCTGACCACCCAGGTGTTCCCGCCGTCGTCGGACGCCTATGACACGTCCCTCGACTCCCGCTACGCCTACGACCCCGCCAAGGCCAAGGCGCTCCTGGCCGAAGCCGGCTACGCCAGCGGACTGACCCTGGAGCTGCCTTCCTCCACGCTCCTTGGCAACACCATCCCGGCGCTGATCACCCAGCAGCTCAAGGACGTGGGCGTGGACGTCAAGTTCACTGACGTCGGAAACAACTTCATCGCCGACCTCCTGGCACCCAAGTTCGGCGTGAGCTACATGATCCTGGAGCAGCAGTCCGACTGGCAGCTGATCAACATGAAGCTCACCCCCAACGCGCCCTGGAACCCGTACAAGTACGAGGACCCCAAGGTGGGCGAGCTGGTCAACAGGATCCACGTGGGCACGGAGGACGAGCAGAAGTCCGCAGCAAAGGAACTGAACAAGTACATCGTGGAGCAGGCCTGGTTTGCCCCCTGGTACCGCCCGCAGTCCAGCTTCGTGACCGACGCCAAGACCAACGTCGAGGTCCAAACGGGCAACGCCTACCCGTTCCTCTGGTCCTTCACCCCCGCCTCCTAGCGGACCGCTGCCGGACCGGGCCACCCGCCCGGTCCGGCAGCCCAGGAACCCTCCCAAAGGATTTTCGAATGTACCGATTCGTGCTGCGGCGCCTGTTCTCGGGTGTCCTCCTGCTGTTCGTCATCACCACGGTCGCCTACCTGCTGCTGTACGCGGGCGGAGGTGACATCGCCCGCCGCATCGTGGGCCCCACCGCCAGCGAGGCACAGGTGGCCCTGAAAGCCCAGCAACTCGGCCTGGACCGTCCCCTCGTGGTCCAGTACTGGGACTGGCTCACCAGCGCCCTGACGGGGGACCTGGGCCGGTCCTGGTTCAACGGCCAGCTGGTCAGCGCCGGCGTCAGCAGCCGCGTCTCGGTCACCCTTTCCCTGGTGCTCGGCGCCACCATCATCGCGGCCGTAGTCTCCGTGGTGGTGGCCGTCTGGGCCGCCGTCCGCCGCGGCTGGGTTGACCGCGTGGTCCAGTTCGTGGGCGTCCTCGGGTTCGCCATCCCGGGCTTTCTGATCGCCCTGGGCCTGGTGTCCCTGTTCGCCCTGAACCTGAAGTGGTTCAAAGCCACAGGTTATGTACCTATTACGACGTCGTTTGGCGGCTGGGCGGCCACGGTCACCTTGCCTATCATCGCCCTTTCCATCGGCTGCATCGCCTCGGTGGTCCAGCAGGTCCGCGGCTCACTGATCGATGCGCTCCGCCAGGACTACGTCCGCACGCTGCGCGCCAGGGGTTTGTCCTTCAACCGGGTGGTCTATAAACACGTCCTGCGCAATGCCGGCGGCCCTGCCCTCGCGGTGCTGGCCGTGCAGTTCATAGGACTGCTGGGTGGAGCCGTCATCGTCGAGCAGATCTTCGCCCTGCCCGGCCTCGGGCAGATCACCGTCGCCGCCACCGGCCAGGGCGACATCCCGGTGGTGATGGGAGTCGTCGTTGCCACGGCCGCCATCGTAGTCACCGTCAACCTCATCATCGACCTCGCCCAGGGCTGGCTCAATCCGAAAGTTCGGCTGTCATGATCGAAACCCCCCTTGCGCTGCCCGCCGCGGCGGCCAAAGTGTCCCTCTTCCGCAGGCTCCTGACCCACCCCACCGGGGTGGCCTCCCTGCTGGTCCTGTTGCTGGTGGCCCTGGCCTCCGTCCTGGCGCCGGTCCTGGCAACCCACGACCCCAACACCGCCAGCCTGAAGGACGTGCTGGCCAAGGCAGGCTCCGAGCATCTGCTCGGTGCCGACAGCGCAGGCCGCGACGTCCTCAGCCGGCTGCTGTTCGCCGGCCAGTTCAGCCTTGCCGGAGCCCTGGTGGCCCTGGCTGTAGCGCTGGTCCTCGGCGTCGCCGGCGGCCTGATCGCCGGGTACTACGGCGGGTGGTTCGACTCGGTCTCCTCCTGGCTGACCGGCCTGCTCATGGCCCTGCCCGGCATGGTGGTGCTGCTGGCAGCCCGGGCCGTGGTGGGCCCGTCCATGTGGCTGTCGATGATGATTTTCGGCATTATGCTCTCGCCGGCTTTCTTCCGCCTCGTCTACGCCTCCGTCACCGCTGTCCGCAACGAACTGTATGTGGACGCTGCCCGGGTCTCGGGCCTCAGCGACTTCCGGATCATCGGCCGGCACATCCTCACCGTGGTGCGGGCACCTGTCATCATCCAGTCCGCCATGGTCCTGGGCATCGCCATCGCCATCCAGGCCGGCCTCGAATTCCTGGGCCTGGGCGACCTGAACATCCCCACCTGGGGCAGCATGCTCAATGACGGCTTCATCAACATCTTCAAATCACCCACCCTCGTCCTCTGGCCGGCTTTGGTCATCGGACTCGTCTGCGTCGCTCTGACGCTCCTCGCCAACGCCATGCGCGATGAACTGGAACGCAGCCGCGGGCCGGTGAGGAAGAACCGCAAGGCGGCCACTGCTGACGCGGCCGCCGCGGACGCCGAAGCCGCGGAAAAGCGTGGCGCCGCCGCCGTCGTCCACCCGGACGAACCTGGTGACGGCGCCGGTGAACTCCTGCTGCAGGTGACCGACCTGGGCGTTGGCTACGACCAGCCTGACGGCTCCACTACCCATGTGGTGAACCACGTGAACCTGACGGTCCGCCGCGGCGAAGTGCACGGCCTGGTGGGCGAATCCGGTTCCGGCAAGACGCAGACAGCCTTCTCCATCCTCCGGCTCCTGCCGCAGGGCGGACGCATCACCGGCGGATCCATCTTCTTCGAGGGCAAGGACCTGGCACCCCTCTCCGAAAAGGAAATGACCAGGATCCGGGGCAAACGCATCGCCTACATCCCGCAGGAACCCATGTCCAACCTGGACGGCGCCTTCACCATCGGCAGCCAGCTGATGGAACCCATGCAGGTCTGCCTGGGAATCTCCAAGGCCGAAGCCCGCCGGCGTGCCCTTGCCCTGCTGGCCAAGGTGGGAATTCCCAACCCCGAACGCACGTTCAACGCCTACCCGCACCAGATCTCCGGCGGCATGGCCCAACGCGTCCTGATCGCCGGCGCCGTCTCCTGCGAACCGGACCTGCTGATCGCCGACGAACCCACTACCGCCCTGGACGTCACCGTGCAGGCCGAAGTCCTGAACCTGCTCCGCGAACTCCAGGACGAACTGAACATGGGCGTCATCCTGGTGACCCACAACTTCGGTGTGGTGGCTGACCTCTGCGACCGGGTCTCCGTGATGCAGACCGGCCGTGTGGTGGAAACCGGACCCGTCCGCGCCATCTTCAACAACGCCCGGCACCCGTACACGCAGCAGCTGCTCGAAGCGATCCTCGAGGACACCGCTCCCCGCGGCCCCCTCACCGCCACGCGTGAGCCCAAGGAATTGAAAGGAGTGACGTCATGACCGAAACCCTGCTCGACGTCAAGGACGTTGTTGTGGAATACCCGTTGAAGGGCTTCCGGAAACAGCCGTTCAAGGCCCTCAAGGGCGTCTCCCTGGACATCCGGCCCGGCGAAACCGTGGGTCTGGTGGGTGAATCCGGCTCGGGAAAGACCACCCTGGGCCGGGCGGTCCTGGGGCTGGCGCCGGTCACCGGCGGCAGCATCAAATACCGCGGGCAGGAGATCTCCAAGGCAACGCGCGCGCAGCGGAAGGAGCTCAGCGATGAGATCCAGGTGGTCTTCCAGGACCCCTACACCTCGCTGAACCCGTCGATGACCATCGAGCAGATCCTCACCGAACCGCTCACGGTGCGCAAAGTGGAACGCCAGGCCGCCAACAAGCGGGTGGCGGAACTGCTGGACCAGGTCCGGCTGCCGCAGGGCGCAGCGCACCGGCTGCCGCGCGAATTCTCCGGCGGCCAGCGCCAGCGCGTCGCCATCGCCCGGGCCCTGGCCCTGGACCCGAAGCTCATCGTCTGCGACGAGCCCGTCTCCGCCCTGGACCTCTCCACCCAGGCCCGGGTGATGGAACTGTTCATCGAGATCCAGGAACGCACCGGCGTCGCCTACCTCTTTGTCTCCCACGACCTCGCAGTGGTGCGGCATCTCAGCCACCGCGTGGCCGTGATGTACCACGGCGAGATCGTCGAATGGGGCGACGGCGAACAGGTCACCGGAGCCCCGGAACACCCCTACACCCAGCGGCTCTTTATGGCCGCTCCCATTCCAGACCCTGACCGGCAGGCCCGGCACCGCGCCGACAGGCTCCGCCTCCTGGAACTCCAGCGCGAGCAGGACGTCCAGGCTGGCGCCGCCTGATCCGGCCGCCCCTCCACCTTCCCTAACACCAAAGAAAGGCGCGCCAATGACGCTGCCCGCAGCCTCCGCCAGGCCCGAGCTTTCCGCCGACGCCACATTTCCCGCCGATTTCGCCTGGGGCGTGGCCACCGCCGCATACCAGATCGAAGGAGGTGTCACCGAAGGCGGACGCGGCCCGAGCATCTGGGACACGTTCTCCCATCAGCCCGGCACCACTATCAACGGTGACAACGGCGACATCGCCTGCGACCACTACCACCGCTGGGAGGCCGACCTCGACCTCATGGCCGGACTCGGCATCCCGTCCTACCGGCTCTCCCTCTCCTGGTCCCGACTGCAGCCCACCGGCTCGGGACCGCTGAATCCCGAAGGCGTGCGCTTCTACCGCGACCTCCTCCAAGGCTGCGCGGCCCGCGGCATCACGCCTTACGTCACCCTCTACCACTGGGACCTGCCGCAGGCGCTTCAGGACGAGGGTGGCTGGCCGGAACGCCGCACGGCCCACCGGTTCGGCGATTACGCCGGACTCGTTGCGGACGCCCTGGGCGACCTGGCTGAACACTGGATCACCATCAATGAACCCATGTGCGCGGCCTTCCTGGGCCACTCTTGGGGAATGCAGGCACCCGGTTTCAAGGACGACAGCCTGGCCGTCCGGGCCGCCCACCACCTGCTCCTGGCGCACGGCCTGGCGCTGGCCGAATTCCGGACCCGGCGGCCCGGCACCAAGCTGGGCATCACCAATATCATCGGGAACCTGAACCCAGCCTCCGACTCCGTGGCGGACCACGCGGCTACCGAATATTGGGACGCCATCAGCAACCGCATCTTCCTGGACCCCGTCTACCGCGGCCGCTACGCAGACGCCACCGTGGCGGCCTACGGAAAATACGGGCTGACCGCCACCGGCGAGGGAGCCGCTG
This sequence comes from Arthrobacter sp. 9AX, assembly GCF_902506095.1. GTDB lineage: Bacteria > Actinomycetota > Actinomycetes > Actinomycetales > Micrococcaceae > Arthrobacter. Next base: position 522,770 of record NZ_LR733293.1, read on the forward strand.
CAGGTGACCTGGTCCAGCCGGGCGATCTGGCCATCATCTCCGCGCCCGGTGACTTCGCCGGCATCAACCACTACACCAACATGCTGGTCGCGGCCGGTACGGAGTCCACTCCGAACTGGACGCACGTGGAACCGGCGCCGTCATCCTTTGGCTGGTCGAACACCCCGGACGCGCTCCACGCGGTCCTCAAGCGGGTCGCCGCCGAGTACACCCCGCTCCCGCTGTACGTCACCGAAAACGGGGTAACGTTCCACGACTACGTGGACCCCAACGGCGAAGTCCGCGACCCCCGGCGCATCGACTACCTGCGCGGCTACATCTCCGCCGTGGGCGAAGCGATTTCCGACGGCGTGGACGTCCGCGGCTACTTCGCCTGGTCCTTTATGGACAACTTCGAATGGGCCGAGGGCTACGACAAGCGCTTCGGACTGGTCTACGTGGACTACGGCACCCAGGCCCGCATCCCGAAACAAAGCGCCTACTGGTACAGGGACACCATCGCCGCCCACAACGCCGGGCTGTACCGCCGCACAGCAGCCCCGGCCAGCGCCACAGCATGAGCACTAACAGCACCATTTCCGGAACAGCCAAGAAAGCCCCCATGGAAACCCTCATTGACCAACACCACGCCGCCCACGGGCCCGACACCGACAAGCGACTGAAAGAACTCCTGGCCGAACTGACCCTTCCGGAGAAGGTCCAGCTCCTGACCGGACGGGACTTCTGGACCACCTGGCCGATGAAGAAGATCGGCCTGCGCCGGATGCTGTTCTCCGACGGCCCCACCGGGGTCCGCGGCGAGGTGTGGGACGAACGCCAGCCGTCCATGAACTTCCCGTCCGCCGCGGCGGTCAGCTCAAGCTGGGACCCGGCCATCGCAGACAGGCTCGGCGCCGCATCCGCCGTCGAAGCACGCCGCAAGGGCGTGGACGTTGTCCTCGGACCCACCATCAACCTGCACCGCTCACCCTTGGGCGGCCGCCACTTCGAGGCATTCAGTGAAGACCCGGTCCTCACGGCGGAACTCGCCGCAGCGTATGTTTCCGGCGTTCAGCGCAACGGCGTGGGCGCCACCCCGAAGCACTACATCGCCAACGACTCGGAAACCGACCGCTTCACCGTGGACGTCAAGGTGGACGACCGGCCCCTCCGTGAGCTGTACCTGCTGGCCTTCGAGAAGGCGGTGGTCGAATCGCGGGCGTGGCTGGTGATGAGCGCCTACAACTCGATCAACGGCACCACCGCTACCGAAAACAACCTGCTGGAAACCCCGTTGAACAGCGAATGGGGCTTCGACGGCGTGGTTGTCAGCGACTGGACCGCCGTCCGCAGCGTCGAGAGCGCCAACGCCTCCCAGGACCTGGTGATGCCCGGTCCGGACGGGCCGTGGGGGGAAGCTTTGGTAGTGGCCGTGAAATCCGGGAAGGTCCCGGAAGATGCCATTGACCGGAAGGTCCTGCGCATCCTGCAGCTCGCCGCCCGTGTCGGTGCGCTGGAGGGCTTCGACGCCGTCCAGGAGGAGCCGGCCGACCGCGAGGACCCCATCGCTTTCACCCGTGAAGCCTCCGCTGCGGGCACAGTGATGGTGAAGAACGACGGCGTGCTCCCGCTGAACCCCGCCGCCGTCACTTCAGTCGCCGTCATCGGGCACAACGCCCGCTACGCCCGCACCCAAGGCGGCGGCTCCGCCACCGTGGTGCCGGAAAAGATCGTCACCCCGCTGGACGGGATCCGTGCCGCGTTCGGGACGGACAACGTCACCTATACCGTGGGCGCCGTGGTCCAGGAAGGCATCGCCGAACTGCCGCTGGAGCAGATCACCAACCCCGTCACCGGCACGCCCGGTGTCCGCGTCCGCTTCCTGGATTCCAACGGCGAGGAGCTTTTCGCCGAGGACCGCCGGTCCACCGCATTGGTCTGGTTCGGCGGCGACGCCCCCATCGCGGCGTCCTCCACGGTCCAGTTCCACACCCGCTTCACTCCGGATGAAACCGGCCCGGTCAGGCTGGGCTTCTCCACCGTGGGCCACGGCCGGATCTTCGTGGACGGTGTCCTGGCCCGCGAGGCCACCATCGAAGCCACCGGTACGGACCTCGGCGCCGCGTTCCTGGCCCCGCCGTCCGCGTCCGTTGCGGTCCAGGCCACGGCCGGCGTCCCGCTCGAGGTCCGGATCGAACTGGACACCGCCGACCGGGAGGGCGCCCTGGCCAACGCCCTGGCCATCACCATCGGTGTGGAAGCCGACGACGCCGACCCGGACTCCCTCATCAGCGACGCCGTGGAGGCGGCCCGCGCAGCCGAGGTCGCCGTCGTCGTTGTGGGAACCAACTCCCGCGTCGAATCCGAAGGCTACGACCGGACCTCCCTGGAACTGCCCGGGCTGCAGGACCGCCTGGTGCACGCCGTCACCGCCGCCAACCCGCGCACCATTGTCATCGTCAACTCCGGTTCCCCCGTGCTGCTGCCCTGGCGGGACGAAGTGGCTGCCACGCTGATCGGCTACTTCGGCGGCCAGGAATTCGGCCACGCCCTCACGGACATCCTTACCGGTGCCAGCGAACCCGGCGGCCGGCTCCCCACCACCTGGCCCGCCACCCAGGAGGACGTGCCGGTCCTGAACACCACACCCGCCGCGGACGGGACGCTGACGTACGACGAAGGCATCCACATCGGCTACCGCGCCTGGCTTAAAGCAGGCACCACCCCGGCCTACGAATTCGGATACGGCCTCGGCTACACGGACTGGAGCATGGACAACGTGGAGGCCCCCGCCGAAGCCGCCGCCGGCGCCACCTTGCCCGTCACCGTCACCCTGAGCAACACCGGTGCCCGGTCCGGCAAGAACGTGGTGCAGGTCTATGCGGAAAAGCCAGGCTCCGCCGTCGACCGTCCCGTGCGCTGGCTTGTCGCCTCCGCCCCCGTGTGGGCCGGGGCCGGCGAAACCGTCACCGCCGTTCTCAACGTCCCCACCCGGCTCCTGGCCTACTGGGACAACGGCTGGACCTACGAACCCGGCAACTACCCCCTCCGGATCGGCACCTCCGTCACCAACCTTCCCCTCGAAACCACGCTGACGCTGTCCGCAGCAGGCCAGGGAGGCGCCGCATGAACCAGCCGAACCCGCAGAGCCTGCCCAACCCGCTGATCCCCGGTTTTAACCCGGACCCCAGCATCGTGAAGGTCGGCGCCGACTATTACCTGGCCACCTCCACGTTCGAATACCTGCCCGGCATCCCCGTCTACCACAGCACCGACCTGGTCACCTGGGACCGGATCGGCCATGTGGTGGACCGCGAAGGGCAATTGGATTCCCGCGACGTTCCCACGCTCGGCGGTGCGTGGGCCCCCACCATCCGCTTCCACGACGGCCTGTTCTACGTTGCCGTCACCGACGCCATGGCCCGCGGAACCCTGGTGTTCACGGCCACGGACCCGGCCGGACCGTGGAGCGACGGAATGGTGATTGACGGCGCCATCGGCATAGACCAGGACCTTGCCTGGGACGAGGACGGCACCGCCTACATGACCTACTCCGGGCTGGACACCGTCACCGGAAACATCAACGGGCACGGCGGCATCCTCCAGGTCCGGGTCGACCTCGAAACGGGCAAAGCCCTGGAGGAACCGCGCAGCGTCTGGTCCGGCACCGGCCTGATGTTCCCCGAGGCGCCGCACCTCTACAAGCGCGGCGGCTACTGGTACCTCATGATCGCCGAGGGCGGCACCGAGCGCGGCCACAGTGTCAGTATTGCCCGCGGCACCTCACCCGCCGGTCCGTTCGAGAACAACCCGGCCAACCCCATCCTCAGCGCCCGCAGCACCGACCGTCCCATCCAGAACACCGGCCACGGTGATCTGGTGGAGACGCCGGACGGCGGGTGGGCCATGGTGCTGCTGGGCATGCGCCCCAAGGGCATGACCCGGGCGTTCTCCGCGCTGGGCCGGGAAACCTTCATCACGCCTGTCACCTGGGAGGACGGCTGGCCGGTTGCCGAGCCCGTGATGCTGAATCCCCGTGACGGCGGCTTTGTGTACGGGGATGACTTCGCGGACGCAGAGCTCGACGGCGGATGGATCGCCGTCCGCCGCTTCCCCGGCGCTTTTGCCTCCACAGAAAAGAACCCCGGACGCCTCACACTGACCAGCGATGGCACCGGCCTGGACGATGCACGGCCCGCGTTCCTGGGCCGCCGGCAGCAGTCACAGGTGGAGACCATCGCGGCGCTGGTGGACGCAGGATCGGCTGGCGCAGGATCAGCGGCCGCCGGTTCCGGCGGCCTGGCCGTACGCTACGACGAGGCCCACCACTACTCGATCGAAACGGACGGCACCACCATCACGGCCCGGGCCAGGATCTCCTCGATCGAGCAGGTGTGGACCCGCCCGGCGCCCGGCGGGCCAGTGGAACTGCGGATCGAAACCCGCGAAGCCAACCCGGACAACGCCATCGGCAGCCTCAGCCCGGACACCATCGCGCTGCAGGCCGTTGTTGAGGGCGTACCGGTCACCCTGGCTGAACTGGACGGCCGGTACCTCTCGGCCGAGACAGCAGCGTCCTTCACCGGACGCGTCGCCGGCGTGTTCGCCAGCAGCGGCACCGTCTCCTTCGACTGGTTCCGCAGCGAAAGCCGCGAACCCCGCTAAATTCCGCGGGAATGGCACTTCGCGCCAGTGCTGCGCTGCTGCGCATCGCCGCGATGTGCCATTCCCGTCCCATTGTTCCTCCCCTGAAAGGTCTTGTGTGACATCCACGTCCCTGGCACCGCAGTCAGCCACCCGCCAGCGCACCGCCGTCACGCGGCTGGCAGCCGAGTACCGGACCGACACGCCGTTCGTCGCTGTGGCCCGGCCGCGGCTCAGCTGGGTCATCGACACCGGGAGCAAGGACTGGCAGCAGGTCCGGGCCGAGCTCCGGCTGACCCGGAACCGGAAAGCCGAAACGGCCGCGCTCGAAGGCCAGGAATCCGTGCTCGTGGAATGGCCGTTCGAAGCCATCGCCGCGGGCGAACAGGTGGAGGTGGAAGTCCGCGTTACCGGGAACGACGGCGCCACGACGGATTGGTGCGCGCCGCTGACGTTGGTGGGCGGTTTCGTGGGCGGGCCTTGGCAGGCCGAGGCGATCGCCTTGCCGGCCCCTGCCGGGGAACAGCAGCCGCTGGGCCGGCCCGGGCAGTTGCGCCACGAGTTCACCGTGGGGGAGGGGCTGGCCAACGCCACGCTCTTCGCCACCGCCCACGGCGTGTACCAGGCTGAGGTGAACGGCACGGAGGTGGATGACCAGGTCCTTAAACCGGGCTGGACCGCCTACGCGGACCGGCTCAACCACGAAACCACCGACGTCACGGGCCTGCTGGCTCCCGGCCGCAACGCCATCGGCATCTGGCTGGCCGGCGGCTGGTTCACCGAAAAATACGGCTTCCACGGCTTCGCCAAACCCTTCTACGGGGAGCAGCCCGCGGTCAAGATCGAGCTTCGCCTGGAATACGCCGACGGCACCCGGGAAACCGTCGCCAGCGGCCCGGATTGGCGGGCCTTCACAGGCGGCCCGTTGGTGTCCAGTGGCATCTACGCGGGGGAAGCATTCGATGCCCGGCGCGTGGAGGCCGGCTGGTCCGAACCGGGCTTCGATGACGCCCACTGGTTTCGGGCCGCCGTCGACTCCGGCGGGGACTGGGCGGACGCCACTCCGGCCGTCGCCCCGCCGGTGCGCCGGATCGAGGAACTGCCCGTCCGCGACGTTCTGACAACGCCGTCCGGCGCAACGGTGCTGGATTTTGGCCAAAACCTGGTGGGGAGGCTGCGGATCCGCGTCTCCGGCCAGGCCGGCCACACCATCACCTTCCGGCATGCCGAGGTGCTGGAGGACGGCGAATTATCCCTCCGCCCGCTCCGGCAGGCAGCCGCAACGGACACGTACACCCTGGCCGGCAACGGCACTGAGGAATGGGAGCCGCGGTTCACCTTCCACGGCTTCCGCTACGCCCAACTGGACAACTGGCCAGGTGAGCTCGACCCGGCGGCGATCACCGCCGTCGTGATCCACAACGACATGCGCCGCACCGGCTGGTTCGACTGCTCCGAGCCGCTGCTGAACCGGCTGCACGAGAACGCCCTGTGGGGGATGCGCGGCAACTTCCTGGCGCTGCCCACCGATTGCCCGCAGCGGGATGAACGGCTGGGCTGGACCGGGGACATCCAGGTCTTCAGCCCCACGGCCAGCTACCTGTATGACTCGCTGGGCTTCCTCGGCTCGTGGCTTCAGGACCTCACCCTCGAACAGGGCCATCACGAGGGCGTGGTCCCCATCATCGTGCCGTCAGTGCTGGGCATGCTTGACGCGCCCGTCGCCGCGTGGGGCGACGCCGCCACGGTGGTCCCGTGGGTTCTTTTTGAGCGGTTCGGGGACACCGGCCTGCTCCGCCGGCAGTACGCCAGCATGCGGGATTGGGCCAATGCCCTGCTGAAAGTCCGGGACAGTTCCGGGCTGTGGCAGGGCCAGATGCAACTGGGCGACTGGCTGGATCCCGCCGCGCCGCCGGAAAAGCCCGGTGCCGCCCGCACGCACGGCGACATCGTGGCCAGCGCCTACCTCTTCCGGTCCCTGGATCTGGTGGCCCGTGCGGCGGCCGTCCTGGGCGACGACGCCGATCACGGTACGTACGCGGCGCTCGCCGAGCGTACCCGGCAGGCTTTCCTTGCCGAATACGTCACGCCCGCCGGCCGGATGGTGTCCGATGCCCAGACTGCCTACTCCCTTGCGCTGATGTTCGGCATCAGCACGGACCCCGCCCAGCGCCAGGCACTCGGTGACCGGCTCGCCGAGCTCGCCCGCCTTGGCGGCTACCGGATTGCCACCGGGTTCGTGGGCACGCCCCTGATCGCGGACGCCCTGACCGTTACCGGCCATCTGGATGCCGCCGAGCGGCTGCTCACGCAGACCGAATGCCCGTCCTGGCTCTACCCGGTCACCCAGGGCGCCACCACCATCTGGGAACGCTGGGACTCCATCCTCGAAGACGGCAGCGTCAACCCCGGCGAAATGACCTCCTTCAACCACTACGCCCTGGGCGCCATTGCCGACTGGATGCACCGCACCGTGGCCGGCCTGGCCTGCGCCGCGCCGGGGTACCGGAAACTCAGTATCGCGCCGCGTCCCCTGGCCAGCCTGGGGCACGCGTCAACGTCGCACGAAACACCGTATGGACTGGCTCGGGTGGCCTGGAAGCGTGTGGGGGACCGGATCCTGGTGGATGCCACCGTGCCGCCCGGAACCACCGCAGAGGTCTCGTTGCCGGACGGGTCCGCGCCGTTCGTGGTGGGTTCCGGCCTGCACTCCTGGGACGTCACGGACGCTTCCCCGGCCGCTGGACGCGCCGCCGTGTCACTGGACTCACCGCTCGCGGACATCATGGACGATCCCTCGGCATACGCAGCAGCATGGCAAGCCATCGACGCCCACGATCCGGCCGGCGCAGCGGCGTTCCGCAAGGACACCGTCTGGTACCGGCAGACCACCCTTGACCAGGGCTTGATCTTCACCCGGCCCGAGGTCAAGCAGGACATTGCTGCGGCACTGGAGGCCCTCAACGGGCGCCGCTCCGCCCGCACCCCGGACCACTCCTGAACTCCGTTAGCCCCAAAACAAGAAGGCATCAATGACCACTTTCACCGCTGAGAGCCCGCTGTACTTCGTGATGCGGCATGCCGAAGGCAACCGCATCCTGGCGGAGCATGTCCCCACACTGACCAACAGCCCCCTGCTGCACACCCTGTACTTCCACGAGGTGGGCATGATCCTGGGAACGGAGGAGGCACTGCAGGACAGCCCCGCCAAGGTGGCGGAGATCCTGCGGCTCATCGGCGAACTGGAGCCGGAGGATACCGCAGCTGAGCGCTCCGCCGCGGCCGCAGCCGATGTTCCCGCCCCGTCCGCCGGTTATGAGCCGGACACCGTGGCCCGCGCCAGTGCTGCCCTGGCACTGCCGGCGACGGCGGCGGCGCAGGAACGCTTCGAAGTCACGTTCGCCGGGCCTTCGCACGGCAACCCGTTCACCGACGTCGACCTCCGGGTGGAGTTCACCGCCCCGTCGGGCAAGGTGCTCAGCGTGCCCGGCTTCTACGATGGCGACGGCAGCTACAAGGCCAGGCTCCTGCTCCCGGAAGCAGGGGACTGGACCCTTGCCACGTCCAGCAACGCCCGGTCGCTGGACGGCGTCACGGGCTCGTTCCGTGCGGCGGAGGCTCCGGCCGGCTCCCGCGGCGTGGTCCGGGTAGCCAACACGTTCCATTTTGCGTACGACGACGGCACCCCCTACCTGCCCATCGGCACCACTGCCTACGCCTGGACGCACCAGGGCGACGCCCTGGAAAAGCAGACGCTGGACACCCTGGCCGCCGGCCCGTTCAACAAGATGCGCATGTGTGTCTTCCCCAAGTCCTACCTTTTCAATGAGAACGAACCGGACTTCTACCCCTTCGAGGGATCGCTGTCCGGGGGCTTCGATTACGAGCGGCCCAACCCGGCTTTCTACCGCCACCTTGAGCAGCGGATCAGCCAGCTGGACGAACTGGGCATCGAAGCCGACCTGATCCTGTTCCATGCCTACGACCGCTGGGGCTTCTCCACCATGACCCCCGGCCAGGACGACCGGTACCTCAAGTATGTGGTGGCGCGGCTGGCTTCTCACCGGAACATCTGGTGGTCCCTTGCCAACGAATACGATCTCCTGTTCCGCAAGACCACCGAGGACTGGGAACGCTTCGCCGGCATCGTCCAGGCCAACGACCCCAGCGGGCACCTGCTCTCCATCCACAACTGCCAGGCGTTCTACGATTACAGCCGTCCGTGGGTGACGCATAGCAGCATCCAGCGCCAGGACGTCCACAAAACCGCGGAGTTCACGGGGGAGTGGCGGGACCGCTGGCAGAAGCCCGTGGTCATCGATGAGTGTGCCTACGAAGGGAACATCGACCAGGGCTGGGGCAACATCACCGGTGAGGAGATGACCAGGCGGTTCTGGGAAGGAGCCATCCGGGGCGGTTACGTGGGCCATGGCGAAACGTACATGGATGCCGGCGACATCCTGTGGTGGGCCAAAGGCGGGGAGTTCCACGGCAGCAGTCCCGAGCGGATCGCCTTCCTGCGCCGCATCCAGGAAGAGACCCCCGGCGGTTTCCTGGAGCCGCTGCCCAGCGCCTGGGACGTTCCCACCGCCGGAATCCGGTACGAGTACGAACTGAGCTACTTCGGCTTCAACCAGCCCACGTACCGTAACTTTGTCATGCCGGCGGGCCGGAAGTACGAGGTGGACGTCATTGACACGTGGAACATGACGGTGGAAACCCTTCCCGGCACCATGGAGGGACGCTTCCGGGTGGAGCTGCCCGGCCGGCAGTTCATAGCGGTGAGGATCCGCGCCGTCGCCTGACTTCCCGGGCGACCCGCCGCGATCCCTTGGAAACCCAAAGTAATCAGCTTGCTTATTACTTTGGGTTTTCCTACGCTGGAAGCTGTCAGGCAAACATCTCTCGAAGCGGTAACCCGCGCCCCGAAGGGGACGCAGGAACCCGGTTCACGCGAGGAGGAAAAATGTCAGAACACAGCATCGAAGGCAAGAAGGTCGCATTCCTGCTGACCGACGGCGTGGAGCAGATCGAACTGACCAGCCCGTGGCAGGCAGTCAAGGAGGCCGGCGGCCAGCCCACGCTGGTGGCTCCGAAGAGCGGCCGGTTGCAGGGATTCGAGGGCACGGACAAAGGCGACACGTTCGACGTCGACCTGACAGTCGCCGAGGCCAGCGCCGACGATTTTGACGCCCTGGTACTTCCTGGCGGCGTCATAAACGCTGACCACCTCCGGGTGGACAAGGACGCCCAGGCCTTCACGCGAAGCTTCTTTGAACAGCACAAGCCGGTGGCCTCCATCTGCCACGGGCCCTGGCTGCTGATCGACGCAGGCGTGATCAGGGGCCGGAACGTGACCTCCTACCACACGCTCGAAACGGACCTGAAGAACGCCGGCGCCAACTGGACCGACGAGGAAGTGGTGGTGGACCAGGGCCTGGTCACCAGCCGCAACCCCGACGATCTCCCGGCGTTCAACAGCAAGCTCGTCGAGGAAATCTCGGAGGGCCAGCACGCAGGCCAGACAGCCTAAAACCCTCCAATGTTCCCTCAGGGTTAAGGAAAAAGTCCCGTGCGGAGGAATTACTCCAGCCGGTAGAGTGTTGGAGTCTGCAGCGACGCTGATCGCGCACCACTCAAACAACTCCCTGAGGGAACATCCATGTCTACCGAAGTCTCTCCAAACGCCGGCGGCCCGTCTGTCCAGGCCGTAGGAACCAAGCCCGCCGCTCCGGAGAAGATGTCCCGCGAATCGGTGACGGTCATCAGCACGCTGCTGGTGGCGACGTTTGTGGTGATCCTCAACGAGACCATCATGAATGTCGCCCTGCAGCGGTTGATGGTGGATCTCCAGGTCGACGCGCCTACAGTTCAATGGCTCTCCACCGGTTTTATGCTCACCATGGCAGTGGTCATCCCCACCACCGGCTTCATCCTGCAAACCCTGTCGACGCGGGCAGTGTTTATGCTTGCGATGGGCCTTTTCGCAGGCGGTACTGCACTTGCGGCTGTGGCTCCCGGCTTCGAGATCCTGCTGCTGGCCCGCATCGTCCAGGCAGGCGGCACCGCGATCATGCTGCCGCTGCTGATGACCACCATCCTCACCCTGGTTCCCCTGGCCAAACGCGGCGCCGTGATGGGTAACGTCAGCATCGCGATTTCCGTGGCACCGGCCATGGGCCCCACGGTTTCCGGGCTGATTCTCGAGCACTTCACGTGGCGCTTTATGTTCGTCTTCGTCCTTCCGGTTGCCCTGGCGGCCCTTGCCATCGGTGCCAAGTACCTGACCAACGTGGGTGTCACGGAGAAGGCCAAGCTGGACGCCCTCTCGGTGATCCTCACGGTGCCTGCCTTCGGCGGCCTGGTGTACGGACTCAGCCAGATCGGCGGCGGCCACGACGGCCAGGCAGGTCCGAGTGTGGCGGCTATCGCCGCACTGGTGATCGGCGTTGCCAGCCTTACGGTCTTTGTCCTCCGCCAGGTCCGCCTGCAGAAGTCCGACGCCCCGCTGCTGGATCTGCGCGCGTTCAAGTTCCGCATGTTCACCGTTTCGGTCCTGCTGATGGTGGTGGCCATGATGGCCCTGTTCGGCGGAGTCATCCTGCTGCCCCTGTACCTGCAGGAAGTCCGCGGACTCGGCTCCCTCGAGACCGGCCTCGCACTGCTGCCCGGCGGCCTGGCCATGGGCCTGCTCGGCCCGGTCATCGGCCGCCTGTTCGACAAGGTGGGGCCGCTGCCGCTCACCGTCACGGGTTCGGTCCTGATGGTGGTGACCCTCTGGCAGTTTTCCATGCTCGACGCCGGCACGCCCGTGGCGTGGATCGTCACCTTGCACGTGGGCCTGAGTTTCGGCTTGGCGCTGCTGTTCACGCCCGCCTTCACCACCGGCCTGAATCCGCTTCCGCCTCACCTGTACTCGCACGGCTCCGCGATCATGAGCACCACGCAGCAGGTCGCCGGGGCTGCCGGCACGGCCCTGCTGGTGTCCATCTTTGCCGTGGTGTCCGCAGCGTCGGGCCTCGTCGCGGGGATGAGCGCCGCCTTCCGGACGGCGACCGTCATTGCCTTCGCCGCCGTCGTGCTCTCCGCCATGATGCGTAAGACCGAAGGTGCCGGGCCGGGTCACGGCGCGGGGCACTAAGCTAAGCCGGCGCCTGCCTCCGCCAGCGAGCCAGCCGGATCCCGCGTGGGTGCGGCCGGCTCAGCCATATCTCAGCCGGCGTAGAAGTCCGCCAGCTCCTTGATCAGCTTGTCCGGGGCCTTGATGACGCCGTCGTGGCCGAAGCCGGGCAGGATGGTGTAGCTGGAGCCGGAGAGGACGTCGTGGATCTGGCCGCACGCCACCCCGAAGTATGCCGGGCTCTTCTCGCCCACCACGATCAGGGTTTCCAGGGGCAGTTCCAGGAACGGCTCGGCCGGCATGTCCGCGGCGATGATCGCCTTGATCTCGCGGACGCCGGTGCGCATCAGCTCGCGCTGCTGCTTGCCCTCAGTGGTGCCGGCCGTCAGCTTGTTGGCCAGGGTCAGCATGGAGAGCGGCATCCGGGATGAGAAGGCGCCACCCGCTTCGAGGCCGCGCTGCAGGACCGCGAGGGCGCGGTCGTCATCCCCGGCCGCGACGGCGCGCTCGTATTCGGCGGTCCAGTCCGCCTTGACGCTGTGGTTCACGGAGACGGCGGGGTCATACACGGCGAGACGCTCCACCGGCAGCGTCCGGGCCGCATGCAGGGCCACGGCGCCGCCGAAGCTGTGCCCGAACACGTCGGTGCTGGAGGTGTGTTTCATCACGGTATCGAGGTCGCGGATGTCCACGTCCAGGGTGTAATCCTCCGGCTGCGGGGACGACGAACCGCGGCCGCGGCGGTTGAACGTGTGGACCGGGCGGCCCAGCGCAGCGCTGAGCTTCTGCGCGAACTTGGTGTAATCGGCAGCCGTCACCATGGACGGCGGAACAACCACCACGCCTGAACCGGCGGATGCCAGTTCCGCACCGGTGGAAAAGAGCTCCAGAGTGCCGCCGTCGGGGGTCCTGATGTTCTCACGCGTCATGTTCCGAGCCTAGCCGAGCATCCTGAGCGAGGGCACCATGGACACCGCCGGGCCGCGCGGTCCGCTAGCCGAGGCGCTCGATGAGCGCCGCGCTCTGCTCCCGGATCGCCGGCAACTCGGCACCAAGCCCGCACAGGATGAGCCCGGCGTCCGCCGCCTGCGGGGGAGAATCGGAAGTCGCCATGCCATCCGCCCGGAGGTTGATCAGGGATTCAACCAGGCGGAAGGCGAGATCGCCGGCGCTGGACCCCGGGAGGGCCGGATCGCCGGCGGGGGCGAGGGCGCCGCCGAGTTCGCCGTACAGGTTCCGCAGTTCCCGGCGGCCGGCCAGGAACCGTTCGAAGCGTCCGCTCCGGGCCTCGGGCAAGTGGTACAGGACGCCGAGGTTCCACCGGGCGTTGCACAGAAGCGTTCCGTCATAAAGCGCGACGGCGTGAAGGCGGCTTCCAGCGGACGCTTCAGCCTGGGGCAGGGCTGCCACCGCCCTGGCGAACGCCAGCCCGCCGGAAACAGTGCCGCCCAGGAGATCCTCGAGGATGTCGTCCTTGGTTTTGAAGTGGTGATACAGCGAAGACTGCCTGATGCCTACGGCATCGGCGATGGAGCGGGTGGAGGTGTTTGCGAAACCCATCGTGGTGAACAGTTCAGCGGCTGCATCCAGGATCTCCTCCCGGGCCGTGGCTCCTGGCCTGGAGGGTTGTTGGCTGCGGGGGCGTCCTGGTCCGGCTGAAGTCACGGCATCATTCTTGCACCCCGTGGAGGGCCGCGCGGGCGGCCAAGGGGAACCGTCCGGGCGCCGCAAGGAAAGGTGAGGAGATGGAAATACCCCTGAAACAAGATGTCAATGCGCCTTTTACAGAGGTGAAACTCGTTGGGGACATCGTGCTGGAAAACTATCAAGTGACCGGTATTCCGCAGCTTTCGGCCGAGTGCTGCATTCCCGCCGGCACCCTCGCCGTTCCAGCCCCCGGAGAATCCGATGACCTCAACCGTTCTTCCCACCGTCCACGCGGACGATGCAGATCTGACGTCCCTTGGCTACGAGCCCACCCTCCACCGGAAACTCGGCCGCTACGCTTCCTTCGCCGCCGGCTTTTCCTTCGTTTCCATCCTCACCACCATCTTCCAGTTGTTCGCCTTCGGCTACTCGTTCGCGGGTCCCGCCTTCTTCTGGACCTGGCCGGTTGTCCTAGTGGGCCAGCTGCTTGTTGCACTGAACTTCGCTGAGCTCGCCGCCCGCTACCCGTTGTCCGGTGCCGTGTACCAGTGGGCACGGCGCGTTGGGGGAGAGGGCGTGGGCTGGTTCGCCGGCTGGTTCATGGCCATCGCCCAGGTGGTCACTGCTGCTGCCGCCGCCATCGCCCTGCAGGTGGTGCTGCCCCAGCTCTGGGACGGTTTCCAGCTGGTGGGCGGCGATCCGGCGCTGAACACCGTGACGGGCGCGGCCAACGCGGTCATCCTGGGTGCGGTGCTCCTGGTGGCCACCACCGTCATCAATTCCATGGGTGTCAAGCTGATGGCCCATGTGAACTCGGTGGGCGTGACCTGCGAGATCGTGGGCGTAGTTGCCGTCATCCTGGCCCTCCTCAGCGCCGCCCAGCGGGGGCCTGAGGTTGTTGCGGACACCACCGCTCTGCAGGGCTCGGACCTCGGCGCAGTGGGAGCCTTCCTGGTCTCAGGCCTCATGGCCGCGTACGTCATGGTGGGCTTCAACTCGGCCGGTGAGCTCTCGGAAGAAACCAAGGACCCGCGCCGCACCGCTCCCCGCACCATCCTCTCCGCCCTGCTCATCTCCGGACTCGGCGGTGCGCTGATGATCATTACCGCCTTGATGGCTGCGCCGAGCCTCGACGACGGCCGGCTCGCCACAGAGGGCCTGCCCTACGTCCTCACTGCCGTCCTGGGCACCTTCTGGGGCAAGGTTCTCTTGGTGGACGTGGCCATCGCCATCTTCGTCTGCACGCTGGCCATCCAGACGGCGGGTTCACGCCTGGTGTTCTCCATGGCCCGCGACGGAAATCTTCCCGCCTCCGCCCTGCTTTCCTCCGTCCACCCCACCCGCGGAACGCCCATGTGGCCCTCGATCGTCATCGGCGCCCTGGCTGTGGGCGTCCTGGCCATCAACGTCGGCAACGCGGCCTTGTTCACTACCCTGTGCAGCGTCTGCATTGTGATGGTCTACCTCGCCTACCTGATGGTCACCGTGCCGCAGCTCCTCAACAGGCTGCGCGGCGACTGGAACCGCGTGGGACAGACCATGCCTAAAGGCCTCTTCTCGCTGGGGCGCTGGGGACTGCCCGTCAATATCCTCGCCGTCCTCTACGGATGCGTGATGGTGGTCAACCTCGCCTGGCCGCGGCCCGAGGTTTATGACCCCTCCGGCGAGAACCCGGTGCTGCTCTACTCCGCGCCGCTCATGGTGGCAGTGGTCCTGCTGCTCGGAATCTGGGTCCGCCGCAGGAACCTGGCCAAGGCCTAAGCCACAAACTCCTCCAAGACCATTGCGCCGCCAAGCGGGCGTCTACACACCACAGGATCGAAATGACACAAGTAACTGACAGTCCAGCAGGAACCGCCACCACTGCCGGCGCCCGTGCCCACGCACGTGAACAGCACGGCCGGATGGCGGACACCATGCGGTACGTACCGGCCGCCTCGGCTCCGGCACGCCTTCTGGCCGGACTGCCCGACGGCGCGTCCCCCACCTGGGCAGAGTCGCTTGCCTTTGGCCGCTACACCACTATGGCCCTGGCCCGCGGCACCAGGATCCGGCTTACCGACACCTTCGGTGACGCCTGCGTGCACGCGCTCCTTTACCGTGCCGGGGCCCTGCACGAGCGGCTCAACATGGCGGACACCGTCAAGGTCCCTTGGCAGGCCTACCCCTCCACCGGGCATCCGCTGCTGTCCGACGCCGGCCGGTTGATGGCCACCCTCGTCGCGGATACGTCCTCCCGCCACGACGCACTCACTGGCGCCACCACCCTGGCGGGCAACACCGCCAAGTACGGAGCCGGAACCGCGCACAGCGCATCCCCGGCCGCCCGCGAACTGCTCACCCTCGGCGCACTCAAGAGCGGACTGGGCCCGCGTGATGTGGGCCCGTCCCTGTCCCTCTTCAAGGGCAGCACCGTGGACCCGGCCGGAAACATCACTTTCACCGGGACCGCCGGGCCGGGTGCCGCCGTCGAACTCCTCCTTCACATGGACGCAGTGCTGGTCCTTGCCAACACCGCCCACCCGCTGGACCCCCGCCCGGACTTCACCGGAACCGCCGTCGACATTGTTGCCTGGCACGCCCCGCAGGACCTGACGGCACTGGAAACGGGCAGCCTCACCGGCCCCCTGATCCCCGAACACCTGCAGGCCCTTCGCAACACCGAACACGACCTCACCGCAAGGAATGCCCGATGAACACCGCCACCTACACCCGGTCCGCAGCGGCCGCCCGCGATACTGCACTCGTTCCCGGCGATGTGATCCTCGACGAATTCGTTGAGGCACGCGGCCCCTGGTCCGCGGTCGTAAAAGCAGGTGACGTGCTGACCATCGTGGACCTCGAAGGCAACCAGGCTGTGGACTGCCTGCTGTACGGCGCCGGCGACACGGCTGTCCGCTACTCCGCCGCTGCCACTATCGCCGCGCAGCAGTCGATCGTCCTGACCACCGGCTCGGTCCTGCGGGCGGAAACCGGCGCGCCCTTGATGACCGTCGTGGCGGACGAGGTGGGGGTGCATGACACCATCGGCGGCGCCTGCTCGCAGGAATCCAACACCCTCCGCTACGGCCAGCACACCAGGGAACAGCACGCCTGCGTGGAGAACTTCCTGATCGAGGGCTCCCGCTGGGGCCTCGGCAAGCGGGACCTCGTGTCCAACATCAACTGGTTCATGAACGTCCCGGTAGACCCGGACGGCGCCCTGGGCATCGTCGACGGCCTCTCCGCCCCCGGCAAGCGCGTGGCCCTGAAGGCCGAGGTGGACACGCTGGTGCTGGTCTCCAACTGCCCTCAGGTCAACAACCCCTGCAACGGCTTCAACCCCACCCCTGTCCGTATGATCGTCACCCGGCCGGAGGCTGCAAAGTGAGCACTTTTGACACCCTCCTGATCGCCAACCGCGGCGAGATCGCCTGCCGCATCATCGAATCCGCCAAAAAGCTGGGCCTGCGCACCGTTGCCGTGTTCTCCGAAGCCGACCGGGGCGCCAAGCACGTCCGGCTGGCGGATGAGGCGGTCCTGCTGGGTCCCGCGCCGGCCAAGGAGTCCTACCTCCGCGTGGATGCGCTGCTGGAGGCTGCCAGGTCAACGGGAGCCGGCGCCATCCACCCCGGCTACGGCTTCCTCTCCGAGGACGCCGCGTTTGCCGAGGCCGTGGAAGCAGCCGGGCTGGTTTTTGTGGGACCCACCCCCGAGCAGCTTCGCATTTTCGGCACCAAGCACACAGCGCGCGACGCCGCACGGGCAGCCGGGGTGCCGATGATCGCCGGTTCCGGGCTGCTTGAGGACGTGGACGCCGCCGTCGCGGCCTCCGCGGCGATTGGGTTCCCGCTGATGCTCAAAGCCACCGGTGGTGGCGGCGGAATCGGCATGACGGTTTGCCGCAACGAGGCTGAACTCGCCGAAAGCTTCCCCCGTGTGGCCCGGCTGGCAGGTGCCAGTTTCGGTACGGCGGGCGTGTTCGCCGAACGGTATGTGGAGAACGCCCGCCACATCGAAGTCCAGGTCTTCGGCGACGGCGCAGGCCGGGTTGTCAGCCTTGGCGACAGGGACTGCTCCCTCCAGCGCCGCCACCAGAAAGTCCTCGAAGAGGCCCCCGCCCCGGACCTGCCCGACGAGCTGCGCGAGGAACTCCACCGCAGCTCCCGCGCCCTCTGCGCCTCCCTCAACTACCGCTCCGCCGGCACGGTGGAGTTCGTCTACGACTCCACCCGGCGTGAGGCTTCCTTCCTCGAAGTCAACGCCCGGCTCCAGGTGGAGCACCCCGTCACCGAGGCCGTCACCGGTGTGGACCTGGTGGAATGGATGCTCCGGCTGGCCCAGGGTGGCGGCGAAGGCCAGGCAGTCCTGACCGGCGTGCCGGACAGCCTGCCGGTGACCGGGCACGCCGTGGAAGCACGCGTCTACGCCGAGGACCCGGCCCGCGGCTTCCAGCCCAGCGCGGGCACCGTGACCAATGCCGCCTACCCGCCGGCGTCAGAGGCCAGGGTGGACGCGTGGGCGGAAACCGGGACCGAAGTGTCCACCAACTACGATCCGCTCCTGGGCAAGATCATCACCTCCGGCCGCGACCGCGCCGACGCGTTTGACCGGCTGGCCGCCGCGCTCGCCGGCACCCTGATCGATGGCATCGAAACCAATCTGGGGATGCTCCGCGCCGCCACCGTGCTGGATGTGGTCCGCCGGGTCCAGCACTCCACCAGCACCCTGGACAATGTGGGGGATCCGGAGCCGCGCATCACCGTGGACCGCCCCGGCCTGCAAACCAGCGTGCAGGACTGGCCCGGCCGGACCGGGCTGTGGCAGATCGGTGTCCCGCCGAGCGGACCCATGGACGATCTGTCCTTCCGGCTGGGAAACACAGCACTCGGCAACCCCGAAGGTGCTCCCGGCCTGGAATTCACCATGACGGGGCCCAGCCTGACGTTTACGCACGCCACCACCGTCTGTGTCACGGGCGCGGAAGTCAGCGTGACAGTTGACGGGATGGAAGTTCCTGCCTGGACCCCTGTCGCGGTTCCCGCGGGCGGAACGCTCGACGTCGGCACTGCCGCCGGCAAGGGCCTGCGCGGCTACATCCTGTTCCAGGGCGGCCTGGACATACCGCAGTACCTGGGCAGCGCCTCCACCTTCACGCTGGGCCAGTTCGGCGGCCACGCCGGACGCGTGCTGCGCGCCGGCGACGTGCTCCGGGCAGTTGCCCCCGCCGAAGGCGAAGTAGCGACGGCGGCAGCACCCGTGGCAGCAGTTCCGCTGGACAGCCGCCCGGCCCTGGCCTCGACCTGGGAACTGACGGTAACGGAAGGCCCGCACGGTGCCCCGGAATTCTTCCAGCGCGAAGACATCGAAGAGCTGTACGGCGCCGAGTACGAGGTCCACTTCAACTCCGCCCGCACCGGGGTCCGTCTGATCGGCCCCAAGCCGCGCTGGGCACGGACCGACGGCGGGGAGGCGGGCCTGCACCCCTCCAACATCCACGACACCGCCTACTCCGTGGGTGCCCTGGACTTCACCGGCGATACCCCCATCCTGCTGGGCCCGGACGGACCCAGCCTGGGCGGGTTTGTCTGCCCCGTCACCGTGGTGACGGCGGACCGCTGGAAGCTTGGCCAGCTCCGGCCGGGCGACAAGGTCCGCTTCGTTCCGGTCAAAGCCAGCCATGCGCCGTCGGCCAAGGACCTGGGACCCGGCCGCCAGCTGATTCTTCCGGGCGACGACGCGTGGTCAGGGGCCGGTTCCTCCGCCACGGCCCCGGCATCAGTGCCGGCGCTGCGCACCGCCCGCGGGGATGGCGACGACGGCGTGCTGGGCCGGGTGCCTGAAAGCGACGGACGGCCGGCGGTCACCTACCGCCGTTCCGGTGACGACAACCTGCTGGTGGAATACGGCGAGATGGTGCTGGACCTTGGCCTTCGGGCCAGGGTGCACGCCCTGCACCAGCACCTCGAACAGCTCCGGATGCCCGGCATCGTGGACCTCACCCCGGGCATCCGTTCGCTGCAGATCAAGGTGGACCCCTCGGTCCTGTCCACCACGCGGCTGCTGGGACTCGTCCGGGAGATCGAGGCAGCGCTGCCTGCGAGTTCTGAACTGGTGGTTCCCAGCCGGACCGTCCGGCTGCCGCTGTCCTGGGATGATCCCGCCACCCGCGAGGCGATCGAACGGTACATGGCGGGGGTCCGGGATGACGCCCCGTGGTGCCCTTGGAACATCGAGTTCATCCGGCGGATCAACGGCTTGGATTCGGTCAGCGAGGTATTCGACACCGTCTTCAACGCCGAGTACCTGGTCCTGGGCCTGGGTGACGTCTACCTCGGGGCGCCGGTGGCCACTCCGCTGGATCCGCGCCACCGCCTGGTCACCACCAAGTACAACCCGGCCCGCACCTGGACGCCGGAGAATGCGGTGGGCATCGGCGGCGCGTACATGTGCATCTACGGCATGGAAGGCCCCGGCGGCTACCAGTTCGTGGGCCGCACCACCCAGGTGTGGTCGCGCTACGCGGATTCCGCGCCGTTCGAGCCGGGCTCTCCTTGGCTGCTGCGCTTCTTCGACCGGATCTCCTGGTATCCCGTCAGCCCTGAGGAACTCCTGGACCTCCGCGCCGATATGGCCGCAGGAAGGGGCCGCGGGGTGGACATCGAGGACGGCACTTTCTCGCTGGCTGAGCACGAGGTGTTCCTTGAGGAGAACCGCGAGTCCATCGCGGCGTTCCGGGAAAAGCAGGGCGCGGCATTCGCCATTGAGCGGCAGGCATGGGCCGATGCCGGCGAGTTCGACCGTGCCGACGCGCTGGCTGCCGTTGTGGTTCCGACGGCAGCCGAGGTGGAGGTTCCGGACGGCGGTTCCCTCGTCTGCGCCCCCTTCGCCGCGAGTGTCTGGAAGGTGGATGTGGCCGAAGGCGAGCGGGTCGCCAAGGGCCAGCCGCTGGTATCCCTCGAAGCGATGAAGATGGAAACCGTGCTGGAAGCGCCGTGCGACGGCGTGGTGCTGCGGGTCCTGCCGGTCGCCGGATCACAGGTCGTCGCGGGTGAAGCCGTGGTGGTCCTCGGTGCGGATGTGGACCTCGAACTGGTATCCGGAGCTCCTGAACTGGAAGAGGCAGCAGTATGAGCACAATGAAAACCGGCCCGGCCACCGCTCGGGCCCAAGCAGCCCTCGCCGCCTTGGAAACCATTGACCGCCCGGAAATCTGGATCACCCTCCGCGGGGCTGATGACCTGCTGGCCGAAGCGGCTGCCATTGATGCGGCCGCCGCGGGCGGGGCCACCCTGCCGCTGGCAGGGCTGCTGCTCGCCGTCAAGAACAACGTTGACGTGGCGGGAATCCCCACCACAGCTGCCTGCCCTGGCTTTGCCTTCGTCCCGGACAAGGACGCCGAAGCGGTGGCCCGGCTCCGTGCCGCCGGGGCGCTGGTCCTGGGTGCCGCCAACCTGGACCAGTTCGCCACCGGCCTGGTGGGCACCCGCAGCCCGCACGGTGCCGTCCGGGACTCCCGCCGTCCGGACTTCATTTCCGGCGGCTCCAGCTCCGGCTCCGCGGTCGCCGTGGCGCTGGGCCTGGTGGACATCGCCATTGGGACCGACACCGCCGGTTCGGGCCGCATCCCGGCCGGGCTGCAGGGCGTCGTGGGCATCAAGCCGACCCTGGATGTTGTGTCCACGGCAGGCGTGGTGCCGGCGTGCAGGTCCTGGGACGCCGTCACCATCTTCGCCCGCCATCTTGCCACTGCTGAACTAGCCATGGGAGTGATGGCGGGCGGAT
This sequence comes from Arthrobacter sp. 9AX, assembly GCF_902506095.1. Taxonomy (GTDB): domain Bacteria; phylum Actinomycetota; class Actinomycetes; order Actinomycetales; family Micrococcaceae; genus Arthrobacter. The sequence continues at coordinate 543,924 of NZ_LR733293.1, forward strand.
CACGTGCCTGGCCTGCGGGCATCCGGCTGGCGGCGCCGGAAAAGCCGCGTGTGGCGTACCCGGCAACCCTGCCGGCGCTCCCGAAAACCTGGGCCGCAGAATTCCACCGCAACGTTGACCGGCTGAAGGCGTTGGGCATGGAAGCGGAGGCCATCGAATTCGATGCCTTCCTGGACGCTGCCAGGTTGCTCTACGACGGCGGACTGGTGGCGGAGCGGTACGCCGCCGTCGGCAGCTTCCTTGCGAAGCACGATGGCGTGACGGACGGCCAGGACGGCCTCGACCCCACCGTTGAACGCATCATCCGGGCGGCCGGTACTGTGCCTGCGTACCGGTATGTGGCGGACACGGCACGGCTCGAGGTGCTGAAACGCCAGGCGATGGCGGAGCTGGAAGGATATGACGCCCTGCTGATCCCCACCGCGCCGTTCCACCCCACCCTTGCCGAGGTGGCTGCGGACCCTGTGGGGGTGAACTCCCTGATGGGCACGTATACAAACTTTTGCAACCTGTTCGACCTGTGCGCTGTGGCGGTGCCTGCCGGCGAGGTGGACGGGGCCCAGTTCGGGCTGACCGTGGTGGGCCGGACGTTCGACGACGCCGTGGCGGCGGACATCGCCCGCCGCCTGGAGGTAACGCCCGACGCTCCCGCCCTCTTCGCCGGGGGCGCGGCACCGGCGGCCGGGCGCACTGGTGGCCACCCGGCGTCGTCCATTCCCTGGCCCGTTGCCGCGGGCGCAACCGCTGTACCGCTCGTAGTGGTGGGCGCGCACCGGAGGGGCCAGCCGTTGGCGCCGCAGCTTGAGGAACTCGGGGCTTTCTGGGACGGGCCCGCGCGCACCTCAGCCCGCTACCGGATGGTGTCCCTGGACACGGTGCCGCCTAAACCGGGGGTGTACCGCTCGGACCACGACGGCGCGGAGCTGGTGGGGGAACGGTGGCTGGTGTCCGAAGCAGGGCTGGGGAAGTTCCTGGCCGCGCTGCCCGAACCCATGCTGCTCGGATCCATCGAACTGGCCGATGGCTCCAGGGCCGTAGGGTTCGCCTGCGACGCCGTGGCCGCCGCGGGCGGGGAGGACATCACGCGCTACGGTGACTGGCTGGCGGCCAAGGACCACCTGCACCGGCCCAGGAGCCTGTGGCAAAACCTGGGCGAAGCCGCCCTGGCAGGCTTCAGCAGGGGAGAGCGCACCTGACCGCCCCTCCCCTGGGAGTTTTTGTCCAGATATGCAGGCTTCGAGGCCTTTTATCCCTGCATATCTGGACAAAAACTCGGGGGGCGGGAAGTCGGTGCGGCCTCAGCCCTTGAAGTACTCGGAAATGTCCGTGACCAGTTCGCCCACGGCGGCAGGGATGGAGCCGTGGAAGCACTTGGGGGAGAGCTCGTAGGTGCTGCCGGGGACAGCGGCGTGCAAGCGTTCGGCTGTTGCTTTGTAGTAGCCGGGGCTCTTGCCGCCGGCCATGAAATGTGTGTTGGCCGGGAGCACGCTGAAGTCCCTTGCATGGTCCGCCTCGTTGTAAGCGGCCCGCAGCTCGCCCACGCCGCTGGGCATTACCTCCTGGAACATCCTGTTCATCTTGGTGCGGGACAGCACTGCCATCAGCCCGGCGAGGACGGGTTCAGGGATTCTGGCCATGGCGGATCCGGGTTTCGTGGCCTTCTTCATGTGCGCCAGGGCGTGGCCCACCTTGCCCCTGTCAACGGCGTCCTCGAATCCGTCCAGCCAGCCGGTGTCAATGCTGCCGTCGATGTTCACGGCGGCGTCGTACACGGCCAGCTTGTCCGGTACGTACGGGGTTCCGGTGAACTCCTGCACCGCGTTCAGGGCCACCGATCCGCCCAGGCTGTGGCCCAGGATGTTCCGGGCTCCGGTGGCGTCCATGACCGTGCGCACATCCTCTATCTCGGTGGCCATGGAGTAGTCCGCAGGTTGTCCGGAGGAGCTGCCGCGGCCGCGACGGTCGTAAACGTCCACGGCCCAGCCCTCGCCCAGGCCCTTCGCCAGCGCAATCGAAAACGGCCGGTAGATCAGGGCGGTCAGGAAGGCGCCGCCGATCAGCACCACGCGGCGTTCGCCCGGCGCGCCTTGGGTGCCGTAACTGTACAAAGCCAGCCGGCCGCCGTCGTGCGTTGAGAGTACCTGTTCCTTCACCACCCCATCCTAGGCAGGGCCGGTCAGGAGGCCCCGCAGCGGGGCCGGCCCGATGCCCGGTAAACTTGATGATTGTGACTTCCCAAAACACCCCCTCGCCCAAGAACGCCCCGGAGCCGCTGGATGCCAGCGAGCAGATGCGGATCCGCATGGAGAAGCGCGCCAAACTGATCGAGCGCGGCGTTGAGGCGTACCCGGTTGGTGTTGAGCGGACGCACTCCCTCGCCGAGGTCCGCGAAAAATACGCCCACCTCGAGGCCGACGACACCACCGGCGACATCGTGGGCATCACCGGCCGCGTGGTGTTCGTCCGCAACACCGGCAAGCTGTGCTTTGCCACCCTCCAGGAGGGCGGAACGGACGGCAAGGGGACCCGCCTGCAGGCCATGCTCAGCCTCGCCAACGTGGGTGAAGAAGCGCTCGCCGAATGGAAGGCGCTCGTTGACCTTGGCGACCACGTGTTCATCCGGGGCGAAGTCATTTCCTCGCGCCGCGGCGAGCTGTCAGTCATGGCCGATTCGTGGTCCATGGCCTCCAAGGCGCTGCGCCCGCTGCCGGTCCTGCACGCGGAGCTGAATGAGGAAACCCGCGTCCGCCAGCGTTACGTGGATCTCATGGTCCGCGACGAAGCCCGCGAAATGGTCTACACACGCGCGGCCATCACCCGATCCATCCGCGAGACGCTGTTCCGCCACAACTATGTCGAGGTGGAAACCCCCATCCTGCAGCTGGTCCACGGCGGCGCGCTGGCGCGGCCTTTCGAGACCCACATGAACGCCTTCGACCAGAAGATGACCCTGCGCATCGCCACCGAGCTGTACCTCAAGCGGGCCGTAGTGGGCGGCATCGACCGCGTCTACGACATGGGCCGGGTGTTCCGGAACGAAGGCGTGGACTCCACCCACAGCCCGGAATTCACCACGCTGGAGTGCTACGAGGCGTGGGCGGACCAGTTTGTGATGGCGGAGCGCATCAAGGAGATCATCCTTGACGCCGCCGACGCCGTGGGTGCCGGCCGTGTGCTCCAGACCGAGGCAGGGGAGATTAACCTCGACGGCGACTGGGCCTGGGTTTCCGTGTACCCCGGACTGTCCGACGCCGTTGGACAGGAAGTCACACCGGAAACTCCGCTCGAGGTGCTCCGCGGCATTGCCGAAAAGCACGAGGTCAAGGTTGACCCCAAGTGGGACGCCGAGAAACTGGCAGTTGAGCTCTTCGGCGAAATCGTCGAGCCCACGCTGCTGAACCCCACCTTCGTCTACGACTACCCGCCCTCCGCCCAGCCGCTGGCCCGCCCGCACCGCAGGGACGGCCGGCTGATCGAGGCCTGGGACCTCATCATCGGCGGCATGGAGCGTGGCACCGCGTTCTCGGAACTGATCGACCCCGTCATCCAGCGCGAGCGGCTCACCGAACAGTCACGGCACGCGGCTGCCGGGGACGACGAGGCAATGCAGCTGGACGAGGACTTCCTGCGGGCGCTTGAATACGGGGCTCCCCCCATGGGCGGCATCGGCCTCGGGATCGACCGGCTGGTGATGCTGTTCACCGGTGCCGGCATCCGCGAAACCATCCTGTTCCCGCTGCTGAAGCCCGAAGGGCACTGACCATGGAATACGTAGCTGTGCTGCTTCCCTCCATTGTGGTGGGGCTGATCTTCTGGTTTGCCATGAAAGCCATCTTTAATGCGGATAAGTCCGAGCGCCAGGCAGAAGCGCGTGCGCAGGCAGAGGCCGAAGCGCAGGGAGCTTCCCCTGCCGACCGCAACGACCCCGAGTCCAATAGATAAAAGACCCACAACTTTCTGCCTTTATCCGCAGGAACCATTAGACGCTTTGACGCGTTGCCATAAAAAGAGTCATACTTTTTAGGAAACATCCTGCTTTTCTGAAAACCGAACCTTTCCCAAAGGAAGACTTTTAATGGCACAGAAAGTAAACATCATCCTCGTTGATGATCTGGATGGGGGATCCGCAGACGAGAATGTCAAGTTTGGCCTTGACGGGGTCAACTACGAGATCGATCTTTCGGCGGCTAATGCCACCGAACTTCGCTCCTCATTGGAGCGGTTTATCGGCGCCGCGCGAAAGGCTTCCGGCGCCAGTGGCCGGACCGCCCGGACGAAAGCGCCCACCGGTGGCCGCAGCCACGATTCGGCCCAGATTCGTCAATGGGCCCGCGAAAACGGCTACACGGTTAACAGCCGCGGCCGAATTCAGGCTGAAATCCAGGAAGCCTACCAAAAGGCCAATTCCTAGTTACGGCGTCAGCCCAAGTAATAAGCCCTGCTTCCTATTTTGGAAGCAGGGCTTTTTTGGCTGCGGAACCTAAAATGTGCGCCGCTCCCCGCAATTTTCTCCTGCAGCCGGGACGCTTTCATGCGGGTCCGGTCCGCGGGGCAGCAGAATCGCTCCTCCCTACTGTCGGCAGACCTGGAAGCGGACGGCGGAATCACCTGTTGCAGTGGCGGGCGGCTCCGTCTTCCGGCGGCTTCGATGCCCCGTCATCGTGGCGGTGGAAGCCCTTGAGAGGGGCCGTATGGAATATTCCGTGAACGTCCCGGTTTCCCCTGTGGCGAACACGCTCCACAACTTCCGGCAGGCCACGTAGCATCAAAGTACGTCGTAGCTAGGAGTGTGGCGAAATGTTTGAGCGATTTACGGACCGTGCCCGTCGCGTAGTTGTGCTTGCCCAAGAAGAGGCACGCATGCTGAACCACAATTACATTGGTACCGAACACATCCTCTTGGGTCTTATCCACGAGGGTGAAGGCGTTGCCGCCAAAGCTCTTGAGTCCTTGAGCATTTCGCTCGACGGCGTTCGCGAGCAGGTGCAGGAGATCATCGGGCAGGGCCAGCAGGCGCCGTCCGGCCACATCCCCTTCACTCCCCGTGCCAAGAAGGTGCTGGAGCTCTCGCTGCGCGAAGCACTCCAGTTGGGCCACAACTACATCGGCACGGAGCACATTCTGCTCGGCCTCATCCGCGAGGGTGAAGGCGTTGCCGCCCAGGTGCTGGTCAAGCTTGGTGCCGACCTCAACCGGGTCCGCCAGCAGGTCATCCAGCTCCTGTCCGGATACCAGGGCAAAGAAACCACCGGCGCAGGCGTTGGCTCCGGCCAGCCCGAAGGCGCTCCGGCCGGCTCTGTAGTCCTGGACCAGTTCGGCCGCAACCTCACCCAGGCTGCCCGCGAGAACAAGCTGGATCCCGTCATCGGGCGCGAGCAGGAGATGGAACGCGTTATGCAGGTCCTCTCCCGCCGCACCAAGAACAACCCGGTGCTCATTGGTGAGCCGGGCGTCGGCAAGACGGCCGTCGTCGAAGGCCTTGCCCAGGCGATTGTCCGCGGCGACGTCCCGGAAACCATCCGCGACAAGCAGCTCTATACCCTGGACCTCGGGTCCCTGGTGGCCGGCTCCCGCTACCGCGGTGACTTCGAAGAGCGCCTGAAGAAGGTCCTCAAGGAAATCCGCACCCGCGGCGACATCATCCTGTTCATCGACGAAATCCACACCCTCGTTGGTGCCGGCGCCGCGGAAGGCGCCATCGATGCTGCTTCCATCCTCAAGCCCATGCTGGCCCGCGGTGAGCTGCAGACCATCGGTGCCACCACCCTGGACGAGTACCGCAAGCACATCGAGAAGGACGCCGCTCTGGAGCGCCGCTTCCAGCCCATCCAGGTCAAGGAACCCTCCGTGGCGCACGCCATCGAGATCCTCAAGGGCCTGCGGGACCGCTACGAAGCGCACCACCGCGTCACCATCACCGACGGCGCCCTGGCCTCCGCTGCCAGCCTCGCCGAGCGCTACATCTCGGACCGCTTCCTGCCGGACAAGGCGATCGACCTGATCGATGAAGCAGGCGCACGGCTGCGCATCCGCCGCATGACCGCTCCGCCGGAGCTCAAGGCCATGGACGAGCGCATCGCGAAGCTGAAGATGGAAAAGGAGTCCGCGATTGACGCGCAGGACTTCGAAGGTGCAGCAGCGCTCCGTGACAAAGAGCAGAAGATGATCACCGAACGCTCCGAAAAGGAACGCCACTGGAAGTCCGGCGGCATGGACGATATCTCGGAGGTGGATGAGGATCTCATCGCCGAGGTGCTGGCCAACTCCACCGGTATCCCCGTCTTCAAGCTGACCGAGGAAGAGTCCTCGCGCCTGCTGAAGATGGAAGACGAACTGCACAAGCGCGTGGTGGGCCAGGACGAGGCCATCAAGGCACTGTCCCAGGCCATCCGCCGCACCCGTGCAGGGCTCAAGGATCCCAAGCGTCCCGGCGGCTCGTTCATTTTCGCCGGCCCCACCGGCGTCGGCAAGACCGAGCTGGCAAAGGCACTGGCGGAGTTCCTGTTCGGTGAAGAGGACGCCCTCATCACGCTGGACATGTCCGAGTACTCCGAGAAGCACACCGTCTCGCGGCTCTTCGGTGCCCCTCCGGGCTACGTCGGCTACGAGGAGGGCGGCCAGCTGACCGAGAAGGTCCGGCGCCGTCCGTTCTCCGTGGTGCTGTTCGACGAAGTGGAAAAGGCCCACGCGGACCTCTTCAACTCGCTGCTGCAGATCCTGGAAGACGGCCGCCTGACCGACTCCCAGGGCCGTGTGGTGGACTTCAAGAACACCGTGATCATCATGACCACCAACCTGGGTACCAGGGACATCTCCAAGAGTGTTGCCACCGGCTTCCAGTCCGGCACCGACACGCAGACCGGCTACAACCGCATGCGTGCCCGTGTGACCGAGGAGCTCAAGCAGCACTTCCGCCCCGAGTTCCTGAACCGTGTGGATGACGTTGTGGTGTTCCCGCAGCTCACCCAGGACGAGATCATCGAGATCGTGGACCTGTTCGTGACCCGCCTCGAGAAGCGGCTCAAGGACAAGGACATGGGCATCGAGCTGACCAAGGCCGCCAAGGTGCTCCTGGCAACCCGCGGCTACGACCCCGCCATGGGTGCGCGGCCGCTGCGCCGCACCATCCAGCGCGAGATCGAGGACCAGCTCTCCGAGAAGATCCTGTTCGGCGAGATCCACCCCGGCGACATCGTTGTTGTGGACGTTGAAGGCGACGGCGACGACGCCAAGTTCACGTTCGCCGGCAACGCCAAGCCGCGCATACCGGAAATCGCCCCGAGCGTCTAAGTACCAAAACCGAATAAGTACCAAAACCGAAAGGCCCCGCCCGCTCCACCACAGGAGCAGGCGGGGCCTTCCGCTTTGCCCGCCGTCCCGTCCCTCGGTGCCTGGCGGGTCCGGCGCAGGGAACGTTCCGCGCCCCCCGGCGGGAACTACTCAGGGCGCCGGTTTGTGATATGGGACACATGGCGTGTTGAATCGGGGGCATGGCTAACTTGGAACCGGTGATCCCGGATGAGCAACCTTTGACCCCTTTTCATGATCTCGACCACTACCTGTCCATCCCGCGGGTGAGTGGGCTGGCGCTGAGCCCTGACGGCAGCCGCCTGGTCACCACCGTGGCTACCCTCAACGGCAAGGGAACCGAATTTGCCTCGGCGCTGTGGGAACTGGACCCTGCCGGGCAGAAGCAGGCGCGCAGGATCACCCGAAGTGCCAAGGGTGAGGCGGGGGCGGCGTTCGCGGCCAACGGCGATGTCTACTTCACCTCGGCGCGGCCCGATCCTGAAAGCCCGGAGGACGACCCCGTCAAGGCCCTCTGGCTGCTGCCGGCCGACGGCGGCGAAGCGCGCGTGGTGCTCAACCGGCCCGGCGGTGTGGGTCCGGTGCTGACCGCCCGGAATGCCGACGCCACCTTCGTCGTCGCGGAAGTCCTGTCCGGTTCGACGGATGAAGACGACGACGCCGAACGCCGCAAGTCGCGCAAAGACAACAAGGTCTCGGCCATCCTGCACAGCGAATACCCGGTGCGGTACTGGGACGCGGACCTCGGGCCCGGCCAGCCGCGGATCTTCGCCGTCGAGGCCGGGAAAGAGGAGGAACCGGGCAAGCCCGCCACCGTGGACTCCACCGCGCCGCTGGTACTGCGGAACCTGATGAAGGACGCGGGACCACGGCTGCGCGAAGCGGAAACCGCGGTCAGCCCCGACGGCCGGACCATCTATACGAGCTACACCAGGCCGCTGGCCAAAGCAGACAGCCGCTCCAGCCTGGTGGCCGTTGACGTGGCGTCCGGAACCACAACGGTGCTCCTGGATCACGAGGGGATGAGCTACTTTCCCGGCCCCGTGAGCCCGGACGGGAACACCGTGGTGGTAGTCAGCGAGAGCGACAGCACTCCGCACCAGGCCCCAGAGATCAAGCTGCACCTCCTTGACGTCTCCGAAGGCGCCGGGCCGGGAACGGCCCCGCTGACGCCCCTGGCGCACGACTGGGACCGCTGGGCCAGGCCCGCAGCGTGGCTGCCGGACGGTTCCGCTGTGCTCGTCACAGCGGACGACGACGGCGCGTCGCCGGTTTTCCGGATCAGCCTCCCGGCCGCGGCCGCTGAAGTGAGCGTCTCCCGGGTGACGCACGACGCGGCGGCCTACACCGACGTCGTCATTTCGCCCGACGGGCGCCACGCCTATGCCCTGCGGAGCTCATATGAGTTCCCGCCGGAAGCGGTCCGCATCGACTTGCAGACCGGGGAGGCGACCCGCCTGCCCGCCCCGGCCCAACGGCCCTCCCGCTCCGGCAGGCTCGAACGGATCGCGGCCACGGCTGCTGACGGCTCCCGTGTTCCGGCGTACCTCGCCCTGCCCGAGGACGCGTCGGCGGAATCGCCGGCTCCGATGCTCCTGTGGATCCACGGGGGACCGCTCGGATCCTGGAATGCCTGGACCTGGCGCTGGAATCCCTGGCTCCTCACCGCCCAGGGATACGCCGTGCTCCTGCCAGATCCGGCGCTCTCAACCGGCTACGGCCAGAACTACATCCAGCGGGGGTGGGGCGCATGGGGCAAGGCCCCGTTTGCGGACCTTATGGCCGTGACTGACGCCGCCGTCGGCCGGGCCGACATAGACGCCGAGCGCACCGCTGCGATGGGCGGCTCCTTCGGCGGCTACATGGCCAACTGGGTTGCCGGCCAGACCGACAGGTTCAAGGCCATCGTGACCCACGCAAGCCTTTGGGCACTGGACCAGTTCGGCCCCACCACAGACGCCTCGCAATACTGGCTCAAGGAAATGACCGAAGAGATGGCAATGCAGAACTCCCCACATCTCCACGTCGAAAAGATCAGCACGCCCATGCTGGTAATCCACGGCGACAAGGACTATCGGGTGCCCATCGGTGAAGGACTGCGGCTTTGGTACGAGCTGCTGTCCAGGTCACAGCTCGCCGCCGACCAAAACGGCCGGACCCCACACCGGTTCCTGTACTTCCCGGACGAGAACCACTGGGTCCTCCAGCCACAGCACGCGAAGGTCTGGTATGGGGTCGTAGAGCACTTCCTGGCCCGGAACGTCCTCGATAAGGATGTGCCTCTTCCTGCTGAGCTGGGACTCTAGCCGACGCAGGCCGCAGCGGTAGGACATCCCATGCTGAACTCCGCCGGGCACCCAGGGTCCCAGCCACACCGCTCGTGCCTAAAGAGGCCCTTCCCGCGGGGTGTTGCAGCCTTGCCGGTCCGTCCGCGCCTCTCTCTTTTTGGGGCTAGGGGGCGCTGGCGGTTTGCGGTTCCGGCTTGTTGGGGTTCTTCTTTCCTCGGCCGTGTTTTAGGTGGAAGTAGGCGTAGCAGGCCGCGACGAAGGGGATTCCGAAGTAGAGGGCTGTGGCCTGGGTGGGGTCGAAAGCTGTTCCTATCAGGGAGATGACGCACAGGATAAACGCGGCTATGGGCAGCAGGGGGAAGAGCGGGGCCCGGTAGGGGAGCGATGCCGGGTCGCCGCCCGCCTGCAGGAAGTTCCGGCGGTGGAAAAAGTGCGCTGCCGTGATGGACATCCAGACGCCCACCGTGGCGAACCCGGCAACGGACACCAGGACCAGATAGACGGTGGTTGGTGCCACCACGCTGCTGATCAGCGACGCGAGGCCGCCCAGCATGCTCACGCAGAGGGCAAGCAGAGGGATGCCGCGTTTTGTCAGCTTCTGCAGGGCCTTTGGTGCGTGGCCCTCATCCGCCAACGAGAAAAGCATCCGGGCGCAGGAAAACAGGCCGCAGTTCCCTGCCGACAGAAGGGCCGTGATGATCACGAAATTCATGATGTCGGCGGCATACGGAATGCCCAGCTGCGAGAAAACCGTGACAAAGGGGCTTTGCTCCAGCGACGTTTCCTCGTAAGGCACCGTACCGGCGATAACGGCAATGGCCCCAACGAAGAAAATCATCAGCCGGATAACGGTGGTGCGCATGGCCTTGGGGATATTGACTGCAGGGTTGGCAGTTTCTCCTGCCGCCACGCCAATGAGTTCAGACCCCGAAAATGCGTAGAACACAGCAAGCGTGGTGATCAGAACGCCGGTAATTCCATTCGGGAACAGGCCCTGCGGCGTACTGAGGTTGTCGCCAAGGAACGGGTATCCGTTTTCGGCAAGGGGATGAAAGCCCAGCAGGGCCGCACCGCCCAGGACAATCAGCCCAATGACGGCGGTGACCTTTATCAGCGCAAACCAGAACTCTGATTCACCAAACACCCTGGAAGAGATTGCGTTGAGCGTGAACAGCACGGCTGCAAAAACCAGGCACCAGATCCAGACATCCACCTGCGGGAACCAGCGCTGCATCAAAAGGCCCGCGGCGGTGAATTCGGACCCCAGGGCCACTGCCCAGCAAAGCCAGTAAAGCCAGGCCGTGGCAAAACCGGTTGCTGGACCTATGGACCTCGCCGCGTAAATATGGAAGGCGCCGGAAACCGGGTATGCAACAGCCAGCTCACCCAGGCAAGCCATCACCATGTACACCACCACAGCGCCGAGGAGGTAGGCGATGATTGCGCCCAGCGGCCCGGCCTGGGCAATGGTGTAACCCGAACTGAGGAACAGGCCGGACCCAATGACCCCTCCCATCGCTATCATCACCAGGTGGCGGGCCTCCATGGACCGTCGAAGGCCCTGTTTCTCGTGTTGCGCCAACGGTACATCGGTCAGCGTGGGGGAGCCTGTGGCCATTTTTCCTCCGGGTCGGACGGCTGCACCTCTAAGGTGAGTCAGGTAACATCCGCAACACTGGTTGTTCGCGTCCCGGGTCGGCAAATCCCGAGGGACGTGGACTCCGAACTCTTCGCCAAGACCCCCGCTTCCCTTGGCCAAGCCCCAGCAAACCTTCATCTCAGCACCTCTATGAAGGCGGTTCCTTGGCTGCGCTCCCCAACCGGAGGGGCCGGGGTCATTTGTGTAGCTTGCGTCAGAGCGACGAAGGAGCAGCAAGCGGCAAATGGCGCCGGCGCCGCAGCGAACGGAACCGGAACGCCAATGCGAAGCGTCGGATCGGTGCCCTCGAGCAGTGGAACTAGGATTGCTCTGTGACTGACTCCTTCCATATCCGCCCCGCCCGCACCAGCGATGTGTCCGCCATCAAGAAACTTGTAGCGCCGCTGGCTGAGCAGCGGATCCTGATGGCCAAGGAGACCGTGGCGTACTACGAGAGCCTGCAGGAGTTCCGCATCGCGGAGGCGGCCGACGGCGACATCATCGGCTGCGGCGCGCTCCACGTGATGTGGGAGGACCTGGCTGAGGTAAGGACTTTGGCTGCTTCCGGGGACTGGCGGGGGAAAGGCGTCGGCCATGTCCTGGTGGAGAGCCTCCTTGAGGACGCCCGCGCCCTGGGCGTCGCCCGCGTTTTCTGCCTCACCTTCGAGGTGGACTTCTTCAAGCGCCACGGCTTCGAGGTGATGGCGGACCAGTCCGCCGTGGATCCCACCGTGTACTCGGAGCTGCTCCGGTCCCACGACGAAGGTGTGGCCGAATTCCTGGACCTTGCCCGGGTGAAGCCGAACACCCTGGGCAACACGCGCATGATCAAGTTTCTCTGACTCTCTTCCCGGGTAGGGCCACGCCGGCGCTGACAAGCGGTAGCCGTAACAGCCTGACCAGCACTTTGTTTTACTCGATTTGATGGATAAACTGGCTCCGGCCGGGTTGGGGGGCCCAGGGAGAGGGACAGTCATTGGGGGCTGTCCCTTTCCTGTATCCACAGGAAGCCGGACCTACCGCCCCGCCATCTGCCGGTAGTAGGGTCAGATTGTCATCCTCCAGGAACCACACCAGGAGCAACGCCATGAAGAAACTCATCAACGATCCCAAATCGGTAGTTGACGAATCCGTGCAGGGTTTTGGCCAGGCACATTCAGATCTCGTATCCGTAAATTCAGACCCCATTTTCGTCACGCGCAAGGACGCGCCCGTCAGTGGGAAAGTAGGCCTCGTCTCGGGCGGCGGCAGCGGCCACGAGCCGCTCCACGCCGGCTTCGTGGGGAAGGGAATGCTCGACGCCGCTGTGCCGGGGGCGGTGTTCACCTCGCCCACGCCGGACCAGATCCTTCCGGCGACGCTCGCAGCCAACTCAGGTGCCGGCGTCGTGCACATCGTGAAGAACTACACCGGCGACGTCCTGAACTTCGAAACCGCGGCAGAACTGGCAGAAGGCGAGGGGGTGAACGTCCGCACTGTCCTGGTCAATGACGACGTCGCCGTGGAGGACTCGCTGTACACGGCGGGCCGCCGCGGCGTGGGCGGGACCGTGCTGGTGGAAAAGATCGCCGGGGCCGCCGCCGAACGCGGTGACGACCTCGACGCCGTGGCCGCCATCGGCGAACGAGTAAACAGCAACGTCCGCACCATGGGTGTTGCCTTGACGGCCTGCACCGTTCCCCATGCGGGCAAGCCCAGCTTCGACCTGGCCGAGGACGAAATCGAGATCGGCATCGGAATCCACGGTGAACCGGGCCGGCACCGCATTCCCATGGAGAACGCGGACGGCATCACGGACCGCCTGCTGGAGCCAGTGCTGTCCGATCTCGGCGTTACCTCGGGAGACAAGGTGCTCCTCTTCGTCAACGGCATGGGCGGCACTCCGCTCAGTGAGCTGTACATCGTCTACCGGCGGGCCGCGCAAGTGCTCGCGGACCGGGGCGCCGCCGTCGAACGCTCCCTGGTGGGCAACTACATCACCTCCCTGGAAATGCAGGGCTGCTCCATCTCCGTACTGAGGCTGGATGACGAGCTGACCGGGCTCTGGGACGCGCCGGTGCACACGGCAGCACTGCGTTGGGGCCTGTAGCCGTGGTACTGGACGTGACCTGGACCGTCAAATGGCTGACCCTGTGCGCGCAGGCCATGGCGGAGCACCGGGTGGAGCTCATCGAGCTGGACCGGGCCATCGGGGATTCCGACCACGGCGAAAACATGGACCGGGGTTTCCAGGCTGTCCTGGACAAACTGTCCGAGTCGCCGCCCGAGACCCCGGGTGCTGCGCTGAAGCTCACGGCCATGACACTGATGTCCAAAGTGGGCGGCGCCGCCGGCCCGCTGTACGGCACGGCCTTCCTGCGCGCCGCCACGTCCCTGGGCGACGCCGCCGAGATCGATCCTGCCGCCTGGGCCGGTGCCCTCACCGCCGCCCGGGACGGGATTGTGGCCCGCGGCAAAGCGGAACTCGGGGACAAAACCATGGTGGACGCGTGGACGCCGGCGGCTGAAGCGGCGGGCAAGGCAGCCGGAAACGGCAGCACGGACCCGTTAACCGTCCTGGTGGCCGCGGCCGAGGCAGCCGAGGCCGGAGCAGTGGCCACGGACCCGCTCGTAGCCAGGAAGGGACGCGCCAGTTACCTCGGGGAGCGGAGCGCCGGGCACCGCGACCCGGGCGCGGCTTCCACCGCCCTGCTCCTGCGTGCCGCGGTGAAGGCGGCGGCGTGACCGTCAGCATCGTAGTGGTTTCCCATAGTGAGAAGATTGCCGACGGCGCCGCGGAACTTGCCGCGCAAATGGCGCCTGACGTCCTCATCCTGCCGGCCGGGGGCACCTCCGACGGCAGGATCGGCACCAGCCTGGAAAAGGTCATGGCAGCCCTGGACCAGCTGTCCAACGGTGGTGGAGCGGTGGTCCTCGCCGACCTGGGATCGGCAGTAATGACCGCGGAATCAGCGCTTGACCTCGTGGACAACCCGGCCGATGTTGTGCTGGCGGACGCTCCCCTCGTGGAAGGACTCGTGGCCGCTGCGGTTGCAGCCCAGGGTGGCGGCGACGTGCAGGCGGTCAAGCGGGCCGCGGAAGCAGTCCGCGGCCCGGCCAGGCACCCCGAAAGCACGGCAGTGCAGGAAGTGGCAGAAGGCTCAGTCACCGGTTCCGGCCCCGACTTCACAGGCGACTTCGAACTCATCAACGAGGCCGGGATGCACGCACGGCCTGCCGCGAAGATTGCGGGTGGTCTGGCGTCCCTCGATGCCGAAGTCCAGGTCAATGGCGTCGATGCCACCTCCATGACGGCGCTGATGACCCTGGCGGCCGGCAAAGGTTCGGTGCTGCACATTGAAGCCTGGGGCGTGGACGCCGAACGTGCCGTGAATTACGTGGGCGGGCTGGTGCAGGCAGGCTTCGGCGAGCCATAGGCCCGGTTGCCTGTCCTTGGTGCCTGAACAACCTCAAAAGATGCTCCGGCGGTGTGTTCGCAAGGCTGGAGCGGACTACTGCGAATAAGCTCGATGCCATGGAACGGCTCGGCCTCGAAGACAACACCCCCGGTATCGAAGTGCTTGAGGGGCAAATGTCCGTTGAGGAACTCCTCACCGACCTGGGCTTCGCCTGGCTTCCGGAAGCCGCGGGCGGAGCCGGTACCGAAGCATCATCCGAGGAGAACTTCAGCCAGCCCGCCCTGTTCTAGGCCTGGCTCCCGCTCCAGCTCCAGCGTCAGGTCCGCTCCCGCAGCCCGGCGGCATCCAGCAGCACTGAGGCAGAGATGAACCGGCCGCACTGCTCACCAAACGGGTAGTCGCCGCGCGGGCGGAAGTCCAGTGACTGCACGGGCAGGGCTGACCCGTCCGGCGCTGTTGCGGAAGCCGTCACGGACATGGGGGATTCGGTAAGGCTCTCGAGGAACAGGGTGGCGATCTTCGTCCCGTCAGGAGACGCCGTCGCCGAGCAGACGCCCTCCGGGGTGCAGCCCTGGTCAATCGATGCACTGCCCGGCCGCAGCTCCAAACCTTCTTCCTTGCACTGCCCGTCCTGGCACGCCTTGAGGTGCAGTTTATCCACCTGCGGCGCGTAATCCGCTGCGATGGTGACCGATAGGGCAGTGGCCTGGGCGATGGCCGGGCAGGGAACCGCGCCCGGGCCGGGGCCGCACGCAGTGGCGAGTCCCGCCGTCGTCAGCAACGCCAAAAGCAGCCCACGCTTGCCCATACTTCAGCCTAAGGCAGGGCACGGAGCCTGCCTCCGGCCGGGCCCAAGTGATGCAGACATCGTTATTCTGCCTCACGAAACGGGTCTGCATCAGCCCATGCGATTCCCCCGGGTTCCGGTCACCACGACGTATGCCGTCCCGCGTACCTCTCTCGGCGCGCGCCACTTACCAGTGGCTAGGCAGGGAGCCGGTACCCGCCGTCGTGCACTTCCGCGAGGCCGTCGGCAAGCAGCCCGGCCAGTGCCCGGTCAAGCTGCTCCGGTGCGGAGTTGAGCCGGTGGAGGGCCGCCAGCGGCACCCCGATCCCGCCCGGCGCGAACCCCAGGTCCGCCGGCTCCCGCTGGAACATCTCCGCCGGCACCGGTACATCAGCGAGGCGCAGCACGGCCATCACGGCTCCGCGCACCTGGCGGTCAGTACCGTGCCAGGCCTGGCCCTTGGGGACGTACGACGGCGGCGGCTCACCGGCGGCCCGCCAGGCGCAGGAGTCCCGGACCGGGCAGTCACCGCACCGGGGTGCGCGGGCTGTGCAGACCAGCGCGCCCAGCTCCATAACAGCAGCGTTCCAGCGGACTGACGTGCCGTCGTGGTCAGGCAGGAGCCGCGCGGCGAGCCGCATCTCCGCTGCCGTCAGGGCAGGGGAGGGGAGCGCGACGCCGGAGACCAGCCGGGCGTGGACCCGCCTGATGTTGGTGTCCACTACGGTTTCCCGGCGTCCATAGGCGAACGCCGCCACCGCCGCGGCCGTGTAACTGCCAACCCCGGGCAACGCCAGCAGTTCGGCGTAGGTGTCCGGGACCTTGCCGCCGTGGTCCTGGACAATGGCAACCGCTGCCGCATGCAGCCGCAGCGCCCGGCGCGGATAACCCAGCCGGCCCCAGGCGCGCACTGCCTCTCCGGCCGGTTCTCCAGCCAACCCTGCGGGAGTGGGCCAGCGCTTCAGCCACTCGTGCCAGACCGGCAGCACACGGACCACGGGGGTCTGCTGCAGCATGATCTCACTGACCAGCACACCCCAGGCCGAACATGCGGGCCCGCGCCAGGGAAGGTCCCGGGCAATGCCGGCGAACCAGGTGTTGATACGGGTGTGCAGCTCCTGCAGCTCCGGTCCCGACGGGAAACGGGCAGGCGCGGCTGTGGTCAAGGCTTCAGTATCGATCCCAACACTGTAGTGGATCGCTTCGGGCAGCCTGAAACAGGGCTGGGGCGCTCCTATGCGGGATGTGACCAGAGCGATGGGCCCGCCGGCGGCGTGGTGGCGGGGCAGAACCGTGGCCGTTCTCTAGCCTAGAAGGATGGGCGGGCACGGCAATTCATCACGAGGCAGTACAACGGCATCCGGATCCTCGACCCGGAAGCCCAGCCCTGCCGTGTACCGCCGGCGCCGGCTGTTCCTCGTTGTGGCGTTGTTGATGGTCATCGGGCTTGTGGTGGGCGGCTTCTCACTGGCCGGCGCTTTCAGCGGTCAACCCGCATCGTCTACCGACCCCGCCGCCGGCGCGACGGCCTCCGCTGACCCCTCCAGCCAGGCTTCGCCGTCGGCTGCCCCGGATCCCACCCCAACCCCGTCGGCGACGCCCACCTGCAACCAGAACCTGGTGACCGTTTCCGCCTCGACGGACAAGGCCGCCTACGGACCCGACGAAAACCCGTTGCTGACGCTCAAGGTCACCAATGGCGGCACCATGCCGTGCGAGGTCAATATTGGAACCTCGCAGATGGAATTCCTGGTGACCAGCGGCGCGGACAGGATCTTCTCGTCCAAGGATTGCCAGGCGAAGAGCGAGGACCTGGTGAAAATCATCGCCCCGGGAGCGAGCGAGACCGCCAACTTCCCGTGGCCGCGCAACCGCACGGTTGAAGGCTGCCAGCCGGTGGAAGCCAAACCGGGAGCAGGTGGCGCGTACTACATTTACACCGCGAAGCTCGGTTCCAAAGCCAGCCCGAAGGCTGTTTTCCAGCTGAACTGACCGCCGCCTGCGGGCGGTTCCTAGAGGAAGCGGTCCAGCAGGCTTGCCTCGGCCATCCGGCTGAGGCCTTCACGCACCGTCCGGGCGCGCTGGTCGCCGATGCCGTCCACCGTCATAAGGTCCTCGATCGTGGCTGCCATCAGGAACTGCAGGCCGCCGAAGTGGTCCACCAGGCGGTCCGCAACAGCCTTTGGAACTGCCTTGAGGCCTGAAAGCAGCCGGTAGCCCCGGGGCTGCACCACGGCATCCAGGTTTGCCTCGCCGCCGGCAAACCCTACGATGCTGGAGATTTTGCCGAGGTCAATCAGTTCGGTGGGGCCGAGGTTCACGAGTTCGTTGACGGCTTTTTCGATGTCCTCGGCGGAGGCGGTGGGGCCGGCGTAGTCACGGATGATCACGTCGCTGCCGGGGCCGCGGCCCACAGTCAGTTCATCGAGCTGAAGCGACAGGAGCCGGCCGTCCTCGCCAAGTTCCAGGACGTACTGGGAGATTTCCTCCGAGATGCGGCGGACCATTTCCTGGCGTTGGAGCGTGACGGCGACATCCCGCACTGTGACCATCGCTTCGATTTCCAGGGCAGACAGCGAGCTGGTGACCTGGTCCAGGCGCGAGCGGTAGCGTTCCAGGGTGGCAAGGGCCTGGTTGGCACGGGCCAGGACCTTTTCGGATCCCTCCAGTACGTGCCGGAGGCCGTTGACGTACAGGGCGATGATCTGCATGGACTGGCTGACCGAGATCACCGGAACACCGGTCTGGATGGCCACGCGTTCGGCCGTGCGGTGGCGGGTGCCGGATTCCTGGGTTTCGATGCTGGAATCGGGGACGAGCTGGACGGCGGCGCGCAGGATGTTGCCGGCGTCCTTGTCGCAGATGATGGCGCCGTCCATCTTGGCCAGTTCACGGAGCCGGGTGGGGGAGAAGTCAATGCCAATGTCGAAACCGCCCGAGCAGATGGAGTCGATGGTCCGGTCAGAGCCCAGGACAATCAGCGCACCGGTCCGTCCACGCAGGATCCGCTCCAGCCCGTCGCGCAGCGGGGTTCCGGGTGCCACTCTGGCCAGGGTTGCCCTGAGAGATTCTTCGGGGCTCCGCGCCATTAGGTAATTCCCTTCGAAGGTGCGGACCGTCGCCCGCAGAAATGCCGGCTTTACTGCTCGGCCGGCAGGATCAAAAAGTACTCATTTCCCGCAAGCTCAATGATAGGGGTAAGAATGGGTAACTTCCGCACGGGCAAGCCCTAAAGTGCCCCACTGAGGCATGTTCGGAGGATGCTGAAAACGCGTTCGACGGCGGGCGGCCGCGCAGGCATTTTGCCGCAGCTGGCCGTCCCGGCGCCCGATGACCGATGCCGACAGCAAATGCCAGGACGTTGATGCCGGCCGGATCCGTGTGACGGCCTGAGCGAGGGGGCTGGCAGGCAGCCGGCTACCGGTTTGCGGCGCTGCGATAAACTGGAACTTGGCTGTCCGCCACCTGTTACCGGCCCCAGGGCCGCCTTGCCCCGGAGCGCAATGCCCGGAAAAGGCGCCGTCAGCGCCCCGGCAGTCCCACCCGCAGCGAAAGTAGCACCGTGTCCCAAGATGTCCTGACCCCCGCCAAGGTCTCAGCCATTCACAAAGAAGCGGGCCGGCGTCGGACCTTTGCTGTTATTTCCCACCCTGACGCCGGCAAGTCCACGCTGACTGAGGCACTGGCCCTGCATGCCAAGGTGATCGGTACGGCCGGCGCTTCCAGCGGCAAGGCCAACCGCAAGGAAACCGTCTCCGACTGGATGCAGATGGAGAAGGACCGCGGCATCTCCATCAGTTCCGCGGCACTCCAGTTCTCCTACCGCGACACCGTCATCAACCTCCTGGACACTCCCGGCCACGCCGACTTCTCCGAGGACACCTACCGGGTGCTCGCGGCCGTCGACTGCGCCGTCATGCTGGTGGATGCCGCCAAGGGCCTGGAAACCCAGACCATGAAACTCTTCGAGGTCTGCAAGCAGCGCAACCTGCCCATCATCACCGTCATCAACAAATGGGACCGCCCGGGCCTGGACGCGCTGGCCCTGATGGACGAAATCACCGAACGCACCGGCCTCCAGCCCATGCCCCTGACCTGGGCCGTGGGCATCTCCGGCGACTTCCGCGGCGTCTGGGACCTCCGCAACGACCGGTTCGCCCGGTTCCAGCGCAACAACGCCGGCGCCCAGATCGCCCTCACCGAGTACTTCACCCCGGAGGAAGCGGCGGAAAGCCAGGGCAGCAACTGGTCCGACGCCGTGGACGAAGCCGGCCTGGTGATCGAATCCAACCTGGAATTCGACGTCGAAAGCTTCCACGCCGGCAAGGCCACCCCCATCCTTTTCAGCTCCGCCGCGCTCAACTTCGGTGTCAAGGAACTGCTGGACGCACTGGTGGACTTCGCCCCGCCGGCGGCTCCGCGCCCGGATATCGAGGGCAACCCGCGGCCCGTCGAATCATCCTTCTCCGGGTTCGTCTTCAAGGTTCAGGCCGGCATGAACAAGGCACACCGGGACCATGTGGCGTTCATCCGCGTCTGCTCCGGGGTGTTCGAGCGCGGAATGGTGGTCACCCAGACCCGCACCGGCAAGTCGTTCGCCACCAAGTACGCGCAGCAGGTGTTCGGCCGCGAACGCGAAGTCATCGACGAGGCCTACCCCGGGGACGTTGTGGGCCTGGTCAACGCGTCCTCACTGCGTGTGGGCGACAGCCTGTTCCTTGAGGACGCGGTGGAATACCCCGCCATCCCGCTCTTCGCGCCCGAGCACTTCCAGGTGGCCCGCTCCAAGGACCCCAGCAAGTTCAAGCAGTTCCGCCGGGGCATCGAACAGCTCGAACACGAGGGCGTCATCCAGGTGCTCCGCTCGGATGTGCGCGGCGACCAGGCTCCGGTGCTTGCCGCCGTCGGCCCCATGCAGTTCGAAGTGGTGGAAGACCGCATGGCGCACGACTTCAGCGCGCCCATGCGGCTGGAACGCCTGCCCTACTCGCTGGCCAGGATCTCGACGGCGGACGCCATGCCTGCGCTGGCGAACGTAGTGGGCGCCGAGGTGCTTTTGCGGTCCGACGGCGAGTACCTCGCCTTGTTCAACGACGTCTGGGCGCTTCGCCGGATCGAAAAGAACCACCCCGACCTCACCCTTGTGCCCATCGGCACCCACAACCCTGCAAAGTAGCCAACGATGACTGCAATCCAACCCCGCGCGCTGGTCACCGGCGTCGGCACTATCAACCCGCTCGGTTCTTCGGTGCCCGAAACCTGGGCCGCCCTGGTGGCAGGAAAGTCCGGCATCGCAGCCCTGGACGCCGACTGGGCGGAGCAGTTGCCCGTGAAGATCGCAGGGCAGGTAACCGCTGACCTCACCGAACACCTCAGCACCCGCGAGATGAAGCGGATGGACCGGTGCGGGCAGCTGGCGCTGGTCGCCGCGCGGGAAGCCTGGAAACAGGCGGGTTCCCCCGAGGTCGATCCGGAGCGCTTCGCAGTGGTGATCGGATCCGCTTATGGCGGGCTGGGCTCCACGATCGAGCAGGACCGCACCCTCGCTGCGTCCGGCCCGCGCAAGGTCTCGCCGCACACCCTCACCCGGCTGATGGTCAACGGCCCGGCCGCCTGGGTGTCCATCGACCTCGGTGCCCGCGGCGGTGCCCGGACGCCGGTCAGCGCCTGTGCCTCCGGGGCCGAGGCGATTGTCCAGGCAGCCGAAATGATTCGCTCCGGTGCCGCCGACGTCGTGATTGCCGGCGGCGTGGACGCCTCGGTCAACGACCTCGTGATCACCGGCTTCTCGCAGATCCGTGCGCTGTCCACCCGCGACGGCGATCCACAGCAGGCATCACGGCCGTTCGACGGCGGCCGGGACGGCTTTGTGCTCGCAGAGGGCGCCGGTGTGGTGGTGCTTGAGAGTGAGGAGCACGCGCGGGCCCGCGGCGCCGCCGTCCTGGGGGCTGTAGCCGGGGGAGCCGTGACGTCCGACGCGAACGACATCGTGGCTGCTGATCCCGCCATGCAGCGGCGGGTCATGCAGAAGGCCCTCGAATCCGCGGGCCTGGCCGCCGAAGACGTCGGCTTTATCCATGCACACGCCACTTCCACCCCTGTTGGCGACCGGCTCGAGGGCCAGGCCATCAACGCCATCTTCGGCGCCGACATCCCGGTAACCTCCACGAAGGGCCACACCGGCCACCTGCTGGGCGGCGCCGGGGCACTGGCCGCTGTGGTGGTAGTGGAAGCCCTTCGGACCGGGATGCTGCCGGGGACCCTCAACGTTGAGTCGCTGGACCCCGAGGTGGAGCTTAACGTGATCACCGAAGGCGCCCGCCCGCTCCAGCCAGGGATTCCCTCGGCCGGGCTGGTGAACGCCTTCGGTTTCGGCGGGCACAGCGTTGCCCTGGTGATCACGGGCTCCTAGGTTCCTGCCCCGGCCTGTTTCCGGCGCAGGAGTGCTGTCAGACCCGGCTGGGTTCGGCGGCACCGCGCCAAGGTGGGCAAGTTCATCCTGGGCAGCCATGCCCAGCAGATCCTGATGCAGGCGGACCGTCCCGTCTTGGCCTTCATGGCCGACAGATGACGTGGTCAACCAACGCATCGAGAACGGGCAGTTGGCCTTTGACCAGCTTGAGCCGGGCTTCCTCCTCGGGGAACCAGCGGGCGTCGTCAATCTCCGGGTAGTGCTGGATCCGGCCTGAACCCCTGGGCCATTCCAGCGGGAACGTGTTGCTTTCGATCCGTTCCGGCTGGAAGTCCTGTTCCGCGGCGAACACCGTAATGACTTTGCCGGAGGGCTGCCGGAACCTGCCCAGCTCCCGGTAGTCCGCCGCCGGCGCCGGTGTTCCCATCTCCTCGGCGAACTCGCGCAGTGCCGCGGCGAGCGGGTCCTCAACTTCGCCGTATTCGCCTTTGGGGATGGACCAGGCATGGGCGTCCTTGCGTGCCCAGAAGGGCCCGCCCATGTGGGCAATCCACACTTCCAGGTCAGCCGGGCCGGGCCGCCTGTACAGCAGGATTCCTGCGCTGAGAACCGGCATGGTGCCTCCGTTTTGGGGTGACTTCTCTTTTGATCCGCAACTGCCGTCCAGCGTTAACCTGGAGTTCACGGCGCTGCTTTAGGTTATTCCTTCAGGCACTCTGCGCGAAGGGACCAGTCATGGCCAATATTGCTGAGGTTTTGGGCCGGCTGACGCCGGAAGAACGTGAAGAGCTTCACAGCCTGGGTCCGCAGGGCCACCTCCCGCGCCATTTGGTTGATGCACTGGACCGGGCGGCCGGCGGCCCCGGAAACGGCCGCGGCTACTACGTGCCCAACGGGAACGTGAGCGCCACCGGGGGTCCGCTGCTGGTGCTGAGGAGCGACGTGTCGGGCTGGCTCCTCAACGCGCGCCGGGACGACCCCGACCCGTTGGCGCCCCACCAGTAGCCCGCCCACCCCTCGGGGTCCAGACATGCAGGGTTCCGGCGGTTGGAGGCTGGCATATCTGACCAAGAACCCGGGCTGCAGGCGCGGGACGGTTCAGCGGAGCCTAGCCGATCAGCAGGCTCAGGGCCTCGGTCAGGTGCGCCACTTCCCGGACGGAAAAACCTGCCGGGACGGGACCGGGCCCGGCATGGCTTGCCGGGACCACGGCGTGCGTGAATCCGAGCCGGTGGGCTTCCTGGATGCGCTGGTTGATGCCCGGAACCGGCCTGACCTCGCCCGCCAGGCCTACTTCGCCGAAGGCAATCAGGCGGATAGGCAGGGGCTTGCGGGCCTTGGCCGAGGCCACAGCCAACGCGACCGCGAGGTCAGTGGCGGGTTCACTGAGCTTCACCCCGCCCACCGTGGCCACGTAGGAATCGTCCTTGTGCAGCAGGGTGCCGGCGCGCTGCTGCAGGACGGCCAGCAGCATGGAAACCCTGGAACTGTCGAGCCCGCTGGTAGCCCGGCGCGGCTGCGAGTTGGGGCTTTCGGCCAGCAGCGACTGCACTTCCGCGAGCAGCGGACGCCGGCCTTCCATGGTCACTGTGATGCAGGTGCCGGAGACCGGTTCTTTGGTACGGCTCACAAACAAACCGCTCGGATCGGCGAGGCCCTCGATGCCGTCCTCGTTCAGGTCGAAGCAGCCAACATCGTCGGTGGGCCCGTATCGGTTCTTGACGGCGCGGAGCAGCCGCAGCCGCGAATGCCGTTCGCCCTCGAACTGGCATACCACATCCACCAGGTGCTCCAGCAGCCGCGGCCCGGCGATGGACCCGTCCTTGGTCACGTGGCCCACCAGCAGCGTGGTCATGTTCCGGCGCTTTGCCGCCGCGATGATGGATGCCGCCACCTCCCGGACTTGGGACACCCCGCCGGCACTGCCATCGACGTCGGCGCTGCTGAGCGTCTGGACCGAGTCCACAATCAGCAACCGGGGCTCGATTTTCTCCACCTGCCCCAGCGCCTGGCCCAGATCCGTTTCCGCCGAGAGGTACAGCGATTCGGCGACGGCGTCGATCCGCTCGGCCCGCAGCTTCACCTGCGCGGCGGACTCCTCGCCGGTGACATAGAGGACGTCCTGCGCCGTCCGGGCGAACTTCGCGGCTACGTCCAAAAGCAGCGTGGACTTGCCGACGCCGGGTTCGCCTGCCAGCAGGATCACGGCACCGGGAACCAGGCCGCCGCCCAGCACGCGGTCCAGTTCATCCACGCCGGTGGGCAGGAACGCGGCCGTAGTGGCGTCCACCTCGGCAATCCGGCGGGCCGGCTCTATGACTGTGGTGGCGGCCGTCGTACGCGCCACCGCGGTGCCTGTTTCCTCCACGGTGCCCCACGCCTGGCACTCGCCGCACCGGCCCACCCATTTGACGGTGGTCCAGCCGCACTCGGCGCACTTGTAGGCGGGCGCCTTGGACGCCCGGGAAGTCTTTGTAGCCATGGGTTCAACCCTAGTGGCGGGCCCGGACATTCCTGTTTCGCAGGCTCAACCGCCGCGCCACTAAAGCGCCGGGAGCACGTCCCTGGCTTCGCGGGAGTCCATCTTCGTGGCCTCCAGCAGGTCCACCATCAGGGGCCGGAACAGCATCACCACCGCCTCGCCCTCCAGCCGCTGCACCCCCAGCAGCTTGGGGTGCAGGCGCAGGGCGATCTCACTGAGTTCGTTGCGGGCCGTGCGCAGGTGGGCGCGGCGGACGCCGTCGTGCGTTTCCGCCAACCCCAGCGAAAGCTCATCAATCGCGGCAGCGGTGTCCTGCAGCACTTCCGCGATGTTCTCCGTAGCCTCGTCCGAGAGCGCCGCGTGGTTGATGGCGCTGGTGAGGCGGCGCGCGAATACCCGGCTGTTCCTCAGGGCCAGGTCTATAAAGTCGAGGGAGACTTTCAGCTGCTCCAGCTCCTCCCGGTGCCTCCGGTAGGCGGGCGCCAGCGTGGCCACCTCCCCTGACGCGCGGAGGGAATGGCGCATCGCGTCCACCAGCGGCTGGCAGTTCCGGCCCCGGATGAGCGCGTGCCATGCCTGGGTGGAGTCGCTGTTGACCAGGGCGTCGGCACATTCACGCAGCACTTCCGCCAGTTCGTGCAGCAGCTTCTGCACGTCCCTGCGCGGCTCCCGCCGCGGGTCTTTGGGCATCAGGATGGTCACCAGCAGCGCGAACAGGCCGCCCACCACCGCATCGATACTGCGGGTGAACGGCCCGCCGGAGGGGGCGGGCAGGAGCACCACCAGCAGCGACTGCAGCGCCAGCTGGGTGGTGAAGATGTTTCCGCTGTCCAGGAACCTGGCCAGGAGGATGGAGAAAAGAAGGACGACGGCGGCCACCCAGATTTCGCCGCCCAGCCAGTGGAGGAGCAGGTCGCCCACGGCGATGCCAATGGTGCAGCCCAGGCCCACCTCCATCACCCGACGCAGCCGCGGCTCGCGGGAAAATCCGAGGGAGATCAGCGACGATGTGGCCGCGAACAAGGGGCCGGAGTGCCCCAGGATGTACTCGGCGAAGGCGTAGGCACCCACGGCGCAGACGGTCATCTGGATGGCGGGAACGACCGAGTTGCGGCTGCGGATCAGTCCGGTGCGGACGCGGCTGCGCAGGAATCGCCTGCTTGCTGAGAGTCCCGCTGCGATGGCCATGGCTTCAAGTCTATTCAGTGCCGCTGCACTACGACCGTACCTGTGATCTGCGCAATGGGAACCCGGCACTTGTAAGCCAATATCCCGCCGTCGTTAATGTTCCGTTCACTTTGGACAGCCCATCCCGTTACCTGCGGCCCATAACTTCGATGAAGGTACAGAAAGTACGCATCGCGCCGCAGGGCCCTCCGTCCCTGCCCGCATCTGAGAACCCTGGAAGGGGTACATCCAGTGAAGGCACTCCGCTTCGGCCGCCACGCGGCTATCGCTGTTATCGCAGCCGGCGCACTCGCGCTTACCGCCTGCGGTTCAGACAACGCCACGGGCACTGCACCCGCAGGCGGCCAGACTTCCGCCGGCCCCAAGGTCACCGGCACCCTGACCGGCATAGGCGCCTCCTCCACCGGCGCAGCCATGGACGCCTGGAAGGCCGGCTTCGCCAGCGCCAACCAGGGCGCCACCGTGCAGTACTCCCCGGACGGCTCCGGTGCAGGGCGCAAGGCCATCATCGACGGCTCGGCACAGTTCGCCGGCTCGGACGCCTACCTCAAGGACGAGGAGCTCGAAAGCTCCAAGGCAGTGTGCGGTCCCGAGGGTGCCATCAACATCCCCGTCTACATCTCGCCGATCGCCGTGGCCTTCAACGTTCCCGGCGTCACCGAGCTGAAGCTGGACGCGGCCACCGTGGCCAAGATCTTCCGCGGCCAGATCGCCAACTGGAACGACCCCGCCATCGCCGCCCTCAACGGAGGCGTCACCCTGCCGGACCTGAAGGTCACCCCGGTGAACCGCTCGGACGACTCCGGTACCACCACCAACTTCACCGACTACCTGGCTTCCGCGGCACCCGAGGTCTGGACGGACAAGTCCGCCGGTGTGTGGCCTGCAAGCCTCCAGGGGGAGAATGCCAAGGGCACCTCCGGTGTGGTCAAGACCGTCACCGACACCCCCGGCGCCGTGACCTACGCCGACGAATCCGCGGTGGGCGGCAAGCTCGGCACCGCCGCCATCAAGGTGGGCGGGGAATTCGTCAAGATCTCCGCCGATGCCGCCGCCAAGGCAGTGGAAGCCGGCAAGGCCGTTGAGGGCCGGTCCGCCAACGACGTGGCCATCAAGCTGGACCGCAAGACCACCGCTTCGGGCGCCTACCCGGTGGTGCTCGTCTCCTACCACATCGTCTGCAGCACCTACGACAAGCAGGAGACCGTTGACCTGGTCAAGGCCTTCGAGAACTACGTAGTTTCCGAGGAAGGCCAGAAGGCCGCCGCTGACTCCGCGAAGTCCGCTCCGCTGTCCCCTGCCCTTGCCGAGAAGGCCACCAAGGCCATCGACTCCATCAAGGTCAAGTCCTAGTCACCGCACCGAATCCGGGTTCCCCGCCTGCCGGCAGGCAGTGCGGGGAACTTGGCTTTGGACGCCACGCTTCCCAGTCTTCAAGTAACCTCCACGATCGAAGGGCCGTCGAATGACCGCCACCTCCCTGACCAGCACCCAGGGCGCCGGCCGCGCCGGGGATAAAATCTTCTCCGGTGCAGCACTTGCCGCCGGTTGCCTCATCCTCGCCGTTCTCTTCGGCGTCGCGCTCTTCCTGGTGGTCCAGGCCATCCCGGCGCTGACCGCACCGGCCGCCGAGATCCAAGGCGGTGAGGGCTTCTTCGCCTACATCTGGCCCATCGTGATCGGCACGCTCATCGCCGCGCTCATCGCACTGGTGATCGCCACGCCCATCGCGATCGGCGTTGCCCTGTTCATCTCACACTTCGCCCCCCGCGGCCTCGCCGCCGGCCTGGGCTACGTGGTGGACCTGCTCGCCGCCATCCCCTCCGTGGTCTACGGTGCCTGGGGTGCGGCGTTCCTGGCCAAGGAAATCTCCCCGGCCTACAACTGGCTGGCGCAGAACATGGGCTGGCTGCCCATCTTCCAGGGGCCCGCCTCGGCCACCGGCAAAACCATCCTTACCGCGGGCATCGTCCTGGCCGTGATGGTGCTGCCCATCATCACCTCGCTGTCCCGGGAAATCTTCCTCCAGACCCCCAAGCTGCACGAGGAAGCCGCGCTCGCCCTGGGTGCCACCCGCTGGGAAATGATCAAGATGTCCGTCCTGCCCTTCGCGCGGCCGGGCATCATCAGCGCCGTGATGCTGGGCCTGGGCCGGGCCCTCGGCGAGACCATGGCCGTGGCCCTGGTGCTCTCCTCCGGCGCCCTCACCGCCAGCCTGATCCAGTCCGGCAACCAGACCATCGCCGCGGAGATCGCCCTGAACTTCCCCGAGGCCAGCGGACTCAAGGTCAGCACCCTCATCGCCGCCGGCCTGGTCCTGTTCGTCATCACCCTGGCCGTGAACATGATCGCGCGCTGGATCATCACCCGGCACAAAGAATTCTCGGGAGCCAACTAAATGACCTCCACCCTTACGCCCGTCCGCAGCAAGCGCTCGGCGCTCACCAAGGGCCAGCTGCCCAAGTACGCCCCCTATGTGGTCCTGGCCGCTGCCCTGGTGGTTGGCGCGGCGATCCTCGCGCTGGTGGGCTTCAACGCCTTCGGCTGGGCCATCGTCTCGGCGATCCTGTTCGCCGTGGTGCTGGTCTCCTGGAGCGCCGCCGTCGAGGGTGCCCGCAAGGCGAAGGACAAACTGGCCACCTGCCTGGTGGTGGGGTCCTTCCTGGTGGCCCTGCTCCCGCTTGTCTCGGTGATCTGGACAGTACTGGTCAACGGCGTCCCCGGCCTGCTCACGCCGGGCTTCCTAGGCACCTCCATGAACGGCGTCACCGGCGTTTACGACAACAAGGCCGTCGAGGAAGGCGCACCCGTCCTTGGCGGCATCTACCACGCCCTGCTCGGCACCCTGCAGATCACGCTGCTGGCCACCATCATCTCGGTGCCGGTGGGCCTGCTTACCGCCATCTACCTCGTGGAATACGGCCACGACGGCCGGCTGGCCCGCGCCATCACGTTCTTCGTTGACGTGATGACCGGCATCCCGTCCATTGTGGCCGGCCTCTTCGCCGCAGCCTTCTTCTTCGCCGTGGTGGGCCCCGGCACCAAGACGGGTGCTGTGGCCGCCGTCGCGCTGTCCGTCCTGATGATCCCCGTGGTGGTGCGGTCCAGCGAGGAAATGCTGAAGATCGTGCCCAACGAACTCCGCGAGGCCGCATACGCACTGGGCGTGCGCAAGTGGCGGACCATCGTCAAAGTGGTGATTCCGACGGCGATCTCCGGCATCGCGTCGGGCGTCACCCTGGCTATCGCACGCGTTATCGGCGAGACGGCGCCCATCCTGGTCACCGCCGGCTTCGCCACCAGCATCAACTCCAACGTGTTCGGCGGCTGGATGGCCTCACTGCCCACGTTCATCTACACCCAGATCCTGAACCCCACGTCACCGGCCAACCCGGACCCGTCCTCCCAGCGGGCCTGGGGCGCCGCCCTGGTGCTGATCATCCTGGTGATGATCCTCAACCTGGGCGCCCGGCTGATCGCCAGGGTCTTCGCCCCCAAGACTGGCCGCTAGGCCTGCCCCTATCGGCTCTTCGGGGCCGGACCATAGACTTCAATTCATCCCCAGTCAGTGAAGGAACACCATGTCTAAGCGCATCGACGTCAAGGACCTGAACGTGTACTACGGCGATTTCCTCGCCGTGGAGGACGTCACCATCAACATCGAGGCCAAGTCCGTCACCGCGTTCATCGGCCCCTCCGGCTGCGGCAAGTCCACCTTCCTGCGGACCCTGAACCGCATGCATGAGGTACTGCCCGGCGCCCGCGTGGAGGGCGAGGTGCTGCTCGACGGCGACAACCTCTACGGCGCCGGCGTGGACCCGGTCACCGTCCGCTCCCAGATCGGCATGGTGTTCCAGCGCCCCAACCCGTTCCCCACCATGTCCATCCGAGACAACGTGCTGGCGGGCGTGAAGCTGAACAACAAAAAGATCTCCAAGGGCGAGGCGGACGTCCTGGTGGAGCGCTCGCTGAAGGGCGCCAACCTCTGGAACGAGGTCAAGGACCGCCTGGACAAGCCCGGTTCGGGCCTTTCCGGTGGCCAGCAGCAGCGCCTCTGCATCGCCCGGGCCATCGCCGTGGAGCCGCAGGTGATCCTGATGGATGAGCCGTGCTCGGCGCTGGACCCCATCTCCACCCTGGCCATCGAGGACCTCATCAACGAGCTCAAGGACCAGTACACGGTGGTGATCGTGACGCACAACATGCAGCAGGCAGCCCGCGTTTCGGACCGCACCGCGTTCTTTAACATTGCCGGTACGGGCAAGCCCGGCAAGCTCATCGAAGTGGGGGACACCCACACGATCTTCAGCAATCCCACCCAGAAGGCCACGGAAGACTACGTTTCCGGCCGCTTCGGATAATCCCCACCCGCGCCCCAAGCCCGCACGCTCGCCCGGGCACCCCTGCGGCCGTGGCCCACAGCCGGCTGAACCAGGGGGCCGTCGTCGTACGCCTATTCGGGGACTTCAAGCTGGAAGCCGCACCGGCACCGCAGCACCCTGATGGGCAGTGAGACGGTGCTGAGTCCACCGGCCGTGCTGCTGCGGTAGCAGAGGCGTTCGACCTCGAACTCTGCCTCTGCCATGGGGAACCCGCAGTGGATGTAGTCGTCACCGAACATAATCACCTTCGCCATCCAGCGCACCTGGCGCAGCGCAGCGGCCACGTCCGCCGCATAGGAAAGGTGCTCGTGGAACCGGCGGCACTCGTTGCAGGTGTAGGCGACGGTAACCAGGTCGCCGTTGGCTGCTCCCATCGCCGTGATCGCATGGATGGTCAGCTGGTGTTCGGTCCCGCACAGTTCGCAGCGCATGCGCCGCGGCTGGGGGAGGTTGTGCCGGGGAGTCGAGGTAGACATAACGCCTGGTCTTTCCCGCGTTGTGCATCCAGGCCGCCGGTATGCTGCAGCGGCGTTGTCCGCGGCCCTGCACCCGGCGGCGGATATGGGCCCGGCAGCAGCACTGGGGGCCTACTTTTGAATCTACGTCACGGGCTTCCGGCTGTACAGGTCCCCGGGAGCAGGGGAACAGGGGACGACGCCGGTGTCCCCCGCTGCGGGCCGGGCGGCCCGGCCCTGCGTCTCACCGTGTGCGGCTCACCCTGACCCTTACCCCGGCAGCGGCGAAAGTGCCAGCGCCAGCACGAAGGCGAGGGCCGCCGTGGCCGCCGGCGTGAGGATCCAGAGCCCCAGGATCCGGAGCACGAGCTTCCGGTTGGTCACCGAGAAGTTCTGGTTCTCGCCCGCCCCAAGGACCGCCGCCGTCACGGTGTGGGTGGTGGACAGCGGCAGATGCAGGGCGATGGCACCCACGAACAGCGTCGCGGCACTGTAGATCTGCGCCACTGAACCGCGGAGCGGGTCCACCCGCGTGATCTTGTACCCGATCGTGTGCGAAATCCGCCAGCCGCCAAAAAGCGTTCCTGCCGTCATCATCACCGCGGAGAGCAACACTACCCACACGGGGATGGAGCCGCCGTCGGAATAGCCCGCCGCCAGGAGGGCGAGCAGCAGCACCGCGCTGGCCCGCTGGCCGTCCTGCAGGCCGTGGCCGAACGCCACGGCCCCGGCCGCGATGGCCTGGCTGCGGCGGAACCGCTGGTTCACCACGTTCGGCTGTGTGTAACGCGCCGCCCAGGTGGCCGGATAGACCAGCAGGAACGCGGCTCCGTAGGCCACCAGAGGGGACAGCACCAGCGGGAGGATCACCTGGAACAGCAGCGACTGGTCCACCCCGCCAACGCCGGCGCCGCCCACGGCGAGGCTGGCCAGCCCGGCCCCGGCCAGCCCGCCAACCAGGGCATGGGTGGAGGAGGCGGGAATGCCGCGCCACCACATGAGCAGGCCCCAGGCGCAGGAACTCACCAGGCCGGCCACCAGGATGCTTAGACCACTGGTCCCGGCGGGCAGCGTGATCCAGTTCTGGCTGACGCCAACCGCCAGCGTGGCGCTGAGCAGGGCGCCGATGAAGTTGAAGAAGGCGGCCAGCAGGACGGCGACGCTGGGGGTGAGTGCCCTGGTGCGGGTGGCCAGCGCCACGGCGGTGGAAACGTCACGGAAGCCGTTGAGGAAGGCAAATCCGGCGGCCAGCAGGACCACCGCAGCAAAGATGGCAGCCAGCACCTCAGGATTCCTTGACGATGATGCTGCCTACCTGGGTGGCGATCCGGCGCATGTCCTTGGTGACCTCCACCAGCTGGTTGGCGATGTCGCGGTTGCGGGAGTACTGGGCCCATTTCATGTCGCTGATCATGTCCGCCACCCACACCCGGTGCGTCCGTTCGGCGCGCTTGGCCAGCCGGAGGATCTCGATCCAGTAGTCCTCGAGGTCGTCCAGGTTGTCCAGCCGGCGCATCGCATCGACAGTGAGCTCGGCCTGCCGGCTGATGATCTCGAGCTGGTCCGCGGCACGTTTGGGCAACCGCTCCAGCCGGTACAGCGCCACCAGTTCCGCCGCGGCATCCAGCTTTTCGATCGCTTCGTTGAGGTAGCGCGAGAGGGCGTACATGTCCTCGCGGGGCAGCGGGTTCACGAAGCTGGTGCGCATGTGCGTCAGGAGGGCGAAATGCAGCTCGGCAGACCTGGCCTCGTGGTTGTGCATGTCCTCCACGAGCTTGCCGTGTTCACCGGCGGGTACGCCGAGGATTTCGGCCAGGGTGGCGGTGCCCAGCACAATCTGCTGCGCCATTTGGGATAAGAGGTTCAGCCCGGCGGGCTCCTGGGGAAAAAGGCGCAGTTTCACGTAGTTACCGGTCTCCGGGAAAAGTACAGGGCGGGGAGTTGCCTGCCGCATGACTTGACTCCGGCGCAACCAACGCTAACTCTACCGGCCCGCAAAAGGACCCCTGAAACGGCTGGCAACCAGCGGCCCGGCATGATTCCGGGACCGCCTGCGGGCACAAAAATGGTGCCGAACCGGATACGCCTCTCGGCGGTAGGCCGCTCTAGGCGGCTGAATGTTGAAGCCCGGGGGTTTCGCGGCTCGGCACCAGTTTCAGTGTTCTACGTTGGTTGGCCCAAGTCAACATTGACAGATCCGCGCTCTTGGGCCAGCGAAAGCAGGCCGGGTCAGTCCAATTCGCCCAGCCGCCAGGCGTTGGCGGCGTGCTCGAGGTCCTCGGCGGTCTTCACCAGCTGGTGGGAGTTGCGCGTGAGCTTGCTCGCGTGGGCCTCATTGCCGTGCTCGGCACCATCGGCCAGCGTCGCCTGGCCGAGCGCCACCACACGGCAGAACGCAGCGGAACGTTCCAGCGCGACGTCGAAGTCGCCGTCGAACGCGCCGGACAGGATGGCATCCGCCATCGACTTCATCTCATCGGCCCCGGGAGGCTCTGCGGCGCCCGCCACCACGTTGGACACCTGGGCGGTGTCCTTGCCGGCGCGGAAGTAGACCGAAATGCGTTCCGGGTCCTGCACCGTGGCCGCGCGCAAGGCATAGAGGCGCCAGAGGGCACCGGGAAGCGACCGGGCCGGGCTTTCCGCCCACATCTCCGCGATGGCTTCCAGGCCCTGCTCGTCGGCAAGCTTGACGAGCCGCTCAGTCACCGCCGGATCGTCGCTGTCGCGGCCGTGCCGGACCAGCGCCTGAGCGGCCAGGTGGGCGGCCTCGGAGACCCTGGCGGGATCCGCGCCGCCGGCAAAAGGCTCGAAGTCCACGGGGGCGAAAGGCTTCGGCTTGTGGTGCCGGTTGGCGCCGCCGTATGGGGTGGGACCTGGTTGCTCGCTCATGCCACCCACGCTACTCCTGTGCCCGGCTGGAAATCGAGCGTCAGAACCCGTTGCAGACGCGCCCGACGGCGGGTCCTTCGCGTGCGTGCAAAGCTGCCGGAACCATGGGTTAGAGTATTTAATGTCCAGAAATGGATTGGGCCGGGCAGGCCGGCGCATTCGTGCCTCACCAGCCCGGCAGGGGCCTTTAGCTCAGTTGGTAGAGCATCGGACTTTTAATCCGTGGGTCGTGGGTTCGAGCCCCACAGGGCCCACTCTTTGCGAAGAGTGGGAAAATCCCCCGGCAGTCTTTCGAGGCCGCCGGGGGATTTTTTCGTTGCGCACCGGGCTCCCGCACCAAACGGGGCCAGGTGTAAACCGGCACAATGGGGACATGACAAAAAGCAGCGCCGGGCGGCTGCCGCGCCTGGAGGACGTGGCCGAACTTGCCGGTGTTTCCCACCAGACCGTTTCCCGGGTGGTCAACGGCCACCCCAACGTCAGCAAGGCAACCCGCGAAAAGGTCGAGGCCGCCATCGCCCAGCTGGGCTACCGGCGGAACACTGCGGCACGGAGCCTGGTGACCCGGCGCTCGCAGACCATCGGAGTCCTGGGCAGCGAGCTGTCACAGTACGGTCCGGCCAACACCATGCTGGGCGTCGAGCGTGCCGCGCGGGACGCGGGCTACTTTGTCAGCATCGCCGCGCTGCGTTCCATTGGCCGGGACGCCATCTTCGACGCCCTCCGGCACTTCACCGACCAGTCCGTTGACGGGATCGCTGTCCTGGTGCCGCACACCGAAACCCTGCAGATCCTGGAGGAGTTCAATCCCGGGGTACCCGTGGTGGCTGTCGGCTCGCTCGGCAACGACGCCGTCAGCGGCGCCATGGTGGACCAGAAGCGCGGCGCCGGGATCGCCGTCGGGCATCTCATCGAACTGGGGCACCGCAGGATCGCACACGTTGCCGGGCCGGCTGACTGGATCGACGGCGCGCTGCGCGCCGAAGGCTGGCGGGCGGCCCTCCAGGCCGCGGGCCTGAGGGATGATCTGCTCCTGGAAGGCGACTGGAGCGCGGAAAGCGGTTATGCGATCGGGCGGCGGCTGGCGGAGGAGCGTACTGCTACGGCACTGTTTGTGGGCAACGACCAAATGGCCCTTGGGGTGCTTCGGGCGTTCAACGAGGCAGGCGTGCGCGTGCCCGACGACGTCTCCGTGGTGGGGTTCGACGACCAGCCCGAATCGGGGTACTTCACTCCGCCGCTTACCACTGTGCGCCAGGATTTTGAGGAGCTGGGCCGGCGCTGCATGGACGCGATGCTGAAGGAGATCGAGGCGGGCGCCCCGGTCAGTTCCACCGTTGTCACCCCGGAACTGGTGCGCCGGGGGAGTGCGGCGGCGCCGCGTTCCTGATGCTGCTGCCTGCGTTCCGCCACCCGCCAGGCGCTGTAGCCTGAAGTGATGCCCCAGCCTGCAAACCAGCCGCGGAGCACCGCACTGTCCCGCCAGCTCCACGCCGGCGGAAACCTTGTCCTCGACGGCGCCCTGGCCACGGAACTCGAAGCGCACGGCTGCGACCTCGAGGACCCCCTGTGGTCCGCCAAGGTCCTGCTGGAACAGCCGGAACTCGTGAAGCAGGTCCACCGGGACTACTTTAAGGCCGGAGCGCGGGTGGCCATCACCGCCAGCTACCAGGCGACGCCGCTGGGGTTTGCCCGGCGCGGAATCCCGGAAGCCGAAGCCCTGGAACGTGTTGCCCTGAGCGTCCACCTGGCCGACGAGGCCCGCCGCGAACACCTGGCGGAGAACCCGGATGCCGGTCCGCTGCTGGTGGCCGGGTCTGTTGGACCGTACGGCGCCTACCTCGCCGACGGGTCCGAATACCGCGGCGACTACACACTCAGCCGGAGCGGGTTCATGGAGTTCCACCGGCCACGGATGGCGGCGCTCGTGGACGCGGGGGCCGACGTCCTGGCCTGCGAAACGTTGCCTTCCCTGCCCGAAGCGGAGGCGTTGCTGGAACTGGTTGCCGGGTTCGGCGCCGAATCCTGGTTCACTTTCACGCTCCGGGACGGAGCGCACATCAGCGACGGCACCCCGCTGCAGCGCGTCGCGGAGCTGTGTGACGCCGAGCCGCTCGTGGCCGCCATCGGCGTGAACTGCGTGCCGTTGGCGCTGGTCACTCCGGCGCTGGATGCCCTGGGACAAGTCACCCGCAAACCCCTGATCGCGTATCCAAACTCCGGCGAAACCTACGACGCCGGCACCAAGGCCTGGGAACCGGCAGCGTCTTCCGAGGGCCATCCCGGCCACGAGGCTGCTGCGCCGCGCAGCATTGCCGAAGGAGCCCGGGCGTGGCAGGAGCGTGGGGCGCGCATGGTGGGTGGCTGCTGCCGGACCACCCCGAACGACATTGCCGCCTTGGCCCGGCTGTGGGCCGAAGCCTGCGCCGGCGGTTGATCAGCGCATAGGCTGCCGGCGCCGCCACGGTCCACCTCCTTTTCAGGTCCACCATTCCAGTTCATTGACTCCCAAGTTTCATTGACTTCCCACTTGTTAGCGCTCACAATTAGTGGAGCCGCGAAGTTGCGGCAGCTATTGGAGGAGCTTTTTATGGACGTCACAGTGGACCCGGACAGCTACGTCATCGGTGTGGACTACGGAACCCTCTCCGGCCGGGCCGTGGTGGTCCGCGTGCGGGACGGCAAGGAACTCGGCAGCGGGGTCTACGACTACCCGCACGCCGTTGTCACGGACGCGCTTCCGGAGGATGTGGCCGGCCGCGGCGCCGATGGCGCTGCCGTCCGGCTTCCCGGCGAATGGGCACTTCAGGTGCCCAACGATTACCGCGATGTCCTGCGGCATGCCGTCCCGGCAGCTGTGGCCGAGGCAGGGATCGACCCGGCCGCCGTCGTCGGAATTGCCACGGACTTCACCGCCTGCACGATGGTGCCGGCCAAGGCCGACGGCACCCCGCTGAATGAACTGCCCGGGTTCGCAAACCGTCCGCACGCGTACGTGAAGCTGTGGCGCCACCACGCCGCCCAGGGCCAGGCCGACCGGATTAACCGGCTCGCCGCCGAGCGGGGCGAGGCGTGGCTGCCCCGCTACGGTGGTTTGATTTCTTCGGAGTGGGAGTTCGCCAAAGGCCTGCAACTGCTGGAGGAGGATCCCGAAGCCTACGCCGAGATGGACCACTGGGTGGAGGCGGCGGACTGGATCGTCTGGCAGCTGTGCGGCGGGTACGTCCGCAACGCCTGCACCGCCGGCTACAAGGGCATCTACCAGGACGGCCGCTACCCGTCCGAGGACTTCCTTTCCGCCCTGAACCCTGACTTCAAGGACTTCGTCAGCGCCAAGCTCGAGCACACCATCGGCCGCCTGGGCGACGCCGCCGGATACCTCACCGCGGAGGCGGCCGCATGGACCGGCCTGCCCGAGGGCATCGCCGTGGCTGTGGGCAACGTTGACGCCCACGTCACCGCCCCGGCCGCCCGGGCCGTTGATCCCGGCCAGCTGGTGGCCATCATGGGCACCTCCACGTGCCACGTCATGAACGGCACCGAACTGCGTGAAGTGCCGGGCATGTGCGGGGTTGTGGACGGCGGCATCGTGGACGGACTCTGGGGCTACGAGGCGGGGCAGTCCGGTGTGGGCGACATCTTTGGCTGGTTTACCAAGAACGGCGTGCCGCCCGAATATCACGAGGCGGCCAAAGCCGCAGGGCTGGGCGTTCACGAATACCTCACGGAGCTGGCTTCCCGCCAGGCGATCGGCGCCCACGGCCTCATCGCGCTGGACTGGCATTCCGGCAACCGCTCGGTCCTCGTGGACCACGAACTTTCCGGCGTGGTGGTGGGCCAGACCCTCGCCACCAAGCCCGAGGACACCTACCGGGCATTGTTGGAGGCCACGGCCTTCGGCACGCGGACCATCGTGGATGCGTTCCGCGATTCCGGCGTCCCGGTCAAGGAGTTCATCGTGGCCGGCGGACTGCTCAAGAACCCGCTCCTGATGCAGATCTACGCTGACATCACCGGCCTTCAGCTCTCCACGATCGGTTCCGCCCAGGGCCCGGCGCTGGGCTCAGCCATCCACGCGGCCGTCGCGGCCGGAAAGTACGCCGACATCCGCGCGGCTGCCGCCGCGATGGGCTCCGAGCCCGGTGACGTGTACACGCCCATCCCGGAAAACGTAGCCGCTTACGAGGAACTGTTCCAGGAGTACCGCACGCTCCACGACTACTTCGGCCGCGGGACCAACGACGTCATGCACCGGCTCAAGGCCATCCAGCGCCGGGCAGCAGGGCAGCAGGCGGCCGCAGCACCCTCCACCCCCGCAACTGTTGGAGCCTCCGCATGAGCACCGCCACCGTCAACGTCCTGGAAACCATCGCCCGGATCCGGCAGGATGTCTGCGCCCTGCACGCCGAACTCACCCGCTACGGACTGGTGGTGTGGACGGCGGGCAACGTCTCCGCCCGTGTTCCCGGCCGCGACCTGATGGTCATCAAGCCCTCCGGCGTTTCCTATGACGACCTCACGCCCGAACAGATGGTGGTCACGGATCTCTATGGGGTGCCCGTGGATGGCGATGCGGACGGTGAGTGGGGCAACCCGGCCCTCTCGCCGTCGTCGGACGCGGCTGCCCACGCCTACGTGTACCGCAACATGCCCGACGTCGGCGGGGTGGTGCACACGCACTCCACCTACGCCACAGCCTGGGCCGCCCGGGGCGAGTCCATTCCGTGCGTCCTGACCATGATGGGTGACGAATTTGGCGGCTCAATTCCGGTGGGCCCGTTCGCGCTCATCGGTGATGACTCGATCGGTCAGGGCATCGTGGAGACCCTGAAAAATTCCACGTCCCCGGCGGTGCTGATGCAGAACCACGGCCCGTTCACCATCGGCAAGGACGCCAGGTCCGCGGTGAAGGCAGCCGTGATGTGCGAGGAAGTGGCCAAGACAGTCCACGTCTCCCGCCAGCTCGGTGAGCCGCTGCCGATCGACCAGGCCCGGATCGACTCCCTCTACGCCCGCTACCAGAACGTCTACGGCCAGTAAGTGCCCGCCGTCAGCCCGTCCCCACAAACTTTCCAGGAGAACCCATGAGTACCGCAGCAAACACTTCCCTTGACGGCTACGAGGTCTGGTTCCTCACCGGCAGCCAGCACCTTTACGGCGAGGACGTCCTGAAACAGGTGGCCGCGCAGTCGCAGGAGATTGCCAACCACCTCAACGCCAGCTCCGCCGTTCCCGTACGGATTGTGTGGAAGCCGGTCCTGACCGATTCCGACGCCATCCGCCGCACGGCGCTGGAGGCCAATTCCGACGATTCCGTCATCGGCGTCACCGCCTGGATGCACACCTTCAGCCCCGCGAAGATGTGGATCCAGGGCCTGGACCTGCTCCGCAAACCCCTGCTGCACCTGCACACCCAGGCCAACCGCGACCTGCCGTGGGCGGACATCGACTTCGACTTCATGAACCTGAACCAGGCCGCGCACGGCGACCGCGAGTTCGGCTACATCCAGTCCCGGCTGGGCATCGCCCGCAAAACCGTCGTGGGTCACGTCTCCAACCCCGAGGTCGCCCGCCAGGTGGGGTCCTGGCAGCGCGCCGCCGCCGGCTGGGCCGCCGTCCGCACCCTGAAGCTGACCCGCTTCGGCGACAACATGCGCAACGTCGCCGTCACCGAAGGTGACAAAACCGAGGCGGAACTGCGCTTCGGCGTCGCGGTTAACACCTGGTCCGTGAACGAGCTCGCCGACGCCGTGCATGGCGCCGCGGAGTCCGACGTCGATGCCCTGGTTGCCGAGTACGAGGACCTATACGATGTGGTGCCGGAACTCCGCGCAGGCGCGGCCCGCCACGACTCGCTGCGGTACGGTGCCCGGATCGAACTGGGCCTGCGCAGCTTCCTGGAGACCAACGGTTCAGCCGCGTTCACCACGTCCTTCGAGGATCTCGGCGCGCTTCGCCAGCTTCCCGGCCTCGCCGTGCAGCGGCTGATGGCCGCCGGCTACGGCTTTGGCGCCGAGGGCGACTGGAAGACCGCCATCCTGGTCCGCGCCGCCAAAGTGATGGGCGGGGACCTGCCCGGCGGTGCGTCCCTGATGGAGGACTACACCTACCACCTGGAACCGGGTTCGGAGAAGATCCTGGGCGCCCACATGCTGGAGGTCTGCCCCTCGCTCACGGCGGGCAAACCGCGCCTGGAGATCCACCCGCTGGGTATCGGCGGCAAGGAAGACCCCGTGCGCCTGGTGTTCGACGCCGATGCCTCCCCGGG
Organism: Arthrobacter sp. 9AX; assembly: GCF_902506095.1. Classification (GTDB taxonomy): domain Bacteria; phylum Actinomycetota; class Actinomycetes; order Actinomycetales; family Micrococcaceae; genus Arthrobacter. Next base: position 583,420 of record NZ_LR733293.1, read on the forward strand.
CGTCGTGGTGGCCCTTTCGGACATGCGGGACAGGTTCCGCCTGGTGGCCAACGCCGTGGACGTGGTGCCGCTGGACCAGCCGCTGCCCAACCTGCCCGTCGCCCGGGCCCTGTGGCAGCCCAAGCCGGACTTCGCCACCTCCGCCGCAGCCTGGCTGACTGCCGGCGCAGCCCACCACACCGTGCTCTCCACACAGGTGGGCATGGACGTGTTCGAGGACTTCGCGGAAATCGCCAAAACGGAACTGCTGACCATCGATGAGGGAACCACCATCCGGCAGTTCAAAAAGGACCTGAACTGGAACGCCGCCTACTACAAGCTGGCCGGCGGCATCTAGCGGGGCATCCAGGGCCGGTGGCGCCCCAAGCGGGGCAGTATCCAGGTGTGGCGGAACCTGGGCCGCCTCCGTGGCCCGCAGAACCTGGTGTCAGTGGCCGAAGTGCGCCCGCGGAGGGCCCTCGGGCAAGTGTTCGAGGATGTCCTCCGCCACCCGGCGCACCTTGATGTTCCGGTGGCTGGAGGCCCGGGCGAGGATCGAAAAGGCCTCGTGGTAGGAGCACCTGTTCTGCGCCATGATCACGCCACAGGCAACGTTGATGGACGTGCGGCTGTCCAGTGCGAGGCGCAGATCCGATGCGGTGGACCTGGCGTTGTGAAGATCCAGGGCCATCTGAAGGCTCTTCCCGGCAAGCCCCGCGAAGGAGCGTGCTTCGGAGATCACCTGCAGCGGAAATGCCTTGGCATCCTCGGCAAAGAACGCCAGGGCCGCGGTGGTTTCGCGGACTGGAATGGCCTCGTCACTGTTGTCCTGGTCCAGGCGCGTTTCCCGGTCCAGGCGCAGCCGCGTGCCCAGGACGCTGCCCAGGTTGGCCGCCTGCAGCTCCTGGCAGTAGCGGGGCCAGCGGAAGTCGCCGCTCCGCTGCAGCACAGCTACGGGATGGCCGCCGGCCAGGACGTCGCTGACCGGCCCTTCGCCCTTCTCCTGCTCCCACTCGAGCAGGCGGATGACTTCCCGGGAGGTTCCGGTGATGACTGGGGCCCGCTTCGTTTGCCGGACCACCACACCGCATTCGATCATCAGCCCCGGCGTGCCCACAACGGCACGGGCCGAGGCGGCAGCGAGCAGGGCAACGGACTCATGCAGCGTTTCGGCGCCGGTCAGCAGGTCCAGCAGTATCCCGTTTTGTTTTCCGTCGTCGGCGGACGCTGCTGTGCGCTGCCGTGCAGTGGCAGGTACGGCATTGCCCGGTGCGTTGCTGCCGTGCAGGGCGCGCCCGGGTACTGGACTTCCGTGTGCGGCGGGTCCGCGCTGGTGGGGGAGGGGGCCCTGCTGGGAAGCCAGAGGGCCGGCGACGGCTGGGGGAGAGGCCTTGGTCTCGAAGGCCTCCTCGTCGCCGGCCCCGCTTAGTGCCCGGGTCCGTTGGCCCGGGAAATCTGAGCTTGCGTATGGTGCTTGCATTGCCGGTCCCACACCCCCTAGTGAGCCAAGTACCGCGAGCTGGAACTCGTCTTGTCTCTGAGAAAAACCTAGTTGCGGGGCCGTTGCCGGTGAACGCGTAACCGGTACTTGTTTTTGAGATTAGGTACTACTTGGTTTTTGATCCCCACTACCTGCTTTTGATGTTTCCGCAGGTGGGCGGTGTGCGGCGCGAAAGGGCATTTTCGGCTCTCCTTTGGCGGTGATCTTCGGCGGGGCGCTTGACTCGCGCCACGGCACCGTCAACAATATTTCTATAACGTTGTAAATAATCAGGAACGAGGACGTTTTCGTGGCACCCACAGAATCCACCGCCCCCCACCCAGGCTCCGCCGGACCGGAATCGCCGGCAGGCGCAACCGCAGCACCGGAAACCGCTGCCAGGATCACCATCGACCCGGCCTTCGCCGTGGGGCCTGTCCGCCGCCGCACCTTCGGGGCGTTCGTGGAGCACTTGGGTCGCTGCGTCTACACCGGCATCTTCGAGCCGGAGCACCCGACGGCGGACGAGGACGGGTTCCGCGGCGACGTGCTGGAGCTGACCCGCGAACTTGGGGTTTCCACAGTCCGCTACCCCGGCGGCAACTTCGTTTCGGGCTACCGGTGGGAAGACGGGGTTGGCCCCACGGACCAGCGCCCGGTCCGGCTTGACCTGGCCTGGCACTCCACCGACCCCAACCTGGTGGGTGTTGACGAGTTCGCCAAGTGGTCCGTGAAGGCGGGCGTCGAACCCATGATGGCCGTGAACCTCGGCACACGGGGCATCCAGGAGGCATTGGACCTGCTGGAGTACTGCAACATTGACGGCGGAACCGCCTTGTCGGACCAGCGAAGGTCCAACGGTGCGGAGAACGGCTACGGCATCAAAATGTGGTGCCTGGGCAACGAGATGGACGGGCCCTGGCAGATCGGGCACAAGAACGCCCTCGAGTACGGCCGCCTCGCTGCCGATACCGCCCGCGGCATGCGCATGGTGGAGCCCGACCTGGAGCTGGTGGCCTGCGGCAGCTCCGGGCCCACCATGGACACGTTCGGCGAATGGGAGCGCGTGGTCCTGTCCGAAACCTACGAGCTGGTGGACCTGATCTCTGCACACCAGTACTTCGAGGACTTCGGCGACCTGCAGGAGCACCTCGCTGCCGGGCACAAGATGGAAACCTTTATCAAGGACATCGTCAGCCACATCGACCACGTGAAGTCGGTGAAGAAATCCACCAAACAGGTCAACATCTCCTTCGACGAGTGGAACGTCTGGCACATGAGCCGCGACGCCTCCAGGGCACCGTCCGGCAAGGACTGGCCGGTGGCCCCCGTCCTGCTGGAGGACACCTACACAGTGGCGGACGCCGTCGTCGTCGGTGATCTCCTGGTGACCCTGCTCAAGAACACTGACCGCGTGCACTCAGCCAGCCTGGCCCAGCTGGTCAACGTGATCGCCCCCATCATGACCGAGCCGGGAGGCCGCTCCTGGAAGCAGACCACGTTCCACCCGTTTGCACTCACTTCCCGGCACGCGTCCGGCACAGTGCTGCAGCTCGCCGTCGAATCCCCGCGGGTCAGCGGCGGCAAGACGGCCGATTTTGCCGCCGTGTCCGCCGTCGCGACCTTTGACGCAGAGAAGGGCGAGGCTGTGGTGTTCGCTGTCAACCGCTCGGCCACGGACACGCTGGGCCTGGACGCGGTGCTGTCCGGCCTGGGCGACGTGCGCGTGGTGGAGGCCCTCACCTACGCCAACAAGGACCCGTACTGGCAGGCCACGGCGGATGATTCCACATCCGTCCTGCCGGCCGATAACGTCTCGGTCAAGGCCGGCGGCGGCCGCCTCACCGCCCAGCTCCCTGCGGTGTCCTGGTCCATGATCCGGCTGGCCGTCAACTGAATCCCCTCAGGGTTCTTGTCCGGGTACGCAGTTTCCCGGCCCGGCAGCACTGCATACCTGGACAAGAACTCAAGGGGGCGGGGAACGGCATGACGGCGGCGGCCCTCCTCTGGGAGGATGGACGGCATGGAACTGCACATCACAGGGGATCCCGCCGCGGACAAGTTGCTGACTGAGGACGCCTTTGCGCTGCTGACGGGCATGCTGCTGGACCAGCAGGTGACCATGGAATCGGCGTTCGCGGGCCCGGAAAAAATCAGGACCAGGATCGGGTCCATCGCGCCTGAGGCCATCGCGTCCCAGGAACCGCAGGCCTTCGTGGAGATGTTCAAGGAACGCCCCGCTGTGCACCGGTTCCCCGGCTCCATGGCGGCGCGGGTCCAGGCACTCGCAGAAGCGGTGCAGAACGAATGGGACGGCGATGCCACGGCGATCTGGACCAAGGGCAACCCAGACGGCGCCGAGGTCCTGAGCCGCCTCAAGGCATTGCCCGGCTTCGGCGAGCAGAAGGCCAGGATCTTCCTTGCCCTGCTGGGCAAGCAGCGTGGCCTGCAGGCGCCGGGCTGGCGGGAGGCTGCGGGGCACTACGGCGAGGAGGGCTCTTACCTCTCGGTCGCGGACATCGTTGATCCCGAGTCCTTGGTGAAGGTCCGCGCCAGCAAGCAGGCGGCAAAGGCGGCTGCGAAGGCGGCCAAGGCGAAGGACTGACGGGGCTGCTCCTGCCTGGCGGCCGACGGCGGGTTCCCGCCTGTGCGGCATCTTCTGCAACGATGTATCGCAGGAACAGGCGGAACCACAAGAAGGAGCCACGATGGCGGTCACCATGAATGACGTTGCGCGGGCGGCCGGTGTGTCGTTGAAGACGGTCTCCAACGTGCTCAACGACTACGAGTTCATCCGCCCTGCCACCAAGCAGCGGGTCCAGGACGCCATCGCCGAGCTGGGCTACGAGGCCAACCTGACCGCCCGCAGCCTCCGCTCCGGCAAGACCCGCATGCTGGGCCTGGTCCTGTCCGACCTCTCCGCCCCCTACTACGCCGAACTGGCATCGAGGTTGATGAAAGCCGCGTCGCAGCGCGGGTACCGGGTTCTCGTGGAGCAGTCCGACGCCGTGGCGGACGTGGAAGTGAACGCCCTGCAGGGTCCGTTCCGGCAGCTCACTGACGGCCTGCTGTTCACCCCTTTGGTCATGGAGGCGGACGAGATTGCCGCCCGCCTGGGCAAGAAACCGCTCGTGATGCTCGGCGAGCACATCCTCGATCCCCGGTTCGACCTGGTCACCATGAAGAACGAGGAAGCGGCCGCGACCCTCACCACCCACCTGGTGGCGGACGGCCGCCGTCGGATCGCCGTCATCGGTGCGCACCCGGAGGAATCCGGCGGCACTGCCGGGCTTCGCCTCAACGGCTACCGGCGTGCGCTGGAGAAAGCCGGCATTCCCTTCGATCCGGCACTGATTGCGCCGTGCGAGTGGCGCCGCGACGGGGGAGCGGCGGCAGTGGCAGGGCTGCTGGACCGCGGCGTCGAATTCGATGCGGCGTTCGGGCTGAATGATGCCCTGGCCCTCGGCGCCATGCACGAACTGCTCATCCGAGGTTTCAAGGTTCCGGAGCAGGTGGCCGTCGCCGGCTTTGACGACATCGACGAAGCCCGGTTTGCCTCGCCCTCCCTGACCACTGTTTCCCCCGGCATGGCAGAGATCGCCGACCGCTCCATCGCGCTGCTGATCGACCGGATCGAAGGCCAGGAAACGGCGGACCAGGGCGTGCACGTGGAGGCCGGGTTCCAGCTGCAGGTGCGCGAATCCGCGCCCTAGGCTTCCGCCACCCGCTGCCGCCGGGGTTGCGTGCGCAGGGTTTCGCGGGTCCGCATGCAGGGTACGTTGCCGGAACCGGCTCCACGAGGAAAGGTCCGTTGGATGATTGCCCTTCTTGTTATCGACATGCAGAACGCCTACTTCGAGGCACCCGAACTGGCGGCGCAGCAGGAGAAGCTGGTGGGGTCCTGCAACACGTTGCTTGAGGCTTTCAAGTCCAGCGGGCACAAAGCGCTGATGGTGGGCACGGAGCACGAGCGGGACAAGTCCACCTGGACGTTGAACATGCTTGACGACGACCAAGGATTTATCTTCCGGGGCAGCAGGCAGGCGGAGGCTGTGCCCGGGCTGGCCATCGACGGACTGCCCCAGTTGAACAAGACCCGGGACAGCGCCTTTGTGGGCACCAACCTGCTCTCCCGCCTCCGCAACTGGGGCGCCGACGAAGTGGTGCTCGCCGGCGTCTCCACGCACAACTGCATTGCCCAGACCGGCGCCGACGCCTTCGCGCACAACGTCCGGGTCACGTATGCGAGGGAAGCCATGGCGTCCGAGGACAGCCAGGATGCCGCGGACATGCTGCGCATCCTGTCCACCACCTACCGCCAGCCCGTCCAGTCCACCGAAGAGATCCTCGCCCGCCTCACCGCCGCCCAGTAGGCCAACCGGCCCCTCCAGGCCCTCGCCGCTGAGCCTCCCCACCTTCAAGGTGGGACGACGGCGTGTCCCGGCGAACCGCCGTCGTCCCCGCCTCCCGGGGGACAAGAGCTGGGGAGATTCAGCGGGCAGTCGAAAACCCGGCCCGGAACCCGGGGCGGAGAGCAGGCCATGACCCCGCCGAAACGTGCCTGAAACGTCCGCAACCTATTCTGGGTCCCACGCCGTCCGCTGGCCGTTGAAGGGACCCTTATGCATCTGATGCCACGTGAGCAGGAAAAGCTCATGATTGTGGTGGCCGCCGATCTGGCCCGCCGCCGCCAGGCCCGTGGACTCAAGCTCAACTACCCCGAAGCCGTGGCCATCATCAGCTACGAACTGATCGAGGGTGCCCGCGACGGCCGCAGCGTGGCCGAACTCATGAGCTATGGCACCACCGTGCTGAACAGGGAAGACGTTATGGAGGGCGTGCCCGAAATGATCCACGACGTCCAGATCGAGGCAACCTTTCCCGACGGCACCAAGCTCGTCACCGTCCATGATCCCATCCGCTGAAGGGGCCCGCCATGATTCCCGGAGAATACATCCTGCGCCCCGAACCCGTGATGGCCAACGCCGGACGGGAGGCGGTCGACGTGGTCGTCACCAACACCGGCGACCGGCCCGTCCAGGTGGGCTCACATTTCCACTTCGCCGAGGCCAACGCGGCGCTCACCTTTGACCGGGATGCGGCGCATGGGCGCAGGCTGGACATTCCCGCCGGGACAGCGGCGCGGTTCGAACCGGGGGACTCCCGGAACGTGCGGCTGATCGAAATCGCCGGCAGCCGCGAGGTGTACGGCCTGAGTAACGCGGTCAATGGAAAGCTCGACGGCGGCACCCGCCTGGAAGGGGACAGCAAATGAGCTTCGAGATCCCACGCCGGCAGTACGCCGACCTCTACGGCCCCACCACCGGCGACGCGATCCGCCTGGCAGACACCGACCTGTTCCTCGAAATCGAGAAAGACCTCACCGTCTACGGCGAGGAAGTGGTGTTCGGCGGCGGCAAAGTGATCCGCGACGGGATGGGCCAGAACGGCCAGGCAGTCCGCGACGAGGACATCCCGGACACCGTAATCACCAACGCCGTGATCCTGGACTACACCGGCATCTACAAAGCCGACGTCGCCCTGAGGGACGGGCATATTTTCAAAATCGGCAAGGCCGGGAACCCGCAAATCACCGACGGTGTGGACATCGTGATCGGCGCCGGCACCGAAATCATCGCCGGCGAGCGGAAGATCCTCACCGCGGGCGGGGTGGACACTCACATCCACTTCATCTCCCCGGACCAGATCCCCACAGCGCTGACCAGCGGCATCACCACCATGATCGGCGGCGGCACCGGCCCGGCCGAAGGAACCAAGGCCACCACCGTTACCCCCGGAAAATGGCACATCCAGCGGATGCTGCAGGCCGCCGAAGGGTTCCCCATGAACATCGGCCTGTTCGGCAAAGGCCACGCGTCCGCCGTCGAGCCGCTGGCCGAACAGATCCGCGCCGGCGCGATCGGCCTGAAGGTCCACGAGGACTGGGGATCCACCACCTCCTCGATCGATACCTCCCTGACGGTGGCGGACGAGTACGACGTCCAGGTGGCCATCCACACCGACACCCTGAACGAGTGCGGCTTCGTGGAGGACACCATCCGCGCCATCAACGGCCGCGTCATCCACACCTTCCACACCGAGGGTGCAGGCGGCGGGCACGCACCGGACATCATCAAAATCGCCGGCATGCCCAACGTCCTGCCGGCGTCCACCAACCCCACGCTGCCCTACACGCGCAACACCATCGAAGAGCACCTGGACATGTTGATGGTGTGCCACCACCTCAACCCCGACATCCCCGAGGATGTGGCCTTTGCGGACTCCCGGATCCGGGCCGAGACCATCGCCGCCGAGGACGTGCTGCAGGACCTGGGCATCTTCTCCATCACCTCCTCTGACTCGCAGGCCATGGGCCGGGTGGGCGAAGTCATCACCCGCACCTGGCAGGTGGCGGACAAGATGAAAAAGCAGCGGGGAGTCCTGCAGGATGACGGCGGCGGTGTCCACGGCAGTGCGGGCAGCGACAACTTCCGCCTCAAGCGCTACGTCGCCAAGTACACCATCAACCCGGCCATCGCCCAGGGCATCGCCGACTCGGTGGGATCGGTGGAGGTGGGCAAGTTCGCGGACCTGGTGCTCTGGGACCCGGCCTTCTTCGGCGTCAAACCCGAGCTGGTACTCAAAGGCGGCCAGATCGCCTCAGCGCTGATGGGCGACGCCAACGCGTCCATCCCCACCCCGCAGCCGCGCACCATGCGTCCCATGTTCGGCGCGTTCGGCAAGGCAGTCCAGCAATGCTCCATCACGTTCCTGTCCCAGGCCGCGATCGACGCCGGCGTGCCCCACGAGTTGGGGCTGGAGAAGGTGATCCGGCCCGTCTCCGGGATCCGCAGCCTCACCAAAGCGGACCTCAAATACAATGACGCCACCCCGGACATCCACGTGGACCCGGAAACCTACCAGGTAACGGTGGACGGCGAAGACGTCACCTGCGAGCCCGCCGACGTCCTGCCCATGGCCCAGCGCTACTTCCTCTTCTAGGAGCTCCTTTCGTGATCATCGAAAAAATCCTCGGCAACCTGCACGAACTGCCCACGACCGACCTCGCCGCCTACGCCAGCCTGCACCAGGAAAAAGTGGTCCTCCCCAGCGCTCAACTGGTCAAACGGATCCAGCGCGCCACCACCGACCACGGCAAGGAAATCGGCATCCGGCTCCCCTCCGGCTCGGGCGACCTGCGCGACGGCGACATCCTCCACGTCGAAGAAACCAACATGATCGTGGTCTCCGTGCTCCCCACCGACGTCCTGGTCATCGCACCGCGGTCGGTGTACGAGATGGGCGTGGTTGCCCACTCGCTCGGCAACCGGCACCTTCAGGCACAGTTCTTCGACGGCGACAGCGAGTACGGGGCCGACGTCATGGTGTGCGCGTACGACCACACCGTCGAGGACTACCTCCAACACACTGCCGTGCCCTACTTGCGCCAGGAACGCGTTATGCCTGTGCCTTTCCGCCATGCTGAGCACTCGCACTAGTTCCAGCGTCACCTTGGGTACGGCGGCGGGTGAAGGGGGCTGTGCCCGCTTCGCGGTGCCCACCACACCGCAGCCCCCTTCACCCGCCACCGCCGGGGCCGGCAATTACCAGCTTGCTTTGCAGCAGTTGGTCGATTCCGCTTTGCCGACAGGGGCTTTTGCCCACTCCCTTGGCTTTGAGACCTATGTCGACGCCGGTGTGGTCGCTGATGAGGCTGGTTTTGGGACTTGGTTGTCCGCGTTCATCTCGCAGTCGCTGACTTATTCCGATGGGCTGGCCATCCGGTTCTTTTATGAGGGCGTTGATCTTGAGGAGCTGGATTCTCTTCTCTCTGCTTCGCTGTTGCCCCGGCAGGTTCGGGAAGCCAGCCTTAAGATGGGCGGCCGGCTGCTTGAGATCGGGGCTGAGGTTTTTCCCTCGTCGGCGCTGGAACTGTACCGGGACCTGGTGACCCGCGGGCAGGCCGCCGGTCACCAGCCGTTGGCGTTCGCCGTCGTCGCCCGTTCACTCGGAGTGCCGCTGCAGGAAGCACTCGCCGCCTACCTTTTCGCAACCGCCACCTCCCTGACGCAGAACGCCGTCCGCGCCATCCCGCTCGGCCAGAACGCCGGCCAGCGGCTGCTGAGGCAGGCGGCCGACGGCGTTGCTGCCGTCGTCGAACAGATCCCGCACCTGACGCCGGACGACCTGGGCGCTGTGAGCCCCGGACTGGAAATCTCCCAAATGCGGCACGAACGCCAACGTGCCCGGATGTTCATGAGCTAGCAGTGCTTTTTACCCAGGAGGAAAAATGAGCGAACCCATCAAAATCGGCATCGGCGGACCCGTCGGAGCAGGCAAGACCCAGCTCGTGGAGCGGCTCACCCGGCACATGAGCGGCGACATCTCCATGGCCGCCATCACCAACGACATCTACACCATCGAAGACGCCAAAATCCTCGCCGCCAACGGCATCCTCCCCGAAGACCGGATCATCGGCGTCGAAACCGGCGGCTGCCCGCACACCGCCATCCGCGAAGACACCTCCATGAACACCGCCGCCATCGAGGAACTCAAAGCCAGGCACCCCGACCTCCAGGTCATCTTCGTTGAATCCGGCGGCGACAACCTCTCCGCCACCTTCAGCCCCGAACTGGTCGACTTCTCCATCTACATCATCGATGTGGCCCAGGGCGAAAAAATCCCCCGTAAAGCCGGCCAGGGCATGATCAAGTCCGACCTCTTCATCATCAACAAAACCGACCTCGCACCCCACGTCGGAGCAGACCTCGCAGTCATGGAAAAAGATTCCAAAGAGTTTAGAGGGGATAGGCCGTTCTGCTTTACCAACCTCAAAACCGATGAGGGGTTGGACAAGGTTATTGATTGGATCCGGCACGACGTCTTGATGCTCGACTTGGCACAGTAGACATGGTGGCACTCGGGCTTACTCACGGTGACTTGCGCGCTGAGGCGGCGAGGCCGGATTTGGGGGCCGCGGCGTGGCGGGCACCGCGGAGCGGGCACGGCCCCACATCCGGCGAAGCCGCCGGACCCAGCCACGGGCAGGCACCGATGGGCGAGCTTGAGCTTGTGGTCGCCGAGCGTATGGGACGATCCTTCGCGGCGCACCAATTCCATCAGGGCGCTCTTCGGGTACTTCGTCCTCATTACCTTGATGACTCCGGGCAGGTTTGTTATGTCGTAGTGAATCCTGGCGGGGCCTATCTTGGGGCGGATCTCTTTGTTCTCGATCTTGAAGTGGGGGATGGCGCTGACCTGTTGCTGACCACCCAGTCGGCAACGAAGGTCTACCGGACTCCCGGGTCCTTTGCTGAGCAGCAGATGACTGTCCGGCTGGGGGAGGACGCCCGGCTGGAGCTGGTGCCGGACCAGCTCATCGCCTACCGGGAGGCCAGCTACCGGCAACGGACGCACATTACTGTCCGGCCGTCGTCGAGCCTGGTGATGGCAGAAGTGGTCACGCCGGGCTGGTCACCCGACGGCGCGGCGTTCCGGTATAAGGAAGTGCGGCTGCGGAACGAGATCCACGTGGAAACGGAGGAGGGTAGCCAGCTGCTGGCGCTGGACAACCTGCTCATCCGGCCGCCGTCGGGGGATGTCACCGGGCTGGGGTTCATGGAGGGGTACAGCCACCTCGGCTCGCTGATCGTGGTGGACCTGCGTGTGGACCAGGCGCTCGCCGACCACCTGCACGCCGCCACGTCGGGGCACCAGGCCCTGACCGGCATTTCCCTCACCCGCACGCTCGCCGGAACCACCGGGCTGGTCCTTCGGAGCCTGTCCAACAGCACCGGCGAACTGAACCGCCTGCTCGGCGCCTGCACAACCCTGCTGAGGAAGCGGTGGTACGGGCAGGAACCTTTGAACCTGAGGAAGCACTGATGACAGCCATCACGAACATCACAGCGCTTTACCGCCAGCGGGAAGCGCTGCCGCTGCGGACCCGCCTGCTGTGCATGTTCGGTGCGGTGGCCGCACTGCATGCAGCCGCCGTCGTACTTTTGCTCGGCGGAACGGCAGGAGCATCCGGGGCGCAGGCCCTCACCTGGGGACTGGTCCTGACCGCCTACCTCGCCGGCGTGAAGCACAGCTACGACTGGGACCACATCGCCGCCATCGACAACTCCACCCGGAAATTCGTGGCACAGCGGCAGGATCCGGTCAGTGTCGGGTTCGCCTTCAGCCTCGGACACAGCTCCGTGGTGACACTCGCCGGAGTGCTGGTGATTGCCGGCGCCGCGGCGGCGGGGGAGTTGTTGCAGGACGGGTCCGCCGGCAACATGGTGCTCGGCCTGATCGGCAGTGGTGTGTCAGGGGTGTTCCTGCTGGCGCTGGGGCTGTTCAACGGCTCGGCCTTCGCCCGCTCGGCCCGCGCCTACCGCCGCTCCCGCAGCGGTGCCGCCATCGACCCGCGGGACCTGGAGCCGCAGGGACTGGTGGTGCGCCTTCTTAGCCGTCCGCTGGCGAGGGTGCGGCGGCCGCGGAACATCTACGTGATCGGGTTCCTGTTCGGCTTGGGTTTTGATACCGCCACCACCATCGGACTGCTGATGATGACGACGGCGGCCTCGCTGGCCGGAGTGCCCCCGTTCGCCCTGCTGGCGCTGCCCCTCGCGTTCACCGCCGCCATGACCCTGTGCGACTCACTCAACGGGATGGCGATGATGCGGATGTACCGCTCGGCCCTCGCGGACCCGCAACGGAAACTTGGCCTCAATGTGCTGGTCACCGGCATCTCCGCGGTGTCAGCCCTGTTCATCGCCGGCATCACCCTGGGCGGGTTTGCGAATGCCGCGTTCGCTTTGGAGGATCCGCTGACGGCTTGGCTCCGATCCATCGACCTGGGCGATGCCGGCCTGCTGCTGGTTGCGCTGCTGCTGGCTGTATGGGGTGCCGCGGCGCTGAAGGGGCGGCTGGGCCGGAAGATCGTGGGGGAGCCGTAAACCGCCCGGCTTCTCCTGAACGTCCCGTTCAACGTGTTGCTGGGCGCCTAGGATGTTGGGGGACATTGGGGCACTGTGCCTTGAGTAGACGTGAACGGAACCGGGGTTTGAAGTGGCAACGGATAGAGGCGTGGACGTGCAGGCAGCGGCAGACGGGGGTGAAGCCGCGGGGGATGAGACTGCAGACCTCACCAACAAATCCGTCATCAAGGCCACCGTCCTGCTCAGTGAACTGGGCCGCCACAGGGCAGGCATCACTGTGACCGAACTCGCCCAGGCGGTTGGCATGACGCGTCCAACCGCCTTCCGTTTGCTGTTGAGCCTGGAACAGACAGGGTTTGTGGACAGGGTGGACAACCGGTATACGCTCGGCTGGGAAATGGCACGGCTCGGCCGGCTGGCTGACCCCCATACCGGGGCGGTGGCCAGGGTCCAGCCCATCCTTGATGACTACGCGGCACGGCTCAACGAGACCGTGAACCTGGCCATGGTGCGGGACGCCCTGACGTATGACGTGATCGCGGAAGCGTCCGGTTCCCGCCATCTGAATGTCACCATGTACGTTGGCGAGACCTATCCGATACATGCCAGCGCCACGGGAAAGCTGATGCTGGCGGAGATGGGCGATGACGAGGTTGCGCAGGCGTTGCCGAAGAAGCTGGAGGCGTTTACGCCGAAGACCATCACCCGGCGGGACGAGCTGATCCAGGAACTGCATAAGATCCGGCACCAGGGCTATTCCGTGTTGGACAACGAGCTCGAAGAAGGCCTCTTCGTTGTGGCCTTCCCGGTTCGGGACGTGGCCGGTGCGCTGGTAGGCACCGTATCCGTCAACGGGCCGGAGCAGCGGTTGAAGTCGGACAGCCTGCCGGCAACTATCGATCAGCTCCGTCTGGCCGGCAAGGACATCGCCAAGGCCCTCCTCGGCATCGGGTCTGCAGACTCCTGACCTTCAACACCCTTGGCCGGACGGGCAGGCTCACACAGCTGCAGCGCAACAGCGGCTTAGGCGGCGATCCGCGTCTTCGCGTGCGGCCGGTTCTTCGCCTGATCCGCTGTCTGCGCCCGCGCGCCCAACGGAACATGGCCGGCGTCGGGAATCGTTGTATCGGTGTGCACATGCACCCCGGGCTCAATCAGGACGCCCGAACCGATCCGCGAATGGCTGCCGATATGCACCCGGCTCCCCACCACGGTGCCGCGGCCGATCCGCACGCCGTCACCGATCACGGCGCGGTCGCCAATGGTCGCATCGCGGTCAATCCAGCTGCCGTGCCCGATCCGGCAGCCTGAACCGATCCGGGCGCCGGATTCAACATAGGTCATAGGACCGATGCGGGCGGACTCGGCCACTACCGCGCCGGGGGCGATAAGGCCGCCGCCGTTGCCATGGCGGACGTAGCGGGTGACCTTCCCGGCGTCGTCTTCAACTGATACAAACTTCGCGTTCATTCAATCCCTCGTTGGAAAATGCGGATTTTTCCGCACATTCAGTTAACGGCCAACAACTCAAAGGGATTCCCGGGCCGGCGCGAACGGCGCCGGGACGGGCGGCGCAGAGGGACTGCGTGGCCGAATCAGGCGACGAGGTTGGCGGCGGCGGTGTCCATATGCGCCCGGATGGTCTTCCGGGCCAGCGACGCGTCGCCGGTTTCGATGGCCGCCACGATGTCGTGGTGGCGGTCCACACTCATGTTCTTCACGCCCTTCTCCAGTCCGGCGAACATGATGGACATCCGAATGGAGCCTTCCAGCGATTCCCACGTGTGCAGCAGGGTCTCATTTTCCGTGAGGCGGCACAGTGTGCGGTGGAACTCCAGGTCTGATTCAACGCGCTCCTGGAGCCCGGCCTCCTCTGCAGCTTTCATGGCGTCGATGGCTGCCCGCAGCGAGCCAATGACATGCTGCCGGTCCGGCAGTTCACACAACGTCCGGGCGGCCAGGGACTCCAGAGCGGCCCGGACCGCGTAGATGTCCCGGATTTCCTTTTCGTCCAGGTGCCGGACGGAGAGCCGGCCGCGTGGCCCGGCAGAGAGCAGGCCTTCCTGCTCCAGCTGCCGCAGCGCCTCGCGCAGGGTTCCGCGGCTGATCTGCAGCATTTCGGACAGTTCGGTTTCCACCAGGTGCCGGCCGGGTTCCAGCTCGCCGCTGGTGATGGCAGTCCTCAGCGCCGCGAGCGCCTGCTCGCGAAGGCTTTTCTTCTGCAGTCCCAGCAGCGGTGCTGTCAGTCCGGCCATGGCGTGTGTCCTCAATGTTGTAAGTTGACTGTTTACAGTCGGTGCTTTGATAGTACGGCAGAAAGCACGGCCCCGGGCAGGACCCGGGCACCGTGCTTCCTGCTGCATGCTTCTTCGCGGCTCGTCTGAGCCCGGACCTAACCGAGCTCGGCGAGCACCTTCGCCACGATGCGGTCAACGGCCAGGCCGTAGCGGTCGTGCAGGGTGGGCAGGGCACCGGCGTCGAGGAACTGGTCGGGGAGCGCCACGGGCACCACGCGCTTACCCATGCCGGAGGTGACGACGGCGGAGGCCACCGTTTCGAACAAACCGCCCACTACGGAGTGGTTCTCAAGCGTGACGGCAAGCCGGTCGGTGTTGATCTCGGCGAGGACGGTTTCGGCGTCGAACGGCTTGATGGTGGGGGTGTGCACGACGGCGACGTCCACGTTGTGTGCCGCGAGGGCCTTTGCTGCCTGGAGGGCGCGCATGGTCATCAGCCCGGAGGAGATGAACACGACGTCGTTGCCGCCGCGCAGGACCTTGGCCTTGCCGAGCTCGAACGTGTAGTCGTACTCGTCCAGGACGGTAGGGACGCTGCCGCGCAGCAGGCGCAGGTAGGTGGGCCCGTCGCTGGCTGCAAGCTGGGGGACAGCCTGTTCGATGTCGATCGAGTCGCAGGGATCCACGATGGTGAGGTTCGGCATGCCGCGGAAGATCGCCATGTCCTCAGTGGCCTGGTGGCTCGGGCCGTACCCGGTGGTCAGGCCCGGCAGGCCGCCGACGATGTTGACGTTCAGGTTCGGTTCGGCGGCGTCCAGGCAGAGGAAGTCGTAGGCGCGGCGGGCGGCGAACACCGAGTAGGTGGACGCGAACGGCACCAGTCCGGTTTCTGCCAGGCCCGCGGCGGCGCCGAAGAGCAGCTGCTCGGCCATGCCCATCTGGAAGAACCGCTCCGGGAACGCCTTGGCGAAGATGTGCATGTCCGTGTACTTGCCCAGGTCCGCGGTCAGGCCAACGATTTTGTCGTTCTCCTGCGCTGCTTTGACGAGTGCGTGCCCGAACGGCGCAGAGGCTGTCTTCTGGCCGGGGTCGGCGAAGGAAGCGATCATTGCCGAGGTCTTCAGCTTCGGCTTGGCGGGTGCTGCAGCGGCTGCCGCAGTATCGGGGGCCTCGGTGGTGGTGCTCATGCTGAAGCCTTTCCTTCGTAGCCGGCGGTGAGCTGCTCGCGGCAGGTCTGCCATTCATGTTCTTCGATGCGCATGAAGTGCGCCTTTTCACGGTCCTCCAACAGCGGCACGCCGCGGCCCACCTTCGTGTCGCACAGGATGGCAGAGGGACGTCCGACGGCGGCTGCCTGGGCGGCTGCGTTGTCGAACGCTGCGAGCAGCGCGCCGACGTCGTTCCCGTCCACCCGCTGGGTGTACCAGCCGAACGATTCCCACTTTTCGGTGACCGGCTCGGTGCGGAGCACGGTGTCCGTCTTGCCGTCCGCCTGCAGTGCGTTGATGTCCACCATCGCCGTCAGGTTGCCGAGCTGGTGGTGGTGCGCGCCCATCGCGGCTTCCCAGGTGGAGCCCTCGTCCAGTTCGCCGTCGGAGAGGAAGTTGAAGACCCGGGCGGACGAACCTTGGTACCGCAGGCCCAAAGCCATGCCGACGGCGATGGTCAGGCCGTGGCCCAGCGAACCGCCCGAGATTTCCATGCCCGGGGTGTAGGTGGACATCCCGGACATCGGCAACCGGGAATCGTCCGAGCCGTAGGTCTCGAGCTCTTCGACCGGGACGATCCCTGCCTCGGCCAGCGCCGCGTAATGCCCGATCGCGTAGTGGCCCGTGGAGAGCAGGAACCGGTCCCGGGCCTCCCAGTGCGGGTCCTCGGGACGGAAGTTCAGTTGGTCCCCATAGACCGTGGCCAGCATGTCTGCCGCACCCAGGGCCTGGCCCACATAACCCTGGCCCTGCACTTCACCCATGTTCAGGGCATGGTGCCGGATCCTGTAGGCCGCGGCGCTGATCTTTGCGATGCGCTCCTGCGTCACGGGGCCCTTGGTGGCCGGCTCCTGGATTGTTTCTACAGGCATTGCTTGCTCCGTGTTCGTTTCGTGCGTGAGGGTCATCAGACGCTTACCGTGTTGGGGGTGCTTTTGGTGGCTTCGTCAGCCAGTTCGCGCTCCCGCTTGCCCCAGGTTTCCCGGGTGGCGAGGGCAGCCCAGAGGCCGATCACTGCGTAGGTGCCGAACAGGAGTGCCGGGCCGATCCAGCCGAAGCTGACGAACAGCAGGGTGGTGATGAACGGCGTGAAGCCGGAAACCATGGCGGAGATCTGGTAGGCCAGGCTGGCACCGGAGGCGCGGGTCTTGGCCTGGAAGAGCTCGGGGAACCAGGCGCCCTGGGCGCCGGCGAGCGAGTTCTGGCAGACGGCGTAGGAGATCACGATGGTCACGATGATGAAGATGAACAGGCCGGTGTTGACCAGCAGGAACATCGGAATGGCGAAGAGTGCGGCGAAGGCAGTGGACCAGATGTAGAGGGGCCGGCGGCCGATTCGGTCCGTGAGTGCTGCCCAGGCCTGGGTGGCGACGATGCCGATGCCGGAGGCGATGCAGAGAGCCACCAGGGTCTGGCTCTTGTCGGCCAGGTGCTGGCTGTTGATGTAGGAAATCATGTAGGTGATGGACACGGCGTAGCCTGCGGTCTCGGCAACGCGAAGGCCAATGCCCTTGACGATGTTGCGCCAGTCGGTCTTGATGACCTCAACGATCGGGGACTTGACGATGGCCCCGCTGTCCTTGACCTCATCAAAAACCGGGGACTCGGGAACCTTGGAACGGATGATGAGGCCCACGGCAACCAACAGGATGCTTGCAAGGAAAGGTATGCGCCACGCGAGCTCGCCGCCCAGGTTCACGCTGAACAGGAAGGTCAGATTGGCCAGCAACAGGCCAACCGGGAAGCCGGCCTGGACGATGCCGGTGTACTTGCCCTTGGCTTTCCAGGGGGCATGTTCGTAGCTCATCAGGATCGCGCCGCCCCATTCGGCGCCGAATGCCAGGCCCTGCACGATGCGGACGAAGACGAGCAACGCCGGAGCCAGGAGCCCCACCGCGGCGTAGGTGGGCAGCAGGCCGATGGCGAACGTTGCCAGGCCCATCAGGATCAGGGAGGCGACCAGGACAGGTTTGCGGCCCACCTTGTCACCCAGATGGCCGCCGATGATGCCGCCGAGCGGCCGGGCTGCGAAGCCGACGCCGAGGGTGGCGAAGGAAGCGAGGGTGCCCGTGACCGGATCGCTTCCCGGGAAGAACGCAGTTCCAAAGTACAGCGCAGCGGCGGTGCCGAAACCGATGAAGTCATACGTCTCGATCACTGCACCCACGCCGGAGCCAATGGCAACGCGCTTGGCGTCCTTGGTTCCGTGGACCGGACCGCGCATGGTCAGAGCATCTTTGCTCATGGTGGTTCCCTTTCGAAAAGCGGCTGAAGGAGTCCGCCGCTGTCGACTGTTAACAAATGATATCCCCAGTGTGACGCGCATCATGATCAGTGTCAACAGTCGACTCTAAGGGTTGACTGTTAACAATCAACAAAGGTACTGTGGTGCCCATCACTACTGCACGGCACTGACCAGAGGATCAATGATGTTCCATTCCCGACTTGGGTGTTCATCCATCAGCTTCCGCCACCAGGAGCTGCCCGCGGCTCTGCGCACCATGGCGGAACTGGGCTTCGAGGAGATCGACCTTGGTGCACTCCCCGGTGTTTGCGACCACGTGCCCTATGAACTCTCCACTGAAGCCGTCAGCGCCGTTTCCAGCGAGGTTTTGGCGTCCGGCCTGCGCGTGCGTTCGGTTAATGGGGACATCGGCGATCTCAATGCAGTGCTCGACGCCGATGCCTCCGCAGCCAGGGGGGCGCACCTTGACTCCCTGCTGGCCCTCACAGCCAACACCGGTGCCAAGGCGCTGGTCCTGCCGTGCGGTGCGTTGGACCATAACCCGGTCCAAACCGTGGAGAAGGACCTCGACCTTATCGCCGCCCAACTCATCGGTGCCGGACAGCGGGCGGCGGAGTTCGGCGTCGAACTTTGGACTGAATCGCTGCATTTCCTGCGGTTCTGCTGGAACCTGGAACGCGCCGGACTGCTGGCGGACCGCCTGGCGGGTGCCGGCGTCGGCATTGTGATGGACTTCAGCCACATCGTGGCGGCCGGCGAGAACCCGCTGGCCTACCTGGACCGGCACAAGGGCCGCATCGCACACGTCCACCTGCGTGATGCCGTGACGGAGAATATCAACCTCAGCATAGGCAAAGGCAGCGCCGACTTTGCCGGCGGCCTCCAGCGTCTAGCCGCTGACGGCTACACCGGGCACTTCTCGCTCGAGCTGGAAACCCGGGACATCACCCACGACGAACGCCCCGCAGCAGCCGCCAAGGCCGCGAGCTTCATCACGGACCTCATCTGACCATCTGCATCACCACCAAGGAGCAACCATGACCACCATCCAGCGCACTGCCGTCCTCACCGGGGCCACCTCCGACCGGGGCATCGGCCTCACCACCGCCCGCCGCTACGCCAACCAGGGCTGGGCCGTGGTCATCCTCGACCTCGACGGCGAGAAGTCCGCCAAGGTTGCAGCCGAGATCGGCAACGAGTTCAACGTCCCGGTGTTTGGCCACGAAATCGACG
The DNA here is from genome assembly GCF_902506095.1 of Arthrobacter sp. 9AX. GTDB lineage: Bacteria > Actinomycetota > Actinomycetes > Actinomycetales > Micrococcaceae > Arthrobacter. The sequence continues at coordinate 602,730 of NZ_LR733293.1, forward strand.
TCGCCAATGAAGCCTCCGTCACTGCCGCCCAGGCCGCCGTGGCCGCCGAGGTTGCCGCCGGCAACCTGCCTCCCGTGGGTGCCCTCGCCAACATCGCCGGCATCACCTCCCCTGTCCCGTTCCTCGAAACCACGCTCGAGCTGTGGCACAAGGTCATGGACGTCAACGCCACCGGCACCTACCTGGTGACCAAGGCATTCCTGCCCGGCATGATCGAGAACGGCTGGGGCCGGATCGTGAACATGTCTTCCGTGTCCGCGCAGCGCGGCGGCGGCGTCTTCGGCAAGGTCCCGTACTCCGCGGCGAAGGCAGCCATCCTCGGCTTCACCAAGGCACTGGCCCGCGAACTCGGCACTACCGGCGTCACGGTCAATGCGATCACGCCGGGCGCCGTGGACACCAACATCCGAGTGGGCAGCACCGAGGAGCAGGAAGCAGCCATCAACGCCGGCATCCCGTTGGGACGCAACGCCACCACCGATGAAGTGGCAGCCGTGATCACCTTCCTGTCCTCCGAGGACTCGGCCTACCTCACCGGTACCACCGTGGACATCAACGGCGGAAGCCACATGCACTGACGGTCCTGTTCGCCCCAAAAACCACGGATGCCGGAGAGCCCACCATGACAAAGATCTTCAACGACCCCTCAAACTTCGCCGAGGAAGCCCTGGCAGGTTTCTGCGACGTCCACTCGAACCTTGTGCGCCAGGTCCCCGGCGGCGCCGTCCGGCGCCACCGGCCTGTCCAGCCCAAGGTGGCCGTCCTGGCCGGCGGCGGGTCCGGGCACTATCCGGCCTTCGCCGGCCTGATCGGCCAGGGATTTGCCGACGGCGCCGTGGTGGGCAACATCTTCACCTCGCCATCAGCGCAGCAGGCTTATGCCGTGGCCAAAGCCGCGGAGTCCGGCGCCGGCATCGTCTTCACCTATGGAAACTACGCAGGCGACGTGATGAACTTCGGCATGGCCAGCGAGCGGCTCGCCGCCGAGGGCATCGCGGTGGAGAACGTCCTGGTCACGGATGATATCGCCAGCGCACCGCCGTCGGAAGTGGACAAACGCCGCGGCATCGCCGGTGACTTCACTGTCTTCAAGATTATGGGCGCCGCCGCCGAAACCGGCGCCGGCCTGGCCGACGTCGTCCGCCTTGGGCGCCTGGCCAACGCCAGGACCCGCACCATCGGCAGCGCCTTCTCCGGCTGCACTTTTCCCGGCGCGTCCGCGCCGCTGTTCTCCCTTCAGGACGGGCAGATGGGCCTGGGCCTGGGCATCCACGGTGAGCCCGGCCTTTTCGACACCGACCTTCCTTCCGCCGAGGAGCTGGGCCGGGAACTCGTCACCCGGCTGCTTGCCGAAACCCCGGAGGGTGCCGGGACCCGGATCGCCGTTATCCTCAACGGGCTCGGCTCCACCAAGCATGAAGAGCTCTTTGTCCTCTGGGGAACCGTGGCGCCGCTGCTGCGCGCGGCCGGCTACACGCTGGTCATGCCCGAGGTGGGTGAACTGGTCACCAGCCTGGACATGGCCGGTGTCTCCCTGACCGTCACCTGGCTGGACGACGAACTGGAGCCACTGTGGGTTGCTCCGGCCGAGACCCCGGCGTACCGCCGCGGGAACACCGCCCGGGAGTCCGGGGCCGCCGCCGTTGAAGAAGCGCACGACGCCGGCACGGACGTTGCGGCGTTCGTCGCCTCGCCCGCCTCCCGTGACTATGCCCGCGCCTGCGTTGCGGCGCTCGAAGCAGCACGCTCCTCAATCCGTGAAGCCGAGGAAGTACTCGGCAGGATGGACGCGATCGCGGGTGACGGCGACCATGGCCGCGGCATGGTCCGGGGCATCGACGCCGCAGCCGCGGCGGCCGCCATCGCCCTGGAGCAGGGCGCCGGAGCGGGGGACGTGCTTGCTGCTGCGGGCGATGCCTGGGCGGACAAGGCGGGCGGAACATCAGGTGTGCTGTGGGGAGCAGGCTTGCGGGCTCTCGGCGAATCGGTTGCGAATTCCGCTGTTCCCGCTCCGCAGGAGTTGGCCGCTGCAGTGACCGCGTTCGCGGAGCGGGTCGTGCAGCTGGGCAAAGCGGAAACCGGTGACAAAACCATGGTGGACGCCCTGCTGCCTTTCGCTGAAACCCTTGGCAGGCTGGTGGACAAGGGCCGGCCCTTGGACGCGGCCTGGGAGGAAGCGGCCCGCCGCGCCACGGACGCTGCGGCGGCCACTGCTGACCTGCTGCCGTTGAAAGGCCGTGCCCGTCCCCTGGCCGGGAAGAGCCTTGGAACCCCGGACCCCGGCGCCACGTCGCTGGCCATGCTGTTCACCGTGATGGGCCCGCACTTCACGGCCATTCCCGCCAAGGAACCGGCCGCAGCCCAGGCGTAAGCGGGCTCACCAAAACCGGCGCAAGCAAACCGGCTCAGGCAGAGCCGGACCACAAGCATCAAACGGAAGGACAAACCATGGGGCTGCGGCTTATCGTGGGCGCGGACGAAGCAGGCGTGGACTACAAGGACAAGGTCCTTGAGGACCTCCGGCAGGATCCCCGCGTCAGCGAAGTCATCGATATCGGCGTAAACCGCACTGACGCCACGGACGATTTCACCCGGCCGTATCCGTACGTGGGGATCGCGGCAGGAGAGATGATCCGGGACGGCGCCGCCGACCGTGCCATCCTCTTTTGCGGCACTGGCATCGGGGTGGCCATCGCTGCGAACAAGGTGGAGGGGATCCGGGCCACGGCTGCGCACGATTCGTTTTCCGTTGAGCGCTCCATCCTGTCCAACGACTGCCAGGTGCTCACCATGGGCCAGCGTGTGGTGGGCATCGAACTGGCGCGCCGCCTGGCGAGGGAGTGGATCGGCTACACCTTTGACCCGGCTTCCGCGTCGGCGGGCAAGGTTAAGGTCCTGACGGACTTCGAAGCCTGCTGACCTGCCGGCGCATGAGGGCAAAGCAATGAAGCCGTACCGCTACCACGACTGGTACCGGCTGGTTGGAATACCCGTGGAGGTCCGCAAGGACTTTGAGATGGTGCGCACCGGCGTGGTGGACGATGCCATGGAGGATTCTTCCGCCTTGTGGCTTGCCGCGGACGCCGGCGGCGGCAGGGCCCTGTTTTCCGCCGCCGAGGGCTACGAGGTGTGGATCCGGCCGCGGGAACTGGGCGGAAGGCTCTGCTACAAGATGGCAGCTGCCCAGCTCCCGGCGTCCCGCCGCTGACCTGGCCGCCGCGAGGGGTGGGCTTCGGGCGCCGCGGTTCCTACACTGGGGTGATGATCACAGTCACCGGAAGTGTGGAAACAAAACTGCCCGCCGACCAGGCCTTCGCCTACATGCGGGAGTTCGAGCACACCAGCGAGTGGGATCCCAGCACCCCGGTGATGGACAAGCTGACCCCGGGCCCGGTGGCAGTGGGCCACCGGTACCACGCCGAGTCTGAGTTCCGGGGCAAGCGGCAGTCCCTGGAATACGAAGTCATTGAACTGACGGACAACCACATCAAGCTCCGTGGTGAAAACAAGACGGTGACAGCCTTCGACTCCATTGATGTCAGCCCCTCAGACGTGGGCTCCGTGGTCAAGTACACGGCAGAATTCAGCATCAAGGGCGCCGCGAAAATCATCCAGCCACTCCTGAAGCCGGCATTTATGTCGCTGCGGGACCCGGCGCTGACTGGAATCAGGGATACCCTCAACGCCCGCGCCCTGGCCTAGGACCGCGCCCTCGGCGGAACCCGCGCAGGGCCTGGACCCCGCGCCCTGGCGGGGAACACCCGGACCTGCCTACTTTGAGGTTTGGGGACCGGCGGGATCCTTCCGCACAAGGCTGAGCAGGGAGTCGCTGTAAGGGGCCATCGCCAGCAGTTCACGAGGCCGGCCCGCAGGATCCGAATACTCGTTGACAGCCTGGGACAGGATGTCGCGTTCCTTCGAGGGAAGCCTGGTCAGTCCCGCGCTGTACTCCTTGACGTCCTGTTGGGTGGCGTTGCCGCCCAGGGCAATGTAATCGAGCCACAGCTGTGCCAGGTCAAGATCGTGTTCCTTGATGACGCCGCCTGTCAAGGCCTGCTGGTCGTTCTCGTCCATTGCTCCGTCCGCTCTCAAGAGAGTTCCTCTCCTGTGGGTTCGGAGCCATCCGCATGATGGATGGGTGGGTTTTAGGAATGCTTTATCAGGCTGGTGCACGCCTCCCACAACCTCTTCCGGGCGCCCGGATCCGAGCCCATCCCTGGCGTGGGAAGTTCCTTCCGCTTTGCCCACAACTTGCCCGAAACGTGGGCCGTTTCGGGTGAGCCGGCAAGCCAGATGGCCGTGTCCGCAGCCTTCCCGGCAGGGACGCCGAAGGTGTTGGTGATCCAGCGGAAAGGGCCTCCCACGTCCTGCAGCAGTGCGGTGTTTTTGACCAGCCCCGGGTGCACCGCATTCGCCACCACCCCTGTTCCGCGAAGCCGTTCGGCGAACTCCTGGGTCAGGAGGACGCGGGCAAGCATGGTGGGCGGCGTGGAGCGCAGGAAACTGTACTTGCCCGTCGCTGTCTGGAGATCGTCGAAGTTCAGCGAGGTGTTGCCGTACCGCGACGCCACATTTACGATGCGCGCACCCGGTGTACCTGCTGGACGCGCTGCATCCGCTCCGCGTTGCAGCGCGTCCAGCAGGAGATTGGTCAGCAGGAAATAAGCCATAACGTTCGTGGCGAAGGTCAGCTCGAGCCCGTCCGGCGTCACATGGCGTTCCTTCCGGAACACACCGGCAGCGTTGACCAGGACGTCCAACCGTTCGTGCCGGGAGAGGAAGTCTGATGCCGCCGAGCGGATGGAGGACTGGACCGACAGGTCACAGGCCAGCGGTTCGAGCCGGGCGCCGGGGACCTGGGTGCGGATTGCATCCATCGCTTCCTCGGTCCGGTCCATGGAACGTCCGACGACGACAACCGCCGCCCCTTCGCGTGCCAGCCCCGCGGCCACCGCCTTTGCCAGCCCGCCGGTCGCACCGGTCACGAGCACCAGCCGCCCGTCCATTGAACCCATCGCCGCCTCCTGACCGCTGAAACGCCTTCAGGTTACGCCTCCAAGGCTTTCCTTTCAGCAAAATTCGCGGGCACTGGAATCAGCCTCAGTCCAGTAGGTAGACTGGTCTACCTACTGGACTGTAAAAAGGAGCTCCCATGTCCCCGGCCGACGCCGCCCTGCCAACGAAGAAGCGTGCCCGTGCGCTGTTGCTCGAGGCCGCCGCGAGGCTGTTCTACGCCCAAGGTGTGGGTGCCACGGGAATCGACGCCATTACGGCCGAAGCCGGCGTGGCCAAGAAAAGCCTGTACAACAACTTCGCGTCGAAGTCGGCCCTGGTGGCTGCTTACCTTGAGGCCCGGCACGAGGAATGGCTGGGCCTGTACCAGGTGCGGCTGGACAGCGCTGCCGGACCCAAGGAGCGGGTGCTGGCCACTTTTGATGCCTACGTCGACCACGCGAACTTTGCCTATGACCACGGATTCCGTGGCTGTGGCTTGCTCAATGCTGCGGCGGAACTGCCCGCAGGAAGCCCAGGGCGGGTGGCGGTCCGGCGCCACAAGGAGGAGGTGGAGGCGCTCCTGGCCACGCACTTGGGGGAGTTGCTGCCGGGCCAGGACGACAGGCGCGTCCGGCTTGCCGGCCACCTCGCCTTCCTGCTGGAGGGCGCCATGGTCCGGGCAGGGCTCGATGGCGGGGACGCCCGGCTGCTGGAGGGCCGGATGATTGCCGGGCAGATGCTGGACGAGCTGCGAGCACTCCCGCGGGCGGCTCCTTCCGTCTGTCCCGGTCCGGACATCTGCCCGGACCATTCTGGGGTGCAGTCTTTGTTCTGGCGGCGTCGGTGCTGTGGGGGACCACTGGAACGGCCGCCACTTTTGCTCCGGCGGTGAGCCCGCTGGCCATTGGTGCAGTGGCGATGGGTGCGGGTGGTTTGTTCCAGGCCGTCTACGCAGCAAGGTCGATCGGCGGACAGTGGCGGCGCCTGTTGCAGCAATGGCCCCTGGTGTCGTTGGGAGCACTGGCCGTTGCTGTTTATCCCCTGGCTTTCTACACCTCCATGCACCTTGCCGGCGTCGCGGTGGGAACCGTGGTTTCCATTGGCTCGGCTCCGGTGGCTTCAGCCGTTATCGAGCGCTTTGCCGACCAGAAGCCGCTAACCCGCCGGTGGCTTGGCGGGGCCGTGCTCGGTGTGGGCGGCGCCGTCCTTTTGTCGATCGGCGGGCACCAGGCCGATGGCTCCGGCGCCGGCAGCGGCGAAGGGATCGCAGCACAGGAGCCCTGGGCTGTGCCGGCGGGTATCGCGCTGGGCCTGGTTGCGGGCGTGACGTACGCCCTCTATTCGTGGGCAGCGCACCGCCTTATCAGCGGTGGAGTATCCTCGCGGGCTACGATGGGCACGGTTTTCGGCGTCGGTGGCGTGCTGTTGATCCCCGTCCTCTTCCTGACCGGCCGCCCGCTGGTCGAATCCTGGACGAATTTCGCTGTTGGAGCGTACATGGCCCTCGTCCCGATGTTTGCCGGCTATGTCCTGTTTGGGTGGGGCCTGGCCCGGATCCGGGCGAGCACCGCCACCGGCCTCTCCCTGGTGGAGACCGTCGTGGCTGCGGTGCTTGCCGTGCTGGTGGTGGGGGAGCGGCTCCCGGCCGCGGGCTGGATCGGAGCGGCCGCCGTCCTGGGCGGGCTGGCTTTCCTGCTGCCACAGGCGTCCGGACCGGGGGAACCCGCGGATGGTTGGAGGCCGGATCAGCCGTCCCGGCTACCCCGCCCGACCATGCCGGCCACGGCGGCTGTTGGTGCGTTTACGCTTGGCGAGGACAAGGTATGTGCCCAGGGCCACGAATGCGAATCCGGTGATTCCCAGTGCGGCGGTGTGGCCGCTGACGCCGGCAATGAAGAGGACAAGGCCCAGCAGGCCCGCAGCTGAACCATACAGGAGGCCTGGCCTGAACCGGCGTGAGGGGTAGCCGGACAGCAGTTCCATCGCCAGGTGGGGGTCGTCGGCGATCAGCCCGAGTTCCAGCTCCTTGAGGAGCCTCCGCTCCTCTTCGGACATTGGCATTGGACGCGCCTTGAAATCTCAATCGGGTCTATCGATATTGACCGTAGGAGCCTTGGCCTGAGCAGTCAAGAGCTTTGCGAACCAGTGAACCCACGCATCCAGGAGAACGGCGCCGGTACGGGACTGCCGCCGTCGTCCTCTTAGCACCGTCGTAGTTCTGCGAACTCAATCGAGGGCACGATGGCGCCCGCGTCCCGCTCCACGAAGTTGGTGCCCGGCGGCACAACGTCGTCGATCGCGTCCAGGACGGATTCTCCGAGCTGGACCTCCGCCGCCTTCACGTAGGCTGCCAGATGCTCTTCGTTGCGCGGGCCGATGATCACGCTGCTGACGGCGGGGTGGGTCAGGGCGAAGCCGATGGACAGGTCCACCAGCGACAGTTCCAGCTTGTCCGCCAGCCGGGCCAGGGCATCCGACGCGTGCAGCTTCCGCTCGCTGGAGGGGCCGGAAATGTCATAGCGGCCCGGAAGTGAATGCACCCGGGTGGGCGCCTTGCTTGCCTCCAGCGTGAAATCACCGGACAGCCAGCCGCCGGCCAGCGGACCATAGGCCAGCACACCGAGCCCGTACTGCTGGGCGATCGGGAAGACGTCGCGCTCGTTGGCCCGCACCAGCATGGAGTAGGGCACCTGGTTGCCAAGCGGCGGGATCAGGTGATTGGTGGTGGCGAGCCACTGGGCCTCCACAAGCTGCGCCGGGGTGAACACCGAAGTGCCGTAATAGAGGATTTTTCCCTGCCGGATGAGGTCGTTAAGGGTAGTGATGGTCTCCAGGACGTCGGTGTTGTAGTCCGGCCGGTGCGCCTGGTAGAGGTCGATCCGGTCGGTCTGCAGGCGACGGAGGCTGCCTTCCACGGCCTGGGTGATCCAGCGCCGCGAATTGCCGGAATGGGCAGGATTGGGGCTCATCTGGCCGTGGAACTTGGTGGCCAGGAAAACATCGTCACGGCGGCCGCGCAGTGCACGCCCCACCACCTGCTCCGATTCTCCCTGGGAGTAGACGTCGGCCGTGTCGACGGCAGTGATGCCGGCGTCCAGCGCCGCGTGGATGATCCGGATGCTCTCCTCGGCTCCGGTGGGTGCGCCGGGCGGCCCCCCGGTCCCCTCCCCGAAGTTCATGGTGCCCAGGGTCAGCGGGCTGATCGGCGTACCTGACCGCCCGAACACCCGCAGTTCGCTGAGGCTCATCTTTCCGGTCTCCTCACAGTTCCTTGCGGCACGCAGCTTTGATACGTGCCCTTGATCGTCACGAGGCTACACAGATCGGCGGTGCCGCTGAAGAAATCCGCCTTAGTCCTTCTCTTTTCGACTTTTGAGGTAACGCTCACGCCGTGGTGTGACGTTTTGTGGAGCGCAGGAGGGGGCGGAAGTCGCTTATATTGAGGCATGGACACTCACAGCAGCGACGAGCAATTCGTCAAGCTGCACGACATGATTATCGGCAGCACCAGCGTGAGCGGCTTCCTTGGTGATCTGTCCGTCATGGCGGCCTCCACCTTGAGCGAAACCGCGGATTCGCACATCGAATGCGGCGTTACCCTCCGGCGGCGCAAACGCAGTGCCACCGTCGCCGGGAGCAGCGACCGCGCGCTGGTCCTGGACAAACTTGAGCAGGATCTTGGCCAGGGACCTTGCCTGACATCCCTGGAAACGATGAAGCCCGTCATCCTCGCCGACGTGCAGACGGACCCCCGCTGGCCCGAATACCAAAAGCTCCTGGCAGCCAACGGCTGCCGCAGTGTGCTGGGCGTCCCCTTGGCACTGGACGAGAGCCAGGCCGCCGCGCTGGACTTCTTCGCCACCGAATCCGGGGTCTTCAGCGAGAAGGTGGTCCAACGGGCAGAAGGTTATGCCGAGCTGGCCGGGCGCGCACTGCGGCTTGCCCTGAGGATCGCCGACGCCCAAAATCTGGCCGAGGACCTCGGCGCCGCGCTGGAACACCGCACCGAAATCAACCTTGCCTGCGGCGTGGTGATGGCCCAGAACCGGTGCTCGCAGGAAGAAGCGATGGCGGTCCTCACCAAGGCCTCCAGCCACCGGAACCAGAAACTGCGTGATCTCGCCGCGGACATCCTGAGCCAGGTCAGCAAGGGGTCGGTCAGCACCCATTTCGAGCCCTGAGTTCCAGCCCTTTAATGCGACGTTACTGGCCTGGTGCACCTGTGTCCGGGTTTCACCTGTGCGCTGCCCTGCAATAATCTGGACCAACGGTTGTGCGCGGGGGTGCAGGCTCCCGGTGCAACAGGCAGCACTGTAAGTTCGGGCCACATCAGCAAACGAGGCGGACACGAATGACGGCTTCAGACCAGCAGCACTTCCCATCGCAGGCACCCGCGCCGGGGCTTCCACCCGCTTACGGCGAAGCCTATGCAGCGGCCACCGAAACTGCGCCCGGGGAGCCTGTTGACCCGCACCTCCTCCAGCAACTGGCGGACGCGCACGGCGTGGAAACCTCCTTCCAGGGGTGGGACGGCCTGCCGCACTCTGTTGCCGAAGCGACGCTGATCAAGGTGCTGGCCTCGCTCGGGGTGCAGGCGCATACCAGCCAACTCATCAAGGCGGCGCTGGCGGAGGCGGAACTGGCACCCTGGCGGCGCATGCTGCCACCCGCCGTCGTCATCCAGCAGGGTGAACCCGCGCAGGTACCAGTACACGTTCGCGACGGCGCCACGGCCCGGCTCAGCATCACCCTTGAAGGCGGCACCGCCGCCCGGGATGCCGTCCAGCAGGACCTCTGGGTCCAGCCGCGGGATGTGGACGGCGTGGCCACCGGGCGTGCCACCTTTGCCCTTCCGCAGGACCTGCCGCTGGGATGGCACACCCTCACCGCCGAGTCCGAGGGCGCCACCGCGTCCGCCACCCTGGTGGTGGTGCCCGCGAGGCTGACCACTGCCGCGGGGTTGGAGAAGCGACGGGGTTGGGGACTTGCCACGCAGCTTTACTCCGTCCGGTCAAAGCGGTCGTGGGGCATTGGAGACTTTTCCGACCTGGCGGACCTTGCCGCGCTGAGCGGCACCCGCGGGGCGGACTACGTCCTGGTCAATCCGCTGCATGCCGCCGAACCGGTGCCGCCGGTGCAGCCGTCGCCCTATTCGCCCTCTACCCGGCGGTTCTTCAACCCGCTGTACATCCGCATCGAGGCGATCCCCGAGGTGGCGTACCTGAGGCCGCGCAAGCGGGCCGCCGTGGAGAAGCTCCACGAAGAGGTGGCCGGGCTGAACAAAGAGGGCTCCCGGCTTGACCGCGACGCCGTCTACGCGGCCAAGCTGCAGGCCCTTGAGCTGCTCTACCATTCCCGCCGTGCGCCCGCCCGGCAGGCTGCCTTCGATGAGTTCTGCCGCATCGCCGGCCAGGGGCTGGACGATTTTGCCCTGTGGTCCGCCCTCCGGGAGGACCTCGCGCCGGATGACCCGTTTTGGACCGATCCGGCGTGCGCCATCGGCGCGCCGCAGACCGAAGCGCTGCGGGAAAGGCTGGCAGACAGGATCGGGTTCCACCGCTGGCTTCAGTGGATCTGCGATGAACAGCTCGAAGACGCCCAGCGGGCCGCACTGCGGTCCGGCATGCGCCTGGGCGTGGTCCACGACCTCGCCGTGGGCGTGGACCACAGCAGTGCCGATGCCTGGACCCTCCGCCATGTGCTGGCGCCGGGCACCAGCGTGGGCGCGCCCCCGGACATGTACAACCAGCAGGGCCAGGACTGGGGCCAGCCGCCATGGCATCCCGCCCGGCTGGCCGAGGCCGGATACCTCCCGTTCCGGAACATGCTGGCCACCGTGCTGCGCCATGCGGGGGGCGTGCGGGTGGACCACATCCTGGGCCTCTTCCGGCTGTGGTGGATTCCTGCGGGCAACGCCCCCGGCGACGGCGCGTACGTGAAATATGATCACGAGGCGCTGATCGGCATCCTGGCCCTCGAGGCGCAGCGCGCCGGCGCCGTGGTGATCGGTGAGGACCTGGGCACCTTCGAACCTTGGGTCCGGGACTACCTTGCCGCCCGCGGCATCCTGGGCACATCCATCCTTTGGTTTGAGTACGACGGCGACTCGCCCCTTGCGCCTGAAAGGTACCGGACGCAGGCACTTGCCAGCGTCAACACCCACGACCTTCCACCTACCGCCGGCTACCTCGCCGGCGACCATGTGGCACTGCGCAGCGGGCTGGGCCTGCTGGAGCGTTCCGAAGCGGAAGAGCGGGCGGAGCACAACGCCTCGCTGGAGAAGATGTTTGCGCTGCTGAGGGAGCGCGGGTACCTGCCGGAAGACGGGTCCGGCCCTGGTGGAAGCGACCAACGGACCATCGAAGCGCTGCATCTGCTGCTGGCGCAGGCGCCGTCGGTCCTGCTTGGAGTGGCCCTGGTGGATGCGGTGGGGGAGCGGCGGGTCCAGAACCAGCCCGGCACCACCGAAGCGCTCTACCCGAACTGGCAGGTTCCGCTCGGCGGCCCGGACGGCCGTCCCGTGCTCCTGGACGATCTTGCCGCCAACCCTCGATTCAACGCGTTGCTGGCGGCGGTGGAGGGGGCCCTGCACGGGTAGGAAAGGTTAGCGGCGGTCGCGCGGTTTTACCGGCAGCGGACAGGTCACCGGTGTAACTCAGGGTGTAGCTTGAGCGGTGTACTTCAAGCGGTTTGGGTCAGCAGCGGCGGAGGCAACAGCGGCGGGGGCAACAGTCAGGAGAAGACTATGGGCGAAGGGCCAGTACTCGTTGTAGGCGGCACGGGCATGCTCGGCGGCCAGGTGGTCACTGAGCTGTTGAACCGGGGGAAGCCGGTGCGGGCCTTAGTGCGGCCGGGCTCGGATGCCTCCCGACTGGAATCCGCCGGGGGGGAGATTGCCCGTGGCGACATGATGGACGTGGACTCGCTGGTCCGGGCGATGACCGGCGCGGATGCGGTGATCACCTCGGCAGCCGGCTACACAAGGCACCGGAAGGGCGACAGCCCGGCAATCGACACCGTGGGTAACTCCAACCTCGCCGATGCTGCCAAGCGCGCAGGAGTACGCCGTTTCATCCTCACCAGCATCCTCACGTGCGACCAGACGCCGGATGTCCCGCATTTCTGGCACAAACGGCTGATGGAGGACCGGCTCCAAGCCTTGGGTGTCCCGTTCGTGGCCCTGCGGCCCGGAGCCTTCCTGGACCAGGTGACCCGGTTCGGCGGCGATCCCGTCACCAAGCACAGAGTCAGGTGGTTCGGTTCGCCGGGAATCCCGCTGACCTTTGTGCTCACGCCGGATCTTGCCGGCTATCTGGCGGCTGCCGTGGATGCTCCGGGGGTGGAGGGCCAGCGGATCGACATCGGCTGGGACAGGCCCATCTCCATGCAGGAGTTCGCAGACATCGCAGAGCGGCTGACCGGTGAGGAGGTTCGCGTCCAGTCGGTGCCGGTTGGCGTCCTGCGGGCAGTCGGGGCGCTGACGGGACCGGTCACCCCGATGGCCAAGGACATGGCTGCCATGATGGGCTGGTTCCAAACCGGTAAGTATGTTGCCCACACAACGCGACAGTCTGAGGTTTTCGGACCCCCGCCCAGCGCCGAGGATGCCATAAGCCGTCTCATCGCAAGCCTCGGGCACGCCGTTAGAAGCTAGCGTCCGCGCCTGCACCGACCCTCCCCGCCTCGCGGGGTCACCTGACGACGTTCCAGGTGGGACACCCGGGCGCTAAGTGACATCCCCGCCCTCTCGGGGCGGGGATGTCACTTGCTTTCAGCCCGCGGTGATGAGGTGGGTGAAGTGGTCGTAACGGAAGGTGACCGGGCCGCCGTCGTGCTCAAACACGATATTGGCACCCGGCGAACTTCCACCCGCACCGTAACTGACTCCCCACGACCTGTCCAAGGCGGCCTTGAACTCATAGCTGCCGGCCGGGAGGTCCGGGACGGACAGCTTCCACACGAGATTGGCCGGGTCGAGGGCCAGCTGTGCCTGGTCACAGGCCGGCTCCCAGTCCGTGGCGCAGCCGAGTTCGCTGTCCATGCTCCCCGCAGCCGCAACGGCGCCGGGCTGCTGCGATGCGTACACCGCGCTGATGACATGCGTGCTGTTGTCGTACCGGAACGTGACCGGTCCGCCCGGGTGGTCCAGCATGATGTTTGATCCGTTCAAGATACCGCCGGCCCCGTAGCTCACATCCCAGTTGCCGTTGAGTGCGGCCTTGTACTCGTACTGCCCGGCGGGAAGATCAACGGTCAGCCGCCAGATCCTGTCCGCGGGGTCCAGGACCATCCTGGCCTGGGAACACGCAGGGTCCCAGGGCGCCGTGCAGCCCATGGCCTCGTTCAGGGATCCCGCCACCGTCACCGCATCGGGCTGCGGCGCATCACCCACGGTGACGGTCCGGACACTGCTGGTAACGCTGAAACCCGGGCCCGCCATGCTGGCGCGGTACCCCACCTGCGTTCCGTCCGGGAGGCCTGATACGTCGTCCTTCAGCGAGTACACCGGTGATGAATCATCCGAACCCACCGCGGTCCAGTCCCCGCCGGCGACGCTGCGTTCAAAAGACACCACATGGCTCGCCTTTTCCGGGTCCGCGGTGGCACTGAGCTCCACGGAGCCCTTCGCACTGCTGCCCTCAACAGGTTTCTGCAGGGTGAGGACCGGCACGGGAACCGTTGCTGCGCGGCTCTGTGAGGTTGCGGTGTGTCCGCCGTTGTCCAGCACCGTAGCGCGGTACTCCACGGGGGTGCCGGCATCCAGCGCCGCCACGTCGTGGAACACCTGGTACGGTGCGGTGTCGTCCGTGCCGATGGGCTGCCACTGGCCGCCTGCTGGCCTGGCCTCGAAGGTGACCTCATTGAATGAGGAGGAGTCGACGTCGGCCGTCACCTTAAGCCGCCCGTTGTCACCTTGCGCCGCGGCCGGCTCCTGGAGGACGACGGCGGGCGCGGCCTTGGAGTGCGGGATCCGGCCGGAGGACTCGTAGACCACGGCGGAGAGCGGGGGAACGGTGACCGTCAGCTTGCTGTCCTCCGAGGTTTTGGTTTCGTCAGCGGCTTCGCCGTAGATCCTGGTGTAGGTGCGCTTGGCGATATAGGTGGGCACCTCGGCGGTTTGCGGCTGCTCGCTGTTGTTCAGTGCCACCACATATTCGCGCTGGTCATCGGCGTCGGTGCGCGAGAAGGCATAGATCCCGGGACCGTCGGATGCGTAACGGTGCTGGTGGGCGCCGTCGCGGAGGGCCGGGTGCTCCTTGGTCAGCGCGGCCAGCTCACTGATTTTGGTGTACAGCGGGTGGTCCTGGTTGAAGTTGTCCGTGGCGTGCGTGGCATCCGTGCCCAGCAGGTCGTCGTCGAGGTACTCCGGCACTTGGCTGGCGAACAGCGTCTGCCGGGCGTCCTGGTCGCCGCCGGGGCCGGTGAAGCCCTGTTCGTCGCCGTAGTAGATCACCGGGTTGCCCCGGGAAAAGTACATCAGCTCATGGGCGAGCTGGTCGCGGGCCACCTTTTCGGCGTCGGACGATCCGGGGTTGTCCGTGGCGATGAAGCTTCCGATGCGGCCCATGTCATGATTGCCCAGGAACGTGGGCAGTTGGTAGACGTTGGAATCGGCGTCGGTGTACCAGTCATCGCCAGCGAAGAACGATTCCAGGGTGCCTGCGCCCTGCCCTTTGGAAGCGAAGTTGCGGGCCGCGTCCTGGAAGGGGAAGTCCAGCACCGCCTGCATCTTGTTCCGCGTGGTGAACTGGGAAGTGAAGCTCTTGCTGGTGTCGAAGACCTCGCCGAACATAAAGAACTCGTCCTTGCCCTGCTCCTTGGCGTAGCCGAGGACATCCGGGCCGAAATCCTGCCAGAACTCGTTGTTGACGTGCTTCATGGTGTCGATCCGGAAGCCGTCTACGCCGAAGTCACCGATCCAGGTCTTGTAGATGTCCTTCATTCCGTCCACCACCCTGGGCTGCTCGGTGAAGAGGTCATCCAGGCCGAAAAAGTCACCGTAGAAGGAGTCTTCGCCCACAAAGGTGGTGTCGCCCCGGTTGTGGTACAGCGTGGGATCGTTCAGCCAGGCCGGAACCTTCAGGTTCTCTTCGCCCGGTTCCAGGACCGGTTTGTAGGGGAACGACGTGGCAGCGTTGAGCTCGGGAAAGTTTGCCGTGCCCGCGTAGTCCCTGTCATCGAATTCCTCTCCTGCCGCCGTCTTATACGGGACGGCGTCTTTGGAGACATAGCCCTTCCGCGCGCCTTCCTCATAGCCGATGACGTCCGCAGTGTGGTTGGTGATGATGTCGAAGTACACCTTCATGCCGCGGCTGTGGGCCTCGTCGATGAGTGCCTTGAGTTCGCCGTTGGTGCCGAGGTGGGGATCGATCTGGGTGAAGTCCGTGACCCAGTAGCCGTGGTAGCCGGCGGACTTGTCCTCGGGCTGCACTGCCTTGTTCTTGAAGCTGGGGGTCAGCCAGATGGAGGTGGTGCCCAGGCCCTGGATGTAGTCGATCTTGTCCAGCAGGCCAGCAAGGTCGCCGCCGTTGTAAAAGCCCTTTTTGGTGGGGTCGAAGCCGGACACCATGGGGTTGCTGCCCAGGCCGCCGTCGTCGTTCGTGGTGCTTCCGTTACTGAAGCGGTCAGCCATAACGAAGTAGAAGTTCTCGTCGGTGACGGGTGCGCGCAGGCTGTGCAAGGCGGGCGTTGTGGCCTGCTTTTTGTTGCCCCGGCCGTTGTTGCCCTGGCCGTCGTCGCCAGGGTTCTTGGTGCCGGTGCTTTTGGCAATGCTGACCGGGATTCCGGTGCCTTGGTTGGTGGTGTTCCGGGTGCCCGGAGTGGCCTGCGCCGGTAGAACCGACGCCGAAACGGCCACGAGGGCGGCCGTCAGTGCGGCGGCTGTTCGTGTTGTGGCGCGTGGGGAAGCGCCGGGGAGGGTGCGGAATTTCAAGGAAGAGACCTTTCCTGGTAGCTGCGCTGCTGTACAGGCTTGCCCGGGGCAAGGGATTTGGCATGGGATGCCTGGTGACCGGATCGCGTCGACCCTGTGAACCACGTCACAACTGTAAACGCTTGCACCGAATAACTCCAGCGTTTAGGAAAAGCCGCTGCAGGTGGCCCTGGAAGCTTCAGGGAGCAACCGTGAGAGTTGCCGTAGGACCTGTACCCCGACGGGCCCAGGGGCACATCCGCGTCAGGTGGCCGGCACCAGCGCGGTGGGCGACGGCGTCCGCAGGTTGTGGACCAGGGGCCCGGGCAGTCCGCTTGCCGGGTCCAACTCATAGGTGGCGATGTTGTCCGACCGTTCGTGGGCGACGTGCAGCCAGTTGCCGGTGACGAGGTGGTGGCGCGGCCAGTCTCCGCCGCTGGGAAAGTCCTTGATGGGCAGCAGTTCTGTGCCTTCGGTGGCGACCTCCAGTACGCCCAGGAGGTTGGAGCCGCGGACGCCCACGTAGGCGTGACGTCCTTGGGTGTCGAGGCAGATCTCCGCTGCCGAGTCATCGGGCAGGCTGCCGCCGGCAGTGGCAGGGCCCCGGAAAACGAGCTCAAACGTTCCCGCCTCCGGCCTGACGACGAAGACTTCGATGGAGTATTCGGAAACCACAAAGACGTTGCCGCTGGGGTGCTGGGCCATGTGGCGGGGCCCGCAGCCGAAGGGGAGTGCCACCTCGTGGTCTGCCTGCAGGCCCGATCCCGGCACATAGTTCCAGATGCGGAGGGTGTCGTGGCCCAGGTCGGTAGTCATGATCCGGCCGTCCCGCAGGATGAGGCTGGCGTGGGCGCGGCTCTGACGCGGCTTGCCCGGGGTCTGGCTGGAGTGCGGATCCACCGAGGCGGGCGCGGGAAAGCGTGCCGTGATGCCGCCGCCGGAATCGAGTTCATAGAGCAGTACCTGACCGTCGCCCCAGCAGGCGGCTGTGAGGAAGCGGCCCTGCGGGTCCACGGCCACGTGGCAGGTCGCTTCCCCGGCAGGCCGCGGATCACCAAGGGGCTCAAGTCCGAAGTCGCCGCTGCGCCGGAACGCCCGGACCATCTTGCGCTGTTCCGCTACCGCGTACACCACGGGGAGCTTGGGGTGGACGGCAACGAACGACGGCGAATCGGCCTTGGCTGCCGTACCCAGCCATTCCAACCTTCCGTCGGGGTGGGCGGACAAGGCTCCGATCCCTTCTGCCCGACCGCCGCCGTCGGGCGTGTACGTGCCGGTCCAGATGATGGGGTGCTGGGCGGGGGAAGTCATGGGTCCATCCTGCCAATAAAATGCCAGCACTCAGCGGAACTACGGTTTAGCATTGGATTCCAGCCACGGCAAAGGAGGTGAGTCCGATTCCTTCTTCATCAGTTTCGGGTACTCCCACCCCTTGCCGCCCGGGCCGCCAAGGCTGGTTCGGTCAACGCTGGAAGACGCGCGAGTGCCCGCTGGCCCACCGAAAGGCGTTTCTATGCCGCGTCCCGCATCACCTGCCCGCCCTCTGTTTGCCGAAGTTGTCGACCTGTTGCGCGCTTCGGGCTGCGTTTTCGCCGAGGAAGAGGCGCAGCTGTTGTTGTCGGAAGCAGCCGGTTCCGAAGAGCTGGCCGCGTGGATTGACCGCCGCGTTTCCGGTGAGCCGCTTGAATGCATTGTTGGCTGGGCCGGGTTCAGCGGACTTCGCATCGCCATTGATCCCGGTGTCTTTGTCCCGCGACGGCGCACCGAACTGGTTGTCTCTGAGGCCGTAGCCCTGCTGCGGGAAGACCTCGCGGTTGGTGGAAGGCCGGGAATCGTTGTTGACCTTTGCTGTGGATCGGGGGCTGTGGGCGTGGCGGTGGCATCTCAGGTGCCTGTCCGCGAACTCCATGCCGCAGACATCGACTCCGCAGCCGTGCAGTGCGCTCGCCGAAATCTCGCGGCTGTAGCCGGGCAAGTCCACCAGGGTGATCTCTATGCAGCACTTCCGTCGCGGCTTAGGGGGCAGGTGCAGCTCATTGTGGTGAACGCCCCGTACGTACCCACGGACGTGCTGCCCACCATGCCGCTCGAGGCCAGGATCCATGAACCGCGCAGCTCGCTTGACGGCGGACCGGACGGCCTGGATCTCCACCGCCGGATCATCGGCGACGCCCCAACGTGGCTCGACCTGACTGGTCGCCTTGTTATTGAAACGAGTGAGCGGCAGGCAGCGGGGACTGCCGCCATCATGGGTGCTGCGGGACTGTCGGCTCAAATCGTTTACTCGGAGGAGTTGGACGGAACCGTTGTGGTCGGCGCCCCGCGCCTCAAGTAATACACCGTCCGCGGGGCTCTTGATGCCGCAGTGCCGTGGGGGCAGACATACCGCTCGGATCAAAATGCTGGTTAATGCGCCGCTGGCCGCCGCGTCCCCCAAGGATCGCGACGGCCAACAAAACCATCCAGTTGTAACACATCGGCGCTCAGGTGCCTTGTCACACGGGGTAGACCGCGTAACGCGCCAACAAGATCAGCTAGGCCTTGGACTGGGCCTCGCCACTGGAGGTGTCCAGGTTGAGCGTCTCCGGGTGCGTGCTGTGGGACGGGACGTGGTCTCCGTTGAGGTCCCCGGCCGCAGAAGCACCCGCGGGAGTCCCGCCGCCGCCCGTTGAACCAGAACCCGTTGAACCAGAACCCGTTGAGCCAGCGCCCGTAGAGCCAGGCGAGCCGGCCGACCCGTCACGGTGCACCGCGGAGCCAAGCACGGTGCCGGCGCGGCGGGCGGCCTCAGTGAGCTGGTCCGCTACTTCCGGGGCTTTTTCCTTGATGGCTTCCGTGGCTACGGTCACCTTGTCCTGGACAGGCTTGCTGTCCCAGACTCCGGCAGCCCGTGCCTTGAGCTTGTCGTAGGCCGCCCGGCCGGACCGCGATCCGAGAACGTACCCGACGGCCACTCCGACACCTAAAAGAAGTTTGTTTTTCATGATGAACTCCTGCTCCGTGAGAAGGTTTTCAGTTCCAGCCAAGGGCAACAGACCCAAGGCGGGGGAGATAGGAAAACCGGCCCGGGGATGGTGTCCCCAGGCCGGCTTCCTGGCTGGCGCGGGAGTTAGCCGCGCACGCCGCGCTTGGTGACCATGCCGTACACGAGGAGCACGATGAGTGCGCCGCCGATGGCCAGCAGCCACGTCTGCAGGGAGAAGAACTCCTGCAGCCCGCTGCCGAAGATCATTCCACCGATCCAGCCGCCGAGCAGTGCTCCAACGACGCCGAGCACGAGGGTGATGAGCCAGCCGCCACCCTGCCTGCCCGGAAGGATCGCCTTAGCGATCGCACCAGCGATAAGTCCGAGAATAAGAAATGCAATAAATCCCATTTTTCGTTCCTCTTCCTAAGTAAAGGAGGCCTCCGGATCCCGGAAGCACTTCATCCTTCTGCCTCAATAGTAATCATGCTTACTATCCGTTTGCCAACCCCGGGAAGGAGGAAAGGTGCACTTCAGGGCCGTTTAGTGGCCCGTGAGGTCCGAGTCAAGGCCCGCGCCGGGGCCCTCGTCGAGGATGGTCAGTTCCGCGAGATCCTGCGGATCCAGGGCGAAGTCGAAGATCTCCAGGTTCTCCCTCATCCGCTCCGGATTTGCTGTTTTCGGGATCGTTACAAGTCCGTGCTGAATATGCCACCGAAGAACCAATTGAGCAGGTGTTTTGCCATGTTTTTCGGCCAGTTGGACCAGGACGGGAGCATCAAGCAGGCTGGCCCCGGATCCACCCAGCGGACTGTAGGACTCGGTGACAATTCCGTGCTTTTCATGGAATTCCCGTTCCGCCGTCCGGGTTATGGCTGGGCTCAGCTGTATCTGGTTCACAGCCGGCACCACGTCGGTTTCGGTCATCAAACGCTCAAGGTGGGCCGGCTTGAAGTTGGAAACGCCGATGGAGCGGACCTTGCCCTCCGCCTGCAACCGCTCGAAGGTCTTCCACGTGGACACGTAGTCGTCGCGCTGGGGCAGCGGCCAGTGGATCAGGAGCAGGTCCACATAGTCGAGCCCCAGCCGCTCCAGCGCCCCGTTCAGCCCCTCAACGGCGCGGTCGTTGCCCTGGAACTGCCCATCAAGCTTGGTGGTGATGAACAGCTCCCCGCGGTCTACGCCGCTGGCCCGCACCCCGTTCCCCACGCCACGCTCGTTGCCGTATTTCACGGCAGTATCGATGTGCCGGTACCCGGCTTCCAGGGCCTGTACGACGGCGGTCGCTGCCTGGTCGTCGTCCAGCGGCCAGGTGCCGAGGCCCAGTTGGGGAATGGCGTTACCGTCGTTGAGTTTGATCAGCGGTGCAAGTGTCATTCCAACAGTCTCTCCCTTATCCGGCCGTCCTGGCCCTCAAACGCCCGCAGAATATTTTCGGCGTTGTACGTCAGCGATACGCGGGCAGTGTCGGACACCTTGTCCGGGCCCTTCTGCTGGCCGAGGAAGTCCACGAAGCGCTGGATCGCCTGTGCCGCCTTGGCCGCGTTGCCGTCGTCCACTGCTTTCGCCGCCTGCTGGACGCTCGCCGTCAATTGGCTGCCCACCGGTCCTGCCACGTCCCCTGAGTCGACAAGGTCCTCCAGTACGTGCTCCAGCGCTTTCACGCTGCCGGGCAACCACGCGGCCCGCAGTGGGACGTTGCCGAAGTCCATGTCTGAGGCGAAGTAGAAGTCCGTGTAGGCGGGCTGGTTGTACGTGGTGTTCTGCCGGGCAACCTCTGCCCGGTACTGCGGGTCGTGCATCAGGGTGTAGAGCTTGTGGTTGGTCACTTCGGTGCTGAGGTACATCCGCAGGACGGAACTGTCGGCGGCCCGTACCAGCAGTTCCTCACGCCAGTCGCCCACCACGTCTGCCACCAGGCTCGGGGTGCCCTTGGTGCCGTTGTTGGTGCGGGTGTCCGTTGCGGTGAGGAGCCGGCCGCGCTTCCAGTCATCGATGGTGGTTGTCTGGTCGCCGGCGCCGTTGACGATCTGCGTGGTCATGTCGGCGGCCCACTTGATGCTCATGTTGGTGCCCGGGGCAGACGGGGAAAGCTTGTCGCCGTCGGCGGACTGCATGCCGATGGCCCAGTTCTCGATGCCGGGAACGGAGGGATCTACGTCACCGATCATGCCGCGGCCCGTGTCCTTGCCGGAATACTCGCCGAAGAGGACCTCCCCGGTGGCGGCGTCGCGCATGGCGTAGCCGTAGGGCGCGTAGGTGGCACCTTCATGGACGGTGAAGATCTCCTTGCCCGGGCGGTTCGGGTCGATGTCGGTGACGTGCATGGCGTCGCCGTGGCCCAGCCGTGCCTCCTCGCCGGGTGCGGCGCTGCCGACCGGCAGGGTGTCGAATGAGCTGTACAGCAATGACCCGTCGTCGTCGATCGTGGCCGAGCCGTAGACGATCTCCTGCTTGCCGTCGCCGTCCACGTCCGAGGCGCTGAGGGAGTGGAAGCCCTGCGTGGTGAGCTTGCCGAATTCCGGGTCGGTGCCGTCCCGGCCGTGCGGGCTGTCGTTGAACGGGTTGGTCATCGGCGTCCAGCCGGAGTCCACGTTCCAGACGGGCGAGAGGTTGGACCCGTCCCAGGTGTACGCCGCCAGTGTGGTGCGGGTGTAGTAGCCGCGGGCGAAGACCGCCGCGGGCTTCTTGCCGTCCAGGTAGGCGACGCCGGCGAGGAACCGGTCCACGCGGTTTCCCGGTTCGATCCGGGCCATGGCGTAGTCGCCCCACATCAGGCCGTCGTCGTGCCGGTCCGGCTGGTAGGCAACGGTCTTGAGCTCCTTGCCCGTGGCACCCTCGAACACGGTGAGGTACTCGGGGCCGGACACGATGAAGCCTTCAAAAGCGCGCAGGTTGTTCCGGGCGCTGCGCGACGGGGCATAGACGTCCATAAAGTAGTCCGTCAGCGCCTCGGCGTCGGCCTGGGACAGCGGGTACTGGTACTTCTTCGCAATGCCGAACGCTTCCTCCAGCGTGGCGGGCCAACGGCCGGCCTTCACCTCCTGGTGCTCCGTCCAGCCCTGGAAGGTCTTCACCATGTGCTGGTAGTAGTCTGCCGCGCTCATCCGGTAGTCATCCGAGTTGGCGTAGCCGGCTTTGATGTCCTGCTGGAGCAGGGAAATGAAGTTCTCCGAGGCAACGCTGCCGTCGGCGTTGAAGTTGGTGGACTTGGTCCCCGGCGCGGTCTTCATCATCATCTCGGCGCGGCCGTCGCCGTCGAAGTCGTTGACCAGGAGCTGGGTGTAGTGGGCTCCGGAGCGGATGTTCACGCCCAAGTCGATCCGGTGGAGCAGCGTGCCGTCCGCCTTGTAGGTGTCCACGTAGGTGTTGCCGGTGTAGCCAGCCTGGGAGACGTCCTTGGAGTTGTTTGGGTCCCACTTGACCACGAATTCGTACTGGCCGTCGCCGTCCACATCACCGATGGAAGCATCGTTGGCGGAGTACGTGTAGGCCTGGCCCGCGGGGGTGACACCGTCTGCCGGCTTCTTCAGCGGAATGTCCTTGGAGTTGCCGCCCCAGGAGGTGGCGGTTGCGCCGTGGTCCACTTCAGCGCCGCCGACGACGGCACGCACCTCGTATTTCGACGCCGCCGTTCCAGCGGGGTCCTGGAAGTTGGTGCTGTCCGTGACCGTGGCCAGCTTCTGGCCGTCCCGGTACACGTTGAAGTCAGTGCCCGTGAGTCCGGTGGCGGAGGATCCGGTGGCTTCGTGGCCGAGCAGGCGCCAGCTGAGGAACACTCCTTCGGATGTCTTGGCCGCCACCAGGCCGCGATCCAGGTGATCCAGCTGGACGCCGGGGACGCCGGGCTTGGGGGAGGGCCCGACGGCGGATGCCGGGGCTGCCAGGCAGCCGAACGTGAGTGCCGCGCCGGCGGCTGCGACGGAGAGCAGGCGCGCAGGAGTTCGGGAGGGATTCATTAGTGAATCCTTTCAATTCTGAGATGGGAAAACGCTTCCCCAGTAACTTAGTAGTGGGGGTGCGGAGAAAACAAGCCTTGCGGCACCGCGGGAAAGGCGGTATCTAGAACGTTGTAGAAGAGCTCGGCAGGCCCGCTGCACGCAGCTGCGCAACAGACTCGGGCGCTTTCCACTGCGGCGCGTCAGCCAACCGGCTCAGCCGGGCCGGATCAGGTGCCCCGCTGAGCCCAGTCAATCAACCGGTCGCTCAGGTCCATGAAGTTCCGGTCCACCACCTGGAGGTCCGGGTGGGAGTCGTGCCAGTCCACGATTTCGCGGGCGCCGTCGGCAAAGGGGATGGTGGCGCGGTAATCGGGCACCAGGGACTTGATCTTGCTGTTGTCGAACACCACCGAGTGGGAGCGGTCGCCCAACAGATTTGCGCCGAGCTCTTGGCTGTGGGCGGCGATGGTTTCCGACGCGACGTGGACCAGCTCCGGCTCCCTGACACCCGCTGCCCGGGCAAACAGTTGGTAGATCTGGTTCCAGGGCAGGTATTCGTCCGAGGTGATGGTGTAGCTCTCGCCCACGGCCTGGGGCCGGCCGAGCAGCCCAACGAACGCCTTGGCGAAGTCCCGGCTGTGGGTCAGGGTCCAGAGCGAGGTGCCGTCGCCGTGCACCATCACCGGCAGCCCGGCACGCATCCGGTGGAGGTCCGTCCAGCCGCCCACCATCGCGATCTTGGTCCGGTCATAGGTGTGCGACGGCCGCACCACCGTCACCGGAAAGTCCTGCTCGCGGTAGGCCTCGAAGAAAAGCTCCTCGCAGGCGATCTTGTCCCGCGAATACTGCCAGAACGGGTTCTTCAGCGGCGTGGATTCCCTGATGGGCAGCCGCGTGGGCGGCTTTTGGTAGGCCGAGGCGGAACTGATGAAGACGTACTGTCCGGTGCGCCCGGCGAACAGGTCCAGGCTGGCCTTGGCTTGGTCCGGGGTGTAGGAGATGAAGTCCGCAACGGCGTCGAACTCCCGGCCGGCCAGCGCCTCCCGGACCGCCGGGGCGTCGCGGACATCCGCGGACAGGGTTTCCACCCCTTCCGGAACCGGCCTCGTGGACCGGCCCCGGTTGAGGATGGTCAGCCGGTGGCCCAGTGCGGCGGCGCGTTCTGCGGCCGCCGCACTGATGACCCCGGTGCCGCCGATAAACAGGACGCTTCTCGGCGAAACCGTATCGGCCTCGCGAACGAGTGGGTTCACCACGCGTAGTCTTCGGGTGCCGTCTTGTGCCCGGGGAAGATGTCATCGAGCCGCTTCAGGGCGTCGGCGTCGAGCGTGACGTCCAGGGCCTGGATGGCGGCGTCGAGCTGTTCCCGGGTCCGCGGCCCCACGATGGGCGCGGTGACGGCCCGCTGGTGCAAGAGCCAGGCAAGGGCCACGTCGCCGGGTTCCTGGCCGAGTTCGTCAGCGAAGTCCTCGTACTGCCGGATCTGGTCCTGGTGCTTCTTCAGCGTTTCGGCCGCGCGTCCTTCGGTGCGCCGGACGCCGTCGTGCTCCTTCTTCAGCACCCCGCCCAGGAGTCCGCCGTGCAGCGGAGACCAGGGGATGAGTCCCAGCCCGTATTGCTGGGCGGCCGGGACGACCTCGAGTTCCACGTCGCGCGTCAACAGATTGTAGATGGACTGCTCGCTGACCAGGCCGGTGTAGTTCCGCCGCCGGGCCGCTTCCTGGGCCTGGGCGATGTGCCAGCCGGCGAAGTTGCTGCTCCCCGAGTACAGGATCTTGCCCTGCTGGACGGCCACTTCGATGGCCTGCCAAACCTCGTCCCAGGGGGTGTCCCTGTCGATGTGGTGGAACTGGTAGATGTCGATATAGTCCGTCTGCAGCCGTTTCAGGCTCGCATCCAGTGCGCGGCGGATGTTCAGCGCGGAGAGCCTGGATTCGTTGGGCCGGTCCGTCATGGTGCCGTAGAGCTTGGTGGCCAGTACGGTGTGCTCGCGGCGATCGCCGCCCTTGGCGAACCAGCGGCCGATGATTTCCTCGGTCCAGCCGCGGTGGCCGGCGCCGCCGTACACGTTGGCGGTGTCGAAGAAGTTGATGCCCTGTTCGCGGGCGGAGTCCATGATGCTGTGGGCATCGGCCTCCTCCGTCTGGGGGCCGAAGTTCATGGTGCCCAGGCACAGCCGGGAGACTTTGAGGCCTGAACGGCCAAGGTGGGTGTACTGCATTGTCTGAATCCTTTGGTGGGGTGCTGCTACAGCTGCGTGAAGGAGGCGACGGCGGGATCCGAGCCAAGGCGGGCCCCGGATTCCAGCGCCGTGATGGCTGCGAGCTCCTCGGCGGACAGCGTGAGGGTTGAGGCAGCGAAGTTTTCCCGGATCCGGCCGGGATTCACGGACTTGGGGATCACGATGTTCCCGGCGGCCAGGTGCCAGGCGAGGACCACCTGGGCGGTGGTGGCGTTGTGGGCGTTGGCGACGGCGGTCACGGCGCTGCCGTTCAGGTCACCGCCCTGGCCCAGCGGGCTGTACGCTTCCACCGCGATGCCCAGGCTTCGGCACTTTTCCGCCAGTTCCGCCTGCTGGTAGCTGGGGTGCAGCTCGATCTGGTTCACGGCCGGAACAATGTCGGAGGATGCCAGCAGGTTGTCCAGGTGGTCGCCGAGGAAGTTGGAGACGCCGATGGCCCGGATCTCCTTGTTTTCGTAGAGCCGCTCCAGTTCCTTCCAGGCCTGCACATACATGCCCTGGGAAGGAACGGGCCAGTGGATGAGGTATAGGTCCACGTAGTCCAGGCCGAGTGTCTTGCGGCTGTCCTGGAATGCGGCCTGGGCGCGGTCCTGATCGCCGTTCCGGAGCTTGGTGGTAACAAAGATGTCCTCGCGTGGAAGCCCGGTGGCCGCGATGGCTGCCCCCACGCCTGCCTCGTTGCTGTAGGCGGCGGCGGTGTCGATGTGGCGGTATCCCGCTTCGAGGGCGTCCTCGACGGCCCGCTGGGTGTCCTCCGGCGGCACCTGGAAAACACCGAAACCAAGCTGGGGGATGGTAACGCCGTTGTTCAGTGTCAGCTCTGACATGGGTGGCTCCTTGAAAGGTACTGGGTTGGGTGCCGTGGAATCGACCGTGAGAAAGCGGTTTCCACTGCCTCGTTATCGAGCCTATGCAGTTTTGCCCGCGATGTCAGTAACCAAGGCTGATCTTGTTTTTCCTAGGACTGCCAGTCCTACCCTCGTTGTAGAACGGGGTGGCCGGCGCGGGTCACAATGGTCTGCATGGGTCAAAGCGCCGAGTTCGGAAAATTCCTCAAAGCCATGCGGTCCCGGCTGAGCCCGGAGGACATCGGGGCCGTGCCCGCGTCCGGTGCCCGCAGGGTGCCAGGCCTTCGGCGCGAGGAGGTTGCCCGGCTGGCGGGAGTCAGCACCGACTACTACGTCCGATTGGAACAGGGCCGCAACATCCACCCCTCACGCACCGTGCTGGACTCCGTGTCCCGGGCACTCCGGCTAAGCACCAGCGAGCACGCGCACATGATGGACCTGCTGGAGAACTGTGCAGCCTCGCCACGGTCCGCCGGGCAACCGGCGCAGGGAGTCCGCCCCGCGCTGCGCCATCTCCTGGAAGCCGTGGGCGACGTGCCGGCCCTGGTGCTGGGCCGCCGCAGTGACGTGCTGGCCGGCAACCCGCTGGCGTTCCAGCTGTTCACCGACTTCCCCGCGCTGCCGCCGGCGGAGAGGAACCTGACCCGCTGGCTCATCCTCGACCCCGCCGCCCGGGAGCTGTTCCGCGACTGGAAGACGGTGGCCGCCGAAGCTGCCGGAGCGCTCCGCCTCGATGTGGGCCGGCACCCGAACGACCCGCAGGCCAACCACCTGGTGGGCGAGTTGGCAGTCAACAGCGAGTGCTTCCGGCAGTGGTGGGCGGGGCACCGCGTCGCAAGCCGGTCCGCGGGGACCGTCCGCCTGCACCATCCCGCCGTGGGCGATCTCGAACTGAACTTTGAAACCCTTGTCCTCCCGGACGACCCCGACCAGATGCTCAGGGCCTATTCCGCGCGGCCCGGCTCGCCGTCGTCGGACGCCCTCGCCCTTCTGGGCAGCCTCGGCGCAGAGGCGGGGGAACAGCAGCGGCCCGCCCCGGTTGTGGACGCCGCAGACACCCCGGCCGCCGCAGGGGACAGGGAGTAGCCGCGGCGGGTGGCGCTGTACATTTGGCCAGCCACACGGACTGATTCTGGCCACGAGCCCATTGGGAAGCCGCTGTAGCCTTCCTAGGCTGGAAGCACGAACTGCTTACCCAAGGATGGTCTCAAGGATGAAACGCATCGCACTGCTCAAGGAACGCCAGGCGTCGGCTGCCGGCGCTCCCTCCACCGCCACCGGCTCGCATTGCCCGGTGTCCGGGCTCTGGAGCCCCGATCTTGATCCGCACACGGTGCTGTCCTTCTTCGAAGGCCACGTGTTTCCCGCGTTCGACGGCGTCCCGACCGTATGGCGGCGGCGCTCGGCAGGTGCCGTCTCGGCGAACTGATTAACCCAAAACTGGCCCGCAGTTAACGTCCCTGTATGGGGTTTCGCGACGCTGACTGCGGGCCAGTCCGGGTTGGACTAGTGCTCTTCGAGCCGGAAGCCGAGCTTGATGGTCACCTGCCAGTCGGCGATCTTGCCCTCTTCCAGGTGCCCCCGGATTTCCTTCACTTCGAACCAGTCCAGGTTGCGCAGTGTCTGGGATGCTTTGGCGATACCGTTGCGGACGGCGTCGTCCACTCCCTGATCCGACGTGCCGACAATTTCAGAAATGCTGTACGTGTGGTTGGACAACTTCGCTCCTCGTGATTGCCTTGGGTCTCCCGGTTGCGGGCCGTTCTTGAAGACTAATAGCAGTTCAAGAACGTTGACCAGCCTCTATCCCGATGTTCCGTTGAGAAACCGTCACCAGGCCGGCGTTGCGCTGGTGGTCCGCGGAACCACCGGCCGCCCGCACCCCTAAGCCCGGGGGAGCGGGCTACTTGGACTCGAGCACCAGGTTCTTGAGGTCGTCCAGGGTCTGCTGCATGTGCGCGTCCATCGCTTCACGTGAGCGTCCAGCGTCCCGCGATTCCAGCGCTTCGGCGATGTTCTGGTGGTGCCCGATGGCGTGTTCCTGGATCTGGCGCACGGCCGAGGTTTCGGTCCGCCGTTTTTCCAGCACCCGATGGAGCGGCTCAAACAGTACGGCCACAAAAACGTTCTCGGAGGCATGCAGGATCAGATCGTGAAAGGCGAGGTCCGCTTCCACGAACGCGGCAACATCGTTCACCTCATGGGCGGCGCGCATGGCGGCCACATAGCCAAACAGCACCCCGACATCGGCGTCGCTGATCCGTCCCGCCGCGAGTTCGCACGCGCCCGTCTCGAGCATCCGGCGCAGTTCGATGAGCTGGATGGAGGCTTCGGCCTCGTTCTTGCCCTCGGAGGCGGCGCGAAGCACGGCTTCCAGTGATGCCCACCGGTTGAGCGGGTTCACGAACGTACCGCGGCCCCGTTCCACGCTGAGGATGTGCTGCGCCTCCAGGGTCTTCATGGCTTCGCGGACGGTCATCCGGCTGACTTCGTGCCGGGCGCTGAGTTCATGTTCTCCGGGAACCAATGAACCGGGCGGAAACTCGCCGCCGATAATGCGGTCCAGCAGCTCGTCGGCGACCTCGCCAACCAGCGATTTCCTTGCCATGCTGCCCCCGTTGCGTGCCCTCGTGGATATGTCAGACAAGTCTACTTGCGCGTCTTTATGTCCTGTGCCACACTAGCATTCAAATGCAAGATGTCAGACATCTTACAGTTCGACAAAATCCAGGATCCGCGATGCCGGATACATACACAACGGAGTGCACTGTGACGCTTGAAGCAGACGTTCTGGCCGCCTACCCGGCCGAGGTCGCGATTCCCGCCGAACTGGTGGCCGGCACGCTGGCCGCTTCCAATGCGGAGACCCCCCGCGTCCTTGTAGTGCTCGACGACGACCCCACCGGAACGCAGTCCGTGGCAGATTTGCCCGTGCTCACCCGCTGGGACGTTGAGGACTTCATCTGGGCCTTCGGCCAGTCCAAGCCGGCCGTCTACGTCCTCACCAACACCCGCAGCCTGGACCCCGCCGAAGCTGCCGCCCGCAACGAAGAAGTGGTCCGCAACGCCCTCGCCGCTGCCGGATCCCCTGAAAAGCTCCGCCTCGGCTTCGTCAGCCGCAGCGATTCCACCCTGCGCGGCCACTACCCGCTGGAGCCGGACGTCATCGCCGCCACCGTGGCGGACGTCAGTGGAGAAAAGACCGACGGCGTGGTCCTGGTCCCGGCCTTCCCGGACGCCGGGCGGGTCACCATCGGCGGCCTCCACTACATGCGCGGAACCGGCGACACGGCAGGGACACTCACCCCTGTGTCCGAGACCGAGTTTGCGAAGGATGCCACCTTCGGCTTTGCCACCTCCGTGATGGCGGACTATGTGGAGGAGAAGTCGCAGGGCCGGTTCGCGGCCGATTCAGTGATCGTGCTGGACCTGAACATCATCCGCGCCGGAGCGGCCGCCCAGGACCCTGCCATCTCCGCCAAAGCCATCGCGGACGCCATCGAATCCGCCACCGACTCCACGCCCATCGTGGCGGACATCGTCACGGAGAACGACTTCCGCGCCCTTGCCCTTGGCCTGGAGGAAGCCGAACGCCGCGGCAAGAAGCTCCTCTACCGCGTGGGTCCGCCGTTTGTCCGCGGCCGCATCGGCCAGGAAATCCGCACCCCGCTGACCGCCGGGGAGGCCTTCGAGGGCAACGCCCCGTCGGAAGCCGGCGGCCTCATCGTCGTCGGATCCCATGTTGGCGTCACCACCCGCCAGCTCCAGGCACTGACCGAACAGCACAGTGCCGCCCGCATCATCGAGATCGACGTCGAGAAGCTCCTCGGTGCCGAAGCCGAAGCCAAGGGGCACCTGGACCAGACGGTGGACGCCGTCGTCGAGGCCCTCCGCGGCGGCGACGTCATCGTCCACACCAGCCGCCTGCTCATCAAAACTGACGACCCCGCCGAAAGCCTGCGGATCGCACGCACGGTGTCCGCCGCCGTCGTCGCGGTAGTGAACCGTACGTTGAAGACCTTCCCGCCGCGTTTCGTCATCGCCAAGGGCGGCATCACCTCCTCCGACGTGGCCGCGCACGGTTTGGAAATCCGCCACGCGATCGTCCGCGGGCCCATGCTGCCCGGCATCGTCTCGCTCTGGGAGCCGGTGGACGGTCCCGCAAAGGGCATCCCGTACATCGTCTTCGCCGGCAACGTGGGGGACGACCAGTCCCTCGCCGACGTCACCCGCAAGCTCAGCAACACTTTCTAGTCCCCACCGCACAAATTCAATGGAGAACACCATGACCAGCAACTACACCGTCACCGTCCTGGGCCTCGGCGCCATGGGCCTTCCCATGGCCACCCGCATGGCCTCCCAGCTGACCGTCCACGGCTTCGATATCGCCGAGCCCCGCCTCAAGCTCGCCCAGGAAGCCGGCATCGCCACCTTCAGCACCGCCCGCGAAGCTGCCAAGGGCGCCGACGCCGTGCTCCTGGCCGTCCGCAACGGAGAACAGCTCAACGACGTCCTCTTCGGCGAGACCGGGGTGGCCTCCGTACTGGAGCCGGGCGCCGTCGTGATCCTTGGCAGCACGGTGGGCACCGAAGCCATCCCCGCCACCGTGGCCAAGCTGGCCGAATACGGCGTCGAACTCGTTGACGCCCCGCTGTCCGGCGGCCCCAAGCGCGCCGGCGAAGGCGACCTGCTGATCGTCGTCGGCGCTTCCCCCGAAGCCCGCGAAAAGGCAGCACCCGCGCTGGAACTGCTCGCCTCCACCCTCACCGTGGTGGGCGACAAGCCCGGCGACGGCCAGGCCCTCAAGACCGTCAACCAGCTCCTCTGCGGCGTGCACATTGCCGCCGCCGCCGAGGCCATGGCCCTCGCCGACGCGCTGGGACTTGACCAGGCCAAGACCTTGGCCGCCCTCGAAGCCGGCGCCGCCGGTTCGTTTATGCTGTCCAACCGCGGACCCCGCATCCTCGAGGCGTACAACGAGGAAGGCGCCGAGGTCCTGTCCCGCCTCGACATCTTCGTCAAGGACATGGGCATCGTGGGCAAGGCCACCCGCGCCGCCGGCCTGGCAGCCCCCGTTGCCGCCGCCGCCGAGCAGCTCTACCTGCTGGGCCAGGCCCAGGGCCTCGCCGCCGCCGATGACTCCGCCGTCATCAAGGTGGTCGCCCCCACCAAGCGCACCAACTAACCCCAAAGCAAGGACGACGACGGCGGGCCCCTCCGCCGTCGCCATGCCTTCCGGCAGTCCCCCATGCAGTTCCCAGCGTTCCCCCCTTTAGAAATAACCAGCGCCTGATAGCCCGTCTTCTGGAAGACTGGCTCGTCAAAGGAGACACCCGTCATGAACCACCTTCTGAGCCCGCTCATAGTGCGGGCGGCTGACGCCCCAGCCATCAAACCCGCAGTGGAGCTCGGCACCCCGCTGCTGCTCACCATCGCAGCCCTCGGCATCGCCGTCCTGCTGGTGATGATCATCCGCTTCAAGATCCAGGCCTTCGTTGCCCTGCTCACCGTCAGCATCATGGTTGCTGTCGCCGCCCAGATCCCGCTCAAGGACGTCTTCACCGTTGTGGCCAACGGTGTTGGCAGCACCATGGGCAAAGTGGCGCTGCTGATCGCCCTCGGCGCCGTCCTGGGCCGCATGATTGAGGTATCCGGCGGCGTGCAGTCGCTCGCCTCCCACTTCACCGAAAAGCTCGGTGCCAAGCGCGTGGCAGTGGCCCTCACTGCCGTCGGCTTCCTGGTGGCCATCCCCGTGTTCTTCGAGGTGGGCGTCATCGTCCTGGTGCCGATCGTGTACGCCTTTGCCAAGATTGCCAAGGTCCACCCGGTCAAGTTCGGCCTGCCCATGGCCGGCATCATGCTCGCGATCCACGTGGCGGTTCCGCCGCACCCGGGCATCGTGGCAGGCGCAGGCGTCTTCGGCGCCGACATTGGACTCATCACCCTGATCTCCCTGGTCATCTGCGTTCCGCTGGGCTTCCTGTCCTACTGGGTGGCCAGCATCATGAACCGCAAGGACTACGAGCTGCTGCCGTCCGTCAAGGCGCAGGTTGAGGAATTCGGGTCCGACTCCCTGGTCAAGGTGGGCCACGACGGCCCCGGTGCCGCCACTATCGCACCTCCCCGTCCGGGCCTGATCATCTTCCTCATCGCGGCCCCGATCGTGCAGATCCTGATCGGAACCCTGGGCACGCTCACCATCCCCAAGGACAACTCCTGGTACGGCCTGGCCGCGTTCGTTGGCAACCCGTTCTTCGCCCTGCTGGTGGCCGTCGCGCTGTCCTTCTTCCTGCTGGCGGTTCGCCGTAACTGGTCGCTGAAGGAAACGGGTGAAATCTTCGAAGGCGCGCTGCCTCCCATCGCCTCCATCCTGATGGTGGTTGCCGCCGGCGGCGTGTTCGGCGAAGTCCTGCGCACCTCCGGCATCGGCGCCGCACTGTCCCAGACCCTGGACCACCTGGGCCTGCCCGTGATCGCCCTCGGCTTCGTGATCTCCCTGGCGCTCCGCGCAGCACAGGGTTCGGCCACCGTCGCCATCGTGACCACCACCGGCCTGCTCACCTCCGCCGTGATGGAAGGCGGCTACACCCCTGCCCAGATCGCCGTCATCGTGATCGCCATCGGCTTCGGCGCGCTGGGCCTGTCCCACGTCACCGACGCAGGGTTCTGGACCGTGGTGCGCTACTACGGCCTCACCGTATCCGACGGCCTGAAAACCTGGACCGTCCTCACCACCATCCTGGGCCTGGCCGGCTTCGCCCTGACGTTCGTCGCCTGGATCCTGGTGGGAGGCCTCGGCGTCTGATGCGCACCCGACTCGACCACCTGGTCACCTCCGCCCTCCAGCAGCGCTCCGCCGTCCCGGCGTTCACCTGCTACGACTTCACCACGGCCCTGGCCGTGGTGGCGGCGGCCGAAGAAGCCGGCCGCGGCGTCATCCTGCTCGTCGCTCCCAAGACGGCTGCCACGCCCAACGGCCTGCGCCTCATCGGAGCCCTCCGCGGCCTGGCGGACGCCGCCGCCGTGCCGGTCGCCGTGCAGCTTGACCACGCCACGGACCTTCAAGTGATGTCCGACGCCGTCACAGCGGGGGCGGATTCGGCCCTCGCCGACGGTTCGTCCTTGCCTTATGAGGACAACATCGCGCTGGTCCTGGCGGCCCGCCGCCTGCTGGGTCCGGACGTGGTGCTGGAAGCAGAGCTGGGCGGGCTCGCCGGCGACGAAGACCGCGCCTTCTCTGCCGACCAGCCCGCAGACCAGGCCGGCGTGTCCGTTGCCGGGCTGACGGACTCGGCGCAGGTGGAGGACTTTGTGTCCCGGACCGGCGCGGAACTGCTGGCAGTCGCCGTCGGAAACGTCCACGGCAAGTACAAGGGCGAGCCGCAGCTGCGCTGGGACGTGCTGCAGGACATCGCGGTGCGCACGCACCTTCCGCTGGTGCTGCACGGAGCCTCCGGCATTCCGGCCGAAGAGCTCGTGAAGGCGGCCGCCATGAACGTGGGCAAGGTCAACTTCAACACCGAGCTCCGCACCGGCGTGCTCGCCACCCTCCAGGAGCAGCTGCCGGCCCACCGGTCCGACGGCGAAAACCTCCAAGGGCTCCTGGGCCACTGGAACCAGTCTGTGGGCAGCTTCGCCAGCACCACCCTGGCGACCCTCACCCGGTAGGGCAGCCAAACTCTTCGCTGAGAGGGGGGCTGGGATCAAGCAATGATCCTGGCCTCCCTCTTTTTTGCCTTCATTGCCGCCGCGCTGCACGTCTTCATTTTCAGCATGGAGTCGGTCACCTGGACCAGGCCGGCCACGTGGAAGCGCTTTGGCGTGGCATCCCAGGCCGACGCCGAAACCACCCGGCCGCTGGCCTGCAACCAGGGCTTCTACAATCTGTTCCTGGCCATTGGAGCGTTCATCGGGGTTGGCTGCGTGGCACTGGGTGCCGGAGGCTCGGCGCAGGAAGTGGTGGGCTGGACCCTGGTCTTTTCCAGCTGCGGGTCCATGCTCCTGGCCGCCGCAGTCCTGGCCGCAACCGGCAGGAAGTACCTCCGGCCCGCCGCCATCCAAGGCACCCCGCCGCTGCTCGCCGTCGTACTCGGCCTCCTGGCGGTGGCGCTCTGACTCAGCAGCGGCACTCCCACCCTTGTGGGGAGGGCGGACAGGCGCAAAATAGTGCTGTGAGCAGCGCAACGTTGCCGTAAAGGGGAAACACGGTGTTCGGCATTGCCAGGCAGGGGAGGGGATCGCGGCTGGCTGCGACGGGCGGCCGCGACGCCGTCATCGACCTTGTGCGTTTCTTCTGCCTGGCACTGGTGGTTGTGGGACATTGCATGATGGTCAGCCCGCTGCTGCATGCGGACGGGACGGTGACCACCCAGAACACCCTCGCGGAGCAGGACTGGTTCGAGCCCGTGATCTGGATTTTTATGGTGATGCCGCTGTTCTTTGTCACCGGCGGCATCACGGGACTGCAGTCGTGGCGGCGACTCAAGGCCGGCGGCGGAACGGGGGCGCAGTTCGTCCGGGTCCGGCTGCTGCGCCTGGTCCGGCCTGCCATGGCGCTGCTGGCGGTGATGTTCCTGGGGTTGTGGACCGCAGGGCTGCTTGGGGTGGACCCGCAGGTGGTCCAGCTGATGGCCGCAGGTGCCGCGATGCCGCTGTGGTTCCTGGCCGCTTACCTTGCGGCGCAGTTGAACATCCCGCTGCTGGCCGCTTGCCACGCCCGGGCCCCGTGGCTCACCCTGGGTGCCTTCACCGGGCTGGTGGTGGCCGTGGACTGCCTGCGCGGCGCCCTCCCCATCCTGGCCAACGCCAACCTGGTGTTCCTGTGGTGCGCCGTGCAGCAGTTGGGGTTCCTGGCAGCGGACGGGTACTGGGCGAGGGTTTCGGGGTCAGGGCTGGTGGGGATCGTGGTGTCGGCCAATCTTGTCCTGGGAATTGTCACGGGCCTCGGGCTCTACCCGGGAAACATGCTGGTGAACCTCAACCCTCCCAGCCTCTGCCTGCTCCTGCTGGGCGTTTCGCAGGCTGCCGTCCTTGAACTTGCCCGCCCGGCGC
This sequence comes from Arthrobacter sp. 9AX, assembly GCF_902506095.1. Taxonomy (GTDB): domain Bacteria; phylum Actinomycetota; class Actinomycetes; order Actinomycetales; family Micrococcaceae; genus Arthrobacter. The sequence continues at coordinate 637,684 of NZ_LR733293.1, forward strand.
TGGCGCCGCTGTGCTCCCTGCGTTGGGTGAAGGCCCTGCTGTCTGTGGCGGGAGCCTGCTCGCTGACCGTGTACCTCTGGCACTTGCCGCTGCTGGTGGGGATGTCCGGGCTGCTCCTGCTCACCCCCATTCCCAAACCGGAGTCGGGCACGGCGGCGTGGTGGTGGGCCAGGCCTGTGGTGCTCCTGGCCCTGCTCCTGCTGCTGCTGCCGGTGGTGGCTGCCCTCGGCCGCCTGGAGGGACGGCCGACGGCGGCCGGCACCTTGGGCGCACGTCCTCCTGCCGTGGCGGCCGGCGTTGTTGTGGTCTTCCTTCCCGTCTCGGCCGCCGCCCTGGGCGGACTTTCGCTGGCAGTGCTGGGGGCCGGTGCGGTGTGCTTCGCTATGGCCGTCGTCATGCTCGGCGGAATACCGGGCAGGAGTCGCAGGGCCGCGCGGCCCACCTCCGGGGGCGGGCGCAGGAGGGGGCGCCGGGGCATTGCCAGCGGAGTGAAGTAGTGCCATGGTCGAACCATGACCGAGAACATGATGTCCACCGAGGATAGGTTCACCCCCGACGTCTCGCTGCGGCGCAACGACGCGCAGCACCGCTACGAACTGCTTGTGGGCGGCAAACTCGCCGTCCAGACCTTCTACCGGGACCTGCCCGGCCACATCGACTTCACCCACACTGAAACATCGCCCGACTTCGAAGGCCGGGGCCTGGGCAAGGTCCTGGCCCACTTCGCGCTGGACGACGTTGTGGCAGCGGGAAAGCGGATCATCCCCCACTGCCCGTTCATCGCCGCCTACCTGCGCAAGCACGAGGACTACGAACAGTGCGTTGACTGGCCGGAGCAGCCGGTCAGGACCGGCCTGGGGGCTTAGCCGGCCGGAAAAATCCGGAGAATGCCGGGCGCCCCGGGTCAGCTGGCCAGGGCGTGTTCCGCGGCTGCGGGGACGTCGATGGTGAAGCCGCAGGCGCAGCGGTAGGTTTCCACCGCGGGTGACAGGCCGACGGCGGACGGCAGGCGGGCGCCGACCGGAACAACCCGGGCGCCGTCCACGAGTACCGGCTGGTACAGCGGTGTTTCGTCCGGGTCCACGCGCTTCATCGGGGTGCGGCAATGCATCTTGGTGCTCAGCGTGTCCAGCAAGCCCAGATCCGGGGTGCGGATGGAGCTCATGGGAACTGCTTCTGCAGTTTCCGTCGGGGCGGGAAACTGGTCTTTTATAGCGCTGGTCATGATGTTCGTCCTTGGGCTTCTTACGGGACTGCCGGCATTGGCAGGCCCGCCGCGACTGCTTGCGGAAGTTGATTTACCCCATAAGCAAAGCATGCTTACTAATCTCAAAACAAATCCCCGTGTTTCCCAGGTCACATCCAAGGCCGCTTTTGTTGAGCTGCGACGCCCTAACAGCGCCGCCGCTGCCACCGGTGGGGACATTTTGCGGCAGATGGCCGGTTGCCGCCAGTCAATGACGCTACGCGAACATCTAAAAACCGCGGAAAGATAGCTGTTCCAGTAAATACATCACGGAAGTTTGATTAAAAGGCTCACCTAAGTAAGGGTTACCTATGCAATGGAGTGAAACGCCGACCGAAGGATGACCAGTGCCGCTGATGCCCCGCCTTGATGAGTTAGAAGTGGACGAGCCGCGAGGCGAACAGGACCCGCCGGGCAAGGACTTCGGCTCCAGGGTGGAACTCGCTCTCTCGGCCAGCAACCACCTCCTCAACGCACGCAACTCGCCACGGTACGTGGCGCAGGTGCTGCAGGGGGTCACGGCCGTGGCCACCAAACTGGAGCGGACCACCCGGCCGTTCACCGGCGTCGGACCCTCCGAAGTGAAGGCCCGCGTCGGTGCGGTGGACCTCGAAACACCCCTGCCGGACACGGCAGCAGCCCTGCAGGAACTCGAAGACGTGTACCTGCGTGACGCCATCTACTTCCACGACGCCAAGTACGCCGCACACCTGAACTGCCCCGTGGTGATTCCGGCGCTGGTGGGCGAGGCCGTCCTGTCCGCTGTGAACTCCTCCATGGACACCTGGGACCAAAGCGCCGGCGCCACCATGATCGAGCGGCGCCTCATTGACTGGAGCGCCGAAAGGCTGGACCTGGGCGACGACGCCGACGGCATCTTCACCTCCGGCGGCAGCCAATCCAACCTCCAGGCCTTGCTGATCGCCCGCAACCACGCCGTCGCCGGCCTCCGCCAGGACCCTGCCCGCGCCGGACTCCGACTGCCGGCCCTGCTGGATTCGCTGCGGATCTTCACGTCCGAGGACAGCCACTTCAGCATCCAGAAGTCGGCCTCCCTGCTGGGGATGGGATTCGACGCCGTGATCACCGTCCCCTGCACCGGCGACCACCGAATGGACCCTGCCGCCCTCGCCGAAGCCATGGCAGCGGCAAGCGGCGCCGGCCTGACCCCGATGGCAGTGGTGGCCACCGCAGGAACCACCGACTTCGGTGCGGTGGATCCGCTTGCGGAACTCGCCGCCCTCGCCAGGGCATATGGCGCCTGGTTCCACGTCGACGCCGCCTACGGCGGCGGCCTCATGGTCTCCGGCCGCTACCGCCACCTCCTGGACGGCACCAGGCTCGCTGACTCGGTTACCGTGGACTTCCACAAGACCTTCTTCCAGCCGGTCAGCTCCAGCGCCCTGCTGGTCCGCGACAGGACCATGCTCCGCCACATCACCTACTACGCGGACTACCTGAACCCGGAAAGCGCAGCCCTCGCCGAGATCCCCAACCAGGTGGACAAAAGCATCCAGACCACCCGCCGGTTCGATGCCCTGAAGCTGTGGCTCACCCTGCGGATCATGGGCGGGGACGCCATTGGTGCCCTTTTCGACGAAGCCATCGACCTCGCGGCCCGGGTGGGAACGCTTCTCGCCGCGGACGACGACTTCGAGCTCGCCGCCCCGCCGCAACTGTCCACCCTGGTTTTCCGCTACCGGCCACGGTTGGCCAGCGGCGGGCGCCTCTCCGAAGATGCTGCCGACGCGCTGAACCCTGCCATCCGCGCCGCCATCTTCGCCTCCGGGGAAGCGGTAGTGGCCGGCACCAAGGTGGGCGGCCGGCACTACCTGAAATTCACCCTCCTCAACGCCGAGGCCACCCTCGGGGACATTTCCCAGATCATCAACTTCCTGCGCCGCACCGGCGCGGGACTGCTGCAGAGCGAGGTATCCGCGTGAGCACCCCCAACTCCGGCAGAATCTACGACTTCGCCGCGGTCGGCGTCGGGCCCTTCAACCTGGGCCTGGCCGCGTTGACCCAGCCCCTGGAGGGGCTGGACGGCGTCTTCCTGGAACGCCGGGAATCCTTCGACTGGCACCCAGGCATGATGCTGGAACCTGCCCACCTCCAGGTGCCGTTCATGGCGGACCTCGTCACCCTGGCCGACCCCACCTCGCCATACTCGTTCCTGAACTTCCTGAAGCAGACCGGACGGCTCTACCGCTTCTACATCCGGGAGAACTTCTACCCGCTGCGGGCCGAATACAACCAGTACTGCCAGTGGGTGGCCGGGCAGTTGCCCGGCGTCCGTTTTGGCACAACTGTGCTGGAAACGGCGTACGACGACGGCCTGTACCGGCTTTCCGTCTCGGGCCCGGACGGGCCCGAGGTACTGCAGGCGCGCCGGCTGGTGCTGGGCACCGGCACCTCCCCGTACGTGCCGTCGTCGGCTGAGGCGATGGTGGCCGATGCGGCCGCCGGCTGCGGGGGACTGGTCCTGCACAACGCAGACTACCTGGCACGCAAGGCCGAACTGCAGCAGCAGCGCAGCATCACCATCCTGGGCAGCGGCCAGAGCGCCGCCGAGATTTATTATGAGCTGCTGCAGGAGTCGGACGCCCACGGGTACCAGCTGAACTGGGTCACCCGCTCCGGCCGGTTCTTCCCGCTGGAATACACCAAGCTGACCCTCGAGATGACCTCACCCGAGTACGTGGACTACTTCCACGGCCTCCCGCAGCACCAGCGCGACTACCTGAACAAAACCCAGAAGAACCTGTACAAAGGCATCAACTCGGACCTGATCGACGCCATCTACGACCTGCTGTACGCCAGGAGCATTTCCGGCCTGGTGGATACCCGGTTGCTGACCCATTCCACGCTGACGGGTGCCCGCTGGAATCCGGAAGCCGGAACCTACACCCTGCACCTGGACCACGGCGAGCAGGGCTCCGCCTACACCCTGGACAGCGACGCCGTGGTGCTCGCCACCGGTTACGGCTACCGGGAACCGGCCTTCCTGGCCGGCATCCAGGACCGCCTCGCCCGGGACGGCGCAGGCAGGTTTGCGGTGGACCGGAACTACAGTACCGGGGTTGAACCCGGTGAGATTTTTGTCCAGAACGCCGAGCTGCACACGCACGGTTTCGTCACGCCGGACCTGGGCATGGGCGCGTACCGGAACTCCTGCATCCTGCGCGAAATCACCGGCCGGGAGGTGTACCCTGTGGAGCGCAGCATCGCGTTCCAGCAGTTCGGGGCACCGGCGGATATCAGCGCTGCGGCAGGGGTGCCGGCATGAACTTCACTTTCCGCTGCCTCGATGCCCAGGCTGACGCACCGCTCCTCCACAGCTGGGTGACCCGGCCCTACGCCGCGTTCTGGGGCATGCTGTCCGCAAGCGTTGAGGACGTGGTGGACGAGTACACGACGATCCAGGCCAGCGGCCATCACCACGCCCTGCTGGGGCTCGACGACGGTGTCCCCGCCTTCCTGATGGAGGAGTACCTCCCGGCCTCCTCGCCGCTGGACGCTGTATATCCCGTCCTCCCCGGCGACCTGGGGATGCACCTGCTGGTGGCGCCGCCGTCGAATGGCCCGGTGGCCGGCTACACCACGGCGGTGATGGACGCGGTGCTGGGCGGCCTGTTCGCCAAGCCCGGGGTGGACCGTGTGGTGGTGGAGCCGGATGCCCGGAACACCAGGATCCATGCACTCAATGCGCGGCTGGGATTCCAGCCCGCCGGGGTGGTGACCCTCCCGGACAAGGACGCGCTGCTGAGTTTCTGCAGCCGCGACGACTACCTGGCCGCCCGCGAAGCCCTACCGTTCAGCACCCCTGAATCCACCCGCACACCCGTCCCGCAGGGAGCATCACTGTGACCATCGACCTCGATCCGGCCCTGACTCTGGTCCCCGCCGCCGCACCGCACCTCAGCGGCGACCGGTGGGACAACGCGAACCGGCACCTGCTCCGCAAGGCGCTCGCCGAGTTTTCGCACGAAAGGATCCTCGCCCCGGAGCTCCTGGTCGCGGGGAACGGCGCCTACCGGGTCCGCAGCGCATCCCTTGAATACCGCTTCACCGCCAGGGTCCTGGAACTGGAGCACTGGTCCATTGACGCCGGTTCCATCCGTTGCTTCCGGGACGGCACTGAATCGCCGCTGGACGTACTGGAGTTCATCACGGCGTTCCACGAGACCTTGGGCATCAACCTCCAGATGCTCCCGGTTCATCTGGAAGAAGTCAGCAGCACCCTGGCAAGCCACGTCTACAAGCAGTGGGCCGGGCAGCCCCCGGCCGCCGAACTTGCGGCCGGAGTTACCGGTGGCCTCGATCCTGCCCGGGATTTCCAGGCCATCGAGCGCAGCATGACCGAAGGGCACCCCTGCTTCGTGGCCAACAACGGGCGGCTGGGGTTTGGCATCAGCGACTACCACGCCTTCGCACCGGAGACAGGTGCCCCGGTGCAACTGGAGTGGATCGCCGTGAACCGCAGCCACGCGGTGTTCACCGCAACGGCAGGCCTCGACTACCGCGCCCATCTGGACGCCGAACTTGGCCCGCTGCTCGGCGATCTTGACGCCGAACTGCGGCTGCAGGGCCTCGACCCGGAGGAGTATTTCCTGATGCCCGTGCACCCGTGGCAGTGGGAAAACAAGCTCACCGTGACGTTCGCGGCCGAGATCGCCCGGCAGCGCATCGTCTACCTGGGCACCGGCAGGGACAACTACCAGGCGCAGCAATCCATCCGGACCTTCTTCAACACCAGTGCTCCCGCCCGGCACTACGTGAAAACCGCCATGTCCGTGTTGAACATGGGCTTTATGCGCGGCTTATCCCCGCAGTACATGAAGGCCACCCCCGCCATCAACGACTGGCTCCGAAACCTGATCGACGCTGACGCCACCCTCCAACGCCGGGGATTCACCATGATCGGCGAGCTCGCAGCGATCGGCTACCACAACGGGTACTACGAGGCCGCCTCCGCCAAGGGTTCGCCGTACCGGAAGATGCTCTCTGCCCTGTGGAGGGAAAGTCCCCTGCCCCTGCTGCAAGAGGGGCAGCAGCTGTCCACGATGGCCGCGCTCCTGCACGTCGATGCGGAGGGCAACCCAATGGTTTCGGCGTTGATCGAACGTTCCGGACTTGCTGCGGAGCAGTGGCTGCGGCAGTACTTCGAGGCCTACCTGGTGCCGTTGGTGCACTGCCTGTTTACCTACGAGCTCGCCTTTATGCCGCACGGCGAGAACGTCATCCTCGTCCTCGAGGACGGGGTGCCGGTGCGGGCCATCATGAAGGACATTGCCGAGGAGATCGTGGTGATGGGGGACCGGCTGGACCTTCCGGATGAGGTGTCCCGGATCAAGGCGGCCATTCCGGACGGGGAAAAGGTGCTGGCCATCTTCACGGACATCTTCGACTGCATCTTCCGCTTCCTCGCGGCACTGCTGGAGGAGGACGGCAAGCTCAGCCAGGAGGAGTTCTGGCGGACTGCCGCTGCTGCCATCAAGGACTACCAGGAGCAGCACCCGGAACTCGCCGGCCAGTTCGCCCGGCACGACCTCTTCGCGGCCGACTTCGAGCTGTCCTGCCTGAACCGGCTGCAGTTGCGGAACAACCAGCAGATGCTGGACCTGGCCGATCCCTCCGGCGGGCTCCAGATGGCCGGGCGGCTCGCGAACCCGCTGGCGCGGTTCGCGGCGCAGTAGTGGCGGACAGCGGACCGGCGCGTGGCTAGGCTGGCACCATGACCACCGCGCACCCCCAGCATGATCTTTCCGGAACCACAGCCCTGATCACCGGGGCCAGCGCGGGCCTGGGTGCCGAGTTCGCACGGCAACTGGCGGAACAAGGCCACAACCTGGTGCTGGTGGCGCGGGACCAGGCCCGCCTCGAGGAAGCAGCGGCGGGCCTGGAACGGCGCTACGGAATCACGGCTGAAGTGCTCCCCGCAGACCTCACGGATGACGCGGACGTGGCCGCCGTCGTCGGACGCCTCTCCGATCCGCAGCAGCCAGTGGGGATCCTGGTCAACAACGCCGGGATCGGACTGTTGCACAACTTCGAGGACAACCCCGTCCCGGAGGAGCAAAAGCACTTGAAGCTGCATGTGGAAACGTCCATGGTGCTGGCGCACGCCGCGCTGAAGGGGATGCTGGACCGGGGCGAGGGCAGGATCATCAACGTGGCCAGCATCGCCGCGTTCCTGCCGCGGGGAACGTATTCCGCGGCGAAGGCATGGATGGTGAGCTTCAGCCGGTGGGCCAACCTCGCCTACGGGGAGCGCGGCGTGAAAGTCACGGCGGTCTGTCCTGGCTTTGTCCACACGGAATTCCATGAGCGAATGGGGATGGACAAGTCCGTGGCTCCTTCGTGGACCTGGCTGCGTCCGGGGCGCGTGGTCCGGGAGGGGTTGGCGGACAACGCCCGGGGCAAGGCCGTTTCCATCCCCACGAAACGCTACAAGCTGGTCGCTGCGCTGGCACGCATAGCCCCGGCGAAACTAGTGGCGGGCCCTCCGCGGAAGCCCGATGAGGGCAGCAACGGTCCGTGAACCTGCCCGCCGCACCGCAACCACCACGGCGATGCCCGTCAGCGCGCCCACCAGCGTCTCCACCCCGCGCTCCAGGATCAGGACGGCGGGGTCGACGGGCGCGGCGAGCTGCGTCATCAGCAGGATCACCGGCGTGAAGGAAACCATCGCAAGGCCGTAGTGCCGGGCCATAAACAGTTCGGTGGTGAACTGGAACAGGATCACCAGCAGGGCCAGGAGCACCGCCTGCTGCCCGGGGAACAGCCCAACCAGGGACCATGGGCCGGGAAAAATGACGACGGCGGTGACGGCCAATCCCAGGAACGTTCCGACGATGCGGTGGATGCCCCGCCGGACGCTGCTGGGCAGGTCGGCGCCGGCCAGGGGTACGGCTGCGGCGGCTATGGCCCAGTGCGGGTGGCCGCTGCCGCTGAGGACACCTACCGTGCCGGCAGCTGCGACGGCGAGAACGTAGCGGGTGGCGTGCACCAGCAGCTTGCGCTGGCCGGCGGGCTGCAGGGCAGGCGCGCTCCGCACCGCACCCCGCTGCCAGGACCTGTGCCGGACCCAGCCGCCGAAACCCACCAAAACCGAAAAAGCAGCGGACCCGGCCGCAATGAGCAGTGCCACGTACCACGGGACCACAACCGGTACGGAGGCGCACGCACCCAGTGCCAGGATGCCAAAGAACGGCCCGTTGGGCTTGAGCCCCACCCGGTCCGCGAAGATCGATCCCACGCCGGCCAATACCGCTTCGACTGCGACGAGCCACCATGAGTGGAGGTGGTTGGCGGACAGGAACAGGCCAACGGCGACGCCGCCAAGCAGCACCACTGCGGCCTGGCACTGGTGCAGGAGGCGGAGCTGGTGCGGTTCGGAGCGCCCGTACATCCCGGTCAGGGCGCCGAAGACGGCATACATGATGAGGTCGGTCCGGCCTGCGGACAGGAGCAGGAGCGAGGGGACGGCGACGCTGATGGCCACACGAAGGGCGGCAAGGTGGTCGCGGTTGGCGGGATCCAGCCGGTGCAGGGCGCGCATCTGCTCCATCAGAAGCTTCATGCCGCACCCACCCTGCCTGTCTCCCGGACCTCCACAAGCGTCCCTTTGCACACGGTCCCTTTGGAAAATATCACCGGGACCGACCTGCTGGCATGTCCTGGCGCGCCGCGGGGAAATAAAACGACATTGGCGCGGCCGGACGCACGAAGGTGCACTGCGGCGTGGCCCCGGCACCCTGGCGCTGCGCCGCAAAGGCCCGCCCCGCGCGCTTTTCGTGCAAGCTGCGCAGGACGGGCCTTGGGAGCGTGGGCCGCCGGGTCTGCCGGTCCGGATTCTTCCGGACGTAAGGGTTGCCCCTGTGCCCTAAACCTGGGCCGGGACCTTGCCGGAATTTGAATCCGTGATGTCCTGGGTCTCGAACGGGAGTTCGTCCAGGTCGATCAGCGGGTTCTCATCCTGGGTGGCCACCAGTTCGCGGGCCTCGGCCTGGGTGTCCACGCTGGGCATGGAACCCGGCAGGGGCCGCTGGGCCGATTCCTTCAGGAAGTAGATGGCCACGGCGCCCACCAGGGAGGTACCCATCAGGTAGTAGGCGGGCATCATGTCGTTGCCCGTGGCGCTGATCAGGGCTGCCACGATGAACGGCGTGGTGCCGCCGAAGATGGCCACCGAGAAGTTGTAGGCGATGCCCATGGCGCCGTAGCGGCTGGATGTGGGGAACTGGGCCGGCAGGGCCGAGGCCAGGTTGGCCACATAGAACGTCACCGGGAACGCGATGAGTGCCAGGCCGGCCAGCGTGGACCAGATTTCCCCCACCCCGATCAGCATAAACGCCGGGGCTGCCAGGACAACCGTGCTCAGCGCGCCGATCCACAGCACGGGGCGGCGGCCGATCCTGTCGGAGAGCTTGCCGGTCAGCGGAATGCAGAGGCTCATCACCACCAGGACGGGGATGGTCAGCAGGGTGCCGTGTACCTCGTCGTAGCCCTTGGACTCGGTCAGGTACGTGGGCATGTAGGAGGTCAGGGCGTAACCTGCGGTGTTGGCGGCGGCCACCAGGACCATCGCGACAATGATGGAGCGCCAGTAGGCCTTCACGATTCCCACGGGACCCTTAACCGCTGCGTCATCCGAGGCGGCGGCGTGCTTGGCGAGGTCTTCCTGGGCGTCCAGGGTGGCCTGGAACTGCGGGGATTCCTCGATCTTGCTGCGGAAGTAGACTGCGATCAGGCCCAGCGGACCTGCCACCAGGAAGGGGATCCGCCAGCCCCAGTCCTCCATGGCCGCCTGGCCGAGCGTGAGCTGCAGCGCGGACACCAGGGCGGCGCCGAGGGCGAAGCCGAAGTAGCTGCCCATATCCAGGAAGCTGGCGAAGAAGCCGCGGCGCTTGTCCGGGGCGTACTCGCTGACGAAGGTGGTGGCCCCGGCGTATTCACCGCCGGTGGAGAAGCCCTGGATGACCTTCAGCAGGACCAGGAGGCCGGCCGCCCACAGCCCGATCTGCGCGTAGCCGGGCAGGAGGCCGATGGCGAACGTGCTGGCCGCCATGATCATCAACGTGGTGGCGAGGATCTTCTGCCGGCCCACCTTGTCGCCAAGCCAGCCGAAGATCACGCCGCCGAGCGGGCGGGCGATAAATGTTGCGGCGAAGGTGCCCAGGAGGAACAGCGTCTGGGTGGTGGGATCAGATTCCGGCAGGAAAACGGGTCCCATGGTGGTGATGAGGTAGCCGAAAACGCCTACGTCGTACCACTCCATGGTGTTACCCACGATGGTTCCGCCCAGTGCCTTCTTGAGCATGGGCTGGTCCACCACGTTGACGTCGGACTCCTTGAGCCGGCGGCGCACCAGTTTCCTGGGTTTACGTGGTGCCTTGGCAAGTCCCGGTGGAGTACCGGGGGGTGTAGCTGGGTTGGTTCCGGAGGCGTTGAGCATGCCTGCGGAAGAGTCGGTGATGCTTCGGTCTGTGGGCATTTGGGCAACTCCTGTGGAGGTCATTTGCTTGCGACTTGTAGCTGCCCCGCTCCGGGCAGGCCTTCAATTTTACGCGAATCCCATGGCGCCTGCCGGTTTAATGCCGTAGGATCAACCATTTTTGGGGCCCTTCGGCAAGGGTTTCGCAGCTTACTTTTACCGCTTTTCCCGCGTCAGCACAGGGAATGGCGAGGCAGCGAGCAATCGTTACCGAATTTTTTCGCGGTGACGCCCCGAACAGCCCCTTTGGGCCGGCCCGATAGCGCAAATAGTGATGCGGCCCACCACCCGGGGAGCCACGTCATGGGACCCGGATCCGTGACCGTCCCGCACGGCTGGACAGGCCGCCGTCGTCCGCTTCTTTGGCCGTTTCCCGGCCCGCCCTCCTGCGGGGGTTCACAGGCGCCCGGCGCATCCCTATGGTGGTTCCATGGGAACACTTTCTTCTAAGTAGGCGCCACGCCTGCGGCCTGGCGGTTGCCGGCCACCCCCAACAGTCGCAACGGTCCATTGCGGGCCTCACTTTGGTAGCACTTCATTTCATCGCGGAAAGGAAGAACAAATGGCTGACGAAATCACTGGAAAAAACCTGGCGCCTGAGGTCGCTGACCACCTGGCGGAGGCAATGAAGGCCCCCGACATGCCAAGTGCGGCCGCTCCAGCCTCCTCAATGGGGGTGGGTGGAGAGAGCACCTGGCCGGATGGAAACGGGAAGCGGCGGCACCCCAAGGAACACGGGGCCGGCCATGGGCGGATGGGGCAGGGGGCAGCTGTGAGTGCGGTCCACCGCACCAGCCGCCCGCAAATGCCGCACTCATCCTGAGGCTGCACCACTCCCGACACTGAAACAGCTGGGGACCCCGGAATTCCGGAATCCCCGGCTGTTTTGCGCGTGGGAAACGGGAGCCGCGGGCGCGTGGTCAGCCCTCCAGAAGCACGTCTTCCGGTTCCTTGTCCAGCCGCCAGCCGCGCCATACGGGGTGCCGGAGCCGGCCGGTCCCGGTCCACTCGCTGTACGTCACCTCGCCCACCAACTGCGGGCTCACCCAGTGCGCATCTGCCGAGTCCTCCCGGGGGACGTCCTCGAACGGGGAGGTTTTCCGGGCCAGCCGGTCCACGGTCTGCCGGAGCTCTTTCAGCTCCCGCCAGCTGAAACCGCTGCCCACCCGGCCTACGTAGCGCAGGTTCCGGCCCTCCGGAATGCCCACGAGCAGTGATCCCACCGAGCCCTCGCGTGACCCCTTGCCGGGCCGCCAGCCGCCCACCACCACTTCCTGGGTCTGGTCGAGCTTGAGTTTGATCCAGGTCCGGGTGCGCTGTCCGCTGACGTAGCGGCTGTCCGTGCGCTTGGCCATCACGCCCTCCAGCCCGAGTTCCCGGGCGCTTTCGAGGATGTGGTCCACGGGTTCCTCGAGCACCATGGAGAGGTCCACCGGGCAGTCCGACGGACTGAAGAACTGATTCAGCCGCGTGCGCCGCTTGTGCAGGGGGAGCGTGCGAAGGTCCGTGCCGCCGTCGTACAGCAGGTCGAAAAGCATCAGCCGGACCGGGATGGCTTTGCGCGCTTTGGCGACGTCGGAGGGCCGGGTGAGCTTCATCCGGCCCTGCAGCAGCCCGAAGTCAGGCCTTCCTGAAGGGCCGACGGCGATGATCTCGCCATCGGCCACAAACGGCTGCGGCGGCCAGGAGTCCCTGTCCGTGAGCTCGGGGTAGGTCCTGGTGACGTCGTTGCCGTTGCGGCTAAAGATGCGGATGGTCTTGTCGTCCGCGACGAGGATGGCCCGGACGCCGTCCCACTTGAGCTCGAACTGCCAGTTGCTGCCCTGCAGGTCCGCCACTTTCCCCGCGGTGGCCATCATCGGGCTGAAGTCTTCAGGAGATGGCACAGGCGCCGCCGAAGCGGCGGAAGGTGGGGCCGGCGCCGGCTCAGGCGCGGCGTCGTCCTCCTCGGGGGCTTCCGGCGCGGCGTCGTCCTCCTCGTCCTCCTCCTCCGGGACCTCTTCTTCCGGGGCCGCGGGCAGCGGCCGGGGCCGGCTGCCGGGCCGGTCCCTGTCCATGAGGTGGATGAGCCATTGCCCTTCGGCGTCCTTACCCTGGCCGCGGCCGGTATGGATGAGCGCGTACTTCTTCGTCCCGCCCAGGCCGCCGCCTTCGGAACCTGTGAGGGTGACAATGACCTCCCGGCCGTTGATCCACTTGTGCAGTTCGTAGGTGCCGTGGTCCCAGATGGTCATGTCGCCGGCACCGTATTCCCCCTTGGGGATGGTCCCGTGGAAGGTGAGGTAGTCCATCGGGTGGTCCTCGGTCTGGACGGCCAGGTGGTTCTTTCCGCCCGACTCGGGGACGCCTTTCGGCAAGGCCCAGGACACCAGGACGCCGTCGTGCTCCAGCCGGAGGTCGAAATGGAGCCGGCTGGCATGGTGTTCCTGGATGACAAACGCATCGCCGCTGCCTGCCATGCCGCTGAACGGTTCCGGCGTGGCCTGCGGATCACGCATGGAGCGGTACTTGCCCAGGCGCGGGTCGCCGTCGTGGTGTTTCTCCGGTACGTCGAGGCTTTGGTTCGAGGCGCGGACGACGGCGGCGAACGGGTCAGTGCCTTCCTGCACCCGCCGCAGCACGGCCTCGTAGTCGAGGTGCTGCAGCCCGGGCGTCCCGATCTCCTCCCATGTCCGGGGAGCGGCCACCATGGGGGTGGGGCGGCCCCGCAGCGAATAGGGCACGATGGTGGTTTTGGCCGCGTTGTTCTGGCTCCAGTCCACCAGCACCTTGCCCTGGCGGAGGGTCTTTTTCATGTCGCTGACGGCAAGGTCCGGGTGGTCGGCTTCCAGGGCGCGGGCCAGTTCGCGCGCGAACGCCGAGATCTGGTCCGAGGTCTGGCTGCGGTCCAGGGCTGCGTAGAGGTGGATGCCCTTGCTGCCGCTGGTGACCGGGACGGGGTCCAGGCCCACGTCCTGCAGGATGCTGCGGGCCAGGAGCGCCACTTCCACGCACTCCTGAAGGCCCGCGCCGACGCCGGGATCGAGGTCCAGGACCAGCCGGTCCGGATTCAGCTGGTCGCCGTGCGAATCAACCTGCCACTGGGGGACATGGATTTCCAGCGAGTTGATCTGGCCGAACCAGGTGAGCGTCGCGGGGTCGTTGACCATCGGATAGTGGATGGTCCGGTCCTTGTGGGTGATGGCGGCGCGGGGGAGCCAGCCGGGGGCCGAGTCCTCAAGGTTCTTCTGGAAAAAGACCTCGCCGGGCTTCTCGTCAGTTCCGACGCCGTTGACCCACCGTTTCCGGGTGGCCGGCCTGTTGGCTGCGGCGGGGATCAGCACATGTGCCACGGCGGCGTAGTAGGCCAGGATGTCCGCCTTGGTGGTGCCGGTCTCCGGATAGATGACTTTGCCCAGGTTGGTCAGGGTCAATTCCCTGCCCGCAACCCGGACACGTTCCTTAGCTGCGGCCACAGGTCTTCACCTCCGGCGCTCCGTGCTGTTGACTTAGGGGATGAGAGCCATCTGGAAAGGTGCCATCGCGTTTGGCCTGGTCAACGTACCCGTAAAGGTTTACAGCGCAACCGAAGATCATGACATCAGTCTGCACCAGGTCCACAACGCCGACGGTGGCCGCATCAGGTACCAGCGCAGGTGCGAGGTATGCAGCCAGGTGATCGACTACTCGGACATTGAGAAGGCCTACGAGGAAGACGGCAAGACGGTGGTCCTCTCCAAGGACGAACTCAAAGCCATCCCCGCCGAGAACAGCCACGAGATCGAAGTGGTGCAGTTCGTCCCGTCCGAGCAGCTTGAACCGATGATGTTCGAGAAGAGCTATTACCTGGAGCCGGACTCCAAGTCGCCCAAGGCCTACGTGCTGCTCCGCCGCGCCCTGGAGGACACGGACAGGGTGGCGATCGTCCAGTTCGCGCTGCGGGAGAAGACCCGGCTGGGTGCGCTGCGCATCAAGGACGACGTCCTGGTGCTCCAGTCCCTGCTCTGGCCGGATGAAGTGCGCGAAGCCAGCTTTCCTTCCCTGGATGTGTCCATCAAGATCTCCCCACAGGAGCGTGAGATGTCCGCCGCCCTCGTGGAATCCATGGCGGCTGACTTCGACCCCGAGCACTTCACCGATGACTACCAGGTGCAGCTCCGCCAGCTCATCGAGGCCAAACTCGAGCAGGGCGACGCGCTGGACACTGAGGAAACGTTTGGTGTGGAGGCCGGTGAGGGCGGCAAGGGCGAGGTCATCGACCTGATGGAGGCGCTGAAGCGAAGCCTGGACCGGAAGCGCGGGGGCGGAGCTGCTTCGAGCGGGTCCGGGGACGAAACGGAGTCCGCGGAGGCCGACGAGGACGACGACACAGACGCAAAGCCCGCGCGCAAGCAGGCTGCCGCCGGCAAAACCACGGAATCCAAGACTGCCGGGACCAGGTCCGCGGCCGGCAGGTCCACGGCCGGCAAAGCTACCGCGACCAAGTCGGCGGCTTCCAAGCCGGCCACCGCAAAATCCAGGGACACTACGTCCACGGCAAAATCGGGCACTGCTAAATCGGGCACGGAAAAATCCGGCACGGCCAAGACCACGGCCAGCAAAACAGCTGCCAAACCCGCCGCGAAGAGCACCGCCGGCAAGGCATCGGGCACCAGGGCACGCAAGCCGGCTTGATCCTCCGAGGCCGGCCGGTAGTGCCGCGCTGCTTTGTGCCATGCTTATGAAACTACTAAGCCTGCTTGCTTTTTGGTAGTGCCTGCCCGGCGGGGCTGTTGGGGAGAGCTGTGCCCGTTTCGCGCCGTCCCTTTACAGCGCAGGCGGGCGCGTCCACAATGAGTCGCATCACAGCCTCCGCTGTGGCAACAGCGTGCTGTCAACTCACCGGGAATTATCGCAGTAGGGAGGCACAGTCATGAATGACCAGGCTGGTGTTCTGGAAGCGGACCGGGCGCTCAAGCAAAAGCACCGGGCAATGTGGGCATCGGGAGACTACCCGGCGCTCGCCAGTGAACTGCTCCCGGAGCTCGGGGCAATCCTCGTCGAGGCCTGCGGCATCAACTCGCGTCAGCGGGTCCTGGACGTGGCCGCCGGTGCCGGGAATGCCGCCATCCCCGCCGCGATGATGGGTGCGAAGGTGGTGGCCAGCGACCTCGCCCCGGAACTGTTCGACGCCGGCCGTCACCAGGCCGCCGACAGGGGCGTGGAGCTCGAATGGAAGGAAGGTGACGCGGAGGCCCTGCCGTTCGGGGACGGCGAGTTCGACACCGTCATGTCCTGCCTCGGCGTGATGTTCGCACCGCATCACCAGACCGCCGCGGACGAACTCCTGCGCGTCTGCAAACCGGGCGGCACCATCGGGCTCCTCAGTTGGACCCCGGAAGGCTTCATCGGAAAGATGTTCGCCGCCATGAAGCCCTTCGCACCGCCGCCCCCGCCGGGTGCGCAGCCCGCGCCACTTTGGGGGAGCGAGGACCACGTCCGCGAACTGCTCGGCGACAGGGTCACCGACGTCCAGGCCCGCAAGCAGTCCCTTGCCGTCAGGAGTTTCCACCAGGCGGAGGACTTCGTCCGCTACTTCAAGTCCCACTACGGCCCCACCATCTCCGTCTACAAGTTCATCGCGGAGGATGCCGGCAAGGCCAAAGAGCTGGACAAGGCCCTGACCGAACTCGCCGAATCGTTCGGGGACGCGCACGGTGATGCTCCGTTCCAAATGGAATGGGAGTACCTGCTGTTCACGGCGAAGAAGGCCAAGTCCGATGCCCGGTGACCACGTCGCAGAGTCGTCCGTCACTGTCGAGGCACCGCCGCAGCGGGTGTGGGAGGTCATCATGGACCCGGTGGCCACCGAGGAGTTTATGTTCGGTGCCGAGCTCGCCACGGACTGGAGCGTGGGCGGACCCATCACCTGGCGGGGCAGCTGGGAGGGCAAAGAGTATGAGGATAAGGGTGTGGTCCTTGAAGTGGAACCCGGCCGGAAGCTGGTGTACACACACTTCAGCCCGCTCGCCGGCGCGGAGGACACGCCGGAAAACTACCACACGCTGACGTGGACGCTGCAGGCGCAGGGCGGCCGGACGATCCTGACCCTGTCCCAGGACAACAACGCCACGGAGGAGGCGGCCGAGCACTCGAAGGGCATGTGGGACGGGCTGGTCGCCGACGTCAAGAGGCTGGCCGAGCGCAGCTGACCCACTCAGTTGGGTTGGACGCTTAACGCGGGCGGCCGCCGTCGGACACTTCCACCCAAGGGAAGGTACGACGGCGGCCGGCCGGCTGGGATGTCCAGGCACTCACGGTGCCTGGACGGCGATGCTGCTACTCGGCGTCGTGATCCGTTTCCAGGATCTGGACCAGGTGGTTCAGGGCATCGTCAGCGCCGTCGCCCTCGGCCCGGAGGACCACCACGTCGCCGTGCGAGGCGCCCAGGCTCATGAGGGACAGGATGCTGGCAGCGTCCATCGCCTCGTCGGCCGGCTCACCTTCGCGGGCGATGGTGATCTCCAGGTCGTATTCTCCTGCTGCCTCGGCGAAGATGGCGGCGGGGCGGGCGTGCAGGCCCACACGGCTGGCGACGGTTGCTGTGCGTTCTGGCATTTTTGCTCCTTAGTCTTCCGGCGGGCTGGTTTGATGCCGGGTAGAGATAGTGGGTGAGGCAGGGTCAGACGGTTGCTGGAACTTTCTCCACCGTAGCAGCGCTCTTCGGGGCTGCCCAGCGCTTGAGGGCCACCACGGCCAGCGCGCTCACGATGGTTCCGGCGATGATCGACAGGACGAACATCAGCAGGTTGCCGATCGCGAAGAACACGAAGATACCGCCATGGGGCGCCTGCGACGTGACTCCGAACGCCATGCAGAGTGCGCCGGTGAGGGCACCGCCCAGCATGCTCGCGGGGATGACGCGCAGCGGGTCGGCCGCGGCGAACGGGATGGCGCCTTCGGAGATGAAGGAGGCGCCGAGAAGCCAGGCTGCCTTGCCGTTTTCACGCTCGGCCAGGCTGAACAGCTTGCGGTCCAGAACGGTGGCCAGGGCCATCGCCAGCGGCGGAACCATGCCCGCAGCCATTACGGTGGCCATGATCTGCCACGGCGCCTGGTTGCTGGCGCTGCCGGCGCTCAGGCCGGCCACGGCGAAGGCGTAGGCCACCTTGTTCACGGGGCCGCCGAGGTCGAAGCACATCATGAGGCCGAGGATGATGCCCAGGACCACTGCGGAGGCGCCGGTCATGCCGGACAGCCAGCCGTTAAGGGCGGTGGTGAGGCCGGCGATGGGTCCGCCGAGCACCAGGAACATCAGGCCGGAGGCAACGATGGAGGCGAGCAGCGGGATGATCACCACGGGCATCAGGCCGCGCAGCCAGCGGGGTACCTGCCAGGTCCCGATGAGGTGTGCGACGTAACCGGCCAGCAGGCCGCCCACGATGCCGCCGAGGAAGCCGGCGCCCATGAACCCGGACACGGCACCGGCGACGAAGCCGGGGGCGATGCCGGGGCGGTCGGCGATGGCGTACGCGATGTAACCGGCCAGCGCGGGGACCAGGAAGCCCATGGACAGGGCACCGATCTTGAACAGGACCGCCCCGAGGTAAATGGCCAGGCCCCCCTCGGGAAGGTTCCCGAAGTTGTTCGCCAGGACCACCTTGTCCGCGACGCTGGTGATGTTGTAGCCGCCGAGCAGGAAGCCCAGGGCGATCAGCAGGCCGCCGCCGGCGACGAACGGAATCATGTAGCTGACGCCGGTCAGCAGTGCCCTCTTCAGCTTCTGGCCGATGTGCTCACCCTTTTCGGTGGCAGCCTGCTCGGCCTGTTCCTCGGCGCCGAAGTGCGGCACGCGGCGGGCGTTGGGGTCGCTTGCCGCGGCCAGGGCTTCCTGGACCATCTTGGCGGGCTCGTCGATGCCGCGCTTGACGGGTGCGTTGATGACGGGCTTGCCGGCGAAGCGTTCCTTGCCGCGCACGTCCACGTCCACCGCGAAGATGACGGCGTCTGCGGCGGCGATGACGGCAGGGTCCAGTGCCTTGGCGCCGGAGGAGCCCTGGGTCTCAACCTGCAGGTCAACGCCGGCCTCCTGGGCGGCCAGGACCAGGGAATCGGCTGCCATGTAGGTGTGGGCGATGCCGGTGGGGCATGCGGTCACGGCTACGAGGCGCTTGGGCCCGGACCCTGTAGCTGGGTCGGCTGACCCGGAGGCCGTTGTGACCGTGCTTGCCGAAGCCGGGCCGGCGGAAGCTCCCACAGCAGCCTCGGCGGGTGCCGCAGCGGCGTGGGCGGCCGGCTTGTCGGCCAGGGCGCCTTCCACCAGTTCCACAATCTCCTCGGGCGAGGAAGCGCTGCGGAGGGACGCGGTGAAGTCCTTTTTGATGAGGGACCGGGCGAGCTTGGACAGCAGCTTCAGGTGGGCCTGGTCTGCGCCGTCCGGGGCTGCGATGAAGAAGATCAGGTCCGCCGGGCCGTCCTTGGCGCCGAAGTCCACCTTGGGGGCCAGGCGGGCCATGGCCAGGGTGGGCTCGGTGACGGCAGCCGAGCGGCAGTGCGGGATGGCGATGCCGCCGGGGATGCCCGTGGCGGTTTTCTGCTCCCGGGCAAAGGCATCCGCGAAGAGGCCTTCGACTTCTGAAGCGCGTCCGGTGGCAGCTACTTTGCTTGCCAGGTGCCGGATCACCGTCTCGGGGGAATTGCCCAGGTTCTGGTCGAGCTCGACCAGTTCCGTGGTGATGAGCTGGGTCACTGTCAATCCTTTCGAAGGGCCGTGATGGTAACGGCATCCGGGGTGGTTTGGTGGACTGCCGGGACGGTGGAACCCGGCAGGGAGGCGGCCGCGGCCCCGTGGGCCACCGCCTGACGCAGGCAGTCGGCCGGGGCGGCGCCCTGGCCTTGGGCGAGCAGGTAACCGGCCAGGGCTGAATCGCCCGCGCCGACAGTACTGACCGCGGCGACCGGCGGATGCGTGGCCAGCCACGCGCCGTCGGCCGTTACCAGGACAGCTCCCTTGGATCCGAGAGTTGCCAGCACAGCACCCACACCGGAACGTACGACGGCGGCGGCTGCTGCTGCGGCAGCAGCCGGATCCGCTTCCAGTTCGTCAGCGGTGGCCGGGGAGGCGAAACCGGCTGCGGCAGCCAGTTCCGCCAGTTCTTCGGCGTTGGGTTTGAGGAGGTCCGGCTTACCCGAACCAGAGCCTGCCGCGTCACCGGATGATCCGTCGGAGGACGGTTCATCACTGGACACGGCGGCGGCAAGCGGGGCGCCGGAGGAGTCCACGGCGATCTGCGGGGCGGTGCCGTCCGCGGCGGAGCGCAGCCGGCGGGTCACCGTGGCGTAAAAGTCGGCGGGGAATCCCGGCGGCAGCGAGCCGGCCAGGACCACCCAGCTGGCGCCGCGGGAGCTCTCCACCAGCAGCTTCATCAGCGCTTCCTGCTGGTCGGCGTCCAGCAGCGGGCCGGGCTCGTTGATCTTGGTGGTCACGCCGCCGGGCTCGGTGAGGGCCACGTTGGTGCGCAGCGGTTCACCGATGGGCAGGGAAACGAAGGGCACGCCGCTTTCACGCAGGCCGGCCAGCACAGGATCGCTGTCCGCACCCGGCAGGACGGCCAGGGATTCCAGGCCGGACGCCACCAGGGCGCGGGAGACGTTGACGCCCTTGCCGCCGGATTCCTGGCTGACGGAGACGGCCCGCTGCACTTCGCCGCGTTCCAGCGGGCCGGGGAGGGCCACGGTCCGGTCAAGGCTGGGGTTGGCCGTGAAGGTGATGATCATGCGATCACCACGTCTACGCCGGCGTCCTCAAGGGCGGCTGCAAGTTCCGGGCCGGGTTCGCTGTCTGTAATCAAGGTGTCCAGATCTTTCAGGGAGGCGAACTGGACCAGGGTTTCCGCGTCCAGCTTGGAGGAGTCGGCCAGCACCACGATGCGGCGGGCCGAACGGACGAAAGCTGCCTTGACGGCGGCTTCCTCGGGATCGGGAGTGCTCAGGCCAAACGATGCGTGGATGCCGTTGGTGCCGATGAAGGCAATGTCCGGCCGGATCCTCCCGGCGGCGTCCACCGTGGCCTGGCCAACGGCCACCTGGGTGAGGCCGCGGACGCGGCCGCCCAGGACGTCCAGGGCGATGCCGGGAACGCTGGAAAGCTTGCCGGCGATCGGGACGGCATGGGTGATGGCGACCAATTCGGCGCGGAGTTCCGTGCCGTCGGAAGGTTCGATGGCGGTACGCCGGGCCAGCAGCCCGGCCAGGACTTCGGTGGTGGTACCGCCGTCGATCAGGACGCTGCCGGAGGAGGTCCGGGGAATGAGGGCCAGGGCAGCCTCGGCGATGCGGATCTTCTGGTCCGGCCGCTGGATGGCCCGCTCGGTGACGCTTTCCTCGGTGGTGCTGAACCTGTCCGCGGCCACGGCGCCGCCGTGGACCCGCCGGACGGTGCCGGCGTTTTCAAGGGTGGCGAGGTCGCGGCGGACGGTTTCGGTGGTGATGCGGAAGCGCTCGGCCAGGAGGGTCACGCTGACCCGGCCGGTGCCGGCTACAAGCTCGGCAATCTTTTGCTGGCGCTCCTCGGCGAACACATACCCTCCGTTGCGTAAGGCTTGCTGTGAGTGACTGGCATCACATGATGTTGAGTTAATTGACTTTATCTTTGCTTATGTTGGTTTGTCAATGGAAACCCACACGAAACAAAATTCGTCCCTCAGGGGTGGGAGTTTTGTCCGCCTCTCCACGGTTGCGGGCACTGCGAAGCCCGCATGCCCGGGAAAACCCCGGCCGCGGGCGCGAATAAGCCGGGCCGGACCGTGGTGGTCCAGCCCGGCTTCCTCGGGTTCATGACAGTTCTTCCTGCCGGGGCTTTATCCCGGTTCTTCGGCCCGGCTAAAGTCCGGTGTCGCGGCTTTCGTTGCGGGTAATCCGCTCTCCGGTGTTCGGGTCCACCACTGACCGGGATTCGCTGACCCGCCGGCTGCGGCCCGGCGACGCAAGTATCAGCGAGGCGATGAGGCCGATCGCGCCTACGGCCATCAGGATGTAGCCCACCAGGGCCTGATCCACGAACGGGATCAGGCCGGGTGCGACGGCCCAGGCAAGGATGGCGCCCAGGGCGATGAGGAAGATGGAAGAGCCGATTCTCATGACTTGCTCCTTTGCCCGCTTGGTAGCGGAACTTGTAAGGCGCGGAATGATCTATTTGCTAAGCATGCTGTCCGTTAGCGTTACGCTACAGCGCGGAGTTGCCCAATTTCAATGGCTGGGAGCGGGGGTTCGACACTTTACTGGTGATACTCCTGTGATTGGCGTTGTTTCTGTTGTCCGCAAAGCGCGAGCTTGCGCTGGTGGCCCCGGCACGGCGCCCCCCGCCCAGGTGTCCTGCCTCGCTAGGCTGAACCGATGGAAACAGTTGTGTGGTCGAAGCCGGAGGCCGAGCGGGCAGGCACTCCGCTGCTGGTGATGATGCATGGCTACGGCACGGATGAATCCCGGATGGTTCGTCTGTTCGAGTATCTGCCGGCACAGTTCACCTGCGCGGCGCTGCGGGCTCCCATGGATATCGGCGACCACTACGGCTGGTTCCTGCTGAACTATTTCCTTGCCAACGACTTCGCCGATGTCGTCAAGGCCGCCAACGCCGTCCAGACCTGGATCAACAGCGTCAAGGGCCAGCACAGCAGCGTGAGCCTGCTCGGATACTCGCAGGGAATGGCGATGGCCAGCACGCTTCTCCGCCTGCACCCCAAGGACTATGCCGCCGTTGTGGGACTGTCCGGTTTTGTGCTCGACAACGAACTCCTGTCCCTCACGGAGTCCTTCGATACGCCCCCGCCCTTCTTCTGGGGGCGGGACAAGGCGGACCTCGTCATCAACGAGGACGCGGTGGCATATACCGAGGAGTGGCTGCAGCGAAACACGCTCCTGACCGCCAGAACCTATCCCGGCATGGGCCACGCGATGTCCAAGACCGAGATGGTGGACGTCAGCGCCTTCCTCCGTCATTACGTGCTGGGTGCCAACGGGTCCGTCGGCACCTAGCACTCAAGCGGCTCCAATGGCGAGACGTGCGTCACAAAAGCGGCCATGGAAAAAACAATTGCCAGCCAAATTTGTAAGCGCTTACACTCGACTTCGGCCGCTCGTGCGGCCCTGAACTGGACGAACAAGGAGAACGGTGCGGTGCGGACGCTGTGCAGCAGTCAGCCATGGCGCTTCGCCGCCGGCTCCTGCGCCGGTCACCCCACCCTGATCCGGGCTTCCGGGGCAGTGCCGGAGGCCCGCCCAGTTTGTCCGGCACCCTGGGACAGGCTCATGATGGTAGGGACAGATGGATCAGCAAGGCCCCGGGCAGGACAACACCGCTCCGCACATAGCGCCGGCCGCCCGCCGCACTTGCAGATGATCCCGGGCGCCGAAGCCACCACCCCAGAAGCAACCCCGCCTTCGAGGCTGCCCGCCGTCTGAAAGGACACCGCACCACGCATGAGTGAAAAAACAGCAACAGACCATCCAGTCAACAGCCTCACCGCCTGGACGGGTGCCTCGGCCATCCTCTTTGACCTGGACGGCGTACTGACGCCTACCGCAACGGTGCACGAGCAGGCCTGGCAGGAGCTGTTCGACGGTTACCTCTCCTCCCGGCCGGGTGTCGCCGGCTACAGGGAAAGCGACTACTTCGACCACATCGACGGCAAGCCGCGCTTTGACGGCGTCCGCGATTTCCTTGCCTCGCGCGGAATCGTTCTCCCTGAAGGACCCACCGACGACGACCCCGCGAACACCACCGTCCAGGGCTTGGGCAACCGGAAGAACGGGATCTTCAACGACATCGTCAGTGCGGGCGTGGAACCGTTCGACGGCTCTGTCCGCTTCCTGGAAGCCGCGCTGGCCCGCGGACTGAAGGTCGCCGTCGTCTCCTCCTCACGCAACGCCCCCGCAGTCCTGGAAGCAGCAGGACTCAGCCACCACTTCACCGTGGTGGTGGACGGCGTGGTGGCAGCGCGGGAAGGCCTTCCGGGCAAGCCCAGCCCCCACACGTACCAGTACGCCGCCCAACTGCTGGAGCTCCCCAGCACGGAGTGCGTGGTGGTGGAGGACGCCGTCTCCGGTGTCCAGGCAGGACAGGCAGGTTCGTTCCACTCGGTGATCGGAGTGGACCGCGGCGCCGGACGGCAAACCCTGCTGGACGCCGGGGCAACAGTGGTGGTCAACGACCTCGACGAACTCCTCTGATCCGGCCCGGGCGCAGCCGCGTTTCCCCATCCCGGCGCCCCGACCCGACGAATCAATTAAGCAAGCAGTAAGCAGCACCCAAGCTGCCGTGCCCGCAACGGGCCAACGACAGCTGCCCCCAGCACAACGCCTAAGGACCCCAACACCATGGCTATCATCACCGCAGACCGCGAGCGGTTCCCCAACACCCCCTGGCAACTCGTCGAAACACGCCACGAGCCGGGCGCGGAAGGCACCTTGGAAACGCTCTTTGCCCTAGGCAACGGGCACCTGGGAATCCGCGGCGCCCACTGGGCGGCGGCGGACTCCGACCTGCCGGGCAGCTTCATCAACGGGTTGCACGAGATCTGGGACATCAAGCACGCCGAGAACGCGTTTGGATTCGCCCGCACCGGCCAGCGGATCCTCTACATCCCGGACGCCAACAACTTCACCGTGGTCATCGACGGCGAGTACCTCAGCCTGGCCGAATCCGAGGTGGTGGACTACCGCCGCGCTGTTGACTTCGCCACCGGCGTGTACGAATGCCGCATTACGTGGCAGTGCCGTTCCGGGGCGGTTGTCACCACCACTGAGCGCCGGGCCGTCGGGTTCGCCACCCGCGGAGCCCTCGGCATCTCCCTGGAGGTGGCCACCGACCGCGAGGTCTCGGTGGACGTCACCTCCTCTGTGATCAACCGACAGGACCAGCCGGTGGAGGACCACTCCGCCCACGACCCGCGCCGGGCAGGCCGCCACGCCGGACGCGTGCTGCTGCCGCTGCGCCTCGACGGCGGCGACGGCTCGCTGCGCCTGGCCTGGGAGGCCGCCGAATCGAAGCAGCGCGTGGGTATCGCCGTGGATCACTGGACCTCGGCGGGCCACCAGCCGTTCGACACGCTCGTGGACCAGGACGACAGCAGCGTCCGCTACGTGCTGGCGGTGGGCCCGGAGGAGCCGTTCCGTTTGGAGAAGAGCGTCAGCTACGCTGCCGGCGCCGCCATCCAGGACCCGTCCATCGACGCGGCCGCCGTGGCGGAAGAGGGCCTGCGGCCCGTCGCCGATATCTTCGCCGAAAGCGTTGAGCATTACCGCGAACACTGGGCCACCTCGGACATCGTGGTGAGCGGCGGCAAGCCCGAACTCCAGCAGGCCATCCGCTGGAACCTGTTCCAGCTCGCCCAGGCGACGGCACGCGCGGACGTGGCCGGAATCCCCGCGAAGGGCGTCACGGGCTCGGGCTACGAGGGCCATTACTTCTGGGACCAGGAGGTGTACCTCCTGCCGTACCTGACCTACACCAACCCCGTGGGTGCCCGCCGCGTCCTGGAGTTCCGCCACGCCATGCTCCCCGAAGCCAAGGTCCGGGCGAAGGAACTGAGCGTGGAAGGCGCGCTGTTCCCGTGGCGCACCATCAACGGGCTCGAAGCCAGCGCCTACTACGCTGCCGGGACCGCCCAGTTCCACATCGCCGCCGCCATCGCCTTCGCCACCAACCGGTTTGTCTGGGCTACGGGGGACGTCGAGTTCCGCGACAACATCGGGGCCGAACTGCTGATCGAAACAGCCCGGATGTGGATCTCGCTGGGCTTCTTCGGCAAGGACGGCCTGTTCCACATCCACGGCGTCACCGGCCCGGATGAATACACGGCGGTGGTCAACGACAACCTCTACACCAATGTCATGGCCCGGTTTAACCTGCGGGCCGCCGCTGCCCTGGAGCACGCCGGCATCACGTTCGAAGAGCGGCAGCTGTGGGAGGCGGCAGCAAGCCGGATGCACCTGCCGTTCGACAAGCGCATGGAGGTGTACTCACAGGACAACGACTTTATGACGCTGGAATCGTGGGACTGGAGCACGCCCCGGTCCAAGTACCCGCTGCTCCTGCACTTTCATCCGCTGGTCATCTACCGCCATCAGGTCCTGAAGCAGGCGGATACTGTCCTGGCGATGTTCCTGCAGTGGCAGGATTTCACGGCAGAGGAAAAACACCATGCCTTCGACTTCTACGATCCGCTGACCACCGGGGATTCAACGCTGTCCGCCTGCGTGCAGGGGATCATGGCTGCGGAGGTGGGGTACTCCCGCGAAGCGCTGGAGCACTTCACCAACGCCGTGTTCATCGACCTGGATGACACGCACGGCAACACCATCGACGGTGTGCACATCGCGTCCACCGGCGGCGTGTGGAGCTCCCTGGTGTGCGGCTTCGCGGGCATGCGGGACCAGGGTCCTGTTCCGTACTTTGATCCGCGGCTTCCTGCCGAGTGGGAGGGGCTGGCCTTCCACCTCAAGATCCGCGGACGCCTGCTGCTGGTCCAGCTCGATGCCGGCAGCATCACCCTGACCATCCAGGACGGCGCCCCCCTCGAGGTGGACGTCCGCGGTGAGCTGTTCAGCGTAGGGGCCGAGCCTGTCCGGGTGGCCCTTGCGCACGTCCCCGTGCCGGAGTCCACGGTGTTCCCGAGCGGACATCCGACGGCGAGCCTTCCGATAGTGCGCGGGGCCGGCGAGGTGCCGCTCCCGGCAGCTTAGTCTCCGCCCGTCGTCGTCCGTTCCGCCTCAGGTGACGTGCCTTCGGGTGGCGCGCCCTCAGGCGACCGGTCCCCAGGTGACCGGTCGAGCGGGTGGGCCAGTTCGTCGTCGGACATCCGTGCCACCATCATGGCGATGACCGCCATGATGGGGCACACGCCCCCGGCCACCACAAAGATCAGCCAGATGGGAAGGACCTCGGCGGCGGGCCCGGCCAGGGCCATGGACACCGGCATCAGGGCGAGCGAGACAAAAAAATCCAGGCTCGACACGCGGCCCAGGAGATGGGACGGGACGCGCCGCTGGAGCAGGGTGCCCCAGATAACCATGCCCACGCTGCCCGTGGCACCGAAGATGAACAGTGCCGCCGCGATGGTCCAGAAGTTGTCCATGAATCCGACGGCGGCGAGCGGCAGGCTGCCCGCGCCCCAGGAGACCATCATCACCGTGAGGTAGCGCCGGGGCAGCCGCAGTGAGGCCGTGAGCAGCGATCCGAGGGCCGCACCCACGCCCATCACGGCGAGCAGGAAGCCGAACACGCTGGAATCCCCGCCCAGCTGGTCGCGGACAACGAACGGCAGCAGCACCTCGATGGGGCCGATCAGGAAGAGCACCGAAATGCACGCCCAGATCAGGGTCCAGAGCAGCCACGGGGTCCGCAGGGTGTAGCTGACACCTTCGCGCAGGTCGTGGAGCAAGGACGTTTTGCCGCGGCCACTGCCAGCGCCGTCCTCCGCGCCGTTGACCGGCGCAGCCAGCGCGTGCCGGCCCAGGAAGTTCAGGACGATGAAGGCCGAAAGGTGGCACAGCGCCACGGCCGTTACCGCGTGCGACGGCGAAAGGGCAGCCACCACGACACCTGCCACTGCCGGCCCGGCCGCCTGCTGGAGCACCGGCCGCATGGATCCCTCCATCCCGTTCGCGGCAAGCAGGTCCTCGGCGGGAAGGATGCGCGGCAGGATCGCGGAGTAGGCGGGGAAGAAGAATGCGGCGCCGACCCCCAGCACAAAGGCACCCGCGGCCACATGCCAGAGCTGCAGCCAGCCCGCCAGGGCAAGTCCGCTGATGGCGGCGATGACCGCGAGGTTGGCGCCCTCCACAGCGATGATCAGGCGGCGTTGCGGAATGCGGTCCGCGGCGATGCCGCCGGCCAGCACAAAGGCCACCAGGCCCACACTACCGGCAGCGGCCACGAGGGACAGCTCCAGCGGCCCGCCACCGAGGTGGATCACCTGGTAAACCATGGCGACGGCCCACATGCCGGAACCGAAGATGGAGATGGCCAGTGCGGAAATCAGTACCCGGTACTCACGGTGGACAAAGGGCCGCAAGGCTTTGGGGGCGGGCATAGGGTAAGTCTAGGCTTTGGGGCAGACGGCAGGGTACGCAGGCCGCCTGCTGCCGGAGCCGACTGGGGCGGCGGCCATGCCGTGGCCTAATGTTAAGCAAGCTTAGTATTAGGAGAGCCGCAACCACCGCGGCCGGTGAGAGCAACAGAGGTGACCATGGCCAGGCGCAGCAATCCCGCAGTACGAATCGCAACCGAAACCGCCCACAATGCAGTGTTCGATGCCGACGGCAAGCCCAAGCCCGGCGTCCACAACATGCTCCTCAAAGCAGTGGAAATCCAGCGCCCGCTGGTGCTGGCGTACATCCGCCGGCTGCAGAAAAAGCACCCCCGTGCCACGGCCTCCCAGTTGGCAGACATCCTCGAGCGCGACTACCTGCGTGCCGTCACCGGCGGCGGCGCAATAGTGGGCGCCACCGCCGTCGTCCCGGGTGTGGGTACGATGGCGTCGCTCGGCCTGTCCGCAGCGGCCACCGTGGGGTTCCTCGAGGCGACTGCCCTCTATGCCACCTCCCTCGCGGAACTGCACGGCATCCGGCTCACCAACCCGGAGAAGGCCAGCACCATGGTGATGGCCATCATGCTCGGCGAGGAGGGAACGGCACTGCTGGGAACGCTCAGCGGCCAGGCGGCCGGAAACGGCATGAACACCACCCGGGCCTGGGGTAACGTGCTGTCCAAATCCATGCCCGTTCCAGGGTTCGGCTCGGTGAAGAACCGGATCCAGAAAGCCTTCCTCAAGAACCTCCTCAAACGGCAGGGGACTGCGCTGTTCGGGCGGGCGCTGCCGTTCGGCATCGGTGCCGTAGTGGGCGGAGCCGGTAACCTCATGATGGGCCGGGCAGTGGTGTCGAACGCGAAGGAAGCGTTTGGCCCCATGCCGGACACCATCCCCGGTGAGCTCAACGCCGCCGCGGCACCGGACCACCTGACGCTGGAAGGCAACAAATTTGGATCTCAACGCTGACCTCGGCGAATCATTCGGCTCCTGGACCATGGGGGAGGACACCGCGATGTTCCAGCTGGTCACCAGCGCCAACGTTGCCTGCGGATTCCACGCCGGCGATCCCGTCACCATGCTGGACAGCTGCCGTGCGGCGTACGAACTGGATGTCACCGTCGGCGCGCACGTGGGGTACCGCGATCTCGCTGGCTTCGGCCGCCGCTCGCTGGACATGTCCTTCGATGAGCTGTTCGGCGATGTGCTCTACCAGTTGGGTGCGCTCGACGGCGTAGCGCACGCTGTGGGTGCCTCCGTGGACTACGTGAAGCCGCACGGGGCGCTCTACAACCGGCTGGTCCACGACGCAGAGCAGGCTTCCGCGGTAGTGGCTGCCGTGAACTCGTACGATCCCGGCCTCCCCCTCCTGGGCCTGCCCGGGTCTGAGCTGTTGAAGCAGGCGGAAGAAGCCGGGCATCCGGTGTTCATCGAGGCCTTCGTGGACCGTGCCTACCAGGCTGACGGTACCTTGGTGCCGCGCTCGCAGGAGGGCGCCGTCCTGCACGACGTCGACGCGATCGTCGAGCGGGCCGTGCGCCTTGCCACCAAGGGCGAAGTGGTGGCCCTGGACGGGAGCGTGGTGAAGGTGCAGCCGGACTCGCTGTGCATCCACGGCGACACCCCGGGGGCAGTCCAGATGGCGGCCGCGGTCCGTGCCGGGCTGGAAGCCGCCGGGGTTGAGCTGGAAGCGTTCGCCTAACGCGGGAGGCCTGTTTCGACGCGCTGATCCGACGGCGCTGCGCAGCTTCGACGGCGCGCCCCGGATACCCGGTGCGCGCAGGAATTTGCGCGTCGCCAGCACCTTTGCGCGTCGCCACGGCGGTGGCATCAGCCAAATATCAGGTGCGCCACCGTAAAGATCGCCAGGCCGGCCAAGGAACCCACCACAGTGCCGTTGATTCGGATGAACTGCAGGTCCTTGCCCACCTGCAGCTCGATCTTCTGCGAGGTTTCCTCGGCATCCCAGCGGGCCACGGTATCGGTGATCACACCGGCGATGTCCGAGCGGTAGGTCCGCACCAGGTAACCCGCGGCGTCACCGATCCAGGCGTTCACCTTCCCGGCGAGCTCGGGGTCGTTGACCAGCCGGGAGCCGAAGTCGCGGACGGCCGCCTTGAACTTGATGGTCAGGTCGCTGTCGGGATCGTCCACCGCGCCCAGCAGGGCGTTCTTCACCGTGCCCCAGGTGCGGGAG
Organism: Arthrobacter sp. 9AX; assembly: GCF_902506095.1. Taxonomy (GTDB): domain Bacteria; phylum Actinomycetota; class Actinomycetes; order Actinomycetales; family Micrococcaceae; genus Arthrobacter. The sequence continues at coordinate 667,668 of NZ_LR733293.1, forward strand.
GCGAGCTCGCGGACCTCCGGGTCGCCCAGGACCTGTGCCTTGATGTCTTCCGCCCGGGCGATCATGGCGGGGTCGTGCTGCAGGTCCTGCGCCAGGTCGTTCAGGTACTTGTCGATGGACTGCCGGACCTGGTGGTTGGGATCCGCCTGGACGGCGCGCACGAACTTCAGGATTTCCACGTACACCTTGTCGCCCACCAGGCCGTCCACAAACTGCGGGACCCAGGTGGGGGAGCGGTCCGAAACCAGCCGGGAGACGGTCTCATGGTTGTCGTCCACCCAGTCCGCGGCGCGGTCCACGAGCAGGTCCACCAGCTTGTGGTGGTGCCCGTCGTGGAAAATCCGCTCGGCGAGCCTGCCCACGGGCGGTCCCCAGGGCGGAGCCACCAGGTGCTTACGGACCATGCCCTCGATCACTGCCTGGACGTCGTCGTCATTGAGGACCTTGAACGCGCCGCGGATCACCGCTGCGCCTTCCTTGGCTACCCGGTTGGCGCCGCCCGGCGTTGCCAGCCACTCGCCGGCCCGGCGGGCGATGTTCACGCTTGCCAGTTTGTCCTGCACCACCTGCTCGGACAGGAAATTCGTCTCCACGAACTCGCCCAGCGAGGCGCCGATCTGGTCCTTGCGGCGCGGAATGATGGCCGTGTGCGGAATCTTGATCCCCATGGGGTACTTGAACAGCGCGGTGACGGCGAACCAGTCGGCGAGCGCGCCCACCATGCCGCCCTCGGCCGCAGCGCGCACGTACTGGAGCCACGGGTACTCCTTCTGCAGGGCGAAGGCGAACACAAAAATCACGGCCATGGCGATCAGCAGCCCGAGCGCCACCAGCTTCATTTTCCGCAGCGCTGCCGCCTTTTCGGCGTCACCGGCAGAAAGTTGCTGGCGTACGACGGCGGCACGCGCCCGGGTGCCCGGCTGTCCGGCCGGTGCGGGCCTGGTGGGTGCTTCGCGGGTAGTTGGCTCAGAATTCACCTGCATGTGCCAAGCCTAGCCCTGCAGTCCGGGCCGGGTCGGCTACCGTGTCTGCATGACTAGTGACGAGTCAATGCCGCAGCGGCCGTTGGTCTTCGCCCACCGGGGTTCGAGCGCCGCCTTCGCCGAACACACCCGCGCAGCCTACCTGCAGGCGCTGGCGGACGGGGCGGACGGCGTGGAGTGCGATGTCCATCTCACCCGCGACCAGCACGTGGTCCTCCTGCACGACGCCAACCTGGACCGGACATCCGACGGGACCGGGCCGGTGGCGGAGCGGACGCTGCGCGAGCTCCGCCGGCTGGATTTCTCGTCCTGGAAGGGTGTGCGGATCCCCGAAACCTACGGGGCCCGCTCGGAACAGTTTTTGACCCTGCCGGAACTGCTCGGGATCCTCCGCGGTGCCGGCCGCCCGGTGCGGCTCGCCATCGAACTGAAGCATCCCAGCCCGTACCAGCTCAAGCTGGAGGACCGGGTGCTGGAGGTCCTGCTGGCGGAGGGCTGGGAGGCGGGCAGCTCTTCACTGGACAGCGTGTCCGTGACCTTCATGAGCTTCAGCCCCGAAGCCGTACGCCGGCTGCTGCGCTCCGTTCCCGCGGAGTACGTCTGCCAGTTGGTGGACGATGTGGACGTGCGGGAACTCCGTGAGGAACTGGGCCTGGGGCTGATCACCGGCGGCGCGATCGCCAACGTGATGAAAGCAGCCCAGCTCGAAGGGGAACGGATCCTCGACGCCGGCGAAGCCGGATTGGCGGGCCCCGGCATCGACTACATCCGCAGGCATCCGGGCACCGTCCTGCGGTGGCTGGAGCGCGGGCGGCGATTCCGGGTGTGGACGGTGGACACTGACCAGGATGTGTCCCTGTGCCAGGGCCTGGGCATCCACGAGATCACCACCAACGTGCCCGCCCGCGTGCTGGGCCAGCTGGAAATGGCCTCGCCGCAGGGAAGATAGGAAGGCATATGTCCGCGCAAGCTGCCGACGCCGTTCCCGCGCTGTTCCGCTCCCTGGAACCGGTGGTCAGGGACGCCGGCCTGGTGATGACCGGGCCGCCCGCACCCTGGTCCGGTCCCCGCCGGTGGTGGGGCGGCCCGCTGGATGTGGAAGGCCTGGCCCTGGGATCCGTAGGCGCCGCCGCTGCAGCGCTGAACGTCCTGACGGGTCTGCCGGGCCGGTTCGCCACCACCTCGGCACTGGCCGCGGCAGCCTTCGATTCCTTCACGCACCTGCGGATTGACGGGCGGGCCATCCAGGGTTTCGCACCGTTGTCCGGTTTCCGGCGCACCCGCGACGGGTGGATCCGGCTCCATGCCAACTACCCGCACCATGAGCAGCGGCTGATGCAGGCGCTTGGCACCACCACGGCAGAGGGTGTAGCCGCGGCGCTTACCGCCATGACAGCCCTCGAAGCGGAAACGGTGATCCAGGCGCGGGGAGGAGTTGCAGCTGCCGTCCGGAGCCGCAGCGAATGGCTGAGCTCCGGAATGGGCAGCGCTGCCCGTACGGGGCCCTGGATTGCACTGGACCTTGCGGCAGGGAAACCCCCAGGATCCCGGCAGTTGCGCCTGTCCGGTGACCACCCCCTCCGGCCCCTGGCCGGCGTGCGGGTCCTGGACCTGACCCGCGTTATTGCCGGTCCAGTGGCCACCCGGCTGCTGGCGGCACTGGGCGCCGACGTCCTCCGGATTGATCCGCCGCGGCTTCCCGAAATCATGGATCAGTTCGTGGACACCGGGTTCGGCAAGAGAAGTGCGGAAGCGGACCTCGGAACCCCCCAAAACCTGCATGTGCTGCAAGAGCTCCTGGCCACAGCCGATGTGATCATCACCGGCTACCGCAGCGGGTCCCTGCGCCGCTTCGGGCTGGAACCGGAGGTGCTGCTGGCGGCCCGGCCGGAGCTGGTGGTGGTCACGCTGGACGCCTGGGCCAGCGCCGGACCCTGGAGCGGCCGGCGCGGCTTCGACAGCATCGTCCAGGCGGCCACGGGAATCGCCCACCTTTACGGCAAGGACAATCACGACGGCGGCTGGCGGCCTGGTGCGCTTCCCGTCCAGGCCCTGGACCACGCCACCGGCTACGGCGTGGCCGCCGCCGCGATCACCCTCCTCGCCCGGCGCCGGCAGGCAGGGCCCGGTGGATCGGCCCGGCTGTCCCTGGTCCGCGCCGCCGAGGAGCTCTTCGCCCTCCCCGTCGGGGACGGCGTAGTGCACCCCGGACGGCCCGCACCCGAACTCCCCGCACCCCCACTGCGGACCATGGCAAGCACCTTCGGGGAGCTGCGCTACGTGGGGCCGCCCCTCCTGGTGGACGGACACCCGCTGGACTACACCAGCCCGCCGCCACCGTACGGAACCTCCGGGCTCGCCTGGGCCTGACGGTTTCAACGAACACAACACGATTCAGGAGCCCACCCGGTTTAAGCGCCCGCCGAGCTTGTGATTGAGTGGAGGCATGCCTTTTCCCCGGTCCGGGCGGGCCCTTCAGAGCCTGTCCGCTGCAGCCATGAGCACCCTGCTGCTGGCCAGCGCCATGAAACATTTCCGCGACCCCGGCTTCTACCGCCAGGTGGTGCCCGGGTACCTCTGCCTGGAGGACAGCCGCGGCGGTACGCAACCGGACCGTCGTCGGCCGCTCGCCGTGATGACCAAGGACGAATGGATCGCCGTGAGCGGGCTGCTGGAGCTGGCGGCCGCCGTCGGAATCCTCGTCCCACCGGCACGCAGGGCAACCGCCACCGCCCTCACTGCCATGTACGCCGTCTTCCTTGCCGGGCACGTCGATGCCCTCCGGAATGCCTACGGACCGGACGGAACCCCTGTGCTGCGCTTGGTGCACAGCCTGCGGCTGCCGCTCCAGGCGCCGCTTATCGTCTGGGCCTGGAGCCTGCGCAAGCCCCTGCCGGGGGCACACACGTGAAGAAGCTGCTGTCGTCCCCTGCCGTTCGGGTGGGACTCTCCATCAGTGTGGCCACAGGATTGTACGGTGTGTCTTTCGGTGCCTTGTCCGTGACCTCCGGACTGGACTTCTGGCAGACCATGGCGCTGAGCCTGCTGCTGTTCAGCGGCGGCTCCCAGTTCGCGTTCATCGGCGTGGTGGGAGGGGGCGGGTCAGGCATAGCGGCCATGAGCGCGGCCACCCTGTTGGGCATGCGCAACGGAATCTACGGGATGCAGCTCAACGCTCTGCTGCACCCCACCGGGTGGCGCAAGTACGTCGCCGCGCAGGTGACCATCGATGAATCCACCGCCACCAGCACCGGCCAGACCGATCCTGCCGAGCAGCGCCGGGGCTTCTGGGCGGCGGGCCTCGGCATCTACGTGCTCTGGAACCTCTTCACTGCCGTGGGCGCACTGGCTGGCAGCGGCCTGGGCGACCCGAAGCAGTGGGGGCTCGACGGCGCGGCGGTGGCTGCTTTCCTGGCATTGCTCTGGCCCCGGCTCAAGGGCCGTGAACCGGTGGCCATCGCGGTGGTGTGCGCCGTGGCCACCGTGGTGGCGGTGCCGTTTGTCCCGGCGGGCGTGCCCATCCTGGTGGCAGCAGTCGTGGCGGCGGCGATCGGCTGGTTCAGCCACGGCCGGAGCGACGAGGGCATGGAGCCTGACGTTGAGCCATACCGGGAGCACCACCACCGTGGGGCGGAGACATGAGCCTCTGGATCTGGCTGCTGATGGCCTGTGCGTTCGCCTACGCCTGGAAGCTGGTGGGCTACTTTGTCCCGGCAAAGCTCCTTGAGAACCCCCGCATGTCCCGGGTGGCAGGCACGATGACCATCGGGTTGCTGGCGTCCCTCACCGTGGTGAACGCTGTGGCGTCCGGGCAGTCGCTGGCGGCCGACGCCCGCCTGGGCGCGCTTTTCGCTGCAGCCGTTGCGCTGGCGCTGCGTGCACCGTTCCTTGTGGTTGTGGTGGTGGGTGCGGCCACCGCCGCCGTGCTGAGGATGCTCGGCTGGAACTGAGTGGCCGGCAATAAAGTGATGCGGGTCTCTCCCATTGCTACTGGTGAGTTGTACTATAAAAGCGGCTATGCAGTTGGCCGCGAACGATTCTTATGAATGGCGACGATGGACAATCAACTGCGCGCAGCCGGGGAAAGAGCGGGGCGGCACTTCTTCCACAAAAATGCCCGACGCCGTGCCGGGCTCCCAGCCAAACGTTTCTTCCGGCGATTTGCGCGTTTATCCGACGTCCCCGCCGAGGACCTGGCAACCCTGTCAGAGAGCCTGAACAGGGCCATGGAGCTTGATCCGGCGTCCCAGGTTCCGGCGCTGCAGGCCTTGGTCCGAGAGGAGATGCGCGCCCGGAAAGCCGCGGCAGGGGAGTAGCGGCAACTCGTCAGGCTACTCCGTGTGCAGCACTGGTTGGATTTGTACGGCGCGAGCTTTCTTCCACAGCCATTTCGTACCAGGCCTGCGCGCCGAACTCCGGTTCCGGTGTATCCAGGTTCTGGAACAGGGCATCCAGCAGTTTTGCCAGTTCCTCCGCCGGGAGGGTGCGAAGGACTTCTTCCGGGCCGCGCGGATCGTTGAGGTAGTGCAGGAGCAGGGAACTGTTCATCACGGTGCCGCCGGCCGGAGGTGAAGGAACTGGGTCATGGGTCGCTCCGTCGGGTAAGAACAGGGGGCTGGCTGCGTAACCCACTTGAAGTGTATTGCACCCGCTGGACGCCCACAATGGTGGGAAACCCCGCCGGAATCAGGCCCCCGCGCCCATCCCGGAGCGGCAGTCAGGCCTTGGCTGCCCGGTTTAAGGCCCTTAGGGGAGGGGCGCGGCGGGCACCGGTACATGGACGGGAAGCGGGCGGCCGGGGCGGACCGTCCTGATGGCGTCCTCCACCAGCGCCAAGGGCCTGCGCCAGGCATCGGACCCGGGTTCCATGGTGTCCACCACCCCGATGAGCATCGCCAGCAGCCGGAACATGTCCGTCATGGAGATGTCCTCGCGCAGGCTTCCCTGGCCCTGTCCGCGCACCAGCAGCACACTGATCGATTCCATCAGGGAACCCGTAATACCGGTAAGCAACTCCCGGCGGCCGGCAACAGCCCCGAGGAGGTTGGCGTCGTCACTGGCTGCCGTCATCAGAGCCTCCATGACCCGCAGGAGTCCGGCAGCGGCATCGATGTCCGCCAGGGCTCCGTCCACTACGGGGTCCACGGTGAGCCGGAGCTGCCGGTTGAGGGCGGCAAGGACCAGTTCCTCCTTGTCCGAAAAGTTCCGGAACAGGGTGGCCGGGCCCACCCCGGCAGTTGCCGCGATGGTCTGGAGGGGAACTTCCGGGCCGAACTCGCGGAAGCACTGCCGGGCAGCCGTGATGATCTTGTCCACGTTCCGCGCTGCGTCGGCGCGGAGGGGCTTGCGGGCGACTGCGAGGCTCATGCCAAAAGGTTAGCAATCGAGGTCCTGCCGATCACCGTTACTGGGGGGTAGGGGGTTTTGTGACGGCGGGAACGGTGCGTTCCGCCTTCGTCCCGCATCCCCGCCATGGCACACTGGCCCTATGCTGCTTGCCTTTTCTGTTGCCCCCTCAGGTACCCCCGCTGAAGGTTCCCGGCCCGCTGATGCGTCAGTTCACGACGCCGTCGCCGCCGCGGTGAAAATCGTCCGCGAATCGGGCCTGCCCAACACAACGGATTCGATGTTCACCACCATCGAGGGAGAGTGGGATGAAGTTTTCGACGTCGTCCGGCGGGCCACCGAGGCGGTGGGGCGCTACGGCAGCCGCGTCTCCCTGGTGATCAAGGCTGACATCCGGCCCGGGTATTCCGGTGAGCTTACCGCCAAGGTGGACCGCCTGGAAGAAGCACTGGCCGATAGCGGTTCCTGAACGGTTTCCGCCCCGGCGGCCGGGTGCCTGGCAGCGCGACTTTCGCGGGGACCTTGTTCTCTGGACCCGCGCGGAGCCCCGTGCCAGACTGTGCCCATGTTTGAGCACAAGCCCCGGCCGGAGTGGATCGCCACCGAGAAGTTCCTGTCCGACATCGTGGTCCATCCTGATCCGGCGTTGCTCCGGGCAGTGCAGTCGGCGGCTGAGGCAGGCATGCCCGCCATCGAGGTGGCGCCCAATGCAGGCAAGCTCCTCAAGCTCCTTGTCCAGATTTCCGGCGCCCGGAGGGTCCTGGAAGTAGGCACGCTGGCCGGGTTCAGCACCATCTGGATGGGGCAGGGACTGCCCGACGACGGCACTTTGGTCACGTGCGAATTCCTCCCCAAGCACGCGGAAGTGGCATGGGCGAACATCGACCATGCGGGGCTGGGACAGAAGGTGGAGATCCGGCTGGGGCCCGCCCTGGACACGCTCGCGGCCTTGTGGGAAGAGGAGCGGGATCCGTTCGACTTCATTTTCATTGACGCGGACAAGGAGAACAACAGTCGCTACCTGGACTGGGCCGTCCGCCTCGGCCGCCCCGGCACAACGGTGGTCCTGGACAACACCATCTGGGAAGGTGCTGTCCTGGACCCGGACATGGACCCCGTCAACGCACCCGGAATCGTTGAGGCGCTCAAACTGCTGGGCGAGCATCCCCGGCTCGATGCCACCGTCATCCAGACCGTAGGCTCCAAGGGCTGGGACGGATTCGCGCTGGCCCGGATCAGGTAGCGCACGGCCGTGCCGATTTTCGCGCAGGCCGCCGGACTGGTAAGTATGCTTATGGAAGTGCCCCGGTTGACCGCCAGCCGGATCCGCAGCCGCAGTGGAGGAAATGATGAAAGCGTCGCCCACCCTTGCCAGTAACCTGCAGATGGTGCTCACCGACCTGATCGAACTGCACCTGCAGGGAAAGCAGGCGCACTGGAACCTTGTGGGGACCAACTTCCGCGACCTGCACCTGCAGCTGGACGAGATTATTGCCGCTGCCAGGCTGTTCGCCGACCAGGCAGCAGAGCGGATGCGGGCCCTGCACGCCCTGCCGGACGGGCGCAGCAGCACCGTCTCTTCCGGCAGCCGGCTGGAGGAGTTTCCGCGCGGGCTGGTGACCACCAAGGACACCGTCAAACTTGTCACCGCCCGGCTGGAACGGACCGTGCAGACCATGCGGGACGTCCACGACGAGGTGGACGAGGAAGACCCCACCAGCGCGGACCTGCTCCATGCCGTCATCGAGCGGCTGGAGCAGCTGGCGTGGATGGTGAATGCCGAGACGATGTCCGCTTCGGCGTCGGTCACCGAGCCGGCAGACAAATAGGCGCCGTCCGCGCTTCGCCGGGGTCAGGCGCAGAGAAGCCCGAACTCCCCGGCGAAGGGAAGCCGTGTCCTGTCAGTCTTTCTGCGGGAGCCGGACACCCGGATGCAGCGGGTGCCCTGCTTGAAGCCGTTGCCGCAGCCGCCGGGGATGTTCCTGCCCTGCTCGACCTGGCGCGTGAAGCGGGCAGAACATGGCCGCAGCCCGGCGAGGGCCGGACGGGTATCCTCTGGGAACTCCTCGCCTCGGTGGCTGCCGTTGACGTGGGGGCGGCGCGCGTTTTTGAGCCGCACCTGGATGCACTCAGCATCCTGGCCCAGGCCGGCCGCGATCCGGGCTCCGTGACAGGTGCATGGGGAGTGTTCGCCGCTGAAGGGCCAGGCGCCCGCCTCGAAGCGAAGGAAGGTGGCGCCGGCGTGACACTTCACGGCGCCAAACCGTGGTGCTCCCTTGCCCCGCTCCTGGACCACGCGGTGGTCACCGCGCACACGGACGACGGCGGCAGGGCAGCTTTCGCGGTGGACCTCCGGCACGCCGGGGTGGCGTGCGACGAACCGGCCTGGGTTGCCCGGGGCCTGCGGGAGATACCCAGCGGCACAGTGCACTTCGACGGGGTTCCCGCGGAGCCACTTCACGGCACCAACTGGTACTTCAGCCGGCCCGGCTTTGCGTGGGGCGGCATGGGCGTTGCCGCGTGCTGGCTCGGCGGTGCCGTCGGGATTGCCCGCGGCTACCGGGACTCCCTGCATTCCGGAGTGGCCGCCGGCCGCGACCCCGACCAGATCGCACTTGCAAGCCTCGGTGAGGTGGACCGGATCCTGACCTCGGGACTGCAGTACCTGGCGCAAACGGCGTCAGGGATTGATGCGGCGGGCAGGCCGCCGGCGGAGCGGACATCGGCATGGAGCGACGCGCTGCGCGTGCGCGGAACCTGTGCCGCCGCCGTCGAACGCATTTTATTCCTGGTGGGCAGCAACCGGGGACCGGGACCGCTGGCCTTCGACGAAAAATACGCCAAGCAGATGGCCGATCTTGCCCTTTACGTCCGCCAACACCACGCAATGCGCGACGACGCCCAGCTGGGCGCGCTGACCCTGAAAGGTGACGCCGGATGGTGACGTTTGCGCACACCGACGCCGGGACGGACGAATCGGACTGGGCGGCCAGCGGCCTGCCCGTCATCGCCGAGCTCCCGCTCAGCGACCAGGAGCTGGCCGCGATGAAGTTCCTGGTCCTGGCCGCCCATCCGGATGACGAAAGCCTGGGCGCCGGGGGACTGCTGGCGCGCCTGCACAGCGTCGGGGCTGAGGTCAGCGTCCTCCTGTGCACGGCCGGTGAGGCTTCCCACCCCGCCTCCCGCACCATCTCACGGGAAGACCTGGCCGCCACCCGGCTCGGGGAATTTGCGGCCGGAATGGAATGCCTGGGACTGAAGGACTGCTGGCAATACCTGCACCTGCCCGACGGCGGCCTGCAGGAGCACGCCGCGGATCTTCGCCGCCGTGTCCAGGAGGCTGCCGGCCGGCTGGGAGGCCAGCCGGGGCGGGTCGCGATTGTTGCGCCCTACCGCGCCGACGGGCATACCGACCATGAGGCCCTGGGAGCGGTGGCTGCGGACGTTGCAACCAGCGGTGGTCACGCCTTGATGGAGTACCCCATCTGGTACTGGCTGTGGGCCACGCCCGACCATCCCGCCTGGCGCGACTGGAACAGGGTGGGCCTTGAACCCCGGGAACAGCTCGCCAAGGAGCGGGCCATGCGGGCGCACATCAGCCAAACCCGGCCGCTGTCACCGCACGCGGGGGATGAGGTCCTGCTGGACGAGCCCTTCCTCCGGCACTTTTCCCGCCCCTTTGAGACGTTCGCCTGGACCGGGCCAGGCGTGTTTCCCGGGAAACGTGATGACCCGGAGGCGGGGGTTCCGCACACCAGCGGGCAGGCCGAACAGATCTTTGACGGAGTCCACGCCAGGGAACCGGACCCCTGGCAGTACACCACCAGCTGGTACGAGCGGAGGAAACGTGCGTTGACGCTGGCAGCCCTGCCGGCGGACAAGTATGCGGCAGGACTTGAAATCGGCTGCTCCATCGGAGAACTGTCGGCCGACCTGGCAGCCCAGTGCACCAACCTGCTGGCTGTGGACGCCAGCAGCACCGCGTTGCAGCGGGCAGCACAACGCCTTGCGCCTTTCCCCGGGGTTGCGCTTCGGCAGCTCACACTTCCCGGTTCCTGGCCGGGCGGAAACTATGATCTGGTGGTGCTGTCCGAAGTGGGCTACTACTTCGCACCGCGGGAGCTCGACGAGCTGCTGGACAACATCGCGGACTCCATCCTGCCCGGCGGCACGCTGCTGCTCTGCCATTGGCGGCATCCCATTTCAGGGTGGGAGCTCGATGGCGAAACAGTCCACACCATTGCCCGGAGCCGCTTGAAATGGCGGACCCATGGCCTCTACCGGGAACGCGACTTCCTGCTGGAAACGCTCATTGCGCCCGCGCAGCAAGCAGAGGCGCCACAATGACGGCGGTCCGGAACATGGCCGTCATTATGCCGGTACACAACGAGGAGGAACACCTGGAGCGCGCGGTGGGCGGGGTGGAGGCTGCCGTGGCGTCCCTCCAGCGGCTGCAGCCGGAAACCACGGTAAGGGTGCTGGTGGTCCTGGATTCCTGCATCGACTCCTCCGCTGCCATGGCCGCGCACTTCACGGCGAGGTTCAGCTGGTTCTCCGCACTCGCCGTCAGCTTCCGCAGCGTGGGAAGGAGCCGCCGCGCGGGGATCCGGGAGGTCCTGCGCCCGGCAGCGGACACACCTGGGGCTGCGGCCGGATGGTGGCTGGCCAACACTGACGCGGATTCGCTGGTGCCGCCGGACTGGCTGGTGTCCCAGGCCGCGATGGCCGCTGCCGGTGCGGACGCCGTACTGGGGTCCGTGGACATCGACCCCGTGGGGGCGGCGCCGGATTTAGTGCGCAGGTGGCAGCTGCGGCATCCGTTCCAGGAAGACCACCCACACATTTACGGGGCCAACTTTGGGATACGTGGATCGGCCTACCTGGCGGCTGGCGGGTTTCCGCGGCACCGCTCCCACGAGGACCGCGTCCTGGCGGAGCGGCTCCGGCGGATGGGCTTCAACGTCAAGGCCACGGACACCATCCGCGTGCTGACCTCAGGCAGGACCCACGCCCGCGCTCCACAGGGCCTCGGCGGGTATCTCCGGGCGCTGAGCCTGGAGGCATCGCTGGCACCGGAGACCTGAAAAGGGGGCTGCCGCGGTATCCGCGGCAGCCCCCTTTTTCAGGTCAAACTAGTCTTTCTTGAAGGCGTCCTTGATCTTCTCGCCGGCCTGCTTCAGGTCGGCCTTGGACTGGTCCACCTGGCCCTCAGTGCGCAGGCTCTCGTCGTCCGTGGCCGCCCCCGCGGCCTCTTTGGCCTTGCCGCCCAGTTTCTCGGCGGCGTTGTCGATCTTGTCATCCAAACCCATGGTGATTCTCCCTTCGGGTGGTGGCCGGCGGACGGAACTACGGCCGGTCATGCTCCCATGCTAACCACCTGACGGGTGGCTTCAACAGGTTGCCAAGGAGTGACGCAGATCCGGTCAGACCAGGTCCGGGGCGCTGGCCACGATGTAATCGGCGGCCGCGGGGCCTGTCATGGACAGGTTGTTGCTGTCGGGGTTGATTCCCCGGGCCTCGAGGGCTTCCCAGAGGGCCTCCGGGGCCAGGAGCGGGGTCTTCTGGATCAGGCACCAGCTGGTGTAAAGCCCATACAGTTCGTCGCGGCGCAGGCCCAGTCCGGGCTCCCGGTCCGCGATAAGCGCTTCGGCAATAAATTCTTCAAAATGGGTGGCAGGCATGTTAGCTCATTCGGGCTCGACCGGGGTACCGCCGTCTCTGCTTCAGCGGACCTGCCGGGCACCAATTGGGCCAAGCAGAATAATCACGAAGGTATGGCAGGGCAAGTGATTTGTCCAGTTGGGCCCTGCATTTCCGGTGGCGAAGCCATTCGTAAAGCGAGGGGGCCGACGGCGACTGGGGGGACTGGCCTCGGTCTCAGAAGAGGCCATCTCACCGCCGGCCCCGCTTTTGTCCCGGGCCACCTTGCTGACCCGGGAAACTGACAGGACCTCCAGAACAATTTTCCCCTATCTTGAAGGTCCTGCCTAGTCCCCGGACACGCTGCCACGAGGACGGCGGATTCCCGGGAACCCCGCCGCTACTCCTTGCCGGTACCGCGCTCACGGAGCTTGTCCCGGACCCTGTCGCGGTGCCGTTCCGCGGACTGGCCGGAACGCTGGCTGCGGTCCCCGTTCTGCGCAGAGCCCTCGTCCTTGCCAGCCCCGCCGCCGTTGGCGGCGCTGTACTTCTCCCGGAGTTCGCGGCCGTGCCGGATGTCCTCTTCCTCCTGCTTCTGCAGCTTCTCGCTTTTCTTGGTGTCACGTGGCGGCAGCTGGATGGTCTCTTCTGCCTTGATGCCGGCCTGGAGTTGGCGTCCCCGCTCCATTTCGGCGTCGAACTCCGCGCCAAAGAGCAGGGACATGTTCAGGATCCACAGCCACAGCAGCATCACGATCACGCCGCCCAGGGCGCCGTAGGTCTTGTTGTAGTTGCCGAAGTTGCCCACATAGAACCCGAAGCCGAGGGAGGCCAGCAGGAAGACGAAGAGGGCGATGCCCGAACCCAGGCTCATCCACTTGAACTTGGGCTGCTTGACGTTGGGGGTGGCGTAGTAAAGCACGGCGATGATCACGATGATGAGGGCCACCATCACGGGCCATTTGGCGATGTCCCAGATGGCGAGGAAAACACCACTGAGGCCGATCAGGCCGCCAACCGCCTCGGCCACCGGGCCGCTCAGCACCAGCATGCCGGCCAGGATGGCGATGATAACCACCGACAGGAGCGTGACCACCAGCATGGTGCCGCGCAGTTTCACGAAGGGCCGGCCCTCGTCCACCTCGTAGACGCGGTTCATGGCCCGGCCGAAGGCACCGACGTAGCCTGAGGCCGACCACAGGGCGGTGGCAAGGCCAATGACCAGAGTGAATCCTGCGGCGGGGGCGCTGGCCAGGTCTTTCACCACTCCGCCCACCGTGCCCACAGTCTCCGCCGGGACAAAACCGCTCACGATCTGCAGGAGGGCATTGGTGGTCTTCTGCGGATCGCCGAACAGTCCGAGCAGGGACACCAGGGCCAGGATTGCCGGGAAGAGCGACAGGACCGCGTAGTAGGTCAGGGCTGCCGCGAGGTCGGGGCACTGGTCCTTGGTGAACTCGCGGAGGGTCTTTTTGAGGATGTACTTCCAGTTCGGCTTGTCCAGTTCCCGGGGGCTGTCCGGCTTCCGGGAGTCGTCCGGAGCCGGCGCCTGGCTTGCCTTGGCGGTACTTGTTTCGGATGAGTCGTGAGTGGCCATGGGGTGTCCTCTCGATAGGGTGCGAAAACTGACAGGCCGGCTCCGCGGGATGGCGGGGCCGGCCTGTCAGATGGTGCTGTGCCTTGGGGTTTGCCGCGGTGCGCTTAGGTGTTTTGGACGTGGTCTTTGGCGTCGGTGGCGCGGTCTTTGACGTCGGTGACGGCGTCCTGGCCTTCGGCTTTGACGTTTTGGGCGGCGTCGGTGGCGGTGGCTTTGACGTTTTCCACTGCTTCCTGGGCCGGTTCCTTCAGGTCCTGGGCCACGGTTTTGGCGGCGTCGGTGACTTGGCTGACGAGGGGTTCGGCGGCGGTTTTGAGTTGCTGGGCCGCTTCGCGTTCCTTCGCGCTTGGGGGGATCAGGGACGAGATGAGCATCCCGGCGCCGAACGCGATCAGGCCGGTGGCCAGGGGGTTGCCCTGGGCTTTGGCTTTGACCTGGTCCGGGGTGTGGCTGATCGCGGTGCCGGCGTCGGAGAGTTTGGTGGCGACGTTGTCTTTGGCGTCGTGCAGGGTCTCGCCGGTGCTGTGCAGGGCGTTGGTGGTGTGCCCCGCTCCGGTGTGGGCCGCGTTGTGGGCGGTGCTGCTGGCGGTGTCTGCTGCTCCCATGATTTTCTCCTTCACCCCGACAACGGCGTCTTTTACCTTGTCGGTCTGGCGGTGGACGATGTTGGACGGGGTGACTTTGTCTGCCACGGCGTCCACGTTGGTGCCCAGGCGGGCGCGGGTGGCTTCTATGTCGGCGCGGATTGCGTCCGGGTTTTCGCTCATCGGTTTACCTCACCTGGTTTGAGGGTTGGGGGAATTTCGGAGAGTGTTTCGCCTGTCTGGGGCAGGCCTTTGATTTGTTTGAGTTCCTTGCGGCCGATCGAGGCCAGGACCGCGGCGATGATGCCCCAGATTACGGCGACGATCACTGCGGCCCAGCCCAGCGGCATCAGCGCGCCGAGGGCGAACATCAGGGCCAGGGACAGGAAGATCAGGACGAAGTGCCCGGCGACGCCGGCTCCGGCGAGCATGCCGGAGCCTTTGCCTGCCCTGGTGGCGGATTGTTTCAGTTCGGCCTTGGCGAGCTCCACTTCCTGGCGCATCAGGGTGGACAGGTCCCGGGTGACATCACCCAGCAACTCACCCAGCGACGCGTTGTCCGCCTTCACATGCGCCTCACTCGGCGGCATCTCCGGAATCTGGCTGCTCATCACAGACCGCCGGACTGGCCGTCCCTGGAGCGGTCCCGCGTCAGGGGATCGCCGGCCATCGGGTCATCGGCAAGGCTGCGGTCGCCCAGCGGGTCCTCAGCCGTACGGCTGCCTGCCCAGGGTTCTTCTTCCACCAGTTGCGGGCTGCCCAGCGGGCCGGGCGCAGATGCTGCTGACGGATAGGGCGTGGTTGACGGGTAGCCCGTACCCGGAGCACCGCCGTCGAAACCGGCAGCAGTGGCCGGTGCGGGGGACTGGACCGGCGGGGGCGGGACGGTTCCGCCGGCGGCAGCGTAGCCCTCGGCGTACTGGTCGCCGTACGGGCTGGAATACTGGCCGGAAAGTCCCGACGTGCCGGCACGGCCGGCGCCGGCGGTGGAGGAGGTTTCGGTGCCGGCGGCGAGGCCCCGGGTGAGGCGGCCTGCCAGGACACCGGCTCCTGCGGCGAGCAGCAGGAACGTGCCCGGGCGATTGCGGGCGAACCGCTGGACTTCGCCCAGGAGGTCACCCGGCTGCTTGTTCTCCAGCCAGGAAGCGACAGACTCGCTGCGCTGGGCAGCCTGTCGGATCAAATCGCTGGCGACACCCTGCTGCTCCGGGGCGCTGGCCATGCTGTGCAGCTGGCTCGAAATGTTCCGAATGCCCTCGGCGGCCTTCTGCTGCTGCGTGCCCGCCTGGTCTGACAACCCGGACTTCGCCTGCGCCAGCAGATCCTGGGCGCTGTGCTTGGCCTCGGACGCAACGTTCGCAACTTCTTCCTTGGCGGTCTGGGCCACGTTTTGCGCCGAGTCTGCCGCCGTCCGTGCAACATCGGCTGCTTCTTCCTTCGCTGCTTCCTTGCGGGACGTCCCGGAGGTGCTGCCAGGGACCTCGCGGTCAGGGGAAGTTGCGGCCGGCGGGAAAGTAGTGGCGCTTCGCTCGCCCGGAATTCCTGTGGAGGCCGGCGGAGCCGTGTAGGCGGGATCCTCGGGCCATCGGTTCTCTGTCATCTTCGCTCTCTCTTTCCAAGAAGGCCGGTTGTTGATCAAGAACCAGCGATACTGGCCGTAAAATAATAAGCATGATTACTAATAAAAGGTAAGTGCCCTTGCTAATCGAGTAGGTAACGGTCCCAAAAATGTCAGCCGGAAAGGCTTCCGCCCCTTCCGGAAACTACAAGGCGAAAGTGGTGGGAAGTGTGGAAACAGCTCCATGGGTTTGGGTCATAGTGGCCATTGTTGTGGTGGTGTTGATTGTGCTGCTGCTCCTGGCAACGGGACGGCGCCGCAAAGCGCTCCAGCAGAAACGGGACGACGCGCACCGCGAAAAGGCCGCCGAGATCCGCCGGGATGCCCAGGATCGGGAACTTGACGCCCGCGAGCGCGAGGCCAAGGCTGCACGGGCCAAGGCAGACGCCGAGCAGGCGCAGGTTGATGCGGCCCGGCTGCGCCAGCAGGCGGAGCATCAGGCAACCGAGGCAAAGTCGCTCCGGGAAGACATCGCCGATCGGACGCGGAAAGCAGACGAGCTTGATCCCGACGTCACCACCGGCCGCGGGGACCGGAGCAACCGTGAAGGCATCCACCATGGCGATGCTGCCGCAGGGGTGGCCGGCCCCGGCGACGGCGCTGACGCTGCCCGCGATGGCGTCCGCAACGACCAGGTCCTCGACGGCGGTGCGCACCACCGCGACGACCGGACCGACGGCGATGGCCGGAGTGACAGCCGCAACGGCACCACGAATCCCCTGACGGGCAGCCACGGTGAACAGGAGAATCCCCGCCCGGGTATCTAGTCCACCGGCGGTTTGGAACGCCCGGGCGTCAGTGCCGCCGCTTGAGGGCGCGCGGTGCCAGGACAGGGGAGGGAGCCACTCCCTCCCCTGCTCCCATGCCCGCCAGCACGTCAAGGACTGCCTCCACGGATGATTTCCTGGCTTTCCAGCCCAGGACCCGCCAGGCGCGCTCCATGTCCATCACCGGGACGCCCGCAGCCATCTCAACCCACCCGGCGTCCATGGGAAGAAGGCGGAGCTGCCAGGCCAGGCCCACGAGCTTGTGGAGCAGTTCCATGGGGACAGGGAGGATTCTCCGCGCCCGCACGATCCGGGCAAGTTCCCGGGGTGTGAGCACCGGTTCGGCGGCGACATTAAAGGCCCCGGAGGCCCGCTGGTCGATGACGCGCCAATAGGCCTCGGCGACGTCGTCCGCGTGAACAGCCTGGAAAATGAGGTTGTCCGGGGCGGGCAGAACCGGAAGCCAGGGCCTTTTTGGCACCACGCGGGGGATGGCCGGGCCCAGGAAGTACCTGCCGATCTGGCTCGCGGCGTCCTGCTGGAAAATCAGCCCGGGACGCAGCCTTGCCACTGCGATTCCCGGCTCCGCTGCCGCGAACTCATCAAGGAGCTTTTCCTGCGCTGCCTTGTGCCGGCTGTAGTGCGAACCTGCCATGCCGGTGGCCGGCCACGTCTCATCCAGCCGCCTGTCCTTCGGGGCTTTGCTGTAGGCGCCGATCGAGGACGCGCACACCACCTGTTTGACGCCCGCCTTCCGGGCTGCTTCCAGCACGTTCGCGGTACCCGTGACGTTGGTCCGGTGCAGCTGGTCGAGGTCCCGGTTTGGCTGGATCTGCCATGCCAGGTGGACCACGGAATCCACGCCTGCCAGTGCAGACTCGAGCAGGGGCCTGTCGCGTTCCAGTCCAACATCCAACGTGTGCCAGTCGACACCGGCGTAGGGAGCCCGTGAGGTGTCCGGCAGGCGCCTGCTGATTCCCCTCAGGTGCAGGCTTCCCGGCTTCCCGGCGATCTGGCCCTGCAGGTTGCGCAGCAGGGCCGTCCCCGCATTTCCGCTGGCTCCGGTGATGGCGATGCGCATGGTAAGGACTCCTTGGCGGCGGGCGTGCAATTTCGTCTTACCTGACGAGCCTACTGCCGGGAAGGATTGTTTTATAAGCAACCTTATGATTTCCTACTGCTAAGTCTTGCCGCAGGCTTTCGGAACCAAACCGAGGGAACCAACGACATGCCCGAATCTTTCGCCGCGCTTGCCGTGGATACGCCACCCGTCCAGGAACCAGGCCTGGAACCTCAGAGGGAAAACCGGCCTGCCGGCAACCAGGGGCGCCTCCGGGCAACCTTCGAAAACGACCTGGTCCTGGGTTACCTGGATCTTGCCGAGGCCCTCGCTGCCCGCTTCGAAGCCCGGGGCAGGGAACGCGCGGACCTGAACCAGGTGGCCTACCTTGGACTGGTCAAAGCCGCCCGGGGCTTCGACCAGTCCAAGGGCGAGAGTTTCCCCGCCTACGCCGCCCCAACCATCGCGGGGGAGCTGAAGAGATACCTGCGTGACCGCACCTGGGTGGTCCGGCCGCCCCGGCATATCCAGGACCTGCGCACCAGGATGTTCCGCGTGGAACCGGAGCTGGTGCAGGCCCTGGGCAGGAATCCCAGCGTGGCGGAACTCGCCACCGAGCTGGAAACCGACGCAGCGGCCGTGCAGGAGGCCATCTCGGCGTCGAGCAGCATGCACCCGGATTCCCTGGACGCAGCCAACCCGCACAGCGACGCCCCGTCCGTGGGGGACTTGTTGGCCTGCCCGGAAACGCCCCTGGAGCGGCTCGAGGACCTGGCCTGCCTGCGGGAGGCCATGCAGGACCTCGATCCCGCGGACCGCGAGCTGCTGTACCGCCGCTATTTCTGCGAGGAAACCCAGGTCCAGCTGGGGAAGCGGCTGGGGATGTCGCAGATGCAGGTATCGCGGCGGCTGGCCCGCGTGCTCGTGGAACTCCAGCGCCGGCTTTTGGGCAGCGGCCCGGCGGGCTCGCGCCAGGTTTCCGGTGACGTGCGGTCCGGTCGGGGCACTTCCAGGACCGGCAGCAGGTAAACCCGCAAGGCCGGCTGCGTACCCTGTCGCGGTCCTATCTTGCCTGTTCAAGCCGCAAAACCAGTCTCGAGCCGATAGGTGAGAAAAGCCGCAGCCCTTGTTTAGGAGCAGCAGCAGGAGGGAACGGAGACGGTATGGGAAGCTCCGTAAGCTCCAAGCTCCGCGCTGTCCTGTTCGACCGGGACGGAACACTGGTGGTCGATGTCCCCTACAACGGGGACCCCGGCCGGGTCATGCCGGTGCCGGGTGCCAAAGAAGTGCTTGACGCACTCCGGGCCGGCGGGATCGCCACCGGAGTCATCAGTAACCAGTCCGGCATCGCGCGGGGCCTGATCACCGCCGGTGACGTAGCGGCAGTCAACGCCAGGGTGGAGGAACTGCTGGGTCCCTTTGACGTGTGGGAGGTATGCCCGCATTCGGACCGGGACGGCTGCCCCTGCCGCAAACCCGCTCCGGGAATGGTGCACAGCGCCTGTCGGAAGCTTGGCATCGAGGAGCGGGAGGCGGCCCTCATCGGCGACATCGGCGCTGACGTCCGGGCCGCCGAGGCCGCCGGAGCAACAGGGGTCCTGGTGCCCACACCGGTCACCCGGGCCGAAGAGGTGGCCGAGGCCCAACTGGTGGCCCGCGACCTGGCAGAGGCCGTCTCGCTGCTGTCGGAGCGGCCCTGATGGCCCGCGTGCTGGTGGCACGCCTGGACAGCATGGGCGACGTCCTCCTGGCCGGACCCGCCGTACGGGCAGTGGCCAACGGACGGTTCCCTGACGGCAGCCGGCCCAACCAGGTGGTCATGCTCTGCGGACGGGAGGGCGAGGCGGCGGCGGGAATGCTGCCGGGCGCCGCGGAGGTCTACAGCTGGGACAGTCCATGGATCATGAACCCGGCACCAAAGATGACAGGCCCGCACGCAGACCGGCTCATCGAGTATGTCCGGAACTCCAGGATCACCGAAGCGGTCATCCTCACCTCTTTCCACCAGTCGCCCCTGCCCCTTGCGCTGCTGCTCCGGCTGGCCGGTGTGGAACGCATCACGGGCGCATCCACGGACTACGCCGGTTCCCTGCTGGATGTCCGGCTCAAGCCCGGCGAGGACTTTCCCGAAGACCAGCCCGAAGCCGAACGGGCCCTGGGCATCGCCGAGGCCGGAGGATTCCGGCTCCCGGCAGGCGACGACGGCAAACTGAGGATCGCGTCCGTACCCGACGCCCGGGGCCTGGTGGGTGATGACCCCTATGTGGTGGTGCACCCCGGAGCTGCCGTCCCCGCAAGGGCGTGGCCCCCGCTGCACCATGCCGCCGCCGTCGAGCTCCTGCAGGGCGCGGGGCACCGCGTGGTGGTGACCGGCGGTCCCGGCGAGACGTCGTTGACCGCCACCGTCGCCGGACCCTCGGCCCTGGACCTCGGCGGACGCACGGACCTCCGTACCCTCGCCGGCGTGATGGCGGGGGCTGACGCCGTCGTCACCGGAAACACCGGTCCCGCGCACCTCGCCGCCGCCGTGGGCACCCCGGTGGCCTGCCTTTTTTCTCCGGTGGTGCCGGCCATCCGTTGGGCCCCCTACGGCGTCCCGCTGGAACTGCTTGGCGACCAGAACGCCGCCTGCCGGATGTCCCGGGCCCGCGTCTGTCCGGTTCCCGGCCACCCCTGCCTCGACTCCGTGTCGCCGGAGGAAGTAGTGGCGGCGGTGGAACGGCTGATCGGCGGAGTGAGCTCCCTCAGCACCCACGTCAGTACCCGTAGAAAGGCCCGCAACAGATGAGAATCCTGCTCTGGCATGTCCACGGTTCCTGGACGGACGCCTTCGTCCGCGGCCGTCACGAGTACCTCCTTCCCGTCCTGCCTGAGGGGGGTGCCTGGGGACTGGGCCGCGCCGGCAGGGACTGGCCGGCTTCAGTGCGGGAGGTGGACCCCGGTGCGCTGGACGGGGACGCCGTCGACGCCGTCGTCCTGCAGCGCCCCGAGGAGATTGACGAAGTTGCCCGCCTGCTGGGCCGCCGGCCCGGGGTGGACCTGCCGGCGGTGTATCTGGAGCACAACACTCCCAAAGGCGACTTTCCGTTCACCCGGCATCCGCTCGCGGACCAGGACCGGATTCCCCTGGTGCACGTCACGCATTTCAACAAGCTGGCCTGGGATAACGGATCCGCCCGCAGCCTGGTGATCGAGCACGGGATCCCGGACCCGGGGCAGCTCTACACGGGGGAGCTGCCGGAGCTGGGCGTGGTGGTGAATGAACCCATCCGCCGCGGCAGGGTCACCGGCACGGACCTGCTGCCCGCTTTCGCTTCCGTCGCCCCGCTGCAGGTCTTCGGGATGAAGACCGGGGGCCTGGGCGCGGCCGCCGGGATTGACCCGTCCCGGCTGACAATCCGGGGCGACCTCCGGACGCCGGAGCTGCACCAGGAACTGGCGCGCTGCCGCGTATACGTGCACCCGATGCGCTGGACCTCGCTGGGGTTGTCTCTCCTGGAGGCCATGCACCTGGGAATGCCGGTGGTTGCCCTGGCCATCACCGAAGCCCCGCGGGCGGTACCACCGGAAGCCGGTGTGGTGTCCGCCGATATCGATGAGCTGCTCCGCTGCGCGCAGCGGCTGGTCGCCAATCCGGATGAAGCTCGACGGCGGGGCCTCGCCGCCCGCGAGGCGGCACTGGAACGCTACAGCCTGGGCCGCTTCCAGGGCCGTTGGGATGAGCTCCTTGCGGACCTGGGCAGCCGGGCCCGGCACCCGCAATCCGCCAGCAACGACGGCCGTGACGAGAAGATCCTCGTTCCGGCGCGAGAGAGGAATACTCCATGAAAATCGCAATGATTTCCGAGCACGCCAGTCCGCTGGCGGCATTGGGCGGGGTGGACGCCGGCGGGCAGAACGTACACGTGGCCGCACTCTCGGATGCGCTTGCCAAGCGGGGACACCACGTGACTGTGTACACGCGGCGCGATTCACCTGAACTTCCGGAGCGGGTCCAGGTGGGCGGCCGCTTCGAAGTGGTCCACGTGGACGCCGGCCCTGCCTGCCACATCCCCAAGGACGAACTGTTGCCCTACATGGGCTTGCTGGCTGACGGCGTGGCCAATGACTGGAGCCAGCGGCCGCCGGACGTGGTGCATGGCCACTTCTGGATGTCCGGCCTTGCGGCACTGGATGCCGCCGCCCTGGACGCCGCCGGCCGGCCGGAACAGGATTACCGGGTTCCTGTGGTCCAGACATTCCACGCCCTTGGAACGGTCAAGCGGCGGCACCAGGGCGCGGAGGACACCAGTCCGCCGGAGCGGCGCTGGCTGGAGCCCGGCCTGGGGCGCTCTGCGGACAGGATCATTGCCACGTGTTCTGATGAGGTCTTTGAGCTCAAGGCCATGGGCATCAACACGGGCAAGATTTCGATTGCCCCCTGTGGCGTGGACCTGGGGTTTTTTTCCGCGGACGGCCCGGCCGCCGACAGGCAGCGCCGGCACCGCGTCCTCTCCGTGGGCCGCCTGGTGCCGCGCAAGGGCGTGGACCTGGTGATCCGGGCGCTGCCATACCTCCAGGACGCCGGTTTCGACGACGTGGAGCTCATGATTGTGGGCGGCGGCGCAGAATCAGGCGCGCTGCACGCCGATCCCGAGGTCCGCCGCCTGCTCGACCTGGCGGAGGAACTGGGTGTCTCGGAGCAGGTGAACCTGCAGGGCCAGGTGTCACGCGGCGAGATGCCCGGCATCTTCCGCAGCGCTGACGCCGTGGTGTGCGCTCCGTGGTACGAGCCCTTCGGCATCGTCCCGCTCGAGGCCATGGCGTGCGGCGTCCCCGTGGTGGCGGCCGCTGTGGGCGGCCTGCGGGACACCGTGGTTGACCACGGGACCGGGCTGCACGTGCCGCCGCGGGACCCGGAAGCGATTGCGTCCGCGCTGGCTTTGCTGCTGGATAACCCCGCCCTGCGGGCCGAACTCGGCACCGCCGGCAAGCGGCGCGCACGCACCCGGTACTCCTGGGACCGGGTGGCCGCCGAAACCGAGAAGGCCTACCAGCTGGCGATGGCCGGGGCAACCGCCGGCGCTGTCCCGATGGAAGGAGCGGCACTGTGACGACGGAATGGTCCCTTCGTGAAGCCGACCTGCCGGTCCTTGCCCGGCGGTCCCCCCTGCCCGCGGTGCTGCCGGGCGCCACTTTTGCGGATCTGGACGGTGTGGACCGGGACAGCGCGGAGGCCGTGCGCGCGCACCTGGACAACGTGGTGCCGGCCCTCGATTCGCTGCGCAGCCAGTCCGGCCGGCTCGCTGCCTGGGGCGTGGCGCTGGCCCACCGGCTGCTCCGCGGACAGCGGCTCCTCGCGGCCGGGAACGGCGGGTCGGCAGCCGAGGCCCAGCACCTGACGGCAGAGCTCGTGGGCAGGTTCGACGGCGAGCGGGTTCCGTTCTCCGCCATCTCGCTGCACGCCGAGTCCTCGGCGGTGACCGCGATCGCCAATGATTACGGGTACGACGACGTCTTCGCCCGCCAGGTGCGTGCCCACGGCAGGTCCGGCGACGTGCTGATGCTGCTGTCCACAAGCGGCAAGAGCGCCAACCTGCTGCGCGCCGCCGAGGCTGCGTCCCGCCTGAACATCACCACTTGGGCGCTCACCGGGACCGGCCCCAATCCCTTGTCCGACGCGTGCGACGAAGCGGTGATGGTGGACGCCCTCAATGCCAACGCGCAGGAGGGCCACCTCATCGCCCTGCACGCCGTCTGCCGCGCCTTCGACCTGGAAGTGGCCCGGCGCAGTTCCGCGGATCCCGTCCAGGTGCAGAGCCTGAACCTGCAGAACCGGGGTGGGTCGGTATGAGGATCGTGGTGGTGGGCGACGTAATGCTGGACGTTGACCTGTCCGGGGAAGCCACGCGGCTGAGCCCTGACGCGCCGGTCCCCGTGGTGGATGTATCCGGCGTCAAGCGCCGTGCAGGCGGAGCCGGGCTGGTGGCGCGGATGCTTGCCCGGGACAACTGGCCCGTCACGCTGGTGACGGTTTTGGGTGATGATGACGCCGGGCGGCAGCTTGAAGCCCACCTCGCCGGAGTGCGGCTCGTCTCAGGGCCCAGCGGGTACCCCTCACCGGTCAAGACACGGGTGCGGGCAGGATCGCATCCGGTGGTCCGCTTCGATGAGGGCTGCGGAAAGACCCCCGTCCCGGACGTCACCCCGGCGATGCTCCGGGCCGTGGAGAAGGCCGGAGTGATTATAGTGGCCGACTACGGCCGAGGGCTGGCGGCCAACCCGCAGTTGCGCGGACTCCTGGAACGCCTGGCACCGGAGGTGCCCATCGTGTGGGACCCGCACCCTGCCGGGCCGGACCCGGTACCGGGAGTCGCCGTCGTAACGCCGAACCTTGCCGAGGCACAGAAAGCGGTGCAGCCGCGCGGCCGGAACGAAGGCCACGCGTGGCAGGCCGCTGATCCCGCCGCCGAGATGGGCACCATCCTGCTGGAGCAGTGGGGAAGCGGGGCCGTCCTGGTAACGAAGGGCGAACAGGGTGCTGTCCTGTGCCGCCGCGGCAGCACCCCGGAACCCGTTCCCGCCCCGCGGGTGGAGGTGGGCGATCCTTGTGGAGCAGGGGACCGGCTGGCAGCGAGCCTCGCCGTCCATCTCCTCGCCGGCCGGGAATTGAAGGAGGCAGCGGAGTTCGCCGTCCACGACGCCGCGGACTTCCTCGCCGGCGGCGGGGTGTCGGCCCTGCCCGACGCCGAGCACCCGGCGCCGGCCCGGCCCCGGGTCAGTGACCCGTTGCTGCTGGCCCGCGCCGTGCGCGAACGCGGCGGAAAGGTGGTGGCCACCGGAGGGTGTTTCGACCTGCTGCACGCAGGGCACGTCCGGTCCCTGGCAGCAGCCCGCGAACTGGGCGACTGCCTGGTCGTGTGCCTCAACTCGGACGAATCCGTGCGGCGGCTGAAAGGCCCTGAGCGGCCCATCATCAACCAGTACGACCGCGCCGAACTGCTCCTCGCCATGGAATGCGTGGATGCCGTGATGGTCTTCGATGAGGACACCCCGGAGGCCGTCCTGGAACGGCTTCGCCCGGACCTTTGGGTCAAAGGCGGCGACTACAAGGGTGCAAGCCTGCCGGAGACCGCCCTGGTGGAGAGCTGGGGCGGACAGTGCCTCACAGTCCCTTACCACCCCGCCCGTTCCACCACCGGCCTGGCCGACGCCCTCGCCAAGGTGAGCTGACGGCAGTGCGCCACTGGCAACAACGCACCCGGCCCACCACGTGCAGCAACCAGCCACAACCAAAAGTTTTGTTCTTCCGATCGAAAGGAACACCATGACCGCAGAGTCGAAAACACCCGGACGCGTGCTCGTGACCGGCGGTGCCTCCGGACTGGGGGCCGCCGTCGTCGACGCCGTCTTGAAGGCAGGCGGCACCCCGGTGGTGCTGGACCGCGACATCAGCAACGTGTCCGCCGTGAAGGCTTTCGAAGTGGATGTCGCTGACCGGCTGGCCGTTGAGGCCGCCGTCAGGGAGGCCGCCGAATCGCTCGGCGGACTCGAAGCCGTGGTGACGGCGGCCGGCATCGACCGGTGCGGCAAGCTGGCCGACGTCGAGGCCACTGAATGGGAGAAGGTCATCGGGGTAAACCTGATGGGCACCGTTTCTGTTGTCCGTGCCGCGCTGCCCTACCTTAAGGATTCGCACGGCCGGGTGGTGACCATCGCCTCCACGCTGGGCAAGCGTGCCGTCGCTGACGCCACCGCCTATTGCGCGTCAAAGTTCGGTGTGGTGGGATTCAGCCACGCGCTCGCGGCCGAGACCGGCGGCGAGATCGGGGTGACCACCATCATCCCGGGCGGCATGAAGACCCGCTTCTTCGACGACCGCACGGAGCAGTACAAGCCGCAGGACGATTCGCGGCTCAACGACCCGGCAAACACGGCACAGGCAATCCTGTTCGCCTTGAACCAGCCCACCGGCTGCGAGGTCCGCGAAATGCTGATCTGCCATGAGGAAGAGGGCTCCTGGCCCTAAGTCCACAAGCGACCCACGCCGGAACCGACGGGAGGAACATCATGCCCAGCATCGCCACAGGCACCACCGCATCAAATGCCACTGCATCAAATGTCGCTGCGCACGGGGACACCAACGCCATCACTATCCGGAACCCCCGGACGGGTGAGGTTTTGTGGACCGTGCCGGAAGCCGGACCCGCGGCGGTGACCCGTGCCGTGGAGGTGGCACGGAGCGCTGCCACGGGATGGGCCGCCACCGCACCGGCGGAGCGGGGCGCGGCCCTCCGGGCAGCGGCGAAAGCACTTGCGGCGGCCGCCGAGGAACTGGCCGGGCTCAACTTCAGCGAAACGGGCCGGCCGGTCGAGGAGTCGCTGGCCGGCATCGGTGCGGGCGTTTCCACTTTGGAACAGTACGCGGAGCTGGGCCCGACCCACCGCGGCCACAGCCTCCGCGGCAACCGGCTCGCCGCCGACTACACGGTGGCCGAGCCCCGCGGCGTGGCCGTCCTCCTGACCCCATGGAACGATCCGGTGGCGGTGGCGTGCGGCCTGATCGGCGCGGCCCTGGTCACCGGAAACGCCGCTGTGCACAAGCCGAGCGAGCGCTGCCCCCGGCTGGGAGAGGCACTGGGTGAAGTCCTCGCTCCCGCCTTCCCGCCGGGCGTATTCCAGACGGTATCTGGCGGCGCCGGCACAGGTGCGCTTCTGGCGCAGTCCGACGCGGATGTTATCGCGCATGTGGGCTCGAGTGCGGCCGGTGCCCGGATCGCGAGGGCGGGCGCCCTGACGGGTGCGCACATGATCCGGGAGAACGGCGGCAACGATCCGTTGCTGGTGGACTGCAATGTGGACCCCGTGTGGGCGGCGGAGCAGGCTGCCATCGGCGCCTTCAGCAACAGCGGACAGATCTGCGTGGCAGTGGAGCGGATCTACGTCCACCAGGACATCGCAGCCGAATTCTGCCAGGCGCTGGAAGCGGAAGCAGCGCTCCGCAACCACAAGGGGACTGTTGCACCGCTGGTGGACCTCCGGATGCGGGACGAGGTGCACGCCCAAGTGGCTGATGCCCTGGAAAAGGGCGCACGCGCGGTGGTGGGCGGTGCCCTGCCGGACGGCCCGGGTTCGTTCTACCCGGCCACCGTGCTGCTTGGCTGCACGGGCCGCATGGACGTCATGACGGAGGAGACGTTTGGGCCCGTCGCGCCGGTGCAGGTGGTGGAAACGTTCGACGACGGGCTGCGGCTTGCGTGCAGCGGCAGGTACGGCCTCGCCGCCACAGTCCTGAGCGGCAACATCGCCCACATCCAGCAAGCGGTGGCCGCCCTTCCGGTGGGCACCGTCAAGATCAACGAAGTGTTCGGCGGTGCCCCCGGTGGTGCTGCCCAGCCGCGCGGCGACAGCGGGGCCGGCTTCGGCTACGGGCCGGAGCTGCTGGACGAGTTCAGCCGGGTGAAAGTGGTGCACATCGCCGCACCGCCGGCGGCCGCGAAGGCCACATCATGAGCCTGACACCCGACGACCGGCCGGCCGGGGTTCACGCCAGCGGTGGCCACCCGGATACCCGCAGCACCGATCCCGCCCGGGCGGACCTGTCCAGCCAGCGGGCGCTGTCCGAATGGCTGCCCGGCCGGCTGGCAGCGGAAGAACCGGCCATCCTGGTGATCGGCGACCTGATGCTGGACGGCTGGTGGAGCGGCAGCATCGAACGCCTGTGCCGTGAGGCCCCGGCCCCGGTGGTGGACATCAAGGTACGTGAATCAGTTCCCGGCGGGGCAGCCAACACGGCCATGAACCTGGCTGCCCTGGGGGCCCGGGTCTCGGTGGCCGGCATCATCGGAACCGACGACGCCGGAGCGGACCTCCGCGGTCAACTCGTGGCGGCCGGCATCGACGTGACCCACCTGCACAGCCATCCGGAGATGGTGACCACCACCAAGATCCGGATCAGCAGCGGCGGCCAGGTGATGCTCCGCCTCGACGACTCGGCCAGGGCTGTGCCGGCCGAGGCGTTGGCGGCGCTGGCCGCTTCGGTGCGTGCCGCCGTCGAACGCCGGGACGCGGTGCTGGTGTGCGACTACGGCAACGGTGTCCTGGCCGACCCCGTCCGCGACGGTCTGGTCGAAGCTCTGGCGCAGGCTCCAGTTCCGGGGGACCGCCCGCTGCTGGTGGTTGACTCGCACGACCCCCGTCCCTGGGCACCGCTCCGCCCGGACCTGGTGACGCCCAACGCGCAGGAGACCGCGCGGATGCTGGACCTGCGGCTGCCGGATGGCCAGGACAGGGTGGAAGCGGTCAGCCAGCACGCGGACGCGCTGCTGGCAGCCACGGGCGCGGGCGCCGTGGTGGTCACCCTGGACCGCGACGGCACCATGCTGTTGAGGCCCGACGGCGTCACGCACCGAACGTGGGCGCGTCCGGCCGCCGAGAAGCAGGCATCCGGGGCCGGCGACACTTTTGTGGCCGCGCTGACGCTGGCGCGCGCGGCCGGACTGCCGCTGACGGCGAGCCTGGACCTGGCCCAGTCGGCCGCGGACGTGGTGGTGCACCAGCCCGGCACTTCCGTGTGCAGTACCGGCCAGCTCAGCCGGTACCTTGCAGCCTTCGCTGACACCGCACTGGGCGCCGACGAACTCGAACGGCAACTGGAGCTGCACCGGTCCGAGGGCCAACGGATCGTGCTTACCAACGGCTGCTTCGACGTCCTGCACAGCGGCCACACCCGGTACCTCAACCAGGCCAAGCAGCTGGGGGACGTCCTGGTGGTGGCCCTCAACAGCGACGCTTCGGTGCGGCAACTCAAGGGCGCCGGACGGCCCATCAACTCCATGGCGGACCGTGCCGCCGTGGTGGCCGCCCTCAGCTGCGTGGACTACGTGACGGTGTTTGATACCCCCACCGCGGCGCCGCTGATCCGGCAGCTGCGGCCTGAGGTCTATGCCAAGGGCGGCGACTACACCCCGGAGATGCTGGCCGAGACACCGGCTGTGGAGGAATACGGCGGGCGGGTGGCCATCCTGGATTACGTTGCCGAGAGGTCCACCACCGCCGTGGTGAAGCGGATCCGCGAGGGCGAAGGGGCTGTGCCGGGCAACTGACCGTGCCCGGCACCTGGCCGTGCGGAGCAACCAAGGCCCAGCAACTAAGGTTGATGCATGACTGAAGCACGGCACCGGTAATGGCAAAACGCGGAAGGTCAGGCGGCCGCAACAGCAGCCGTGCCGTTGCCGGCGTCGTGGACCTGCCGGCGGGTCCCCGCGCAGTAGCGGCAAAGAGCAGCGGACCCGTGGAAGGTGTCTACTACATCGACACCGGGGACTGCGAGCTGATCGCGGACCAGGACAACTCCACCGGCTGGCTGCTGAAGATCAACGGCGTGATGAGCTCCCACATCGACCTGGCCGACCCCCTTTTCCTGGACTTTGAGTACATGCGCTGGATGTCGGCGCTGATCGAGTCGCGCTGGCCGGCGGCGGAGGTTTCCGGCACCCAACAGAAGCTGCGCGGCCTGCACCTGGGCGGCGGTGCCTGCTCGCTGGCCCGCTACTTCCACGCCGTCTATCCTGACGCGCGGCAGGTGGTGGTGGAACTGGACGGGAAGCTGGCCGAGTACGTGCGCGGCTGGTTCGACCTGCCCAAGGCGCCCCTCCTGCGCCTCCGCGTGGGGGAGGCCCGCGAGGTCACCGAAACGCTGACCCCCGAAACCCGTGACTTCATCATCCGCGACGTGTTCGCCGGCGCGTTCACCCCCCGCGCGCTGACCACTGCCGAGTTCAACCAGCAGGTGAAGCGCGTCCTGGCTCCCGGCGGGCTCTACGTGGTGAACTCCGGCGATGCCCCGGACCTGAAGAACGCGCGCGAGGACGCCGCCACCATCGCGGCAGCCTTCAAATACACCGTGATCATCGCGGACCCGGCCATGCTCAAGGGCCGGCGCTACGGGAACATGGTGATGGCCGGCAGCGATGCCCCCTTCGGCGACGACCGGAAGCTGCACCGCCGGCTGCTGGGCGGGGCCGTCCCGGCCCACCTCTGGGACGACGAGCAGGTCAGGGCCTTCGCCGCCGGCGCCCCCGTCCGCCACGACCCTCCCGTGGTGGCCTAGCGTCCGGGCTCCTTGCCCCGGCCCAGCAGCCAGTCCCGGTGTTCTGCCATCCGGTCCCGGAGCGCCTGCACCACGGCAGCCACGGCCGGGCGCCGCATCGAGTCCGGCCGCAGCACCATCCAGTAGGGCAGCAGTTCGGCGATTTCGGTCGGCAGGAGGCGGACCAGGTCCTCGTGCAGGTCGCCCATAAAGCACGGCAGGAAACCGATCCCGGCCCCGGCGCGGGTGGCCTCCACATGGACAAAAACGTTGGTGGAGGTCAGGCCGTCGCGCATTGCCGGCACCAGCCGGCGCGGGGCATCGAGGTCGTCCACCTGCAGCATGGAATCCACGAAATAGACCAGCGGGTGCTCATTGAGTTCGGCCACGGTGGCGGGGGTTCCATGCTCGGCAAGGTAGGCGCGCGAGGCGTACATTCCCAGCATGTAATCGCCCAGCCGGACCGCCTCGGCCCGGTGCACCTGCGGCTCGCCCACCACCACTTCGATGTCCAGTCCCGAGCGCTGCTGCAGCGCCCGCCGGGTCATGGTCACCACCTCCACGCTGAGCCCCGGGTGGTCGCGCCGGAGCCGCGCCACCGCCGGCGCGGCGATATAGGCGCTGAACCCGTCGGTGGCGGTCATGCGGACGACGCCGGTAATCGGGTCCGGTGCGTGGCCGGCGGCGCCCAGCGTGCCCACCACAGCCTCCACCTGTTCGGCCACCTGCACCGCCCTGGCGCCGAGGTCCGTCAGCTCCCAGCCCCCCGTGGCCCGCGCCAGGACCCTGCCGCCGAGCGCCTTCTCCAGCGCGGCTATCCTGCGTGAGACGGTGGTGTGGTTCAAGCCCAAAGCCTGCGCCGCCGTCGTAAATTTTGCCGAGCGGGACACCGCAAGGAGCACCAGCAGGTCATCGGGGTTTGCTTTCATATCTGCAATTCTGCACACGCTTGGTGCCGGATTGGTCATTGAAGCGCCATGACTGTGCAGTAATACTCAGTGAAGCCATTAGTGCTGGAGAACACAGCACGTGTCATCGTGGACACCAAGGAGAAACCCCATGAGCGTTGAACAACGCCCGGCGGACAACACTGCCGGACCTGCATCCAAAGGATCCGGACTGAAGAAGATCGTGGCCGCCTCAATGGTGGGCACGGTGGTGGAGTGGTACGAGTTCTTCCTCTACGCCACCGCCGCCACCCTGGTGTTCGGCAAGTACTTCTTCCCCGCCACAGGGAACGAGCTGGACGGCATCATCCAGGCCTTCCTCACCTACGCCGTCGGATTCGTGGCACGTCCGCTGGGCGGCATCGTGTTCGGCCAGATCGGCGACAAACTGGGCCGCAAGCCCACCCTGCAGCTCACCATCGTGATTGTGGGCGTGGCAACGTTCCTGATGGGCTGCCTGCCCGGGTTCGCCGAGATCGGCTACCTGGCGCCGGCACTGCTGGTGGCCCTGCGCTTCATCCAGGGCTTCGCGCTCGGCGGCGAATGGGGCGGCGCCGTACTGCTCGTGGCCGAGCACAGCCCCAACAAGTCGCGCGGTTTCTGGTCCAGCTGGCCCCAGGCCGCCGTGCCGGTGGGCAACCTGCTCGCCACGCTGGTCCTGTTCATCATGTCCACCGCGCTCAGCAGCGAGGCATTCCTCGGCTGGGGCTGGCGCGTGGCGTTCTGGCTCTCCGCGGTGATTGTGTTTGTTGGCTACTACATCCGCACCCACGTCACCGAAGCCCCCATCTTCCTCGAGGCCAAGGCCCTGGTGGAGAAGGAACAGGCCGTCAGCTACGGCGTCTTCGAAGTGGTCCGCAAGTACCCCAAGGGCATCCTCCAGGCCATGGGCCTGCGGTTCGCCGAGAACATCATGTACTACCTTGTGGTCAGCTTCGCCATTGTCTACCTCAAGAGCGTCCACAAGTACGACACCTCCTCGCTCCTGCTGGCCCTCCTGATCGCCCACATCATCCACTTCCTGGTGATCCCGCAGGTGGGCCGGCTGGTGGACTCGGTGGGACGCAAGCCCGTGTACCTGTTCGGCGCCATCTCCGGGGCGGCCTGGCCGTTCTTCGCCTTCCCGATGTTCGATACTCGCAACGCAGTGGTCATCGTGGCCGCCGTGACCATCGGACTCTGCCTGCACGCCTTTATGTACGCCGGGCAGCCCGCCATCATGGCCGAACTGTTCCCCACCCGCATGCGCTACTCCGGCGTCTCGCTCGGTTCCCAGGTGACGTCCATCTTTGCCGGGTCGCTGGCGCCGCTGCTGGCCACCCAGTGGCTGAAGGACACCGGCTCGTGGGTGCCCACCGCCATCTACCTGGTGGTGGCCTCCGCCATCACCTCGGCGGCCGTGCTGAGCCTCCGGGAAACCAAGGGCATCGCGCTGGAGGACGTGGACAAGGCCGACGCCGCCCGTGAGGGCCTGCTCTCCGCCCCGGCGCGCTGAGCCGCCCGGGCCGAAAGGAGACGTGTGATGGATGACCGCAAGGGAGCAGCTATGGAAAACACTTTGACTGGCCGCAAGGCACTGGTCACCGGGGGAGCCAGCGGAATAGGGGCCGCGTGCGTCCGGGAGCTGGCTGCCCGGGGAGCGAAAGTGGTGGTGGCGGACGTGGATGCCGCCGGAGCCGCCGCGCTCGCCGACGAGGTGGGCGGCACCTCCTGGGCCGTTGACCTGCTGGACGTGGACAAGCTCGCCACCCTGAGCCTGGACTGCGACATCCTGGTGAACAACGCCGGGATCCAGCGCATCAGCCCCATCGAGGAATTTGATCCGCTGCAGTTCCGCCGGATCATCGCCCTGATGCTGGAGGCGCCGTTCCTCTTGATCCGGGCCGCCCTGCCGCACATGTACACCAACGGGTTCGGGCGGATCATCAACCTGTCCTCGGTGCACGGGATCCGGGCCTCGCCGTTCAAGAGCGCGTATGTTTCCGCCAAGCACGGCCTCGAGGGGCTGAGCAAGGTAACGGCGCTGGAGGGCGGGGACCACGGGGTGACGTCCAATTGCATCAACCCCGGCTACGTCCGCACGGCGCTGGTGGAGAAGCAGATCGCTGACCAGGCTGCCGTGCACGGCATTCCCGAATCGGAGGTTCTGGCCAAGGTGATGCTGACGGAGTCCGCCATCAAGCGGCTGGTGGAGCCCGAGGAGGTGGCCTCCCTGGTAGCCTGGCTGGCCTCGGACCACGCCGGTATGGTCACCGGCGCCAGCTACACCATGGACGGCGGCTGGTCCGCCAGGTAGCCCACCCCACCTTTGGAGTTTTTGTCCAGATATGCAGGTTTATTCGGCCTTCAACCCTGCATATCTGGACAAAAACTCCCGGGTGTGAGGGGTCAATCCTGGGGCTTGAGCACCCGGTGGTCGTAGAACACTATTCCGGTGGCGGTTTTCACGCCTGCTGCCGTTCCCCGTTGGGAGACGACCACGCCCTCGCACCGGCCATTGAACGGATCGTCGCCCACTACGGCGTCCCCGATTCTGTACGGTGACCGCGGCGTGAGGGCCGTCTTGGCCCGGTTCAACAATTCCGCCGCGGCCGTGGCGAGGCTGATGGGCTGGCCCAGGACGGCAGGGTCGGGGACAAAGGTTTTCACCATGCGTACCAACTCCTTGCGGGCGGCTGTTCATCCACCCACTGGCGGTGCAGTTCAACCAGAGTGCTCCCAGCGGAGGGCGGCCCTCCCACTCCCGGCTGACACCGTACGCCAAAGCTAGGCGCTATTCACACCAGTCACACCAGTAACATGTACTCGCTTTTCTGGGGCAGGAATACTCCCCAGATCAGCGCTGCCCGCTGACGATGTCATCGGCGTTATCAAAGGCCCACGCAACCAGCGGAACCAGCAGGCCGCTGAGTTCGTAGCCTCGATCAGTCAGGCTGTAGTCCACGCGCGGGGGGATGACGGCCTGGGCT
The DNA here is from genome assembly GCF_902506095.1 of Arthrobacter sp. 9AX. Taxonomy (GTDB): domain Bacteria; phylum Actinomycetota; class Actinomycetes; order Actinomycetales; family Micrococcaceae; genus Arthrobacter. The sequence continues at coordinate 701,249 of NZ_LR733293.1, forward strand.
TTCCGGCTGACCAGGCCGTCGCGCTCGAGGGTCTTGAGGGTCTGGGCCAGCATTTTCTCGCTGATGCCCTCAGCCCGCCGCCGCAGCTCGCTCCATCGCTGCTCACCCTCGGACAACGCCAGCAGGATCAGCACGCCCCATTTGCTGGTGATGTGGTCAAGGACTGTCCGGCTGGGGCACCCGGCCGGGAACACGCCGTCGGCCAGCGCTACGGGAAGGGGAGCGGCATGGGCTGGAGCGGCTGTACTTACTTCCATACCAGTACCTTACCTCAAAGTGCGTACTCTCTTTCGGGAAGTATTCGGAAGGCGCCATGGTTGTGCTTCATGAAGAACCCCCTACGGAAGGAAAATTCATGAGCATCGTCGTCACAGGAGCAACCGGCCAGCTGGGCCGCCACGTCATTGCCGCCCTGCTGGAGCGCAACGTTCCCGCGCAGGAGATCGTGGCCACCGGGCGTTCGATTGAAAAGCTCGCAGACTTCGCCGAGCGCGGCGTCCAGGTCAAGGCCCTGGATTATTCCGATCCCGCCTCCGTGGCAGGTGCCCTGAAGGGCGCCACCAAGGTGCTGCTCATCTCCGGCAGCGAAGTGGGTCAGCGGGTGGAGCAGCACCGCACCGTCATCGAGGCCGCCAAAGCCGAGGGTGTGGAGCTGCTCGCGTACACCAGCATCGCCAACGCAGACACCACCGGGATGAAGCTGGCAGCCGAGCACCAGGCAACGGAAACCATCCTGCGGGAATCCGGAGTTCCGTTCGTCCTCCTGCGCAACGGCTGGTACCTGGAGAACTACACGGACCAGCTGCCGGGTACCCTGGCCCAGGGTGCCATCGCCGGAAGCGCCGGCGAAGGCCGGGTCAGCGCCGCGTCCCGCGCCGACTACGCCCACGCGGCCGCGGCCGTCCTGGTTGCCGAAGACCAGACCGGCAAGGTCTACGAGCTGGGTGGCGACGAACCGTTCACCATGGCTGAACTCGCCGCCGAGATCAGCGCCGCCGCCGGCAAGAGCATTGCATACCAGGACCTTCCTGCCTCGGAATATGCCGGCATGCTGAGCGGGTTCGGAGTGCCGGAGGCATTTGCCGAAATCCTCGCGGATTCAGACCTCGGCATTGCCCGCGGCGACCTCCTGGTCAGCACCGGCGACCTGCGCAGGTTGATCGGCCGCCCGACGACGTCCCTCGCCGAGGCCGTCAGGTCCGCCGCTGCGTCTGCCTAGGCCGCAGCGCTCCCCTCTGGTTGTCCGGCCTTCCCCGCCTTCCCGGGCGGGGGGTCCGGGCCATCAGGACTTGGTGCCGGTCAGCGCGAGGGTGCTTCCCAACCCGATCATTAGCGCCCCGCCGGTTGCCTCCATGGCGGAAATCCTGCGGGGTGACCGGGCAAACCACTGGCGGGCCGAACCGGCGGCGATCGCCCACAGGCTGTCAGAAACGAGCGCTATCAGCACGAAGACCATGCCCAGCAGCCCCAGCTGGAAGGGAATGGTGCCGGACTGGTAGTCAACAAACTGCGGCAGGACGGCCACGAAGAACACCACGGACTTGGGGTTGGTGGCGCCCACCACCAGTCCCTCAGCCATCAGCCGCAGCGGACGCGGGTCCACCGGCGGGCGCTCGGGGGAGGCGTGGTCCCGCCGGTGCCGGATGGCCTTGATGCCCAGATACACCAGGTACGCCGCGCCGGCCAGCTTCACCACGCTGAACAACATCACCGACTGCGCCACCACAATTCCCACGCCCAGCGCCACCGCAGCCACCTGCACCAACTGGCCGGCCGCGTTGCCCAGCACGGTGAGCACCCCGCCCTTCCAGCCGAGCGCCAAAGAGCGTCCGATGACAAACAGGACACTCGGTCCCGGAACGGCGATGAGGATCACGGCGGCGAGCGAAAACGCCAGCAGGTTGGACAGTGGCACCATGCCTGATCCTAACTCCGGCGGGGAGCGTCAAGCACTGCCTGGAGCTCCCCGGACCGACGTACTCAGCCGCGGCCGCCCGTGGCGGTGCTTGGTGTCTTTCATCTCAGATTGCGCCGCGAATGCCTGCTTATCCGGTCCAGGGCCGAAGGACCCTTGACGCCTTACCGGCTTTTTCTTACGTTGAGGGCCCGCCCGGGTGGATGAACTGCGTTGAGGTTGTGGCCCGATACCGGCAGCGGTGAAGGAGATCGATGATGAAAGCGATCGTGCAGGACGTTTATGGATCGGCGGACGTACTCGAGTTGCGGGACATTGCCCGGCCCGAGCCCGGCGGGGGCCAGGTGCTGATCCGGGTGCGGGCGGCCGGCGTCGACCAGGGCGTGTGGCACCTGATGGCCGGGCTGCCCTATCTGATCCGGCTCTTTGGATACGGGCTGAAGAAGCCGAAGGTTCCTGTCCGGGGCCGGGAAGTGGCGGGCATGGTGGAAGCGGTTGGGCCTGGGGTGAGCCGCTTTAGAGCCGGGGACGAGGTGTTTGGGACCTGCGACGGGTCCTTTGCCGAATTCGTCTGTGCCAAGGAGGACCGGCTGGCCCGAAAGCCGGTGAACCTCTCGTTCGAAGAAGCTGCGGCGGCGCCGATCTCCGGGGTTACCGCTTTGCAGGCTGTCCGGGATGCAGGCCGGGTGGGTGTTGGGCAGCAAGTGCTGATCCTGGGAGCCGGCGGGGGCGTGGGGTCCTTCGCGGTCCAGCTGGCCAAGGCCTTCGGAGCCGAGGTAACGGGTGTGTGCAGCACCGGAAAGGTCGAGCTGGTGCGGTCCCTCGGGGCGGATGAAGTTATTGACTACACCCGGTCCGATATCGCGGACACCGGGAAGCTGTACGACGTCATCCTGGATACGGCCGGCAACCGGCCACTGTCCGTCCTGCGGCGCCTGTTGGTCCCAAAGGGCACGCTGGTGATTGTCGGCGGCGAAGGGGGCGGCAAACTGACCGGCGGATTTCAGCGGTCCCTTGGTGCGCCGCTGGTCTCCCTGTTTGCTGGCCGCACGTTGAAAGGACTGGTCTCGAAGGAAACGCACCTGGATCTTGAGGCCCTTGCATCGCTGATCGAAGCCGGCAGCGTCAAGCCTGCGGTCGATCGGGTCTTTCCCCTCGCCGAAGCGCCGGACGCCATCTCGTACCTCCGCGCGGGCCGGGCGCGCGGCAAGGTGGTGGTGAGGGTCTGAGGCGAGCTCTCAAGGCAATCTCGCGGCACTCGATGTGCGCAGGATATCTGAGTACCCCGGATGCGCTGTTGGCTGGCCGGCCAACCGGGGGCAGGTCCCCGATCTGTTGAAGTATGTCTCGTATTCCAGACAGTCGCCGCGCACTAACAGCGCCAGGACGGTCGAGGAAGGTGCAAGCTTAAGTACGGGATCCCGGACATCGCCGGGACACACTGCTACATACGAAGGAGGGTCCGGTGTCGGTGACCGAGGCGGGGCCGCAGGCGGTCAACGAATCAAAAGCAGCCTTGAAAGCGACGTCCAAAGTCCCGGCTGCCGAAAACACACTGCGCATCCTCAAACTGTTGGCCTCCCGCCGAGGTCCGATGGCGGCGTCGCAAATTGCTTCCACGCTCGGCCTGCCGCGGTCCAGTGTCTACCACCTGCTCGGTGTGATGGAGGCGAACGGGTTTGTGCTCCACCTCCACGAGGAACAGCGGTACGGGCTTGGTATCAGTGCCTTCGAACTCAGTTCCGCCTACTCCCGCCAGGAACCGCTGTCCCGGCTGGGCCGGCCGCTGCTCGCGAGCCTCGTGGATGCCCTCGGCGAGAGTGCCCACCTGGCTGTCCTGCATGGACGGGACGTGCTCTACATCGTGGAGGAAAGGGCCAAAAACCGCCCTTCCCTGGTGACCGACGTCGGCGTCCGGCTCCCCAGCCACCTCACCGCCAGCGGGCGGGCCATCCTGGCCGCGCTGCCCAAGTCGCAGGTGCGCGCGCTGTACCCCAACGCCGCTGCCTTCACGGCACGGCACGAGGTGGAGGACGCCATCATGAAGTACTCTGCACTGTCCTCCCACCTGGACCAGGTCAGGCAGCGCGGCTACGCCACTGAGCATGGCGAAGTCACGCCTGGCTTTGGTTCCATTGCCGCCGCCGTGACGGATCACCTGGGATGGCCGACGGCGGCAGTCGCAGTGACGTTCCTCGAGGACAAGCTGCCCGCGCAGGAATGGCCCGTGCTGGCCGGCCGCGTGCAGAAGGTCGCCGACGAGTTGTCCCTCCGGCTCCACGGCCGCCCCGTGAAGTAGCCCAGCCGCGTCTGGGATGCCGGACAGTACCGCCCGGAAACCCCTGTAAAGCCCCTCCGCCAAGGGCTTTAGTTGTTACAGAACTTCTTTCGAACCACAGACACCAAAGAAAAGGAGCCATCATGGCACCCGCCGATTTCACTACCGGTGCCCGCCCGGTCAAGGCTGCCCGGGGTACTGGGCTCACGGCCAAGTCCTGGCAGACCGAGGCGCCGCTGCGGATGCTGATGAACAACCTGGATCCGGAGGTTGCTGAACGCCCGGATGATCTGGTGGTGTACGGCGGCACGGGCCGGGCTGTGCGGTCCTGGGCCGCGTTTGATGCGATCACCCGGACGCTGGAGAGCATGGAGAAGGACGAGACGCTCCTGGTCCAGTCCGGCAAGCCGGTGGGGGTGTTCCGGACCAACGAGTGGGCACCGCGGGTGTTGCTGGCCAATTGCGTTTGATGCGATCACCCGGACGCTGGAGAGCATGGAGAAGGACGAGACGCTCCTGGTCCAGTCCGGCAAGCCGGTGGGGGTGTTCCGGACCAACGAGTGGGCACCGCGGGTGTTGCTGGCCAATTCCAACCTTGTGGGTGACTGGGCCACCTGGCCTGAGTTCCGCCGGCTCGAGGCCGAGGGCCTGATGATGTACGGGCAGATGACTGCCGGGTCCTGGATCTACATTGGCACCCAGGGCATCCTGCAGGGCACGTTCGAGACCTTCGCCGCGATCGCCCGGAAGCTGACCGGGGACGAGAACGGCACGCTCGCCGGTACCCTGACCCTGACCGGCGGCTGCGGCGGGATGGGCGGAGCGCAGCCCCTCGCGGTCACCCTGAATGACGGGGCTTGCCTGATTGTCGATGTTGATGAGACCCGGCTGCGCCGCCGCGCCGGCAAGCGCTACCTCGACGAGGTGGAAACCGATCTGGACGCCGCCATCGCCAAGGTCCTGGCCGCCAAGGAGGAGCGCCGCGGCTGGTCCGTGGGCTACGTGGGCAACGCCGCCGAGGTGTTCCCCGAGATCCTGCGCCGCCACACAGCCGGCGAGCTCACGGTGGACATCGTCACCGACCAGACCAGCGCCCACGATCCGCTGTCCTACCTGCCCGAGGGCATCACCGTGGCCGAGTGGCACCGCGAAGCCGAAGCCGATCCCGAAGGCTTCACCAAGAAGGCCCAGGCCTCCATGGCCAAACACGTCCAGGCCATGGTGGAGTTCCAGGACGCCGGCGCCGAGGTCTTTGACTACGGCAACTCCATCCGCGACGAGGCCCGCAAGGGCGGTTACGAACGCGCGTTCGAATTCCCCGGCTTCGTCCCGGCCTACATCCGGCCGCTGTTCTGCGAGGGCCTGGGCCCGTTCCGCTGGGTGGCCCTGTCCGGGGACCCGGAAGACATCCGCGTCACCGACGAAGCGATCAAGGAACTGTTCCCGGAGAACAAGCACCTGCACCGCTGGATCGACGCCGCCCAGGACCGGGTCGAGTTCGAAGGCCTCCCGGCCCGGATCTGCTGGCTCGGCTACGGCGAACGCCACAAGGCCGGCCTGCTGTTCAACCAGCTCGTGAAGGACGGCAAGGTCAAGGCCCCCATCGTGATCGGCCGCGACCACCTGGACTCCGGCTCGGTCGCCTCCCCGTACCGTGAGACCGAGGCCATGGCCGACGGCTCCGACGCGATCGCCGACTGGCCCCTGCTCAACGCCCTGCTCAACACCGCCTCCGGCGCCACCTGGGTCTCCATCCACCACGGCGGCGGTGTCGGCATCGGCCGGTCCATCCACGCCGGCCAGGTCTCCGTCGCCGACGGCACCGACCTCGCCGCCCAGAAACTCGAACGCCTCCTCACCAACGACCCCGGCATGGGCGTCATCCGCCACGCCGACGCCGGCTACGACCGCGCCCTCGACGTCGCCAAAGAACGCGGCGTCCGCATCCCCATGCAGGAATCGGCAGATTCCGCAGAAAACGCGAAGTAGGAACCACAAGTGACACTTACAACCCACGAACCGGTGACCGTCACCCTCGGCTGCAGCGGTGTCACGCCCGNCGCCCAGAAACTCGAACGCCTCCTCACCAACGACCCCGGCATGGGCGTCATCCGCCACGCCGACGCCGGCTACGACCGCGCCCTCGACGTCGCCAAAGAACGCGGCGTCCGCATCCCCATGCAGGAATCGGCAGATTCCGCAGAAAACGCGAAGTAGGAACCACAAGTGACACTTACAACCCACGAACCGGTGACCGTCACCCTCGGCTGCAGCGGTGTCACGCCCGAGGATGTGCTCGCCGTCGCGCGCCACAACGCCACGGTGACCATCTCCGCGGAAGCGCTCGAAACGGTCGCCAAGGTCCGCGCCCACATCGATGACCTCGCCGCCAGCGACGTCCCTGCCTACGGCATCTCCACCGGCTTCGGCGCCCTGGCCAACCGCCACATCCCCGGCGACCTGCGCACCCAGCTCCAGAAAAGCCTGATCCGCAGCCACGCGGCCGGCATGGGCCCGGCGGTGGAACGCGAAGTGGTGCGCGGCATCATGTTCCTGCGCGCCAAGACCCTCGCCTCCGGCCGCACCGGCGTCCGACCCGTGGTCCTGCAGACCATGGTGGACGTCCTCAACGCCGGCATCACCCCGGTGGTCCGCGAGTTCGGGTCGCTCGGCTGCTCCGGCGATCTCGCGCCGCTGTCGCACTGCGCCCTGGTCCTGATGGGCGAGGGCGAAGCGGAAGGTCCCGACGGCGTCACGTACGGCGGGCGGGGAGAGCGGCCTGTCGCTGAGCTGCTTGCAGCGCACGGCATCGAGCCGGTCACCCTCGCCGAGAAGGAAGGACTGGCGCTGGTCAACGGCACCGAGGGCATGCTGGGCATGCTCCTGATGGCCATCGCCGACCTTCGCCAGCTGCTCACGACGGCGGACATCACCGCCGCGCTCAGCGTCGAGGCGCTGCTGGGTACGGACCAGGTGTTCCTGCCCGGGCTGCACGCAGCCCTCCGTCCCCATCCCGGCCAGGCGGCCAGCGCGGACAACATGCTGCGCGTGCTGTCCGACTCGCCCATCGTGGCCTCCCACAAGGTAGGGGATTCGCGGGTGCAGGACGCCTACTCGCTGCGCTGCGCTCCGCAGGTGGCCGGTGCTGTCCGCGACACCGTGGACCACGCCGCCCTGGTGGCTTCCCGTGAGCTTGCCGCGGCCATCGATAACCCGGTGGTCCTGCCGGACGGCCGCGTGAGCTCCAACGGCAACTTCCACGGCGCCCCTGTTGCGTATGTGCTGGACTTCCTGGCCATCGCGGTTGCCGACCTAAGCTCGATTGCCGAGCGGCGGACGGACAGGATGCTGGATCCGGCCCGCTCGCACGGCCTGCCGGCGTTCCTTGCGGCTGATCCGGGCGTGGATTCCGGCCTGATGATCGCCCAGTACACCCAGGCGGGGCTCGTCTCGGACAACAAGCGGCTGGCTGTTCCCGCCTCCGTGGACTCCATCCCGAGTTCGGCCATGCAGGAGGACCACGTTTCCATGGGCTGGCACGCGGCGCGCAAACTGCGCAAGGCGGTGGAGAACCTGCGCCGGGTCCTGGCCATCGAGCTGGTGACCTCAGCCCGGGCGCTGGACATCCGGACCCAGCTCTCGGGCGGCGCGCTGGCCCCGGGGCCAGCGGGTGCCGCCGTGGTGGCTGCCCTCCGCTCCGTGGTGGCCGGGCCGGGAACCGACAGGTTCCTTTCGCCTGAACTGGAGGCGGCTGACCGCCTGGTCGCGGCAGGTGAGGTGCGCCGGGCGGCCGAATCCGCCGTCGGCACACTCGCCTGAAAAGGAAGAATCTTCAGAAAAGCAGCGCTGGCCGTCCGCCTGATGGAATTTCCGCCGACACGGTCATTGGGCGGGTGGTGAGTGTAGTAGAACTGAAGGTGTAGTGAAAGTCACATCAAAGAAGCTGTGGCAGCAGAACATATACAAAGGGGTAGAAGTTCACATGAAAGCACGTGGGGCAGTCCTATCGAGGCGTCACGCCCATTCCGCCGTTGTTTCCGACTGGAGGACCCTCCGGGCCGGGGAACGCGTCGAGATCATCAAGCAGGCGCATGTGGTGGCCACCGTGGAGGTGGAAGAAGTGTCGCAGAGCGGAAACGTTCTGTGGCTTGTGCCCTCCGGTCCCGCGGAGAAGCAGCTCTTTTTGAAGTCCGACGGCGTGCAGGTACGCCGCGGCTGACAGCCTTGGCACTTCAAATGAAAGTCCCCGCACTGCGTGATGCAGGGCGGGGACTTTTGTATGTGCGCCAGAGGCGTCCATCGCAAACTGTCAGGCGGCGATGGCCTCGCAGGTTTCGCCGAACGGCACTGATTGCAAGCACAAGTGCAGTCATAATCGGTCCATTGGCAGAGCCCGGCCTGCCTCAGCCACCATGGGTAAAGAGCCATCGTGACGTAGGTCGGAGAGAAGGAAATCCAGTATGAAGATCATGCGCCTTGGGGACACCGGCAAGGAACAGCCCGCCGTTCTGGCGCCGTCCGCGGACGGATCCGAAGAGTATTTCAGCCTGCTGCCCCTGACCGGGGACATCGACGGCCGTTTCCTCGCCGGCGGAGGCCTGGCAAAGGTGCGCGAAGCGCTGGCGGCGGGCGCGCTGCCCGTCCTCAAGGGAGCAGCCGGACTCCGCGTCGGCGCCCCGGTGGCACGGCCCGGGGCGGTGGTGGGCATTGGTATGAACTATGCCGCGCACGCAGCCGAGTCCGGCTCCGCGCCGCCTGAGGTTCCCGTGGTGTTCCTCAAACCGACCAACACGGTGACCGGGCCTTATGACCCGGCGCCCATCCCGCCGCACTCCTCCTGCTACGACTGGGAGGTGGAGCTGGGCATGGTGATCGGCGCGGAAGCCTCCTACCTGGGGTCCGTTGAAGAGGCCCGGGAGTGCATCGCCGGGTACGTCACCGCCAACGACTTCTCTGAGCGCGAGTACCAGATTCCCGGTGCGGCCGGCCAGTGGACCAAGGGTAAGTCCCTGCCCGGTTCCACGCCCTTGGGCCCGTGGCTTGTTCCGGCGGATGAGATCGACGCCGGCCACCTGCCCCTGCACAGCCGGGTGAACGGTGAACCCCGCCAGGACTCATCCACCGCCGGGCTGATTTTCGACGTCGCTGCTCTAGTGCACCACTGCAGCCAGTACATGCGGCTGGAGCCGGGCGATGTGATCATCACCGGGACTCCAGAAGGTGTTGCGCTTAGCGGCCGCTTCCCGTACCTGAAGCCGGGGGACGTGGTGGAGGTTGCCATTGAAGGACTGGGCCGCCAGCGCCAGGAACTGTACCGCGCCTCAGGCGCGGCGCGGTACAGCCAGGAGCCGGGGCAGCTTCAGTCCACCTAACCGGCCTTCACTGCCAGGACCGGGCAGTCGGCCTCAAGCAGGATCCGCTGGGACACGCTGCCCATGATGAGCTTGCCCACCGGAGTCCGGCGCCGCAAACCGATCACGATCAGTTCCGCGTTGTTCTCCTCCGCCGCGTCCAGGACTTCTGCGGCGGCATCGTGGCCACGGACCGGCTGCTTGATCACGTGGTCGATGCCCTGGGTAGCCAGCCGGTCCTCGATGCTCTGGATTTCCGGTTCCTGGGCGTAGCGGTTGTCCACCAGCGCGTCACCCTTGGACGAGTTGATGACCAAGAGTGTGGAACTGCGGTTCCTCGCTTCCACGATGGCCTGGGTCAGGGCTGCTTCGCCCTCGGGGGTCGGGACGTATCCCACCACGATGGTCATGGCTGATTCTCTTTTCTGTAGTTCCGGGGCTTTCGGGCAGGGGCGCTTTCTAGTCGCTGTAGTCGGCTGCGCCGGAATTGGCGGGAAGCAGCGGTTGGCGGGGCGCGCGGTTCCGCCGGATCAGCTTGAAGACCAGCGGCCACAGGAGGATGAGCCCCACAATGATGTAAACAACGATGGCGATCGGCTCGCTGAGCAGGCCCGCGGGGTCGCCGGCGCTGAGCTGGAGCGTCTTCCGGAGCTGGCCTTCGATGCGCGGGCCAAGGATCACGCCGAGGATCAGCGGCAGCACAGGCAGTCCGAAGCGCCGCATCATGAACCCGAGGACGCCGAGGACCAGCAGAATCACCAGGTCGAACGCCTGCAGGTTCACCGAGTAGGCGCCCAACGTGGCGAAGAAGAGGATGCCCGCGTACAGGTAGGGGCGGGGAAGCTGCAGGAGCTTGGCCCACATCGGTGCCAGCGGCAGGTTGATCAGCAGGAGCAGCAGGTTGCCGATGAACAGGCTGGCAATCAGCGCCCACACCAGGGGACCCTGGCTGCTGAACAGCTGCGGGCCCGGCTGGATGCCGTAGGAGGTGAAGGCTGCCAGCATCACGGCGGCGGTGGCGTTGGTGGGCAGGCCCAGCGCCAGCATGGGGGTCAGGGTACCGGCGGCGGCTGCGTTGTTGGCAGCTTCCGGACCGGCAACACCTTCGATGGCGCCCTTGCCGAACTCTTCGGGGTGCTTGCTGAGGCGCTTCTCGGTGACGTAGGACAGGAACGTGGGGATCTCCGCGCCACCTGCCGGCAGTGCGCCGAACGGGAAGCCGAAGGCGGTACCGCGCAGCCACGGCTTCCAGGACCGCTTCCAGTCGGACTTGCCCATCCAGGGCTGCCCGACGGGAATGGCATGCAGCGGGGTGCGGCGCAAGTGGGCGGCAACCCAAAGGGCTTCGCCAACCGCGAAGATGGCCACGGCCACCACTACGATGTCCAGGCCGTCCGCCAGCAGCGGCTGGCCGAACGTCAGGCGGCGCTGGCCGGTGACGGAGTCGATGCCCACCAGGCCGATGGCCAGGCCGAGCGCCAGCGAGGCGAACCCGCGGAGCCGGGACGAGCCCAGGACCGCGGTGACGGCCAGCAGGGCAAGGACCATGATGGCGAAGTAGCTGGGCGCGCCCAGGCTGACGGCGAACTGGACCACTATCGGTGCGCAGACGGCCAGGAGGGCGGTGCCGATGGTGCCGGCAACGAACGAGCCGATGGCCGCCGTCGCAAGCGCCTGCGCCGCCCGGCCGGCCTTGGCCATCTTGTTGCCCTCGATCGCCGTCACCACCGACGACGATTCACCCGGTGTATTGAGCAGGATGGAGGTGGTGGAGCCGCCGTACATGCCGCCGTAGTAGATGCCGGCGAACATAATAAAAGCGCTGGTGGGTTCCAGGGCGTAGGTGACCGGAAGCAGCAGGGCCACGGTCATGGCCGGGCCCAGGCCCGGAAGGACGCCGACGGCGGTGCCCAGGAGGACGCCGATGACGGCGTACAGGAGATTCATGGGAGTGAGGGCGGTGGCGAAGCCGTCCATCAGGGAGGACCAGACGTCCATTTAGAGGATTCCTTCCAGGAGCCCGGCGGGCAGTGCGATGCCGAGGCCGAGGTAGAAGCCGTAGAAGGTCAGCAGCGACATGGCCACCGAGATAAGCCCGTCACGGATGTAGTGGCGGCTGCCCAGGGCCAGGACGCAGCCCCAGAACAGGACTGTGCCGGAGATGACCCAACCGGCCCAGTCGATGAGCAGGATGTTCAGGATGAACGCGCCGGCCAGCGGCAGGACGGTCTTCCAGTCGGCGGGGTGGGTGAGGTCCACGTCTTCGCCGCCTTCCGCTTCGCCCTGGCCGCCGCGGAGCACATTCACGGCCAGCAGGACGGCGCAGACCACGAGCAAAGCGGCCACGATGTACGGCACCGTCTTGGGACCCACGGGATCGGACTGCGAATATGGAACTGCCAGCCTGTTGGCGTCGAGGAAGACGACGACGCCGGCCGCGCCGAGCAGGAGTGCGACCCCCAGCTCGGCGCGGCCTTTCAGGCCTTTGGTCAGGGAGCTCACGCCAACCCAAGCTTGGTGAGGACATCCGCCACCCGCTTGTCCTGGTCGGTGAGGAACTTCTCGAACTCGTTGCCGGTGATGAAGGCATCGGACCAGCCGTGGGTCTTCAGGGCTTCCTTCCAGCCTGCGGTGCCGTGCATCTTCTCCAGGGCGGCAATCAGGGACGCCTTATCCTGGTCAGTGATGCCCGGAGGAGCCACGATGCCGCGCCAGTTGGTGAACACCAGGTCGATGTTGGATTCCTTCAGCGTGGGTGCGTCCACGCCCTCAAGCCGCTTTTCGCCGCTCGTGGCCAGGACACGCACTTCACCGGACTTGATCTGCTGCAGGAACTCGCCTGCGCCGGAAGCGGCAAAGCCAAGCTTGTTGCCAAGGATCGCGGGCAGCAGGTCTCCACCGCCGTCGTAGGACACGAAGTTGACCTTGGTGGCGTCGATGCCGACGGCGCCGGCAAGCTGCATGGGCAGGAGGTGGTCCGGGCCGCCGGGGGAGGAGCCGCCGCCCACGGCGACAGAGCCGGGATCAGCCTTCCAGGCCTTCACGAGGTCGTCGATGGTTTTGTACGGGGAGTCCTTGCTGACCATGATGGCGCCGGGCTCTTCGATGAGCCGGGCCAGGGGGGTGGTTTCGGTCAGTTTCGACTCGGACTTGTTGGTGTAGCTCGCACCCACCACGCCCAGCCCCATCAGCATGGTGAGGTCCCCGTTGCCCTTTTCGTTGACAACGCGGGCCAGGCCCACGGTGCCGCCGGCACCGGCGAGGTTGAACACTTCGGTGTTGGTGGAGATCTTCTCGTCGTCGAGGACCTTGGCTGCTGCGCGGGCAGTGGTGTCGTAACCGCCGCCCGGGGTGTTCGGAACCATGATCTGCAGCCCGGTGATGGGCCCGGCGGCAGCGCCGGAGCTCTGTGAACCGGTGGAGCTCTTGCCGGTGGCACCGCAGCCGGTGGCCATCAGGGCGATGCCGGCGGCGACGGCGGCGACTCGCAATGCGCGGATCTGGCGCATGGTGTTCCTCTTCTCAGTCATGCAATTCTTTACAAGGTGGCCAGCGGACCTGGCCTGTGCTCTGATGCTAGGCCCGCCCGTGACGGGCGTCACTCTTGTGTACGCAGAGAAAGTTAAGTTCATTGCGTTCACGTTTCCGGCGTCCCACCTGCGCTTTCACCAGCCGTTACGGTGGACCCCGGTGGGATATAGTTCCCGGTACCCCGCAGGTGCAGGCGCCGGCATCAGAAACAAAAGGAATCCCCGCAGTGGCTCGACGTAGAGGAATGTCCCTCGCCGGACAGTACCTTGTGCTCCAGTTGCTGATTGTCCTGGCGGTACTGGTGGCCGTGGTGGCAATCTCCCTGGCCCAGTCCGCGGCGGCATTCGAACGTACCGAGGGACGGCGTGCCTTGTCCGCTGCCGAAGCACTGGGCAACAACCCGACGGTCCGGGCGCTGCTGCCGGACGCACAGCCCCAGTCAGGCGCCGTCCTTCCTGCGGTGGCCGAATCCGTGCGGACCGTGTCCGGATCGTCCCAGGTGGCGTTGGCGAAACTGGACCGGACCGTGGTTGCGGCAAGTGATCCCGGCCTGGTGGGCAACCCCCTGGAACTCGGTGCCAGCAGGGTCATGGAAGGCCGTGCCTGGACCGGAGTGGTGGGCGGCGCCGGGGTGCCGGTCCTGTCAGCCCACGTGCCCGTCCTCAACGACGAGGGGAAGATGATCGGCATTGCCGCCATCAGCCGGAACTACCCGTCCACCCTGGAGCGGCTGGGCGACGCCGTTCCCAACCTGTTGACCTATCTCGGCGTCGCCAGCGTGCTGGGCGTGGCCGGATCCCTGCTGCTGTCCCGCCGCGTCAAGCGCCAGACACTCGGCATGGAGCCCAGCGAAATCACCGGCCTGGTGGAAAACCGGGAAGCCATGGTCCACGGCCTGAAGGAAGGCGTGGTGGCGCTGGACCCGCATGAACGGATCACCGTGGCCAATGACAGTGCCCGGAAACTGCTGGGACTGCCGGCGGACTGCGTGGGCAAAAAGCTTGCGTCCCTTCCCGTGGACCCTGCCCTGAAGGTGGTCCTGACCCGCGACCAGCCGCACCCGGACCAGCTGGTCCTGGTGGGCGAGCGGCTGGTGGTGGCCAACCGGGTCCCCATCCGCTCACGGGGCCGGGACATTGGCTCGGTGACCACGCTGAGGGACCGGACCGAGCTGTCCTCGTTGGAACGCGAGCTCGGCGCCACCCGCACCGCCACGGATACGCTCCGCGCCCAGGCCCACGAGTTCGCCAACCAGCTCCATGTGATTTCCGGCCTGATCCAGATCGGCGAGTACGATTCCGTAGTGCAGTTCGTCAACGGCGCCACCCTGGACCGGACCAGGCTCAACGACGAGGTCACCAGCCGCATCGAGGACCCGGCGCTCGCCGCACTGCTGATTGCCAAGTCCAGCCTGGCCACCGAACACGGCGTGGCGCTGCAGCTGGACCCCGGGTCCGCCCTGGATCCGGTCAGCGACGAGCTGTCCCGCGACCTCGCCACCGTGGTGGGCAACCTGGTGGACAACGCGTTCGACGCCGTCACGGGACTTCCGGACGCCGCTGTCCGCGTGGTCGTGGAGGAGGGCCGGGACCCCGTCACGGGGGCGGATCAGGTCACCGTCACCGTCCGCGATACCGGCCCGGGCGTCCCGGACGGGGCAGCAGAGGAGATCTTCCGCCAGGGCTTCACCACCAAGGAAGCCGGGCCGGGGGGCGGTCGCGGCTTCGGCCTGGCACTCTCCCGGGTGGTCTGCCGGAGGTCCGGCGGAGATCTTACCGTGGCCAACAGCAACGGCGCAGTTTTCACCGCCCGGTTCACCAAACGTACAAACCAGCCCAAAAGAGGTACAACAAAGCCATGATCAAGGTGCTGATTGTCGATGACGACTTTATGGTGGCCAAGGTCCACGCGGGCTTCATCCAGCGGACGCCAGGGTTCACCGTGGTGGGAGTGGCCCACACCGGCGTCCAGGCCGTGGCTGAAACCGGGCGGCTGCAGCCGGACCTGGTGCTGCTGGACATCCACCTGCCGGACATCAACGGGCTGGACCTGATGCACAAACTGCGCGATGCCGCCCCTGAGCTGGACGTGCTGGTGATCAGCGCCGCCCGGGAGGTGGAAACGGTCCGCAAGGCGCTGCGCGGCGGGATTGTGCACTACCTGATCAAGCCGTTTTCGCAGTCGGACCTCCAGGAGCGGCTACAGCATTACCGCAGCGCCTACCAGAGCCTGGACTCGGCCAAGGACGTGGCGGAGCAGTCGGACGTCAACCGGGTGTTCGGCCTGGACCGGACGGAGCGCCCGCTGCCCAAGGGCTGCAGCATCGAGACGCTGAAGCTGGTGGAAGCCGCGCTCAACGCCGCGGAGAGTGACCTGTCCGCGGCGGAGGTGGCCGAACAGCTGGGCACGTCCCGGGTCAGTGCCCGCCGCTACCTCGAATATCTGCACGACGAAGGAACGCTGGACGTGCGGCTGAAGTACGGGGTGGGACGCCCGGAACGGCGCTACGTCATGAAGGGCTCCTAGGACCGCAAAGCGGCGGACACGGCGGCAGATCGCCTAGCGTTCGCCTCCAGAGGTGTTGCCCGGAACGAATTCCGACGGCAGCACGGCCACCGGAACGATGACCACGTCATGGATTTTCCAGTCCATGGCAACGCAGGCTTCGCGCGCCGCTTGCAGTTGCTCGAAAGTGGGCGTTGTACGGCTCAAGGGAACAACGAAACACTCGGCGTGGAAGACGTGCCCCTCATCACGGATCCTGGAGCGCGCGTCTGCAACCCAGTCCAGGCCGCGAAGGTACCCATCCACCTGCCCGTGCAGCGGGTGCGGCCCGGCGTCGTTGTAGGTCATTGCCCTCTTGTCCATGAGCGCCGAAACGGCGGCCCGCGTGTTGCGGACACCGTCACGCAGGATACTGGCGGCGATGATTAACGCCGCCGCATAGTCGGCCCACCACAGCCCGAGCCCGATTCCGGCCACCCCGGCCACCGCCGCCACCGCCGTCATCCAGTCCGCTTTGTTCATATCCGCATCGGCGTACAGGACTTTGTCGTGGAGTTTCCCGGCGAGCTTCATCTTGGCCCTGCCCAGGAAAACAGGAGGGGCCGCCGTCAGCAGCATGACACCCATCATCAGCCAACCCAGCCAGACGGTGTTGCCGAAAAGGTCAAGGCCACCGATGGTGGGATGTTCCCTGGCGAGCAACCCCAGGCCGGACTCCAACAGAAGGTACGCGCCCATCGCAGTCAGGGCCACGGCAGCCACCAGGTGTGCCACGCCAGTGGCCCGGTGGTAGCCGTAGGGGTGGTCAACCGAAGGCGGTTTGCGGTTGATGCGGGCCGCCACCAGGAATGAGACAGGCGGCAGGAAGGAGAGCAGGTCCTCGATCCAGGCCGCCTTCATGGCCTGCGAGTTGCCCAGTACCAGGAACACCATGGTGGTGGAAACCGCAAGGAACACTAAGGTGACCCACTCAAGCTTGATGGCTTTGTGCAGCGCGTCGCGCTGTTCCGCGGGGAGTTCGGTGTGGCCGAACCGGACGGTGCCACTGCTCCTGACGTTTGTCATTTCTGCTCCTTCGCTGCCATCAGGAACTGATCCAGCTCAAGCAGGAAGGCATTTTCGCCGAGGGGCACCAGCATGACGTGTTTGTGGATGTTGCCGCGTTCGTCGCGTGACTCAGCATAAGGACGGGTGAGGCCGGCATGCGTCACCCATGGCGTCTTGTCGTCCAGGCCGCCAATAACCAGGTCCAGCCCGCCATGCTTGAGCTCGTCGGCCAGGACTTGCTCAGTTCCGGCCACCCACTCAACCTCTGCGCCGAGTTGCGCGGCGAAATCCCGCACCAGCTCTGCGTCTTTTCCCTGAACGTCGCTGGTGGGGATATCGCCACTGCGGACATCGCCGCTGGCGGGCCCGGCAATCCGGACCCATTCTCCGTTGATGCTCGCACCTACACGCAGGGTTCCGCCCCTGGCCCTGTCGAGCGTTCCCTGCGGGTCTGCCGGGAAAGTACTCCCGCAGCCGGTGAGCAGCAGCAGGGCAGCCAGCAGTATTCCTGCCACATATCCTCCGCGCCGCATCCAGCTGCCTCCCTTCCCTCAGTACAAAGTCCAGTATTAGACAGCCTACTTACTTTTTTGACGGCGGTGCAGCAACACGTCAGCGCAGCAGGGTGTTGATCAGCCGTGCCGCAACCTTCGCCGTCCTGCCATCGATATCAAAGCCCGGGTTCAGCTCGGCGACGTCCAGGTGCAGCAGCTTCCCGGAACGGGCCACCTGCCGGCATACTGCGCTGATAACCGGAAGCGGTACGCCGTACGCCGCGGGCGCGCTGACGCCGGGGGCCACCGCGGCCGGCAGCACATCCAGGTCGATGGTCAGGTAAAGGACGTCGATGTCCGCCAGGAACCCGTCCACGAACTCCCGTACCCGCTCCTGGTCGCAGTCCTCGTCCAGGAGATAGCGCACGCCCAGCTTCTGCGCGGTGTCGAACAAGGCGCGGGTGTTACTGGGCTCAAAGATGCCGACGACGGCGTAGCGGAATTCGCGCCCGGCGGCGGCTTCCGCGCGCGCCATCTGCAGGAACGGCGTGCCGGAGCCCGGAACGGGCTCGTCGCGGAGGTCGAAATGGGCGTCAAGGTTCAGGACGCCCAGCCGCTGGCCGCCCCGCACAGCGGCGGACGCTGCCACGCCGCAGTAGCTGGCAAACGCGGTTTCGTGGCCGCCGCCCAGCACCACGCTGAGCTGGCCGGCGTCGAGCATTGCCGCCACGGCCCGGCCGGCGCGCTCCTGGCCGGCCTCAAGGCCGCCCCCGGCGACCACTACATCGCCGGCGTCCGCTACGGCGCGCTCCAGGTGGAACGCCAGGGGGCCCAGGGCGGCGCGCAGCGCAGCCGGCGCCACGGCCGCGCCCGTGCGCCCTTTGTTCCGGCGCACCCCCTCGTCGCTGCAGAAGCCAAGCAGCACGGCAGGTTTCGTTCCGGCACCTGCCGGAGTGCCGCCGTCGTACGCCTCTACGGCCTGCCACCAGCGGCGATGCCCGGCACCGTCGCCATCGAACCTGCCGGTCCAGGGCTGGGGCGGGACGTCAACGGCAGGCAATGAGGCGGGCATGGTTCAAGCTCACCCCATGGCAGGGGCGGAAACCAGCAGCGCCGCCGTCATTGTGTCTGGATCCCAAGATCCTCCGGGGAGTTCCTGGTCAGGTAAGAGGACTTTCCCGGCGTTTTGCCCTGCATATCCGGACAAAATTCATGGGGCGGGTGGGCGCGGTGGGCAGACGATATGGTGGAGCAAGCCCCTTCCGGGACCCAAGCGCCAACGTGCCCGGCAGGGCGCACAGACCCAGGCCGGAGAACAGCGTTATGTTTGAAGCCCCCAACATCCTGTTTGCTGCCGCCGGGATTGCGGTGTTCACCGCCGCGGTGCTCCCCAAGCTGCTGCGCAACGTGCCCTTCTCCATGCCCATGGTTTTCCTCGGCGCGGGCATGGCCGCGTTCGCCCTCATTCCCACCCTTCCGGATCCGGATCCGGTGGCCCACGGCGACTTTGTCCTGCACCTGGCCGAAGTCTGCGTCATCATTTCCCTGATGGGTGCGGGCCTGGCCCTGGACCGGCCGGTGGGGCGGCGGCTGTGGTCCACTACGTGGCGGCTGCTGGGGATCGCCATGCCGCTGTGCATCATCGGACTGACCCTGCTGGGGCTCTGGTTCCTGGGGCTGGGCCTGGGCGCTGCCCTGCTGGTGGCGTCCAGCCTCGCGCCGACGGACCCCGTCCTCGCCTCCGAGGTACAGGTGGGGGAGCCGGCAGATGCCGACGACGGCACGGAAAAGGAGGACGAGGTGCGGTTTGGCCTGACTTCCGAGGCCGGCCTCAACGACGGACTGGCGTTTCCGTTCGTCTACCTTGCCATCGCCATCAGCATCGCCGGGTCATCCCCATCGGCGTGGTTTCCCGGGTGGTTCGGCGTGGACGTGCTGTGGCGGCTCGCGGTGGGGCTGCTCCTGGGATTCCTGACCGGCAAGGCCCTGGCCAGGCTTTTCTTCTCCGCGCGCGCCGACAGCCTGCGGCTGTCCAACCACTCCGAGGGCTTTGTGGCGCTCGCCGCCACGTTCCTGGCCTACGGCGTCACCGAAATGATGGAGGGCTACGGGTTCATCGCGGTGTTTGTCTGCGCCGTGACCATCCGCGCCGCTGAGCGCACGCACGGCTACCACCGGATCCTGCACTCCTATGTGCAGCAGCTGGAACGGCTTCTCACCGTGGTGATCCTGGTCCTGCTGGGCGGTGCCATTGCGCGTGGCCTGCTGGACGGGATCGGCTGGGCCGAGCTGCTGGTGGCACTGGCCTTCCTGCTGGTGGTGCGGCCGGTGGCGGGGTGGCTGGGGCTGCTGGGCGGCAAGACCGGCCCGCGGGAACGGATCGCCCTCTCGTTCTTCGGGATCCGGGGAATCGGCTCGCTGTATTACCTGTCCTTTGCACTGGGCAAGGGACAGTTCGCGGGCCAGGCGGAATGGCTGTGGGCCTTTGTGGGCCTGGTGGTGGCGCTGTCAATCGTGATCCACGGCGCCACCACCTCGCCGCTGATGAACCGGCTGGACAGGCTCCGCGTGCGGAAGGCCCGTGCGGTGTCCGGAGACGAGGGCATGGCCCCCAACACCCCCGTGTAGGCGGTCTAGAGCATGCCGGCGGCGGCCTCGATGGGACCGATCGCGAAGAACAGCAGGAACGCCCCGGCCACTGCCCACATCAGCGGGTGGATGTCCTTTGCCCTGCCTTGGACGGTGCGGATCAGGACGTAGGCGATGAAGCCGGCCCCCAGGCCGTTGGCGATGGAGTAGGTGAACGGCATCAGCGTGAACGTCAGGAAGGCCGGGATGGCGATCCCCCAGTCCTGCCAGTCGATCTTGCCCACCTGGGACACCATCATGAAGCCCACCACCACCAGGGCCGGAGCCACAGCCTCGAAGGGAACCAGGTTGATGAGCGGAGTGAAGAACATGGCCACCAGGAACAGCAGGCCGGTGACGATCGAGGCCACGCCGGTGCGGGCGCCTTCACCGATGCCGGCGCCGGCTTCAACGTAGATCTGGTTGGAGGACACGGACGCGCCGCCGCCAACGATCGCGCCGAGCGCGTCCACCTGCAGGACCCTGTCGACGTCGGGAATGTTGCCGTGCTCGTCCACCGTGCCGGCTTCGTTGGCCAGGCCCACCATGGTGCCCATGGCGTCGAAGAAGATGCTGAGCAGGATCACGAACGCCAGCAGGGTGGCGGCCACAAAGCCGAGGTGTTCGAAGGCGCCGAATGGGTTGGCCTTGCCGATCAGGGACAGGTCCGGGGCAGCCCATTCGCTGAAGGTGGGCGCCACCAGGGACCAGCCCTGCGGGTTGAAGGGCTTGCCCGGCTGGACGCTGGGCCCAATGTGCAGGGTCATTTCCGCGATCACGGCAATCACCGTGGAGGTGATGATGCCAATCAGGATGGCGCCCTTGACCTTACGCACCACCAAGGCGATGGTCAGGATCAGGCCAAAAACGAACACGGCCGTGGGCCAGCCCAGGAGCTTGCCGTCAAAGCCAAGGCCCACCGGCACGGTAGTGCCCGCCACGTCCGGGATGCGGCGGACGAAGCCGGCGTTCACCAGCCCGATCAGTGCGATGAAGAGCCCGATGCCCACCACGATGGCAGTCTTGAGGCCCTCCGGCACTGCCTTGAACACGGCGGTGCGGAATCCGGTGAGGACCAGGATCAGCATGGTAACGCCGGAGATCACCACCAGGCCCATCATGTCCGGCCAGGTCAGGCCGGGGTTGGTGGCGACGGTGACCGCCACGAAGGCGTTGACCCCAAGCCCGGTGGCCAGCGCGAAGGGGTGCCTGGCCCAGGCCCCCATCAGGATGGTCAGGATGCCGGCCACAAAGGCCGTCACGGCGGCAACGGCAGGAAACCCGAGCGTGGTGCCGCTGGAGTCCGGACCGGAGAGGATCAGGGGGTTCAGCACCACGATGTAGCTCATGGCGAAGAAGGTGGCGAAGCCGCCGCGGATCTCGCGGGACCAGTTGGAGCCGCGCTCGGTGACCTTGAAGTACCGGTCCATGGCAGAGCCTTGCTTAAGCATTAGTCCTCCGGGGAAGTCTGTGGGGATACCTGAATCCTATGGCCCGTCCGGCGGTGTGCCCGCCAATTTCGCCTAGTCTGTTAGGAAGCCAACACCAAGGGAGCAGTCCAAGCATGGGTTCCATCCGCCGCCAGTTACTGAGCTTTGTGCTCGGGTCCTTCATCTGTGCCGCCGCCGTCCTGGGCCTGGCCGGTCCGGCCGCCGCTCACGACGCCGCCGAATCCAGCAGCCCCGCGCAGGGCGCCTCGGTGGCCGTGGTGCCGGAACAGGTGTCGGTGACCTTCAACAACAACCCGCTGGGAATCGGTTCATCCTTCTCGGTCAAGGACGCCGCGGGCACGGAATGGGCAGACGGAACCGTGGAGATCGTGGACAACGTGGCCAGCCAGAAGCTCAAGGCCGGCGCTCCGGCGGGCCAATACACGGTTGCCTGGCGGGTGGTCAGCTCTGACTCGCACCCCATTGAGGGGACCTTCAGTTTCACGGCAGCCGCCGCTGCCGGCGGGGCTGCCACTTCAGCAGGTACGACGGCGGCCGCAACAGTTCCGGCCATCGGCACCGCCCAGCCGGGACAGACAGCGGCGCCGGAGTCCACCGGTTCGGGCGAGCCGTTCCAGTGGAGCATCGTGCTCTTCGCCGCTGTTGCGGTGGGGCTGCTTGCCACCCTCGCCTTCCTGGCCCGCCGCAGGCTCGCGGCCGGCAGGGACGACGAAGGCTGAGCGGCGCTACCAGGACAGGATCGCCAGGCTTCCGGTAAGCGGGGTTGCACCGCCGGGCGGGTTGACCTTGGAGGAAATGGCGTGGCCCACCGTTTTGGCCTGGCGGAGCACTTCCTTGGGGGACGGGGTGATCAGTTCGCCCACACCCACCAGGTAGATCCCGATGGCGCGCATGGCGGCGACGAGGTTGCGGCCCACGGCGATGCCGAAGTCGTTGATCATCCGCCGCAGCTGGCTGTGCGCGCACCGGGTCAGTACGATGTGGTCGGCCACCAGGATGCCGGTGGGGGTGTGCACCTCCCAGTGCGGAGCAACGCTCCCCGCAGCGGTGTCCTTCACCATGGTGAGCTGGACAGCGCGGGTGGTATTCCGGACGTCCACGTGGTGGCTGGCCGCGTAGTTGCGCAGATGCCGCAGGATCTCGTTCCGCTCACGGAGGGTCACCGGGTCCGCTGCGTCACAGCGCTGGAGGGATGCTGTGTTGGCCGGCTGCGCCGCACCCAGGATGTCCAGGCCGTCCACCACTATCGAATCAACCCCGCGGCGGCACAGTTCGGTGGCCACGGCCAGGCCTGACAGGCCGGTGCCAATGATCACGGTGGTGGTCTGCTCGGTCCCGGCATTCCCAGGCATGCTTGACACTACAGGTTCCCTCCTTCGAAGATTCGGCAGGTGCGGGCGTCCTCGCCCACGCGCGTCCCGTTACCCCCAAAGTCCGGCCGCAGCGCATGGCCCGGGCAGCCTTGGCTCGAATGGCAGCAGGCGTCCCGGACCAACAATGTCCTGAAGACTACAGAACATTTGCAGTGCTGGATAGCCCAATCCGCAAACATTCTCCTGCGGGTGAACACGCTTACCCCGGCACCGCCGAAAGGGCGCTGCCGGCACGGCCGTCCAGCCCCCTGCAGCACCGCTCATAAGCCCGTCGCAGCACCGCGGAAAGCCTGTGGATAACGTGCCCTTTGCCGCCCTGAACAGGCTTGCTAAGGAACGGTGGACGGAGAATAGTGAGAACTGGAAGCGGGCCTTCCTGCGCAGCGGCTGCTGCGGAACGGGTGCACGGGGAACAGTCCGGTTTCTGGCAGAATAGCCGCAACATACGGCAGTATCGCGAGGAGGCGGCCCCATGGGCGCACAAGAGTTGCATCCGGACCCGGCGCGGGACAGCGGTGGTACTCCTGCTGCTCCCGACGGGATTGTTGTCGGCGTGGACGGATCGGACCACGGCCAGTGTGCTCTGGTCTGGGCCGCACGGGAAGCCCGGCGGCGCCGGCGGCCCCTGCATATCGTGACCGCCTATTCCGTGCCCATCTTCGCCGCCTCAGGGCTGGACGGCGGATACGCCACGGTGGATGACTCGGTGATCCGCGAGGGTGCGGAAGCTGTGGTGAAGCAGGCCATGGAGAAGGTTTCCGCGTATGACATCGACGTGAGCGCCTCGGTGGAGAACGGAGACGCGTCGGGGGTTCTGCTGGAGATGTCCCGGACGGCGGAGCTCCTGGTGTTCGGCACCCGCGGGCGGGGCGGTTTTGTGGGCAGGCTCCTGGGCTCCGTCAGCAGCGCGCTGCCGGCCCATGCAAAGTGCCCCACGGTCACCGTTCCCCTGGTGTGCTCGGACCGGCTGGGCGAAACCACGGAGGACAAGCGCGTCAGGGCCGAGCAGGCCAAAGCCGGGCACCAGCGCGTGGAGAACGTAGTGGTGGTGGGCGTTGACGGTTCAGAACAGGCCCGTGTTGCGGTCCTCGAAGCCGCGGACCAGGCCGTACGCCTGGGCGCGCAGCTCCGGGTGGTCTGCGCCGTGCCGCAGTACAGCGGTTCGCTGGCCTGGGTCCCCGCGCCCATGGACCGCAAAGCGCTCTTCGCGGACATCCAGGTCACCCTGGACGCCGGCATGGCCTGGCTGCGGAGCCACTACCCCAACCTGTCAGCCGAGTCCGAACTGCTGGACGGCTCTCCCGTGGATGTGCTGGTCGAAGCCAGCCGGCATGTGGAGCTGGTGGTGGTGGGCACCCGCGGCCGCGGCGGCTTCACGGGCATGCTCCTGGGGTCCACATCCGACGGCATCCTGCACCACGCGAAAGGGCCGGTGATGGTGGTTCCGGACCGTGAGGACCCACGTCTGGCTGACCGGGCGCGCTTCGGTCCCATCCTCGGCGCCGCCTGATCCCGGCCCGCCCCAGGGAGCGCCGCAATGGCCGCCGACTACTCAGGAAAGGTGGGGCAGGAGCCCGGCCGTGAGGGCGGGGACAGTGGCCCTGCCCTGGTGGTCCGCCTGAGCCACCTGGACGGCACCATGCTTCCGCTGGTGGGCGGCAAGGCTGCCAACCTCGGTGAACTGATCACCGCAGGGCTGCCGGTACCCGACGGGTTCTGCCTCACCACCGAGGCCTACAAAGAGGCCACCGCCACCCACCAGGGGGGCATACTCCGGCGGCTCGGCGACCTTCAAAAGGCATTGCAAGGCTCAGCGGACCAGGCCGCGGAACTGGCAGGAGCGGCCGGCGCGGCCCGTGAAGCCATCCGCAGCATGCCGGTCCCGCCGGGCATCGCCGCCGCCGTGGAACAGGCCTGTTCAGCGCTTGGGCACAACATCCCAGTGGCGGTAAGGTCCTCCGCCACGGCCGAGGACCTTCCCTTCGCGAGTTTCGCCGGCCAGCAGGACACCTACCTGAACATCATCGGCACGGACGCCGTCGTTGACGCTGTCCGCAGCTGCTGGGCATCCCTGTGGACCGACCGCGCTGTGGCCTACCGTGCGGCCCTGGGGATCGCGCCGCACGAAGTAGCCCTCGCCGTCGTGATCCAGCGGATGGTGGACGCCGAGGCCGCCGGGGTGATGTTCACCGCCAACCCGCTGACCGGAAGGCGACGGGAAGTGGTGATCGATGCCGCTGCCGGGCTTGGCGAAGCGGTGGTGTCCGGGGTTGTGAATCCGGACCACTTCGTGGTGGACACCGCTGCGCGCCGGGTCCTTGAACGGAAACTGGGCGACAAAAGTGTGGCCGTCCGGACCAAGCCCGGCGGCGGAACGGAAACCCGCAGCATGGAAGGCGGGGCGGACGCGTCCAGCCTTACGGACGCGCAGGTTCTGGAGCTCGCCGACCTGGGAATGCAGGCCGAGCGGCACTTCGGCGCGCCGCAGGACACGGAGTGGGCCATCGACGCCGGCGGTGCGCTCTGGCTGACCCAGTCCCGGCCCATCACCACCCTGTACCCGGTACCGGAAAGCCGCTCCGCCGCCGGCACAGGCACCAGGGTGTACCTGTGCTTCAGCCTGGCGCAGGGCCTTACTCGCCCCCTCACCCCGATGGGGCTGGCCTCGCTGCGGCTCGTCGCTTCATCGGTGGCCAAGGCCGCAGGGTTCGCCGTAGCGGATGCCCGGCTCGGTCCTTCACCGTATGCCGAAGCGGCGCAGCGCATCTACTTCGACCTCACCACGCCGGTCCGGAGCACGGTGGGCCGGCGGATCCTGCCGCGGGTGTTCGACGTGATGGAGGCCCGGTCCGCCACGGTGCTGCGGCAGGTTTTTTCGGATCCCCGGTTTTCGGTGACCCGGAAGACCCCGTTTGGACTGCTGCGCCACGTCATGCCCGCTGCGGCGAAGGCCAGGGTCCCGGAAGCACTCATCCGCGGGTTATTGAGACCCAAGGCGGCGCTCCGGCGTCTTGACCGCTTCACCCGGCAGTTTGCTGACGGCCTGGAGCCGGAGGCAGCAGCGGGGCCGCTGGAGCGTCTGGACCACGCGGAGCAGCTCCTCGGAACCCGGCTCTTTGCGATTGTTCCGGCCATCCTGCCCCTGCCCGTGCTCGGCTTCGCCATGCTGTGGGTGGCGGGAAAGCTGCTGGGCGGTCCCGACGGCCGTGACGACCTGCAGAAGGTGCTCCGGGGCCTGCCGCAGAACGTGACCACCGAGATGGACCTTGAGCTCTGGCGCCTTGCCGCAGCCATGAAGGAGGACCGCGAAGCGCGGCAGGCCCTGGAGGCGCGGGAACCGGCGGAGCTTGCCGCGGATTTCCGCGCCGGGACCCTGCCACCGGTGCTGCACACCGGCCTGGCGCGATTCCTGGAACGCTATGGGCACCGGGCCGTGGCGGAAATCGACGTCGGTATGCCGCGATGGTCTGATGACCCCACCCATATCCTCGGCGTCCTGGCCAATTACCTCCGCCTGGCAGACGCCGCCACGGCGCCGGACACGCAGTTCAGCCGGGCGGAGGAGGAGGCCGAAGCGGCCGTGGACCGGCTGGTGGCCGGGGCGCGGCGGCACGGCAGGGTGAGGGCCCTGCTGGTCGGCGCCGCGCTGCGCCGCTCCAGGCTCTTCGCCGGGCTCCGGGAAATGCCGAAGTACCAGCTGGTCCTTGGCCTGGCCGAAGCGCGGAAGCAACTGGCCCTTGTGGGCGCCGCGCTGGCCGCCGACGGCCGGCTGGAAACCCCGGACGACGTCTTCTTCCTCGACTTCGAAGAGGTCCGGCAGGCACTGGGGGACCCCAAAACCAACGGGGCCAACCCGCCCCGCAACGTACGCGGACTCGTGGTGGAGCGGCGCGCCGCCTATGCCGGCGAAGTCGGCAGGCGCCACATTCCCAGGGTCCTGCTTTCCGACGGCACGGAGCCCGAAGTGCTGCACTCCCGCGGTGCCGGCATGGCGGACGGTGCGCTGGCCGGCAGCCCGGCATCAGCCGGGATGGTCACCGCTCCGGCCCGGGTCATCCTGGACCCCGTCGGGGCCCACCTTGAACCGGGGGAGATCCTTGTGGCCCCGTCCACCGATCCCGGCTGGACCCCGTTGTTCCTGACTGCCGGCGGCCTGGTGATGGAGATGGGCGGGCCCAACTCCCACGGCGCCGTCGTGGCGCGGGAGTATGGAATCCCGGCCGTGGTGGGGGTTCCCGAGGCCACCATCCGGCTCGCCACCGGACAAATAATAACGGTCGACGGCGGTGCGGGAACCGTGCTGCCCGGGTAGCCCCGGGCAGCGGGTCCGGCAGGTGTCGGGAGGGTCCGCGAGGCGTACGCTTGGACTATGGGCTCCAACGACGGAGACAAATCAGCCATGAACCGGAGCAGCAACCACCGGACCAGCCACGGGATCAGGGACCGCGGCGTGAAGCACGTCATCCAGCGCCCCTGGTTGCGCTGGGTCCCGGCGGTGGCAGTGCCTGCGGTCATCGCCGGCGGAGTGCTGGCGGGAACCCTGCCGGCGCGGGCCGGCGACCCCCTGCCGGAGAAGACCCCGGCCGAGGTCATCGCCCTTCTCGCCTCGCACAAGACGCACACCTTCTCGGGAACCATCGAGCAGACCTCGGAACTGGGCCTTCCGGAGTTGCCGGCAGCACCGCCTACCTCCGGGCCGGCATCAGCGGACGGCGTGGCCTCACTCCTGGAGTTCCTGACGGGCGGGCACACGGCACGGGTGTTCTTCGATGGCCCCGGCAAGGCGCGTATCCAGGTGGTGGACCGGCTGGCCGAGCGGGACATCATCCGCAACAACAAGGACGTCTGGTTCTACTCGTCCAAGGACAACTCCGCCGCGCACCTGACCCTGCCGGACTTTGCACGTGACCTTCCGCTGACGGATCCGGGCCAAACCGTTCCGGGCCAGCCAGATCCGTCCCGGGCCGGCCCGCCCGCGCTGGGCCCTGGTGGCACGGGAAAGACGCCGGTTCCGCACACACCCGGTGAGCTGGCGGAGAAGTTCCTGGCAATGGCGGACAGCACCACCGCCATCACCGTTGGCCCCGAGGTTGAAACCGCCGGCCGGCGGGCGTACAACCTGCTGCTGGAACCACGCACTGAGCGCACTCTGATGGGCCAAGTGGCCGTCGCCGTCGATGCGGAGACCGGTTTGCCGCTCTCCGTGAAGGTGACCGCACGGGGTGCCGCCGGGCCCGCCTTCAGCGCCGGATTCAGCAGCCTTTCACTGGAAACGCCGGACGAGGCGCTGTTCGACTTCGCCCCGCCGCCGGGCAGCACGGTGGAGGAGCTGCAGTCCAGCCACCCGGCCACCAAGCCGCCGGTGTCAGGATTGCCCGGGTCTCCGGGCACGTACATCACTCCTGACCGGCTGGCAAAGGACGTCCGGGGCAGCGCCCGGCAGTACCTGTCGGGCTCGGGCTGGGAAACGGTGTTGGAAGTCCCCGCCCAAAGCGGCGCCGGCTCAAGCCTGGACACCCTGCTGACCCGCAGTCCGCTGCTGGCCCAGGCCGCCGTCGTGGTTCCTGGTGGCCGCCTGATCTCCACGTCGCTGCTCAACGTCCTGCTCACCGACGACGGCCGGATCTTCGCGGGCATGGTCCCGCCGGAGAGGCTGCAAGCCGCTTCGACGGCTCCGTGACGGCGGCCGCGCGGGGCCCCGGATCCTGGACGTACGGCCTGACCATCGAGACGCAGGGACTGACCAAGCGGTTCGGGCAGCAGCTGGCCGTGGACGGCCTGGACCTTGCCGTGCCGCAGGGGTCCGTGTTTGGTTTCCTGGGCCCCAACGGCTCCGGCAAAACCACCACCATCCGCATGTTGTTGGGCCTCGCCGCGGCCTCGGCGGGAAGCGTCAGGCTGCTCGGGCTGGACATGCCGGGCCGGTTCCAGGACGTTCTACCACAGGTGGGGGCGCTGGTGGAGGGCCCGGCCTTCTACCCGTTCCTCTCCGGAACCGCAAACCTCCACCGCCTCGACGCCGCTGCCCGGCATGCAGATCCTGCTACCCGGAAAGCGCGGGTCAGCCAGGCGCTGGACCGGGTGGGTCTCAGCCATGCCGCGGGCAAGCGGGTCCACGCCTATTCGCTGGGCATGAAGCAGCGGCTGGGCATCGCCAATGCCCTGCTCTCGCCCCGGGAACTGCTGGTCCTCGACGAGCCCACCAACGGGCTGGACCCGCAGGGCACCCGGGAGGTGCGGAACCTGGTCAGGTCCCTCGCGGCCGACGGAACCACCGTTTTTGTCTCCAGCCACCTGCTGGCCGAAGTTGAACAGATCTGCACGCATGCCGCGGTGATGAGCGCCGGCCGGCTGGTGGCCCAGGGCCCGCTGCCGGAACTGCGCCGATCCGGCATTGCCCGGATCCGCCTGGTGACGCCCGACGCCGCACCTGCGATGTCAGTCCTCGCCGGCCTCGGGCTGGTGCCGGACGCGGCACCGCCGCAGCCGGACGGCGAGGTGGTGACGGCGGTGCTGGAGCCGGCGCCTGGAGACGCCGCCCCTGGAAATGCCGCGCCCGAGGACATCGTGGCCCGGCTGGTGGAGGGCGGCGTGCGGGTACGGGGCTTCGGGGTGGAGCGGGAAAGCCTGGAGGACAGGTTTGTCGCCTTGACGGGGGAGGGGTTCGACGTTGCCCAGTAGCGCATCTTCGGAGAGTGCCGGATTCACCCGCACAACCGCGGCCGCGGCCACCCGGCGCGGGCCTGGACTTTCGCTCCTGGCATCTGAACTCCGGGTGCTGTTCGGGCGCCGGCGCACCTGGGCGCTGCTGCTGGCCCTCGCCGCGATCCCCGTGCTGATTGCGGTGGCTGTGCGAATCTCGTCCGCGGTTCCTGCCGGGCGGGGTCCGGCATTCCTGGACCGCATCACGCAGAACGGCCTGTTCGTCGCCTTCACCGCCATGCTGGTGTCCGTTCCCTTGTTCCTGCCGCTCACGGTGGGAGTGGTGGCGGGGGACACCATCGCCGGCGAAGCGAACCTGGGGACGCTGCGGTACCTGCTGGTTGCCCCCACCGGCAGGGTGCGGCTGCTCCTGGTGAAGTACGCGGCAGCGCTGGCGTTCTGCCTGGCAGCCCCGCTCACCGTTGGCCTGGCCGGCGCCGCGATCGGGGCGGCTCTTTTCCCTGTCGGCCCGGTGACGCTGCTGTCCGGGGACGTGATCGAGCCACCGCAGGCCTTTCTGCGCATCCTCCTGATCGCTGCGTACCTTGCCATCTCCCTGGCCGGGCTCTCAGCGGTGGGGCTGTTCCTGTCCACGCTCACTGTGGTCCCCGTCGGGGCCATGGCCGCCACGGTGGTGGTGTCGGTGGTGTCCCAGGTCCTTGACCAGTTGCCGCAGTTGGAGTGGCTGCACCCGTGGCTTTTCAGCCATTACTGGCTCGGTTTTGGGGACCTCCTCCGCCAGCCCGTGCTGTGGGATTCGTTGGTGCACAACGCCTGGCTCCAGGCTGGCTACGTGGCGGTGTTCGGTGCGCTCGCCTATGGCAGGTTCGTCACCAAGGACGTCCTGAGCTGACCTTCAGCGTCTGGCCGGCAGCGCCCTGGTACAGGTGCAGCAGTCCGTGCAGGCACAGCTCCGCTCAGGCGTGCTGGTGTGCTTCGTGCTCGGAGTGTGTTGCCGGTTCCAGCTGGAACGTGCAGTGGTCGGTATCGAAGTGCGAGCCCAGGCAGCTGACCAGCTTGTCCAGCAACTGGTCGGCGCCGCGGGCTGTGAGGACGCCGTCCTCCACCACCACGTGCGCCGAAAAAACGGGCACCCCGGACGTGATGGTCCAGATGTGGATGTCGTGCACATCCGAGACGCCCTCCACGGACAGGATGTGTTCGCGGATCATCTGCACTTCCACCCCCTTCGGGCTGGCTTCCAGCAGCACATCCACAACATCGCGCAGCAGGCTCCACGCACGGGGCAAAATCAGCAGGGCGATCAGCACGGAGGCGATGGTATCCGCGGCCTGGAACCCGGTCAGCATAATCACCACGGCGGCGGCGATGACGGCGAAGGAACCCATCAGGTCGCCCAGGACTTCGAGGTAGGCGCCCCGGACGTTGAGGCTCTCCTTGTGGCCGCCGCGCAGGATCAGGAGTGACAACAGGTTCGCTGCGGCGCCCAGGATGGCGGCGAACAGCATGATGTCCGTTTGCACCTCGGGTGCAGACCCGATCCGCCGGATGGCCTCACTGAAGATGACCACCGAGATCACAATCAGGATCAGGGCGTTGGCCAGTGCGGCGAGGACTTCCGCCCGCTGGTAACCGTAGGTCCGCTGGTCGCTGGCAGGTTGGCCGGCAATCCAGGCTGCCAACAGCGCAATGGTCACCCCGGCGGCGTCCGAGAGCATATGACCGGCATCAGCCAGCAGGGACAGCGACCCGGAGAGGGCGGCACCGGCCACCTGGACCAGTACCACAGCCAGGGTGATGGCAAGGACGGACACCAGCCGCTTGCGGTGCCGGCCCGTTGCAGTAACGCCGTGGGTGTGGCTGTGGTTTTGTCCCATGCCTACAAGGCTAGCCCCAGCCGAGCTCGTGCAGCCGCTCATCATCGATGCCGAAGTGGTGGGCAATCTCATGGACCACCGTGACCGCCACTTCGTGGATCACGTCCTCGCGCGAGTCGCAGATTTCAAGAATGGGTTCGCGGAAAATCGTGATGCGGTCCGGCAGCGAACCGGCGTCCCACCACGAGTCGCGTTCGGTCAGCGGCACGCCCTCGTAGAGTCCCAGCAGGACCGTGTCCGGGTCTTCCCCGGGCCGGGGCACATAGTCGTCGTCGATGAACACCGCCACGTTGTCCATGGCTTGGGCAAGCTTGTCCGGGATGCTCTCCAGGGCGTCCTGGACGGCGGCCTCGAACTCGTCGGCGGACATGATGAACGGCTGGGCCGGGAATCGGTGGGCAGGCCCGGTGGCATGCAGGGGCTCGCTGGGGCCTTCGGGAAGGATGGGCAGTCCCGGCGGCAGGCTGGCTGGCATACTCCCACTTTAAGCTGAAGCGCTCCGCTTGGCGGCCGGTTCTGCGGTGGGAGCCAATTCCGCGGCGGGTCCTGGAACCTGTTCCGCGGCTTTCGGCTTGCGGCCGGGCCGTGTCCGGCGCCGGGTAAGTCCCACGCCCACCAGGCAGACCAGGCCGCCCGCCATGCCCAACGCGGTGGGGATCTCGCCCAGCACGAGCCAGGAGATCAGTATGGTGGTGCCGGGCACCAGGTAGGTGGTGGCGGCGAGTTTGCCGGCTTCGATCAGTGAGAGTGCGTAGGCCCAGGTGGTGAAGGCAATCGCCGTCGGGAAGACTCCGAGGTAGGCAAGTCCCAGGGTCGCCTCCGGAGGCGCGGCCTGCACTTCGGCAACCAGCTGGCCTGTAAAAGGCAGGCAGCACAGGGCGCCCACCAGGATCCCGAACCACGTGGCCTGTGCCGCGGGAAACTTCCGCAGGACGGGCTTCTGGACGATGACGCTGACTGCGGCGAGCACGGCGGCGAGGAGGCAGAGCAGCACACCGGCAACATCCGCCGTCGCGCTTTCCCCGGAGCGGGACGGCTGGCCGGAACCCACGGCGATCAGCGCCACCCCGGCGAAGGCAACCAGGCTCCCGATGATGAGCCAGCGCGGGAAGCCCTCCTTGAGGAAGATTCCGGCCATTATGGCCACGAGGATGGGGTTCACGTTGATGAGCAGGGCGCTGGTGCCCGCGTCCAGCACGTGCTCCGCCGCGTTCAGCGCCACGTTGTAGCCGCAGAACCACATGGCGCCGTAGGCGAGGATGGGCCACCACTCGCGGCCCCGGGGAAGGAGGCGGCTCTTGAGCAGCTGCGGCAGGACCAGCAGGGACAGCACGACGGCGGCGATCGCCAGCCTGCCCAGCGTCAGGGAGCCGGGGGAGAAGTGTGGGCCGATGGCCCGGATCCCCACAAAGGCTGACGCCCAGAGCACTACCGTCGTGACCATGGCCGCCACACCTAGGGCCTTAGTCCGGGAGGAAGGGGGTGGGGGAGCGCTGGAACTGACGGGGGTTGATGCCATGCTGCCAATGTAGCCGGGGAACGGGACCCCAGGCTGGCGGAAATCGGCCATGTCTAGCCAAGTTCCTGCCAAAGATTCCCCAAAGCTCCACCAGAGGAGATCCTGCTGCCGGTTAGGATGCGGTTTATGGTCTCAAACCTTGCTCCCCGTGATATGGCAGGCCCGGTCCGGAAAGTGATCTGGATCGTCCTTGCAGCCGTGGTGGTGGCCGGCGTGGCCTGGTACACCGTGCTGACCCTCGGGAAACCCCAGCAATCAGCGCCTCCTGCCCCGGGCGCTGAACAGCTGGTCCGTGCAGAGAGCCACCGCCTGACCAGCCCTGCCGTGGAGAAGGCGCAGCTGGTGGAATTCCTGGACTTCGAATGCCCGTCCTGCGGCTCCATTTACCCGGTGGTGGAGGAATTCCAGGCCGAGTTCGGAGACCGGATCACGTTCGTCCACCGGCATTTCCCGTTGTCTGCCCACCCGAACTCCGGCCAGGCCGCCTTGGCTGCCGAGGCCGCGTCCCAGCAGGGCAAGTACCAGCAAATGGCCAACAGACTGTTCGAGACGCAGTCGCAGTGGGCCGGGAACCAACAGTCCCAGGCGCCGCTGTTCCGCAGCTATGCCGAGGAACTGGGGCTGGACCTGGCCCGGTTCGACGCCGCCGTAGCGGATCCCGCAACGGAGGAGCGGATCCTGGCGGACATCGAAGACGGCAAGGCCCTGGGCGTGAAGGGAACGCCCACGTTCTTCCTGGACGGGGAGAAGCTCACCCTCACCACTAAGGCCGACTTCCGGCAGAAACTCGCGGACGCGGCCAAATAAGCGGCGTACGCGGCCCGCGGATCTGGCTGCGACGGTATGCCGCACGGCTGGACAGCCGCGGCGCCCCTAGTGAGCCTGATCCGATCCCGCCCATGCCAGCAGCCGCTCCACCGGCCAGGTGGTGATGATCCGGTCGGCCGGGACGCCGTTCTTTTCCGCGCGCTCCGCGCCGTACTGCAGGAAGTCGAGTTGTCCGGGGGCGTGTGCGTCGCTGTCGATCGAGAACAGGCATCCTGCGTCAAGGGCCAGTTGGATCAGGGCATCGGGCGGGTCCTGGCGTTCGGGCCGGGAGTTGATCTCCACTGCCACGTTGTGTTCTGCGCAGGCGGCGAACACCTCTTTTGCGTCGAAGTCCGACGGCGGCCGTGTCCCGCGGGATCCCTCCACCAGGCGGCCGGTGCAGTGGCCCAGCACATTCGTGTGCGGGTCCTGGATGCCGCCCAGCATGCGCCGCGTCATGGTCTTGGAATCAGCGCGGAGCTTCGAGTGGACGCTGGCCACCACGATGTCCAGGCGGTCCAGCAGTTCCGGCTCCTGGTCCAACTCACCGGATTCGAGGATGTCCACTTCGATGCCGGTCAGCAGCCGCACCTGATTCTCCGGAGGTCCGTCGGAGCCGGGGTGGGTGCCGTCATTGATGGCTGCCACCACATCCAGTTGCTGCAGGAGGCGTTCGGCCGAGAGCCCGTTGGCGATGGTGAGGTTGGGGGAGTGGTCCGTGAGCGCCAGATAATCCCTCCCCAGCACCCCGGCGGCCGCCACCATCAGCTCGATGGGGGATCCGCCGTCGGACCATTCACTGTGGCTGTGCAGGTCTCCGCACAACGCCTCCCGGAGGGTGGAACCGCCCGAAGCCAGCGGTTGGGCGCCCTTCTCCCGGAGGTCGGCGAGGTAGTCGGGCACCTGGCCCTCCACCGCATCCCGGATGACCTGGTAGGTCCGGTCGCCGATGCCCTTCATGGATTTCAGCCGGCCGTTCCGTGCACGGGCCGCCACTTCGTCCGGCGGGAGCGGGGCGATCACGGCCGCGGCTTTCCGGAAGGCCTGGACCTTGAAGGTGGCAGCGCGGCCGCGCTCCAGCCAGAAGGCGATCTCGTTGAGTGCTGCAACGGCATCCATCAGTCCATCTTCACCTGTTCTTCCCCGTCCGCGCCCGTGTTTTGGCCGATTTTGGATTATTCCTGAGTAGGCCCTATAGTTTTAGAGTCCAGTTCGGAGAAACGCAAAGGACAAAGACGGAAAGCCTCGCTTTACGCCTTTTGTTTTGTTCCGAACGGGTTCTGGCCCCCATCGTCTAGCGGCCTAGGACACCGCCCTTTCACGGCGGCGGCACGGGTTCGAATCCCGTTGGGGGTACGCAAGGAACTGGTCAGGCAGGCGAAAAAAGTCTGGTAGGCTGGAAGCCTTGAAAAAAGCGGTAGAGATACTGTGAAAGCAAGAAACGCAAGGCCCTGTAGCGCAGTTGGTTAGCGCGCCGCCCTGTCACGGCGGAGGTCGCGGGTTCAAGTCCCGTCAGGGTCGCTCTGGTTGTCGGAAGAGATTTCGGCGGTCATGGTGACTAGTCACCTAGGCTCTGTAGCTCAGTTGGTAGAGCGTTCGACTGAAAATCGAAAGGTCACCGGATCGACGCCGGTCGGAGCCACCACTGGGAAGCATCAGTTCTTCGGAACTGGTGCTTTTCTTCTTTAACGGGTTTTGGCCGAGCGCCGCCGCCAGATTAGGCGTTAGCGGGTTAGCGGCCGGAAAGTGTGTTTAGCGGCCAAAGATGTACGGCTTGGGCGTGACATCTGTATCCTCCGCCCCATCCCTTGTGGATTCCGTTTCCGTCCTCGGCTGGCAACGACGTCCGTCCTCGGCGGTTCTCGTCGGTCCCCGGCTGGCCGCGACGTCCGGCAGCCACCGTGCGCGAAAGATTACTGGGCTTTGTTCGTAAATCCCGGTTCCAGGGTTCCGAACCGCCAGCAAGCGCGGGACTGCGGGCTTCGCCTCATCCCGCACCGCCTCCTGGTGCAGCTCGGCAGTGCCTCCACCCAGGACGGCCCCGGCCTTGCATCCCCCTCTCGCACCCTTTTCCGGACAAAACACCCTGGCGTTCGGGGTGGAATTGTCCGG
Source organism: Arthrobacter sp. 9AX (assembly GCF_902506095.1). GTDB lineage: Bacteria > Actinomycetota > Actinomycetes > Actinomycetales > Micrococcaceae > Arthrobacter. The sequence goes on from NZ_LR733293.1 coordinate 736,800, forward strand.
AAAAGGGTGTGTTTCAGGAGTTCCCCAGTATGCGGGTGATGTCAGCCACAGCTGGAGGGTGACTCGGGTGACTCGGGAGGCGCGCCCAGGCGCCAGAAAAAAGATTTGTCGGACAATTGAAACATTTGACCCGAGCCAAACCGGTGTGGCACGCGCGCGCTTTGGGCAATGTAAGCGCTTGCGCAGGTGCGGGACAACTCCCCGGGGTGCCCATGAAACATGTTTTGAAATGGGCTCAGAAGGCTGACAGCGTGGAGGGCGGGCCAGGAAGCTCACGCTCCTGAGCCACTTCTACGGGGACTACCCAACCCCGTTCCCCTCGATACAACGGCGTCCTCCATGACGCCTGCGGTGTTGTTGGGGCCGCCGGAGTTCGAAGGACCAGGGCACCAGTCCGTCTTCCACGAACAGTTTCAACTCCGCGAGAAGAGCAAAATGCACAAGCACCCCCAAACCCCCCGGTTGCTGCGGTGGCGACCCGCGGCCGCAGCACTGGCGACGGCCGTAGCGGCCTCGGCCTTCCTGGCCGTCCCCTCCGCACAGGCCAACGAGCCGGCGGATCCGCCGGCCAGCCAGCAGCTGCCGGCCCCGACTCCCGGCTTCGCGCTCCCCACGGAACACACGCAGCAGGCCTTCGACCCGGCGTCGGACTTCACCTCCAAGTGGACCCGCGCCGACGCCAAGCAAATCATGGCCCAGAGCGACACCACGGTGTCACCCGGCCAGAACTCGATGAGCCCCGACGTTTCCATGCCGGAGATCCCCGAGGATTTCCCCACCATGAACGATGACGTCTGGGTCTGGGACACCTGGTCCCTGACGGACGAGAACGCCAACCAGATCAGTTACAAGGGCTACGACGTCATTTTCTCCCTGGTGGCCGACCGCCACGCCGGCTACGGCTTCGACCAGCGCCACTGGAACGCCCGCATCGGCTACTTCTTCCGCAAAACGAACGCCGATCCGGCCAAAGACAAGTGGAACTACGGCGGACACCTGTTCCTGGACAACACCTCCATCGGCAACACTGAGTGGTCCGGCTCCACCCGCCTGATGCAGGGCAACCACGTGAACGTGTTCTACACGGCCACCACCTTCCACGACGTGGCCGAGCGCAACGCAGGCGGCGGCGGCATCGCCCCGGACGCCGCCATCGCCAAGGCCCTGGGCAACATCCACGCCGACAAGAACGGCGTCACCTTCGACGGTTTCGAACACACCAAGCTGCTGGAGCCGGACGGAGAGATGTACCAGACCAAGGCCCAGAACCCCGGGTTCGCCTTCCGTGACCCGTACACCTTCGCTGACCCCGCCCACCCGGGCAAGACCTTTATGGTCTTCGAGGGCAACACTGCCGGGAACCGCGGCGACTACCAGTGCAAGGGCGAGGACCTGGGCTACCGGCCCGGCGACCCGCATGCAGAGAACGTCAATGACGTCCAGGGCAGCGGCGCGCACTACCAGACCGCCAACGTGGGCCTGGCCGTGGCAGACAACAAGGACCTGACCAAGTGGTCCTTCCTGCCGCCCATCCTCTCCGCCAACTGCGTGAACGACCAGACTGAGCGTCCGCAGATCTTCATCCAGAACGAAAACGGCAAGAACAAGTACTACCTGTACACGATCAGCCACCAGTTCACGTACGCCGCCGGCATGCGTGGCCCCGACGGCGTCTACGGCTTTGTGGGCGACGGCGTCCGTTCGGACTACCAGCCGGTGAACAACAGCGGCCTGGCCCTGGGGTCCCCCACGGACCTTAACCTGCCGGCCAACAACCCGAGCGGCTCCATCTCGGGCCAGCAGAACGGCCGCCAGTTCCAGGCCTACTCGCACTACGTCCAGCCGGGCGGCCTGGTGCAGTCCTTCATTGACAACGTCAACGGCGCGCGCGGCGGCTCACTGTCCCCCACCGTCAAGATCAACTTCAAGAACGGCGTGACCCAGGTGGACCGGAGCTTCGGCCAGAACGGTCTCGGCCCCTTCGGCTACCTGCCCACTAACGTCAGGGTTGGCGGCGAAGGCCTCTACAAATAGAATGCGGCGCCTGCCGCACCGCCGCTGAAACCGGCGGCACCGCCCAGGCGGGGATGTCCTTGGGGGCTTCCCCGCCTGGGTCGTTTAACACAGGCGGTCGCTTAGCACCCGCAGTCCTTTAATACCGGCGGCAGGGTATCCGGCATATGACCGCGGGCTAGGGATAGGGTTGGAACAACAGAAGGGGGAGTGCCACATGGACTACCAGAACCCACAACCCAGCCAGGGCAGCCACGCGGTACCGGTTCCCGCGCCCGGCCTTGGCCGCACCGTAATCTCCGAAACCGCTGTTGCCAAGGTGGCGGGGATCGCTGCCCGTGCCGTCCCCGGCGTCTACTCGCTGGGCTCCGGCCCGTCCCGGGCGCTGGGAGCCATCCGCGACGCCGTCGGAAGTTCAGACCATGCCGCCGGCGTGCACGCCGAAGTGGGCGAGACGCAGGTGGCCGTTGATATCAACCTGGTGGCGAGCTACGGAACGCCGCTGCATTCCCTGGCCAACGAGGTCCGCGCCGCCGTCTACCGGGCGGTCGAGGAACTGGTGGGCCTGCAGGTGATCGAGGTCAACGTGGAAATCACTGACGTTTACGTGCCGCCTCCGGTGAAACCCGCCGTATCCGGCCCGGCCGAGCGGGAGGCACTGCAGTGAACCTCACCGTCGCCGGCACCGCCATGGGCGCTTTCGTCGCATTCATGTCACTCCAGTTCGGGTTGTGGGGCTTCCTGATTTCGCTTCTTTTTATGGCTATCGGGGCACTCCTGGGCCGCGCCGCGGAAGGGAAACTGGATCTGCGCGGCGTCCTGGACGCCATCATCGGCCGGCGCTCGTCCTCATGAGCTCCGCCGCCCCGCTGGTCCGGGCGCAGGGGTTCAGCGGCCACAACCGCATCAGCACCCAGGCACTGACCAGCCTCGCGAAAGCCGCCGCGGCCCAGCTGCTGGGGGTGGAGGCGGAGGACGTCCGGGCTGACTGGGCGGACGACGACGGCCTGCTGGCACTGTCCCTCGTCACACCTATCAGCATCCCCCCATTGAACGCCGTGGCAGCCGATGCCTCCCGGGTGGACGCTGCCGGCGGCTCCATCCGCGAACGGACCGTCACGGCAAAGGCCCGCATCCTGGCAATAGTGACTGAGCTCAGCGGCGCGCGGCTGAGCCGGGTGGACATCAGGATCAGCGGGGCACGAATCAGCGAAGGGGGACGGGTCCGATGAGCCGGAACCAGGAAAACGGGTCGCCTGACATGGGACGGATCCTGCGCCGCGAAACCCATTCCTCGCGGGCAGTGGTTGCCACCGCCGCGGCGGTCCTGGTCATAGTCTTCGCAGCCTATGGGCTCCTTGAAGCCGGCGTCCATGCCATCGGCCAGCCAGCGTGGCTGATCGAGCCGCAGGTCGCAGCCGAACGCCTTGTGGCACTGCCCGCCGGAATCCCGCCGCTGCTCTTGGGAGTCATCGGGGCGGTGCTGGCCATGGTGGGCCTCGTCTTTTTCCTCAACGGGATCCTGCCGGGACGCCGTGCCCGCCACCTCCTGGGCGGCGGCCGGACCGCGGACGGCCCTGCCGTGGTGGTGGACGATGAAGTTATCGCCTCTTCGTTGGCGCGGCGGGCCCGGCTTGCCGCTAATGTCACGCCCGAACAGGTGATGGTGGTTGTCTCGCAGCGCCAGGTGGCAGTCAATGTCCGGCCCACGTCGGGGGTGCCAGTGGACCCGGATGCCGTGCTCGCCGCCGTGGACAGCGAGCTCGCTGCCATGGCGCTGAATCCGTCCCCTGAGGTGCACGTAAATGTGGCGCCGTCCGGAGTCATCGGCGCATGAACAGCACACCAACCCTGCTCAACCGGGTCCTGATCGCCATCCTAGGCCTGAAACTGCTGGCCGTGGGGGTCCTGCTGATGCTGCTGGCTACCGTTCCGGCCGTCGCTTCCTGGTGGCACTCCTGGTCCGCCGGGGTGTGGGCCGGCATGTACCAGGCCTTCAACGCCACGCGGTTCCCCGGGCGGCCCCAAAGCTGGCTATGGATCCTGGTGGCGCTGGCATTGCTGGTGCTGATCGCGCTGATGGTGGCCTGGGTTGCCCAGCAGGGGAAGGGCCGGGCCAACCTCCTGGCCATGGAATACGATCCCGGCGACGTCCCCGGCGACGTTCGGATCGGCGGGGGAGTAGCGGAGCAGGCCCTCAAGCATGCCCTGGCAAACCGTCCGGACCTGGCAGGGGCCACGGTGACCACGTACGCCGTCAAGGGCACACCCGCCCTGAAGGTGCGCCTGCTGCCGAGACAGGGGGTAGCGCCGCACCTGCTCGCCGACGAAGTGTACGCCCTGGTGGCTGCACTGGAAGCCGTTGTGGGGACCAGGATTCCGGTGCTCATCCACATCGGAGCCGGTGCAAGGACGCGCTTCAGCAGGGCAGAGCGCGTCCGCTGACCAGCGGCGGCGGCCTCAGTCCTTGGTGAGGTAGACAGTGCAGTCCACCGGGACCTCATCCATGCCGCTCCAGTCTGAGGCTGGCTCCGTGCCGCTGGAGAGCACCACGGTGTATCCCTGGGGAACAGGCGCGGACGCGAAACCGAGGTTGCCCAGCACCAGAACACCCCCATTGTGGAAGGCCAGGACTCCGCTTTCCGGAGCGTGGGCCTCGGCCCAGGCGAAGGAACCCCTGCCAAGCTCCCGGGCGGACCTGAAAGCAAGGGCTGCCCGGTAGAGCTCCAGGGTTGAGCCTTCTTCGCCGTCCTGCTGGTCGGCCGCGAGCGGTCCAAAGCTGTCCGGCTGCGGTAGCCAGGGCTTGGCTGCCGCAGCGCCGGCCACCGTAAAACCGTATCCGGGGGCATCCTGCCTCCACGGTAGCGGGACCCGGCAGCCGTCACGGCCTGTTTCTGCTCCTTTGGTCCGGTGGAACGTGGGATCCTGGCGGGCATCGGCCGGCAGCGTGGTGTGCTCGGGGAGTCCCAGCTCCTCACCCTGGTAGAGGTACGCGGAACCGGGCAGGGCAAGTGAGATCAGTGTTGCTGCACGTGCCCGCGCCAGCCCCAGGGCGGCGTCCGGCTGCTCATCGTCCGCGGCGATGCCTTTCGGGAAGGTGGCGGGGTCCTTGAGCCCGAACCGGGTGGTGTGGCGGACGGTGTCGTGGTTGCTCAGCACCCAGGTGCAGGGGGCGCCCACCGAGGCGGATGCCGCCAAGGAAGACTCAATGGCCTGCGCCATGCGCTCGGCGTCCCAGCCGGCCAGCAGGAAATCGAAATTGAAGGCCTGCTGCATTTCGTCAGCCCGGGTGTAGCGGGCAAGCCGTTCAGCCGGCTCCACCCAGGCTTCGGCAACCATCATGCGGTCCCCGTCGTACTCGGACAGCACCCGGTGCCAGTCACGGTAGATGTCGTGGACGCCGTCCTGGTCAAAGAACGGTGAAGGAGGATAAACCGGTGAGACGGCGCGGTGCGGCTCTTCGGCATCGGTATGGGCGCCAGGGGCGTCCCCGGGAGGGGAAGGCTCCCGCTTTACTTCCGGAGTGCCTTCCACCATGGCGGCAACACCTTCCCAATCCGGCAGGCCCGCTTCCTTGACCAGGCCATGGGCAACATCCACCCGGAAACCATCGGCACCCCGGTCCAGCCAAAAGCGGAGCACCGAGCGCATCTCTTCCTGCACCTCGGCATTGTCCCAGTTCAGGTCGGGCTGCTTGGTGTCGAAAAGGTGGAGGTACCACTCGCCCGGGGACCCGTCCGCGCCGGTGACCCGGCTCCAGGCGGGGCCGCCGAAGATCGATTTCCAGTTGTTGGGCGCCCGGTTGCCTTCGCCGGAGCCCGGGATGCCGTCCTTGCCCGGACGGAAGATGTAGCGGTCCCGTTCCGGGGATCCCGGGGGTGCGGCCAGCGCCTCCCGGAACCACGCATGCTCGTCCGAGGTGTGGTTGGGAACCAGGTCAACAATAACCTTCAGGCCCCGGCGGTGAGCTTCCCGCAACATGGCATCGAAGTCGGCCAACGAACCGAACAGGGGGTCCACCTGGCGGTAATCGGCAACGTCATACCCGGCGTCTGCCTGGGGCGATTTGTAGAACGGTGAGAGCCAGACGGCGTCCACACCCAGCCGCTGAAGGTATGGCAAACGCTCCGTGACGCCGCGAAGATCGCCCATCCCGTCGCCGTTGCCGTCCGCGAAGGACCTTGGGTACACCTGGTACACCACCGCGTCCGCCCACCATTCGCTACCCGGCGGCTGGCCTGCGGGAACGTCCGGATTGGACATTTGGTTCCTCTCAGATAACTTTTTGATGTAAACGCTTGCATTACCCGCTGCAACCTTACTAGTGTGATCGTCACCACATCAACCTCACCATGCAAGCGCACTGCCGACTTACTTGTCACTCAGCGAGGAGCTTCAAGCTTATGAAAACCCGATTCCTACTTCCGGCCGCTACTGCCGGCATCCTTGCCCTCTCCCTGACCGCCTGTGGCGGTGGCGGCGGCGGCGGCGGGACCACCGGTGGCGGCAGTGATGCCGGAGCCAATCTCGACAGCCGGGGACCCATCACCTATGTACAAGGCAAGGACAACAGCAACGTCGTCCGGCCGCTGATTGAAAAGTGGAACGCAGCCCACCCCGACGAGAAGGTCACGTTCAAGGAGCAGACCGACCAGGCTGACCAGCAGCACGACGACCTGGTCCAGAACTTCCAGGCCAAGAACGCGGACTATGACGTGGCCAGCGTCGACGTTGTGTGGACTGCTGAATTCGCGGCCAAGGGCTGGCTCCAGCCGCTCAAGGACAACATGGCCGTTGATACAAAGGGCATGCTCGAGCCCACGGTTGAGGCCGGTTCGTACAAGGGAACCCTCTACGCGGCTCCGGTCTCCTCGGACGGCGGCATCCTGTACTACCGCAAGGACCTGGTGCCGGAGGCCCCCAAGACCTGGGACGAGATGATGGGCATGTGCTCCATCGCCAAGCAAAACAACATCGCCTGCTACGCGGGCCAGTTCAAGCAGTATGAAGGCCTCACCGTCAACGCTTCCGAGGCCATCAACTCCGCCGGCGGGTCCGTCCTCAACTCTGACGGCAAGCCGAACCTGAACACCCCTGAAGCGGAGGAAGGCCTGAACAACCTGGTTGAAGCCTTCAAGAACGGCAACATCCCGGCCGAAGCCATCACATACCAGGAAGAGGAAAGCCGCCGAGCTTTCCAGGAAGGCAAGCTGCTCTTCCTTCGCAACTGGCCCTACGTCTACAACCTGGCCACCACTGAAGGTTCCTCGCAGGTGAAGGACAAGCTGGGCATGGCTGCCCTTCCCGGCAAGAGCGGCCCGGGTGCTTCCTCGCTTGGCGGCCACAGCGCAGCCATCAGCGTCTACTCGGACCACAAGGCAACCGCCCTGGACTTCGTGAAGTTCCTGGTTGAAGAGGAACAGCAGAAGTTCTTCGCAACGCAGGGCTCGCTGGCTCCGGTCTTTGGTGCACTGTACGAAGACCAGGAACTTGTGGCCAAGCTGCCGTACCTGCCGGTCCTGAAGACGTCCATCGAGAACGCTGTTCCCCGCCCGGTGACCCCGTTCTACCCGGCGGTCACCCAGGCCATCCAGGAAAATGCCTACGCGGCCCTGAAGGGTGAGAAGCCGGCGAAGGACGCACTGTCCGACATGCAGAAGTCGATCGAGACCGCCGGCGCAGGATCGTAGCGAGCCATGGCTACCGAATTAGGCCCGACGCCGGTCAAGCAGCCGGCGTCGGGCGGTACCGATCTCCATCACGCACCCAAGGGCGTAGGCGAAGACAACAGGATCCTCAGCCAAGGCAAATGGGCCTCCTGGCTGCTGGCGCCCACCATCATCGCCCTGGGTATCGTTATCGTCTACCCCATCATCAGCGCCATCGTGATGTCCTTCCAGAAGGACGCGGGGCTGGATCCGGTCACAGGCCTCTTTACCGAGGGTGGTCCCGCGGGCATCCAGAACTACGTCAACTGGCTGGGGCAGCAGTGTGCTGCCCAGGGCGGCGGAACCGTTGCCTGCCCGCCGGGCACGCTCGGCGGCCAGTTCTGGACCGCCACCGGAACCACGTTCCTGTTCACGGTGGTCACCGTGGCCTTCGAGACCGTGCTTGGTTTCTGGATGGCCATGATCATGGCCCGGACGTTCAAGGGCCGCGGCCTGGTCCGCGCGGCTGTCCTGGTTCCGTGGGCCATCCCCACCGCAGTTACCGCTCAGCTCTGGCTCTTTATGTTCGACTTCAACGGCATCATCAACAAGCTGTTCAACGTGTCCATCCTGTGGACCGGCAGTGAGTGGCCGGCGAAGTGGGCCGTGATCATCGCCGACACCTGGAAGACCACGCCGTTTATGGCCCTCCTGATCCTGGCCGGCCTGCAGATGATTCCAGCCGAAGTGTACGAGGCCGCAAAAGTGGACGGAGCCACCGCCTGGCAGCGTTTCCGGCTGATCACGCTTCCGTTGGTCAAGCCTGCGCTGATGGTCGCGATCCTGTTCCGTACCCTGGACGCGCTGCGTATGTTCGACCTGCCGTACATCCTCACCGGCGGCGCCAACAACACCACCACGTTGTCCATCCTGGTGATCAACCAGATCAGGCAAGGCTTCAACTCGGCGGCTGCCTTGTCCACCATCACGTTCATCATCATCTTCCTTGTCGCCTTCATCTTCGTCCGGTTCCTTGGGGCGAACGTGGTTGAGCAAAGTGGAGCGTCAGGAAAGGGGAAGAAATGACCACCGCAACAGCCGGAGCTGACCTGCGCGCACGCCAGGACAAAGGGCGGCAGGCGGCGCAGAACCGAGAGAAGTGGGCGCAGGTGCGGACCTACATCAGCGCTGCGGTCATTCTGGTCTGGTGCCTGGCCCCGGCCTACTGGATGGTGGTGACGGCCTTCCGCGAGGTGGGCTTCACCTACGACACCACCCCCTGGCCCACGCACGTGACGATGGATAACTTCATCACGGCCTTCGATACCTCGTTCGGCAACAAGTTCGGCCAGGCGCTGCTCAACAGCATCTTCATCGGTGTGACCGTCACGGTCATCTCTCTGGTGATCGGCGTCTTCGCCGCCTACGCACTGGCACGACTGAACTTCCGGTTCAAGTACCTTGTGCTGGGCTTCATCCTGGGCGCTTCCATGTTCCCCGGCGTTGCCCTGATCACCCCGCTTTTCCAGTTGTTCACCAACATCGGCTGGATGGGCACCTACCAGGCCCTGATCATTCCGAACATCTCCTTCGTCCTGCCGCTTACTGTCTACACCCTGACGTCCTTCTTCCGCGAAATGCCGTGGGAGCTTGAGGAATCAGCCCGTGTGGACGGCTGCACGCAGGGACAGGCGTTCCGGAGGGTGATTATGCCCCTGGCAGCCCCGGCCATCTTCACCACGGCGATCCTGGCCTTCATCTCCTCCTGGAATGAATTCCTGATCGCCAGCCAGTTGTCCAATGAGGCAACGAAGCCGGTGACGGTCGCGATCGCCAGCTTCGCGGGCGCGCAGCCCAACCAGATCCCGTACACGGCCATCATGGCCGCCGGCACCATCGTCACCATCCCCCTGGTGATCCTGGTGCTGGTCTTCCAGCGCAAGATCGTTGCCGGCCTCACAGCAGGTGCGGTCAAGTGACGAACAGCCCTTCCCGCCCCCGTTCACCGGGGGCGGGAAGCGACCGCCGCCGCAGGAGGACCGGGGAAGACTTCGACATCATCATCGGGTTCCTTGGTTTCTGGGCGTTGGTACTGCTCGTTGTCACTGTCTGGATGGAAGTGACGGCACAGCCGGCACTTGGCTGGGCGCTGGGCCTGCTCGCCACGCTTTTGGCAATCTACGGAATGGTGCGGCTGCGCCGGAAACTGCCGGACCGGAAGTAGGCCACCCGTTTAACCGCCGCCGTCGGCCGTCCGCCGCGGAGGTAACACTGCGATACATCCGCGCGCCCAAAATACTATGGCGTGGGGGTATTCGTACAGAGCAGGGCGGACTCCTGCAGGAAGTATTGAGGGGGCACCGTGGCACGCACAAGTGAGAGGTCCCAACGGGGCGGCCACAGCGGTGTCAGCATCGAAGATGTGGCAGCGGCGGCGGGAGTTTCCACGGCCACCGTCTCGCGGGCAGTGCGCGGCTTGCCGAGGGTTTCGCCGGCCACCCGGGAGAAGATCCTCGAGGTGGCCGGAAACCTCGGCTATGTGGCCTCCAGCTCCGCCTCCGGACTGGCCACCGGACGCACCAGGACCATCGGTGTGCTCGCCCCGTTCGTGAGCCGCTGGTTCTTCTCCAAAGCCATCGAAGGGGCGGACCGCGAACTCCACGCCCGGAACTACAACCTTTCGCTCTTCAACCTGGGCGGCCACGGCAGTAACCGGGAGCGGCTCTTCAGCAAGACCATGGTCTACAAGCAGATCGACGCTTTGCTGGTGCTGTGTATGGCGCTGTCGCACGATGAACTGGACCACCTCCAGAAGATCGATATCCCGCTGGTGGTTGTGGGCGGCCACGTCGAAGAATGCGCCTACATCGGCATCGATGATTACGCCGCCGCGTCCACCGCGGTGCGGCACCTGATCGACCTGGGCCACCGCAACATTGCGCTGCTGCACGGCGACGACGAAACCGACCTGAACTTCGATGTTCCCCGCGTCCGGATCCTGGCGTTCAAGGACGTGATGACCGCCGCCGGCCTCCCCACGCGCCCGGAATGGGACGAGTGGGGGGATTTTACGGTCCGCAGCGGGCAGGAAGCCTTCCGGCGGCTCTGGGCCAAGCAGGGGGAGAAGCCCACGGCCATCTTCTGCGCCTCGGATGAAATGGCCATGGGCGTCATCTTCGAAGCTGCCCGGCTGGGTGTCCGGGTCCCGGAGGAACTGTCCGTGGTGGGCATCGACAACCACGATTTCGCCGACGCCATGGGGCTCACCACGGTGGGCCAGCGGCCTGACGAGCAGGCGGAACTGGCCACCAAGATGCTCCTGGACGAACTGGACGGGGCGGAAGGATCGGTGCAGTCTGCCGTCGCGCCCCATGAGCTGATTGTCAGAAGGACGACGGCGCCGCCCCAGTCGTAGCGGCCGGGCCAGGTTCCGCGCCGGTTCAGGAAGCGGGGGTTCAGGAAGCCCGGGCCAGTTGCCGGATGGGAATCCAGCGGGAGGCCAGGCGGCGGTACGCCGCGGCGGCGCCGGTCATGTCGCCCTCGGCCAGGCATTCGATGCCAAGCCTGATGTCCATAGGCGAATCGTCCGGATACACCTTGTCCGCAACAGCGCCGTAGTCCAGTTCCACCATCGATTCCACGTGGAACGTTTCCAGCCACTCGGTGAGCTGGGCGAGGTCATCGAGCATGTCCAGGTCCGGTGCCGCGAGCGCCAGGTTGGCCACGGCGTACCGGGCCCGCTCCAGGGCTTCGGTGATGGGTGTCCAGACGCGGACCGTGAGGATCCGGCCGGCGGCCTCCACGACGTCCTTATGGTCCTGCTCCATAAACAGGGAAAACCAGCTGAAGGGGATGCCCCAGGTGGACGCGCGGGTGTGCACGCGGATGGACCCATCCCGGGCCTTTACCTGGTCGATGCGCTCCTGGTGCTTGTCGCGCTGCTCTTCGGGAATCAGCAGTTCCGCGAGGGGTCCGTGGATTCCCTCCATCAGGGCGTTGGCAGCCAGGCCCGCCCGCAACACCAGCTGGCTGGGACAGTACAGCAGCACCGGCCCGCCGGCAGCGACGTCGTCGTCCGTTCCACCCGGGGCTGCCGGGGCGGTGGTGACGCGCACCAGGTCGGTGCGCCCTGTAGGGAAGGGGTCGCCGCCGGACCGGGTGATGCGTCCCAGCGAGGCCAGCAGTTCGGCGTTTTCGACGGCGGCACGGGAAGCAGAGCGCGCACCGGCGGCCTGGATCGCGGCGCGCTGTTCCTCGGGAAAGGCATCCAGCGGTTCGTAGACGCGCAGGGTTGACGAGAACGGCAGGCCGGCCTGGCCCCGGTAGAGGTTTCCCGTCATCACGGTCTCCTTGAATGGGTCCAGGTTTCTGTCATCAGTCGGCCAGTTCCACCAGCACCGGGGCGTGGTCCGAGGCGCCCTTGCCCTTGCGCTCTTCGCGGTCGATCGAGGCTCCAGTGACGCGCGCGGCCAGGGCCGGGGATGCCAGCACGAAGTCGATCCGCATGCCTTCCTTCTTGGGGAAGCGCAGCTGGGTGTAATCCCAGTACGTGTAGACGCCCGGGCCGGGGGTGTAGGGCCGCACCACGTCGGTGAACCCTGCCGACTCGAAAGCGTGGAACGCGGCGCGCTCGGGCGGGCTGACGTGCGTGTAGCGGTTGTTGACGAACAGGTCGATATCCCAGACGTCGTCGTCGAACGGTGCGATGTTCCAGTCGCCCATCAGCGCCACCTGGGCTTCGGGGTTCTGCGTGACCAGTTCCTGGGCGTGCGTTTTCAGGCTTTCCAGCCATTTGAGCTTGTAGGGCATATGCTCATCGTCCAGCGAGCGGCCATTGGGGACGTACAGGCTCCAGATCCGGACCCCGGCGCAGGTCGCGGCCATGGCGCGTGCTTCCTGCACGGGGTCCTTGCCTGCCTTGCCGAACGAGGGCTGGTCCAGGAAGGTCCGCTCCACGTCGTCCAGCCCTACCCGGGAGGCGATGGCGACGCCGTTCCACTGGTTGACGCCGAAATGGGCCACCTCGTAGCCCATCCGCTCGAAGAGCTCCCAGGGAAAGTTGTCGTCCTTGCACTTGGTTTCCTGGATGGCCAGCACGTCGCAGTCACTGCGCTGGAGCCAGGCCTCAACGCGGTCGGCACGGGCACGGAGCGAATTCACATTCCAGGTAGCAATCTTCACAGTTCCTAACTTACCGCGAGCGCTGGACTTGCGGACGCGGCGCTGCCCGGTCCGGTGGAGTTTAGTTGGAGGTCCGAGTATATTCGCAACCAGAAATGACGTGGGTCACATGCGAAGGAGCGTCCCCTCATGGTGCGCGAGCTTTCCCATTACGTCGGCGGCCAACACAGAGCAGGCAAGTCCGGCCGTTTCGGCGACGTTTTTGATCCCTGCACCGGCACAGTCCAGGCGCGCGTGCCGTTGGCCGGCCGGGACGAGGTGCAGTACGCCGTTGCCGCCGCCGCAAGGGCGCAGGAGGAGTGGGCGGCCATGAACCCGCAGCGCCGGGGCAGGATCCTGCTCCGGTTCGTCGACCTGGTCAACAGCGAGATGGAGGCGCTGGCACGGCTTCTGTCCTCCGAGCACGGCAAGACCCTCGCCGACTCCAGGGGAGACATACAGCGGGGCCTGGAAGTGGTGGAGTTCGCGGCCGGTGCGCCGCACCTGCTCAAAGGCGAGTTCTCCACCGATGCCGGACCCGGCATCGACATCCACTCGCTGCGGCAGCCACTGGGCGTGGTGGCTGGAATCACGCCGTTCAACTTTCCTGCCATGATCCCGCTGTGGAAATCGGGCCCGGCCCTCGCCGCCGGCAACGCCTTCATCCTGAAGCCCTCCGAGCGGGACCCCTCCGTTCCGCTGCGCCTGGCCGAGCTGTACTCCGAGGCGGGCGTCCCGGACGGCGTGTTCAGCGTGGTCAACGGGGACAAGGAGGCGGTGGACGCGCTCCTGGAGGATCCCCGGGTCAAGGCCATCGGGTTTGTGGGATCGACGCCCATTGCCCGGTACATCTACGCCACGGCCGCTGCCCACGGGAAGCGGGCACAGTGCTTCGGCGGCGCCAAGAACCACATGGTGGTGATGCCGGACGCGGACCTGGACCAGGCCGCGGATGCCCTCATCGGTGCAGGCTATGGCTCCGCAGGGGAGCGCTGCATGGCCGTTTCGGTGGCCGTTCCGGTGGGCCCGGACACTGCCGACCGGCTGGTGGCCAGGCTGGAGGAGCGTGTCAAGGCGCTGAGGGTGGGCCACAGCCTGGACCGGGGCACAGACTTCGGTCCGGTGGTCACCGCCGCCGCGAAGGAACGGATCGAACGCTGCATCCAGGCCGGAGTGGACGAGGGTGCCTCCCTCCTGGCGGACGGCCGGGGCCTCACCGTGGAAGGGTACGAGGGCGGTTTCTGGGTTGGCCCCACCCTTTTTGACCATGTGACACCGGAGATGGCCATCTACCGGCAGGAGATCTTCGGCCCCGTCCTCAGCGTGGTGCGGGCCGAGGACTACGATGCGGCGCTCCAGCTCTGCAGCGGGAACGAGTACGGCAACGGCGTGGCCATCTTCACCCGCGACGGCGATGCCGCCCGGGATTTCGCCAGCAGGGTGGACGTGGGCATGGTGGGCATCAACGTCCCCATCCCGGTGCCCCTGGCGTACTACACGTTCGGCGGCTGGAAGGCGTCCGGATTCGGCGACCTGAACCAGCACGGCGCGGACGCTTTCCGCTTCTACACCAGGACCAAGACGGTCACCACGCGGTGGCCTTCAGGAATACGGCACGGGGCCAGCTTCGTGATGCCGGAAGGAAGTTGATGACTGACGTTGCGGAAACCGGAGCGGACACCACTGCCGAGGTGCTCTTTGAGCGCCGCGGGCGGCTGGGCATAGCCACCCTCAACAGGCCCCGGGCGGTGAACGCGCTGACAGCCGGGATGGTAGGCGCGCTCCTGGACCAGCTCACCGCGTGGGCGGACGACGACGGCGTCGCCATGGTTTTAGTGCGCGGCTCCGGGGAACGCGGGCTGTGTGCCGGCGGCGACATTGTGGCCATCTACGAGGACATCCCCGCCGGCGGCGGGAAAACCGCGGACTTCTGGCAGACGGAGTACCGGCTGAATGCGCTGATTGCCCGCTACCCCAAGCCCTATGTGGCCCTCATGGACGGACTGGTACTGGGTGGCGGGGTGGGGATCTCAGCCCACGGCTCGGTACGGGTGGTCACCGAGCGCACGCGGATGGGCATGCCGGAGACCACGATCGGTTTTGCGCCCGACGTCGGCGGGACCCTGTTGTTGTCCCGCGCGCCGGGGGAAGCGGGAACCCACGCGGCGCTGACCGGCGCCCACCTGGGCGCAGCGGACGCGCTGTACCTGGGACTCGCCGACCACTTTGTTCCGTCCGACAGGCTCCCGGAACTGACGGAGGCGCTGGGAAACGAAAATCCGGACGACGCCGTCGTACGGTACAGCGAGGCCGCCCCGCCCTCGGAACTTGAACAGCAACGGGACTGGATCGACAGCTGCTACGCGTCCGATGATGCCGGGGAGATCGTCCGGCGGCTCCGGAGCTTTGACAGCGAAGACGGCGGGGCTGCCCGGGCGGCCGCCGACCTCATCGAGGCGAAGTCACCCACATCCGTGAAGGTCACGCTGGCATCGTTGCGGCGGGTCAGGGGCCTGACCCTGGATGAAGCCCTGGCGCAGGAGTACCGGGTGGGGCTGCGGTTCCTGGCGGCGCCTGACTTCCGTGAAGGCATCCGGGCGCAGGTGGTGGACAAGGACCGCACGCCGCGCTGGAACCCGCCTACCCTCGCGGAGGTGCGGCCCGACCAGGTGGAGCGCTTTTTTGAGCCGTTGGGCAGCAGGGAATTGGACCTTGGGGTGAAGGAGACGGACCATGCCTGAGAAACAGGCCATCGCGTTCCTGGGCCTTGGCCACATGGGCGGACCCATGGCAGTGAACCTGGTCAAGGGCGGCTACGCCGTGGCAGGTTTCGACGTGGTGCCGGCGGCCCTTGATGCCGCACGTGAGCACGGGATACCCGTTTCTGCCGGCGCCGCTGAAACCGTGTCCGGGGCGGACGTGGTCCTCACCATGTTCCCCAGCGGCCAACATGTACTGGACGCCTACCTGGGCACCGGCGGGCAGCCCGGTCTGCTGGCCGCGGCCGCCCCCGGGACCATGTTCCTGGACTGCTCCACCATTAATGTTGACGAAGCGCGCGAAGCGGCAAGGCTGGCCATCGACGCCGGCCACCGTGCGGTGGACGCCCCCGTTTCGGGCGGGGTGGTGGGTGCCGAAGCCGGGACGCTGACATTCATGGTGGGAGGCGGGCCGGAGGATTTCGAGGCCGTGCGCCCCCTGCTTGAGGTGATGGGCAAGCGGGTGGTCCACTGCGGCGGCCACGGGGCGGGCCAGGCCGCCAAGATCTGCAACAACCTGATCCTGGGCGCCTCCATGATCGCCGTCAGCGAGGCCTTTGTGCTGGGGGAGAAGCTGGGCCTGAGCCACCAGGCACTCTTTGACGTGGCATCGGCGGCGTCCGGGCAGTGCTGGGCCCTCACCACCAACTGCCCGGTGCCGGGCCCGGTCCCCACCAGCCCGGCGAACCGCGATTACCAGCCCGGCTTTGCCGGAGCCCTGATGGCCAAGGACCTCAAACTCGCCGTCAATGCACTGCGCGGCACCGGGGTGGCGGCCCGGGTGGGACCGCTCGCTGCCGAAATCTACGATATGTTTGCCGCGGAAGGCGGTGCCGCGCGGGACTTCTCGGCGATCATCACGGACATCCGGGACAAATCCGCTGCCCGGGACGGCGCAGGAAACAAGCCGGCGGGCAGTGCCGGCAGCGCCCCCGGCACGGCATCAAACAAAGCAACACCCAATGCAGCACAGGACGACGGGAGCCCCGAATGACGGAATACACGAACATCCTTGTGGAACAGCGGGGCCGGGTAGGGCTGGTGACGCTGAACCGGCCGCAGGCGCTGAACGCCCTGAACAAGGCCACCATGGAGGAGCTCGTGCAGGCTGTCCGCGGAATGGATTCCGATCCCGGGGTGGGGGCCGTGGTTATTACCGGCTCCAGCAAGGCCTTCGCTGCGGGCGCCGACATCAAGGAGATGGCGGCGCAGGGTTACATGGACATGTACGCTGCCGACTGGTTCCGCGGCTGGGAGGACTTCACCAGGCTCCGCATTCCCACTATTGCGGCCGTCTCCGGGTTCGCGCTGGGCGGCGGCTGCGAACTGGCCATGATGTGCGATCTCATCATCGCCGGGGACAACGCCAAGTTCGGCCAACCCGAGATCAACCTGGGCGTACTGCCCGGCATGGGCGGCTCCCAGCGGCTCACCCGGGCAGTGGGCAAGGCCAAAGCAATGGATTTGATCCTGACAGGCCGGTTCATTGGGGCGGAGGAAGCTGACAGGTGCGGACTGGTGTCCCGCGTGGTTCCTGCCGAGGACGTGGTGGACGAAGCCGTCAAGGTTGCGGAAGTGATCGCGTCCAAGTCCAAGCCGGTGGCCATGGTGGCCAAGGAAGCCGTGAACGCGGCCTTCGAGACCGGGCTCGCGCAGGGCGTGGTGTTCGAGCGCCGGCTTTTCCACTCGCTCTTTGCCACCGAAGACCAGAAGGAAGGCATGGCGGCGTTCACGGAGAAGCGCGAGCCAGTGTTCAGGCACCGCTGACCCGGCCCCCAGCTTTCGCCCAGCTGCGTAGGGTAGACAGGGCTCGGCAGCTGTGGAAATGGGAGGGGATCTTGTATGTGGGGAACGGCGGCGGGGGCAGGCGGCTCGGCGGACAATCTGACCGGGCTGGTGGGCGTCGCTGCCCGGGGCATCGAGCAGTTGGGGGAATGGGGCGTCGGGCTCTTCACCCTGGCGGAGACAGTGGTGCCGCCCATTCCCAGTGAGGTGATCCTGCCGTTGGCTGGATACCTTGCCCGGCAAGGCTCCCTGAACCTGGTCCTGGTCTTCGTCACCAGCACCCTCGGCGCCTACCTGGGTGCGCTTTTCCTGTATTGGCTGGGGGCCAGACTTGGACTTGAACGGTCCATCCGCGGGCTCGCCAGGCTTCCCCTGGTGGACCGGGAAGACTTTGAACACGCTGCGGACTGGTTCCGCCACCACGGCAGGTCGTCCATTTTCTTCGGCAGGCTGCTGCCCGGTGTGCGCAGCCTGATTTCCCTTCCGGCAGGGGCTGCCGCCATGCCGCTGGGCATGTTCAGCATCTACACACTCGCAGGCAGTGGGCTCTGGAACGGGTTGCTGCTGGGACTCGGGTACCTGCTGGGCACCCAATACCGGCTCATCGAGGAGTACTCCCGTTTCCTGAACTACGCGGTCTATGCCGGCCTGGCGGCGGCCCTGGTGCTGCTCGTTGCCCGGCGGATCAGGCGCGCCAAGGCATCCCGCTGACCCTTCTTCCTGACCGCTCAGGAATCCATGAAGTCGCCGGCGTTCCGGCGGAAATCCCCCAGGATCCGGATCAGCTGGTCGATGTCTCCCGGCCCGAAGCCTGAGGCGCTGAACACCTCGGCGTTCAGTGCCGTCGTCGAACGTTTCGCCAGGGTGCGGCCCTCGCTGGTGAGCTCCACCAGTGTGGTGCGGCCGTCGGTAGGATGCGGCGAGCGGCGCACCAGGCCGGCATCCTGCAGCCGGTCCACCGCGTTGGTGATGGAGGTGAGGTGGACCTGGAGGAGCGTGCTGGCCTTCTTCATGGGTAGGGACCCGTTCCTGGCGAAGCTCAACAGGGCCAGCAGTTCGTAGCGGGCGAAGGTCAGCCCAAAAGGCTTCAGCACCACTTCGATCCGGGCGAGCAGGATCTGCTGGGTCCGCATGATGGCGGTGATGGCTGCCATGGGCGCGGCAACCTCCGCCCAGCCATGGTCCTCCCAGTTGCGGCGGGCATCGGCAATGGGGTCGCGGGGGAGCGGAGTGCCCATGGCCAGCCTTTCGCCGTGTGATGCGCCTCACTTATTGGTGGACCTGTGCAATATACTAGGACATCCAATGGTCGGTGGAGCGGTCCGGCAGAGTGAGGGGATTGATGCCCGTGCAGCCTGCGGGAAAAGGCGAGGCACTGCCCTTCCCTGATGCGGACCTGATGTACGTCGTGGACCTCCTGGCGCCCCCTGAACGCGATAGGTACTTCAGGATCCGCCAGTTTCTCCAGTCCTCGGTCCGGCAGCAGTCCATCGAGTACTGGAACCGGGAAGAGTTCCCCTTCGGCCTCCTGGCGGACCTGGGAAAACATGGCCTCGGAGCCCTCCAGCTGGATGGCAGTTCCACCCTGTTCAAGGGCCTGATGTACGTGGAGCTGGCCCGGGCGGATGTGTCCCTTTCGGCTCTGGCCGGGATCCACAATGAGCTCATCCTCGGAATGATCAGCGAACTGGGGTCGGAGGAGCAGAAGGCGCGGTGGCTGCCAGGCCTGAAAACATTCGGCCAGCTGGGAGCCTTCGCGCTGACGGAACCGGACCACGGCTCGGACATTGCCGGCGGGCTGGAAACGTCAGCCAGGCGCGACGGCGGCGAATGGGTCCTCAATGGTGCGAAGCGGTGGATCGGAGCGGCCACCATCGCCGATTTCGCCCTCGTCTGGGCACGGGATGTGGCCGACGGCGAAATCAAGGGCTTCATCGTGGAGACGGACACACCCGGCTATGCGGCCACCAGGATCGCCAACAAAATCGGCCTGCGGATCATGCAGAATGCGGACATCGTGCTGGAGGATGTCCGGATCCCGGCGGCCAGCCTCCTGCCCGGGGCCACGAGCTTCGCGAGGACAAACGACCTGCTCCGGGACTCCCGCGCCTGGGTAGGCTGGCAGGGGGCGGGAATCCAGCTGGCTGCCTTCGACGTCGCCCGCGCCTATGCCCTGAACCGGCGGCAGTTCGGCAGGGAGCTCGCCGCATTCCAGCTGGTCCAGCAGCAGCTCGCCGACATGCTGGGCAATGCCTCCGCCTCCCTGGCGCTGATGGCACAGCTGGCGCAGGTCCAGCAGGACGGGAAGCTGGAGATGGTGCAGGCCGCCATGGCCAAGGCCACAGTCACCCGGCTGGCCCGCGCCTCGGTGGCCATGGGCCGCTCACTTCTGGGCGGCAACGGCATCAGCAGCGACTACGAAATGGGCAAGCTCTTCGGCGACGCCGAAATCCTTTACACCTACGAGGGCAGCTACGAAATCAACTCACTCATCGTGGGCCGGGCCGTCACCGGAAGATCGGCCTTCCACTAGCAACCCTGCAGGGGCTGGCCGTTGTCCGGCCGGGCCTGCATCGGTAGCATCAAACACTAAGCCTGCTTAGTGTTATGCCGGGGCAGCCACGGCGGGCCACGGACGGAAGGGATGCCGAATGCGGGTCAGGAATGCTGTTGTGGTTATCACCGGCGCCTCCAGCGGGATCGGACGGGCCACGGCCCTGCGCTTCGCCGGCAAGGGAGCCCGGCTGGTCCTGGCCGCCCGCGGAGCCGAAGCGCTGGGCGCCGTTGCCGCGCAGTGCCGGAAACGCGGCGCGAAGGCCATCGCCGTCCCCACCGACGTCACCGACGTGGCCCGGATGGAGGAACTGGCGGCCCGTGCAGTGAAGGAGTTCGGACGCCTGGATGTGTGGGTCAACAATGCCGCGGTTGGTGCTTTCGGGCTGCTGACGGATATCCCGCCCCAGGACTTCCAGCGGGTACTGGACGTCAACATTGCCGGCTACGTTAATGGCGCCAGGGCGGCGCTGCCCCGGCTGCGCGCCCAGGGATCAGGCGCTCTGATCAACGTTGCGTCCATCGTGGCGGAAGTCCCGTTGGCGTATTCCGCTTCGTATTCGATCTCCAAAGCCGCAGTGCGGGCGCTCGGCGCCGGCCTGCGCGCCGAACTGGCCCGCGAAGGCGCGGCAGGGGTGGACGTGTGCACCGTCCTGCCCGCCACCATCGACACACCCTTCTACCAGAACGCGGCCAACTTCACTGGCCGCCGCCCCATGGCGATGCCGCCCGTCTACACCGCGGAGCGGGTGGCGAAGGCCATGGTCAGGCTCGTTGAGCACCCCCGGCGGGAGGCGGTTGCGGGAGGGCTGGCCGCCCGGCTGCTGGTGCTGCTGCACAAGCTCGCGCCCGGCGTCGTCGAGGCCGCCACGGCCCGTCAGGTTGACCACCGCCAGCTGTCCCGCCGGCAGTCCGCGCCCGCGACGTCCGGCAACCTGCACCTGGCCTCGGAGGCGGTCCGCAAGCCTTCCACGGGAGGCGGCTGGCACGGACGACGGCGGACAGCGCAGCGGCGGGTAGGAACCGTGGCGGTGCTCGCCGCTGCCGGGGCCGCCGGGTGGAGGCGGCTGCGGTGATGTCCGGGGGGGCGGTACCATGCCCCCTCAAGCCCCGGTGCCGCCGTCCTGGGCTGCTCCCTTTGCTAAAGGTTCGCTTCAGCGTAGGTGCGCAGGGCGTCCCGCACGAAGCCCGCGCCCGCTTCACCGCCGTAGTTGGCGGCGAAACGCGGATCGGCAACGTACATTTCTCCCAAGCCCAGCAGGTAGCCCTTGACGTCGCCGCCGCTTTCCGAGGCGGGAGTACCGGGGATGGACGTCAGCCACGCAACGTGCCGGCGGGCCAGGTCCTGCGCTTCGGGGCTGTCCGCTGCGAGGCCGGAGCCGGCGGCGGCGATCCAGTCGGTGCCCAGCTTCTCCGCGCGGGACTTCCACTCCTGCTTCTCCGCGGCACCCATTCCACGCCACCAGGCGTCGCTTTTCGCATATGCGTCCTTGCCCCAGCGCTCCTCCACCTCGTCCTTGTACTGGGTGTGGTCGAAGCCGTCAAACATCTTTTCTGCCATGAGTTCGCCTCCTTCTTTCACTGTTTCGATCGTTTGCTGGACAGACAGAACCTGCCGCGCCAGGCGCTCCTGCTCCTGCCGCAGCCAGTCCAGGTGGCGGCCCAGCGCTTTGACGGCGTCTGTCTCGTGGCGGAACACCTCGGCGATGGCCGGAAGGCCCAGCCCGAGTTCCCGGAGCAGGAGGATCCGCTGCAGCTGCAGGAGTGCCGCGGCGTTGTAATAGCGGTATCCGTTGGTGCCAACACGGCTGGGCTTCAGCAGCCCGATGTCGTCATAGTGGCGCAGCGTCCGGCTTGTGGTGCCGGCCATCCGGGCAATGTCCTGGATGGACCAGTCGATGCCAGCTGCTGTTCCGGGTGCTTCCATGCTCCGAGCGTAGGGGTTGACGCTGCGTCAAGGTCAAGCAGGTTTTTCGGGGAAGCGGCGCCGCGAAGAACGCGGGCGCAGGGAGCGGGTGCGTGCCTGGGCAACGAGCCGGGTGAACGCGAAAATGAAGACCGCCTCGATCAGGAGCATCAAAGCCACCAGCAGCCACTGTTCCCCGGCAACAAAAACGATGCACCCTGCCAGCGCAAGGATCGTTCCGAGCACCAGGGTATAGACGGCAAACCCGACGGCGACGCGGGCGCTGCGGACGCCGGTGCGGAAGCCGAAGCCCAGCGGTTCCCCGCCGGGATGGCCCGGGACACGGTCCGGCACGGCGGGCGGGAGCGCGTCGAACTCCTCCCACGGGTCCTTGCCCGCTTCGTTGCCTGGACCGTTGTCCGGGTGCTGTCCGGTCATATGCCTATTATCCCCAACCCGGGCAGCGGATACCCGCCTGCGCGGCGGGCCTTTTGGGGACAACTAAAAGCAGCGGCCCCTCCAACAGGTGTTGGGGAGGCCGCTGCCTGGCGGGATTCCTCCTGCAGGTGCGGGAGGAAAGCCGAAGCCTTAGAGCGGGCGGATGTTCTCTGCCTGCGGGCCCTTGGGACCCTGGGTCACATCGAATTCAACCTTCTGGTTCTCATCGAGTGAGCGGTATCCGCTGCTGGCGATTGCCGAGTAGTGGGCGAAAACGTCAGCGGACCCGTCATCGGGGGCAATGAAGCCAAAACCCTTTTCGGCGTTGAACCATTTAACTGTGCCTGTTGCCATGGCTGCATTCCTTCGTGTGACTCTGATTTTCTCCCCGGGCCCAACGGCCCGAAGTGCGCGGAGAACGTCCCCCGCAGTCCCCAACGTACGGGGCAAAAGCCGTGCTTGCAAGGGTATCGACACTGGAAGTAGTCAGCGCATGCCCTCGCGGCGGATGGCGGTGGCGATTGCAGCGGCCCGGGTGTCCACCCCGAGCTTGGCATAAATGTGCGCCAGATGGGTCTTGACGGTGGCCTCGGAGATGAACAGGCGTTGGCCCAGTTCACGGTTGCTCAGGCCTTCCGTCAGGAGGCTGAGAAGCTCTGCTTCGCGCGGTGTCAGGATTTCGTCCGGGTTGCGCAGCTGCTGGAAAAGCCGGGACGCCACGGGCGCGCTCATCACGCTTCTGCCCTGCACGGCACCGCGGATGGCAGCGAAGATCTCGTCCGGGGCGGCGTCCTTCAGCAGGTACCCCATGGCGCCGGCGTCCACGGCCCGGACAATATCAGCATCGGAGTCGTAGGTGGTGAACACCAGGATGGCCTGCCCTTTGCGGCGCTCGCGGATGGTGCGGATGGCCTCGATCCCGTCCATCCCGGGCCCCATCGCGAGGTCCATCATTACCACCGAGACGGGGCCCTGCTCCAGGAGTTGCAGGGCTTCCTCCCCGGACGCAGCTTCCGCCACGACGCTGATGTCCGGCTGGGTGCCCAGCAGGGCCCGCAGCCCACTTCGCACCACCAGGTGGTCATCCACCAGCAGCACCGTGATGGCGGTCATACGGATCTTCCCGGCCTCGCCGTGTCCGCCGGTGCGGGCAACTGCGCGGCCACGATGGTTCCTTCGCCGGGTGCACTTTCCACCGAAAAGGCGCCGCCGAGCTGTTCCACCCGCTGCCGCATGGCCCGCAGGCCATACCCTCCGGCTTCCGACGGCGGTGCTGCCGCCGCGGGATCAAAGCCGGCGCCGTCGTCGTACACATCCAAAGTGACGGCGTCCGGCAGGAAGCTAAGCGTCACCGTCGCAGTGGACCCGGCGGCGTGCAGGGTGATGTTTGATGCAGCGCTCTGGACCACGCGCAGGAGTGCGTGCCGCACGTCAGCGGGCACCGGCCGTGGTTCACCGGTCACCAGGAGCCGGGCCTCCGGGACGTATTGCCTGGCAGCCAACAGCACGGCATCGGGCAGGGGCGATGCGTCCAGCCCTGGGGAAGCGAGCTCGTGGACCAGGCTCCGCGTTTCGGACAGGTTGCCCCTCAGCAGCGCGGTGGCCTGGCCGAGGCCGGCGCGGGCCGCGTCACTTGGCCAGGCCCTGCCGGCCGCTTCGAGGAGGAGTAGGCTGCTGGCCAGTCCCTGGGTCACGGTGTCGTGGATCTCCCGGGAGACGCGTTCCCGTTCGGCGACGGTTCCGGCGCGGCGCTCACTGGCCGCGAGCTGTCCCTGCGCGAGCGAAACCTCCGCGTGCAGGCGGCGCTGCTCCTCGGCGTCGTGCTGGATCCTGTCATAGACCAGGGTCAGCATCACGCCGACGGCCAGTGGTCCAAGGAGCATCGCCAGGTCAGTGCCGTCGCTCAGCTTGAACAGGCCTGCCGCCGTGGCAGCCGCCGTCACGCCTGCTGCCACATACGCTGCCGCCCCGGTGAGGGCGCTGCGGCAGAGGAAAAACAGTGCGAAAGAGCACCAGGCAAAGCTGGGGGCAGCGATGACCAGGACCGCCCAGACGCCCACCAAGGCAGCCATCCACGATCCGCCAGGCCCGCCGCGCCGGGCCTGGACGGCGACCGCGACATACAGCAGGCAGGCGCCGGCGGCCAGGCCGAGGACCAGGATGTTGTCCGCTGGGCTGTGCCGCACCACGTAGCGGACCACGGAGGCCACCAGGAGGACCGCGAACCCAAGGTGTACGGCGGCGTCGATTTTGCCGAGGCGGGGGTGCCGTGTGCCGTTGGGCGTGGTTGTCCTGCCGGCGCCCTCGGCAGTGCCGCTGATGCCCCGGGCAGCGCGCGGGTCCGGGGACGACGCGGAGTGGGCAGCGTTGGCTCGGCTTGGCATGGACATTCCGGTTCGGGTGGGGGACGGCTACCCACCATGCTAAAGCGCCCGCAGCCTTCCCGTCTCTCAACCTTTTGGCTGATACGGCTGGCCTTTCGGAGCAGGAGGCCGCAGCCAAAGGCCCGATGCCGGCCCCCGTCCTGCCCGAAAGGATGGAACTGCACCCCGCGCTGAACCGTGGCGGGGATCCGTTCAAAGGAAAACACCATGAAGAAGTCCTCGAAAGTATTCGCCGCGGCAGCAGCCGGCGCGCTTGCCCTCACCGCCGCCGCCACCGTCACCGCCAACGCCGGCCCCGGCACCGCTGCCACGGCCGTCCCCGCGGCCGACATCCAGCCCGTTCCCGGGAACGTGGTCCAGCAGAACCGGATTTCCGTGGGCGCCTCCGCCGAGGCCGTGTCCGGCGCGCTCGCCAAGTGCCAGGCGGACAAGCTGCCGTTCGTTACCGTGGCGCTGGTTGACCGCTTCGGCACGGTCCAGGCGCTCCTGCGGGGCGACAACGCGGCCGAGCACACCATTGAGGCCGCCAAGCAGAAGGCCTACACTGCCGCAGCCTTCGGAACCCCCACCAGCGAGCTGGCCAAACGGATCAACGGAAACGGCCCCAGCATCGCGGATCTCCCCGGCACGCTCTTCCTGGCCGGTGGCGTGCCGTTGAAGGTCAACGGTGTTTCCGTCGCGGGGATCGGCGTCGGCGGTGCTCCCGACGGAGCACTGGATGAGGCCTGCGCTGTTGCAGGAGCCGATGCCATCATTGCTGCCGCCGCTCAGTAGGCTGGGCTGCATGAGGTGGTTTGGGGCTGGCTGTCTTGTCCTTTGCTTAACCCTGGCCACGACGGCGTGCCAGGCGGGGCCGGAGGCGACCCGGGCACCGCAGCCTGCTCCGCCGTCGTCCGCTGCCGGCGCGGAAGTCGGGGCGCGCGCCACGGAAAGCACACCAGCGGCTGCATCCTCATCCGCGGCGGCACCTGTTCCTCCGGTGCTGTCCGCGGAGGAACAGGCACTGCTCGACCAGGACCTGATCGCCGCGGCCAAGGCCAACAACGTGCCGTTGGTGCAGGAGCTGATCGGGCGCGGGGGAGACGTCAACGCCAAGGACGCGATCCAGGACTCGGCGTTCCTCTACGCGGGCGCGGAAGGGTTCAACGATGTGCTCAGGCTGGCGCTTGCGGCCGGGGCGGATGTTGCCGGCACAAACAGGTACGGCGGCACGGCCCTGATCCCGGCCAGCGAACACGGCCACGTGGAAACGGTTCAAATCCTGATTGGTGCCGGGGTGCCCGTCAACCACGTCAACAACCTCGGATGGACCGCCATGCAGGAAGCCATCCTGCTGAACACCGGCGGGCCACGGCAGCAGGAGGTGGTCCGGCTGCTCCTCGAGGCCGGCGCGGATCCCAACATCCGTGACCGGGAAGGCCGCACCGCGCTCCAGAACGCCGAAAGGCTGGGCTTCGCGGAGATCGCGGCCCTGATCCGCAACCGGGGTTGACTCATTCCAGCACCCGCTGGAATTCCCCACCTTTGCCGCAAACCACGACGGCGCGCCGCACTTTTGGTGCGACGCGCCGCCGTCGTGATCAAAAGGTGGGGAAACTCAGCCGCCCTACATGGCTTCGAGGACGCTGACGTAGTTGGCGATGCCTACGCCGCCCATGTTCTGGACGGCCGCCCGGCGGGGGCTGGCAAGCTGCATGTCTCCGGCCGTCCCGGTCAGCTGCATGGCGGCGATAACGTGCTGGGACACACCGGTTGCGCCGACGGGGTGGCCCTTGGCCTTGAGGCCGCCGGAGACGTTGACCGGCAGCTTGCCGTCCTTGTACACCCAGCCTTCCTCGATGGCGCGGGCGCCCTGGCCCGGCTCCGTCAGGCCCATGGCCTCGTACATCAGCAGTTCGGCGATGGTGAAGCAGTCGTGCACCTCGGCGAAGTCGATCCCGTCGAGCCCGACGCCCGCCATTGCCAGCGCCCGCTGCCAGGACACCCGGTTAGCGGCGAAGGCCACCGGATCGCGGCGCGCCGCAGGGAAGAAATCGTTGGCGTGGCCGAAGCCGGCGAGCCGGACAGGGGCAGTTGCGCCGCCGGTCGCCGCAGTGGAAAGGACGACGGCGGCCGCGCCGTCTGACACGGGCGAACAGTCAGTGCGGCGCAGGGGATCGGCCACCATGGGGTTCTTGTCCGAGACCGTGCGGCAGAACTCCTCGCCGAGGTCCTTGCGCAGCTGGGCGTAGGGGTTGTCCACGCCGTTGCGGTGGTTCTTCGCCGCGATGCTGCCGAGGACGTCGGCAACGTTTCCGTACCGTTTTTCGTAGTGCTTGGCCACCTCGGCGAAGAGTCCTGTGAAGCCGGTGGTGGAAGCCTTGCCGGCCAAGTCGTAGTCGGCGCCCAGCAGGCCGGCTCCCACAACGTCGGCTCCGGCGTGCGTCATTTTCTCGGCGCCGATCACCAATACGGTCTTTGCGGTGCCGGCCAGCAGGGACTTGGTGCCCTGCTGGAAGGCGGCGGAGCCGGAAGCGCACGCATTTTCCACCCGGGTGGCGGGAACGTTGGCAAGCTGGTCCGAGACCTGCAGCGCCAGCGACGACGGAAACGCCAGCGGCATCATGCCGGAATTGAACTGGCCGAGGTAGATTTCATCGACCTGGCCGGGCTCAATGCCGGCACTCTCGATGGCCTCGCTGGCCACCTGGACGATCAGCGACTCCAGCGTCTGGTCCGTCAGTTTTCCGAACCGGCTGTGCCCCCAGCCCGTGAGCAGGACATCCTTGCCGAACTTTTCCTTCAGGCTCACGCCGGGGCTCCTTCCAGGGTTGATTCTCCAATGGAATTACCCGGGCCCGGGTCCAAGGCCACGGTGAACTCCGCCTCCGTCTTCCCCTGGATCTCCTCCACGGTGACGCCCGGCGCAAGACGGGTCAGCGTGAGCTGCCGCCCGCCGTCTGTTTCGTGTTCATTCTTCACGAAGTCGAACACGGCGAGGTCGCTGATGATCCGGTCCACAACCCCCAGCCCCGTGAGGGGGAGGGTGCATTCGCGAACGATCTTGGCGCTGCCGTCCTTCGCATTGTGCTCCGTGAGGACCACCACCCGCGGCGTTCCAGCCACGAGGTCCATGGCGCCGCCCATTCCCTTGACCATCTTGCCGGGGATGGTCCAGTTGGCCAGGTCGCCGCGGCCGGAGACCTGCATCGCACCGAGGATGGCCACCTTCACGTGGCCGCCGCGGATCATGCCAAAGGACGTGGCCGAATCAAAGATGCTTCCGCCGGGCAGCACCGTGACGGTCTGTTTGCCCGCGTTGATGAGGTCCGCGTCTTCCTCGCCCTCGTACGGGAACGGGCCCATGCCGAGCAGTCCGTTTTCGCTTTGCAGGACAACGCGGACGCCGTGGGGCAGGTTGTTGGCCACCAGCGTGGGGATGCCGATCCCCAGGTTGACGTAGTCGCCGTCGTTCAGTTCTTCGGCCGCGATGGCGGCCATTTCATCCCTGGTCCAGGCCATGGGGCTCTCCTCTTAAGTGTGGTGGCTAAACGGTCAGCGCTTCGGCTTCGACCGGGACGCGGGGACGGACGGTGCGCTGCTCTATGTCCTTGACCCGGTCCGTGGCCTGCACCAGCCGCTGGACGTAGACGCCGGGGGTGACGATGTGGTTCGGGTCCAGGTCCCCGGGTGCCACGATCACCTCCGCTTCAGCGACGGTCAGTGTGCCGGCGGTGGCGACAACGGGATTGAAGTTCCGCGCGGTGTACCGGTAGATGAGGTTTCCGTCCGTGTCTGCCGTGTGGGCGTGGACCAGTGCGACGTCGGCCCGGATGGCCCGCTCCTGGATGTACGTTTCGCCGTCGAAGACCTCGTGCGGCTTGCCGTCGGCCACCAGGGTGCCTACGCCGGTTTTGGTGTAGAAGGCAGGGATGCCGGCGCCGCCGGCCCGGAGGCGCTCGGCCAGAGTGCCCTGCGGGGTGAATTCCACCTCCAGCTTCCCGGCGAGGTACTGCTCGGCGAAGAGTCTGTTTTCGCCCACATAGGAGGCGATGACCTTGCGCACCTGGCCGGCTTCGATCAAGATGCCGAGGCCCTTGCCGTCCACGCCCATGTTGTTGGAGACCACCGTCAGGTCTTTTACGCCGGAGTCCCGGACGGCTTCGATGAGGTCCGCCGGGATGCCGCTCAGGCCGAAGCCGCCCACGGCAAGGGTGATTCCATCGCGCAGTGCCCCGTCCAGGGCGACGGCGGCGGCTGGCTGAAGTTTGGACATGGCGCCTCCTCGTTGAGTGTCCCGGTGTTTCTGTCCACTTTATGGACGATGGGTCTGCGTATGGACACTACGGGCGGTCTGAAGCGGCTGTCAAGGTGCTGCCCAGGCAGGAAAAGGCGCATTTTTACAGTGTGGACGGTACGCTGGGAAGTATCCATATTATGGACCTTTGGAGGAGAATTGTGAGTAACGTGCCGGTTCCGGGGGCCCAGGTGGTCAGCCGCATCGCCGGTTTGCTGCGGCTTGTTGGCCGCAGCGCCGAGGGAATGCCGCTGTCAGTGCTGGTGCGTGAATCCGGCCTTACACGGCCCACCGTCCACCGGCTGTTGTCCTCGCTGGCGTCCGAGGGGCTGCTGGACCACGATCCCGGCAGCGGGAACTGGGTGCTGGGGCCCGAGATCCTCCTCATGGGGTCAGTGGCATCGGCACGCTTCCCGCTGGAGGACATCGCGCGGCCAAGCCTGCGCAGACTGTCCGAAGCAACAGGGGAGAGTGCGTTCTTCTCCATCCGCCGCGGGTCCGAGACAGTGTGTCTGCTGCGTGAGGAGGGCAGCTTTCCGGTCCGGTCCTTCGTGCTGCACGAGGGCGTCCGGTTCCCGCTCGGTGTGGCCTCCGCGGGCACCGCGATCATGGCTTTCCTGCCGGAGGCTGAACAGGAGGAGCTGCTGGGTGACTGGGCCGGGCACGCCGGGATGTTCGCGCCCGGCCACCGGGAGGACCTTGTCCGGGCCAACCTCGACCAAACCAGGCTCAAGGGCTACTCGGTGAATCCCGGGCTGGTGCTCGAAGGCAGCTGGGGGATGGGCGCCGCGGTGTTCGACCAGGCAGGCCGGCCGGCGTGGGCACTGTCCCTGACCGGCATTGAACCGCGCTTCAAGCCGGAACGCCAGGAAGAGCTGGGCGGCCTCCTGATGGCGGAGGCCCACCGCATCACCCAGCAGCTGGGCGGAAGCGCCCAAGGCGACCGGCTCCGCTGAGTCTCCCCGGCTTTACCGGGAAACGACGACGGCGCGCCGCCCTTTGAGGTGCGACGCGTCGTCGTGCTTCCCTGAACCTGGGGAATCTCAGCGACTGATCAGCCCCGGCGACGTCTGCGCTGGAGAACTACAGTCCGGCGCGGGGCTCTTCCGGGCCCTGGCCCTTCCACCACGTATCAAAGATGGTGACCGGAACGGTCCGCTTGTGCCGGGTGCGCAGGTACTTCTCCTCGATGGACTCCGCCACGGAATCCGGGACGTCCCGGCCTTCCAGGTAGTCGTCGATCTGGTCGTAGCTGAGGCCCAGCTCATCCTCATCGGTACGGCCCGGTTTGTCATCCAGCAGGTCCGCGGTGGGCACCTTTTCCCAGATGCGCGCCGGTGCCCCGAGCTCGGCCAGCAGCGCGCGGTTCTGCCGCTTGTTCAGGCCGAACAGCGGCAGGATGTCCGCGCCGCCGTCGCCGTACTTGGTAAAGAATCCGGTGACCGATTCGGCGCCGTGGTCGGTGCCGATGACCAGGTAGTTGTGTTCGCCGGCCAGCGCATACTGGGCAATCATCCGCGTGCGGGCCTTGGTGTTGCCCTTGTGGAAGTCGGAAATCTCCGAGCCCACGGTCTTCTCGAATTCATCCTCGAAGCCGTCAACGGCAGCAGAAATATTGAAGGTCCACTCGGTCTTGGGCCGGATGAAGTCCAGGGCGGCCTGGGCGTCTTCCTCGTCGTGCTGGACGCCGTACGGCAGGCGGACTGCCACAAAGTTCGCGTCCACACCCTCTGCCTCGAGTTCCTCAACGGCCAGCTGTGCCAAGCGGCCGGCGAGCGAGGAATCCAACCCGCCGGATATGCCCAGCACGAATCCCTTGGTATGGGTGGCCTTGAGATATTCCTTGAGGAAGGCGACGCGCTTGCGCACCTCCCCGGCGGGGTCGATCCGGGGCTGTACGCCCATTTCTTCAATGATCCTGGCCTGGAGTTCGCGCATGCTGTCCAGCCTAGCCAGCGGTGTCAACAGCGCTCAAGCATCCACACCGGCCGGCCGCCACTAAACTGGAAACCATGACTTCCCCCAGTGATACTGCAGTGGACACTGCTGCCGCCCGCGCCCGCCTGCTGGAACTGATCAAGGAACTTGCCGTGGTCCGCGGCAAGGTGATCCTCTCCAGCGGAAAGGAAGCGGACTACTACATCGACCTGCGCCGCATCACCCTGCACCACGAGGCCTCGAAGCTGGTGGGCCAGGTGATGCTGGCGCTGGCGGACGACGCCGGCATCGACTTTGAGTGCGCGGGCGGGCTCACCATGGGAGCCGACCCCGTGGGTACGGCCGTGATGCACTCCGCCGTGGACGCCGGCCGGCCCGTGGACGCGTTTGTGGTCCGCAAGGCCCAAAAGTCCTACGGCATGGGCCGTCAGGTGGAGGGCCCTTCGGTGGAAGGCCGCAGGGTGCTGGTCCTTGAGGACACCTCCACCACCGGCGGTTCGGCGCTGACCGCAGTGGAAGGGGTCCGGAAAGCCGGCGGAAACGTGGTTGCTGTCGCCGTCATCGTGGACCGGGACACCGGAGCCAAGGAAAAGATCGAAGCCGAGACCGGCGTTCCCTACCTCTTCGCCTTCGGCAAGGACGAGCTCGGCCTTTCGTAACCGCGCTTTTACCGGACTTGCACCGGAGCCCGGGCCCAATGGCCCGGGCTCCGGTGTTGGATCCGGGGTGGAGCTGCCTTATTATTTGCGTAATCCCCTTTTCCCGTACGGAGAACGTGCACTATGGTCCCCCCTGAACAGCCCCTGACCTCCACTGACCAGATCCAGAACCTCATCCTGGAAAGTGCGGACTTCGAGGACTTCCTGAATGAGCTGGCGAGGTTCTCCGCGCACCAGGTGGCCGGCGAAGGCGATGATGCCCTCTGCGGCATCACCCTGCTCCGCGACCGGAAGGCCGCGACCATCGGCTGGAGCAGCGACTCGGCCCGTGAAGTGGATGAGATCCAGTACTCGCTCTCCCAGGGACCCTGCCTGACGGCGGCCGAAGAGGAACGGGAAGTCCATGTTCCGGACCTGTTGGAGGAAAACCGGTGGGGGCCGGACTATGCCTCCGCCGTGGCTTCGCACGGCCTGCGGTCAGTGCTGTCCCTGCCGTTCCATCTCCAGGGGGAAGCCAAAGCCGCACTGAACCTGTATTCCGACGTTCCAAATAAGTTCGATGAACGCGCCACCGCGAAGGCCCGGGGCTACACGAGGGAAATTTCGCAGGCGCTGCGGCTGGCCGTGCGGTTCTCGCTCCACACGGACAGCGCCGCGAACCTTCGGGCCACCTTGGAATCCCGGACCATTATCGACATCGCCATCGGCATCGTTATGGCGCAGAACAGGTGCAGCCAGGAGGCTGCGGTCAGCATGCTCACCGAGGCTTCGAGCAACAGCAACCGGAAGTTGCGGGACATCGCGAAGTCATTGGTGGATTCCGTGGGCGGAGCCGGGACGCGCACCCACTTCCAGGAACCGGGGCAGTTGAAAGCGGACCGGACAGCGTAGCCGCCGCTTGTGCATGACTCCGGGCGGAGTTAGGCTTGCGGAGGTTGAGCCGTCGGCCATAGACACCCTCTTTTGGAGTACCTATGGACCGCGCACTGAACGCCCTCGTTAACCTTGATGTCCCTGCCGACGTTGTCCGCATCGACATCCAGGGAAGCCTCAACCAGGATTCCCGCCCCGCCCTGGTCCAGATCATCCGCCGTGTCCGGCGCATGGGGATCCGCTCCCACATCCGCGTTGAGCTATCAGGGGCTGCACTGGTGGAGTCCGCCGCCCTTGCGGGCCTCCGCGAAGACCTCAATGCCATCGACACCAGCACACTGCCGGGCATCTACGGCGCCGGAGTGTCGCTGGACCTTTCGGAATGGGCATCGTCTGCCGACGAAAAGCTGCTGACCGTTATCGACGGCCTTTCCGCCGGGTCCATTGCGGAAATTGACGCCATCGAAACCGCGGCGGAGCTGACCGGTTTTGATGAGGTGCCGCCCCTGGAACTGTCCGGGATGGGGGCGTGGGGCGGCCGGACACTGGAGGAGTATTCCCACGAGGAATTGCTCCTGGCCAGCGACACACTCTTTGCCCTGCTGGACAACCCTGGCGCTTTCGCGGGCTCGGACCTGCTGGCCCGTTACGAGGACATCGGCCGGGAGATCGCGCGGCGCCAGCATAACAGCGCCGGCACTTGTCCGGCGCCGGAAGGCCAGGCCGCCAGCTGAACCGCTCCTCCCCGGCCAGGCGTCACTGAATGGTTACCGCCGCCTCCTTGCGGCGGTAACTTCAGTTGTGCCTACGGTAGGGGTGTGCCGTATGAGGGGGACACGCATCCGCAGGACGGGCGGGGGGCTTCCGGAGCCCGGCTGCTGGCGGAAGCTGCTGCCCTCAAACAGTTTTCGCGCCGTGCCTTCTTTGCCGGCGCCGGTGTCTCGGGCGTACTCGCGGCGGACATGCTGCTCACCCGCGAGGTGCAGTCGCAGCGTCGGTCCAACCGGATCCTGGCAGTCCCCGACGGCTTCGCGGATGCCTACTATCCGGATGCCAGCTGGTTTCTGTTCCCCGGCTACAAAACCAGCTGGGAAGAAGCACAGTGGATCCTGAACTCCCTCCGCGGTGCGCTTAACAAGCGCGCCCGGCTCGCCGCCGTCGGCTATTCCAACCAGGGACTGGACATCGACGGGCTGGTCATCGCGGTCATCGAGTATGTCCGCGCCCAAAAGCTGACCAAGCTGTTCTTCTACGGACACAGCTTCGGCGGTATGGTGGCAACCCAGGTTGCTGCCAGGCTGCTGGAAATCCACGGCGTGGAGGTGGAGTTCATCGTGCTGGACTCAAGCCCCTACAGCAAACACGACGTGCTGGACCAGAGCTGGTTCGACGGCGTGGTGTTCCTTTATGAGAGCGGCGTCCGGTTCCCGTCCACCCTGCGCGGCGGGTATGAGCTGGGGGAGCGGGTCATCCACAAGGACGAACGGACCTGGCGCCAGATCCTGGACCAGACGCTTGAACAGCTCTCGCCGATCGCCCCGTCCAACCTGCTCATCCAGTCCGAGTCCGCATACATCTACCACTTCGACGGCCTGAGGTTCGTGGATAAACTCGGCAGCGCCAAGATGGCGTACATCGGCAATCCCCGGGACCGGACAGTCCGCTACGAAACGGCCGTGGAGGCTTGGGCGGTGGCATTCAAAGCGAACATGGTGGCCAGCGACCTGCAGACCACCGGCGCCGCCCCGGCCCACGCCAGCCCGGGCTGGAACCCGAACATCTACCGGCCCATCCTGGAACGGCTGCTGGACGAGAACTTCCCGCTGCCTCGGGGCGGATCGCGGGTGACGGTCTTCTAGGCCTAGATCTGGTTCTTCAGGTCCGCCACGGAGTTCAGCACCTGGTTGGGCCGGAAGGGGTAGGAACCGATCTCTTCGCGCTGGGTGATGCCGCTCAGGACCAGGACCGTGTGCAGTCCGGCTTCCATGCCGGCGATGATGTCGGTGTCCATCCGGTCCCCGATCATGGCGGTGGTCTCGGAATGCGCGTCGATCTGGTTCATCGCGGACCGGAACATCATCGGGTTTGGCTTGCCCACGATGTACGGCTCCCGGTCGGTGGCCTTGGTGATCAGGGCTGCGATGGCGCCGGTGGCGGGCATGGGCCCGTCCTTGGAGGGGCCGGTGGCGTCCGGGTTCGTGGCGATGAACCGCGCACCGGCGAGGATGAGGCGGATGGCAGTGGTGATCGCCTCGAAGGAATACGTGCGCGTCTCGCCAAGGACCACAAAGTCAGGGTCCTGGTCAGTGAGGATGAAGCCTGCCTCGTGCAGCGCCGTCGTCAGTCCTGCTTCGCCGATGGTGTAGGCGCGGTTGCCGGACCCGGAGCCCTGCACCTGGTCCTTGAGGAACTGGGCGGTGGCAAGTGCGGAGGTCCAGATGTTCTCTTCGGGGACCTCCAGGCCGGAGGCCTTGAGGCGCGCGGCGAGGTCGCGGGGCGTGAAGATGGAGTTGTTGGTGAGCACCAGGAAGCGCTTGGACGTGTCCACCCACCGCTGGATGAGCTCCGCGGCGCCGGGCACTGCCTGGTTTTCGTGGACCAGGACGCCGTCCATGTCCGTCAGCCAGCACTCAATATCCTGTCCGCTGCGGTAAACCGCCGGATTACCTGCTACCTGGTCTGCTTTTGCCACGCTTACCTCCACCGGTGATGAATGCTCCAATGGTCCAGTCTAGTGTTGAGGGGTGAACCAGACGCCCGGCCCCGCAGACCAGCCAGCACCCTCACCCGGGGACGCCGAAACAGTGGAACCCGGGGCACCCAAGGCGGAGGTCGGCGTCGGGCCCTGGGAAGGCGAACTGCCGGAAGGCGACCACTGGGACCCTGACCTCCTGGCCGACGGCGACCGGCGCAACGTACTGGACAAGTACCGCTACTGGAAGCACGAAGCAATCGTTGCGGAGCTGGACTCCCGGCGCCACAACTTCCACGTGGCCATCGAGAACTGGCAGCACGACCTCAACATCGGCACCGTGGTGCGGACCGCCAATGCGTTCCTCGCCAAAGAGGTGCACATCATCGGCCGACGGCGGTGGAACCGGCGCGGCGCCATGGTCACCGACCGCTACCAGCACGTCCGCCACCACCCCACCGTCGAGGACTTCGTGGCCTGGGCGCAGGGGGAGGGGCTGGCGATTATCGGGATCGACATCTTCCCCGACTCGGTGCCGCTGGAAACCTACGAATTGCCCCAGGACTGCGTGCTGGTGTTCGGCCAGGAAGGGCCCGGGCTGACCCCGGAGGTACACGAGGCCGCCATCGCCACCCTGTCCATCGAACAGTTCGGGTCCACCAGGTCCATCAACGCAGCCTCCGCCGCGGCCATCGCGATGCACGCGTGGGTGCGCCGGCACGTCTTCAACCAGCACGTGTAGCTCCGCGGGTGGTGGGCCCACGCCCGCAGGGTTCCCTGGCCGAGCTTGCGAGGCTAGGGCGCGGGTGGGGCGTAACCCACAGCACTCTCCGCGCGGAAATGGCTAGGATGGTGCTAGCCGTAAGCGGTACTCCAGGGTCACCAGCCCACAGACGAACCTCAGCATAGGAGTCAGCATGCCCATTGCAACCCCAGAGATCTACTCCGAGATGATCGACCGCGCAAAGGCGGGCGGCTTCGCATTCCCGGCCGTGAACGTGACGTCCTCGCAGACGCTGAACGCAGCCCTGCGCGGCTTCGCCGAAGCTGAGTCCGACGGCATTGTCCAGGTCTCCACCGGCGGTGCGGCCTACTGGTCCGGCGCTTCCACCAAGGACATGGTTGCCGGTTCGCTGGGCTTCGCGGCCTTCGCCCGCGAAGTGGCCAAGAACTACAACGTCAACATCGCCCTGCACACGG
Organism: Arthrobacter sp. 9AX; assembly: GCF_902506095.1. Classification (GTDB taxonomy): domain Bacteria; phylum Actinomycetota; class Actinomycetes; order Actinomycetales; family Micrococcaceae; genus Arthrobacter. The sequence goes on from NZ_LR733293.1 coordinate 773,084, forward strand.
ACCACTGCCCCAAGGACAAGCTGGACAGCTTCGTCCTGCCGCTGCTCGCCGCTTCCGAGGCTGAGGTCAAGGCCGGCCGCAACCCGATCTTCAACTCCCACATGTGGGACGGCTCCGCCGAGACCCTGCAGGAGAACCTGCGCATCGCCCGTGAACTGCTGGAGCGCGCAGCTGCCGCCAAGATCATCCTTGAGGTCGAAATCGGCACCGTGGGTGGCGAAGAGGACGGCGTTGAGAACGAGATCAACGAAAAGCTGTACACCACGGTTGAGGATGCCCTCGCTACCATCGACGCACTCGGCGCCGGCGAAAACGGCCGGTACATCACCGCCCTGACCTTCGGAAACGTCCACGGCGTCTACAAGCCGGGCGGCGTGAAGCTTCGTCCGGAGATCCTCAAGGACATCCAGGCCCAGGTGGGCGCCAAGATCGGCAAGGACAACCCGTTCGACCTCGTGTTCCACGGTGGCTCCGGCTCCTCGGACCAGGAAATCGCGGACGCCGTCTCCTACGGCACCATCAAGATGAACATCGACACCGACACCCAGTACGCCTTCACGCGTCCGGTGGCGGACCACATGTTCCGCAACTACGACGGCGTCCTGAAGGTTGACGGCGAAGTCGGCAACAAGAAGACCTACGACCCCCGCGTCTGGGGCGCCTCCGCCGAAGCAGGCCTCGCAGCCCGCGTCGTCGAGGCCACCAAGCAGCTCGGTTCGGCCGGAAAGACCTTCTAGGAATGTCTGACGAGTTCCGCCGGAACCTCATGGGACCCGAGCCCACGCTCCTGCCGGCCGAGACCGAGGTCAACCAGCAGCTGGAAGCGGGCCAGGAGCCCCTGGATCTCGTGGCCAAGCACCCCACGTCCTCGCTGCTGTGGGCTTTGCTCGCGGAAGAGGCGTGGGATGACGGGCGCACCATCGACTCCTACGCCTACTCCCGCGTGGGCTACCACCGCGGGCTGGACTCGCTGCGCCGCAACGGCTGGCGCGGCGTGGGCCCCATTCCCTGGGAGCACGAGCCCAACCGCGGCTTTCTGCGCGCCCTGTATTCGCTGGGCCGCGCGGCATCGGCCATCGGCGAGGCCGAGGAACCGGAGCGGATCGAGAAGTTCCTGAATGACTCCGACCCCGCAGCGAAAGCAGCGATCGAAGCGAAGTAAACAGCAGCGCGAGGTCACGTCCGGCCCAGCTCCATCGGAAAGATGGGCCGGACGTGACCCCGGCCTTGTTTCAGTACGACGACGGCCGGTCACCCTTTTCGGGAAGGGTGACCGGCCGTCGTCGTACTTAAAGCGTTGCTATGCCTTCTGCAGGCCCGTGCGCGCCATGGCGTCGGCGTAGGCCACACGCATGGCTTCGAGGTATTCCTCCTGGCGCGCGGGCGAGCCTGCGAAGGCGCGGCCGCTGAGCGAGCGCACCTTGTAGGTCTTCAGGCCGCGGCGCCAGAGCAGCGGAACTTCGGTCTTCAGCAGCAGGTTGGCCAGGCGGTTGGCTTCCGTGCCGTGTGCCACGATCACCGAAGCGCGGGGGACCAGGGCCAGGAACTTGAGCAGCGGCTTGAGGCCGGCCTGCACCTGGTCCGGGGTGAATTTGCCGTTCAGCTCACCAGGGGTGTGCCACGGGTGGACGTTCCACGGCATCACGAATTCGGGGCGGAGCCCCAGCTTCCACTGGATGCCGAGCATCCGGGTTGCGGCGTCCGCATCCCCGGCGGTGATGAAACCGGACTTGTCCATCTCACCAATGTTTGAGTACAGGCTGATGATCCGGCACTCCTCCACGTCGTGCATGGGATCAACGTAGGGCACTACGGTGCCGGGCTTTGCCTCCTGCAGGGAATCACACAGTTCGTTGACGGCGGCAACATTGGGTTCGTAGCGGCGGCTCAGAAGCTGCTCATGGAAGGATTCGGGTGCCAGGGCTGTCATGTAGTGCTGGGTCTCCTGCGGGGATTGGTGTTGCTGCCACCGCGGGAAATAGGCGCACGATGGCGCACCACATCCGAGGTGGTTGAAATGGGGTGGGCCGATTCCTGGTCGGCCTGTCCCAGTTTAGCAAGCCCCGGGAAACGAAACGCCGGGACAGTTGCACCGGGAAAAGCAGGATGCGGGCCGGCAGGAGGACTTGCTGAAACGTAATCACTTCATGGCGCGTTCTGTTATGCCAATTGACAACTTCAGTGAAGCTTGATGGCTCTTGTCACAGCCTGCAGTCAGCGTGGGCGGCGGTGCCGAAATCATCAGCCGCAACGGCATCGCCACCCTGCTGTTTGAGATGCGGGGCATGTCCGATCACTACCTGGACGGTTGCGCCCTGGGTGACAGCCTGCCGCGCCTCCGGCAGGAGGCCTTTTACTCCGCAAGCAGGGTTGCGGCGGGCCAGCGGGTGGACAAAGTCGCCGATCGGCTAAACTTGGGTGGTAAGAGCCCCGGAACTCTTGCTTCCCTGTGCCGCCCCGCGGACCAGTGAAGGCCGGTCGATTCGGGGCATTCTCATGAACGGCGCTGTACCGTCCCGCCACGCTGTGACGGCCCGGGCAGCCCGAACGAATGGGGGAGGATCCCATGCCAGCAATTGTGATCGTAGGAGCCCAGTGGGGCGACGAAGGAAAAGGCAAGGCCACCGACCTGCTGGGCGGCCGTGTTGATTACGTCGTCAAGCCAAACGGCGGCAACAACGCCGGGCACACCGTCGTCGTAGGCGGTGAAAAGTACGAACTCAAGCTGCTGCCGGCAGGCATCCTCAGCCCCAACGCCGTCCCGATTATCGGCAACGGCTGCGTGGTGAACCTCGAGGCACTCTTCCAGGAAATCGAGGGCCTCCAGGCCCGTGGCGCCGACACGTCCAAGCTCCGCGTCTCCGCCAACGCCCACCTCGTGGCCCCGTACCACCAGGTGCTGGACAAGGTGACCGAACGCTACCTCGGCAGCCGCGCCATCGGCACCACCGGCCGCGGCATCGGCCCGGCCTACATGGACAAGGTGGCCCGGTTGGGCATCCGCGTCCAGGACGTCTTCGACGAGTCGATCCTCCGCCAGAAGGTGGAAGGCTCGCTGCGGCAGAAGAACGAACTCCTGGTCAAGATCTACAACCGCCGCGGTGTTGTGGTGGACGAGATCGTGGAGTACTTCCTGTCCTTCGCGGACCGGCTCCGCCCGCTGGTCATCGACAGCACCCTGGTTCTCAATACTGCCCTGGACGAGGGCAAGGTAGTGCTGATGGAAGGCGGCCAGGCCACCTTCCTGGACGTGGACCACGGAACCTACCCGTTCGTGACGTCTTCCAACCCCACCGCCGGGGGCGCCTCCGTGGGCTCGGGCATCGGCCCCACCCGCATCTCCCGCTCCATTGGCATCATCAAGGCGTACACCACCCGTGTTGGCGCCGGACCGTTCCCCACGGAACTGTTCGATGACATGGGCGTGTACCTGCAGAAGACGGGCGGCGAATTCGGCGTCAACACCGGCAGGCCGCGCCGCTGCGGCTGGTACGACGCCGTGCTGGCGCGCCACGCCTCCCGGGTCAACGGCTTCACGGACTACTTCGTCACTAAGCTGGACGTGCTCACCGGCATCGAACAGATCCCGGTGTGCGTGGCCTACGACGTGGACGGCGTCCGCCACGACGAAATGCCCATGACCCAGACCGAATTCCACCACGCTGTGCCGATCTTCGAGTACTTCGACGGCTGGACTGAGGACATCACCGGGGCCCGCACCCTGGCAGACCTGCCGGAGAACGCCCGCAACTACGTGCTGGCCCTCGAAAAACTGTCCGGTACGCGTTTCTCGGCCATCGGCGTGGGCCCGGACCGGGACCAGACCATCGTGGTCAACGATCTCATCAACGACTGACAAGTGGGCCGCCCGCACCCTGGCCTTGGGAGGCCAGGGAGCGGGCGGCAACCACCGCTAGAACCGGCCCTCCAAGGTGACCCGCCGCCGTCGTCGACTGGGAAATCGCCGTGAATTTACAAAGGGTTAACGCCTCGGGTCTTGCGGGGTAGCGGCCTACCGGCGAGACTCGTTGGTACACCCGGTGACCCGATCACCAATCGTTCGACCAGACCCGCGGGAAAAGGCGCAGCATTGCGCCCTGACCGGCCGGTGGCAACGGCGCCCCCGGACAAGGACCCGCAGAACGGAAGGATTAGTTATGGCCGGTAAGTTCGAAGCGTTTGTTGACCACAATTCTTTTTTCAGGTTCCGCCTCCTTGGGCCCGACGGCAGCATCATGGCCGTCTCGGGCCCTTTTGACACCAAGTCCGCACTCGCCGCCGGGATCGCCGCCGTCAGGGAATGTGCAGGCACCGGACTGGTGACTGATCTCTGTCCGGCCGGCACCGTGCCGCGCCAGGCACCTGTTGCAGCTCCGGCGCCGGCCGCTGCTCCCTTACAGGATGACTGCGACGACCGGCGCGGATCCACGAACGCACACATCTTCAGCCTGTCCAAGGGGCAGCGCCGGCAGGGAAGCCGGCCGCGCTGGATCACCGCCGCTGCCCGCTGAAAGTTTTTTGCCGCAGGGCGTAACCCTCGGCGTGCCCGGAGCGATTACGCTTATGTAGCGCCGGCCTGGAACTTGTCCCCCATCACGTTCCAGGCCGGCTCTTTCACTTCCGGGGCCGGAACACCTGGCGCAACAGCAACGCGTGGCGGCCCGGGAAGCCGGAGAGGGCAAGTGCGGGGGACCGGCGGGCACGGCGCTTCCCCGGACCCCTTGGCAGGGCCTGGCTAAGCGGTAGGCGGGGCGGTCAGGCCATAACCTGCCGCTTGGAGGAAATCACCCCGGTATCGAAACCGGCGAGGTGGAGTCCACCGTGGAAGCGGGCGTGTTCAATCTTGACGCAGCGGTCCATGACCACGTTCAGCCCCGCAGCTTCCGCGTCCGCCGCCACCCCTTCATGCCAGGACCCCAGCTGCAGCCAGAGGGTTTTTGCCCCGGCAGCCACTGCTTCATCGAGTACGCCCGGCAGGTCGTCATGCTTGCGGAACACATCAACGATGTCCGGGCTCTCCGGCAGGTCCGCCAGTGAAGCGTACGTGGGCCGGCCCAGGATTTCCCTGACCACGGGGTTGACGAAGTACACCCTGTACCGGGTGGAGGACAGCAGGTACGTGGCTACGAAGTAGCTGGCACGCGAGGGCTTGTCCGAGGCGCCCACGATGGCAATGGACGTGGCCTGCCGGAGCAGGCCCAGGCGCTCGGGCGCGGACGGGCCGGCCCAGGTGCGTTCGGCGGTGTTCATGCGTTTACTCCAATCGTGCAGGCTTCCGTGGCGGAGGACGGGCCGGCAGCCGGGCTGGCGGAAAGCTCCGCGGCCTCCGTCAGTGCCTGGTCCAGGTCCCACAGGATGTCATCGAGGTCCTCCAGGCCCACCGAAATACGGACCAGGTCCTCCGGCACACCTGCGGACTCCAGCTGTTCGTCGCTCAATTGCTGGTGGGTGGTGGAGCCAGGGTGGATCACCAGCGTCCGGGAGTCGCCCACGTTGGCAAGGTGCGAGGCCAGTTGCAGGGATTCGATGAACTTCTGGCCGGCAGCACGCCCGCCCTTGACCCCGAAGGAGAAGACCGATCCGGGTCCCAGCGGCAGGTACTTCCGCGCCCTTTCAAAGTGCGGGTGCGAGGGCAGGCCGGAGTAGTTGACGTACGCCACCCTGTCATCGTTTTCCAGCCATTCGGCCACGGCCCGGGCATTCTTCAGGTGCTCGTCCAGCCGCTGCGGCAGGGTTTCCACACCCTGGAGCAGCTGGAACGCGGACTGCGGCGACAGGGCCGGGCCGATATCGCGCAACTGCTCGCTGCGGAGCTTGGTGAGGAAACCGTATTCACCGAAGTTGCCCCACCAGGAGACGTTGCCGTAGGAAGCCACGGGCTCGGTCATGGTGGGGAATTTTCCGTTGCCCCAGTTGAAGCGCCCGCTCTCCACCACCACGCCGCCAAGGGTGGTCCCGTGGCCGCCGAGGAACTTGGTGGCGGAGTGGATCACGATGTCCGCGCCGTGCTCGATGGGCCGCACGAGGTACGGCGTGCTCAAGGTGGCGTCGACCACCAGGGGGATGCCGGCGTCGTGCGCCACCTTTGCCAGCGCCGCCAGGTCCTGGACCTCCGACGACGGGTTGGCCACCACCTCCACGAAAATCGCCTTGGTGTTGTCCCGCACGGCCGCGGCATAGTCGGCGGGGTCGGTGCCGGGGACGAAGGTAGTGTCCACCCCGAAGCGCCGGAGGGTTACGTCCAGCTGCGTCACCGTACCGCCGTACAGCTGGGAAGCGGCCACGATGTGGTCTCCCGCCTGCGTCAGTGCGGCGAAAGTGATGAACTCAGCGGCCATGCCCGACGACGTTGCAACCGCTCCAATGCCGCCCTCAAGGGATGCGATGCGCTCCTCGAATGCGGCCACGGTTGGGTTGCCGATCCGGGAGTAGATGTTGCCGTACTTCTGCAGGGCGAACAGGTTGGCGGCGTCGTTGGTGTCCTTGAAGACAAAAGACGTGGTCTGGTAGATCGGGACGGCGCGGGCGCCGTGTTCGGCGTCGGGGGTGCCGCCGGCGTGCAGGGCGCGGGTACGGAATCCGAAGGTGCGGTCAGCCATCAGACAGCCACCGCCTCAGCGGCAACCGGGGTCTGTGAAAGATCGAGTTCCGTGCCGTTCTTCCGTGCCAGGTCCGCTTCCAGTTCACGCACGATCGGCAGGATGTCCCGGCCGAACGCCGCCACCTCCTCCTGGAAATGCAGGTAGCAGGTGAGGAACAGGTTCACGCCGATCTTCTTGTACTCCACGATCCGCTCAGCGATCTGCTCCGGGGTGCCGATCAGCTGGGTCTTGAAGCCGTCGTTGTACTGGATCAGGTCCTCGAACGTGGAATCCGCCCACATGCCCTTGCCGTCCTTGGTGGAAGCGCCGGCTTCCTGCACCGCGTCACGGAAGCCCTGGACCGCGGGCTTGTGTGCCTTCTCAACGATTTCCCGCAGGGTGTCCCGGGCCTCCTTCTCCGAGTCGCGGGCGATGACAAACCCGTTGAGGCCGAACCTCGGAGCGGCGAGCTGCCCTTCGGTGCCGCGGCGGGCCTCGCCGGCTGAGGCGACAACCCCGGCGATGTTCTCCTTGAAGCCCTCCAGGTCCTTGCCGTTGGAGAAGTACCAGTCCGCCACGCGGCCCGCGGTGGCCTGTGCCGCCGTCGAGTTGCCGCCGAAGAAGATCTCCGGGTGGGCGCGGCCGGGGACGTCCACCGGGGCGGGGTTCAGGGTGAAGTCGGTGATGTTGTAGTACTTGCCGGACTGGCTGTACTCCTGCTCGGTCCACAGGCCGCGCAGCACGTTGATGAATTCCTCGGTGCGGACGTAGCGCTCGTCGTGTTCCAGCCATTCCAGGCCGAAATTGGTGAACTCGTTCTTCAGCCAGCCGGAGACGATGTTGACGGCGGCGCGGCCGTTGGAGATGTGGTCAGCGGTGATGATGTACTTCGCCAGCACGCCGGGGTGCCACATGCCGGGGTGGACCGCGGCGATCACCTTGAGCCGCTCGGTGGCAGCCAGCAGGGCAAGGCTGAAGGAAGTGGCCTCGTGCTGCTTGTCCGCTCCGTAGGAGGCGGCGTAGCGGGTCTGCGTCAGGGCGTATTCGAAGCCTGACTGCTCGGCGATGCGGGCCAGTTTCTTGTTGTAGTCGAAGTCCCAGCCGGTGCGCTGTTCAATGGTGGAAACCACCAGGCCACCGGAGACGTTGGGCACCCAGTACGCGAACTTGAGCGGTTCGGAGAGCCGGGCAACATTGCTGATCTCGGTCATGAATCTTCCTTTGCTAGGGCCCGCTGGTGCAGGACTGCCTGGATGCCGGCGATGGCCGGCTCGTTCTGGAGGGAGGTGGTATCGCCCAGCGCGGTACCTTCGAACAGTTGGGTGAGCAGCCGGCGCATGATCTTGCCGCTGCGCGTCTTGGGAACATCAGGAACCACCACGACGTCGCGCGGTTTGGCAATGGGGCCGATCTCCCTGGCCACGTGCTGCCGTAGCTCTTCGCCCACATCCGCGGCACCGCGGGCGTGGGCGTCTGTTTTAAGGACGACAAAGGACACCACTGCGTGCCCGGTTTTCGGGTCCGCTACCGGACAGACGCCGGCTTCCACCACGTCCGGGTGCGAGACCAGGGCGGATTCGATTTCGATGGTGGAGAGCAGGTGGCCTGAGACGTTCAGGGTGTCGTCCACCCGGCCCAGGATCCAGATGTCGCCGTCGGAGTCGTACTTCGCGCCGTCGCCGGCCAGGAACCAGCCCTGGAGCGCGTACTTGCTCCAATAGGAATCGAAGTAGCGCCGCGGGTTGCTCCAGACGGTGCGCGCAATGGCGGGCCCCGGAGAGTCAACCACGATGTATCCCTGGACGCCGGGCGCAACCGTATTGCCGGCGTCGTCCACCACGCGGGCGCTGACGCCGGGAAGGGGACGTGCCGCGCACCCCGGCTTGAAACTGGTGTCCGTGGGTGCCGGGGAGAGGATGGTGGCGCCCGTCTCGGACTGCCACCACGTGTCCACGACGGGTGCGGTGCCCGCGCCCACGTTCTCCCGCAGCCAGCGCCAGGCCTCCGGGTTGACGGCCTCGCCAACGGTCCCCAGCAGGCGGATCGAGGAGAGGTCGTAGGTGTCCGGCACGCCGTCCGGGAACCAGCCCATCAGGGAGCGCACCAGGGTGGGGGCGGTGTAGTACTGCGTGACGCCGTAGCGTTCGATGATCTCGAAGTGCCGGCCCGGATGCGGCGTATTGGGCGTGCCCTCGAAGATCACCTGGGTCACGCCGTTGGAGAGCGGTCCGTAAATCTCGTAGGTGTGCGCCGTGACCCAGGCCAGGTCCGCGGTGCACCAGTGCACGTCCTTGTCCCGCAGGGCCGGATCCGGGTTGCTGAACAAGTGCTCGAAGCTCCACGACGCCTGGGTCAGGTAGCCGCCGGACGTGTGCACCAGGCCCTTGGGCTTACCAGTGGTTCCCGACGTATACATGATGAACAGCGGTGTCTCGGCGTCGAACGCCTCCGGCTCATGGACGTCCGGGGCGGAGCCCACAACCTCGTGCCACCAGAGATCGCGGCCCTCTGTCATCGGGACGGTCGCCAGTTCGGCCGACGGGGTGGTGCGGTTGACCACCAGCACGTGCTCGACGGCGTTGTCACCGGACACGGCGGCGTCAGCGTTGTCCTTCACCGGGACGGCCGCTCCGCGGCGGAACTGGCCGTCGGTGGTGACCAGCAGCTTGGCGCGGGTGTCCTCCACCCGGAACTTCAGTGCTTCTGCCGAGAAGCCGCCAAACACCAGGGAGTGGATGGCGCCGATGCGGGCCACGGCGAGGGTGATGATGATGGTTTCGGGGATGACGGGCAGGTAGATGACCACGCGGTCCCCCTTGCCGATGCCCAAGGCCAGGAGGGCATTGGCCGCCTTGGACACCTCGCGCTGGAGTTCGGCGTAGGTGATTGACCGGCGGTCGCCGGGCTCGCCTTCAAAGTGCAGGGCCACCTTGTCGCCCCGGCCGGCGGTAACGTGGCGGTCCACGCAGTTGACGGCCACGTTGAGTTTGCCGCCCTCAAACCAGGTGATCTCCGGGCCCCGGCCCGCTTCCGGGTCTGCCGGAACCCAGCGGTGTGCGGTGTGCCAGGCGGTGTCCCAGTCCAGGCGCAGCGCCTGCTTCTCCCAGAAGGCAACGTTGTCCGGGCGGACCCCTGCGTTCAGGTCCAACGTTTCGGTGGTGCTCAAGCCCATCGTTTCACCGCCCACTTTTCTGCCAGGCCCAACAGGGCGTCGGTAATTTTTCCAATCACGGCCAGCATCACGATGGCCAGGAGCAGCCGGTCGGTGCGGCCGTTGTTCTGGGAGTCGATCAGCAGGAAGCCCAGTCCCATCGAGGAAGCGATCAGTTCGGCGGCCACCAGGAACAACCAGGCCTGGGCAAGGGCCAGGCGCAGCCCGGAGAAGACTGCCGGCACCACGGCGGGCAGCTGCACGGTGGTCAGCAGCCGGACCCCTTTGAGGCCGAAAGCCCGGGCCGCCTCCACCAGGTTGCGGTCCACATGGCGCAGCGCCAGGGACACCGTGGTGAACACCGGGAAGAAGGCGCCGATGATGATGAGCGTGACCTTGGAGTCCTCGCCGATCTTCATCCACAGGATGAGCAGCGGCACCCACGCCAGTGACGGCACGGCACGCAGTGCACCTATCGTGGGTGCCAGCAGGGCATCGGCCAGTTTGGACAGTCCCACGGTGGCGCCCAGGATCAGGCCCAGGGCAGCTCCCACCAGGAATCCGATCAGGACCCGCTGGGTGGAGATGGCGATGTGGGTGCCAAGTTCGCCGCGTTCGAGGAGTTCACCGGCGGCGGAGAGAACCATGGCCGGCGGGGGCAGTTGGACCACGGTGAACAGGCCGCCGGAGGAAGCCAGCTGCCAGGCTGCCAGCAGGGCTGCCGGGATGATGAGGCCAAGGGGCAGACGCGCCCAGTTCCTGGAGCGGACTCCGGCGGGAGACCATCCCGGTGCCGGAGCAGGTGCCGTGCCGGCACCCGGCTGGGCGGCGTCTGCCGCGGTTGCGGGAGCGGCTGCAGCACGCCCATCCGCAACACTGCTGCCGGTGGCGGAGGAATCTCCCTGACTGCTCATCAGGAAGCCTTAATGGCTGACGGGTCAGCCTTCTTCACCAGCGAGTCGTCGAGAAGGGAGGCCACGGCGTCGTCAATCTGCTTCTGCGTCTTGACGTCTCCGGTTTCCACGAAGGTGGGGCCGATCTTCTCCAGTACTTTGCGCTGCGCGTCGCCCGGGACCGGGCTGACGTCAAGGTTGCTGCGCTCCAGGACCACGGTCTTGGCTACGGCGAGGTCCAGGCCGGCGACGTCGGCCAGGATCTGTGCTGTTTGGTCCGGGTTCTCTGCCGCCCAGGCGCGGGCCTTCTCGTAGGCGTTCACCACGGCCTGCGCCAGTTCCGGCTTGTCCTTCAGGAAGGATTCGGTGGCGTTGAGGAAGCCGTAGGTGTTGAAGTCCAGGTTGCGGTAGAAGAGCTTGGCGCCCTTCTGCTCAGCCCCTGCCATGATCGGGTCAAGCCCGGACCAGGCCTGGACCGAGCCGTTTTCCAGGGCCGTGCGGCCGTCGGCGTGCTGCAGGTTCTGGACCGTCACGTCACCGGGCTTCAGTCCCGCCTGCTCCAGGGCCTGGAGGAGGAAGAAGTAGGGGTCGGTGCCCTTGGTGGCGGCCACGGACTTGCCCTTGAGGTCCGCCACGGACGCGATGTCCGAGCCCGCGGGTGCCACCAGGGCTGCCCACTCGGGCTGGGAAAAGATGTCGATGGTCTTGATTTCAGACCCGTTGGCGCGGGCCAGCAGGGCGGCGGACCCCGCAGTGGATCCGACGTCGATGGCGCCGGAGCGGAGGGCTTCATTGGCTTTGTTGGAGCCCGCGGACTGGACCCAGTTGACGGTGACGCCCTGCTCCTTGAGGCTGGCCTCCAGCCACCCCTGGTCCTTGATGACCAGGCTCAGGGGGTTGTAGGTGGCGAAGTCGATGTTCAAGGTGCCGCCGTTGCTGCCGCCGGCCTGGCCCGCGCCGCCTGAGGACCCTTCACCTGCGACGCAACCGGTCAGGACCAGGGCAGCGGAAGCGGCCACGGCTGCTGCGCCAAGGAGCGAGCGGCGGGTGATGGGACGTGTGTACGGCATGGTTTTCCTTTATGGTGATGGGCCAACGAGTGGTGGGTGGATCAGGTGAACCGGCGGCGGGCAGGCTGCGGGACAGGAGGCCGACGGCGGGAGGTCAGTGCGCGTCCACGCCCAGGGTCTGCAGCAGCGAACCGCGCAGGTGTGCCAGTTCCGCGGAGGCGCGGTCCCTGGGGCGGCTGCCGGGGACCTCGACGGTCCGGACGATCGTGGCCCCGGGGCCGCCGCCGTCGTTGCCCAGGACGATGATCCGGTCCGCAAGCTGGAGCGCCTCATCCACGTCGTGGGTCACCAGCAGGACAGTGGCCGGTTCCACCCGATGGACGTCCAGGAGCAGGTCCTGCATCCGGATCCGGGTCAACGCGTCCAGTGCGCCAAAAGGTTCATCGAGGAGCAGGACGCCGGGGTTCCGGGCCAGGGCGCGGGCGAGCGACGCCCGCTGCGCCATGCCGCCGGACACCTCACGGGGGCGGTGCTTGGCAAAATTCTCCAGGCCCACGAGTTCCAGCAGGCGCGCCACCTTGGCCTTGCCCTCTTTGGCGCTGCAGCCGGCGGGCAGGCCGATGGCAATGTTGGCCTGGAGGGTGTGCCACGGCAGCAGGCGGGGTTCCTGGAAGGCGAAGGCGCAGCGGGCGTCGATGCCCTGCACGGCGGTATCCTCGATCACCACCGAGCCTGCACTCGGCGAATCGAGTCCGGCCGCGGCCCGCAACAAGGTGGATTTGCCGCAGCCGGACGGCCCAAGGATGGCCAGGACTTCGCCCGCTGCTACGTCGAATGTCACGTCCCGCAGTACGGTGTGCGCGGTGGCCCCGGCACCGAAGGAACGCTGCAGGCCACGGAAGGACAACGGCAATGCAGCAGCATGGCCGGGGGCAGTCCCGGCAGGCCGGGAGGGCAGAACTGTAGTCATCGGATCACTCCATCGGTCCTGGCAGTAGCACCCGGCAGGATCCGGCCCTCGTCGGAGTGGTCAGCTCCGGACACTGTGGCCGTGTCCTTGCTGTCACCGGAGCCCGGGAGGCCTCTGGTGACCAGGGTTGCTGCGGCGTCACAGATCCAGGTCTCTCTGCCGCTCGGGATGGTCACCTCCAACTAGACCTAAATGAATGCGAGATCCCAAATGCAGGCTGTCGGCGCGTAATATTCGTTCATCCCGGGTGTAATCCTTCCGTGTCATCGTAATGTTCGGCAGAAGGCGTCCGGGGGGCTGGGCGTAAGCTGGGGGCATGGGACACGCCAACGATCCTGCAGTCATCGAACGCCTCATGCGAACCAAAGGGCGATGGGCCATCGTCGGTTTGACCACCAATGAGTGGCGTGCGGCGTACGATACTTCGTTGTTCATCCGGGACCGGCTGGGGATGGAGATCATTCCCGTGAACCTGCCGGGAGATCCGGTGCACGGGGAAGAGGGTTACCGCACCCTGGGTGACATTCCACCCGAAAAGCATCCCATCGACGTCGTGGACTGCTTTGTGAACTCGCAGAAGGTGGGGGCCGTGGTTGACCAGGCCATCGCCGTGGGGGCGAAAGCGGTGTGGCTGCAGCTTGGCGTGATTGACGAGGAAGCGGCGGAACGGGCGAAAGCGGCCGGGCTGGACGTTGTGATGGACACCTGCCCTGCCCAGCAGGCCTGGAAATACAATCTCTGACCTGGCGTCAGCCGGAGCGTTTCAGGAGGTCCGGGTAGTACCGTTCCGTGACGTCGGGGTGCGCCCGCATCCTGCCTTTGAGCATGTTCATCCCAAAAGATGCCAGGAGCGGGTTGGCGGGATCGTCCGAAATGCCCCTCGCTTCGGCCTTCAGTTCGGGCGGCAGCGGAACGGGGTCGATGACGGCGTCGAGCCGCGGCGACCAGAAGAACGGGACCGAGTACCGGTCCACGCCCGGGGGCGGTGCCTGGACCCGATGGATCGTGGCCACGAGGTAGCCCTCTGTAGCGACTTCGAGCATCTCGCCCAGGTTGACCACCAGGGCTCCGGGTATCGGCTTCACAGGCTCCCATGCAGTTGCCCCGGGCGGAAGAACCTCCAGTCCGCCGACGTCGTCCTGCAGCAGGAGGGTGACAAAACCGTAGTCCGCGTGGGAGCCCACGCCCTGGTCGCCGGCAGCTTCCACAACACCGCCCACGTAATGAACCAGCTTTCCCATCCAGGCGGGGGAACCGTGGAACGGCTCATCGAAGTAGTTTTCCGGCAGTTTCAGCGAGACAGCGATGGCCCGGAGCAGCTCCGTTCCTATCCGGGACATCAGCTCCGCCCACTCCATGGCTGCCGCTTTGAGTTCCGGAAAGGACTCATCCGGCCAAAGGTTCGGGCCCTGGAGCAGCCAGTACGGCTCGTCCTCCGGGTAGTCAGTAACCGGCTCGCGGTCCGGTGAGTAGTCGATCTGCTCGCGTGCATCCGCCCTTCCCTGGGTAACCTCAGTGCCCATCCGCGTGTAGCCGCGGAAATGCGGTGAGAGCCGGTTGTCCAGCTTCATCCGCTCCTCCAGCGGCAAGGAGAAGAACCGCCTGAGAAGGTCCAGCAGGCGCTCAGGCTGGCCCGGGGAGGCGCCGTAGCCGGTGACCTGAAAGAAACCCACATGGTGCGTCGCGTGGCGCAACTGCTCAATGAAGTCCGGGCTGAAGGAACCGTCTGCCTGCCGTGCCCTGCCCAGGTCCAGAACAGGAATAGCCCCCTGATCGTGTGACATCCTCGCAGACTAGCACCGCGGCAGCCGGCTTTATAGGCTTCCTGCATGGACCCTGCTGCACTGAAGAAGATCTGCCTCGCGTTTCCCGGCGCGTATGAGGATTACCCGTTCGGGCCGGAAACTGCCGTATTCAAGGTCCGGGCCAGCATCGCAGGTGGCGCCGGGCATGAAGCCAAGCTCTTCGCACTGTCATCGCTGGATGTCCGGGACTTCTACGTGAACCTCAAGTGCGAGCCGACCCTGGCCGTGCAGCTCCGCGCCGCGCACCCGGAGATCACAGGTGCCTGGCACATGAACAAAACGCACTGGAACGGGGTCCGCCTGGACGGAACGCTTCCGGACAGCATGGTCAGGGACATGGTGGAGGACTCCTACGACCTGGTGGTGGCCGGTTTGAGCAGGAAGCAGCAGGCGCAGCTGGGCTGGGCCCGCCTGGCGGACTCCCGGGGCGCCGGCCAGTGAAGGCCGGAGGGGCCGGGCAGCTGGACTACCCCGGCATCGGCGGCACGGAGCACGGGGTTGCCCCGGCGGGGTATGCCAGTGTCCTGGAAGAGGTCCAGCTCGGCACCGGCTTCGCCGTTTACCGCCGGGTGGCCGCAGGGATTCTCGGATGGGAACTGCAGCGGCGGGCGGGCCTGCGGGTCCGCACGGGTTCAGCAACGGCCGTAACCGGGGCGCGGGTGGCGAGCGGATTCGGCGTCGGACCTTTCCGGCTGAACGCACCCTGTGAGGTGGTCTGGGTCCACGAACCACTGCCGACCGACGTGCCGCAGTCCACTGGATTTGGCTACGGAACACTGCCCGGGCACCCTGCGCGCGGTGAGGAATCCTTTGAAGCGATGATCAACGGCGACGCCGCGGTGGTGTTGCGGATCCGCGCATTCAGCAAACCCGGCAACTGGTTTTACGCGGCTGGCGGACTGGTGACCCGTGCGGCGCAGCGCCACGTCACGTCCCGGTACATTGAAGGGGCACGCCAACTCGCAGCGGAAGGACTACGCCCGTGATTTTTATCGTCGTCAAATTCAAGGTCAAGCCGGAATGGTCGGAGCGCTGGCCCGCCCTGGTGGCCGACTTCACCGAGGCCACCCGCAAGGAGCCGGGCAACCTCTGGTTCGACTGGTCCCGCAGCCTCGATGACCCGAATGAGTACGTCCTGGTGGAAGCCTTTAAGGACGATGCCGCCGGCGACCACGTCAACAGCGCCCACTTCCAGCAGGCCATGAAGGACATGCCCCAGGCTCTGGCCGAAACACCCCGGATCATCAGCCGCCAGCTCGACGGCGACGCCTGGGACCGGATGGGCGAGCTCACCATCGAATAGGAAGGGCCGGGCCTATGTGGATCGGCTGGATCGAGTTCGACATCCTCCTGGGCGACGTGCAGAGCCTGAAGGAGAAACGGTCCGTGGTCAGGCCCCTCATCGCTGAAATCAAGCGCCGCTTCGACGTCTCAGTCGCTGAGGTGGGGGACCACGACCAGTACCGGCGCACCCGGCTGGGCGCCGGCCTCGTGGCAGCGGACCGGGCGCACCTCGTGGAGGTGCTGGCCGCCGTCGAACGCCTGGTGGCCGGGCGCCCCGAAATCGAGCTGCTCAGTGCCCGGCAGCGGGAGCTCCACAGCGAGGATTAAAACACCAACGCGGGGTCATTTTCCGCCCATCCCAAGGGGATCATGGGCGGAAAGTGACCCCGCGTTGGTGCAGGAAAGGTCAGCCGAAGTACTTCGGCAGGGTCCCTTCGTGGGCTTCGCGGAGGGCGTCCAGGGACAGGCTCTCCACGCCGTTGATCTCCAGGGTGCCGCTGGCCGCGTCCACCACACCGATGCGGGTGTGGGCGAAGCCGCGGGCGGTGCACATGTCCGTGAAGCGCACTTCCTCGGACCGGGGCACGCCCACCACGGCACGGCCCTGGGATTCCGAGAAGAGCGCCGTGAACAGGTCCACGCCGTCCCGGTCCAGGACATCCTGGAGGGCGATCCGGGCACCCACGCCGTAACGCAGCGAGGACTCCACCAGGGCAGCGGCGAGGCCGCCCTCGGAGAGGTCGTGGGCGGAATCGATCATGCCGTCACGGGATGCGTTGATCAGGATCTCGCCCAGTGCACGTTCGGCGTCGAGGTCAACCCTGGGCGGCTGCCCGCCCAGGTGGCCGCGCATGTTGGCCCACTCGGAACCATCCAGCTCGGCAGCCGTGGTGCCCAGCAGGTAGATCGCCTGGCCGTCCTCACGCCAGCCCGACGGCGTCCGCCGGGCAACGTCGTCGAGCTTGCCCAGGACTGCCACTACGGGGGAGGGGTGGATCGGCGTGGTGCCGGTCTGGTTGTACAGCGAGACGTTGCCGCCGGTGACCGGAACGCCGAGCACCTTGCAGGCATCGGACAGGCCGCGGATGGCCTCGGCAAGCTGCCACATCACATCCGGGTCCTCGGGGGAGCCGAAGTTCAGGCAGTCGCTGACGGCCATGGGCACCGCGCCGGAGGTGGCGACGTTCCGGTAGGCCTCGGCCAGCGCCAGCTGCGCGCCGTGGTAGGGGTCGAGGTAGGTGTAGCGGCCGTTGGCGTCGGTGGCGAGGGCAACGCCCAGGCCGGTTTCCTCATCCACGCGGACCACGCCGGCGTCGTCCGGGAACGCCATGGACGTATTGCCGCCCACGTACCGGTCGTACTGGTTGGTGATCCAGGACTTGGAGCACATGTTCGGCGATGCCACCAGTTCGGTGACGGCCTTGGCGAGCTCGGCCGGAGCCGAGGGCCGCCCGGCGTCCTGCACGGAACCGGTGAAGGTGTCAGCCTGGACGGCGTCCTGCCACTCCGGACGGGCGAACGGGCGGTCGTAGACCGGGCCGTCGTGTGCCACGGTGCGCGGATCGACGTCGACAATCACCTCGCCCTCCCAGGTGATAATGAGGCGGCCGGTGTCGGTCACCTCGCCCAGCCAGGCGTACTCAACGGCCCACTTGTCCATCACGGCTTCGAACGCGGCGACGTTCTCCGGGGTGACAACGGCCATCATGCGTTCCTGCGACTCGGACATCAGAATTTCGCCCGGGGTCAGCGTGGGGTCGCGCAGCAGCACGGAGGTCAGCTCAACCTGCATGCCGCCGTCGCCATTTGATGCGAGTTCGGAGGTGGCGCAGGAGATGCCGGCGGCGCCGAGGTCCTGGATGCCTTCCACCAGGGAGCCCTTGAAGAGCTCCAGGCAGCACTCGATCAGGACCTTCTCGGCGAAGGGGTCGCCCACCTGCACCGCAGGGCGCTTGGAGGGCTTGGTGTCATCGAAGGACTCAGAGGCCAGCACGGAGGCGCCGCCGATGCCGTCACCGCCGGTGCGCGCACCGAACAAGACCACCTTGTTGCCCTTGCCGGAAGCGTTCGCGAGGCGGATGTCCTCGTGGCGCATCACGCCCACTGCGAGGGCGTTGACCAGCGGGTTGCCCTGGTAAACGGAGTCGAACACCATTTCGCCGCCGATGTTCGGCAGGCCCAGCGAGTTGCCGTAGCCGCCGATGCCGGCAACCGCGCCGTGCATCACGCGGGCGGTGTCCGGGTGGTCGATCGCGCCAAAGCGCAGCGGATCCATCACGGCGACGGGGCGGGCGCCCATGGAGATGATGTCGCGGACAATGCCGCCGATGCCGGTGGCGGCGCCCTGGTAGGGCTCAACGAACGACGGCGAGTTGTGCGATTCGATCTTGAAGGTCACGGCCCAGCCGTCCCCCAGGTTGGTCACGCCGGCATTTTCGCCGATGCCCACCAGCATGTCCTTCTTCATCTCCGGGGTCACCTTCTCGCCGAACTGGCGCAGGTGGTTCTTGGAGGACTTGTAGGAGCAGTGCTCGCTCCACATGACGGAGTACATGGCGAGTTCGGCGCCGGTGGGGCGGCGGCCCAGGACCTTGACGATCTCGTCGAACTCGTTCTGCTTCAGACCCAGCTCGGCCCAGGGCAGCTCCGTGTCCGGGGTCTTCGCAGCGTTCTCGACAGTGTCGATATTGAACTTCTTGGTGGTTTCGATGCTCACTTGTCGCCTCCCACAATCTTGGTCAAAACGGAGGTGAAGAAGCCGAGGCCGTCGGTGTCGGACCCGCCGACGCCATCCAGCGATTCGGGGCCGAAGCCGGCCTCCACAGCGTGCTCGGGGTGCGGCATCAGGCCCACCACGTTGCCCGCGGCATTCGAGATGCCGGCGATGTCGCGGCGGGAGCCGTTCGGGTTGAAGCCGACGTAGCGGAACACCACGCGGCCCTCGGCCTCCAGCGCGTCCAGGGTCTTCTCGTCCGCGATGTACTGGCCGTCCTGGTTCTTCAGCGGCACAGTGATTTCCTGGCCCGCCTGGTAGTCCAGCGTCCATGCGGTGTTGCTGTTCTCGACGCGCAGGACCTGGTCGCGGCACATGAATTTCAGGTGGTCGTTCTTGATCATCGAACCGGGCAGCAGGTGCGATTCGGTGAGGATCTGGAAGCCGTTGCAGATACCGAGCACGGGCAGCCTGGCGTCGCTGTTGGCGGCGTCGATGATCTTTGACATCAGGGGTGCGAAGCGGGCAATGGCTCCGGCGCGGAGGTAGTCGCCGTAGGAGAAACCGCCGGGAATGACGACGGCGTCCACGTCGCCAAGTTCCGTGTCAGCGTGCCAGAGTTCGACGGCGGTGCCGCCGGCAAGGCGGACGGCGCGGGCTGCGTCGCGGTCATCGAGGGTGCCCGGGAACGTGACGACGCCGACGCGTGCCCCTGCGAGGCGCGGTTCGGCGGCGACAGCGATGGCCTCGCCGATCAGGGGAAGTTCAGTCATGTCAGGCCTCGACGACCTCGACGTTGACGACGTCCTCGATCACGGGGTTGGACAGGAGGGTCTCTGCGGCATCGCGTGCCTGGGCCAGGATCTCCTCGGTCACCTCGCCGTCGACGGTCAGTTCAAAACGCTTGCCCTGGCGGACAGCGCTGAAGCTGGTGAAGCCCAGCCGGGGCAGGGCGCCGACGATAGCCTTCCCCTGCGGGTCCAGAATCTCGGGCTTGGGCATAACGTCAACAACGATCCGGGGCATCCGGTAACTCCTGTGCGTGAGCTTGGGTATGGGCGCAGCGGAGTGGTGCCGTCTCACGCCGTACCGGGGTGTGTTGGGGACACTTTGTTGGACTTGGTGGACGGGCGCTCCGCGAGCTTGCCAGACCATTCTACCGGCCGGAGCGCCCCACCCTGTATTCGTGCAAGTCCTGCCGCCCTTCGCGCCGTGGACAGCATATTGGCGGTGGGCTTGGAGGAGCGGGCAGCAGCCCGTTGGAAGTGGTTCTGGAGTTGTAACGGCGGGGTCACTAGGATTGCTGAATGGCTGAGAAATCGAGATCCGTGCTGTTGCCGGTGGTCGCCGCCGCAGTGTTCGCCGGACTGGGACGGATGGTCCTGCAGAAGATCAAAGCCGACCGGTTCGCCCGGGAGAACCGGGTTGCCGGGCCGATGGATGAAAAGACCAGGCAATGGATCAGCGAAGTGGTCAGGACGCCCCGGCAGTAGCCGGCACCGCAGCCCGCGTGACGTTGTCCGGGGTGCCCGCAGGAGCGCCATTTTTCCTCCCCTCCGTCCTGTTCGGGGACGGCAGTGACAGGCGCAAGTTCGCTTTTGTGTCCTATGTCATATTTGGCTATCAGTCTGTACCCTTTGAAACGGCTGGTGTCACGAAAATGAC
Source organism: Arthrobacter sp. 9AX (assembly GCF_902506095.1). Taxonomy (GTDB): domain Bacteria; phylum Actinomycetota; class Actinomycetes; order Actinomycetales; family Micrococcaceae; genus Arthrobacter. The sequence continues at coordinate 793,156 of NZ_LR733293.1, forward strand.
AAGACCTGTAACTTTCGTGTCCCAAGCCAGTCGTTTCTGGCCCCCAACCGTGGCTGGGCCGGTACCTCGTGAAAGGGTTGCACGTGAGATCTACTGGAAAGAGTCCCTTGCGGGGCGGCGGATTCCGGAAGGCTGCGGCGCTGGCCGTGGGTTTGCCGCTTCTCCTCACCCCGATGGCCGCCAGCCCCGCCACCGCGGCGCCTGCCGGCCAGGACATGGCAACCCCCGCCAGGAACGCGGCCGCTGCTGAGTTCACGGACGGCCGCTACATCGTTGTCCTCGCAGGTGCAGCGGCCGCCGCCTACGAGGGTGAGACCCCGGGACTGGCGCCCACCAGGCCGCAGGATGGCCGCAAGCTGGATACCGGAAGTGCCGGCTACAAGGCCTATGACGCGCACCTCCGCAAGGAGCAGCGGGACGTCGCCGCCAGCCAGGGTGTCACGCCGCAAAAGCAGTTCACCGCTGCCCTCAACGGCTTCAGTGCCCAACTGACTGCGGGGCAGGCCATGGAGCTGTCCAGGGACAAGAAGGTCCTGGCGGTGACGCCGGATGCGGAGAATGCCCCGGACTACACCACCACGGACTTCCTGAAGCTGACCGGGCCCGACGGCATGTGGGCCGAACAGTTCGGCGGGGAAGCGAACGCGGGCAGGGGTGTTGTGGTGGGCGTCATCGACTCCGGCTACGCTCCGGACAACCCCTTCCTCCAGGGCGAACCCGTTTCGCCACTGAGCGGCCAGGCGCAGGTGGGCGTCCCCTACCGCACCGCGGACGGCAAAATCGCGATGCTCAAGGCCGATGGATCCACCTTCGTGGGCGAGTGCCAGAAGGGCCAGGGAACGGGTGCGTCCTTCGACGGCTCGCTGTGCAACTCCAAGGTCATCGGGGCACGGTACTTCGCCGATTCCTTCCTGCAGCTCGTGCCGCCGGCGAACCGGGCCCCGCAGGAACTCATTTCCCCCGTGGACGTGGGCAGCCACGGCACCCACACCGCCACAACAGCGGCCGGCAACGCCAACGTGGAGCAGGTCATCGACGGCACCAGCTTCGGCGAGAGCTCCGGGGTGGCCCCGGCGGCAAAGGTTTCCGTCTATAAGGTCTGCTGGGAGGACACGAACCCTGATTCCGGCGGCTGCTACTCTTCCGCAGCGGTGGAGGCAGTGGACGCAGCCGTCAAGGACGGCGTGGATGTCCTGAACTACTCCATCTCGGGAAACAACAACAGCACCACCGATCCGGTGTCGCTGGCCTTCCTGAACGCCGCGGCCGCGGGCGTGTTCGTCTCTGCCTCCGCCGGCAACTCCGGCCCCGCCGTTTCCACGGTCAACCACGCCGCGCCGTGGCTGACCACCGTGGCCGCCTCCACGTTCCCCAGCGAGCTGCTGGGAACGGTCAAGGTTTCCGATGGTTCGCTGTACCGGGGAGCTTCGATCATGAAGTCTGAAGTGGCGGACAAGCCGGTGGTGGTCGCGGCAGCCGCGGCCGCCGCGGGTGCCGCCAATCCGAACCTCTGCGGCCCGGGCTCTCTGGATGCCGCGAAGGTGGCGGGCAAAGTGGTGGTCTGTGACCGCGGCGTAGTGGACAGGACAGCCAAGAGCCAGGAGGTCAAGGACAAGGGCGGCGTCGGAATGATCCTGGTGAACCTCACCAGCAGCTCCGAAGACGCGGACAACCACGTGCTGCCCACCGTGCACGTGAACGCCCCCAAGAGCCTGGAACTGAAGTCCAAGCTGGAAGCCAACCCCGCACTGACCGTCAGCCTGGTCAAGGGAGACCTGACCGGTGAACCCCCGGCCCCTGCGCCGCAGATCGCCGGTTTCTCCTCCCGGGGGCCCAGCCTTGCCTCAGGCGGCGACCTGCTGAAGCCGGACATCGCAGCGCCGGGCGTCAACGTCCTCGCGGGCGTCTCCACCATCGGCAACCACGGCGCCCAGTTCGGCTTTATGTCCGGCACCTCCATGGCTGCCCCGCACATTGCCGGATTCGGTGCCCTGGTCCTGAGCAAGGAGCCCCTGTGGTCCCCTGCCACGGTCAAGTCGGCCATGATGACCACCGCCTACCCGCTGGTCAATGCCGACGGCTCGCCGAATACGGATCCTTTCCAGTGCGGCGCAGGGCACATCGATTCCAGCCGGGTCCTGGATCCGGGACTGGTCTACGACTCCGGCATCAAGGACTGGCTGGGCTTCCTCAACGGCCAGGGCGTGGACACCGGGGCACCCCAGGCCGGCACCATCGCCGCCCGCGACCTGAACCTGCCGTCCATCGCACTCGGCAGCCTCGTGGGAGAGGTCCAGGTCAAGCGCCGGCTGACAGCACTGGTGCCCGGCATGTACCGGCCCGAAATGAACCTGCCGGGCTTTGACGTCAAGGTGGAACCGGCGGCACTGAACTTCGCCAAGGCGGGCCAGACACGCGAAGTGACCCTGACCATCAAGAACGTGAATGCCCCGGTAGGAAAGTTCAGCACCGGACACCTCACCTGGAAGGGCCCGCGCACCGTGAGTTCGCCGATCGCCGTCCGGCCGGTGGACGCACAGATCGCACCGTCCTTCTCCTTCACCTCGCCCACCGGAACCGGCAGCGGGACCATGGAGCTGGTGTCCGGCTCGGATAACCCCATCAAGGTAGGGGTGGAAGGACTGGCTCCGCTGAGCCAGACCGCCATTACCAAAACGCCCGGGGCGTACGCGCAGGCCAACGATGCGCACAACGCACTGCTCCAGGTGACGGTGCCGGCGGGGGCGACGTTCGCCAGGCTGGGCGTCCAGGCGCAGTCCGACACCGTGGACTGGGACATGGTGGTTTACGCACCGAATGCCGCCGGGGGACTGACAGCCACGCAGGTGGCAACGGCTTCCGCCAGCGAGTTCCTGGACCTTGAGGCGCCGCGGGCCGGAACCTACTACGTCGTGGCCAACCTCTATTCCACCCCGGACAGCGGACCGGCCAGCGCAACGGTGCAGGCGGTTTCGTTTGCCGGTGATGCCGGCAACCTCACGGTGGACCCGAACCCGATCGCAGCTCCCAACGGCACCGCCACCTCGGCCACCCTGTCTTGGACAGGCCTGTCCGAAGGGGCTTACGTGTCGCGCCTGAGCCTTGGTGAAAACGGCATCAGGACCTGGGTCAACGTCCAGGTGGGCGCGGCCTCGGCCGCCCCGTCCGGGGCCCCGCAGGTAGCCTTCGCCAACGGCGTGCCTGCGGTTTAGCACCCGCGGGCGTTAGGAAAAGCAGGATCCCGGCGGTTCAACCGCCCGGGATCCTGCTTTTGCGCTCCTAGATCCGGGTGTTGCCCCAGGCGCCGCCCGCGCTGCCCAGCAGGGCTGCCATTGCGTTCCACCGTGCGATTTCGCAGCCGTCAGTGCGGGTGAAAACATATTCGACGGCGCGCCCGTGGAAGGTCCCGCTGACCACGGCAACCTGCGGCCCGCCGTACTGCTGGGTGCACAGCCTGGGCGGTCCGGGCTTCGGAAAGAAGATGGCTTCACCGTGCTTTTCCACCGCCGCAAAAGCGGCGCCGGGATCGGGCAGGGTGCTCTCGGCGGACGGGCCGTCATCGGTTGCCACCAGCCGGAAGAGGTAATCGGCTGCGTCCGGGGTCTCCCGGAGCCTGATGGTCAGGTCGATCATGCCGGACCGTCCCCTGTAAGCGCGGCCAGTTCCACGGCAAGCCGTTCGCGAAGCCCGGCTGCCTCGGCCGCAAAGGAACGCTGGTGTTCCACGTAAGCGGATTTACCCTGCGGGGTTTCGATGGGAATGGCCGGGTAGCCCCATTCCGCAAGGTCGTAGGGCGATGCCTGCATGTCCATGGCGCGGATGCGCCAGGACAGTTCAAAACAGTCCATCACCAGTTCGCTGGGCAGGGCGGGCAGGAGCTTGTAGGCCCATTTGTAAAGGTCCATGTTCGCGTGCAGGCACCCCGGCTGTTCCAGGTGCCGCTGGGTTTCCCGGGTGGGCGCGAGTTCATTGAGCGGGGTGGCATCCGGGGTGTAGAAGCGGAACGCATCAAAGTGGCTGCAGCGGATCCGGTTGTCCTCCACCACCTTGTCCGTCCCCGCTGGACCAAGGCGCAGCTGGAGGTACTCGTGGCGGAGGTCAAACCGGTCCTGGTGGTAGACCATGGCCCACTCGTGCAGGCCGAAGCAGCCAAACTGGGCGGGCCGCGCGGCGGTGCCGCGCAGGATAATCCCGGCGAAGGCGACGGCATCCTTGCGGTCGGCAAGGAAAGCGCCCCGGTCGAAGGTGACCGCGGTACTGCCCGCAGGCAGCCCCAGGAAGGCAAGCTCGCCGTCGTCGAGCGTCCGGTAGTGCTTCCAGCCGTGGCGGGCAGCCGCTTCACTGCCCAAAAGGACGACGCCGGCACCCGGATGCCAGCGTCGGAGCTGGCCCGGTTTCTGGGTGTAGTAGGTGAAGAGGAAGTCCTCCACCGGGTGCTTTTGCCCGGCAGAGCGCCGGGCAAGGTAGGGATCAGCGTAGCGGGCGACGCGCTGCTGGTGGGCTTCCTCCCGGACCCGCCATTCGTCCGCCGCGAGGACCTTAAGCTGCTCCACCGGCGGCACCAATAACGTCCTTGGCCGCATCCCAGGAGCCGATTTCGCAGCCGTTGGTGCGTTTGAACGCGTCATCAACCGGGACGCCGTCCACCACGCCGGTGACCTGGGCTTCCTGCGGGCCGCCGTATTGTTCCGTGCATGCCTGGTCAGTCCGGACTGCGGGGGAAGCCACGATGGCAGCATTGTTCTTCAGGGCGGCGCAGGCGGCGTCGGCCGTGGGGTGCTTGCTTTCGGCGTCAGCAGCGCCGTTGACACAGACCAGGGTGTAGTGGACCTCCGGCTCGCCGGGCGATGGCCTCAGCGTGATCGCCAGTTCAGCATTGCCCTGTCCGGGACCGGCCGGCGGCCCGGTGGCCGGCGCTGGTGCGGGAGCCGGAACGGTGGATTCGGCGTCCGGGGCGGTGCTTCCGGAGGGGGCAGTGGGACCCGGCGATGCCGATGGGGAACCGGATACCGAGGGGCTGCCCGCGGGAGTTCCGCCGCCCTGGTCCGGGGTGCACGCCGGCAGCAGCAGGAGCGCCGCGAACAGCAGTACTGCTGAATGCGCCTTGCCCGAATGCACCTGGTGCCCGCGCCGGGGCCTGTCCGTCATGGTGCCATTCTACTGCCGAAGCCCCCGCGCCCGGCTAAGCCTGCTGGCCTTGGGACGTGGCAGCGATGAGGCCCATCATGGACGCGTGCAGTTCGCCCACCTGCTCGCGGGTCAGGCCCAGGCGCTCCATCATGGTCCCGGGCACCTTCAGGGCCTCCTGGCGCAGGGCCGCGCCCGCGGGGGTCAAGGCAACGGCGAGGGCGCGCTCATTGCCGTCCACCCGCCGTCGGGAGATCAGCCCGGAAGCCTCAAGGCGCCGCAGGAGGGGCGAAATGGTGGCAGGTTCCTGCGCGAGGGCATCACTGATGTTCCGCACGGTGCGGGGACTGGATTCCCAGAGGCACAGCATCACCAGATACTGCGGATGGGTGAGGTTCATCCGCTCCAGCACGGGTCTGTAGGCCCCCACCACGCTGCGCGAAGCGACGGTAAGGGCGAAGCACAGCTGATGCTCCAGCAGCAGGTCATCGTCCTGCGCGGTGCCCGTGCCGGCCACTGCGGTGCTTGCTCCAGGGTTCATCGGACCTCCAATTGTTAGTGCACTAATCATTAGCGTACACTGGTACTGGTAAAAGGGGTTCTTGGAAGGAGTCGGTTCATGGGTAAGGCAAACTCTGGAAGTAAAGAAAACGCCTCGCAGCGGTTCATGCGGGCAACCGGCAAGCTGCGGGCCGTTTTTGGTCCTGCCAACCGGTCGTCCCTGGTCCATGACATGACGGACGAAAACCGCCGGCTCCTCGCCCAGCGCCAGGCTGAAACCCAGCAATGGGAGACCATCACCCGCCCCGACGGCAGCACGTACGTGCTGCCCCGGAACCCTGACGACAAATCACTGCGCTGACCGGCCGAAGGCAGCGCCGGTCCCGCGGTCCGCTTCCCCCTGCACCCTGTTCTCCCGGCCCGAGGTCCTTTTAGGGACGCCGGGCGTAAAATAAGGGCACTGGCTCTGCCAGGAGCACGGGCATTTTTCTTTCAATGGCTCTTTCCCCGGCATGCGGGAAGGGGGTGGAAAACAGTGGCACATTTCGTTGATGGGTTCATGAGCCTCACGGACCGGCTCCGCTTCTTCTTTGGCCCCGCCACCCGGCTGGACTCGAGTCTGCCGGTGGTGCACAGGCATGACGATTTCGAGCAGGCCTCGGAAGAGGAACTGACGCACTTTATGGTGGAAACCGACACGGACGGCCATCACTACGCGGTACGCCGCGAAGACCTCGAGAAAGAGGCCTGACCCGGCCGTGCCGGAGACAACAACAAAGCGCTGATGACGGACTCAGTCCGTCACCAGCGCTTTGTTGTTGAAGCTGTGCTGTAGGGGATACCCGTCAGCGGCCGGTGCCGCCGTACACGGTGGCTTCGCTCTCGCTGTCCAGCTCGAAGGCCCGGTGGATGACCCGTACGGCCTCATCCAGAAGGTCGGCGTGGGTGACAACCGAGATGCGGATCTCCGAGGTGGAGATCATGTTGATGTTGATGCCCGCGTCCGAAAGGGCCTTGAAGAACGTGGCGGAAACGCCCGGGTGGGAACGCATGCCGGCGCCGATCAGGGACAGCTTGCCGATCTGCTCGTTGTATTCGATGGTCTCGAAACCGATCTGCTCCTGGGCTGCGTGCAGGGCGGCCAGGGCGTCGGCACCTTCCACGATGGGCAGCGTGAAGGAGATATCTGTGCGGCCGGTGCCGTGGGTGGACACGTTCTGCACGATCATGTCGATGTTCGAGTGGGCGTCGGCGATGACCTGGAAGATGGCGGCTGCCTTGCCGGGGATGTCCGGAACACCAACAACGGTGACCTTGGCTTCGGAACGGTCGTGCGCGACGCCGGAGATGATTGGCTGCTCCAAGGCAACTCCCTCTTGTGTGGTGATCTTGTCTTCGGCGCTGGGGATGACCCAGGTGCCTTCGTGCTGGCTGAATGATGAGCGGACGTGCAGCGGGACGCCGAACCGGCGCGCGTATTCGACGCAGCGAAGGTGCAGGATTTTGGCGCCCGAGGCCGCGAGTTCAAGCATTTCCTCGCTGGAGATCGTATCGATCTTCTGGGCTGAGGGGACCACGCGGGGGTCCGCAGTGTAGATGCCGTCCACGTCGGTGTAGATTTCGCAGACGTCGGCCTCGAGTGCCGCTGCGAGGGCGACGGCAGTGGTGTCGGAGCCGCCGCGGCCAAGGGTGGTGATCTCGTTGGTGGCGCGGCTCATGCCCTGGAAGCCCGCGACGATGGCGATGTTTCCCTTGTCGAGCGCGGTGCGGATGCGGTGGGGGTCCACGTCGATGATCCGGGCCTTGCCGTGGATGCCGTCAGTGATCATGCCGGCCTGGGAGCCGGTGAAGGACTGCGCGGAGGCACCGAGCTTGTTGATGGCCATGGCCAGCAGGGCCATGGAGATGCGCTCGCCGGCGGACAGCAGCATGTCCATCTCGCGGGCAGGGGCGGAATCGGTCACCTGGCCGGCGAGGTCCAGGAGTTCATCGGTGGTGTCGCCCATGGCGGAGACCACAACAACCACTTCGTTGCCCGCAGCCTGGGCGTCCACCACACGCTTGGCCACCCGCTTGACGCCGTCGGCATCCGCCACGGAGGACCCACCGAACTTCTGCACGATGAGCTGTTTGGTGACTGCACCGCCGGCGGGCAGCTCCTGCGGCTGCGTTGCGTTGTGCACTTCGGTAGTGGGCGTACTCATGCGCGAACCTTCACTGGATCAATTGGAGTCCGGCCAGGCAGCCGTAACGCTGTGTTGGCCCTGACCCTGGAACTAACGCCGCTGTTGGCGCGACTTCTCCGGACCAGTTTATCGCCGCCCGTGGCCAGGGGTTGAATTGTGACCGAATCTCAGCCCGGGGGGAGCCTGCCGGCATGCTCCGCAGGCGTACGCTCGAACTGTCAGCATGCATCAAAAACTGTGGGGGACAGGTGCGCATTACATGGCAATGATTTCTGAATTACCGGACGGCGTGGACGGGCGGGAACCCGGCGACGGCATCACTGCCCGGGCGGTCAGCCGCAGCTTCGGCGCGGTTCACGCCGTTGAACATATGGACTTCCATGCCCCGGCGGGCCAGGTGACAGCCCTGATCGGCCCGAACGGCGCCGGCAAAACGACGCTGCTGCTGATGCTGGCATCGTTGCTGGCACCCGATGAGGGCAGCATCAGTGTGGGGGGACTGGATCCGGTCCGCCACCGTGCAGAGGTGCGCAGCCGGCTGGGCTGGATGCCGGACACACTGGGGGTGTGGGAATCGCTGACGGCGCGCGAAATCCTCACCCAGATGTCCCGCTTCTACAGGCTTCCGGCGCAGGGTATCGGGCGGCGGGTGGCGGAGCTGCTCGAACGGGTCCGGCTGGACGAGCTTGCTGACCAGCCGGCGCGGGTGCTGTCCCGCGGGCAGCAGCAGCGGCTCAGCCTGGCCCGTGCCCTGATCCACGACCCTTCTGTCCTGCTGCTCGATGAGCCGGCGTCCGGCCTGGACCCCGGCTCCCGGGTGGAGCTTCGGTTGATGCTGCGCCAACTGGCAGCCGAGGGGAAAGCAGTGGTGGTTTCGTCCCACGTGCTGAGCGAACTGGATGAGATTGCCGACGGCGCGGTGTTCGTCAACAAGGGCCGTACCGTCAGGCAGCAAACCACTGAGCAGGCTGCCGCGGCGGGAAGGCGGTATGCCGTCACAGCCTCCGACATGGCCGCGCTCGCCGCCAAGCTGGCCGGGCTGGGCGTGGCATTCCGCCACGAGGACGGGCGCCGCCCGGCCATCAGCCTGGTTCTGGGCGGCGACAGCGACGCCGAACGGCTGCTGCGCGATCTGGTGCTTGCCGGCGTCGGGGTAACTTCCTTTGCCCCGGCGACAGGCGCCCTTGAAGAGACATACATGAGCCTCGAGGGGGAGCGGCAATGAGCCACGCTACCAAAGACCGGCAGGACACCGGCGGCAGAACCAGGGGCGGCTACCTGGCCGGCATCCGGGACGTGGTGGTGCTTGAGCTCAAGCAACGGCTGAGGTCCCGCGGCTGGTACATCATGCTGGCCATCTGGTTTGCCTTGACCGGGCTGGTGACCTGGCTGACGTGGGCCAGCTGGAATGCATCCCAGGCGGTGCAGCGCGACTACCCCGGCTACGTGGCCCCGCCCGAGACCGGGCCAGGGTCAATGATCTTCGAGGTGGTCCTCGCCTTCGTGCTCCTGTTTGCGCTGCTTGTTGCCCCGGCACTGTCAGCGAACGCCGTGAACGGTGACCGGGCAGGCGGGACGCTGGCCATCCTCCAGGTGACACTGCTGCAGCCCGGCCAGATCCTGTGGGGCAAATTTTTTGCTGCATGGGTGGCTGCCCTGGCCTTCCTGGCAGCCAGCACACCGTTCCTGGTGATCGGGGTGGCACTGGGTGGAATGACCCCCGGCCATGTGCTGGTGGCGCTGCTGATGCTTGCCGTTGAGGTTGGGGTGGTCTGCGCCATCGGGGTTGGCATCTCGGCGCTCGCCGGCCGGCCGCTGTTTTCGATTGTGGTCACGTACCTGGCCGTGGCGGGGCTTGCCGTGGGCACCCTCATCGCTTTCGGGCTGGGCACGGGGCTGACGCACGGCACCGTCATGGCAAACCAGGCGGAGTACCGCACGTACGAGCCGCTTCGGGAGGAGAGCCAGCAAGGGCCGATCGAACCCGAGTACACCTGCACCGGACCGCTGCAGGAACAGAGCGCAATGCGGACAGAACGGGTGGCGTGGCTGCTGGCGATGAACCCCTACGTGGTGGTGGCGGACGCAATCCCCTACAAGGACCGCTCGCAGGAACGGAACTATTCGTCGGTGGGGGCGATAGAGACCATCAGCCAGGGGGCCCGGTACGCGATGGCTGGCCCTGAGGGGACGTTTCCCTGCGCAAACGGGGAGGTCAAGCCGAGGTATCTGGCACAGTCCACCCCGTTGTGGCCGCTCGGCCTGGGTTTGCAGCTCCTGGTGGCGGCACTGCTGATGTGGCTGGGCTGGCGCGCGCTGCGCACACCGGCCCGCAGGCTGGCACGGGGAACCCGCATAGCCTGACCGCTCCTGTGGACAGGCCCGGCGCGGCGGACCACCATGGGATTACCCGTGACCGCCGGGGCCGGGCCTGTTTTGGGATGTGGGGCTGTAACTGTGGCTGGTGACGAACGGCAAGACGATGGCCGGGGCGTCGAAGAACCCGTGTACGAGGTCATTGGCGCGGGCGGGCTGGGTGGCGCGGGCGGGCTGAGCTCCGCGGGCGCTGAGGACGACGACGGCCTGCCGCCAGGCCCGGGCGCTGCCCGGGTGCTCCTGGGCCAGGCCTTGGTGGACGTTGCCGGGTACGTCCGGTCAGGACGGTTCTGGTGGCAGGCGATCCTGATTCTTGTGGTGTCCCTGGGTGCTGCGCTGTTGACGGTGGTGGCGGCCGGCGGCGATGTGCCGCCCGATGCCCCCGGAGCAGCGTACATTTTGACGGCGGTGGTGCTGGTGGTGGTTTCCTGCGTCCTGGCTGTCAGGTGGGGGAGGCATCCGGGGCCTGCCGAAGGAGGCCCGCCACCTGAAGGGTTGTTCCTGCGCTGGACTGTGGTGTGGGGCCGTGGTGCGGTCTTTGCCATGCTGTCCGCGCTCTTCCTGCTTGGCCTTGCCTACGCAACGGAGTCATCCCCCGCGATAGCCGGGGTGGCAGCAGCCTTGGTTCTACTGGAGTTCGTGGTTTTTGGCGCAATTGGGGTGGGCACGTCCTGGTGGTTCGGGAAAATCGCCGGGCGGATTGTCGCGTGGACGTCGGTCCTGGTGCTCCTGGCGGGAAATATGCTTGCCGTTGCGGCAATGCTTCCCGCTGTCCGGAGCTCCGAACGTGTCCTGGTGGCCGTGAACATCCAACGCGACGACGCCGGGCGGCTGGTGTCGTGGCAATGCCTGCCGGAGTTGCGGGGCTTCACCGAGGTCTATCACACCGGGCGGATCGCCTGGATGGCCGCAGGCAATCCGCTGGTCCTTTTCATCCTGCTGACAGGGGAATCCGGTTCAGAGGAAGGCGCGCTGGGATGGCTGCCGGGGGAGGCGGAAAACGCTGCTGACGGCTCGCAGGTCCCCTGTATAGAGGGCCAGGAGCACGACGGAGCAGGACCGGACCTGGACCTGCCGCTGGCAGCAGTTGGCATCGCATTGCAAATGATCACGGGCGGGGCGTTTATGGCCGGTGGTTACCTGGCCGCCGGGCGCAGGTCCGCCTCAGGCGGATGAGTCCGGACGGTCCAGCCGAAACATCAGCAAGGAAAGGCCCTTGCCCGCGCCTTCCCCGTTGGCGGGATCAACCGGGTCATCCCGGAACCCGGGGTTCCGGAGGAGCCTGATGGATGGAGTGTTCGGCTCATAGACTGCCGCTGCGACGCCCGGGCCAGTGCCAAGAGCTTTGTCAGCCGTTCCCTGTTGGGCGCCACGGAAAGTGGTTCGTGGGAGAGATACCGGGTGGCCGCGAGGTTGCTGTGGTACGTGTGGATGGCTGCCTCGTCCGAGTCTTTGACCACCGGATCACCAGCCGCTCGGTAACCAGCGGCGTCATCCCTCCCGGGGCCATTCTCTGTCCGGCCTTTTCTCTGCCCGGCCTCAGGTGAGGGCGTTGCGGCGGCCCTCGAAGGCGCGCCCCAGCGTGACCTCGTCCGCGTATTCGAGATCGCCGCCCACGGGCAGCCCGGACGCCAGGCGGGTCACTGCGATCCCGATGGTTTTCAGCATCCGGGCCAGGTAAGTGGCCGTTGCCTCTCCCTCAAGGTTGGGATCGGTGGCGATGATGACTTCCTGGATGGCGCCGTCGTTCAGCCGTGTGAGCAGTTCGCGGATCCGCAGCTGCTCCGGACCGATGCCGCCGATCGGATTAATCGCGCCGCCCAGCACGTGGTACCGGCCGCGGAAAGACCGCGTACGTTCCACCGCGAGCACATCCTTGGATTCCTCCACAACGCAGATCACCGCGGGATCCCGGCGGGGGTCACGGCAGATGTTGCACAGTTCCTGCTCCGTGACGTTGCCGCAGACGGTGCAGAACTTGACCCGTTCCTTCACCGTGGTGATGGCTTCCACCAGCCGCTTCATGTCCTGCGGGTCCGCTTCAAGGATGTGGAACGCCAGCCGCTGTGCGGATTTGGGGCCCACGCCGGGAAGGCGTCCGAGCTCGTCAATCAGCTCCTGGACAGCACCTTCGTACACGTTTTCCTCTTTATCTGGGGGGGGTGGATGGTGGTCGGATCAGTAGCGCGGCGTGACCGGGCTGCCGTCGAGGGAACGCTCCTCGATCAGCTTCCCGCCGAGGATACGTTCCACCGCTGCACGGCCGAAGACACCGGATGCCTCAATAGTCTCATCGTCGGGGCTCGGGATGTCCTGGACGTACGTGGCTGCCGCCGGGACGGCGCGGGTGGGGGCCTTGGCCCGGCCCGCCTCTGCTTCGGGGCTGTTGGACAAACGTTGGTAGAGGCTCTGGCGCCCGCCGTTTGAGGGCGAAGCCGCAGCAGCGGAGGACGCCAACGAAGCAGGAGACGCCGGTGCAGCCTGTGCCGGTGCAGCCTGTGCGGGTGGGGCTGCAACTGGCCGTGCTGCAGGAGCCGGAGCAGCCGCAGGAGCCGGCGCGGCGGCCGGGGCGGCTGATGCCATGGCGTATTCACGCGGCCGCGCCGGAGCGTATCCGGCGGGATCGGGACTCGAAGGGCGCGGGTTGGAGGCGCCTGGGTTGGAGGAGCTCGGGTTGGAGGAGCTCGGACCGACGCCTGCGGTGGTGATGCCGGCTGGAACGGAGCGGCCGGGTTCGGTGCCCTGCCCCGCCGATCCGGGCGTCGATGATACGGGGGCCGCTAACCCCCACTCCGCGTCCACCGCAGCGGCCGCGCTGTTGACCGGTATCGAAGGGGGAACCTGGGCAGTGGCTGGTTCGTAGTGGTGGTTTGGAGCGGGGGCGGCAGGCCCCGTTTCCGGACGGCCGGCAGCTGCGGACTTGCCGATGTTGCTTTCCTCGCCGACCACCCAGACGCCCGGTGCCTGTTCCACTGCACGGGTCCAGGGATCATGTGGTGCATCCCCAGCCGCTGCCGTCTTGGAAGGCACTGCTCCAGTGTCTGCCGGGGTCCCGGTGCTGGCCCGGGTTCCAGGCTGGCTGCCTTCCAGGTTTTCGATGGCTGAAGCGCTGGCAGTTCCGGAGGCTTTGGCGCTGCGCTGTTCGGCCACAGCTCCGGTGGCGCGAGGCTGTGGGCGTGCCGAAGGATTCCAGTCCAAAGGAGGCTCTTCCTCCAGCGGGGGAGCGTCCTCGTCCCTGGGCGGACCCCAATCGTCGTCAGAATACGAGTAGTCACCGGCAGCGCCATAAGGGTCGGCCTGAACCGAAGGGGCCTGGGCAGGCAGACTCCGGTTCGTCGGGTTCGAAGGAGCCTGTGCTGAAGGGGCAGCGGGAGATGCCGGTTGAGCCGGCGGGGCTGGAGCCGACTGGACAGCAGGAGATGCCGGTTCAGCCGACGGGGCTGGAGCCGACTGGGCAGCGGGAGATGCCGGCACCTGTTGAACCGGTGACGCCTGGGCGGGCGGGGCCGCCGGGGAGGCTGCTGTTGTCTGGGCCGGGGGTGTCTGAGCCGGACGGGGTGACACCGGTGTTGCTCCCATCTCCGGAGCCGACGGTGCGGGTGCCAGCCCCCAGGCAACGTCGGCTGACGTTGCCGGGGCAGGCCGGCTAGCGGGTGCTTTTGGGTTTGGTTCAGAGCTCGCCCGGCCAGCCCCGCCAACCCCGCCGGCTGCACCGCCGGCAACCGCCGTGATCTGGCAGTCGATGCCCACGGTCTTGTGGATTGCCTGCCGCAGGTTTTCCGAATGATCGGCCCGGCCGAAAGCGCCCGCGAGTCCGGACGTGCTGAACGAAAGAGTCAGCGTGCTTCCGTCGAAGGCGCCAACCTGTGCATTCGGCTCAACGAGTGCCCAGGTGCTGCGTTTGATCTTCGCCAGCGTCTGCAGGACGTCCGGCCACGCGCGGCGCAGCACTTCGACGTCTCCCATGGCCGCCGGGGGTGCCCCGGGACCCGAAGACGCGGGAACGGAAGTTTCCGGACGGGAAGGAGCAGGACCCGCAGAAGCGGTCCGGGGTTGTGCCGGCCCGGCAGGAGCTGTTCCGGAATGTGCCGGCGCCACAGCGGAGGGCTGGGGCTGCGCCGGGGCCGCAGCGTCTGGCCGTGGACCAGCCGGGGGACGGGTCCCCTCGGGAGCCGGCGCGTCAGGCCGTGCGCCGGCGGCAGGGGGACGGGTCCCCTCGGGAGATTCAACCGGCCAGTCGCTCGTGCTGACACGGGGTGCGGTCAGCGGTGCACGGGATTCAGCGCCGGCCGGAGCGGTGCCGCCAGCCGCCGCGGTCTCCGGAGCTGCGGCCGGCACAGACGGCCCGCGCCCGGAAGAACCAGCAACGTCAGGTTCCGCAACAGCAGCCGGTTCTGTACCAGCAGATGCTGCCGCAGCAGGTGCTGCAGCCACTGCTGCGGGGGCCACGGGCTCCGGCCGGGCGGCACCTGCGGCCGGTACCGGCCCACTGGCTGCGTTTCCGGCGGCTGCCGGGTTCCGCGCAGATGCGCCATCACCTGACGGCGCCGGCTGGTGCCCAGGGGAGACGGCGGCGGGAGCACCGACGTCGTTCCCGGCGTAATTGAGCCGGCGTTCCACGCGGTCAATCCGGGCAGCCATGCCACGCTCGTTCTGCTCTGAGCTGGGCAGCAGTATCCGGGCGCACAGGAGTTCCAGGTGCAGCCGCGGGGACGTGGCACCGGTCATCTCCGTCAGCGCGGTGTTGGTGACGTCCGCGGCCCGCGACAACTCGGCCGCTCCAAGGTTGTGGGCCTGGTTCTTCAACCGCGCAATCTGGTCCGCGGGCATGCCGCGGAGGATGGTCTGCGCGCTCTCCGGCATGGCCTGGACGATGATGAGGTCGCGGAAGCGTTCCAACAGGTCCTCGACGAACCGGCGGGGGTCATGGCCTGTCTGGATGACCCTGTCCACGGCACGGAAGACGGTGGCGGAGTCCGAAGCGGCAACGGCCTCCACAACGTCATCAAGCAAGGAGGCGTGGGTGTAGCCAAGGAGTGCAACGGCAAGCTCGTAGTCCAGGCCGTTTGGCCCGGCGCCCGCCATCAGCTGGTCCAGGACCGAGAGGGAGTCACGGACTGAACCGCCGCCTGCGCGGATCACCAGCGACAGCACTCCGGGCGCCACCGGAACATTTTCCTGGTTGCACAGGAGTTCCAGGTAAGCCATCAGCGGCTCGGGCGGCACCAGCCGGAAAGGGTAGTGGTGCGTCCGGGACCGGATGGTGCCAATGACCTTGTCCGGTTCCGTGGTGGCGAAGATGAACTTGATGTGTTCAGGCGGTTCTTCAACGATCTTCAGCAGGGCGTTGAATCCGGCGGACGTGACCATGTGGGCTTCATCGATGATGAAAATCTTGTAGCGGTCCCGCACGGGAGCGTACGTGGCGCGCTCGCGGAGGTCCCGGGCGTCGTCCACACCACCATGGCTGGCGGCATCGATCTCGATGACATCCAGTGACCCGGAGCCGCCGCGCGCAAGTTCAATGCAGCTGGGGCAGGTGCCGCACGGGGTGTCCGTGGGACCCTCGGCGCAGTTCAGGCAGCGGGCAAGGATGCGTGCCGAGGTGGTCTTGCCGCAGCCCCTGGGGCCGGAAAAGAGATAAGCATGGTTGACGCGGTTTTTCCGCAAAGCCGTCATGAGCGGCTCGGTGACATGCTCCTGCCCGATAACGTCAGCAAACGAGTCTGGACGGTATCTGCGGTAGAGGGCGGTAGTAACTGTCACAGAGAAAACCCTACCAATCCGGGCTGACGGTCTGCCGCCCTGTGGGGGAATAGTAAAGACCCCCCATGCACCCGCCAGAGCCCATTTACCCTTGCTACCTTCCGGTCCTGGGGGAGTTCAACAGGATGACGCCACATGAGGGGCCGCCAGTTACTTTACCCGAAGTTCAGGCGCGACTCGAATCGGCCTCAGGCCGGCCGCCAGGACTCAACCGGCCAGCTCATCACGGCAGGTTCCTCATACGGGTGCGTGGCCCGCAACGCCGCCACCACCGCTTCCAGCAGCTGCCCTTCAACCACGCATTCAACCCGGTCCTCGGCCACTTCTTCCGGAACGTCCACCTGCCCCTGGTACGGATTGGCGCCGTCCCGGGGCATAAAGCGGCCCGTTCCCCGCGAGGTAAAGGAGCAGTGCGAGTAGTTTCCGATGCGTCCGGCTCCGGCGTCACCGATCGCCTTCAGCAGCCGTTCGGTGTGGGTGTCCGGAACGTAAAACACCAGGGCGTGCAGTTCGCTCATGCCCCCATCGTTCCGCATCCGCCAAGCCAAGGCAGGAAATTCATTGCTTATCCACGGCGCAGCCACGATCATGGGTATGTACACCGATTGGGGCAATCTCAAGATTGTGAGCTGCGGGGCCTGGCTGAACGGGGCCGGACCCGGCAGCTCAACGGTGTTCCGATGGAATGGGCGCGTTGGGGGCGTCCATTTCTGGGTTAAGCCCCGGGCATGCCAGAGCAGCGCGGAAAGCCGCAAATCCAGGCCCGGGACCGCCAATTGGGCGATGCGGAAAAGTTCAGGTAGTCTAGTACCTGCTTTTGATTCAGAAGCAGTTGGAGAATTCGCCTAGCGGCCTATGGCGCACGCCTGGAACGCGTGTTGGGTTAACGCCCTCGGGGGTTCAAATCCCCCATTCTCCGCCGGTTGGAACCCGGTCCCGCACTGTGCGGGACCGGGTTCTTTCGTTTGCCCGGGGCCATAGCCCTGGCCCCGGCCCCATTGCCCCGGCCGTGGCCCGGCCGCGTGCCCAGGCCCGATAGGCCCGCCCCATTGCCCCGGCCGCTCCTCCTGCTGGCCGCTTCAACGGCTCCCGGCAATGTCACCAAACCCGAGCCGGCGAAGGCGTTTCCTGGCCGCAAGTTCGCTGGGTCCGCGCCGGCCCAGGGCAAGGCGGACGACGCCGAGCACCACTTTGGTGGCCAGCTTCACGGGGAGCGGGAAGGGGCCCAGCCGCGGCACGGAGAGTCCAAGCATCCGCCGGTATCGGGGCTCCAGGCTGTAGACCGCCCCGGCGAACAGGACACGGTACCCGGGCCGAAGCATTGGGTTCAGCGGCGCGTTGCGGATGAACTCCACCGTCTGCGCCACCCTGTTGTCCCCGCGCAGCTCGCCGCTCCCGTACCACCGGTCCAGCTGCGCCCGCATGTCTGCCTCGCTGAGGGGCGGATCCTCGACGCCCATCAGCCTCCCGGCCTGGGCCCATTCGCGGACGTACGCGTCCGGCCCGCCGGGGATGGGGCCGCCCCATAATTTGTGGGCTGTGAGGAAGGCGTCGGTGAAGGCGATATGGATCCAGCCTGCCAGTTCAGGATCGTTGGCGCTGTAGTTGCGCGGTGCTCCCCGGTTGTCCACAAAGCTGCCCTGTACCGGCTCGTGGAGCCGCTGGACGCGCCGCGACGCTTCCTCGGCGGCCGCCTTGGATCCGTATGTCACGGTGAAGATCCAGCGGATGGTCGCCGCCAGGCGGGCCAGTGGATCCTCGCGGAAGCCGGAGTGCTCGTGCACACCGGCCAGCGCGCCCGGGTGGAGGGACTGCATCAGCAGCGTCCGGATTCCGGCCACGATCGGTGACATGGAGCCATGCACGGCCCACACCGCCGAGCCCGGGAGGTGGTAGCCGGGATCGTTTCCCTCGGCCAGGTCTGTTACCCAGCCCGGGACGGCATCGGCCCTCCCGGTGAAGGTTTTCTTGAGTTCGTCCTGCCATGTCCGGAGGAAACTGCGCATGTCCCATTGTTGCCCATGACGGGGCCGCCAGCGGCAGGACAGGACGCGGTGCCCTGTTCCGCAAGGTTTGCTCAATTATTTGGACAGAGCAGCGCTACGGGGTTCACAGGCTTCCGGCCGTGTGGTCCCATGGGAGATATCGTCATGACAGCGGGCGGTGATCATGTTCTGGAGTCAGTCTTTTGGGGAATCATCGGAGACCAGATAAGCCCACGGTGCCGCGCCGTCCGCACGTTTCCGTGGTGCGCGCGTTCGCTGCCACGGGTGCCCTTGCACTCTCCGTCTGGGCCCTGAACCTCTCGGGCAGCGCGGAAGAATTCAACGCCACAGCAGCCGGCTCTGCCGGCAGGGCTGCCGTATCCGCCGCGCCTGGTGCAACCGCCGTGCTGTCCGGGCGGACCGGTGAAACGCCGTCGGACAGTGTTGGGGCCGGTACTTTGCAGGGCACCATCTTCGGCGATCCGGACGCTCAGGTTCCCTTCCCACGCCCTGCCCTGGGCGGCTACAGCGGTACGAGCCCCTTTCCGCTGTCAGTAGGGCACGCCGGGCTGGACCGGCCACCGGCCGGCTTCCTGATGGCACCACTGGACTCGCTCGTCCCCACGTCACCCTTCGGTTTCCGGGTGAGCCCGCTGTCCGGGAGCGCCGGCGACTTCCACCTCGGCCAGGACTACGCCGCGCCGTGCGGAACGAAAGTGTACGCCGCCGATTCGGGAGTGGTCCGCGCCGCCGGCTGGCACCCCTGGGGTGGCGGCAACCGGGTGGAGATCGACCACGGCAACGGCCTGATCACCACGTACAACCACCTCGAAGCCATTGCCGTGCGGACAGGCGACAAGGTCAATGTGGGCGGGCTCATCGCCGAGGTGGGCAGCACCGGTTGGTCTACGGGCTGCCACCTTCACTTCGAGACGATCCTTAACGGCCGGCACATCAGTCCGCTGACATGGGGATTGCTGCCGTTGCGCCCGCTGGCGGACAACGGAACCGAAGAGTTGCGCAGTTACGCCCCCGGCAGCGGTTCGCCGCTGGGCTGGCTGCAGTGGGTGCTGCCCGCCGTGGGCATTGATTCGGACGGTTACGGGGCTGAAGCCGGTGGCGGAACGCCGGCCACCCAGGCTGCCACACCGTTCGGCCCCAGTGTGCTGTCGCCGTCACCGTTCGCCTCGCCCAGCGGTACGTCCACGACGGCGGGCGGGACTACGGCGTCTGCGTCGCCGAGCGGGACGTTCCCGACAACGGGCGGGACC
The DNA here is from genome assembly GCF_902506095.1 of Arthrobacter sp. 9AX. Lineage (GTDB taxonomy): Bacteria > Actinomycetota > Actinomycetes > Actinomycetales > Micrococcaceae > Arthrobacter. The sequence goes on from NZ_LR733293.1 coordinate 812,368, forward strand.
ACGGCGTCTGCGTCGCCGAGCGGGACGTTCCCGACAACGGGCGGGACCACAGCGTCTGCGTCGCCGAGCGGGACGTCCACGACGACGGGTGGGACCACTTCGTCCCCGTCGCCGAGCGGGACGTCCACGACCGGCGGAACCACAGCGTCTCCGTCACCCACGGGGACGTCCCCGGCCTCGCCCTCGCCAACGCCCACCACGCCGAGCCCCACACCAACGCCGACACCAACCCCGACACCAACCCCAACTCCGACACCAACCCCAACTCCGACACCGACGCCAACCCCGACTGCACCGGCCACAACGCCTACTCCCACGCCGACACCTGCTCCCACGCCGACGTCGGCACCCCCGGCGCCTGCGCCGGTCCCGACTTCACCGCCACCGCCGCCGCCCGCTCCTGCTCCGGGCCCGACGTCACCCGCGCCGGCCCCCTCTTCACCCGCGCCGGTCCCCACGTCGTCACCCGCGCCCGCGCCGGCCCCGACATCCACACCCCCTGCCCCGGCTCCGACGTCGTCGCCGGTGGAAACGGCATCCCCGACCGGATCGCCGTCGCCCGCGCCCGCGCTCCCCACCGGCTGAGGAGCCTGCCCCCGACCTTTGAAGCAGCCCAGGAAACGTCCAGCCCGGACCAGTACCGTGATCCACTGGCAACGAATTCCCTGTATGAACAACTTCCTGAGGACGCAGCCTGTGACACCCTTGTATTCCATCCCGCTGACCCTGAACGACGGAACCCGGACCGATTTCGGCAGGTTCAAGGGGAAGGTGGTGATGGTGGTCAACGTGGCGTCCAACTGCGGCCTGACACCCCAGTACGCCGGGCTTGAGGCGCTGTATGAAAAGTTCCACGACCGCGGCTTCGAAATCCTGGCTGTGCCCTGCAACCAGTTCGCCGGCCAGGAGCCGGGCAGCGACGACGAAATCGCTGAGTTCTGCGAGCGGAACTATGGGGTGAGGTTCCCGCTCACCATGAAGGCCGACGTCCGCGGCAAGGACCAGCACCCGCTGTACACGGAGCTGACCAGGTTCAAAACAGGGCTGTTGCCGGGGTTCGTGAAGTGGAACTTCGAGAAGTTCCTCGTCAACAGGGACGGCGAAGTGGCCGCCCGCTTCCCGCCCGCCGTGGAGCCGGACTCAGCGGACATCATCGACGTCATCGAAAACGCTTTGGGGTGAGACTGCGCTTTCCCGAATTAATTCCAAAAATGCGCAGTTCTTTTAGCTTTTTCCACACGGGCTTCGGCGATTTACCCAAAGTTTGCCAAATGTCTGATTGGATAAAGATTACTGAAGGGTACAAGGGAAGAGCCGCTTCCCACCGACCACAGAGGTAGCAATGGAGCACATCGAGGCCGAACACCCCCGGCCACGCCACTTCCTACTCCACCTGAGCGATCCCCACTTGTTGGGAGGTCCGGACCCCCTCTACGGCGTCGTAGACAGCGAAGCGCGGCTGAGCCAGCTCTTCGAAGAGGTCAAGGCATCCGGGGCCCGTCCGGAAGCAGTCATCTTCACCGGAGACCTTGCGGACAAGGGCGATCCGGAAGCCTACGTGAAGCTCCGCGCCATCGTTGAGCCCGCCTGCCTGGAACTGGGCGCGGAAGTCATCTGGGCCATGGGTAACCATGACAACCGGGCCAACCTCCGCAAAGGCCTGCTGGACCAGCCCGGCAACGACGACCCCCTGGACCACAGCTACTTCATCAACGGCCTGCGCGTCATCACCCTGGACACCTCGGTCCCGGGCTTCCACCACGGCGAACTCGATGACGCCCAGCTCGACTGGCTGGCGCAGGAACTGGACACCCCGGCCCCGGACGGCACCATCCTTGCGCTCCACCACCCGCCCGTGCCCTCCGTGCTGGACCTTTCGGTCCTGGTGGAGTTGCGGGACCAGGCATCCTTGGCGGCAGTAGTGCGGAACTCGGATGTTCGGACCATCCTTGCCGGCCACCTTCACTACTCCACCACGGCGAGCTTCGCCGGTGTGCCCGTTTCCGTCGCCTCCGCCAGCTGCTACACCCAGGACCTGAACGTTGCCGTGGGCGGTACCCGGGGGCAGGACGGCGGGCAGTCGTTCAACCTCGTGCATGTCTACGAGCACACCATCGTGCACTCGGTGGTCCCGCTGGGAAGTTCGACGACGGTAGGCGAGTATGTGTCGCCGGAAGAGACGGAACGGCGGCTGGCAGCTGCCGGGATCCGGATTCCGGAGACAGCGAAACAGAGCAGCAGCGGCAAGATCGGACTGCGCACGGGCCGATAACGGCAGCGGCTGCCAACGTGCTGCGGGGTCCGTGCCGCCGGGCGGCCCGGACCCCGCTTTTGTCCTACTTCTCCCAGGGTGCCTTGATGGGGTAGTACTTCTCCAGGAAGTCCGTCACCAGCCCGGCCCGTTCATCCGCGGCGACTTCCGGGAAGCTGCCATCGTTCAGGCAGAAGAAGTCCATGTTGCGCTTGGCCAGCAGCTTGGGCAGGTAGTTCAGCCCGGCGCGCATGGTGGTGTCCACGTACCGGACCTTGGCGGCGGTCTGGGTGACCGCGCGGCCGGTGAGCAGTGCGTAGTAGTGGTAGAACGAGTTGGTGACGGAGATGTTGTCCGCCGCCCGGAACCGGCTGGCGGCCGTCTTCCGGAACTCGTCGGGGAACTCCTGCTCCATCTGCGCCACCAGGCTGCGCCGCAGCGGTGCAGCAGTGTGCTCCAGGTGGCGGGTGGTGATCCGTCCGAACCGGTTCCACAGCAGTTTCCGGTTGACGCGGGCGGCATTTTCGAAACCGCTGCGTTCGGCGGCGTTCTCGCCCAGTCCGATCCGGGTTTCCGCCTCAATGAACTTGGTGATGCCGCCGGGCGTGAAGAACATGTCCGGGCCCACGGGGCGGCCAAAGAACATGTCATCGTTCGAGTACAGGAAGTGCTCCGAGAGCCCCTCGATGTGGTGCAGCTGGCACTCCACAGCCTGCGAGTTGTGGGTGGGCAGCACGGAAGGATCGGCGAAGAACTCCTCGCTGCGGACAATGGTGACCGCCGGGTGGTCCGCCAGCCAGGCCGGGGCGGGAGAGTCCGTGGCGATGAAGATCCGGCGGATCCACGGCGCGAACATGTACACGGACCGCAGTGCGTACTTGAGTTCGTTGATCTGGCGGAACCGGGCCTCGTGGTCGTCACCCTCGCCCAGGACCACACCCTGCTGCTGCGAGCGCCGGGCAGCGATGTACTCGGGGGAGCTGCCGTCCACCCAGGAGAACACCAGGTCGATGTCGAAGCTGATGTCGCTGGCGTGGTCGGCGAACATGTTCTCGATGGTGGGCCAGGTGTGGCCGTAGCGTTCCACGGTGCCGCGGACGGCGTCCTGCCGCAGCATGGTGCGGCGCGTGAGGGAGTTCTCGATGGGCAGGATCAGCTGCTCGCCTTCAAAAGCCCAGAGCTCGATCTGCACACCCGCTGAGGCGCCGAATTCGAAGCCACCCACCGGTTCAACGCGGGGCCGGTACAGGCGGAAGATGCGGGCCTGCCGGTTGGAGGACAGCTCGCCGTCGGCCACCAGTACGGAGGTCTTCTTTTTGGCATCCACGGTCATGGAGTAGAACGGCTCATCCCGGCAGGCTTCCACCAAGGCGGCGCGGAGCTTCTTCCGGTCCTTCCAGTCCAGTGCAATGACGGGGCGGTCGTTGTTGCCGCGGACCAGGAGGTACGCGAGGCCGGCATTGACCAGAACGTTGCGCAGGAACAACAGGTCCTCAACCATGGCCTGGTACGGGGTCCTGTTGTAGTTGATCAGGGCGTAGCGGCCCTTGTGCCTGAGCACATCGGCACGGTGCCCCAGGCGCTGTTCAGCCGCGGCAGAGGTAACCTCTGCGTGGAATTGTTCTTCTACGGACGCCTGGCTGCCGTAGTAGACCTCGTCCTGTACCGGTGCTTCTGTAATGGTGTTCTCCATGGTGGTCAAAGTAAGCCTCTCTACCTGCATGATAGCCGCGCGGTGGAAACAGCAGGTTTCGGACCGGGCTGTCCGGGGTAAGGAATGGGGTTAGGCGCCCAGCGTCTCCCGCCAGCTGCGCAGGAAAGCTCCGCCGGCGTCGTCGTGGATTACCGAGTCCTCCAGTCCCAGGTCCGCGGCGGTCAGGACGTCGTAGGGCTTGACCGGTACGCCGTCTGCCGGGCGGACGTCCACATGCTTGACCTCGTGGTCGTTGTGGTGGAGCCAGTCGGCCATGGCGTAGTCGGTGCGCGAGTCGCCCACGGTCCGCCAGGCCTGGGGGGTGATGCCCTGCGCGGCCAGCAGCTCCACCGCCCGGCTGGCGCCCAGGTCCTTGCCCAGCCGGACCGACTCGATGTCCGTGGAAATGATGGTGGGATCCACGCGGTAGTCCACGTCGTCGTCGGAATTGGGGGCGTGGTGGTCCAGCCGGACCACGCCCAGGCCGTGCCGGGCCATGAGCTCCATGGCGTCGGCGTCGAAGAGTTTCTGCTCGGCCAGGTATTCGGCGCTGGGAACCTCGATGTGCTGCTCCACGGACACCATCGCCCGTTTGGTTTCATCAAAGAACATGTGCGTGGCATAGTCCTCGGCCACCATGCGGCGGATGTCGTCACCGTAGGCTGCGGGTACGGCCAGCTCACGGTCCACGTGGATGGGGCCCGGGCCGGCAGCGGTGTAGCTGAACCAGACAGCGCCCTTTTCGCAGATAGCGTGGATGATGGTGCCGGCCGGAATCCCCGCGGCGATCATCGGCTCCATCACCTGCTCGCGGATAAACGCATCGGAGCGGCCGGTGTTGAAAATGACGGGGATCCCGGCAGCAGCCAGGGCCACGAGGTCACCGATGATCTCCTGTTTCACGTCGCGGGTCACGGGGCTCGCCACCGGACCGTCTACGTCCAGCAGCAGCGCGAGGGGAGGCGCGGCGGGAGGGCGGACGCCGGCGGCGGAGGAGGCGGGAAACTCGGTTGCGGTCATGTCTCTATTCTGTCAGCAGGGCACTGAACTCCCGGTGCCCCGCCGGTGATGACCACCGCGTGTGACACATGGTCACTGTTTGGCTACAACCTGCCCCGGGGCGTGCCGGATACTTTCGCTGGACCCAATGGATGCCTAGGGTGGCATGGTGATATTCAAAGCTGTGGGCGAGGGCCGCCCTTACCCTGACCATGGTTACAACACCCCGAGGGAATGGGCTGCGCTGCCTCCGCGTCCGGTGCGGCTGGACGAACTGGTGACCACAAAGCGCACCCTGGACCTGGAGGCGCTCCTCGCCGAGGATTCCACCTTTTTTGGTGACCTTTTCCCGCATGTGGTGCAGTACCAGGGGACGCTGTACCTGGAGGATGGCCTGCACCGCGCCGTCCGGACCGCCCTGCACCAGCGCACCGCGATCCACGCCCGCGTGCTGGTCATAGATGGCTAGGAACAAGCCGCAGGACCTGAGTGTCCTCCACGGCCACCACGTTATTTCGGGTCCGGAGCTGCGGGCCGCGTTCGAAGCGGAGCGCGACGCCGATGACACCGCCAGGGTGCGCCGCCGCGTGCTTCACGGGGTGGTGCTGGTGCTCCTCATCGGACTGATCGCCGCCGCCATCATCACCGCGCTGGCCATCATCAACGGACGGCTGAAGATTCCCTCTGCGGAGCCCGCGGAGAAGACGGTGTCCACCTGTCCGGCCGGCACCTTTGACTACACCGCCAACGACAAAATCAACCTCAACGTCTACAACTCGACCAACCGGCCCGGGCTGGCGCGGTCAGTCGCGGACGAGTTCCTGGGCAGGAAGTTCGTGGTGGGCGCGGTGGCCAACATCGAGGCCGGTTACCGCGGAGTTGCCGCCGTGGTGTCCGGCCCGGCCGGCCAGTCGGCGGCGTTCAGCGTCCAGCGCAACCTGCCCGGCTCGGACTACTTCCAGGACGGCAGGACGGACGGCAGCGTGGACGTGATCCTGGCCCAGGACTATAAGGCGCTGGCTGCGCCGGAGCTCATTGACCAGACGCCGGGCAAGCTCAGCTGCCCGCGCGAAAGCCGCCGCGTCGCCGACGACGACAAATGGCCGGTCATGCCCTCGGCGGCGCCCACCCGCTAAAGAATCACTTAGCGGGCCACGGCGGGAAGCGGGGCAACGCGGACGGGCCGGCCGGCGTCGTCGAACCTTGCTCCGGCGCCGAGCTGGATGAAACGCACCGTCCTGGCCACGCGCGCTTCCAGCTCCGCAGGCTCGTCACTGCCGCGGGCGGCGCTGGAGGACAGGGTGCCGAGGATCAGCTGCGCCTGCTGGCCGACGTCGGCCGCGGGAAGGTAGCCCTGCTCCATGCCGTCACGCAGGATGCCCTGCAGCAGCACGCTCAACTCGCCCACGTGGTCGGCGAGTTTGGCAAAGGACGACGGCGAGAGGACAGCCCCCATCGCAGGTCCCGGGGGGAGGTGGCGGCGGCTGAGGTCCACCACCTGGGCGCGGACGTACAGGGCCAGCCGCTCCACCGGGTTGTCCAGGCGGCCCAACGCTTCGCGCAGCTCGGACAGGAACTTTTCTGTCTCATCCAAGGCGTAGGAGATCAGGAGCTCTTCGATGTCCGCGTAGTAGTTATACACGGCGGTGCGGCCCACCCCGGCGTGCCGGGCCACGTCCGTCATGGTCAGCCCGGGCAGGCCGTGGGAGAAGAGGAGCTCACCGAAGGCGGTAAGGATGCGGCGCTGCGTCTCCGCGCGCTGCTCGGCGTTGGTGGCCGCTGAAATCCTGGGCATGTAGACACTTTACCGCGATGTGTCAGTAAACGGCGTGGGCCGTTACACGGTGCAGCCGTCGGGGCCGCAGGCGTCGCCGTCGGTGGAGTTGACCAGGACCAAGGGATTGGCGGCCTGCCATGCCTGGCTCAGCGCGGCCGCGAAGGTTTCGGCCGGCTGTGCGCCCGAAAGGCCGAACTTCCGGTCGATGACGAAGAAGGGCACGCCGTTGATGCCCAGCGCACGGCCTTCCTCAAAATCGGACCGCACGTCGGCGGCGTATTTGTCCGTGGTGAACAGCTCATCCGCCTCGGCCCTGCTGATGTCCAGGTCCAGCGCGAGGTTGGTCAAATACTCCCGGCTGCCGATGTCCCTGCCGTGCTCGAAGTGGTCGCTGAGCAGGCGCTCCTTGGCTTCATCCTGCTTGCCATGCGTGGCGGCGAGATGGATCAGGCGGTGGGCGGTGAAGCTGTTCGCCACCACCACGGAATCGAAACGGTAGTCCAGGCCCTCACCCCTTGCCTGCTCGCTGACGTGCTGGAACATCTGTGAGACCTGCTGCTGAGGCATTCCCTTGCGGGTGCTGAGGTATTCCAGTTCGGTGCCGTCGTAGTGCTCGGGCAGGGTGGGGTCCAGCTGGTAGCTGCGCCACGTCACCTCCACCTCATCGCGGTGCTCGAAGCCGGCAAGGGCTGTCTCGAAGCGGCGCTTGCCGATGTAGCACCACGGGCACGCGACATCGGACCAAATCTCAATCTTCATGCTGGAGGTAACTCCGGGGTGTGGCCGGTCATTCCGGAAAGACGTGTTAGATACCCCACAGTAGGGCTTGTCGCGTGGCTGATCGTGGGGAATAGTCGACAGCGGAAGGTTAAGCAAAAAGCCATCGGATCACTCCAGATCACACCGCGGTACGCATCAGTTCCGCGGACGGTTATGCTTGGCCAGCTGGGGAGCCCGGCCTCTATTCTTCGCGGGGCAGGTATGCGGATAGGACTGATTGGCGGACCATGGATTCCGGTTCCGCCGGTGACGTACGGCGGGATTGAACGGGTAGTGGACAGCCTGGCCATGGGTTTTGTTGCGGCCGGCCACGAGGTGCTCCTGGCGGTGCCGTCGGACAGCACCTGCCCGGTGCCCCGGGTTCCCGGTATGCGGCCGGCGCAGATCGACGGGCTAGGCTTTACCATCTCGGAGCTGAGCCATGTCACCCGTGCTTACGGCGCCATGGAGGACGTGGACATCATCCACGACCACACCCTCGCCGGCCCCCTGTACCTGCACCGGCCCGGACAGGTTCCGGTGGTGACCACCATCCACGGCCCTCTCACCCCGGAAGCGGTGGACATTTACCGTGCCATCGGCCGCACTGCTGCCGTCATCGCCATCTCCCGTGACCAATGCTCGCGCGCGCCCGAGGTGCCGGTGACGCGGGTAATCCACCACGGGATGGATGTGGCTTCGGTGCCGGTGGGATCGGGGAGCGGCGGGTACCTGTGCTTCGTCGGGCGGGCGTGCCCGGACAAAGGACTGCTGGAGGCCATCGTGATCGCCAGGGAGGCGGGGATGCCGCTGCGGATAGCGGTCAAGATGCGCCAGCCGGACGAGATCCGCTACTTCCGCGACGTCATCGAGCCGATGCTGGGGCCCAACGAGGACTTTGTTGGGGAAGTCGATGATGCCGCCAAGTACGGGCTGGTGGGCGAAGCGCTGGCCTTCCTCAATCCCATCCAGTGGGCCGAGCCATTTGGGCTGGTGATGATCGAGGCCCTGGCAACGGGGACGCCCGTAATCGGCACCCCGATCGGCTCTGCACCCGAAATCATCGACCACGGCCGTACTGGGTTCCTGGGGCGCACGGAGCAGCTGGCGGGCTTTGTCCAGGAGGCGGAAACACTGAGCCGGGCAGCATGCCGGAAGATGGCGGAGGACAGGTTCAGCGAGGCACGCATGGTCAACGACCACCTGCAGCTGTTCGAAAAACTGTTGGCCGGGGAGATGCCCGCAGGGGTTCCGGATACGGTTCGCGTGCACCAGAATCTTTAAGACGGTCTTGGCGATCCGCGGCAGGGCCGTCGCCTAGCGAAGGAGTGCGTTCATGACCGCATGGAACGCCGATACCGAGGCCGGCGCATCCGAGTCGGGTTCGGTCACCGTAGTGGAGGGGTCCTCGTTCTGCATTTCGTCCGAAACGGGTGATATCAGTGCCGACGGCGGCACGAACGGGGCATTCTTCCAGGACACCCGCATCATTTCCCGTTGGGTCCTTCGGATCAACGGCTCACTGCGGGAGCCGCTGGTGGCACAGAAGCCGCAACCCTTCGCTGCCACCTTCGTGGGCCGGGCCAAGTGGCCGGACGGGCGCTTCGACAGCCCTTTGGTGGTCCGGCAGGTTCGCCACATTGGTCCCGGTCTGCAGGACGACATCACGCTGGAAAACTACTCTGCTGAGCCGGTGGCCTGCGACATCGAGTTGCTGGTGGACGCAGACCAGGCGGATCTCTTCGACGTCAAGGGCGGGCGGACAACACGGGGCGCTGACGCCGTCAGCGAAGTGGTGGACGGCAGCCTCGTGATAGAAGCTGCGCGCCACGGACAGCGGCGGGGAACGGCGGTCCGGGCAGCCGGCGCCGAGGTCAGCACCGACGGACTCCGGTTCCGCGCCACGGTGCCGGCCCGGGGCAAGTGGTCCACCAGCGTGATTGTGGTGCCGCTGGTCAACGGACAGCCGCCTGCCGAGCCCTTCACCGAAGGCCGGCCACCACGCCACCGGGAAGGCGTGCGGCGGCACCGGGCCTGGGAGGAGAACGTCCCCCAGGTCACCGTGACGGACAGCAACCTGCAGGACGTGCTGAACCGGAGCCAAAGCGACCTGGGTTCCCTGCGGATCTTCGACGAGCACCATCCTGGCCGGGTGGCCGTGGCAGCCGGCGCCCCCTGGTTCATGGCCCTGTTCGGCCGGGACTCACTGCTAACGTCCTACATGTCCCTGCTGGTGAGTCCGGAACTGGCGGCCGGCACCCTGCAGACCCTGGCCGGGCTGCAGGGAACCAAGGTGGATCCGGGCTCCGAGGAAGAACCAGGGCGGATTCCGCATGAGGTGCGGCTGGGCGTAACTGCCGGGCTGTCCCTCGGCGGTACCGCCTACTACGGCACCGCCGACGCCACTCCTTTGTTCGTGGGCGTTCTGGGGGAGCTTAGCCGCTGGGGCCTTTCGCGCGAGATCATCCATCCGCTGCTGCCACACGCCGACCGGGCCCTGGACTGGATCGAAAACTATGGTGACCGCGACGGCGACGGATTTGTTGAGTACCAGCGTCCCAATGACCATGGGCTGGTGAACCAGGGCTGGAAAGACTCTTGGGACGGCATCAACTTCGCCGACGGCACCATTGCGGAAACCCCCATAGCCCTGTGTGAAGTCCAGGCCTATGTCTACTCCGCCTATATCGGCCGCTCCCTGCTGGCACGCTGGGATGGCGACGTGGCGCTGGAACAGCATTGGGCTGACAAGGCCGCGACGCTGAAGACCGCGTTCAACGAGGAGTTCTGGTTGCCGGACAAGGGTTACTTCGCGGTGGCCCTGGACAAGGACAAGCGGCCTGTGGACGCGCTGACGTCCAACATCGGCCACTGCCTCTGGACCGGCATCGTGGACGAGGACAAGGCGCACTCGCTGGTGGAGCACCTGATGTCGCCCCAGATGTTCACCGGCTGGGGCATCCGGACCCTTGCATCAGACATGGGCGCCTACAACCCGGTGAGCTACCACAACGGTTCGGTGTGGCCGCACGACTCCGCTCTCGTGGCAACGGGACTGATGCGGTACGGATACGTGGAGGAGGCCCGGCGGGTCGCCTCCGGCCTTATCGACGCCGCCGAACACTTCGATGGGCGGCTGCCGGAACTGTTTTGCGGTTTCGACCGCGGCGAGTTCCCCGGGCCCGTGCCGTATCCCACTGCGTGCTCGCCGCAGGCCTGGGCAGCGGCCGCCCCGGTGCAGCTGATGCGCGTGCTGCTTCGTTTCGACCCTGTATACACCCACGGAGTGGTGCACCTGGCGCCGATCCTCCCCGAGGACATGGGCGACTTCCAGGCCGCGAATGTCCGGATCGACTCCTCCCGCATCACTATCAGGGCGCATGGGACCGGTGGCAGCATTGACGGGCTCCCGCCTGGACTCAAGCTCCTGGCCGAACCCCGTCCGCCCCTGGCTTACGCGCCCAATGCCCATCAGCACGCGTGACGGCAGCGTGTTATGGGGCGAACCTCAGGGGGCTGCGGCAGTCAGGGGACGGCGCGCTCCAGCACGAAGTCGTGCTCCACAGTGGTGCCCAGCCGGAACGACTTGGTGCCCACCTTCCGGAACCCTGACTTCTCGTAGAAGCGGATGGCCCGGGCGTTCTGGCTGTTGACTCCCAGCCAGACGCCCCTCCCGCCGGTTTCCGCTGCAGCCACGAGGCTGGCATGCATCAGTTCCGCCGCGGCTCCGAGTCCGTGGTGCTCCGGGTGTACGTAGCATTTGCTGAGCTCCACGGACGGCAGGATGTCCAGGGCAGCAACAACGTCCGGATCGTTGGCAGGCCGGTTTACCAGCAGGCTGTAGCCGCGCAGCCCGTCGTCGGACTCGATCACGAGGATGGTGACATCGGGGTCGGCGAGGTACGCCTCGAAGTGGGGTTCGCTGAGGGTGCCGGCCAGGTGGGCGGCTATATCCTCAGGCGACGCCGACGGCGGGCACGCCAGCGGGAAGGTGACGGCCGCCAGGGCAGCCAGCGCCCGGGCGTCGTCCGTTGTTGCTGTGCGGATGGAATGTGGCATGCAGGGATTCTACGTGCCTGCCTTCGGAGTTTTTGTCCAGGTATGCAGGGCTCGGGGCATCCCACGCGTGCATACCTGGACAAAAACTCTTCGGGCTACTGCTTGAAGGCGGCGTCGAAGGAGGTGTTCGACGGCGGGAAGTCGAACTTCTTGAGCGCGGCGAGGGCCTCGGGGGCGCCGTGGAGGCGGTCCATGCCGGCGTCTTCCCATTCGATGCTGATGGGGCCGTTGTATCCGATGGCGGTCAGGGCACGGAAGGACGCTTCCCAGGGGACGTCCCCGCGGCCGGCGGAGACGAAGTCCCAGCCGCGCCGGGGGTCACCCCAGGCCAGGTGGGAGCCCATCACGGTGTTGCGGCCGGTTTGGCGGACCTTGGTGTCCTTGCAGTCCACGTGGTAGATCCGGTCCTTGAAGTCCCAGATGAAGGAGACGGGGTCGATGCCCTGCCACATCATGTGGGAGGGGTCCCAGTTCAGGCCGAACGCGGGGCGGTGGCCGATGGCTTCGAGGGTGCGGACGGTGGTCCAGTAGTCGTAGGCGATTTCTGAGGGGTGGACTTCGTGGGCGAAGCGGACGCCGCATTCGTCAAAGACGTCCAGAATGGGGTTCCAGCGGTCGGCGAAGTCCTGGTAGCCGGCGTCGATGACCTTTTCCGGGACGGGCGGGAACATGGCGACGTACTGCCAGATCGAGGAACCGGTGAAGCCGACGACGGTGTCCACGCCCAGTGCCTTGGCGAGCCGGGCGGTGTGCTTCATTTCCTCCGCGGCGCGTTGGCGGACGCCTTCGGGGTCGCCGTCACCCCAGACCTTGGCGCCGACAATGGCTTCGTGGCGGAAGTCGATGGGGTCATCGCAGACGGCCTGGCCCTTGAGGTGGTTGGAGATGGCCCAGACCTTGAGGTTGTACTTGTCCAGGACGGCGAGTTTGGACTCGACGTAGCCGGGCTCGTCCCAGCGCCAGGCGTCCAGGTGGTCGCCGGAGACGGCGATTTCCAGGCCGTCGTAGCCCCAGCCGGACGCGAGGCGCGCGACTTCCTCGAAGGGCAGGTCGGCCCATTGGCCGGTGAACAGGGTGTACGGGCGGGGCATGGTCAGGCTCCTTCAGTGGTGGTCAGCTGGATGAGGGCACTCTTGGCGGCCGCGGATTCCTCCACCGCAGCGAGGATGCGCTGGACTTCCAGGCCGTCCTCGAACGACGGCGACGGCTGGGTTCCGCCGTCGATGGCCAGCAGGAGGTCGCGGACTTCGTGCGTGAAGGTGTGTTCCCAGCCGATGATGTGGCCCTGCGGCCACCACGCGTCCAGGTACGGGTGCCCGGGTTCGGTGACCACGATCCGGCGGAAGCCCTGCTCGCGTGCGGGCGCCGTGGCGTCCAGGAACTGAAGCTCGTTGAGGTTCTCCAGGTCGAAGCGGAGGGCGCCCTTGTCGCCGTAAACCTCGATCTGCAGGGAGTTCTTCCGGCCCGTGGCTACCCGGGAGGCCTCCACTGAGGCGATTGCTCCGGAGGCCAGGGCCAGCGTCACCCAGGCGGCGTCGTCGACCGTGACGTCTTCAAGCCCGTCGGCACCGGGCCGCCGGTCCACGAAGGTCTGCAGCCGGCCCGAGACCTCGGTAACCTGGTCGCCGAGCAGGAAGAGGACCTGGTCGATGGCGTGGGACGCGATGTCGCCCAGTGCCCCTGAACCGGCGGTCTCCTTCTTCAGCCGCCAGGTCATGGGTGCTGTTTCGTCGGCGAGCCAGTCCTGCAGGTACGCCGCGCGGACTTGCCGGATCCCGCCAAGCCTGCCCTCTGCGATGAGCTCCTTTGCCAGGGCCAGGGCCGGGACGCGGCGGTAGTTGAAGCCCACCATCGACTGCACGCCCTTGGCCCGTGCCACCTGTGCGGCGGCGGTGATGGCTTCAGCCTCGGCGAGGGTGTTGGCCAGCGGTTTTTCCAGCAGTACGTGCTTGCCCGCCTCGAGGGCGGCCACGGCGATTTCGGCGTGCATCCAGCCCGGCGCGCAGATATCAATGATGTGGATATCGTCGCGTTCGATGACAGTGCGCCAGTCCGTGGCTGTTTCCTGCCACCCGTACTTGGCGGCGGCTTCGGCGACGGCGGAGGCGTCCCGGCCCACCAGGACCTTCTGCTCAAAGGCCGGCACGTCGAAGTAGCTGGCTACGTTCCGCCACGCGTTCGAGTGGGCCTTGCCCATGAAGGCATAGCCGATCATGGCCACGCCCAGGGGGCTCTGGTTTATTTTCTTGCTCATGCGCCTTCTCCCAGCGTCAGTGTTTCGGGGGACCAGTCTTCGGGGATGGGTTGTGATGCCGGGGCGTTGCTCGCCACATCCACGAAGGTGCCGGACTGCACGGATTCGTTGATGGACACCATCGCGTCCAGGACGTGGTAGGCGAGGTCGCCGGTGGCGCGGTGGGGGACCCCGGCGCGGATGGAACGGGCCATGTCCAGGACTCCCATGCCGCGGCCATTGGCGGGTCCGGTGGAGGGGATGGTGGTCCAGTCCTCATCGCCCGCCCGCCAGAGTCTGACGTCGCCGTCGAAGTAGTTGGGGTCCGGCAGCGAGATGGTGGCCTCCGTGCCGGTGATCTCCACGAAACCCATCCGCTGGCGGGGGGACTCGAATGAGAAGACGCTGTGGGAGGAGGCTCCGGACTCGAACTGGGCCATGGCGGAGACGTGGGTGGGCACTTCCACCACGAAGTCTTCACCGGCTTTGGGACCAGAGCCGATGACGCGGACGTCCCTGGACTTGGAGCCGACGGCGGCCACCTTGCGGATGGAGCCGAAGGCCTGGATCAGCGTGGTGAGGTAGTAGGGGCCCATGTCGAACAGCGGACCGGCGCCGTGCTGGAACAGGAACGCCGGGTTGGGGTGCCAGGATTCCGGGCCGGACGTCTGGAACGTGGTCATCGCTGTCAGCGGGGTGCCGATATCGCCGCGCCGGATGATCCGCAGCGCTGTCTGCAGGCCGGCGCCGAGGAACGTGTCCGGGGCGCAACCGAGCCGGAGTCCTGCCGCGTCGGCGGTTTTGAGCAGGCCCAGGCCGGATTCGCGGTCCAGCGAGAAGGGCTTTTCGGTCCAGACGTGCTTGCCGGCGTTGACGGCGGCGGTGGCCACTTCCACGTGGGCAGCAGGGATGGTCAGGTTGACGATGATCTCGACGTCGGGATGGCTCAGGGCCTTGTCTACCCCGCCCCATTCGGGGATGCCGTACTCCTTGGCCCGTGCCCCGGCGGCTTCCTCAAAGAGGTCCGCGATGACATGCACCTTCAGGTCCGGGAACACGGTGAGGTTGTCCAGGTACTGCTTGCTGATGTTTCCGGCGCCGACGACGGCGACGCCAACCGGGCCCCTGCCCGTTGGGGTGTGACCGGAGGCCGTTGTTGCGGGGGTACTCATGCCTGGGCTCCTGCAGATGAAGCGCCGGATTCCTCCAGGAAGGCCAGGCTCTGGCTGATGCCCTCGAAGATGTCGCCGTCGTAGTCGTCGAACTCCACCACGCCCACTTCCAGCGACCTGGCTGCAGAGATGACGTCCAGCACGGCAACCTTGCCCTGCCCCGCCGGAAGCTGGGCCTTGGTGTCGGTGGTGAGGGGGCCGTCCTTGATGTGGATGAACTTCACCCGGTCCCCGAGTGTTGTCAGGATGTCCACGGGATTCTGTCCGCCGACGGCCACCCAGTACGTGTCCACCTCCAGGACCACTTCCGGATCCAGCAGGTCTGCAAAATACTCCAGGGCAGTCCGGTCCGCCACGGTGGACTCCAGCTCCCACTGGTGGTTGTGGTAGCCCACGCGGATGCCGTACCCGGCACCCTTCTTTGCCGCCTGGTTCAGCGCGGCAGCGGTGGCCTGCACGTCTTCGGCGGACTGCCAGCGTTCGGCCGGAATGAACGGATCGATGACGGTGGTGATGCCCAGTTCCTTGGCGGCAGCGAAGATCTGGTCCTGGTCCTGGCTCAGCAGCGGGGCGTGGCCGGAGGGTGCCGTCAGCCCGTTTTCGCGCAGCGCCTCGCCGAGTTCCTGAGCGGTGGCGACGAAGTTGTACGGCTCCACCTGGGTGAAGCCGATCTCTGCGACCCTCTTGATGGTGCCGGGCAGGTCCTGCGCGACGGCGTCGCGCAGGGTGTAGAGCTGGAGCGAGTAGGACATGCTGTCTCCTGGTTTCTGGACGTTCCCGGACACGGCCTTGTGTCCGGATTCGGACGGGAGTGGGCCCGGCTACAACTCTTCGGCTACAGCAACGCTAGGATGACTTTTGCTGCCCGTCAAGCAAAAGTTGGTAGCGTGACATGCAGAAGTGGCCGTGCTATCTATGTCCTATGACCAACATTGCCGGGAGGAGCGCCATGCCTGAGCCTGCCCCCGCGCAAGGCGGCGCCGGCGTGCTGTTCCAGCTTCTGCGTGACGGCAGGGCCCGTACCCGCGCTGAACTGGCCCTCACCACCGGGCTGGCACGGTCGACGGTGGCGTCACGGATCGATGCCCTCCTCGCCTGCGGGCTGGTGGGCCCTGCGGGGGAGGCCACCTCGAGCGGCGGAAGGCCGCCGTCGCGCTTTGCCTTTAATCCCGCCGTGCGCGTTGTGCTGGCGGTGGATATTGGGGCCACGCACGTGATCGTCGCCGTCACGGACCTCAGCGGCGAGGTTCTTGCCGAGCAGCGGCTGGCGCAGGACGTGGCGGCCGGGCCGGAGGCGGTGCTGGACCGCGTGCTGGCAGAGGGACTGTCGCTCCTGAAAGCAGCCGGACGTGCTGCCGGTGATGTGGCCGGCGTCGGCATCGGCCTGCCGGGGCCCGTGGAGCACGCCACGGGACGGCCGGTCAAACCGCCCATCATGCCCGGTTGGGACGGGTTCGACGTGGTGGCTTATGTCCGGCGCTCGCTGCCGGTTCCCGTGCTGGTGGACAACGACGTGAACATCATGGCGCTGGGGGAAAGGACCGCGCACTGGCCCGAGCACAGCAATTTCCTGTTTATCAAGGTGGCTACCGGAATTGGTTCCGGGATCATCAGCAGCGGTACCCTGCAGCGCGGTGCCAACGGCACTGCCGGTGACCTTGGCCATGTGCGGGTCCCGCGCGGGGACGATGTGCTATGCCGGTGCGGCAACTACGGGTGCCTGGAGGCCATGGCATCGGGCCCCGCCCTGGCAGCCGAACTGAACCGGCAGGGCGTGGCGGCCGCCAAGGGCAGTGACGTGCTGAGGCTTGTGGCGCAGGGGAACCTGCAGGCCATCCAGGTACTCCGCCAGGCGGGACGGGACGTGGGGGACGTACTGGCCACGGTGGTCAACCTGCTCAACCCGTCCGTCATTGTGATCGGCGGGAGCCTGGGCCAGGTCGGAGAGCACCTCATGGCCGGCGTGCGGGAAGTGGTGTACCGGCGCTCGCTGCCCCTGGCCACCGCCCACCTGCGGATCTCTTTGTCCGTTGCCGGTGACAGGACTGCCATCCTTGGCGCCAGCCAGATGGTGACGCAGCATGTGCTGTCCCCTGCTGCTGTGGAGGCAACGCTGCAGGCAGCCGGTCAGGGACTTCTAGGCCGAAATCACGCGCACGGGTGACCCCGCGAGCCAGGCCTTAACGTCTTCCAGCGCACCGCCGTAGAACTCCCGGTAGCTCTCCCGCGTCACATACCCCAAGTGCGGGGACAGTACGGTGTTGGGAGCAGTGAGGAGGGGGTGGCCTGCCGGGAGGGGCTCGTGGTCGAAGACGTCCAGCGCCGCCCCGGCGATCCAGCCTTCCGTGAGAGCCCGGACCAGGGCGTCCTGGTCCACCAACGGCCCCCGCGCGGTGTTCACCAGAATGCCGTTGGGACCCAGCAGCCTCAACTCCGGCTCGCCCACCAGGCCCTCTGACCGGGGAGACAGGCGCAGGTGGAGGCTGACGACGTCCGAATTCCGGAAAAGCTCCTCCTTGGCTACCTTCCGCACCCCCGCCTCGGCGGCGGCCTCATCGGTGAGGTTCTGGCTCCACGCGAGCACGTCCATACCAAAGGCCTGGCCGTAAGCGGCGATCCTGCGGCCGATCTTGCCCAGGCCCACCACACCGAGGGTTTTGCCCGCGAGCTCGAATCCCACCGTGTGCTGCCATGCCCCGGCGCGCAGCGAGGAGTCCTCCGCCGGGATGTTGCGGGCGGTGGCCAGGAGCAGGGCCCAAGTGAGTTCCGGTGCGGCGGTGGGGGAGCCGGGAGTGCCGCAGACTGTGATGCCGAGGTCCGTGGCGGCGGCGACGTCGATGGAGGCGTTGGCCATCCCGGTAGTGACGAGGAGCTGGAGGGCAGGCAGTTTTTCGAGGACCTCACGGGGAAACGCCGTCCGTTCCCGCATGGCAACGACGATAGTGGCGCCGGTCAGGGCGGACTCCAGTGCCTCCGGCGAACTGAACGGCTCGCGGTACGTGGTGACCGTGACGCCGTCGGCCTCCAGCGAGGACCAGTCTGCGAATCCGTGGGCCACGTCCTGGTAGTCGTCAAGGATGGCAAGCCGGTGCTGCATGTCTGTGTCCTTCGTCCCGTTCCGCGGCAGTGACATTCATCGTATGGCAGGACGGCGCGGCAACCGGGGACAGCCCCGCGCAAAGCCCGTGATAGCAATGAGGGTGATGAAAAAAGTCTCAACCCCCATTCCCCGCTGGTGAGCGGCCGGTTCCTGGCCCGGATTCCGAACACGTGGATCCTGCTGGCGTGCATCGGGCTGCTGGCACTGAACCTCCGAGGCCCGTTCGTGGCCGTAGCGCCGGTGGTCGATGTGATGCAGGCGGACCTCGGCTTTACGCCGGTAGTGCTGGGCCTGCTCACCAGCATTCCGGTCCTGTGCTTTGCGCTGGCGGCACCCCTCGCCTCGCTGGTGGCCCGCGGGTATGGTGCCGAATTCGCGGTGACCCTCACCATCCTGGGGGTTCTGGCCGGGGTCATCATCCGGTCTGCCGGCGGCCCTGCGCTCGTGTTGGCCGGGACGGTGGTCATCGGCCTGGCCATCACCATTGGCAACATCGCTGTTCCCCTCATCATCCGCCGCGACTTTCCGCCGCTGCGGCAAGGGACCGCGATGGGCGTCTACACAGCCGCGCTGAACGTCGGGTCCTTCCTGACATCGATGGTCACGGCACCCCTTGCCGAACTCACTTCCTGGCAGCTCGCGCTCGGGTCTACTGCGCTCCTGGCGGTTGCGGCCATCGTGTGCTGGGTGCTCGCCGTCGGGCTCCGTGCGGCCTTTGTGCCCTCCGCCGCTGCGGTGCCGGACGGGCAGCGACCGGCGGCGGTGGCAGGCTCGGGCTGGACCACTGCGGGGCTCACCGCGGCGTTCGCAGGTCAGGCCTTCTCCTACTACGCCGTCACGGCATGGCTGCCCAGCTACCTGAATGACGAACTGGGGATGTCCGCTTCCGCGGCGGGGGCGGGTTCCTCGGTGTTCCAGGTGTTCGCCATTGTGGGCGGCCTGGGTGTTCCTTTCGCGGCCAGGTACTTCAGTACGACGACGGCGGCTGTCATCTTGGGGGTGTTGTGGACATCGGTGCCCGCCGGCCTCCTGCTGGTCCCCGGGCTGTGGTGGCTATGGTCCGTTTTTGGCGGTGTGGCCCAGGGCGGCGGAATCACCCTGATCTTCATCGCCATCATCAAGCTGGCCCGGGACCAGGTGTCCGCCGGGAGGATGTCCGCGACCGTCCAGGGGCTTGGCTATTGCTTCGGCGCCGTGGCTCCTCCGCTGGTGGGCTACATACACGACGTCTCGGGTTCCTGGACGCCGGCCCTGCTGGTCATCCTGGCCTCGGTGCTCACGTTCTTCGTCGCGGCCACCCTCTCTGTGCGGCGGGTACCGAAGGGCCGCTAAGGCGACGGCCGCCGTCGGGCTTTTCCCTGCGGTGCACAGACGCTGTCTCAGATCCTGCAACAAATACACCGACGCTCTCTCACTTTCTTCAGGAAAGTGAGAGAGCGTCGGTGTATTAGGCACATCAAGTGAGAGAGCGTTCGAGGGTGGTGCTCCGTCGCCGGGCCGGCCCTCCGGATTTCGGAGGCGCCTGTTGCGAAGAGCATGCCGGCCCGGCAGACGGAAGTTCTTGCTCAGGCTGCGGCGAGCTCCTCAACGGTGGCCTGTTCACGGGCTTCGGTGAGGTAGCGGGCGTAGGCGGGGAGGGTGAGGAAGGACGGGAAGTCGTTGCCGAGGGTGACTTCTTCGAAGATGTCGCGGGCGTCTTCGAAGCGGTCGCCGTCGAAGCGTTCGAGCCGGGCGAATTCCTCGTCGAGGAGTTCCTCGACCCAGTGGTGGGTGATGATTTCGCCGTGGTCGGTGATGGCCGACGCGAACATCCACTGCCACAGCTGGGAGCGGGAGATCTCGGCGGTGGCGGCGTCTTCCATGAGATTGTGGATGGCCACTGCGCCGTTGCCGCGGAGCCAGGATTCGATGTAGCGGATGCCTACTTCGATGTTGTTCCGGATGCCCTGTTCGGTGATGGTGCCGGTGGTTGCTGCCACGTCGATCAGGGCGCGGTCGTCCGGGGTGACGTCCTCCCGGAGCCGGTCCAGCTGGTTGGTCTTGTCGCCGAGGACGCCGTCGAACACTTCCCGGCAGACGGGCACCAGGTCGGGGTGGGCCACCCAGGAGCCGTCGAACCCGTCGTTTGCTTCGCGGGTTTTGTCCGCGCGGACCTTCTCAAGGGCGTTGGCGTTGGCTGCCTCGTCCTTGCGGTTGGGCACGGCTGCTGCCATGCCGCCGATGGCCATGGCGCCGCGCTTGTGGCAGGCGCGGACCAGTTGTTCGGTGTAGGCGCGCATGAAGGGCTGGGTCATGGTGACCTGGCCGCGGTCAGGGAGCACGAAGCGGGGGCCGCGGGTCCGGAAGTTCTTGATCAGGGAGAAGATGTAGTCCCAGCGGCCGGCGTTCAGGCCGGCGGCGTGGTCCCGCAGTTCGTAGAGGATTTCCTCCATTTCGAAGGCTGCGGTGATGGTTTCGATCAGCACGGTGGCGCGGATGGTTCCCTGCGGGATGCCGAGCAGGTCCTGGGCGAGGATGAAGATGTCGTTCCAGAGCCGCGCTTCGAGGTGGTTTTCGATCTTGGGCAGGTAGAAGTACGGGCCCTTGCCCTGGGCGAGCAGCCGGCGGGCGTTGTGGAAGAAGAACAGGCCGAAGTCAACGATGCCGCCGGCGATCGGGGCACCGTCGATCAGCATGTGCTTTTCGGGCAGGTGCCAGCCGCGGGGGCGGACCACGATGGTGGGCAGGTCGCCGGCGGGCCGGAGCTTGTATTCCTTGCCCTCAGGGCTGGTGAAGTCGATGCGGCGTTCCAAGGCGTCGGTGAGGTTCAGTTGGCCCTTGATCACGTTGCGCCACGTGGGGGTGGAGGAATCCTCCATGTCCGCGAGCCACACCTTGGCGCCGGAGTTCAGGGCGTTGATGGTCATCTTCTGGTCCACCGGCCCGGTGATCTCCACCCGCCGGTCTTCCAGGCCCGGCGCCGGGGGAGCGACCCGCCAGGACGGGTCGTTGCGGATGTGCTCGGTCTCCCGCAGGAACCGCGGGTCCTGGCCGGCGGCAATGTCGGCGCGGCGGGTCCTTCGTGCCTGCAGCAGCTCCTGCCGGCGTTCCGCAGTGGCCCGGTGCAGCTTGGCAACGAACCCCAGCGCATCCGGTGTCAAAACCTCATCCTGCCGGCACATGGGCTGCGCGGTGAGTGTAATGCCGTTGATCGTGAAGCTATCGGTGAAGCTGTTCATCTGAAGTCTCCTTAAAGACAAAAAAGGAAGTTCGACGGCGGTACTTGCCTGGGTGGGCCCGGATGGGAAATCCTCCGCGTGCTGTCCCCGTCCCCGGCGTAGGACCTCGCAGAGCTTGGTCGACGCCGGGGACGGGGCCCCTTTACGCACGCTTCCGGATTCCCCATCCGGGCCGGGCGACGTCACGCTGAGGCCGTGCCGCCGTCGTGCCTCATTGGTGAGCGAGGCGAATGGCTCACCTTGGGCGGAAATTAGTGGAACTGGCCCTCTTCTGTCGATCCGACAAGTGCGAGGGTGGATGCGTTCGGGTTGAGCGCGGTGGAGATGTCGTCGAAGTAGCCGGTGCCGACTTCGCGCTGGTGCTTGGTTGCGGTGTAGCCGCGGGATTCGGAGGCGAATTCCTTTTCCTGCAGTTCGACGTAGGCGCTCATGCCCTCGCGGGCGTAGCCGTGGGCGAGGTCGAACATCGAGTAGTTCAGGGCGTGGAATCCGGCCAGGGTGATGAACTGGAAGGTGAAGCCCATGGCGCCGAGTTCACGCTGGAACTTCGCGATCGTGGCGTCGTCCAGGTGCTTGCGCCAGTTGAACGACGGCGAGCAGTTGTAGGAAAGCATCTGGTCAGGGAAGTCGGCCTTGACTGCTTCGGCGAACTTGCGGGCCAGTTCCAGGTCCGGGGTGCCGGTTTCCATCCAGATCAGGTCCGAGTAGGGGGCGTAGGCCTTGGCGCGGGCGATGCAGGGTTCGATGCCGTTGCGGACCTTGTAGAAGCCCTCGGCGGTACGTTCACCGGTGATGAATTCCTGGTCGCGTTCGTCCACATCCGAGGTGATCAGGGTGGCTGCCTCGGCGTCCGTGCGGGCGATGACCACGGACGGCGTGCCGGCGACGTCGGCTGCGAGGCGGGCGGCGTTCAGGGTGCGGACGTGCTGCTGGGTGGGGATGAGCACCTTGCCGCCGAGGTGGCCACACTTCTTTTCGGAGGCGAGCTGGTCTTCCCAGTGCACACCTGAGGCGCCGGCCTGGATCATGGATTTCATGAGTTCGTAGGCGTTCAGCGGACCGCCGAAGCCGGCCTCGGCGTCGGCGACGATCGGGACCAGCCAGTCCTCGACGGTCTGTACGCCTTCGGAGAACTCGATCTGGTCGGCCCGGAGCAGGGCGTTGTTGATGCGCCGGACCACGGTGGGGACCGAATTGGCCGGGTAGAGGGACTGGTCCGGGTAGGTGTGGCCGGAGTTGTTGGCGTCCGCGGCGACCTGCCAGCCCGAGAGGTAGATGGCCCGCAGCCCGGCTTTGACCTGCTGCACGGCCTGGTTGCCGGTCAGCGCACCCAGGGCGTTCGTGTAGCCGCCGGACTTGTGCTCTTCGGTGAGCTGCTTCCAGAGCTTCTCCGAGCCGCGGCGGGCCAGGGTGTGTTCTTCGGAGACGCGGCCACGGAGACGGACGACGTCGGAAGCTGAGTAGTCCCGGGTCACACCTTCCCAGCGGGGATTGGCGGCCCACTCAAGCTCCAGGGCGGCGGCCTGCTGTGTTGTGTCCTGGCCGGACGGCTGCTGGGTGGGCTCAAATGCTGCAGTCATCGTTGATCTCCTCGATTGAGCTCCGGCGGTTTACTGCTGGCCGGGCCTGCTTCTTCGCAGTCCCGGCCAGCTACCCCGGTGCGGTGTAACTTTTCCGTGAACACCACTTTTCTGCATTTGCAACCGGCTTTCTAGACAAAAACTCTGGAAAGAAATGCACTTCTTCACGTATTCTTCAAAAATGTCGCCTTCAAGCTGGAACAGGGAAGTTTTGCAGACGCCGTCCCCGGGGACGGTGGCGGAACTGGACGTCATCTCACTGGGCCGCCGCGTGCGCCACCTCCGCAAACAGGCGGGGCTTACCCTGGAAGGCCTGAGTGCCGCCGTCGGAACAGCACCGAGCCAGCTGAGCCTGATTGAAAATGGCAAGCGGGAACCCAAACTCGGCCTCCTCCAACACTTGGCGTCCGCGCTCAACGTAAGCATCGATCAACTGCTCGGGGCTGAACCTCCCAGCCGCCGGGCCGCCTTGGAAATCGAGCTCGAGCGGTACCAGCGCGGGCCCCTCTATGAGTCCCTGAACCTGCCGAAAATCCGCATCAGCTCACGGCTTCCGCTCGATGTGCTGGAGGCCCAGGTGGGGCTGCTGCAGGAGCTCGAACGCAAGATGAACGAGCAGGTGGCTACCCCGGAAGAAGCCCGCCGGGCCAACGGTGAACTGCGGGCCATGATGCGGGAGCGTGGCAACTATTTTCCGGAGTATGAGGCGGAGGCGCAGAAGGTCCTGAAAGAGGTGGGCTACACCACCGGGCCGCTGAGCCAGCACGTGATCGCGGACATCGCCGCACACCTCGGTTTCACCCTCCATCATGTAGGGGATCTGCCGCACTCAACACGGTCCGTGACGGATTTGAAGAACCGCAGAATTTACCTGACCCAGAGCCAGCGGCAGGACCACGATCCCCGCTCTGTCCTGCTGCAGGCCCTGGGCCACTACGTTCTGGGGCACGAAACTCCCCGGAACTACGGCGATTTCCTCGCGCAGCGGGTGGCTACCAACTATTTCGCTGCTGCCCTTCTCCTCCCCGAACAGGCAACCGTCGAATTTTTGCAGAAAGCCAAGACGGCGAAGGCGATCGCGGTTGAGGACATCCGGGACGCGTTTGCCGTTTCCTATGAAACCGCGGCGCACCGCTTCACCAACCTGGCCACGAAGCATCTGGGCATCACCACGCATTTCCAGAAAACGCACCAGAGCGGAATCATCTACAAGGCGTATGAGAACGACGGCGTGAACTTTCCGCAGGACCATACCGGCGCCATCGAGGGGCAGCCGTCATGCAAGGCGTGGACGTCGCGGGCAGTGTTTGATGTGCCGGACAAGTTCAGCGCCTACAGCCAGTACACGGACACGCCGTCCGGAACCTACTGGTGCACCGCCCGCACCGAACGCTCGGCCAGCGGGGAGTTCTCGCTCAGCATCGGGGTGCCGTACCAGCATGTGAAGTGGTTCCGCGGGCGGGAGACGACGGCGCGGGCTACCTCAAACTGCCCGGATCCCACCTGCTGCAAACGCCCGCCTGAGTCCTTGACATCCGAGTGGGCCGGCAACGCCTGGCCCTCCGCCCGCGCCCACTCCCACTTGCTGGCCGCCATGCCCCCGGGAGCCTTTCCCGGCGTGGACGAGACCGAGGTGTACAGCTTCCTGCAGGCCCACTCGGGGACCTAAACGGGGGTGGCAGCGTCGCCCGCTCCCGGCCCGGTTAGCCGTGCAGCTCCCGGTACGCCTTGGCGGCGGCGGGATGCAGGGGGACGCCGGCGGTGTTGATGAGGCTCTCCGCGCTGAGGAACTGGACGCCCAGGGTGGACTGGGGGATCAGTTCCGCGGCCGAGTGCACCAGCAGCTGGACCGTCCGCTCCACCGTGCCATCATCGAGGTCTTTGCGGCACAGGAGCAGGTTGGGGGCACCCACCGTCCACACCGCCGGCACGTCGGAATAGCTGCCGTCCGGGATCAGGACCCGGTCGTACATCCCGCCGTACCGCCGTCGAAGTTCCGGCAGCAGGCCGGACAGGTCCAGAAGTCCCAGGGCCACCTCCTGCTGAGCCGCGGCAATGGCAGCCGTGGGAACCCCGCCGGACCAGAACAGGGCATCCACGGTTCCGGCCTTGAGGGCGGCGATGCCGTCATTCAGGCCAAGATGTTCAACGGTGGCTGTTCCGGCGGTGGGCCTGGCCGAATCCGCCGAGGTGCCCAGGCCGGCGGCCTCAAGCAGCCGGGGAGTGGTCAGCGATGTGCCCGAACCCGGTTGGCCCACAGCAACCCGGCGTCCCGCCAGCCCGGAAATGTCGCGGACGCCGCTGTCCTTCCGCACCACGCAGTGGACGTAGTTTTCGTATACCTTCCCCACCGCGGCGATCTCCGCTCCCGCCCCCGGCTGGACGGCCGCGTCGGCCAGGGCGACGGCAAAAGCGGCCCTGCCGGCATGGAGTTCCTCGATGTTGTCCAGACTCCCTCCGGTGGCTACCGCCATGGCATGGCGCGCAACGCCGTGGCGTTCCAGCGCTGCCGCCAGCAGGGTGGAGAACTCCAGATAAAACCCGCCGGGTTCACCGCCGGCCACTGTCAGGCTCTCCGGCCGGCCGCCGCCGGTACAGGCGCCGAGGGACGGCGGCAGAAACCCTGCAAGTCCGACGGCGACAGCTGACTTGAGCACGGACCGGCGGGGTGGCGGGGTGGCGGGTTCACGCAAGGGGACCACCTTCGCTGGACGTCGGCGCCACAACGATGAAAGCCGATGCGGAAAACTCGATCCGGGCCGATAACCCGTGCGGAGCCGCCTTGGACAGCACCAGCCGTCCGCCGTTGGCTGCGGCCAGCTCCTCCACAATGGTCATGCCCAGTCCCGTACCCGGGACGGAGGAGTGCCGCGGGGACCGCCAGAACCTGCTGGTTGCGGAGGTGAGCTCCGCGTCCGAAAGCCCCGGACCGTCGTCGGAAACCTCCACTGTGACACGGCCCCGGTGCGGGCGCACCGCAACCCTGATGATGGCGCCGGGCGCATACTTGACGGCGTTGTTCAGGAGTTCGCCGGCCATCTGGGCCAGCTCTTCCGGGTGGCAGGCAACCAGGGCCGGGAGGCGCGGCGGCGGAGCCAGGACCAGCCCGCAGCCAGCCTTTTCCGCCAGTGGTGCGGCGCGTTCCACCTCCCCCTGGAGGATCGGATAAGGGTCCACCGGCTGGGCCGGCGCATGGTCAGCGGAGCGGACGGCAGCACGCAGGTAGCCTTCGGATGCCCGGTGTTCCGCGGCCGCGAGCTTCAGCACGCCGTCAAGGATCTCTTCGACCCGCTCAAGTTCCGCCATCGCCTGCTCGGCTGCATCGTGTTCCCGCGCAGTCTTGAGTTCGAGCTGGAGCAGGTCCAGCCGCAGCCGCAGCGCACCCACCGGGTTCCGCAGCTGGTGCGAGGTGTCCGCGATCAGCTGCCGTTGCGCGGCCATGCTGGCGCTCACGGTCCTGGCCATGGCCGTGAAGGAACGGCTCAGTTCCCGCAGCTCGGGGGGACCGTCCTCCGGGAGGCGGCCGGTCCGCCCGGTCCGCTCCAGCTCGTGCACGGCCGAGTCCAGCCGAAGGACAGGCCGCAGGACCCATCCCGTGACCCGGGCAGCCGCCACCAGGAGCACCGCGGCCAGCGCCAGCGCAGCAATGCCCACCAAAAGCCACCGCTCACGAAGCTTCTGCTGCGCCTTGTCCGCATGGACGTCCAGAACCACAGCACCCAGGACCTGGCTGGCGCTGCCAAACGGCCGGAAGATGACATGGGAGTCAGTGCCAAAGGGCTCCAGCGGCTCCAGCGAAGTGCCGCTGACGTTTAGCCGGGCAAGGGACAGGGCATTCTGCACATCGGGCCGTTCGGCGGGAAGACCCCCGGATTCCAGGGTGTCCTGCTGGACCCGGACCACAATGCCCTCACCGTAAAGCGCGGCATACGTGTCCATCTCCCGCTGCAGGCGCACGTTATCGCCGTCGCCGGCAGCATCAAAAGCCACCTGCGCCAACCGGTTCAGCGACGCAGCCCGGTTGATCTGCAGCTCCTGCGTCAGCTCGCGGGAGGCGGACGTGAGGATGGTGCCCGAAATCAGGAAGACCACCACCAGGCAGAGCACGCTGAGGACGCCCAGGACCCGCAGCCTCATGCGCCGGACGCCTCCACCCGGTACCCCACGCCGCGGACATTGATGATGAAGCCGGGCTTCTGCAGTTTGGCCCGCAGCCCGGTGAGGTGGACATCCAGCGACCGGGATGACGCCAGGAAAGCGTCGCCCCACAGGGCGTCCAGGATCTGTTCCCGGGTGACCACCGAGCCGGCGTGGCGTGCCAGCAGCGCGAGGAGTTCGAATTCCGTGGCGGTCAGGGGGAGGGGTGCGCCACCTTTGGCCGCAGTGCGCCGGTTCAGGTCGACCGCAACGTCTTCCAAAACGATGATGTCCTCCTGCGGAACACCGCCGGCCCGCCCGGCCCGCCGTGTCACCGCTTCAATACGTGCCAGCAGTTCCACCAGCTTGACCGGTTTGACCAGGTAGTCGTCCGCCCCGGAGCGCAGCCCGAGCACCACGCTGCGTTCGTCGTCGCGTGCCGTCAGGATCAGGATGGGAACGTCGGTGACCTGGCGGAGTTTCCGCAGGACGTCCAGACCGTCCATGTCGGGGAGGCCAAGGTCCAGGAGGATCACCTGGAAGTTCCGGTGGGAGAGCAGCGCGTCCGCGCCGCGGGACAGCCGCTGGGCGTGGTGGCCGGCGCTTTCCACGGCGGCGGTCAGGGCGCCGGCCATGGCGTCGTCGTCCTCGACGATCAGCACGTCCATTGCCATCTTCCTTGCCGTTGTGCGGTTCCCGGATCGTCCCCGCCTTTTGGAGACTACCGCCTGCCCGGCAGTTTTGCCCCACATTTCGGTCTGGGGCGGTGGTCCGGGAGCCGGGGGAGGTCATCGCCGGCAAAACCTAAGGAAGTGTTAGGAAATGCCCCGCCACGTTGGTTGTGCACTGGATCACCCATACCGTGGATGAGGTCCTCCGGCGTTGGAGGCCGATGTCACCACAAGGAGGACCTCACCGATGAGCACCCAACCAACCGCGCCCCTGTCGGAGGCAGCCCAAACCCGGCGGGCGGTGGGCAACATCCTGAAGGGATCCGCCGGCAACCTCGTGGAATGGTACGACCTCTACGTCTACACCGTCTTCGCCGCCTACTTCCAGGCCCACTTCTTCAACTCAAAGGATGAGCTCCAGGCGGGCCTTGAAGCGATGGCCGTCTTCTCGACGTCGTTCCTCATGCGGCCCATCGGGGCCTGGTTCTTCGGCCGGTATGCGGACCGCAACGGCCGCAAGGCGGCACTGACCCTCAGCGTCACGCTGATGTCCGCCGGCTCCTTCGGGATCGCCATCCTGCCCACCCAGGACGTCATCGGGCTGTGGGCCATGATCCTGCTGGTACTCATCCGCGTGATCCAGGGCTTCTCCGTGGGCGGCGAATACGGCACCAGCGCCACCTACATGTCCGAGGCAGCCACCAGCAAGCGCCGCGGCTTCTTCTCCAGCTTCCAGTACGTCACCCTGGTGGGCGGCCAGATGCTGGCCCTGCTGGTCCTGGTGATCCTGCAGAACATCATGCCCAAGGGCGACCTGAACGAGTGGGGCTGGCGCATCCCGTTTGCCATCGGCGGTGTGGCCGCGCTCGTGGTGCTGTGGCTGCGGCGCTCCATGGAGGAAACGGTCTCCGCCGAACAGATCAACGCCGCCAAGGCTCCCGCAACGGCAGGCCAGGCCCAGCCCGGCACCCTCAAACTGCTGTTCACAGGCTACTGGAAGCCGCTGCTGGTCTGCATCGGCATCACCCTGGGCGGCACCGTGGCCTTCTACACTTACACCAACTTCATCCTGAAGTTCATGAACGATACCTCCGGCATCGCCAAGACCGACACCTCCGTGATCAACTTCTGGGCCCTGTTCATCTTCATGCTGCTGCAGCCGGTCTATGGCATCATCTCGGACAAGGTGGGCCGGAAGCCCCTGCTCCTCTGGTTCGGCATCACCGGTGTGCTGTTCACCTGGCCGCTGCTGTCCACCCTTGCCGGCACCAAGGATCCGTTCACCGCGTTCCTGCTCATGATGGGCGGGCTGGTGATCGTGGGCGGCTACACCTCCATCAACGCGCTGGTGAAGGCTGAGCTCTTCCCTGCCTCCATCCGCGCCCTCGGCGTGGGCCTGGGCTATGCCATCGCCAACTCGCTCTTCGGCGGTACCGTGCCGCTGATCGGCGCGGCCTTGCAGAAGGCGGAGCGGGAGGACCTGTTCTTCACCTACGTCACGGGGGCCATCGCGATTTCGCTGGTGGTTTACATCTTCGCTCTGAAGAACAAGAAGACCACACACCTGGACGACGAACAGGGCCACGCCTGGGAACAGGCACCACAGGGCGGCGGCAAGGACAAGGATCCCCTCGGCGTTTAGTCCGGGCGGCGCTAAGGTGCCTGGCTCCCAAGGAGGCGTACGACGGCGGCTGCCAGGCCGGCGTCGTACGCCTCCTTTTGTTGAGGCTGCCGAATGCTCCTGGATCCTGGTCCCGGCTGGCCACGGGGCGCGAGGGCTATATTGGGCAATGTCAGCACACCACCACCATCGCGGGAGTCTGCACCCATGGCCAAGGAACTTGCCACCCAGCTTGTCGAACAACTCAGGGCTGCCGGGGTGCAGCGGATCTACGGGATCGTGGGGGACAGCCTCAACCCGATCGTGGACGCCGTCAGGCAAACGGGAGGCTCAGCGAAGGGTGGCATCGACTGGATCCATGTCCGCCATGAGGAAGCTGCAGCCTTTGCCGCAGCGGCCGAAGCGCAGCTCACCGGCAGGCTTGCGGTGTGCGCCGGCTCCTGCGGGCCTGGCAACCTGCACCTGATCAACGGGCTCTACGACGCCAACCGTTCCGGTGCCCCGGTCGTGGCCATTGCCTCACACATTCCCAGCAAGCAGATCGGCAGCAGCTACTTCCAGGAGACTCATCCGGACCGGCTGTTCAACGAGTGCTCTGTTTACTCCGAACTGGTCAGCACAGCGGAGCAGGCGCCGCGGGTGATGCACAGTGCCATCCAGCACGCGGTGGCACTTCGGGGAGTCGCCGTCGTCACCCTGCCCGGTGACATTGCCGGGCTGGAGGCCACGGTCCATACCCCGGCGCCTGCCACCTTCCGGCCGGCCGCCCTGGTACCGGACTACGCAAGCGTGCAGGCGCTTGCGGATGCGATCAACGACGCCGGCAAGGTGGCCATCTTCGCGGGCGCCGGCGTGGCGGGGGCGCACACCGAGCTGATGGCGCTCGCCGAGCTGGCCAAGGCACCGGTGGGCCACTCGCTGCGCGGCAAGGACTTTGTCCAGTACGACAACCCGTTCGACATCGGCATGACCGGCCTCCTCGGCTATGGGGCTGCAGCCGAGGGCATTGAGGACGCCGACCTGCTCATCCTCCTGGGCACGGACTTCCCGTACGACCAGTTCCTGCCGGACACCCGCACCGCGCAGGTGGACCGGGCAGCCCATCGCCTGGGCCGCCGGACCGACGTCGACATTGCCGTGCACGGTGACGTGCTGCCCACGCTCCGCGCACTGATCCCGCTGGTAAAGGCCAAAAAGAGCAGCCGCTTCCTGGACCAGATGCTGAAGAAACACGACCGGCTGATGAACAAGGCCGTGGGTGCGTACACGCGCAACGTGGAGAAGAAGCAGCCCATCCACCCGGAGTATGCAGCCTCGCTGCTGGACCAGGTGGCCGCTGAGGACGCCATCTTCACCGCGGACACCGGCATGTGCAACGTCTGGACGGCGCGATACATCAACCCGCTGGGAACCCGCCGCCTGATCGGGTCTTTCCTGCACGGCTCGATGGCTAACGCCCTGCCTCACGCCATCGGTGCGCAACTGGCCTACCCGGGGCGCGAGGTCATCTCCGTTTCCGGTGACGGCGGCCTGTCCATGCTGCTCGGGGAACTCATCACCCTGGCGGCCTACAAGCTGCCGGTCAACGTGGTGGTGTTCAACAACTCCACCCTCGGCATGGTCAAGCTGGAGATGCTGGTGGATGGCCTCCCGGACTTCGGCGTGGACGTGCCGGACACCAACTACGCGCAAGTGGCCAAGGCCCTGGGCTTCCACGCTGTGCGGGTGACTGATCCCGGGCAGGTCGAGGCGGCGTACCGGGAGGCGTTCGCGCACCCGGGCCCGTCACTGGTGGAGCTGATCACGGACCCCCAGGCGTTGTCCATTCCGCCCAAGATCTCCGGCTCGCAGGTGATCGGTTTCGCCACCGCCATGTCCAAAGTGGTGCTCAACCGTGGTGCAGGGGAGGCTGTGAGCATGGCCCGCAGCAACCTGCGCAACATCCCCCGGCGCTAGGCAGGAGGATCGGGGCGGCTCCTGCCTGGCGCGGGCCGCCCTGCCACAGGGCATCGAAGGGGGCGCCGGAGGCCACGCGGTTGCGGATGCTGGCCGTGACAAAGTCCTTCGCGGCGCGGGCGGCTTCCAGGGGGCTCGCGCCCTTGGCCAGCTCGGCAGTCACTGCGGCCGCAAGGGAGCATCCCGCACCGGACACGGCCACCTCGCCCACCTTCTCCGCGCGCAGGACCTCGAGGGTTTCGCCGTCGTAGAAAACGTCGACGGCGTCCGGGCCTTCCAGCCGCACTCCGCCTTTTGCGAGCACCGCAGCCCCGCTCAGTTCATGGATGCGGACGGCCGCCGCCTTCAGGGATTCCACGTCGGTGATCTGCAGGCCGGACAGGGATTCCGCCTCGAAGTGGTTCGGCGTCACGAAGGTGGCCAGCGGCAGGATCTGTGCCTTCAGGGCCTGGTCCGTGTCCAGGGCGAGCCCGGGTTCCTGGCCCTTGCAGATCAGCACCGGGTCCAGGACCACGTTGCGGAACCGGCCGCCGTCGAGGGCGGCAGCCACGGTGCTGATGGTGGCCGGGCTGCCCAGCATTCCGATCTTCACCGTGTCCAGCACGGACGGTGCGCCCGACGACGGACCGTACGCCGCCGTCGTCGCCTCCAGCTGGTCGGCGATCACCTGCTGGTCCACCGGCACGAAGCGGTGGTTCCAGCTGTCGTTCGGGTTGAAGGACACGATGCAGGTCAGGTTGGCGATGCCAAAGACCCCCAGCTCCTGGAACGTCTTCAAATCGGCCTGCGCACCGGCGCCGCCGGTGGCTTCGGAGCCGGCGATCGTCAGGACGACGGCGGGAGCTGCTGCGGGGGACTGGATATCGGCGGAAACGGAAGTCATGGCACCATCCTGCCATCCGGCGTCGGACGCCCGCTTTGTGTGGCTGAACAGCGGGGCCGGACCCCTTGCGTTCAGGGCTCCAGCTGCACCAAGACGTCAGCTGCGGGGCGGGGGGTGTCCCTGTGCTCCGGGCCGCGCCGGTCCTAGCCCTTGAGCGCGGCGTCGAGCAGCGCCTGCAGCTCGCGGAAATGACGCTCGGTAGCCTCCGCATTGAAGGCCGAGGTGTCCGCCATCGAGTAGCCGTGGGACGCGCCGGGATAGATCTCGTTCGAAGCTTCCAGGCCCGCGGCCTGGAGCGCCTCACCCAGGCGGGCCACTGCCTCAGGGGCCATGCTCTGGTCGTGGTCGGCGTGGCCGAACACGAACCGCGCACGGGCGTTGCCGAGTCCGCGGTGCGGGCTGTCCGGGGCGTCAGTGGCCAGACCGCCGCCGTGGAAGCCGCCGCACGCGGCCACTACATCCGGCCGGGCGGTGGCGGTGCGCACTGCAAGCCTGGCTCCCATGCAATAACCGAAGACGCCGATCGGACCCGGCGCCACTCCGTCCACCGCACGGAGCGCCTTGACCCACGCATCAATATCAGCCACGGCCTTGTCCGGCGTGAGGCGCCCCACCCGCGGGAAGGCGGCTTTGCCGGCGGCCTCCCTGCCTTCCGGCGTGGTCATGTCGGTGGCCGGAGCGAGCTCGGCGGCCTTGCCCTCCCGGTAAAAGACGTTCGGGGCGAGCACGATGTAGCCCCAGTCGGCCACCCGCTGTGCCATGTCCTGGATCCGTGGGCGCAGGCCGAACGCGTCCATGTAGAGGATGACGCCGGGAAACGGGCCGGTACCGGTGGACGGACGGGCCACCAGGGCCTCGGCGGGGCCTTCTGCGGCAGCGATTTGAATGGGCATTGGCTCAGGATATCCGAACCGGCCGGGGATTCTACTCAGGAGTAATACCGGCCCAGGGTCTCGGCCTTAAAGTCGAAGAAGGTGCCGGACTCGATGGCCAGCCGGGCATCGTCCACCATTTTCACCACGAACCGCTCGTTGTGAATGGAGATCAGGGTGGCGGACAGCATCTCCTTGGCCTTGAACAGGTGGTGGATGTAGGCCCGCGAGTAGTTCTGGCACGCGTAGCAGTCGCAGCCGTCCTGGAGCGGGCCGAAATCGCGTTTGTACTTGGCGCCGGACAGGTTGAAGCGGCCCTGCGGCGTGTAGAAGGCCGAGTTCCGGGCCACCCGGGTGGGGGAGACGCAGTCAAAGGTGTCGGCACCGTTTTCGATGGCGGTGAAGATGTCGTCCGGCTCGGAGATCCCCAGAAGGTGGCGCGGTTTGTCCTCAGGCAGTTCCTCGTTGCACCACCGGACAATGGTGCCCAGGTTCTCCTTTTCCAGGGCACCGCCGATGCCGAAGCCGTCAAAGGGCATGGCGCCGAGGTCCCGGCAGGCCTTCCGGCGGAGGTCCTCGTACTGCGCACCCTGGATCACGCCGAACAGGGCCTGGTACGGCTTGCCCACCCTCTCGGCGGTCAGCCGGAAGTGCTCGTCGATGCAGCGCTCGGCCCACAGCCGCGTGCGTTCCAGTGATTCCTCCTGGTAGCCGCGGGAGTTCTGCAGGGTGGTCAGCTCGTCGAAGGCAAACATGATGTCCGCGCCGATCCGGTGCTGGACCTGCATGGAGATCTCAGGGGAGAACCGGTGCTTGTCGCCGTTGAGGTGCGACTTGAACCAGACGCCGTCATCGTCGATGTGCGCAAGCCGCTCCTTGCCGGGGGCCACGGCGTCGTCCGGGCCGGGTGCGCCCGCGGCAGTAACAGTCTTCATATCGATGACCTTCTTGAACCCCGATCCCAGGCTCATCACCTGGAACCCGCCCGAGTCCGTGAACGTGGGCCCGGACCAGTTCATAAAGGCGCCAAGGCCGCCTGCTTCATCGAGGATGTCCGCGCCCGGCTGCAGGTAGAGGTGGTAGGCGTTGGCCAGCAGGGCCTGCGCGCCGAGGTCCGCCATCGATTCCGGCAGGACCGCCTTCACCGTGGCTTTTGTTCCGACGGCGATAAACGCCGGCGTCCGGATCTCACCATGCGGGGTGGTGATGGTGCCGGTGCGGCCCAGGAAATCACCGCCGTTGCGGTCCACCTGCGCGGCCGGCGGCGTGCACGATTCACCCAGGCGGGTGCCCACCGTGAACGAGAAAGCGGACTGGTCGGCGGGCAGGGCGGAATCGGCTGGCACCGTACCAGTGTGCCAGCAAAAGGGGCAGGCTCCTTAGCTCACCGGTTCGGATGTGGGGTAGTTCTCAGCCCGCCAGGAATCCCAGGACGTGCGGATCTCCTCAAGCTTCGCGGCACCCAGGTCATAGGTGGAAATGATCGCCAGGGACCCGCCGTCGGGCCGCACATCCTCAATCCTGGGCTGGTCGGCAACGATCAGCAGGCCATCGCCGTGCTCCGCGTATCCGTGGACCGTCAACCCCACCTGGTGGTTGCTCCGGAACCAGACCTTCCCGGAGATCTCCTCGCCGGTGGCCAGCCGGAGCCGGTAGTCCTCGCCCGGGGCCGGGACGTCCGAGAGGCCCAGCTTTTCAATCGCGGAGCCGGGCCCGCCAGGCACCTGCAGGAACAGCGTGTGCCGCTTGCCGTGCGGATGGCGCTCGAGCGCAAAGCGGAGCTGCTGCAGGAAGGTCAGCCAGCCCTGGGTGATGTCCTCGTCCCAGGCGGCCCACTCCGAATTATGGTCCAGCGCTGCCCGCGTGATGCTGACGCGGGTTCCGTTGGGCTCGGGATGCAGTTCGAAGACGTCGCCGCCGTGGACCGTGAAGCTGGTATGGTCCGGCGCTTCCTCTTCGTCCCCGGAGAAGTAGATCTGCTTGATCTCGGCGTCCAGGTCCTCGGCCTGCCAGCCGTGCCATTGGGCCACCTTGGACGGTTCGCGCAGCATTGTCCAGACCTGCGGCGCGTCAGCATTGATTACAACGCTCAGATTGTTAGTCATAGCCCCGAATCTACAACGCGGGCCATGCGCCGGGTAGGGGGCATTTGTCCCCGCCGGCGTTCAGGAGCGGACGGCCTCAAGTTCGTTGCTGATGCGGCGCTCCAGTTCGCCCGTCCCGATGGTTTCCGAGCCGCCGTGCGCCCGGAGGAACAGCAGGGATTCGAGCCGCAGGAGCCGCCATTCCCGCTCAGCATCGTGGTTGGAGTTGTCGATGGACCGGAAGATTTCCTTGTCGTACAGGTTGGGCTCGTTGAGCGAGCGCTGCCTGACTTTCGCCGCCATCCGCGCCTTGAAGGGGTCCGTTTCCTGGTTTTCCGGGGTGCGGATCAGCTTTTCGTAGACCTCGGCACGCTCCTCCTGGCCGTTCTGCCGGCAGATGTAGCTGGACAGCGCCAGCGAGGCTTCCACGGAGGCCCACCGGCCGGGGTTCCCGTCGTAGGGCAGGACGTTGAGCAGGTCCGCGACAGCCAGTGAGCTGTCCGCATCCTTGAGCGTGACAAAGAGTTCGTGGGCGAGGTCACTGAGGTCCTTGAGGCAGCTGCCGGACTTGACGTTGACCCCCTTCGCCAGCCGGTCGGCCAGCAGCAGCACGCCTTCGGCATCCGGGTGGGCTTCCGCTGCCGCTTCCACCACGGATTCCGGGGTGCCGTTGGGCGCCGGGATCAGGGCGAGTTCCTCCTCACCGGGGCCCGTGGCAGCGGGAGGGGCAGGGGGCAGGGGAGGGACGACGACGGCGGGAGCGGCAGGTGCCGCAGCCGCCGTTTCGCCGGGCTGCTCCAGCCGGGCCTCCTCAAGGGATCCGGTCTCCGGGGCGGGGCCAGCCTCCTTGGCAGCGCCGGTCTCGGTGGCAGGGCCGGTCTCCCCGGCCGGGCCAGCCACCTCAAGGGGGGTGGCCGGCAGCGGAAGCTGCGTGACGCCGTCGAACGCGGTGTCCACCACCGTCACGGCCGTGCCCACGGCAATCCGCAACGTGCCCCCGCCGGACAGGCTGGCGAGGACCAGCGCGGGTGCACCGAAATCGTCCGATTCAAGCTCAACCTGGCGGATTTCCGCTGTCCGCTCACCGTCCGGCAGGAGGATGTGGCTGCCGGTGGTCAGAGATCCAGCCTGCTGTTCGCTGTAGTTCCGGGCGGCTGGTGTTTCGGTCATGGGAGTCCTTAAGTTCTCTTGCGGTCCGCCCTCCAGTCTACAAAGGAGGGCGCCGGAAGTCGGGGACGCCGGGTGCAGCCGAGGGTGTCAGAAGCCCACGCCCGCGAAGGCCAGCGCCTGGCGGATCAGGCCGCCGCGGCCGCCGGTGAACTCCAGCTGCACGCCGGGGCTCAGCACTTCCTCGGGGGTCATCCAGGTCAGTTCCAGGGCGTCCTGGCGGGGTTCGCACTCGCCGGTCACCGGAATGACGTAGGCCAGGGACACGGCGTGTTGCCGGTCGTCCGTGAAGCCGGTCTGGGACGGGGCCGGGAAATATTCGGCCACCGTGAAGGGGACCGGGCTGATGGGCAGCTGCGGGAAGGCGAGCGGGCCGAGGTCCTTTTCCATGTGGCGGAGCAGGGCGGCGCGGATGGTTTCGCGGTAGATGACGCGCCCGGACACCAGTGAACGGACCATGGTGCCGTCCTCGTCAGCCTGGAGCAGGGTTCCGACTTCGTTGACGAAACCCAGCGGATCAAGCCGCACCGGCACTGCCTCCACGTACACCATGGGCAACCGCCCGCGCGCCTCAAAAAGGTCTTCTTCGGAGAGCCAGCCGGGATTCGGGTCAGGTGTGCGCACGTTCATGCTTAAGTTCTACCCCATGGGACGGTGCTCGGAGATCCATACCGTGGTGGGGACGTGGGCCGCGCCGGACCCGGCATCCGGGTTGGCCACGTGGAGCGTGCTGCCAAAGGCCTCCTCCGTTACCGTTGCCTCGAACCCCGCGGAGGCGAGGCGCGCCCGCAGCGGTTCCAGGCCGCCGTCGTACTCAAAACCAATACCGGAGCGGGGCGGGCCTGCGGCCGGACGCACCAGGATGACGCCACCGTTCTTGGCGGTGAAATCGGCTGTCTCGTCGGCGTCCGGCACGGGGCGCGGACGGGCGCCAACGTGGCTCAGCGTCCGGGCTGCCGAGGCGGTATCCTCCGTGAACCAGACCCCGACGACGGACAGGGCCTGGTCAGCCTCCGCGCCCCCGGTGGGGGCGGCTTTGTCGGCCAGGAAAGTGAAGCCGTCCGGTGCTGTGATCCGGCAGGTTTCGCCGTGGTCCGCCGTGATGATTTCCGCAGGGGTGGTCCCGTCATCCTGCGCCGAGAGGTTGGTCCGCCGGGTGAACTCCGCAAGGTCGCCCACCTCCACTGCGAATGCTGTGGTTCCGTCCTCGGCTGCCCCGTCCGGCACCGCGTGGAGGGCAAGGCGTCCCGAACCGGCATCGAAGACCTGCCATCCGGGCTCATTTTCGCTGCGGACCATGCCCAACTCAGCGAGCAGCAGCTCCCAGACATCGATCCTGGACGTGAAATGAAGCGGACGGACACGCAGCATGATCATTCCTTTTCTTCGCTTGAGCAGGCGTAAGCCCATGGTGCCACGGCCCGTGTCCTCCGGGGAGGGCTTGTACCGGTGCCGGTCACAGGCAGAATGGGGCCATGGCTGTTGAACTCGAGGAACTGCTGGTGCCGGATGCTGCCGCCTGGCGCCGCTGGCTGGAGGAAAACCACCAGACCAGCCCCGGCGTGTGGCTGATCCTGCACAAGAAGGGCGGAAACGTCACGGAGCTGGACTACGCGGCGGCGCTGGACGAGGCGCTGTGCTTCGGCTGGATCGACGGCCAGGGCAAGGGCCGTGACGGGGCAAGTTCACTGCAGCGGATGACGCCCCGCGGACCCAAAAGCATGTGGTCCGCCCGGAACGTGACGCACATTTCGCGGCTGGAGGCCGAGGGCCGGATGACCGATGCAGGGTGGGCAGCGGTGAATGCCGCCAAGGCAGACGGCCGCTGGGACAAGGCGTATGAGGGGCAGGCCACGGCCGAAGTCCCGGCCGATCTGGCCGCCGCCATCGCCGCTGTTCCGGCGGCCCAGGCGATGTTCGACGTCCTTACCAAAACCAACCGCTTCGCCCTGATTTACCGCACCAATTCGGTCAAGCAGGCTGCCACCCGGGAACGGAAAATTGCCGGCTTGGTGGAGATGCTGGCCCGCGGGGAAACGCCGTACCCGCAGAAAAAGCGTCCGGCCGGGACGTAACAGTAATTGGGTCCTGGCGGCTGGCCGAGTAGGATCGATGGTTCACTTGCGCTGATGCCGCCTCCTGATCCGGGGGCGGCATTTGTGTGTTCGGCAACGGAACGATACCCATGATCCGCAAACCCTTCACCATTCCCACCTCCATTGTCCCGGGCCGCCCCCTATGGTGGGCTGCCGCGGCGGCCGCTGCCGCCTTGGTGGTGGTCCTCTCACTGGTCCTGTCCGGCAACGCCGGCTCGGGTGCAGCTTCCAAGGCCGCCCGTGTTCTCGGGAGCGTCGCCACCGCCCAGTCCGCTGCTCAGGAGCGGACGGGCGCTTATGCGTCCCTGTGGCTCACGGGCAATGACAGGACGCTGACGGAGCGTGGGCAGGACGTGGCGGCGGACGGCGCCGAGGACGTGCGCAGCATCGAGTGCGGTGGGGGATGGCTTGCCGGGGCACGGGTGGACGGCCAGGTCTTCCTGCGCAGCAGCACGGCCGACGCCGTCACTGGGGATCCGAAGTCCGTCCGGCTTCCGGAGTGCATCAGTACCGAGGGCCGGGATGCCCTGCTTGCGGACTTGGGTGTGGAGCAGGCGTGGCCCGCAGCGGACGAGGCCGCGCTGAAAGCCCCAGAAGGGGACCCGGGCTACCGCCCGGCCTACCATCTCTCCCCGGAGCAGCGCTGGATGAACGATCCGCAGCGCCCGTTCTTCCTGGACGGACTGTGGCACTACTACTACCTTTACAACGGCGACTACCCCGAGGGGAACGGCACTGAGTGGCTCCATGCCACCAGCACGGACCTGGTCCACTGGAAAAACGAGGGTGTGGCCATCCAGAAGTTCCGCAACGGGTTGGGGGACATCGAAACCGGTTCGGCCGTCGTCGACACCGAAGGTACCGCTGGCTTCGGCAAGGGCGCCGTGGTGGCGGTCCTCACCCAGCAGCACGACGGCGTCCAGCGCCAGTCCCTGTTCTACTCCACGGACAACGGGTACAGCTTCACCAGCTATGACGGGAACCCGGTCATGGAGAACCCAGGCGCGGAGCACTGGCGGGATCCGCGGATCGTGCGCGACGAGGCCAGCCACCAGTGGCTGATGCTGCTCGCCGAAGGCCACAAGATCGGCTTCTACACCTCCACGGACCTGAAGCAGTGGACGTACGTCTCCGCCTTTGCACGGGACGGGCTGGGCATCCTGGAGTGCCCGGACTTCTTCCAGATGGACGTTGACGGCGATCCGGCCCGGCGGACCTGGGTCCTGGCCGCCGGTGCCAACGGCGCGGCAGAGGGCCGTACCACCGGACTGGCGTACTGGACCGGCACCTGGGACGGCAAGGGCTTCACGGCGGACGGCGACCACCAGTGGCTCGACGCCGGACCGGACTTCTACGCCGCTGTCACCTGGGACGATCCGCGGCTTACTGACGGGCAGCGGAAGGCTTCCCGGCACGCCATCGGCTGGATGAACAACTGGGCCTACGCCCGGGACCTTCCCACCAAGGATTGGTTCGGTGCGGCTTCCGTGGTGCGTGAGGTCCGTTTGGCGTCCGACGGCGGGCGCCCGGCTTTGGTCTCCACGCCCACCCCCGCGCTCGCATCTTTGGAAGGGGCGCCCGCCCCGGTTCCGGCGGGACCGGTCCAGGACGGGGCCGGCGCGGTGCTGCCCGTTCCGGCCAGCGGAGCGTTCAAGGTGGACCTGGAGCTTGAGCGGCCGGCCTCCGGGACCGGCGAAGCCCGCGTGCTGCTGCAAAGCGGCGGCACCACGTACGCCACCATTGGCTACGACTTTGCCGGTGGCAAGGCTTTTGTGGTCCGGGAGGGCGACGCGGTGGCAGCCGGAAAGGACGGCGCCCGAACCCGTGCTCACGAGTACGCGCAGGTGCGTTCGGCGGAAGGCAAAGCAGACCGGAATACTGTCCGGCTGACGGCTTACGTTGACCGGTCCTCGGTGGAAGTGTTTGTGGAGGGCGGCCGGCAGACCCTCACCTCGCTGGTCTTCCCGCCGTCGGGCGCCAAGGACGTGCGGCTGGCTGCGGAGGGCGGCGCCGTGAACGTGAAGAGCGGAACGGTCACGCCGCTGGCAAGCATCCGCTGACCTGCTGCCCTCAGGGTTCGATCGGGAAAGCCACGCCTTCGCCGACTACCCGCAGGCAGAGCTCCATGCCCGGACGGGCGATGCTGGCGTTCCAGTGCCTGATGGTGATGATCTCGCCGCCGCCCGGGTATCGGTGGTCCGCGCCGGTGGCGAGCTCAGGCGGGACCGCAAGCTTGAGCCGCACCGTGGTTTCCGGGCCGAAGTAGTCGGTGTCCACAACGACACCCCGGATGGGCCCATCCTCGGCGATCCGGATCTGTTCGGGCCGCAGCATCAACTGGACCAGACCCTGCGCGGGAGGCCGGCGGACGGGAATGCCGCCCAGGGAGCAGGTAGCCAGCGAGCCCTCCATCCACGCGTCCAGGATGACGGCGTCACCCAGGAACTCGGCCGTGGCGCGGTCGGCCGGGCGGGTGTAGACCACAAAGGGGTTACCGATCTGCGCGAGCTTCCCGCCGCGCATCACGGCCACCTGGTCGGCGAAGGACAACGCTTCGGCCTGGTCGTGGGTCACCAGGATGGT
Source organism: Arthrobacter sp. 9AX (assembly GCF_902506095.1). Lineage (GTDB taxonomy): Bacteria > Actinomycetota > Actinomycetes > Actinomycetales > Micrococcaceae > Arthrobacter. The sequence continues at coordinate 853,279 of NZ_LR733293.1, forward strand.
GGTGACGCCCGTCTTGTTCAGGACATCCGCCACCGCCCGCCTGGTGGCTACGCGAAGTCCGGCGTCGAGGGCGGAGAACGGCTCGTCCAGCAGCATCAGCTCGGGCTCGCGTGCCAGGGCCCGGGCCAGGGCTACGCGCTGCTGCTGCCCGCCGGACAGCTGGTGGGGCCGCCGCTTGGCCATGTCCGGGTCCAGCGAGACCATCTCCAGCAGTTCCCGCACCCGGGCCTCCACCGCCCGGCGTCCGCCACCGGATGCAGCGGAATCCAGTTTCGCCGGGTCAAGCCCGAACGCCACGTTCTTGCCCACGCTGAGGTGGGGGAACAAAGCACCGTCCTGGGCCACATACCCGATGTGGCGTTTGTGCGCCGGTACCCAGGCGCCGTCCCCGGCAACCTTGGCACCGTTAAGGGAGATGCTGCCGGTTTCCGGATGATCAAACCCGGCGATCAGCCTCAGGAGTGTGGTTTTCCCTGAACCCGATGGACCAACAATGGCGGTGGTCCCGCCCCGGGTAACGGAAAGATTGACGCCCTTCAGTACAGCCTGGCTGCCGAAGTTCCGGGTGACGTCGGTGATGACCAGGTGGCTGTCGGTGGACTCCGCCACGGAGGGTGCCACGCGGGGTTCCGGCAGCCGCGAGGAGGCTTGTTCCATCGGTGCCTGCTGGACCGGCGCTTGTTCCATCGGGGCTTGTTCGATCACTGTCCGGCTACTTTCTTGGACTGCTGGAAGAGGAGGTAGGTCATGGGGGCCGAGAGCAGGATCATCAGCAGGGCGTAGGGTGCCGCCCCGGCGTAGTCGATCTCGCTGCTCTTGCTCCAGAACTCGGTGGCCAGCGTGCGGGTCCCGTTGGGGGACAGCAGCAGGGTGGCGGTGAGTTCGTTGGCGATGGCCAGGAATACCAGGGCAGCGCCGCCGGCGGCCGCGGGGGCGCTGAGCCGCAGCGTGACCCGGATGAAGGCGAGCAGCGGCGGCTTGCCCAGTGCCTGGGCCGCCTCATCGAGTTCCTTGGGTGCCTGCGCAAGACCTGCCCGGAGGTTCACCAGCGCCCGGGGGAGGAACAGCAGGACGTAGGCCGCCACCAGCACCCCGGCGGTCTGGTACATTCCGGGCACCACCCGGATGCTCACCGTTACAAAAGCCAGGCCCACCACGATGCCCGGCAATGAGCTGGTGATGTAGTTGGAGAGCTCCAGGGACTTGCTGAACCAGCCGGGATGGCGGACAGCGAGGTAGGCCATGGGGAAGGCCACCACAGTGGTGGCCGCCGCTCCGGCCAGGCCATAACCGAGCGTGGACACCAGGGCCGGGAGGAACTCGTCGGCAGCCCACACGGCGGGGCCGCCCGCCACGGTCCAGCGGACCACGAAGTACAGTGGCAGCCCCACCGCCAGTGCGGTCAGGACCAGCAGGAAGGCCTGCGCCGGAACCTGGTACCCGCGCAGCGGCAGCCGCAGCGCCTTGGCCTGGGCGCCGGACCCGATCCGGGCATACCTCGCCGTTCCGCGGCTGCGGACTTCGGCCAGGAGCAGGAGGAGGCAGAAGAACACCAGGACGCTGGCCAGCATGTTCCCGGCAGCGCCATTAAAGGTGGACTGGTACTGCACCATGATGGCGGTGGTGAACGTGTCGAAGCGGATCATGGCAAACGCCCCGTACTCGGCCAGCAGGTGCAGCGCCACCAGCAGCGCGCCGCCGGTCATCGCAATGCGGAGCTGGGGGAGAACCACCCGGAAAAACGTCCGCCAGGCACCCAGTCCCAACGCGGCAGCCGACTGTTCGATGGCCGGGTCCAGCCGGCTCAGCGATGCGGCGGCCGGGATGTACACCAGCGGGAAGTAGGACAGTGTGGCAATCAGGACTCCCGAGCCCAGGCCACCCATGGAAGGAACGGCGGAAACCCAGCCATAGCTATTGACGAACGCGGGAATCGCCAGGGGAGCGGCCAGCAGGACGGCCCAGATTTTGCGTCCCCGCAGCGTGGTCCGTTCAACCAGCCACGCCCCCACCACACCCAAAAACAGGCACAGGGGAACGGTGATCGCCATCAGCAGGACGGTGTTCAGCAGCAGCTCGGCAACCCGGGGCCGGAAGATGAGTCCGACGGCGGTGTCCCAGCCGGTTGCCACCGTCATGTACACCACATACCCCAGGGGAACGAGGGAAAAGAGGGCGATCAGCACCGCCAGGACGGACACTGCAGAAACGCCGAAAGGCGGGCGGGGGCTGTTGCCCCGGCCCGCCGTCGTCGTGCTCCTTTGGGGTGGAGCCGATAGATCGGAAGTCACGAAATTACAGGAGTCCTGCCTTGGTCATCAGGTCCGTGACCTTTTCGGAGTTGAGCTTGGCGGGGTCCACGGCGGGAGCCTGCAGCTCCGCGATCGGAACGAGCTTCTCGTTGGCCGGGACGTCGGAGGCGATCGCGTACTCGAAGGAGGTGCCGTCCTTCAGGACTTCCTGGCCCTTCTTGCCGGTGATGAACTTCAGGAATGCCTGCGCTGCAGCCTCGTTCTTGGAGGTCTTCAGGACACCGCCGCCGGAGATGGAGACGAACGCGCCCGGGTCCTGGTTCTTGAAGTAGTACGGCGTGACGTTCTTGGAGTTCTCGCCGGTCTTGGCCTGGTCACCGTAGTAGTAGTAGTGGTAGATCAGCGCGGCATCGACTTCACCGGCGTTGACTGCCTTCATGGCGGTGCTGTTGCCCTTGTAGGCCTTGAAGTTTTCCTTCATGCCGGCAAGCCACTCTTCGGTGGCGGCCTCGCCCTTGAGCTCAAGCAGCGCCGAGACGATGGCCTGGAAGTCCGCGCCGGTGGGCGACGCTGCCCACTTGCCCTTCCACTCGGGCTTTGCCAGGTCAAGCATGGACTTGGGGAGCTGGTCTTCGGTCAGCTTGGCCTTGTCGTACACCAGGACGGTGGAGCGGGCAGCGATGCCGGTCCACTTGCCGGTGGAGGGCCGGAACTCTTCAGGCACCTGTTCGGTGGTGGCTTTGTCCACGTCGGTGAAGAGGTCCGCGTTTTCCACCTGGGTCATGGCCGGGGAGTTCTCGGTGAGGAATACGTCCGCCGGTGACGCGGCGCCTTCCTGGATGATCTGGTTGGACAGCTCAGTGTCCGAACCCTGGCGCATGGTAACCTTCACGCCGGTCTCGGCCGTGAAGGCGTCGATCCATTCCTTGGTCAGGCTCTCGTGCTGGGCGTTGTACACCGTGATTTCGCCTGAGACTGCCCCGCCCGAGGCGGAAGCGGCGGCTGAACCGGTGGAGGCGGGGGTGCCGCTGCCGGCGCAGGCGGTCAGGCCGAGTGCGGCGCTGGCGGCGAGTGCAATGCCGGCCAGTGCGCTGTTGCGAATCTTCATTGAGGGCGCTGCTTTCTGGGAAAGATTGAGGCGGACCACGGTCCCGGTGAGTCCTGGGGAAGGGAAGCTCACCACTGGAACTGTAGGGTAGGCAAACCTAACGGGAAAGCCAGAAAGCGCTTAAAGTGAGCAGCGTCACATCAATTACGTAACTGTTGCGTGCCGTAATCCAGTGCGGCGATGGACGTGGCCGCTTCGATGGCCATCCAGGCCTGCAGTTGCGTGGAGAGTTCGACGACGCCGCCCCCTTCGGAAGGGCTGTCACCCGGGTGCGCCGCATGGACGGGGAAGATGAGCCGTGCAGGATTGTTACCGTTGCCGCGGCCGGGCCTGACGCTGGGGCTGCGGCCGCTGTCCGCGGCGGCTGGCCGCCGTCCTTCCCAGAAAGCTTCCGCGGTGTTGATGACCAACCGCGCGGCCGTGGCCCGCGCCTGCCGGGGAAGCCGGGAATCGGCTGCGGCGAGCGCAAGATAGCGGCAGAGGATTCCGGTGAACAGGCCGCCATCGCCCGTTCCGTCGCAGCGCAGCACCATGCGTTGGCTCGCCGATGCCGCGCGGTCATTGCCGCTTCCCGCACTGCCACTTCCCGCACTGCCACTTCCCGCACGGCCGTTTCCCGCCGGGACCGTCAGGTGCCGGTCCACCGCCTCCACAAGCGCGGCGGCCCTGGCAAGATTCGCTTCGCCGCCCACCTCCAGCAGTGCGCCCAGGACCGGCCCCTGGTTATAGGTGTAGACGGCCCGCTCGATCACCACGTTTCCGTCCGGTCCGAGCCGGGCGCCATCGAGGTAGATGCCCTGCCCGGCGTCGAAGAGGGTGGTGTGCAGCCAGTCCAGCAGGGCCTGGGCCTTGGCCTGCTGGCCTGTGCGGGCGTAGAAGAGGGCCACTGGTGCGGTGGCAGGGGTGTTCTTGAAATCGCGTTGTTTGCTCCAGAAGGAACCGCCGCCCAGGTCATCGGTGCAGGCGGCGTCGAACTGCAGGGCGAGGGACCTGCGGACCGCCGCGTTGCGCCGCCGCCCCGGCCGGCGTGTTTCCTCCGCCAGTGCGTCGAGCCGGAGGGTGGCGAGGGCGAGCCAGGCCATGTCGTCGTAGTAGTTGTTGACGAACGTAAAGGCGTTGCGGAGCCGGATTCCGGTGACCAGCCGGGAGGCAAGGCGTCCGGCGCTGGGACGCTCCGGGCCGTTGTACCGCGCAGCGGGAGTGGCGCCGTTGCCCAGTTCGCGGCGGCCGGCATCCACCAGGCAGTCAACGTAGTGGGCCTGCCACCAGTAATGCCAGGGCTGGAGGAGTTTGCCCTTCACGCCGTGGCGCCAGCCGGGTGTGGGCCAGTGGATGGCACCAAGATGCGTGCCCGGCAGGAAGAACAGCCGCCTGCCAAAGAGTGCTGTGACCGAGCGGGCGGCCGCATTGGCCCGCTCGTGCCAGTCAATGGGTGGGGCGGCATCCGCGGCAGTCATAGGTTCAACCCTAGCCGGGCCCGCGGCGGCGCCGGCAACAGCCGGATGGTGCGGGGAGGCGGCAATTTCAGTTAACATTCACTAACTAATGCTTCGCGGTCACCGGCCGGAGCAGGCCCGCATCAAGGAGGATGTATGGACGTCACAGGCAGCGTTGCGTTGATAACGGGAGGCGCGTCGGGTCTGGGGGCGGCTACTGCGCGGAGGCTGTTCGACGCCGGCGCTTCAGTGGTTCTTGTTGACCTTGCCTCCTCTGCGGGCGGCGCGCTCGCCGACGAGCTGAACGTCCGGGCCAGCGCTTCCGGCGCTGCGGGCGGCCTGGAGGGAAAGGCGGCAAACCCGGGAAACTCCGCGGTCTTTGTCCCCGCGGACGTGACCAGCGAAGAGGAAGTGCAGGCCGCCGTCGACGCCGCCACCGCACTGGGTCCGCTGCGCATCGTGGTGAACTGCGCGGGCATCGCCACCCCCGGAAAGGTGCTGGGCCGCGACGGCGTGCTTCCGCTGCAGGCATTCAACCGTGTCATCCAGGTGAACCTGGTCGGCACGTTCAATGTGCTGCGGCTGGCAGCGGCCGCCATGGTGGCCGCTGAACCGGCCGTCACTGAGCTGGGCGGACCCGAACGCGGCGTCATCATCAACACCGCCTCGGTGGCCGCCTTTGAGGGGCAGATCGGCCAGCCTGCCTACGCTGCCTCCAAAGGCGCAGTGGCCGCCATGACCCTTCCCATCGCGCGGGAGCTGGCACGCTCGCTGATACGGGTGGTCACCATCGCACCGGGAATTTTTGAAACACCTATGATGGCGGGCCTGCCGCAGGACGCGCAGGACTCCCTCGGCGCGCAGGTGCCCCACCCCTCCCGGCTCGGCAAACCCGCCGAATACGCCCATCTGGTGGCGCACATCGTGGACAACGCCATGCTGAACGGCGAGACCATCCGGCTGGACGGAGCCATCCGGATGGGACCGAAATGACCCTCCCCAAAACTGCCGCGCTGCCGGACGCCGACTTCTTCGCCGTCGAATCCCTGCTGAACCAGGCCGAACGGGACAAGCTGGCCGAACTGCGGGAATTCCTGGCTGCGGAGATCGCCCCCTATGCCGCGGACTGGTGGAACAAAGCGGAATTTCCGGCGCACGTCCTGCCCAAGCTCGCGGCCCTGCAGCTGAGCACCCCCGCGCAGCGCGGCTACAGCCATCTCTTCGCCGGCCTGGTCATCGCGGAAATGACGCGCGTGGACACGTCCATCGCCACGTTCTTCCTGGTCCATCACGATCTCTTTGTTGAATCGCTTTACGCCTTCGGCAGCGCCGACCAGAAGCGGCGGCTGCTGGATGACGCCTCAAACCTGCGCATCACCGGCGCGTTTGCCCTCACCGAGCCGGACCACGGTTCGGACGTGGCCGGCGGCATGGAGACCCGCGCCCGCAGGATTTCGTCCACCACCGGCAGGCCCCACCCCGGCGGGGACACCTGGGTGCTCAACGGCGCCAAGCGGTGGATCGGCAACGGAACCTTCTGCGACTACATGCTTGTCTGGGCCCGGGATGAAGCGGACGGGGCGGTGCGCGGCTTCATCGTGGATGCCACCCTGCCCGGAGTCACCCGGACCCGGATTGAAAACAAGACCGCCCTGCGGACGGTGCAGAACGCGGACATCGTTTTTGACGATGTCCGGGTGGCGGAGGCGGACCGCTTTGCCGCCATCAGCAGCTTCGAGGACACCAACGAGCTGCTGCGCGGCTCGCGCATCATGGTGGCGTGGCAGGCGGTGGGGCAGCAGCTGGCGGCGTTCGACGTTGCCCGGCAGTACGCCGTCGAACGCCATCAGTTCGGCCGCCCGCTGGCGCAGTTCCAGCTGATCCAGCAGCAGCTGGTGACCATGCTCGGGAACACCGTGGCGGGCATGGACATGATGGCCGGGCTGGCCAGGCTGCAGGACAGCGGCGCCGCGGACATGCCGCGGGTGGCACTGGCCAAGTCCTATATCAGCGCGCGGATGCGGGAGACCGTGGCGCTGGGCAGGTCCATCCTGGGTGGAAACGGGATCGTCACCGACTACCGGATGGCGAAGATCTTCTCGGACGCGGAGGCCATTTACACGTATGAGGGCTCGTTCGAGATCAACACCCTGATTGTGGGCCGCGCCGTCACCGGGGTCTCGGCGATCGTCTAGTCCCCGGCCGGGTAGGGCTGTTTCTCGCCTGCCTCGACGCGCACATCCAGGGAGTTGTTCTTAACCGGCATGGGGCACGTTCCGTACGGCGTGAAGGCGCTGGGGTAGTTGATGGCCCGGTTGAAGTCGAGGACCACGGAGCCGTCCGGCCGCGGCCGGGGAACGGCCAGCTTGCGCCAGTCATCGGTGGTTTCACCGTTGGTTTCGTCATGGAATGTGACGGTCAGGGCTCCCAGCTTTTCCTCCTCCGCCTGCAGCCGCATCTCGTGCGGACTGCCCGGCACGCGGAACAGCACTTCGCCCACCGTCCGGTGGATGCCGTCCACCAGCGGGTTGGCGGTGGCGATCGGCACGTCCACTGGCTCCGGATACGGCTCAAACCTCCCAACAACTTCCCAGTCAGGGCTGTAGCCGTAGGTGGGAACGCCGCGGAATTCGGTGCAGACGGGGGATACGGCATCCCGGGTGCGGATGGCGTAGCGGCCTCCCCGCATGGCCAGTTCAACCACCACCTGCGTACCGTCCGTCCCGCCGAACCGCACCCACATCAGGGACTCTTCGTCGGCGAGCGCCGCCGTAACCGTCCCGTCCACCGCCTGCTCTGTCTCCACCAGGAACAGCCCGTCGGCCGGCACAGCGGTGAGTGACGCCGTCGTACCGTCCGTGGACCACATGCCCGGCGCCTGCTCGACGGCGGCAGGGGACCTTTCGAGCCATTGGAAGGAGGTGAGGGTCAGCCAGCCGTGGCGGGCGGCCAGGGCCTTGTTCCGGTTGTCGCGGAAGCGCTGCCAGCGCTCCACCTTGGCGGCTGGAATGGTGCTCATGGTTCCTTTCGGCGCTCTGTTGTGCCCTGGCTACAACTGCAGCCGGACCTCCTTCATTCCGAAGCAGGAGCGGGGCGGATCCGGTGAAGACTGTGGTTTGCACTGTTGAATGGATGTTGTGGACATACTTGCGGGAGTCAGCAGCGATTGGCTCAAACACCTGACGTGGATCGTGGCACTGGCTTTCGCGGCGGTGGTACTCCTGCTGCGGCGCCCCTGGCGTCCGGATCAGGCCCTGCTCGCAGGCTTCCACGTCTTTATTGCCGCCAGCCTGGCTGCCGGTATTTACGTACTGAACCATTTGGGCGAAGGCCGCTGGGGCGGCGACAAGGAACCCAAGCTGGATCCGCCGTCGTTCTCCGAAACGCCCATGGTGGGACAGTTCCTGGAACCGCTGGACGGGGCGCTCAGCGGTATGGCCGACGTTGTCAATGAGTTGGGCGACTTCCGTGCTGCCTTCCCGGTGGCGCTGGACTTTTTTGTTGCGGCCGGCTGGGCCCTTGCGGCCGCGGTTCCGGCCGGGCTGTGCGTCCTTGTCGGCAACGCCTGGGAAAACAAGCGCAGGAGGGCAGAGTCTGCCGCCGCGGTAAAGGAGCTTGCACGGCTGCGGGCGGAGCTCGAGAGCGTGAAGCAGCATGTTGGCTATGGGTCCGGGGCCGACATTATCTGAGACGGATTCCCGTGAGGTGCCGCACTCCGGGTAGCATCTTTAGCTAGTAACGTGGCTCACAGTATCCAGCGCAGTGTACGAGCCAAGTCCGAACCCTCGAAAGATAGCTTCCATGGCTCACACTGCAGCACATCCCGAAACAGACCTGGCCTCCGAACTGAGGGCAGACGTCCGCCGTGTTTCCACCCTCCTGGGCGAATCCCTGGTGCGCCAGCATGGCCCTGAGCTCCTGGACCTGGTGGAACAGGTGCGCCTCCTCACCAAGGAATCCAAGGAAGCCGCACGCGGCGGCGCCGATGCCACCGGGCCGTGGAGCGCGCACGACGTCGTCGCCCAGGTCCGCGAACTCCTCGGCTCCCTGCCCATCGAGCAGGCCACGGACCTGGTGCGTGCCTTCGCTTTCTACTTCCACCTCGCTAATGCCGCCGAGCAGGTCCACCGGGTGCGCGGCCTGCGGACCCGTGCGGAGAAGGACGGCTGGCTGGCGAAAACCGTCAACGAGATTGCCCGGCAGGCAGGGCCCGGCGTCCTCCAGGAGGTGGTCAACGGGCTGGATGTCCGCCCCATTTTCACGGCCCACCCCACCGAGGCCTCGCGCCGTTCCGTGCTGGACAAGATCCGCAAGCTCTCCGACGTCCTGGCCCAGACCACGGCCGAGGGCACCACGGCACGCCGCCGCCAGGACCGCCAGCTGGCTGAAATCATCGACCAGATGTGGCAGACCGATGAGCTCCGCCAGGTCCGGCCCACCCCCGTGGACGAAGCCCGCAACGCCATCTACTACCTGGGCGGCATCCTCACCGACGCCATGCCCGAGATGCTGGCTGAATTCTCCGAACTGCTGGGCGAACACGGCGTCAGCCTTGCGTCCAAGGAAGCTCCCATCCGCTTCGGCTCCTGGATCGGCGGTGACCGCGACGGCAACCCCAACGTCACCGCCGCCGTTACCCGCGAAATCCTGCAGATCCAGAACCAGCATGCCGTCCGGATCAGCATCGCCATGATCGACGAACTGATCTCCATCCTCTCCAACTCCACCACGCTCGCGGGGGCGGACAAGCAGCTGCTCGAATCCATCGACGCGGACCTGAAGAAGCTGCCCGGCCTGGACCGCCGGGTCCTCGAGCTGAACGCGCAGGAGCCCTACCGGCTGAAGCTGACCTGCATCAAGGCCAAGCTCATCAACACCGGCAAGCGCGTCGCGGCGAACTCGAACCACGAGCACGGCCGTGACTACAGCGGAACCGACGAACTACTGGCGGACCTCGAACTGCTGGAACTTTCCCTCCGCAACCACTCGGCGTCGCTCGCCGCGGACGGTGCCCTGGCCCGCGTCCGCCGCGCCATTGCCTCCTTCGGCCTGCACCTGGCCACCCTGGACATCCGCGAACACGCCGACCACCACCACGACGCCGTGGGCCAGCTGATGGACCGGATCGGCGGCCCCGGCCTCCGCTACGCCGAGCTCAGCCGCGAGGAACGCTTCGAGGTGCTGGGCTCCGAACTGGCCTCCCGCCGCCCGCTGTCCGGCCACCCGATCAAGCTCGACGGCGCCGCTGACGGCACGTACGACGTCTTCCGCGAGATCCGCCGCGCCCTGCGCACCTACGGTCCGGACGTCATCGAGACCTACATCATCTCCATGACCCGCGGCGCGGACGACGTCCTGGCCGCCGCTGTCCTTGCACGTGAAGCCGGGCTGGTGAACCTCTTTGGCGAAAAGCCGTACGCCAGGATCGGGTTTGCGCCGCTGCTGGAAACGGTGGAAGAACTCCGCGCCTCCGCCGAGATCGTGGACCGGCTGCTGTCCGACCCCTCCTACCGCGAACTCGTCCGGCTGCGCGGCGATGTCCAGGAGATCATGCTGGGCTACTCGGACTCCAACAAGGAGTCCGGCGTGATGACCAGCCAGTGGGAGATCCACAAAACCCAGCGCAAGCTGCGGGACGTGGCGGCCAAGCACGGCGTCCGAGTACGCCTGTTCCATGGCCGCGGCGGTTCCGTGGGCCGCGGCGGCGGACCCACCTATGACGCCATCCTGGCCCAGCCCAACGGCGTCCTCGAAGGTGAAATCAAGTTCACCGAGCAGGGCGAGGTCATCTCGGACAAGTACTCACTGCCCGAACTGGCCCGCGAAAACCTTGAACTGTCCCTCGCCGCCGTGCTGCAGGGTTCGGCCCTGCACCGCGATCCCCGGACCTCTGCGGACCAGCGCGAACGGTACGGGCACGTGATGGAAACCATCTCCGACGCCGCCTTTGACCGGTACCGGAAGCTGATCGACGATCCTGACCTGCCGGCCTACTTCCTGGCCTCCACCCCGGTGGAACAGCTGGGCTCACTGAACATCGGCTCCCGGCCCTCCAAGCGGCCGGATTCCGGCGCAGGGCTCGGTGGCCTCCGTGCCATCCCGTGGGTATTCGGCTGGACCCAGTCCCGCCAGATCGTGCCGGGCTGGTTCGGCGTCGGCTCAGGCCTGAAAGCTGCCCGCGAAGCCGGCAACTCCGCGCAGCTGGTGGAGATGTGGGACAACTGGCACTTCTTCCGCTCGGTGCTCTCCAACGTGGAGATGACCCTCGCCAAGACGGACATGGACATCGCCGGATACTACGTGTCCACCCTGGTTCCGGAGGAACTGCACCGGATCTTCCGGGCCATCCGGGAGGAATACGAACTGACCGTGGCCGAGGTCCAGAACCTGACCGGTGAACGGCTGCTCCTGGAGGCCCAGCCCACACTGAAGCGCTCCCTCGAAATCCGCGACCAGTACCTGGACCCGATCAGCTACCTCCAGGTGGAACTGCTGCGCCGCGTCCGTGCTGAAGCTGCCAACAAGGCCGACGGCATCAGCGGGGCCGAGATCGACGAACGCCTCCAGCGGGCCATGCTGATCACCGTCAACGGCGTGGCAGCCGGCCTCCGCAACACCGGCTAACCGCCAACGCTCTCTCACTTGATGCGGGTTTTCCCTTAACGGTCTCTCACTCAGGAGAGACCGTTAAGCATTTCCCGACATTAAGTGAGAGAGCGTCTGGGTAGGGTTGAAGGCATGCCTTCGTTCCAGACCCGCCTGAAGATCACCGGGCTGCGCCCCGGCAACCCGCCCGAAGCCGTGATGGACGCGGCGGTGGAGGCGCTGGGAACACGGCACCATGTGGAGTCGAACCAGCTGCAGATTGCCGGCGGCGTGCCGCAGCTGAACCTGCGCTTCCTCGTGGACGCAACCGAGTACAGCGGCGAGAACCGCCAGGCGCATGAATCGGCAGCCATGATGCGCGACGCCGTCGAACGCGTTGCCCTGACCGGCCCGCTGACGGTGCTGAGGCGCAGCCGCGGCCGCTGGACTCCGGTCTAAGTCCCTACGCCAGGGGAGGCTCCGGTTCTTCCACCACGGGTGACCGGTCGCCGCGGCGCCGGGTCACAATGATTCCCACGACGGCGCCGATCACCAGCCCCAGCGCCACCCCGATCAGTGAGCTGGCCCAGAACGGCAGGCGGGTGGCCGAGCCGGTGAAGTAGCCCAGGCCCACCAGCCAGCACGCCCAGAGCAGGGCGCCCAGTCCGGCGCACAGGCTAAAGCCCCGGACCGAAACGTTCGCGATCCCGGCAGCGGCCGAGGTGGCCAGCCGGCCTCCCGGGATGAACCTGGCGCCGATGATGGTGCCGTACGTGGATGAGCGCCCTGCCTTCGCGAGGGCTTCGTGGATTCCCGAGTGGACGCGGCGGCCCCACTTCCAGCGGTCCAGGACGTGGCTCAGCCGGCGCCGGAACAGCTGGAATACCACCATGTCGCCGGCCCACGAGGCGACGGCAGACAGTGCGGCCACCAGGAATACGTTGGCGCGGCCGTCCGCGGACAGTGCTCCGCCGGTGATCACCACCATCTCTGACGGGATGGGCGGGAAGATGGCGTCGCCCAGCACGATGGGGATGATCCAGAAATAGATGGCCGTCCCCCAGCTGTCAGCGCTGCCGATGTCCATTGCCACAAGGTACCGCAGATTCGTGGGGTTGGAACCGGGGTTAACCACATGGCGGGCCGCAGCCGGGGCCACCCGCCCGGATTGACCCCCGCATGCGCCTGCGGTGCGTGTGGGCTGCCTCAGGGCTGGACGAACTCCGATACCAGCGCGCTGAGTTGGGCCGACGGCGGGACCCCGAGTTCGTGGCACAACCTGCTGGAGAACATCGAGTAGGCACGGACGGCTGCTGCCCTGTTGCCAGCCGCAAGGTGGGCCTGGACGAGCAGCAGATGCGCCGATTCCCGCAACGGTTCGATGCTTGCAGCCGCCAAAGCAGCTGCGACGGCCCTTTCCGGTTCTCCGGCCGCGAGCTGCTGCCGTGCGAGGAGTTCCAGGGCGCCCAGCCGCAGCTGCCGCAACCGCTCCTGCTCGAAAACCACCCAGTCGTCATACCAGCCGGGCAGCAGGTCAGCCCGGCCCAGGCTTTCCAGGAAGCTGTCCGGCACGTGGGCCTGCGGCTCGGCATGGATCGCAGCCACCTGCCGCTGCAGCGCTCGGACGTCCACCCGGACGGAATCCTCGAGCTCCAGCGTGTCCGCCCCGGTATGCAGCAGCTGCGGGAAGTTGTGGGAGATGCACCAGACGCTGGTGCGCAGGTTTCCGGCAGCCTGCGATTCGCTGCTCTTTGGCCACAGCAGGCCCGCCAGGAAACTCCGGTGCCGGCAACCCAGCAAACCAAGGCATGCAAGAAGGCGTTGCTCCCGGCTGGCCACCGTCATGGCAGCACTGCCGAGTTGCAACCGCCAGGCCCCCAGCAGACTTAAGTGCCACTCCTGTCCGAGAGTCACCGTCATGCCAATCCCTCTCAAGCGACCGGATAACACCGATCCCCCCGACTACCATGGTGGCATCAGGCTCCGTCATGTCAAGGGAATTTAGTAACTGGGCCTACTGAGTTTATATACCGGAATTGGCGTCCGTATCCCGGTCAGGAACCGGTAGTGCTCTTCGCCGTTTCGAGCAGGTCGAGCCAACGCCTGACAGCCTGCAGAATGCCGTCGGCGTCCGCAGCCGTTTGCACCAGCTGGGTGTCCTGGCCGGAATGGCTGGAGATCAGACGGGCCCGCAGTGGGTGGTCCTGGTTCGGTTCAACCCAGGCCCGGATTACCATCGTGCCTTCAATGTCCGCCATAAAAGAGGCGCCTGCTTTCGTTGTCTGCAATTACCGGTCTTCGAGGAATATTACTGCCCGGTATGACCATCCTAGGCGCAGAATATTTCGTCACCCAACTCAAAGCTGTCAAAGCCGCATTACTGGATAACGGAGAAATAATGCGGCAGTAACGCACCCGCCACGGGCCCCGGCGTTGACTGATCGCGAGACGTCGAGAGGGGGTGATTGAGATGATGAAGGAACTCACCATTCAGGAACTGGAAGGCCAGGCGGTGGAGCTTTTGCCCTCGCGGGAGACACTGTTCCTGGACGAGAGTTGGGCAGCCGTGTCCGCGACCAATACGTCCGTGGCACTGAATGCTGCATCGCTGTTCTCGCATGCAAACAGCACTGCAGCGCAGTTCATCGCTATTGTCCAGTAGGTCCGTCCGTGATTCTGATGCCTGACCCGGGAACACCCGGGGGAGAGGTGACGTGCTATGACAGCATCAACCGGGCTATCACCGGCGGACCTCGACGCTGAGGTTGTGGAACTGCTTCCCATGAAGGAAACGCTGTTCTTTGACCTCAACGTCTCTCCGGTGATCGCCGTGAACCTGTCACTGGCCCTCAATGCGGCCTCGATCGGTTCGGTGGCGGACTCGGCAGCCTTGCAGGAGATCCTGGTTCTGCAGCAGTAGGTCTGCCCCTTACCCAGTGGGCATGCCCCAGGGACCTGGGGCATGCCCATCGTCCTATTCGCTCGATCCTTTGGCGGGCAAGTGACAACTGCACCTGATTCGGCGGTGATGCGGCGCTGGACGCCTTCGCGGGGCCTTGTGCTCCTCGGGCCAGTGGAAGGCTCGGGACTCAAAAGCTCCAGCTACCTCCTGCAGCGCGGGGACGGGCAGGTCCTCCAGGTTTCGGAGCTGCTTTACCTGGTGATGTCCTCCGTCTCGGCGGATAAGTCCGCCGATGATGTGGCGCGGGAAGTCAGCGAAGCGTACGGGCGCGAGCTGGGCGCGGACGGGCTCCGCCACCTGGTGGACACCAGGCTCGCACCCCTGGGCCTTGTCGCGGAGGCAGGGGACGAAGAGCCCGGCACGCCGACGAAACTTGGCCCCTTGCCAACCGCAAACCCGTTGCTGGCACTGCGGCTTCGCGGCACACTCATCCCGGAGCGGGCCGTAAACGCCCTGGCCCGGATCCTTGCACCCCTGTTTTGGGGCCCCGTGGTGGTGGCCGTCCTGCTTGCCTTGGCCATCGTTGACGCCCTGCTCCTGGCCCGGGGCGACTTCACGGCTTCCCTGCAGCAGGTGCTGCTGACCCCGGCGCTCCTCCTGGGAATCTTCGCGCTGCTGACGGCGGCGGCCGTGTTCCACGAGCTGGGCCATGCCGCCGCCTGCCGGTACGGCGGCGCCAGGCCAGGGGTCATCGGCGTCGGCCTGTATGTGGTTTTTCCGGCATTCTTTACCAATGTCACGGACTCGTACCGGCTGGGCCGGGCAGGCCGGATCCGCACGGACCTGGGCGGGCTGTACTTCAACTGCCTTTGCCTGATCGGACTGGGGTGCGCGCACCTGCTGACCGGGCAGGGGTTCTTCCTCCTGGCGGCGGCGCTGATGCACCTCCAGATGGTCCAGCAACTGGCACCCACCCTGCGTTTCGACGGTTACTTTGTGCTTGCTGACATCGCCGGCGTGCCCGATCTTTTCAACCGGATCCGGCCGGTGGTGCTCAGCCTCATCCCGGGCCGTCCGATGGATCCGCGGGTGGCCGAACTCCGGCCCTTCGCCCGGCGCATCGTGACCGCCTGGGTGGTCACGGTGGTGCCCCTGCTCTTCCTGGCCCTCGGGTGGATGCTGCTGAACCTGCCGTTGATCGTCGAGCACACGGCCCGCGCCATTTCCCAGCACGCTGCGCTCGCCGGGAACGCAGTAGCCACCGGCGACGCTGCGGCCACCGCGCTTTCACTGTTCTCCATCCTGATGTTGTCCCTGCCGCTCGTCGGCCTGGGCATCCTGCTGTACCGGCTGCTGTCCGGACTCCTGGTCCTCCTCCTGCGCGTGGCCAGACGCGCGGCACCGATGCAGCCACCGGAGCATTCCCAGAAAGGAGCGTCCGCCATGGCCCTCGCAGTCCCTCCCGCCGTTTCATCCGACGACGGCGTCCCCACCCTCCAGGATTTCCTCGCCGAGAGGCCCACACCGCCGTCGGCTCTCGCCGAAGGAGGCTGGCAGGGGGCGATCCGGCGCCTCACCCGCAATTCCATAACCCCGGCCCCGGGGCGCCGCGAACGCCGGCACCTGGACGACATCGACGCCGTCCAGCGCCGGCTTGAGGGGCCCAAAACCGTGGTGCTGGTCAACCCCAAGGGCGGCGCCCACAAGACCACGGCCACGCTGCTCCTCGCCGCAACGCTGGGAACCCTGCGCGGCGGCTACACCCTGGCCTGGGACAACAACGAAACGCGCGGAACGCTGGGATGGCGGGCGCCGCAGGCCGGCCACACCAGGACGGCCGTTGACCTGATGCGCGAAGTGGACCGCTTCGCCGATCCCGTCCTGGGGCGCATCGGCGACCTTGACCGGTTCGTCCGTTACCAGGGGTCGACGCAGTTTGATGTCCTTGCCTCCGACGAGGACGCCGCAGGGGCAGCCACCATCGGCGCGCGCGAGTTCGAGCTGTTGCACACGGCCCTGCGCCGCTTCTACCGGCTCATCATTGTGGACACGGGAAACAACATGCGGTCCTCCAACTGGGAGGCGGCGGTGGCGGCGGCAGACGAACTGGTGATCGTTTCCACCGTCCGGGAAGACACGGTGGCCAGTGCGGTGTGGCTGGTGGACGGGCTGCGCGAGCGCGGCTACCAGGCCAAGGTCAGCAATGCCGTGACCCTGCTCGCCGCGCCGTCCCGGCAGACAGACCTGCAGCTCCTCAACAGGACCCGGGCGCACTTCTCCAACGTGACCCGGGAGGTCCTGGAAGTGCCGTACGACGGATCCCTCGTTTCGGGCGGGCGGTTGAACTACCAGGCGCTGCTGCCCACCACCCGCGAAGCCTGGCTGCGGGCGTCGGCGGCGGTGATGCGCGGGCTTTAGGATCCCGCGTCAGGCACCTGCGGCCTCGCTGAGCTGCAGGCCGCTCCGGTACTCCACCGGTTTCCCGGAAATTGGGTCCACAAAACGGATCCCGCGGGCGAGGAGCTGCAGGGGTTTGGTGTAGTCGTCCGGAGCCTTGTCCAGCAGGTCGGGGTAAAAGGCGTCATTGATGATGCCCAGCCCCAGCGAGGCCATGTGCACCCGCAGCTGGTGGGTCTTGCCGGTGTGCGGCTCCAGCCGGTACAGCGCCCGGCGCTGGGGACCGGCGTCGAACCTTGCCAGCTGCTCAATCCGCGTCTCCGCGTTGGGTTCGCCCTCGATCACCTGGGCGAGCAGGTAGCTGCGCGACTTGGTCATACGGTTGCGCACCACTGCCGGATATTCGACGGCGGGATACCCCTCCGCAGGTTCGGCGGCGGAGACGCACTCATATTCCTTCTGGACCTGGCGCTTCTCAAACAGCACCTGGTACTTGCCGCGGGTTGCCGGGTTGGTGGAGAACAGCAGCACCCCCGCCGTCATGCGGTCCAGCCGGTGCATCGGAATCAGGTCCGGAAGGTCCAGCTGGTTTCGCAGGCGCACCAGCGCGGATTCCTGGATGTAGGTCCCGCCGGGGGTGGTGGGCAGGAAGTGCGGCTTGTCCACCACCAGCAGGTGGTCGTCCTGGTACAGGATGCCCAGGTCCACGGGGATCCGGGTCTCCGGGGGCAGCGTGCGGTAGTACCAGATGAAGGTGTGGTCCGTCAGCGGAGTAGCCCGGTCCAATGCGACGCCGCCCTCCCCAACGATCTCGCCGGCGTCGAACCTGTCCTCGATGCCCTGCGGATCGATGTGGCCCCATCGGTGCATCATGTAGTCCATGGCGGTATCCCACGGTCCCTCGCCGGGAAGGCGCAGGCGGGTGGCGTTCACGCCGTCGCGCACGGGGAGGGGGGATTGCATCACCGGACAATTCTACGTGGCCATGCCCCGGGGCCTTCCGTCGGGATGTCAAAAACCGATGACTAAAAAGTTCTTGACAAAAAAAGTTGTCGGTTGGCAGACTTGAAGCATGTTGGACATAGCAGTTATCGAGGACCCCGCGGCGGCGGAAGCTACGCTGGATCCGGTCCGTACGCAGATCCTGCACGAGTTGTCGGTTCCGGGGTCGGCCACACAGATCGCAGCGAAGGTGGGGCTGCCCCGGCAGAAGGTGAACTACCACCTCAAGGCGCTGGAGCGGCACGGCCTGGTGGAGTTGGTGGAGGAGCGGCGCAAGGGGAATGTGACCGAGCGGGTGCTTCAGGCCACCGCGGCCTCGTACTTGATCTCGCCGCAGGCACTGTCCTCGGTGTCGCCGGATCCGCACCGCTTTTCGGACCGTTTCTCGGCCTTCTGGCTGCTGGCGCTCGCCGGCCGGATGGTCCAGGAAATGGGCAAGCTGATTGCCGGTGCAGCCGCGGCGCGGCAAAAGCTGGCCACATTCGCCATCGACGGCGAGATCACCTTCCGGACCGCCGCCGACCGCGCCGCCTTCGCGGAGGAACTCGGCGTGGCCGTCACCCGGCTGGTGGACAAGTATCACCATGGCGGCACCCGGCCAGGCGCCGGCGCGGCAGGCGGCAGGCGGCACCGGCTGGTGGTGGCGCTGCACCCCGCCCTCAAGACAACCCGGGAGAGTCCGGAAAGCCCGGCAACCCCCACCGCAAAGGAGCAGGACCATGACTGACAAGCGCGAATTCGAAATCGTCTACGACACCGAGCTGCCCGGAACGCCGGAACGGGTCTGGGAGGCCGTCACGGCGGGGACGCCGGCCTGGATGTTCCCCACGGACCAGTGGCCGGACGTCAAGACCGTGGAGGAATACCCCAGCCATCTCGTCTCCAGGATGGACGGCCCGGATGGCTGGTTCAACCAGCTGGAGCACGTCCTGGAACCCCTCGACGGCGGCCGGGCCCGCCTGCACTATGTGCACAGCGGCATCTTCGCCGACAACTGGGACGGGCAGTACGACGGCGCCTCCCGCCATACGGAGTTCTACCTCCACACGCTGGGCCAGTACCTGCAGCACTTTGACGGCAGGCCTGTGGTGTTCACGGACATTCAGGCGCCCGCGGCTTCGCAGAACCCTGATGGATTTGCGCAGCTGCGCCGGGCCCTTGGTGTGGAGTCCTTGGGCCAAGGGTCCCGGGTGGAGGTGGAGCCCGACGGCGTCGGGCGGCTAAGTGCCGAGGTGGACTTCTCCAATGAGCACTTCTTGGGCCTGCGCACGTCGGATGCCCTGTACCGGTTCTTTGGCCGTAACGCCTTTGGCGCGCCGGTGGGAATGACGGTCCACGACTTCAGCGGGACCGGCGACTCCGAAACCACCGCCAAGGCCTGGGGAAACTTCCTCGAGCGGGTGTACGCGTAAGGACCTGCGCGCCCCGGACCGCGAGCGTGCATCGACGCGCAAACTCTGGATCGACGCGCAAAATCGCTGGCGCAGTGGATATACCGCTCGCGCCAGCGATTTTGCGTGTCGCGGGCGAACAGGCGCCTCCGAAAGCGACGGCGTCAGGCGGCCGGCGCTGCGGCCACCTGTGAGTCCCTGAACGAGCGGAACCCCTCGTCCAGGTCCGGAGCACCTGCGGAAGTTCGCCGCGGACCGGGAGTCCCCGCACCTGGAGCCCCGGCGCCGGTTCATGAAGGAGACGGCCGGCAGCGGTGAGGTGGGCGTCTGGCATGAGACCTATCAGGTGCCCGCGGCCGAAATCGAAGTCATCTACAACGGCATGCCGCTCTTTGGGCTGGCCAAGGCCACAGCCCATGTTCCAGTGGGGGCCGGGACCAATACCGCGAAGCAGCGGATGGGCCGGTCGGGCAGGAAGTCCGTGCCCCCCCGGGCGATAGCCCCGTCCGGGCCCCGGTTCCAGTCGCCCGGTTCATTGGCTTGATCCACCATGTCAATCCGCCATCGCGGCGGTGGGGGAGCCGGCCGCCCGCCAGGACATGCAGGTCAGGCAATAGCCACCACGGGTGCATTCTTCAGGCTCCGCCGGAGCTGCGGAGCTGAGTCCAGCCGGTCCTGGGCGGAGCGGAGGGCCAGGACCGCTGTTTCCAGTTTTTCGGGCGGCAGCGTGAAGGGCACCCGAAGGTATCCCTCGAAGGCGCCGCCAATTCCGAACCGCGGCCCTGCGGCCAGCCGGATGCCATGGTCGGGGGCGATCACCGTCAGAGCGGTGCTGATGGGGCCCGGCAGCCGGCACCACGCAGACAACCCGCCGGCGGGGTAGAGCGTCTCCCACTCCGGGAGATGCCCGGCCAGGAGTTCCAGCAGGGCTGCCCGGTTCTCCCGCAGGGCGTCGAGCCGTGCCGGCAGCGGTTCATCCATGGCCCGGACCAGGTGGGCGGCGGCCAGCTGTTCCATCACGGGCCCGCCGAGGTCGAGGGACGTCCGGGCCGCGGCGAACCGCTGGATCATGTCCTGCGAAGCGCGGATCCAGCCCGTGCGCAGGCCGCCCCAGTGCGACTTGCTCAACGTCCCGATGGTGACCACCGCCGGACTGAAGGCTGCCACGGGAGTGGCGGCGGCGCCGTCGAGATTCAGCTCCCGCAAAGTCTCGTCCACTACCAGGGTGGTCCCGGCAGCCGCGGCAGCCCGGACCAGCTGGCGCCGCTGGACGTCCGGCATAAGCTGGCCGGTGGGATTGTGGAAGTCCGGCACGACGTACGCCAACCTGGGCCGCTGCTGCGTCAGCGCCGCCTGCAGTCCCTGCAAATCCCAGCCAACGGTGGACTGCGAACCGGGGAAGCCTGCCGCTGACGTGCCAGCCGGGGCAGCGGCCCGAGGGGCCGTCGCAGGTGGGGCGAACGCCACCGGCACGGCGCGGCAGCCCGCCGCACGGATCGCGTCCAGGGCGTTCGGGTAGCTCGGGTGTTCCACGAGCACCCGGTCATGCCGGCCGGCCAGGGCTCGGAGCACGATGTTCAAGGCATGCTGCGCTCCGGACGTCACCAGGACCTGGTCCGGCGTAGTGGGCACCCCGGCTGCGGAGTAGCGCGCCGCCACCGCTTCGCGCAGGGGGAGCAGGCCCATGGCGTCATAGCCGAAACCCGGGAGCAGCGCCGGCAGTTCGGTGAGGGCTGCCGCAAACGCACGGTGCACCAGTTCGCCGCTGGCCGGCAGTGATGAATACGCGAGGTCGATCAGTCCCGGCGGCGCTGCCAGGCCGGGCGCGGCGAGTCCCGGAGCCAGGCCCGCGGCGGCAAGCCCTGGCCCGCCTGGCTGCGGACCATGCGGCAGGGGTCCCCTGAGCACTGTGGTGCCTGCAGCCGTGGTGCGCGGAATCCTGGTCCGGCTCCTGCTGCCCTGTCCGCCGCTGAGGAAGCCCTGGTCGCGGAGCAGCCCGTAGGCCGCCGTTACGGTGGTCCGGCTGACGGCCAGGGCCTCGGCGAGTGCACGCTCGCTGGGCAGCGCGGTGTCCAGCGCCACCCTTCCGTCCAGCACCAGCAGGCGGACGACGTCGGCCAGCTCGCGGTAGGCCGGCGAGGCGCCCAGGTTCCAGGTGCCCAGCAGGCGGGCAAGGGCTGCGGCGGCCAGGGAAGTCATGAGGCCAGTATCTCAAACTGGCTATGTATTTCAATGCCAGTTCTTCGGCAAAGTTAAGGGCATGATGACCCGCAGAATCCTCCAGCTCTTTATTGGCCTCGCCATGTATGGCATGTCCCTTGCCATGTTCATCCGCGCCGGGCTTGGCCTCGACCCGTGGGATGTCTTCCACCAGGGTATGGCGGGCAGGACGGGGCTCAGCATCGGGGCGGTGGTGATCATCGTCAGCTTCCTGGTGCTGCTGCTGTGGATTCCGCTGCGCCAGCGGCCGGGGTTCGGCACCCTGTGCAATGCCGTGCTCGTGGGTGTTTTTGCGGACGTCGGGCTGGCGCTGATCCCGGCTTTCGCGCATCTGGGCGGCCAGATCGGCATGCTCGCAGGCGCCGTCCTCCTCAACGCCATCGCCTCCGCCTGCTACATCGGCGCCCGGTTCGGTCCCGGCGCCCGGGACGGATTGATGACCGGGCTTGCCCGGCGCACCGGCTGGTCGGTGCGGTTCTCCCGGACCTTGATCGAGGTGGTGGTGCTCGCAGCCGGCTGGTTGCTGGGCGGCTCCGTGGGGGTGGGTACCGTTGTCTACGCCCTCGCCATCGGCCCGCTGGTCCAGTTGTTGCTACCGGTGTTTAAGGTGCCGGCCGCGCTGCCCCCAGAAGACGATTCCCCGGAGCTCCAGCAAGCCGGCACGGCAGCGGCTGGTCAGTAACCTAGCCGGGCAACGGCTGGCAGTGCGGGCAGAAGTAGATGTCCCGCTCTTCCTCACCGTTGGGCTTTCCCAGGGTGCCGCGCCGGATCGGGGTTCCGCACTTGAGGCAGGGCCGGTGCTCCCGGCCGTAAACCCAGTAGCCCGGCCGTCCCGCCATCCTGCCCACCGGCACCCCTTTGGGGTTGAGGATGGTGACGCGGCGGCCGGGACCGAGGTTGACCTCCAGCAGCTGCTTCGCGTCAGTCATCAGGGTGCGGACGTCCGCGACGGCGGATACAGGTGACGCCGGATGCACGCCGGACAGGAAACAGCTTTCGCAGCGGTAGATGTTGCCGATCCCGGCGAGGTTCCGCTGGTCCAGGAGTGCCACGCCGATGGGGACATCCGGAGCAGTCCGGATCCGCCGTTCTGCTTCGTCGAGGTCCCAGTCCGGACCCAGCAGGTCCGGGCCAAGGAAACCCACGATGGAGTCTTCGTCCGCCGTGGCCACCACTTCGACGATTCCGAGGGAAAATCCGACGGCGTCCGCCACCGGGGTGCGCAGCACGCACCGGGCCGTGAATCCGGGTTTGCGCCACCTGCCGCCGGGCGGATACACCTGCCAGGTGCCTTCCATTTTCAGGTGCGAATGGATGGTGAGCTTTTTGTCCTCCGGGCTGACCACCCGCATCAGCAGATGCTTGCCGCGGGGCACCACTTCGGCCACGGTCCAGCCGGCCAGGTTAAGGGTGGCGAAGCGCGGCACCCGGAAGTCCGAGGCAATCAGTTTCTGCCCTGCCAGGGCCTGGTGCAGCTGGTTGGCGGCGCGCCAGACGGAATCCCCCTCAGGCACGGATCCTCAGCCCCTTGGGTGTGGAGTAGGCACCGGCCGCGCTGAGCGCGCCGGCAACCGCGGTATCCAGGATGTCGTGCCCGTTCACTTTCTCCATGATCAGTTTGTCCACGGCGCCGCGGGTCACCACTCCCACCAACGCCGAGCCTGCTGCGGCCAGGACGGCGGTGTCATCGCTGAAGGCCAGCAGGGTCTTGCCGCCCCGCTCAACGTAGAGGACAAGTGCCCCGTCCACCAGCACCACCAGCGCACCCGCTTTCCGCCCGGGACGGTGCCCGGTTCCCGCTTCGTCGCGAATGGCCGGCCAGGGGAGGGCCGCACCATACGGGTTGGCGGGATCGGTGGCAGCCAGCGCGAGGGCCACGGGTTCGGGTTTGGCGAGTTGGGTGTCCTCCGAGTATGAGCGCAGCCGGTCAACGGTGGCGGGGACGGCGAACTGGGCGGCGCCCAGGTGCTCGATGAAGTAGCCGCGGCGGCAGCGGCCGGCTTCCTCCAGCCGGGCCAGGACCTTGTACATGAGGCCGAATCCACCCAGGATCTGTTCCGCCATCACCGAACCGCGGGTGACCACACCGTAACGGTCCAGCAGGAGTTCCGCGGTGGCACGGGCATGGATGGTGGCGTCCAGCTCGGGCTGCGGCAGCGCCGACCACCGGCCCGCCGCCATGGGAGGGGTGGCCACTGCAGCCGGGGACCCGCTGTAACGGCCGCTGCCCAGGCCCGCCGAACCCATCAGGCCGGTGCCGTGCGAACGGCCCAGCCGGCTTAGGCGGGGGGCCCGGGCGCGGGGTGCGCGGGCGACCTGCCGGTGGGCGGTGTGGCCGCCTGCGATCAGGGACCGCACCGGCGCGAAGGTGTCGCCGGTGATGCGGCCGGCCCATGCAAGGTCCCAAAGGGCGGTGACAACCTCCTGGTCGCTAAGGACGGAGTCCATGCCGCCGGCCACCTCCGTCAACTGCCGGAAGAAGTAGCCGCCGCCGTTGGTGCGCAGGTGCTCCAGAAGCCGGCGCTGGGCGTCACCCGGTTCGTAGTCGATGGCCGGATTCAGGGTCAGCTCCGCCGAATCGGCCAGGTGGAGGCTGATCCAGCCGTCGTTTCCGGGCAGCGCGCCGGCACCGGACCAAAGGACCTCGCCGGCGGCCATCAGCTCATCGAGCATGGCGGGCTGGTAGTTGGACACCCGGCTCGCCAGGACCAAGGGTTCCCACGCCGAGGCGGGAACAGGAACACCGGAGAGTTGGTCGATGGCCGTGACGATCCCGTCCAGTCCACGAAGCGCCGGCTGCCCGCGGCCGGCTCCGGGAGTCCGGACGTGCTGCCACGCAGGCAGGAACCGGCCGTAGGCGGACGCGTCCACCGGCTCCACTTCGGCCCGCAAGACCGCCAACGACCGCCGGCGCAGCTTGCGCAGGACCTCGGCATCACACCACTCACTGATAGTGCCGGGGAGCGGGGCTTCCGTG
This sequence comes from Arthrobacter sp. 9AX, assembly GCF_902506095.1. GTDB lineage: Bacteria > Actinomycetota > Actinomycetes > Actinomycetales > Micrococcaceae > Arthrobacter. The sequence continues at coordinate 877,549 of NZ_LR733293.1, forward strand.
TGCTGCGAATCAGCGTGCGGGGTGTCAGCCTTCTGTGGACCGAGGAGCAGCACCTCGGAATCCGGCGCGTCCATTGCTGACTCGTCCGGTACTGACCCGTCCAGTGCCGGTACGTCCGGGGCCGTTGCCGCGACTGCATGGGGCCGGAACTCCCCTTCCACCACCCGGCCGTCCGCGGCCAGGCGCTTCAGGGCAGTGCTGACCACGGCCACACCCAGACCAAGCCGGGCGGCTGCCTCGGACGCCGTGAACGGTCCGTGGGTCCGGGCGTAGCGGGAGACAAGGTCCCCCAAGGGATCCGCCACGGGTTCGATGAACGCGAGCGGGACCCCCATGGGCAGGGGTACCCCGATGGCGTCCCGGAGCCGGGCGGCGTCCTCAACCGCGGCGTACCGTTCCACGCCGCCGATGTTCACCTTGATGGCACGGTTGGCGCGCTGCAGCGCGACAAGGTGGGCGGTGGCTGCTTCGACCGTGGCATGGGCGGTATTGGTTTCGACAGGCTCAACCACTGGACTGTCGGGCTCAGCCACCGGATTGTCAGGCTCAGCCACCGGGGTTGCCGGTTCCAGCCGTGCGGCGGCTTCCTCGGGCGCCAGCGGGCCAAGGAGCCGCAGCAGGTCCGCGACGCCCTCAAGCCCGTGCGCACGACGGTCCCGGGCCAGGCGCTGCAACTCCCGTTCGGTGGCGTCGATGACCTTCGCGTCCAGCAGTTCCCGGAGTTCCACGCGGCCCAGCAGTTCGTTGAGGAGCGTGGAATCCAGGGCCAGGGCCGCGGCCCGCCGCTCCGCCAGCGGTGAATCGCCCTCGTAAAGGAACTGGGCAACGTAGCCGAACAGGAGGGACTTCGCGAACGGCGACGGCTGGGAGGTGGTGGTTTGCACGATCCGCAGTTCGCGCCGCTCCACGGACGCCGCGATGTCCTTCAGCGCGGGCAGATCGTAGACGTCCTGCAGGCATTCCCGCACGGTTTCCAGCACGATGGGGAAGGTGGGGTACTTCCGGGCCACATCCAGCAGCTGGGCGGACCTCTGCCGCTGCTGCCACAGCGGCTGCCGCTTGCCGGGAGTCTGCCGCGGCAGCAGCAGGGCCCGCGCCGCGCATTCACGGAAGCGGGAGGCGAACAGCGCACTGCCGCCCACTTCTGCCGTGACAATCTGCTCCAGTTCCTCCGGATCGAACAGGAACAGTTCGGCGCCGGGCGGCTCGTCCTCCATCATGGGCACCCGCAGCACTATGCCGTCGTCGGCGGCCATGGCTGATCCGTCCATGCCGTACCGCTGGTGCAGCCGCTGGCCCACCGCCAGGGCCCACGGCGCGTGGACGGGCATGCCGAACGGGCTGTGCAGGATCACCCGCCAGTCGCCCAGTTCGTCGTGGAAGCGCTCCACCACCAGCGTGGTGTCGTTGGGGACCACCTCGGTGGCCTGTTTCTGCTCGCTCAGGTATTGGATGAGGTTGTTGGCGGCGAAGTCGTCCAGGCCGCTGGCCTTGCAGCGCTCGGTGGCAGGCCCGACGTCGGACGCTGACAGTTCGCGGACGAACGCACCCAGGGCGCGGCCCAGGTCCACCGGCCGGCCGAGGGAGTCGCCCTTCCAGAAGGGCAGCTTTCCGGGTTGGCCGAACGCGGGGGAGACCAGGACGCGGTCGTGGGTGATGTCCTCAATTTTCCAGCTGGTGGCACCGAGGGCGAAGACGTCGCCCACACGGGATTCGTACACCATCTCCTCGTCCAGCTCGCCCACCCGCCGGCCGCCCTTGGGCGCCGGCGCGGGCTTGCCGTCCGTAGCGGGGGAGGCTGTTCCCTCCACCTCGGTGCCGATGATGTAGACGCCGAAGAGGCCGCGGTCCGGGATGGTCCCGCCGGAGGTGACCGCCAGGCGCTGGGCGCCGGGCCTGCCTTCGATGGTGCCGGCGTTGCGGTCCCAGATGATCCTTGGGCGCAGCTCGGCAAATTCATCGGACGGGTAGCGGCCGGCCAGCAGGTCCAGTGTTGCCTCATACGCGGACCGGGGGAGCGACGCGAAGGGGGCGGAGCGGCGGACGGTGGCGAACCATTCCTCAACGTCGATGCTGCCCAGGGCCGTGGCGGCAACGGTCTGCTGGGCGAGGATGTCCAGGGGATTGGCAGGGACGCTCAGGCGCTCGATTTTGCCGGTCAGCATCCGTTCCACGGTGATGGCCGTGTGCACCAGGTCTGCCCGGTGCTTCGGGAACAGGACACCCTGGGAAACTTCACCCACCTGGTGGCCGGCCCGGCCCACCCTCTGCAGGCCGCTGGCCACGGAGGGCGGCGATTCAACCTGCACCACCAGGTCCACGGCACCCATGTCAATGCCAAGTTCCAGCGACGAAGTGGCCACAACGCAGCGGAGCCGGCCGGACTTCAGGTCGTCCTCAATCAGTGCCCGCTGGTCCTTGGAGACGGAGCCGTGGTGGGCGCGTGCCAGCACCGGATCCGCCCCCGCCGAGCTTCCCGCCTGCGCCATCATGTGCGCAGGCGTGGCCGTTGAAACGGGCGCGCCGGAGCCCGCCGGCCCGGGATCATCCCAGCCGCCCCCGGCAGCCACGAGCTGCCGTTCGGCGTAGATCTCGTTGAGCCGGGCGGTGAGCCGTTCGGACAGGCGGCGGGAGTTGGCGAAAACAATGGTGGATTGGTTGGCCAGCACCAGGTCAACGATCTTTTCTTCCACATGGGGCCAGATGGAGGCCTGGGGCTGCAGCCCCGATGCCGGACCGGAGTCGAAGGCGCCGGCCGCACCGGGAAGATCGGACATGTCCTCCACCGGGACCGAGACCGTCAGGTCCCAGTTCTTCTTCGCCGGCGGGGCCACGATTTCCACGGGCGCGGTCCCGGCCAGGAATTGGGCGACGAGTTCCCGGGGCTCAACGGTGGCTGAAAGCCCGATCCGCTGGGCCGGCTTGGGCAGCAGCGCATCCAGCCGTTCCAGCGAGACGGCGAGGTGCGCGCCCCGCTTGGTCCCGGCCACGGCGTGGACCTCATCGATGATAATGGTGTCCACCTCGGTGAGGGTTTCGCGGGCCCTGGACGTGAGCATCAGGAACAGGGATTCAGGCGTGGTGATCAGGATGTCCGGCGGGTTGCTCAACAGTGCCCGCCGGTCCGACGTGGTGGTGTCCCCGGACCTGACGCCCACGGTGATCAGCGGGGCGGGCAGCCCGAGCCGCTTGGCGGTCTGGCTGATGCCGATCAGCGGAGCGCGCAGGTTCCGCTCCACGTCCACGCCCAGTGCTTTCAAGGGTGAGATGTACAGGACGCGGGTCTTGCGTTTGGGCGCCCGGGGGCGCCTGCCCTTTGCCGGTGCTGCCGGCGGTTCAGATGCAGCGTCCGGCGGGGTGGCGGAGCCTGACACCAACAGCCGGTCCAGCGCCCAGAGGAACGCGGCCAGGGTTTTGCCCGAGCCCGTGGGCGCCACCACCAGCGCATGCGAGCCGGAGGAGATTGCCTGCCATGCACCCTCCTGGGCGGGGGTGGGTCCGGAAAAGGCGCCCAGGAACCAGTCACGGGTGGGCCTGCTGAACTGCCCCATGGGCGCGCCGGCACCCGGGGTCACGCCCGGCCTGGAGCCCTGTTCCTGCTGCATGCCTCCATCATGCCCTAACCCACTGACACCCCTCCCGGCTTCCGGCCGGCCGAGGTGGGGCTGGCCCTCATGGCGCCCGTCCTGCCCGTTCCGCCCGGGCTGGGGAGCCCGGGCGCTCAAGCCTTCCCTGCAGCGGGGAGGTTCCTGGTGGCCGGGCCCTCAAGGAGTTCACCCTCATTGGTGAAGCGGGAGCCGTGCAGCGGGCAGTCCCAGGTCCGCTCGCTGTCGTTCCAGTGCACGATGCCGCCCAGGTGGGTGCAGACAGCGGACAGCTTGCACGTGGTTCCATCCACGGTGGAGACGGCCACCGGGCGGGCGCCCTCACGGTACACCTGCCCTTGGCCCTCCTCCGGGACAGGGGGCGTGGATGGTGCCGGCAACTGCTCCTTGTCCTTTTTGAGGACCTTGGCACCCTCGGTCTTCAGGCCTTCAGCGGCGAGCTGCCCCCAGCCGGAAGCCAGCGTGGCCGCCACTCCGGCATTGAGCGACACGGCGGACAACGCGCCGGCCGGGGAGGTCACACGGTGGTGGATGGTGTTGGCCCAGGGGATGTGCCCGCCCAGGATGTCCGCAGCGATCCCCAAAGAAGCAGCGACGCCGTTCGTCATGCCCCATTTGTTGTAGCCCGTGCCGAAATAGACGTGGCCCTTGCCCCGGGGCAGCTTGCCGAAGAAGGGCATCAGGTTGGTGGCCATGTAATCCTGCGCAGACCACGTGTGGGTAACCAATGATCCGGGATACTGCTGGGCGGCCCAGTCCAGGAGGCTGTTCAGATGGTGCTTCTCGGACCGTGCCCGGCCCACGTGGTGGCCATGGCCGCCCACCAGCAGCAGCCTGCGGCCGTCCTGCTCATAGTCGCGCAGGGAGTGGGTGGGCTGCTCCACCGAGATGTACATTCCCGGCGGCGGGGCCTGATCCTCCTTCAGCTGCAGTGCTGCCGCGTAGGACCGGCTGGGCTTCAGCTTGGCGAAGTAGAGTCCGCGGTCCAGCACAGGAATACCGGTGGCCAGCACCACGTCGTTCGCCGTGACCGTTCCGTGGTCCGTATGGACGGTTGCGGGGCGGCCGCCGGTGACGTCCTGCAGCCGGACCCCGCCCACCACGGACCCGCCGCGGCCGCGGAGGTCCGACACCAGCGCATCCAGTACGTCGACCGGATGGATCTGCGCCTGGTCCGCGAGGCGCACGGCGCCGTGCACCGGGAACGGCAAGCTGGCGTCGCGCACGTATTCCACGTCCAGCCCCGCGGTGGCGGCGGCGCTGACCTCCTGGCGGAGCTTCTCGGTCCCCTGCGCGGAGGCCGCATAGGTGTAGGCATCCCGCCTCTGGAACGGAACGTTGTGCTCCTCGAGGTACCGCAGGAGCCAAGCCTGGCCTTCCCGGTTGCCGTCCACGTACGCCTGGACCTGTTTCATGGAATATTGACGGGACAGTTGGGACAGGAACGTGCCCTGCAGCAGCGTGACCTTGGCGGTGGTGTTCCCCGTGGTTACCGCCCCGGGATACCGGGCCTCCAGTACCAGGACGTTTTGTCCCGAGCGGGCCAGCAGGAGCGCCGTCACCAGGCCGGTCAGGCCGGCCCCGGCCACCACGGTGTCGTAGCTGCTTCCCGGATCGAACGCGTCAGATACAAATGCTTGCCGGTTGTCCAACCAAATTGACGTCATCCCTGTTCAGCCTGCCTTTGGTCCATGCCCTCGCGGGCCGGTTTGTGATGGGACCGTTATGGACCCGGATCTATGCGTGGCGTAGTTGCTAAGTATACTTACGATGTCGGCGTTTAAGTCCATGGTTCGGGCTCAACCCGGCAGCCATGATGTGAGCGTGTTCGACAACAGGAGAAGTCATGACAAGCATGAGTTCGGACGGTCGTAGCGTAGGCCGCAGCACTATCCAGAAAGCAGCGCTCGCAGTGGGCGCAGTGTTCCTCCTGGTGGGCATCCTCGGATTCATTCCAGGCATCACCAGCGGCTATGAAACCCTGGGATTCGCCGGCCATGAGTCTGAGGCTATGCTCCTGGGCGTCTTCCAGGTATCAGTACTCCACAACATCGTCCACCTGCTGTTCGGTGCGGCTGGCATCGCTTTGGCCCGCAGCGCGGCGCAGTCCAGGAACTACCTGATCGTTGGTGGCGCAATCTACCTGGTCCTGTGGCTCTACGGCCTGCTGATCGGGCATGACACGCCAGCAAACTTCGTCCCCGTAAACTCTGCGGACAACTGGCTGCATTTTGTCCTCGGCGCAGGCATGATCGGACTCGGTGTGGCTTTGTCCCGCGGCACCGCCCGGGCCGGCCGGACCACCGCGGCGCGCTAGATACGGAAACCAACTACTGCAGGCGGTCCGGCACGTGCCGGACCGCCTGCAGTTGCGTGCGCTTCCCGGACCTGGTTCCGGCGACGCCCCTATGCCGGCTGGAATGCCCCGATGGTCAGCAGCGCAATGTCGGCGTTGCTGCAGGCCTTGGTCGGCTGGGGCAGAAACAGCGACGCCGTGTCCTCCGGCGGGTAGATCCGGTAACCGGCGGCGTCCACCATGGCGCAGTCGGGGTAGTTGCCTGCCTGTGTGTAGCGCAGGACGGCCGAGCCGGTCTGGCCGGGTGCCAGCGTGACGTCGGTGGGTGGGGTGCTTTCGTCACGCGTGGCCGCAGCGCCGATTGGGGCTCCGGCAGCGTCGGCTGCCAGGGAGACGCCTGGAAATCCTCGAAGGATGCAGGGTTCGGAGCCGGTGTTGGTGAGGTTGAGCTTCATGTAGACGCTGCCGGCAGCCCCGCCGCCGGACGCATCCGTGGCCGCGGAGAGCCCGGCTGCCTTGCAGAGCGCCGGTCCAGCCGGGGCGCCGGTGGCCGGAGATGTTGCGGAGGACGTCCCTGACGGGGCGGGCGGCGCAGACGTCGCGCCGGGGCTGGGAGAGCCGGTGCCCGGCGTCGCTGACTGTGATTGCGGCTGGCTGGGGCCGCACCCGCTGAGCAGCAGTGCGGCGGCCGCGGCCGCCGTCGTAATGACAAACCCGTGTGAAATTCGCTGAGACCTCATGGCACCACCTTCGCGGCAGCGGTGGGCCGCGTCAACGATGCGGGGAGGTGGCGCGGCAATTTGATGCCCGGATCGTGATGATCCGGGCATCAAAGCCGACGACCTACTTGGCTGCGGCGTCGGCCGGCGCCTTGCGGCGCGCGCCGCTGCGGAATAACGCCGCACCGCCGAGCACCAGGCCGCCGATGCCGGCCGCCAGACCCGCCCAGCTGCGGGCGTCCGCGCCGCTGTCCGTCACCGATGCCTGTTCGGTGGACACGGCGGCACCGGAGTGCGCATCCGATGCTGCGGAGGCTTCTCCGTGTCCGGTGCCCGCTGCCGCAGTCACCGTGATTGAGGGGGCCGGAGCCTTCAGGGAGTGCGGATCCTGGCCGTCCTTGGCGATCTCGGACCAGTCCGTCTGCCCGGTCTCGCAGCTCTGCAGGGTGGGGAAGTACAGCGTGCTGCCGGCAGCGTCCGGGAGCTTCACGGAGAGCACCAGGGCGTCGCGCAGTTCGTGGTCCAGCGGCGCCTTGGCCGTGTAGACGATCTGGCTGGTCCGTTTGGTGATGGATGTTCCGTCGGCAAGTTTCTTCGGTTCAGCCAGCTGCTCGGTGACCTTCTCCACGGTCCAGTTGGGATTAACGGTGGGCTGGGCGTCGTTGAGTTCCTGCGGCAGGGTGATGGCCACTTTCGTGGTGCCCGAGGTGTCGCAGCCGTGCGGGATCCCAAAGGTGAGCAGGGCGTACGAGTTGGCGTCGGTCTTGTCCGGCGTCACGCCGACGTGGGCCGAGGCCCCGCCCGCAACGGCGAGCAGCAGGGCGGCGGCGCCTCCGGTGGCGGCAGCGGTTTTCAGGGTACGGCGAAGTGCTGAGGTGTTCATGGGGTTGCCTTTCCGGCGCGCGCCCACCGGGAACAGGAACGGGCGCGCAAAAGTGTGGGGTGCCGCCGCCGGCGGAAGTGCGGGGGCGGTTCTAAAGGGAAAGTACGACGCCGGAAGGCGGGCCGCGCCGGCTGTCTTGCCGGAGGTTCCGCCACGGACGCAGCGGCGCAGCTGACGAGGGAAAGGAGACGAAAGCCGGCGGACCGCCGCCGGGCGCCACCGCGCAGGGGAGGGCCGCCAGCGGCCGCAGCCAGGCGGCCAGTGCCCACAGTGCTTCCTCGCCCTTGGCGAGCAGGAGCGCACAGACCAGCGTCGCCAGTGCGTGCGCGGCCAGCATCAGCGGCCCGGACGCCGTTTCCGGGGCGTGGACGTGGACCGCCGGAGCCAGCAGGTCAGCGCCGGTGAGGTGGCTTGCGTGGAGTGCTGCTGCGGCCGGGGCCGCTGCGGCTGGAGGACCAAAGGCGGTAAACAGCCCGTGCAGCGCCAGCTGGCCGATGCCCAGCAGGGCGGCCATGGCCGGAAAACCCAGCCGCAGGCGGGTGGCGGTGGTGCTGCCGAGCGTGGTCAATGCCAGGATGGCCAGCAAAATGCCGGGAGCCGGCAATTCTCCGCCACCGGCAACGTGGGCGCCGGAGGCAAGGGTCAGGATGACGGTGGCCACGGCGGACGCGCGGAGGAGATGGAAGGGCGCACGCGGACGCTGTGTTCGCACGGATCCTCCCTTCCCGGTTCCGGAGCCAGGCGCGCGCACGGAGCGCCGGCCGGACAACGTTCAGATTCTACCGGTGATTCGGCGCTGGTACGGTGCCGGACGGGCCACTGGCAAAAGGATTACGCGGCCTGCAGGTGACGCCGGCTGCCTGCAACGCCTGCCTGGAATGTCGGAGGGCGCGCGGCTGCTCGGCTGCCGTCAGGCCCCCGCCAGCAGCTCGGCGAGCACCTCGGCTGCCGTGTGGTGCCGGAGTAACGGGGCCGACTGGCCGGCCCACAGGGACATCAGGTCCGTGTTCCCCTGGGTGGCAGCCTGCGGCCGGAACCGGCCCGTCAGCCAGTTCTGTACCGGGAACGGCGCAATAGTGCCGGCTTCTTCGAGCCCGGCGATGAGGCGGTTGGGTATGCCGCGGGCCAGCCGGCCGCTGAGGGTGCGGGTCAGGACGGTGTGTGCCGCGGCGGGACTGTGCAGGAGATCGCGGTAGGCGGGCACGGCAGCCGATTCCCGGGTGGCGAGGAACGCCGTTCCCACCTGCACGGCATCAGCGCCGAGTGCCAGGGCGGCAGCAACACCGCGGCGGTCCGCGATGCCGCCGGCGGCGATGACCGGGACGGACACGGCGTCGGCCACTTGGGGAACCAGCGCGACCGTCCCCACCAGCGACTCTTCTGCGGGCTTCAGGAAGGACACCCGGTGGCCGCCGGACTCCATGCCGCTGGCCACCACGGCATCAACCCCGCCTGCTTCAAGTGCCACTGCCTCGGCAACGGAGGTGGCCGTCCCCACCACCTTGATTCCGCGGCGGTGGGCCTCCTCCACTACTTCCGGGGCAGGTACGCCGAAGACAAAACTGACGACGGCGGGACCCGCTTCGAGTGTCGCCTCCACCTGCTCGCCGAACTCCGGCATGTACCGCGGCGGCATGTCGGGGAGGGGAAGGCCGAGCTCGTCGAAGTAGGGCTTCAGGACGGCGCTGTAGCGTGCGAAATCCTCGGGCGGTACAGAGGCGGTTTCACTGCCGTTGGGCACCCACAGGTTCAGGGCGAACGGCTTCCCCGTCGCCGCTCGAAGGTCGGCTGCCGTCTTGCGGATCGCACCGCCGTCGAACCCGTACAGCCCGAAGGAACCCAGTCCGCCGCCCTCGCTCACGGCAGCGGTGAGGGCCACGGACGAAACGCCGCCGAACGGGCCAAGCACCACGGGGACGTCGATGTTCAGGAGGCTCGTGAACCTGTTGCTGGCGGAAGGGGACTGGATGGCTGTCATGGCAGGCTCCTGGTGGTGTGGCTGCTGGCGTGGTCCCAGTCTTGCACTATGTACCGTCCCAAGACGGCAACGCTAGACTGCAGGCGTAATGCTCGGCGATCCTGAGGAGTAGTTATGGAATACACCGGAAGCCAGTCGGAAAAGGTTGTTTCCGCTGGTGAACTTAGCCGAAGCCACATCGGCCAGACCATCAGCTTCCAGCCCAACGAGTTCACGATCGTTTTCGGCAAGCTCGCGGGAATCGCCCGGACGGAGGCGATGGTCTACCTGTCACTGAAGGGGGTAGGCAACGGCACCCACCTCAAGGACGAATACGACCTGCCTCTCAACCACGATGTGTACGTGCCGGTGGACGTCATTTCCAACGCCGAATCCACTATCAAGGACCTGTTCGGCAAGGTCCAGGAGAACCTTCGCGGAGCCACCCACAAGGGCGACGACAGGACGGACCGGCTCTAGCCGCAACCATTGTCAATGAAAGCCCCGGCTGCCGCAGCCGCCGGGGCTTTCATTGACCTGCCTATGTGTGGGCCGGCGCGGGTCCCGTTGATGCGCGAATGGTCAGGTGCGTCGGCATAACTGCCAGTTGGCGGCTGGCACGGCCAGGAATGGGATTCAGCTGGGAGAGCAGCATCGACACGGCCACGCGGCCCGCTTGTTCGATGGGGCTGGCGATTGTGGTCAGCGGGGGATTGCAGAAATCAGCCCCAAAGATGTCGTCGGATCCGATGATGCTGATGTCCTCGGGCACCCGGATGCCTCTTTCGCGAAGCCGCTGGAGCATGCCTATGGCAAGCAGGTCGTTGAAAACAATGCAAGCGGTGGCTCCGGTCCGCACGGCCGCATCTGCCGCGGCGGCACCTGAAGTGGTTTTTGGCGTGAATGGTCCGATGTGATGGGTTTCCATGCCCCGTTTGGTCGACTCTTCCTCGAAAACCTTCCACCGCGCCCGGTTGGACCAGGAAGTGGGCGGCCCGCTGACGTAGCAGATTCGCTGATGCCCCAGGGATGCCAGGTGTTCCAGGGCCTGAATGATGGCGGAGGGGGTGTCAATCACCACGGTAGGCGTGCTGGTGGACGCCCGGTTGATGGTCACCAGGGGCTGCGTCCCGGATACTTCAACAAGTTGCGCGTCCGTCAGGCGGGACGCTGCCAGGATGAAGCCGTCGGCGGAACGTCTCATCTTATGCAGGGCGTCGAGTTCCATTTCGCTGGATTCTTCCGTGTCCACCAGAAGCTGGGTGTAGCCGGCTGCCTTGAGCTGGTGCTGAGTGCCGCGGATGATATCGAAATAGAACGGGTTGGTGATATCCGGCACCAGAACGGCTACAGCCTTGGTGCGGCCCGAGCTAAGTCCCTGTGCCTGTGAGCTTGGCACGTAGTTAAGCTCTGCCGCCGCTGCTTCGATCCGTTCCCTTGTATGCCTGTTGACCCGTTCTGGTTTGGAGAGGGCCCGGGAAACCGTTGACGTGGCCACTCCTGCAAGCAGTGCGACATCGCGGATAGTTGGCATGCGTTCCGGATTCGGGTGTCCTGCCGCTGGCACTTTTTTGGCCCCTGGTTCAGGTGTAACCGTGGCCATCGCCGGTTCCTTTCGCCCGGCTGGAGCGCCCGGGACTCGATCTGAGGATGAGTTCCCGCTGCGGAACCTTCCCTTATCAAAACATCTTTTGGCAACTTTTGGCAACCGCTTGCCGCAACGATTGCCTTCTTCCTAGACTGAGTTCCGATCGCCTGCAGTGATGTGCGCCACTTGACGTTGTGGCCATGTGGGTGTCCAAGAGGAGAAAACAATGAGGTTTAGATCATCTTCAGGGCTCGCGGCAATTGTGGTGGCAGCAGCACTGGCATTAACCGGCTGTGGTGGCGGCTCCGGATCCACTGACACTTCCACCAGCACGGACGGGAAGGTGGATGGCACAGGCAAAACCCTGAACGTCCTCGTCGGCGTACTGAGCCAGTACCCGGAACAGCAGAAGCAGTGGCAGAGCGACATCGCCGCGAAATTCAAGGCTGAAACCGGCGCCGACGTGAAGTTCGAAACCTTCGCCTCGGCCAACGATGAACTCACCCGCATCCAGACTTCAGTGGTGTCCGGGCAGGGTCCTGACGTCTACGGTCTCGGAACCACTTTCACCCCCACAGCTTTTGCCACCAAGGCGTTCGTAACGCTGTCCGACGACGACTGGAAGAAGGTGGGCGGCAAGGACCGGTTCAACAAGGCTGCCTTGGGCATTTCCGGCCCGGACGAGGAGCACCAGGCCGGCATCCCGTTTGTCAGCCGTCCCTTCGTGATGGCGTACAACAAGGAACTGCTGGCTGCCGCTGGAATTGAAAAGCCCGCTACCTCGTGGGATGAGCTTGCGGAGCAGGCGAAGAAGATGACCAAGGACGGCGTCTACGGCCTGGCCACCGGCTATAAGGACAACTTCGACCCTTGGAAGTTCATTTGGGCAATGGCCGTCCAGGCGGGCAACCCGATCGTGGATGGCGGCAAGCTCAAGCTCGATGATCCCACCGTCAAGAAAGCCTACGAAACCTACTTCGGCTGGCTGACCGAGGACAAGATCGTTGACCCTGCCTCCGTGGGGTGGAGCAACAGCAACGCCGTTGCCGCCTTTGCCAGCGGCAAGGCCGGCTACCTGATGATGACCACCTCAAGCTCGCTTCCCACCCTTGAAAAGTCGGAGGTCGCGGGCAAGTACGAGTACGCACTGATGCCTACGGTCCCGCCGGGCGAGTCCAGCTCCAAGAACGAAGACGCAGCAAGCATCCTGTCCGGCGACAACCTCGTGGTGGCGGACTACTCGAAGCAGAAGGACCTGGCCTTCGCGTACATCAAGCTCATCACCTCCAAAGAGGAGCAGCTGAACTACCAGAAGATCTTCGGCGACCTGCCGGCCAACGCCGAGGCCCTGAAGGAACTGGCCGGGGATGCGAAGCTCAAGCCAATCACGGACGCCGCCGCCAAGTCCAAGGCGACCCCCTTCACCGGAGCCTGGGGAGACATCCAGCTTGGCCTGCTGAACGTCACGGTGCAGTCCGTGCCGGACCTTGCCGCCGGCAAGGTGGACAGTTCTGCCCTCGAAGCACGCATCAAGGATTCGCAGAGCAAGGGCCAGGCTTCCCTGGACCGGGCATCCAAGGGATAAGTTCTGATGTCGACTGACGCATCCAATGAAGTCCGGCTTGCGGCGGAGTCCGCCGCAAGCCGGGCGGCACACTCCGCCGCTGAGGTAGCGGGCCAAGAGCCCGGAGGGCCGAAGAGCCCGCGCCGCAAAGGCCTCAGCGAACGCAACCGTCCCCTGTGGATGTTGATCCCGGGCGGTGCACTGATGATCATCATCATCGTCGTGCCGCTGTTGCTGGGCATCTATATGTCCACCCTCAACCTTGACCAGTACACCCTCCGGAAGTGGATCAGCTCGCCCTTCATCGGCGTCGAGAACTTCGTCGAAGCCCTGACGTCCTCGCCCCTCCTCCACGCCACCTGGTTGAGCGTCAGCTACTCGCTGCTGGCAATGGCCGTGACCCTGCCATTGGGCATAGCTGCCGCCGTCGCTACACAGAACGCATTCAAGGGACGGGCCGTGATCCGGTCCATCTTCCTGATCCCCTACGTGCTTCCGTCGTTCGTGGTGGCGACCGTCTGGCGCACCATGTTCCAGCCGGACGGAATTGTGGACAAGGCACTGGGGGCCGTCGGCATTGAAGCTGGCCTCTGGCTGAACGGACCGCAGACCTTCTGGACGCTGGTGCTGGTCCAGATCTGGGCTTCCTGGCCTTTCATCTACCTGCTCGCACTCTCCGGGCTGCAGTCCGTTGACCACGAGGTCCACGAGGCATCAGCGTTGGACGGCGCACTGTGGTGGAACAAACTGCGCTACGTCATCTTCCCCTACCTGAAAGGGCCGCTCGCCCTCGCGTTCCTGATCGGCATGCTGCACCACATCAACAACTTCACGCTTCCTTACGTCCTGTTTGGAGTTCCGGCCCCGGCCGACGTGGAAGTCCTGCCGATCCTTACCTATGTCACCAGCTTCCAAAGCTTCCGTTTCGGGCTGAGCGCGGCCATGGCTTTCGTTTCCCTGGTCCTGATCGCCATTCCGCTGTTTGTCTACCTGCGCGCCGTCAAGCTGGACGACGCCGAGTCACCTGGAGCCAAGAAATGAGCACCTCCACTGCCGCCCGGCGGAGCACGGCAACGGCGGACATTCCGCGTCCGGGCTCCAAGCGCCAGCACGAAGTCCTGCGGCTGCTCCCGGGGCCCCTGCTCACCATCATCCTTGTGTTCCTCGGTGCCCTCGTGCTGATCCCCGTGTTCTACATTTTCCTAGCTTCCGTGAACTCGGACATCGGTGTAGCCAACGGAGAATTCTGGCCGTCAAGCTTCAGCCTTGAGAACTACTCGAAGATCTGGACCAGCGTGGGACTGGCGACCGGCCTCGCCAACAGCGTTTTGGTGGCAGGTGCAACAGCTGTTGTTTCAGCGGCCCTGTCCGTCTCCACGGCGTTCGTCCTGGTCCGCTACAGCTTCCGGGGCCGGCTGACCATCCTGCGCGGTCTCCTGGCCCTGCAGTCGGTGCCGGGCACCCTCATGGTGCTTCCGGTGTTCGTGCTGTTCTCTTCTGCATCCACGTATCTGGGCATCCAGGTCATCGGAACGCAATGGGGCCTCTTCGTCACCTACCTGACGTTCGCCATGCCGTTCTCCACCTGGGTCATGGTCACGTACCTGCGGGGCCTTCCCAAGGAACTTGAGGAAGCCGCCAAGATCGACGGCGCCAGCAACCTGGGTGTTCTGTTCAAGATCATCCTCCCGCTGAGCTGGCCCGGCATTGTGGTCTCCGGAATCTTTGCTTTCCTCCTGGGGTGGAACGACGTCCTGTTCGCCTCCGTGATGACCCGGCCCGAAAGCCAGACCGCGGCGGTGGCGCTGCAGATCTTCGGCGCATCCCAGGAAGGCGGTGCCATCCCGTTCTACGGCCAGATGATGGCGGCCGCCCTGGTATGTGCCGCCCCCGTAGTCATTCTTTACCTGATTTTCCAGCGTTATCTAGTTGGCGGGCTCACCGCCGGAGGAGTTAAGTAACCATGGTTTCAGCCACCCAGACCGAATGGGCCCTGTCCGGGTTCGGAGACGAGATCGACGACGACCCCGCGGTGCAGATAGCCGTGCTGCAGGCCCTCGGCGCCAATCACATCGAGGTTCGGAGCGCCTGGGGCACGAACATCGTGGACCTGTCCGATGACCAGTTGCAGGCCTTGGCCACGCTGCTCAAAGAGAAGGACATGAAGGTTTCGGCCATCGCTTCTCCCATCGGAAAGGTTGACGTGAGCCTTCCGGTCGAACACGAGGTGGAGCGCTTGCGCCGTGCAGTGAACGCCGGCAAAGTTCTCGGCGCAAAGTACATCCGGATCTTCTCCTTCTACTACGGCGAAACCGTCCAGGTGGCCAGCATCCGTGATGCCGTCATCGAACGGATGCGGGCGCTCGCCGCCGTCGCAGAGCAGGAAGGCGTAGTGCTGCTGCACGAAAACGAGAAGGATATTTTCGGGGACGTTCCGGACCGTGTGCTGGACATTATCGAAACCGTGGATTCGCCGGCACTGAAAGTGGCATGGGACGCTGCGAACTTTGTGCAGGTTGGCGTTAAACCCTTTGACGAGGCGTATCAAAAGCTGCGCCCGCACCTGGAGTACCTGCAGGTCAAGGATGCCCTCTTTTCCAATGGGCATGTTGTTCCGGCAGGAGAGGGCGACGGCGACGTCCTGCGCACAGTGGAGGCACTCAAGGCGGACGGCTTCACCGGCTTCGCCTCCCTGGAGCCGCACCTCGCCGGTGCCCACGGCCTCGGCGGATTCTCCGGTCCCACCGCATTCGGCATCGCTGCCCGGGCCTTTGCAAAAGTAACCGCAGAAGCAGGAGTCAAGACAGTATGAGTGAGACATTGAAGGTCGCCATCACAGGCTGTGGCGTCATCGGCCGCACACATGCGGCCGCCCTGCACGAGTTCCCCGAGGCCAGCATCGTGGCGCTCGTGGACGCAATCCCTGACGCGGCCGAAGCCCTTGCCGACTTCATCGAGAAGAGCGGCCGCCCGCGGCCCTCCGTGCACGCCACCCTCGAGGAGGCTTTTGCTGCGGCCGAGATCGACCTGGTGGCGTTGGCCACTCCGAGCGGGCTGCACATCCAGCAGGGCCTCGAAGTCCTCGCCGCCGGCAAGCATGTTGTCATCGAAAAGCCGCTGGACGTGGACCTCAACCGCGCCCAGGAGATCGAGGTTGCTGCCAATGAGGCCGCGCGCCACGGCGTGGTGGCCTCGGTGATCAGCCAGCACCGTTTTGACCAGTCCAGCGTTGTGGTTGCGGACGCAGTGGCGAAGGGCCGGTTCGGCCGGCTGACCTCCGCCATCGCTTCGGTTGCCTGGTGGCGCGGGCAGGGCTACTACGATTCCGGTGACTGGCGCGGTACCTGGTCCATGGACGGCGGCGGAGCCCTGATGAACCAGGGAGTCCATACAGTTGACCTGCTGTTGTGGTTCATGGGACGGCCCGTGGAGATCCACGCGCACACCGCCCGCCTGGCACATGAACGCATTGAGGTGGAGGACACGGCCGTTGCCACCGTGACGTTCGAGAACGGCGGCCTCGCCGTGCTGCACGCCACAACCGCCGCATACCCCGGCCTGACGGTCCGGGTCCAGGTGATGGGTTCGGAAGGATCGGCAGTGGTGGACAACGACCAGCTGCACTATTTCCACACCAAGGACGCCGGCGGGGCTTCGGCGGACATGGGGCTCCAGGGCGGAGGCAACCAGGCCTCCGAAGAACTGGCGAAGTACCCCGCCGAGGACTATGAAGCCAAGGACCCGACGGTCTATCCGGCCGGCCACGTACGCCAGTACCGGGACATCCTGGCGGCCATCGCCGAAGGCCGCCAGCCGGGCGTCACCGTCAGCGACGCGGTTAACGCCCTGGCCACCGTCCGCGCGGTCTACGTGTCAGCGACGCTCAACCAGGCAGTGCTGTTCGACGACGTCCTGGCCGGCAAGTACAACGACCTTGAAGTCCGCACGGGCAACACTTCGACAGAAAGCGCCTGACGCCATGAAGTTTTCAGTATTCACAGCCTCCACGCCCGACTGGACCCCTGAAGAAGCCGTACGCCACCTTTCGGCCCAGGGCTGGGATGGCATCGAGTGGCGCATCACGGACCAGGCAGAGGCGGCCGAACCGGGTTTCTGGGCCGGAAACAAGGCGACCATCCCGCTGGAAGGCCTTGAGGACAACCTTGAGCGGGTAGCAGGGATCACCCGCGACGCCGGTCTTGAATTCTCCGGCATCGGCGGTTACGCGCGGTGCGACAACCACAACGACGTTGAGCGCATGCTGGCCGCCACGGCGGCCTTGGGTGCGGGCCAGGTCCGCGTCACCACGCTGCCGCTGGGAACGGCTGAATGGGGAGGCGAACAGCCCAGCGGGATCCCGTATCCCGACCTGTTCGAGGCTGCCCGCCGGGACTTCGAGTGGGTGGTGGAACGGGCTGCCCACCACGGCGTTAAGGCGCTGGTGGAACTTCACCACCGCACCATCACTGCCTCCGCTTCTTCTGCCCGGCGCCTGCTTGAGGGCCTGGACCCCCAGCATGTGGGCGTCATCCATGACCTGGGCAACCTGCTGATCGAGGGCCAGGAGGACTACCTTCCCGCGTTCGAACTCCTCGGGGAGTATCTGGCGCATATCCACGTCAAGAACGCCGTGTGGGTCCGCCAGGATACGGCGGACGAATCCGGCGCAGCAGTCTTCCGCAACGAATGGGCGCCGTTGCAGTCCGGGCAGGGCAGCGTCCTTGAATACTTCAGGGCGCTGGCCTCCCATGGCTACGACGGCTGGGTCACGGTTGAAGACTTCTCCACCGAGCTTCCCCTCGCCGAACGCACGGCCGGCAATCTTGACTACCTGCGGCGCACGGCGGCCCTCGCCGGGCTTACCGCAGGGGCCGGGGCACGTTGAGGCCATGGCCCAGTCGATTGCAGCCCACCCGGACCGGCTCCTGCCGGCAGAGCCTGGTGTCCGGCAGATAGCCCGGTCCCTTTATAGCCAGGTGGCCGGCCTTCCCATCATTTCCCCGCACGGACACGTGGATGCGGGGGTTATCGAACAGAACCTGCCGTTCCCCGATCCTGCCACGCTCCTGGTCACTCCGGACCACTATGTAACACGCCTCATCCACGCAGGCGGTGTTCCCATGGACCAGCTGGGCCTTGGGAACTCACCGGCGCCCTCCCGCCAGGTCTGGCGCAACTTCTGCGCCGCCTGGCCGGTCTTTGAGGGCACCGCCTCCGGGTACTGGATACGGCAGGAATTCGAGCACGTTTTCGGTTTGTCCGAAGAGCCCACGGCGGAAAACGCCGACAGGATCTACGACGCGATCTCCGCCAAGCTCAACGAACCGGGCTTCCGGCCGCGGCAGCTGTTCAAGGAGTTCAACATCGAGGTGCTGGCCACCACGGATGATCCCCTTGACCCGTTGGACAGCCACGCAGCCCTCGCCCAGGACCCGGCCTTCGCAGGCCGCGTCCTGCCCACCTTCCGCCCCGACCAGTACCTCAACATCGCCCACCCGGCCTGGCAGGACAATGTGGAGCGGCTGATCGCTGCAGGCCCGGGTGATTCGGGATACGCCGGTTACATCGGGGCACTCGAAGCACGGCGGCGCCACTTCGTGGAGAACGGCGCCGTGTCTGCCGACCATGGGGTCCGCACACCGGCCACCCTCAAGCTGGACCATTCGGACGCGGAGCGCCTGTTCGAGCGGGCCCGTGCCGGGAAGGCCACTGCGGGGGACCGCGATGCTTTCGAAGCCCACATGATGTACCAGATGGCCAGGATGTCCGTGGAAGACGGGCTGGTCATGACCATCCATCCCGGTTCATACCGCAACCACCACGGCCCTACCTTCGAGGCCTTCGGCGCCGATACGGGCCACGATATTCCGTTCGCCGTGAACTACACCGAGGCCATCCGGCCGCTGCTGCAGGATTTCGGTACCGCGAAGGACTTCCACCTGGTGCTGTTCACCTTGGATGAAACCGTGTTCTCGCGCGAGCTTGCGCCGCTTGCCGGTTTCTACCCGTCCGTCTACATCGGGGCCCCCTGGTGGTTCCTGGATGCGCCGGACGCCATGCTGCGGTTCCGTTCCGCGGTGACGGAAACAGCCGGCTTCTCACGGTCCTCAGGGTTCATCGACGACACCCGGGCGTTCTGCTCCATCCCGGCACGCCATGACACCTCGCGCCGGATCGAGTCCGCTTTCCTGGCACGCCTGGTGGCGGAGCACCGGATCAGCGAGGAGCGGGCGCACGAACTGATCGTGGACATCGTGGACTCTTCCCCGCGAAGAGTGTTCAAGCTGTGAGCGCCAGCAGGTTACCCGTCCTTGACCGGACGCTCGTCAATGTTCCGAAAGCGCCGGTCCGGATTGTCCACATCGGGCTGGGGGCATTCCACCGGTCGCACGAGGCCTGGTACACACAGCATGCCGGCGACGGCGCTCAATGGGGCATTGCCGCCTTCACCGGACGGCGGCCCGATGCCGCCGTGGCGCTCTCGGCGCAGGACGGACTCTTCACGCTGATTGAACGTTCGGGCACCGGGGACAGCTTCGAAGTGGTTGGCAGCATTGCCGAGGCAGTGGACGGAGCCGACGTCGGACGGCTCCGGGAACTCGTTGCGGCGCCGGAAACGGCGATGGTCACACTGACCATTACCGAGGCGGCCTACGGACTGGACTCAAACGGTTCCTTTGACGCCGGCGCTCCCGGCTTTGCCTCCGATCTTGGGGCGCTGAGGGACACCGCCGGAAACAGTGGAACGCTGACGACGCCGTTGGGCCGGCTGGTTGCAGCCCTCGCCGGGCGCAGGGACGCCGGTGCGGGGCCTGTCGCCGTCGTCAGTTGCGACAACCTGGCCGGCAACGGGGAGGTGGCCCGGCGCGCCATCACCGGACTGGCGCAGGCCTGGGACGAAGGGCTTGCACGCTGGATCAACCGCGAGGTCAGCTTTGTCAGTACCTCGGTGGACCGCATCACCCCACGGACCACCGACGCCGATATCGCTGAGGTGGAAGAGTCCTGCGGCTACCGGGACAGCTCGCCGGTGGCGGCGGAACCGTTCCGCAACTGGGTCCTCAGCGGGGATTTCCCCCAAGGAAGGCCCCGCTGGGAGGACGCCGGCGCGGTGGTGGTGGACGACATCGAGCCCTACGAGAACCGCAAGCTGTGGCTTCTCAACGGCGCCCATTCGCTCCTGGCCTACGCCGGCCAGCTCCGGGGACACACCACCGTGGCGCAGGCGCTGGCGGACCCGCTGTGCCGGGATGCCGTGGAGGCTTTCTGGGATGAAGCCGCCGAACACCTGCAGGGAGCGGACCTGCGCATTCCCGAGTACCGGGAAGCGCTCCGCGCCCGTTTCGTCAACGGACGGATCGCGCACCATTTGTCCCAGATTGCCGCCGACGGCTCCACGAAG
Organism: Arthrobacter sp. 9AX; assembly: GCF_902506095.1. Taxonomy (GTDB): domain Bacteria; phylum Actinomycetota; class Actinomycetes; order Actinomycetales; family Micrococcaceae; genus Arthrobacter. The sequence continues at coordinate 897,563 of NZ_LR733293.1, forward strand.
CTTCGAATGAGGGCCGTACCGGTCCTGATGGCCGAACGAACCGGCGGCCGGTCCGGTGCAGCCAGCGCCCTGATGCTTGCGGCGTGGATCGACTACGTCGCCGGACAGAAAGAACTCCAGGATCCGTTGTCCGCCTCGATCGCCGCTTCGCAGGAAACCCAGGGAACGGCGAGGGTGGCCGCACTCCTCAACCTTGTCAGCGAGGGGCTGGGAGGCGACGCTGACATCGTCCACCTCGTAGCCCGCCAGTGCGGTACCTTCTCCAAGGACACCAGCACCGCCCCGTCCGCCACGGACGCACCTGCCCACCTGATTTCTGAAAGGAACAGCTGAACTTCATGAAGATTGTCGCAGCCGACGTATTCGTCACCAGTCCCTCCCGGAACTTCGTGACGCTCCGGATCACTACCGAGGATGGTGTGACCGGTATCGGTGACGCCACCCTGAACGGCCGTGAGCTTGCCGTTGCCGCATACCTGAAGGAGCATGTTGCGCAGCTGCTGATCGGCAGGGATCCGCACAAGATCGAGGACACCTGGCAGTTCCTGTACCGGTCCTCGTACTGGCGCCGCGGCCCGGTGACTATGGCAGCGATCGCCGCTGTGGATATGGCGCTGTGGGACATCAAGGGCAAGCTGGCCGGGATGCCGGTGTACCAGTTGCTGGGCGGGGCATCCCGCAACGGGCTGCGGGCGTACGGCCACGCTTCCGGTGCTGACCTTCCGTCGCTCTTTGACTCAGTCCGGGAACACCTGGAACTGGGCTACAAGTCCATCCGCATCCAGACCGCCGTCCCCGGCATCAAGGCCGTGTACGGCGTCGCCGCCCAGGCCCAGGCCTCGGGGGAGCGGTACGACTACGAGCCCGCCGGCCGCGGCGCGTTCCCTGTGGAAGAGGACTGGGACACCCGCGCCTACCTGCGCCACCTGCCCACCGTGTTCGAGGCGGTCCGGAACGAGTTCGGCCCGGAGATCCCGCTGCTGCATGACGGCCACCACCGGATGACGCCCATCCAGGCCGCAAAGCTCGGCAAGGCCCTGGAACCGTATGACCTGTTCTGGCTGGAGGACTGCACCCCGGCGGAGAACCAGGAGGGCCTGCGCCTGGTCCGCCAGCACACCACCACCCCGCTGGCCATCGGCGAAATCTTCAACACCGTGTGGGACTACCAGACCCTGATCAAGGAACAGCTGATCGACTACGTCCGCGCAGCCTCCACGCACTTCGGCGGCATCTCCCCGCTGAAGAAGGTCATGGACTTCGCTGCCCAGTACCAGATCAAGTCCGGTTTCCACGGCCCCACGGACATTTCCCCGGTGGGCTTCGCCGCGCAGCTGCACGTGGGCCTGGCCATCCACAACTACGGCATCCAGGAGTACATGCAGCACTCGGACAAGACCAACGAGGTCTTCCACCAGTCCATGACGTTCAAGGACGGCTACCTGCACCCGGGCGACGAGCCCGGCATCGGTGTTGAATTCAACGAAGAAGCCGCTGCAGCCTTCCCGTACCAGCAGGCCTACCTGCCCTACAACCGCCTGATCGACGGAACGGTCCACGACTGGTGACCAGCCTCAATCCCGAACCAACTGCTGCCGCCGCCGGGCAGCCCAAGGTCCGCATCATCGTGATGGGGGTGTCCGGCTGCGGCAAGACCACCATCGGCGACCTCGTGGCCCGCAAACTCGGTGTGCCCTTCCTGGACGGCGATTCCCTGCACCCGGTGGAGAACGTCGCCAAGATGGCGGCCGGAACACCCCTGACTGACGAGGACCGCTGGCCGTGGCTCGCCACGGTGGGCTCCCGGCTTGCCAACGCGGGCGACGGCGGGATGGTCCTGGCATGCTCCGCGCTCCGCCGCAGCTACCGGGACGCCATCCGGGCCCAGGCGCCGGACACCATCTTCCTGCACCTGCACGGAAGCAAGGAGGTCCTGAGGGCACGCACCGAAGGCCGGTCCGGGCACTTTATGCCGCCCGCGCTCCTCGAGTCCCAGCTCGCCACGCTGGAACCGCTCGGCGCCGATGAAGCCGGCGTCGTCGTCGACATCGCCTCGCCTGTCCAGCAGGTGGTGGGGGAGGCGCTCGCGGGGATTGCCGCCGTCGCACGTCCCATTGAGCGTATGGGCACCCAAGGTGCCATTGGCACCCGGCCGCGGCAGTTCGACGTCGACCTCCAGGCCGCGCCGTTTAATCTCGACGGTGACGCGCTCGCCTGGGTGGAGTCCACCCTGGCCGGGATGAGCCTTGAGGAGAAGATCGGCCAGCTGTTCATCAACCACAACAACGACTACTCGCCTGAGTACCTCGATGGTGTGCTGGAGAACTTCCACGTGGGCGGCATGCGGTACCGGCCCGGCCCGTCGGACGCGGTGCAGGAGCACATCCGCTATGCCCAGTCCAAGACGCGGATCCCGCTGCTGGTGGCGTCCAACCCGGAAATGGGCGGGGCCGGAAGCTGTGACGACGGGACGTTTGTGTCCACGCACCTGCAGGCCGGCTCGCATCCGGACAAGGCCATCGCGCGGCAGATGGGGCAGGTGGCCGGGGTGGAAACCGCAGCGCTCGGCTGCAACTGGGCCTTCGCCCCGATCGTGGACATCCACTACAACTGGCGCAACACGGTCATCTCCACCCGTGCCTTCGGCAACACCCCGGAAATTGTGGTGGAGCGGGCCAAGGAGTACTTCGACGGCATCAGCGAATCGCCCACGGTCTGCGCCATGAAACACTTCCCCGGCGACGGCGTGGACGAGCGCGACCAGCATGTGGTCACGTCCTACAACACGTTCGGCTACGAGGAGTGGAACCGGACGTACGGGCACGTGTACCGCGAGATGATCGGCCACGGCGTGCAGTCCATCATGGTGGGGCACATCGGCGCGCCGGAGCTGTCCCGGCACTTCCGGCCCGGCCTGGCGGACAACGGGATCCTTCCTGCGACGCTGGCGCCCGAGCTGCTGCAGGACCTGCTCCGCGGTGAACTTGGCTTCAACGGGCTGGTCCTGACGGACGCTTCGCTCATGGTGGGGCTGACCCAGGCCATGAAGCGGAAGGACCTGGTGCCGGCCACCATCGCGGCCGGCTGCGACATGTTCCTGTTCTTCCGCAACCCTGCTGAGGACTTCCAGTACATGCTGGACGGCTACAAGTCCGGCGTGATCAGTGAACAGCGACTGCATGACGCGCTGCGCCGGATCCTGGGGCTGAAGGCGTCGCTGGGGCTTCACCGCAAGGCTCCCTCGGACCTCGTGCCGCCGGCGGAAGCTCTGGCGGTGATCGGCAGCGAGGCGCACCGGGCCATCGCGGCGGACATCGCGGACAAGACTGTCACCCTGGTCAAGGACACCGCCGGCAACCTGCCCATCACGCCGCAGACGCATCCGCGGATCCGGCTGTACGGCATTTCCGGCGGTGCCGACTTCACCCGGGCAGACCCCCTCGCCTACCTGGACACGGTCAAGGAAGAACTCGAGGCCGCCGGCTTTGAGGTGCACGTTTTCAAGACCGCGGAGCAGCGGGAAGCGGCAGGGGAAACCGGCATGAACTTCATGCGGGTCCTGTCCGAGGAAGCCACCGGCGATTATGCGCAGAAGTATGACGCCGCTTTCGTGTTTGCCAGCGTCTTGGGTTTCGCGCAGGAGGCAGCCATCCGGATCAAGTGGTCCGCACCCATGGCCGCCGAAATCCCGTGGTACGTCACGGAGGTGCCCACGGTGTTTGTGTCCCTCAACCAGCCCAACCACCTGATTGATGTCCCCATGGTGAAGACCGCGATCCATGCCCACGCAGGATCCCGGGAAGCCATCCGGGCCACCATCAACAAGATCCAGGGCAAGTCAGCATTCCAGGGCACGTTCAACGAGAACGTCTTCTGCGGCTCGTTCGACACCCGGCTCTAGCCTGCCTGCTACCGGGCACAACGATGGCGGCCAGCGAACTTCGCTGGCCGCCATTGCTGTGCGTGTCGCTCCGGCCTACCTAGATCCACTTCGGCGGTGCCGGAACAGTTGCCCCGGGGCCGGAGGCCGTCACGCCCGAGCCACCCCGGCCTGCAGCCCATTGGACGACGGCGGGCAGCGGCCCCGCGATGGTCGTCGCGTTTGTTGTGCTGGTGTCGCCGAACGTCAGGCGGGTTCCGTCTATCTCGAGTACCAGTCCGGCGTCGGTGCCGCGGGTATGCCACGCACCGGTGATGTCGCCTAAAAGTCGTTCCAGGACAGGTGCCGGGATGTCGTTGAAGCCGGCGCCGTTGTCCAGGTCCACGGCGTGCAGCCAGACTTCGCGGGTGCGCATCCACACGGTTTCCTCGGCCGGGACCGTCCGGCCCTGCGCCGTTTTGACCTTGTGGTGCCAGGCGTCGGCGGGCAGGTCGCGCCATTCGACGTTCAGGTGCACCGCCGAGTGGTCGAAGAGGTGCCGCAGGGCGATGGGGGAGAGGGTGGCCCCGAATTCGATTTCGTGATTGCGCGCCTCCGGGGAGCCGTACATCGGGGTTTCCACTCCCGTGGCGGCCCACTCGATCAGCCGGGCGACTGCCCGCGCGTTGTAGCCCACGTGTGCCACAACGTGCCGGCGGGTCCAGCCGGGAAGGAGGCTGCCGCCGTCGAGCTCCGCGTCGGAAAGCTCGTTGAGCTTGCGGGCAAAGAACGCCGTGCCCCGGCGCGCCTGCAGCAGGGACTCCAGGAGCACCGGGGCGGCGGTCTGATCGTGGCGGGCAACCATCAGGCTTCCTTGATGACGCGGTTCTTCAGCTGGCCCAGGCCCTCGATGGTGGTGACCAGGACCTGGCCCTCCTGCAGGTACCGCTTGGGGTCCTGCGCGTGGCCGACGCCGCCGGGGGTGCCGGTGGCAATCACGTCGCCGGGGTTCAGCGTGATGATGGTGGAGATGTAGGAGACCAGGAACCCGGGGGTGAACACCAGGTCCGAGGTGGGCGTGGATTGCTGGATGTCGCCGTCTACCGCGGAGGTCATCAGGGGGCCGGGCGTGAATTCGTCCCTGGTGACCAGGGCGGGGCCGAACGGGGTGGACTTCTCCCAGGTCTTGCCCTGCAGCCACTGGATGGTGCGGAACTGGTAGTCGCGCATGCTGATGTCATTCAGCACGGCGTAGCCGGCGATGTGGTCCGCAGCGTCCGCTTCGCTGATCCGGCGGCCCTGCTTGCCGATGACGACGGCGAGTTCGGCTTCCCAGTCCACGGTGTCCGATTCCTGCGGCAGGGCCAGGTCATCGTTGGGCCCGATCAGGGATTCGGCGTACTTGGCGAACAGGGTGGGGTGTTCGGGGACTTCGCGGCCCATTTCCTTGATGTGGTTGCGGTAGTTGTGGCCCACGCAGATGATCTTGCCCGGGGAAGGGACGACGGCGGCGAGGTCCGCGCCGTCGAGCGCGTGCGTTGCGCCGTTGGCCGCCGCAGCGGTGGTCTCCCAGGTGGGGTCCTGCAGCAAGGCTCCGACGTCGGCGAACCCCGGGATCTCGGTAAGGGTGTCGCCGTCCTGGCGGACCGCCACGGTGGCTGTTTCGTTGCCGTTGCCGGTGACGGCGGGAAGGCGGAGGGTGAGGAGTTTCATGACTTGGTGCGTCCTTCGGTGTAGGTGCGGTTGAAGTTCAGGCGCTCGAAGATGGGGGCGTCGCTGAAGCGGAACAGATCAAACTCGGATTCGGCGTGCAGGGACCAGGCGGCCCAGGACGGGACCGCGAACAGGTCGCCCTTGGCCAGCTGCTTGGTTTCACCGTTCAGGACCACGGAGCCGGTGCCTTCGAAGACCTGCCAGACGCTGGAGCCCACCTCGTGGACGGTGTCCGTGGCGGCGCCGGCGCGGAGGCGGTGGAACTCGGCACGGATGGTGGGCATCACGTCGCCGCCGGTGGTGGGGTTGGTGTAGCGGACCGCGGCGTGGCCCTGGGAGACGGTGGCCGGGTGGCCTTCGTCCTCGAGGAGCAGCTGTTCGCGCAGTGCCCGGTCGGTGTGCTCCCAGCGGTAGGCGGCGATGGGGGAGCTGGTGGTGTCATCCAGGCCGGAGAGGGGGCGCAGGCCGGGGTGGGCCCAGAGGCGTTCGGAGCGGGAAATGTCCGGGGTGGCTTCGTCGGTGACGCGCTCAGTGCCGAACTCGAAGAACCCGGCGTCGGTGTAGTGCACGAACGGGATGTCCAGCCCGTCAATCCAGGCCATCGGCTGATCGGTGTCGTTGTGGTGGCCGTGGAAATTCCAGCCCGGGGTCAGCAGGAAGTCCCCGCGGGACATCCGTACCGGGTCGCCGTTCACGACTGTCCAGACGCCTTCGCCTTCGACGACGAAGCGGAAGGCGTTCTGCGAGTGGCGGTGCTCGGGCGCCGTCTCACGGCCGCCCAGGTACTGGATCGCCGCCCACAGAGTGGGGGTTGCGTAGGGCGTGCCACCAAGGCCCGGGTTGGCAAGGGCGATGGCCCGCCGTTCCCCACCGCGGCCCACGGGAACAAGGTCCCCGGCACGGGCGGCCAACGGGTACAGGTCATCCCACCGCCACACGTGCGGGACCGCCTTCGGGGTGGGGACCATCGGCATCAGGTCCCCGATCTCGGTCCACAACGGAATCAGGTTCTCCTGGCTGAAGTCCTGGTAGAGCTGCTCCAGCTGGGCAGCTTCCTCCACCGTGGGTTCCGGCAGGGCGTGGCTGGCGGCCACTGATTCATGAGTCGCGTTCTCTGCGCTGATGGACACGAAAGGCCTCCTCGATAGGTCCGAACAGTTTTGGCGTAGTTCGACCCTACGGATGCAGGCGTGTGATACCGAACATATTCTGCTCTACAGAATCACTTGGCGCATTGTTCAATCCGGTTCTGCCGGGTTGGCGGCGATGTCGATCTCCAGCTGCCGGCACGTCTCGCGCAGGGCGGCGACCAGGCCGCCGTCGAACACTGCCCGGAAACGGGTGGCAGGAGTGGCCACGCTGATCGCCCCCACCACATCGCCGTGCCTGTTGTGCAGGGCCATGCCCAGGGCGCTCACGCCGTCTTCGGTGCCTTCGAAGTTGGCGGCGAAACCGTTGCTGCGGATGGATTCGAGCTCGCGCAGGAAGGCAGCGTACTGATCCACGGGAATGGTGTCACCGCTGATCTCGGCATTGTTGCTGCGGAAGAGCTGCTGGATCATCGGCGGGTCGAGCTCAGCAAGGATGGCTTTGCCGCCGGAGGTCTTGCTCGCAGGCAGAACCGTCCCCTGCCTGTCGCCGACCCGCAGCACGTTGCTCCCCTCAACCGTCGCCAGGAACCGCACTTTGGTGCCCACCCGCACCATGAGGTTCACGGTCTCATTCAGCTGTGCCGACAGCAGCTCCATGTGCGGCTGGGCAACCGTGCGCAGCAGCCGGGTCCAGCTCAGCCCCGCCGGGCCAACACCCATGGCGGGACCAGGAACGTAGCGCCGGGTTTCATCCTGGACCGCGAACCCCCGGTACACCAGCATGGCCAGGAGGCGGTGGGCTGTGGACGGCGCAACGCCCAGTTCCTCCGCTGCGTCCTTGAGCCGCAGCGTGCCGCCGTCCCGCAGCAGTTGCAGCAGCAGCAGGGCGTTGTCCACCGCTTCGATGGAATACGTGGGGCGCTTCTGCACCGGCTTTTTCTGGCCTGGCTTGCGGGCAGGTTTCGGCGGGGACTGGGAATTGGGCCTTTTCTGCACATCAGAATTGTATTGTGGTTCATCTTCGTGGGCCATGACAGTAGTGGGATGAATCACATACTTTCCGCTGCAGCGACGCAACGGTCTTCCGGAACGGCAGCTTCCCCGGCCCACGACGGACACGGCAGGTTTTCCAAGGCATCCGCCCTCGCGGTCCTGGTCTGCTGGTTGCTGGTGGTCTTTGACGGCTACGACCTCATTGTTTACGGCACGGTCCAGTCCTCCCTCATCTCGGAAACAGGTTGGGGCCTGACCAAGGCAACGGCCGGAACCATCGGATCGATGGCGTTCCTGGGAATGATGATCGGCGCGATCTTCGCTGGCCGCATGGCCGACTCCTGGGGACGCCGCCGCACCATCCTGGGCTGCGCCGTCGTCTTCTCTGTTTTTACGGTGCTCTGCGCCTTCGCTCCCAACGCCGCCATCTTCGGCATCCTTCGCCTCCTGGCAGGCGTCGGCCTCGGCGGCCTGGTGCCCTCCGCCAACGCCCTCGTGGCTGAACTGGTCCCTGCGAAGTGGCGGTCCACGATTGCCACTCTAATGATGTCCGGTGTCCCGATCGGCGGCTCCATCGCCGCGCTCGTGGGTATCCAGCTGATCCCGGCCTTCGGCTGGCAGTCCATGTTCCTGGTGGCCGTGCTGGCACTGGTGATCGTGGTGCCGCTCGGACTGAAATACCTGCCGGAAACGCTGGGTTCGGGGCAGGACACGCAGAGCCCGCCGGCCACGGCCGGCCACAAAGCCCGCGCCGGGTTCTCCTCCCTGCTTCGCGCCCCCTACCTCGGCATCAGCATGCTGTTCGCGGTTGCCACCATCGCCACCCTGTTCGCCTGGTACGGACTGGGGACCTGGCTGCCCAACCTGATGCAGCTGGCCGGCTACAACCTCGGCTCGGCGCTGACGTTCGCGCTGGCGCTGAACCTCGGTGCGGTGGCCGGATCGGTCATCACGGCATGGGCCGGTACCCGCTTCGGCCCTGTGCCGACAGCCATCGCCGCGGCGGTCGTCGCCGCCGGTGCGCTGGTAGTCCTCGTGACCGGACCGCCGGTAACGGTGGTGTACCTGATGCTGGTGCTTGCCGGCGTCGGAACCCACGGCACCCAATGCCTCATCATCGCTGCTGTCGCCAACCACTATCCCGCCCACCTGCGCGGCACCGCGCTGGGCTGGGCTCTGGGCACGGGCCGCATCGGCGCGGTCGCCGCACCCCAGGCCGGAGGCCTGCTGCTGGCCGCGGGGCTGGGTGTCAACTCAAACTTCCTGGCCTTCGCCGGGGCCGCAGCCATCGCCGCTGTGCTGCTCGCCGCCGTCGGCCTTCACTTGAAATCCAAAAACACATCAGCAACCACAGGAGTAAGCAATGTCTGAGCACGCAACGTCCACCGACGTCCTGGTCATCGGAGGGGGCATGGCCGGACTCGCCGGAGCCCTCGCCCTGCGCGAAAACGGCGCCGAGGTGACCCTGGTGGAGCGGGCGCCCGAATTCGGCGAAGTGGGGGCCGGACTGCAGATGGCACCCAACGCCTCCCGTGTACTGAAGCGCTGGGGCCTGCTGGAAAAGGCGCTGGAAATCGGGGTGCAGCCCAAGCACCTGGTGTTCCGTGACGCCGTCACCGGTGAGGAACTCACCCGTCAGACCCTCGGCGGCGAATTCGAGGAACGCTACGGTGCGCCGTATGTTGTGATCCACCGCAGCGACCTGCACCGCGTGCTGCTCGAAGGCTGCGAGGCTGCCGGCGTCAAGCTGGTCAACGACGTCCTCGTGGAAGGTGTCGAGACCGTGGACGGCAGGGGTGTGGCGCACACGGCGGCGGGCGTTGACTACTCGGCCGACGTGGTGATCGGTGCAGACGGGCTCAAGTCCACCCTCCGCCCGCTCGTCGCCAAGGACGAGCCGGTCTCCTCCGCCTACGTGGCCTACCGCGGAACTGTTCCCATCACGCCCACAACCCCCAAGACGGACCTTGAGGACGTCATCGTGTACCTCGGCCCGGACTGCCACCTTGTGCAGTACCCGCTGCGCAAGGGCGAGCTGCTCAACACGGTTGCCGTCTTCAAGTCCGCGTCGTTTGAGCGCGGCGAGGAGCAGTACGGGGGAGTGGATGAGCTTGAGGCCGCTTACAAAGACTGCGTTCCCGCCGTCCAGGAGGCCTTGAAGAACCTCGCCACCGGCATCCGCTGGCCGATGTACGACCGCGACCCGATCGAGAACTGGATATCCGGCCGGATGGTGCTGATGGGCGACGCCGCGCACCCCATGCTGCAGTATCTGGCCCAGGGCGCCTGCCAGGCGCTGGAGGATGCCGCCGCGTTGCAGGATGCCTCAATCGGAACCGTGTTCACCGCTGACGGGATCAATCCGTCCGGCTGGGACACGGCCATTCGTGACTTCAACGGCGCCCGCGCCGGCCGCACGGCACGCGTCCAGCGCACCGCCCGGGTGTGGGGTGAGTCGTGGCACGTCTCCGGCCTGGCCCGGACGCTGCGCAACCTGCTGTTCAAGAGCCGCAGGGACAACAACTTCCAGTACAACGACTGGCTGTACGGGGCGGACGGCGACGGCGTTCCCACCGTTGCGCCCAAACGGGTCACCGAGGGCGCGGCGGCGTAGGCTGCCGCCCGCTTAGCTGCCAGCCCCTTAACAGCAGCGGACGACGACGGGACCTCCCGCCGTCGTCCGCTGGCGTTTTGCGCATGGCTTAGTGAGTCCGCGCGTCAGAAAACAGACCAACCGGTGCGGTCGGAAAGATCGGCGAGGGCAGCTGTGCCGGCCAGGGAATTGCCCTTGGCGTCCAGCCGGGGACTCCACACGCAAATTGAACAGACACCCGGAACGATGACCAGGATGCCGCCGCCCACACCGCTCTTGCCCGGGAGGCCTACCCGGTACGCGAACTCTCCTGCGGCGTCGTACATACCGCAGGTCAGCATGATGGACCCGATGCGCTTGGCATCGCTGGGGGACAGGATACGGCCCAGCCGCCCGCGGCCTTCCCGGGCGAGGAAAAGGCCCGCTTGGGCCAACTCAACGCAGGTCATCATGATGGAGCATTGGCGGACGTAGTTTTGCACCACGGATTGAGCCGTCTGCTTCAGGTTGCCAAAGTCTTTCAGGAAATGGGCCAGCGCCAGGTTGCGGTTGCTGCCCAACAGCTCGCTGGATGCTGCCTCCTCATTGATGAACGGCCCACTGCTGCCAGCTTCTGCGGTGAGGAACCGCAGAAGCTGCTTGGCGGCGTCGGGCGTTCCTTCCATCAGGTGGTCCGTAACCACCAGCGCACCCGCATTGATAAAGGGGTTGCGCGGGACTCCGTGTTCCACCTCCAGCTGGACCAACGAGTTGAACGCGGTGCCGGAAGGTTCCCGCAGCACCCGGGACCACAGCCTGCCCGCGGGGTCACCCTGCAACGCCATTGCCAGCGTGAAGACTTTGGAAATGCTTTGGATGGAAAAGGGTACGTCCGCGTCGCCGGAACGGTAGACCTGCCCGGACGTCGTGGCAACGGCAATGCCGAACTTGTCAAAGGGAACTTCCGCCAGGAACGGGATGTTCGCCGGGACGGATCCTGCCTTCTGAAGGGGCCTGTGGCTGCGGACAATGTTGTTGAGGAGGGGGCCGAGCGGCGATGCTTCAAGCGCTGTGGTCATTTCCTGCCAGTCTGCCGTTTTGATGATCCCGCCCATTCCTGAATGTGGAGTAAGGCCACGAATGAGTCGCGGGGATTGCCGAAGTCCAGGCCGGTCACCCTGGAGGCCTTGCTGATGCGGTAGTAGACGGTGTTCTTGTGCAGCTTCATCCGTTGGGCGCATTCGGCAACGTCGAGGGAAGCGTCGAAGTACACCCGCAAGGTTTCCGCCAGCTCAGCATCCCCGCGCAGGAGGGCAGTGAAGCTGCGATGGCGGAATGTTGAGGAGGTGAAGGCCTGCACGGCTTCCCGGAAGAGGATCTCTCCTTCGAAATCGTCCACTGTGGCCACGGACGGCCCGGAGGGCTTTCCTGCACAGCCCAACAATGCTTCCGTGATCCGGGTGATGGAGTGGATGGACAACAGGTCCGGGACCACCGGGCCGACAGCGGCAAAAGCGGTGATTCCGAGGTGTTTGCCGGCGTCCCGCACAATGGCTTCGGCCAAGCCCCGGAGCCCTGATTCCGCTGCCGCGGCGTGCAGTCCGGGGATGATGACTGCGGTGTTCCCATTGAACTGCCCCACTACCGCCGAGGCCTTGAAGGCAGCTGCGTGGATGGACGCCAGATTGGCCAGTTCCCCATGTTTCAGCGCGGCATCATCGGCCTGGGCTTCCGCATCGGATATTCCAATAAGGAGCAGCGCGGCGGGACGGTCGGCAGGGATCTTCTCGCTGTGTGCGCTGGCTGACGCCTCCGCCGGGCCGGAAAGGATCCGCGCAATCCGGTCTTCGCGCATGTGCACGGACTGCTGGTTGCGGTACCGGATCAGCTCGGCGGAGGTCCGGGCGGCCGAACCTTTCAGCACATGTTCAACGTCAGGGCCGAAACCGTCGCCGGTTTCCTGGAGCCAGATATAGCCCATGATCCGATCCCCGGCGAACAGCGTAATGGCCACGCGTTCGCGGAGCCCGTCCTGCGGCCTTGCCGGCACCCGCACGGGGAGCCGTGTCCGGTGCAGTTCGCGGTAAGCTCCGAGGTCCTTCAGGAGCAGTTCATATTTCCGCGGTCCCCGGCGCGCCAGGATGGACGCCTTGCGCAGTTCGTCGATGTCATTGGACACCGTGGAATACGCGAGGACTTTGTTGGCGGCGTCTTCGATCACCACATGGCTCGAAGTGAGCCGGGCAGTGGTCTGGGCGATGGCAAAGAGGTCTTCCTCCAGCAGCGTCAGGACTTCGCTTTGGTAGCTGCGGGGCCGGATTCTGTCCTTGGCGATGGACAGCAGGCGGTCCCAGTCGGCGGACGGGTTCACCAGCAACAGGCCGGTGCCGGCGTCGCGCAGGAGCTCTTCGGCTTCGGAAAGCTCCTCACGGCTTCCCTTGACGGCCACCACCGGCGGGGCGCAGTGCCGCAGCCGCCGCAAGGCAGGCAAGGCCGACCTTCCACGCACGCCGATCAGCACGACAAAGGCGTCGTCACCGTTGCAGGTCTCGTCCTCGGCATCGACGATCAGGAAACGTTCGATCCCGGATCCGTTCGCCGGCCGGAGGATGAGGCTCGCGAACCCCAGGGGGAGATCCGAGAGGATGTCATCCACCGTCACCGAGGTCATGGGTTCCTTCCGGGTCGATCAGTCCCGGACGGCTCTGTCCGGTCTGCCCATCGTATCGACGGCCGGCTGCGCAGAATTTGTGGTGAAGCCCCAATTGGGCGGGTGTTTTTCGGTTGGCTTTCCAAGGCGGCGGGGAACGTGATGTCAACGCGTTGTGAAGCGGCAGGGGCTTGGAGCGGCGCGACAACGTGGCATCCGCTGACTACGCTCAAGCTATCCAGCAGACCACACTGTTGGCCCAGATGCGAAAGGCCCCGCTTCCTCTTTTGAGGGAAGCGGGGCCTTTCTACGTGGCGGTGACGGTGGGATTTGAAACCTTTTCCCCGCCTGCGCTGGCAAGGAAAAGCGCTAGATTCTGCGGAATTGGATCATGCCAGATCACGGCTTTTCACGCCGGGTGTGGGCAAAATGTGGGCAGCAATTGGGCAGGGGACATTGCGGGCCTTACGTCGGGCAGGGCCCGTCAGTCGGGCGTTGGCTGGAAAAGCTGAGGTTGCTCGACTCCGGCAGGAAAGTGGCAATCCAGGAAAGTCAGGTTCTTGGCGACCAGCGCTTCACTCTGCCCTGACAGGCCGACATTCTGGAAGACATCGGAGGTAAAGGTGCAGCGAGAAAACTTCAGATGGCCGCCTTCAGCGCCCACCCATGCCACGAGCGACCCAGATTGAAACTTACAATCGGTAAAAGAGACGTCAGCGCCAGCGGTGAAAATCGTAATTCTACCGCCGTCCAAAATTGCACTATAGAAGTGAATTGATTTGGGAGTATCCGAGTCGTCCTGCCCGCTTCCCATCCAGAGCGACCCTGTTTCTACAACTTCCACATCCGTCAGAACTAGCGACCCCCCAAATTTGCCGATAATTTGCATATCGCCGCCAATGTGAGCCCCGGCAATAGCCCTGTGCGAAGCTACCCGCGTTTGCCAAATTTGCAACTTACCGGCCTCGCTCAGATGCAAATCCCGGAAAACGGGAGATTCCCCACCGTTCGTGAGCTTGATTGTCGACCCGCCCCAGTACTTCGTGCCACCGTCAGGGCCCTTCAGCCTATCCAGGATTGTCTGCGAAATGGCTTCGGAAATTTCCTTCCGGACTTCCTCGGCATCTTGCGATTGGTTTGAGCGGTAATAAACGCAAAGGAGATTGATGCAAACCTGTCGTTCATCGGGGAACCCGGCGTCGGCCCAGTCGTCGGCCAAGGCTGCCAGGCTGTAAATCCCTGCTAGCCGGACGGCTAAATGCTCAGAGCCCAATTGTTCCGCGACTTTCGTGTATCTCTCCCGCAGATTCGAAGATATCGCGTCGCGTCGCCGGTCCTGGTCTAGCGCGTGCTGCCGATTTGCCACGTCCAATGCGTCGGCCGCCGTCTGTTGCGCCTTTGCGGCGGTAAGTTGAGCGTCGGCGGCTACGCGTTGGGTTTGTTCGGCCGTCAGCTGGCGACGGTAGGAGAGAAACAGGGTCACGCCGACGCCTAAGGCCGCCGCTGTTGTAACGGCGTTGCGTAGGATTTCAAACCATTTGTCCTGAGTAAGGCGGGGATCATGGCTGAGCGGGGACAGGTTGGCTGTCTCGTATGCCGCGAAGGCCCAGATCAGAGCCGTCAAGGCAGTGACGGAAACAACTACACCCAGCACGATAAGTTTCCAGAGTTTCATGGGTGGGCGTTCAGGCTTAGGCATGGCGCTCAGTCTATGGGTTGCCCCAAAAGAGGTAGGGCCCGGAAGGCTTAAAAATGCTTCCGGGCCCTACCTGTTATTGTCCTGGCGCTGGCCGCCCTACCGCTGCGACCATCGTTCCCTTGTCCGGCTAGAAAGGGAACCCAAGGGAACCGACCGGGGGTGACGTTGACGCCAGGACAAAAACTATGCGGTCAGATCAACGACACGCAGCGTCTTCAGCGACGTGATTTCCAGACCGACGCGGACTTCTGCGCGGAAGACTGCCTGGTTACGGCGGAACAGGTCGACCGTTTCCGGCGCGGCTTCCGTGCCCGTGTTCGCGTGGTACGGGTTCCACGCCAGCTGCAGGCTGTTGCGGTACAGCAGCGTAATCGTCGTCAAATCGCCCACCACAGCCTGCCCGGCCGGGATACCCGGCACCAGCGTCACGGGGACGTTCCACAGGGTGCGGGCGACCGCCTGGCCGGGTGCCTGCGGGAGCAGGAAACGCCCCTCACCGTCCAGCATGGTTTCGATTTCTTCCCAGTCGGCCGGGTTCAGCACGATGCCCGTTGCGGCGACTCCGGCCGTTTCGAGTTGGCCCAGTGCCCGGCGAATGCTCAGCAGTTTGTTGGTGGTGAACGCAGTCTGTGCAATGCCGGTCGTCGTCAGGATGCCCGACACCGGGTTGCCGTTCTCAGACGTGCCGCCGTTCAGGATGAAGTCAGAAACTGCACTGTCCACGCCGTAGGACATTTCAACGGCGAGGAAGTTTTCGAGTCCGGCGTAATCGGCCAGCCACTGCAGCTGCACGGGCTCCGAAACGTGCGCGATGGTAGCAATTTCCCACGTCACCGGTTCAAGCTCGTATACCGATTCCGGCTTCAAAGCCCCGTTCACGACAGTATCGGCGTTGTTGGTTCGCACGGTCTGCCGCAGGTAGCTGCCCGACGGTGTCTCAACAGGAAGGCTGCCAACGGCCGAGAGCAGGTGATGCGCCGCGCCGGGGTCGTGAATGATCGTTTCCCCGTTGAGGAACGGGGCAGTTACCGCACCGGTAGGGACAAGGGCCTTCTTCAGCGCAGGGCCGCCCACGAGCGGCGCGGCCTGCTCCAAAGCCTTCAGCATGCCACCAGCGAACTTGGCCGCCTTCGCCGCCTGCCCCGACCGGCCAAGACCACCCACGGAGTTGTCCGCGCCGGGCCCGCCCACAGTGCTGCCGATGCCCTGCATCCCGTCCAGCGCGGACTTCGCAGCGTCCTGGGAAGCAATGACGGCCTGCACGGCCTTGCGTTCCTTCACAAGCTCGGTAGCCCTGGCCGCGCCGGCCTCGCTAAGTGTCCCGGCTTCGGCCTTCGCAATGATATCGTCGGCTTCGCGGTTGAGTGTCGCCAGCTGCTCGCGTGGTGTTGGCATTTTGGTTCCTCCAAGGGATTCGAACGGTGCGGTGATGTCTGATTCCACGATGGCGGGGAATCAGGCGAAATGTGGCAAAAATTGGTGCCCACTTGAGCAGCATGCTCAGACAAACAAGGGCATGCAGTCAAAATAGGCAGTTGCAAGGGGTATCTGGGATATCGACCGCCCAGCCAAGGGGCCCCCTATGCCGGTAGCTCGCACACAAAACGGAGCTACCGGCGCGGGCAGGATCGGGCAGGGGCCAGCGATCCGGACGCCCCTACCCCTGGGGCCCGTTGCTTTCCGGTCGGCCCTGCCCCGGTCAGGCCGCGCGGCGGCGGCGGCGGCGTTCGCGTTTGCGGTCTGCTGGTGTGGTGCCGCCCCATACGCCGTGTGTGGTGTTCGCGGCTGTTGCGTAGTTTCTGCAGGCTGTGAGCCAGCTGCAGGCGTTGCATAGGGCTGCTGCGCGGCGTTGTTCTTTGGGGTTGTCTGAGAACCATTCGGTGCCGCCTGTGCAGGGAAGTGTCGCGTCGCTGCTGGTTCGGAGCAGTTCGCGGAATTCTGGCAGGTCGGCGTCGTCGTCGCGTGTGGTGTCGCGGCTCATGGCTGGCTGCCTGCGGGGACGTGGACGGCGTGCAGCAGCGGGTTGTAGAAGTTGGTGTCTACGCTGATGTGGCTGAGCAGCGCGGCGGCGGCGAACTCGCCGACAGTGACGTAGAGGCCGGTCTGGCGTTGCATCTCGTGTTTCCAGCTGTACGCGGAGCGTGGACGGGATTGATATCGGGTTGCGGGTGCCAGGTTCGCTTCGATCCAGTGGAGGGCGGCGTGGATGCGGACGCGGGCCGGGGGTGTAAGTAGTTCGGCGCGGGCGGCGTCACTGATTTGCTTGCCTGGGGGGTTGCCGTATCCGAGGCGGTGCAGGTGCGGGTGTTCGTTCAGTAGGGCCTGGACCTTGCGGACGTCGATCATGTTTCTGTCGCTTTCGCTGTGTGGTGCTGTTGGTTGCGGGAGCGCCAGGTTTTCTTGGGTGGGGTGGGTGGTTTTTAGCTGCTGGACAGGGTGGACAGGGTCACTCCAATAACCTCCTATATGAGTAGCTTTATAGGGTTCATCAGACCTACCCTGTCCACCCTGTCCAGCCTTGATTTTCCGGGGTTTTTCATCGGCTGAACCTGATGCCTTCCCACACGGTTTCCTTCCCCTGCAGGGCAGTCGGCGATAGCGGGTAGAGCCGTGACAGGTTCCCCGGGTTGTTGACTCTGCGCTTCCCTGCTGAGTGCTGTTTCATGGCTGGTTGGTTCTCTAAGCGGGCTGTGAATGTCGGGGCAGACCATTCCCTGTGGTTCTGCCCTTTCAGCCATTGGTTGAAGCCTTCGAGTAGGTCGGCGCTGAGGATTGCCGACGTGGAGTCGAATTCGACATGCTCCCGCATGTAGGACCAAACCACGTCAGAATCGGCGCGCCAGGCGTCGGTGTCGGCTTCGACGTCCTGCGGCAGCGGCGGCATGACCCGGTGATTCTCGTACCATGTCAGCGCCCCTTCGACGATCCAGGCCAGCACGGCTTCGCGGGCCTGCTGGTTTCGCACGAGCCTGTCACGCAGTCCTTGGTCGCCTTCCCGGTGGTGGGCTTCTGTGGGTATCTGCCCTGGCTTCAGGAACTGATATGGGAAGGTGACTAGGGCGAGACGTCGCCAGGTGCCGTGGTCGGTTTCGTCGACGCGTGGCTTGTAATTCGAGGTCAGGAATAGGCTGTGTGTTGCTCGCCAGGTGATGGAGTCCTGCCGGATGCGCCGCGCCGTCATGGTCGGCGTGCCTACGGTGTCCTTCAGGCGCTTCACGTTTAGGTGCCGGGCTTCGGGTGTTTCTTCGATCAGTGCGAGGCGGGCTCCCTGCAGGGTGGTTAGTTCGGTCGGGTGGTCGCTGGGGTTTGCCAGTAGAACCCGTTCGGGGACGGGCACGGCGTGCGCGCCGAGGGCATGCAGCACGGCGGACACGATGGTGGATTTTCCGTTTTCGCCGCCGCCTGTGAGTACTGGCATGATGTCGTCCGGTGCTGGGTGTCCGGTTGCTGCCTGTCCGAAGCGCACTTGAAGCCAGTATTTCACCGGGTCGGGCAGGGCTGTCAGGGCCTTGTCCCAGTCGGCATGCCTTGCCCCGGGGGTGTAGTTCGTGGTTGTGGCCTTGGTGAACAGGTAGTGCGGGGAATGCTCGACCAGCTGCCCGCTGGCCAGGTCTACTACGCCGTTGCCGACGTTCAGCAGGTCGTAGTGCTGGTCAAAGGATGCGCCGTCGACTTCAAGGATTCCTTTCACGAGCCCGGTTACGGCGCGAATTTTTCCGGCTGTCAGGAGTGATGCCAGTTTCTTCGCGCGGTCGTAGCCTGCTCCGTCGCTAATTTCCTGGTTGTAGAGTGCCCGGAATTGCTGGCGGACGATCTCGGTGATGGCTGCGTCGGTCACGGCTTTCCAGACGCCGTTTTTGTAGGTGAGCCAGCCGAGGCCGCCAGCCCAGCAGGTCGTGGCGCGCAGCTGGTCCGCCGTCCATTGTGCCAAGGGGGAATCGTCTAGGGGCTTGTCACCTTGGGCGGAAGCCGCTGTGTGGCGTTCTGCCGCGTTAGAGGTGTCGGTGGGAGTGGTTGTCCCGGCGGCTGCCCGCGCGGGCCGTGGCCGGGGTTCGCCGTATCCCTTGTCTCGTAATGCTGAGGCTGCGGCCGAGTGGTCGCCGTTGTGGTGCAGGAGGGCGTAGGCATGAAATTTTGTGACGGGTTCTTCGGCGGGGAATGGGGTGGAGGTGCTGAACACGAATAGGCGGTCCCGGCCTTTGTCCCTGCCGGTGGTGGCGGACTCGCCGTCCGTTTTGCCGGGGCGCCGCCAGTAGCTGGCTCCGCTGGCGTCTTTGCGGAGGTGTGCCCATCCGGCTGGGGAGAGTATGTCTTCCCAGCTTGTTTTCGCTTCGTAGTCGTCGCCGGGTGTTATACCGTCGTGGGCTCCGGATTGTGTGGGACCGGTGAAGATTCCGGCCGGTTGGGGGTGGGGGCTGGTTGCGGTGTCTTGCACGCCGAGGCTGCCGAACAGGGCGCAAAGCTGCGCGTATTCGTCAGTGGTGATTTGGGCCGCCGTGCTGGGGCCGCCAGCGATTCTGGCCCAGCGCTTCCCGTCCTCGCGCCTGGACGGGGCTATGACGACATAGCCGCCGAATCCGCGTGTCTCGCTGATCACGAATCCTTGGGCGTCTTTGGCTAGTTTCGTGTTGCCTGGCACTTCTCCGTCGATGCGGACGTGCCAGTGGTAGCCGCCAGATGGGGAGGACTCGAACCAGCCTTTTGTGATTCGCTGCCAAAGTTCGGCTATGCCGGACGCCATTGCAATTTCTGCCAGCACGGGCATTTGGTTCTTCGCCCGTCCTTCTAGCTCAAACATCAGATGCCCACCGGGGCCCGTAAGTGCCGCTATCTGGTGCGACGTTCCGGGGCTCCACCATGCGTCTTGCTGTGCGGGAGTGGCCGGGCGGCTCTGCAGTCCTTTCCATGAGGGAAGCGCCGGGCTTTTGTCGGGCTTCACGGGGAGGGCGGTAAAGCCTGCGTCAGCTAGTTCGCGGGCGGCTTCCCTGCGCGCGTCAAGTTCCTCGCCGCCTGGCGTTGGTACGGGTGTCATTTCGGCCTTTCAGCAAGTTGGAAGGTGGGGCGGCGGGTTACGCGGAAAGTGCGGGTTCTTCGCCTGTGCGCTGCACTGTGTTGGCGTCCAGCCAGCCGTCGACGTCGGTTTGCCGGTAGCGGACTCCGCGTCCGACCTTGACGAACCTCGGGCCGATTCCTTGGTAGCGCCACTGCGCCAGGGAAGCGGGCGTTTTGTCGAGCATCCGGCCGAGTTCTGCGGGGGTAAGGAGTTTGGTTTCCATGACGGGACCCTTCGTTCGCTTGAAGTAGTCGACTTTTCGACTACTTCAAATAACATCATGGTAATTCGCGGGGTGTCAAGTAGTCGAGTATTCGGTTAGTCTGGATAGCGTGAACACTCAAATGAGCTTGGCCGCCGTTATTGGGATGAACGCGCGGAAGATCAGGACGAACAACGGCGTGACCTTGGAAGCGCTGGCAGCGGAAGCGCGGAATTTGGGGCTGAAGTGGTCCACGGCCCGCGTCGTAGACCTGGAACGCGGAAAGCTCAATCCCACCTTGCCGATGCTTATCGCCCTAGCTCTCGCACTAGGACGCACGACGCGGGGCGACGTCCGCCTGCCCGACCTGGTGGGATATGACGGGCCCGTTGAAGTTACAGACAAGGTAACGGCTCCGGGCAGCGACTTGAAAAGCGCTCTGAACGGCGAGCCCGTACGGCTGTGGGGGAGGACTCTGGCCGCTGTCGCAAAGACAGCTGAGCAGTACCCCGCCAGCTGGACCTTTCAAGACGCCCTGGCGCACGAGTCGTACGGGCTCGGGGACGAGCGGGCCGCGCGGAAATTGGGCTGGGACAAAGAAAAAATGATCACCAAATCCCTGCAGCTGTGGGGTCGCAGCCTGTCAACGGAACGCGACGCGAGGGCCGGGGAGAACTCAACCGCCCAAGGGCGCGGGCAAATCAGCAGAACACTTATCACCGAACTGCGGGCAGCCGACAATGGCGACGATTGAGCCTTACGAAACGACGGCCGGGAAGCGTTACCGCGTCCGCTACCGCAAGCCCGACCGCACACAAACCGATAAGCGCGGCTTCAAGACCAAACGCGACGCCGAACTGTTCCTAGCCTCTGTGGAGGTTTCCAAGGCGCGCGGCGAGTTCATCGACGCCACAGCCGCAAAGGCTCTAATCGGGCCGCTTGGGGCAGAATGGCTGGCCCGGCAAACCCACCTCAAACCGTCCGCATACCGGCCGGTGGAATCCGCCTGGCGAAACCATGTGCTGCCACGGTGGGGCCAGGTGGCCGTGGCCGACGTACGCAAGACGGCGGTCCAGCAATGGGTATCGGAAATGACACAGGGGGACGCCACAGCGACGCCGCCCCGGAAACCCAAAGGGGCCACGCTAGTAATCCGCGCCTACGGCGTTCTAGCCGCCGTCCTGGACGACGCCGTGAGTGACCGCCGGACCATGAGCAATCCCGCCCGGGGCATCAGTCTCCCGCGCAAGGTAAAGAAGCCGCACGTCTACCTCAGCCACGAGCAGGTGCACACCCTGGCCGCTGCCAGCAAGTACCCCACGCTCGTCCTCGTGCTGGCCTACTGCGGCCTGCGGTGGGGTGAAGCGACAGGGCTGCGCGTCAAACACCTGGACATGCTGCGGCGGCGATTCCTGATAGAGGAAAACGCCGTTCAGGTCGGCTCAGTGATCGAGGTTGGCACCCCCAAGAACCACAAGAAGCGGACGGTGCCCTTCCCACGGTTTTTGGGGGAGCAGCTGGCCCGGCAGTGCGAGGGGAAGGGCAGGGAAGACTTGGTGTTCCCGGGAGAGAACGGGCACCACTTGCGACTGGCCCGCGTGCACGAGGACAACATGAGTTGGTTCGCCGGTGCGGTGAAGCGTTCCGGCGTCCCTCGGATCACTCCGCACGACCTGAGGCATTCGGCGGCGAGCTTCGCTGTATCGGCTGGCGCGAACGTCAAAGCAGTGCAGAAAATGCTGGGTCACAGTTCGGCGGCCATGACGCTGGACGTCTACGCGGACCTGTTTGACGGGGATTTGGACGCCGTTTCAGACGCCCTAGATCACGCTGTATCTGCGGCGAATGTGGGCAAAATGTGGGCAAGCCCCTAAATCCGACAAAGCAAAAGGCGCTACTTCCCTTGCAAATAAAGGGAAGTAGCGCCTTGCTCATTGGCGGTGACGGTGGGATTTGAACCCACGTTGGCTTTTACACCAAACAACATTTCGAGTGTTGCACCTTCGGCCGCTCGGACACGTCACCAACCTCAATAGGGTACCGGAGCGAGGCGCCCATCCCCAAAACGGGCCGGACCCGAGAAGGCTTGGTGCGCATCAGTGAGCATTCCTTCTCAGCTTTTAGCCGGGGCTGATGCTGTGAAGCGGAGCCAACAGGCGGAACAACACATGGGCTGGCTTGGCTGCTGGGGCGAGGAGCCGGTCCTCAAAAAAGTTCAAAAAACTTTCCCGGAGACAGCTCAGCGGGTCCTGTTTTGTCAGACCCCCTGGCGATGATTGGTTTATGGGGAGAGCGGCGGTGGCGAAGGCGTTGGAGGATATGAATGCTGCTATTGCTGTGCTTAATGCCGAGGTGGGAGGGTGTGGTGCGGAGCCGTTTTCGGAGGCTGATCCGTTGGCCGGGTTGGCTGGGGGGTGCCTGGATATTCTTGCCGGGGCCGCCGGGGTTCAGGCCCGGATTTCGGGATTGATGGTCAATGCCGCGGGGACTTACGCCGATAAGGCACGGGCGGCCGCTCCGCCGGAGGCACCGGTGCAGGCGCAGGAAATGGCGATCGCGGCGGAGATCGGGGCCCTCCTGTCCCTGAGTGACCGGGCCGCCGGCGCCCTGTTGGCCCAGTCCCATGCCTTGACCACCTCCCTGCCCCGGACGCTGGCTGCGCTGCACCATGGAACACTTTCCTGGCAGCATGCCACGGTGATGGTGGACGAGACCGCCACCCTTGACCCCGCCGGCGCCGCGGCCCTCGAAGCACACTTCCTGGGCCCGGACGCACCGAGACCGGCCACTGCCGCCTCCATTGGGGAGATGCCGGCGTACCGGTTCAAGGCCAAGGCCCGGACGTGGCGGGAACGCCACCACGCCGAATCAATCGAGAAACGCCATGCCAAGGGAGTCTTGGATCGGCGGGTGGAGTACCGGCCGGACCAGGACGGGATGGCCTGGCTTTCTGCGTATCTGCCCGCGGACCAGGCTTCGGCTGCCTGGAACCGGTTGACGGCCCTGGCCCGGGGGCTGCAGGGACCCGACGAGGGCCGCACCCTGACACAACTGCGGGCCGATATTTTCTCCTCGGCGATTCTCGTCAGCGGCACCAGTAGCGGCACCACCAGTGGCGGCACCGCGAGTGGCGGCGGGAGTGACTGTGGCGCGGCCGGCGATGGTGTCGGCGGCTTTGCGGGTGCGGGAACCGATGCGGGCCCGGCCTCGGGGATCAGGGCGCAGGTGTTGGTCACCGTGCCGGTGTTCTCCCTGATGGGATTGACCGATGAGCCGGCGGTCCTGGACGGGTACGGGCCGATCCCGCCCTCGATGGCACGGCAGCTGGTCGCCGAGGGTGCGGGTTCGTTCTACCGGGTCCTGGTCGATCCGTGGGACGGTGCGCCGCTGGAGATCGGGCGCACGAACTACCGGGTCAGCACGGCCATGCGGAACTGGCTCAGGCTGCGGGACGGAAAATGCCCGTTCCCCGGCTGCAACAATAACTCGCTCGACAACGAAGCCGATCACCTCCTCGCCTGGCACCACGGCGGCAGCACCGGGGTATCGAACCTCGGACAACCCTGCCCCAAACACCACCGGCTCCGCCACACCAGCGGCTGGAAACCCACCCCGGCCAGCAAAACCGAACCACCGGGCTGGACCTCCCCCACCGGCAGGCACTACAAAAGCGAACACCAGGACTGGGAACCACCCCACTGGCCCCACCATGTCCTTACCCCGCCCCTGGGAGTGACCGGCGGCCCACCGGACTTCATCTACACCAGGCTCTCGCCAGGAGAAGACGGACTCGAGGGCCCCACCATGTCCTTACCCCGCCCCTGGGAGTGACCGGCGGCCCACCGGACTTCATCTACACCAGGCTCTCGCCAGGAGAAGACGGACTCGAGCGGTTCCTGCACGCCTACGGCTGATCACGACCACGCACGGGTTCGAACCGAGCTAGGGACAGTGCCAACGTGGGAGAAACCCCGTTCAACTTTCCCCGGCGCGCCCGGGCCGCTAGATTCATCAGCAAGATGACTAATTCACGCGCGCCCATCAACGCAACTGCTTACTGGACTACAGCCCGGGAGCAGGGCGAGCTCCGCCCCGAGGAGCTGCCCGTGCCCGGCCCGACCCAGGCCTTGGTCCGGACCTTGTACTCCGGCATCAGCAAAGGCACCGAGATGGTGGTCCATCACGGCTCGGTTCCGCCCCGTGTCGCAGAGGAGATGCGTGCCCCGCACCAGGAAGGCAGCTTCCCGGGGCCGGTGAAGTTCGGTTACCTCTCGGTGGGCGTTGTGGAGGAGGGGCCGGCGGAGTGGGTAGGTCAGCGTGTGTTCTGCCTGAACCCGCACCAGGACCGCTACGTCGTGGAGTTGGCTTCGCTGACAAAAATCCCGGACAACGTACCCTCGCAGCGCGCCGTGCTGACCGGAACGGTGGAAACAGCGGTGAACGCCCTGTGGGAGGCCGGTCCGCGTCTGGGTGACCGCGTGGCCGTGGTGGGTGCAGGCCTGGTAGGCGGCATGGTTGCCACCCTGCTCAGAACCTTTCCGTTGCAGCGACTCCAGCTCGTGGACCTGGATCCGGGGCGGAAAAAGCTTGCAGACACGTTGGGTGTCGAGTTCACCCAGCCGGATGACGCCCTCGCCGATTGCGACATTGTGTTCCACTGCTCGGCTTCCCAGGAAGGGCTCGAGCGAAGCCTGCAGCTGGTCGGCGACGAGGGCGACGTTATCGAGATGTCCTGGTACGCCAACCGCGAGGTCACCGTGCCGCTCGGCGAGGACTTCCATGCCCGCCGGCTCTCCATCAGGGCCAGCCAGGTGGGGGTGGTGGCGCGGGCGCGGCGGCACCGCAGGACCAACGCCGACCGCCTTGACCTGGCCGTATCGCTCCTCGCGGATCCTGTGTTTGATGCGTTCCTGACCGGATCGTCACCGTTCGCCGATCTGCCAGACGTGGTGCAGGAACTCGCGGACGGTACGCGGGACGCGCTGTGCCACGTCATCGAATATCCGCAGGAAGCCAGTGCCAAGAACCAGCCCGCATAACAACCCCCGAAGACCAGAGGTAGCCCATGTTCAGCCTTACTGTCCGTCGCCACTTCATGATCGCCCACAGCCTTCCGCGGGAGGCTTTCGGCCCCGCCCAGGCCCTGCACGGGGCCACGTTTGTCGCGGAGGTGACGTTCCGCCGTCGGACGCTCAATGATGACGCCATCGTCCTGGACATCGGCGCTGCGGGAACCATCATCGAGGAGGTGCTGGCGGGCCTGAACTACCGCAACTTGGATGAGCACCCGGATTTCGAAGGCAAACTCAGCACCACCGAGGCTTTGGCGGAGTACATTGCCCAGTCCGTGGCGCACAAGCTGAAGGATGACGACGACGGCGGCCGGCTCGCCGGGATCGATGTCACCTTGCGCGAAAATCCCGACGCCTGGGCAACGTACTCGCTGGACCTTCCCGCCGGCCGGCCGTAGCCGCCTGATCCCTTGCGTCCGATTCGGCTCCTCGTTCCGGCGAACATCCGCCACAACTCCGGCGGCAACGTCTACAACGCCCGGTTGGTGGCGGGGCTGCGCGTGTTGGGTACCGATGTGGAGGTGCTTCCGGTCGAAGGTTCCTGGCCGGAGTCCAGTGCGAAAGAACGACGGCGGCTGGGCACGTTGCTGGGCGCCTGGGAACCGGGTGCTGTGCCCGGGACAGCCGTCACGATTGTTGACGGGCTGATCGCCATGGGTGCGCCGGACCCGCTGGAGTTCGCCGCCAAAGCGGGGCGGGAGACCTGGGTGCTGGTGCATATGCCGGCGCCCGCGAACTACGATCTCGAGGCACGGTCGCTTCGTGCGGCATCGGGAATCATCTGTACCAGCACCTGGGCGGCCAAAATCCTCGAGGAGCGCCACGGTTTGCGGGGACTGCACGTCGCCCTGCCCGGGGCGGACGCCGCAGCCCTGGCGGAAGGGTCCGCTCCGCCTCACATCATCACCGTCGCCGCGCTGCTGCCCAACAAAGACCAGCTGCTGGTGGTTGAGGCCCTGGCCCGTCTTCAGGACCTCGAGTGGACCGCTTCGCTGGTGGGCTCGGATCAGGCGGACCCGGACTATGCAGGGCGGGTGCGGGAATCGGTCGCGGCACACGGGTTGGGAAACAGGGTGCGGATCGCCGGCGAACTGAAGGGCCAGGCGCTTGAAGAGGAATGGAACCGGGCAGACCTCAGCGTCCTTGTCTCCAAGGCTGAGGCGTTCGGCATGGTGGTCACGGAATCGCTGGCCCACGGAATCCCGGTGATCGTGCGCGCTGGGACCGGCGCCGTGGAAGCCCTGGGCTTTGCGGCACCGGACGAAGGAAAAAGCGTTTCGGGAACGGCAGTGCACTTTCCAGGAACGGAAGATTCGGAAAATCCTGCCCTGCTGGCTGAGGTGCTGCGGAACTGGTTGCAGGACCGCAGGATCAGGGACACCTGGCGGGCGGCGGCCCTGGAGACGAGGACGACGCTGCCGGGGTGGGACCGCACCGCGATACGCATTATGGACCTGACAGCCAACAGCCGGACAGGTCCGGACAAGCGCCAACCGGAGGGGTAGGGAGCAATGCCGGAACCGCTGTTCCCGGGCCGCGGAAAGCATTGGGATACTGACGTTCCGGAACACCTCGTCCGGCAGGCGGGACACCTTCGGCGTCGAGTGCGCAACGGGGTGGCGGCAGCCTAGATCCGGGTGCGGTGCCCCGCAAAGAAATCCCGCAGCAGCCCGCCGCATTCGGCTTCACGCACTCCGCCATAGACCTCAACCCAGTGGTTGAGCCGGCGTTCCCGAAGGACATCGAACACCGAACCCGCGGCACCCGCCTTCTCATCCCAGGCACCAAAAACCACCCGGGGAATCCGTGCCAGGACTATGGCGCCGGCACACATGGCGCACGGCTCCAGCGTCACAACCAGCGTGCAGTCGGCCAGCCGCCACCCGTCCCCGGTGCCGCCGTCGGCCATTGACACATCACGCAGCCGCGCCGCCGCCTCGCGAATGGCAACAATCTCGGCATGGGCGGTGGGGTCGCCCAGCTCCTCCCGCTGGTTCCGTCCGGTACCCAGCACCACGCCGTCGGGCCCTACCACCACGGCGCCAATGGGCACATCCTCCGTCACCAGGGCCTGGCGCGCCTCCGCCAGGGCAAGGCCCATCCACGAGTCGTGATTCTTTTCTGCGGAGACCATGGCTCAATGATAGTTTCGGAGGATAACCAAGGCCCGTGACGTAGATCCGCCGGAGGCATTATGAGCACCGTCCGAGACCGCGTGGACAAGTGGATCAAGCCCTATGCCGCCCTGTGGCTGACCATGATCATCGGCGGCGCCCTGGTGCTCACCCTGGCCCTCATCGGGGCCGAGGTTTACGCGGATGTAGTGGATGACGAAGGCTTGGCGAGCCTGGATATTCCTGCCCTGGAGTATTCGCAGACGTTGCGCAATCCGGGGGTGGACGCCTTCGTTACGGGCTTCACCAATATTGGCGGCGGGATCGGAATGCCCATCCTGGCCAGCATCCTGACCGCGTGGCTGACCTTCCTGAGCCGGACATGGCGCCCCATCGTCCTGGTGGGCGGTGCGGCCCTCGTCTCGACGACGGCCACCACCCTCGGCAAGCGCCTCGTGGGCAGGACCCGGCCGGACCATTCCGAAGCTGTGCCGCCCTACGAAGACTCGCCCTCCTTCCCCAGCGGCCACACCCTGAACACCACCGTGGTGATCGGCGTCCTTGTCTACATCATGTGCCTGCAGTTCGAGATCCTTTGGGCCCGGATCACAGCCATCACGGCCGGTGTCATCTTCATCATCGCCATGGGATTGAGCCGCGTCTTCCTGGGCCACCACTGGCTGACGGACGTCATGGCCGGTTGGGTCCTGGGGCTGGCCTGGGTGTGCATGGTGATCCTCGCCCACCGGCTGTTCCATCTCATCCGCAGGCGCGAGCACGCCGGTCCCGCCCCCACGTTCGAGCATCCGGTCATCCGCGAGGACCACACCGGTGAGGCGCAGCAGGGCGCCGGCACCGCAGCGAGGTCCGACGGCGGCACGTCAGGAAGCAGCGACGGCGGCCCACCGCTGTGAGGCTGACGGAGCTGACGGAAGGAAAGTGCCCGGCCGCCGGGTGGTAGTTTTGACCCATGCGCACTCTCGTTGTGGACCACCCCCTGGTCGCCCATAAGCTCACGGTCCTGCGGGACAAAAACACCCCGTCGCCGGTCTTCCGGCAGTTGACGGAGGAGCTGGTCACCCTGCTCGCTTATGAGGCCACGCGCGAGGTCCGCACCGAACCTGTCACCATCGAAACCCCGGTCAGCACCACCGTGGGAACCGCATTCACCAAGCCCACCCCGCTGGTGGTCCCCATCCTGCGCGCAGGCCTGGGCATGCTCGAAGGCATGACAAAACTCGTCCCCACCGCCGAAGTCGGCTTCCTTGGCATGGCCCGGGATGAGGAAACCCTGGACATCATCACCTACGCCGAACGCCTCCCCGAGAACCTCACGGACCGCCAGATCTTCGTTTTGGACCCCATGCTGGCCACCGGCGGCACCCTGCGTGAAGCCATCAAGTTCCTCTTTAAGCGCGGCGCCTCCGACGTCACGTGCATCTGCCTGCTGGCCGCCCCGGAAGGCCTGGCCAAGCTGGAGGAAGAACTTTCCGGCGCCAACGTCACGATCGTTCTGGCGTCCATCGACGAAAAGCTCAACGAAAAGTCGTACATCGTTCCCGGCCTCGGCGACGCCGGCGACAGGCTTTACGGCATCGCCGGGTAGTCCACAACCCTTTTCCATTCCACCTCCCGCCACTAGATTGTGCGGATGGACTGGAAACTGGAACTTGTGTTTGTGCCTGTCTCGGACGTGGACCGCGCCAAGGATTTCTACGTCAACAAGGTGGGATTCAATGCGGACTTTGATGAGCGTCCCTCGGACTCCATCCGCTTTGTCCAGCTGACGCCCCGCGGCTCAGCCTGCTCCATCTGCATCGGGGAAGGGCTCACGGACGCGCCTCCCGGTACCGGGTCAAACCTGCAGCTGGTGGTCAGCGACATTCACGCCGCCCACAAGCACCTGAAGGACAACGGGGTGGACGTCAGTGACGTGGACGTGCAGGAATGGGGCCACTTCGTCTACTTTGCCGATCCCGACGGCAACCGGTGGGCGGTCCAGTACATCCCGGGCCGCGAAAGCTGACACAGGGGAGGGCTGGCTGCCTGGGGCAGAATGGGAATCATGACTGTCCCCACCCAGGCTGCACCCCAGACGCTGAGCTGCCGCGCCGTCCTCTTTGACATGGACGGTACCCTGGTTGACTCCACTGCTGTGGTGGAGCAGGTATGGGGTGAATTCGCGGCGCGCTACGGCCTGGACCTGGCCGAGATCCTCCGGACCTCGCACGGCGTCCAGGCGCGCGATACTGTCACCCGCTTTGCTCCAGCGGGCGCGGACATTCCAGCGCTGACGGCAGAGCTCGGTGCAATGGAGCGCGTCCGGACAGATGGCATCGTGCCCCTGCCCGGCGCCGCGCGGCTGCTGGCCGCCCTGCCGGCGGACGCCGTCGCCCTCGTCACCTCGGCTGACCGCGTCCTGGCCAACATCCGCATGGCAGCGGCGGGCCTGGCCATGCCGGCCATCGCCGTGACAGCTGAACTGGTGACGAAGGGCAAGCCGAATCCCGAGGGCTACTTGAAGGCCGCAGCCAACCTGGGTGTGGATCCCGCGGACGCCGTGGTTTTTGAGGACGCTCCGGCCGGCATCGCTGCCGGGGTGGCCGCCGGCATCCGAACCGTGGCTGTGGGGCCCAACACGGGCCCGCTGCCGAACGGCGTTTTGCACCTCAAGGATTACAGTGCAGTCGCCGTCGAACTGGCAGTGGATGCCGAGGACCTGACCGTTATCTCGTTCTGGCTTTGAGGCAAGCCGCCGGGGCTTAGTACCAGTTGTGGGACAGGTGGAAGTTCAGCGCACCACAAGGGGACTCGTAACGCTCCTGGATGTAGTTCAGGCCCCAGTTGATCTGCGTCCGGTAGTTGGTGAGGTAGTCCGCGCCGGCGCTGGCCATCTTCTCGGCAGGCAGGGACTGGACGATGCCATAGGCGCCACTGCTCGCGTTGGTGGCTGTGGTGGTCCAATCGGATTCCTTGTCCCACAGCGTTACCAGGCACTGCATCTGGTCCGGAGCCCAGCCGTAGCTGGCAAGCTGGCCGGCAGCGTAAGCCTGTGCACCGGCGGGGTCGTTGATCGCGACGACGGGGGCTGGTTCGGGAGCGGGTGCGGCCGCCGGCGCGGGCTCGGGAGCAGGGGCCGGTGCCGGCTCAGCGGCGGGCGCCGGTGCGGGTTCGGCGGCCTGCGGGGCCACTGCGATGGCCTCGGGTGCCGGGGCCGCTGGGTTGGCGCGGATTTCGCTCTTCTCGATGCTCAGGTTGGACTGTGCTTCGGCGGCCTGGGTTTCGGTAGCGGCCACGCGGATGCTGGACTCGGTAGCCTGCCCGGCCGCGCCGACTCCCACGAGGAGTGCGGCGGATGCGGCGAAAACAGCGGCGCGCTTGCCAATGAAGGGGAACTTGC
This sequence comes from Arthrobacter sp. 9AX, assembly GCF_902506095.1. Taxonomy (GTDB): domain Bacteria; phylum Actinomycetota; class Actinomycetes; order Actinomycetales; family Micrococcaceae; genus Arthrobacter. Next base: position 927,981 of record NZ_LR733293.1, read on the forward strand.
CGGCTTTGCGGCCCGTGGAGGGTGCGGCCACGGATTTGGGGCGCGGTTTAACCAGGAACTTGGACATGATGAATCGCCTCTCACACCTGCGGAGTTAGCTGTCGGGTTCGGATGAGGGCATCCGGCCGCACGGAAACATCACGTGCTGGCTTAACCCCAAGGGCAGTCATTAGCCCGGGACTGTGGGTCCCCCGCCTCTGCCGTTGATCAAGCGGAAATCCGGGAAGCGGCAGAGCTTGGCGTCATCCGGATATGGGTTCCCGATCGGGAACCCCACCCCATCGACGGTACAGGAGTGGAGCGCTTAAGTCACATTTTGGTAACAGGGATCACGGGCAGCGGCGCGTCGGGTTGCTCTGTTGTCACTACGTTGTCCGCGGTAAGGGGAGCTGCAGGGCAAACTGTGTGCGCCCCGGCTGTGACGTCACCGTTACCCTTCCGCCATGTGCCTCCGCGATGGATTCAACAATGGACAATCCCAGGCCGCTGGTGCCCTCCGCGGCCGAGGCCCCGGCATGGTCTCCCGCGCCCTTCCGGGCCGTGTCTGCGCGGGCGAAGCGGGAGAACACCTGGTCCACGAACTCCGCGGGGATCCCGCCCCCGTCGTCCGTTACCGTTACCACCGCCGCGCCGCCGGGCGACGTGCCCACGCCCGTGACCACCGTGGTTCCCGGGGGAGTGTGCTTGCGTGCGTTCGAAAGCAGGTTCATCAGCACCTGGCGCAGCTGTGAGGCGTCGCCGTTGACCACCACGGGCTCCTCGGGGAGCTCCAGGCGCCAGTTGTGGCCCGGGGCCATCACCTGCTCGTCGCTGACGCCCTCGATCACCAGCTGCGTAAGGTCCACCTCGCTGAGCTTGAGCGGCTGGCCCTCATCGAGCCGGGCCAGCAGCAGGAGGTCTTCCACCAGGGCGGTCATCCGCTCCGATTGGCTCTGTACGCGTGCCAGCGACTTTTGGCCGTCGGGAGTGAAATCCTCGGTCATCCGCATCAGCTCCGTGTAGCCGCGGATGGCCGTGAGGGGTGTGCGCAGCTCGTGCGAGGCGTCGGCAACGAACTGCCGCACCTTGGTTTCGCTTCTCTGCCGCGCCTGCAGTGCGTTGGCAACGTTGTCCAGCATGAGGTTGAGCGCGTGGCCCACACTGCCTACTTCCGTCCCCGGATTGGAGTTCGACGGCGGGACGCGCACCGCCAGGGCTACCTCACCGGCGTCCAGCGGCAGCTGGGAGACGCGGGTGGCCACTTCGGAGAGCTGCTCAAGGGGCTTCATGGTGCGCCTGATCAGCACGGTACCCACCAGCCCGATGAGCAGCAGTCCGCCCAGTGAAACGAACACAAAGGTCCACACCAGGGAGGCGAGCGTGCTCTCCTTGGCGGCAAGGGGGAGCCCGGTTACCAGCACGTCGCCAAAGTTGGTCTTTACGGCAATCAGCCTGTAGTCCCCGTTGGAGAGGGGGCGATCCACTGGCTGCGCGTCCGTTGCCAAACCCAGTAAAACTTGCTTGTCCTCAGCTGATAAGGGTGAGCGGGAGGTGTCCGAGGCGAGGAATCCTGCACTGTTCACCTGCCCGTTGAGGATCCGGGCGTTCATGGTCCCCACACTTTGCCCGCGGGCGTCCAGCGGATCCCGTCCGTTGAAACCCCCTCCCGGAGGACGGCCCGGATCGTTCGACCGCTCAGCGGCCTGGCTGAGCTGGTCGTCCAGCTGGCGGGTGAGGAACGCGTCCATGGAGGCGTAGCTGACCACGCCCACTGCGCCGCAGATGGCGATGAGCAAGGCCATGGCGAGGAGGACGAGGCGGGTCCGCAGGTGCCAGGTGCTGGGTTTGAACCAGCTTCGGGGAACGGCTGCCGGAAGCGAATGGGAGGCCATGGCGGGCCTAGTCCGCAGGCTTGATGACGTACCCGGCGCCGCGCACGGTGTGGATCATGGGCGGGTGGACTGCGTCCACCTTCTTGCGCAGGTAGGAGATGTACAGCTCCACGATGTTGGCTTGTCCGCCGAAGTCGTAGTCCCAGACGCGGTCCAGGATCTGCGCCTTGCTGATCACCCGCTTGGGGTTCTCCATCAGGTAGCGCAGCAGCTCGAACTGGGTGGCCGTGAGCTGGAGTTCCCCGCCGGCGCGGGTTACTTCGCGGGTGTCGACGTTCAGGACCAGGTCGCCCACCACCAGTTCGGCGGTATCCATGGCTGCCACCCCCGAGCGCTGGACCAGGCGGTGCAGCCGCAGGAGGACTTCCTCCATGCTGAACGGCTTGGTGACGTAGTCATCGCCGCCCGCCGCCAGGCCCACGATCCGGTCCTGCACGGCATCCTTGGCCGTCAGGAAGAGCGCCGGGACCTCGGGGGCGAAGGCGCGGATCCTGCCCAGCAGCTCGACGCCGTCGAACCCGGGCAGCATCACATCGAGAACCAGGACGTCGGGACGGAAGTCCTTGGCAAGCTTGACTGCCTCGGGACCGTCGGCTGCGACGGCAACAGACCAGCCGGCCATCCGCAGGCCCATGCTCATGAGTTCTGAAAGGCTTGGTTCGTCGTCAACCACGAGGGCGCGGATGGGGGATCCGTCCGGGTGGGAGAGCTTGGGGAGGTTGTTTGTCATGGAATGCGGTGTGGCCATGGAACAACTCTCCGATCAGTCGTTTAGCCGGGGCTTTGGGAATCCTGTGTCCCGGCTGTGAATCCCAGCCTAGCCAGCTGGGTGTGGAAAGGCCCGTGAGGCGAGGCTTGTGTGCCGGCGGAGTGGAAGTCTTTACGTATCCGCCTAATGTGAGGTCCCGCAGTAGCAGAAGAGCGGCCAGATTTTTGTGCTGAAACGCGGGAGTCGCTGGACATGGGAGCCATCGCGCAGAAGGGATTTTGGTATTTCCCGCGCATTTGAAGAAAGTTACTCTCATGGGGCAGGCTGCCGAATTAAGTCGAGCCAAGTGCAGCGTTTCGGGTCGAAAGCTCAATAATGAACGGTATTCTGGCAGTCCATCAGAATCGTGATCTGCGCCACAAAGGCGCATTCTGTCTCATAATGCGGACTGATCGGTCCATTGTTACTTGCAAGTTAGCATTGTTACGCTGCACACTCTCATTGTGAACAAGAACTCAACAGCACCTGCAGCCGCAGACTATTGGCCCAGCACATCCGCTGCTGCCGACATGCGCTGTTGTCGAATGTACGCCTGACCTTCCCACCCCTCGAAGTTCCTTAGGCATTCGCCCCCCAGCCCAGCGTCGGGCGTCCCTCCCCAGTTTCATTGCGGGGAACCCAGCATTCGAGCCGCGATGACGGCCATTCACATTGAGGTAAGCATCCATGTCAGTTGCATCCGGATACGTCCACATCTCCGTCCGTAACGCCGCCAAGGCCGGCCAGCCCTCCGGCCTCCGCCCCGGCTTCGCCCCACGCCCGTCGCTCGCCCCCGCCGCTCCCGGCAGCAGCTTCCCGGCCTCGGGCTACGCACCCCAGGGTTACAACCCCAACTCCTACGGCCAGCTCCGAGCGGTCACCCCGGCCGAGCCGGCCCCGGTGACTGCCCCCACGCCGGTTGTTGCCGGACCCAACGCCGTCCGCCCCGTCGCCAACGACAACGTGGCACGCGGCTTCGTCCTCTACATGGGCATCGACGAGGAAACCGCGGCCGCTGCCGGAACCTCCATCGCCAAGCTCGCCCAGGAAATCCGCGCCTACGCCCAGTCCCTCGTGTCCGGTGCCGAGAGCTACGCCGCCGTGGCAGTGGCCCCCGCCGGCACACCCGGTTCCGCGCTCGACGTCGTCCGCTCCACCTTTGGCGACCCCACCGTCAACACCCGGCAGCGCACCGAAACCCCCCGGCCGCAGCAGCCCCAGGAACCGCGCCCGTCCGGCGTCCTGATCGACCTTGCGCGCCGTGAAGTACACCTCGACGGCGAATCCCTGAACCTGACCTTCAAGGAGTTCGAACTCCTGAACTATCTCGTGGAGAACGGCACCCGTACCGTGGGCCGCGACGAGCTGCTCGAGGGGCTGTGGCGCAACGCCGAAGAAGTGCCCAACGAGCGCACCATCGACGTCCACATCCGCCGGCTGCGCTCCAAGCTGGGCCGCCTCGCCAACACGGTGCGCACCGTCCGCGGCCAGGGCTACCGGTTCTACGAGCACCCCGAAGTTGTTGTCTGGGCCGCTCCGGAATACTCGATCTAACAAACCTTATTCCCACGCCTTAAGGCGGCACGATCCCTCTGCGCCTGCGCTCGTCCCTCCCCGCCGCCACCCTCGCGGCGTGGGCCCACGTCGGCGGATGCGGTACTACTCGAAATGCCTCCAGCGTGCCAAGTCCTCCGAGTATTGGCCGCCGCGGCTGTTGGAAGGCCGGGCGTCACTGGATGCACGCTTTTCGAGCCATGGTCTTGGGTGAGCCTGAGTTTCCGGGGTTCTTGCTCTCAAGTGCCCGCAAAAGCGTGCTGGGCCGTGACGGCTTTTGGCTGCCTACCGCGTGGTTGGCTGGCTATAGGCTTGGGCCATGAGTGAGCACCATCTTCGACGCCTTGTGATCATGCGGCACGCCAAGGCGGATTGGCCGGGCGGGGTGCCTGACCATGAGCGGCCCCTGGAGGAACGCGGGCACCGGAAGGCGCCGCTGGCCGGGCGGTGGCTGCTCAAACACAACATCGTTCCCGACTTCATCCTGTGCTCCAGCGCCCTTCGCACCCGGCAAACCTGCACCTGGGTTTGCTCGGAACTCGGGGACAAGGCTCCCACGCCCAAACTTGAAGACGGCCTGTACGCCGCCTCTGCCCTTCGGATGCTCAGCGTGGTCAACCACGTCCCGGACACCGTCACAACGCTGATGCTCATCGCCCACCAGCCCGGCGTCCAGGACCTCGCCATGCACCTGGCTTCACGCGACTCCAACCACGACGCCTACATGGACGCCGCCACCAGGTACCCCACCAGCGCCCTCACCGTCCTGGAAACCGAGAAATCGTGGGCCGAACTGGACGGACAGGACGCCCGGATCACAAAATTCAAGGTGCCCCGGGCGCACTAAGGCAGATTACTTCTTCGGGGCCGGACGCCGCTGAGGCTGCCGCACGGAACCCTGCCGCGCCACACCCTGGCCGCCTCCGTCCTGGCGCGCGGGACCCTGCAGGCCGGCACCTTGTTTCTGGGGCACCTGCCGAGCGGACGACGTCGGCTGCCGCCCTTGGGTGCGCCCCGGGGAGGAGGTGCGTGGGTGCGAAGCCCCTGACGCGCCCTGGCGCCGGACGGGCGCCTGCCCGCGCGCGACGCTTCCGGGCCGGGACGAGGCGCGCGCAGGAGCGGCCCCCGCGGCGGGACGCCGTCCGGGCCACATCGCGCCCAGGAACAATGCCGCCAGGGCCGTCACGATCGAGAGGGCGGCGAGGAAGAAATAGTTGTCGGGGTCGTCGGTGGGCAGCGGGGTACCGAACAGCGACGACTCATCGGTGAACGCCAGCTCCCACGTGCTCATGAACGCGAGCGATCCTGCGATGGCGAGGCTCGTGGACAGGCCGGCAACCGCCAGCATCACGTACCGCCGCCGCCGAAGGACCTCGATGATGCAGGCAAGGTAGGCCAGCGCCAGCATGCCAAGGAACGCCAGGAACACAGGTTCGGCCAGCGTCATGCCCGTCAGGACCAGGAGCCCGGCAGCCACGAGGCCGCTGATGACCGCAAACTTTCCGCTGTTCCCCATGTGACGCATGTGCACCATCATCCCCGAGAAGGGGCGTCCTTCAGCACGTAGCCGCGCATGATCGCCATGATTGCTGCAACGCTTTGGTCACGGGTGCGCTCCGGGTTGTACGTCTGCCGGTCCAACCCCACCACAAAGCAGGCGCCGAAGATCGCTGTCTCCAGGCTGCCGCGGGGGACCGACGGGTCCACCGGGTAAACCCGGGCAACCTTTCCCACTGCGTCGCCTATGACTTCCAGGAGCTCGGCGCGAAGGAGGGTAAACGTTCCCTGCCATTCGCTGGGTGTCCGCCAGTTCTCGCTGACCCACAGGCGGGCAAAAGACGGGTAATCGGCCATAAAATCCATCGCCTGCCCGATCATGGCCTCCATGGCCAGCAAGGGGTCGCCGGCCGGAACGGCCACCTCGTCCGTTACGCCCAGCAGGCGGCCTTTGAGGATTTCGACGCCGTGCCTCAGCAGTTGTGCAATAAGGTCCGATTTGCTGCCGAAGTTGTAGTACACCGTCCCCTTTGACACGCCGGCAGCTGCAGCGATCTCATCAACTGTCACGCCGGCCGCGCCGCGCTCACCGATCAGTTCCATGGAGGCATCGAAGAGCTTTTGCCGGGTGGCTGAGGTCCGGGCGGGACGCAGTTTTTTCACCGGCTCCGGATCAGGGGGTTCGGCGGCGCCCGCCTGCGGAGATGTCATACCGCGATCTCCGGTTTCAGCGTCTTCAGCGTCCAGAACTTCCCCTTGCGGACCGCGAGCGTGGACATCGCCACTCCCAGCGCCGTGTACCCCAGGAGGCCCAGGACGGTGGGAACAATCATGGACAGGTCGGCACCATAGATCAGGTGCCGCATCCCTGTCACCACGTAGCCCATCGGCAGGATCTCGTGCACCACATGCAGGGGCTGCGGAGTGGTCTGCCACGGGAACGTGCCGCCCGAAGAAACCAGCTGCAACACCAGCAGGATCAGCACCACCAGCTTGCCCGGCGAGCCAAGGAGCGCCACGATGCCCTGGATGATGGCGCTGAAGGCCATGGCCGCGGCCAGCATAAAGAGCCACATCAGGACCGGATGGGCGGCGTTCAGGCCCAGCGCGAGGTTCACCACCAGGGTGAGGAGGGTGGCCTGCACCACCGAGACCGTAAAGAACGGCAGCCAGCCGCCGAGGGCGATCTTCCACGACCGTGCGTTGGAGGCCAGGGCCCGCTGCGTGAGCGGCCGCATGGCCTGGACCAGCATAAAGACGCCGATCCACAGTGCGAGCGTCAGGAAGAACGGTGCCAGCCCGGCGCCGTAGGATCCGGCCTTCGCCTGCGAAACGTTGCTGACCGCCACGGGATCTGCGATCACCCGGGACAGGTTGTTCTTCTGTTCGTCGTCCGGGTTGGGAACCTGTCCAGCGCCCTTGCCGATTTCGTCCGCGAGGGTTTTCGAGCCGTCCGTAGCCGTTCCCGCTCCCTGTTCGAGCTGCGCTGCGCCGTCGTCCAGCTTATGGGCCCCCTGGGCCAAAGCCGCCGCGCCGTCTGCTGCTGCCTGCCCGCCGGTAGCGAGCGTCGCCGCGCCAGTGTGGAGCTGGTCGGCCCCGCCGGACGCCTGCGCCACGGCTTCCTTCAACGCCGGGGTGCCCCCGGCAAGCTGGGCGGCGCCCACGCTGACGGCCTCGGAACCGTCCGCCAGTTGCTGGATCTGTGCCGCATCCGTCTGGATCTTCGTTCTGGCAGCGGCCACCGGGCTGGAGGCAGCCACGGCGTCGAAATCGGCCAGGATGCTGTCCGCCTGGGCCTGGGTGAGGACGCCGGAGGCAATCAACCGGGTGTTCGACTCCACTACGCGCGTACGGAGGCCCTGGTCTGCCGCCTCCAGCTGGGCAGACACGTCCTGGAGCTTGGTGTTCAGTTGCGCGTTGCCCGCAGCCACCTGCGCTGCGCCGGACGCCAAGGTCTGGGTATCGCCGGGCAGGGTGGCTGTCTTGTCCTTCAAAATGGACAGCCCGCTGCTCAGCCGGCCCGCGCCGTCGGTGAGCTGGTTGGCGCCGTCGCGCAGTTTCAGCTGGCCGGCGTACAGCTCGTCGGCTCCGCCGGCCAGGCCGGTGGTTCCGTTGTGCAGGGTCACCGTTCCGTCCCGGAGAGCGGCGACGCCGTTGGCCAGCTGGCCGGCGCCGTCGGCTGCTTTGACCATCTGTGTGTGGATGGTGCCAAAGCCCGTGAGCAGTTGATTGGCGGTCTCCTCTCCAACGTCCGCGGCAACTGTGCTGTGCACGGACGTAGTCAACTTGTCCACGATGGTGCTCAGCAGGTAATTGTTGGCGTCATTCGTGGTGACATTGAGCATCGCCTGGCTGGCGGAATCGAAACTGCCGGGGGAAACGAGGTGCGCGGAGAAGTCCTCCGGGATCTTCAACGCGAAAGAGTACTTGCCGCTGCTGACGCCAGCATCGGCTTCCTCCCCGTTTTCCACTGGGACCCAGTGGAATAGGTTGCCCTCCACCAGGCTGTCGGCGACCACAGTGCCGGCGTGCAGCACGGTGCCGTCGCCGGCAGTAGCACCGGCATCCTCAACCACCAGGGCGGCGTCGATCTGGTCCAGGTTGCCGTATGGATCCCAGTTGGCGTACAGGTACACCGCGCCGTACAGCAGGGGCACCATGGTGAGGGCGAGGATGGTCAACTTGGGCAGCAGCCCGCCGGTCATCCTCTTGAGTTCTGAGCGGGCCAGCCGCAAAACAGTCACTTGGCATCCTCGATTTCGAGTTCACGTTCCCGGGCATCTGCAAGGTCTTCAGCAGCCACATCGGTTTCGTTTTGGGGGTCTGCGGTGGCAGCGGCAGTGCGCTGCGCATCGTTGCCGATGCTGGCAAAGGGACCGGACCACGACTGGGGCAGGGCACCTACCGTTGCTGCGACGGCGAGCGGCCGCCCGGCGTCGGACGCCAGCTGCTCCAGCCGCGGCAGCCAGTCGGCGGGGTCGGCAGTGTGCCGGTCCGGGGAGTCCACCACCAGCAGGTCCGTGTGCGGGTTGGCCAGCGCCAGGGCCGTGAGCAGTTCCAGCCGGCGCAAGGGGTCCAGCTGCTCGATCCACTGGTCCGCGATGTCTCCGAAGCTGTTGACCTTGAGCCACGGGTTGCTGAGCAGGGCGCCCCGGTAGCGGCGGGGGATCAGCGCAAGGTCCTCCGTGACCAGGTCGCGGACGCTGAGGTGGCGCTCGGGCTCGTTAACGCCCGGAGCGTCCACGAGGGCGCTGGCCGACCGCACGCGCCGGGTTTCGCGGTGGCCGTCCCAGCTGACAGAGCCGGTGCCGGCCTTCATCCGGCCGCTGAGCACCAGGGCCAGCGCGGTGCGGTGGTCCTGCCGTTCTCCGGATACCAGTAACAGTTCGCCGCGGCTGACCTGGAGTGACGTGGCGGGAAGCAGGGGGTCGCGGCGGCCGCGGACATGGAGCTGCTGGGCAGAGAGCAAGAAGGGCCTTTCACAGACGGTTGCTCCCGCAGTCTATCTAAACTGACTGGTCAGTTCAAATAATATTCACAGTCCGTACTTTTCGAGCAGCCGCAGCCAGACTTCGCTGATGGTGGGGTACGACGGGACGGCATGCCACAGCCGGTCGAGCGACACCCCGCCCACCACCGCAATGGTTGCTGCATGCAGGAGCTCTGCCACGTCGGGCCCGGCGAAGGTGGCTCCCAGCAGGACCCCGCGGTCCTCATCAACAACCAGCTGCGCCCAGCCTTCGTAGTTCTCGGAATGGAGCGAGGATCCTGCCACCCGGATGGGAAGTTCCACGGATGACGCGTTGTAGCCGTCCTTGAGAGCTGTTTCCAGCGTCCGGCCCACGGCCGCCAGTTCAGGATCGGTGAAGACAACGCCCGGAACGGCGTGCTGGTTGGCGGTCTGGGCGTAGCGGCTCCAGTCCTCGGCGGCGCCGGTCAATTCACCCTTGGCGCGCGCGGCGATGGCGTCACCGGTGGCACGGGCCTCGTACTTCCCCTGGTGGGTGTACAGGTTCCTGCCGGCGGCGTCGCCGACGGCGTAGAGCCAGGGTTCCTCGCCTGGAGCGCCTTCCACCAGGCCCGAATTGTCAGTGGTGAGTTTCAGGTGCCCTGCTTCGTCGGGCTCGAAACCTACGCTCTCCAGCCCCAGTCCTTCCAGGGCGGGGTGACGGCCTGTGGCCACCAGGACCTTGTCCGCTGCCACGCTGGAACCGTCACCGAACTGCAGACTGAAGCTGCCGTCGTCGTTCCCGCTGATGCTGTCCGTCACGGTATTGAGCCGGATCTCCACGCCGTCCGCGCGCAGCCCCGCCGCCACCAGCGCCGCGGCTTCCGCCGGAAAGCTGCGCAGCAGCCCGCTGCGGGCCACGAGGGTCACGGTGGAACCCAGCCGGGCAAAGGCCTGCGCCAGTTCCGTTCCAGCGACCCCACCGCCGAGCACCACCAGGCGGTCCGGAACCTCCTTGGCGGATGTGGCTTCGCGGGTTCCCCACACCTGCACGTCCTCAAGTCCCGTGACGGGGGGAGTATTGGGCGTGGAACCGGTGGCCAGCACCACCGCGTGACGCGCCTGGAGCCGGTAGGAGTTGCCGTCCAGGCCGGCTACTTCAACGGTTTTCGGCGCCGTCAGCCAGCCGTGGCCGCGGACCAAATCAATGCCCGTATCCTCCAGCCACTTCACCTGGCCGTCATCCTGCCAGTTGGACGTCATGTAATCGCGGAATTTCAGGACGGCCCGTGCGTCGAGGGTGCGCGTGACTGCTTCCTTGGCACCCGGGGATGTCTGGGCCCCGTGGAGGGCCGTGCCGGGACGGAGCAGGGCTTTGGACGGCATGCAGGCCCAGTATGAGCACTCGCCGCCCACCAGTTCCGCTTCCACCACGGCAGCCGTGAGTCCGCCCTGGACCACCCGGTCCGCCACGTTTTCCCCCACGGCGCCGGCGCCGATCACCACAACATCAAATTCACGGACAACAGCCTCGGGCATCATGGGGAAAGCCTACGCCGGGACGGTGACAGGCAAGGTGGCGGGACATGGCTGCGGAACCTTGTAGCGGGGCAAAGCAAAAGGTCCGCACCGGCGAACCGGTGCGGACCTTGTTGGTGCGCCCAAAGGGATTCGAACCCCTGACCTTCTGTTCCGTAGACAGACGCTCTATCCAGCTGAGCTATGGGCGCATCTTGTGTCCCGGGGGAAGAACCGCTCTCCCTGAACCTCGAATTACTTTACGCGAGGGTTGGCCGCGATGCCAAATCGAGAGGCGTGTAATCTCGGCAACTAGACCGGTATAGGTGACCTTCGTCACTTAATTGCCATGATTTGCGACCGAATTCCTTGAATTTGCGCGGAATTGGTTTTCTGCAGTCATCAAACGTCAGCCTACGTCCAAAAAAGTCCAGTGGTCCGGACCATAGCATTTAGGACACACCGATGAACCTGAGGAAGGGAACCGAAATGGGCGATCTGGCGCAGAAGCCGCTGCTTGATAACGCACCCACCACACATGCCGGTCTGCTGGCATGGGTCGAGGAGGTTGCTGAGCTAACGCAGCCGGAACGTATCTACTGGGTAGACGGCTCCGAAGAAGAGAACACCCGCCTCACGGATGAACTCGTGGCAGCCGGAACGCTGACCCGGCTCAACCAGGACCTGTTCCCCAACTCCTTTGCCGCCTTCTCCGATCCCGCTGACGTAGCCCGGGTGGAGGAGCAGACCTTCATCTGCTCGGAGAACAAGCATGACGCAGGATTCACCAACAACTGGATGGACCCGGCGGAGATGAAGGACAAGCTCCGCGGCCTGTTCGCCGGCTCCATGCGTGGCCGGACCATGTACGTCATCCCCTTCGTCATGGGCCACCTCGACGCTGAGGACCCCAAGTTCGGCGTCGAGATCACGGACAGCGCCTACGTGGTCGCATCGATGCGCATCATGGCCCGCACCGGCACCGATGTCCTGAACCGCATCACCGAGACCAACGCCTTCTTCGTTCCCGCACTGCACTCCCTGGGTGCTCCGCTGGAAGCCGGCCAGGCGGACGTCCCGTGGCCCTGCAACCCGGACAAATGGATTGTCCACTTCCCCGAAGAGCGCTCCATCTGGTCCTTTGGCTCCGGCTACGGCGGCAACGCACTGCTCGGCAAGAAGTGCTACGCACTGCGCATTGCCTCGGTGATGGCACACGATGAGGGCTGGCTGGCCGAGCACATGCTCATCCTCAAGCTCACTTCACCGGAACAGAAGACCTACTACATTTCCGCCGCTTTCCCGTCGGCCTGCGGCAAGACCAACCTTGCCCTGCTTGACCCCACCATCAAGGGCTGGAAGGTCGAGACCCTCGGCGACGACATCACCTGGATGCGGTTCGGCAAGGAAGGCGAACTGCGGGCCGTCAACCCGGAAGCCGGCCTCTTCGGCGTGGCTCCAGGCACCGGCTGGGGCACCAACCCCAACGCCATGCGTGCCATCGCCAAGGGCAACAGCATCTTCACCAACGTCGCACTGACCGACGACGGCGGCGTCTGGTGGGAAGGCATGACGGAGGAAGTGCCCGCGCACCTCACCGACTGGCAGGGCAACTCCTGGACGCCGGAGTCCGGTAAACCTGCCGCCCACCCGAACTCCCGTTTCTGCACCCCGATCGACCAGATCGACATGCTGGCCGAGGAGTACCACAGCCCCAACGGCGTGGAGCTGTCCGCCATCCTGTTCGGCGGCCGGCGCAAGACCACTATCCCGCTGGTCACCGAAGCCCGCAACTGGTCCAACGGCATCTTCATGGGCGCCACCCTCTCCTCGGAAACCACTGCAGCCGCAGCCGGTGCCGTGGGTGTGGTCCGCCGCGACCCGATGGCCATGCTGCCCTTCATCGGATACGACGCGGGCGACTACCTGAACCACTGGGTTAACCTGTCCGCCAAGGCCAACCCCGAGCGGCTGCCTAAGATCTTCCTGGTCAACTGGTTCCGCCGGAACTCCGAAGGTGGTTTCGCCTGGCCCGGATTCGGCGACAACTCGCGCGTCCTCAAGTGGGCCATCGAGCGCCTCGAGGGCAAGGCCGACGCCGTGGAGACCCCCATCGGCTTCGTTCCCACCGGCGACTCGATCGACCTGGAAGGCCTGGACATGACCCCGGCCCAGGTGGAGGAAGCCGTCAAGGTGGACCCCGCCGAGTGGGCTGCGGAGCTGGCCTCCATCGAGGAATGGTTTGCGAACTTCGGCGGCTCGCTGCCGGACGCGCTCCAGTCCGAGCTCGCCACCCTGAAGTCCCGTCTGGGCTAAGAACTGTCATCGAGGCCCCTTAAGACAATGGCGTCTTAAGTGCGACGGCGGCCCCGCACCTTTCAAGCGAAAGGTGCGGGGCCGCCGTCGTTCCCACTCCAGGGCGCTGGATTCAGCCCGCCAGCCAGCTGTCCGGGCCGAACACCTCGTCGTGGATCCGTGTAGCCGGGATGCCGGGGCTACAGCCTGGGCCGGATGCCGATCATTTCGAAGACGGGGTCCATTTGCCGGGACCCGGGAAGGCCGGCAATCACCACCCCGTCGAGCTCGCGGTAGAAGGCTTCGCGGGCCCGCGACAGGGCCGAGCGGAGCTGGCACTCATTGAGAAGCGGGCAGTTGCCGCCCGGGCCCACGCGCTCTGCCGCGTCGGTGGCAGTTCCCGGTCTAGTCCACCCAGACACTGGGTTCGCTGGCATCAGCTGCAAGCTCGCCGAACTCCCACGTCCGGGTTGCCGCGTCAGCTGAGTAGGGCAGTACCGCGGCGAACACGTGGCCGTCGCGGTGCTCGGTTGCCACGTGGATGGCGTCCGACTCTTCCTCCACCAGGAGGATGTCGCAGACCACCGCCGCTGCCCGGAAGTCCTCCCGGTTCTGCCGCAGCAGGACGGTGAGGTCGCTGATCATGGCGTCGGCGTCGAAGTCGCCGTCGGAACCCTCTTCCGCATCTGCCGGTGTGACGGCGACCAGGCGGACTTCGCCGTCGTTCTGCACCGTCAGGGCGAACGGCAGGAAGCCGCCGTTGCGCTCCAGTTGCTCCTGGGCCGCGCTGATGCCCGTTCCCAGGAGGTTTTCGAGGTCGGTGGCGGTGCTTTCGGGAACGGTGTCCCGCCATGACGCCTGCCCGGTCCCAGCTGCTCCGGAGTCCAGTCCGTTGTCCTCAGCCATGCGGGCGCTATGCCCGGACGATCGACAGGACGCGGTCGCGGATCCGCTCCATGGTGGGGCGGTCGGTGGCCTCAACGTTGAGCCGCAGGAACGGTTCGGTGTTGGACGGGCGCAGGTTGAACCAGTAGCTGCCGTCATTGGCCGTGAAGGTGCTGCCGTCCATCCCGTCGATGGTGAGGTCTTCGCCGGCGAAGTCGGCCCGTACTCGCTCCACGGCCGCTGCCTTGTCCTCGACCTCGGAATTGATTTCGCCCGATGATACGTAGGGTTCGTACTCCCGGCCAAGCTCCGACAAGGGCCCGTCCTGCTCGCCCAGGGCTGCCAGGACGTGCATGGCGGCCAGCATGCCGGTGTCCGCATTCCAGAAGTCGCGGAAGTAGAAGTGGGCTGAGTGCTCGCCGCCGAACACCGCCCCTTCCTCTGCCATGACTGCCTTGATGAACGAGTGGCCAACACGCGTGCGCACGGCCCGGCCGCCGTCGTGCTCCACCAACTCGGGCACGGCACGCGAGGTAAGGAGGTTGTGGATGATGGTGGGAGTGCCCTCGCCCAGTGCCTTGGCGCGGGCAATTTCACGGCGGGCCACCATCCCGGTGATGGCCGACGGCGACACGGGCTCGCCCTTTTCGTCCACGACGAAGCAGCGGTCAGCGTCGCCGTCGAAGGCCAGTCCGATGTCCGCGCCGTGCTGGAGGACTGCTGCCTGCAGGTCACGGAGGTTTTCCGGCTCCAGCGGGTTGGCGGGGTGGTTGGGGAACGAGCCGTCCAGCTCGAAGTAGAGGGGAACGATGTCCAGCGGCAGCTTGGGGAGCAGGGCGTCGCCCAGGACGGCCGGTGTGGTCAGGCCGGCCATGCCGTTGCCTGCATCCACGACTACCTTCAGGGGGCGTGAGCCGGACAGGTCCACCAGCTTGCGGAGGTACTCGGAGTAGTCCTTGAGGACGTCGCGGACGCTGATCTGCCCGCGCTGTTCAACGGCCGGGATGACGCCGGTGTTGAGGTACTGCTCGGCGAGTGCCTGGATGTCCTTGAGGCCGGTTTCCGAGGAGATGGGGACGGCGCCGGCTTTGGACATCTTGATGCCGTTGTAGCCGGCGGGGTTGTGGCTGGCGGTGAACGTGGCGCCGGCGCGGTCCAGGTAACCGCAGGCGAAGTAAAGCTCATCGGTGGAGATCAGGTCCAGGAGTTCGACGTCGGCCCCGCGGGTTGCGGCACCATCGGCGAAGGCCTTGCTGAATTCGGGGGAGGAGGGGCGCATGTCGCCGCCCACCAGGATGGTCTGGCCCTGGAGCTGCAGGATGTCCACGAACGCGGCCCCCACGGCTTCGACGATTTCGGCCGTGATCGACTCGCCCACGATACCGCGGACGTCGTACGCCTTAAAGGATGCCGAGAGGTCAAAAGTGGTTGTCTGTTCGCTAGTCACGGGCTTTATCTTACGTGGACCGCGGAAGTGCCTGTGGAGGACAGGTTGGACGTGCTGTATGTGACGGCTTGTTCCGTGGGTTGTCCGGTTCCCGGTATCCACATAGCAGCCACACCCGGCGCGGGCTGTCAGGGGTGGCTGGGATACTGAATCAATGGTCGATAACCAGTACGCCACAGCAACTTCTGAACCTGCCCAGGATTTTGACGGGCCCGTACCGGGCGCTGCGCCGTCCAGCGGTGCCGGTTCCGCCACCTCGAGCGAAGCACTTGCCGTTCTCCGCGAGCTTGTGGGACACCCCGGGGCTGCGTTCCATGAGGGGCAGTTTGAGGCCATCGAGGCGCTGGTCGACGCCGGCCGGCGGGCTTTGGTGGTCCAGCGCACCGGATGGGGCAAATCGGCTGTCTATTTTGTGGCGTCCCTGCTGCTGCGCCGCCGCGGTGCCGGGCCCACACTCATCGTCTCACCGCTGCTGGCACTGATGCGGGACCAGGTGGCTGCCGCTGCCCGGGCAGGGGTGCGTGCTGTGGCGATCAACTCAGCCAACCAGCTGGAGTGGGACACTGTGCGGGAGCAGCTCGCGGCGGACCAGGTGGACGTCCTCCTGGTTTCCCCCGAACGGCTCACCAACCCGTCCTTCCGGGAAACCCAGCTGCCCGAGCTGATCCGCCGGACGGGCCTGCTGGTGATCGACGAGGCACACTGCATCTCGGACTGGGGCCACGACTTCCGCCCTGATTACCGGCGCATTGCGGACCTGATCACGCAGTTGCCGGATACGGTTCCGGTGCTGGCCACCACGGCCACGGCCAACTCCCGCGTGGTGCATGACATCGAGGAGCAGCTCGGGGATGAAGTCCTCACCATCCGCGGTTCACTGGGGCGTGATTCCCTGCGGATGGGCGTCCTGTCCTTGCCGGACTCCAAGCAGCGCCTGGGCTGGCTCCTGACACACCTGTCCGATCTCCCCGGCAGCGGCATTATCTATACCCTGACCGTGTCTGCCGCGGAGGATACGGCACGGCTCCTGGCCGAAGCCGGCCACCACGTGCTGGCCTATACCGGCCGTACGGACCCGGCGGACCGGGAACGGGCCGAGCAACTGCTGAAGGACAACGAGGTCAAGGCCCTGGTGGCTACCTCGGCCCTGGGGATGGGCTTCGACAAACCGGACCTGGGTTTTGTGGTCCACCTTGGCGCACCGTCGTCACCGGTGGCTTACTACCAGCAGGTGGGCCGCGCGGGTCGAGGCGCCGCCAATGCCGACGTGCTTTTGCTCCCGGGTTCAGAAGACCGGGATATCTGGCAGTACTTTGCCACCGCCTCCATGCCCTCCGAAGAAAAGGCCGCAGCCGTCCTGGCTGCCTTGGGCGAGGCCGGATCGGCCGTCTCCACCGTGGCCCTCGAGGCGCGGGTGGACCTCCGCCGCACCCCCTTGGAGCTGCTCCTCAAAGTCCTGTCCGTGGACGGCGCCGTGGAGCGGGTGGGCGGCGGCTGGCGTGCCACCGGACAGCCTTGGTTCTACGACGCCGAGCGGTATCAGCGGATCGCCGAGGCACGCGTGGACGAGCAGGACTCCATGGTGATCTACCAGGACACCGCCGGATGCCGGATGGAATACATCACCTCCGTCCTTGACGACGAAACCGCCGCGCCCTGCGGCCGGTGTGACAACTGCGCCGGCCGGTGGTTCCCGGCTGAGATTGCCGAGGCTGCCACGGCGGCGGCCAGCCAGACGCTCAGCAGGGCGGGCGGCGTCCTGGAAGCCAGGTTGCAGTGGCCCAGCGGCATGGACCGGCTGGGCGTTCCGGTCAAGGGGAAGCTCAAGCCGGGGGAGGGCCTGGCGGAGGGACGTGTCCTGGCAAGGCTGACCGACCTCGGCTGGGGCGGCGCCCTTCGCGAACTCTTTGCTGCGGGAGCGGAAGACCGGCCGGTGGAGCCGGGCATGCTGCAGGCATGCGTGCAGGTCCTGCGGGAGTGGGGTGCCGGTGATTCGCGCACCCCGGGGTGGAGCGGTGCCGGCAGGCCGGCTGCCATCGTCAGCATTCCCTCCCGGAGCAAGCCGCAGCTGGTGGATTCCCTGGCCCTGGGAATCTCGGAGATCGGACGGATCCCCTACCTGGGCGGGCTGGACCTGGCCCACGGCGGTCCCACCGGAGGCCGCGGCGGCAACAGTGCCTACCGGCTGGCAGGGGTCTGGGACCGCTTGGTGGTGGGGCCGGAGCTTGGGGCTGCGCTGGGCGGCCTCAACGGCCAGGCCGTGATGCTGATTGATGACCTCGCAGACAGCCGGTGGACCCTCACAGTGGCCGGCCGCGCCCTCCGGCAGGGCGGCGCCGGAGCAGTCCTTCCACTGGTGCTGGCCCAAGCCGGCTGACGCAAGGGCAGCGGTCCACCGGGCAGGGTGACCCCGCAGGCTGGTAAAGCCGGCTCAGACCCGCTGGGCCTTGCGCTGGCTGACTTCCGCTCCGGCGTGGCGCGGGAGGAAGAGGCTGTCGGCCGTGCTGGCGAGCATCAGTACCGTCATGGCCAGGAACGCTCCGCGGAAAGGTCCGGCAGCGTCGTCCGGGAAAGTGCCCAGGCCGGCGAAGACCCGGATCAGCAGGGCGCCCACGGCGATGCCGGCGCCGGTGGCGAGCTGCACGAGGGTGGCCGACACAGTGTTGGCTGATGTCAGCTGTGCCGGTGCGATGTCGGCGTACTGTACCGAGGCGTAGGCCGAGAAGCCGATGGAGCGGAAGGCCCCGCTGCAGACCAGCAGGGCGAATGTGAGCGCCTGCGGCGTGTCCGGCGTCAGCAGGGCGCAGAGGGCAAAGGTTGCGGCGGAAGCGATCGACGCGAACACCAGCATTGCCCGGAAGCCGAAGCGCCGGATGAGAGGTGTTGTGGCCGGCTTGATACCGATGTTGCCGATGAAGACTGCCGCCACCATCGCCCCGGCTTGCAACGGGGACCAGCCGAATCCGGCCTGGAACATCAGCGGCAGGAGGAAGGGAACCGAGCTGATGGTCAACCGGTAGGCGAACCCGCCGGTGGCCATCGCCCGGAACGTTCGGGTGTTGAACACACCGAGGTCGAAGAGCGGGTTGCGGGTCCGGCGCATCCACAGGACCGCGCAGAGGAGGGAGACAGCACCAAAACCGGCGCTCAGGGCCGCCCATGGGGCTTCCGGGTGGGCGCTCACCAGTTCAAGGCCCACCACGAGGGCGCCCACGCCCAGGGTCGTAAGGAACAACCCCAGCCAGTCCAGCCGCCGCCCCGGATCGCCCGCCACGGCCGGGACCATGCGCAGGGCGGCAAGGAACGCCGCGGCCCCCAGCGGAAGGTTGATCAGGAAGATCCAGTGCCAGGACAGGTAGGTGGTCAATGCCCCGCCCACCAGCGGGGCAAGGACCGGGGCCAGCAGTCCGGGCCACACCAGGAACGCCGTGGCGCGGAGCAGGTCGGCTTTGGGGGTTCCCCGAAGAACGAGCAGGGTGCCCACCGGAACCATCATGGCGCCGCCGAACCCCTGCGCAATCCGGCTGAGGGTCAGCGCAGTGAGGTCCTGGCTCAGCGAGCACGCCAGGGAAGAAAGGGTAAAGATGGCAATGGCCAGGCAGAAGACCCGCCGCGCCCCCATCCGTTCGGCCAGCCACCCGCTGAACGGAATGCCCATGGCAACAGTCAGCAGGTAGGCCGTCATGGTGATGTTCACGTCCGCGGGCGGGACATGGAAGTCGGCAGCAATGTTGGGGATGGCCGTGGTGAGGACCGTGCCGTCGAGGAACTCCATAAAGAAGGTGGCCGCCACCAGCAGCGCCAGGCGCGGGCTCCAGGCCTGTGTTGTGCCGGGCGCCCCATCCACCGTGTTGCTTGCTGCCATCTGCCCATCCTCCCACCGCAAGGGGTCCCGGGACTTGAGGTGTCCGAACGCCGGACGGACGCAGGATCCAGGCGGGCTCCAGGCCCCGGGAACGCAAAAGGCCCCGGTCGAGGACCGGGGCCAAACGCGGAGACGGGGGGATTTGAACCCCCGGTGGAGTTGTGCCCCACACTTCATTAGCAGTGAAGCCCATTCGGCCGCTCTGGCACGTCTCCAATTGCTATTCCTAGCCCACCAAGGATACGCAGATCCGGGCATCCAGTGCAAAACGGCCCGCCAGGCCCATCACAGCGTCCCGGGACGCCAGGAGGCCGCCGGGGAGAATCACGCGCTGCCTGGAGAAATTGGCCCTTGCCAAGGCCGTACCATCCTGACTTCGCGCAGGTTTTCCCATTCCGGGATGACATCCGCGGCGCCGTCGGGGGCAAAACCGAAGTGCCCGTAAAAACCGATGGCCCGCGCATTGTCCGCCGCCACCCACAGGCTGGCTGCCGCACCGCCCAGCGCTGCATCCAGCAGGCGACGTCCCAGTCCCAGCCCCTGGTGCGACGCCAGCAGGTACAGCCCCCACAGTTCAAGGTCGCCGCACGACGGCGGCGCGAAGCTGTGCGCTGAAGCGCCCGGCTCCCTGCGGATACCGGCGAATCCCACTATCGTGCCGCCGTCGGAAGCCACCCATGCGCCAGCCGGCTCCGAAGCCTCCAGCAGGTGCCGCCACAGCGGAAGCCGGGACGCAGGCTCCTGCGACTCAAGGAATTCCTCAGACAGCATGCCCCGGTAGGTCTCCTGCCAGCAGCGGACGTGGACCTCCGCCAGCCGCTCCACATCGGCGGCCGCAGCCCGGCGCACCAGCAGTACCAAGGCTAGGAGGTCCCGCCTGCCAGGGCCTTCCACAGGAAATGCTGGCTGCGGGCCTGCAATGCCGCTGCCTGCCGATTGTCTGAAGCCCCGGCGTGGCCGCCCTCCAGAGCCTCGTGATACCAGACGTTGGGGATGCCCATCGCCAGCATCCGGGCAGCCATCTTCCGCGCCTGCACCGGGCCCACACGGTCATCCGAGGTGGCCGTCCAGATAAACGTCTCCGGGTAGTCCACGCCGTCCTTGAGCAGGTGGTACGGCGAGAACCTCCGGATGTACTCCCACAGCTCCGGCACGTCCGGGTCGCCGTATTCGGCGATCCACGAGTGCCCGGCAGAGAGCTTCGTGTAGCGGCGCATGTCCAGCAGGGGTACACCGCAGGAGACGGCGCCGAACAGTTCCGGGTACTGGGTCAACATGTTTCCTACCAGGAGGCCGCCGTTGGACCCGCCCACGCAGCCCAGCCGCTCCGGGGAAGTGACGCCGCGGGAAATCAGGTGCCGGGCCACCGCCGCGAAGTCCTGGTACGCCTTGTGCCGGTTTTCCTGCAGCGCCGCCCGGTGCCACGAGGGCCCGTACTCGCCGCCGCCGCGGATGTTCGCCACCACGTACACACCGCCGCGCGCATGCGGTGCGGAACCGTCGGCCCCGGCGGAGGACGTCCGGCGTTCCAGCCAGGCCCTGCCCACGGTGCCGCTGTACGCCGGTGTGCGGGAGACCTCGAAGCCGCCGTAGCCGGACAGCTGGGTGGGGTTCTGCCCGTCAAGGGCCAGGTCCCGCGGGGCCACCTGGAAGTACGGAACCCGGGTGCCGTCGTCGGACACCGCAAAGTGCTGCTGGACCTCGTAGGCATCGTCGGCAAAGAACGACGGCGATGTCTTTACCACCGCGTGCCGGCTCACCACGCCCGGGGTCCCGTCAGTTGCTCGCGCCAGGGTGCCCCGCATCAGGGTGCTGGGGGTGGTGAAGCCGGTGGCGACGAGCCAGAAGTCGTCGCCCGCACCGGCGCCGGCCTCGTCTTCGTCATCCACCGCGTAGGCGTTGACGTCGTGCAGCGGCGGGCAGGCATCCAGGAGCGAGGACTCCCAGGCCGCCTCCGGAGACTCGCCGGGCCGGGCCGGATCGAGCACCCGGATTTCCGATGAGACGTCCTTCAGGAGGTTCAGCAGCAGGAAGTTCCGGGTCCAGCTCCAGGACTGCAGGGAAGTGCCGGCGTCCGGGGTGAACAGTACGGAGACGTCACGCGAGCCCGCCAGGTAGTCCTCGAACGGCGCGGCGAGCAGCGAACCGGCAGGATGTGTGGCGCCGTCGAGCAGCCAGTCCTGCTGCGGCCGGAACAGCAGCCACTCGCGGTGTGCACTGACGTTGACGTCGGTGGGAACGTCGATCTCCACCCAAGCGCCGTCCCGCAGTACAGCATTGCTGCGGTTGTAGAAGTCGATGTAGTCAACGGCGAAGGTCCGCTCGAATCCGGGCGTGGAATCGTGCGCCACCACCGCCATCATGTGGTGTTCCGGCACCTCGAACAACCGCAGCGCGTCCGGCAGCGAGTCGCCGCGCTTGAGGGTTACGGCCGTGCGGGCGTAGGAGGAGGCCGTCCGCGGAAGTCCTTCAGCGGTGGAGGCGACCAGCAGCGTGTCCGCATCCAGCCACGACACGTTGCCCTTCGCCGTCGGCAGGTCAAAGCCGCCCTGCGCGGGGTCCACGAAGGTGCGCGTCTCCACGTCGAATTCCCGGTACCTGTTGGCGTCGCCGCCGTCCGGTGACAGCGCCAGCAGTGCGTGCCGGTACGGCTCTCCGGCGGCGGGGCGGAGGAAGGTGGCGCCGTGGAAGACCCACTCCTCGCCCTCAGCGGCGGACAGGGCGTCCACGTCAAGGAGGACATCCCATTCGGGGGAATCGCTGCAGTAGCTCTCCCACGTGGTGCGGCGCCAGAGGCCCTTGGGGTTCTGCTGGTCCTTCCAGAAGTTGTAGTACCAGTCACCCCGCTTGCCCACCATCGCGATCCGGTCCGTGGAGTCGAGCACCTCAAGGATGCTGCCCTCGAGCTCCACATAGTCGGCGTCCTCCAGCAGGTCCTCCGTGCGGGAATTCTGCTCCTTCACCCAGGCAAGCTGCTCTTCGCCGTAGATGTCCTCCAGCCAGACGTTCTCGTCAGTGGGCTCGGGCGCGATGCCCTGCGGGTCGGTACCGGTGGAGTGGCCGGAACCGGGGGCGGGCGCTGGATCAGCTGCAGTGGTGGTCATGCGCCCCATCCAAACAACATCCGCGGACGGCTGGCAAGTCAAGCGTGCAGCACATACTTCGTTTCCAGCCCGTACGCTGGATGCCGTGGAAATAACGCAGAGCATCCGGACCGCCATCATTGGGGCAGGTCCGCGGGGCACCAGTGTCCTGGAACGCCTGCTGGCCCGCAGCGCCGCACAGGCCGCGTCCGGCGCCGTGCGCCTCCACATCGATGTGATCGATCCCTACCCCGCAGGTCCCGGCCACGTGTGGCAGCCGCAGCAGTCACGGTTGTTCCTCATGAACACCCAGTCCTTCTACCCCACGCTGATTCCGGAGGACCCCGCCCTGGCGCCGCCCGTCGCCGGCACCACCTTTGACCAGTGGCGGACCCGGCAGCGACGCGACCCGTCACCAGCCCTGACCGAGGATGAGCTCGCGGAGCTTGCCGTCCTGGATTCCACCGATTTCCCCAGCCGCGCCCTGTACGGCCGCTACCTGCGCGACACCGTCGAGGAGCTGACGTCCAAGGCTCCAGACGGCGTCACTATCGACTTCCACGGAACGTCCGCGTTGTCGGTGGTTCCCGTGGGGGACGGAACGTTCGACGTCGGCCTGGCGACGGGAGCCACGCTCCGCACCGGTTCCGTGGTGCTGGCCCTGGGCCATATCCCGTCACGGCTGAACCCCGAACAGCGGGAGCTCCAGGCTTCGGCGCAGCAGCTGGGCCTGCAGTACCTTCCGCCGGCGGTCCCCGCGGATGTGGACTGGTCCCGGATTCCGGCCGGCGAACCCGTCCTGGTCCGTGGCATGGGCCTGAACTTCTTCGACACCATGGTCCAGCTGACCGAGGGCCGTGGCGGAAAATTCATCAGCAACGGCGGGGCGCTCCGCTACGAGCCCTCGGGCCAGGAACCGCACATCATTGCCGCGTCCCGCCGTGGAACGCCTTACCGCGCCAAGGCCGCGCTGAACGGTTACTACCCGGCGTCGGTCACCCTGCGCTACTTCACCGAGGCGGCGCTGGAACGCTTCCGCACCGCGGGAATCCGCCCGGCGTTTGACCACGACTTCTGGCCGCTCCTGCACCGCGACGCGCTCTGGGCCTACTACTCCACCCTGGTGCGCTCGCAGCCGAACGCCGTGCCGGACCCGAAAGCATTCCTTACCGCCCTGGACGAGGCCCTCCATCCGCACGCGCACAGCGCCGGCAACTGGGAAGACAACGTCGAAAGCGTGCTCGCCGTCCACGTCGGCCCACGGCACCGGCTCGACCTGGCGGGGCTCGCCGGGCCGCTGGCCGGACGATCCTTCGCTGCACGCACCGAACTGGACGCCGCCGTCGTGGAGTACCTGCTGGATGACGCCCGCCGGTCCGCCCTCGGCGAGGACGATCCCGTGAAGATGGCCATCGGTGCCCTCCACCACGGGCGCGCCGTCCTGAAGACAGCAGTGGCCGACGGCGGCATCACCGATGAGTCCTGGGTTGCGGGACTGCGTGGCTGGTTCGAGTCGTTTGTGGAGGGGCTCGCGAGCGGTCCGCCTGCCCTGCGCGCCGAGCAGCTTGCGGCGCTGGCCAAGGCGGGAGTGGTCAGCTTTGTGGGGCCTGATCCCAAGTTCGCCGTGGACCGCCGGAACCGCGTCTTCACTGCGGCCTCGCCCTGGGTGCACGATGTGCCGGTGACGGCAAGGGCCATGGTGGAGGCGCTGGCGCCGGGCAACCGGATCTCCGCCGCCGATTCGCCGGTGCTGGAGCAGTTGCTGCGGGACGGGTTGGTGCGGCCGCGGCTGATGATGACTGTTGAGGGAGCCCCCGTGCAGTCCACCGGCCTGGATGTTGAGCCGCACCCCTACCGGCCCGTGGCAGCCAACGGGTCGGTCACCGAGGGCCTCTACGTGCTCGGGCTGCAGCTCTCCTCCATGCAGTGGGGCACCGCCATCGCCGCCGAAGCCGTCCAGCCCGGCGGCCCCAATTACCGCAGCGGCCAGCGGACCCTGCGCGATGCCGACGAAATTGCCGCCGCCATCCTGAGCGCCTGACTTCACTGGAGTTTTGCAGGCTGCAGGGATAAGTGCCCCTGCAGCCTGCATACCTGGACAAAAACTCCCGGCTGGTGAGGGCCTCAATAAGTAACACTGCGGACCTCCGCGCAGAAATATCCTGACCTTCCCGGCGGGGACCAAGCGTCTCCGGTTACATGACTTGCGCGTCCGGCGTCGCGGACCCGCGGATCCGGTTCCCCGCGTGCTCCGGGCGTTACACGCAGAAGTCGCGGCAGGTCATTGCGTGGCCGCGCGTGACACTTCGTGGCGTCGTTTCCTTACGCTGAGTTGCCCCGGGTTTCGGCCCGCGGCCTCGAATGACACCGGGCGTCCCGGAACAACGCCAGGGAACCTCCCATGACCCCGTACGTCGCGCAATTTCCCCCGATTTCCTGCGGTGAACCGGCCCCTTCTGCCCCGGATTCTTTCCTGTTCTAGTTGTCCCAACGGCCAGCCCGGCCGGGATCCACTGACCGCACCCGCCTGAACCCTCCGCACTGAGACTGCGCCCTCCACACTGAGCCAAACCCGCACTGAAAGGCAAGGAACCACCATGACCGCCATCACCGCCACCAAACTCGAATTCACCAAGCTGGGCTCCCGCATCGGTGCCGAAATCCGGGGCCTGGACCTCAGCGCCCACCTCAGCGATGACACCATCGCCAGGATCCGGGAAGCCCTGAACACGCATAAGGTGCTGGTGTTCCGCGAGGCCAACATTGGCACGGACGAGGACCAGGTCCGCTTCGCCGGCCGCTTTGGACCGCTCACCAAGGCCCACCCCACGGTCGCGTCCGTGGACGGCAAGCCCTCTGTCCTGCCGGTGGACAGCGAAAACGGCAGCGCCAACAACTGGCACACCGACGTCACGTTTGTGGTGAACCCGCCGCAGGCCTCGACTCTGCGGAGCATCACCTTGCCGGCGTACGGCGGGGAGACCCTGATCGCGTCAGCGGCCGGGGCCTACCAGGACCTGCCGGACGAGCTGCGGAACTTCGCCGACACCCTCTGGGCCATCCACACCAACGATTACGACTACTCGCGGCCCAAGAACCTGGAACACGCCAACGCGGAGGAACGGCGCAAGGAGTTCACCCGGATCCACTTCGAGACAGCCCACCCGGTGGTGCGCGTGCACCCGCTGACGGGGGAGCGCGGGCTTTTCATCGGCGGCTTTGCGCAGCGGCTGCGGATCGTGGGGCTGTCCAACACGGAGTCCAAGGACATCCTGCGGATCCTGCAGGCCTACATCACCCGCCCGGAAAACGTGGTGCGCGTGAACTGGGAGCCGGACCAGCTGGTGCTGTTCGACAACCGCATCACCCAGCACTACGCCCCGGACAACTACGACGGCCAGCCCCGCAAGCTGAACCGCGTGACTGTCGCCGGTGACATTCCGGTGGGAGTGGACGGCCGCAGCAGCACGGCCATCAAGGGCGACTCGTCCGCCTACTCGGAAACGGTGGTCCTCCCCTAAGCCCCGAAAGAAAGGTTCCCCTCCTGGCTTTGACCGCCAGGAGGGGCACCTTCTGCTAAGGGCTGGCCGCGCAGGCACACCTGGTACTGCAGCCAGGCGATGCCGTAGCGGATCCAACCCAGGACGTCATACCACTTGGTGGCCGGTACGGCCTATCCTGCCCGGGCCGAGATGATCTTGAACGTGGCCCCGGTGGGATCGGCGAGCTGCGCCACCCGGCCGAAGTCGCTGTCCGCCGGCTCCTCCAGGAGCGTAGCGCCCATGGCCTTGGCCCGCTCGATGGCGGCGTCGGTATCCTCCACGGAGAAGTACACCTGCCAGTGCGAGGGAATGCCGCCGGTCAGATAGCCCGAGGCGTCCAGGATTCCGGCCTGGGCGTTCATGCCCGAGCCCATGGTGGTGTACCGGAATTCGGGGGTGTCACTCATAACCTCGGTTTCCCAGCCGAACACGTCCTGGTAGAACTTCACGGCGGCGTCGTAGTCCTTGGCGTGCAGTTCGTGCCAGGCAGCGGCCCCCGGCTCACCGACCAGTTCGTAGCCGAGCATCTCGCGGGGTTGCCACACGCCGATGGCTGCCCCCGTGGCGTCACCGAAGATGGCCATGTGTCCCTGTTCGGGGACATCCATGGGCGGCATAAAGACCTGGCCGCCATGCGCGGCCACCGCTTTGGCGGCGGACGCGGCGTCGTCGGTTCGAAGGTAGGTGGACCACACGTCCGGCATGCCCGCCTGGCTCTCGTCCTTCTGCATGATTCCTGCCACGGACTTGCCGTTCTTCCAGGCGGTCACATAGCCGCCGTATTTTTCCTCGTCCCCGGTCTGGTACTCCCAGCCGAACAGCTCGCCATAGAAACGCCGGGCAGTGTCAACGTCGGTGGTCATCAGGTCAATCCAGCAGGGTGCGCCGGGCGTGGGTACGGGGCTGGGCATGGCAGTCTCCTTGTGGTGTGTCCGGTGGCAGGCGGTGGTGTGCGCCGATGCAACACCCCGACCCTATTTCCAGGGTCAGGCACTTTCAAGAGGTCCGGGCCGGGAGGTTAAAACGAAGGACCCCTGCCGGCCAGCGTGCTGGCGGACAGGGGTCCCAATCGCGGAAGGTAAGAGATTCGAACTCTTGGTACGGGGTTACCGCACACTAGTTTTCAAGACTAGCTCCTTCGGCCGCTCGGACAACCTTCCTCGACTAGTAGTGTTTCATAGGCACTTGCCTGCAACAAAACAGAGGCGAAGAAGGTGTCCGGTGCACACTGGTTGCAGTGAGTATTCAGTCAGAAACGGGAGTGTTCCATGAAAGCCGTCTACATTTCGGAGCCGGGCGGCCCGGAGGTGCTGGAGGTCCGCGAGACGGACGCCCCGGTGGCCGGACCGGGCGAGGTGCTGATCGACGTCGTCGCCGCCGGCCTGAACCGTGCGGACGTGCAGCAGCGCAGGGGGTTCTATCCGCCGCCGCCGGGCGCTTCGGAGATCCCCGGCCTCGAGGTATCCGGCAGGATAGCCGGTTTCGGCCCCGGCGTCAGGAAGCCTTTTTCCCTCGGCGACAAGGTAGTGGCGCTGCTTGCCGGCGGCGGCTACGCCCAGCAGGTGGCGGTGCCGGCCGAGCAGGTCCTCCGCGTTCCGGAGGGCGTGGACCTGGTCACCGCAGCGTCCTTGCCGGAGGTGGCCGCCACGGTCTACTCCAACCTGGTGATGACTGCCCAGCTGCAGGCGGGCGAAACCGTCCTGATCCACGGCGCCACCGGCGGGATCGGCACCATGGCCATCCAGCTGGCCAAGGCGTTGGGTGCCAGGGTGGCAACCACCGCGGGCACGGATGAAAAGGTGGGAACCGCGAAGGCCTTCCTGGGCGCGGACATCGCCATTAACTATGCCGAGGAGGATTTTCCGGCGAGCCTGCGCGAACAGAACGGCGGGCGCGGTGCGGATGTGATCCTCGACGTCGTTGGTGCCAAATACCTTCCGCAGAACGTGGACGCCCTTGCCGACTACGGGCGGCTGGTGGTGATCGGACTGCAGGGCGGCACCAAGGGTGAACTGGACCTCGGCCAGCTGCTGAAGAAGCGCGCCGCCGTGGTGGCCACGGCTCTGCGGCCCAGGCCGGTTGAGGAAAAAGGCGCCATCATGAACGCGGTCCGCGACGCCGTCTGGCCCCTGATCACGGACGGTCGGATCCGGCCGCTCGTGGCCAAAACCTTCCCGCTGGACGAGGTCCAGGCCGCCCACGCCTACTTCGACACCGGCGACCACGTGGGGAAAGTCCTCCTGCTGCTCTAGCGTGCCCATCTGATCCCAAGCCGGTAGATACTGAGTATTGCCTTCCGGGGCTTGCTCCATTAGGCTCGTCGCCATACGCGGTATGCATGGGCCATTGGGGGACCATGCAAACCAACGCCCGAGCGCAAGGAGCACCATGTCCATCCGCCACAGCCTCCTCGCCCTGCTGCAGGACCAGCCGCGGTACGGCTACCAGCTGCGGGTCGAATTCGAGAACCGCACCGGGGCCACCTGGCCACTGAACATCGGGCAGGTGTACACCACGCTGGACAGGCTGGAGCGCGACGGCCTGGTCACCAAGGAAGGCGACGACGGTGACGGCCACGTGGTCTACAGCATCACCGGCGCCGGCAAAGCCGAGGTCAAGAACTGGTTCGCGGCCCCGGTGGAGCGGAACAATCCGCCCCGGAACGAGCTCGCCATCAAGCTGGCGCTCGCCGTGACCTTGCCGGGCGTGGACGTCCAGGCCATCATCCAGGCCCAGCGCGCGGCGTCCATGCGGGCCCTGCAGGACTACACCAAGGCACGCCGGGACACCACAGCCAGCCAGCGCTCCGCGGATACCGCGTGGCTGCTGGTCCTGGATTCGCTGATCTTCCAGACTGAAGCGGAAGTCCGCTGGCTGGACCTCTGTGAGGCCAGGATGGTCCAGCAGGCGCAGTCGGCCGGGCCGGGCCAGGCACGCAAAACGTCCAACGGGGTCACGGAAGACGCCGCCCCGCTGAACGCGGACAGCCGCCGGTGAGCGTGCAGGGGCCGCAGCAGGTCCTGGAACTGGCGAAGGTCAGCAGGACGTTCGGGGAAGGCGCGACGGCGGTCGCCGCCCTCCGCGACGTGGACCTCACTATTGACGCGGGTGAGTTTGTTGCGGTGATGGGGCCGTCCGGGTCCGGTAAGTCGTCCCTCCTGGCGCTGGCCGGGGGACTGGACCGGCCGACGTCGGGCGGTGTCTTTGTGGAATCCACGCCCCTGGCGGGATTGGGGCTCAATGACCTTGCACGCCTCCGGCGCCGTGCCGTGGGCTATGTCTTCCAGGACTTCAACCTGGTGCCCACCCTCACGGCCGCCGAAAATGTGGCGTTGCCGCTGGAACTGGACGGCACAGCCTGGAAAAGGGCGCGCCGGCGGGCACTGGACGCGCTGCGGCAGGTGGGTATCCCGGAACTGGCGGACCGCTTTATGGACCAGATGTCCGGCGGCCAGCAGCAGCGGGTGGCCATCGCCCGGGCTGTGGTGGGGCAGCGGCGGCTGATCCTCGCCGACGAGCCCACGGGAGCCCTTGACTCCACCACCGGGCAGGGCGTGATGGAAGTGCTGCGCGCCCGCGCCGATGCCGGAGCCGCCGTGATGCTGGTGACCCACGAGGCCCGGCACGCGGCCTGGGCGGACCGGGTGGTATTCCTGCGCGACGGGCGCATTGTGGACCAGGCGGCTGCCATGCACGACCCCGCCATGCTCCTGGCCCAGGCAGGACTCTGATGCGGCTGGATCTTGCTCCGGTGTCGAAAGGTCGCCGGAGCAGCTTCCGCGTGGCACTCCGCGTGGCCCGCCGGGACATCAGGAAGCACAAGGGACGCTCGCTGCTCATCATCGCGCTGATAATGCTCCCGGTTGCCGGCATGACCGGGGCCGCAACCCTGTTCCAAAGCATTGAAAGAACGCCGGACGAGATTGTCGGGTACGAGCTGGGGGAAACGCAGGCCAGGTTCAGCACCCTCCCGGCCCCCAACGCGGATTCCGTCCAGGACCCGCTGAACGACGAGATGGTGGCGTCCAGCACCGGCGTCTACGATCCGGATTTTGAGGCCGCCGATCCCCGGGACCTGGTCCCGCCGGGCTACGAGGTTCTGCCGCTGAGGCAGTTCAACCTGACAACGTCGGTGGGGGCGGCGTTGGTGTCCCTGCAGGGCACAGTCGTGGACGCGCTGCATCCTGCCTTCGCCGGAAAATTCACCCTTCTTGACGGCAGGGCTCCGCAGTCGGCTGGCGAAGCCCTGGTCTCACCGGGGCTTCTTGAGCGGTTCGGCCTGGGCCTGGGCAGGACAACCACCACGTCGGTCGGCACCTTCATGCCGGTGGGAACAATCCGGGATGCGGATGCCTCCGACCGGACCTCCGTCATATTCCTGCAGCAGGGCCAGGTGCCCGAGACAGCCCTGAACCAGGGACCGCAGTCCCCGCACTCCACGTCCTACTACCTCGTTGGTTCCGAACCGGTGACCTGGCCGCAGGTCCGGGCTGCGAACCGGCAGGGCGTTGGCGTGCTTTCACGCAGCGTGGTGCTCAACCCGCCGTCCTTGGCGGAGCGCACCGCCGACGGCGTCCCTCCGCCACAGCCATCGTCGGGATCCGTGGCGATGTACGCCACCTTCGGCCTGGTCGCTGCCCTCGCACTCCTGGAAGTAGGGCTTCTGGCGGGAGCTGCTTTCGCCGTCGGGGCCAAGGGGCAGGTCCGGGAACTCGCGCTGCTGGCGGCGTCGGGAGCCGATTCGCCGACGGTCCGCTCGGTGGTGACGTCGGCCGGACTCTGGCTGGGCGGCGTTGCCGTCCTGTCCGGCGCCGCACTGGGACTCTGGTCCGCTGCAGCAGCGGTTCACTGGGCCCGCTCCATTGGCTCAGTACGTTTTTCCGGGGTGCATCCCGACATTCCGCTGACGCTGGTGGCCATGGTCCTGGGCCTGGTGTGCTGCCTGCTGGCTGCCCTGGCTCCGGCAAACCACGTTGCCAGGCAGGCTGCCCTGGGTGCGCTGAAGTCCGGCCGTGCGCCTGCCGGCAACGGGAAGCGGGCCACGGTGGCCGGTGCAGCGCTGCTGCCGGTGGCCGGCGCGCTGCTGGCTGCGGGCTGGATGCTGGGGGAGTCGGCCAGGGACCCGGACCGGAAAGCCGGGCAGTTGCCGTTGGTCACCTCCTTGCTGATCGCCGGTGCCGTCCTCGCCGTCGTCGCGCTGGTGCTCCTGGCCGGTTACCTCGTGACCCTCCTGACCGCGCGGACGGCCCGGCTGCCGCTGTCCTTGGGGATGGCGGCCCGGGATGCGGCCAGGAACCGGGGGCGGACCGTCCCGGCGGTGGCAGCGGTCCTCGCAGCCGCCACCCTGGCGAGCGCCGCGCTGGTCCTGTCGGCAAGTATGCAGGCCGGGATGAGGGAGAACCACTCGTGGACGGCCCTGGAAAACCAGGCCTTCCTGCCGTTGTCCCTGGAGCAGCCCCTCCTGCCGGACGGCAGCACACAGCCGGGGGCCGCCGTCGAGCCTTCCGAACTCGCTGCCGCCGTGGAAGGTGCCGCCGGCAAGGTGGCCTGGACCCGGGTCATCAGTGCCCCGGCGTACGTTCAAAATTGTGCTTTCGGGAACGGCACGGACGCGTCGGGGCCGCCGCGCACCGCCACCTCCAACTGCCTGCAGTATTCGCTGGCCCGGCCCGCGGGCAACGAATGTCCCGTGACACCGGAGCGGAGGGTGGTGGACCGCGAGGACTGGCGCTGCCGGGGGTCCCTGGCCCAGTCCACGGGTTCCCAGCGTTCCATCCTGGTGGGCGGCGCGGAGGAGATCAGTGCCGTGCTGGGGCGGGAGGCGGGTCCGGAGGCCCTGGAAATACTGGAAGCCGGCGGAATGGTGGTGACCAACCCTGTTTTTGTCCGGGACGGGACCGCGGTGCTCCAGGGCCAGGATGTGCGCACCCAGGCCCAGGGTCCGGCTGACCCCGCGCAGATGCATGAGACGGTGACCAGCAGTACGCTTCCCGCCGTGGTGGTTGAACCGGCCGAACCCCTTCCCTACTACGGGGTCCTCTCGCCGGAGACCGCCCGGCGTCTGGACCTCCGGCCGGAGCCGGCCGAGCTCCTGGTCCAGCTCCGCAGCTTCCCCTCGGCCGCTGAGATGGATGCCGTGTCCGGAGCAGTCGCCGCCGTGTATCAGTGGCCCGCCGTCGGGTTTTGGGCCGAACCGGGCATCACCCGGGGCGATGCCTGGATGACCTGGTCCATCGTGGCCGTGAGCGCCTTGGTCACCTTCAGCGCTGCGGGCATCACCACGGGCCTTTCCCTTGCTGATTCCCGGGCGGACCACGTAACGCTCGCCGGCATTGGCGCCTCGCCATGGCTGCGGAAAAATCTCGCCGGCTCACAGGCGCTGCTGACCGGCGGGCTGGGGACCCTGCTCGGAAGCCTGGCCGGAACGCTGCCTGCGGTGCTCGTCGCAGGTTCCGCCGACCTGCGCACCGCCGTGGAGGTTCCCTGGCTGCACCTGCTGGCACTCCTGGTGGCCGTGCCGCTGGCGGGCGCCGTCCTGGCGTGGCTGTTCACGCGGGCCCGGCTGCCCGTGTCGGGCCGCACCCTGGGCACCTGAGCGGGACGCAGGGGCAGCGAAACGGCGTCACTCGGCGCCCCCTGCCCGCCGTTCGCCGCACTGCTTTGCGGCGGGCGGCAAATCCCATCCCGTTCCGCCACCGGCGTTGGTAAGGTGCCTTGGTAAGGGGACCCGCACACCCAACTCAAGGAGGAGTCATGGCCGGAACGCCGGATGATCGACGCAGCACAGCCCGGGGGGATGGTGCGGTCGCCACGGACGCCTCACTCCCGCCGTCGGCCGTGGACCCAAAAGTCCGGGACGCTGAAGAGAAGAAATGGACGCCCGGAAAGATCGCCCTCTGGGTAGCGATCGCCCTGCTGGGCGGCGTGGCCTGGTTTATGCTCGCCATCATCCGCGGCGAAACCGTGAACGCCATCTGGTTCGTGTTTGCCTCCGTGTGTACGTACCTGATCGGCTACCGCTTCTATTCCAAGGTCATCGAGCGCTACATCACCAAGCCCGATGACCGCCGCGCCACCCCCGCCGAATACAAGGCGGACGGCAAGGACTACGTCCGCACGGACCGGAACGTCCTGTTCGGCCACCACTTCGCCGCCATCGCCGGCGCCGGCCCGCTGGTGGGCCCGGTACTCGCCGCGCAGATGGGCTACCTGCCCGGCACCATCTGGATCATCATCGGCGTCGTCCTGGCGGGCGCCGTGCAGGACTACCTGGTGATGTTCTTCTCGATGCGCCGCGGCGGACGCTCGCTGGGACAGATGGCGCGCGAGGAACTCGGCGTCATCGGCGGTACGGCGGCCCTCATCGCCACCCTGCTCATCATGGTCATCATTGTGGCGATCCTGGCCCTGGTGGTGGTCAACGCCCTGGCCGAAAGCCCTTGGGGCGTCTTCTCCGTGGGCATGACCATCCCCATCGCCCTGTTTATGGGCGTCTACCTTCGGTTCCTGCGGCCCGGCAAGGTCATGGAAGTCTCCCTGATCGGCTTCGTCCTGCTGATGGCGGCCATCATCGGCGGCGGAATCGTGGCCGAAACCCCGTGGGGCACGGACATCTTCACCCTGGACAGGGTGACCATCGCCTGGGGACTCATCGTCTATGGGTTCATCGCGGCGATCCTGCCGGTCTGGCTGCTCCTGGCACCGCGTGACTACCTCTCCACGTTTATGAAGATCGGCGTGATCGTGATGCTCGCGCTGGCCATCATTGTGGTCCGCCCGGAAATCTCCGTACCGGCCTTCAGCGAATTCGCCAGCAGGGAGAACGGACCGGTCTTCCCCGGTGCACTGTTCCCCTTCCTGTTCGTCACCATCGCCTGCGGCGCACTGTCCGGCTTCCACGCCCTGATTTCCTCGGGCAC
Source organism: Arthrobacter sp. 9AX (assembly GCF_902506095.1). Taxonomy (GTDB): domain Bacteria; phylum Actinomycetota; class Actinomycetes; order Actinomycetales; family Micrococcaceae; genus Arthrobacter. Next base: position 961,653 of record NZ_LR733293.1, read on the forward strand.
AACACCCAAACTGGTGGAAAAGGAACGGCAGACCCGCTACATCGGCTACGGCGGAATGCTGATGGAATCGTTCGTGGCCATCATGGCGCTCGTGGCAGCCATCTCGATCGACCGCGGCCTCTACTTCGCCATGAACGCCCCGGCCGCGCTGACCGGCGGAACTGTGGAAAGCGCCGCCACCTGGGTCAACAGCCTGGGCCTGGCCGGCGTCAACATCAGCCCGGACGTGCTGGCGGAGACTGCACGCAACGTGGGTGAGGAGAGCATTGTCTCCCGCACCGGCGGTGCCCCCACCCTGGCCGTGGGCCTGGCCCACATCATGCAGCAGTTCATCGGCGGCACGGCGATGATGGCGTTCTGGTACCACTTCGCCATCATGTTCGAGGCCCTGTTCATCCTCACCGCAGTGGACGCCGGAACCCGCGTGGCCCGGTTCATGCTGCAGGACTCCATTGGCAACTTCGTTCCCAAATTCAAGGAAGCGTCCTGGCGGCCGGGTGCCTGGCTCTGCACAGCGGTCATGGTGGGCGCCTGGGGCGCGGTCCTGTTGATGGGTGTCACTGATCCGCTGGGCGGCATCAATACGCTGTTCCCGTTGTTCGGCATCGCCAACCAGTTGCTGGCAGCGATCGCCCTGTCCGTCTGCCTGGCGATCGTGGCAAAGCGCGGAACCTTCAAGTACCTGTGGATCGTGGCCCTGCCGCTGGCCTTCGCTGCGGTGGTCACCATCACCGCCAGCTACCAGAAGATCTTCTCGCCCACTCCGGCTGTGGGCTACTTCGCCAACAATGCCGCCTTCAGCAAGGCACTGGCTGACGGGAAGACCGAGTTCGGCACGGCAAAGTCCGTGGCCGCCATGGAAGCCGTGGTCCGCAACACCGCCATCCAAGGCTGGCTGTCCGTGATCTTTGTGGTGCTCAGCATTATCGTGATCGCGACGGCGCTGCTCGCCACGGTCAACGCGTTCCGTAACCGGGCGGACGGGACAGCCGTGAAGGACACAGAGGACCCCGCCAGGCCTTCGCGGGTCTTCGCCCCCGCGGGGCTGATTCCCACCCCGGCCGAGAAGGAACTTATGGCCGAGTGGGACAAGCTCCCGCCCGGCGCGAGGTTCGAGCGGGCAGGACACCACTGATGAGCACCGGACTCGCTGCCGTCACCAAGGGCTTCCGGGGGTTTGCACGCTACCTGGGCGGTGTCCTTGGTGCCGATGCCTATGCCAAGTACCTGGAACACCACCAGGCCGCGGGGCACGGCACGCCGCCCCTGGGGGAGCGCGAATTCTGGCGGGACCGGACGGACCGCCAGGACTCCAACCCGCAGGGCCGGTGCTGCTGATTGAGCCCGTAGCGGACAGCGCGTCAGCGGAGTTCATGGAGTGGCCGTCGGGCGGATCGCTCGTGAGAGTATGAACGCATGAGCGATCCGCACGACACTCAAGCAGCTGAGGACCTTCCGGTAGAGGGCACCACCATCGATGACGGCCAGCCGGCACCTGAGCCGGCCGACCCGGAAGACGGCGGCAAACCCAAGGGAAGCAACTTGCAGGACCTGGTGGATGAACCGGCCAAGGTGATGCGGATCGGAACCATGATCAGGCAACTCCTGGAGGAGGTGAAGTCCGCCCCGCTGGACGATGCGGCCCGGGGGAGGCTGGCCGAGATCCACGAGCGCTCCATCAAGGAGCTGGAGGACGGGCTGGCGCCGGAACTGGTGGATGAACTCGCGAGGATCAGCCTGCCGTTCCCGGACGACGCCACTCCCTCCGACGCCGAGCTGCGGATAGCCCAGGCCCAGCTGGTGGGCTGGCTGGAGGGGTTGTTCCACGGCATCCAGACCGCCATCGCCGCGCAGCACGCCGCCCGTGAGCATGCCGCGGCGCAGCTGCAGCTCCGGCAACTTCCGCCGGGCACCGTGATCGCCCCCGGCGTTGTGATCGGGGAAAACGGCGAGCCGCAGCGCGCCCCCGCCGGCCCCCGGCCTGCTGCTCCCGCGCACCCCGGCCAGCCCGCTGACCCGGACCACGGTCCCGGACAGTACCTCTAGGTTTCCTTGGGATTCTTCAGCGCCGCCAGGCAGGGGCGCAAGGACGATGCGGAATTGGGGAAGGGATTGTGGCGCCGCGCCCACGACCGCTTCCACCGGGGGCTGGACCGCTTCCACCAGGTCCTCGAAGGGGTGGAGGACGACCAGCTTTACGGCGAACTCGTGGAGATCGCCAACGAACTCGCCGCCCTGCTGGAACGCGTCAGGGCCGTCTGCATGGAAGCCCAGCGCCGTTCGCCCAGCGACGGCCTGGACATCCCGGTAGGCCTGGCCGGCGTCCACCGCGCGCTGTCCAAGGCCGGCAATTCCCTGGCGACTACCGCCGAAGCCGCGGCCATGCTCCGGCTCGCCGTCGGTCCGGTCCCAGTGGGCGCGGCCTCCGTGCGCCGGCGCGCCGAAGCGGTGTACCAGCAGGTTGACGACGCCGAGCGGCACCTTGCGGAGCAGGGCTCAGGCTCCGGGCGGGAAGATATTCCCGGTTAAGCGTGGAGCTTACTCGGTGCCTTCCGGCCCGCTGCAGCCGACGGGTTTGGCAGGATAAAGGAATGACTTCTTCACCCACACTCACGTTCAACGACGGAAACCAGATTCCCCAGCTCGGCTACGGCGTATGGCAGGTTGAGGACGGAGTGGCGGAAAAGGTTGTCCGCCAGGCCTTCGAAGCGGGCTACCGCCACATCGACACCGCGAAGATCTACGGCAACGAGGCTGGTGTTGGCCGGGCCATCGCCGGCTCCGGACTGTCACCGGAACAGCTTTTTATCACCACCAAGCTGTGGAACGCGGACCAGGGCTACGAATCCACCCTCGCCGCGTTCGAGGAGTCCATGGACCGGCTGGGCCTTGAGACGCTGGACCTGTACCTGATCCACTGGATGCAGCCCAAGCAGGACAAGTACGTGGACACCTGGAAGGCCCTGATCGAGCTGCAGAAGCGCGGCCGCGTGAAGTCCATCGGTGTTTCCAACTTTACTGCTGAGGGCGTACAGCGGCTCATCGACGAAACGGGTGTGGTCCCGGCCATCCACCAGATCGAACTGCACCCGTACTTCAGCCAGCGTGAACTGCGCGAGTTCGGTGCGTCCAAGGGGATCCTGACCCAGGCATGGTCGCCGCTGGGCCAGGGCGGCGAGCTGCTCGAAGATGCGGCGGTGGCTTCCATCGCTGCCAAGCACGGCGCGACGCCTGCCCAGGTTGTTATCGCCTGGCACCTTGCCCTCGGCAACGTGGTGATCCCCAAGTCCGTGACCGAGTCCCGGATCCGCGAGAACTTCGCAGCGCTGGAGGTCTCCCTGGACGCCGACGACGTCGAGGCCATCAACGCCCTGGACCGCACGGCCAAGGGCGAAGGCCGGATCGGACCGGACCCCGCGGTCTCGGACTTCGCCTAGTCCAAGCGTTCAACCCGCGCTGTCCCGGCTTGTGCCGGGGCAGCGCGGGTTTTTGCTTTAAGCGGCCTGCAGTGACCGGCAGGTCAGGCTGCGATGCGGACCTGCGGGACGGCCACGGCGTCCACCACTGCCCAGCTGTCCTCGCCATGGCAGTGCCGGCCGGCGAACCGTTCGGCCTCCGCCATGGTGTCAAAGACTTCGGTCAGGGCGCGGCCGCAGTGGGCGTCGAAGTAGGTGACGTGAAATTCCTGTACAAGCTGATTTTCCATAAATCCAGTCTGCAACCGGGGTCTGACATTCCTTGGAATCAGGCGCGCGTGTTGCCCAACCGGAGGACCCGTTCCTGCGCCAGCATTGCTGTCCGTTCAGCTTTGTCCGCGGCCCGGACCGCCTGCTTTGCTTCGGCGGCAGTGGACGCGAGGGCCCTGCGGGACCGCTCCAGCCGCTCCTCGGCGGCTTTCAGGCGCGTCCGGAGTTCGGCCGTCTCCTGGAGAAGTTCAGCGATCTCCGTGCGGAGATCGTCCGCCTGGTCCTGGAGCCCGCTGGCCAGCCGGGCGGTCTCTGCCTGGGCTGCCTCCGCTTCGGCCAGCGACGCCTTCGCCTTCTCCAGGGCGGGCGGCGAGGAGGGCCGCGGCGTCTGCCGGACAGCCTGTAGCCGAGGCTTGTCCGGGGCCGGGCGGGGGGTACGTGCCGTCGTCGTATCTTTCTTCTGCGGCCTGGCCGGTGCCGCAGTGGAAGCAGGGGGAGTTGTCCGGGGCGTTGCCGGGAGGGCGGCCGGGACCGCCACCAGACCGCCAAGGTCCACGGCATTCACGCCATCTGCGGAGAATGTCTTGAGCAGGCGGCCGCTCTGGACCGCGGCCGCCGCCCCCTCGTCGGCAGTCAGTGCCCGCAGGGTCTCTTCCACATCGGTTGCCATGGCGTCGCTGATGGACCGGCCCTGCTGCCGGGCCACTGAGCGGGCGGTGTCGACGGCGGCGGCCAGCAGGGTGCGGCGCTCACGTCCCAGCCCGCGCAGGGCGGAGGCGTCCAGGGACGACTGGGCTTCGCGCATCCTGGTGCCGAGGTCAGTCAGCCCGGCGAGGGCGTCGGGCTGGTGCAGGGCCAGCATGTTTACAGCCCAGGCGGCAACCGACGGCTTGGGCAGCCCGCGGACGGCGGTGCCCAGTTCCTTGTCCGATGCTGCGGCTTCCTTTGCCGCCGCGGCGCGGGCAGCTATGAAGTCGTCCAGCGGCTTGGCGTAGAGCTCGTTTGCGATCTCTGCCAGGGCCTCGTCATCCATGCACGCCATCATAAGGCCCGAGCGAGTGCAGGGTCCGTCGAGCCTGCCGCCGCTACGTAGTTTGCTGCCGCCGCACCATTTCCGCAATCCAGTCCGGTGCAAAGGGAGAGGTGCAGCCCGGGGGCGTGGGGTAGTCCTTGAGCACCTCGAGGCGCTCGCCGATGCTGATGGCCCTGTCCCGGTATTCGGTATGCCAGATGCCGATGGTGGCAAGGCAGGCGTTCATCGCCCACTGCAGCCTGTCCGGGGCGTCCTTCATGCCGGCTTCGACGGTGTCCAGCAACCCTGCGAGGTCCAGGCCCTCGGGCTGTTTCGACACCCGTTCGGTGGTAAGCGCCCAACCCGCGCTGGCCACCACCGGGTCCTGGTCCAGGAACCAAGCCTGGCGAAGCTCCTCTGAATGCGGGTTTTTCTTCACCACGTAGTTCACCAGCCAGTCCTGCACCTTGGGCGTGCGGGCCTCCCTCAGCATGGTGTCCAGGTCGTCGCGCGCGAACGCTTTGGGGCGGCAGATCAGGAGCGCCAGCAGCCGTGCCGCCGAGTCACCGGTGGCCCAGAGCTCAACGGCAAGTTCCTGCTGCGTCTTGAGCCGCTTTGCCACGGCGCGGAGCTTCCCGAGGTTCACACCGTGGTCGTCACCGTGCTTTTCGTTCACCTCGCGGGCCCGAGGTTCTTCAAGGCCGGCCAGTTCGGCCATCACCTCAGAGAGGCTCGTCCCGGCCAGCGCCGTTGTCGTCAATGCCGTCCCAGCCATCCCTGGCTCCTCTCCATGGCCTGCGAGATCAGCCTACGGCGGAAGCCAGCGTCCCGCACGTTCCGGTCATGCTGTGGCATCCGGCAAATTTGCCCTCTTACAGCCGGCGCACCAGCCAGCTTGCCAACCACCTGACGTCGGGGCCGCCGTCGTTCTCCCACTCCACCAGCACGTGCGTCACGGTGTAGGCGATGGCATGGCCCACGGTGGAACCCACCTTGACGGCCGCGGGCCGCAGCATCAGGACAGGTCTGCCCGGCGCCTGCCGAAGTGCGTCCTCCCGGAGGCCCACGTGGTCCAGCCGGACTGGCAGCAACTGCTCGGGCGGGGGATCCAGCACCGTGCGCCGATCGGTTGGATCTGGTGATAGCGGCATCGGACATCCTGAAGGGATCGAGGACTGTGCTCCAGTATCGTCTTCATCGGCTGGAGCCGGGTTCACCGGGCAAACCCGGACGTGCCGCCAGCCTGGAAAGCGCCGCCGTATCAACAAGGTTAGGACGGGTACCCCCGCCGATCATGCGTAGCAAGTACTCGACTCTGGCGGAGGTCAACTACTTGCCCGTGAACCCGTTGCTCCGGCGGAGCACGCTCCGCCGGAGCAACGGGTTCTGAGGCTTAGTGCCCGTGTCCATGGCCACGATGTCAGGGCTGTGAATTTTGCCGTAAATGTCAGCGGTGCATTGGGTTGGCGCCTGCAAGCGCGCTTAACCAGCGAAAAACCCCGGAAACCCCTAAAAATCGGGGCTGTCCGGGGTTTATCCCGAGCTTCCTATCAGAATCGAACTGATGACCTTTTCATTACGAGTGAAACGCTCTACCGACTGAGCTAAGGAAGCACCGCATGGTTGGCCGGTTTGAACCGGGCCCCTCATGCAAGAGTCAACTGTAATAGAGTCCCCGCGCCCGGGTCAAAATGGCCGGAGCCGGACAGCTGAGGCCTTCAGCACACCGTGTTGTCCACGGGTGCCTGACCGCTGACCAGGTACCGGTCAACGGGGTCCCCGATGCAGCTGTTGGATCGGCCATAGGCGGTGTGGCCTTCACCTTTCCAGGTCAGCAGGGAGGCGTTGCCCAGCTGCTTGCGGAGCGAGGCCGCCCACTCCACCGGAGTGGCGGGGTCGCCCGTTGTGCCGATGACCACGATGGGGGCATCACCCGTGTATTCCACGGGCGCCGGGGTGCGGAGGCTCTTGTACGGCCAGTCGGCGCAGTTGGTGCCGCCGTAGGCGAAGAAGTACCCGAAGGTGGGGGAGTCCTGCATCAGCTGCTGCTGTTCGGCCCGCATGGCGGCGGGATCGGAATCCATCGGGTAGTCCAGGCAGTTGATGGCGTTGAACGCGAAGGTCGAGTTGGAGGTGTAGGTGCCGTTTGAGGCGCGGTCGGCACCCAGATCCGCGAGCCGGAGCATCAGGCTGACGTCCCCGGCCATGGCGGCATCGAGGGCCTGGGTGAGCGCGGGCCAGCTCTGGTCGTTGTAGAGCGGTGTGATCAGTCCGCTGACAAACATCGTGGCGTTGACCACGCGTCCGTCCTTGGCGGTGCGGGGCGTCTGCTGGACGGCGCTGATGAGGTCACGGATCTGCTGCACCCCGGAATCGGCGTTTCCGCTCAGCGGGCAACCGTCCTGCTTCTGGCAGCTCTCAACATAAGCGCGGATGGACTTTTCGAAGGCGAGCGCCTGGCCCCGGGTCAGCTCCTCATTGCTGATGGACGGATCCAGGGCTCCGTCGAGCACCATACGGCCAACATTGTCCGGGAACAGCGACGCGTAGGTGGAACCCAGGAACGTGCCGTAGGAGTACCCGAGGTAGTTCAGTTTCGCGTCGTTGACCACTGCGCGCAGGATGTCGAGGTCCTTCGCAGAGCTCACAGTATCGATGTGGGCCAGCACGGGCCCGGTCTGTTCAGCGCATTTGGCGGCGATGGCCTTGTTGTCCGCCAGCACGGTCTGCAGGCCGGCGTCAGTGTCCAGGTCGTAAATCTTGGCGCGGGCCGCGTCACGTTCGGCGTCCGTCATGCAGGACACCGGGGCGGAGCGCTTCACACCCCGGGGATCGAAGCCCACCAGGTCGTAGGCGTCGCGCACCGCCTGGGAGAAGTGTGAGGTTGAGGCGTCCTTGACGAAGTCATACCCGGATGCGCCCGGACCGCCGGGGTTGACCAGGAGGCTGCCTGTTTTGTTGCCCGTACTGGGGGTCCGCAATGCCGCGAGTTCGATGGTTTCGCCGCCGGGGTTGGCATAGTCCAGGGGCACCTTGACCTTGGCGCACTGGAACCCGTTTTCGCACGGCTCCCACACCACTTCCTGCGAATAGAACTCCTCAAGTCCGCTGGGAGCGGACGCCACAATCGAGGGATCGGCCTTCGCCGTGGCCGTCTCCTGGTTGCGGTCGCCGCCGTTCAGCAGGCTGCAGCTGGCCAGGACCATGGCAAGGGCCATGGCCCCGGCAGCACGTACGGCAACCACCCAGGATGCGGGGCGTGCGGGCAGGGGGCGGGCAGTCATCGGGTCTCCTTGGAAGGGGCTAGATCAGGCTGGCTGCCATGGACTCAATGGTCAACAGCGGAGCAACGTTGGTGGTGGTGATGCGTTCACGGGCTTTGTTGATGGCGTCCATTCGGGCAAGGGTGGCTTCTGGAGTGGAGCGGCTGGCGAACTCCTCCAATTCACTCCTCAGCTCAACGTTTACGAGCTCCACAGCATTCCCAAGCTGGATGATCAGCACATCCCGGTAGAAGGACAGCAAATCCGTGAGGGTACGGTCCAGCGAGTCGGTGATGGACCGTTTGGCCCGCCGCTTCTGGTCCTCCTCAAGCTGCTTCACCTGGCTCCGCATGGCGGGCGGGAGCGTACCGGATTCCGGCGCTCCCAGCGTGGCCAGCAGCGCTGCTTTCTCGGCGGCATCGCGTTCTTCGTTGGAACTGTTGGCCTCGGCGGTGGCAATCTTGACCAGTTTTTCCGCCATCATCACCGCGGCGGTAACCCCGCGCAGGCCCAGGGGAAACCGCACGGTCTCCAGCCGCCGTTCACGTGCGGCAGGATCGCGGGCGAGCCGCCGGGCAATGCCCACGTGGCTTTGTGCCGCCCGGGCCGCACGTTCCGCCAAAGCCGGCTCCACGCCGTCGCGCTTTACCAGCAGGGCGGCCACGTCACCGGCGGGCGGCAGGCGCAACGCCACGCTGCGGCAACGAGAACGGATGGTCACCAGGACATCGGCAGGGGACGGCGCGCACAGCATCCACACTGTCCGTGGCGTGGGCTCCTCGATCGCCTTGAGGAGGACGTTCGTGGTCCGCTCCGCCATCCGGTCTGCGTCCTCCACCACGATGATCCGCCAGCGGCCGGACGATGGGCGGTTTCCGGCGGTGGCTACGAGGTCGCGGGCCTCATCGATGGTGATGGTGACTTTTTCAGTCCGGACGAACGTGACGTCCGAGTGGGTTTCGCCCAAGATGGTCAGGCACGCAGGGCATTGCCCGCAACCGCGCCGGGTGACGTCCTCCTGGTCGCAGTTCAGTGCCGCGGCGAACGCCTTGGCCGCATTCGAGCGGCCGGAGCCGGGCGGACCGGTAAAAAGCCAGGCGTGCGTCAGGTTTTCGCCGCTGGCGGCCTGGCGCAGTTGCTCGACGACGGCGGGCTGGCCCTGCAGGTCGTCCCATACCGTCACGCCCGGCTCACCTCCGCGGCGGCCAGCAGGGCCTCCACGCGCTGCAGGATCCGCGCGGCCAGGTCGTCAACGGGAAGGTGTGCCGGGAGCACGAGGTAGGAGGCGGCACGGCTGGCGGCCAGCTCGAGGAAGGCGTGCCGGATCCGCACATGGAACTCATCGGCTTCGGATTCCAGCCGGTCTTCGGCGGCGTCACCGGCGGTTCGGCGCAGGCGGCCCACCTCTGGGTCAACATCGAGCAGCACGGTGAGGTGCGGCTCCAGGCCGGAGGTGGCCCAGGCGTTGATGGAGCGCACGGCGTCCTTGCCGAGGTCCCGCCCGGCGCCCTGGTACGCCACCGACGAATCAATGTAGCGGTCCGTCAACACCACTTCGCCGCGCTCCAGGGCAGGCCGGATCACCTGGGCTGCATGTGCTGCGCGTGAGGCCGCAAAGATCAGCGCTTCAGTGTGGGCGTCGATGTGCCCCTGCCCGTGGTCCAGGACCAAAGACCGCAGTTTCTCGCCAATGGGGGTGCCGCCGGGCTCCCGGGTACGCAGGACCGTCAGTCCGCGCGATTCAAGGGTGTCTGCAAGCCGGGCGGCCTGGGTGGACTTGCCGGCGCCGTCCCCGCCCTCAAACGCGATGAAAAGGCCTGCCCGTTGTTTGCTCACCGCATAAGCCTACCGATCCGCACCGTCAAGTGCAGTGCGGGGCCGGTGCCATGTGGACAGTGCGGGTCACGGTGTTCGGGGCTTGCACCGGTGAACAGTACGCTTTTGCCCATGAGTCTTTCCGAACAGCACGCGGCTTCCCTGGCAGCAGAAACGGTGGTGGTGGCCGCCGGACGTCCTCCGAGGGAGCGGGACCAGCCGGTGAACCCGCCCATCGTCCTGTCGTCCACATATTTCGGCAGTGGCCCGCTTGCTGATGGGGACCGCGGCTACGGCCGGTACTCCAACCCCACGTGGGATCCCTTTGAAGAGGCGCTCGGCCAGCTCGAAGGCGCTGACCTGCCCGGCCTGCTCTACGCGTCCGGCCTGGCTGCCGTCAGTTCGGCGCTGTCCCTCATCCCGGCCGGGGGAGTGCTGGTGATGCCCACGCACAGCTATTCCGGGTCCCTGGTGATGGCTGCCGAACTTGCCCAAAAGGGTTTCCTCGAACTCCGGACCGTGGACATTGCGGACACGGATGCCGTCAAGGACGCGCTCTCGCCCCGCGGTCCGGCTGCGAGGGCGGCTGCCATGCTGTGGCTGGAGAGCCCCACCAACCCCATGCTGGGGATCGCGGACGTGCGCGCCCTCACCGAGGCCGCACATGCCGTCGGAGCCATCGTGGTCACGGACAACACCTTTTCCACCCCTCTGGTCCAGCAGCCCCTGCTGCTGGGATCCGACGTCGTCCTGCACTCGGTAACCAAATACCTGTCAGGCCATTCGGACGTCGTCCTCGGCGCCCTGGTGACCTCCAACCCGGATATCCGTTCGGCCCTTCTCCACCACCGGATCATCCACGGCGCAATCGCCGGGCCTTTCGAAGCCTGGCTGGCACTGCGTGGGTTACGCACGCTCGCCCTGCGGATCGAACGGTCACAGGCTTCCGCCCTGGTGCTGGCGGAGCGGCTCGCCGCCCATCCCCTGGTTGAATCCGTCCGTTTTCCTGGCCTTCCCGCCGATCCCGGCCATGAACGGGCGAAGACCCAGATGAAGGGCTTCGGCTCGATCATCTGCATCCAGGTGGCACCGGCGGGCGGGCTCACCGGTGCCGACGCCGCGGACCAGCTGGTACGGGCGCTGCAGCTGTGGCTGCCGGCCACCTCCCTGGGCGGGGTTGAATCGCTGATCGAACGCCGCCGCCGGCATACAGCCGAGCCGGCCAGTGTTCCCGAAAACCTGGTTCGCCTCAGCGTGGGAATAGAAAACGTCGAGGACCTCTGGGCAGACCTGAAGCAGGCGCTGGACGCCGTGGGCGGCTAGGCTGGGCTTGTGGACGGTGAACTTCTTATTCGGCCTGTAGAACAGGCAATCTTCTTTATCCTCGCCCTGGTGGCGCTCGGACTTGAACTATGGGCCGTGGTGGACTGCGCCCGGCACCGCGCGAATGCTTTTGAAGCCACCGGGAAGCGGACCAAGACGTTCTGGCTGGCACTGACCGGCGGCGCCGCCCTGGTGGGCGTCATCTCGTTCTTCGGCGTCGGCGGCGGTGGCGGCTTTTTCGGCACGCTGGGCCTGTTCGGGCTCGCGGCCGTCGTGGCCGCATCCGTCTACCTGGCCGACGTCCGCCCGGCAGTCAAGGACGCAGGCCGCGGCGGCAGCCGCAACACCGGCCCCTACGGGCCCTGGTAACCGACTGACCTAGACGCCCGGGGCCACCGCTTCCCAGCCCACCGTCAGCTCGCCCAGGCGCCACCGTGCCGGCCCGTCCTGCACCGGCCACCCGGCATCACGCAGCAGGCTGCACATGGACTGCCAGCGCTGCCGGCTCCCGAACGCCGCGAGCGGGGCGGCTTCCAGCCACGCACGGTCCATCGCCTGCATCAGGGCGTGCACCCGTTCGCCCGGGACATTGCGGTGGATCAGCGCCTTCGGCAGCCGCTCGGCAACATCCGAGGGGAGGGCAAAACTGCCGAACCGGACCGAAATGCTCAGCGAGAGCGGCCGCTCGGCGTCCAGCGCCACCCACGTCACCCGCCGCCCGATCTCGTCGCAGGTACCGTCGATGAACAGGCCGTCCGGAGACAGCCGGTCCTGCACCAGCCCCCAGATGCCGGCCACATCCGCTTCCTCGTACTGCCGCAGCACGTTGAAGGCGCGCACCAGCACCGGCCTGCCCGGAACGGGAATCTCGAAGCCGCCCACATGGAAGCTCAACCCGGGCCGCTGCAACGGCAGGGCGGCGCGGACCCGGTCCGGCTCGATCTCAATCCCGCACACCTGGACGTCCGGGCGGACAGCGGACAGCCTTTCAAAAAGTTCGACGGCGGTGGCCGGGGTGGCGCCGTAGCCCAGGTCCACCACCAAAGGGTTCGCCGCGGACCGGAGCCGCCATGCCTGCGGGCCGGTCAGCCAGCGGTCAAGCCGCCGCATGCGGTTGGGGTTGGTGGTGCCCCGGGTAACGTTGCCCACCGGCCGGCCCTGCCTGCCCGCCGGGTTCCTGCCGGTGATCTGCGGGGCGGCCACCCGTTCAGCTTTTTGCACCACCGCCCTACCTTATCCTTGCGTTGCTCCGGCCTTTGTAACGCTGGGCAGTCGGCAGCAGCGCTCGGCTAGGATAAAAATCATGACTTACAAGCTGATTCTGCTGCGCCACGGCCACAGCGAATGGAACGCCAAGAACCTGTTCACCGGTTGGGTGGACGTAGACCTCAACGACCAGGGCCGCGCGGAAGCAGCACGGGGCGGGGAGCTCCTGGTTGAGAACGACGTTCTCCCGAACATCCTTTACACCTCCCTGTTGAAGCGGGCCATCAACACCGCCAACATCGCCCTGGACAAGGCTGACCGCGGCTGGATTCCGGTCAAGCGCGACTGGCGCCTCAACGAACGCCACTACGGCGCACTGCAGGGCAAGGACAAGGCCCAGACCCTGGCCGAATACGGCGAAGAGCAGTTCATGGAGTGGCGCCGTTCCTACGACACCCCGCCGCCGCCCCTGGACGACAACTCCGAGTTCTCCCAGGTGGGGGACCCCCGTTACGCAGACCTGGGCGACGCCATCCCGCGCACCGAGTGCCTCAAGGATGTCCTGATCCGTCTTCTGCCGTACTGGGAATCCGACATCAAGGAAGACCTGAAGGCCGGCAAGACCGTCCTGGTCACCGCCCACGGCAACTCGCTGCGCGCCCTGGTCAAGCACCTGGACGGCATCAGCGACGAAGCCATCGCCGGCCTGAACATCCCCACCGGCATCCCGCTGGTCTACGACCTTGACGAGGACTTCCAGCCCATCAAGCCCGGCGGCACCTACCTCGACCCCGACGCAGCGGCTGAGGCCATCCTCGCCGTCGCCAACCAGGGCAAGAAATAAAGTAGAACGCTCGACGGCGGGCTGGTCACTTTTGGTGACCAGCCCGCCGTCGTATGTTCCTCCGCGCGGGTCAGCTGTGCTCGATGCCGTTCGGCTGCCAGGCGCCCGTCACCAGGTAGGTGACCTTCTGCGCCACGGAGACGCCGTGGTCCGCGAAGCGCTCGAAGTACCTGCTGGCCAGTGCAACGTCCACGGTGGTGGCGGGCGACTCGGCCCATTCGGGTGCGGCGATGGCCTTGAAGACGCTGAGGTGGAGATCGTTGATGGCCGTGTTCGCCTTCAGGATGTCCCGGGCCACCTCGAGGTTGCGGGTTTCCAGGAGGACGGTGAGCTTGTCAGCGATCTCCTGGTCCAGCTCGGCCATGCTCTTGAAGGTCCCCGTCATGGATTCCGGAATAACGGTGGAGGGGAAGCGGAGCCGGGCCAGCTGGGCGATGTGCCGGGCGAGGTCACCCATGCGTTCCAGCGACGCGCTCATCCGCAGCGACCCCACGATCATTCGGAGGTCGCTGGCAACCGGGCCCTGCAGTGCAAGAATGTCGATGGCCCGCTCATCGAGGCTGTTCTGCAGGAAGTCGATGCGGGCGTCCGCAGCAATCACATCCTGGGCAAGATCGACGTCCGCCACCTGGAACGAGGTGGTGGCCTTGTCCATCGCCTCGCTGACCAGCCGGGAGATCTCCACCAGCTGGTCACCAACCTGGGTGAGCTCTTCCTGAAAAACCTTACGCACTGGGCGTCCTTTCCTTGGAACTCCCGTCCCGCCCGCACGTGGGCAGCAGGAATTCATGTCGCCGTTCGGCAGTCCAACTCGTTACTCTGCCAGTATCCGGTAAACGGTTAAGCCCTTGAAGATGAACGTTAGTTGAACCGTTGGCGCAGTGGGTCCTGCCGTGCTGATGGCCCGCTGCCAGCGCATAAGGTGGAGCTGTGGATCCTATGCTCATCGGTCTGGTCGCCGGCCTCGTTGGCCTGGCACTTGGTACCTTTGGGGTGCTTGCGTACAGGGTCAGCGAGAAGCAGCGGCACCTGTTGGACATCGACGCCGAGGAAATCGCGCTGCCGGCCGGCGCGGCCGAGGTGCTGGCCGTCGTCGGACGCGCCTTTGTAGTGGTCGACGCGGTGGACGGCGTGGTCCGGGCCAGCCCCGCCGCCTACGCCTACGGGCTGGTCCGCGGGCACACCGTGGTTCATAAGGAATTGCTGGACATGACGGCAGGCGTGCGGCGCGACGGCGTCATCCTCGAAAAACAGCTGGAGCTGCCCAGGGGACCGCTGGGGCAAGGCACCATCATTGTGCAGGTACGCGCGGCCATGCTCGGTGAGGAATACATCCTCCTGCTCGCAGATGACCGCACCGAGATCACCCGCACCGAGGAAATCCGCAACGACTTCGTCGCCAACGTCTCGCACGAACTGAAGACCCCGGTGGGTGCCATTTCCCTGCTCGCCGAAGCCCTGGAATCCTCGGCCGACGACGAAGAGGCAGTGCGGCGCTTCGCCAAGCGCATGCACAAGGAGTCCGGCCGCCTCGCCGCCCTGGTGCAGGACATCATCGAACTCTCCCGGCTGCAAGGCGCCAGCGTTACCCAGGAGGGCGGTCCCGTTGATGTGAACGCCGTCATCGCGGAGGCCGTGGACCGCTCCCAGCTCCCGGCCGAAAGCAAAAATATCCGCATCGTGGTGGGCGGCCGCACCGAGGGCAGGGTCTTCGGTGACCAGGACCTTCTGGTCACCGCGCTGCGGAACCTGATCGACAACGCCATCCGCTACTCCCCGGCCAACACCAGGGTGGGAATCGGTGTCCGTGCCCGGGACGGCCTTGTCTCCATCTCGGTGACAGACCAGGGTGAGGGGCTCAGCCCCGAGGACCAGGAGCGTGTCTTTGAGCGTTTCTACCGCGTTGATGCGGCCCGGTCCCGCCACACCGGCGGCACCGGCCTGGGGCTCAGCATCGTCAAGCACGTCGCTTCCAACCACGGCGGGGAAGTGACCCTGTGGTCCCAGCCCGGCCAGGGCTCCACCTTCACCCTCCGCCTCCCCGAAATGGAGGGCCAGGACGGCGAGGAGGAGCCGCAGCTGCCGGCGCTCCCCGCCGCGGCCAAACAGGGACCGGTAAAGCCATCCGTCACCCAAGTACCACGCGCCGCCGGCGCAAAAGAACGAGGAGCTAACGCTTGAGCAGGATCTTGATAGTGGAGGACGAGGAGTCGTTCAGCGATCCCTTGTCCTATTTGCTGGGCAAGGAAGGGTTCGAGGTGGAAGTGGTGGACAACGGGCTGGACGCCATCACCGAATTCGACCGGAACGGGGCGGACCTTGTCCTGCTGGACCTCCAGCTTCCCGGCCTGTCCGGGACGGAGGTCTGCCGCCAGCTGCGCCAGCGCTCCACGGTCCCGGTGATCATGCTGACGGCCAAGGACGCCGAAATCGACAAGGTGGTGGGCCTGGAACTGGGCGCCGACGACTACGTCACCAAACCCTATTCGTCCCGCGAACTGGTGGCCCGGGTCAGGGCCGTCCTGCGCCGCCAGGGGGAACCGGAGGAACTGATCTCCTCCACGGTCCAGGCCGGTCCCGTGCGGATGGACATTGAACGCCACGTTGTCAGCGTGGGCGGTCAACAGGTGCTGCTCCCGTTGAAGGAGTTCGAACTCCTGGAGATGCTGCTGCGCAACTCGGGCCGGGTGCTCACCCGGGGGCAGCTCATTGACCGGGTCTGGGGCTCGGACTATGTAGGCGACACCAAGACCCTTGATGTCCACGTCAAGCGGCTCCGCGGCAAAATTGAACCCGACCCCTCAGCGCCGCGGTACCTGGTGACTGTGCGTGGTTTGGGCTATAAGTTCGAGCCGTAGAACGAGCAGACCACATACAAAAGGGAGGCGCCGGCCGGCCCCTCCCTTTTGTATGTTGCTTGCAGGCCGGCCTTAGTGGCCGGTTCCGGTAGCTGCCGAAGAAGCCGTTGACGACGGTGAAACCGATGTGCTGGGCGACGGCGTGCTGCCGGCGGGCAGGTATTCCTTGTACTCCGGCAGGGTGGCGTCAACGACCGGAACCTTCACGGTGTTGTTGACGTTGGTGCCGTCCTCGCTGACCTTGATGTCCACCAGGGACCCCGGAACGCCGCCACTGGTGCTCAGGATGGCTTCGTCAGTGGATTCGTTGAGCAGCGTGTAGGCGTTGGCCTTAACCGGCACCTTCGTCTGCGAGCCTTCGGCCCCGTTGAGCGTCAGCGTTACATCCTTGGAGGACGAGTTGTAGACGGCACCGATCACACGGCCGGGCTCATTCTCGCCGGAAGAAACGATCAGGATGTTGCGCAGCTGGAGCGGGCCGAGGTCGGCGCGGATGCCGTCCGACGCGGAGTACTGATGGTTTGTCTGCTGGGGTGTGATGTATCCGCAGCCTGCCGTCAGCAGGCCGACGCCAAGGGCGGCCCCCGTCAGTGCCAGTTTGGCGCGTTGGGCCCGGTTCATCGCAGTGAAACGCACGTCACGTACTCCTCGAGAGTTTTGAAAGATTATTCAGGCATAGCCTAGCCGCAAACCCCTGCAAACGAGGATTCGGGGGCCGTCATATCACCCTTGGCAGCGGCTGCCCGATGCACTATTATCCGCGTTCGTCAAGGGGGTGGAGGGGGTCGATTATGCCGTTTTTCCGCGGATTTTCGCGGTTCGGGGCCCTTTTGCCGGCCGGTCATATGCCTGAATCGTGATAAACTGGTCTGCGGGAAAGGGGAAATGTCCACATGGTATTTGAGGTCGGCGAGACAGTAGTTTACCCTCACCACGGTGCTGCGAAGATTGAAGAAATCAAGATGCGCACCATCAAGGGCGAAGAGAAGATGTATCTCAAGCTCAAGGTGGCTCAGGGTGATCTGACCATTGAAGTTCCAGCAGAGAATGTTGATCTTGTTGGGGTTCGGGACGTAGTGGGCAAGGAAGGTTTGGAGCACGTGTTTGATGTGCTTCGCGCCGAGTTCACCGAAGAGCCCACCAACTGGTCACGCAGGTACAAGGCAAATCTGGAGAAGCTTGCTTCCGGTGACGTCATCAAGGTAGCAGAGGTCGTCCGTGACCTGTGGCGCCGCGATCACGACCGGGGCCTTTCCGCAGGCGAAAAGCGAATGCTGGCCAAAGCCCGGCAGATTCTGATTTCAGAACTGGCCTTGGCTGAAAAGACCGACGAGGAGAAGGCTGCAAGCGTTCTCGACGAGGTCCTGGCTTCCTAAGAATTGAACCCCGGCGGCACACAAGTGCCGGCGGGGCTTCTTTTTGCCCGGAATCAGGTCCGGGCGGGGCGGCCTGCCGCGACGTAGGCTAGTCCGCATGAGTGAAACTCCCACCCGCCTTGTCACCGCCGTGATCCTGGTGGCCGCCGGCTCCGGGCAGCGGCTTGGCTACGGCATGCCTAAAGCCGCCGTGCCCCTGGGCGGCGAACCCATCCTGATGCACGCGCTCCGCGGGATCATCGCGTCCGGCGTCAGCAGCCAGGTGTGCATTGCGCTGCCCGCCGGGGATGCTGCCCTGCGGCAGTTGTGCGAGGACTTCAGGCAGGAGCTGGCCGACGGCGGTCCCCTCCTTTCGATAGTGGACGGCGGGGCCACCCGCGCCGACTCCGTCCGGGCGGGCCTTGCAGCCTTGATGGACGGGATCGAGGCGGTCCTGGTGCACGACGCCGCCCGCGCCCTGACTCCCGAATCCGTCTTCCACCGGGTAGCCGACGCCCTGGCAGCCGGTGCCGCCGCGGTGATTCCCGCCGTCGCCGTGGTGGACACCGTCAAGACCGTGGCCGCCACTACCGGCGAGGACACAGCGCTGGCCCCGGAAATCGTTACCGGCACCGCGCCCCGGGAGAAGCTGCGCGCCGTGCAGACGCCCCAAGGCTTCCAGCTAGGCACCCTCCTGAAGGCGCATGAGGCAGCGCAGACCCTGGACGAGCAGCGGTCCGCCGCCGTGACCGATGACGCGATGCTGGTGGAAATGACCGGTACCCCCGTCCATGCAGTGCGTGGCTCCAGCCAGTCGTTGAAGATCACCACGCCGCTGGATCTGATCCTCGCGGAGGGACTCCTTGAGGGACCGCTCGGGGCCCGCTGGGTGGAGGGCTAGGAATGGACAGGGCAGTGATTCTTCCCCGCACTGGCATCGGTATCGACGTCCACGCCTACGCGGCCGGGGACGCCCCCCGTCCGCTGTGGCTCGGCGGACTGTTCTGGGAGGGTGAACGCGGCCTCGCCGGGCACTCCGACGGCGACCCGGTGGCCCACGCCGCCGCCGACGCCCTTTTTTCGGCAGCAGGGATCGGCGACCTCGGAACGCACTTCGGCACCAGCCGCCCTGAATTCGCCGGCGCCTCCGGGGTGACGCTGCTCGCGGAGGCAGCCCGCATTGTGCGCGCCGCCGGTTTCGAGATCGGCAATGTCGCCGTCCAGTTCGTGGCCAACCGGCCCAAGTTCGGTCCCCGGCGGGAAGAATCCGAACGCGTCCTCAGCGAGGCCGCGGGTGCGCCGGTGAGCGTCACGGCGACCACCAGTGACGGCCTCGGATTCACCGGCCGTGGTGAAGGCATCAGCGCGGTGGCCACGGCCCTGGTGTATCCGGGGCAGTCCGGCGCCATCGGCTAATCTGGAGCGGTGACCCTGCGCTTCTATGACACTGCCTCCGCCGAAGTCCGGGACTTCGTGCCCCTTATCGAGGGCAAGGCCAGCCTCTACTACTGCGGGGCCACGGTGCAGGGCATGCCCCACGTTGGCCACATCCGCTCCGCGATTGCCTTTGACCAGCTCACCCGCTGGCTCCAATACCGCGGCCTTCGGGTCACGGTGGTCCGGAACGTCACGGACATTGACGACAAGATCCTGGCGAAGTCCGAAGCCTCCTTCGCACCCGGTTTCAGGCCTGAGCCTGGGGAAGTGCCGGAGGAGGAGTGGTGGGCCCTGGCTTACCGCTATGAGCAGGAGTTCCTGAAGGCTTACGACACGCTGGGCGTTTCCCGGCCCACCTACGAGCCCCGCGCCACCGGCCACATCCCGGAGATGCACGCGCTCATCCAGCAGCTGATCGACCGCGGCCACGCCTACCCGGCGCTGGACGACTCCGGTGACGTCTACTTCGATGTCCGGTCCTGGAGCAAATACGGCTCCCTCACGCGGCAAAATATCGACGACATGCAGGCAGCCCCCGACGCCGACCCCCGCGGTAAGAAAGATCCCCGCGACTTCGCGCTGTGGAAGGGTTCCAAAGCCGGTGAACCGGCGACGGCGAGCTGGGTTTCCCCCTGGGGTGCCGGACGTCCGGGCTGGCACCTGGAGTGCTCGGCGATGGTCACCAAGTATTTGGGCACGGAATTCGATATCCACGGCGGCGGACTGGACCTGCGGTTCCCGCACCATGAAAACGAACTGGCCCAGTCGCAGGCGGCCGGCCACCCGTTCGCCAGTTTCTGGATGCACAACGGCATGGTCACCTACGAGGGCGAAAAGATGTCCAAGTCCATCGGGAACACCGTCAGCCCGGCGGAGATGCTGGAACTGGCCCCGCCACGGGTGGTCCGCTACTACCTCGGCCAGGCGCACTACCGGTCAATCCTGGACTACCGTCCCACGTCGCTGCAGGAAGCCGCGGCCGCCGTCGAACGCATTGATGGATTCCTCGCCAAAGCCGTGGCGCGTTTTGGCACCGGCGACGGTTTCATGGCCAGCCGCCACAAAGCCTCCCTGGATACCTTGGCCACGTTCTCCGAAGCCATGGATGACGACCTGAACGTACCGCGCGCGCTGGCAGCACTCCACGAAACTGTGCGGGCCGGCAACACCGCCCTCGCCGAGGGCAATGACCAGGCCGCGCGGACGGCGATGCACACCGTGGCAGTGATGACCGACGTTCTGGGCCTCAATGCCGTGGCTGGCACCGACGCTGGCAACGGCAGGGAAGCCGCCGCCCTCGACGTCCTGGTGCAGGCCCAGCTGGAGGCCCGGGCCGCGGCCCGGGCCGAAAAGAACTGGGCGGCCTCCGATGCCATCCGCGACACGCTCAACGCTGCCGGCGTGGTGGTGGAGGACGGCCCGGACGGTGCCGCCTGGAGCCTGAAGCGGGACTGATCCGCCGCTGCGCCTGAGCGCGCCGACGGGCCGGGGCCGCCGATTTTTCTTCGGTCAGTAGACTGGTAGGCAGAGTCAGTCAGCACAATCAAGGGTGGAACACAATGGCCAACAATGGTCGCCGATCGGTTAAAGCGAAGAAGGGCCCAACCATCGGAACCGGTGGCCATGGCCGCAAGGCCCTCGAAGGCAAGGGCCCCACGCCCAAGGCGGAGGACCGCCCGTACCACAAGGCACACAAGGCCAAGCAGCTCTCTGAGCGCTCCGCGGCCAAACGCAGTACCGGTGCCCGCAGCGCCGGCGCCGCCAAGTCAGGCCCCAAGGGGCGCGCCACCGAAGAGGTGGTCACCGGGCGGAATTCCGTAGTGGAAGCCCTCCGCGCGGGCATTCCCGCCAAGGCACTGCACGTGGCTATCCGCATCGAAATGGATGACCGCGTCAAGGAGTCCCTGAAGCTCGCCGCCGAACGGGGCATCCCGCTGATGGAAACCGGCAAGCCCGAGCTGGACCGGATGACCGATGACGCCGTCCACCAGGGCCTGGTCCTCCAGATTCCGCCCTACGAGTACCAGGACGCCTACGAGCTCGCCGAGGACACCGTGGCGAAGTGGAAGAAGGGCTACATCGGCAACGCGCCGCTCTTTGTGGCCCTCGACGGCATTACGGACCCCCGCAACCTCGGTGCCATCATCCGTTCTGTATCCGCCTTCAGCGGCCATGGCGTAATTGTCCCGGAGCGCAGGTCCGTGGGCGTCACCGCTTCTGCCTGGAAGACCAGCGCCGGCGCAGCCGTGCGTGTCCCCGTGGCCCGCGCCTCCAACCTCAACAACGCGCTGAAGCAGTTCAAGAACATGGGCATCTTCGTCCTGGGCCTGGACGGCGAAGGCGACGTGTCCCTTCCCGACCTGACCCTCGCCACCGAACCGGTGTGCATCGTGGTGGGTTCCGAGGGCAAGGGCCTCAGCCGCCTGGTCCGCGAGAACTGCGACCAGATCGTGTCGATCCCCATCGACTCGGCCATGGAATCCCTGAACGCGTCCATGGCAGTGGGCATCTCGCTGTATGAAGTGTCCCGGCAGCGCGCCACGAGGTAGCACAGTTCCATTGGCGGCTAAGATTTAGGGGATGGTCATGCCGCTCTTCGACACCGCTTCCACCACGGACGCCTCCACGGCCCTTCCCCTCGGTGTCAGTGTGCCGCGCGCGGACGTGGCCGGGACGGGGTCGGCCGGCAACGGCCACCGCCCTGCCGCGCAGGCCAACGTTGCCTGCTATGCCCCCGGCGTGCGGAACCTGGAAATTGTCTATAAGGCCCCCGGCGGTGACTGGCGCGTCCAGGCGTTGCCCAATGTGAGCCAGGGCGTCCACCACGGGTTGGTGGACGACATTCCGTACGGTTCGAAGTATGGCTTCCGCGAAGCGGCCGGCGGGCAGTCCCTGCCGGTGGCTGTGCCGGCGGGCGCCATTGACGACGACGGCGGGCAGCCGCTGCTGCTTGACCCTTACGGCCGCGCCGTGGACCAATCCGAGGGTTTTTTGACAAGCGTGCGGATGGCCGGCGACTTTGACTGGGGGACAGACGCGCGGCTTCACCTGCCATGGCGGGACACCATCATCTATGAGGCCCACGTCCGGGGGCAGAGCATGCTCCACCCCGACGTGCCCGAAGAGCTCCGTGGCACCTACGCAGGCCTGGCGCACCCGGCCATCGTGGAACACCTCAAGAGCCTGGGCATCACGTCCGTCCAGCTGCTCCCGGTGCACTTCCACCTGGATGAGCCGCACCTGCAGGACCTGGGCCTGACCAATTACTGGGGATACAACACGGCCGCTTTTTTCGCCCCGCACCCCGGCTACGCCACCAAAGCTGCGCAGGACGCCGGTCCCCAGGCTGTGCAGGACGAGTTCAAGCGGATGGTCAAGGCGCTGCACGCCGCCGGGCTCGAAGTGATCCTGGACGTGGTGTACAACCACACGGCCGAGGGCGGCGCCGACGGGCAGACCCTGAACTTCCGCGGACTGGGGGAGGACACGTACTACCGCACCGACGGGCACGGCAAGTACGTGGACACCACCGGCTGCGGCAACAGCCTGGACTTTTCCCGGCCCCAGGTGGTGCAGCTGGTCCTGGACTCGCTGCGGTACTGGGTGGACGAGTTCCACATCGACGGCTTCCGCTTTGACCTTGCCGTGACCCTGTGCCGGAACGCCGCCAACGAGTTCGATCCCCAACACCGGTTCCTGGTGGATGTTGCCGCGGATCCAGTGTTGTCCAGCGTGAAGCTCATCGCCGAACCCTGGGATGTGGGCTACGGCGGCTGGCAGACCGGGCGCTTCCCGGCCGGCTGGGTGGACTGGAACGATCACTTCCGGGACGGGGTGCGCTCTTTCTGGCTGGCTGACCGGGCCGCCCTGGAGTCCGGCGGGCACGGCGGCTCCGTGGCCAAACTCGCGGACATGCTCTCCGGTTCCGCCGGCCTCTTTGCCGCGTCCGGCCGCTCGCGCCTGGCATCGCTGAACTACATCGCCTCCCACGACGGCTTCACCATGAATGACCTCGTGTCCTACGACCGGAAGCACAACGAAGCCAACGGCGAGCAGAACCGGGACGGGCACGGGGACAACCGCAGCTACAACCACGGCTTTGAAGGCCCCACCGAGGACGGCGCCATCCTCGCCAGGCGCGCGCAGTCCCGCCGGAACCTCATGGCCTCGCTGATGATTGCCCTCGGCGTTCCCATGATCACCGCCGGTGACGAACTGGCGCGGACCCAGCAGGGCAACAACAACGCCTACTGCCAGGACAACGCCATCGCGTGGCTTGACTGGACTATGACACCGGAGTCCCACGAGATGCTCCGCAGCACCAAGCGGTACATCCGTCTGCGCAAGGAGTTCCTGGCCGCGCAGCCCAACGACTTCCCGGGCCGGGCCGAACAGTCCTACCTCTACTGGTTCGACCAGGCCGGCCAGCCCATGTCCATGGAACGCTGGAATGATCCGCAGCACCGCGTGATGCAACTCCTGCTCGGCTCCGACGACGGCACCCTGGCGGGCCTGGTGGTGGTGAACGGCAGCACCTCGGACGTGCAGATCACCCTGCCCCGGGTCGCCGCGGAGGGAGCTCCGCAACGGATGTTCGAACTGCGGCTGACCACCTCGCCGCTGCACGAGGCCCGGCAGGGGAGCAGGGTTTCCTCGGGGGAGTTGGACCTCGTCGAGGCCAATTCCATCAGCATCTACCGCACGTAGCCCCGGAGAACGCCGCCATGCGCAACCGCAACGTCCTGCCCTTGCTGCTCACCGCCGTCGTGGTCCTGGTGCTGGTGGCGTTCGGCGGCACCGGCGTCCTGAACCAGTTGATGGAGGGTGCGACGACGCCGGAGGGCACCTCCAGTGCCGCGCCTGCGCCCCCGGCCCGCACGCCTTCCCCGCCGGCACCTTCCGCGTCCACCGCGCCTGCCCGGGGCAACCCGTCGGATCTGCCCGAGGTGCGCGAATCGGGGCTTCCCGCCGAGGCCCGCAGCACGCTCGCCCTGATCCGGTCTGGCGGACCCTTCCGTTACAGCCAGGATGACCAGGTGTTCGGCAACTTCGAGCGGGTCCTCCCGCGGAAGGACCGGGGCTACTACCGCGAGTACACCGTGCCCACGCCGGGCGAGTCGGACCGGGGCGCCCGGCGCATCGTGGCCGGGGACGGCGGCGAGAAATACTACACCGATGACCACTACGGGACATTTCGATTCATAGCGGAAGGCAGCTAAGCATGAAGATCTACTCCGGCGAGACCTGGACCCTGGAAGAGCTGCAGGAGCAGGTTGCAGACGCCGGACGCCGCAGCCTGGTCATTCCGCCGGCGGACACGAGGAAGGCCGTCCTGGAAACCTTCGGCGAAGTCCTTGAATTTCCCGAACACTACGGCGTGAACCTGGATGCCCTGAACGATTCACTGCATGACTTCGCGGACAGCATCACGGACAACGGCAATCCTCCCGTCACGGTGCTCTGGCAGGTATCCGCACCGTTCCGCGTCGACCGGTCCTTCGGGATCATTTGCGAGATCCTCCAGGACGCAGAGCGCTACGCCGGCAAGGACCTGACCGTCACGGCTGTATTTCTCTAGCCGTCCTCGCCGCGTTCCTCCTGGCCGGTATAGGTTGCCAGGAGATCCAGTGCCCGGCCGGCGTTGTCTTCTTCGGCCAGGGCCTTGCGCATGCTCTTGGCCTTCTCCTTGCCGGCAGGAAATGGCGGCAGCAGGGGAACCTCGGGGTCGGTCAGGACGTCGATCACCACCGGGCGGTCTGAGGCGAACGCGCGCTCCCAGGCGTCGCCCAGAAGCTCCGGATCCTCCACCCGGATTCCGGTGAAGCCCAGCAGTTCGGCGTAGCCGGCGAACGAAAAATCGGGAAGCTCCTGGCTGTCCTGGAATCTCGGTTCGCCTTCGGACTCGCGCTGCTCCCAGGTGACTTCGGTGAGCTCCCGATTGTTGAAGACACAGACAACGAAGCGGGGATCCTGCCACTGCCGCCAGCGGTGCGCCACCGTCACCAGTTCGGCGATGCCGGCCATCTGCATGGCACCGTCCCCGGCCAGCGCCACGAGTGGCCGGTCCGGGTGGGCAAGTTTTGCGGCAATGCCGTACGGGATGGAGCAGCCCATGCTGGCCAGCGTGCCGGAAAGGTGGGCGGGAACGCCCGGCGGAAGCACCAATTGGCGCGCGTACCAGTAAACGCAGCTGCCGACGTCGACGCTCACCTGGGCGTTGGCCGGCAACCTGCCGTTCATTTCCCGCACTACCCGCTCAGGATTGACCGGCGTGGCCGGGACGGCGGCACGTTCAGCGGCGAGGGCGCGCCAGCGGAGCACTTCCTGTTCGACGTCGTCCCGCCACTGCCCGCGGGGACGGTCCTTCAGCCTGGAGCTGAGCGCCTCAAGGGCGGCGGCCGCGTCGCCGGCCAGTCCCACTTCAACCGGGTACCGGTTGCCGATCTTCCGCTCGTCGATATCGATCTGGACGGCCCTGGCGGCCCCGGGCGGGGGATAGAACTCCGTCCAGGGATCGTTGGAGCCCACGATCAGCAGTGCGTCGCAGTTGCCCAGCAGGTGCGCACTGGCCGTGGTGCCCAGATGCCCCATCGTGCCCACGACAAACGGCAGGGTCTCGTCAATGTACGGCTTGCCCAGGAGGCTGGTGGCGATGCCGGCACCGAGCTGTTCGGCCACCGCCACCACCTCAGCTGCAGCGTGCCGGGCGCCCTGGCCAACGAGGAGTGCCACCCTCTGCGCGCCGTTGAGGATGGCGGCGGCGGCGTCCAGGTCTTCCGTGCCCGGGGTTTTGGCTGAGGTGTGCCAAGTGGGCGCGGTGACCACCACTCCGTGTTTCTGTTCGAGCTTGGGCGCCGGTGCGGACTGGATGTCGTGCGGCAGGATCACCACGCACGGCGAGGAGGTGGCCTTGGCCGTGCGGAAAGCACGGTCCAGGACCATGGGCAGCTGTTCGGGGGCGCTGACCTGCTGGACGAACTGGGCCGCAACGTCCTTGAACAGGACGGTGAGCTCAATTTCCTGCATGTAGGCGGAGCCGAGCACCGTGCGGCTTTGCTGCCCCACGATGGCCACCACGGGCACGCCGTCGAGCTTGGCGTCGTACAGGCCGTTCAGCAGGTGGACGGCGCCGGGTCCCTGGGTGGACGTGACCACTCCTACCCCGCCCGTGTATTTGGCGTGGCCCACCGCCATAAAGGCCGCGGTTTCCTCGTGCCGTGCCTGCACGAACTCCACGCGGCCCTCCGCCCGGCGGAGGGCCCCCATGAACCCGTTGATTCCATCGCCGCTGTAGCCGAACACACGGTCAACGCCCCACGATTCCAGCCTGTCCACCACCAGGTCTGCCACGGTGCGGTCGTTCATCGATCCTCCTGCGTTGGGTTTGCCCTGCCTGGCAGGAGCCTTACCCATCAGACCAGGGGGCTAAGCGTTGACGATCAGTCCCAGTTCCGCTTTCGAGGCCAGTGCGTCGTGCCGAGGCAGGACCCGTACGGTGTAGCCGAAGGACCCGGAGCGGTCGATCAACAGGGAGCCGCTGAACAAATGCCGGCCGCTGCCCAGGTCTTCCTGGACCTTCAGTTCCATCACGGTGATGTCCGACAACGTGTCGCTTTCCTCGGCACGCCCGTAGGCCACTTCCACGCTCACATCCTCAGGTGTGAGGCTGTGCAGGGACACGTAGGCGTTAACCTGGAGGATGTCCCCGATCTGCGGATCCTCGGAGACTCCCACCGAGTCCACGTGCTCAACATGCACCTGCGGCCAGGCCGAGCGGACCTTCGCTATCCAGGCTGCGAGGTTGCGCGCCTGCGAGTACGAGTTAGCGCCTGCACTGCGGCCGGCCTCCGCCGCCGGGCGGTAGAGGATGTTCACGTAATCGCGCAGCATACGCTCGGCCGAAACCTTCGGCCCCAGGTGCGAGAGCGTGTGCTTGATCATTGACACCCAGTGCGTGGGCACCTTCTCCGTGGCCGACGTCGTGGACGGCCCGGCGGCCCCCGCGCTGGGGGAAACGGTGCTGCCGTAGAACCGCGGGGCCACCTGGGTCTCAAGGAGCTCGTACAGGGCGGCGGCCTCGATGTCGTCGCGTTCCTCAGGCGATGCGCCGTTATTGGCCGTGGGGATCGCCCAGCCGTTTTCGCCGTCGTACATCTCATCCCACCAGCCATCGAGCACCGACAGGTTCAGCGAACCGTTCAGCGCGGCCTTCATGCCGGAGGTTCCGCAGGCCTCAAGCGGCCGCAGCGGATTGTTCAGCCACACGTCGCAGCCCGGGAACAGGGTGCGGGCCATGGCGATGTCGTAGTTGGGCAGGAAGGCGATGCGGTGGCGGACCTCAGGGTCATCGGTGAAGCGGACCAGGTCCTGGATCATCTTCTTGCCCGCGTCGTCGGCCGGGTGGGACTTGCCGGCGATTACCAGCTGGATGGGGTGTTCCTTGTGCAGGAGCAGTGCCTTGAGCCGCTCCGGTTCGCGGAGCATCAGGGTGAGGCGCTTGTACGTGGGAACGCGGCGGGCGAACCCGATGGTCAGTACGTCCGGGTCCAGCACGTTGTCCGTCCAGCCGAGCTCGGCGTCGGCAGCGCCGCGCTTCTTCCAGGCCGCACGCAGCCGCTTGCGGACGTCCTCCACCAGGGCGGTCCGCATCTCGCGGCGCAACGTCCAGACGTCGGCGTCGCTGACGTTGTACGCCAGGTCCCAGCGGCCGTTGGCTTCCGCTTCGCTCCCGAACTGGTCCCGGGCAAGCTTGCCGATGCGGCTGTCCACCCAGGTGGGCACGTGCACGCCGTTGGTCACGGATGTGATGGGCACCTCGGAGTGGTCAAACCCCGGCCACAAGGCGGAGAACATGCCGCGGGACACTTCGCCGTGCAGCTTGGCCACGCCGTTGGCCCGCTGCGCCAGCCGCAATCCCATCACGGCCATGTTGAAGACGGACGGGTTCCCGTCGGCGTAGTTTTCACGGCCCAGTTCCAGGATCCGGTCCACGGGCACGGTCGGTGCCAGGCCCGCCTGGAAGAAGTGGTGGATCTGGGTGATCTCGAACCTGTCGATGCCGGCAGGCACCGGGGTGTGGGTGGTGAAGACGGTGGACGCGCGGCCCGCGGCCAGCGCCTCATCAAAGGTGAGGCCCTCGTCCCCGGCCATCAGTTCCTGGATGCGTTCGATGCCCAGGAATCCGGCATGGCCCTCGTTGGTGTGGAACACCTCGGGTGCCACTGTTCCGGTGAGCTTCTGGAAGGCCCGCAGCGCCTTGACCCCGCCCATGCCCAGCAACAGTTCCTGCTGCAGCCGATGGTCCCCGCCGCCGCCGTAGAGGCGGTCGGTGATGCTGCGGGCCGCTTCGTCGTTGCCCGGGACGTTGGAGTCCAGGAGCAGCAACGGGACGCGCCCGACGTCGGCACGCCAGATGTGTGCCAGGAGGCGGCGGTTGTTGGGCAGCGGGAGTGACACCTGCACCGGCCGGCCGTTGCCGTCCGGGGAAGGCTCGCGGAGCAGGGTGAGCGGCAGCCCGTCAGGATCCAGCACCGGGTAGGTTTCCTGCTGCCAGGCATCCCGGGACAGCGACTGCTTGAAGTAGCCGGCCTGGTACAACAGGCCCACGCCGATCAGGGGCACGCCCAGGTCCGAGGCCGCCTTCAGGTGGTCACCGGCCAGGATGCCGAGGCCGCCGGAGTATTGCGGAAGGACTTCGGTGATGCCGAATTCGGGGGAGAAGTAAGCAATCGAGGCCGGCGCGTCCGGGCCCAGGCCCTGGTACCAGCGCGGCTCCTCCAGGTACCGGTCAAGGTCCTCTTCGGCGGCGCGGACCCGCTCCACCACGGACTGGTCCGCGGCAAGCTGCTGGAGCTCTTCACGGCTCACCAGGCCCAGGAAACCGACGGGATCCTCGCCGCTTTCTGTCCAGAGGCGCGGGTTCAGGCCGGCGAACAGCTCCCGGGTGGGGCGGTGCCAGGACCAGCGCAAATTGCTGGCCAGCCGGGCCAGCGGGCGGATGGGCTCGGGGAGGAGCGTACGGACCGTAAATCTGCGGATTGCCTTCACCTGCGTCACACTAACTGACAAGATGCGCGGCCGGAACCAGCTTTGGGTTTCTTTTGGGTAAATGACTGTGGGCACGGAGTAAATGACACGGGCCGCAACAAAATTAGTGCGCAAGGCTTAGCAATCCTGGCCATTTCTCGCTAACGTCGAGCGTGTGACGACTAACTCAGGAACCAGTGCCGCATTAGACAATAAGCCCAAGAGCCGCATCACTGACGGCCTGCGGTTTGGACGTTTTCCCATCACCGCCGTGCAGCCGGTGGTGGACGGTGGAAGAGTCCCCGCCAAGGCCCTGCCGGGTGAGGGAATAGTGGTCGGGGCCACGGCCTTCCGCGAGGGGCATGACATGCTCGGGGTCAGTGCCGTGCTTCTCGACCCGGACGGCAACGAGCGCCAGCGGGTGAGGCTCGCACCGCCGCGCGGGGAACGCGGCATGGGGACGGACCGCTGGGAAGGCGTCCTCACGCCGTCGGACGTCGGCAACTGGTCCTTCGTCATCGAGGCCTGGCACGACCGCTACGGTACCTGGCACCACAACGCCGAGGTGAAGGTGGACGCCGGAATCGACGTGGAACTGATGCTCGCCGAGGGTGCGGCACTGCTGGGTGAAGCGGCCCACGACGACTCGCGCAGCGAGGCGGACAGGGCAACATTGCGGTGGGTCGCCGAGCGGCTGGCGGACGGGTCCCTGAGCGCGGAAGAGCGTCTGGCTGCCGGGTTCAGTCACGGCGTGGCGGAAATCGTGGAGCGAGAGCCCATTCGCGAACTGGTGACAGTCTCCGAGCGGTTCCCGCTGCTGGTGGAGAGGGACCTCGCGGGCCGGGGTGCCTGGTACGAATTCTTCCCCCGTTCGGAGGGCGCCGTCCGCAACCACGAGACGGGAGCCTGGACTTCCGGGAACTTCCGCACCGCAGCCAAACGCCTCGACGCCGTGGCCGCCATGGGCTTCGACGTGCTGTACATGCCGCCTATCCACCCCATCGGCATCCAGCACCGCAAGGGGCCCAACAACACGCTGGTGGCCGGCCCCAACGATCCCGGGTCGCCATGGGCCATCGGTGCCAAGGAAGGTGGCCACGATGCCATCCACCCGGACCTTGGCACATTCGAGGACTTTGACGCTTTCGTGGCGCGGGCCAATGAACTGGGCTTGGAAGTGGCCCTGGACCTGGCATTGCAGGCCGCCCCGGACCACCCCTGGGTGCAGTCACATCCGGAGTGGTTCACCACCCGCGTTGATGGCAGCATCGCCTATGCGGAAAATCCGCCTAAGAAGTACCAGGACATTTACCCGCTGAATTTCGATAATGATCCGGAAGGGCTCTCAAACGAAATTCTCCGCATTGTCCTGCTGTGGGTCAGCCACGGCGTAAGAATATTCCGCGTCGATAACCCGCACACCAAACCCGTGTGGTTCTGGGAATGGCTGATTGCGCAGGTAAATAAGGAAGCTCCGGGCGTGGTGTTCCTCGCTGAGGCTTTCACCCGCCCCGCCATGATGCACGCGCTGGGCCGTGCCGGCTTCCAGCAG
This sequence comes from Arthrobacter sp. 9AX, assembly GCF_902506095.1. Classification (GTDB taxonomy): domain Bacteria; phylum Actinomycetota; class Actinomycetes; order Actinomycetales; family Micrococcaceae; genus Arthrobacter. The sequence goes on from NZ_LR733293.1 coordinate 992,030, forward strand.
TCCTACACCTACTTCACGTGGCGCAATACCAAGAAGGAAATCGAGGACTACTTCACCGAGGTCAGCCACGAATCGCCGGCCTTCTTCCGGCCCAACTTCTTTGTGAACACGCCGGACATCCTCACCGAATACCTTCAGTTCGGCGGCCCTGCGGCCTTCAAGATCAGGGCGGCACTGGCGTCCACTGCCAGCCCGTTGTGGGGGGTCTACGCCGGTTACGAACTGTACGAGCACGTTGCGCGGCCGGGAGCCGAGGAGTACATCGACAACGAGAAGTTCGAGTACAAAGCACGTGACTGGGATGCTGCGGCCCAGTCCGGAAGGACCCTGGCGCCATACATCACCAGGCTGAACGAGATCCGGCATCAGCATCCGGCGCTGCAGGACCTGCAGAACCTGACCGTGCACTCCAGCACCGACGATTCCACCGTGGTGTACTCAAAGCACAAGACGCTGCCTGACGGTTCCAAGGACACCATCATTGTGGTGGTGAACGTGGATCCGCACGTCACCAAGGAGAGCAGCGTCTGGCTGGACCTCGCGGCCCTGGAACTGGATCCGGACGACCTCACGGCGAACAACGGCTTCCATGTGGACGACCTCATCTCCGGCGAAAGCTGGGAATGGGGCGAGTTCAACTACGTCCGTCTCGACCCGCATATTGAGCCCGCACACATCCTGAGTGTGAGGAGAGCGCATCAGTGAGTTTTAATCCGCAAAGTTCGGGCCAGCATTTCACGCCGAAGAGCACCTTCGAACTGAATGCCCCGGGCCTGCAGCACGATCCTCTGTGGTACCGGAAGGCCGTTTTCTACGAGGTCCTCGTCAGAGCTTTTGCGGATGCCAACGGTGACGGCTCGGGAGATTTCTCGGGCCTCATCGACAGGCTTGACTACCTGCAGTGGCTGGGCGTGGACTGCCTCTGGCTCCCCCCGTTCTTCCAGTCCCCGCTGCGCGATGGCGGCTACGACATCTCCGACTACAACTCGGTGCTGGACGAGTTCGGCACCATCACCGACTTCAAGCGGCTGGTGGCCGAAGCGCACGCCAGGGGAGTGCGGGTCATCATCGACCTGCCCCTGAACCACACCTCCGACCAGCACCCCTGGTTCCAGGAATCACGGAAGGATCCGGACGGCCCGTACGGCGACTTCTACGTGTGGAGCGACACGGACGAGAAGTACCAGGACGCCCGGATCATCTTCGTGGACACCGAGGAATCGAACTGGACCTTCGACCCCATCCGCCGCCAGTTTTTCTGGCACCGGTTTTTCAGCCACCAGCCGGACCTGAACTTCGAGAACCCCAAGGTCATCGAGGCGCTGTTTGACGTGGTGCGGTTCTGGCTGGACCAGGGCATCGACGGGTTCCGTGCCGATGCCATCCCGTACCTCTACGAGGAGGAGGGCACCAACTGCGAGAACCTGCCCGCCACCCACGAGTTCCTCCGCAGGCTCCGGTCCATGGTGGACGAGAGCTACCCCGGCCGCGTCATCATTGCCGAGGCCAACCAGCCGCCCAACGAGGTGGTGGAGTACTTCGGGACGGAAGAGGACCCCGAATGCCACATGGCCTTCCACTTCCCCATCATGCCCCGCCTGTACTATGCGCTCCGGGACCAGAAGGCCGCTCCCATCATCGAGACGATGAAGGACACCCCGAACATTCCTGAAGGCGCCCAGTGGGGGACGTTCCTGCGGAACCATGACGAGCTGACCCTGGAGATGGTTACCGCGGACGAACGGGCCGCCATGCTCGGCTGGTACGCGCCGGACCCCCGGATGCGTGCCAACATCGGCATCCGGCGCCGGCTGGCGCCGCTGCTGGACAACTCCCGCGCCGAGATCGAACTGATCAACGCCCTGCTGCTCTCGCTGCCGGGCAGCCCGTTCCTGTATTACGGGGACGAAATCGGCATGGGTGACAACATCTGGCTCGAGGACCGGGACGCCGTCCGCACCCCGATGCAGTGGAACCCGGACCGCAACGCAGGGTTCTCCCACGCGGACCCGGGCAAGCTGTACCTGCCGGTGATCCAGTCCCTGGTCTATAACTACAACATGGCCAACGTCGAGGCCGAAGCCGCGCATTCGGGTTCCCTGCTCCGGTGGACCCGGCAGATCCTTAGCGTCCGCAAGAACCACCCCGCGTTTGGCCTGGGTTCCTTCAAGCACGTCGAAGCCGACCACGACGCGGTGCTGGCGTACCTCCGGGAACTGCCCGCCGGCAACTCCGCGGGGGTGGACGGCGAAAGCGTCCTGTGCGCTTTCAACCTCTCGCAGCATCCAGTGGCCGCCAGGCTGCGCATTCCGGATTACGCCGGGCGCGGCCTTCGGGACGTGTTCGGCGGCCAGCCATTTCCTGGCATCAACGAGGACGGAACGCTGACGCTGACCCTGGGCAGCCATGATTTCTTCTGGCTGCGCGTCCGGTCCGCGGCGTCCAATCCTTCGTCTCCCTATACCCAGGCTATGCCGATCCTCTCGATTGAGAACTGACATGAACCAGCCCATCCTTACTCCCGCCCTGACCGCACTGCTTCAGGAATGGCTTCCCAGGCAGCGGTGGTTCCCTGTCAAGACACCCGGCTTCGAGGTGGCCCAGGCCGGCAGCCTCGGGCTCGAGGATCCTTCCGGCCACGCGGCGCTCGCGGTGTTCCTCCTGAAGGTCACCACCAAGGGGGCCGACGGCGGCCGCCGCACCGAAGTGGTGCAGGTTCCCTTGAGTTTCCGGCCGGCACCGGCAGCCGGCATGGAGCGGGCGCTGATCGGCGAGGCGGCAGGTATGGATCCCTCCAGGCCCTGGGTCTACGACGCCGTGCACGATCCCGACTTCGTGGGCGCCTGGCTCGAGCTGATGCGTCACGGGCAGAAGGCTCCCAGCGGAACGGCCGCGGGGTTCCGGACGCCGGGAGTCCACCGGCTTCCCACCGCCCGGGGCGTGGTGAAGGTGCTGTCGGGTGAGCAGTCCAACAGTTCGGTGATCGTTGATGACGGCGAATCGGCCGCCATCGTGAAATTCTTCCGTGTCCTCTCCGAAGGAACCAATCCCGAAGTTGAGGTCGGTGCCGCCCTTACCTCGGCCGGTACCTCTGAAGTTCCCGCGACCCTCGGCTGGGTGCGCGGCGAGTGGCTGGCGCAAGGCCTTCCTTCCCGGGCGGGCACTGCCACGGGTTCCCGGCACGCCGAGGGGGAGCTGGCTGTAGCCCATGAATTCCTTGCCGGCGGGCTTGATGCCTGGCGCCTGGCCGTTGACGCGGCGCGGTCCGGAACGGACTTTACGGCGGAGGCGCGCGCCCTTGGCGCCGCCACGGCGACGGTCCACCGCCGGCTTGCCGAAGCCCTGGGACAGTCCAGCGAGGCTGAGCCGGGCAAGGGGATTGGGACCGGAGTAGCCCAGCGGGTCCGGCAGGCCTGGGCGGAAGCCGCTTCCGCCGTCGGACCTTACGACGAGGCCCTGGACCGCCTGCTGGACGGGCTCGACGGCGTCGCGGCCGGTCCGCTGCAGCGGATCCACGGAGACCTCCACCTGGGCCAGATCCTGCAGGTTCCGGGGCAGGCCGGGACCGGGCCCCGGTGGGCCATCCTCGACTTCGAGGGCGAGCCCCTGCGACCGATCGCAGAACGGAACGTTCCCGACGTTCCCCTCCGCGATGTGGTGGGGATGCTGCGCTCCTTCGACTACGCCGCAGGGGCCGCGCACCGCGAGCAGGAGGGCGCGCAGGTGCCCGCCTCCTGGGTGGATGACTGCGCCGACGCGTTCCTTGCGGGGTATGCGGAAGTCACGCCCGGTACCGTGGCCAAGGACTCGCCACTCTTTGTGGCATTGTGGCTGGACAAGGCACTGTACGAAGTAGTTTATGAAATGCGTAACAGGCCCGACTGGCTGGCGATCCCCGTGAACGCCGCCAGGCGGCTCCTTAGCGGTAACGGCACCGGCGACCAGGCCGGAGCAGCATCGGAAGGTAAGGAAATGACAGGCTCAGCACGAACCGACCGTCCGGGGGTGCCGCTGCAAGTGGACGCGGATACCCTGGGCAAGATCGCGAACGGCGAACACCACGCCCCCCATTCTGTCCTGGGCGCACACCTGGATAACTACGGCCACGTCACCATCCGTACCGTGAAGCACATGGCGGAGTCCGTCACGGTGATCACCGCTGCGGGCGAGGTTCCCATGGAACACGAGGCCCACGGCGTGTGGGTGGCCGTCATGGAGCCGCTGCAGCACGGCCACGTTCCGGATTACCGGCTGGCCGTCACCTACCCGGGCGCCGAACCCGTCACCGTGGACGAGCCCTACCGCTACCTGCCCACGGTGGGTGAAGTGGATCTGCACCTCATCGGTGAAGGCCGGCACGAGAAACTCTGGGAGGTCCTCGGTGCCCACGTCCAGCACTACAAGTCCTCCCTCGGCGACGTGGATGGTGTGTCCTTCGCCGTGTGGGCACCCAACGCGCAGGCAGTACGGGTCAAGGGCGATTTCAACGCCTGGGACGGGCGGGAGAATTCGATGCGTTCCCTGGGTTCGTCCGGGGTCTGGGAAATCTTTATTCCCGGCGTGACCGCCGGGGCGTGCTACAAATTCGAGATCCGCACGCGGAGCGGTTACTGGGTGGAGAAGGCCGACCCTCTGGCGTTCGGAACCGAGGTCCCGCCGCTGACCGCCTCCCGTGTTGTGGAGCCGTCGTACGCGTTCAAGGACGACAAGTGGATGGAGGCCCGCTCTAAGCGGGATCCGCACAACTCGCCCATGAGCGTCTACGAAGTGCACCTCGGTTCCTGGAAGCTGGGCCTCGGCTACCGGGAACTTGCCAAGGAACTGGTGGACTACGTCAAGTGGATGGGGTTCACCCACGTGGAGTTCATGCCGGTGGCCGAGCACCCGTTCGGCGGTTCATGGGGTTACCAGGTCACCTCATACTTCGCCCCCACGTCCCGGTTCGGCCACCCGGACGAATTCCGGTACCTCGTGGACGCACTCCACCAGGCCGGCATCGGCGTCCTGCTGGACTGGGTTCCCGCCCACTTCCCTAAGGACGCCTGGGCCCTGGCACAGTTCGACGGGGAACCCCTCTACGAGCACTCCGACCCGGCCTTGGGCGAACACCCCGACTGGGGCACGCTGATCTTCGACTTCGGCCGGACGGAGGTCCGCAACTTCCTGGTGGCCAACGCGTTGTACTGGCTTGACGAGTTCCACATCGACGGCCTGCGTGTGGACGCCGTGGCCTCGATGCTCTACCTGGACTACTCACGGGAAGAGGGACAGTGGCGGCCCAACCGCTTCGGCGGCAGGGAGAACCTGGAAGCAATCTCCTTCCTGCAGGAAGTCAACGCCACGGTGTACAAGACCCACCCCGGCGCGGTGATGATTGCCGAGGAATCAACCGCTTTCCCCGGCGTTACCGCACCGACGAGCCACGGCGGCCTGGGCTTCGGCCTGAAGTGGAACATGGGCTGGATGCACGACTCCCTCAAGTACGCCTCCGAGGACCCGGTGAACCGCAAGTGGCACCACGGCACCATTACGTTCTCCATGGTCTATGCCTTCACCGAGAACTTCCTGCTGCCCATCAGCCACGATGAGGTAGTCCACGGCAAGGGATCCATGCTCCGCAAGATGCCCGGCGACCGCTGGCAGCAGCTGGCTAACCTGCGTGCTTTCCTGGCATATCAGTGGGCACACCCGGGCAAGCAGCTCATCTTCATGGGCACGGAATTCGGCCAGGAAGCGGAGTGGTCCGAACTGCACGGCCTCGACTGGTATCTCGCGGATATCCCGGCGCACCAGGGTGTGCAGCTGCTGACGAAGGCCCTCAACGAGGTTTACGCGTCCACCCCTGCCCTCTACACCCGCGACAATGAACCGGGCGGCTTCCAGTGGATCAACGGGGGAGACGCGGACCGCAACGTCCTGTCCTTCATCCGATGGGACAAGGAAGGCAACCCGCTGGTGTGCGCCATCAACTTCTCGGGCGCACCGCACGCCGGCTACACGCTGGGTGTGCCGGAAGCAGGGGCCTGGATTGAGGTGCTCAACACCGACGACACCACGTACGGCGGATCCGGCGTGCTCAACAGTGGAGAACTGAAGGCGACCGGGGAGGGGCAGGACGGCCAGCCGGCCACGTTGAGCGTCACCCTGCCACCGCTGGGTGCCGCCTACTTCAAGCCGGCTGCCGGCTGACCTCTGTTGTTTCAGTACCGCGAAAGCCCGGGATCCTTGTGATTCCGGGCTTTTTCGTGGCACTGCGCGGCTGCGTGGAACCCCGGTTGGCCATCTCGCCGCAGTGGTGGTAGAGTTTATTTCCGCGCTGGTCCACGGAGTCAGCCGGAAAAACCGACAATCAAGCCTCACGGTGATGATGGTCGCGGACGCCGGTTTGACAAGCGGAAAGCCAGCGGGTAAGTTTGAAAAGTTGCTCCGGAGCGATCCATGACGGGTTTTGTGTTGTGGTGGTGCTGGGTGTGTCTGTTGTTTGAGAACTCAATAGTGTGCCAAGTTTGTTGATACCGATTGTTTTATTGATTGGTTGAATTGACTGGATTGCCTACCCCTGTGGGTGGTCTGGTTTTTACAGCTGGTTTCAAATTTTGCTGTCTGGTTGCTGCGTTTTCCCGTGGCGGCTNTGTGTCTGTTGTTTGAGAACTCAATAGTGTGCCAAGTTTGTTGATACCGATTGTTTTATTGATTGGTTGAATTGACTGGATTGCCTACCCCTGTGGGTGGTCTGGTTTTTACAGCTGGTTTCAAATTTTGCTGTCTGGTTGCTGCGTTTTCCCGTGGCGGCTTGGTGGTGTTCGTTTTTGTTTTACTTCAACGGAGAGTTTGATCCTGGCTCAGGATGAACGCTGGCGGCGTGCTTAACACATGCAAGTCGAACGATGATCCGGTGCTTGCACCGGGGATTAGTGGCGAACGGGTGAGTAACACGTGAGTAACCTGCCCTTAACTCTGGGATAAGCCTGGGAAACTGGGTCTAATACCGGATATGACCTTCCATCGCATGGTGGTTGGTGGAAAGCTTTTTGTGGTTTTGGATGGACTCGCGGCCTATCAGCTTGTTGGTGAGGTAATGGCTTACCAAGGCGACGACGGGTAGCCGGCCTGAGAGGGTGACCGGCCACACTGGGACTGAGACACGGCCCAGACTCCTACGGGAGGCAGCAGTGGGGAATATTGCACAATGGGCGCAAGCCTGATGCAGCGACGCCGCGTGAGGGATGACGGCCTTCGGGTTGTAAACCTCTTTCAGTAGGGAAGAAGCGAAAGTGACGGTACCTGCAGAAGAAGCGCCGGCTAACTACGTGCCAGCAGCCGCGGTAATACGTAGGGCGCAAGCGTTATCCGGAATTATTGGGCGTAAAGAGCTCGTAGGCGGTTTGTCGCGTCTGCCGTGAAAGTCCGGGGCTCAACTCCGGATCTGCGGTGGGTACGGGCAGACTAGAGTGATGTAGGGGAGACTGGAATTCCTGGTGTAGCGGTGAAATGCGCAGATATCAGGAGGAACACCGATGGCGAAGGCAGGTCTCTGGGCATTAACTGACGCTGAGGAGCGAAAGCATGGGGAGCGAACAGGATTAGATACCCTGGTAGTCCATGCCGTAAACGTTGGGCACTAGGTGTGGGGGACATTCCACGTTTTCCGCGCCGTAGCTAACGCATTAAGTGCCCCGCCTGGGGAGTACGGCCGCAAGGCTAAAACTCAAAGGAATTGACGGGGGCCCGCACAAGCGGCGGAGCATGCGGATTAATTCGATGCAACGCGAAGAACCTTACCAAGGCTTGACATGAACCGGAAATGCCTGGAAACAGGTGCCCCACTTTGTGGTCGGTTTACAGGTGGTGCATGGTTGTCGTCAGCTCGTGTCGTGAGATGTTGGGTTAAGTCCCGCAACGAGCGCAACCCTCGTTCTATGTTGCCAGCACGTGATGGTGGGGACTCATAGGAGACTGCCGGGGTCAACTCGGAGGAAGGTGGGGACGACGTCAAATCATCATGCCCCTTATGTCTTGGGCTTCACGCATGCTACAATGGCCGGTACAAAGGGTTGCGATACTGTGAGGTGGAGCTAATCCCAAAAAGCCGGTCTCAGTTCGGATTGGGGTCTGCAACTCGACCCCATGAAGTCGGAGTCGCTAGTAATCGCAGATCAGCAACGCTGCGGTGAATACGTTCCCGGGCCTTGTACACACCGCCCGTCAAGTCACGAAAGTTGGTAACACCCGAAGCCGGTGGCCTAACCCCTTGTGGGAGGGAGCTGTCGAAGGTGGGACTGGCGATTGGGACTAAGTCGTAACAAGGTAGCCGTACCGGAAGGTGCGGCTGGATCACCTCCTTTCTAAGGAGCACCTACAGGCTCGTTGCCGCGTGTATGCGTTGGTGGGGTTTGTCAGGAGTATATGCCCGTTGCGCAGACGTTTGTTCTGCGGCGGGTGCTCATGGGTGGAATATCAATGAATAGCTGCTGCTTGGGTTCTGGTCTTGTCTAGTACGGATGTCTGCTTTCGGGTGGGTGTCGTGGAACGGTGGGGTTGGGGTTTGGGTGGTTTAGTGTTTGGCACACTGTTGGGTCCTGAAGCAACAGGACCGGTGCGGGTGCGGCCTTTGTGGGTTGTGTCTGGTTCCGGGACTTGTGTTTCTGGTTTTCCTGGCTTCGCCGATCGCGTGTCCTTTTGGGTGTGTGGGGTGTGGGGTTTGGGGTTGTTGTTTGAGAACTACATAGTGGACGCGAGCATCTTTTATAAGAAGCAATTTCCAAGAATATGAACCTGGATCTGGCTGCGTTTGATGATGGCTGGCCCTTTGGGGTTGGTGGTTGTTGGGTGTGGTTGGTTTTCATGGTTCTCTCGAAAATTACTGATTGATCTTTTGTGGTCAAGTTTTTAAGAGCACACGGTGGATGCCTTGGCATTAGGAGCCGAAGAAGGACGTAGGAATCTGCGATAAGCCTGGGGGAGTCGATAACCGGACTGTGATCCCAGGGTGTCCGAATGGGGAAACCCCGCCAGACGCGCGAGTGATCTGGTGACCCGCATCTGAACACATAGGGTGCGTGGAGGGAACGCGGGGAAGTGAAACATCTCAGTACCCGCAGGAAGAGAAAACAATAGTGATTCCGTTAGTAGTGGCGAGCGAACGCGGATCAGGCTAAACCGTTCCATGTGTGATAGCCGGCGGGCGTTGCATGGTCGGGGTTGTGGGACTTTCCATACCAGTTCTGCCGGGCTGGTGAGGTGTGATGTGCAGGCATAGGTGAACGGTCTTGAAAGGCCGGCCAGAGAGGGTGTGAGCCCCGTAACTGTAATGTTGTGTACCGCCTGGAGAGTATCCCAAGTAGCACGGGGCCCGAGAAATCCCGTGTGAATCTGTCAGGACCACCTGATAAGCCTAAATACTCCCTAATGACCGATAGCGGACCAGTACCGTGAGGGAAAGGTGAAAAGTACCCCGGGAGGGGAGTGAAACAGTACCTGAAACCGTGTGCTTACAATCCGTCGGAGCAGCCTTGTAGTTGTGACGGCGTGCCTTTTGAAGAATGAGCCTGCGAGTTAGTGTTACGTCGCGAGGTTAACCCGTGTGGGGAAGCCGTAGCGAAAGCGAGTCTGAATAGGGCGTTGCAGTGGCGTGATCTAGACCCGAAGCGAAGTGATCTACCCATGGCCAGGTTGAAGCGACGGTAAGACGTCGTGGAGGACCGAACCCACTTCAGTTGAAAATGGAGGGGATGAGCTGTGGGTAGGGGTGAAAGGCCAATCAAACTTCGTGATAGCTGGTTCTCCCCGAAATGCATTTAGGTGCAGCGTTGCGTGTTTCTTACCGGAGGTAGAGCTACTGGATGGCTAATGGGCCCTACAAGGTTACTGACGTCAGCCAAACTCCGAATGCCGGTAAGTGAGAGCGCAGCAGTGAGACTGTGGGGGATAAGCTTCATAGTCGAGAGGGAAACAGCCCAGACCACCAACTAAGGCCCCTAAGCGTGTGCTAAGTGGGAAAGGATGTGGAGTTGCTCAGACAACCAGGAGGTTGGCTTAGAAGCAGCCATCCTTAAAAGAGTGCGTAATAGCTCACTGGTCAAGTGATTCCGCGCCGACAATGTAGCGGGGCTCAAGTACACCGCCGAAGTTGTGGCATTCAAATATTAGCTAAGCCCTTGTGGTTCAGGCGTTTGGATGGGTAGGGGAGCGTCGTGTGGGCAGTGAAGTCGCGGTGTAAACCAGCGGTGGAGCCTACACGAGTGAGAATGCAGGCATGAGTAGCGAAAGACGGGTGAGAAACCCGTCCGCCGAATGATCAAGGGTTCCAGGGTCAAGCTAATCTGCCCTGGGTAAGTCGGGACCTAAGGCGAGGCCGACAGGCGTAGTCGATGGACAACGGGTTGATATTCCCGTACCGGCGAAAAACCGTCCATGTTGAACAGGGGATACTAACTGCCCGAGACCTGCCCGATCACCCTTGTGGTGTGAGGGTTTTGGTGGAGCGCAGGACCTGATCCTGGGAGGCAAGCGTATTAACAGGTGTGACGCAGGAAGGTAGCCGAGCCGGGCGATGGTTGTCCCGGTCTAAGGATGTAGGGCGAACGGTAGGCAAATCCGCTGTTCATGATGCCTGAGATCTGATGGGACCCCCGTTTGGGGGGATTTGGTGATCCTATGCTGCCGAGAAAAGCATCGACGCGAGGTTTTAGCCGCCCGTACCCCAAACCGACACAGGTGATCAGGTAGAGAATACTAAGGCGATCGAGAGAATTATGGTTAAGGAACTCGGCAAAATGCCCCCGTAACTTCGGGAGAAGGGGGGCCCCAACCTTGATGGACACTTGCTGTCCGGAGGGGATCGGGGCCGCAGAGACCAGGGGGAAGCGACTGTTTACTAAAAACACAGGTCCGTGCGAAGTCGCAAGACGATGTATACGGACTGACTCCTGCCCGGTGCTGGAAGGTTAAGAGGACCGGTTAGCCTCACGGCGAAGCTGAGAATTTAAGCCCCAGTAAACGGCGGTGGTAACTATAACCATCCTAAGGTAGCGAAATTCCTTGTCGGGTAAGTTCCGACCTGCACGAATGGAGTAACGACTTCCCCGCTGTCTCAACCATAAACTCGGCGAAATTGCAGTACGAGTAAAGATGCTCGTTACGCGCAGCAGGACGGAAAGACCCCGAGACCTTTACTATAGTTTGGTATTGGTGTTCGGAGTGGCTTGTGTAGGATAGGTGGGAGACGTTGAAGCCCGGACGCCAGTTCGGGTGGAGTCATCGTTGAAATACCACTCTGGTCACTTTGGACATCTAACTTCGGCCCGTAATCCGGGTCAGGGACAGTGCCTGATGGGTAGTTTAACTGGGGCGGTTGCCTCCTAAAAAGTAACGGAGGCGCCCAAAGGTTCCCTCAGCCTGGTTGGCAATCAGGTGTCGAGTGTAAGTGCACAAGGGAGCTTGACTGTGAGAGAGACATCTCGAGCAGGGACGAAAGTCGGGACTAGTGATCCGGCGGTACATTGTGGAATGGCCGTCGCTCAACGGATAAAAGGTACCTCGGGGATAACAGGCTGATCTTGCCCAAGAGTCCATATCGACGGCATGGTTTGGCACCTCGATGTCGGCTCGTCGCATCCTGGGGCTGGAGTAGGTCCCAAGGGTTGGGCTGTTCGCCCATTAAAGCGGTACGCGAGCTGGGTTTAGAACGTCGTGAGACAGTTCGGTCCCTATCCGCTGCGCGCGCAGGAAATTTGAGAAGGGCTGTCCTTAGTACGAGAGGACCGGGACGGACGAACCTCTGGTGTGTCAGTTGTACTGCCAAGTGCACCGCTGATTAGCTACGTTCGGATGGGATAACCGCTGAAAGCATCTAAGCGGGAAGCTCGCTTCAAGATGAGATTTCCATACACCTTGTGTGTGAGAGGCCCCCAGCCAGACCACTGGGTTGATAGGCCGGATGTGGAAGCGAGGACTAACGACTCGTGAAGCTGACCGGTACTAATAGGCCGATAACTTACACCACACACCACCCCGGGCAAACGGGTTCAAAAGCGTTTGCCAACACCGGCGGTGGTAAAAAGAGAACAAGACTGCTTGCGTCCACTATGTGGTTCCCAAACAACAAACCAAACCGGTTCGTTGCAGGGAACAAAACACTAAATTGAATAACAACACCACAATGTTGTAACCACCAGATTTCCCCACCCCCCACCACGGGGGGTCGCGGGTAAAAGGGTTACGGCGGTCATAGCGTGGGGGAAACGCCCGGTCCCATTCCGAACCCGGAAGCTAAGACCCACAGCGCCGATGGTACTGCACCCGGGAGGGTGTGGGAGAGTAGGTCACCGCCGGACAACCATTAGGTCGAGGCCCCAACCACCAGGTTGGGGCCTCCCACATTTAACAACCACACCACNGCGTGGGGGAAACGCCCGGTCCCATTCCGAACCCGGAAGCTAAGACCCACAGCGCCGATGGTACTGCACCCGGGAGGGTGTGGGAGAGTAGGTCACCGCCGGACAACCATTAGGTCGAGGCCCCAACCACCAGGTTGGGGCCTCCCACATTTAACAACCACACCACCCCGGGCTCCTCAACGCACCAACAGAGCCCGCGCCGCCGGGGATACGGCCTCAACTGTGCGCGCCTCCGGTGTGAAGGGGAGGCCTGCCGGCTGTCCGCCTAGACTTACCGTCATGGCCTCACGTTCCCGCGAACCCCGCATCCAACGAGCAACGATATTGGATGTCGCGGCCGCCGCGGGTGTCTCGCGCCAGACCGTGACCCGCGCAATGAACGACATGCCAGGAATCAGCAGTGCCACCCGTGAACGGGTCCAGCAGCTGGCAGCGGAGCTCGGGTACACCCCCAGCCGCTTCGCGAAGGGCCTGGTGCAGGGTGCCCGAATCTCGCTGGGGCTGGCCATCCCGGATCTCACCAACCCGTACTTCCCCGCTTTCGCATCCAGCGTGGTGGAAGAAGCCACCCAGCGCGGCTGGAACGTGGTGGTTGATGACTTTGGCCACGGCAGCGGAAGCGGCCTGGACGCCGTGACCCGCCTGGCGCCGCAGGTGGACGCCCTCGTCGGATATTTGGGGGAGCGCTCCAGCGATGCCCAGACCATGATGGGCCGGCGCCCTGTGGTGGTGCTGGATTACCCGGCGGGTCGGGCTGCCGGCGGCATCTGCTTCGACTACTCCTACGGGGCGGGGCTGGCGCTCGAGCGTTTTCAGGCGGAAGGCCGTCGGCGGATTGCCTACCTTGATTCGGACCAGGAGGGCCCTGCCACCACGCGGGGCGTTGCTGTTGCCGCCGCGGCCGCGGGGGCCGGCATGGAGATCATCGTCCGCCGGAGCGCTGATTCCGCTCCCGCTGCCAGGGACGAAGTCCGGGGCATACTTGCAGAACACGGCGGGATCGATGGGCTTCTGGTGTTCAACGACCTGATGGCGGCCGGGGCCCTTAAAGGCCTGCACGACGCAGGGAGGGCCGTCCCGGAAGACTGCGGGGTGATAGGGATGGACGGCATACCCCTGGGCGAGCTCGTGACACCCGAGCTGACCACGCTGGCACTCGACTTGCGGGCGGTAGGCCGTTCGGCCGTCGACCTCGTGGACAACCTTCTCAGCGGTGCCATCCACCCAGGGAGCGCCGAAGCTAACTTGGTCCTCAAACACCAGCTCGTCCTCCGGCAATCAGCCTGAGCCCTACTCAAAATTGCTCACTACAGGTAGGCTGAAGCAAGCAACGTGAACGTTCACGTACCCCGGCGCGCAGCCGCGCGCTGCCCCCGGACAAACCCATGAAGCAAGGAAGCCCATGTCAGTTCAATCCCCTTCTGCTCCTGCCGGCAACACCCCTGCAAAGACCGCCGGGCACACCCGCAACCTGGAGATCGGTGTTGAAGCCATCGCGGATCTGGCGTCCTTCCAGCCCGGCAGGGGAACGCTGCCGGCACGTGCCTGCCTGCACAGTGATGCGCCGCGGCTGTCGCTGAACGGGGAGTGGCAGTTCCGGCTCAGCCCCGGGATCCGGGTGGCGCCCGAAGACGGCTGGCAGCGTGGTGAGGACCTGAACGGCTTTGGCAGCCTGCCCGTGCCGTCCAGTTGGCCCATGCATGGCCATGGCGCGCCCGCATACACCAACGTCCAGTTCCCCTTCGCCGTGGAGCCGCCGCACGTTCCGGAAGCTAACCCCATCGGCGACTTTGTAGTGGTCTTCGAAGCCGGGCCTGAATTCCTTCCCCATGCGCTGCTGCGGTTCGACGGCATCGAGTCTGCCGGAACGGTGTGGCTCAACGGTGCTGAACTAGGCGCCACGCGCGGCAGCCGGCTGGCCCACGAATTCGATGTCAGCGGAATCCTGAAGCAGGGAAAGAACACCCTGGCCGTACGGGTGGCGCAGTTCTCAGCCGCCAGTTACGTGGAAGACCAGGACATGTGGTGGCTGGCCGGCATTTTCCGTGACGTCACGCTGCAGGCCCGGCCGGCCGACGGCATTGACGATGTTTTTGTCCACGCCGGCTACGATCACCACACCGGCGAAGGCACCCTCAACGTGGAGGCGAGCCGGGGCGGACAGGCGATTGACGCCGTCGTCCGCGTTCCGGAGCTGGGCCTGGAAGTGGCCGCCCGCACGGAGGTCCGCATCCCCGCCGTCGAACCCTGGTCCGCCGAGGTGCCCCGGCTCTACCAGGCAACTGTCAGCGCCGCCGGCGAGACCCTGACGCTGCAGGTGGGCTTCCGCAGCATTGCCATCCAGGACGCACAGTTCAAAATCAACGGGCGGCGGATCCTGCTGCGCGGCGTCAACCGCCACGAGCACCACCCGCGCCTTGGCCGGGTGGTTCCCCGGGACGTGGTGGAGGCCGAGCTGCGGCTGATGAAGCAGCACAACATCAATGCCATCCGGACGTCCCACTACCCGCCGCATCCTGATTTCCTGGCCCTCGCGGACCAGCTCGGCTTCTACGTTGTGCTCGAGTGCGACCTCGAAACGCATGGCTTTGAGAGCGCGGGCTGGGCCCAGAACCCCAGCGATGATCCGCAATGGGAGGAGGCCCTGGTTGACCGGATGCGCCGCACGGTGGAGCGGGACAAGAACCATCCGGCGGTCATCATGTGGTCGTTGGGCAATGAAGCCGGCACGGGCAGGAACCTCGCAGCGATGTCACGCTGGGCCAAGGACCGTGACCCGTCCCGCCCCATCCACTACGAGGGGGACTGGTCCTCGGAACACGTTGATGTCTACTCCCGGATGTACGCCAGCCAGGCGGAAACGGCCCTGATCGGGCAGGGGATTGAGGCGCCGCTGGACGATGCCGCGCTGGATGCGCGACGCCGGGCCATGCCCTTTGTGCTCTGCGAATATGTTCACGCCATGGGCAATGGACCCGGGGGCATGACGGAGTACCAGGATCTGTTCGAGAAGTATCCGCGGCTCATGGGTGGGTTCGTGTGGGAATGGCTCGAGCACGGCATTACCATCACGTCCCCGGACGGAAGCCAGCATTACGGGTACGGCGGCGATTTCGGTGAGGAAGTTCACGACGGCAACTTCGTCACCGATGGCCTGGTGGACGCCGACCGCAACAGCAGGCCGGGACTGCTGGACTTCAAAAAGGTCATTGAGCCCCTGCGCATCACCGTGGCCGACGACTGGTCCGGCTTTACCGTCCGCAACGGCCAGGACTTCGCGGATACTTCCGCGTTCAGCTTCCGGTACGCAGTAGAGGTCGACGGCGGCACGAACGACGGCGGGACTGTGGACGTGGCGCCGGTGGCACCTCAGGAGGAGTCAGTTGTGCCGCTTCCGGCCTTGTTTTCGGAGCTGCCTGACGGCAAGCGTGCGGTCCTCACTGTGAGTGCGGTCCTCGCCGCTGAAACGGCGTGGGCTCCGGCCGGCCACGAAGTTGCATGGGGACAGGCTGTCCGGGCAGGCGCTTCCCCAGCCCTTCCGTCGGCGGTCGTGCCGGTCCGGGTCGAGGACAGTGCGCTTGGGCTGGGACCCGTACTATTCAGCCGGATCACCGGCATGCCCACCTCCATTGGCGGTGTCCCCGTGGAGAAGCTCGCCTTGACCTTGTGGTGGCCGCCCACGGACAACGACCTTGGCCGCGAATGGGGCGGCGCTGACGAGCGCCCGCTCGCCATCCAATGGAAGGATGCGAGGCTGGACCTGCTCCATGCCCGGCTGCTCGGTATCAGTGCGGAGGCCAGCCCGGAAGGCGGGGAGGCGCTGACGGTCCGTACGCGCGTGAGCGCAGCCGACAAGCAGTACGGGGTTTTTGTGGACTACACATGGAGTACCGACGGCGATGCTGTTGCACTTCGGACGCAGGTCCGGCCCGATGGTGCTTGGGTGAACCGCGGTTTTGAGGTCGAATGGGCACGCATCGGACTGGAACTTGTCCTGGCGGACCAGGCTTCGTCCGTGAGCTGGTTTGGCCAGGGCCCGCACCAGAGCTACCCGGACACAGGGCAAGGAACGCGGACAGGGTGGTTCTCACTGCCGGCGGCGGAGATGGACGTGGACTACGTCCGCCCGCAGGAGTCCGGGGCGCGGTCCGGCGTCCGCTCTGCCGCCCTGCAGCTTGAGGGCAGGGTCCTCGAGATCACTGGAGACCCCTTCGCCCTGACCGTCCGGCCGTACAGCCAGAAAGTGCTGGATGCGGCGGCCCATCGGCCGGACCTGAAGCCGGACGGACGGACCTACCTCTACTTCGACCACGCCCTCCGGGGAGTGGGGACCGCCGCCTGCGGTCCTGGTGTGCTGGAGCAGTACCGGGTCATGCCCCGGGAGGCCGACTTCACGCTGGTGCTCTCAGTCCGGTAGGCCTCTCTTGTTGCCCGCCGGCCGGCGTATGCTGCCTGGCATTGTGCGCCGGCTGCGGCGGATGTGAGGTAGTGCATAGTGGGTGTTTTGAAGGTGTGGTGGTCTTGGTGGTGGTGTTTGGCCGTGTGGATCCTTGTGGTGGCGGGGTTTTTGGGGGTGTGGGGNCAAACCGGTTCGTTGCAGGGAACAAAACACTAAATTGAATAACAACACCACAATGTTGTAACCACCAGATTTCCCCACCCCCCACCACGGGGGTCGCGGGTAAAAGGGTTACGGCGGTCATAGCGTGGGGGAAACGCCCGGTCCCATTCCGAACCCGGAAGCTAAGACCCACAGCGCCGATGGTACTGCACCCGGGAGGGTGTGGGAGAGTAGGTCACCGCCGGACATAAATTACACAGTAGGGCCCTGACAAACGACGTCAGGGCCCTGCTTGTTTAACCAACCCGCCAACGCCCGCTCACTAACGGCCGCCCATCGCAGGAAGGCGGCACTGGCGCGCGCGCCTGCGGGGGACGGGACGGCGCGGGTAGAGTTGGTCAGCATGAACAGCCTCTTCAGCCACGGTGCCGGGCCCTTTGAAAGTGATGGGCAAACAGCCGGCGGGCTCCTCGAACCGGTAGTCAACACCGTCACTGTGCCTGGCACTGTGGCGCACGCGTTCGCCGGGTTTACCGACCACACGCACCTGTGGTGGCCCTTGGAATCCTTCGGCGCCTACGGCGCCGGTTCCTATGTGGAGTTCGAGGAGAACCTCATCCTCGAATCAGCGGACGACGGCCGGACCAGCATCTGGGGAACCCTCGACAACTGGCAGCCACCTCTGTCCTTCCACGCCACGTGGCACCCGGGCTCCACCGCGCTGTGGTCCACCGAGCTCCTGGTGGTCTTCCGGCCCGTGGGAGACGACACGGAGGTCCGGGTGTTCCACGAAGGGTGGGAAGGTGCCGAGGACCCCGGTGCGGAGCGCCGGCGGTACGTGGAGGCCTGGCCGCACATTCTTGCCAGATATGCCCGCTTTATGGGCGCCCCGGCCGGGGACGCTGCAGACGGCAACGCTGCAGACGGCGACGCTTCGGGTACCGGAGGGGAGGACCGCTAACGATCAGCCGGGGGCACGGCTGTGCTTGTCCTGATCACGAACTCCGTCGGGAACTCCTGGTCAGCTGGCGGAACCGGCCCGGCGCCGGCGTCCTTTGAGCCAACCGTCAGCAGCTGCAGCGCAGTGGTGGCCGCCAGGACACCCTGCCCGTGCGGGTCCTGATCCACTGTAGTCAGGCCGAAGGTCTCGCTGAGTTCATGGCCGTCTATCCCCACCACTGAGAGATCCTGCGGAACGCGCAGCCCAAAGTCACGGGCCGCAAGGATGGTGCCCACTGCCATTTCATCGGACACCGCAAACACTGCAGTGGGCCGCTCCGAGGCGCTGCCCAACAACCGGCGGGCGGCTCCGTATGCGCCCTGAACGGTGAAATCGGCGGTCATCTGCCACTCCGGGCGGATCTCCAAACCGGCCGCAGCCATGGCCTTTCTATAACCAACCCGGCGGACACCGGGCAGCTTGAAGTCCAGGTCCAAAGCTGGATCTCCGGTGATATGCGCTATCCGCGTGTGGCCCAGCCGGATCAGATGGTCAGTGGCCATCCGGGCCAGCCGCTCGTCGTCGATCCTGATCGTGGAAGCCCCCCGCAGGGTGCCGCCGATGCCCACGATGGGCCGGTGGACGGCAAGGAGTTGCTGGATTTCGGCGTCAGTGAGCACCAGGGCGACAGCAATGACGGCGTCCAGCCGTTTCCGGAGCAGGAAATCGTTCAGTACGCTGCTGCGGCGCTGGGGCTGGTCACCCACGTTGTACAGCGTTAGGTCGTAGCCCGCATCCAGCAGGGTCTCAGACACGCCCTCCAGCACCGAGGAGAAATACCAGCGGTGGATGGTGGGAACCACCAGGCCGATGTTGTGGTTCCGCCCGGAAGCCAGGCTCGAGGCGTGGTAGGACGGCACGAATCCCAGTTCCTCCGCCGCCTCCAGCGCCAGTTTCCGGCTCTTGGCGGAGACATTGGATTTCCCGCTTAGGGCCCGTGACACGGTCGCAATGGATAACCCGGCCCTGTCAGCGACATCCTTGATGCCCGCCATGCTCACTCCGAGGGTGAAAGGCTGATCCAGGCGGTTTCGCCCGAATCGAGCAGGCCTTCCGGGCCGGAAAGGGTACTGCGGACGAGGACCTGCCCGGCAGGCATCTCCAGCGGCTCGTGGTTGAGGTTCATAAGCACCAGCGTAGTGCCGTTGACATACCCCAGGGATGAGCCCGTGCACCAGTCCTCTGCCCATGCCAGGGATCCACGGCCCAGGTCCAGCTCACGGCGAACCGACAGCATGGTCCGGTAAAGGGCAAGGTGCGACGCCGGCGAGGCGGCCTGCACGTCCCGCGCCAGTTCCCCGAACGAGGCAGGAAGGGGCAGCCAGGGGTCATCGCCGTGGCCGAAGCCGAGGTGCCGTTCGGCTGCACGCCACGGCAGCGGCACCCGGCAACCGTCCCTGCCCAGCCGTTCCCCGCCGGTACGGGCGAATGTTGGGTCCTGGCGGAGGCCCTCTGGAATATCGATGCCGTCAGGCAGGCCAAGCTCCTCGCCCTGGTAAAGATATGCCGCACCGGGCAGCCCGAGCATAAACAGGGATGCAGCCGCGGCCCGCTGCCGGCCCAGCGCGGTGTCCGGCTGGGGATCTGCCGGGCCGATGCCGTCGCCGTCCCTGGGACCATGCCCGTTGTAGCCGAAGCGGCTGGCATGCCGGACGACGTCGTGATTGGACAGCACCCAGGTGCTGGGGGCACCCACGCCGTCCAGGACCGTCAAAGAGTCGGTAATCACTGAGCGCAGCCGGTACACGTCCAGGCCTGCGTGCAGGTACGGGAAGTTGAAGGCCTGGTGCATCTCGTCCGGGCGCACCCAGTGCGCCAGCCGGTGGAGGTCCACGCTTGCTTCAGCGCAGAGGATCCGGTCGGGCCCGTATCCGTCCAGGATGCGGCGCCAAGTGCGGTAGATGTCGTGGATGGCCGGCTGGCCGAACATCGGCGCCTCGTGGCCGGGGAAGCCGTCTGAACTTCCGCCGTCGGCCCGTCCGCCCCAGGCGGGGAGTCCGGGCGCCTTGACCAGTGCGTGCGCCACGTCCACGCGGAAGCCGGAAACGCCCCGGTCCAGCCAGAACCGGAGGATCCGCTCGAACTCGGTGTGGACGGCGGGGTTGTCCCAGTTGAAGTCGGGCTGGGAGGAGTCGAAGAGGTGCAGGTACCACTGGTCCGGCTCGCCGTTGGGCCCGGTCACCCGGGTCCAGGCGGGTCCGCCGAAGTGGGACTGCCAGTTGTTGGGCGGCTCATGGCCTTCGGGGCCGGTGCCGTCGCGGAAGATGAACATGTCCCGCTCGGGGCTGCCTGCGGGTGCGGCGAGGGCAGCCTGGAACAGTGCGTGCTGGTCGGAGCAGTGGTTGGGGACGAGGTCGACGATGACGCGCAGTCCCAGCCGGTGGGATTCGGCCATCATCACGTCGAAGTCACCCAGGGTGCCGAAGATCGGGTCCACGTCGCAGTAGTCGCTGACGTCGTACCCGGCGTCGCGCTGCGGGGACCGGTAGAAGGGCGACAGCCAGACGGCGTCCACGCCGAGGTCCGCCAGATGGGGCAGTTCCTCAGTGATACCCGCGAGGTCTCCCACGCCGTCGCCGTTCAGGTCGCGGAACGAGCGGGGGTACACCTGGTAGATCACAGCGGACCGCCACCAGCCGGGGGAGCTGTCGGCAGGGTGGATCAGCGTCAGCGGACCGGCGGCGGGTGTCAGGGTTTCGACAGACATGGGTTCAAGCTTAGCCATGTTGCTCGCAGAAATGAAAACGCTTCCACCTCCCTCAGCACAGGTTCACACGGCAAAAAAGGCATAACTGCTGGTCAGGCTGGAAGCGTTTGCAAAAAGTGTTGTGGACTGCGCCAATAGACTGTTGGGAAAGCGTGCGACGGCGGATGGAGACTTTGTGGGAAGCGTGGTAGTTGAGGAGCTGGAAACCATCCTGGCGGCCGGCCAGGTGGACAGGGCAGAGACAACACTCCGCAGGTATGCGGTGGACCAGGCTCCCATCCTCGAGTACCAGTTGCCGTTGGCAGTGGTGTTCCCGGAGTCGGTGGAGGACGTCCAGGCAGTCGTGCGGATGTGTGCCGCCGGCAACGTCCCGATTGTCCCCCGCGGCGCCGGAACGGGAGTTTCCGGCGGCGCCCACGCCACCAAGGACTGCATCATTCTGTCCCTTGAGCGCATGGACCGGATCCTGGCGCTGGATCCGGATGATGAAACGGCGGTGGTGGAGCCCGGCGTCATTAACGCTGCGCTCAACGAGGCCGCCGCCCACCACGGGCTGATGTACGCGCCGGACCCCGCCAGCTTCCGCAGTTCCACCATCGGCGGCAACGTCGCCACCAACGCCGGCGGCCTGCGGTGCGCAAAATACGGCGTCACCCGGGACTCGGTGCTGGCGCTGGACGTTGTCCTGGCGGACGGCTCGCTCCTGCACACCGGCCACCAGACCTTCAAGGGTGTGGCAGGGTACGACCTGACCGGCCTCTTCGTGGGCTCGGAAGGAACGCTGGGAATCGTGGTGGGCGTAACGGTGCGCCTGAAGTACCTCCCACGGGAAGTGCACACGATCGCCGCCTTCTACCCGGACTTCCGCCAGGCTGCAGCGGGCGTCCTGGCTGTAGGCCGGGCGCGTGTTCAGCCGGCCATCATGGAACTGCTCGACGGCGGCACGCTGGCACAGCTGGATGAGATCCACGGCTCGGACCTCACCGCCCGCGGAAAGTCCCTGCTGCTGGTCCAGACCGACGGCTTCGGTGCCGCAGCGGAGGCCCGGATGGTCCGCGAAGTCCTGGCGGCCGGCGGAGCAACGGTGACCACCGAAGCCAGCGCCGAGGCAGAAAGGCTCGTGGAACTGAGGCGCCACAGCCGGGGCGTGGAAGTGGACGACGAGTATCGGGTGGGCGAGGATGTGGCCGTTCCCCGCTCGCGGCTGGTGGACTACGTAGCCGCCCTGGAGGCCATGGCCGAAAATAATGCCGTACACCTGAAGGTCGTGGCCCATGCCGGCGACGGAAACCTGCACCCCACGTTCTGGATCGACCGCACGGACAACACGGTGGAGGGGGCCGCGCTGGAGCGGCTTCACCAGGTGCTGGACGAATCCATTACAGCGGCGCTGGCCATGGGCGGCACCATCACCGGCGAGCACGGCGTGGGGCAGTACAAGCTTCGGTGGCTGGGCCAGGAGCAGCCCGAACCCCTCCGGGAACTCCAGCGCCGGATCAAGGAGCTGTTCGACCCCGCCGGCATCCTCAACCCCGGAAAGGCGATTTAGTCGTCCGAGTCCGGGTACTCGTCGATGGACTCGTCGTCGCCGTAGCGGGACTCTTCCGTCTCCGCCTCAAGGATCTTCAGCAGCCCGGTGGGCGGGTTCAGCATGATGGCCGCCTCGTCCCTGCGGTGCCGCAGGATGGAATCGATGTAGGACTGCACAGCCTCCGCCAGGGGGATGTGCCGCTCCTGCTTTTCGGACATGTACCAGCGGTGCTCCAGGACCTCGTGGACGGCCTCCGCCGGCTCCAGCTTGCCGGACAGGTCGCGCGGGATGGACCGGACAATGGGCTCGAAGATCTGGCTGACCCACAGGTGGGCGCTGTATTCCTCGTCCATGTCCGGGTTGTTGTCCGCCCGGAAGGAGTCCATGTCGTTGAGCAGCCGGCGTGCCTGGTTCTCCTGGGCGTCCAGGCCCGTGAGCCGCAGCAGGCGGCGCATGTGGTGCCCGGCGTCCACTACTTTGGGCTGCAGCTGGATGGTGGACCCGTTCTGAGTGGTCTTGATGGCGTATTCCTCGACGTCGAAGCCAAGTTCGTTCAGCCGCCGGATACGTGCTCCCACCCGCCAGCGTTCGCCGAGTTCGAAGGATTCCTTCTCGGTCAGCTCCGTCCACAGCCGGCGGTAGCTGTCCATGATGAGTTCGCTGGTGGCCACGGGGTCCACCTTTTCCTCGATCAGCCCGCCGTCCAAGAGGTCCATCAGTTCCCCGGCGATGTTGACCCGGGCGATTTCAAGATCGTATTCCCGCTGGCCGGTGGACAGGTCCGGGTACAGCTCCCCGGTTTCGGCGTCCACCAAGTACGCGGCAAAGGCGCCGGCATCGCGGCGGAACAGGGTGTTGGACAAGGAAACGTCGCCCCAGTAGAAGCCGATCAGGTGCAGCCGCACCAACAGCAGCGCCTGCGCATCGATGAGCCTGGTGAGGGTGTCCTTGCGGAGCATCTGCGAGAAGAGGGCGCGGTACGGCATGGAGAACTTCAGGTGCCGGGTGACCAGCACGGGGTTCAGCGGCCTTCCGTCCAGTGTGGTGCGGCCGGTGATAACGGCCACCGGCTCCACGCAAGGAACATCCAGCCGGGCCAGTTTGCGGAGCATGTGGTACTCGTGCCGGGCTACGTGCTCGGAGGTTTCCTTGATGGCGATCACCGAACCGCCCAGGTGGGCGAACCGGACGATGTGCCGGGAGATGCCGCGGGGGAGGGCGGCCAGGTTCTCTGCCGGCCACTCCTCCAAGGCAATGTGCCACGGCAGGTCCAGCAGCTCGGGGTCGGCCGCTGCGGCCGTGATGTTCAGGTTGCTGGAGACCGAAGAGAGCTTGCCGTCGTCGGCACTCGCGGGAGCGAACCGCGGCAGTTTGCCCACCTGCGCGTAGTCGGTGGGTTCATCGTGCCACTGGGCGTTGTATTCCTCGGTCATGCGTCAATTCTTCCGTACGTAGGCGTGCCCCGCTAATTCTTCTGCGGGCACGGTTAAAGGCCGACGGCGGCCCGCACCATTGCGTAAAGGTGCGGGCCGCCGTCGCTAACCAAAGGCCACGCTGGCAGGGTTCCCTGGCCGGAGCGAAGCGAGGTTAGGGTGCCGGTTGGGCCCACACTGGCAGGGTTCCCTGGCCGAAGCGAAGCGAGGTTAGGGTGTCGGTGGGGAGGATCAGTCGCCTAGGCGCAGGCCGGTCTTGGTGTCGAACAGGTGCACGTGGCCTGACTGCGGACGGACGTAGATGGACTCGCCCTTCATCGGAGGGCGGCGGCCGTCGACGCGTGCCACGATGTCGTGGTCCTTGCCGTCCAGGGTGGTGTGGCCGTAAACGTAGGCGTCGGCACCCAGCTCTTCGACGACGTCGACCTCTACCTTCAGGCCTTCACCGTGCGGAGCGGTCTCGAGGTCCTCGGGACGGCTTCCGAGCGTCACGGTGGAGCCGTGTGCCTCTTCGAGGACGTCACGCGGCACGGGGTAGACGGTGCCGCCGAACTGGACGCCGCCGTCGACAACCGGCAGTTCCAGCAGGTTCATGGCCGGGGAGCCGATGAAGCCGGCGACGAAGACGTTCTTCGGGCGGTCGTAGAGGTTGCGCGGGGTGTCGACCTGCTGCAGGAGGCCATCCTTGAGGACAGCAACGCGGTCACCCATGGTCATGGCCTCGACCTGGTCGTGCGTCACGTAAACGGTGGTGACGCCCAGGCGGCGGGTCAGGGACGCGATCTGGGTGCGGGTCTGGACACGGAGCTTGGCGTCCAGGTTGGATAGCGGCTCGTCCATGAGGAAGACCTGGGGGTTACGGACGATGGCGCGGCCCATGGCTACACGCTGGCGCTGACCGCCGGAGAGTGCCTTCGGCTTGCGGTCCAGGTAAGGCTCAAGGTCAAGGAGCTTGGCGGCTTCACGGACGCGCTCGGCACGCTCTTCCTTGGAAACGCCTGCGATCTTCAGGGCGAAGCCCATGTTGTCGGCCACAGTCATGTGCGGGTACAGCGCGTAGTTCTGGAACACCATCGCGATGTCGCGGTCCTTCGGCGGAACGTCGGTGACGTCGCGGTCGCCAATAAGGATTCGGCCTGCGTTGACGTCCTCGAGGCCGGCGAGCATGCGCAGCGAGGTGGACTTACCGCAACCGGAGGGTCCAACGAGGACCAGGAATTCGCCATCGGCGATGTCGATGTTGAGCTTATCGACGGCGGGCTTATCTGTGCCCGGGTACAGACGCGTAGCGTTATCAAAAGTAACTGTAGCCACAGTTATCAATCCCTTCACCGGCAGGTACGTGCCGGACGATCCGTTGTGAATGGTTCATGTTTGTTCAGTTGTGTGTTGCAGATGCTTTCCGGCCAAGGCCGGGAGGCATCGAGTGACGCCGCACGGTTTCTGTGCGCCACATCACAGAGAAGAGTATGTCAGATTCTGTTCGATTCGGCACAAATGTTACGAGCGTCACACGTGAGGTTGGTAACCCTCAGTCCTGCGGGTCCTCCATCACGACTGCCAGGCTCCGTTCCCGGAGCAGCACTTCGAGCAGCTCGGCCACGTGGACGGGGGCTTCCACCCGGTACTGCGCCTGGGTGAAGTCAAGGCCCACCTTGACGCCCACGTCTCCGGGCTTCAGCCGGGCCAGCGCGTCCTCGTCGGTGGTGTCATCGCCGGCGAACAGGACGGCCGAGGCGCCGCTGACCTGCCGCAGGAAGTCGACTCCCTCGCCTTTGGACGCGTTCACTACGGAGGTTTCAAGGACGCGCTTCCCGTCCTTGAGGAAGACGCCTTTCCGGTCCTCCAGCAGTGAGCGTGCAGCAGCCACAGCATCCTCTGCGACGTCGTCAGCCGCCTGGCGGGTGTGCAGCACCACTCCGGCCGGCTTGTCCTCCAGCATGGTGCCGGGGGCTTCAGCAACAATGTCGGCGAGGATACTGCGTACTTCGGTGAGGAGGGCTTTCTGCGTCCCGTCCAGGGTCAGCCCGGCGGACCCGGGTCCCAGCCACGCTTCCGCCCCGTGGCTGCCGATCAGCAGTGTGTCCACCGGCGGCGAGGCAACCTTGCGAAGGCTGGCCAGGGCGCGTCCGGAGATGAGTGCCGTCGTCGTACGCGGCAGCACGGCGAGCCCGGCGAAAGCCGTGGCCGCGCGGGGAAGCGGCCGTGCGTCGTCGGCATGGCCCACGATCGGCGCCATGGTGCCGTCGAAGTCCATGGCCACCAGCAGGTGCTCTGTCCGGGCGATGGCGCGGACGGCTTCGCGGAGCTCCGGTGTCAGCGCCAGTTTGCCGTTGCCGGTCCGGTTCTCAGGAGTCATCGCGGACCACTTTCTCCTTCAGGGCCTGCAGGAAGTCTGCGGACCAGTGGTCGACGTCGTGCTCCAGGATCTGCTTGCGCATGGCACGCATACGCCGGGACGCGTCCCGGTCCGGCATCTCGACGGCACGCATGATCGCGCTCTTCAGTCCGTCAATATCGTGCGGGTTGATCAGCAGCGCCTGCTTGAGTTGGTCTGCGGCGCCGGCGAACTCGCTGAGCACCAGCGCGCCGTCGTTGTTGGTCCGCGCGGTGACGTACTCCTTGGCCACCAGGTTCATGCCGTCCCGCAGGGCGGTCACGAGCATAACGTCGGCGGCCAGGTACAGGGCCACCATCTCCTCCACCGGGTAGCTGTGGTGCAGGTAGCGGACGGCAGTGTTCTCCAAGGTGTCGTAGGTGCCGTTGATGTGCCCCACCGTGCCCTCCACCTCCTCGCGCAGGAGCCGGTACTGTTCAACGCGCTCGCGGCTGGGGCTGGCCACCTGGATCAGGGTTGCGTCACCGACGGACAGCTTGCCGTCGGCCAGGAGCTCCTCAAAGGCCTTCAGCCGGTGCCGGATGCCCTTGGTGTAGTCCAGGCGGTCCACACCCAGCAGGATGGTTTTCGGATTGCCGAGGTCCTGGCGGATCTGGCGGGCCCGCTCAATGATCTCCGGCTTCGCCGCCAACTCGCTGATCTGCCGGACATCGATGGATATGGGGAACGCCTGGGCCCGGGCGATGTGGGTGATCTCGCCGTCCTGGCCCTTCACGTGCACCTGCTGCTGCTTGACGCTGGCGCCCAGGAAGCGGCGGGCCGAGCGCATGAAGTTGCCGGCGTCGCTGGGCCGCTGGAAGCCCACCAGGTCAGCGCCGAGGAGGCCGTCAATGATGGCCTGGCGCCAGGGGAGCTGGGCGAAGATCTCCGGCGGGGGAAACGGGATGTGGTTGAAGAAACCGATCTTGAGGTCCGGCCGGGCTTCCCGGAGCATCCGCGGCACCAGCTGCAGCTGGTAGTCCTGGATCCACACCGTTGCGCCGTCGTCGGCATGGCGTACTACCGCGTCGGCGAATCTCTTATTGACCGTGCGGTAGGCGTCCCACCAGGTGCGGTGGAATTCCGGCGGGGCGATGACGTCGTGGTAAAGCGGCCACAGGGTGGCGTTGGAGAAGCCCTCGTAATAAAGCTCCACGTCGTTCGCGCTGAGCTGGACGGGTACCAGGTCCATGCCGCCGTGGCTGAACGGTTTCAGCGTCTCGTCCGGGGCGCCGTGCCAGCCCACCCAGGCGCCGTCGGTCTTGGTCATCATGGGTGCCAGTGCGGTCACCAGGCCGCCGGGGGAGCGCCGCCAGCCTGAGCCGTCGTCGCCGCTTTCGCCCGGGGCGCAGCGGTCAACAGGCAGCCGGTTCGAGACCACCATGAAGTCGTACTTTGTCTTTGCGCCGTGGCCTGTGCTGGCGGCGCCGGAACCGGCTGCGGTGGCGGGTTTTTCCTGGACGGGTGTTTGCATTGCGGCCCCCTGGGGTTGCTTGTGCCTCTTAGCCCACCCTAACGGGACGGAATCATCGGGGCTATTCGTCCGTTGGTCAACCCTGAAGAATACTTGAAACAGCAAGCTCTCAGCTTTCTCCCCTAAAATGAGGGGGTTGCCACGAACTGGTCCCCCTCGTCGATCGACCCAAGGAACACATGAGCCCCGCAAACGAAGTACGTAAGTCCAAGGCTGAGCGCACCGCGGAGGCCCGCGAAAAAGCGCGGCTGATCCGTGAAGCGCAGCTGAAAAAGGACAAACGCAACAAGCTGCTGATCGGGTGGGGGATTGTGGCCGCCGTGGTGGCCATCCTGGTGGTGGTGGCGCTCGTGGTGACCACCTCGATGAAGCAGAACGCGCCGATTGCCGACCAGGGCCCCACGCCGGCCAACGCCAACGTCCACGGCGGTGTCACGCTGCTGGCCAACACGGAAGTTGCAAAACTGGACCCGGCCACCGTTGACGCAGCCGCCGTTGGCGAGCCGCCGCAGGCACCGCCGGCCGAAGTGGTGGCTCCTGGTGCCGAGGCCGAGGCGGGCAAGCCGGTCAAGGTTGTCCTGTACATCGACTTCATCTGCCCGGTCTGCAAAAACTTCGAGGCCCAGTACAACGAACAGCTGACATCCCTGCGCAACGAGGGCAAAATTACGGTGGAATACCGCGCGCTGGGATTCCTTGACAGCCGCTCCACCACCAACTACTCCTCCCGGGCAGCCAATGCCGCCGCCTGCGTAGTGAACGAATCGCCGGAGAAGTACGCGCAGTTCGTGGACACGCTGTTCGCCAACCAGCCTGCCGAAGGCGGCGCCGGTCTCTCCGACGACAAGCTCAAGAGCCTCGCCTCGGACATCGGCGTTGACATCAGCAGCTGCGTGGACAACAAGACCTACCGGCCCTTCGTGAAGTTCACCACCAAGGAAGCCGCAGCCATTGGCGTCACAGGGACGCCCACCGTCTTCGTCGACGGCAAGCAGTGGGGCAAGGGCGACAGCGCCCAGACCCCGTTCCCCGATTTCCTCCAGGCCGCGATCGCCGCCAAGGGTTAAGGGGATGCGCAGAGGGCCCGTCCTCCGGAAGTGATCCGGAGGGCGGGCCCCTTCGCCTTGTAGTGCATCCAGTGTGGGGCGGCCGTCCGGAACGGCGGCGGCGTTTTTACCACCGGGAGGACTTGGGCTAACCTTATCTAGCGCCGTCCAGGCGCACGCCCGCACGGGCACGCCTCCTTAGCTCAGTTGGCCAGAGCACCGCTCTTGTAAAGCGGGGGTCGTCGGTTCGAATCCGACAGGGGGCTCAATTTTTTTGCCGGCGGTTTTCCGGCCCGGGCGCCAGCGTCCCGCTAGCCGGCGGACGGCGCGATGTTGTGGTTCAGGCGCAGGAGATTCTGCGGATCATAACGGTCCTTGAGCGCCACCAGCCGCCGGTATTTGTCCTGGCCGTAGGCAGCGCGTGCCGCGTCCGGCGCCTGCACACCCAGTTCGGCCCCCAGGAAGTTGACGTATTCGCCCTGCTCCGCGAACGGCTGCATCACAGCGTAGGCCTTGCGGGCGAAGGCGGTCAGCCGTTCGTCCTCTGCTGCATCGCGCCAGAATCCGTACACGTTCAGCCAGTACCGGGCGGACCGGTTCGGGAACGCCGTGGCATCCTCCGGTACCCGCCCGAAGGCACCCTCCAGGTGATGGATGTCGATCCCGGTTCCTTCCCAGGCCAGCTCGGACGCGAAGCCCAGCACAGCATCCACCACCTCCTCGTCCAGCCGGGAAAACGAGACGTTCTTCCAGTAGCCGCGTGAGCCCTTGGGGAACACGGCGTCCATGGCACTTTGCCATTCAGGCCACGAGGTAGGCCCCACAACTTCACCGTCGGGCGGGGCTGCGGCGCGCAGCCGGTCGATCAGCTCAAGGCCGGGCTGGTGGTCCTCAGCCACCCAGGCCACGCCAATAACCATCCAGGGTTCGGCACCCATGCCGAATTCGGGCGGAAGGACCACGAACGAGATGATCGGGTTCATCTCGTCCGGCAGGTCCCGGGTCCAGGCATCGAAGGCGAGGAGGGCGTTGCGCCAATTGTCCGGCCGGTAGAAGAGATTGCCACCCAACGGCGCTGCGGGCAGGGGGAGGGCACGGAAGGTAAAGGAGGAGACGACGCCGAAGTTCCCGCCGCCGCCGCGCACGCCCCAGAACAGCTCCGCATTCTCCTCCGCTCCGGCGTGCACATGCTCCCCGGCGGGGGTGACCACATCCACGGCATCAAGGTTGTCCAGGCTGAGCCCGCCGGTCCGGGTCAGCCAGCCCACCCCGCCGCCCAGGGTAAGTCCCGCCACGCCCGTTCCGCTGATGACACCCAGGGGCACCACCAGGCCATGCACGGCCGTGGCCCTGTCCACGTCGGCAAGTGTGGCTCCGGGCTCGACGGCGACCTCCCGCCTTTCGGCGTCGACGCGCACGTTGCGCAGCGCTCCCAGGTCCAGGACCAGGCCGCCGTCCACAGTGCCGTGCCCGGCGATGTTGTGCCCGCCACCGCGGACGGCCAGCGCGATGCCCGTCTGCCGCGCAGTGTCCAGGACGACGTCGATATCCGATGCGGACCCGGCCCTCGCGATGGCGCGCGGATGCAGATTGATCATGCCGTTCCACACTGCACGGGCTTCCTCGTATGAAGGATCCTGAGGCTCGATCAACGATCCCTGCAGCCTCCCGCGCAACTGGTCCAGGTGCTGCTGGAGCTCAAATTCCGGATGATGTTCGTGAACTGCGGCCATCGCTGATACTTCCAGATCAAAGGGCGAAAACAATCCAGCGGGAATACCGATGCCGTGATCTTAGGATTGGCCCTTGGAGAGGTCAACAGCGTTTTTATCCGGAGCTGTCCATTCCCTTATTACCCGGCAGATTAATGTGTGTGAGACCCGTACGAAACGCGCCCACAACAATGGCTGCGTACCCTCGCACGCATGACAACAAAATTCCCCGCCCGTGTCCGGGCCTGGCTGGCGGACGCCTTCTACTGCGAGACCCCCGGACAGGCCGCCGATGCCATGGCTGACGCCACCCGGTGGGGCTGGCTCCCCGCCCTCAGCGGAGTGGCGGCAGGGGCTGAACAGGCCCGCGTCCTGCATGCGGAAAGTGCGTCTAAACCGCCTGAATTGTCTGCTTGAACACACTATTGCCCTTGTAAGGGCGTTATGACCTAAACTGCTTCACTGAGGTGCCTGAAATGGCGCTGTGCAGCAACGAAAGTGAACACGCTATGGCTACCGATTACGATGCTCCACGCAAGCAGGAAGAGGAGTCTTCCTCAGAGTCCCTGGAGGCCCTGCAGGCCTCCCGCGGCGGCAATGCCCAGACCGCGGTAATCGACGTTGACGAAAACGACACGGCCGAGGGCATCGACCTTCCCGGCGCCGACCTTTCCAACGAGGAACTGACCGTCATCGTTGTTCCCGAGCAGTCGGACGAGTTCACCTGCTCCTCGTGCTTCCTGGTCCGCCACCGGTCCCAGGTGGCCCGCGAAAAGAACGGCCAGAAGTACTGCCGCGAGTGCGAAGGCTGATACTTCCAAGGCACAACAGCGCCGGCCGCCGACTCGGTGGCCGGCGCTGTTTGTCTTTCTTGGTGATCGTTATCCGGCATAACGGCCGGGTCCAGAAACGGCACCGGAACGGTTAAGGAAGACGGCAAAAAACCCCTGGTTTTACAGGCGCGTGACCGGGATCCGGCGTACCTTACGGTTCCGCGCCGAAGCGGCTACAACCCTCGATTCGGGCACCCGACACTCCTAGTCTGGAGCTATCCAACCGCACCTCTCCCTCTGGATGGCACCAACAATGAAAAAACTCCTGATCTGGTTCACGGCCCTTCTGATGGCCGTCGGACTGGGAATCCTGGTTCCGGGGCCCGCCTCGGCAGCCACCTCGTATTGCGGACTGGTTTGGGGATCGAAGGCAAAAGCCGTTGACACCCTCAGTGCCGCCTCAGTTACCAACGTCCGGACCGGGCAGCACTACTGCTTCGACCGGATGGTAATTGACCTCAATGGCCATGTTGACGGTTACAACGTCCGCTACGTTGGCCAAGTGACACAGGACGGATCCGGAAAACCGGTTCCCCTGCGTGGGCAGGCGTCTCTCCAGGTCACTGTGACCGCCCCGTCCTACGACATCGATAAGGGCACCGCCACATACACCCCGGCCGACCAGGCCGAACTGTCCAACGTCGCGGGCTACCAGACCTTCCGCCAGGTGGCCTGGGCAGGCAGCTTCGAAGGCTACACCACCATCGGCCTGGGCGTCCGCGCCCGCCTGCCCTTCCGGGTCCTGACCTTGGACGGCCCAGGTTCCGGGTCCCGGCTGGTGGTGGATGTGGCCCACTTCTGGTGACGGCAGCTGCGCAGCCACAGCGATAACTGACCAGCGGTAACCCAAAAAGGTGCCGCACCCCGCTGAACCGGGGTGCGCCACCTTTTTAGGTGGTGAATGGGGAAAACCTACTCCGGGACCACCAAGGCCGGGGTGTCCTGCTTCAAAGTCTCGCCGCGGAAGAACCCGGGCCGCAGCCTGGACATCACCAGCATAAACACCGCACCGAGGGCGAGGATGCCGACGCCGAGGACGAACACCAGGCCCACTCCGAACACCTCGGAGCCGCTGCCGAATTCAGGCGCCCAACTGTCCACGGCGGTCTGCAGGAAGACCACGAACAGGCCCACGCCGCCCAGTACGGGACAAAGGAACCGCAGCACGAAGTTGCGGAGGCTGCTGAAGACACTGTTCCGGAAGTACCAGGCGCAGGCGATCGCCGTCAGCCCGTAGTAGAAGCAGATCATCAGGCCCAGCGCCAGGATGGTGTCGTTCAGGACGTTTTCGCTGAGCACGTGCATCACCGCGTAGAACCCCGCGGACAGGAGGCCGGCCGCAATGGTGGCGTAGCCCGGCGTCGCAAACTTCCTGCTGACCCGGCTGAACGGCTCCGGCAGCGCCCCGTAGTGGGCCATGGCCAGCAGGCTGCGGGACGGCGACATAAACGTGGACTGCAGCGAGGCGGCGGAGCTGGAGAGGACAGCCAGGGACATCAGGATGGCGAACGGGCCCATGATGGGGGACGCCAGCGCGGTGAAGATGTTCTCATGGATTTCGGTGTTGTTCAGGCCGTTGCCGGTATCGCCGACGCCGGCGAACATCATGGTGGCGATGCTGACCAGCAGGTAGATCGCCAGGACGATCAGGGCCGTCAGGGTGCCGGCGAGGCCTGCGGTCTTTTTGCCGTTGGCGGTTTCCTCGTTGACTGTCAGGCACACGTCCCAGCCCCAGTACACAAAGATGGACAGTGAGATCCCGGCGGCCACCTGCCCGAACGTCTCGATCCTGGTGACGTCGAACCACTCCCAGCTGAAGGGGATGGCCGTCTCGGAGGTGGACCAGTTGGCGAACGCCATGGCCACGAACAGGCCGAGCACCAGCAGCTGGAACCCCACCAGGCCGTACTGCACCAGTTTGGTGGTGTGCAGGCCCCGGTAGCTCACCCAGACGGCCAGAGCCACGAACACAAAGCAGGTGAGCACGTTGAGTGGCTTGTTGGCGGCAAGGTCGGCCAGTTCGGGCGAACCGGTGAGTTGGGACAGGAAGAGGTAGAAGAAGTCCACGGCAACGCCGGCCAGGTTGGACAGGACAATGATGTTGGCTGCCAGGAGGCCCCAGCCGCCCATCCAGCCCACCCAGGGGCCGAAGGCCTTGGTGACCCAGGTGAAGGTGGTGCCGCTGTCCGGCGAGTCGGCGTTGAGCTCCCGGTAGGCCAGGGACACCAGGATCATCGGGATGAAGCCGATGAGGAAGACGACCGGCAGCTGCAGTCCGGCTTCGTTGACGGTGGGGCCCAGCGCGCTGGTGAGCGTATAGGCCGGGGCGATGGTGGAGATGCCAAGGACGACGACGGCGAGGAGCCCCAGCTGCCCGCCCTTCAGGCCCTTGGGGGTAATTCCGTGCTTTCCGGACCCGGCGGGGGAGGCGCCGGTGCGGATGGTTTCTGTCATGGCACCACTTTCTGGGAGGCAACGGGCTGCTGTTGGGTGATGCAGTGGATTCCCCCGCCGCGGGCAAACAGCTCGCGTGCGTCGATGGCGACAATACGCCGTCCGGGGTAGGCCTCCGCCAGGATCTGCAGGGCCTTGTCATCCTGGGGGTCGTTGAAACTGCAGGCGATCACGCCGCCGTTGACCACCAGGTGGTTGATGTAGCTGTAGTCCACGAAGCCTTCGTCGTCCCGAAGCGTTTCGGGCGCAGGGACCTCAATGATGTTCCACTGCCGGCCGGCGGCGTCGGTGGTGCCGCGCAGGAAGTCGATAATCTCCCGGGAGACTTCGAAGTCCGGGTGTTCCGGGTTTTCCTGCGAGTGCACCAGCAGCGTGCCG
Organism: Arthrobacter sp. 9AX; assembly: GCF_902506095.1. Taxonomy (GTDB): domain Bacteria; phylum Actinomycetota; class Actinomycetes; order Actinomycetales; family Micrococcaceae; genus Arthrobacter. Next base: position 1,025,934 of record NZ_LR733293.1, read on the forward strand.
GGGGAGGGGATGGCGGCCACGATGTCCACGTGGCCGCGGGTTCCGAACCGTTCGGAGTCCCGTGTGAGGCCGCGGGGAAGCCACACCACGTGGGTTGCGCCGATGGTGCGGGCAAGTTCCTGCTCGACGTCGGCCCGGCTGAGTCCGGGATTGCGGCCGGGATCCAGCTGCACGGTCTCCGTCACGAGGACTGTTCCCTGCCCGTCCACCTGGATGCCGCCGCCCTCGTTGACCAGCGCCGAGACAATGTGCTGAGCCCCTGAACGCGCGGCCACTTCACCGGCGATCAGGGCATCCTTGTCCCACTGCGCCCAGTCCTGGCCACCCCAGCCGTTGAACACCCAGTCCACCGCACCCAGCTGCCCGTCGCCGTCCAGGACGAACGTGGGCCCGATGTCGCGCATCCACGCATCATTCAGCGGGGCGGCAAGCACCTCAACGTCAGGGTGCAGGTAGGCTGCGGCTGTCTCGACGTCGTCGGGATCCACCACTATGGTGACCGGCTGGAACTCGACGGCGGCATTGGCCACTGCCGCCCAGGTGGTCCTGGCGGCGTGGGCGGCCTCAGTCGACTCGCCAAGGGTGTAGCCGCCAGCGGGGAAGGCCATCCAGAGCCGTTCCTGGCGGGCAGTTTCGGCGGGCATCCGCCACTGCGGAGCAGCGTGGGAGCCTTTGCTGGCCGGGGCGGTCACGAGCAGACCTCAGCGAATCCGCGCTCGCCGCCCAGGAGTTCGTTGGGGCGGACCGGCTCGGTGAGCCGGCCGTACGTGTCCGGCCGGCGCGTTGCAAGGAAGGGGAACAGGGTCAGCCAGTCCTTCCGCTGGTCCAGGTCCAGATCCGCCACGAGGACCGCAGACTCATCCCGCGGCGCCTGGGCCAGGATACGGCCGTAGGGATCGGAGATGAAGGACGAACCATAGAAGTCCAGAGTCCCCTCGCCGCCCCAGCGGTTCGGGGCGATCATGAACAGGCCGTTGGCGATGCCGTTGCCCACGATGACCTGCTGCCACAGTGGCTGGGTGTCGAATTCCGGGTGGTCGGGTTCGGAGCCGATGGCCGTGGGGTACACCACGATTTCCGCGCCTCCGAGGGAGTACAGGCGCGCCACCTCGGGGAACCATTCGTCCCAGCAGGTGGGCATTCCCAGCCTGGCGCCGTCCAGCTCGGCGGGAGCGTGGACTTCGTAGGCGTCGGCGGCTGCCGGTCCCTGGCGGAAGAACTTGTCCTCGTAGTATCCGGCGGTCACCGGGATGTGGAGCTTGTGCGTCCGTGCCAGGAGCTCGCCGGCCGGGGAGACCAGGATGGCGGTGTTCAATCCGAGTCCGTCGTCGGTGCCGTCCGGGTCCTCGGCACGCTGGTACAGGGACGCGTGGACGGAAACCCCGTGGCGGCGTGCAGCCTCGGCGGCGAAGCGGAAGGTGGCTCCGGTGAGCAGGTCCTCGGCGATGTCCGAAGGCCGGGTCCGGGCGGGCCCTTCGGCGGGATCGTTGTGGGGGCGGGTGTCCGCGGGGTAGCGCGAAAGCGTCAGCTCGGGCAGGAAGACTACGGTGGCTCCCAGCCGGGCGGCCCGGCCGATGCCCTCGTCCAGTTCGGCCTCGATGGCGGCGTTGTCTGCTTGCCACCGGTGCTGGACCACACCGACGCGCAGGGCGGGCCGGCCGGACGGCGTTGTCCGGGCCAGGGAAGCGGGTGCGCCAAGGCAGGAAATTTCGATCATGTTTGCTACTCCAGTGAGACGACGGTCACTAAATGAATGACGTTCATTTAGTATGAGGTGCGACGGGCGCGGATGCAAGAGGAAATATGAATCACGTTCTTTTATGTCGTGCCGGGTGGAGTTAGTAAGCTCACTGAGAAATTGTTCCCGTTCCACTGTGGGCCGGATCCCGGGCTGGTAGCGTCAGGATTACTGGACCAATCGAGGAGGACGCATGAAAGCTTCACCGACACTGACCAACAACCTTCAGGCTGTGCTCGTAGACCTGATCGACCTGCACATCCAGGGCAAGCAGGCCCACTGGAACATCGTGGGAACCAACTTCCGCGACCTCCACCTGCAGCTGGATGAGATCGTGGATGCCGCCCGCCAGTTCGCCGACGATACGGCCGAGCGGATGCGCGCACTGCACGCCCTCCCGGACGGCCGCAGCTCCACCGTGGCGGAATCCACCAGCCTCGCGCCCTTCCCTGAAGGCCTCATCAATACCAAGGACGCGATCGAGCGCATCGTCGCAGCCCTTGAGGCTGCCGTGGGCACCATGCGGAAGGTCCATGACGAAGTGGACGAGGAAGACCCCACGTCGGCGGACCTCCTGCACGAGTTCATCGCAAAGCTTGAGCAGTATGCGTGGATGGTCAACGCGGAGACCCTGAAGGCCACTGCCAGCGTTACCGCGCCTGACTCGAAGTAACCCGCCCTGCCGCATGGGGCATTCAGCGCCCGGCGCCGGACCTGCTGTCCGGCGCCGGGCGCTGTTTTTTCTGCCCGACACTCCCGGCGGCACTCTGCCCCTATGCCGCCCTGGGCACTTTCCGGAGGACGACGGCGGTAAGTACTGCCGCCGTCGCCATCAGTACCAGCCCGATCGCCGCCGTGACATGCACCCCGGAGTCAAAGGCGGCGCCGGCCGCCTGCCGGACGGCTTCGGCGAGGGGAGCGGGCAGCCCGGCCGCCAGTTCCATGGCACCGGCGAGGGTCTCACCCGCGTGTGCAGTACCTTGGCCGTGCGTGGCCTCGGAGATTCCTGCCGGGAGCCGCAGGTTGTGCTGGTACGAAGCGGTGAGGATCGAGCCCAGCACTGCGGTCCCGAGCAGCGCGCCCACCTCGTATCCCGTCTCGGAGATAGCTGAGGCGGCTCCGGATTTTTCCGCCGGAACGCTCCCCAGGATGAGGTCGTTCGAAATGGTCTCCGCCGTCCCGACGCCCAGGGCGAGGACCAGCAGGGCGGCCAGTAAAAGTGCAGGCCCGTTGGCATGGTTGCCGAACGTCACCAGGCTGTACCCGGCGGCGCTCATGCCAAGTCCGGCGCCCACCACGAACCCGGGACGGATCTTCCGCACCAGCGGCACCACCGCCAGGCCCGCCACCACAGTGGCCACCAGCGCCGGAATCATGGCCACACCGGCTGTGGAAGGGGACATGCCTTCGAGGAGCTGCAGGTGCTGCGCCAGGAAAAGGATAAAGCCGTTGAAGGAAAACAGGGCCAGGATGTTCGCCGTGATGGCCATGCTGAACACCCGGTTCCGGAACAGGGACATGTCCAGCAGGGGGCTGTCCAGCCGCTGCTGCCGGCGGACAAAGGCAGCGCCCATTGCCAGCCCGAAAGCCATGCTTCCCAGGGCCAGGGGAGCCGGGTCCCCGGTGGCGTACTCCTTGATGCCGTAGACCACCGGCACCATGGTCAGCAGCGAGAGCAGGATGCTCGGCGCATCCACTGTGCCCGGGTGGGGGTCCCGGGACTCCGGAATGAATACCGGCCGAAGGCCAGCAGGGGCAGCATGATGGGCACCGCCACCAGGAGGACCGCTCCCCACCAGAAGTGTTCCACGAGCCACCCGCCGAAAATCGGCCCCAGGGCAGCGCCGCCGGAGAACCCGGCGGCCCAGATGGCGATGGCCAGCCGGCGGCGGTTGGGGTCCGGGAAGATATTGCGGATCAGGGACAGGGTGGAGGGCATCAGCATCGCGCCGAAGAAGCCCAGGACGGCGCGGCCTGCTATCAACCAGCCGGCGGCGGGGGCGAAGGCCGTTGCGGCGGACACTGTGGCGAAGCCGAGGCTGCCGATGATGAGCAGCCGGCGTCGCCCGATCCGGTCGCCCAGGCTCCCCATTGCAACCAGCAGCCCGGCCAGCACCAGCGGGTAGGCATCAACAATCCACAGAAGTTCGACGCCGGAGGTGCCCAGTGCGCTGGCAATCGCCGGCAGCGCAAACGTCAGTGCCGTGTTGTCGACGGCGACCAGGAGGACGGGGAACATCAGCAGTCCCAGCGCGAGCCAGTCACGCCAGGTGCCCCGGTCCGGAGCAGGCTGCAGGGTCGCTGCGGCATTCAGGCGGGCGCGGTCTTGCTGCGGGTAGGCTGTCATAAAATAACTATACCGTCTGGACGGTATAGTTAAGAAACCGGGCACCGGCAATGCATGATGGGAACCATGCCCAGAAAACCTGTCGCGCGGGATGCAGTCCTCGACGCCTTTGAAGAACTCCTGATCGACGTGGGGGAGCGGGCCGCAACGCTGGACGCCGTTGCCAGGCGGGCAGGAGTCTCCAAGGGCGGACTGTTGTACCACTTCCCCAACAAGGAGGCGCTGATCGCGGCGACGCTTGAACGGCTGGACCGCCTGGCGCGTGAGGACCTCGACGCCATGGCCGCGGCACCCGAAGGGGCGGCTGCCTACTTCATCCGGTCATCGCTCTGGTCCGACACCCCCATGGACCGGTCCTTCGTTGCTGCCACGCGCCTTGCCGAAGTGGCCCATGAGGAAGCCCGCCGCCGTTTCGCCGCCATCCAGCAGCAATGGCTGGAGCTCATCGGCGCGGATGTGGGACCGGCCATGGCAAAGGCTGTGCTCTACATGGGGGACGGGCTGTACTTCAACGCCATGTGGGAGAGCGGGCCATCCGGAAACGCTGTAAACCGGGAGGCGGATGTGCACGAACTGCTGGCCGCCGTCGAACGGCTGCGGGGCTAGCCGCCATTTGCCCCCGGGACGGCTGCATAGGAGAATTGGTCCATGCGCCGGCCGTTGCGGGCGCCATCAAAACAACCTAATTGAATAGCCTTTGATCTGCGGCGGGAGAGTTCTGCCAGAAGGTACAAGCAGGCGCCGTAGGAGCAATACCTCCCCAGGAATCTCACAGGCCCACGTACCGCCGCGGCGAGGCACCTCTGGAAAGCAGCGCGCTGTCCGTCCAGGCATCCGGTACCGGAAGCCCGGACTCCCGTGCTCACCGACGGTGCAAGCGGGGCCCGCGCACAGCAGGCAACGCGGAAACTCTCAGGTCCAGTTACAGAGCGGGGAGGACCCGAATCGATGTGGCGTACCCTGCGCCGCCTTATGTATGGAGTTCCTCGTGACTGTATCTCCGGCCTCCGCCATCCCGGCCTCCGCCTCCCCGGCCCCCACCACTTCGCACTTCGCCCACCCCCGCCCCGGCTGCCACCTTCGTTGACCGGCACATCGGCGCCCGCCGCCAGGCCGACGTCGAAACCATGCTCAAGGCGGTGGGCTACGACACCGTGGACGCGCTGGTTGACACCGCAGTTCCCAAGGACATCCGCCAGGATTCGGCGCTGGAACTGGCAGGCGCACTGAGCGAGGTGGAGGCGCTCGCCGAACTGCGCCGGCTGGCCGCGAAGAACAAAACCGCCGTGCAGATGATCGGCCAGGGCTACTACGATACGGTGACCCCGCCGGTGATCCGCCGCAACATCCTCGAAGGCCCGGCCTGGTACACCGCCTACACCCCGTACCAGCCTGAGATTTCCCAGGGCCGGCTCGAGGCGCTGCTGAACTTCCAGACCATGGTGCAGGACCTGGTGGGACTGCCCATCGCCAACGCCTCCCTCCTCGACGAAGCCACCGCCGTGGCCGAGGCCGTGCTGATGATGCGCCGCGCCAACAAGAACAAGGACGCCCGGGACGGCAAGACCGTGCTGGACGCTGACTGCCTGCCGCAGACCATCGCCATCGTCAAGGGACGCGCCGAGGCCCTCGGCTTCGAGGTTGAGATCGCCGACCTGGCCAAGGGACTGCCCGGCGGCACCATCAACGGTGTGGTGCTCCAGCAGCCCGGCGCCTCCGGCCGGGTCTTTGACCACAGCGCCGTCATCGCTGAAGCCAAAGACCGCGGTGCCCTGGTGACGGTGGCAGCCGACCTCCTGGCTCTCACCCTGATCACCCCGCCGGGTGAACAGGGCGCTGACATCGCCGTTGGCTCCGCGCAGCGCTTTGGTGTCCCCCTGTTCTACGGTGGCCCGCACGCCGCCTACATGGCCGTGCAAAAGGGCCTGGAACGCTCCATGCCTGGCCGCCTGGTGGGTGTCTCCAAGGACGACGCCGGTGTCCCCGCCTACCGCCTGGCCTTGCAGACCCGTGAGCAGCACATCCGCCGCGAGAAGGCCACGTCCAACATCTGCACCGCCCAGGCGCTGCTGGCCATCGTGGCCTCGATGTACGCGGTGTACCACGGACCCGAAGGCCTGAAGGCGATCGCCCGGTCCGCCCACACCCACGCCAAGACGCTCGCCGCCTCCCTCAAAGCTGCCGGCCTCGACGTGCTGCACAGCAGCTTCTTCGACACCGTCACGGTGTCCGTTCCGGGCAAGGCTGCCGGGATTGTCGCCGCGGCCGAGGCCAAGGGCATCAACCTGCGCAGCATCGACGCCGACACCGTGGGCTTCTCCACCGATGAGACAACGACGCCCGCAATCGTCGACGCCGTCCTCGCCGCCTTTGGCGCCGCTCCCGCGGAGGTGACGGACGCGCTTGCCCTGGACTCCGCCGTCGAGCGTTCGTCAGACTTCCTGCAGCACCCGGTGTTTAACACCCACCGCTCCGAGACGCAGCTGCTGCGCTACATCCGCCGCCTCTCGGACCGGGACCTGGCCCTGGACCGCACTATGATCCCGCTCGGTTCCTGCACCATGAAGCTGAACGCCACGGCCGAGATGGAAGCGATCTCCTGGCCCGAGTTCGCCTCGATCCACCCGTTCGCCCCGGACTCCCAGACCGAAGGCTGGCGCGAGTTGATCGCGGACCTGGAAGCACAGCTGACCGAAATCACGGGCTACGACCAGGTGTCCATCCAGCCCAACGCCGGCTCCCAGGGCGAGCTCGCCGGCCTGCTGGCCATCCGCGGCTACCACCACTCCCGCGGCGAGGCGCAGCGCAACGTTTGCCTGATTCCGGCGTCGGCGCACGGCACCAACGCCGCCTCCGCAGTGCTGGCCGGCATGAAGGTTGTGGTGGTGGCCACTGCCCCGGACGGCACCATCGACCACACCGACCTTTACGCCAAGATCGAGGCCAACAAGGACGCGCTGTCCTGCATCATGATCACCTACCCGTCCACGCACGGCGTGTACGACGCCGACGTGCGCGAAGTCTGCGACGCGATCCACGCCGCCGGCGGCCAGGTATACATCGACGGCGCCAACCTGAACGCCCTCGTCGGCCTGGCGCAGCCGGGCAAGTTCGGCGGCGACGTCTCGCACCTGAACCTGCACAAGACGTTCTGCATTCCACACGGCGGCGGGGGACCCGGCGTCGGCCCTGTTGCAGCCAAGGCCCACCTGGCACCCTTTATGCCCGGCAACGCGGCCACCTGGACCGAAGGCAACGACGTGCCCATCTCGGCATCAAAGTACGGCTCCGCCGGCGTGCTGCCCATTTCCTGGGCTTACGTGAAGCTGATGGGCGGACAGGGCCTCACCGAGGCCACCAAATCCGCGCTGCTGGCAGCGAACTACGTCGCGGCCCGCCTGAACGACTTCTTCCCGGTCCTGTACACCGGTGAAGGCGGGCTGGTGGCGCATGAGTGCATCCTGGACCTGCGCGAGCTGACCGCCAAGACCGGTGTCACCGCGGAGGACGTGGCCAAGCGCCTCATTGACTATGGCTTCCACGCCCCTACCTTGGCGTTCCCCGTTGCAGGCACCCTGATGGTGGAGCCCACCGAGTCCGAGGACCTCGGCGAGATCGACCGCTTTATCGAGGCCATGATCTCCATCCGCGCCGAAATCGACCAGGTTGCACACGGCGAGTTTTCCGTGGCCGACAGTCCGTTGCGCCACGCCCCGCACACCGCCGCGGCCGCCATCAGCAGCGACTGGGACCGCAGCTACCCGAGGGAGCAGGCGGTGTTCCCGGTGAAGTCGCTCAAGCAGGACAAGTACTTCCCGCCCGTGGGCCGGATCGACGGCGCGGCCGGCGACCGTAACCTGATCTGCTCCTGCCCGCCGCTTTCCGAGTTCGAGAACTGATCTGCCCCGTGGTTGAGCGTTCGGGGAGCGAAACCCCTTTCCTAAAGGACTCCTGATGACTGACAAGTACACCGCCCTCCATGAGGAGCACAAGAAGCTGGGTGCTTCCTTTACCGACTTCGGCGGCTGGCAGATGCCGCTGAAGTACAGCTCCGAACTGGCCGAACACCACGCCGTCCGCAAGAACGCCGGGCTGTTCGACCTCTCGCACATGGGCGAGGTCTGGGTGACCGGGCCGGATGCGGCGGCCTTCCTCGACTACGCGCTGGTGGGCAAGATTTCCGCGGTGCCGGTGGGTAAGGCGAAATACTCGCTGATCTGCAACGAGGACGGCGGCATCATCGACGACCTCATCACGTATCGTCGTCCCGCAGCCTCCGACGGCACCGATGTATTCCTGGTGGTCCCCAATGCCGGCAACGCCGACGTGGTGGCCGCCGAACTGTCTCGCCGCGCCTCCGGGTTCGACGTGAAAGTGGACGACGCCTCCGCAGCTACGTCGCTCATCGCCGTCCAGGGTCCCAGGGCGCAGGAGCTGCTGCTCCGCCTGGTCCCGGCCGTCAAGCACAGCCTGGTGACGGAGCTGAAGTACTACGCCGCCGTCGAGGTTCCGTTCCTGGTGGGCGGCGCCGGACTGGACCTGTTGCTCGCCCGCACCGGCTACACCGGTGAGGACGGGTTCGAAATCTTTGTATCGAACTACGACGCCCCCGGCCTCTGGCAGGCACTCGTTGCCATCGCGGACGACGGGGAGCTGACCCCCGCGGGCCTCGCCTCCCGCGATTCGCTCCGCCTTGAAGCGGGCATGCCACTCTACGGGAACGAACTGTCCTTACAGGGCGACCCCTTGGCAGCAGGCCTGGGACCCGTCGTCGCGCTGTCCAAGGAAGGCGACTTCGTGGGGAAGGCAGCCCTGACAGCCAAAAAGGAAGCCGGCGCCGGCAGTACCTCCGGGCGCAGGCTGGTTGGGCTCAAGGGCTTGGGCCGCCGAGCCGGCCGCGCCCACTATCCGGTCCTCAAGGACGGCAACGCCGTTGGCGAAGTCACCTCCGGCCAGCCCTCACCCACCCTTGGCTACCCTGTGGCCATGGCCTATGTGGACGTCGAGTTCGCAGAGCCCGGCACGGCACTGGACGTTGATCTGCGCGGCAAGGCAGAGCCCTTCGAAGTCGTCGAGCTCCCGTTCTACAAGCGGACCCGGTAGCTTCGCCGGCCCTGGCTCGGTCCGGGCGCGCCGGACCGGACTTTCCACGCGTGCATGGGTGCGTGGCTGTGGTCACCTTTGGCCCGTCCAGGGAGCCCGACCACCCTTCTTTCAGGCGGATGAATCCCGTCGAAATACGGGGTCGCGTCGCGCTGAGGTCTAGTTGGGCTCCGCGGAGTCTGGGACCCTGCGCCACTCTGGGTCATGTGGTTTTCCTCTCGGAGAACTGCGGGCCTCGAAGCGGAACCTGACGTTGGGAGGGGCCGCGGCATCCGGCAGCATGCGTCAAAGCGAGGAACGAGCAGCATGCAGAGGATGCCGGGGCCCCTCACGCCCAGCCCACCCACGAAGTTTCAGAACAACAAGATCTACAGCAAAAGGAAAAACGCATGGCTAAAGTTGCCGCTGACCTGCAGTACTCCGAAGAGCACGAGTGGGTGGCCCGGGAGGAGGGGAACCTGGTTTTGATCGGGATTTCCGCTGTGGCTACGGAGGCCCTGGGTGACATCGTGTACGTGGACCTGCCCGAGGTGGGTGCCGCGGTGACGGCGGGGGAGACCTGCGGCGAGGTGGAATCCACGAAGTCAGTTTCTGATCTGTACTCGCCCGTGACGGGCGAGGTGGTGGAGATCAATACTGGAGTTGTGGAAGATCCCGCGCTGATCAACAACGATCCCTATGGAGCCGGCTGGCTGTTCAAGGTGGCTGCCGAGTCCGAAGGGCCGCTGCTGTCCGCACAGGAATACGCGTCCAAGAACGGCGGCGACCTCTAGGAAGCTTCTCCGCCGCTCGTGGTTCAGTCGCCTTGGTGACCGCCTCCCCTGCGAGTTTTTGTCCAGGTGTGCCGACTTGGAGCGCGCTTATCCCGGCAGACCTGGACAAAAACTCCGAACGTGTAGTTAGGAATATCCGTGGCTGTTGGTGTCTTTGATTTGTTCTCCATCGGGATAGGGCCTTCAAGCTCTCATACCGTGGGGCCGATGCGGGCTGCAGCTGTGTTTGCCGAGGAGCTCAATTCCTCCGGCGCGCTGGACCGTGTGGCGTCGTTACGGGTGGACCTTTACGGGTCGCTCGCGGCGACGGGGCATGGCCACGGCACCATGACGGCGATCCTGCTGGGGCTGGAGGGTTTCCACCCGGAGGTGATCCTGCCCGAGGAGGTGGAGGAGCGCCTGGCGTCGATCGCCGAGACCGGCATGCTTCAGCTTGCCGGTGCCGTGCCGTTGCCGTACGGGGTGAAGGACATGGTGCTGCGGCCGCTGACCGTGCTGCCGCGGCACACCAACGGCATGACCTTCACCATCTTTGACGTCGAGGACGAGATCCTGCACACCGCCACGTTCTTCTCGGTGGGCGGGGGCTTCATCGTGCGGGAAGGCGAAGAAGAGGCCGCGCAGCAGGAGCTTGAGGAGTCCAAGAAGGAACNGCTTCAGCTTGCCGGTGCCGTGCCGTTGCCGTACGGGGTGAAGGACATGGTGCTGCGGCCGCTGACCGTGCTGCCGCGGCACACCAACGGCATGACCTTCACCATCTTTGACGTCGAGGACGAGATCCTGCACACCGCCACGTTCTTCTCGGTGGGCGGGGGCTTCATCGTGCGGGAAGGCGAAGAAGAGGCGGCGCAGCAGGAGCTTGAGGAGTCCAAGAAGGAACTGCCGTTGCCGTTCCGGACCGCTGCCGAGTTGCTGGATCACTGCCGGGAAACCGGGCTGGGGATCAGCGACGTGATGCGGATCAACGAGGAGGACAGCCGTACGCCCGAGGAAATCCGGGCGGGCCTGCTGCATATCTACTCGGTGATGGAGGGCTGCGTTCAGACCAGCCTGAAGCGCGAAGGTGTGCTGCCCGGGGGACTGAAGGTCCGGCGTCGTGCTCCTGACTGGTATGAGCGGTTGAAGAAGGAAAGTTCGCGGCTGGAACCGGAGAACCCGGAGGGTGAGGGCCAGGACTTCCATGACCCGAAGTATTGGCAGGAGTGGGTTAACTTGATCGCCTTGGCGGTGAACGAGGAAAACGCCTCCGGCGGCCGGGTGGTCACCGCCCCGACGAACGGGGCGGCCGGGATCATTCCGGCGGTGCTGTATTACGCGCTGCACTTCGCGCCGGGGATGGAGAACGCCTCCCAGGAGGACCGGGATGATGTGGTGGTGAAGTTCCTGCTCGCCGCCGGCGCGGTGGGGGTGCTGTACAAGGAACAGGCGTCGATTTCCGGGGCTGAGGTGGGTTGCCAGGGCGAGGTGGGCTCGGCGTCGTCGATGGCCGCCGCGGGCCTGGCCGAGGTGATGGGCGGTACGCCGGCGCAGGTGGAGAACGCGGCGGAGATCGCGATGGAGCACAACCTGGGACTGACCTGTGATCCGATCGGCGGGCTGGTGCAGGTGCCGTGCATTGAGCGGAACGCGATCGCTGCGGCGAAGGCGATCAACGCCGCGAAGATGGCGCTGTGGGGTGACGGCTCGCACCGGGTCTCACTCGATGAAGTGATCGTGACCATGCGCGAAACCGGCAAGGACATGAGCTCCAAATACAAGGAAACGGCCATGGGCGGCCTCGCCGTCAACGTCGTCGCTGTGGGGTGACGGCTCGCACCGGGTCTCACTCGATGAAGTGATCGTGACCATGCGCGAAACCGGCAAGGACATGAGCTCCAAATACAAGGAAACGGCCATGGGCGGCCTCGCCGTCAACGTCGTCGAATGCTAGCGTCCCCCTGATGTAGTGACGCGGCGGGTCAGTTGTTGAGCGCTGCCCACAGGTTCAACGTGGCGGCGAACACAAGCCAGGACACATAGGGCAAAAGGAGCAGGCCAGCCATGCGGCTGATGGGGCCGAAGGACAGCACGGTCACAGCGACGGCGGCGATCAGGGCAAGGATGATTGCCTGCGCCAAATACAGGGCAGCGGCGCCGATGGCGGGATAGAGCCCGAAGAAAACCGGCGTCCAGGCAAGGTTCAGCGCAAGCTGGACTCCGTAAACCGCCAAGGCGCGCGGGGTACCGGGTCCCTGCTTCCGCCAGACCAGCCAGGCTGCCACGGCCATCGCCGTGTACAGGAAAGTCCAGACAGGGCCGAAGACCCAGTTGGGCGGCGACCAGGGCGCCTTGTCCGCCGTGCTGTACCAGCCGTTCACATTGTTGAACGTGGCGAGGGAACCCAGGCCCGCAACGAGGAACGACGCAGCCAGGAAGGCCGCCAGCACCAGGATCTGCCTGCCCACGCCCGGCTGTCCGGCGTTTTGGTTCCGGGCCGGCTTCAGCTCTCCGGGTGACGGCTGCATAACCCAACCCTCGCCAAGACCCGTGCGGCAGTCAAGGCAAGCTGCCGGCCGCCGGCGGCGCAGGAGGGCTCCGGACCGCCCTGCTGAAACGCCGCGGCGCTGCCAGCCTTTAGACTTGTGGTTGCATGTCCGCACGCAGCCACGAGAACAGAACCGCGCACAACCCCCGATTGGACACGGCCCCTTTGCGAGAATTCACCGCACGTTTTGCCACAGCCGAGGAAATTGAAAACTGGGACAAGCACGTCACGGCCAACCCGAACGGCGGCAACATGCTGCAGTCAGCCGCGTATGCGTCGGTAAAGAACGGCACCGGCTGGAAAGTCCGGTTCCTGGTGCTGGAAAGCCCCGCCGCTGCCAGCTACAACCTGGTGCTGGAAAAGAAATTCCCGGTCCTGGGCCGGCTCTGGTACCTCATCAAAGGCCCTGACCTCGCAGCGGCCGGGGACCTGAAGGCGGCACTGGAAGCCTGCGCGGCCTTCGTCCGGGAGAAGAGACTCAACGTCTTCACCATCAAGATCGAACCCGACATCGTGGACTCCGCCGATGTCCAGGCCCACCTGGCCGCCGCCGGCCTGGTGAAGGCACCCAACATCCAATCCAACGACTCCACCGCACTGCTGGACATCTCGGGCACGGAGGAAGCCGTCTTCAAGGCCATCTCCTCCCGGGCGCGCAACGCCATCCGCCGCGCCGAGCGGGAAGGCTGCGAGGTGCTCCGGAAAGAACCCGGCGCCGAGACCTACCGTGCGCTCTATGACCTCATGGCTGACACCGTCAACGCCAAGGGATCCATGCCGCTGCGCAGCTATGAGTACTACGCCGCGTTCTGGGACGAGTTCTGCAACCGCGGCCAGGGCAATTTCTTCTTCGTCTACGAGGACGGCAAACCCAGCGTGGGCGCCTTCGTCATCAACTACGGCGCCAAAGCGACGTACAAGGATGGCGGTTCCACCCAGAACCGCAAACAGTATGGCGATTCGCACCTGGTCCAGTGGGCAGCCATCCGGCGGATGCAGGAACTGGGGTGCACCGAATACGACTTCTGCGGTACCCCGCCCTCCGCCCGCATCAAGGACAAGACCCACAACCTGTACGGCATGGGCATGTTCAAGACCAGCTTCACCAAAACGGTCACCGACTTTGTGGGCTGCCACGATTACATCCTTGCTCCGCTCCGCCACCGCCTTTGGGTCAGCGGCGCCGAAAAGGTCTTCCGCCGGATCGAAACAGCGCGGACCGGCCAGCAGTTCTACTGACCGCCGTCCGGCACCCTGAACCACAGGTTGCACGCGGGCCGCGCCCGAACACCCGTCCCTGATCCTGCGCCTTGCATCCAGGCCATCCACACGTGAATAAGGAAATCCCTTGAATCCAGTGACCACCGGCACCGACCTTGAATTCGCCATCCTCAGCGAATCAGAGTTCGAGGCTTTTGCGGCCAAGCACCCGCTCAACAGCTTCCTCCAGTCCGTTGACTTCGCCCGTTTCCAGCGCGCCCGCGGGCAGCAGGTGGAGCTCTTCGGCATCAAGCGCGACGGCGGACTGGTCGCCGCCGGGAAACTGAACTACACCACCACCCGCCTGGGATACACGGTGTGTGAATGCGCCAAGGGACCCCTGATGGACTATTCGGACACGGAACTGGTGGGTGCCGTCGTCGGACTCCTCAGCCGGCGCGCCGCCGAACGGAAAGCCGCGGAGCTGCGCATTTCTCCCAACGTCAGATACATCGCACGCGATGCCGACGGGGCAGAGCACCCCGAGGTGGAGGACAACCGGCCGCTGGTGGCTAGGCTTGAGTCGCTGGGCTTCCAGCACCAGGGGCTGGACATGAACTTCGTCAACGTGAACTGGATGTTCATCAAGGGCCTGGAAGGCATCAAGGACGCCGAAGAACTCATCATGGGCACCAGCTACCGGACGCGCAAGGCCATCCGGAAAGCCGAGAAGAACGGTGTGTTCCTGGAACAGGCCACGCTGGAAACCCTGGACGACTTCTATGGCGCGCTGAGCAGGGCCGGGGACGAGAAGGGGTTCGTCTACCGCGAACGCGCCTACTACGAGCACCTGCTCCGCACCACCTCCGCCGAGTTCACCAAACTCATGATGGCCAAGATCGACATTCCGGCCTACCGGAAATCCATCACCGAGCGTCTGGCGGAGGAATCGGCCACGGCTGCGGAGCTTCGCCGCGAGGTGGAAGAGACCGGCAGCAAGAAAAAAGCGAACCGGCTCAAGGTAGTCCAGGACCTCGTGGACAGCTACGAGCGCAGCCTGAAGGACATCGAACGCTTCCCCGACTCCGTAGGCGTCGCCACTGTGGCAGCCATCCACTTCGTCTGCTACGGGGACGAGGTGGTGTGCGTGATCGGCGGCACCGTACAGGACTACATCTACTTCAACGGCGCCACGTCGCTGTACTGGGGCATGATGTTGCATGCCCTGGAAAAGGGCTACCCGCGGTACAACTTCTACGGAACGTTCGGCATCTCCGGGCAGGACGAGGAAGGCCACGGCGGCTACGAATTCAAGAAGGGCTTCGGCGGGGAAGTGGTCCAGCTGGTGGGCGACTTCGTGACGCCGGTCCGCCCAGCCGTCTTCCACGCCAACCGCCTGGCCCGGGCCGCGGTGGCCGCGGCACGCACGGTTCTGGGCAAGCTGCCCCGAAGGCGTTCCGCCTGAAAGACTGTTCATTGCACCGCACTGGGAGGAGGCACCCATGACTGACCGGCGGGAACACCCCGGACGCAGGCCACATACGGACGGACTGCCCAAGACCGAGCCGCTGACACCCTCCCAGGTGCGGCAGAACGCCGCCGCCAAAAGAATGCTGCGGCGCCTGGTGCAGGGCGAAAACCCGCCCACAGCACCGCTGAGCATCGTGGATCGGCTCACGGGCAGCCCCTATGCCAACCCCATGATCCAGGTGGGCGGCGTTGATACCTCTGCCCGCAAAACCCTCGACTTCGCCCTGCACCTGGCAGAAACGATGTTCCGCTACGGCGCCGGCGCCCTCGAGGTGGAAACCAGCATCATTGCCGTGACCGCGGCGCTGGGCCTGAAGAACATCGAAGTGGACATCACCAACCAGTCCGTGGGCATCAACTATGCCCCGAAGGACCAGACGCCCATCGCGCTGCTCCGTGTGGTGCGCTCCTGGACGAACAACTACGCCGGCCTTGCCAAAGTCCACCAGCTGGTCACGGACATCGTGGCCGGGGGAGTAGGCCGCGACGAGGCCATCCGCCGGCTGGACGAGGCCATCACCAGTCCAAAGCCGTTCCCGCGGTGGATGGTCACGGTGGCCTTCGGGACGTTCGCGGCGGTCTTTGTGGGTGTCCTGGGTGGCGGCCCCGTGTCCTCCGCCATCGCCTTCGTCGCCAACATCGCCATCAGCCTGCTGGCCCGCCAACTCGGCCGGTGGCGGGTGCCGGACTTCTTCATCACCGCCAGCTGCTCGTTCGTGGTGACACAGCTGGCGCTGGTGCTCTGGCAGTTCGGGCTCACCACTTCGCCGGCCATCGTAGTGGTGGGCGGAATCCTCCTGCTCCTGCCCACAGGCCGCCTCGTCTCCTCCGTGCAGGACGCCATCAACGGATTCCCCGTCACCGCGGCCGGGCGTTTCCTGTCCACGCTGCTGACCTTCGGCGCCATCGTGGCGGGCATCGCGGTGGCCTTTGTGGTGGGGGAGCTGACGGGAATGCAGCGCATCGACGTCACCGAGACCTTCCCGCCCGCCTACGATCTCTGGGTCCTGGTGGTCTTCGTAGCCGTGGCGGTGATGGCCATCGGCGTCACGGAACAGACCAGCTGGAAGCTGCTGCTGCCCACCGCCGGGGTGGGGGTGGCCGGTTACTTCGTCCTGCTGGGCGCCAGCCAGTTGGGGGTCGGGGACCGGTTCTCGCCTGCCCTCGCCGCTGTGGTCATCGGACTGCTGGCCCGGGTGGTCGCCCTGCGGATGGGAGCGCCGCAACTTGTGGTGGCCGTCCCGGCAGCACTGATCCTGCTGCCTGGCCTGACGATCTTCCGGTCGATGTACGTGCTCACCATCGAGGAAACGCAGATCCTCTTCGGGGCCGGCGGAATGCTCAACGCCGGGGCAATAGTCCTGGGCACGGCGGGCGGGATTGTCCTCGGTGACACGCTGGCCCGGCCACTGACCCTAAGCCTGGCGAGCAACGAGCGGCGCCGCGCCCGCCGCCGCTGACCGCCGCCCCTGGCTCCTGCGGCCGCCGGCTAGATCTGGCCGACCGGCAGCTTCTTCTCGGCCTGGAACACGTCCTCCACCCGGCCCTTGGCCCAGTAGCCCGAGAGCGAAACCTGTTTGCGGTCGAGGCCGCGCTGCTTGAAGAAGACGTCGCGCAGGGCCTTCATGTAGCCCCGCTCGCCATGGGCGAAGACGTCCACGCGGCCATCAGGCCATGGGGCATCCGCAACTGCCTGGACCAGGAGGCCACTCTCGCCGGCAGGGACGCCCTTGCGGGTGAGCCAGCGGACCTCCACGCCGGTAGGGGCCGCGATCGGCTGGATGTCGGCCTCTGAATCCACCTCCAGGAACGCCAGGCCGGCGGCTTCCGGCGGCAGAGACTCGATGGACGCCGCGATGGCCGGCAGCGCTGCCTCGTCGCCGGCGAAGAGGTACCAGTCGGCGTCGGGTGCCGGATTGTAGGCGCCGCCCGGGCCGGTGAACGTCAGCGCGTCGCCCGGCTGCGCCTTCGCCGCCCAGGGCCCGGCAAGGCCTTCGTCGCCATGGACCACAAAATCGATGGCCAGTTCGCGGGCGGCCACATCCACCCAGCGGACGGTGTAGGTGCGGGTGTAGGGCCACTGTTCCCGCGGCATGGTTTCGCGGATGGTCCACAGATCCAGCGGGGACGGGTACTCGACGCCCGGCTGGGGAAACACCAGCTTGACGTAGCGGTCCACGAAGCCGTTGGTGGTGAAGTCCGCGAAGCCGTCCCCGCCAGCAATAATCCGGACCATGTGCGGGGACAGTTCTTCCCTGCGGAGCACGGTGAGGTTCACCTGTGGACGGCTCTTTTTGGTGGCGCTGGTGGCGGCGGGGATCGTGGTCATAAGGCAAGCCTAAGCTAAGGGACTGGCGGGAGCTCCCAGGTTACGTCGGGCGCCCCCTGCGCGCGCAGGAGTTCGTTGACGCGGCTGAAGGGGCGGGAACCGAAGAATCCGCGGGACGCGGACAGCGGGCTGGGGTGGGCGCTCGCCACCGCGGGGGCGCCGTACAGGAGCGGCCGGACGCCTTCCGCGTCCTTTCCCCACAGAACGGCGACCAAGGGCATCGGCGACCCGTCCCGACGGCGGCGCGCAGCGACGGCCGTGACGGCCGCCGCCGTAATTTTCTCCCAGCCTTTTCCGCGGTGGGAGCCGGCAGCACCCGCCCGCACGGTCATGACCCGGTTCAGGAGCAGCACGCCCTGGCCGGCCCAGGCGGAAAGGTCGCCATGCACCCGGGCAGGGAGTCCCAGGTCCGATTCCAACTCCCGATAGATGTTGGCGAGGCTCCGCGGGATGGGCCGCGTGCGCGGATCGACGGAAAAGGAGAGCCCGACGGCGTGTCCCGGTGTGGGGTAGGGGTCCTGGCCGACGATGAGCACCTTGACGTCCGCGAGCGGCTGCCGGAATGCGCGCAGGACGTTCGACGGCGACGGCAGGACCCGGTGCCCGGTTGCCACTTCGCCCGCGAGGAAGGTGAGCACCTGGCGGAGTTCGCTTTCCACGCCGGCCAGGGCAGCGGCCCAGTCCGGTGCCATCAGCTCGTCCAGGGGGAGGCGCGCCAGTTCGGCGAAACCGACCGCATCCGCCGTTTCCTGCGCCAGTTCGAACAAGGCATCTGATTCAAACACCGTCCCATTCTTGCAGGGGCGCCCCGCTTCCGGCCTGCTGACGCCTGCGGGTTCCAAATGACATTGGTGTTATTCGCCCGTAGCATGGGGGTCAGACATTTTCGCAATCAGCAAAAGGAGTGTGCCGTGGCGGAGCCAGCTCGGGAGCACCTGCCGGAGCAGGAACCACGGCATTCGCTCCTGGCCGATTTTACCCTCCGTGACTCGCCGCTGAGTGAGCGGGACCAGCAGATGCTTGCCCTGGAGCGGCAGTGGTGGAAGTACGCCGGCGCCAAGGAACAGGCCATCCGGGAGCTTTTCGACCTCTCCGCGACGCACTACTATCAGCTGCTCAATGCCCTCATTGATACCGAGGATGCACTGGCCCACGATCCCATGCTGGTGAAGCGATTGCGTAGACTACGTACGTCGCGCCACCGTGCACGCACCGCCCGGCGCCTGGGGTCCGGCGCGTAAGACGCTCCCGCTGTTCCCTCAACAGCAAACCAACAAGGATGTCATCCACCATGACCAGATACGCCCGCGATGAATTCGACAAGGTCCCGGAGAGTGCTTCGCGGCAAGGTGTCCACCGCACGGCTTCCGCCCCCGCCAGTGTGCGGCTGTGGCCGATCCTGGCAGTGGGCATTGCCGCACTCGCCATCGGACTGGTCTCCTTCCTGATCCTCCCCAAGCTGGCATTCAACACCGCCGGCAACCAGGCGTCCGTCAGCCAGGAGGCCGCGCCGCTCGCAACCACGGGCTCCACGCCTTCGGCAACACCCGATGCGACTCCCTCCACCACAACGCAGCCTTCAGCATCCACTGCACCCGAAGCCAGTGCCGAGGCCGAACCCGCACCGGCCTCAACTGCCATCTCCCCGGCACGGATCAACAAGGCGCAGGCCGTGGCCGTGTACAACGCCACCGGGATGGGCGGGCTGGCCGGCCGGGTTGGCGGCACCGTCCAGGCCGACGGCTGGATGCTGGGGCAGGTGGGCAACTGGGCCGGCGCGCCGCAGCAGACCTCCACCATCTTCTATTCAGGAGCAGGCCAACTGGCCAGCGCCCAGGCCCTGGCCGAACTCCTCGGCATCCCCACCCTGGTGAACAGCACCGAATTCCAGGTGCCCCTGGTTGTGGTGCTCGGTCCCGGCTACCGGTAAACAGCCACCCCGCCCGCAGGGGCGGACTGCCGGGGAACGCCTGCTGTTACGCCTGAATAACTATTGCAGGCCGTCCCTCAGGCGCCACGCCCCGGCCGAGCGGAATTGGCTAGAGTGAATTTCAGGTTCGGTTGGGGCCAGCCGGCACTCAGCGGCGCGGGCGCCCGGACGCAACGGAAAGAGTGGTCGGACATGGCACTGGGAACCGTCAAGTGGTTCAACGCGGAAAAGGGCTACGGCTTCATTACCGTCGACGGCACGGACGATGACGTCTTTGTCCACTGGTCCGCAATTCAGGGTGAAGGGTACCGGGCCCTCGACGAAGGCCAGCGCGTGGAGCTGGAAGTCGGCGAAGGCGAGAAGGGCCCGCAGGCCGAAAGCGTCCGGCCTGCCGAGTGAACAACGACTTCCTCCGTTCCGCGGGCATCCGCCGGACGCTCCTGGCAGCTGCCGCCTGCACAACCCTGGCCCTCACCGGGTGCTCCGGTTCCACCGGCAACGCCCGCGTGGAACGGGCGGAGGCTTCCGGGGACGGCGCCCTGAAGGTGGGGCTGATCCTCGACAGCACCGGCAGCAACGCCTTCCTGAACGCACCGCAACTGGCGGCCGTCAAGCTCGCCGTGCAGGAGATCAACGCCGCCGGCGGGCTTAAGGGCAAACGCGTGGAACTCCTCCCCACCGACACGGGGCTGGACACCGCCGGCCAGGCTCAGGCGCTTGTCGCCGCCAAGGCAGACGTTGTCATCGGCCCCACCGATTCCAGCCATGCGGCCGCAGCCATCGACGTCCTCTCCCGCGCCCGGACCACGCTTATTTCGCCCGCCAATACTGCCGCCGGGTTGAGTGCGGCCCGCAGCGGCGGCTATTACTTCCGGACCGCAGCGGCCGACGTCGCGCAGGGCCCGGTCCTCGTGAAGCTCGCCCGGGACGCCGGAGCCGCCACCGTCGCGGTGATGCATCAGGAGGGCTCCTACGGCACAGACCTGGCAGCCGCCGTCGCCAGCTCTGCTGAACAGTCCGGATTGGAAGTGGCCGCCACTGCCGGGTTCACAGCGGGTGATGCGGCGGTCGCGGCAGCCGCCGTGAACAAAGCCCACGCGGACGCCGTTATTGTTATCGCCCGGGACGGCACGCAGGGTGCCCTGGCCGAGTTGGGCAAGGCCGGTGTTGCGGGGAAGAAGGTCCTCCTCAGCGACGGTGCCTTCGCGCGCTACGGTTCCCGGCTGCCGGCCAAGTTTCTCGACGGCGCCCGGGCGCTGGTTCCCGGGGCGCTTCCCGACGCTGACTTCCAGGCCAGGCTTCTGACGGTGGACCCGGGCCTGAAGGACGTATCGTTTGCCGCCGAGGCCTATGATGCGGTGACCGTTGCTGCGCTGGCCGCCGCCCGTGCACAGGATGACGCCGGCCGCTCCATCGCGGCCAACCTGATCGCGGTTTCCGGGGGAGCGGGGGAAGGGTCCACCGGGGCAGCCGAAGCCTGCACCACCTACAAGGACTGCCGGGCAGCGCTGATGTCTGGCCCTGACATCAATTACGACGGCGAGTCGGGCCCGCTTGCCTTCGACGGCAACGGGGACATCACCTCTGCCACGTTCACCGTCTACACGTACGGAGCCGATAACAATCCTTCGGTCAGCCGCGTGGAGACCGCCGGGCGGGCCGCAGGCTGAGCTTCGCCAACGGCTGAACCTGGTGACTATAGGGCTCCGTTCGCTTGCACTCTCACGTGGGGAGTGCTAATTATTGATTTAGCACTCTGACGTACCGACTGCTAAAGCAAAGCTGGTTCCGGCCTGCGGAGCGCTGCACCGGTCAAGGAGCGAAGAAACACCTAACTGGAGTGAGATCCGCACCCCGAGGCATACAGAGGCCAACGGCGAAGGATCGTCCGTCGCGGGCACTGCAGCGAAGGTTCATTCTTAACGACTGTCCCGAAAGGACTATTGCCGTTATGGCCAAGATCATTGCATTTGATGAAGAGGCACGCCGCGGCCTTGAGCGGGGCCTGAACATCCTCGCCGACGCCGTTAAGGTCACCCTCGGCCCGCGTGGACGCAACGTCGTCCTCGAAAAGAAGTGGGGCGCCCCCACGATCACCAACGATGGTGTATCCATCGCCAAGGAGATCGAGCTGGACGATCCTTACGAGAAGATCGGCGCCGAGCTGGTCAAGGAAGTTGCCAAGAAGACGGACGACGTCGCCGGCGACGGTACCACCACGGCAACCGTGCTGGCACAGGCACTGGTGAAGGAAGGCCTGCGCAACGTTGCTGCCGGCGCCGACCCGCTGTCCCTCAAGCGCGGCATCGAGAAGGCCGTTGAGGCCGTCACCGCCGAACTGCTGAACTCCGCCAAGGAAATCGAAACCAAGGAAGAGATCGCCGCTACGGCGTCCATCTCCGCCGGTGACGAGGAAATCGGTGCCCTCATCGCCGAAGCCCTGGACAAGGTGGGCAAGGAAGGCGTCATCACGGTCGAGGAGTCCAACACCTTCGGCCTGGAGCTTGAGCTCACCGAAGGCATGCGCTTCGACAAGGGCTACATCTCCGCCTACTTCGTCACCGACGCTGAGCGCCAGGAAACGGTCCTCGAGGATCCGTACATCCTGATCGTCAACTCTAAGATCTCCAACGTCAAGGAACTGGTTGCTGTCCTGGAAAAGGTCATGCAGTCCAACAAGCCGCTGCTGATCATCGCCGAGGACATCGAGGGCGAGGCCCTGGCCACCCTGATCGTCAACAAGATCCGCGGCACCTTCAAGTCCGTTGCCGTCAAGGCTCCGGGCTTCGGTGACCGCCGCAAGGCCCAGCTCGCCGACATCGCCGTCCTCACCGGCGGCCAGGTCATCTCCGAGGAAGTTGGCCTCAAGCTGGAGAACGCCGGCCTGGAGCTCCTGGGCAAGGCACGCAAGGTTGTTGTTACCAAGGACGAGACCACCATCGTCGAAGGTGCCGGCGACGCGGACCAGATCGCCGGCCGCGTGGCCCAGATCCGCGCCGAGATCGAGAACTCCGATTCGGACTACGACCGCGAGAAGCTGCAGGAGCGCCTGGCCAAGCTGGCCGGTGGCGTTGCAGTCATCAAGGCCGGTGCCGCAACCGAGGTTGAGCTCAAGGAGCGCAAGCACCGCATCGAAGACGCAGTGCGCAACGCGAAGGCTGCTGTTGAAGAAGGCATCGTCGCCGGTGGCGGCGTGGCCCTCATCCAGGCCGGTGCCAAGGCATTCGCCAACCTGCAGCTGTCCGGCGACGAAGCAACGGGTGCGAACATCGTCCGCGTTGCCATCGACGCTCCGCTGAAGCAGATCGCCTTCAACGCCGGCCTGGAGCCGGGCGTTGTGGTGGACAAGGTCCGCGGCCTGCCCGCAGGCCACGGCCTGAACGCAGCAACCGGCGAATACGTCGACCTGCTGGCTGCCGGCGTGAACGACCCCGTCAAGGTGACCCGCTCTGCCCTGCAGAACGCGGCCTCCATTGCCGGCCTCTTCCTCACCACCGAGGCAGTTGTGGCTGACAAGCCGGAGAAGAACGCTGCTCCGGTTGGCGGCGGCGACGACATGGGCGGCATGGGCGGCTTCTAGCCCTTTCCTGCCGGGCCTGGTCCCGCGAAGACATAAATGCGGCCCCCTCTTGTGAGGGGGCCGCATTTGTTTGTCCTCCTGGGAGTGTTGTCCGGATATGCAGCGTTAGGGCGCCGGAAGCCGGCTTTAGGTGGACAGAAACTCCAAGGGGCTACTTCCTGGCGCCGGCGAGCATCCCTTCGACTTCCTTCTTGAACGCGTCAGCGGCTGCCTGCGGGGTGAGTCTGTCATACAGGACCTCATCGGTGTACCGCTTGATCACGTTCTGCACGCTGCCGGCACCTACGGGCGGGACCGGCGGTGCTCCCTCCATGTCAGGGGCGATGTCCTTCAGGAAGCCGACCACTGTGGTGTCCGCCGGCTTCAAGGACGGGGTGATGCTCTCCACGATCTCCGCATTGGTGGGCACGCCGCGGTCTGTCATCAGGATCGCCCCGGCCGCTGGGCTGTTGGCCAGGTAGTTGATGAAGGTGGCTGCGGCTGCGGGGTGCTTTGAGCGGGAGGAAGCGGACCAGAACATGGTGGGCTTGTAGTACATGCCGTTTGTTGCCGCGGAGCCGTCCATGCCGGGTGCGCGGAGCATCTTGATGTTGCTGCCGGTAGTGGCCTCAAGGGAGCCGAGCTGGTTTGTCCACCACCAGGCCATCCCCACCCGGTTGGTGCCGAAGAGGCTTTCTTCGAGGCCCGCGCCGGAATCTTCGGTAGCGACGCTTGCGGGCGGGCTGGCCTTCGAGTCGCGCTGTTCCTTCAGGCGTTCCCAGAAAGCGGCGGCCGTGGACGTGTCGAAGTCCAGCTTGCCGTCCGCTGAATAGAGGTTTTCGCCGTGCTGCCGCAGCCAGATGATCAGGTCCGCTTCGTTGGTGCCGTAGGCGGCCCCGTAGTTCTTGCCGTCACCCGCCGCACTGATCCTGGACGCCGTGGCCATGAAGTCATCCCAGGTCCACTTGGTGTCATCGGGGAGGGGAACGTTGGCAGCCTCGAACACCTTGGTGTTGGCCATCACCACATAGGCGTTCTGGCCGGTGCTCAGACCGTACTGGGCGCCGTCGTACTGGCCCGACGCCAACCCTTCCTTGTCGAGCTTGGAGGTATCGATTCCGTCCTGCTTTGACAGGTCGAGGAGGGCTCCGCGTCCGCCGTACTCGGCGATGTACTTCTGGTCCATCTGAATGACGTCAGGCGCATCGTTCGCGGCGGTCTTGGTAGCGAGTTTGTCCCAGTAGCCGGCCCATTCGCCGGGCTCGGATTCGATCTTGATGTTGGGGTGTTCCGCTTCAAAAGCGTCGATGACCTTTTCGGTCTGGGAGTTGAGGTATTCGTTTCCCCACCACGCAAACCGCAGAGTGACTTCGTCGCTGTTGCCGGAGCCGCCGGAGGTGCCACAGCCCGTAGTGAGGAGGGAAAGGGCGACAGCCACTGCGCCGAGCTGGAACTTCCTCCGCCTGCCGGATGGAATCGTCATTGATGTGCCTTCCTTGTTCTGGTGATCACGCTTTTCCCGTGCCGGCAACGGGCCTCGGTGCCCGCCTTCCCGATTCTTAGAAAGCGCTTTCTCGTATGACAAGGATTGTGCCTGCGACCACACGGCCGCGTCAAGGGATTTTCGGTAAACGCTTTCCGATACTTCCTCTTTTCGGCTGCCCGGGTGCGCCAGCTCCTGTAGGCGGCTGCAGGGCGGCGTTGGGGAAGGGCCGCGGACCCCCTCTTTGTCGGTGTCTTCTGGCAGGATGGACCGGTGACGATTACTGCAGCGGCCGACGGTTCGGCATTGGGAAACCCAGGCCCGGCCGGCTGGGCCTGGTATGTGAATGACGACTGCTGGCGCGCCGGCGGCTGGCCGCACGGCACCAACAACCAGGGCGAGCTGATGGCCGTCCTCGATCTTTTCCGGGCTACTGCGCACCTTCCCGGAGAGGACCTGCACATCCTCTGTGACAGCCAGTACGTCATCAACTCCATTACCAAGTGGATGCCGGGCTGGAAGCGCAAGGGCTGGCGGAAGGCCGACGGCAAGCCCGTGCTGAATGTTGAGCTGCTCAAGGAACTGGACCGCGAACTCGCCGGGCGGAAATACCGGTTCGAATGGGTCAAGGGGCATGCCGGGCACCACCTGAACGAAGCCGCGGACGACCGCGCCCGGGCTGCTGCCACTGCCTATCAGCAAGGTGTTGCTGCCCGTTCTGGCCCCGGCTTTCCCGGCGCCCACCACCTGTCCGCCCCGGGGGCCCGCGCGGGCGGTGCCTCCTCGGCGCCGGTCCAGCCTCCCGCAGCGCCCGGAGAACCTGACCTCTTCAACCAGCAGGAACTGGCACAGCAGAACGCTGATCAGCCGAGCACCAGCCACCAGCAGCAACTGCCACGGCAGGACCAGGACCAGTTGGACTTTGCCGGGCAGGACTTTGCCCAGTTGGACTTCGCCCAGCTGGATGACGCGGCCTTTGATCTGGCTGGCGCGACCGGCCAGGCCCAAACTGCGGCTCCCGAAGCGCTGGTGGAGGAGCTGGAACGGGAACTGCTGGGCCCCCTGGTCCGCGGCGATATCGGCCGGACGGCCGTCCTCCTGCACCCCGACTTCCTCGAGATCGGCAGTTCGGGACGGGTCTGGACCCGGGATGCCATGATGATGGCCCTGGAAGAGGACCCGGGCGAGCGGACCGATATCGAGATCCTCGGCGCGGACCGTGTTGGCCCCAATGCAGTCCTGTTGACGTACCGGAGCTTCGCCCGCTCGGGTACAACACTCCGGAGCTCACTGTGGGTGCTCGACGGTGACCGCTGGCGGCTTCGGTTCCATCAAGGCACTCCGGAAGCCTGACAGAGGCGCACGGCGTGCCCGGGTCCGGCCGGCCTAGCTGAACCGCTGGGTGTTTCCTTGCTCTGCCTGGGCGTAGGTGGTAGCCGCCGAGGCCAGGGCCATGTTGATCGAAGCGAGCGATGCTTCCACCCGCCCCTGGGTGATGGTCCATTCCGTGACGAGGGCTTGGAAGTTGGTGGCCGCGGAGCCGCGCCAGGAGCCCTGGAGCTCGTCCAGTCCCCGTTTCATGGCCTGGACGTCTGCGCTGATCCTGTCCACGGTGGCCTGGACGTTGGCCGACTTGAGCTGCAGGAGTTCGGTGTCGACGGAGATGATGCTCATGGCAGTGCCTTTCGCTGTAGGGGCAGCGTGTGCTCCCGTGCCCGGCTGGTCCGGACTTCTGCAACGAGCTTAGGAAAGCGGCCGCCCGCATGCGATGGACCCTGGCCGCTATGTGGATAACGAGGCAAAGGCGCGGCGGTCCCGATACAACGGTCCCCCCGCGGCGGCCCCTATGCGGTCTGCCGGGGGAAAGTCCCCAGATCCTCGGTTTCGAACGTCTCCGTTGCAGCTGCCCGGGAGCCGCCCGCATCTGACGTGTCTCGCCCTGACGCGGCGCTGCCCGGCGCGTCTTCGCGCTGCGGAAGGCTGACCACCAGGGTGGCCCCGCCGCCGTCGGTATTCTGCACCCGCACGGAACCGCCATGGGATCCCACGATGGCTGCCACAATGGCCAGGCCCAGGCCGCTGCCGCCGGTCTCACGCGTGCGGGACGTGTCCGCGCGGTAGAAGCGTTCGAAAACCTTGGAGGCATCTTCCTCGGAGATGCCCGGCCCGTGGTCGCGGACTTCAACGACGGACCGCTGGCGCCCGTCCTCTGAACGGCGAACGCCGACAGCTAGTTCGATGGGGGTGTTCTCCGGGGTGTAACGGAGGGCGTTGCCCACCAGGTTGCCCACCACCTGCCGGAGTTT
The DNA here is from genome assembly GCF_902506095.1 of Arthrobacter sp. 9AX. Lineage (GTDB taxonomy): Bacteria > Actinomycetota > Actinomycetes > Actinomycetales > Micrococcaceae > Arthrobacter. The sequence goes on from NZ_LR733293.1 coordinate 1,052,756, forward strand.
GGCCTCGTCGCCCAGGGCGGGCGCGGGAGCCGCGGAGCCGCCGTCGAGCCCCACCAGCGAAATGACCCGCGAACGCGAACTGGCCTGCGTATCCACCACGGCATCGTGGGCGATCAGCTGCAGGTCCACGGGCTTTTGCTGCAGGGGCCGTTGCTCGTCAAGGCGGGCCAGCAGCAGCAGGTCCTCCACCATGGAGCCCATGCGCTTGGCTTCGCTTTCGATCCTTCCCATGGCCGTGGCGACGTCCTCGTCGGTGGCCAGGGCGCCGTGCCGGTACAACTCGGAGAAACCGCGGATGGTCACCAGCGGGGTCCGCAGTTCATGCGAGGCGTCGGCAGCGAACCGGCGCATCCTCGCCTCCGAGGCCGTGCGGGCGGCGAAGGCCGTTTCGATGTGCGCCAGCATGGCGTTCAGCGAACTGCTCAGCCGGCCGAGCTCGGTGCCGGGGTTCTCCACCTCCACACGGCGGGAGAGGTCTCCGGCAGCGATCGCGGCCGCCGTTTTCTCTACCCGGGCCAGCGGCCGGAAGGCACGGGACACCGTCCAGCTGGCGATCAGGGACGCCAGCAGCAGCGTCAGCAGCCCGACTCCGGTTACCACGAGCGTGGCGTGCTTCAACACATCATCCACACCCTGCAGCGACAACCCAATGACCACCACCGCCGTGGTCTGGTTGGTCTGGACCGTCACCGCAACAACCCGCCAGTTCTCCCCGTCGGTCCCCCTGACCTGGTACGGGACACCGCCGCGCGACTGGGCCTGCTCAACGGTAATGGAGCTGATGTCCGGATGGTTTACGGGGTCCCCGCCAAACGGAACCGGATCCTGGCCGGGCGCAAAAAGTATCAGCGAATAGTCGGTGGGAACGGTCGGGTTCGGGGCCTGGAGCTGCGTGAACGAGCGCTGCTTCCCGGCCAGCTCAACGGCGGCGTGCAGCTTGTCGTCCACCTGGCCCTGCAGGTAGCTGTACAGGAGGGTCAGGGTGCCCGCTCCGGTCACTGTCAGGGCAACGATGAGCAGGGCCATGATCATGGCCACCAGTTGCGTCCTGAGGGAGGCCGACTTCCAACGCTGCAGCAAGGTCAGCGCTTTTCTGCCGTTCGAAGCACGTAACCCACACCGCGCTTGGTCTGGATCAGGGCAGGAGCTTCAGGATCGATGTCCACCTTCCGGCGGAGGTAGGAGATGTAGGACTCCACGATGGAGGCATCCCCATTGAAGTTGTACTCCCACACATGGTCCAGGATCTGCGACTTGGACAGCACCCGGTTCGGGTTGAGCATGAGGTAGCGGAGCAGCTTGAATTCGGTGGGGGAGAGCTCGATGACGGTGCCGCCGCGGCGCACTTCGTGGGCGTCGTCGTCGAGTTCCAGGTCATCGACGCGGATCACGGCGTCGTCGTCGAGCAAGGGCTGGGTCCGGCGCAGGACGGCGCGGATCCTGGCTACAACTTCGTCCAGGCTGAAGGGTTTGGTGACGTAGTCGTCGCCGCCTACAGTGAGGCCGGTGACCTTGTCCTCGGTGTCGTCCTTGGCCGTCAGGAACAGGACGGGGAAGTGCTTGCCGGAAGCGCGCAGACGGCGGGTAACGGTGAACCCGTCCATGTCCGGGAGCATCACGTCCAGGACGGCGAGGTCCGGTGCGTGCAGGTCCGCAGCGGCGAGGGCTTCGCGTCCGTTGGCTGCGGAGACCACGTCGAATCCAGCGAACCGCAGGGAGGTGGAAAGCAGCTCGCGGATGTTGGGTTCGTCATCCACCACGAGGAGCTTCGCTTCAGGGCCGTTCTTGTTCATGTTCCCATCATGCTCCCAGACTCTGGGAGTTGTCTGGATATCTGTTGGAAGCCCGTTGTGAACCGGCCGTGGACGGCGGGCCCCCAGACGGCACTGCCGGCCAACGTGCAGACTACTCCGCCGTTTCCACGTCCTTGGCGTCCATGATCCGGTAGGCGTAACCCTGTTCGGCGAGGAAGCGCTGGCGCTTCGCGGCGAAGTCCTGGTCCAGCGTGTCCCGGGCCACGAGTGAGTAGAACCGGGCTGCCCGGCCGTCCTTCTTGGGCCGCAGCAGCCGGCCAAGCCGCTGCGCCTCCTCCTGACGGGACCCGAAGGACCCCGACACCTGGATCGCAACCGACGCCTCCGGCAAGTCGATAGAGAAGTTTGCCACCTTCGAGACCACAAGCGTCTGAATTTCCCCGGCCCGGAAGGCATCAAAGAGTTTCTGGCGCACCTTCACGGTGGTGTCGCCCTTGATGACCGGGGCCTGGAGGCGTTCGCCGAGCTCGTCCAGCTGGTCGATGTACTGGCCGATGACCAGCAGCTGTTCCCCGCTGTGCCGGGCCACCAGCTGCTCCACCACCTGTGTCTTGGACTCGGACGTGGCGCAGAGCCTGTATTTGTCCGCGTCGTCAGCCATGGCGTAGGCAACCCGCTCATCCCGCGGCAGGTCCACCCGGACCTCTACACAGTCGGCAGGGGCGATGTAGCCCTGGGACTCGATGTCCTTCCACGGGGCGTCGTACCGCTTCGGTCCAATCAGGCTGAAGACCTCGCCCTCCCGGCCGTCCTCGCGCACCAGCGTTGCGGTGAGGCCCAGACGGCGCCTGGCCTGCAGGTCAGCTGTCATCCGGAAAATCGGCGCTGGCAGCAGGTGGACTTCGTCGTAGATGATCAGGCCCCAGTCGTGCCCGTCCACCAGCTCCAGGTGCGGGTACAGCCCGCCGCGCTTGGTGGTGAGCACCTGGTACGTGGCAATGGTGACGGGACGTACTTCCTTGAGGGCTCCCGAGTATTCGCCGATCTCATCCTCGGTGAGTGACGTGCGTTTGAGCAGCTCGTCCTTCCATTGCCGGGCCGCAACGGTGTTGGTGACCAGGATCAAGGTGGTAGTTGAGCCGGTGGCCATGGCCGCGGCACCCACCAGGGTTTTACCGGCCCCGCACGGAAGGACCACTACTCCGCTGCCGCCGGCCCAGAAGTTGTCGCTGGCCATCTGCTGGTACGGCCGCAGCTTCCAGCCATCCTCGTTCAGCGCGATGAGGTGCGGGGTGCCGTCCACGTAACCGGCCAGGTCCTCGGCAGGCCAGCCGATCTTGAGCAGGAGCTGCTTAAGCTGCCCGCGCTGGGAGGCATGCACCACCACGGTTTCGCCATCAATCCGCGGGCCGAGGAGCGGCTGGATCTTCTTGGAACGGATCACTTCCTCAAGCACCGGATAGTCGTCGGTGCGCATCACCAGCCCGTGCTGCGGGTCCTTTTCCAGGCGCAGCCGGCCGTACCGGGACATCGTCTCCTCGACGTCGATCAGCAGCGAATGCGGCACCGGGAACCGTGAGTATTTCAGCAGCGTGTCCAGGACCCGTTCGGCGTCCAGCCCGGCTGCGCGCGCATTCCACAGTCCCAGCGGCGTCAGCCGGTAGCTGTGGACATGCTCGGGCGCGCGTTCCAGTTCGGCGAAGGGCGCAATGGCGTGCCGGGCTTCGGTGGCGAGCTCGTGGTCCACCTCGAGGAGGATGGTTTTGTCGCTCTGGACTATCAGGGGTCCGTCGTTCACGCGGGGAGGTCCTTTACTGGCGCAGTTCCTCTGCGGCCTCAATGTCGATAATGCGGTGGATGGACAGCACCCGTTCGGTGTCCTTCGCGGGGTCGAAGACCCGGACGCGTCCGCCGCTCACTGAGAGGGGAACAACAATCTCCAGGTTGGCATTCCCCATGCCGTCCACCACGTTCATGCTGATCCGCTGCTTGAGGCGGATGGCACGCTGCAGGGCCTCCAGGCCCAGCTGGGTGGCTGCCTCCGAGCCGACGTCCGCCTCCCCTGCGTGGCTGACGACGGCGGCAGGGCGGTGCCGGAGCACGTCCAGTTGGGCTTGGACCTCCTTAGCTCCCGGTGCTGTCCGCGGGGCGGTATAGACAGGCCGCGAAGGAGTGTTCGGGGCCGGTACCCGCCGGAGCCGGAGAACAGGCTGCTCCGATTCGTCAAGGGACGGCGAGAGCCCCAGGCTGCGGAGGACGTTGGCTGTTTCCCTTGGGGGAGAGGTTGAGATGAGGACAGTGGGGGCAATCCGGACCAGGCCGAGCCCCTCGGTTTTGGGCCCCTGCAGCAGTTCGAGCAGCGCGGCCTCGTCCTCGCTGTGGATGAAGCTCGCTGCGCCGCCGACGCGCAGCCGGCCGTGGCGGGCGGCTGTGTCCTCCACGAGGTACTGCAGCGGCTGCGGAACGGCCGTGGCTGAGTGTTCCCGCAGGAACTCCAGCAGGTCCGGGGCGCCATGCCCCGCGTCCAGGGCCCGGCGGATGGAACCGGGAGAGAACCGGTAGATGGTGGCCGGCCCCTGCCCCTCGGCGTCGGCCATGGCCAGCAGTTTCTCGGTCAGTCCGGGGGCAAGATAGCCGGGGGCCACGGCAGTAAGGTCCGCCTGCAGGAGCACATGGTTCAGCTCCGCCGGCAGGTGCTCGCCCAGGATGGCGAGTGCGGCGTCCGGATCATCATTGGCGATGGCGCTCCCCAGCTGGCTCAGCGCGCCGGAGCCCAGCAAACCGAGAAGTTCCGCCTCGCCCAGTACCCCGCGGATCAGCGAGCTGAAGCGCCGCGCCATCCGTGGCTGGGCCCACTCCGCCCGCTGCAGGACAGCGGCTGCATTGAGCACCGGAGCGGTGCCGTCCGGTGCCGCCGCTTCCCGTGTAAGTTCGTTCAGGATCTCAAGGATCCGCTTGCGCACCACCGGGGCGTCGGGGCGCTGTGCTTCCGCCGATAAGGCGATGACGGTGCTCCCGGACGCAGCGCGGTGCCCTGCCGCCGCGCCCAGGGTCCCGTTGATGGGCTGGCCCACCATGGACGGAACGCGCTCGCTGGCCAGCCACGCATTTACCAGCCAAAGCCATTGTTCCTGCCGGGGCAGCACCAGCCACTCCAGCTCGGCCGGCTGAACCCAGGACGACGAGTCAACATCCAGCCGGATCAGGCCTGCCAGCCCGCAGAGCTCCAGAAGCAGCCCCACACGGGGTTGGTCGATTCGGAGCACCTCCGACAGCCGCCGCATCTCGCGGACGCCCACGCCGCCGCTGCGGAGCGTTGCCAGCGGCTGTTCCTTGACGGCATGGAGCATTTCGCCCACCAGCCGCAGGGTCTCGGCGATGGCGCCGAGCGCCGCGTTTCGCCGCAGCGCGGCGGTGGTGGTCCCAAGCTCAGGAACGGGCGGGGACAGGGCGAAGTCATTGATGATGGCACCGCCGCGCAGGGAAACCCCCACGCTGTGCGGCAGTTCCACGTGGGCTGCGTCCAAGGGCACCAGCAGGCCACGGGCCAGCAGCCAGTCGACGGGTCCGACGTCGGGCCCCTCGCTGGTGATGGATGCCTTGCGTTGCGCCTGGGGGACGGCGCCCATGGCCCAGTTCCGGAATTTGGCGAGCAGCGCCGTGGTCCGTTCCGGAGCGGTGGACAGTATGTGCTGCAAGGCTTCCGGGGACGAGGTCCAGTGCTGCAGCGCCAGCGCCGCCTCCATGGGCGTAGTGGCACCATGGATGGCCGCGCCGCTGCGGTGGAGTTCTCCAACAAGCTGCACGGCCCGCTGCGCGAACGCCGGCTGGAGGCGCACCAGCTCCGTGTAGCTCCGTCCCAGCCCGGCCGGGTAGATCCCCACCACGTCCTTGAGGCTGCCCACGGGGAGGTAGTAGCGCTGCTTGCCGGGCGGGGTCCCGTGCGGGGGGTCTGCGCGGTGCACCAGCGCGAGTTCCTGGAGTGATGCCAGGATCCGTTCCACGGCGGCAAGGGTGGACCCCGAAATCAGTTTCCGCAGCCCCGCGGCCGACGCGCTGTGTTCGGTATCGGTGTTGGTGCTCAGGTGGAGTGTTTCCAGGACCTGCATCTGGGGCCGGTTGAGGCGCTCCAGGGCCCGCTGGACGCTGACCCGGCCGCTGGCCCTGGCAGCGAGGGCGGCGAAATCGGGAACGGTGGGGGATATGAGGTCCGGCCGCGCGTCGAACAGCGCCCGCAACGAGTCGTCGCTGCGGGCCTCCAGGTCCTTGCTGAGCGCGCGAATAAGGGACATCAGTCCAACGTTACCGCCCGTCCGGTTTTCCTGCCCGGCGGCGCCCGGCGACGCTGTCCAGGACAAGGAACAGCATCAGGAGGAACGCCAGCGGCAGGCCGTAGAGCGCCGTGTAAGTGACCCAGGCCGGAGCCACGGACCCGGCGAAGGCAAGCGCCATTACGGCTGCCACCGCGGCCAGCGAGAGCACGGCAATAACTGCGGCGAAGATCGTCAGGGGCCGCCGATAACGCGAGGGAGTCATAAACGCAACGCTAACAGCCCGGTCCGACACCCGCAGGTACTGGGGCTGGGGCGGCCGTCATGGGCCTATGGCCACGGGGTTCCCTGGCCATAGGCTTATGGGGCTGCGCACGGGCGGGGAGGAAGCGGTTGAAAGCAGGATTACGGCATGGGCAGGATAACCTTGGGGGAAACAGACCAACACGGTCTCCAGCTGTCATACCTTGAACCCGCACAACAATGCGGATGCGGTGACGGCTGGCCGTGTCTCAAGACGTCAGAACGAAGAAGGTTGATTACGTGCCTACCGGCAAGGTCAAGTGGTATGACAAGGACAAAGGCTTCGGATTCCTCGCGGGCGAAGACGGCCAGGAAGTGTTCCTGCCCAAATCCTCGCTGCCCGAGGGTGTCACGGAGCTGAAGGCCGGCACCCGCGTTGAGTTCGGTGTGGCCGACGGCCGCAAGGGCGCCCAGGCACTGGGGCTGCGCGTGCTGGACAAGACGCCGTCCATCGCCAAGGCGAAGCGGCCCAGCGCCCGGGACCTTGCTCCGCTGGTCCAGGATCTGGTGACCGTGCTGGACAACCTGTCCGGAACCCTTTCCAAAGGCAAATACCCGGAAGGCAACAAGGGCAAGGCTATCGCCGCCGCCCTGCGTAAGGTTGCCGACGAGCTGGACGTTTAGGCCCCGATGATTCCGGAAGCTGATCTGCCGGAGCCGCAGGAGCCTGTGGCCCGGGAAGCCGAAGCCCCCGCCACCACGTCCACTGCCCCCGCTGCCACGTCGCCCTCGCCCGCGCCAGCGCCGGTGAGGGCAGCCAAGCCGCGCGCCGGCGTGCCGGTTTGGCGGACCGGCAAGCCGGACGCTTTCCTGGCGGCCGCCGTGGATACTGCACGGAGCGCGATCGAGGGCATCACGGCGGCATCGGATATTGGAGCCCACCTGGCTGCCAAGAGCGAAGGCGACCGCCTGGTAACGCATCTTTTTGAGTCCCGGCTGCCCGGCTACGGCGGGTGGCAGTGGTTCGCGGTGCTGACCCGGAACTCCCGCTCCAAGGTTGTGACCGTCAACGAGCTGGGATTGCTGCCGTCCGAGGACTCCATCCTGGCCCCGGAATGGGTTCCGTGGGCAGAGCGGGTGCGGCCTGAAGATGAACAGGAACCGGAGCCCGAGCAGGAGCAGGAGCAGGAACCGGAGCCCGAGCAGGACCAGGAACCGGGGCAGGAACCGGAAAGGGCGGGGACCGGCCCCGTCTCCGTGGATTCCGCTGCTGCGGCAGAAGCTGATGCTGAAGCAGTCGGTGCAGGAGAGGCTGATGCTGCCACGGCCGCCTGGGAGGACCAGGAACCGGAACAGGACCAGGAACTTTCCTGACCACAAACAAACGGCGCCGTCCGGGATGAACCCGGGCGGCGCCGTCGTACGTTAAGGCGTTCCGCTACTTGCGCAGCTCGCCCACCACGTAGTCGATGCTGGCGAGCAGGGCGGACACGTCGGACGGCTCGATGGCCACGAACGTTGCGATGCGCAGCTGGTTGCGGCCCAGCTTGCGGTACGGCTCCGTGTCCACGATGCCGTTGGCGCGCAGGACCTTGGCCACCGCGGCCGCGTCCACGGACTCGTCGAAATCTATGGTGGCAATAACGTTCGAGCGCTCGTCCGGGTTGGTGACGAAGGGCGTGGCGAACCCGGAGGCCTCGGCCCAGCTGTAGATGCGGCCGGCGGAGTCAGCGGTGCGGGCGGACGCGAAGTCCAGGCCGCCGTTGGAGTTCAGCCACTGCACCTGCGCGTCCAGCGTCACGAGGGTGGAGAGCGACGGGGTGTTGTAGGTCTGGTTCAGGCGCGAGTTGTCGATGGCCGTCTGCAGGTCCAGGAAGTCGGGAATCCAGCGGTCGCTGGCCTTGATCCGGGCGGCGCGCTCCAGGGCAGCAGGGGAGAAGAGGCCGAGCCACAGTCCGCCGTCGGAGGCAAAGTTCTTCTGCGGGGCAAAGTAGTAGACATCACTTTGTGCCACGTCGACGTCCAGCCCACCGGCAGCAGAGGTGGCATCCACCAGGACCAGGGCTCCCTCGTCCGCGCCGGCGACCCGCTGCACGGGGGCAAACACGCCGGTGCTGGTCTCGTTCTGCGGCCAGGCGTAAACGTCCACGCCCGCTTCGGCCTGGGCCGAGGGGCGGGTGCCGGGGTCTGACTTGATGATGGAGGACGCGTCCAGGAACGGGGCCTTGTTGGTGGCAGCGGCGAACTTGGAGCCGAATTCACCAAAGGAAAGGTGCTGGGCCTTCTTCTCGACCAGACCGAAGCTGGCAATGTCCCAGAAAGCCGTGGAACCGCCCACCCCGAGCACCACTTCGTATCCCTCGGGTGCACGGAAGAACTGGCTCAGGCCCTCGCGGACGGAGCCCACAAGGTTCTTGACCGGCGCCTGGCGGTGGGAGGTTCCGAGGATGTTCTTTGACGCGGCTGACAGCGCATCTATCTGCTCCTGCCGGACCTTGGAAGGCCCGGCGCCGAACCGTCCGTCCTTGGGAAGGAGGTCGGCGGGAATAGTGATGCTGGTTTCGCTCACAGGTGCTCCAATTTCGGCGTGGACGTAACTTTGGTCCGGACGGGTGTTGGCGGCCGGCAGCCGGCGGTGACTGCGACCAGGGCCTTCCTCATTCTGCCTGACGCGCTGTTTCGGCGGGAACCTGGGCCGTCATAGTCCAGCCAATGAGACGCCTGCAAAGCACGGGCGTGAACTATTCGGACTAAGTCAAAATAGGCTAAGCTTTTCCACGGACTACGTCGCGGTGAAGGCGATACGGTGGGACAACGCAAGGTACTGCGCTCGAGGAGCTGAGCTGGATGACGGATCTGATCGACACTACGGAAATGTACCTTCGGACCATTTTGGAGCTCGAAGAAGAGAACATCGTTGCTCTTCGTGCGCGCATCGCTGAGCGGCTCCGGCACTCCGGTCCCACGGTGTCGCAGACCATCGGCAGGATGGAGCGCGACGGCCTGGTGGTTGTCTCCGGAGACCGGCACCTCGAACTGACTGAGACGGGCCGCAAGCGCGCCACTGAGGTTATGCGTAAGCACCGCCTGGCCGAGCGCCTGCTCGCCGATGTGATCGGGCTGGACTGGGCTTACGTCCACGACGAAGCCTGCCGCTGGGAGCATGTGATGAGCGAGCGGGTGGAGCGGCGCATCTACGAGATGCTCAACCACCCCACGGAATCCCCCTACGGGAATCCGATCCCGGGCCTGGACGCCCTGGGCGGTGCCCCGTCCCCGGGCTTTGCCGACGGCGCCATCAGCCTTCTTGAGGCGATGAAGTCTTACGGTCCTGCCTCAGTGGTGACGGTGAGCCGGCTCGCGGAGCCCATCCAGGTTGAGCCCGAGCTGCTGTCCCAGCTCGACGAGGGCGGCATCCGCCCGGGTGCTGCCGTATCCCTGGAGCGGGTGGGCGACTACATTTCGGTGCGGGTTCCGGGCATTGAAGGGGCCCTGGAACTGCCGCCCGAGGTGGCCGCGCACGTGTTTGTGGCAATCCGCCGGCCCGCGGCGTAAGGCCGGCCGCCCTACCCCGCAACGGGCCATTTCCGCAAAGATAACGGAATTGTTACTTAGGGTCTTAAGCCCCTATAGTTAAACCAAGCGTTGATATTAAAGCGTTACCTGATTTGGAGCCGAGCTCTGCCAGCGGATCGGGAGCACGAGTCGTAACTGGCAGAGGCGGGGGAACCACAACCGGCAGCGGGGGACTGCCTTGGGGTGAAGTCCGTCAGCAGCGAGCCTCTTCCAGCGAAGGATCCTTACGGGGATACCTCTGTGCCGAAGCTTGCTTACGGCGGACCGGGTCTTTGAACTCTCTGACCCGAATCCGACAGCTAACTCCGCAGGCTTTCCAGAGAGGAACCCTTCTTGACCATGCAGAATTCCAGGGGACGCCGCCGCGCGGCGGGCCCTGCTTCGACGCCGCGTGTCGTCGAGGTCATCACTGCGGAGCGCCCCCGCGATCTGCACCGTGATGCGCGCAGGCGTCGAGGTCCCCTCCGCCAGATAACGGAGTTCGCCGCAGCCAGCGGCATCGGCCAAAAGGCCGGCATCGCCTTGGCTGCCACCGGCCTGGTCCTCACCGTAACCGTTCCGGCCACGAGCCCCGTGATGGCCACAGACGCCACGGGCGGCTCCCCGGTGGCCGCCTCGTCGGTGACGCCGCAGCCCCAGGTTTCCGCCGAAGCGGGAGCGCAGATCGACTTCAGCCGCTCGGCCGTTGTCACCCAGGCCGACCCCGACGGCAAGCTGAAGCAGCTGCTCAGCGCCCAGTCCGCAGGCGCCATCAGCCGCGCCGCCTCCGCCGGAAGCCTCGGCGCTCCGCTGGCCGTGATGACCACCGCATCTCCCTTCGGCTACCGCGTCAGCCCCATCACCGGCGGCAACGGCGACTTCCACCGGGGACAGGACTACGTGGCCCAGTGCGGGACCTCCGTGATGGCCGCCGCCACCGGAACCGTGACCTTCGTGGGCTGGCACCAGTTCGGTGGCGGCAACCGCGTGGTGATCGACCACGGCAATGGCCTGGAGACCACCTACAACCACCTGTCGTCCTTCAGCGTCAAGGAAGGGCAAACCGTCTCCCGCGGGGACGTGGTGGCCCTCAGCGGCACCACGGGGGCCTCCACCGGCTGCCACCTCCACTTCGAGGTCCAGGTCAACGGCGAAGTGGTGGACCCCACAGGCTGGCTCTAGTCAAGTGACCGTGGACTCTCAAATGATCTTGACCTGCCGTGACCTGAATGTGACATTCGCTCGAAACTGCTGTACCGTCTAACTCGCGTCAACTTTTCCGAAGTTGACGCTCTTGTGCGGATTGCCTAACTCTGCCACCGCTCAAGGTCCGTTCGCATGACATCGTCTGGCAGGGGCGGGGGAACCAATTTTGGCCTTTGTATTTGAAAGGCCTTGGGGTTAAGTCGCAAAAGCTTCCTTGGAAGCGGAGCGGCCGGGTGACTCCCATCCGAATCCGACAGCTCACCTCGCAGGCATTGGGAGAGGCTACCTTCGTGTCTTCACGCCATAATTCTGCGCGCCACCGTGCGCAAACGGTTCGTACCAACCCCCTGGACACCATGTCCAGGGCTGTTAGTGCCAATGCCGGGACAGTTGGTCGCCAGGCTGCAGTCATCGCAGCTGCATCCGGCCTCATCCTGACCATGGGACTGCCTGCCAATGCCGCAGACACCACCGCTGGTGTGTCCGCCTCGACCGAGTCCGGGTCCGCCCAGAGCGCCCTTGCCGTTACGGCTGCGCCGACGGCCACCGTCTCCTTCGAACGCCCGGTGGTCAAGACCACCGCCGCTCCCAAGGTTCAGGCCGTCCGCACCCAGTCCACCGACTCGGGTAATGGAAACGCTGCCACCGGAACTGCTGCCTCCGCAACGGAGAAGCTGGCCGAAACCGTCTCCTCGGCTGCCACCTCGGGCATTGCCGCCATCGCGTACACCGGCATCGGCCACTCGTACGTGTGGGGCGGCACCAGCCCGGTCACCGGCTGGGACTGCTCGGGCTTCACCCAGTGGGTCTACGCCCAGGCTGGCATCAGCATCCCCCGCACCAACGCGTGGACTGCGATGAAGCCGACTTCCACTCCGCAGCCCGGAGACCTTGTTATGCAGAACGGCGGCGCGCACGTTGGCATCTACGTCGGCAACGGCATGATGATCAGCGCCCTGAACCCCTCCCAGGGAACGCTGCTGCACGCGGTTGCCGCCACCGGCTCCTCCGCGTTCTTCACCATGAACTAGTTCTTCGACCTTCCGGTCCAAGGGCTTTTTCTTTGCCCCACCAAGCTTTCCGCTAAATCACACATCCCCGTTCGGGACGTGCCGGCGTACCCCCAAGATGCCGGCACGTCCAAAGCCCCCTGTCTGCCTACAAGGTGACGGGGGAAAACGAAAGAGAGAATTGATGACTACCCGTGCAACCGCACGCCATCGTGCCGAGGCCCCCAAAACCAACTCGCTGGCCATCATTGCCAAGGCTGTCGGCGACAACGCAGGCGGCGTCGGACGCCAGGCAGCAGTAATCGCCGCCGCTTCCGGCCTGGTCCTCACCAGCGGCCTGGCCGCCAATGCCGCCGACGCCAACGTCCAGCGTGACTCCGCTCCGGCGTCCAACCTGGAAGTTGAATCAACGGTTGCGGCTCCGATTTCGGCTGAGTCCACCATCAACATTTCCTTCGAGAAGCCAGCGGTGACCACCACGCCGGCTCCGGTCGTGGAAGCCCCTAAGCCCGAGGTGGAGGTCCAGGAAGCGGCCGCTCCCGCGGCGAAGCCCGTGGTTGCCGCCAAGGTGTCCGCCCCGGCTTCGGCCCCCGCTGCCTCGGCAAGCGGCAAGGGTGCAGCCATCCTCTCCGCTGCCTACGCCCAGCTCGGCGTCATGCAGGACTGCACCATGCTGGTCACCAACTCCCTGGCCGCCGTCGGAATCAACTTCCATGACTGGCCTGCCGGTTACCTCTCCCTGGGCCGTACCGTGAGCGCCGCCGAAGCGCAGCCGGGCGACCTGATCTACTACGCCGATGGCGGCGCCGGTATGGCGCACGTGGCTGTCTATGCCGGAAACGGCCAGGCCGTTCACGGTGGCTACAACGGCAACCAGACCGTTGTCTTCAGCGCCAACGTCGGTTCCGGCCCGGTCTTCATCCGCGTCAACTGACACCCTGGCCCGGCTGTCCGGGCTGATCGGGATTGAAGACGACCCCTGCCTCCTGAGGCGGGGGTCGTCTTGCGTTAAGCGGACAAACCGCCGCAGCCTTTCGGCAGGACACGGCGGGTGACGTCACCGGAATTAGCTGATAGTGGACTTCTTTGTTTACTCTTGTGGTGTCGATCCATAGCCCGGACATGCCGAGGGCAGCCGGCCCTCGTGCCCCTGACGGGTGCGGCCGTGAAGAGGTACGTGCATGCGCACTCTCGTTCTGAATGCTGGATATGAACCGCTGGCGGTCATCACCTTCCGCCGGGCGCTGGTGCTTGTGCTCACGGGCAAAGCGAGCGTCGTCGCCGAGGGGGATGATCCCGTGGTGGGACCCCAGGAGATCCTGGGCCGCCCGTCCGTGATCCTCCTGAACCGCTACATCCGCCCCAGATACAACCAGTCCACGGCGGTCAGCAGACGCGGTGTGCTGCGGCGTGACGGGCACAAGTGCGCCTACTGCGGAAAGGCTGCGCACACCATCGACCACGTCCACCCAAAGTCCCGGGGCGGTGCCGAGTCCTGGGAGAACCTCGTGGCTGCCTGCCTGCGGTGCAACAACGCCAAGGGTGACCACACTCCCGCGGAAATGGGCTGGAAGCTGTTGTTTGTCCCCGAGCCTCCGCACGGCACCATCTGGCAGATCAAGGAACTCGAAAAGCCCACGCCTGCCTGGGATCCGTTCCTGCTGCCCGAGCGCGCCGCCTGAGCAAGGGCTGCCGGAACAGGCGCCGCCTGAGTAAGCGCTGCCGGAACAGGTGGTGCCCGGACTGTTGTTGCCGGCCTTCGGGCTTGGCCTTGGACCGCGCCCGATTAGGCTGGGGGAGTGGAACGTAACAGGCTGGACTTCGACGCCGTGATCCTGGCCGGCGGACGTTCGTCCCGTCTGGGCGGGGTGCCCAAGCAGGGGCTGGTCTTTGAAGGCGCAACCCTCCTGGAGCTCGCACTGGGCGCCGGTTCAGGCGCGTCGCTGACAGCAGTGGTGGGCCCGGATCCGGGGCCGCTGCCGGCAGGGGTTGTCTCCTGCCGTGAGGAGCCCGAATTCGCGGGACCGGCTGCTGCGGTGGCTGCCGGGCTGGAAGTGCTGTCCGCGGCGGGCGGTGGATCTTCCTTCACCCTGGTGCTCGCCTGCGACATGCCCAGGGCGGCCAGCGCCGTGGAGGCATTGACGCAATTCCTCACATCGGAAGGGCAGGCCAGGGACGGAGTGATGGCCTGTTCCGAGGATGGCAAGCCCCAGATGCTGGTTGGTTTCTACCGCACCAGTGGGTTAAAAAAGGCCGTGCAGGAGCTGCGCGCACGCGGCGGCTTAATCAACGGTTCCATGCGGTCCCTCCTTGCTAGTCTGGACGTGCAGCTTGTCACCGTCCCCGCCGGTTCCACAGCAGATGTGGATACGTGGGATGATGCCGCCGCATTAGGAGTTGACGCCGGGAACCCGGACGTGCGCCAGGACCGGCGCGGCAGCAGTTGAATTGGGAGGCAAACAGTGAAAAGCCAGGATGAAACGCTGGAGGAATGGTGCAGGTCCCTCCTCCAGGCCTACGAGCTGGAGGACGTCCAGGTGGACGTTAATGCCATCCTGGCCCTCGCGGGCGTGGCGGCGCACTCGGTGGTGCGCCCGGCAGCGCCCCTGACCACCTTCATCGCCGGCTATGCCGCCGGCCTTGCCTCAGGCTCCGGGCAAAGCACCGAGGCTTCCTCGATGGAAGAGGCCCTCGCAGTGGCACGTTCCCTGGCTGCCGACTACGACGCTGAAGCCGCCGGGACCCCCGGCGAATGACTGAAGGAGCCGGGGAAGAACGCGGTTCAGCAGGCCAACCGGAGGAAAAGCGGCACCTCGCCCACACCTGGGAGGAAGCCCGCCAGGCCGCCTTCGCGGCGGCAGCACCCATCCCTGCCGGGCCCGTGCCCCTGCACCTGGCCCTTGGCCGCGTCCTGGACCAGGACATCGTGGCACTGCAGGACATGCCGCATTACGCGTCCTCGGCCATGGACGGCTGGGCTGTCAACGGGTCCGGGCCGTGGATCCTCGCCGAACCCGGCACGCGGCTGGCGCCGCACCAGGCAAGCCCCATCGTGACCGGCGGGCTCATACCCCCCGGCGGAAAGGCCATACTCCGCAGCGAAAGCGCAGAGCTGGGCAAGGACGAAGACGGGCTCCCTGTCCTGATGACCGGCGGCGGCGCCCGGCCCGGTGAACCACGCACGGGCCAGCACATCCGCAAAGCCGGGGAGGAAGCCCTCGAAGGGGACATCCTCGTTAAAGCGGGAGTGCAGCTCAACCCGGCGCATCTGGCCTTGGCGGCCCTCGCCGGCTACGACGAACTGCCCGTCCAGGGCAAGCCGGTGGTCCGGCTCCTGCTGACCGGCTCCGAAGTGGTCAGCGAGGGCATCCCGGTTCCAGGCCAGGTACGGGACACCTTCGGCCCGCAACTGCCGGCCGTGGTGGAGATGCTCGGCGGAACAGCGGGCGGCCAGCAGCGCATCGGCGACTCCTACGCGGAGTGGCTTGCCGCCCTCGAAGACGTGGTTCCGGAGGTGCCCGGCGCGCCGGACCTGCCGGCCGACGTCGTGATCACCACAGGCGGGACTGGACGCTCGGGCACCGACCACCTGCGCCGGGCAGTGGCCGAGTTGGGCGGGCGGCTCCTTATCGACGGGATCGCGATGCGGCCAGGTCACCCTGCGGTCCTCGCGGAACTGCCGGACGGTCGGTTTGTGCTGGGCCTGCCGGGCAATCCCCTCGCCGCGATGATGGCGCTGTCCACGGTGGGTGCGCCGCTGCTGGCGGCGCTGGGGCACGGCCAGCTGCCGGCGATGCAGGAGGTGCCCTGCGGAAGCATCATCGAACCTGACCCCGGGCGCACGCGCCTGATGCCGTTTCGCCTGGTGTATGGAATGGCATCGCCGGCGCAGCATACGGGTCCGGGCATGATGCGCGGCCTGGCCTCGGCGCACGGCGTGCTGGTGGTGCCGCCGCACGGCGTCCAGCTCGGCGAGCCCGTCCCGGCCTTCGCGCTGCCCTGGGGGCCGCCCATTCCCGTGCCGGCGGATCCCGGTTCGAAAGCAAAGCCCCGAAACGCTGCGCGGCCCGGACGGGCGGCTGCCAAGCCGGCCACCCCCGGCCCGGTCGACTGGAGTGCGCTCCTTGGCTGACCGCAGCCGCCCGGACGCGTCCCGGCTGGTATCCGGCCCGGGCAATTGCCATGATGGATGTATGAACACCCAGGAGTGGCCATGGGCCGAGTGACCCAGCGCCGCAAGGTGCACAAGTACGTCCTTGACGGCTCTCCGAAAGCCCTCGAATTTCCGGTGCGGCACCGCGAGGATGTCCTCGCAGTGGAGGAGCCGCTGGAGATTCGGCTGGGCCAGCTGTCCTTCTCGGTGACCATGCGCACCCCCGGCGACGACTTTGACCTGGTGGCCGGGTTCCTGGTCTCCGAAGGCATCATCTGGAGCGCCGAGCAGCTTGTGTCGCTGCGGTTCTGCGCCGGCGAGGATGAGAACGGCGTGCAGACCTTCAACGTGGTGGAGGTCCAGCTCCGGCCCGACGTGACAATTCCCTCGATCGGGCGCCACATCTATACGTCCAGTTCCTGCGGCATCTGCGGAACGGATTCCGTGGAGTCCGTCAAGAAGTCCTCCCGCTACAGCCTGGACGAGGATCCACTGGCCATCGACGCGGAACTCCTCGCCTCGCTGCCCGGGCTGCTGCGGAAATCCCAGCGCGTTTTTGAGGAGACCGGGGGAGTGCACGCTGCCGGGCTGTTCAAAATAGGGGACGACGGCGGCGCGGAACTTCTGTGCCTCCGCGAGGACGTGGGGCGCCACAATGCCGTGGACAAGGTAGTGGGCTGGGCCCTGCGTGAAGGGCTGCTCCCGCTGCGCGGGACTGTCCTGCAGGTCTCGGGCAGGGCTTCCTTCGAGCTGGTGCAGAAAGCGGCGCTCGCCGGTATCCCGGTGTTGGCCGCCGTCAGCGCTCCCTCCAGCCTTGCCGTGGAACTCGCCGAAGCGAGCGCCCTGACCTTGGCTGGATTCAGCCGCGGAACCAGCCTCAACATCTACACCGGCGACCAGCGGATCATCAGGCCTGTTGCGTTGACTCCGGCGGAGGTGCCTTCGTAAGCCTGCCCTGCGGTTCCGCTGATATTGTCGGAAACCGCTTGAGGGGTATCCCGCGCAGGCCTTCCGCGAGTAAGCTACCAGCGGGTAGATTTATTCACCGAATGGACACCTTGGTCCACGTTTCCAGCATTTAAGAGGGCCAACATTGCATGACGACCGACGGATCACGGAAGTCCGCCTTGAGAGGTTCGTCCGCGAACGCATCACCCCTGCAATCTACAGCCGGAGCCTGCCGCTGACCCTGAGCAGCTGGGACGTTCCCGATGAACCCGTTCCTGCCCTCGAGGCCATGCGGCAGGACTTCCAGCCGCAGGAACACGGCGCGCCGTGGGGAAAGCCGTGGGGCACCAAGTGGCTCCGCGTGCAAGGCGAGGTGCCGGAATTCTGGGGCGCCGCGCCGGACACCACGGTGGAGGTGGTGGTTGACCTGGGGTTCACCATCGAGGTCCCCGGTTTCCAGTGCGAAGGCATCGCCTGGCGCGCCGACGGCTCCATCATCAAGGCGGTCTCGCCCCGCAACCAGTACATCCCGTTAAAGCTGCTCGGCGGCGGTATGGCGGTGGACTTCTACGTGGAGGCGGCCGCCAACCCGGACGTAGCGCAGGGCTGGACCTTCGCAGCCACCCCGTATGGCGACAAGTCGACCGCCGGTACGGCCCCGCAGTACCGGCTGGGAAACATCGCCATTGCCGAGCTGAACCAGACAGTGTGGGAACTCCAGCAGGACATCTGGACCCTGTCCGGGCTCATGGAGCAGCTGCCATGGGAGCAGCCGCGGCGGCACGGGATCCTCCGCGCCCTCGAGCGGATGATGGACCTGATGGACCCGGACGACGTACCCGGCACGGCAGCGGCCGGACGCGAAGCGCTCGCCGAGGTCCTGGCCAGGCCGGCGTATGCGTCTGCGCACCAGCTGGTGGCCACCGGCCATGCCCACATCGATTCCGCCTGGTTGTGGCCCGTCCGGGAAACCATCCGCAAATGCGCCAGGACGTTCTCCAACGTAGTGGCCCTGATGGATGAATACCCGGACTTCGTCTTCTCCTGCTCCTCGGCACAGCAGCTCGCCTGGATCAAGGAGTTCTATCCCGAACTTTTCGGCCGCATCCGGGAGAAGGTCCGTGCCGGCCAGTTCGTTCCGGTGGGCGGGATGTGGGTGGAATCAGATACGAACATGCCGGGCGGGGAGGCCATGGCCCGGCAGTTTGTTGAGGGCAAGAGCTTCTTCCTTGATGAGTTCGGGGTGGACTGCCAGGAAGCCTGGCTGCCGGACTCCTTCGGATACTCCGCAGCGCTGCCGCAGATCGTCAAGTCCGCCGGCAGCAAGTGGTTCCTCACCCAGAAGATTTCGTGGAACCAGACCAACAGGATGCCCCACCACACCTTCAACTGGGAGGGCATCGACGGCACCCGGCTCTTCACGCACTTCCCGCCGGTGGACACCTACAATTCAGAGCTCAGCGGGCGCGAACTGGCCCACGCCGAGCGCAACTACCGTGACCACGGCCGCGGCACGGTGTCGCTGGTTCCCTTCGGCTATGGCGACGGCGGCGGCGGACCCACCCGGGAAATGCTTGCCGCTGCTGCCAGGACAGCGGACCTGGAAGGCTCACCGAAGGTGCGGATCGGCTCAGCCGCTAGCTTCTTCCAGCAGGCAGAGGCTGAATATCCGTCCCTGCCGGTCTGGGTGGGTGAAATGTACCTCGAACTGCACCGCGGTACGTACACCAGCCAGGCCCGGACCAAGAAGGGCAACCGGCGCAGCGAACACCTGCTGCGGGAGGCTGAGCTGTGGTGCGCCACCGCGGCCGTCCGCACCGACTCGTATACCTATCCGGCGGCCGAGCTTAAGCGGCTGTGGCGGCTGGTGCTGCTGCAGCAGTTCCACGACATCCTGCCGGGCAGTTCCATCGCCTGGGTCCACCAGGACGCCGAGCGCAACTATGAGGCTATCGCCGTTGCCCTCGAAGTGCTCATCGCCGGCGCAGCCGCTGCCGTTCTCGGCACCGGGGAGCGGACCTTCCTTTTGAATGCCGCCCCGCATCCGCGAAGCGGCGTTCCGGCTCTTGCCGCGGCGGAACCGGCCGCGCCGGCGCTGCCCTCCCGGGCCGCCGCACAGGACGGAGGCTACGTCCTGGACAACGGCATCGTCCGGGCCGTGGTGGACGCCGACGGACTGATCACCTCGCTCAAGGACTACGCGAGCGGCCGGGAAGCCATCGCCCCGGGGGAGCGCGGCAACCTGCTTGAGCTGCACCGGGACACGCCCAATGAGTGGGACGCCTGGGACATCGACGAGTTCTACCGGCGCAATGTCACCCCACTGACCAGCGTCCAGTGCGTCCGGTTGGACGACGACGGCGGCGGGACGGCTGTTGTGGTGGAACGGATGGCAGGATCCTCTGCCATCAGCCAGCGCATCAGCCTTGCCGCCGGAAGTCCGTCACTGTCCATCACCACTTCTGCGGACTGGCAGGAGCGGGAAAAGCTGCTGAAGCTCGGCTTTGCCCTGGATGTCCGGGCTGACCGGTCCGCCGCGGAAACACAGTTCGGCCACGTCTTCCGCGCCACCCACACCAATACGTCCTGGGAAGCAGCCAAGTTCGAAATCTGTGCACACCGGTGGATCCACGTGGGGGAACCGGGTTACGGCGTAGCGGTTTCGAACTCGTCCACCTACGGGCACGATGTTGGCAGGAGCATCAGGGAGGCCGACGGCGGCACCACCACCACAGTGCGCCTGTCACTGTTGCGTGCCCCGAAGTTTCCAGACCCGGACGCCGACCGCGGGCAGCACGAACTGACGGTCACCATCAGGCCTGGGGCTGACATTGCCGGTGCCGTCCAGGAGGGCTACCGGACCAACCTCGTGCCCCGCCTGGTCAAGGGCGGCACACCTGTGGAACCACTGGTTTCGGTGTCCAATGCGGCTCTGGTTGTAGAGGCGGTGAAACTTGCGGAGGACGGCTCCGGCGACGTGATCGTCAGGCTGTACGAGTCCCTGGGGCAGCGCTCGGCCGGAAGGCTCACAGCCAACTTCCCTGTCCGGCGTGTCACACCGGTGGACCTGCTGGAGCGGCCCGCCGAGGCGTGCGGGGTGGAGCCGGGCCCGGATAGCGCCGAGCTGCTGCTGCGGCCCTTCCAGCTAGTGACATTGCGCCTTGCCCGGCGTTGACCGGCGCTGGACCGGCAGAAGCTGTCGCACGGCCGGAAAGAGGCCGAAAAGGTCCTTAAATGGCTGAGTGGGGGCGGTCCCCAACGGCCGCCACCACTCATCCCCCCAAAGCGTGCAAAGGCCCCCGGAGCTGCCACGTTCAAGAAAATATCCCCGTTCGTAAACGCCCTGCAACCCCCGCCTTCACACATCCATGATTGTTCCACATTCTAATGAATATGTGAAAGGAAGGAAGGTTACGTTTCGGTAGATGTCCTTCTCACCAGTGCACCCTTCTTGTTCCTCACCCTGGCGGCCCAAATCAGGGCCAGGCCAAGCGCGAAGCAGAGCACGGCCGTGTAGTTAACGATGAATTCGAGAGCGCCCCATTCCGGCGGAACCACGGGGAAGAGCAGGGTCAGCGCGATCGCCACACCGCCCACCGCCAGGAGCCCGGCGGCGACGCGCACCAGCACCGGTAACCTGCTTCCCACAGCGCGGACCATGGCCGGCAACAGGACCAGGGACACGTAGGAAGGGTAGGCGCGGCCGGCAGCGCCGTAGTACTCCACCAGGGCCGCGTTCCAGCTGTCCTTGGCCGCCACCCGCGCCAGCCCGGCAGACGATCCTGACGTGTCCATAAGGAAAAACATGCACACCATAGCCAGCGATATCACCAGCAGGACGGTCATTCCCGTTCTGCCCGTGATGAGCCGGTAGGCGTGGTCCGCGCCGAAGCCGCGGGTCACCCGGATGCCCACAAAGTAGATGGCGCCGAAGATGATGAAGCGCAGGAGCAGATTGGCGAGGTTAATGCCGCCCAGGGCTTTGTCGATGGCAACGTATGGTGCCTCGATACTCAACAGGATGGCGGCGGTCATCAAGGCGAAGATATAGAAGAGCGACCGGTTCTCACCCCGCAGCGCACTCGGCACCCGGGCCGCGGCTATAAGGCCGCAAATGGCCAGCGTTGACCACTGAAGTATTTCAATCATCCCAGGTTCTCCCAGATCTTTTCCGTTTGCGCCTGGTCCTGCTCCTGGCGCCGCAACACCTTGCCCAAAGCCTGCAGCCGGTCACCGGCAAGAACCGCAAGGTCCCCATCGGACAGGCTGTCCAGTGCGGCGCGGCGGGCCCCAGGAGCCCAGCCGGCCTCGTCTTCCGTGACGAGTCCGGTGGCCACCAGGCCGCTGGCCAATCCAACGCCGGCAGCCCGCGCCGTGGCCACCGCCAGCTCCGCAGTCAGCCGGTTGGCGGTCAGCTGGGCTGAATAATTCTGTGGCGCTATGCCTGTGGCGGCGGACACCCGGTGCCGCACCTCGCCGTCGTCAATCGCATCAACCCAGTTCTTCACCGAGGTGGGGTGCGGCGCCGGCGAAAGGGCGGGCGGTTCGGCTCCGGACGTACCATCCGGGTCCATCGCCTGCCGCGCCAACATGGCGTGCAACAGGTCGGCGGTGGAGATCTGGCTTACGAGTTCGCAGCGCGTGGGCCCCGGCTGGCGATCGGCCAGCTGCCGGTAGGCGTCGAATTCCGCCAACGCCGCGACCGGGTTGATGCCATAGGCGCGGCTGATGCTGACCACGGTGGTGACCGATACTTTTCCACGGACCAGCTGTTGGGCCAGGGTGGTCCGCTTGATCCCGGAGATCCTGCAGACGTCAGCAGTGCTGGCCTCCGGCGCAACGCCTTGCAGCCAGCGCTGGAACGCCTTGGCGGGGAGGGTCATAAAGGGCTCTCTGCAGAACGGATGGTGTGTTGATTTTATCCTGCCGGTATGACGCCGGTTTTACCCGCGCTCCGGTATCGACTATGCTTGATGGTCGAGCCCGTTGGTCCGTACACCCCCCAAGTCCGGACCAGCGGGTTCTTTCATGTCCGCCGGTTCCGGCGCCCTCCATCCTGTGAATCAGGGCCGGGATACGGGGAAGACCGGCTGCGGATGCCCCGGTGAAAGGATGGATCTATGACTGCGACCCTTGTTGCCAAGGATGTTTCCGGCGGTCATGACCACCGGCAGCTTTTCTCCCGGCTTTCCCTGACCGTCGCCCCCGGGGACGTGGTGGGCGTCGTGGGTGCCAACGGGGCCGGCAAATCCACCCTGCTGCGCCTCCTGGCCGGCGTGGACCAGCCGCAGGACGGAACCGTCAGCCTCGCCCCGGCAGACGCCTTTGTGGGCTGGCTTCCGCAGGAACACGAGCGGATCCAAGGTGAAACCGTCGCCGCGTACATCGCCCGGCGGACCGGCTGCGCGGAGGCGACAGCTGAAATGGAATCCACCGCCGAGGCGTTGGGCTCCGGCGCGCCCGGTGCCGATGACGCCTATTCCCGGGCTTTCGACCGCTGGATGGCATCCGGCGCCGCAGACCTTGATGAGCGCATCCCCGCTGTCCTGGCCGATCTCGGCCTCGAAACCGGCGCAGATGCCGAGATGACCGGCCTGTCCGGCGGGCAGGCCGCCCGCGTGGCGCTGGCGGCCCTCCTGCTGAGCCGGTTCGACGTTGTGCTCCTGGACGAGCCCACCAATGACCTGGACCTGGCCGGGCTGGCGAAGCTTGAGGACTTTGTCCGTGGCCTGCGCGGCGGCGTTGTCCTGGTCAGCCACGACCGGGAGTTCCTGGCCCGGTGCGTCACCACCGTGGTAGAGCTGGACCTGGCGCAGAATTCGGTGGCAGTTTACGACGGGGGCTACGACGCCTTCCTCGAGGAACGCGCTGTTGCGAGGCGGCATGCGCGTGAAAAATACGAGGAGTTCGCCGCCACCAAGGCGGACCTGGTGTCACGGGCGCGGACGCAGCGCGAATGGAGCTCCCAGGGCGTGCGCAATGCCATGAAGAAGAGCCCGGACAACGACAAGATCCGCCGTGCCGCCAGCACCGAGTCCTCGGAGAAGCAGGCCCAGAAGGTCCGGCAGATGGAATCGCGGATTTCCCGGCTGGACGTGGTGGAAGAGCCGCGGAAGGAATGGCAGCTCCAGTTCTCCATCGGACAGGCACCCCGGTCCAGCTCAGTGGTGGCCACCCTCCGTGACGCCGTGGTGAGCCAGGGCAGTTTCACGCTGGGCCCGGTGAACCTCCAGCTCAACGCGGGGGAGCGGATCGGCATCACGGGCCCCAATGGCGCCGGCAAGTCCACCCTGCTCCGCCTCCTGCTGGGCGACCTCGAACCCAAGTCAGGCAGCGCCGCCATGGGCGCTTCGGTTGCCATCGGCGAGATCGACCAGGCGCGCGGACTCCTGGCCGGCCACCTGGCACTGGCGGATGCGGTGGAGGCCGTCCTGGTGGACCTGACTCCGGCGGAGGTGCGGACCCTGCTGGCCAAGTTCGGCCTGAAGGCGGACCACACCGCCCGGACCATCGATTCCCTGTCCCCGGGCGAACGGACCAGGGCGGCCCTGGCCCTCCTGCAGGCGCGCGGCGTCAACCTTCTGGTCCTGGACGAGCCCACCAACCATCTAGACCTGCCGGCCATCGAGCAGCTTGAAGAGGCGCTGGAAAGCTACGACGGCGCCCTGCTGCTGGTGACGCACGACCGGAGGCTGCTGGAAAACGTGCGGCTGGATGTACGTTGGAATGTGGAGAACGGAACAGTCATGGAGCAGCAGCAATGAGCATGGAAGGGGTGGCCTGGAGCTCCCTGTACAAGCTCACCCGGGCCAAAAGCGGCAAACCTTTCTCCAAGGCCACGCTGAAGCGCGTCCTGGGTTTTGCCCGGCCGCACCGTGGCCGGCTCCTGGCCTTCGTGGCGTTGTCCGTGGTAATGGCCGTCCTGGCGGTGGCAACCCCCGTCCTGGCGGGCCAGGTGGTGAACGCTATCGTCGCCAAGGCTGCAGCGGAGGAAGTGGTCCGCCTCGCGGTGCTGATCGCCGTCGTCGCTGTCGCTGAAGCAGGCCTCGGCCTGGTGAGCCGCTGGCTCTCCTCCACCATCGGTGAAGGCGTGATCGTGGACCTGCGAACCCGCGTCTTCGACCACGTCCAGAAGATGCCTATCGCCTTCTTCACGCGCACGCGCACAGGCGCCCTGGTCAGCAGGCTGAACAACGACGTCATCGGCGCGCAGTCCGCGTTCGCCGGGACCCTCTCCGGTGTGGTCAGCAACCTGGTGGCGCTGATCCTCACGCTCGTGGTGATGCTGGGGACCTCCTGGCAGGTGACCGTCCTTGCCATGGTCCTGCTGCCGGTGTTCCTCATTCCCGCACGGCGGATGGGGTCCCGGCTGGCGGACCTGCGGCGCGAGGCAGCGGAGCACAACGCCGCCATGGGCACACAGATGACCGAGCGGTTCTCCGCACCCGGTGCCACGCTGGTCAAGCTCTTCGGCCGGCCGGACGAGGAATCCCGCGAATTTGCCGCCCGGGCGGGCCGCGTCCGCGACATCGGCGTCCGCACCGCGATGCTGCAGTTCACCTTCGTGACCGCACTGACCCTGGTATCGGCGCTCGCGCTTGCCCTTGTGTACGGGCTGGGCGGCTGGCTGGCCATCACCGGCCAGCTGGCGCCCGGCGACGTTGTGGTGCTGGCCCTGCTGCTCACCCGGCTCTACGCCCCATTGACGGCGCTGTCCAACGCCAGGGTGGAGATCATGAGCGCACTGGTCAGCTTCGAGCGGGTCTTTGAAATCCTGGACCTCAAGCCGCTGATCCAGCAGAAGCCGGACGCTGAGCCGGTTCCGCCGGGCCCGGTCTCGGTGGAGTTCCACGACGTCCGCTTCGCCTACCCTTCGGCGGACAAGGTGTCGCTTGCCTCGCTGGAGGAGGTGTCCACGCTGGACACCCGCGGCGGCGACGAGGTGCTGCATGGCATCAGCTTCCGGGTGGAACCCGGCCAGACCGTGGCGTTGGTGGGGTCTTCCGGGGCCGGCAAATCGACCATCGCGCAACTGCTCGCCCGGCTTTACGACGTCGATGCCGGCGCCGTACGCCTGGGCGGAACCGCTCCGGGTACCGGCCTTGATGTCCGCGATGCCACCTTCGATTCCCTCCGCGACACCCTGGGAATGGTGACGCAGGACGGCCACCTCTTCCACGAGACGATTGCCTCCAACCTCCGGCTTGCCAGGCCCGACGCCACCGAGGATGACATGTGGGAGGCCATCCGCCAGGCCCGGCTCGAAACGATGATCCGGTCACTGCCTGATGGGCTGGAGACGGTGGTGGGCGAACGCGGTTACCGGCTTTCCGGCGGCGAACGCCAGCGGCTGACCATCGCCCGGCTGCTGATCGCCCAGCCCCGTGTAGTGATCCTCGATGAGGCGACGGCCGCGCTGGACTCCACCAACGAAGCCGCCGTGCAGGCTGCCCTGGGTGCCGCGCTCGAGGGACGTACCGCCGTCGTGATTGCCCACCGGTTGTCCACCATCCGTGCAGCGGACGCGATCCTCGTAGTTGAGGACGGCCGGATTGTGGAGCGCGGCACGCATAACGAACTGCTGGCCGCCGAAGGACGCTACGCCGAGCTGTACCGGACCCAGTTCGCCGAAGCCACCGCCGTGGCCCAGGAAGCAGTTCCGGAGTACTAGCGTCCCGGCGGCCGGGAGCGGGCGTCAGGCCAGGCGGGCGAGTTCGGGCAGGATATGGTCCGTCAGCAGCGGCGCCAGGTCCGAGGGCAGCCCGGGTCCGTCGCCAAGGCCTGCCAGGTCCAGCCACCGGATCTCGGCGATCTCGGCAGACGGGTGGGCCTCCCATGTGCCCGGTGCCATAAACACGGTGGCCTCGATGTCCGTGGCGGCTTCATTGGCGGCATCGGCGATCCAGACGCCCATCAGCTGCAGTTCGCTGGGGTCGAGGATGATTCCCACCTCCTCGGCGAGCTCACGGGCAGCGGCCTGGACCGCGCTTTCGCCTGCTTCGGGCTTGCCGCCCGGGTGCATGAACATGGCGGTGCCGCGCTTCCGCACGGTCAGGAGCCGGCCGGCGTTGTCGAAGACGCAGACCGCGGAGACGACGATGCGGTTTTTCATGCTTCCTCATTCCGGAACCGGGCCAGCCGGGACGTCAGCAGGAGATCCTTAGAGGGTCCGGTGACATCCCAGCTGTAGCTGAAGTTGTCCGGGCCCCCGTAGGTGTAGGTGACGCGGTAGGTGTCGGGATCGCACCAGTGCCGGTCCCGGTTTTCCTCCGGGGTGAAGCTCATACTGTGGAAGGGGCGGCCGTCCGGGAAATATACGGCAAGCGTGTCCGGGCGGGCCGTCGTTTTCAGGACATAGGCGCGAGTGGCGGGGCCGGTGAAAGCAGGCCAGCGCATGATGCCTTCCTCACGGAGGTCCAGTCCGCCGTCGTCCGCCGAAACAAAATGAACGACGCCGGAAAAGGTTCCGCGGGTGCCGTCTGCCCGGTCCAGCAGGTCACGGTTGATGGTCCAGCGGCCATTTGGCGGCACGGTCTCCGGAGTGGCCGGCGTCTGGCCGAGGAGGTAGGCACGGAGGTCGAACTCCGGGGGAGGAAAGTCCAAGTGCCCTCGATTGGAATCGAACCAACGACACCGGCTTTAGGAGAGCCGTGCTCTATCCACTGAGCTACGAGGGCGCGCATCCATTGGATCGGCAGAGCCGGCCCGCGCTGGACACGGTTACAAGCATACAAGGTGCGGAGCCGTACTACGCTCAAGGCATGAGTCCAGCGCCGTCCACAGCTGCTTCCGCGACCGTTATCCCGGACACCACCTCCACGCGGCAGTACATCGGGGCTTGGTCGGTGCTCAGCGTGCTGCAGTATTTCGCGGCGGAGGCCGCAGTGATCCTGGCCTGGGCCGGCCCCCGCCCGTACGATCTGCGCACCGGCTACATCAGCGACCTGGGCGCCCTGCGGTGCGGTGTCTTTGACGGCCGCGACGTGTGTTCGCCGCTGAACTGGCTGATGAACGCCTCGTTTGTAGTGCAGGGACTTGGGATGCTGTTGGGTGCGCTGCTACTGGGCTCAGGGCTGCTGTGCGTGGCCGCCCTTGGGGGTGCCCGGGTGCAGCCGGGGCGGCGGAAACCGTGGCTGGCGGCCGTCTGGGTGCGGCTGTTGACCGCAACGGCAGGTGCCGGGACGGTGATCGTGGGACTGGTGCCGGAGGACGCCGGCTCCGGCTGGCACTACACCGGTGCCCTGATGTACTTCATCGCCGGGGCGGCAGCCCTGCTGGTCCTGGGGTTCCTGTGGCTGCGGAAGACCGTTATGTCGTGGTTCATCCTGGCCTGTGGTGCTGTTTCCCTCGCCGCCCTGGTGACCGGCGGGCTGACCCGGATGGAGGTGCCAGAACCCGGAGCGTTGGAACGGCTGATGGGTTACCCGGTCACGGTGGGAGTGGCTGCCGCCGGCCTGGTCATTGCGCAGCGGGTGCACCGGCAGCGGAAGCAGGTACGCGCCGCAGCGTCTCTTGGCCAGGCGCTTTAGGCTTCCCTGGGTTTGGGTTTCCGCGTCCGCAACAGCAATGCGGCGGCGCCTGCGAGGAGGCACAGGACCAGCAGGACCCAGCCGGCAACGGTGAGGGCGGATGCGAGGGCAACCTGGCCTGCGTCGGGGTCTGCAGATGCCAGCATGCCGTCGATGGCCACGTTGGCCCAGAGCCGGACCACCACAAAGAGCAGCGGAAGGGCCCACAGCGCCCAGCGCAGCGCCTTCCTGGCAACGCTTGTTCCGATCAGCAGCAGCCACGTGAACCCGAAGATCAGCGGGAACAGGGTGCCGGCGGTTTTGTGGACATAATTGAGCTGGCCCCGGCCGTCGTCGTCCATGACCGCGTGCAGCCGGCTGATGTAGGCGGGATCGAACCCGCCGATGAGTGAGTCCGGCATGGGCAGCCCGGTGGAGATTTGCCGAAGCTGGTCAAGTGTGAGCAGGTGCAGGTACCAGAACAGGAACAGGCTGGCCACAACACCGGCGATCAGGATCAGGTTGCCGTTGTTCTCCGCCTTCTGGGGTGTGCGGTTCGTGGTGGGGTTCACCACCGGTGGAAGGTGGTGCTGTGGAACAGCCGCCTTGGAGCCGTGCTTTTTGATCCGCTGCGCAGGGGTTTTGGCCATGGCACCATTATCCCGCCCCATAAACTGAAGCCATGACCATTGGCCGGCACAGCGCTGTTGAACTTGACCCCTCCCTGGACGACCACGACCTCGCTGCGGCACTGGTCCGCGAAGCCGGGCAGCTGGCGCTGCTGATGCGGATGGCGGGCCTGCAGTCCGAACAGAAGACCTCGGTGTCCGACGTCGTGACCGCTGCCGACCACGCCGCCGAAGCCTACGTCCTGGAGCAGCTGCGGCGGTGCCGGCCCGACGACGGCATCCTGGGGGAGGAGGGCGCCTCGGTCCCGGGGACGAGCGGCCGGACCTGGGTGATTGACCCAGTGGACGGCACCTACAACTTCCTGCACGGCTCCACCTACTGGTGCTCCGCGATCGCCCTGAAGGACTCCTCCGATGTGGTGCTGGGTGCCATCTTCCAGCCGGAGGAGGACAAGCTCTGGCTCGGCGGCAGGGCCCGGCCGGCCACGTTGAACGGCGAACCCCTCACGGTGTTCCACGAGGACCGGGGAGCGCGCAACAGCACGGCCGTCGCCGAACTGGGTGCCGCCACGTACATCCACCCGAGCTGGCTGATGGACCCCCTGTGCGCCATGCCTTGGCACGCCGCCGCCACCTCCGCCGCCGCGCTGCGCATGCTGGGCTCGGGTTCCTGCGACCTTGGCCGGGTGGCCGACGGGCAGCTGGGCTGCTGGTTCCAGCACAGCTGCCCCGAGTGGGACTGGCTGCCCGGCAAAGCGATCGTCCGCGCCGCTGGCGGCGCCGTGGACACCGTCCGCGTGAACGGACTGGAGTGGTTCATGGCCGGAGGAACGACGGCGGTCCGCGAGTTGCGTGCCGCGCTGGAGTCCGGCTCGGTGGGCTGACGCATCCCCGTCAGCCCGTATGTGGACAAAGGCCCGTAATCCACAGGCTGGAGCTGGCTGTCAGTCCCACCGCCTAGACTTGTAGGCACCATGGATATGTTGTTTGACCCGTACTCTGACGGACCGTTCAAAGCCGCTCCCACCGCCGCAGCCCGCACCAAGTCGCCGTCCGAAGGCGTAGCCGCGGCCCCGGGGACGGGCGGCAGCGTCCGCGCAGACCGGGCGCCGGAAGGGCACCGGGGCCACGGCATGGACCCGGCCAAACTGCTGGAGGGGCTCAACCCCCAGCAGGAGGAAGCCGTCAAGCACACCGGTGGTGCTCTGCTCATCGTGGCCGGTGCGGGTTCGGGCAAAACCCGTGTGCTCAGCAACAGGATCGCCTACCTGATCGCCACGGGACGGGCCCATCACGGAGAAATCCTGGCGATCACATTCACCAACAAGGCCGCCGCCGAAATGCGCGAACGCATTGAAAAGCTCGTGGGCGGACGCGCCAAGATCATGTGGATCTCCACCTTCCACTCATCCTGCGTCCGCATCCTGCGGCAGGAAGCGGCCAACGTCGGACTGAAGTCGAACTTCTCCATCTACGACTCCGCCGATTCGCTGCGCCTGGTCACGCAGGTTTCCAAAGCCCTGGACCTGGACCCCAAGAAGTTCGCACCCAAAGCCATCCAGCACAAGATTTCGGCTCTGAAGAACGAGCTTATCGACGCCGATTCGTACGCCTCCACCGCGAACTACAACGATCCCTTCGAGCACGCGGTAGCCGACGTCTTCAAGGGCTACACCCAGCGGCTGCGCCAGGCGAACGCCATGGACTTCGATGACCTCATCGCCGAAACCGTCTACATGTTCCGTGCGTTCCCTGCGCTCGCCGAGTCCTACCGCCGGCGGTTCCGGCATGTGCTGGTGGATGAATACCAGGACACCAACCACGCCCAGTACGCCTTGGTCCGCGAAATCGTCGGGGAAGGTCCCGGGGCCTCGGAGCTCACGGTGGTGGGTGACTCAGACCAGTCCATCTATGCCTTCCGCGGCGCCGATATCCGCAACATCGTGGAGTTCGAAAAGGACTACCCCGAGGCACGGACCATCAAGCTGGAGCAGAACTACCGCTCCACGCAGAACATCCTGACCGCGGCCAACTCGGTGATCTCGCGGAACCCCAACCGCCCGGAAAAGCGGTTGTGGACCGCCGAGGGTGAAGGCCACAAGATCATCGGCTATGTGGGCGAAAACGAGCACGACGAAGCCCAGTTCATCGCCAAGGAAATCGACCGGCTTCAGGACGAGGACAACCTCCGCCCCGGCGACGTCGCCATCTTCTACCGGACGAACGCGCAGTCCCGTTCCATTGAAGACGTCCTGGTCCGGGTGGGGCTGCCCTACAAGGTGGTGGGCGGCACGCGCTTCTACGAGCGCAAGGAGATCAAGGACGCCCTCGCCTACCTCCGCGTCCTGGTAAACCCGGACGACGACGTCAACCTGCGCCGGGTGCTCAACGAACCAAAGCGCGGCATCGGTGACCGCGCCGAGGGCGCCGTAGCCGCGCTGGCCGAGCGCGAACGAACGTCGTTCATGGCCGCCGCCCGCCGCGCCGAGCAGGCGCCGGGCATGGCCACCCGGTCCGTGAACGCGGTGCTCGGGTTCGTGAAGCTGCTCGATGACTTGGCCGAAGTGGCCGCGGGTTCGGGGGCGGCGGCGGCACTGGAAGCCGTCCTGGAGCAGACCGGCTACCTGGCCGGGCTGCGCGCCAGCACCGATCCGCAGGATGAGTCCCGGGTGGAAAACCTGGCGGAACTCGTCGCCGTCGTCCGTGAGTACGAACAGGAGAACCCGGAGGGGTCACTGGAAGCCTTCCTGGAGCAGGTGTCCCTCGTGGCTGATGCCGACCAGATTCCCGATGCCCCCGGCGCAGATATCGATGCCGCCGTGGCCGAGGCGAAAAGGCTGGGCGTGGTCACCCTGATGACGCTGCACACCGCCAAGGGACTCGAATTCCCGGTGGTGTTCCTGACCGGCATGGAACACGGACTGTTCCCCCACCAGCGTTCAGCCACGGATCCCAAGGAACTGGCGGAAGAACGCCGGCTTGCCTACGTTGGGCTCACCCGCGCCCGCAAGCGCCTCTATGTCACCCGTTCCGAGGTCCGCAGCATGTGGGGGCAGAGCCAGTACAACCCGGCCAGCCAGTTCCTGGAGGAAATTCCCGCTGAGCTCCTCGAATGGAAGCGTGAAGGAACCAGCAGGCAGGCCGGCGGCTGGGGCGGCGGCGGGTCCATCAGTTCGGGCCGCTACAGCGGATCCTTCTGGGGCGCAGGGACCTCACGCGGTGCTGCCGCCGATCCTTCGGCCGGTTTCAACGCCGACGTCCCCGCTGCCATCGCCCGCAACCGGGTTCAGCCGCAGAAGGAAATCGTCGCCGTCAGCGTGGGGGACAAGGTCAACCACACCAGTTTCGGCAATGGAACAGTCCTGGCGCTCGAAGGAGCAGGGGACAAGACCGTGGCGAAGGTGAAGTTCGACGTCGGCGAAAAGCGGCTGCTGCTGCGGTACGCGCCGCTCACCAAACTCGACGCCTGAGGGAGCCGCGGACAACGGTCCTTGTCCGCTCCCGCCGGCTGTCATACAGTTCAGGAACGCGCAGGCAGCCCCGGGCTTGGTGGGGTTCCAGCGGACCAGTACGGCAGATTCGGGGCACTTCCGTGAAAATTCTGTTCGCCAGCCAGGCAATCGACGGCCACTTCAACCCCATGACCGGTGTGGCAATGGAACTCAAGGAACGCGGCCATGATGTCCGCTGGTACACCGGCCGGGTCCTTGCAGGCAAGCTTGGCGAACTCGGGATACCGCTCTTTCCGTTCAAGCGCGCCATCGAGCACCGTGCGGACAACCTCACGGAGCTGTACCCGGAACGGGCCAGGCTGAAAGGGCCGCGGGCCATCGGCTTCGACGGAGAGAAAATCTTCGCCAGCAACATCAGCAGCTTCTTCGAGGACATCCGCGAACTGGACCACGATTTTCCCTTCGATGTCCTGGTGGCGGACAGTTCCATGTTCATCCACCGGCTCGTCGCCCACCTGTTGGGAAAGCGGGTGGTGGGCTTTGTGGTGATTCCGAACATGGAAAGCGATCCCCTGGTGCCCCCGCTCTTTTTCGGCTTCAGCCCGGCACGCAACCCGGGGGAAAAGGCCCTGCAGGCAGTGGCCGGGCTCCTCTCGGACAAGGTCATCCTCCGCGCCGCCAGCCAAAGTTACCGGCGGCAGCACAGGTTCTACGGCCAGGAGATGCCCAAAGGGGGCCGGCTCACCGACGAACCCTACCGGTGTTCGGACGCCGTCATCCAGACCGGCAGCAGGTCTTTGGATTTCCCGCGGCGGAACGACAACCCCAAAGTCCACTACGTGGGGGCGCTCCTGCCTTATCGGCCCCCGGGAACAGCCGTCCCGGAGATCCGGCCGGAAGGTTTCGCCCGAACGGTTGTGGTCACCCAGGGCACGGTGGACAACCTGGACCAGGACAAGCTCATCATCCCCGCCTTGGAAGCCCTGAAGGACACGGACACCCTGGTGATGGTGGCCACCGCTGGCCGCGGAACGGCAGAGCTGCGGGAACGGTATCCGCAGCCGAACATCCGGATCCACGACTACATCGACTTCGAAGCCGTCTTCGACTTCACCGACGTCTTTGTCACCAACGGCGGATTCGGCGGCGTCCAGCTTGCACTGTCCAAGGGAGTCCCGCTGGTGGTGTCCGGGATCAACGAAGGAAAGAACGATGTCAACGCCAGGGTTGAGTATGCCGGCGCAGGCATCAACCTAAAGACGGACCGCCCCTCCGCGGCAGGCATCGGCAAGGCCGTGAACGCCATCCTGGCCCATCCGGAATGGAAGCACCGGGCACAGCAGATGGCCCAGGACTTCGGCTCCCAGAACCCCGCTGAAGCTGCAGCCAAAGTGGTGGAAGGTGTCCTGAGCAACAGCTAGGAAGCGGCAATACAGCATAATGGGGCCATGCGACGGACTGTTCTGGGGATCTTCGCCGCCCTGATCCTGACGGCGGGCACGGCCTGCACCATCACCACCCAGGATCCCGGCTACGTGCCGCCGCCACCGCTGCCGCCCCTCGAACAGCTGGAACAGGCCCCACTGGTGGATCCAAAAGGCTTCTCCAACGCTGACGGCGCCATCTCGTTCATCACTGAAGACCACAGCGTTGCCTGTTCGCTGACGGCGGCCAAGGGGGAACACGTCAACCTGCCTTATGAGCAGAACAACTTCGGTGACACCGCCAACAACAAGCTCGCAACAGTTCCGGTGGCGCACTGTGAACTGGCCACGTACCCGCAGCCCAAAGACGAGGACGCCAAGGACGACTGCGCGGGAACCAACCTCGGCTATCTGGGCGGCGTTGCCCTGCTGACCCCGGACAGCGCCCGGTACGGCGAATGCCGATCCGGCGTCACACAAATGGAAGCAACGTACGGCCCCCAAGGAAGCAAGGCGGGCCCGATGGCCCAGCTGCAGGTACTGGGGGAGGGGCAGAACCTCGAAGGGAACGGGCTGCGCTGCTCGGCCTACAACGGCGGAGTGGCGTGCGGAAACGTCTCTGCCGGCGTCGGATTTTTCGTTTCCCCGGAGCGTTACGAACTGATCTCAAAGCCGCAGGACAGTGCCTCACCGGCGCCGGCAGGGGCCTCAAAAACCCCGTAATTCCGCGGTTTTTCTACGCTCCATAGAATAGTGTCCTTACTCACATAAGCGGTAGTCTGGGACGGGCCGGTCCCATCAAAGGACTAGAGTTCCCAGTGGAGCATTACGCCGCGTGGCTCGTTTCCAACAGGCCGCCGGTGCGTGCAATTCCGCAGCCCGGTCATCGTCTTCGATGGTGTCCGACTGTACAGAAACTACTTCGACGTAGAAGGACACTAAACCGTGGACCTGTTTGAATACCAGGCGCGCGATATGTTCGAGGCGCACGGTGTACCCGTGCTTGCCGGCATCGTGGCGCACACCCCAGAAGAAGCAAAGGCAGCCGCCGAGAAGATCGGCGGCGTAACTGTCGTCAAAGCACAGGTCAAGGTTGGCGGCCGCGGCAAGGCCGGCGGCGTCAAGGTCGCCAAATCCGCGGACGAGGCACTTGAGTACGCCAACAACATCCTGGGCATGGACATCAAGGGCCACACCGTCAAAAAGGTGATGATTGCCCAGGGTGCGGATATCGCCGAGGAATACTACTTCTCCGTCCTGCTGGACCGGGCCAACCGCAACTACCTGGCCATGTGCTCGGTTGAGGGCGGCATGGAAATCGAACAGCTCGCCGTCGAACGCCCCGAGGCCCTGGCCAAGGTTGCCATTGACCCCGCCGTAGGCATCGACCAGGCCAAGGCCGACGAAATCGTCGCAGCCGCGGGCTTCGCTGAGGAACTCCGCGGCAAAGTGGCCGACGTGATCCTCAAGCTCTGGGACGTCTTCAAGAAGGAAGACGCCACCCTCGTGGAGGTCAACCCGCTCGTCAAGACCGGCGCCGGCGAGATCATGGCCCTGGACGGCAAGGTCTCCCTCGACGAGAACGCCGACTTCCGCCACCCCAAGCACGCCCTCCTCGAGGACAAGGACGCAGCTGACCCGCTTGAGGCCAAGGCAAAGGCGCAGGACCTCAACTACGTCAAGCTGGACGGCGAAGTGGGCATCATCGGCAACGGTGCAGGCCTGGTGATGTCCACCCTGGACGTCGTTGCCTACGCCGGCGAGAACCACGGCAACGTCAAGCCCGCCAACTTCCTGGACATCGGCGGCGGCGCCTCGGCCGAGGTCATGGCCGCGGGCCTGGACGTCATCCTGGGCGACGAGCAGGTCAAGTCCGTCTTCGTCAACGTCTTCGGTGGCATCACCGCCTGCGACGCCGTCGCCAAGGGCATCGTCGGCGCATTGGCCGAACTCGGCCATACCGCCAACAAGCCGCTGGTGGTCCGGCTCGACGGCAACAACGTCGAAGAAGGCCGCCGCATCCTGAACGAGGCCAACCACCCGCTGGTTACCCTGGCCGCCACCATGGACGAGGGCGCCGACAAGGCCGCCGAGCTCGCCAACGCAGCGAAGTAAAGGGACGCGACAATGTCTATCTACCTCAACAAAGACTCCAAGGTCATCGTCCAGGGCATCACCGGCGGCGAAGGCACCAAGCACACTGCCCTGATGCTGAAGGCCGGCACCAACATCGTGGGCGGCGTCAACGCCCGCAAGGCCGGCACCACCGTCCTGCACGGCGACAACGAAATCAACGTCTACGGCACCGTCAAGGAAGCCATCGCGGAAACCGGCGCTGACGTTTCCATCGTCTTCGTGCCGCCGGCATTCACCAAGAACGCTGTTGTTGAAGCCATCGAAGCCGGCATCGGCCTCGTTGTGGTCATCACCGAAGGCGTGCCGGTCCAGGACTCCGCAGAGTTCTGGGCACTGGCGCAGTCCAAGCTGGACGCCGACGGCAACCAGGTCACCCGCATCATCGGCCCGAACTGCCCCGGCATCATCACCCCGGGCGAGGCCCTGGTGGGCATCACCCCGGCCAACATCACGGGCAAGGGCCCCATCGGCCTGGTCTCCAAGTCAGGCACCCTGACCTACCAGATGATGTACGAACTGCGCGACCTCGGTTTCTCCACCGCCATCGGCATCGGCGGCGACCCCATCATCGGCACCACCCACATCGACGCCCTGGCCGCGTTCGAGGCTGACCCCGAGACCAAGGCGATCGTCATGATCGGCGAAATCGGCGGCGACGCCGAAGAACGCGCAGCCGACTTCATCAAGGCCAACGTCACCAAGCCGGTTGTTGGCTACGTGGCAGGCTTCACGGCACCCGAAGGCAAGACCATGGGCCACGCCGGCGCCATCGTCTCCGGTTCGGCCGGTACCGCCCAGG
This sequence comes from Arthrobacter sp. 9AX, assembly GCF_902506095.1. Taxonomy (GTDB): domain Bacteria; phylum Actinomycetota; class Actinomycetes; order Actinomycetales; family Micrococcaceae; genus Arthrobacter. Next base: position 1,088,844 of record NZ_LR733293.1, read on the forward strand.
CCAAGAAGGAAGCCCTCGAGGCTGCAGGCGTGAAGGTCGGCAAGACGCCGTCCGAGACCGCCAAGCTGCTGCGCGAAGTTTTCGCAGCGCTCTAGGCACCTAACGCGGGGTCACTTACCGCCCGTTCCAGCCACTGGGATGGGCGCGGAGTGACCCCGCGTTGCTGTTTAACGTTCGACGGCGGGTGGTTCCCTTTTTGGAAAGGGGACCACCCGCCGTCGTACTTTTATTTTTCCTAGACCTTGGCGCCGCTCAGCAGCTCGTCCAGCCGTTCGTAGCCTTCGGACATGCCGCCCTCCATACCGGACTGCGCCATGCCGTCCCGCGCCTCCTGGCTGGGGTAGACAGAGTGGCCCTTGATCCGGGTCCGCCCGTTGCCCAGGTCCTCAAAGGTCATGAACTCCAGGCTGACCACATCCGGGTACCCGCCGAATTCGAAGGTCTGGATGGCGAACTCATTTTCGCGGACCGTGTGGAAGATACCCTTGAATTCGTAGGCCACCCCCTCGGGTCCGGTGTGCAGGTAGCTGTAGCTGCCGCCGGTGCGGAAATCGTAGTGGTCGATGTCCATCGTGTAGCCCCGCGGGCCCAGCCACTGGACGATCAGGTCCGGTTCCTTGTGTGCACGGAACACGTCGGCTACCGGAAAATCGAACTCGCGCTCGTAGTCGATGAAGGGGACACCCTCGGGAACGCTGAGTTTCAGGGAATTGCTCATGTTGACTCCTTGGAAATTAGTCGCCGCCGGCGGCAGCGTTTGATCGGAGCACGGCGTCCAGGCTGCGGTACTGCCCTTCGCGGACCAGCCTGTACTGGTCGATCCAGGCGGTAAGCGCCTCAAGCCGCGCGGGATTCAGGTGTACGGGCCGGCGCTGGGCATCCCTGGTCCGGGTGACCAGCTCCGCCTGCTCAAGTACCTGAATGTGCTTCGAGACCCCCTGCTTGGAAATCTCGAACGGTTCCGCCAATTCATTCACAGTGGCCGGGCCCCGGCTGAGCCGGGCGATGATGCTCCGCCGCACGGGGTCGGCCAGGGCCATAAAAGCCGAGTCCAATGCCGCGCTTTCGGAGCTCATCAGGGGCCCTTTCAGTAATCAACCTTTTTGTTTATCAACCCATCGGTTGTTTAACGATACGACTGCCGCCGGGCGGATTCAAGCCTTTTCCCCTTGTCGTCTATTCCTGCAGTTTGTTAGTATGTCAGTACAAACTTACGCTTAGGAGAACAGCATGCCGCTTGTGCGCATTGATGTCAATGAAGGGCGCAGCCGGGACGAGCTGCAGTTGCTCAGCCGGGGAATCCACGACGCCATCCTGGCCGAGTACGCCATTCCCGAACGGGACTACTTCCATATCCTCACCGAACACCCGGCGGGGCAGATTTTCGCCCAGGATGCAGGCCTTGGCTTTGAGCGGACCCGCGGAGTGGTGATGATCCAGATTTTTACCCAAGGTGGCCGTTCCCAGGAGGCCAAGCAGCGGCTGTTCGCGGCGGTGGCCGGGAAGTTGTCCGAGGTGGGCGTCGCCGGAGAGGACGTATTTATTGGCTATGCGGAAAACACGGCCGGCGATTGGTCCTTCGGTTTTGGCCGGGCGCAGTATGTCACCGGCGAGCTGGCTGTGCCGAAGAAGTAGCCCCCGTGGGGCGTGGATTAGCGCGCGATAACAATAGTTGTAAGTATGTCAGTACAAACCTTTGACAGGACATTCGATCTAGGGCAAAGTAGTCCCAGTGGCGTACGCCACGGTTGCGAGTCCAGGCTCCGTCCACTAGAGGTTTTGAGTTCCACACCAGAAAGGTCCACGATTACCGTGACCCACGAGCTTCTCACCATCGGGCGCATCAGCGTTGATATCTACCCGAACGACATCGGGGTGGACCTGGAGGATGTCACGTCCTTTGGCAAGTACCTTGGTGGTTCCCCGTCCAACGTCGCTGTTGCCGCCGCCCGCCACGGCCGCCGGACGGGAGTTATCACCCGCACCGGGGACGACGCCTTTGGCAAGTACCTGCACCGCGAACTGCACAAGTTCAACGTTGATGACTCCTTTGTCACTCCGGTGCAGGAATGGCCCACAGCGGTGACGTTCTGCGCGATCAAGCCGGCGACGGACGAGTTCCCCCTGTATTTCTACGGCCGGTTCCCCACTGCGCCGGACCTCCAGATCAAGGCCGGGGAACTGGACCTGGAGGCCATCCGGGACGCGCGGATCTTCTGGTCCACCGTGACCGGCCTGTGCCAGGAGCCCAGCCGCAGCGCACACATCGCAGCGCACGAGGCGCGTCCCCGGACCGGCCTGGCCGAGGGGCAGTTCACCATCCTGGACCTGGATTACAGGCCCATGTTCTGGGCTTCGGAAGCGGAAGCGCGTGCGGAGGTGGCCAAGGTCCTCCCGTACGTCACCGTTGCCATTGGCAATGACAAGGAATGCGCGGTCGCCGTGGGGGAGGGGACTCCGGATGAGCAGGCAGACCGCTTGCTGGCTGCCGGTGTGGAGATCGCCGTGGTCAAGCTCGGTCCCGAGGGTGTGATGGCGAAGACCCGCACGCAGCGTGTCGTCTCCGCACCCGTCCCGGTGGAAACCCTGAACGGCCTGGGCGCCGGTGACTCGTTCGGCGGGGCGTTCGTGCATGGGCTGCTGTCCGGCTGGCCGTTGTCCGAGGTCCTGGATTTCGCGAATGCCGCGGGTGCGATCGTCGCCTCGCGCCTGTCCTGCGCTGATGCGATGCCGACGCCGGGCGAGGTCACCTCGCTGCTGGCCGAACGCGGCCGTCCGGTTCCCGGGGCCGGTGTTTCCGGTACCGCGCCGCAGCTTGCCACCGAAGGAGCAGCACTGTGACTCTCACCCCCGTCACCACAGACCATGCCGTGGATGATGATCCGCGCCGTTATGAGCACCTGAGCGTTATCCGGCTCGAAGATCCGGAAGCGGTGTCCCGCGCGGCCAAGGCCCGCCGCCGCCATCCGGGTGTGAAGGCCGGCCGGCAGAACTTCATCGTTGCCGCGGATCATCCGGCCCGTGGTGCGCTGGCTGTCGGTTCCGATCCGGTGGCGATGGCGGACCGCCGGCTGCTGCTGGACCGGCTGCAGATCGCGCTGGCCAACCCTGACGTGGACGGTGTCCTGGCATCTCCTGACATCATGGATGACCTTCTCCTGCTCGGTGCGTTGGAAGGCAAGCTGGTGTTCGGTTCGATGAACCGAGGGGGCCTCGCCGGTTTGGTCAACGAGATCGATGACCGCTTCACAGGCCACACGGCCGCAGCACTGGAAGCCCTGGGTGCCGATGGCGGGAAGATGCTGACCCGGATCTGCCTGGGCGACCCGGACACGGTTGCCACCCTCGAAGCGACCGCGAAGGCCATTGATTCCCTGGCTGAGCGGAAGCTGATCGCCATGGTGGAGCCGTTCCTCTCGGTCCGGGAAAACGGGAGGGTCCACAACGATCTGTCCACCAACGCCGTGATTAAGTCCATTGCCATCGCCGAAGGCCTGGGTTCCACCAGTGCCTACACCTGGATGAAGCTTCCCGTGGTGGCGGAGATGGAACGCGTCATGGCCGCGACCACGATGCCCACCGTTCTTCTGGGCGGCGATCCCACAGGCACGCAGGACGAGGTCTTTGCCAGCTGGCAGGCCGCCCTGGCCCTGCCGGGGGTCCAGGGACTCACGGTGGGCCGGACGCTTTTGTACCCCGCTGACGGGGATGTGGCAGGCGCCGTCGCCACCGCCGCTTCCCTCCTTCACCACACCGCAGAAGTATCGGAGTAGCTCCCCATGGGAACCACAACAGGAACACGCAGGATGACGGTGGCGCAGGCCGTCGTTGAATACCTCTCCCGGCAGTACACGGTGGACTCGGTCAACGGTGTTGAGTACCGTGAACGGCTCATCCCGGGCACGTTCGGGATTTTCGGGCACGGCAACGTGGCCGGTGTGGGCCAGGCTTTGAAGCAGTACCAGCAGCTGGACCCCGCCCTGATGCCGTACTACCAGGGCCGCAATGAGCAGGCCCAGGTCCACCAGGCCGTGGGATACGCCCGGCACACCCGGCGCCGCCAGACGTTCGCGGTCAGCACCTCGATCGGGCCTGGTTCCTCGAACCTGTTGACCGGTGCCGCGTTGGCCACCACCAACCGGCTGCCGGTGCTGCTGCTGCCGAGCGATACGTTCGCTACCCGGGCCGCGGACCCGGTGCTGCAGCAGTTGGAGCAGCCGTACGCGTATGACCTGACGGTCAATGACGCGTTCCGGCCGCTGTCAAAGTTCTTTGACCGGGTGAACCGGCCGGAGCAGCTGTTCTCCGCGTTCCACCACGGACTCCGGGTCCTGACCGACCCGGCGGAGACCGGCGCGGTGACCATTTCGCTGCCGCAGGATGTCCAGGCCGAGGCGTTCGACGTCCCGGCGGAGTTCCTGGCCGAGCGGGAGTGGCGGATCCGCCGCCCGGACGCGGATGACGAGGACATTGCCCGCGCCGCTGCGGCCATCCGTGCGGCGAAGCGGCCGCTGATCATTGCCGGCGGCGGTGTCCTGTACGCCTATGCCAACGATGAGCTGGCGACGTTTGTGGAGCTGACCGGCATCCCGGTGGGCAACACACAGGCCGGCGTCGGTGTCCTGCCCTGGGACCACCAGTTCAGCCTTGGTGCGATTGGGTCCACAGGTACGACGGCGGCGAACGCCATCGCTGCCCGGGCGGACCTGATCATTGGCATCGGCACCCGGTACGAGGACTTCACCACCGCCTCCCGCACCGCGTTCCAGAACCCGGACGTGCGGTTCATCAACATCAACATCGCCCCGATCGATGCGTACAAGCACGGCACCACGCTGCCGATCGTGGCCGACGCCCGCAAGGCCCTGGTGAAGCTCAACGCAGCCCTTGGCGGCTACCGCGTTGGCGCGGACCTGGAGCAGAAGATCGCCGCTGAGAAGAAGCGCTGGGACGCCACCGTGGATGAGGCCTTCGGCACCCGGTACACGCCGTTGCCGGCACAGAACGAGATCATCGGCGCCACCAACCGGGCCATGGACGCCCGTGACGTTGTCATCTGCGCGGCCGGTTCCCTGCCGGGCGACCTGCACAAGATGTGGCGGGTCCGGGACCCGTTCGGCTACCACGTCGAATACGCCTACTCCTGCATGGGCTACGAAATCCCCGGCGGCCTGGGCGTCAAACGCGCGGCCCTGGCCGAGGCAGCAAGCACGACGGCGGCCGGCGCCATTGGTGGGGATGGCGCGGAGGTGCGGGACGTCGTCGTGATGGTGGGGGACGGCTCCTACCTGATGATGCACACCGAACTGGTCACCGCCGTCGCCGAACGCATCAAGCTGATCGTGGTTCTGATCCAGAACCACGGCTACGCCTCCATCGGCTCCCTCTCCGAGTCCCTCGGCTCGCAGCGGTTCGGCACCCAGTACCGGACCCTGAACGAAGAGGCGCACAGCTTCGACGAGGGCGAGACCCTGCCCGTTGACCTGGCACTGAACGCCCAGTCCCTGGGCGTGAAGGTGGTCCGGATCGAACCGGGGGAGAAAGTCATCGCCGAACTCGAACAGGCCATCCGCGACGCGAAGGCAGCGCCTGAGGGCACCGGCCCGATCCTGATCCACGTCGAATCAGACCCGCTGCTAGACGCCCCGTCCTCCGAGTCCTGGTGGGATGTCCCCGTCTCCCAGGTCGCCGAACTGGACTCCACCAAGCAGGCCTTCCAGACCTACACCGGCCACAAGAACCGCCAGCGCAAACTGCTCGGCTGATTTCCTCCTGACCTCTCTTTTTACTACTCAAGGAAGAGTCCCCATGACTGCCACCACCCAGACCACTACCGTCATCAACCACTTCATCAACGGCGCCGAAACTGCCGGTGAAGGGGACCGCACCACCCCCGTTTACAACCCGGCCACCGGCGCCGTGTCCGCGCAGCTGCGGCTTGCGAACCGGGCCGACCTGGACTCCACCGTCGCCGCCGCCCGGGCCGCCGCCGACACCTGGGGCGACATTTCCCTGGCCAAGCGCACCGCGGTGCTGTTCAAGTTCCGCGAGCTCGTCGCCGCCCACATCGACGACCTCGCGGCTCTGATCACGGCCGAGCACGGCAAGGTCCTCTCCGACGCCAAGGGCGAGATCGGCCGCGGCCTCGAAGTCATCGAATACGCCTGCGGCATCCCCACCCTGCTCAAGGGCGACTACTCGGACCAGGTCTCCACCGGCATCGACGTCTTCTCCTTCCGCGAACCCCTCGGCGTGGTGGCCGGGATCACCCCGTTCAACTTCCCCGTCATGGTGCCCCTGTGGATGGCTCCGATGGCGATCGCCACCGGCAACGCCTTCATCCTCAAGCCCTCCGAACGCGACCCCTCCGCCTCCCTGCTGCTGGCCAAGCTCTGGAAGGACGCCGGTCTGCCCGACGGTGTGTTCCAGGTCCTGCATGGCGACAAGGAAACCGTTGACGGGCTGCTGACCCACCCGGACGTGGACGGCATCTCCTTTGTCGGCTCCACCCCGATCGCCCAGTACGTCCACGAGACCGCCACCAAGCATGGCAAGCGGGTCCAGGCCCTGGGCGGGGCGAAGAACCACGCCATCATCCTGCCCGACGCCGACCTGGACAACGCCGCAGACCACCTCGCGGCCGCCGCGTTCGGCTCCGCCGGGGAGCGCTGCATGGCCATCTCCGTCGCCGTCGCCGTCGGCGACGCCGCAGACCTGATCGTCAAGAAGGTCGAAGAGCGCGCCCTGGCCGTGAAGGTCAACAACGGCACAGAACCCGACGCCGAAATGGGCCCGGTCATCACCCCGGCCTCCAAGGAACGCATCCTCCGGATCGTCACCGAAGCCGAAACCGCGGGCGCCGCCATGGTGGTGGACGGCCGTGACCTCGTGGTCCCCGGCCACGAGAACGGCTTCTGGGTGGGACCCACCGTCATCGACCATGTCAAAACCGGGATGAGCGCCTACACCGAGGAAATCTTCGGACCCGTCCTCGTCGTCGTCCGCGTCGACACCCTCGAAGACGGCATCAAGCTCATCAACTCCAACCCCTACGGCAACGGCACCGCCATCTTCACCTCCTCCGGCGCCGCAGCCCGCAAGTTCCAGCGCTCCGTCACCGTCGGGATGATCGGCATCAACGTGCCCCTCCCGGTCCCGGTGGCCTACCACTCCTTCGGCGGCTGGAAAGCCTCGCTCTTCGGCGACAAGCACATCTACGGCCCCGAAGGCGTGAGCTTCTACACCCGCGGAAAAGTCATCACCTCCCGCTGGCCCGAAACCCACCACGCCTCCGGAGCCTCCTACAACTTCCCCTCCAACTGATCCCCACCGCCACCCTCGCCTCGCAAGTCCAAATCGGCTCCCAGCCTTCGCAAGCTCCGGCAGGGGCCCTCGCCGATTTGGCTCCACAGCCAGGGAACCCTGGCGGCGTGGCCCCTATCAAAGAGACAGACAATGACTGAGAACAAACTGATCATCGGCACCGCGCCGGACTCCTGGGGTGTCTGGTTCGCGGACGATCCCCAGCAGACCCCCTGGGAGCGGTTCCTCGATGAAGTGGCCGAGTCCGGCTACAAGTGGATCGAACTCGGCCCCTACGGTTACCTGCCCAACGACCCCACGCGGCTGGCCGAAGAACTGAAGCAGCGAGACCTCAAGGTCACCGCCGGCACGGTATTCACCGCGTTCCACCGCGGACTGGACCAGTGGGAAACCGCCTGGGAGCCCGCCCGCAAGGTCGCCGAACTGACGGCAGCGATGGGTGGCGAGCACATCGTGGTCATCCCGGCCATGTGGCGTGACGATGTGACGGGCGAAGCAGTGGAGAGCGGCACGCTGACCGGGAAGGCGTGGGATGACCTGTTCTCCGGGCACAACAGGCTGGGCAAGACCCTGCTGGAGGACTTCGGCCTGAAGCAGCAGTTCCACTCCCACGCCGACTCCCACGTGGGCGCGCAGGAAGACATCGAGACCCTGCTGGCAGCCACGGACCCGCAGTACCTGAACCTGTGCCTGGACACCGGCCACGCCGAATACTGCGGTGCCTCCAGCCTGGAGCTTATCAAGAACTACCCGGACCGGATCGGCTACCTGCACCTGAAGCAGATCAACCCGGAGATCCTGAGACAAGTCAACGAGGAAAACATGACGTGGGCCGCCGCCAACCTGGCCGGCGTGATGACTGAACCGCCGAACGGCCTGCCGGACCTCCGCGCCGTCATCGAAGCCGTGGAAGCCCTGAACCGGCCCATCTTCGGCATCGTGGAGCAGGACATGTACCCGGTCGCGTTCGATGTGCCCATGCCCATCGCCAAGCGAACCCGCAACTACCTGCTCTCCTGCGGTTCCCGTACCGCCGTCAGCTAAACCCGCCTAAGACACCAAAGGACCCAACAAATGACTGAAACACTGCGCGTAGCTGTCATCGGCGCCGGCCGCATGGGCGCGGACCACATCCAGCGACTCAACACCCGCATCCACGGGGCGGAAGTAGCCGCCGTCGTGGACGTTGACCTTGCCAGGGCACAGGCCGCCGTCGAAGGCATCCCGGGCGCCGTGGCCCTCGCCGACGCTGACGAGGCACTCAACAACGGTGACGTCAACGCCGTCCTGATCGCCACCCCCGGCTTCCTGCACGAGGACATCCTGCTCAAGGCGATCGCCAAGGACATCCCCATCCTGTGTGAAAAGCCCCTCACCCCGGACGCCGAGTCCTCCCTGAAGATTGTCCAGGCCGAGGTCGAGCTGGGCCGCAAGCGCATCCAGGTGGGCTTCATGCGCCGTTTCGACGCCGAATACGCTGCCCTTGGCCAGATCATCCGCAACCACGAGCTAGGTGAACTGCTGATGCTGCACCACCAGCACCGCAACCCCACCACTCCACCCGGCTTCACCAACGAGATGCTGATCAACGACTCCGTGGTGCACGAGTTCGACGCCATCCGTTACTTCACCGGCGAGGAAATCACCAGCGTCCAGGTCCGCCTGGGCAAGGCCACCAAAAACGCGCCCTCAGGCCAGCACGACCCCCAGCACGTCCTGGTCGAAACCGAATCAGGTGTCCTGGCCGACGTCGAAATCTATGTCAACGCCAAGTTCGGCTATGAGGTGGCCACCCAGGCTTCCTTCGAAGAGGGCATCGTCAACATCGGCGGCGACACGGGCCCCTACACCCGCAGCGCCGGCCGGTGGGGCGGCAACGTCACCCCCGGCTTCGAAGAGCGCTTTGGTGCGGCGTACGACGTCGAAATCCAGTCCTGGGTGGACGCGGCACTTAAGGGCGAAATCGGCGGCCCCTCCGCCTGGGACGGGTACGCTACCGCCGCGTGCTGCGAAGCAGGAGTCGAGGCGCAGAAGAACGGAGAGAAGGTGGCAGTCAAGCTGGCCGCCAAGCCGGATCTCTACAACTAGCCTCCCACCCGTGACTGATCCACAATGGAGTGTTCTACGTGAAAATCGCGCTTGACCCTACACCGTTCCACCACTCGCACAGCCTGCTCGAGTTCCCCAAGGTGGTGGCGAACCTTGGCTACAAGTACATGCAGATGACCCCGCACGCGGATTTCATCCCGTTCTACAACCACCCCAAGGCCGACGACGAACTGGTGGGCCAGCTCAGCAAAGCCTGCCGCGACGCCGGGATCGAAATAGCTTCCGTCCTTCCCGTGCTCCGCTGGTCCGGTCCGGACGAGGACGCCCGCGAGGCCGCCGTGCGCTACTGGAAGCGCGTCATCCAGATCGCTGTGGACCTCGGCGTCGGAACCATCAACACGGAGTTCAGCGGCCGGCCGGAGAAAGCCGAAGAATCAGAGCGCGCCTTCTACCGTTCCATGGAGGAACTGCTCCCGATCATCGAACGTGAAGGCATCGACCTGCTGATCGACCCCCACCCGGACGATTTCGTAGAGGAAGGCCTCGCCGCGATCCGCGTCATCCGGGGCCTGAACTCCAGGAGCGTGGGCTTGGTCTACGTGGCCCCGCACAGCTTCCACATGAAGGACGCGCCGCTGGACATCATGCGGGCGGCAGGGGACAAGCTCCGCCTCGTCCACGTGGCAGACACCATGAACCACCATGCCTCGCATGGCCTGCGCTACATCACCAACCCGCCTGGAAACCCCGTCCGCGTCCACCAGCACCTGAAAGTCGGCGACGGCGACGTCAATTGGGACGAATTCTTCGGCGGGCTAAAGGAGATCGGCTTCCTGGACCGGGATAACACCGTGATGGTCTCCAGCGTCTTCGCCGAGGACGAGAACGCCGAGGACGTGTCCCGGTACCAGCTGGAGACCATGAGGCAGTACGTCCAAAAGGTCAGTGCATGAGATCCCCAGCGGACACAGGAAAGCAGCCCGGCAACCATCAGCGGGCGCTCCGCACCGTCACCATCATCTCCACGTTCGGCGGCCTGCTCTTCGGCTATGACACCGGCGTGATCAACGGCGCGCTGCCCTATATGCAGGAAGACCTGGGCCTGACGCCGCTGACCGAAGGCCTGGTCACATCCTCGCTGCTGTTCGGTGCGGCTTTCGGAGCTCTGTTCGGCGGACGCCTCGCCGACCGCAGCGGCCGGCGCAGGATGATTATGGTCCTCGCGGTGATTTTCCTGGTGGGCACGCTGGCCTGCACCTTCGCGCCCAGCACCGAGGTGATGATCGCAAGCCGGTTCGTGCTGGGACTTGCGGTGGGCGGCGCGTCGGTGACCGTGCCCGTCTACTTGGCTGAAGTTTCCCCGAGCGCCCGCCGCGGGCGGATCGTCACGCAGAACGAACTGATGATCGTCACCGGGCAGCTGCTCGCTTTTATCTTCAACGCCTACCTCGGCAACACGTTCGGTGAGGCCGGCGGCATCTGGCGGTGGATGCTGGTCATCGCTACGCTGCCCGCCATCGCGCTCTGGATCGGGATGAACTTTATGCCCGAGAGCCCCCGCTGGCTTGCTTCGATGGGGAGCTTTGGGGAGACCCTCAGCGTCCTGCAGCGGATCCGGTCCCAGGCCGACGCGCGGACCGAATTCGAAGAAGTCAAAGCTATGGCCGTGGAGGACTACAAGTCCAAAATGGGCTCGTGGAAAGACCTGGGCATTCCCTGGCTCCGCCGGATCTTCTGTGTGGGCCTTGGCCTGGCGGTGATCCAGCAGATCACCGGCGTCAATTCCATCATGTACTACGGCACCCAGATCCTGTCCCAGTCCGGCTTTGGCCGGGAAGCCGCCCTGACGGCCAACATCGCCAACGGCGTGATCTCCGTGCTCGCCACGTTCGCGGGTATCTGGCTGCTGGGCAAGGTGGGGCGCCGCAGGATGCTGATCACCGGGCAGGCAGGGACGACGACGGCGCTGCTGCTGATCGGTCTCTTCTCACTGATCCTGCCTGAGGGCTCGGTCAGGGGTTTCGTGATTCTTTCGCTGACAGTGACGTTCCTGGCGTTCCAGCAGGGGGCCATCTCACCGGTCACCTGGCTGATGCTCTCGGAGATTTTTCCGTTGAAGATCCGTGGCCTGGGCATGGGCGCTTCGGCCTTCCTGCTGTGGATCGTCAACTTCCTGATCGGCTTTGGCTTCCCGCAGCTCCTGGCGGCCATCGGCATCTCGAACACCTTCTTTGTGTTCGCCGTGCTGGGTCTTGGAGCGATCGCCTTCGCCGCGAAGTACGTGCCCGAAACCAAGGACAAGAGCCTGGAGGACCTGGAGCACTATTTCAAAAACATTGCGGGCGGGAAACCTGTGCCCGCTGCGACTACCGGCGGCTAGCAAGCCCCGAGGAGTCGATAACCGGGTCATGCCCCTTTGGAGATCTCCAAGGGGGCATAACGGCTTTAAGGTTCAGGCCGGCTCCAAGGTTCAGACAGTCGAGTGGAGCCGGGGGAGGGCATCAACCAATGGCGCCAGCTCCGGGATGCCCTGTGCCTCGCCCAGGGCACGTTCGAGGGTGGCGTCGTGGACGGGCCGCGCGCCCTCGAGCAGGCGTAGGCCGCTGGAGGTGAGCTCCGTGTAGATTCCCCGCCGGTCGTCGGCGCACAGGATCCGGGTCAGGAGCCCCCTGTCCTCCAGCCGGTTGACCAGCCGGGTGGTGGCGCTGGGGCTCAAAGCCGAAGCGCGGGCGAGCTGCTGCATCCGCATGTGCCACCCGTCCTGGCGGCTCAGCGCATCCAGGACCGTGTACTCCACCACGGACAGCTTCGACTCCGCCTGGAGGGCACGTTCCAGCTCGGTCTCGATCAGCCCGTGGAGGGCGGCTAAGGTGCGCCAACCCTGCGCGCGGACCTCGACGGCGTCGTCCTTGATGCCCATGACATTGCTCCTTGAGAGAAGGGACGGTCCTTTCGCTGGTGGTCCAGTGGCAGGCCGCCCGGTGGGGAAACGAGATATTTGCTTGCGCGTTATATTTGCACGTGCAACAATAAATACCGCGCCTGCAACTATTTTAGGCGCCCACCGCACCCCACACAACCCAAAGGAGTACCGGCATGCCTGTCGGACTGATTGCCCTCGCCCTTGGCGGGTTTGGCATTGGACTCACCGAATTTGTCATTATGGGCCTCCTTCCTGAAGTGGCGGCCGACTTCCAGGTCACCGAAGCGCAGGCCGGCTGGTTCATCTCCGGCTACGCCCTGGCAGTCGTCGTCGGTGCCCTCGGGCTCACGGCGGCAGTGACCCGGTTTGAACGCAAGCCAGTGCTGGCCGCGCTGCTTGTCTTGTTTATCGTGGGCAACCTGCTGTCCGCCACAGCGGCCGATTACTGGCCCATGATGGCGGGCCGCGTCCTCGCGGCGCTCGCGCACGGGGCGTTCTTCGGGATCGGGGCCGTGGTGGCCGCGGACATGGTTGCCCCCGCCAGGAAGGCGGCCGCCATCGCACTCATGTTCACCGGGCTTACTGCAGCAAACGTCCTCGGTGTGCCCTTTGGCACCATGCTGGGCCAGGCCGCCGGCTGGCGCGCCACCTTCTGGGCCATCACTGCCGTCGGCGTGGCGGCACTTGCCGGCATCCTGGCACTCGTGCCAAGGACCGACGTCGTACGGGCCGGCAAAGGTGGGCTGCGCCGTGAACTGGCCGCGTTCCGCTCCAGCCAGGTCTGGCTCTCCATTCTGGTGACCATCCTTGGTTATGGCGGCATGTTCGGCGCTTTCACCTACATCGCCTACACCCTCACCGAGGTCACCGGCTTTGCCGCAACAACGGTGCCATGGCTGCTGATCATTTTTGGTGTGGGACTCTTCATCGGCAACACCATCGGCGGGAAGGCTGCCGACCGCAACGTGGACCGCACCCTGCTGGTGGTGCTCGCCGTCCTGTCCGCCATCCTCGTCCTCTTCGCCCTCACCGCCACCAGCCAGATGCTCACGGTGGCATCCCTGGTGCTGATGGGCGGCTTCGGGTTCGCCACGGTGCCTGGGCTGCAGATGCGCGTGATGACCTATGCAAGCAGCGCTCCCACCCTGGCGTCCGGCGCCAACATCGGAGCCTTCAATGTGGGCAACGCCGTGGGAGCCTGGCTTGGCGGTGTCACCATCACCGCTGGCCTGGGCTACACGTCACCGATTTGGGCCGGCGCCGGGATCACCCTGCTGGGCCTGGCGGTCATGACCTTCGCCGCCGCTGCCGCCAAGCGCAACCAAACCCCTGCAGGGGTTGGAGGAGCGGCGGTCCTCGAAGACGCCCTCAAAAACTCCTAGCCTGCGGCGGGGTTGGAGGAGCTGCGCACCATCAGGGCGGGCTCGAGCTTGCGGGTCACGGCCGGTCCTGGCGGTCCCGCGGCCCGGTCCAGCATGGCCTGCGCCGCCAGCCGGCCCAGTTCCCCGGCGTGCTGGTTGATGGACGTCAGCCCGATCAGGGGAGACGCGGCCACTTCGATGTTGTCGCAGCCCACGATGGCCACGTCGCCGGGGACCGACAGGCCATGTGCCGCCAGCGCTTCCATGATGCCGATGGCCGTAAGGTCATTGTGTGCGAAGATCGCCGTGGGGAGGTCGGCACCTGAGGCCAGGAAGCTCTCCATCACCGCACGGCCGCCCCGCTCGGTCATGTCGCTGTGCACCAGCTGCGGCTCAAGGCCGAACTGTTTCATCGCCGCCAGGTAGCCCTCCCGGCGCGCGGTGTAGGGCAGCCAGTCAGAGATGTCCACGTGGGCAATCCGCCGGTGGCCCAGTCCATGGAGGTGCTCCACGGCGAGCGCACCGGAACGGAAGTCGTCGGTGAGAACGGAGTCAACGCCGTCCACCTCCAGCTCGCGGGTGATCACGACGGCGGGCGTGCCGCGCAGTGCCGCCGCCAGGTCGGCCGAGGAGCCGGTGTAGCCGGCCAGGATGACGCCGTCCACGCGCAGGTCCACGAAGGACCGCACGGCTTCCAGCTCTGTGGCCGGGTCGGCGGAGCCGACGGCGACCATCACCTGGTTGCCGCTGCCGGCGAGTCCTTCGGTGATGCCGTCGTAAATGTCGGCGAAGACCGAGTTGTGCAGGTCCAGGAACAGCAGGCCCAGGGTATGGGTACGGCGGCTGGCCAGGCGGCTGGCGAGCCGGTTCGGCGAATAGCCCAGGGCGGCGGCGCTTTCCAGCACCGCCGTCCGCTTGGCGGGTGAAACCTTGGGGGAGTCGCGCATCACCAGCGAGACCAGTGCCCGGCTCACCCCGGCGTCACGCGCCACGTCCTCCATGGTGACGGACCTGGGGGCGGAGGATGTCGGGTTCACAAGACCCACTATGCCATTTTCCAGGCACGCGCCATGTGCCGGCTAGGCGCCGAACGGCAGCCGGGGATCGATGTCCTGGCCGTCCCAGCTCTGGCGGACCCAGCCGTGGTGCGGGTCGTCGCTGATGAGCCACTCGCGGACCGGTCCCGGGCCGGCCATCACGTTCAGGTAGTACAGGTCGTAACCGGGTGCAGCCATGGCGGGTCCATGCCAGCCGTAGGGGACCAGGACGACGTCGCCCGTGCGCACCTCGGCGGACACATCGATGGGGCGCTCGTCGGAGGCGTAGACGCGCTGGTAGCCGATGGCGTCGGCGTCGGCGGGCGCGGCCGAACCGGCTGCCACCTGCGTCTCGAAGTAGTAGATCTCCTCCAGGTGCGTCTCGCCGTCCTTCTCCTCGTCGTGCTTGTGCGGGGGATAGGAGGACCAGTTGCCGGCCGGTGTGAGGACCTCGCACACGATGAACCGGTCGGCTTCCAGTGCTGCCGGGGTGCCGAAGTTGTGGACCTGGCGGGAGCAGTTGCCCGCCCCGCGCAGCTCCACCGGCGTCTCGGCCGCGGTCACCAGCCGCGTGGGGTACGAGGCTTGGGCGGGTGCAGTGGCGACGGCCACCCGGCCGCCGTCGGCAGAGCTGATGGTTACCGCACGCCCTGTGCCGGAATAGAGGACGTCGGTGGGGCCGGAAAAAACTGACGCGCGGCCGTTGAGCTGGTATTCCGTGCCGTCCACGGTGGCGGTAAAGGATCCGTTGAGCGGAAGCACGATGCGTTCCTCGTCCGCTGCGTGGAGTTCGACGGCGGCGCCCGCGGCAAGGGTGGCCACCTTCAGTCCGGTGTGTGCCCACCCGTCCACCGCGAGGGAGGAATCGGACGTTCCGAGGGAGACGTCCCACTTGCCGTCAGTGGCGGTACCGAGCGGGTAGACCCAGTTGGTCATGGAGTTGGCTCCTTGTATTAGCGCTGTACGAGTGTCATTTCAAAACTGTAGGAATCGGCTCGGTACACGTGGTGGCCTGTCTCGACGCGGCGGCCGGTATCGTCCACGGCGGTGCGTTCCATGGTGACCAGCGCTGATCCCGCCGAGGTATCCAGCATGGAGGCCTGGTAGTCGTTGGCCGTCATGGCCCCGATCCGTTGGGTGGCCAGGCGGAAGTTGACGCCGCCCCTGCGGAGGATGGAGTAGAGGCCCTCTGCCGACAGCATCGCCTCGTCCATGGCGGAGATGTCGTCGCGCACCCAGTTCTCCATGAGTGCCAGCGGTTTGCCGCCCACTTTCCGCAGCCGGGTGAAGTGGTAAACCTTCGAGCCTGCGGGCAGTTGGAGTGTGGCCAGGGTGGCGTCATCGGCCTCCACATGGGAGAAGCTCAGCACCTCGGTGGTGGGCTTCTTGCCGTTGTTGGTGAGGTCGTCGTAGAGACTCGACAGTTCCAGCGGACGGCGCACTTGGCTGGAGACCACCTGGGTCCCCACGCCGCGCTTGCGCACCAGCAGCCCGGACCGGACCAGCTCGTCCATCGCCTTGCGCATGGTGGGCCGGGAGAGGTTCAGCTGGGCGGCCAGATCGATCTCGTTGTCCAGCCTGCTCCCGGGTTCCAGGACGCCGCTGTAGATGGCTGCCTCAATGCCCTGCACCACCTGGTGGTAGAGGGGGACAGGGGAGGAGCGGTCGATGCTGAGACCCAGGTTGTTCGCCACGTTTACGTTCCTGTTCCTTGGTGGCAGTTTCGATCGTTCGGGCCTGTAAGCGCCGGCTGCTTTGCCACCATATGTTCTCTTGATAGGACATAGTTCCTTCCTCGATCGTAGCAGGCCGGGTCGGCCGGTCAAGGGCTTCGCGCCGCTCGAGGAGGCGGATGTTGCGAATGAGATTGTTCTGACATTAAGACTTTCTATTGACGCGGCGATTAGAGCGCTCTAACGTTAGTGCGACACATCACATTCGTGGCCGTACTTCCGGTCCCCAAGAATCTGAGAGGCAACAATGCTGTTGCAAAAACCGTCCCAAAGCGCCGCTGCCGGCCGGCACCGCGGCTACCTCGCCCGCCTTACCGTCATTTCCACCCTCGGCGGCCTGCTGTTTGGCTACGACACAGGTGTTATCTCCGGCGCCCTGCTCTATATGAACGACTCCCTGAACATGAACGCCGTCGAGGAAGCAACAGTGGTCAGTGCCCTGCTGTTCCCCGGCGCGGCAGTAGGCGCCCTGACCGGTGGCCGGATGGCGGATAAGCTCGGCCGCCGCGGGTCCCTGCTGGTATGCGCCCTGCTGTTCTTGCTCGGCGCGATCGGCTGCGCCATCGCACCCAACGTCTCCTTTATGATTGCCGCCCGCATCCTGCTGGGCCTTGGCGTTGGCGCAGCCGCCGTCACCTGCCCGCTGTACCTGGCGGAGATGGCGCCGGCCCACCTCCGTGGCCGCATGGTGACCATCAACGAACTGATGATCGTCACCGGGCAGATGCTGGCCTTTGCCATCAACGCCCTGCTGGACGCCTTGATCCATGACACCGAGGTCTGGCGCACCATGCTGGGGATCGCGTCGCTGCCCGCCCTGGCCCTGCTCGCCGGCATGCTGATGCTGCCTGAATCACCCCGCTGGTACGCCCTCCGCGGCCGGCTCGAGGACAGCCGCCGCGTCCTCACCATGAGCCGGAGCCCGGAAGAAGCAGCACGCGAGTTCGATGAAATCGCGCAGGCTGCGCAGACGGCGAAGGAGGAACGCGGCCACGCCTGGCGCGACCTCCGCGACAACCCGTGGATGCGGCGGCTGCTGTGGATCGGCATCGGCCTGGCCACCGTCCAGCAGGCCACCGGCATCAACACGGTCAACTACTACGCCCCCACCATCCTGGAAAAGAGCGGGCTGGGCGTCAGTGCCTCGCTGGTGGCCACCATCGGCGTGGGCGTGACCTCAGTGCTGATGACCATCCTGGGCATCTGGCTGCTGGGCTTCATCGGCCGGCGCAGGATGCTGGTCGTCGGCTTCTCCGGCGTGGTGGGCTCGCAGGCCCTGCTGGCTGTGGTGTTCC
The DNA here is from genome assembly GCF_902506095.1 of Arthrobacter sp. 9AX. Taxonomy (GTDB): domain Bacteria; phylum Actinomycetota; class Actinomycetes; order Actinomycetales; family Micrococcaceae; genus Arthrobacter. Next base: position 1,106,565 of record NZ_LR733293.1, read on the forward strand.
TGCTGCCCCAGTCCGATCTCGCCAGCTACACCATCCTCGCCGCCATGATGCTGTTCGTCGCGTTCGTCCAGTGCTTCATCGGCACCTGCGTCTGGCTGCTCCTGTCCGAGATGTTCCCGCTGGCCATCCGCGGTTTCGCCATGGGAATTGCGGTGTTCGCGCTCTGGACGGTCAACGCCGCCATCTCCTTCCTGTTCCCGATCGTCGTCGAGGCGCTGGGGTCCACCGGCACTTTCGGACTGTTCGTCCTGGTCAACGTCGCTTCCCTCGCCTTCGTGATCAAGTGCGTCCCGGAAACCAAGGGCCACTCCCTGGAGGATCTGGAAGCGCATTTCCGCGAAGGCGTGGCGCCGGCCCGCGTCTAACCGTCCCATCTTCGCAACGCGGGGTCAGATTCCGCCGTCTCCAGTGCTTGGGAGGGGCGCTGCCTGACCCCGCGTTGCTGCCGGGCGGCGGGCAGGTTGCGCTGCCGGCAGCGGGCAAAGTGCCGGGCGCGGGTACAGGGAATGGACGACCGCGGCTGGCTAGGCTGGGTGCATGACCAACCTTGGGCGCAGCCCCCGCAGCCTGGACGTGGAGGACCTGGCCAGCTTCGACCGGCTGCTCAGTGCCGGAGCCGAGGAAATGGACGGCTGGCACGCCCAGTCCCTTGACCTCCGCGGACGGTCGGCGGTGCTGAGCCGGATCCGGGTTGCGGGCGCCATCTTCCTGGGCTGCACCTTCGACGACGGGATGGAGGACGCGCTTCGCCGCCGGGGCGCACTGATCTTCCCGCGGCTCGAAGGCATCCCGTTCAACCCGTACCGGGCAGGGTTGTACTCGCCCCAGGAGCTGTACGCCGGCCTCTCGGATTCGCCGTATGAGGACCTGCCGGACGCGCGGATCTACCAGTGGAGTATCGATCCCCGGCTGCGGCACCGGCTGGATGCAACGCTGGCCTCGGCGCTCCACGACCACGCCATCGGCGATGCGCTCGACGAGCTTTCCCGGCACGAGGGCTGGACGGGCCGGAAGATGGTGGGCGTGATGGGCGGGCACGCCGCCCAGCGTGGCAGCACCGACTACGCCCAGGCCGCCATGCTGGGCAGGCTGCTGGCGCGGGACGGCCATGCCGTGGCCACAGGCGGCGGACCCGGCGCCATGGAGGCCGCCAACCTTGGCGCCTATCTCAGCCAGGCCGACGACGGCGCGCTGCGGGGAGCGCTGCAGGCCCTCGCCTCCATCCCGGGGTTCCGTCCCTCGGTGTCCGCGTGGGCGCGGGCGGCGGCTGCCGTCGTCGAACGCTATCCCGGCGGAACGCCGTCGCTGGGCATCCCCACCTGGTTCTACGGCCACGAGCCGCCCAACTACTTCGCCACGCATATTGCCAAATACTTTGCCAACGCCGTCCGGGAAGCCGTCCTGCTGGAACTCTGCCACGGCGGGATCGTGTTCCTGCCCGGAGCCGCGGGCACGGTCCAGGAGATCTTCCAGGATGCCTGCGAAAACTACTACGCGGCCGGGGTCAAGGTCACGCCGATGGTGCTGGTGGGCAAACACCACTGGGAGCACCGGTACCCGGCGTGGCCCATGCTCCAGAGCCTGGCGGCCGGGCGGTCCATGGCAGACCGGATATTCCTGGTTGATTCAGTGGAGGACGCAGCCGCTGTCCTGCGCGGCTGAGGGCCTGACGGGCCTGTGGGACGTCGCCGGCTTGAGTGGCGTCACCGGCTGGCTGGCCAGGACGACACTGGTTACAGGTCCTTCCGGCACTGCGCCTTGCTCAGCTCGTGCAGGCCGTTGAGGTCCCCGGCGGACAGGCCCTCCGGAGTGCCGATCTCCGGGTACATCAGCTGGCTGAAATCCGTGACGTGGTCAAGCCCCATGACATGGCTGAGCTCGTGCAGGATCACGGCCGTGGCGTAGAGGTGGCCGTCCGGGTCCAGGAGTTCGTCGGCGATCTGCGGCGCGTCCAGGTCCAGGCTGCCGGTCACAAAGGTCTTGGGGCCGTCGTCGTAGCTGTAATGCGTGCTGCCGCCGGTGCCGATCACTTTGCCCTTGAGCTGCGGCGCAACATCCGGGGTGGTCCAGGCGATGAGCAGCGGCGCCCAGCGCTCGCCGTAGGCATCCGGCTGGTACGGGGACCGCTGCGGTGAGGGCTGCTCGCTGGTGGTGCCGTCATAGACAAAGGTGATGCCGGTGGCAGCGGAAATGGTGGTGATCGCATCGGAAACCAGCTGCTGCGCACCGGCCGGTGCCAGGTCATCGCTGACCACATAGTGCAGCGGCCGGCAGGGGGAGTAGCCCACGGGACTGCCATCGCCGTTGACCGCCAGGAACTTGTACGAATCGCTTCCCACCTGCGGCGCGACCGGCTCACCCAGGGGCGTGTCCGCTTCCTCGAATCCAGGCGGCGGCGCCTCGGTGCGCACCTCCGAAGGGGGCCGGGACGCGGCCTTGCCGGTGGACTGCGCTGATGGGTTCTGCTGGCCAGCCGGTCCGAGCCGGACATCAAGGAGGTCCTTGAACCAGGGTTTATCCAGCACGAGTGCTGCGCCGAAGAGCGCCGCCGAGAAGAGGGCCCCTGTGAGTGCGAACCCCAGGGCGCCGCGGGTGCTTCCGGGGCGCGCCCGCCTTCCGGCATGGCGCGGGGGTTGTTCCTCCACTGCGGCATCCCCTCAGTCTGTCTCCGATGATCCATCGCTGCCAGCGGGACCTGCTGCTAGAGGAGCCTACTGCCTGAGAGCCTCTGCTGCTGACCAACAGCGGTGCCAACCAACAGCTGCGCTAACCCACCACCGTGCCGAAAACGAGCCCCAGCAGGTAGGTCACGGCAGCGGCGCCCAGTCCGATTGCCAGCTGGCGCAGGCCGCGCGTCAGTGGTGAGGTGCCCGAGAGCAGGCCCACAATGCCGCCGGTGGCCAGCAGGGCGAGGCCCACCAGCACGCCGGCAACCACCAGGGCCGGCACTCCGGTGAGGCCAAACAGGAAGGGAAGGACAGGCACGATGGCGCCGGAAGCGAAGAAGCAGAAGCTGGACAGGGCCGCACCCCATGCGGTGCCCACGGCTTCGTGCTGGTCCTCGTCTTCGGGGAGTTCCGGCTGCAGCGACAGGCTGGGGTCACAGTCGCAGGACAGGCGGCCCATCCGCTCGGCCACACGGTGCTGCGCGGCCTCCTGGGTCATGCCGCGGGCCAGGTAAACGAGCAGCAGTTCGTTGTGTTCGAGGTCCAGTTTCGGCGCCGCTGCAAGCGTGACCTGGGTGGGCCGCGTGGCCGCGAGGAGCTCGCGCTGGGAGCGGACGGAAATGAATTCACCGGCACCCATGGACATCGCCCCGGCCAGCAGTCCGGCGATGCCGCTAAGCAACACCACGCTGCTGGCAACGCCGGACGCGGCCATGCCCATCACCAGGGACAGGTTGCTGACCAGGCCGTCGTTTGCGCCGAAGACGGCGGCGCGGAAGGTCCCGGCCAGCCGGTTGCGGCCGCGCGTGGCCAGTCCGCGGACCACTTCCTCGTGGATCTGCTCGTCGGCGGCCATCGCATCGGTGGCGTTGGGATCCTTGGCATAGGGGGAACGGCCTTCGGCGCGCTGGGCCAGGGCCAGGACGAAGACGGAGCCGAAGTGCCGGGCCAGGAAACCCAGCAGCTGGCTCCGGATGGACGCCGGCCGCGGTCTCCCTGCGTGCTCGCCCAGGAGGCGGAGCCAGTGTTCCTCGTGCCGGCCCTCCGCTTCGGCCAGGGCGAGCAGGATCTCCCGCTCTTCGCCCTGCCGGTTCTGCGCCAGGTCCCGGTAGACGGCGGCTTCGGCGCGTTCGTCGGCAAGGTACTGGCGCCAGCGCCGGATGTCCGACTGCATGGGCTGGGATTCTTCCCGGGCGGGGGCATGCTGGCGGTCTGGATGGGCGTGCTGCGACACGAAAGCTCCTGGGCTGGACGGGACATGATGTGGCCCCATTGCCCGGCCAGTTTACCGCGGAATTCCGCGGTTTTTCGGCTGGCGTCCCTCACTTCCGGGTTTCGGTGACCCTTAAAAACTGGCGTTGTGGAGACTGGCTGGTGCTGTCCGCGCACCCTTGACCGGGGCAGCGGGCGGTGCTGTGATGAAACTGTGGCGCCCGCCCCGCCCCATCACCAGAGCACGTCAGGTACGACCAAACGGAGGTAGCACAATGAACACCACCGGACAGCACCCGGACATGCCCCACCTTGATTCCGTAGAAGCCGATCCCGCCTACGACTACGCCGAAGACGTGCCCGTCAGCGAAGAGGACTGGGACGCCGAGGACGAATTCCTGGACGGGGAGGAAGCAGTGGTCCAGGCACCCCCTGTGGTTAATGACGCCGAGGACCGGGTGGTCCCGCCGGACCCTGATGAGGTCCGCGAAACCGAGTAACGCGCGCTGAATAACTGCACCGAACAGCGCAGCCTGAAGCAGAACGGCCGACGGCGGCACTTTCCTTTCGCTGGCTACGAAAGGTAAGTGCCGCCGTCGTGTCTGTCCTGGAAGCTGCCTGCCCCCGGGACCCCGGTCAGGTTTCCGGTGTTTAAGTTGGCCGCAGCGTTGCCTTAGCGGGCGGGAACTGTTTCCGCGGAAGCCTCCAGTGACTCCTGGCCGGAGACGCGCCGCTGCCAGTTCCGCATGACGTGTGGATCTGTGGGCTTGGTCAGCAGGGACACCGCCACGTAGACCACAGCGGATGCCAGCAGGCCGTAGTAGATGGGCTCGTTGGCGTAGATGCCGTCCAGGGGCGCTTTGGCGTTGATCTCCAGGGTGATCATGGTCCCCAGTGTCACCACGGAACCCACGGCCATGGACGCCGCTGCCGCGATGCCGGTGCCGCGCTTCCACACCAGGCCGCCGAGGATGGCAACGAGGAGGCCGCCCACAAGGATGTCGTAGGCAATGGTCAGGGCAGCGACAACGTCCTTGGTAATGATCGCGATGACGATGGCAATGATGCCCAGGACAAGGACCCAGATGCGGTTGGCCTTGACATCGTGCTCGGGGTTTTCGCTGTCCTCGGTGTTGATGTCCTTGCCGAACCAGCTGGCTACGAACGGCAGAACGTCCGCGCGGGCCACAGTCGCAGCGGCGATGAGCGCGCCGGATGCGGTGGACATCATCGCGGCCACGGCCGCGGCGAGCACCAGGCCGCCGATGCCCAGGGGCAGCAGGTTCTGGGCCACTTCGGCGTAGACGTCGTCCTTCGCGGCAATCTTGATATCGGAGAGGGCAACGCTGGCGGCCATGCCGATCAGGGCGCCGGCAACACCGTAGAGGATGCAGTAGATGCCGGCAGTGGCGCCGCCCCACCGGGCCACCGCGGGGGTCTTGGCCGTGAAGACCCGCTGCCAGATGTCCTGGCCGATGAGCAGGCCCAGGGTGTACACCACGAAGTAGGTGATGATGGTCTGCAGGCCGATGCCGTCAATCTGGAAGAAGCTCTCATCCACGCGGCTGCGGATGCCGTCTATGCCGCCGGCAGCGTTCAGGGTGAAGGGGAGCATCAGGAAGAAGATGCCCACGGTCTTGATGACGAACTGCACTTGGTCCGCCAGGGTGATGGACCACATGCCGCCGATGGTGGAGTAGACCAGCACGATTGCGCCGCCCACGGCAATGGCCGCCGCCCGGTCCCAGCCGAAGAGCACCACAAAGATGGTGGCGTAGGCGCCGGTGGACGTGGCGCACAGCATCAAGGTGTATGCAAGCATCACGATGCCGGAAGTCTGCGTTGCCTTGCTGCCGTACCGAAGGGTGAGCATCTGCGAGACGGTGTAGATCTTCAGCTTCTGGATGGTTCCGGCGAAGAGCAGGCTGAGGAGCAGGACGCCGGCGCCGATGGCCACCACCAGCCACATGCCGGAGATGCCGAACTTGTAGCCGAGGCCAACGCCGCCAACGGTGGACGCTCCGCCGAGGACCACCGCCGCCATGGTGCCGGTATAAAGGAACGGGCCGAGCCGGCGGCCTGCGACGAGGAAGTCACTGTTGTTCTTGGTGCGGGACTTGCCCCACCAGCCGAAGGCCAGCATTGCGAGAAGGTACACCACCACAATGGCGATGTTGATGACACTTGCGTCCACGTTGGACTCCTTGGAGCTGTGCGGCAGCCGGGGTGGTTCCGGAGTGAGGGGGATCCGGAACCGCTGCACGGTGGGTTTAGGGTGAGAGTGGATTCTCGATTATTGCCCGATAGGCAACAGATGTTTTCCAAAGAGTAGGCTGTGACCGTAGTAACAGTCAAGGGTGCTCCCTTGCACAGGTTGGGCGGCCCGGGCAGGCGCGCAATGGGGGGCGTCACAGAAGCGGCTGGCCATTAGTATTGCTCCAGAGTGGGGCCGGGCTGCCGGCCATGAAAGGTACGCAGATGAAGGCACTGCCAGTTGAGCCGAGCAACGTGCCCGTTGCCATCGGGTCCAGGATCCGGGCCGCACGGCAGTCCCAGCGGCTCACCATCGAACAGGTTGCCGACGCCACCGGGCTCACCAAGGGGTTCCTGAGCCGGGTGGAACGCGATCTCACGTCCCCGTCCGTGGCCTCGCTCGTGACGCTCTGCCAGGTCCTGTCGATTTCCATCGGCGACCTCTTCGCGGCGCCGGAAACCCACCTGACCAAGCGCAACGACGGGCCGCGGATCTCGCTGGGCGGCCAAGGAATCGTGGAGCGCCTGCTGACGGCCCGTTCCGAGCGGCGGATCCAGATCATCCAGGCCTGCATCGAGCCGCATGGCCGCGGTGAGACGGAACTGTATGCCGTGGACTGCGACGTTGACGTGCTCCATGTGATCAAGGGCAGTATCCGGCTGATCCTGACCAACGAGCAGTACGACCTCAGTAGCGGTGATACCGTCACCTTCCCCGGCCGGGAGCCACATACCTGGGTCAACCCCACCGACGAGCCCGTCGAGGTTCTCTGGGTCCTGGTCCCCGCCGCCAGCCGGTGATTCCTTCTGTCCGGGCCACGTGCTGTCCCGCCCGGTGATGTCCGCGATGACCTGCTGCGGGGTAAACCAGATATGTTCAGGCACGTTCCTCAAAACCGCGTCATCGTGAGACGCGGCCGAGTTGTTGCGGTTCCTGTCGCGGCGCATGTCCTCCCGCTTCGAATGGAAGGCGAACCCATCGATTTCGATGATCAGGAGCCCGTCCAGCAGGAAGTCCACCCTGCCGATCCCCGGCAGGAGAACCTGTGGCTGGTAAGAGTGCACAAAGGTCGCTCTCAAGGTAAACAAATGATGCGCATAGGAAAACAGGGGTGTATGATGGCAGTCACATCAGTCCCCCAACTCCTCGAAGGAGAGGCTTCCATTGGAAGAGCTGCGCATCGAAGCAAACGGCAACCTTGGCCCCATCGATTCCTCCCGTATTCCCCGCTACGCCGGGGCTGCCACCTACGCCCGCCTTCCGCGCCTTGACCAGGTCAACAAAGCGGACGTCACCGTGGTGGGCGTGCCCTTCGACTCCGGCGTCTCGTACCGCCCGGGCGCCCGCTTCGGCGCCAACCACGTCCGGGAGGCCAGCCGGCTGCTGCGCCCCTACAACCCGGCGTGGGACGTCAGTCCGTTCGAAAACATCCAGGTGGCGGACGCGGGCGACATGGCCGTCAACCCGTTCAACATCAACGAAGCCATCGAAACCATCCAGCAGAACGCCCTGGACCTCACGGCCGGCGGCAGCAAGCTGGTGACCCTCGGCGGCGACCACACTATCGCTCTGCCCCTGCTCCGTGCCGCGGCCGAGCGCGCCGGTGAACCCATCGCCATGCTCCACTTCGATGCGCACCTGGACACCTGGGACACCTACTTCGGCGCCGAGTACACCCACGGCACCCCCTTCCGCCGCGCCGTCGAGGAAGGCATCCTGGACACCGAGGCCATCAGCCACATCGGCACCCGTGGCCCGCTGTACGGCAAAAAGGATCTCGACGACGACCACCGGTTCGGGTTCGGCATCGTCACCTCCGCTGACGTGTACTACCAGGGCGTCCTGGAAACTGTGGCCAAGGTCCGCGACCGGATCGGCAGCCGCCCGCTGTACATCTCGGTGGACATCGACGTCCTGGATCCGGCCCATGCGCCCGGCACCGGCACCCCGGAGGCCGGCGGCATCACCAGCCGCGAACTCCTGGAGATCATCCGCGGCTTCCGCGGCATGAACCTCGTGGGCGCCGACGTCGTCGAGGTGGCCCCCGCCTACGACCACGCGGAAATCACCGGGGTCGCGGCCAGCCACGTCGCCTACGAACTGGTCACCCTCCTGGCGGACAACGCGGTGCCGGGAGACCGGTTCGGAACGGCGACGGGCTACGCAGCACAGGCCCTGGGCCAGGAGGCCCGCCGCCCGGCCGGCTTCGCAGCGGCCGGCAAGGAGTAACACCGATGATCGATTTCGATCCGGGGACAGCAGCCCCCACCAAAGGCACAGGTGCGCGCAACGGCGGGGACCTCGTCGTCGAGACCCTTGAAGCGCTGGGCGCCAAGACCGTCTTCGGTATCCCCGGCCAGCACGCGCTGGGACTCTTTGATGCAATGGGTCGCGGCAACCTGCAGTTTGTGTCTTCGCGCGTGGAGAACAACTCTGCCTTCGCTGCTGATGGCTATTCCCGTGCCACGGGCGAGGTGGGCGTCCTGTTCCTCTCCACCGGGCCGGGGGCGTTGACGTCCCTGGCCGGCTTGCAGGAGGCGTATGCCACCGGTGTTCCGATGGTGGTGGTGGCCAGCCAGATTCCGCTGGAGGGCCTGGGTGCACGCCGCAAGGGCATGCTTCATCAGCTTGATGACCAGAAGGCCTCTGCCGCGAACGTCACCAAGAGCCAGCGGTTGATCCAGCACGCCTCCGGGATCCCGTCGGCCATCCAGGACGCCTGGACCGAGGCGATTTCCTCGCCACAGGGCCCGGTGTGGATCGAGATTCCGCAGAACGTGCTGCTGGATCCGATCATGGTTCCGCCGGTGGAAGACGCCCTGGCCGAGGCGGCAGACAACCCGCCGCGCGTGGAGCTGGTCCGCGAGGCCGTGAAGTGGCTGCAGGCCGCAGAGCGTCCGGCGATCATCGCCGGCGGCGGCACTCGCCGGGGCCGCGCCGAAAAGGCGCTGTTGTCCATTGCGGAGAAACTGCGGGCACCGGTGATCTGCACGCCGGGCGGCAACGGCGCGTTCCCCTGGAACCACGAACTGTCGCTGCAGTCCTGGATCGAGGACCGGCACATGACTGATGTCCTGGAGGACGCCGACGTCCTGGTGGTCGTCGGGTCGTCCCTGGGCGAGGTGACGTCCAACTACTTCACATTCGCGCCGCGCGGCCGGATCATCCAGATCGACGCCGAACCCCGGGTCCTGGAATCCAACCGTCCCGGCCTGGGCATCCGGGCCGATGCCGGACAGGCCCTGGCCGCCCTGGACGAAGCGCTGGAGCCGGCGCGAAGTGTGCCGAACTGGCACGGCACATCCCCGGAGGACCTGGTCACGGAGTCGCTGGCAAAGGTCCGGGCCCGCCTGGAATCCCAGGACCTGGCCAAGGAACTGGGGTTCATGGCCGACATCCGTGAAGCCGTTCCCGCGGACATGCAGACTTTTTGGGACATGACCATCTCAGCGTACTGGGGCTGGAGTTGCTGGGACGCCCGGCAGGGCCAGTTCCACTCTGCCCAAGGCGCCGGTGGCCTGGGCTACGGGTTCCCGGCGGCCATCGGCGGAGCGGTGGGCCTGGAAACCCTGGGCAAACCGGGGCGTGTGCTCGCGGTCTCCGGTGACGGCTCGTCCATGTACTCCATATCGGAACTGGCCACTGCGAAGCAGCACAACGTGCCGGTCACCTGGCTGATCGTGGACGACGGCGGCTACGGCATCCTGCGCGAATACATGGTGGGCGCCTTCGGCAAGGCCACGGCCACGGAGCTTGCCCGCCCGGACTTCGTCAAACTCGCCGAGGCCTTCGGTGTGCCGGCCGTGAAAGTTGCCCCAGAGGACGTGGGGGAGGCGCTCAAGGCGGGCTTCGCCGCTGACGGTCCCAACGTCGTCGTGGTGGAAACACTGCTGAAGATGTTCGCCCCGACGCACCTGCCCCAATAGCAAAAACCCAGTTGATAGTGCAGAAGGGTCCCGGCTCCCACAAGGAGCCGGGACCCTTCTGCATTATCACCTCTCACTCTTTTAGTTTCCCAAAGCAACCAACTTGCGATATAGTTGCTTCAGGCAAACAAGTAAGGAGCCTCGAGCCATGGCAGTAGCACCGGATACGGCGGCGGATCTCGTCTACCAGATCTTCGATCTCCAGCGCGCGGTGCGGTGCATCTCAGCCGTCAATGTGCGCGGTCAGGACACCGGCGTGGCCCTCCAGGGTGTGCTGCGCTTCGTGGGCGAGGGGGAGACGCGCGCCACGCAGCTGGCCGAGCGGCTGGGAGTCAGTGCACCGGTCCTCAGCCGGCACATCGCGGACCTGGAAGAGCACGGCCTGGTGGTCCGCAGGCAGGATCCCGACGACGGACGGGCCCAGTTGGTGGCACTCACGCCGCAGGGAGCCGAGAAACTCCGGCGCATTGAGGAGCAGCGGACCGCGGTCCTGCAGGACTACCTGCGCGACTGGAGCGAGCAGGACGCCGGCCACACCGCGAAAACCCTCCGCAGGCTCACCGAATCACTCAAGAAATCAGCCCGGGCAACGGCGGCCGTCGCCACCAACGAACACAAACCCTTGGAGGAGTCACTTAATGGCTAACGTCACCGCCACCGCGCAGCACGGGCGCGCCCGGACCGGGAAGCAGGAATCGCGGCAGTCCAAACGCCACGAACCCGGCGCCCCGATGAACCACCGCCAGATCATGGAAGCCCTCACCGGCCTGCTGGCAGCCTTCTTCACCGCAATCCTCAGCAGCACCATCGTGGCGAACGCGCTTCCCACCATCATGTCCGAGCTGAAAGGCACCCAGACCGACTTCGCCTGGGTGATCACCGCGGCACTGCTGGCGAACGCCGCCACCACCCCCATCTGGGGCAAGCTCGCCGACCTCTTCGACAAAAAGCTCCTGGTCCAGCTGAGCATCGTGATCTTTGTGGCCGGCTCCGTGATGGCCGGTTTCTCCGAAAACATCCCCTTCCTGCTGACCGCCCGAGTCATCCAGGGCATCGCCATGGGCGGCCTGACCGCCCTGGCCCAGGCAATCATCGGCTCCATCATCCCGCCGCGTGAACGCGGCAAGTACTCCGGCTACATGGGTGCCGTGATGGCTGTGGGCACCGCCGGCGGCCCGCTGCTGGGCGGCTTCATCGTGGACAGCCCCCTGGGCTGGCGCTGGACGTTCTTCGTCTGCGTGCCCCTCGCCGTCGTGGCCCTGATCCTGCTCCAGATAACGCTGAAGGTGCCGCACATCAAGCGGCCCGCCAAAATCGACTGGCTCGGCGCCGTCCTGCTCACCAGCGGTGTGAGCCTGCTCCTGGTCTGGGTCTCCTTCGCCGGCAAGGCCGACTACTACGAATGGTGGTCCTGGCAGTCCGCGCTGATGGTGGGCGGCGGCGTCCTCCTGCTCGCGCTGCTGGTACTGGTGGAATCCAAGGTCTCCCAGCCCATCATCCCGCTGAAGATCATCTCCGAGCGCACCACAGCCTTGGCCATCGTCGCTTCCGTGGCCGTGGGCGTAGCCATGTTCGGTTCCTCCACCTTCCTGGGCCAGTACTACCAGGTGGCCCGCGGCGCCACACCCACCGAGGCCGGCCTGCTGACCCTCCCCATGATCGCCGGAAACCTGATCGGGTCGGTGGTATCCGGCCAGCTCATCAGCCGCTACGGCAAGTGGAAGCGCTTCCTGACCGGCGGCAGCGTCCTGCTGATCGGCGGCCTGGCGCTCGCCGGGACCATGGACCACACCACCGAACTCTGGCTGACCGGCCTGTATACCGGCATCTTCGGCATCGGCCTGGGCATGCTGATGCAGAACCTGGTCCTCGCCGTCCAGAACACGGTCAAGGCTTCCGACATCGGTTCGGCGAGTGCTTCGGTTGCCTTCTTCCGCTCTGTGGGCGGCGCCATCGGCGTCTCCGTCCTGGGTGCAGTGATGGCCAACCACGTCAAGGACCTCGCCACCGACGGCCTGGCGAAGCTGGGCATCCAGGCTTCCGGGAACAGCGGGGCCACGCTGGACCTGAAAGACCTGCCCGCCCCGGTGGCCGAGGTAATGCGCGCCGCCTATGGTGACGCCACCGCCGGGATCTTCCTCATCTCCGCAGCGGTCAGCGCAGTTGCCCTGCTGGCGGTCCTGTTCATCAAGGAAAAGCCACTGCGCCGGACCGTCGATATCACCCCCGAGGCCAACCTGCAGGCGAAAGCTGCCGGAGAAGCCGGGATGACCGCGTTGACCGGGCAACTGCCACTGGTATCGGCCCCCGCGTCCGGCACGGATGCGGGGGCTGCCGGAAGAGGTGCCGGTGCGGGCCATGGCGGCTCCGGCAGCGTGGGGTCTGGCCGTGCTGGCAGCAAGGCGTACGACGGCGGCACCTCCGCAGTGCCGGCCGCAGGTTCCGCGGTGCTCACCGCTGACGACCTCGAGGAGGCCTTCGCCCTCAACTTCGAGGCCGACCAGGCCCGCCGTGTGGCCGGCAAGGTGGATTCGCCGACGGCGGACCGTGCCGGCGGGGCAAGGGGTTTCGCGGCCAGTGCCGCAGCGACCGCCGCCACCAGCGCCGCTGCAACCGCTGCGGAGACAGCGCAGAGGCTGCAGGAGACCCAGCATTTGCTGGCCCGGCAGCAGGTGGAGCTGGGGAAGCTGGTGCTGGACATCCAGGAACAGCTGCAGTCCCAGCGGGAAGTAGCGGCCCAGCAGGCAGCCACGGCCGCGGAGCTCAGCCGGTTGAAGCGCAGGCTCCTTAAGGAACGGAAGTCCCAGGCCGCCGCGGCGCTCTACATTGCCAGCCACGGCAAGCATAGCGCTGCTGCACCGCAGGACTGAGCCCCGGCAAAACAACATCGAAGCCGCCGCCCGGCACCGGACCCCACCGGTGCCGGGCGGCGGCTTTTGCTGGCGGGGATGAATTAATCCATTCATCACCAGAAAATGTGCTCCACCCGGGCGCGTTGTCGGTGGTCAACACTAGAGTTGGAATCATGCTCCTCACCCTCATCCGGCGCTACTCCAAACCGTATGCGCCGTACGTTCTGGCTGTCGTTTTCTTCCAGCTGGCTTCCACCATTGCTGCCCTCTACCTGCCCAGCCTGAACGCCCGGATCATCGACGAAGGCGTGTCCCGCGGGGATACCGACTTCATCTGGGGCACCGGAGCCGTGATGCTGTTAGTGGCGTTCGTCCAGGTGGGAACCGCGATTGCGGGCGTCTACTTTGGCTCCAAAACCGCCATGGCGCTCGGCCGGGACCTGCGGCGGGCCGTGTTCCGCAAGGTCACCAGCTTCTCGGCCAAGGACGTCAACGCCTTTGGAGCGCCCACCCTGATCACGCGCGGCACCAACGACGTCCAGCAGGTGCAGATGCTCGTGCTGATGGGGCTCAACTTCATGGTGGCCACGCCCATCATGTGCATCGGCGGCATCATCATGGCGCTGCGCGAGGACATCAACCTGTCCTGGCTCGTCTGGGTTTCCGTACCCCTCCTGACCGTTGTGGTGGGATACCTCGTGGTCCGGCTGATGCCGCTGTTCCGGTCCATGCAGAAGAAGATCGACCGCATCAACGCGGTGCTGCGCGAGCAGATCATCGGCATCAGGGTGGTCCGGGCATTCGTCCGCGAGCCCTACGAAACCGAGCGGTTCGGCGAGGCCAACAAGGAGCTGACGGACGTTTCGCTGAAGATCGGCTCGCTGTTTGTGCTGATGTTCCCGGCCATCGGCATGATCCTTCACCTGTCCACTGCGGCAGTGCTGTGGTTCGGCGGCCAGCGGGTGGACTCGGGCGACATGCAGGTGGGTGCCCTGACGGCCTTCCTGCAGTACCTGCTCCAGATCCTCGTTGCCGTGATGATGGGCACTTTTATGGCCATGATGATTCCGCGCGCCTCCGTCTGCGCGGACCGCATCGGCGAGGTGCTCGACATCGAACCCTCCATCCATGACCCCCGGCAACCGGAAGCGCCCGCGTCGCTGACCGGAGTGGTCGAATACCGCAACGTCACCTTCGCCTACCCCGGCGCCGAAGCGCCGGTACTGAGCAACGTCAGCTTTACGGCCCGCCCCGGGCAAACCATCGCGATTATCGGCTCCACGGGTGCCGGCAAGACGTCCCTGCTGTCGCTGCTGCCCCGCCTGTACGACACCGCTGAAGGCGAAGTGCTGCTCGACGGTGTGCCCGTCAGCAGGCTGGACCGCGCCGAGATCACCAGGCGCGTGGCACTCGTGCCGCAGCGTCCGTACCTCTTTTCCGGGACCATCGAGCACAACCTGCGCTTCGGCAAGACCGATGCCACGGACCAGGAACTCTGGGACGCCCTCGAAGTGGCCCAGGGTGCGGACTTCGTCCGCGAGAAAAAGAACGGCCTGGATGCCCGCATCTCGCAGGGCGGAACCAACGTGTCCGGCGGGCAGCGGCAGCGCCTGTGCATTGCCAGGGCACTGGTGACCAAGCCGCGGGTCTACCTTTTCGACGACTCCTTCTCGGCGCTGGACGTCGCCACGGATGCCCGGCTCCGGGCTGCGTTGAAGCGAACCACCGCCGACGCCACCGTCATCATCGTGGCCCAGCGGATCTCCACCATCACCGAGGCGGACCAGATCCTGGTCCTGGACAACGGCCGGATCGTGGACCGCGGCACACATGAGGAACTCCTGGAAACCTCGCCCACGTACCAGGAAATTGTTGAATCCCAGCTGAGCGTGGAGGAAATGGCATGAGCGCCCGCAAGAAGGACTCCACCAGGGTGAAAGAGACGGCGTCCGAGGACCAGCTCAACGCCGGCCCGGAAGGGGACCTGGAGGACGACGGATTCTTCGAGGAGGAGTACACGCCGTCGGAGGCTGACGGCGACATGTTCGGCGGGATGCCGGCCAAGAAGGCCGAGCACTTCTGGCCCTCGGCCAAGCGGCTGATGGGCCTGCTCAAGCCCGAGGCACTGGGGATCTACGTGGTGGTGGGCCTGGTAATCGTCTCCGTGGTCCTGAACGTCGTCGCCCCCAGGATCCTGGGCCAGGCCATGGACACGATCTTCGCCGGAGTGGTGGGCAAGCAGCTCCCGGCCGGAGTCAGCAAGGACCAGTTCGTAGACGGCCTGCGCCAGCAGGGCCAGGACAACTTCGCGGAGATGCTTTCGCGGATGGAGCTGGTACCCGGCGCCGGGATCAACTTCGACAAGCTCACCACGCTCATCGCCGTGGTGCTGCTGATGTACTTTGTGGCCAACATCTTCCTGTGGCTGCAGGGCTACGTGTTGAACCGCATCGTGATGAAGGTGATCCGCCGGCTCCGCGACAATACCGAGAAGAAACTGAACCGGCTGCCGCTGAACTACTTCGACACCCGCCAGCGCGGCGACGTCCTGTCCCGGGTGACCAACGACGTCGACAACATCCAGCAGGCGCTCCAACAGGCATTCGCCCAGCTCATCAACTCCGTCCTGACGGTCATCGGCATCGTGGTCATGATGTTCATCGTCTCCTGGCAGCTTGCCCTCATCGCGCTGATCGCCTTGCCACTGTCCGGCGTGGCAGCGGGAATCATCGGTGCCCGCAGCCAGAAGCTCTTCGCCGCCCAGTGGAAGAACACCGGCTCGCTCAACGGGCAGATCGAGGAATCCTTCTCGGGGCACGACCTCGTGAAGGTTTTCGGCCGGGACGCCGACATGCTGGAACGCTTCGAGGAACGCAACGAGGCGCTCTACAAGGCCAGCTTCGGTGCCCAGTTCGTGTCCGGCATCATCTTCCCCGTGATGCAGTTCGTGTCCTACCTCAGCTACGTTGGCATCGCCGTGGTGGGCGGCCTGCGGGTAGCCTCGGGCTCCATGTCACTGGGCGACGCGACAGCGTTCATCCAGTACTCGCGCGAGTTCACCCAGCCGCTGGGCCAGATGGCAGGCATGGCCAACATGCTCCAGTCCGGCGTCGCCTCCTCCGAGCGGGTGTTCGAGTTCCTCGACGCCGACGAGCAGGACGTCGAGACGGCCACCGAACACCTCCCGGCCAAAACCGACGGGCACGTGGAGTTCAAGGACGTTACGTTCAGCTACACCGAGGACAAGAAGCTGATTGAAAACCTGTCCTTCACGGCTGAACCGGGAAACACCGTGGCCATCGTGGGGCCCACCGGCGCGGGCAAGACCACCCTGGTCAACCTGGTGATGCGGTTCTACGAGCTCAACTCCGGATCCATCACCCTGGACGGGGTGGACATCACCCACCTCAGCCGGTCCGAGCTCCGCTCCAAGGTGGGCATGGTCCTCCAGGACGCCTGGCTGTTCGGCGGTTCCATCTACGACAACATCCGGTACGGAAACCTCGACGCCACGGACGAGCAGGTCATGGCGGCGGCCAAGGCAACGTTCGTGGACCGTTTCGTCCGCGCCCTGCCCGAGGGCTACGACACGGTGATCGACGAAGAAGGCAACAACGTCAGCGCCGGTGAAAAGCAGCTCATCACCATCGCCCGCGCGTTTGTGGCCAACCCGTCGCTGCTGATCCTGGACGAGGCCACCAGCTCCGTTGACACCCGCACCGAGCTGCTGGTGCAGAAGGCCATGGCAGCCCTCCGCACGGACCGCACCAGCTTCGTCATCGCCCACCGGCTCTCCACCATCCGCGACGCCGACACCATCCTGGTGATGGACAACGGCAGGATCGTGGAGCAGGGCAACCACAAGGTCCTCCTCGCGGCCCAAGGCGCCTACTACCGGCTGTACATGTCCCAGTTCGCCGGTGCGGACGCCGGTGTTGCACAGGTGGATGATTCGACGGCGGTGCACAGCTGAGCGCGCAGGAGGTCCCGGTGCAGGTGGATCCCGGCGTGCAGCCCGAGCCCCGGCCCAGCGGCGGCCGGATCGAGGTCCTGGTCCCCATGCGCTGGGGCGACATGGACGCCTACGGGCACATCAACAACGTCCAGATCGTGCGGATGCTGGAAGAAGCCCGGATCGGTGCTTTCGGTCCGCCACGGGGCGCGGGGCTGCCCGGGATCGAACCGCACGTCTCCCTGTTCAATGATGTCCCCGAGGGCACCATGGCGCTGGTGGTGGACCACAAGATCCGCTACGTCAGGACATTGGAATACCGGAATATACCGGCAGTGGTGCAGGTGTGGATCGGCGCAGTGAAGGGCGCCAGCTTCGATATCCACTACCTGATCCAGGACCCGGTCACGGGGGAGGACTGCGTCAAGGCCAGCAGCCACCTGGCGTTTGTGGACGAAGCCACCGGCAGGGTACAGCGACTCACCCCGGAACAGAAGGAACGGATGGCGCCGTACAGGCACTAAGCCCCTGGACAAAGCGGTACCGGACACACTGGACTTGAAGCACACCGAACAGTGAAAGGAAGCCCGATGACCAAGAACAAAACCCGCGCCCCAAGGAAGAAAAAGACCTGGAAGGAAATGTCCCCGTCTGCGAAGGCCGGCACCATTGTGGCGGGCCTGATCAACCTGACCCTGCTCATGGCGGCCCAGCGGGACATTTCCAAGCGCCCGGCAGGCCAGATCAACGGTCCCAAGGCTGCGTGGCGGGCGGCCTCGTTCATCAATTTCATCGGGCCCATGGGCTATTTCATCTTCGGCCGGAAGAAGCCGGCGGCGGCGGTTTAGCCACCGGAAGCTGGACGGGTGGCGGGCCCCTCTAAGCGCCCGTCCAGCTTCACCCTGTAAATTTGAATCCATGACCCCCACCTCCGCGACCGCCATGACCCGTGCCCTTGGTATCTCGAAGGAAATTGAGGATGCGGCGTGGTTTGTCCTCGGCCCGGGGCTCCTCGGCAAACCCTCAGCCCTTGACGGGCGCACCATGACCTGGACGTCGGAGGCCGCGGCGGAGCTCCTGGGCAGGCTGGAACTGGGAACGCCGGACCCGAAGGCACCCATGATGACCAACCTCCGGCAGAACCTTGAGGGCGCATCCCGGGAGGCGAAGCAGCTGGCTGTTGAACTGCTGTTCCTGCAGTCGCTGCCCCTGGCACACGAGGTGAAGTCGCTGAAGGTCAAGCG
The DNA here is from genome assembly GCF_902506095.1 of Arthrobacter sp. 9AX. Taxonomy (GTDB): domain Bacteria; phylum Actinomycetota; class Actinomycetes; order Actinomycetales; family Micrococcaceae; genus Arthrobacter. Next base: position 1,124,671 of record NZ_LR733293.1, read on the forward strand.
CGCCCGGGTGACCGAGGCCGCCTCCTGGCTGGAACCTCCGCTGGAGCTGCCGGAGGGGCTTTACCAAGGGCTGACGGACCACGGCGTGATCCGCGACCGCACCGCCGAATTCAACTGGACCATCTGGGACCACCTGAAATGGCTGTGCCGGTTTGTCCAGCACGTGGACCAGCAGCCCACCGCCGACATCGCCGCGGCCCTGCAGGACCCGCTGAAATTCCACCGGCTCGCCGCCGCCACTCCCGGCGACCAACCCGCCATCCGCCGCAGCATCGAATTCCTCACCTGGCCCGGCTACTTCGAACCCGTGGTGGCGGACGTGGAACGCCAGGAGATCCGCGACGCCTTTGCCTCGCTGGTGGGCGGCGCCAAGGGTGACGCCGAAGAAGACATCACCGCCGACATCCACCGCATCCGCCTCCACCTCGATGAACAGGCGGGCCAGCGCATCGACTGGTACGCCCGGCAGCTGGTCAGCCAGTGGCGCAAGGTGGGGGACCCCGGACGGCGGGCGTGGCTGCTGCGTACGCACAGCGACAACACCGAGCTCCTCACAGCCTGGGAGGGCGAGGAGAAGGTGACGCTCGACGTCGAACATCTCCGCCTGCTGGGCCCCGGCGTCACCGCAGGGGTGGTCCAGCACGCCGTGGACGAGGACTACAAGCACCTCGGCTATGTGGAGCGCGAGGACACAAAAACCGCAGTGTTCGCCTTCCTGACCGTGATGAAGCCCGGGGACCTGGTCCTTTACCAGCATGCCGGAAAGGTGCGGTTGGGCGGGGTGCTCGGCGAGCCCGAACACAACGAGGACAACCGGAGGCTGCGCCGCAAGGTGCGCTGGTTCGACGAAGGCCACACCACCACCAGCCTTCCCCGCCACGTGCAGCGGCAGCTGGCCACCCCCGGCATCGTCGTCGATGTGACCCGTGTGGTCCAGGCCCTGCAGGGTCTGCTGCCTGCCGAAGCGGAAACTGAACCGGACGGCGATGCTGAAGCGGCCGCCGTCATGCCTCCCGTCCAGGAAGGCTTCCGCCCGCTGACCCGCGAGTTCGCGGACTCCCTGCACATGGAGCTTGAGCCCCTCCAGGAGATCGCCGAGCTGCTGGAGGAGAACCGGCAATTGGTCCTGTACGGCCCGCCGGGCACCGGCAAGACCTACCTGGCCAAGCATCTCGCCGCCGAGTTGGCGGACGACACCACCGACGAGCGGGTCAAGCTGGTCCAGTTCCACCCGTCGTACGCGTACGAGGACTTCTTCGAGGGCTACCGGCCGGACAAAACGGATGAGGGCCAGGTGTCTTTCAAACTCGTCGCAGGACCGCTGCGCCGGCTGGCGGAGGAAGCGGCAAAGCCCGGCAACGAGAAGAAGCCGTACTTCCTCATCATTGATGAAATGAACCGCGCCAACCTGGCCAAGGTGTTCGGCGAACTGTACTTCCTGCTGGAGTACCGCGATGACCGGATCTACCTGCAGTACAGCCCCAACGAGCCGTTTACGCTGCCGGACAACCTCTACATCATCGGCACCATGAACACCGCCGACCGGTCCATCGCCATGATGGACGCCGCCATCCGCCGCCGGTTTGCGTTCATCGAGCTGCATCCGCAGACCGAACCGGTGAAGGGCTCCCTCCTGCGGTTCCTGGAGGCCCGCCAACTGGACGCCACCCCGGCGCTGCTGCTGGACGCCCTGAACGCCGCCATCGACGAGTGGGACAGGGACCTCATGATCGGGCCGTCCTACTTCATGAAGCCCGCCGCCCAGACGCCGGCCGGGCTGCGCCGGATCTGGAAGTATGAACTGATGCCGCTGCTCGAGGAGCACTACCACGGGCAGCTCACCAGGGCGCAGCTCGAGGAACGCTTCGGGCTGGACAGGCTGCTGGAACGCCTTGCAGGCCACTGACCCGCGTGCTTCCGTCCGGCACCTGGTGCTGGACGAGCTGTCCCGGGGCATCGTGGAACGGCTGGACCCGGCCAGCGCCTCCTTCCTGAACTCCAGCGGCCTGGCAAAAGCCTCACCGATGGGCATGGGGCTCTACCGGATCGAGCCGGTGGGCAAGGTGGGCTCGGTGCGGACTCCCACCGTGCAGCTGGACGTCCGGCCCAAGGACAGGCTGGGACTCAGCCGGCTCCTGTTCCTGCTCAGCTACGCGGGCGAACAGGGATTCCGTCCCGACACCGTGGCCGCCGTCGAGGACCGGGACCTGTGGAGCGCACTGGCTGAATCGTTGGCGCAACTTGCGGAGCGGGCATTGGGGCGTGGTGTCCTGCAGGGCTACCGCACGGTGGACGAGTCACTGCGCACCGTCAAAGGCCGGATCCGGATCTCCGACCAGATCTCCCGCCGGCCAGGCATGCTGGTGCCGTTGGAGGTGTCCTACGACGAGTTCAGCGAGGACATCGCCGAGAACCGGATACTGCGGGCCGCGCTGGAGCGGATGGGCCAGGTGCCGCGGGTCCGCCCCGACGTGCTGAGCCGGCTGCGCCAGCTCAAGGGAAAGCTCGACGCCGCCACCCGCCTTCCAGCCGGCGCTCCGCTGCCGCCGTGGACAGCCACCCGGATGAATGTGCGTTATCACGCCGTCCTTCGCCTGTCGGAGCTGATCCTGAGGAACGCCTCCGCGGAAGCCGGCGAGGGCAAACAACAGACCGCGTCGTTTGTGGTGGACATGGCGCAGGTGTTCGAGGACTTCGTCGGCAAGGCGCTGCGGGAGGCGATGGCGGCGTATCCGGGGGAGCTCCGGCTGCAGTACAACGCGCTCCTGAGTGAGGCGGTGCGGGACACGGACCGGCTGTCCGTGCGCCCGGACGCCGTGCACCTGCTGGGCGGGCGGCCAGTGGTGGTGTACAACACCAAGTACAAGGCCGCCTCAGATTCCGGGGCTTCGCTCACCGCAGACCACTACCAGATGCTGGCGCACTGCACCGCGTTGGCGGTGCCCACCGCATGGCTGGTTTACGCCGGTGCCGGGGAGGTCAAGCTGCGCCGCATCCTCAACACGGACATCGACATCGTGGAGTTTCCGCTGGACCTGTCCCGGCCGCCGTCGGAAATCCTGGCTGCAATCAAGGACCTCGCACGGCAGTCCTGGGGCGAAGTGGTCCGGCAGGCGCGCTCAACCACCGGTGATTGATTGCTGTCTGGTGATTGAGCCCTGTCCTGTGATTGAACTCGTCGAAATCTAGACAGGTACCCGGAACGTGAACGTGGTCCCCTCGCCCAGGGTGCTTTCCACCTCGATGGTGCCGCCGTGCGCTTCCACGATCGCCTTGCTGATGGGCAGGCCCAGGCCGACTCCGGGGATAGCGGTCCTGCGGACGTTGCTGGTGCGGAAGAACTTGGCGAACACCTCCGACGCGTCCTCGGGCGTCATCCCCATGCCGGTGTCGCGGACCTTGCACGCGAAGTGGCCGTCCTCCTGCGCCAGCGAGACCATGACGTTGCCGCCGTCGGGGGAGTACTTGATGGCGTTGGACACCAGGTTGTCCAGGACCTGGGAGATCCGGGCTCCGTCCACGTGTGCTTCCAGCCGTTCCGGAGTCTCGGCGGACAGCACCACACCCGACGCTGCGGCCTTGGGCATGGCCGAGGACACGCTGGTACGCACCAATTCCGCTATGTCGACGGCATGGGGCTTCACGATCAGCTGCCCGTTCCGGCTGGACAGCAGATCCGAAACCAGCGTTAGCAGCCGCTCGGAGTTCCTGCGGATGATCTCCAGCATGTTCACCTGGGAATCCGCAGGCCCGTCGCCGAGCAGGATCTCCACATACCCGAGGATCGACGTCAGGGGCGTCCGGAATTCGTGCGACACGCTGGAGACGAAATCGTCCTTGGCAGTCAGCGCGTTGACGAGGTCGGTCACGTCGCTGAAGGCGATGACGGAGCCGGCGAACTTCCCGTCCGGGTCCTTCATGGCGCGGGCGGTGGTCACAAAAGCGCGCTGCTCGTTCCCTGAACCCAGCCAGACCAGGTAGTCGGTGAAGGTCTCGCCCAGCACTGCCCGGCGGACCGGACGGTCCTCCACCGGAACAGGTGTCTTCCGGTCCGGGCCGAAAACGAGGAGCTGGGACTCGTTGGGGTCCGCGATCTCCTTGGGCCGAGCCAGTTCGTGGTTGGTCCGCTGCTTCCGGTTCATCAGTACGTCATGCCCGTCGGCGTCCACGGCGAGGACGCCCAGGTGGACAGTGTCCAGGACGGTGTTCAACAGCGATTCCTGGCGCTGGCTGGTGCGCAGACTGTCCTGCAGCTGGGCATCCTTTTCTTCCAGCTCCCGCTGCTGCCGCATCATGCTGAGCGTCAGGACACTCACGGAGACACCAATGCCGAGCATCATTACCGGCAAGAGCAACGACCGGGCCAAGTCCTGCCCCGTGAGGGCGCCTTTGATGATCAGCGGGACCCAGATGATCGCGAGTGGTCCCAGGACGGACACCCACAGCGCGGCCCGGGGGTAGTAGCCGGAGGCGCATAACCAGATCACCGGAAAGACTGCGAGCAGGCTGATGCCGGTCAGGCTTTCCTGCCCGCCCTCCCTGCCCAGCGCAATGGAAACGAAGTCCAGCAGTGGAATGACCAGGAAACTCGTGTACGGCAGCTTGTCCCAGGGAACCAGGTAACACAGGGCCATGATGGCGATCTGTGACACCAGGAAAGTAGCGAACAGCGGGTTTCCCATGGTCGCGGGAAAGAAGGCCCAGATGAGGAATGCCGTCAGCAAGGTAGTCACGAAGAGCGGCATCTGGCTCAATACCACCCGCTCCGTCAGCGTGTACTCATGGAAGGGGCGCCGGAAAAACCTCAGCTTCCCGGTGGACCAGGCAACGGGGTCAGTCATTGCGCGGAAACTTGCGGGGCGGGGTGTGCAAGGCCATAAGAGCAGGATATCCGCAGCCAGCTATATACTTCTGACGTCGGCTGCTGAGGGGGCGCTATGAGTGATGCACGTGTGGGACTGGTCATCGAGGATGACCACGATATCCGGGAACTGGTCCGTACTGTTCTGACCCAGGCCGGCTTCGACGTTACCGTGGCCAGCAGCGGCGCCGAGGGCGTCCTGACTGCAAAGACCCTCAACCCGGACGTCATCACCCTCGATCTTGGCCTGCCGGACATCGACGGCTTTGAGGTGTCCCGGCAAATCCGCGAATTCTCCGACGCGTACATCGTGATGCTCACCGCCCGCACCGAGGAACTGGATACCCTGATCGGGCTCGAGTCCGGTGCCGATGACTACCTCACCAAGCCGTTCCGGCCGCGGGAGCTTCGCGCCCGCATTGCCGCCATGATGCGCCGTCCCCGTTCGGTCCCGGACCAGGCGGAAGCGCCGGGCATTGAGGCCTCAGTGGATGCCGCTGCGCACCCTGAACGGGGAAACTACAGCCATAACGGCCTGGAGTTGAGCTACGCGTCCCGCACTGTGACGGTGGACGGCACGGAAATGAATCTGACACGTACGGAGTTCGAACTCCTGCACGCACTTTTGGAAGCCGGCCGGACGGTCCGGACCAAAGCGGACCTTGTGCGTCGGCTCCGGGACGAGGATTACGACGTCGGGGGCTACATCAGCGAGGCGGACGAACGGTCCGTCGAGGTCCACATGGGCAACCTGCGCAAAAAGCTGGGCGATTCACCGCAGAAGCCGCGGTGGCTCCAGACGGTGCGCGGCGTGGGCTATCGGTTGGCTCCCGGCGAACACTGAGCCTGCAGCCGGCTCGTGGTCAGCCGGCTGCACTGGTTGATGGGCCGCAGGAACGAGGCCGCAAGGCGGGGCAGCGCAACGGCCACATCGGCGTCGTACGCTTCAGTACGGATTTCACCCTCCAAGGCCGTGGCCAGCCCTGCCAGCCGCTCGGCACCCACCATCTGGCTCGATGTCTTCAAACTCAGGACCGCATCCACCGAACCATCCAGGTCACCTGTGGTCAGGGCCAGTTGCAGGCGGCCGATCCGGTGCGGGAGGTAGTCGATGAAGTTCCCCACGAAGACCCTGCAATAGCCCCCATCATCTTCGAGTTCCTCCCGCAGCCGGTCCAGGACTGACTGGTCCACGAGCGGCCTGCCGGTATGATCAGACGGCGCCATGACGGTCCTTTCGGCTGGAGTTTTCCACCTCCGAAACGGGGCGGTTACAGGGGAATTTCTTCTTCTTCAGAGTAGGTGTGTTCCTTTTGCACAGCAGGGTTTCGGAGCAGAATTGTGGGTTTCTTGATGAGACTGCGGGTTTGCGCCGAATACTTGAACCAGTAAATTCCAGGCCTATGACGGGCGGTTCCGGCCGCTGGTTGATGTGGAGATGGTGCGCTGTGGAATGCTGAGCAAGATTGCCTCAAGAGCGCTGTTGCCCCGCACTGCTGTGATGCCCAAGGCTGGTAGTTCCCAGGAACCGTACGAGCTGGGATTCGAGTGCTGACCCGTTCTTGAGTTCGCATTCCCAGACGGTGAGCACCTCCCAGCCGGCGTCCTCCAACTGGCGGCGCTGGCCAGCGTCGCGTTCCTTGGTACGTTCCCGCTTGGCCGCCCAGAACTCGGCATTGGCTTTCGGGGCGTGCTGGCCGACGCGGCAGTCGTGGAAGTGCCAGAAGCAGCCGTTGACGAAGATGACCTTCCGTCTGCCCGCGAAGACCAGGTCCGGGTTGCCCGGGAGCCGGGGGCTGCCGGCTTGGCCATGCAGCCGGTACCGGTACCCCTTGGCGTGGAGGAGGCGGCGCACCAGCAGTTCAGGCTTGGTGTGTTTGCCCCGGATCCGGGACATGTTCCAGCTGCGCTGCTCAGGGGTGAGCTTATCCGCCATGCTTCCAGTCTAGGGTCCTGGACTCAGCGCTCCGGTTGCTCACCCAGCTGGAAATGGCGTCCGCTGATGGAGGTCGGTTCGATCTCGACGTAGAAGTCTTTCAGCGTTGGCACCCAGGATTTCAACCCCAGTCCTTCCACGTCCGCAAGTTCGGCGGAGGTATTGAGTACCCGGGCTTTACCCCGGAGGACCACCGACCACGCCTCGTCCGAGAGGATCCCGTCGGCCTCAAACAGCACAGCCGAGTTGATGGTGAGTTGGGCGAGCTTGTTGCCCGGCGCCGTCCTCAAATACAGCTTGCCCTTGGAGCTGATGTAGTTGACGGGGAAAATATCCGGTTCACCGGCGACGGAGACCACAAGCCGTCCATGCCTGGTGGCCTCCAGCAGGTGCCAGGACTGCTCGTCGTTGAGTTCCAGGACAGGGTTTCCATCCGCATGTTCAAACATCATGGCGCTATTCTTCAGAGTCGGTGACCGTCGCGCCAGAGGCGTGTGCCGCCGTCGGCCATCAGTGTGATGGGGCAGGGCACCTTCCGGACTTCGGAGGGATCACATGCAGATTGGGCAGGGACTACAGGAACCACGGACGGATTACGCGCGGACTACGCCGAGGCGGAGCCCCGGCGTAGTCCGCGGGACGGCCCGCGAGTTGGCTGGCGACTAGCCGCCGGCGGGGGCGACCACTACGGCCGGCGAGCCCTCGTTGAGCGGGTTAGCCGTGGCGGAGGGGGCGACCACACCGAATTCGTAGCCCCTGGCCCGCAGCGCATCGATGCTGCTGGCCAAGTAGGTCCACTGCGACGACGGGCAGGCCAAGACGTCCTCAGCGTCGTGGAGCAGGATGATCGCGCCAGGCGCAGCCTCCGACAGCACATAACGTTGGACGCCGGCAGCCCCGGGGCACTCGAAGTCGCCGGGTTGGCCGATGTGCCAGCGCCAGAGAATTCCGCCGGTCATTCCGATGCTCTTGATGTAGTTCAGCGCGTACGAGGTGCTGTTGCCGAACGGGAAGCGCATGAGCGTGGGCTTCTCGCCCGTGACGGCGCTAATGGCGCTATTCGTGCGGTCGATCTGCTGCTTCTGGTTGGACTGGCTAAGTTCGGGGAAGTTGGCATGGTCCCACGAGTGGTTCCCGATCACGTGCCCCTCGGCCTTGATCCGGCGGACGAGGTCCGGGTACTGCTGTGCGTTGGAGCCCTGGAGGAAGAACGTGGCCTTGACGCCCTTCTGTTTGAGGACGTCGAGGACGAATGCTGTGCGTTGGGGGGAGGGCCCGTCATCGAAAGTCAGGCCGATCAGAGGCTCGTCGGCGGCTTGGGCTGCCACGGCGGAACCGCCGGCAAGCAGTGCCGCGATCAAGCTCGCGGCGGCCAGTGCCTTGACGGCAAACTTGTTCTTTTTCATGGTGTCTCACCTTCCTTCAGGGTGTCTTCAACGTGGGGTAGATGAGCAACCTACGACGCCTGCTGGGGCCTGTAAACAGCTATTGCGTGGGTATGGCTCCCCTCCGGGGGATAGGGGGAAATGTGGGGT
>NZ_LR733293.1:1133102-2031033 GCF_902506095.1 Arthrobacter sp. 9AX
GGACTAGGGGGATAGGGGGAATGGGTGGGTACGCACCGCAAATGCGGCCTGACATCGGTCACCGGTGCTGGGCAGGACGCCGGGCAGAGAGCCTGAACTGGGACGTCGTGGGCGGGGACGTCCGAACGAGGCTTTGCGACACGTGGGAGGTCGCCGGCTCAGTGGGGCCCACTTCGCTTTGTGACTTTCCAGACGAGGGTGCGGTGATAGAACCGAGGACGGAAGCCTGTGGATAACTCTTATCGCTGAAATGTGATGTGGGCTACCCTTAAGTCACTGTCCGGAGCATGCCGTCTTGAAACTACTGGGGGAATAGCGGCCCATGACATCCCACAACACTCGTATGTCCCTAGGCGCACGCTCTGGCCTGATAGCCATCGTTGCTGGTGTCTCGCTTTTGCTGGCTGGCTGCTCGGGCGGAGCGCCCGCGGACCCCGGCACAGCACCGCCTTCTTCCGCGGGCTCGGCGTCACCCTCAGCCACGCCAACTCCGACGCCGACACCTGCCGCCGCCTACAAACCCGCCGACGCGTCCGGGCCAGCCCAAAACGTTCCCGTTCCAGTGCTGCCCGAGGTTGCAAAGACGGAGACGAAAGAAGGGGCGGAAGAGTTTTCGAAGTATTGGTTTAGTGTGCTGAGTTACGCCTATGAAACCGGCGATGTTGCCCTATTTGAGAGCGTAGCGCCATCGACGTGCGTTGCCTGCGAGAAGGTTAAAGACGTCATTCGCGACTGGCACTCCAACGGACGGTGGTTGGTTGGCGGCATGCTGACGACACCAGTCGCCCAAACGACATTCGCAAAAGATCAAGACGGAAAATATGAAATAGCCGTTCAGGTTCGTCAGGAAGCCTTGTCGTACATGCGGGCCGATGGAACCATAGCTCGGACCGATCCACAAAAGCCGGACCAGGGGAATCTGCTCGTTCTCATTTATGAGAATGCCGGATGGTCTGTGGTTGAGCTCGGAAGCATTGTTGGCTAAAGGTGTCCGGTCACCGACTGCTCAGCATTCTATTGGCGGCACTTTTAGCCACAACCATCCCTTCGCAGGCCGCTGACAACGGGGATGATCCGGAATTCGGTGGTGAATGGAATCCAGGTCTCAACTTCAGTGGCTATATCTGGGACTCCGCAGCCAAGGACTTTATCCGGGCTGATGCCAATGTCCCCACTAGCGACCCCAACGATTACAAGTACGAACTTCAGTGCCACCTCGGTGGCGGCGACTTCGACACTGAGTGCCTTGGCAGGCAAATCGAGTGCAACGACGGACCGGACGGCGAAGAAGGCATTCCGGTCATATGGTATTCGAGGCCGCGCGGTGTTCCCGGTGCCGTGTGGGCGATCCATTCGGGTCCCACGTGTCTTTACGACCCGAGGCCCGAGGATCTGCTGCCCCGCATCGCCGCGGACATCCAGCGCCAGTTCCAAAGTCTGCCGGTAAACGCCGGAACGGTGGTGGCGCAGCCCAGCCCGCACACGCTGAGGGGTGCTGAAACCAACTTCTACGCGGACGCCGCGGAGCAGCAGTTCGATGTCACCATGTTCGGCCAGCAGGTACACATCGTCGCCACTCCGGTCCAGTACACCTGGAACTACGGCGACGGCACCGTCTTCGGTCCCCAGCCCTCCATGGGCGCCCCGTTGCCGCAGGACCGCTGGGGAGAAAAGACCAGGACAAGCCACGCGTACGGGGCCACGGGTGACTTCCAGGTTGTCCTGACCACAACCTTCCAAGGAACGTACTCCGTCAACGCAGGCCCACCGCTACCCATCCCGGGTCAAGGCCAATTCAACGCGCCGCCACAGACCCTCAGCGTCTGGCGGTCCCTGACGCGGAACTACGCCGACGACTGCAACGCCAACCCGCAAGGCCAGGGCTGCCCAGGAGTTGGGGCCGCACGCTAAGGACCCGGGCGAACCGGGGCACCCACCGAACCGTCCGCCGTCGGGAGCTGTGATTCGCGTCGCATCCGGAATAGTTGCACACGCGTCCCAGTTGGGCCTAACAGAACGTTGGTAAACACCGAAAGGAACCGTACATGCTGTTTTCCCCTCTGGCCCTCGGCGAACTGGAACTCCCTAACCGCCTGGTGATGGCACCCCTGACCCGGCTCCGCGCCGGCGAAGAAGGTATCCCCGGTCCCCTGTTGGCCGAGCATTACCGCCAGCGGGCCTCCCTCGGCCTGATCGTCAGCGAAGGAACCTACCCCAGCGCCGCTGGCCGTTCCTACCCCGGCCAGCCTGGCCTCGTCACCAAGGACCAGGTCGCCGGCTGGAAGAAGGTCACTGACGCGGTCCACGCCGAAGGGGGCCGCATGTTCGCGCAGATCATGCACGGCGGCCGGGTGTCCCACCCCGAGATCACCGGCGGTCACGCCATCGTCGCCCCCAGCGCCGTCGCGATTGAGGGCGACGTCCGCACCCCGTCAGGCAAGCAGGCCTACCCGGTGCCGCACGCGCTCAACACCGACGAACTGCCGTTGGTCATGCGGGAAATTGTCGACGCATCGCTGAACGCCATCGAAGCGGGCTTCGACGGCGTCGAGCTGCACTCGGCCAACGGCTACCTCCTCCACGAATTCCTCGCCCCGAACTCAAACGTCCGTACAGACAGCTACGGCGGCTCACCGGAAAACCGGGCGCGCTTCGTCATCGAGACGGTAAACGCAGTTGTTGCGGCAATCGGAGCCAGCCGCGTTGGTATCCGCATTTCGCCCGAGCACAACGTCCAGGGCATCGCCGAGAATGACGCGGCAGATGTCAAAGCCACGTACGAGGTGCTGGTGGACAGCATCGCCCCGCTGAACCTCGCCTACCTCAGCATCCTGCACCATGAACCCTCCGGCGAGCTGGTCCAGGATCTACGCGCCCGCTTCGGCGGCACCTTCCTGGTCAACACAGGCTTCGATGTCATCACCACCCGCGAGGAAGCCGTAGCCTTGGTGGCCGAGGGCCACGCGGATGCCGTTGTGGTGGGCCGTCCCGTGATCGCCAACCCTGACCTGGCCCGCCGCTGGAGCGAGAGCCTGCCGCTGAACGAGCCGGACCCGTCCACGTTCTACGCTGACGGTGCCACCGGCTACACGGATTACCCGGCGTACGCGGGCTAAAGACCCACTTCTGACGCAAATAAGATAAACGGACGACGGCGGCACCCGGCTTGGGTGCCGCCGTCGTTTGCTGCTCGGTGTGCTGTCCCGGCAGCGGGCACCAAAGGACATCCGACGGCCTTTGGCTAGTGAAGTTGGCCCGCCGGGTTCCTCCAGGACGCCGGCGGTGATCAGATGCTACTCCAGCAAATGGACTTTTACCAGAGGCGGTTGGGCCGCTGCAGGACAGGCTAAAGGACTGCCTCCCGGCCTGTTCCTTCTGTCATAACGAGCTTCCCGTCCTGGATGTTAACGAGGACGCTTTTGGGCTTTCCACTGACCTTCGTGATCGCCTTTAAACCACGGTTGGTCACCTCAACCCCCACCTGCGCACCCTTTGCAGGCAGCTCCACGGATACCTCGCTCGCGATGCCGAGGATCGGGTTGGTGGACACGTCCAGGTCCCGCCGCGCCTGCTTGCCGTTCACCGTCACGGTGATGTTTGCCTCCTCAAACCCCTCCTGAAACACAATAAGCAGTTCCCGCATCATGCCCTCTTCCTCGAGAGTTGGGTTGCCTGTGACGGCATTTCAACTACAGCACTTTGCCGGCGGCAGCGGAATACCCCTGCACGCAGCCGCCCGGTTGCTGGCAGTGGAGCCGCGCTGGCGGTTAGGGCAAGATGTTCTGGTGACTCAACTGCCGCAGGCCGCTTCCACCGTTCCGTCCACGCCCCAGCAACGGGAGGACGGCATCTACACCCAGATCGCTACGGAGCTGGGGGTCAAAGCCTGGCAGGTGAAGGCGGCAGTGGAACTGCTCGACGCCGGATCCACCGTGCCTTTTATAGCCCGGTACCGCAAGGAGGCCACCGGGACGCTGGACGACACCCAGCTCCGTGAGCTCGACGAGCGGCTGCGGTACCTCCGCGAACTGGAGGACCGCCGTCGGACAGTGCTCGAAGCTGTTGCAGCCCAAGGCCAGTTGACCGCCGAATTGCAAAAAGCCATCCTCGCCGCCGACACGAAGTCGCGGCTTGAGGACATCTACCTGCCGTTCAAGTCGAAGCGGCGGACCAAGGCGCAGATCGCGCGTGAAGCCGGATTGGAACCCCTGGCGGACGCGTTGCTGAAACGGCCGGAGCTCAGTCCGGAGCGCGAGGCCGCCAAGTACCTGAACGCTGAACACGCTGTTGGTGACGCCGCGGCTGCACTCGCCGGCGCCCGGGCCATCCTTGTTGAGCGCGCCGCCCAGGACCCTGACCTTGCCGCCACCCTTCGCGAACGGCTGTGGACGCAGGGCCGCATGGTGTCGCGGGTCAAGAAGGGGAAGGAAGTGGACGGGCAGAAGTTTGCCGATTACTTTGAGTTCGCGCAGGCTCCGGCCGGTATGCCGTCCCACCGGGTGCTCGCCCTGCTGCGCGGGGAAAAGGACGGCGTCCTGGAGCTGGACCTCGCCGAAGCAGATCCCACGGACGACGCCGGCCTCGCCGCCGCACGCTCCCGGTACGAGTCCGCGGTGGCCAAGTGCCTCGGGGTGGCCGACCGCGGTCGGCCCGCCGACACGTGGTTAATGGAGACGGCGCAGCTTGCGTGGCGCTCGCGGGTCATGGCCCGTCTCACGGCCGACCTGCGAGGCAAGATGTTTGCTGCGGCCGAGGACGAGGCAGTGCGCGTTTTCGCCGCTAACCTTCGGGACGTCCTGCTCGCCGCGCCGGCCGGGAACCGGGCGACGCTCGGCCTGGATCCCGGGCTTCGGACCGGCGTCAAAGTGGCTGTGGTGGATGGCACCGGCAAGGTGGTGGCCACCGATACCGTCTACCCCCACGCTCCCGCCCGGAAATGGGACGAAGCGCTGGCGAAGCTGGAGCGGCTGGCGCGGCAGCACGCCGTCGAACTGGTGGCCATTGGCAACGGAACTGCTTCCCGTGAGACCGACAAGCTCGCGGCTGAGCTGATCAAACGGTTGCCGGACGTGGACAGGAAACCGCAGAAGCTGGTGGTGTCCGAGGCGGGGGCGTCCGTGTACTCCGCGTCGGCCCTTGCTGCCGCGGAGCTCCCGGGGATGGATGTGTCGCTGCGCGGAGCTGTGTCCATCGCCCGCAGGCTGCAGGATCCGCTGGCCGAGCTGGTGAAAATCGACCCGAAATCCATCGGGGTGGGCCAATACCAGCACGACGTGACAGCATCGAAGCTGGACCGCAGCCTTGATGGCGTGGTGGAGGACTGCGTCAACGCCGTCGGAGTCGACGTGAACACGGCTTCGCCCGCACTTCTGAGCCGGGTGGCCGGCGTGGGGCCCCTGCTGAGCGAAAACATCGTCGCCTACCGCAACGAGCACGGGCCCTTCGCGAAAAGGGCCGACCTGAAGAAGGTGCCGCGGCTCGGTGCGAAGGCATTCGAACAATGTGCCGGATTCCTCCGGATCACCGGGGGAGCGGAACCCCTGGATGCTTCGAGCGTGCACCCCGAGTCCTACTCCGTCGCGCGCAAGATCCGGGCTGCGGCGGGCACGGCGCCGGCTTCGTCGTTGGATCCTCGCGACTTTGTGGATGACACCTTCGGCCTGCCCACCGTCAAGGACATCCTGGCGGAACTGGACAAGCCTGGCAGGGACCCGCGTCCGGCATTTGCGGCTGCGACTTTCTCTGAGGGGATCGAGAAGATCTCTGACCTCAAACCGGGGATGGTCCTGGAAGGGACCGTGACGAACGTTGCTGCCTTTGGCGCGTTCGTTGACGTTGGTGTGCACCAGGACGGGCTGGTCCATGTGTCTGCCCTCGCGAATCGCTTTGTCTCTGATCCCCGCGAGGTGGTGAAGTCCGGGCAGGTGGTCCGGGTGAAGGTTCTGGAGGCAGACCCCGCGCGGAAGCGGATTTCCCTGACTCTGCGGCTCGACGACGAGCCTTCCTCCGGCGCGGCGTCCTCCGGGAGGCCCGGTGGCAGGCCGCAAAACCAGCCGCGGGTCCAGCCCCGGAATGACCGCGGCCGGAACGATGAACGCAGCCCGAATCCGAACGGTGCGCGTAGTGGCGGTGCAGGCGCGGGGCGCGGCGGTGTTCCTCGCGGCGGAACCCAGGGAGCCGAGTCCGGCGGACAACAGGACCGGGGGCGGTCGGGAACTAAGGCGAACCGCAGCGCGGGGCCGTCCAGGCGCACTCCTTCACCCCAGCCTGCCCCGATCAATACCGCCATGGCTGAGGCGCTGCGGAAAGCCGGACTCGGTAAGTAGGCCGTTTGCCATGGGCGCGCCGCTGCATGGGTTCTGCGGATTCGATAACCGTTTACAGCTGGGTTGGGGGTGGTGAGGCCAAGGGTGCCGGGCTGGATCCGGAATGCTCCGTGAATGCCAACTGGTAAGCAAGCTTTCTACTGGGATGCATTTCTGCAATGGTGGGATTATGACTTATTTCCTGGAGTACACGATTCCTGCTGCTGCCGACGACGCCGAGTATGAGTTCCCTCACGATGACATCAACTCCGGCACGACCATTCCGCTGAGCCAGACGGATGCTGATGTGGTGCACACTCCTGAATTGCCGGCGAGGACGGGGATCATTGGTGCCACGGTCCCGGAGGCGAAGGTGGAGGCAGAACAGTTGATTACCCACAGCCGAGCCACCGAGGCGTCACTGTACTTCGACCCGTCAAACTCGTTGAAGGCCGGTGTGGGGAACCTGGTGGCCACTTTCAGGGAGGGCAGCGGCTGGCAGGACGCCTAATATGCCCCGATTCGTCTGCCTATAGCGTCCGACGGCGGGTGGCAGCTCCGTCCCGGTGGGAACTTGGTGAAGTCAGCTTGCAGCAGCCTCCGCGGATTCGGCGGCCCGCGGTTCCTTCTGCCACGGCCAACGGCCAGTGATTTCGAGCTCCAGCGAGAAGCTAAGGAAGGTCCGGATCAACACGATTACTGCCAGGACGCCCACACTTTCGAAGGTGGGGGTGACAGCCACAGTGCGGATGATATCGGCCGCGACCAGGAGCTCGAGGCCCAGCAAGATGGACCTGCCCAGCAACTGCCGGTACGAACGGTAGACAGTCAGCTTTTCGGATCCGGCAGGCAGCCGCCGAGGCTGGTGACCGCGGATCGCCAACGGGATGGAAACCAGGGCTCCGATGACCATCACAGCCACTCCGGCAAAGTCGACCAACTGGCCGACCGTCTCAATAATGTGCCGAAAATCCATGGTCCTTTGCCTTCCGCACGCCGCTTCGCCGTAACTGCTGTCCAGGTGACAGCCTACGGGTGGCGGACGCCGTTCCCGGCCAGAATGTGCCGGTAGCCCTCACGGAACGACGGAAAAGCGAAGCCGAAGCCAGTGCCCCGGAGGAGCCTGTTGCTGCAGCGCTTGTTTCCGCCGCGTGCCGGGCCGGCGTCACCCACCGGCGGTTCGCCCAAGCCTTGCTCGGCGGCGAGGAAACGCAGGACGGCGCCGAGGTCGGCCGGATCATCGTCCACGCCGACATACACCGGAGCCGGTTCAGCACGCATGGTCGCCAGATGGACGATCGCAGCAGCAGCATCGTCCCGGTGGATCCGGTTCGTGTAGCGGGGAACCTCCGGAACGATCGCCGACCCGGTGCGAACCTGGTCGATCAACCGTGTCCGCCCCGGGCCGTAGATTCCACCCAGCCGCAATGCCACGCCCGCCGCACGTGTCCCGGCAAGCCTGGCACGCAACAGCTCCTCAGCCTCCACCAGGATCCGGCCCGAGAACCCGCCGGGAGCAGGCGGCGTGCGCTCATCAACCCAGCCGCCCCCGGCGTCTCCATAGACGGCGGTGGAGGAAACAAAAAGCACCCGGCCAGGCGTCACGCCGTCGCGTTCCAGTGCGTCCAGGACATTGGTGACGCCCCGCACATACGCAGCCCGGTAGGCATCCTCTGTGGGTGAGTCGGCAGCAACGGCAATGACGACGGCGGTGGTGTCCGCCGGAATCGACGGCAGGTTGGGTGCGCCCAAGTCCGCCGCAACACCTTCGATGGCGGCCGGCAGTTTCGCAGGGGAGCGGCGCCAACCCACTACGCGATGGCCCTGGGCAGCGAACCGCAAGCCCGCTTCAGTGCCAAGGTCACCGCAGCCGGCAAGGAGGATTGTCATGTCCTACGGGGCCTCCACCGGGAAGAACACGCGCGGGTCCTGCAGGAGCGCCGGGTACGTGAAGGCAGACCGGTCGATGACCTCCGTCACCGTAAAGTTCCTGCCGAACCTTCCGTCCTCCAGCGTGATGGGCCGGCCCACCACCTGGCCCACGGCGAACTTGTGGCCGTGTTCGAACGGGACGGCCACCGGAGTCTTCCCGGGAAGAGTCGCGAAGGCCTCCTCCTGCGCCTGCCGCTTGCGTGTGGGCTTTTTCACCTGCGGCTTCGCCGGCGCCTTCCGCGGCTGCTTGGAGGGCCGGCGGGATCCGTCATCGATGTAGACCGGGGAGTACCCGTCATCGGGCTCGTCCGAGGCGGCAGCCGCGGCAGCGGGGAAGCCGTGCACTGGCGGAAGCGCCACCGTATCCAGGGTCTGGGGATCGACGTCGCGATGCGGGGAGCGGAGGATCCACAAAATGTCCCCCTCGGGCTCCTGCGGCAGGAACTCGTGTTTCGGCTCCGGCCAGAGGTAGTCCATGTCCGGCACCGCGTCCGCAAAAACGGACGAGTAGAACTTTGGTTCCTTGCGCACCAGTTTGGAGCGGTGGCTGAGGTGGAAATCGGGGTCGCCCAGCCAGTGCGGCATGGGAATCTTAGCGGCGTAGTCCGGGTGGGCTGCCTGCGGCGCGAACTCGGTGATGTTCTCACGCGTGTTATCGGGGTGTCCGCGTTTGGTCCATTCGTCCACCATCGCCAGCCCGTACATCGTCAGGGCCGGCACGTAGCCCATCCACATCCGGATCGCGGGGTGGGTCTGCCAGCCGTATCCGGGAATCACCAGGGCGCGCAGTGTCTGGAGCGCTTCTACACGCTGCTTGCCGAGACGGGCGGTATCCAGGGCAGCGGCGCTTTGCCGGAAATCAGGGTACGGGAGGAAGGTTTGCATCCCTTCAGTCTGACGGCAGCGCCCGGATGTGCCAATTGCAGTGCCCGGCGCCACACAGACAGCGCGGAAGTGTTCACATAGTGGACCCATGCATACAGCCAGTAGTTAAAACCACTAAGATCTCCGCAACACCCCACCGTTTTGGAAGCCCACTCATGACATCAACACCTGAAAAAACCGCCGGAATACCCCACTCCTTCGCGCCACGCTACGGGCAGATGCTGAGTCCGGAAGCGAAGGGCATCCTGGTCCTTGACGAATTCACCCTGGACCCCGAGATTGCGCGGAAGGACCAGCACCGTTTCCGCGACGGCATCGCAGCCGTCGCCCGGACGGTTCGCCGGATCGCCGCCCTTCGCGTGATCATCGCGATCGTAGCCATCGGGAACCTTCCGCTGTTCCTGCTCTCCAGCGGGTGGTGGATCTACGGAGTTTCGCTGGCCCTCGTGGTCGGCGTGCACGCCGCCGTCACCCTGCTGAACCGGCACGAGCCGCGGCTCAAGCAGCAGTCGGCCCTTGAACTCCACATGCATCGCGAGAAGAGCGTCAATTACCGCAAGGTGCGCGACGCCGTGAAGTACATGATCGACACCCCCAGCCGCATGAACGAACATCTGTACCTGGAGCTCCTCGCGGTCAAGCGCGTAGCGCTCAACCTTGCCCACGGCACCGTTGCCCTCCTGGACACCAGCGACGAATCAGCGTGGAAGGTGCGGATCGTCCGCGAACTGCCTGCCCGCAGTTAGGCTTCCGCTTCAGCAGCATTAAAGTACGACGCCGGCGTGCCCCTTCTGGGGGCACGCCGGCGTCGTTTTTGGTCAACGGAATTTGTCTATCGCCGACCGGTTTGGGGAGCCTTTGCGGGGCACGGGCGCTGTCGCGCCATCAGTTACGCGGGAAGTTTATTCACGCGGGGAGCTGGATGACCTGTCCCTCGAAGACCAGGTTCGGGTCGGAAATGGTGTCGAGATTGGCGTCGGCGAGCTGCTGCCAGCCGCCGTCGATGCCCAGCTTCCCGGCCACGATGCTCAAGGTGTCGCCGGCCTGCAGCGTGTACGTCTCGCCGCTGAGGGCAACCGCCCGCACGTGCTTGGCAGCCGGAGCCGTGACAGGAGCTGACTGGGTCTGGGCAGCCTGGACGGGCAAATTCTGCACCGTAGCACTCTGCACCGGAGCGCTCTGTACTGGCGCGGCCTGCGGAGCCACGCCGGTGGCGCCGCCGCTCAAGCCGAGCTGCGCTGCGCAAGACGGCCATGCGCCCCAACCCTGGGCTGCCTGGACCTGCTCGGCGACAGCAATCTGCTGCTCACGGCTGGCGTCTGAGGCCGAACCCGTTCCGCCGTAGGCCGCCCAGGTGCCCGGGCTGAACTGGAGGCCGCCGCTGAAACCGTTGCCGGTATTGGTGGCCCAGTTGCCGCCGCTCTCGCACTGGGCCAGGGCATCCCAGGTGGAGGTGCCGGTGGTGGCGCTGGCCGCGGTCGCAGACAAGGCCAGGCCTGCGGCCGAAATGGCCGCAACAGTGGCTCCACGGCGCGCGGCAGTACGGAATCTGTTGTTTTTCATGATGATTATGCTCCTGAAGGCCACCAGCGCTGGTTCCGTCCCCGGAGATCATCGCGCCACCGCCCACCCCTGACAAATAGAGGTCAATTTCGGTGTCCGCCTGCTGGGCAGTGACGGTGGAGGCGGCACCTGGCATTCATGTCGCCCGGCTGTCCGGGCATGCCTTTCACGCTAGGACAAAGCAGTGGCGTTATCAAACCGGGATTTTCTCTGGGTGTTGGCTGGTGGTTCCCTGATGGAGAGCGGCCGCCAGGTACGTGGCAGTACGGCTCTCCGGGGACTGCGCGACGGTGGCCGGCGTGCCGGTCGCCGTAATTTGCCCGCCCTTGTCCCCGCCTGACGGGCCCAGGTCGATCACCCAGTCGGCACCGGCTACCACCGCCATCTCGTGCTCGACCACCACCACGGTGTTCCCAGCGTCCACCAGCCCGTGCAGCTGCGCCATCAGCATTTGCACGTCGGCGGGATGCAGGCCGGTGGTGGGCTCGTCCAGGAGGTACAGGCTGTGCCCGCGCTGGGCGCGCTGAAGCTCGGTAGCCAATTTGATGCGTTGTGCCTCACCGCCCGAAAGTTCCGTGGCCGGTTGACCGAGCCGAAGGTAGCCAAGCCCAACGTCCTGCAGGCACCTGAGGCTGCGGGCTGCGGCAGGGACGTCCGCCAGGAACTCCGCGGCTACGTCCACCGTCATGGCCAGCACTTCCGCCACGTTCTTGCCGCGGTACTCCACCTCCAGCGTCGCGGGGTTGTAGCGGGACCCGCCGCACTCGGGGCACGGGCCATAACTGCCGGGGAGGAAGAGGAGTTCCACTGCCACAAAGCCCTCGCCCTGGCATGTTTCACAGCGGCCGCCGGCTACGTTGAAGGAGAACCTGCCGGCACCAAAGCCACGGGACCTTGCTGCTTCCGTGGCGGCAAATTCCTTACGGACCGCGTCAAAGAGTCCGGTGTAGGTGGCGAGGTTGGAACGCGGCGTCCGCCCGATGGGCTTCTGGTCAACCGTCACCAGGCGATCGATGTGGTCACTGCCGATTATCGCTCCCAAACGAAGGGGTCCGGCCGTTTCGGCCTGCTCCACTCCGGCCTTGTCTGCGCCGGCCTTGTCCACGCCGGTCCTGAGCGCGGAACCCACAGCTTCACCGAGCACACGGCTCACGAGGGTGGATTTGCCGGAGCCTGAAACGCCGGTGACAGCGGTCAGGACGCCAAGGGGGAAACGCGCATCCAGTCCACGCAGGTTGTGCTGGCTGACGTCCTTCAGCTCCAGCCATCCGGCGGGCTCCCGCGCCTGGTCTGGTTGGGCACCGGGGACCTGCGGCAGGACCTCGCCGAACAGGAAGGGCCTGGTGACGGACGCCTCGACGGCGGCGAGCCCGTCAACAGGTCCGCTGTAGAGCACCTCGCCGCCGCCCTCGCCGGCCCGGGGGCCGACGTCCACCAGCCAGTCGGCCCGGCGGACCACATCCATGTTGTGCTCCACCACGAACACGGAGTTGCCGGAGGACTTCAGCTGTTCCAGCACCTCCAGCAGTGGCTCGGCGTCGGCCGGATGAAGCCCGGCGGAAGGCTCGTCCAGCACGTAGATCACACCGAACAGCCCGGAGCGCAGTTGCGTTGCGATCCGGAGCCGCTGCATTTCCCCTGGCGACAGGGTAGGAGTGGCGCGGCCCAGGGCGAGATACCCGAGCCCGAGGTCCAGCAGGACATTGATACGCTGCAGCAGGTCCCGGGTGATGGTTACGGCAACCTCATTCGACTCACCCGAGAGCTGCCTGCGCGAGGCCGTTCCGGCGTCGTGCAGTTCTGTGGTGGGGCGGACAACCTCGGCAAGGTCCGCCATGGGGAGGTGGTTGAGTTCGGCGATGGTCCTCCCTGCGAATGTGACGGCCAGGGCCTCCGCTGTCAGCCCGGTGCCGGAACAGAGCCGGCACGGCCCCGACTCCATGAACGCCAGCACACGTTCACGCATCGCCGCGCTCTGCGAGTCGGCCAGCGTGTGCAGCACGTAGCTCCTGGCGCTCCAGAACCGGCCCTTGTAGGGTTTCGCCACCCGGTCGCGCTGCGGGGTGACCTCTACCACCGGCTGTTCCTCGGTGAAAAGGATCCAGTCGCGGTGCTTCTTCGGCAGCTTGCGCCAGGGGACGTCGACGTCGTAGCCGAGGTGGGTGAGGATGTCCCGCAGGTTTTTCCCCTGCCATGCGCCCGGCCACGCCGCGATGGCGCCGTCACGGATGCTCAGGGCCGGGTCCGGCACCAGCGAGGATTCAGTCACCGTGTGTGCGATACCCAGGCCATGGCACTCCCGGCACGCGCCGGCGGCAGTGTTGGGGGAGAACGCATCGGAGTCCAGCGGGGCGCTGCCCGCGGGGTAGGTACCCGCGCGGGAAAAGAGCATGCGCAGAGAATTGGAGAGTGTTGTCACCGTTCCCACCGTGGACCGGCTGCTGGGCGCGCCGCGGCGCTGTTGAAGTGCGACGGCGGGCGGGAGTCCGCTGATCAGCTCCACCTTGGGATTGTGCCCCTGCTGGATGAGCCGCCTGGCGTACGGGGCCACGGACTCGAAGTAGCGGCGCTGTGCCTCTGCGTAGATAGTGCCGAAAGCGAGCGAGGACTTGCCTGAGCCCGAGACGCCGGTGAATGCCACGATCGCGTCCCGTGGAATGTCCACGTCAACGTTGTGAAGGTTGTTCTCGCGCGCACCGCGGACCCGGACAAAACCGTCGGCGGCGTGTGAAGGGGCGGGATACTGCAAGTCATCAGCTTGCTTGGCGTTCTGCATTGGCCCGACTCTAGTTGGGAATCCGGCGCGGGGCATTATCCTGACCGGATGGATAACTTTGCGGGCGGTCCTGCCGTGCCTGAAACCGAACTTGATCCAGCTGAGCTGGAGGTGCCTGTGCGGCCCCTTCCGGTGGCCGAGCTACATCTTCATATAGAGGGGACCCTGGAGCCGGAACTGATATTTGCGCTGGCCGAGCGGAACGGCATCACCCTGCCGTATTCCGGGCTGGACGAGCTCCGGGCGCGGTACGAATTTACCGACCTGCAGTCCTTCCTGGACCTGTACTACGCCAACATGGCCGTGCTGCAGACGGAGGAGGATTTCGCGGACATGACCTACGCCTACCTTGAGCGCGCGGCGGCCGCCGGGGTGCGGCACGCCGAAATCATGATGGACCCGCAGGCACACCTCTCCCGCGGCGTCCCGTTGAAAACCTGTGTCAACGGCGTCGCGTCGGTCCTGGCAACGTCTGAGGAAGACTTCGGCATCTCCACGATCCTGATCGCGGCCTTCCTGCGTGACCTGTCGGAGGAATCCGCGCTGGAGGTCCTGGACGGCCTGCTGGCGATGAACGCACCCATCGGCGCTGTGGGGCTGGACTCGGCAGAGGTGGGCAACCCGCCCTCGAAATTCGAACGGCTCTACGCCAAAGCCCGCGAAGCGGGCCTGCGGCTCACGGCCCACGCAGGCGAGGAGGGGCCGCCGTCGTACATTATCGAAGCCCTGGACCTCCTGGGCGTGGAGCGGATCGACCACGGCATCCGCTGCATGGAGGATCCTGAATTGGTGGAGCGGCTGGTGGACGCGCGGATTCCGCTCACGGTCTGCCCGTTGTCCAACGTCCGGCTGCGCGCCGTGGACACTTTGGCAGACCACCCGCTGCCCGCCATGCTCGCGGCGGGCCTGAACGTGTCCGTCAACTCGGACGATCCGGCCTACTTCGGCGGCTACGTGGACGACAACTTCAGCCAGCTGGACGCGGTGTTCGAACTGTCCGATTTCGACAAGGCCAGGCTGGCCGCGAACTCCATCCATTCGTCCTTCGCATCGGAAGAACGGAAGGCAGAGCTGTTGGCCGAATTAAACGGACTGGACGCGCCGCGGTGACGCCCGCTGTGTCCCAGGCAACAGCCGCGCCAACATGCCGGTAAACTAGGTGCCGCAGGTGTGTCCGGAGCAGTGCATGGCGGCGATCTGCGAAAGCACTTCAGGGTTGTGCAGCCAGCCCTAAACCCGAGACTCCAGACTCACTTCTTGCCATGTCCGCTTAATAGTCGGTCACGACACGCAGAGTTAACCATTTCAAGTCGCGCGATTTAACGGGCAGTTGGCAAGATGCCTAAGACCGATCGCTTTCATAAAAGGGGAATCATGGCCAAGTCCACCGCAGAAAACACCTTCCTTCGACTCAAGACCGTGCTGGATGTCCTGACCGAAGGCGTGTGGTCCGGCGATGCACTGAACGCGGGCGAGGTCCTCGCGGAGGCTACGGCACGCGTGCCGTTCAACGAGCACGAGGCCGAACTGCTCAGCGGTGGCATTCCCCGCGGGCACAAGACGCTGACGTCCGCTACGGCGAAGCTGGTCAAGGCCGGCTGGCTCGTCAAGGGCCGCTCCGGCTGGACCATCACCGAGGACGGCATGCGCGCCACTGTCGCCTACCCGGATGCAGTCTCCTTTGCCACCGCGCTCGACGCCGGCACCCCCGTCCCCGCCGACACTGCGGTTCCGACGGCTCCCGCCGGGTTTGTCCGCAAGACCACCGCCGTTGCCGAGCTGCCGGCGCCCGCGGCGGCGAAGACCGAAGCCAAGAAGACCACCCGGAAGACCCCGGCCAAGAAGGCCGCTGCGGCTGTGGGCAAGGCCGCCAAGGTGATCGAAGACGCCGTCGAACCCGTGGTGAAGGCCGTGCGCGGCAAGTCGTCGGCGAAGACCGAGGAACCTGCCGCCGCCGGCCAGTTTGAGGACGCGGACGTCGAGACGCACCCGCAGCCCGCCGCGGTTGCTGTTGCAGGCGACTTCAACACCATCCTCGGGGCGCCGGAGAACTGGGCCCCGCAGTACGACGAAGCCCAGATGGAGTTCGACTTCCTGTCCCAGCTCTGGAAGAAGAGCGCCGAACTGCCCGCAGGACACTACACCTTCAAGATCGCCCTGAACCGGTCCTGGGACGAAAACTACGGTGCGTTCGGTACCTTCGACGGCCCCAACCACGAACTGCACCACGACGGCGGCACTGTCACGATCCGCTACAACCACAGCACCCGCGACATCACCATCAACTAAGTGCCCCCGCCCTCCCAACCAGGTAGTGCCAAGTTCCGTCGTGGAGCCTTGGCTTCGACACTGTCTGCTACGTAGTTGGGAGGGGGCGGCGCTTACCGGAAGGGAGGCACCCATGGCGCGGCACGCAGGTCCATCATCAGGGGCGCCTGAACCATCCGGGCCGTCCGAGGCTGAAGCCGGTGCGGTGCGGCTGAGCGCCCGGGTTTTTGGTGTGGTGCAGGGTGTTGGCTTCCGCTTCTGGACCATGGGCAAGGCGGAGGAGCTGGGCCTCACCGGCGAGGTGAAGAATCTCGACGACGGTTCGGTTGCCGTGGTTGCTGAGGGGCCGCAGTGGAAGATCCACGAGCTCCGGGAATGGCTGAACTCCAGCCGGACGCCAGGACGCGTGGAGCGGGTGGAGGACTCCCTGTCCGAAGCTGACGGCACATTCCGCGACTTTCGGGCGCGCTGACTCATCCGGCTTCCGGGAATACTCCCGGGCAGGCCTACTTTGCGATGCTTCCGGGCGGGCCCTACTCCCGGGGACTGAGCCCTATGAAGGCGCCGAGCTCCTCCAGGGCTGCCGGCCGGCGGGGCATGTAGCTCGTCAGCTCCGGGGAACGGATGATAACCGCCCGCCATTGCCCCCGAGAAACAGCCACATTGATGCGGTTCCTGTTCAGCAGGAACTCGGCGCCACGGGGTGCCTCACTGACCGCGGAGCATGCCATCGAGACCAGCACCACCGGGGCTTCCTGGCCTTGGAATTTATCCACGGTTCCTACCCGGACGTCCCGAAGGCCGTCCTCCTCAAGGGCTTTCCGGATGAGATGCACCTGGGCGTTGTAGGCAGCAACGATTAGTATGTCCTCCTGGCCCAGCGGGCGGGACTCGCTGTCTGCTCCCGGCGTCCACTTCAGCCCGAGGTGCCGGCGTACCTGGCGGACCACCTCGGCGGCTTCTTCCTTGGACGCGGTGGCGTTGCCGCCGTGGTGGACCAAAACAGTTTCCACCCCGGGAGGCAGCTGTTCCAGTTGGCGCAGCGACGCTGCCGGTGCGGCTTGGAGCTTTCCCTCATAGCTGAGCTGCGAGACGGCGCGGCACAATTCGGGGTGCATCCGCCAACTGTCAGCGAGGAAGTAGCCAAGGCTGGCCGGCAGGGTGGCATGCCCCGCGGCGAGCCAGCCCAGTGCGGATTCGTCCACCGGTTCCGGATGCGCGCCTTGCGTTACCTGCGGCAGTTGCTGGGGGTCCCCGAGCAACAGGAGCCGTTTCGCTGCCCGGGAAACTGCCAGCGTGTTGGCCAGCGAGAACTGCCCTGCCTCATCGATCACCAGCAGGTCCAGCGATCCGGCCGGCACCTCCTTGCCGGTCATGGTCCAGGCCGTGCCACCCACGAGGCAGCCGCCCGCGGAGGACAGGAGCCTGGCAACATCTCCCTCTCCAGACGACTTCCACGGGACGTCGTGCGGTGACGCGAGCTTCTTCGCCACGAGGGCAGGATCCACACCGCCGGTTGCGATGGCACAGCAGAGCAGGTTTTCCACCACGTTGTGCGACTGGCCCACCACTCCGATCTTCCAGCCCTCCTCAACCAGGCGGCCGATGACATGTGCGCCCACGTAGGTTTTTCCCGTACCCGGCGGGCCCTGGACGGCGAGGTAGGAACGGTCCAGATCGCGGACGGAGGCCGTGATGGCGGCTGCGTAATCAGCGGCGCCGTCGGGCCCGTGCGGGACGTCCACCGGCCGCGGGAAAGTGCGGAAGCGCGGTGGCTGCTTGCGCAGGATATCCAGCCCGGGCTGGGCGGGCAGTGAGGGCACGGAGGCTCCGACGGCGGCAGCGACCTCGGCGATGGCCGCTTCGATGCTGGCGGTGGCCAGGGGCTGGTCCTCGGTGAGGGCAACCGGCAAGTGCGGGTAGGCGGCAACCTTGCCGGTTTCACGCTCGACGATGGTGATGACGGTGTGTTCCGGATTGTCGGCAGCGGGCCTGATCCCGCTGATCCGGGTCCCGAAGGTGAACGCTCTGGCACCTGGAGCGGCATCGGGATCGGCCATCCCGTCCGGAGGCGGAGCGTCGTAGAGCCGGCACCAGGTGGAGTCGGCCCGGAAATCGGATCCCTCGGTCATGGTGCCCTCCAAACGCAGGATGCGCGTGCGCATGCGTTCCCGCGGCTTGGCCAGCGCCCAATCCGAGGTCACCTCGGCCGACGACACCACAAAGACGTTCCGCTGGTCTGACCAGTTCTCGATCGGTGCCTCCACCCGGTCGAAGTGCTGCCACCAGAACTGCTTGCGCTCCCGCCGGTGGTACCCGGTGGCCGCTGCAACCATGGCGATGGCGCGCTCGTCGTCCGTCCACGGACGGTTGTCCGGCAGGCTGGCCAGGTATTCGCGGAGCCGGGCTTCCTCGGGTGTCTCGGCAGGCGTGTCGGGGCGCTCCGGCAGGGCAGGCAGTCCGGGTTGCAGTGGTGCGCTTGGTTCCGCTTCTTCGACGACTGCGTGGGCGCCCAGTCCAGCCCCGGCCACCTCCAGCAACCAGTCGCGCAGCCGGAGGGTGGAGAGGCAGTCGTACTGGTTGTAGTCCGAGATGGACGCCAGTATGGTGGCAGCATCCGTGGCGTGGCCGGCGTCCCGGGCCGCGCAGTACGCCGCATAGGCGACCACCGAGGCGCCGGCGTCCTTGACGTCCCCTGAGCGCAGGTTGTCACCCATGTACAGCGGTTCGAGTTTCTTGATGGAGTACGACGCTTCGGATATGCGCAGCGACTGCCGGACTGTGGCGTACAGGTCCACGAGCAGGCCTTCGCGGAGCCACATGTCCACGATGTCCTCGCCGGCCTGGTGGGCCAGGGAAAGGTTCCGCAGGGCAGTCTTTTCGTAGGCGGCGTAATGGTAGACGTGCATGTCCGGGTAGCGCGCCCGGCGTTCCTCCACATAGTCCAGGAAAGCCAGGAAGGCCCTGCGTTCTTCAGACCGAGAGTGTGCCCAGAACGGCCGGAAGACGGGATCGCCTGGATCGCCTGCAACCGGCGCCTCAATCACTCCGAACAAGTACTCGATACCCCAGGCTCCGGTGGCAGGGTCCTGCCAGAGCGGATCGCCCTCAAAATCGAAGAAAATATCGCCCGGGCTGGGCGGGGGCAGCAGCCCGATGGTGTTCCCGGCGAGGACCGTGTACGACACGGTGTGCGGCTCGCCGTCCTTGGTGAACGTCCGCGATCTGGCGGCAGCGTCGAGGCCCAGCTGCATCCGGGCCTGCGCGCGGAGCCGCACTACTGAGTTGCGGGCATCCCCGGCAGGCATGGCGGCGAGCTGGTCAATGGTGGTGATGCCCGCTGCCTGCAGCTTCCTGCGCTGTACAACGGACATCCCGGCCACCATCAGCAGGTCCCGGTGCTCCTGGACCTGCTCGGCGCAGTAGTCGCAGCGGCCGCAGTGGACAATCCCCGGCTGTTGCCACCGCACGGCAGAATCAGCGGCGCGGTGGTCCGCTGTCAGCTGGCGGAAGCGCCGGCGCCGTTCGCGGAAGACAGGCAGCAGGTCCGGGAGGGAATGGCTGCTGCGGAGCCAGTCCTCGCCAACGCGGGTTCCGAGCACCAGTGTGGCGGTGGGGGAGGGCTCGAGCCCCATCCCAAGGAGTTGGTCGCCGTAGGCCGCGAGTTGCAGGAGGGCCCCCACCTTCGCATGGCGCGCCAGCTTGGTGTCCCAGACTTCGTAACGCCCGGGATTTCCCGTGCCCGCGGCCTCATTGACCAGGAAGTCCGCGTAGCCGAGGAATTCGCCGTCGAAGAAGGTGGCCTGGAAGACGACGTCGGCCCCGGAACGAAGAGCCAGCTCTGTCTCGGCGTGCTTGGCCTGCAGCTCACCGCGCTGGTTCTGCCCGCGCTCAAGCGAGTACACACCGGCGCCCCGGCTGGCATCCCATGCTCCGTACCTGGCGACCAGGCTGGCCAGGACTGTGTGCTCGTGCTGATCACCCAGTTCGCCGGCCCGGACCTGCATCTCGTCGGCTTCAAATTCGGCCTTGGGGGTGCGGCCCAGTTTTTCGTCCAGGATCCGGAGCGTGCGGTATTCGCACTCGCTGGCAGCCACCAGGTCGCTGGCGGAAAACACCAGGTCCGGCGGCGCACCGGCAGTTGCAGCTTCGAGCAAAAACACTGGGCCTCCCCATCGACAGCCGGGCCGGAGGACGGTTCCCCTGGCCTTGAAACAACTTAGCAAGGGGCCCCGACATTGCGCCCCGGACGGAGGTCAGCCCTCGGCGGCCGCCGCCCGGACCTGGGCTTTGTCGTGCTCGGTGTGGGCGGAACGCAGCAGGTCCAGGAACTCGGTCTCGTTGCGGATGAGCTTCTTGTACTTCTCGGGCAGCCTGCGGATCTGGTTCTCCTCGCGGCACATCTTCGCGAAGATCTTGTCCCGTTCCACCATGTCCGTCTCGTAGTTGAGGTCCAGGTATTCCACGGCGTGCCGCCGGGCGCCGGAGACGGCGTTCTTGGCCTTGCCCTTGGGACTGAAGATCGATGCCAGCACGGTGATCACCAGGACGCCGAGGATCACGCTCAGCGAAACCCCGGTGCTGACCTCCACCACGTTCACGTGTTCGCCGTCATTGACGAAGGGCAGTGTGTTCTCGTGCAGGGCGTGCAGGATGAGCTTCACACCGATAAAGCCCAGGATGACGGCCAGGCCGTAGGAGAGGAAGATCAGCCGGTCCAGCAGCCCGTCGATCAGGAAGAACAGTTGCCGCAGGCCCATCAGGGAAAATGCGGTGGCGGTGAAGACGATAAAGACGTTCTGCGTCAGGCCGAAGATCGCCGGAATCGAGTCGAGGGCAAACAGGATGTCCGTGCCGCCGATGGCCACCATCACCAGGAGCATCGGGGTGAGGACGCGCTTGCCGTTCTCCATGGTGAAGAGTTTGTCGCCGTCGTAGTGTTCGGACGCCGGCAGGAACTTCTTTGCGAGCCGGACCACCAGGCCCTCGGACTCATTGTCGTGGCTGTCGGGGCGCAGCAGGTTGCCGGCGGTGATGAGCAGGATCAGACCGAAGATGTAGAACACCCAGGCAAAGCTGTTGATCAGTGCGGCGCCCAGGAAGATGAACGCGGTGCGCGCGATGAGCGAGAAAACGATGCCGAAGAGCAGCACCTTCTGCTGGTCCGCTCGGGGCACCCGGAAGCTGGCCATGATAATCAGGAACACAAAGAGGTTGTCCACGGACAGCGCCTTCTCCGTGACATAGCCCGCAAAATACTCCGTGCCCATCGTCGGTCCGCCGAACCACAGGACGCCCAGCCCGAAGACCAGCGCGATACCGACGTAGATGGCGGACCAGGTGGCCGATTCCTTCAGCGACGGCGTGTGGGCTTTTCGCACATGGAAAAAGAAATCGAAGGCCAGCAGGCCAACAATTCCTACGATGGTCAGCGTCCAGACATAGGAAGGTACTTCCACGCGGAGGGCCTTTCGTCGACAGTGTCCTTCCAGCCTACCGAAAGCACGCGTACCTAAGCAGGCCGCAGGAGTTCATGCTCGACGACGGCGGTACGGGACAGCGTTTTGTACCCCTCCCGCTCAAACAGGACAGTCATCACGTCGTCCTCATGCCGCATCACCAGCCCCGGACCCCACTCCTTATGGATGACGGTGGACTGCAGCGGGAACAGCTCGTCGGCACCCGACGGGTCCCGCCCGGACGAATCCTTCTCCGGGGTGCCGTTTCCCGCCGGCCCCGGCGCGCCGTCGTCGTGCGTGTCCTTTGTTCCGCCACGCGCGTCCGCTTGGCGGGCGGCCTCGGCACAGGCATCGCAGTGGCCGCAGGGCTCCGGAAGGTCCTCGCCGAAGTAGCCCAGCAGGAACTGCCGGCGGCAGCTGTCCGTCTCCGCGTAGGCGCGCATCATGGTGAGCCGGGACTGGTCCACGCGCTGCCGGGCCTCGGCCAGTTCGACGGCGCGCTGCACCAACGCGGGCAGCTTCGCCTTGGAAGTAAGCCGGATGCCGCGCTTGCCTGTGGCGACCGCGCCCGCCTCCTTCAACTGGTTGACGAGCCCTGTGACGCGGCGTGCCGGGAACCCCGTCAGTTCCGCCACCGACGCTGCGGACGCGGGCGCTCCTGCGGCTTTGAGGACCTTCAGCACGGCCAGCAGGCGATCAGGATCGGGGGAATGGGTGCCGAAGAACTTACGCAGGCCAAGGTCCTCGGCGCGGTAGTGCAGCACGGCTGAGGCAGGCTCTCCGTCACGCCCCGCCCGGCCGATCTCCTGGTAGTAGGCATCCAGCGACTCCGGGATGTCCGCGTGCACCACAAACCGGACATTGGGCTTGTCGATGCCCATGCCGAACGCGGTGGTGGCGACCACCACGTCCAGTTGGTCGTCGAGGAACAGCTCGTGAATGCGCTCCCGGTGGTCGGCTGGCCGCCCGGCGTGATAGGCCTCCGCGCGGAGTCCTTCCTTGGCCAGTTTGTCGGCGTACTTTTCGGTGTCCTTGCGGGTGGCGGCGTACACCAGGCCCTGCCCCTGGTCCCTCGCCAGCGCAGCCACCTGCTTCAGCACGGCCTTTCGTTTGCCTTTGTCCTCCTGGTGCCGGACCACATCAAGGCTGATATTGGGCCGGTCGAAGCCGTGGACCAGGACCAACGGGTCCTTCATTCCCAGCCGTTCCACGATCTCGTCCCGCACGGGAGGTGACGCCGTGGCGGTCATTGCTGCCACCGGCGGGTTGCCGAGGCGCTCACGGACGTTGCCGAGGTTGAGGTAGTCGGGGCGGAAATCGTGTCCCCAGGAAGAAACGCAGTGGGCCTCGTCCACCACGAGCAGGGAAATGTCCAGATTGGCAATCCGGTCCACTGTCTGCTGCTTGGCGAGCTGTTCCGGGGCGAGGAACAGGAAGGTGGCCTTGCCGTTCTCCACCGCCAGCCATGCGGCCTCCAGCTCCGCGTCGGTGCGGGAGGAGTTGATGGCGACGGCGGCCTCCGCGCCCAGGTCCGTTGTCAGCCCCTCCAGCTGGTCCTCCTGGAGGGCAATCAGGGGTGACACCACGACGGCGGGGCGTTCTGTGGTGTTTTTCAGGTGCAGGGCCGCCACCTGGTAGACGGCGGATTTGCCGTAGCCGGTGGGCATCACCGCCAGCACGTCGCGGCCGTCGGCGAGGGCAGCCATACCAGCCAGCTGGCCGTCGCGGAGGTGGGGGAGGGAGAAGGAAGAGGCTGCCAGGGAGGCGAGGGCGCTATGGTCGGACATAAGGAACGGCTCCGCAGTGTGGGTCCGGGGGGCCGCTTGCTTCAGCCGAGGTGACCAGCCTAGCGCGGCCGGGACGCTGCGTCGTCCGTGTCTCTTCCTCTGCGGAGAAGTCGTCCGCACCTGTTCTCCACAAGGCCGCCGTTGTCCTTGACTTCCCGGCCGCCCTGAATAAGTGTGGAAGGAACTGGTCCCACCGCACATGTACTGGTTTTTGGGGCCGGGCCAAGCAAGGAAGGTGCAGCGTGGCGCGCGAAAATCCGAGGGTTGAAGAGGCCGACGAGTCCGAGCTTGAGGTGACCGGACACCCCAAAACCTGGGCTGCCGGAGTCCCTGGTGTCTACCATTCCATGAAGCCTGCTCTTGAGCACATGGGCCTGGAGCGGTCACGGAAAACCTTGCTGGCGCTGAACCAGAAGGACGGGTTTGACTGCATGAGCTGTGCATGGCCGGACCCGGGCCACCGCAAGACGTTCGAATTCTGCGAAAACGGCGCGAAGGCTGTCACCTGGGAGGCAACGCCGGTGGTGATCGGCTCCGAGTTCTGGGCCGGGCATCCCGTCAGTGAACTCCGGGAACGGTCGGAGTACTGGCTGGGGATGCAGGGCCGCCTCACCGAACCCGTGTACAAGCCAGCCCGCGAGGACCACTACCGGCCGGTGGGCTGGGACGAGGCATTCGGCATCATCGCGGACAAGCTCAATTCCTTGCCCAGCCCGGACCAGGCGGCGTTTTACACCAGCGGCCGCACTTCCAACGAGGCCGCGTTCCTGTACCAGCTGTTCATCCGCGGGTATGGCACCAACAACCTGCCGGACTGCTCCAACATGTGCCACGAGTCCTCCGGCTGGGCCATGGGCCAGACCATCGGCGTGGGCAAGGCGACCGTCTCCTACAATGACTTCGAAAAAGCGGACCTGATCATCATCCTGGGACAGAACCCGGGCACCAACCATCCGCGCATGCTCACCGCCCTTGAGGAAGCCAAGGACGCAGGTGCGCAGATCGTGGCCGTCAACCCGCTGCCGGAAGCGGGCCTGATGCGCTACAAGAACCCGCAGCGGGTGAAGGGCATCATCGGGCACGGCACGGAACTCGCCGACCAGTTCCTGCAGATCCGGCTTGGCGGGGACATGGCGCTCCTGCAAGCGGTGTCCAAGCGCGTCCTCGAAGCGGAGGCCGCGGCGCCGGGAACCGTGCTTGACCATCAGTTCCTCGAGGAACACTGCCAGGGCCTGGATGAACTGAAAGCGCACCTTGCCGCGCTGGATGAGGCCACCGTCCTTGAGGCCACGGGGCTGCGCCCGGAGGAGATCGACGAACTGGCGGACCGGTACCTGCGGGCGGACAGGGTCATCATCACCTGGGCCATGGGCATCACCCAGCACAAAAAGGCCGTGCCCACCATCAAGGAGATCATCAACCTGCTGCTGCTCCGCGGCAACATCGGCAAACCGGGCGCCGGTGCCTCGCCCATCCGCGGACACAGCAACGTCCAGGGCGACCGCACCATGGGCATCTGGGAACAGATGCCGCCGGCATTCCTGGACGCCCTGGGCAAGGAATTCAGCTTCGACCCGCCGCGGAAACACGGCGTGGACGCGGTGGACACCGTCCGGCAGATGCGCGACGGCGGCATCAAGGTTTTTGTGGCGCTGGGCGGAAACTTCGTGGGCGCCATGTCGGACACCTACGCGGCAGAGGCGGCGATGGAAAGTACCGAACTGTCAGTCCAGATCTCCACCAAGCTCAACCACTCCCACGCCGTCACCGGTGCGGAGGCGCTGATCCTGCCCACGCTGGGACGCACCGAGATCGACCGCCAGGAATCCGGCCCCCAGTTCGTGTCCGTGGAGGACACCGTCTCCGCAGTCCATGCCTCGCATGGAACGGTAGAGCCGGTAGCCCCCGGCCTGCTGTCCGAAGTGGCGATCGTGAGCCGTTTGGCGCGGCGCGTGCTGGGCGACCGGATCGCCGCGGACTGGGCGGGCTTCGAAAAGAATTATGACCTGGTCCGGGAGCACATTTCGCACGTAGTGGTGGGCTGCGAGGACTACAACCGGAAGATCCGCCAGGACGGCGGCTTCGTCCTGCCTAACGGGCCACGGGACTCGCGCACGTTCAACACACCCACGGGCAAGGCCATGCTCACCGTGAATGAACTCGAACAGGTGGAACGTCCGCCGGGCACCCTGATCCTGCAGAGCATGCGCTCGCACGACCAGTTCAACACCACTATCTACGGCCACAACGACCGCTACCGCGGCATCAAGAAGGGCCGCGAGGTAGTGTTCGTCAACCCCGCGGACCTGACGGAACTGGGGCTGGAGGACGGGCAGCACGTGGATATTTGGGGCGTTTACCCGGACAACGCGGAGCGGGTCCTGCGGAATTACCGGGTAGTGGCCTATCCCACGGCCCGCGGGTGTGCCGCCGCGTACTACCCGGAGGCCAACGTTCTGGTGCCGCTGGACAGTGTTGCCGAGGGCAGCCAGACACCGGCGTCGAAGGCCGTGATCGTGAAGCTTGAGCCGCGCCTGGTACTCGAAGAAGAGCCAACAGCCGCGGGGTAGCGGGAAGTTGAGCCGGCAGTCGGTTGAGCCTGTCGAAACTGCCTTGGATTTCGACAGGCTCATCACCGGCGCGGCAGGCTCAGTCGCCGGCCCTGCTACTGCACCGCACCGGCCCTGCTACTGCGCAGTGTCCGCCCAACCCTTGCTGGCGGGGCCGCCATCGAGCCCGTCGTCGCAGAGGTCGAAGGCAATGCCCGCTGCCCGTGCCACGGCCGCGCTGGAGGCCTGGCGTGACCCCGCGCTGCCGGTCCCGGCCTGCAGGCCTGCGGCGTAGCCCACCAGGAACGTGGTGACGGGAGCCGCTGGGTGGATCACGGAGTCGGCGGATTTGCGGGCAAGGTCAAGGAGCAATTCGTTATCCACCGTGAGGTCCAGGATCTGCAGGGCTTGGGCAAGCCTGTTGCTCCACTGGTCCAGCACCTGCGCCTCTTCGTCACTGACTGCCATGGTCCGCTCCTTTGCTCAACATTGGCCCGCTTATTCGTTCCGGTGCCGACACTACAAGGCTTAGCAGCGGAAGTCATGGGGTCCCTAAAACCCCTAAATCCAAAATGGGGTAGCGCCCCGTCGCTTCCGGCTCTGGAACTGTCCTCCACCCCCTGCCTAGACTGGGCGGACCCCCAGCCCAGGACCACCGGCACCGATCATCCGGCACCAGAAAGATGCCGTGAGACCGACGCGGGACCCTGCCCGCGAGGGTACATCACCTACCCAAAATCACGGCCGCCCTACCGGGCAGGCCTGACTACAGGAGAGATAGATGACAGGGAACAAAGCCGTTGCCTACAAAGAACCAGGCAAGGTTGAAGTAATCGACATCGACTACCCCACCTTCGAACTCAAGGACGGACCGGGCGTCAATCCGGCCAACGTGGGACGTCCGGTCCACCACGGCGTGATCCTCAAAACCGTGGCCACCAACATCTGCGGCTCGGACCAGCACATGGTCCGCGGCCGCACCACCGCACCGCCCAACCTGGTGCTGGGCCACGAGATCACGGGCGAAGTGGTGGAGGTGGGCCGCGACGTCGAGTTCATTAAAGTCGGCGATCTCTGTTCGGTGCCGTTCAACATCGCCTGCGGCCGGTGCTGCAACTGCAAGGAACGCAAGACCGGCATCTGCCTGAACGTGAACCCGGACCGGCCCGGCAGCGCCTACGGGTACGTGGACATGGGCGGCTGGGTGGGAGGCCAGGCAAACTATGTGCTGGTGCCGTACGCCGACTGGAACCTCCTGAAGTTCCCGGACAAGGACCAGGCCATGGAGAAGATCCTGGACCTGGCCATGCTCTCGGACATTTTCCCCACCGGGTTCCACGGGGCGGTCACTGCCGGAGTGGGCGTCGGGTCCACCGTATACGTGGCCGGTGCCGGCCCCGTGGGCCTCGCAGCGGCGACCAGCGCGCATTTGCTGGGTGCCGCCGTCGTGATTGTTGGGGACCTGAACGAGGACAGGCTGGCGCAGGCACGCAGCTTCGGCTGCGAAACCGTGGACCTCACCAAAGGCGGCCCGGCCGAGCAGATTGAACAGATCCTGGGCGTCCCGGAAGTGGAGTGCGGCATAGACGCTGTGGGCTTCGAGGCCCGCGGACAAGGCCATGGAAAGAACGCAGAGGAGGCTCCCGCCACTGTGCTGAACACACTGATGGACATCACGGCGGCCGGCGGCGCCCTGGGCATCCCAGGCCTCTACGTCACCGGTGACCCAGGCGGGATTGACGAGGCGGCCAAGAAGGGCGCGCTGAGCCTCAGCCTGGGCACCGGATGGGCCAAGTCCCTGAGCTTCACCACGGGCCAGTGCCCGGTGATGAAATACAACCGGCAACTCATGATGGCCATCCTGAACGATCGGGTGAGCATCGCCAAGAACGTCAACGCCAAACCCATCCCGCTCGAGGAAGCACCCAAGGGTTACGCGGAATTTGATGCCGGTGCGGCCACCAAGTATGTCCTCAATCCGAACGGGTACCTGAACTAAGAAGGGGGTGAACGGCGGACGGTAATTCTCCGAGGAACAAGGTGCGGAAATAAGGGCCGCCCGGGCCGGGTTAGGCTTTGCAGGGTCAACAGCACCGCCGCATCAAAGGAGTACCCCTTGAGTGACATCACCGTCCGCCACAACGCCGGCCGCGAGCGCTTTGAAATCCTCGACGCCGGCAATGTGATCGGCAAGGCAGCGTACAAGGACTACGACGGCGGCGGCGCACCGCAGTGGGTTTTCTACCACACGGTGGTCAATGAGGAATATGGTGGCCAGGGCCTGGCAGGCCAGCTCGCCACCGCGGCCTTGGACGAAACCGTCAGCGCCGGCATGGGCATTGTTCCGGTGTGCCCCTTCATCAAGAAGTTCCTCACCAAACATCCCGAGTACGCCGGCAGCACCGTTCGCGTTACCCCGGCCCACCTGGAGTTCCTGGACTCCGCGCTGACAGCCCGCACCCGCTAACGGTCATGGCACCTCCGGGTATTACGGTGCCATGACCTTTAGCGGGTACGGATCCGCAGTCAATGGTCCTTCCCGGGGCGCGCCGGCGCCACACAGGCAGCTCCCAAACTTTGATGATCTAATCAACATCGCATCGCGTGCACTGGGGCCCGCAGGATGCTGATCAGATAGTTGAGTTGGGACAGGAGCCCCTATGCCGGTGGACCAAAGGATGCCTGGGATGCGGCAGGATGTTCCCGCGACCCGGCATGCCCGGAAGAGGCTTGCGCTGCTGTTCACCGCCGTGGTGCTGGTCGTCATTGCCATCGTTGTGCTGGCAGTGGTGCGGTCAGGGCCGCGCAACGGCGCGGAACCGGCAGCTGCCCCCGAGGCCCCCGTCGCTGTGGCCCCGGATTCCCTCCAAGGCAGCATCCAGTCCGTCCTCGACGACAACCCGGACTACAGGATCGGGCTGGCCATGGCAGACGTCTCGGGGGACGCCGCGCTCGCCTTCGGGGACCAGGAAGCCTTCACCGCCGCCAGTACTGCGAAGATCATCACGGCCGCGGCCTACTACCACCTTGTCGAAACCGGGGAGGCGACCCTGGACGATCCGCTGGGGGACTACGACGCCGCGTTCCAGCTCGAAGCCATGGTGAACGAGAGCAACAATGATTCCTGGCTGCTGCTGATGGACGCCGTGGGCTACCCGCAGCTGACCGAGTACGCGGCCTCGATCGGCGTCGACTACGATCCCGAGGAGAACCTGCTCACCCCGGCTGAGATGGCACTGGTCCTGAAGCAGCTCTATGCCGGAGACCTGCTGAACCAGGACAACACGGCCCAGCTGCTCAGCTACATGCAGGACACCAACAACGAGGAACTCATTCCCGCAGGCTCCCAGTCCGGGTTCGAGGTGTTCCACAAATACGGAGAGCTCGACGGCGAACTCCACGATGCAGCCGTCCTGGCCTACCGCGGTTCCACCTTTGTCTTGGTCATCTACACGGAGAACGCCGACGGCACCGAAGGCGCCGGGCAGGCCGATGCCATCCGGGAGCTCACCGCCGTCGTCGAAAAGGCCCTGTTCCCGTCCGTGCAGGCCGGGAACAGCACCCCCTAGGGTCAGCAAAGTCGCTAACCCCCCGGCCGGTGGGTAAGACTGTTTCCGTGAGCAACAATCCCCGGACTGCCCTGGCCGTCGCCGGCCTCAGCCTGGGCACGGCACTGAACCCCCTCAACTCTTCGATGATCGCAGTGGCCCTGGTGGTGCTCCGCGCCGACTTCGGGCTCGACGTTGCCGCCGTCACCTGGGTGGTCACCTCCTTTTACCTCGCCTCGGCAGCGGGCCAGCCGGTGATGGGTCGGCTGGCCGACAGGTTCGGGCCGCGCCGGATGTTTATGCTCGGCATGGCCCTGGTGGCCGTTACCTGCGCCCTGGCGCCGCTGGCACCCAACTTCGCGCTGCTTTGTGTGGCGCGGGCATTTATGGCGCTTGGCACCGCCACCGCCTACCCCAGCGCTGTGGTGATGGTGGGCGCCATAGCCCACCGGGCCAACGTGGATTCGGCGCGGCCGCTGGGCAGGCTGCAAATGGCGAACACCTCCGCCGCCGCCGTGGGGCCAGTGGTCGGCGGACTGCTGGTGGGCCTGGTGGGCTGGGAAGCGCTGTTCCTGATCAACGTGCCGCTCGCTGTGGCCGCGCTGCTGATCGTGCGGCAGGCCGCCCCGAAGGACGAGGCACGTGAAAACGGCAGCGTGGCCGAACTCGTCAGGGATTCGGATATTCCGGGCATCCTCGCCTTCGTCTCGGCCCTGCTGCTGGTGATGATGGCAGCACTGAACGTGGCTCCAGGGTACCGCTGGTGGATGCTGGCCGCCGGTACCTTCATCGCTGCGCTGTTCGCCTGGCGCGAGTTCCGCTTCAACCGGCCGTTCCTGGACCTGCGGCTGCTGGGCCGGAACCGTCCGCTGATGCTGGTGTACCTGGGCTTCGCGGTGTTCAGCAGCGTCTACTACTTCGTCTTCTTCGGTCTGCCCCAGCTGCTGCAGGAGGCCGGCGGGTACGATCCCGGGGTCGTCGGCCTGCTGATGCTGCCGCTCGCAGCGATGTCCGTGGTAGCCACGCCCTGGGCGGTGAAGGCGATCGGAAGGTTCGGCGTGCGGCGGGTGCTGCTGGCCGGCGTCATCCTCCTGACGGCGGTGGCCGCGCTCATGTGGCTGCTCACCGGCACACTGCTGATCCCGCTGGTGGTGGTCCTGACAGCATTGATGGGCGTCCCGTACGGAACGGTCAGCATCGCCACCAACCAGGGCATGTTTGTCTCCACCCGGCCGCAGGAGCGGGGCGTCGCGGCTGGCATCTACCAGACCTGCCGGTACGTGGGCGCCATCACCGCGACTGTGATGATCGGTGTGTTCGCGGCCGACGGCGTGCACCAGGACAACTGGGCCCGGATGGTGGTGGCCATGCTGGTGCTCTGCGTGGTGACCTTCGGGGTGTTCCTGCTTTGGAAGCAGCGGACGGACTAGCCGCGCTCCCCGAAGGCCGGGTTTAGGCTGGAGACATGGCATCTCCAAAGGCGCAGCTGTATTTGGATATCACCGCCAAGGGCCTGTGCATCCTGGGCGCGGCGATGATGATCTTCGGCCGCGGAGCATGGTTCTACGTTGGCGTGGCCACCGTGGTGCTGGGTGTGCTGTTCATCGGCGGCTCGCTGGTGGCCACGAGCAAGCTCCGCGGACGCAGATGGGACGGCACGCGCCGGACCTGAGGCTTGTGCGCGTACCGTCCCGGGCTGCTGTCAGTCCCGCCGGATCCAGGCTGCGTTGTCCGGCTGCAGCCAGCCGTCCTCTTCCAGCGGAAAGGCACTGAAGACTACGAGGCCGGCGGGCACTCAGCCGCCTCCCGCCGTCGCCCGTTCACAGTGACGCAGTACCGGGCTCAGGTGTACATCAACGACCCGGGCGTGGTGAGTTTCTCTCCGGTCTCCAGCCAGGTCTTCAGGCCGGAGAGGATCATTGGCCAGCCGCCGTAGAGCTGCTCGTTGGCGCCTTCACGGAGGTCGCTGTGGGTCACGGTGAGGCGGCAGGAATCGCCCACGGGTTCGATGTCCCACGTGATCTTCGAGGTTCCCTCCGCTTTCACGTCCTCGCCCCAGAGAGCGCGCATGGTCTGGACGAGCCGCCGGGGCGGGTCCACCTCCAGGTTTTCCCCTTCGCCCAGAAGTTCCCCCGCCTTGGGGTTGCCCATTTCGAACCGTCCGCCAGGCCGCCAGTCGGACTCGATGGTGTTCCCGAACTGGTACTTGCTGCGGATCCCGCTGTCCGTGATGGCTTCCCAGAGCCGTTCCGGCGTGGTCTTGATGTAGATCTCGAAGATTTTTTCCATGGGACTTTCCAATCTGGATTTGAGGTCGCTGAGGCCAGCGGCCCATGGTTCTGCGTATTTGCTCACCCAGCGGTCGTGGACGAGCCGGATGGGCACCGGGTTCAGGAAGTGCAGCTTTTCACGCCCCCGACGGCGGGCCACCACGAGTCCGGCCTCCTCCAGGATCCTGAGGTGCTTGGCGACCCCGAAGCGGGTCATGTCGAAGCGGCCCTCAAGGGCCCTGAGGGTCTGGCCGTCCTTGCGGAAGAGTTCGTCGAGCAGGTCCCGGCGGGTGGCGTCTGCGAGTGCCTTAAACACGGCATCCATGAACCAATGATAGGTGACCATTTGGTCACCTATCAAGAGGTCGGTTCCTGGAGGCCAGGCTCTCGTCGCGTTCCTGGAACACTTCATCGCCCGGTCCGGTAAAGGCCCGGGATCGTTGCACCGCCTCGATGGAACCGGTAAACAGCTGCGACTCCTGCGGGTCCGGCGTACCGCGCACGCTGTCCGGGCCCGGGCTGCCCAGGCTGCGCAAGGGTTGCTGGCGGCGGGAGGAGGTGCCGGCGTCGGCGGCGGCCTCAGTCCAGCGTTGCTGGGGGAGTGCCTCCGGATGGCCCTGCTGGAGGAAGGTGACCATGGCCTCGCGGATCAGGCAGCGCAGGTCGAAGAGGGCGGCGCTGTCCGCGGCGCTGACCAGGATTCGGACGCGGACGAACCCTCCGGTGGCGTCGGTGATCTGCAGGACGCCCACGCGCTCGTCCCACAGGTCCGTACCGGCAAGGACGCTGCGGAGTTCGGCCCGCATGTCCTCCACTGGGGCACGCCAATCGAGGTCGAACTCCACGGTGCCCATCACCTCAGACTGCCGGCGGGTCCAGTTCTCGAAGGGCGTGGTGGTGAAGTATGTGGAGGGGAGGATGAGTCGGCGGTCATCCCAAATGTGGACCACCACGTAGGTCAGGGTGATCTCCTCGATGCGGCCCCATTCCTTCTGGACCACCACCACGTCGTCCACCCGGATTGCGTCCGTGAAGGCCAACTGCATGCCGGCGAAGACATTGACCAGCGACGTCTGGGCGGCGAGGCCCGCCACAATCGAGATGACGCCGGCAGAGGCCAGCAGCCCGGCGCCGAGGGCCTGGATGGCCGGGAAGGTCAGCATCACCGAGCCGACGGCAAGCACCACCACCAGGGCAACGCCGATCCGCCGGGCCAGGATCATCTGGGTCCGGAGCCGCCGGGCACGCCGGTTGTCCGCGACGTCAACGCTGTATCGGCCCAGCACCACCGCTTCGATGATCAGCAGGACGGCCACTCCCAGCCAGGCCAGGGAACCGATGAGGGCTATCAGCAGCAAGTGGTCGACGCCGGGCAGCCAGCTGTCGCCCGCGGCCGTCAGTCCCAGTGCGGTGCGGACGCCGATGAGGCATATGGCCAGCTGCAGGGGCCGGCGCGCCACCCGGGATGTGGCCTGCAGCTCCGGGCGCCCGCGGTTGAGCCTCAGCACGATCTTGCGCAGCAGCCAGGACAGGAAAAGTCCTGCGGCCACTGCCAGCGTGACGGCGACAAAAGGCATGGCGGGATTCAGTAATAGGTCTTGCATTCATTAACCACTACCAACCGGGACCGGAGGATCGAAATCGGCGCGGTCCCGGGCGTGGTGCCTGGCGGAGACTAAAATCGCCTCTATGACTTCCTCCCGGCAACTGCGGATAGCCCTGCCCGACGCGAAACTGCTGGACGCTCTGAAAGCGACAGCCGGCGTCGAACTCCACCTCTGGGACCTCAGCGGACCCGCCCCGGAAGGCCGCATTGACCTGCTGGTGCCGCCGTATATGGGCAAGCCGGGCGCGCTCGCCGGGCTGGAAGGTGTGGACGTGGGGCTGGTGCAGAGCCAGTCCATCGGGTACGACGGCGTGGCGGACGTCCTGCCCGACGGTTGCGTTTTCGCCAACGCGGCGGGAGTCCATGAAACCTCGACGGCGGAACTCGCCCTGGGCATGATGATCTCCGGCCAGCGAGGCCTGGCCGACTTCGCACGGAACCAGGCCGCCGGGACGTGGGACAACAGCCAGCGGCCCAGCCTGGCGGACCGGCGTGTGCTGCTGGTGGGTTACGGGGGAGTGGGCAAGGCCATCGAGGCCCGGCTGCTGCCGTTCGAAGCCGAGGTGACCCGGATGGCCAGCCGTGAGCGCGAGGATGCCGGCGGGAAAATCTACGGGATCGACTCGCTGTTTGAACAGCTGCCGCTGCACGAAATTGTGGTGGTGAGTGTGCCGCTCAGCGAGCAGACCCGGCACCTGGTGGATGCGAAGTTCCTGGCTGCGATGCCGGACGGCGCGCTGCTGGTAAATGTTGCCCGCGGGCCCGTGGTGGACACCGACGCGCTGCTGGCGGAGGCGTCGTCGGGAAGGCTCCGCGCCGCCCTGGACGTGACGGACCCCGAACCGCTGCCGGCCGATCATCCGCTCTGGACCACGCCCGGCGTGCTGATCACCCCGCACGTGGGCGGGGCGAGCTCGGCGATGTTCCCGCGCATGGTCCGGCTCATTAAGCAGCAGATCGGGCTGCTGCAGGCTGGCGGGGAGCCGGTGAATGTGGTGCTTGGCCCGCAGCGCGGGGTCACTTCCGCCCCATAGACGCCCCTTTTGGGGCCAAGGGTGACCCCGCGTTGGGGCTCACCTGGCGTGAAGCTACCCAGACATGGCCCCCGCTCATATGCTTAGGGCCATGTCAACCTATGAAGTCCGCCGCAGCGCGGTCATCCCTGCCCCCGCCGAAGACATCTTTCCGCTGGTCAACAGCTTTCACGAGTGGACCAAGTGGTCCCCGTGGGAGACGGTTGACCCGGGCATGAGCCGGCGCTACTTCGGCAGTGAATCCGGGGTTGGCGCAGGCTACGAGTGGAGTGGCAACCGCAAAGCCGGCAGCGGAACCATGGAGATCGTCGAGTCGGTGCCGTCCAGCCGGATCCACGTCCGCCTGCAGTTCACCAAGCCCTTCAAGGCCCTGAATCCCACCACTTTCACGTTCATCCCCGCACCGGGCGGTACTGAAGTCCACTGGGTAATGACCGGGGAAAACAAAGGCGCTGCCAAGCTCTTCGCGCCCTTTATGAACATGGACAAGCTGGTGGGGTCCGACTTCGAGCGCGGACTGAAGTCACTGTCCGACGCAGTGGCCGCCAAGAAGAACTAAGTCACGCGGGCGGCCGGGCTAGCACCCTGCCGGCTGGCCTGCGGGGCCTGATAGACCGCCCGTTTTAGACCGCCGGTTCGCGCCTCCGGCGGAAGACGATCCGGAGGTTGTCGCGGAAGCTCAGGCTGCTGCGGCGGCTCACCACGATGATGGCGAACAGGGCCGTCACCAGTACCACGGCACCGCCGGCCGCAACTGACCAGCGCGCGCCGAACTCCGAGCCGATCCACCCCATGAGCGGCGCACCCACCGCCGTTCCGCCTTGGAGGATCGCCAGGTACAGGGCCAGCACCCGGCCGCGGAACTGGGGCTCCACGGAGAGCTGAATGCTGGTGTTGCAGCTGTTCAGGAACGTGATGGACGCCAGCCCCACCGGTATGAGCACCGCTGCATAGAGCCAGAACGACGGCGCCACGCTGGCCAGGAGCGTGAACGCACCGAGGCCCAGGGCCCCGGCGAGGAGGTACCGCAGCCGCGGCCCTGCCCTGCGCGCCGCAAGCAGCGCTCCGGCCAGTGTGCCCACTGCCATGATGGAGCCCAGGAGCCCGAATTCGCCCGGTCCCACCCCGAATTCGGTGGTGGTCATCAGCGCATTCGTGATGGGGAAGTTCATGCCG
The DNA here is from genome assembly GCF_902506095.1 of Arthrobacter sp. 9AX. Lineage (GTDB taxonomy): Bacteria > Actinomycetota > Actinomycetes > Actinomycetales > Micrococcaceae > Arthrobacter. The sequence continues at coordinate 1,168,261 of NZ_LR733293.1, forward strand.
AAGGCGCCCAGAATGCCCACCATAAACATGATCAGCACCAGATCCGGCCGCTGGCGGACGTAGCGCACGCCCTCCGCCACCTGGTGTTTTCCGCGGGATGCCTGGAGGGCTGGGGCGAGTTCCGTGGTGCGGATCCGGAACAGCGAAATGATGACGGCGGCAAAGCTGGCGGCGTTGAGCAGGAAGACGGGCCCGGTGCCCACCCAGGCGATCAGCACGCCGGCGATGGCTGGCCCGGTGAGCCGTGCGGTGTTGAAGGATGCAGAGTTCAGTGCCACCGCGTTGGAAATCTTGTCCTGCCCCACCAGTTCCGAAACGAACGCCTGGCGCGATGGAGCGTCAACGGCACCGGCGATGCCAAGGCACAGCGCTGCCAGGTAGGCGTGCCAGAGTTGGGCGGTTCCCGTCACCACCAGGAGCCCAAGCACCAGTCCGGTCAGGCCCATGGCAACCTGCGTCCACAGCAGGATGACCCGCTTGCGGTACCGGTCCGCGAGGACTCCGCCGTAGGGGCCCAGCAGCAGCATGGGCAGGAACTGCAGGCCGGTGGTGATGCCCAAGGCAGCTCCGGAGTGGTTGGTGAGGACCGTCAGCACCAGCCAGTCCTGCGCCACCCGCTGCATCCAGGTGCCGATGTTGGACACGATGGCGCCGCCGGCCCAGATGCGGTAGTTGCGGTTTTCCAGGGCCCGGAACATGGCGCTCATTTTCCGCTCATCTCCTGCATGATGTGCGCGGCCTGGCTCAGGATCAGGCGGTCCGCTTCGCTGAGTCCGGCCACCCGCTGGGCGAGCCAGGCGGTTCGCTGGTTGCGGGCTTCCTCCAGGACTGCCTTGCCGGCGTCGGTGATGTCGACGCGGACTTGCCGGCCGTCGTCGGGATTCGCGGCCCGGGACACAAAGCCCTGGTCAGCCAGGGCGTTGACGATGCGGGTCATTGAGGGGGCCTGTACGTGCTCCCGCTCGGCCAGTTCGCGGAGGGTGGTGGGACCGCTGCCGTTCAGTTGGGCCAGGACCGTGTATTGCCCGGGCGTGATGACCTCGCCGGTGGCTTCGACGCGCAGCCTGCGGGATGTGCGCATCACGGCGGTGCGGAGCTCAATGGCAAGGGTGTCGGGGGTGATGGATTCTGTGGTGTTGCCGTTTTCTGTGTCGGTCATGGTCACTGGGTGATGCGCCTCCTGAAAATGCTTAGCAATGCTAATTAGTCCTGCTAATAAGTATGCTGCCGCCGTGGCACGAGGGCAAGGTCTCCGCACTTGACGTTGGTCACGACCATTCTTCCGAGGTCCAATCACGGGCTGGGAACGTGCCTGTTGGTTACGCTGGGGCATGGACTACGTACTCCGCCAGGCCACTCCTGAGGATGCCGAAGCCGTGGTGCTGATGCACACGCTGGCGCACGAGGAGTGCTATCGCCACCTGCTGTCCACGGCCTTTTTCGCCGCCCGCCGCGACGCGGTGCCGGAACGGGTGGCGCGCCGTCGTAATCACCTGGACGTGGAAGATCCCCGCATCCTTGCCGTGGATGCCAACAATGAGGTGGTGGGATTTGCCGACGCCGGTCCAGGCCGGGACGCTGATGGTCCCTTTCCGCTGGAGTTGTATTCGATCTACCTATTGAGCCGTGCGCAGGGCATCGGCCTGGGGGCGGCCTTGATGGGTGCCGCGATCGGGGAGTCGCCGGCGTACCTGTGGGTGCTGGAGAACAACCTGAGGGCGCAGGCTTTCTACCGCAGGCATGGGTTCCGCCCGGACGGCCAACGGGGCCTGCTTCCGCCGGAGTGGGAGTCCCTGCCGGAACTGCGGATGGTGCGGCCTGCGCCGTAGTTTACAGCCCGTTCCGGATCACCGCGCCCTGCGCCACTACAACACGCACCCGCTCCAGGGCAGAAACGTCAGCCAGCGGATCGGCGTCGACCACCACCACATCGGACAGTGATCCGCGGACCAGCCGCCCGACGTCGTCCTGTCCGAGCAGGCGTGCCGCATGTACGGTGGCGGACTGCAGTGCCTCAAGCGGGGTGAGCCCGGCCTCGGCGAGCAGGCGCGCCTCGGTGCCGATGGGCGTGACGTCGGTCCCGAAGGAGTCGGTGCCGGCAACGATGGTCACGCCGGCGTCCTTTGCTGCACGCACAGCGGCCTGCAGGATGGGCGTGTACTCCTTGCCGCGGGCGGCGAGGACGGGGTCGGAGGACGTGGCCATGCTGGTAATGGCGTCCATGGTGGGCGTGAAGTACGTGCCGCGGCGGGCCATCTCGGCGATGGTGCTTTCGGTCACGAAGACGCCGTGTTCGATGCTGCGCACGCCGGCGCGGACGGCGCCGTCGATGCCTTCTGCGCTGTACGCGTGACACAGGACACCCGCCCCGTTGGCAGCTTTGACCACGGCGGACAGCTGCTCCTGGTTGTAGACCAGTTCGCGCGGGTCCTGCCCGGGCAGCCCGGCGCGGGGGTTGGCGCGGGTTTTGATGACCTTGGCGCCGTGCTGCAGGTTCACGCGTGTGAGGTAGGCCAGGTCCGAGGTTTCCTTGACGCCGCCGGACAGGGTGGCGAGCGGCGCAAGATCGGGATCGGCCAGGAGTGAGTCGCCGAGGTCCGGGGAGATGAACAGCCCGGCGGGAGTCATGCGCGGGGAGACACCAGGGGCCCATTCGGGCAGGGCCGCAAGCGCCACATCCTGGTAGAAGCTGCTCGAGCCGCTCCGCACGCTGGTGGCGCCGCCCTGCAGGATGGCGCGGGCGTCGGCCAGTGCGTTCGCGTGGACGTGCACGTCCACCAAGCCAGGGACCACCCAGCGGCCGGAGGCGTTCAGGACCTGTGAACGGCCGGCGACGGCGGCCACCGCCTTCCGCGTTTGGTCGCGCGTTCCGGCGGCGCTGACTCTTCCGCCGTCGAGCACCAGCACACCGTCCTCGACGGCGTCGCCGGTTTCGGGATCAACGATGGTGCCGCCTTCGATGATCAACGGCGGGGTGGTGAGGGGGCGGCCCTGGGCGTTGGGGCCGGAGGGCTTGCCGACGGCGTGGGCCGCGGGGGCACTGCCCAGTTGGGCGGCGATGGTGGCGACTGAGATTCCGGCGATGGCCGCGGCGCCGGCGAGGATCCCGCGGCGGGGAAGTTTGGCCGGGGGGTGTGGGGGCAGAGGTGTGGTCATGAAGGCACATCGTTGTCTCCTTGTGGTGGAAGCGCTGGTCGCGGGTTCGCCTCGCGGTGGGATCGCCCGAACAGGGCGCGGGCTCCGACGATGCTACGCGGCTACCGGCAAGTATTGAATGGCCCTTCCGGGACCCAGCCAAAGGAAAGACGGGACAGCGCAGGAGCTGCGGTGTCATCCTGAAACTGATGCAACGTCCACCGAAGGGAATCGCGATGGGTGAGGCTGTCCTCCACGACGGCTCGATCATTCCCGTCGCAATCCGTGGCGACGGGCCTGCGCTGCTGCTGCCCGTCCGGCTTGAACCGTATCCGCCGGACCAGACAGAGACAATGCGGAAATGGGGCGGGGACCCCGCGCTCGGACCGGCGCTGGTGGCTGGGCTTTCCGGTACAAACCGGTTGATCGTGGCGGACTACGAGGGGCACCGAATGGCCCATCCTGCCGCGGACACCCTGACCCCGGACAACCTTGCCGCTGACCTTCTTGCCATCGCCGATGCCTGCGGGGCGGATCCTTTTGGCTATTACGGCTACTCCTGGCTGGGGCTGGCGGGCCTCCAGCTGGCGGTTCGGACCGGCCGCCTCCGGGCGCTCGCGATGGGTGGGTTCTCGCCGTGGGACGGGCCGTACTCCAGTATGTTGGCGGTCACCCGTGCTGCGCACGCTGCGTCCACCCAGCCGGCTGACCCGTCAGCCATTCCTCTCTCAGAGGCCGAGCCCGGCGACTGGGACTCGGTGGCCGTGCAAACCACCGAGGCGCAGACCCGCCAGTTCGTCACGCTGTATGAGGCGTTGCAGGATTTCGACGACGTCGGTGCTTCCGTGCCGCCCGGCCTGTTGCGTCTTGCGTTTGCCGGGGCCAACGACGAGATCGACTACAGCGAACAGTGGGGCGGCGTCAGGGTGAGCATCGGCGGGCTGCTGGCCAGGCACCGCGATGCGCTGACCGCCGCCGGCTGGGACGTGCAGGTCCTTCCCGGGCTGGACCACCTCGGTGCGATGCACAGTTCCGTGGTTCTGCCCATTCTGGCTACGTGGCTCCGGAAGGTTGGGTGGGTGCGGGGTTAGGTTGGGTGGGTGCGGGCTTAGGAGCGCGGGCCGACGTCTAAGGAGGCTCCTGGTGGACGCTCTTGGTGCAGACCTTTGAACGCTCCCTTTTCGGCTTTTCGCCGGGGTCCACCCCGTGAGACGGAGCGGATGCGACCCTGAACAGCACCATTGCTGGCGGACTGCTGAGTTGAGGAGTCGATCCTGAAAAAAAGTTCAAACGAGTTTCTGAGGGGACCGGGTTACGGGCCCTGTTTTGTCAGACCCCCTCGCGATGATTGTTTTATGGGGAAAGCGGCGGTGGTGAAGGCGAGGAGTGATATCAGGGCTGCTCTTGCCGTGCTTCATGCCGAGGTGGTTGAGCGTGGTGCGGTGCCGTTTTCGGAGGTTGATCCGTTGGCGGGGCTGGGGGATGGGTGCCTGGATATTCTTGCGGTGGCGCGTGAGGCGGAGGCCGGGTTCGCGGGGTTGAAGGCCCGGGCTGCCGCGGCGTACGCGGAGACCGTCTACGATGCGGCGCCGCCGGACGCTCCGGTGCAGGCTTTGGAGATGGCTGTCGCGGCGGAGATCGGGGCCCTGCTGTCGTTGGGTTCCCGGGCCGCGGGTGCGTTTCTGTCCGCGTCGCATGCGCTGGTGGGGGAGTTGCCGTTGACGTTGTTGGCGTTGCAGGACGGGGCGATCACCTGGCAGCACGCGCTGGTGATGGTGGATGAGGCGGTCGGCCTGGACCGGGCCGGTGCGGCGGCGTTGGAGGCGCAGTTCCTGGACCCGGACGTACCGAGGCCGGCCACGGCAGCGTTGGTGGGGGAGATGCCGGCGTACCGGTTCAGGGCCAAGGCCCGGACGTGGCGGGAACGCCACCACGCGGCGTCTATTGAGAAGCGCCATGCCAGGGGTGTGGCGGATCGGCGGGTGGAGTTCCGGCCGGAGCCGGACGGGATGGCCTCGCTTTCGGCGTACTTGCCTGCGGGGCAGGCCACGGCGGTCTGGGACCGGCTTACCGCCGCCGGCCGGGGGCTGCAGGGGCCGGGGGAGGGCCGGACCCTGACGCAGTTGCGGGCGGACCTGTATGCCGGGTGGCTCCTGGGCGGCACCACCAGACCAGCCACCGCCGCTCCCGGAACCACCAGTCCGGGAGCCAGTCACGGAGCCGGTGACGTTACCGGTCCTGGAGCTGATGTCGGCAATTCCGGACTCGCCGGGGCCACCGGTCCCGGAACCGATGACCGTCTCTCGCCGGTCCGGGCGCAGGTGCTGGTCACCGTGCCGGTGTTCTCCCTGTTGGGCCTGACCGAGGAGCCGGCGGTCCTGGACGGGTACGGGCCGATTCCGCCGTCGATGGCCCGCCAGCTGGTCGCCAACGGGCGCCCAGAAACTCGAACGCCTCCTCACCAACGACCCCGGCATGGGCGTCATCCGCCACGCCGACGCCGGCTACGACCGCGCCCTCGACGTCGCCAAAGAACGCGGCGTCCGCATCCCCATGCAGGAAAACCGGTGATCGAGCCTGCCGAAATCCAGGGGTGCGGGCAACGTCCCCGGTGATTCCACAGACTGACTGACGAAGCTGCTTGGTTGCTGTGGCCAGGCTCGCGGGAATACCCGCGCGCCTGGCCACAGCGGATGGAAGGAACAAGTGTTGATTGAAATCAACGGCCGCAGCCTTGGCCTTGCTGACATAGCTGCGGCAGCTGCCGGGGGCACCCGCGTGGCATTGTCGCCGTCGGCGGTTGACCGGATGGCGGATTCACGGCGCTCCGCCCGGGCCACGGCACTCGTTCGTCCCGTTTACGGGCGCTCCACCGGGGTGGGTGCCAACAAATCCGTCTCCCTGCAACAGGGCGCCGAAACAGCTGATGTCCACGGCATGAATCTGCTGAGGAGCCATGCCGTGGATGCCGGCAAAGCCCTGGAACCCCAAGTGGTGCGCGCCATGCTGGTCATTAGGCTTTCCCAACTCGCCGCGGGGGGCTCCGGCATCAACCCCGCCGTGGCCGAGGCCCTGCAGTCCATGATCAACAATGACTTCCTGCCGGAGGTAAGGGAGTTCGGCGGAATCGGCACCGCCGACCTGCCGGCCCTGGCGGGAACAGCGCTCACACTGCTGGGCGAGCGCAAGCCCTTGGGCGCCCGGGAGTCTCTCCGATTAGTGGACAGCTGGGCAACTGAGGACGCCCTGCCGTTCATCAGCTCCAACGCGCTTACCATCGCGCAGGCTGTCCTGGCCCACCAAAAGCTTTCCATCCTGCTGGAAAACCTCACCGTAGTCAGTGCCCTGTCATTCACGGCAATGCACGGCAACGCCGAGGCATTCAGCCCCGAGGTAGCGCGTTCGGCAGATTCACCCGCTGTACGGCACATGGCCGATACACTGCGCACGCTCGTGGAAGGAGCCGGCCCCGCCGCACGCATCCAGGACCCGTACTGCCTTCGCACACTCCCCCAGATCCTGGGGTCTGTGGCCGAGGAGCTTGCCGCCCTCGGATCGTTGCTGGAGACACTCGTAGTTGCTGGCCACGAAAATCCCCTGATCTTCGGAACCGCATCGGACGGGAGCAACGGGGTGGCACACCACGGACTGTTCCAGATGACCACGCTGGCGCGTCGCCTGGACGCGCTCCACGTGGCCTTGGGGGCTGCATGCGCCACACACCTGCGACGGATCGACCTGCTCTGCGACCCCGCCTTCACTGGTTTGCACCGGTTCCTGGCCCATGACGATTCCGGCCAATCGGGCGTCATGATGCTGGAGTATGTAGCTGCCGCAGCGGCCGGCGTTGTCCGGGCCAATGCACAGCCCGTGAGCCTGCAGACAGTTGTCCTTTCCCTCGGCGCCGAGGAGGACGCAAGCTTTGCCAGCCTGGCCGCCTCACGGCTGGAACCGACGGTACAGGCAATCGCCACCATGACAGCAGTGGAACTGGTTTGCGCAGCAAGGGCCCTAAGAATGCAGGGACGGAGGAAGCGCGAGATCGGACACCAGCTGTCCGGTGCGCTTGAGTCCGCCTATACGTTGCCGGCCGAGACCCGGGACAGGGACCTCCGGCCGGACATCGACCGCGCTGAGTTGCTGGTCCAGCAACTCAGGCTGGGTCAGGCGAAGACGGAAAATGTCGCCCCGTGAATCCGCCTGAGGCCGGTGCGCCTGCCTGAAAAGCAGTACCACGGTCCCCCGCTGCGAGCGTGCGATGTCACCGACCCTCATCGTTTTGCGAAAGCCTGACCTCCCGTTGTCCTGTGGACCTTATGGTCCGGTGAGCAGCTTTCTGAGCTCGGCGGCGTGGCGCTGTGAGAGTTCCGGGTTCTCTTGCACGTCGCTGAGGGAGAGTCCGGTTGATTCTTTGACCGCGCGGCGCATGGCCTGGAGATTCGTGAATCCACTGGCCTGGGCTATGCCCGCAAGGGATCGCTTCCACGAATCCTGGCCGGAGAGGAGTTCCAGGGCCTCCAAGGTTCTGAGCGCGCGGATGTATCCGTTTACCTGGAGGCCCTCGTGTTCAAAGAGGTAGTAGAGCGCCCGGCGTGAAAGGAACGAGTACGCGACAACTTCATTGACATCAAGGGCCGGGTTCCTGTAGTTCCTGCAGACGAATTTCTTGATCGCTGCGATACGCGCCAGCTTCACATCCGCACCATCAACCGGCGCTTCCAGCAGTGAACCAACCAGGGCTGTCATCATGGACCGGAAAACCGGCCGGAGGCGCGGTATCTCCTGGCCTAAGTCCGCCCGCTGCCAGCTGGACAACGCGGGAAGAATCAATCCGCGCACCAAAGAATTTTCCCGAATGTCACCCAGCCCCTGCAGCCGTTTCATCGACTTGCCGTCCAAGCCCAACAGCTGCCCGTCGAATTGCATCCTCACCGCGCTTAAACCGTCCGGAGCATAGAAACTGCCCGGGGACGAGTGGTCAAGGAACCTGACCGTTCCGGCGGAAATTTCTTCGGATCGGCCCGAGAAGCTGAACCCGGGGCACGAACTCCGGAAGTACAGCAACCAGTTCTGGGAACGGGCAGGCGCACTCCATTGGCAGCTGGCCGGTTCATTGTTGACCTCAACGAGGCTGAAGCCAGGACCTTCCAGGCTTAAAGCGGTTGGATCGAACCTGGGACGCACCAATTGCTCGGTCTTTTCCAGCCGTGCCGGAGTGTCAATCGCGCTGCCGTACCAGCACCGCCAGTGCTCAAATTTTTCCTCCAGGTTCAGCCCCGCCGGAACACTGTAGTGTCTGATTCCATCCAGCCCCGAGCCCGATGTGTCCGGGCCGGAAGCGTCTGCGCTGGTCGCGGGCATATACGTCATGAGGCGGGCCCCTTTGGCTGTTCAACAACCGAGATTCAAATGGAGCATCAATGCGGCCGAAGGAGGCACGGTGCGCTTACGACATCCAAGTTTAGGCCCTCGGCGCGGAACGCCCCGGCAGCAGTAGCGGGCATCACCAACCCACCCGGAGCCGACGGCACACGAAACAAAAGAGAAAAGCCTGACCAATCAAGCACCCCCAGCGCCAGCCCTACGGGCTTGGATCACCCATCGAGGAAGTGCGGGTCCTGCCATTGCATCCCCACCAGGTTGAGCGCTTCAACGTGCCCCGCCTGCACGCAATGATGGCCTGGATATGAAGATCTGCACGCATCGAAATCATTACCGCTTATTTTCATAGCGAAGATCCCTAGACTTTTCAACGATCCCGCTCCACTGAGGCGGTCTCCCCCAAAACCGGCGGGGTGGGGCGGGATCTTAGACACACCAGGCGCGCTGGATCCGGGAGGATGAAGCGGCCGTGGAAGGTTTGCTGTCCTTCGAGGAGACGTCGCGGACAAGGGCGAACTCGGAGTGATTCATCAAGCCGTCCGCCCAGGGAGAAAGAATCTGGACATCACATGCATGGAGCGGCACGCGGGGAAGCATCCTGCCTGGAGACTTCTGTGAACGGCCCGGGTACGGCGGTGATAATCGAGGACGATGCCGACATGCGCGATCTCTTGGAGGCGGTACTCCGGCAGTCAGGATTCGACGTCTGCTCAGCGGCTGACGGAAGGGCCGGCGTTGAACTGGTCCGCCGTCAAAATGCGAACGTGGTCACCTTGGATGTCAGCCTCCCGGACATTGACGGCTTCGAGGTCTTGAGGCGAATTCGCAGCTTCAGCGACGCCTACGTCCTTATGCTGACGGGCAGGGATGAAGAGGGTGATGTCCTCATGGCATTTCAGGGTGGGGCAGATGATTACATCACCAAACCGTTCCGTCACCGTGAGCTGCGGGCACGGCTTACAGCCGTGACCCGTCGTCCGCGCTCCACAGGCTCCACAGGCTCCACAGGCTCCACTGCAGGCATAACCGCATCGCGTGGTCCAATGCCTTCTTCAACCCCGGCAGTAAGCGACGACGTTGTCATCTCGCATAACGGGCTGGAGCTCAACCACAAGACGCGAACGGTGATGGTTCATGGGCGGGCCGTAGAGCTGACCCGTAGTGAGTTCGATCTCCTTCACGAGCTGTTGGGTGCGGCAGGAAAGATCTGTTCCACAAAGCACCTGGTCAGGGTACTTCGCAAGGAATACAGCCGGGACGACACGTCCGTTTATCAATTTGATGAGCGGGCAGTTCAGGCGCACGTCGGTAATCTTCGCCGTAAACTAGGCGACAGCGCCCAGTGGCCGCACTGGGTAGAGACGGTGCGTGGCATGGGCTACCGGCTCGCACCCGCTAGACCACACCCGAGGGACAAGGCGAGATGACCGCGGTCCCGTCCGGGACCTCCAGCAGCGAAAACCAGGCAGCTTCCAGGCTTTGTCACTGTAGGCGCCGGTGGTTCTCTGTTGTCTGGTAGCGGTACGTCGTGTTTTCGTCGTGCACAACGAAGGTTTCTGGACCGCTTTGCCCCCAGTGAAGAATCCATAGGCCGTAGCGTTCCGCAATTTTAGCGAGGGCCGGAAACGTTGCGACGTCGATGATGGGCCTGCCCTGCGTTAGCTGCATCGGTTGGACGCTTACCAGCCGCGCAGCATAGCGACGGCGAATGGCGGCACCTTCATCCCTGGGTGCACTCCGCTGTGAAAACACCACGACGACGGCCCCGCCAGCCAGGGCTGCCACCAGCAGTATCCCCGAGACAGCGCGGGCTGTAGCCGCGGTGATGGTCCAGTTACTGATTCCCACGGTCCGCGGCACGACAACGGCATGCTGCACGGTATTGCTGCGGGTTACGGTGAGGTCCTTCTCGCCGTTGGCCAGGGCGAGCCGAAGCGGAGTCAGGCTGAGTGTGAGTTCAGGACGGAAGTCCGCCCCTGAGCTGGTCTTCACTTGGGCTACGACCTTGACGGCGATCTGGCTTGCGGCTTCACCGGTAACGGCGGACGCGGCCTTGGCCTTCGCGTCGTATGACTTCAGATCGAGGCTGACCGTGCCCTCGTACTGGTCGCCGGAAAAGGCAGTGGCGTCGGCGAGTGGAATCGTCGAGTGCCAGCCCTGCGGTGTGGCCAGCTCGGCCGCGACGGTGATGCTTCCTGGTTCACCGTGGTAGATGAAGTGCACGTCCACCGTGTCGGTGAGCTTGCGGAATACCGGGTCCGGCGAATGGGCGGTGGTGCCGTCGTAAGCAGGTGTCTGTCCGACGTTCGCGCTGTACGAGAAGTCCATCCGGGTTCCGCTCTTGACCTCGGCTGTCGAGGGGCCTTCGAGGGGGCCCGCCCAGGCAGGGACTCCGAGCCCGAGTCCGAGGATTCCCAGCACGCCGGAGATTGCAGCCACAGTCCACAGACGCTGCGGCAGGCTTCCGACGGCCTGGAGGCGAGCGGTGCGGTCAAGGATGTGGCGGGACATGGATGCTCTCCTTTGTTTGCGCCTGAGTCGGGTCGTGGCGGCGCTTCCGCCGGCCATGAGCGCGAAAGCGGCCAGTCCCAGCATGGGTGGGCTGGCGAGCCGTTCCAGCCACACTCCGCCCTGCGCGAGATGCAGAACGGCGCGGCCGACGAGTTGGTCAGAACCGGGGGTCAGAACGTCCAGGGATTCGTTGTTGTCTCCCTTGAAAACGAATGCTTCCGGGCTGCCGCCGACAATCCGGTGAAGTACCAACTCGTCTTTGACGGGAAGGTTGTAGGCGGCAATCTGGCCCACTGAATAGGACTGCGAACGCGCCACGACCACCAGGTCGCCCTGGTAATAGACCGGGTTCATGCTGACGCCGTGGGTGGTAACGATCGCTATCTGGCCCGTCACCAGGGCAATCCAGGCGGCTGCGGCAAGTCCGCCCAGCGCAGCGAAGGCATAGGCCGTGAGGCGCTGCAGGAACCGGCGCGACATGAAGACTCTCTCAGTGGCGGGAAGGGACGGCCCGGCCCAGCGGGCCGGACCGTCCTGGATGCGGGACTTAGCTATCCTCGGGGATGGTGATGGCGGCGCTGGTAACACCCGTCTGGCTGGTCGACGCGGCAGCGTTACACTCTGATGTGAAATCGGCGGTGGCGATTGCTGTGCAGGTGAACGTCGCGGGCGCTCCACCGGTGAGGAGCAGGGTCGGAATCCTGTTGCCGGTGGCGTCGGCGAACGTCAGCGTCACTTTGTTCACGGCGGTATTGGTCCCATCGTCAACAAACCCGTACTCGATCTTGTTCAGCGTCGCACCTTTAACGGTCTGGCTCACGGTACCGCCGACAAACTGGTCTAAAGCTGCTGTGCCCGTTTTTGTGACACCGGCACCGGTGAACGCGGAACCGGCGGCAACAGCGAGGCCGGCGACGGACAGTGCAGTGATGAGCTTCAGGGATTTGTGCATGATGACTCTCTTTCGTTTAGGAAGGCCGGAACCCGTTGGCAGGTTTCCGTAGCGGTTCATCCCCCGGGCATTGGCTGACGGGAAGGACATAGTCGATAAATGAACGCGGCAGGACAAGGCTCGAGAAGCAGCGTTGGTCCCCGCTGCAGGACACCACCGCGACTTCCACCAGCCCTTGCTGACACGTTCCCTGAGACCGGGCCTGCATCGACTCTTCGAAACTAACAGCCAGTTTCTGCCGGGTTCCGGGAACTTTTCTGATCCTGCGCAAAGCCGGGGAAAGCAGGGTCTGGCTGCGGGAACCTTCGAGGGAAATTCGGACAGAGCGCGCAGAGACGGACGACGGCGGGCAACCGCCCGCCGTCGTCCGCTGTTCTTGTCCTATTTTGTGAGTGCACCTTCCAGCCAGGACCTCAGCACGGGGGCGGGAGCTGCGCCGGCCTGCCTCGCGACGACCTTGCCGTCGACCATGACCATCAACGTTGGCACCGCCTGGATGGCGAATCTGGCGGAGAGTTGCGGCGAGTGGTCCACATCAACCTTCACAAGTTTGATGTGCCCCGCGCGTTCGTGCGCCAACTGGTCCAGCACCGGGCTCACCATCCGGCAGGGCCCGCACCACACTGCCCAGAAGTCCACCATCACCGGAACGCCGGACCGTTCGGCGATTTCGCCGAAGTCGTCGTCGCCCGCTGCAACCACCCAGGGAAGCTCCTGGTGGCAATTCCCGCAACGCGGCCGGCCCTCCGCGGCCGCCGGAACGCGGTTGGACTTGCCGCAGTGGGGACACTTGATGATTGCCTTATTCATGCGGTTCCGGCCTCTTCCATTTCCCTGGTGGTGTAGTCCACCAAGAGTTCGCCGTCGGCTGCCGTCACCGTCACGACTCCCCCCTCGGCGATACTGCCGCGCAGGAGGGCCCGGCCCACCTCCGTTTCCACGACACGGGAGATAAAGCGGCGCAGGGGCCGGGCTCCGTAGACCGGATCGAAGCCACGTTCGGCAATCAACACGCGCGCCTCCTCGGTCAGGTGCAGTTCGACCTGCTGCTCGGCCAGACGTTGCCGCAGCTGTTGGAACTGCAGGTCCACAATGCGTTCGATCTGCGGCAGGCCGAGAGGCGTAAACAGCACGGTATCGTCCACACGGTTCAGGAACTCGGGGCGGAAGTGGCCCCGGAGCTCGCCCATCACCATGCTGCGCGCCTCCTCGGTGATCGTCCCGCCTTCGGTGGAACCCTCCAGGAGATATTGGGAACCGATATTGGAGGTCATGATGATCACGGTATTGCGGAAATCAACGGTCCGGCCTTGGGAGTCTGTAACCCTGCCGTCGTCCAGTACCTGCAAAAGGGTGTTGAAAATATCCGGGTGGGCCTTTTCCACCTCATCGAAAAGCACCACGGAGTACGGCTTGCGGCGTACGGCCTCGGTGAGTTGGCCACCCTCGTCGTAGCCGATATAGCCCGGAGGGGCACCCAGTAGCCGGCTCACGGTGTGACGCTCCTGGTACTCGCTCATGTCCAGCCGGATCATCGCGTTTTCACTGTCGAAAAGGGCCGCGGCAAGAGCCTTGGCGAGTTCGGTCTTGCCGACGCCGGTCGGTCCCAGGAAGATGAACGATCCGATGGGCCGACGCGGGTCGCGGATGCCGGAGCGGGCGCGGATGATGGCATCTGTGACCGCACTGATTGCTTCTTCCTGGCCGATCACACGGGCGCGCAGGATCTCGTCCAAATGCAGGACTTTCTCACGTTCTCCCTGCTTCAGCCGCGCCACGGGTATGCCTGTCCAGGCCGCGACGATGTCGGCGATCTCGTCCTCCGTCACCACCTCGCGGAGCAGGCGTTTCTCCCCCTGCTTCGCGGTCAGCCGTTCCTCCTCGGCGGCCAGGCGCCGTTCGAGGTCGGCAAGTTTGCCGTAACGCAGCTCCGCTGCCCGGTTGAGGTCGTAGTTCCGTTCAGCTTCCTCAGCCTCCTGCCGCACCCGCTCCAATTCACTGCGGATGTCCTGCAGCTTGTGGATCGCCTGGCGCTCGGCTTCCCATTGGGCCCGCTTCGCAGCGGCCTCCCCGCGCAGGTCCGCCAATTCACGCCTCAGCTCCTCGAGCCGGGTCTTGCTGGCCGGATCGGACTCCTTGGAGAGTGCCGCCTCTTCTATTTCGAGCCGCGTAACCTTTCGGGTGAGCTCATCCAGTTCTGCCGGCATCGAGTCGATCTCGGTCCGCAGCCGGGCGCACGCCTCATCCACCAGGTCAATCGCTTTGTCCGGGAGGAACCGGTCAGTGATGTACCGGTGGGACAGGGTGGCCGCAGCCACCAGGGCACTGTCCTGGATCCGTACGCCGTGGAACACCTCAAGCCGCTCGCGGAGCCCGCGAAGAATGGAAATGGCGTCCTCGACGTCGGGTTCCTCAACCATGACGGGCTGGAAGCGGCGTTCCAGTGCCGCGTCCGATTCAATGTGTTTGCGGTATTCGTCGAGCGTGGTCGCCCCGATCATGTGGAGTTCTCCGCGGGCGAGCATCGGCTTGAGCATGTTCCCGGCGTCCATCGACCCCTCGCTTGCTCCTGCCCCGACGACGGTGTGCAGCTCGTCGACGAAGAGCAGGATCCTCCCCTCCGCCGCCAGGACTTCGGCGAGCACCGCCTTCAACCGCTCCTCGAACTCGCCGCGGTACTTGGCACCTGCCACGAGGGCGCTCAGGTCGAGCGAGAAGATGGTCTTGTCCTTCAGCCCTTCCGGCACGTCCTGGCGGACGATCCGTTGGGCCAGTCCCTCAACAATGGCTGTCTTGCCGACCCCCGGCTCCCCAATCAGTACCGGGTTGTTCTTGGTCTTGCGGGAAAGGATCTGCACGACCCGCCGGATCTCGGCGTCGCGGCCGATGACCGGATCCAGTTTTCCGGTACGGGCGTCCGCCACCAGATCGCGGCCGTACTTCTCCAGCGCCTCGTACGTCTGTTCCGGTGTCGCAGACGTGACGCGCTGGTTTCCCCTGATCTGCGTCAGGACCGAGAGGAACGCCTCGCGGGTGATGCCGTGCTCGGCCAGCACCCGGCCGGCCGCCGTGGACCGCCCTTCCTCCGCCAGGGCCACCAGCAGGTGTTCCACTGAGACGTACTCGTCCTTAAGCCGCTTGGCTTCCCGTTCAGCCGCATCGAGGAGTGCGCCCAGCCTGCGGCTTACATACACCTGGCCCGGAGCTGCCCCCGGTCCCGTGACCTTCGGCTTGCGTCTCAGCTCTGCCTCGACCGCCGTCTTCAGCTCATTCACGTCAACCTGCATGGCCACGATCAACCGCGGCACCAGTCCCCCTTCCTGCTCGAGCAGGGCTGCCAGCAGGTGTTCGCCGTCGGTCTCAGTGTGCCCATTGCGTTGTGCTATCCGTTGAGCCTCCGCCAACGCCTCCTGGGATTTTTGTGTCAAGCTCTCCATGTTCATCGTGAAGCAGTCCCTTCGACCTGCGTGATTTCAACCAATCGTCGTTCAAGCGCGTCGACCCGAACCAACAGATCGAGTACCAACGGGATTGCCGCGTAGTTCAGCGACAGCTCCGAATGGAGTCTCATGACGCGCCCTATAAGTTCCGGGGACCGCGGACTGAACCAGGGGCCACCAGGCGAATCGCCAAGCGGCCGGATGAGATCCAGGTCCACGAACCGCATGACGACGTCGGGGTGAACGCCGGCGCTCCGGGCCACCGCCTCGAGATTCATGCGCCACGGATAGGCGAGCGGATAGACGCCGCTCATCGCTCCTCCCTCGGATTGAACTTGGATACCGTGGCGAGCTTTTCGTACAGCTTCCGCTCCTCCTTGCTAAGGCTGGGGGGAACCATGATCTTGATTTCCGCATACAGATTCCCCGGCACCCCTCTCGGATTGGGCATCCCCTGCCCGCGGAGCCGCAGCCTGCGGCCGCTGGAGGACCCTTCAGGAACGGTGACTGTGACCGGTCCGGCCGGCGCGTCGGTGGTCACCTTGGCCCCGAGTGCGGCCTCCGGGGGCGACACCGGAAGATCAAGGTAGATGTCCCGGCCTTTGAGCCGGTATCTGGAGTGTGGTTGGATTCGTACGGTCAGGAAGAGGTCGCCGGATGGGCCTCCTTCCCTTCCCGGGGCGCCCTCACCGGCCAACCGGATCCGCTGGCCGTCCAGCACGCCGGGCGGCACGTCGACGTCGTAGCTCCGGGTTTCGCCGCCGGCCTGGGCCAGCCGGATGCTGCGCTTCCCGCCGCGGAAGGCTTCCTCGAGCGTCAGCCACAACTCGGCTTCCTGGTCGGCACCTTGTGCCGGGCCTCCTGCCTGCTGCCGGAACCAGCCGCCGAGGAGGTCCTCCCAGTCAACGTCGCCACCCATACCGCCGTCGCCATGTCCGTACGCCCCCGGTCCCGGCCGGGGGCCAGGCCGCGGTCCCGGCCGGGGTCCACCCGAACCCCCTCGCCGTCCTCCGCCCGACGCCCCGGCGCCGCTACCGGCGTACTGCCGGTAGTCGGCGCCGAATCGGTCATAGCGCGCCCGGGTCTCGGGATCGGACAAAGTGTCGTAGGCCTCGCCGATTTCCTTGAACTTGTCGGCGGCGTCCGGCTCGCGGTTGACGTCCGGATGGTATTTTCGTGCCAGTTTCCGGTATGCGCGCTGGATCTCGTCCGGCTCCGCTGTCCGGGGGACGCCGAGGACTGAATAGTGGTCCTTAGCCACGGTCCGGGGTCACCGCCCGGCTTACCACGACGGCGGCTGGCCGGAGCGTGTTTTCCGGGCCGCCGTAGCCGGGCCGCAGCACGGTGAGCACGGTCCCCGAGGGAACCTCGTCAGTTTCCGCCACGCTGACAACCTCATGAAGCCGCGGATCGAAGGGAACGTTCTCGGCGTCGATGCGGGGATAGCCCAGGCGGGCCAAGGTGTCGATGGCCTGTTTCCGGATGGAGGCTATGCCCTCGACCAGCGGGTCTGCGTCACCCGCCGGCGCGTGCGACAGGGCAAGCTCCAGATTGTCCAGGATGGGCAGCCACGCCAAGGCAACCGCGGCGCGTTCCTGTGCCCTCAGCTGTGCGCCGTCCCGGGCCGCACGCTTCCGCACGTTGTCGGCGTCGGCCAGCGCACGGCGCCACTGGTCCTCCATTTTGGCCAAGGCGTCCGCCTGCACTGCGGACTGTGCTTCCGTTTCAGGGGTTTCGGTGGCCCCCGCTTGCCCGTTTCCCTCGTGAGCCTGGCCCCCGAGTGCAGTCTCGTCGCTCATCGCTTTCCCTAGCCACGGTCAAATTCTGCGTCGACGATGTCCTCGTCATCGGCATCGCTGGACGCTCCGGCCTGCTGGTCCCCTCCGGCCTCCTGGCTGGCCCCGGCGCCGGCGGGGGCCGCGGAGGCAGCCGAGGCACGGAGCGCCGCCTGCAGTTGCTCAAGTTCCGAAATGAGCTCCCTCGCGGTGGCGACCTCCGCCTGGTTGCTGACCGCGTCGCGTGCCTGGCCAATCAGCAGTTCAGCCCGCGCCTTGTCGTGCGCGGGGACGGCGTCGCCCAGTTCATTGACGGCCCGCTCAACGCGGTAGGCCACCGCGTCGAGCTCGTTGAGGGTGTCGATCCGCTCCCGGTTCTGTACGTCCTCGTTTCGGTGGGACTCAGCCTCGGCAACCATTCGCTCGACTTCCTTGGCGTCGAGGTTGGAGCCCTCGCTGATAGTGATGCCCTGTTCCTTGCCCGTGTCCTTGTCCTTGGCGGTGACGTTCAGGATCCCGTTGGCGTCGACGTCGAAAGTAACCTCGACCTGCGGTTCGCCACGAGGCGCTGGCCGGATATCGCTCAGCTGGAACCGGCCCAGCACCCGGTTGTCCGCCGCCAGTTCCCGCTCCCCCTGCAAGACCACCACGTCAACGGCAGGCTGGTTGTCCTCGGCGGTGGAGAACACTTCACTGCGACGCGCGGGGATCGTCGTGTTGCGCTCGATGATCTTGGTCATGACGCCGCCGCGTGTCTCGACGCCCAAGGAAAGTGGCACAACGTCCAATAGCAGGACGTCCGAGACCTCTCCCTTAAGCACACCGGCCTGGATCGCAGCACCGATGGCCACGACCTCGTCCGGATTGACACTCATGTTCGGATCTTTGCCGCCAGTCAGACGCCGGACGAGGTTCTGTACCGCGGGAATGCGGGTGGAGCCGCCCACCAAAATTACTTCATCGATGTCGTTGGCTGTAACCTTGGCGTCCGTCATCGCCTGCTTGACCGGATCCATGGTGCGTTCCACCAGATCATGGGTAATATCCTCAAAAACGGAGCGCCGAATGGTGGTCGTCAGATGCTTTGGGCCCGAAGCGTCGGCGGTGACGAAGGGAAGGTTGACCTGGGCCTGGCTCACGGAACTCAGCTCGACCTTCGCTTTTTCGGCCGCCTCAAACAGGCGTTGCAGCGCCTGTGGGTCCGACCGCAGGTCGATGCCCTCCTGCTTCTGGAATTCGTCGGCCAGGTAATCCACAAGGCGGCGGTCAAAATCGTCTCCGCCAAGGTGCGTGTCACCCGCAGTGGAGCGGACCTCCACAACTCCGTCCCCCACGTCCAGCAGGCTCACATCAAAGGTTCCACCGCCGAGGTCGAAAACTAAAACCGTCTCATGCTGACGTTTATCGATGCCGTAGGCGAGGGCCGCTGCGGTCGGTTCGTTGATGATGCGAAGTACCTCCAGCCCGGCAATCCTGCCCGCGTCCTTGGTGGCGGTCCGCTGTGCGTCGTTGAAGTACGCAGGGACCGTGATGACGGCCTCCGTCACTTTTTCGCCCAGCTGCTTTGCGGCGTCGTCCACCAGCTTGCGCAGGACAAGCGCGCTGACCTCTTCGGGTGCTACTTTCTTGCCCTGAACCTGGAAACGCGCCACGCCGTTTTCATCCGCTACGACGTCGAAACTCACGGCCTTGGCTTCATCCGCGATCTCGTCATAGTGCCGGCCGATAAACCGCTTGGCCGACGTGATAGTTCCTTTGGGGTTGAGAATCGCCTGCCGGCGTGCCAGTTGCCCCACCAATCGTTCCCCGCTGTCCGTGTACGCCACAACCGACGGTGTGGTCCGGGCTCCTTCTGCGTTGGGTACAACGCGGGCTTCCCCGCCCTCCCAGACGGCGATCACTGAGTTGGTTGTTCCAAGATCAATTCCTACTGCTTTGGCCATGACTCGCTCCGGTCCCAGGGGCGCGCGTTCCTTTCCTGCGTCCGCCCGAATTGCACCGCATGATTTCACACCCTGTCCTGATGGGCCGCGGGGCTCAAAGGTATGTGTCATGAGGCCTTACAGGATTGAGTCTGCCCCGCAGGGGGCAAGGACGGCATGACCTCCCGGGTCCAAATCTGCTCCAGGAAACTGACCTACCAGAATAGGTTCCACAGGCGTATTGTCGAAGACGCCGGGATAATTCTGGGATTTGCCGCCACACATCCCGCCACGAACGGATCGTTGGGTGCGCACAGAGACTGCAGGTCAACTGAATGTTCGATCGACTAAGGGCCGAGGAGATTCTCGGTAAGGCCACACAAACTGTTTCTGCACTGGAATTCTGCCGTGTGGCAGCTTGCTATCTTGTGGTGGACGGTCACCTGCTTCCGCTCCCGAACCGGACGCCCGCCGCCCAGGACCACGATGACGGCCAGCTCGAAGGCAGGGACTCCGGACTTACCTCCACGGGCCCGGGCTGGCGGTACTCGCTCTCGACTTTCCGTGACAACGGGGAACTCAACGGGTGCCTCGTCCTGCATGCCCGCACGGCTCCGAGTCCGGCGCAGATGATCGAGCTACATGCAATAGCAGGAGCATCTGCTCCCGGCGCAGGCGAGGAAGCGGCAGGAGCACAGCAGCAGGAGCACTTCGCCCCGCACTCGAATGCCCTAGACGTTGCCGACCGCCTGCGTATCCTTTCGGCAACGGTACTGCAGCTCGAGACCCGCACGTCAATCCAGAACGCACTGAATGGCACGCTCACAGCCCCACTCGGACAAATGAGTTCCCGGGAGTCACTTCTGGCGGAAGTGCTGTCAGTGCTGACGGGACGACCGGTCTGCACTGAGGACGGATTCGGCAATATCCGTGCCGCGGCCGGTACCAAATCCGGGAGTCCGTACCCCCGGCCCAGCGCGGCCGACAGATCGCGGACGGCACAGCTCTGGCTCGCCTTTGGAATGCCGGTGGAAGAACCACGTGGGCTCGTGGCGCTGGTTCTGCCGGCCGGGGACGTGCTCGGGGCAATGTGCTTGCTCGAGAACGGCAGGCCCTACACGGCCGACGACGTCTTCGCCTTGGAGTATGGGACGCGGCTCTTGCAGGTCGAGCTGTCGCACCGCCGCAGCATCGCCCAGCTGGAACTGAAACTGGGGCGCGACCTGGTGTATGAGCTGGTGTCCGGAATGGATGAAGAGACCGCGTCCGTGCGGGCCCAGGCGTTGGGATACGACATCAGGGGCCTGCAGCACGTCATCGTCGCGCAGTGGCAACCGCCAAGAACGGACGATACCGTGGTGGTCGCCCTGCGCAGGACGCTGCGTGAACTCCAAATCCCTGCGCTGGTTTCGCGTCGCTCGAACATAACACTCGCCGTGGTTACGGGAGAGCCACTGGATACAGAACTCTTTACCATTGCAGCAAGGACCCTGCGCAGCGCCACTGGAGCTGTGGGCATAGGAGGTCCGAGCCGCGATGTCACCCAGATCCCGCGTTCTTACGCAGAAGCGCTGCGTGCACTGCACATCCGGGCACATTCCACCGACTCCTACGGGCTCACCCGCTACGACCAGCTGGGGATCTACCGCATCCTTGACATGCCTGGCAACGAAGCCGACCTCTCCGGCTATGTCGAGGAGTGGCTGGGTGCACTGCAAAGCAACGATGCCCGCCGGGGATCTGATCTGGTGCACACCTTGGCGCAGTACCTGGATCATGGCGGCAACTACGACGATGCGGCAGACAGCCTTGCCATTCACCGCAGCACGCTGCGCTACCGGCTGAAGTCCATCCGCCAGATCACCGGTTTTGAACTTGGTGACCCCGAGACCCGGCTCAACCTGCACGTTGCCACGCGTGCCTGGCGCCTGCGGTCCGCAAGGTCGCGCTGAGAGCTTAGACGGTGCCGGTAAAGCGCGGAGCGTGCATCGGCTGTCCGTGATTTGACCTGGGGGATTCAAATCCAGGCAGTTTTTGGGCGCCCCGGGGCCAAGCGGGCACGATGGCGGCGGAGGAGACTCAAAGTGATACATGTTGCATCTGATCGCCCGAACAGGCAGCGGGAATCCAATGAGTACAAATAAGCCAGCGGCCGGCGCGGGAACGGCGCCAGGGCGGGCGTGCACCGCCGTTCTCGGCGCGGCGTTGCCCATGCTCGGGTCATCGTGCACAGGTTCGCCTCCAACGCCCCCATCACAACCCGCCAGCCTGGGGGCTTGGAGTTCCACAGGGGCGGGAGCCGTAGTCAACAGCAGTTCGGAGATCAGTCCGCCGTCGAATTTCAGCGCGGGCAGGACACAAATTCAGTGAAAACCACTTTGGGGAGCACAGGGAAGGAATAGCCCTGTTCATGTGCAGCCCGACCATCAAGATCACGAATAACGCATTTCCAGAAACGAGGTCTGACTATGTCTGACGCATTAGCTCAGCAATTGGTTAAGGGATCAGGAAGCACGTTGATTATCCGGGGCGTCGCGGCCGTCCTATTTGGCATTTTGGTTGTCGTCTGGCCCGGTGTCTCGCTACTCGCACTGGTGATCCTCTTCGGAATTTACGCCATTTTTGACGGCGTCACGAACATCGTGCACTATGTCAGGCGCAAGGGGCGCCGGTCCGCCTGGCAAATAGTGGGTGGGGTGATCTCCGTGCTCGCGGGTCTCGCCGCGTTCCTCTGGCCGGGCATCACCGCCCTTTCGCTGGCGCTCGTCATCGGCGTGTGGGCGGTCATTCTCGGTGTCTCCCAGACAGCGCTGGCCTTCGACGTCAAAAAGACCGACGAACAATGGTGGCTTTGGTTGATCACAGGTATCGTCACCACTCTCTTCGGGCTTTTCCTGGTCATTCTTCCCGGCCCGGGCATACTTGGTCTCCTGGGGCTGCTTGCGTCCTTCGCGATTCTGTTCGGAATACTGCTGATTGCCACCGGAATTGACCTGCGCAGGAGGGGTGAAAACCCTAATGGAAGGCTCGCTGTGGGCTAAAAGACTTCCCGCGTCCAGTTTCACTGCCGGGCCGCGCGCTTGCGCGAGCGGCCTGCACTTCCCCCGCTTGTCCGGTGGTGCGAAGACCGCCGCTCACTGCCAACGCCCCGCTTAATGCGAGCTGTCCCGGTGCCGGTCTCACGGCCGGTCCGACGTAGGAGCCAACATGTTTCCTGGAATTACTGATCCGCATCTCGCGCGGACTCATCCCGTTCGGGTGCGCACACCGCAGGGCTGCGAGGAGTGCCTGATTTTGGGTACGGCCTGGGTTCATCTGCGCTTGTGTCTCACGTGCGGCCATGTGGGGTGTTGTGATGCCTCACCCATGCGGCACGCCCGGGCCCACGCCACCGAGTTGCATCCAATTGTCCGTTCCCTGGAGCCCGGCGAGGACTGGCGCTGGTGCTATCCGCATGAGGCATTCGTCTAGGGCGCGGTGGGTGGAAGCAGCCGATGGAACCTGCCGCAGACTCGACGCTGATCGAAACGCCGGATATGTCCGGCGCCTATCCACGGCTCAGCCAGGCCCAGATCGAATTGTTGGGCCGCACCGGCACACGGCGTGCTGCCTCCGCCGGAGAAGTCCTCATACATGAGGGAGACTTCGACGCTGACTTCTTTGTCATCCTGCAGGGCAAGGTACTGGTCGTGGAGGGGCTGAACACTGCCGGCGACGGACAACCCGCTGAGCTGGGCCGCGACACACGGATCCTCGAAGTTCATGGTCCCGGCCGTTTCCTCGGGGAACTGGGCCTCGTCGAGGGGCAACCGGCCTTTGTCAGCACCGTGGTCGCCGAGGCGGGCGAAGTGCTCCAAATCGACGGGGACGATCTGCGCCGTGTGGTTCTAACGGACGCCGCGGTGGGTGAGACCATCATGCGGGCATATCTTCAGCGCCGGATCCTCCTGATCAGCGCGGGCGCGGGGATCCGCATCGTCGGGTCCCGTTTCAGCCGTGACACGCTCCGGCTCCTGGAATTTGCAGCCGCCAACCGCCTGCCTCACCGACTGGTCGATCTGGAGGAGGACGAGCAGGCACAGGCAATCCTGGACCGGGCAGGGATCCTCACCAGTGACCTGCCCGCAGTGGTGCTGGACGCTTCGCATGTCCTCAAAAACCCGACCAACGCGGATCTGGCCCTTGCCTTGGGCCTGCGGGGGGTGAAAGAGCATTCTGCCTCGTACGATCTCATGGTGATCGGGGCCGGCCCGGCTGGCCTGGCGGCCGCCGTGTACGCGGCGTCCGATGGATTGTCGGTCGTCCTCAAGGAGGACCGTGCGATCGGCGGGCAGGCCGGCACGTCACCACGAATCGAGAACTTTCTCGGCTTTCCCTCTGGAATCTCCGGTGGGGAACTCACTGAAAGAGCGATCCTCCAGGCGCGGAAGTTCAGAGTCCAGGTCAACGTCGCCTGCCGGGCAAACTCCATCGCTTTGAGGGACGGTGAGTTCCGCGCCGAGTTCGACGGGAGCGGCCCCGCCTCCTCGCGGGCCGCGCTGCTCGCAACCGGGGTTCGCTACCGGCGCCTGCCGGTCCCCGGGCTGGAGGAATTTGAGGGGATCAGCGTCTTCTACGCTGCCACTGTCCATGAGGCCAGGCTCTGCGGATCACAGCCGGTGGCCGTCGTCGGTGGCGGAAATTCCGCGGGCCAAGCGGCTCTTTTCCTGGCTGAGAGGGGAACACCCGTGCGGCTGGTGGTGCGCGGGGAAGACCTCCGCGCGGACATGTCGGGGTACCTCGCGGATCGGATCGAAGACCAGCGGGGCATAGAGGTGCTGCTGGGGGCCAGCATCGTGGGCGTAGCCGGTTCAGGCGCCCTTGAACGGATCGTCGTCGATCTGCGAGCCACCGGCGAAAAACGTACCTTCGACTCCCGATACCTCTTCATTTTCATCGGGGCAAAGCCGCACACAGAATGGCTGCAGGACACCCTCGCTCTGGATGACCACGGTTTTATTCTCACCGGGGCTGATCTCGAAGACCTTCCTCCCCAGTTCGACCATCTGGGGCGCAGGCGGCTGCCCCTGGAAACCAGCGTCGCAGGTATGTTCGCGGCCGGAGACGTTCGGCATGGGTCAGTGAAACGCGTAACAGCTGCCGCCGGCGAAGGCTCAACGGCAGTAGCCATGATCCACGAACACCTGCGCCTCCTTCGGGATGGACCGGCCGGTGCGCGTTCGAGCGAGAGACGGGAATGAATATGTCTGATCAACATGTGACCGAGGAAATCCTCAACAGGGCGGTGGCGGCACCTGCGACAGTACGGCAGAAAGAGTCGAACCATGCATTGAACCACCCTGCGTTGAGGCGCTGAAACGCTAGGAGGCCAGGCGTGCCGGAAAGTTCGGGCGATGCGAACCGTACAACTGCCCGTACGCTGGGCGTGCTCGCCGAACCGGAGGTCACCGCCGAGTTTGCCGAGCGTAACGGCCGCGAAGTGGGCCACTTGCTCAACCTTGCCGATGAGCGCCACAACTGGTCCGTCGCCATCGAG
The DNA here is from genome assembly GCF_902506095.1 of Arthrobacter sp. 9AX. Lineage (GTDB taxonomy): Bacteria > Actinomycetota > Actinomycetes > Actinomycetales > Micrococcaceae > Arthrobacter. The sequence goes on from NZ_LR733293.1 coordinate 1,192,914, forward strand.
TACCGGGACTTTACGGCCGGCAATGGGTTGACGCCAATGTTGGACTCCTTGGTGAAGCACCGGATCCGCAGTGCATGGGACGTCATGGTCTGCCTGACCGATCTTCCGATTCGTCTTGAGGGCCGGACTGTGGTCGCGGAAGTCGCGCTCGGGGAGCCGATCTCCCTGGTTTCTTTGCCCGCGCTCGGCGCCGTCAACATTGACCGCCGGGTCCGCTCTGCCGTCGCCGACCTCGGCTGGGCGATGCACCGCCGCTCCGATCCCGAGGACGACGCCGGGGAATTCGGTCCACCCTCGCTGCACCGGTCACGGCATATCGAGACCGCTGTTCTTGATGACGGGCCGATCGGGTTCCGCTACGTCTCAGCAACCCGCCTCGGCCGCGGGCGGCTGTTGGCGGGCATGCTGCGGGCGAACCGTCCCTGGCGCCTGGTCTTCGGATTGAGGAACGCAATGGCGGCAGCGATCGCGACTGGCGCCTTTGCACTCGTCACGAACACTATCTGGCAGCTCGCAGATTTGCTGGGGGCCCCGAGGCTGATGTTACTGACGGTCCTTTCAATCAGTTCGATGGTGTTCTGGATCATTACCCAACACGATCTCTGGGAAAGCCCCCGGCGCGACAACGCCCTCGAACGATACAAAGCTTCCTTGTATAACGTTTCCACGGTGTGGTCGTTGACGATAGGCGTGGTGATCAGCTACGTCCTGCTGTTCCTGGCCGTGCTGTTGGCTGCGGTGTTCACTATCGACGACGGTCTGTTGGCGTTGACCCTTCAACATCCCGTGGCTGTTTGGGACTTCGTGGAAATCGCATGGATGACGACGTCGGCGACGCTCATCGGTGGAGCGTTGGGTTCCGGATTCGAGTCAAAGGACGACATCCTTCGAGCGGCGTACGGCCAGCGGGAGCGCCATCGTCGCCAGTCTGTGGAGCCCGACGAATGATGCGGCCTTTCCCAGCGGGAGAATTGGGGCGGCAGTGGTAGGTCCGCAAGCCCTGTGGACCTTATGGTCCGGTGAGCAGCTTTCTGAGCTCGGCGGCGTGGCGCTGTGAGAGTTCCGGGTTCTCTTGGACGTCGCTGAGGGAGAGTCCGGTTGATTCTTTGACCGCGCGGCGCATGGCCTGGAGATTCGTGAATCCACTGGCCTGGGCTATGCCCGCAAGGGATCGCTTCCACGAATCCTGGCCGGAGAGGAGTTCCAGGGCCTCCAAGGTTCTGAGCGCGCGGATGTATCCGTTTACCTGGAGGCCCTCGTGTTCAAAGAGGTAGTAGAGCGCCCGGCGTGAAAGGAACGAGTACGCGACAACTTCATTGACATCAAGGGCCGGGTTCCTGTAGTTCCTGCAGACGAATTTCTTGATCGCTGCGATACGCGCCAGCTTCACATCCGCACCATCAACCGGCGCTTCCAGCAGTGAACCAACCAGGGCTGTCATCATGGACCGGAAAACCGGCCGGAGGCGCGGTATCTCCTGGCCTAAGTCCGCCCGCTGCCAGCTGGACAACGCGGGAAGAATCAATCCGCGCACCAAAGAATTTTCCCGAATGTCACCCAGCCCCTGCAGCCGTTTCATCGACTTGCCGTCCAAGCCCAACAGCTGCCCGTCGAATTGCATCCTCACCGCGCTTAAACCGTCCGGAGCATAGAAACTGCCCGGGGACGAGTGGTCAAGGAACCTGACCGTTCCGGCGGAAATTTCTTCGGATCGGCCCGAGAAGCTGAACCCGGGGCACGAACTCCGGAAGTACAGCAACCAGTTCTGGGAACGGGCAGGCGCACTCCATTGGCAGCTGGCCGGTTCATTGTTGACCTCAACGAGGCTGAAGCCAGGACCTTCCAGGCTTAAAGCGGTTGGATCGAACCTGGGACGCACCAATTGCTCGGTCTTTTCCAGCCGTGCCGGAGTGTCAATCGCGCTGCCGTACCAGCACCGCCAGTGCTCAAATTTTTCCTCCAGGTTCAGCCCCGCCGGAACACTGTAGTGTCTGATTCCATCCAGCCCCGAGCCCGATGTGTCCGGGCCGGAAGCGTCTGCGCTGGTCGCGGGCATATACGTCATGAGGCGGGCCCCTTTGGCTGTTCAACAACCGAGATTCAAATGGAGCATCAATGCGGCCGAAGGAGGCACGGTGCGCTTACGACATCCAAGTTTAGGCCCTCGGCGCGGAACGCCCCGGCAGCAGTGGCGGGCATCACCAACCCACCCGGAGCGGACGGCCCACGAAACAAAAGAGAAAAGCCTGACCAATCAAGCACCCCCAGCGCCAGCCCTACGGGCTTGGATCACCCATCGAGGAAGTGCGGTCCTGCCATTGCATCCATTCCTCGGGGCGCTCTGAGGGACGGCCCAGCAGGTAGCCTTGCCCGGCGTCCATGCCAAGTTCGGTGACTGTGTCCAGTTCCTTGTCGGTCTCGATTCCTTCGGCAATCAGGGCTGCTCCGATCCCGGTGGCAAAGGTGACCATTGCCGCTCCCAGGGTTCTCTGGCCACGGTTGGTGTCGATTCCAGCGACGATACACCGATCAAGTTTGATCAGCTCGGGCTTGAGCTGGAGGATGTGCCGCATGGAAGCAAACCCTGCGCCGGCGTCATCGACGGCGATTCATAAGCCGCTGTCCCGCGGCCGCGCCAAGGCAGCCGTGAATTGCTCGTAGTCGTCCACGACGGTGCGTTCGGTCAGTTCCAGCACAACTCGCCCTGCCTGCACCCGGGACTTCTGCAGAATGTCGTTCAGACGGGGATCAAGGAATGCCTGGGGTGAAAGATACACCGAAACGTACAGATGGGTTGGCAGCCGTGCCGCGGCATCGAGCGCCATCTCCATCGCCAGGAACTCGAGCTCCGCACCACATCCGACCGAGGCGGCGTCGGCGAACCACGCTTCGGGCGATTGGCTCAGCTGACCGGCGAAGCGTGTCAATGCTTCAACGCCTATGACACTCCCGGTGTCCAGGCGGCGGATCGGCTGGAACGCCGTTAATATTGTCCGGCCGGTCAGCAGGGCTCGCGCACGCGCCCTGACTTTTTCAGCGGCAAGGCTTTCAACCGTTCCGCGGTCCAAAAGCCGGCAGCTCCCCGTATACCCCAAACGCCCGGTTCCGTCCCTGCGCCCTCTGACGCAGATTTCGACCTGAACGGCGGTGCCGTCGCGGTGGCGAAGGGTGACCACGTCCGTCCAGGCAGCTTCCGGTTTATCGGCAGTTGCTCAGCACCGTACCCATGAGCTGGGCTGCCTCCGTAGCCTTAGCCCGGTGGTTGTGGGTGTTGGTGCCCCAGACTCCAGGCTGCGCGCAGGACCAAAGGCAGCAACAACACTCCGGCTAGAGCGGGGATAAATCCGGGGCCGCCGCTGGGGCCCGCAGCGGAACACCAGATGCAGGTGAGGGTGGCCAGCGTGATTCCTGTTTCGGCGCCCACGAGAACCAACAGCCACCGGCCGGCCGGCGACAACCACAGAGGCCCGGGCGGATGAGAAGGGTTACGGGTTGAACCAAGCCTATGCCTCCGGATAGGTTCTTCGGTCTGGTGACTGTGATTGGTCCACATCAGCGTTCCAACCCGGATCTATTCAAGACGGAGCGTTGGTGCAGTCAGACTTGCCCGCATGGGTCGAGCCGACAAGCGTACCTGCCGGGCTCTCCAAGGAGCGGAAAAACAACAGCCCCTTCGCTCCGTTGGTGGCTCTGAAGATCGACATTGCAAAACCCTATGGCGGATGATGATCCGTCGGCTTGGTGCAGGTTTCAGTCCGTGCAGTCTGTGATGGCGGGTGTGCCTCTCCGTGCATGAGGGCGGATTCAGCCAACGTTGTCCGGGCAACTTCCATCAGCAGTCCCGAAAACCGGCCATGCAGTAAGCACGGTTGCCGATGGGCAGGAAGTCCAGATCGCGGGCAAAATTTGTGCACTTGAAAAACCTTGCCTAGGGTGCAACTAATGCTAAGCACGCTTAGCATTTTCGGTCATTGGCCGAGGATTGCTAGTTTTGCCCACCCTGAGGAGAAATATCCGTGTCAGAAAAGCGCAGCATCAACATCCCTGGCGTCCCGGCAAGCGAACCTGCCAGCCTGGAAGAACCCACCACCCCACGGGAGCCTCTCCCGCCCAAGCCGGACCAGCAAGGACCGGAGGCGGTCTCCCCCACTGGAAGTCCAACAGGGGCACCGGCCACGTCGCGCGCCCAGTCCGGCCAGTATCTGACCACTGCCCAAGGGCTTCGCCTTCGCGATACTGACCACTCCCTGAAGGCCGGTTCGCGCGGACCCATCCTGCTACAGGATCACCACCTGCGGGAAAAGATCACGCACTTTGACCACGAGCGCATTCCCGAGCGCGTAGTCCACGCCCGGGGCGCCGGAGCCCACGGAGTGTTCCGCTCCTACGGCACGGCCGCCAACATCACCCGCGCAGGGTTCCTGGCAAAAGACGTTGAGACCCCGGTCTTCGTCCGCTTTTCCACCGTACTGGGGTCCCGTGGCTCTGCCGATACTGTTCGTGATACCCGCGGGTTCTCCACGAAGTTCTATACCGACGAAGGCACCTATGACCTCGTGGGCAACAACATCCCTGTCTTCTTCGTTCAGGACGGCATCAAGTTCCCGGACATCGTGCACGCGGCCAAGCCCCATCCGGACCGGGAGATTCCCCAGGCGCAGAGCGCCCACGACACATTTTGGGACTTCGTCTCTCTCCACACGGAGGCTCAGGCGCACACCATGTGGAACATGTCCGACAGGGGTATCCCGCGTTCCTACCGGACCATGGAAGGTTTCGGCGTGCACACCTTCCGGTTCGTCAACGCGGAAGGCCGCACCACTTTGGTGAAGTTCCACTGGAAGCCAAAGCAGGGCGTCCACTCGCTGGTGTGGGAAGAAGCGCAGATCATCAATGGCATGGATCCGGACTTCCACCGCAGGGACCTCGCAGATGCCATCGAGGCTGGCGCCTACCCGGAGTGGGAGCTCGGGGTACAGACCTTCCCGGACACCGAGGACCAGATGTTTGAAGGCATCGACCTGCTCGATCCCACCAAGTTCGTGCCGGAGGAACTGGCCCCGGTACAGCCCATCGGCGTCATGACCCTCAACGCCAATCCCACCAACTTCTTCGCAGAAACCGAACAGGTGGCATTCCACCCGGGCCACCTGGTCCCCGGGATCGACGTCACCAACGATCCCCTTCTCCAGGTACGGCTCTTTTCGTACCTGGACACCCAGATATCCCGGCTGGGTGGCCCCAACTTCGGCCAGATCCCCATCAACCGACCGCAGGCCCCGGTCAACGACATGCTGCGGGACGGGATGCACCAGCAGGCCGTCCACGCTGGAGTGGCTCCCTACCAGCCCAACTCCCTCGACGGCGGCTGCCCATTCCTCGCCGGACAGGATATCGGGGCATTCATTGATGTCCCGGAGGAACTGGCCGCCTCCATCAAGGAGCGCAGAAACCCGGCGTCCTTTGACGACCACTACAGCCAGGCGCGCCTCTTCTTCCGCAGCCTGAGCCCCGTGGAACAGGACCACGTGATTCAGGCCTACACGTTCGAGCTGGGCAAGTGCTACGAAAAGTCCATCCGCGAACGGCAGCTCGCGGCCCTCGCCAATGTGGACGCCGATTTGTGCGCCGCAGTAGCCAAGGGCCTTGGCCTGCCCGTCCCGGCGGCGACAGAAGAAGTGCCGGACTCGGACCCCAGCCCTGCCCTGTCGCAGCTGGGAAAAACCTGGCCTGTCGCCGGCCGGATCGTTGGAATTCTGGCCGATGAGGGCAGCGACCTTGCTGCCGTGAACGCGGCACGCCAGGCCTTGGACGCCGAAGGCATAGTCCCGCTGGTTATCGCTCCGGCAGCCGGATTCCTGGGATCAGAGGACGACGGCGGGGTCCCCGTGCAGCGTACCTACCTCACCGCCCGCTCAACAGAGTTTGACGCCGTCATCATTGCGGCGGCCGCCGCTCCGGCTCCGGACGCCGCGCCCGGGCTCGACGCCAAGGCCGGCGCCCCCGGGGGTGCGTTGGATCCGCGCGGTGTGCTGCTGCTGACTGAGGCGTTCAGGCACGCAAAGGCGATTGCGTCCCTGGACAGCGCCGCACCGGCTTTGACAGCGGCCGGCATCCCGCAGGATGCGCCCGGGATTGTTTCCGGGAACGACGTCGGGGCCCTGGTAAAGGAATTGACCGGCCTGATGGCGGCCCACCGGGTGTGGGAACGGTTCCCGGCGGCATCGGCCTAAGGGCCCGCCGGCAGCTGCGGAGCGGGCAACCGGGATGAAGCCCTCCCCCATCGGCTCGGCCAACGCACCACGTTTCATCAGCCGTCCCGGCTGCCGGAACGTTGGGCCTCGGCGGCCGATGGGGTGGGTCCGGGCCGGTTTGGCGTGCCTCCGGTTTCAGCCCAAACTAACGCACCTTCTGTGATTCGGATTACACTACCGTTTCATGACTTCCGGGCAGTCCCGCGCGGCGAAGGCGCTGCGCTTCTCCACCGACGGCATCCCCTCGGTAACCGCGTGCATCTGTGGGAGCACCACAACGCGAAGGCGCTTATCCCGCTCGACATTCACACCATGGATGAACAACCGCTGCAGGCGGCCGAAATCAACCTCCATTTCCCCTCCCTGAAGTTAGCCTCCGTCAGGGGCAGCGCCCAAGTGGTGGAGCGAACCGAGGCGTTCATCCGGCGCCACCCGATGAATTCCGTAGCCGTGTTCTTCGCCCTTGAAGGCGAAGCGTTCTTCTATCACCAAGGTGGCTTCGAAGCGCTCAAGCCCGGCCAAGCGGTTATCTATGACGTTGACCGGCCCTTCATGCGTGGCTTCAGCAGCGGGCTGCGGGAAATGGTGATGACTGTCCCGCATGAGGACTACCTCGAAATCACCGGCGGCCGCGCTCTGGCCAAGCCGATCGTCTTTGACTTCCGGCAGGAGCAACCGGACAGCCGGCGCGCCTTCACCCTGGCCCGGCTGGTGTCTGATGCGCTGTCCCGCTCGGGGGACGCAGAGAGCACCGAGGCCGCGGCGTTCGAGCTGCTGTCCGCGATACTGGTGGGCGACCGCAGCGGCACCGGCGCCTCCCACCTCGCCGCCGCCCGCTGCTACATCACCGAGCATCTGGGCGATATCGAACTCAATGTGGCAAAAGTGGCCTCCGCCGTCGGCATCAGCGAAAGGCACCTGGCCCGCCTCTTCAACGAAACGGGCAGCCCGCCGAGTGCCTACATCCTCGAGCTCCGGCTCGAGCTCGCCCGGCGCCTGCTGACGGACCGGACCGAGGCTCAGTCGCCCATAGCGGCGGTTGCCCGCCGTTGCGGGTACGCATCGCAGGCTTACTTCGCGCGCGCTTACAAAACGCGCTACGGCGTCACACCCTCGACGGAACGCCGGGCCGCCCTCGCCCAACCCGCTGAGCGGCTCGTTTTGCACTGACCGGACATCTTTTTACACCCACCCGACCTCATGTGATCCGCGACACCCATGGTCCCGTGGTGTGCGCCACGCTGAAGGGGAACAACACGCCCAACAGCTTCCAGGAGTACACGATGTCTGCAACATCCATGATCGATCCGCGGGACCTGCGCCACGCGTTCGGCCGGTTCGGGACGGGCGTCACGGTAGTGACCACGACGTCGGGTGACGGCCAGGCGCATGGTGCGACTGTGAGCGCGTTCACGTCGGTGTCGCTGGACCCGCCGCTGGCCCAAGTCACGCTGATGCGCAGTTCGAAGCTCGCCACCTTCGTGAAGGATCGACCCTTCGCCATCAATGTGATGTCCATGGGACAGCTTGGCACTTGCCTGCACTTCGCCGGCAAGCCGATGAAAGGCGGCCCCGCTTGGGGCCGGAGCGCTACGGGCGTTCCCGTGCTGGCAGGCAACGCGGCCACCCTCGAATGCCGGCCGTGGCGCATTTACGACGGCGGTGACCACCTGATTGTCGTCGGCGAGGTCGAGCACCTCGAGATCACCCCCCTCGATCCCCTGATATTTTTCGGCGGCAAGTTTCACCACTTGGGCCGCCTCGTCGACGGCACGCCGTGGGAGCAGTGCGGCGACGGCCACGAGGCCGGCTGGATCACCGGGGCCGCTGCCTTCGGCCGCCTCTCCGCCGCGGTGTAGCCCCCGCACAGCGCCACACCCTGCCGGCGTCGCGCCCGTGCCCTCCGTTTCATTTCCACTCATCCGTTTTACCCTCCGCCCGTACGGCGACGACGCCGACGAACCACTGAAAGGAACCGGCCATGACCGAGACCATCGAAACCCCCGAAACGGCAACTTTGCCAGACATGTCTGCCCGGACAGCACCTGCGAATCCGCTGAAGCCACAAACCGGAGACGAATACATTGAGTCCCTGCGCGATGACCGTGAAGTTTGGATTTACGGTGAACGGGTCAAGGACGTCACCACACACCCGGCCTTCCGTAACTCCGTGCGTATGGCGGCCCGACTCTACGACGGCTTCCACAACCCGGACACCGCGTCAAAGCTCCTGGTCCCCACCGACACCGGCTCCGACGGCCAGACCCACCCGTTCTTTAAGGCTGCCCGCAGCGTCGAGGACCTGAAGGCCTCACGCACAGCGATCGAAACCTGGGCGCGGATGTCCTACGGCTGGATGGGCCGCTCCCCCGACTACAAGGGGGCTTTCCTCGGCACCTTGGGTGGGATGCCGGACTTCTACGAGCCGTTCAAGGACAACGCGATCCGCTGGTACAACGAATCCCAGGAAAAGGTCCTTTACTGGAACCACGCCATTATCAACCCGCCGGTCGACCGGCATCTCCCGCCCGACCAGGTCGGCGACGTGTTCATGAAAGTCGAGAAGGAGACCGACGCCGGGCTGGTTGTCTCCGGCGCGAAGGTTGTCGCCACAGGCTCGGCCATCACCCAGTACAACTTCATCGCCCACTACGGCCTGCCGATCAAGAAGAAGGAATTCGCCCTGATCTGCACAGTGCCCATGGACGCACCCGGCGTGAAGCTGATCTCCCGGGCCTCTTACTCCCACCAGGCCGCCGTGATGGGTACCCCGTTCGACTACCCGCTCTCAAGCCGACTGGACGAGAACGACTCAGTCTTCGTGTTCGACAAGGTCCTGATCCCGTGGGAAAACGTCTTCGCCTACGGGGACATCGAGAAGATCAACAATTTCTTCCCGCAGACCGGTTTCCTCAACCGCTTCACCTTCCAGGGAGTCATTCGGCTGGCCGTCAAGCTCGACTTCATCGCCGGCCTACTTCTCAAGGCCCTCGAAATCGCCGGAACCAAGGACTTCCGCGGCGTCCAAGCGCGGGCCGGAGAAGTCATCGGCTGGCGAAACATGTTCTACGCCCTCGCCGATGCCATGGCACTCAACCCGGATGCCGGCCCCGACGGCACCGTCCTGCCGAAGCTCGACTACGGGCTCGCGTACCGGATGTTCATGGCCACCGGCTACCCGCGGATTAAGGAAATCATTGAACAGGACGTCGCCTCGGGACTGATCTATCTCAACTCCTCTGCGCTGGACTTCAAGACCCCGGAAATCCGCCCTTACCTGGACAAGTACGTCCGTGGCTCCGGTGGCATCCAGGCTGTGGACCGGGTCAAGTTGATGAAGCTGCTCTGGGACGCCATCGGCACCGAATTCGGCGGCCGCCACGAACTCTACGAGCGAAACTACTCCGGCAACCACGAAAACGTGAAGGCCGAACTGCTCTTCGCCGCCCAGGCTCAAGGCACCACAACCATGATGACCGGCTTTGCGGACCAGTGCATGAGTGAATACGACCTGGACGGTTGGACCGTTCCGGACCTCATCAACAACGACGACGTCAGCCTCTTCCTCAAGCGCCACTAGTCGGTCCGCTGAGTCGCCCGCCACGGGCAACCCAAAGGATTCCCAGGAGGAACCATGTTTGACGATCAAACCGAATTTCGGCATTCCGGTCCCCCGTCCCCTCCCGCCGGCGAAACCACACTGGTGCATATGGCCTGGAGCGGTTGGTGCTACGACCCGGAAGTCCTCATGGAAGAAACCCAAAACAAACCATCAACAAAACAGGAGATGCAATGACCATCGAATTCCAAGCCACCGCTGCCGCTTCGGGGGCGAACGCCACCGAGCGCTTCCGCGAGAACAAGAAGGCCGCCGCGTCGTCCAGCCAGGAGCGGGTGAGCCAGCTGGCCTCACGGCTGATCAAGGCCATTAACGACACTGTGCTCGAAGAGAAGGTCACGTACGACGAGTACAACGCCCTGAAGGCGTGGCTCATTCAGGTCGGCGAGGACGGCGAATGGCCACTGTTCCTCGACGTCTGGGTGGAGCACTCAGTGGAGCAGGTCGCCAACGAGTACCGGGAAGGCACCAAGGGATCCATTGAAGGTCCGTACTATGTGCCCGACTCCCCGCAGCTCGACTCGCCGGCCACCCTGCCGATGCGCGACAACGAGCAGGGTACCCCGCTGCTCTTCCAGGGCAACATCACCAACCTCGCAGGCGAAAAGCTGCCCGGGGCCTCAGTGGAAATCTGGCACGCCGACGACGAGGGGTTCTACTCCCAGTTCGCCCCCGGCCTGCCCGAGTGGAACCTGCGGGCTACGGTCATCGCGGACGCAGACGGCCGCTACGAAATCAACACCATGCAACCCGCCCCTTACCAGATCCCGACCGATGGCTCCTGCGGAAAGCTAATCGCTGCGGCCGGCTGGCATGCCTGGCGGCCCGCCCACCTGCACCTGAAGATCTCGGCGCCCGGCTATCACCTGATCACCTCGCAGCTCTACTTCAAGGGCGACTCACACGTGGGCGATGACATCGCCTCAGCCGTGAAGCCCGAACTGATACTCGACCCCACTCCACGTGCCGACGGGGCGGGCCGTGAAGTCTCCTACGACTTCGTTCTCGATCCCGCATAAAGGACGCCGGGACCGGCAACGCAATCCCACGCGACCCGCTGCTGGGGCACAGGCACCAGCAGCGGGTCGCCCCTTCGCCCCGCAGTTGGCTGGCACTGAAGTCATGGACCGGGAGAGGATTCACGCCGTACTGCGGCGGACTATCCACAATCAGGTGGCGAAGGGCGCCGTCGACATCGCGGTGTGGGATGCCATCGGCAAAACCCTCGGCACCCCGGTGCACAAGCTGCTCGGCGGTTACACGGACCGTATGCGGGTGAGCCACATGCTCGGTTTCCGGCCCGCGCACGAGCTGCTCGCCGAAGCGCGGCGCTACCGGGGGCACTACGGCATCACCACGTTCAAGCTGAAGGTTGGCCGCAGGCCATTGTCACTGGACGTGGAAGCGTGCCGCGTCCTGCGCGAGGGGCTGGGCGACGACGTCGAGATCTACCTGGACGCGAACCGCGGATGGACGGCGAACGAAGCCCTGGAAGTACTCCGTTGCACCGAGGATCTCGGCCTGAGCCTGCTCGAGGAGCCGTGCGACGCCAAGGAAGCCCTGGGCCGCCGCCGCCTGGTCGAAAAGTCACCGATCCCGGTGGTCGGCGACGAATCCGTCCCTACAGCCGGGGACGTCTCCCGCGAGCTCCTCTCCGGGGGATGCAACGCCGTCTGCATGAAAACCGCACGGTCCGGCTTCACCGAGGCCACCGAAATCCTGGGCCTGTGCACGGGACTCGGAGTAGACGAGACCATCGGCAACCAGATCGACACCCAGATTGGATCGCTCGCCACAGTGACCTTCGGCGCCTCCCACGAGGCCACAAGCCGGCGTGCCGGGGAGCTGTCCAACTTCCTGGACATGGCCGACGATCTCCTGGCTGACCCCATCCGCATCATCGACGGAACGATCGCTCCGCGACCTACCCGGAGTTGGAGCCGAGATCGACGAGGACAAGCTGGCAGCCTACCGCCTGACCTAGCGGTCCCGGAAGTACATCCAGCCCCCAACCGAAAGAGAAAAACATGTTGTTCCTTGCCCGCATGGACGTCCATTTCCCGCCGCACCTCGAGCCGGACGAGGTTACCCGCCTGCAGGGCCTCGAGCAGGAATACTCCCACACCCTGCAGCAGGACGGTCGACTGGCCGCCATCTGGCGGGTAGTAGGCGAGTACGCAAACTACTCAGTCTTCAACGTCGGGTCCAACGACGAACTGCACCAAATCCTCGGCGGCTTTCCCATGTACCCGTACATGGGGATCAAAGTCACGCCGCTGGCCAAACATCCCAACTCCCTTCAATGACCTGGAACGCCGGCCTGTCCGAAGCCTCAAGGCGTTTGGGAAATGCAGGGCAGGAGTTGCCCCGATAACTCAGCTGACGGAGAGGGTTCCTGTGGCTTACTCGTCGCGGTTGATCGCCAAGTAGGTGAGACCGCTCAAATCCAACCAATATCGGGTTGGCGTTTCCACCAGCCTCAGCAGCACGCCCTGGCAGCCGCGGCAGCGCACCACAATACCGGGCGCATCGGCGAACACCATTGCCTCGCCAAAGGCCCTGACTGAACCGCAGTGCCTGCAGCGTCCGAGCGCCGCGATGATGTCGATGCGGAACACTTCGGACAACGCGCCAGCCGTTGCGTTACCGTCCAGGGACGGAATCGGATCATGGGGCGACGCTGCAAGGTCTTGGTCGTCAGAGTCGGGGACAGCGAAATCGTCCGCGCCGTTCACTGGATGCCTCCCATCCCGCCGAACCTCTCGGTCCTTATCGACTCCCCAGGGTAGCCGGCCATCACCAGCCAGTCCGCAACGGTCTCGACAAAAACCGTTTGGCCGCAGATGAAAACATCCGGATTCTCCTCAGCCGGGAAGATCTTTTGCAGAAGTGTGTCCGAGGTAAGGCGCCCGGGCGGGGCAGGCCAGCCTGCCGGCGTCGAGCGCGTGTAAACATAGTCCACCATCAGCTTGTCCGATTCCCGGTCCAACCGACGCAACTCGTCCCGGTAAAGCGAAGTCTCGGGTGACTTGAGGGAGTAGAGCAACCTGAAAGGAGACTCGTTGGTGGACGCTTGGTGGGCGCGGATCATCGACATCAGGGGCACCACTCCGGATCCCCCGCCGATCAGCTGCACCCGGTTCCCATCCCGGGGCCGCCAAACGAACCAGCCACCCACCGGCCCGCGGATTTCCAGACTATCCCCGACGCCCAGGTCCCGGACCAGATAAGGCGACACTTCGCCGTCGGGCAACTCGTCAACGGTAATTTCCAAATGCCCATCCATGCTTGCCGATGCCACCGAGTAGGAGCGGATGGCGGTGTAGCCGTCCTCGGCGGTGAGGCGGATGTCGATGTGCTGGCCTGCCAGGTGTCCCATCAATCCATCCACGCGCAGCCTGATGGTCCGGGCCGTGGCATTTTCCGGAACTCCGCCCACCACTTCTGCGATCCGCCATTGGCTGCTCACGGTGCGCGCCTCATGAGTACCGCTCCTCGCGCCACGGATCGCCGTGGAGATGGTAGCCATTTGATTCCCAAAAACCGGGAACGTCTTCCACGGTCAGTTCCAGGCCGTGAATCCATTTGGCGCTTTTCCACAAATACAGATGCGGCACCAAAAGCCGTGCCGGGCCCCCGTGGGCGCGTTCAAGGGGTCTGCCGTTGTATTCCCAGGCCACCCAGGCCTTGCCGCCCAGGAGGTCCCACAGAGGAACGTTGGTTGTGTACCCGCCGAAGGAATGGGCGGTGGCGAAATCGCAGGTGGTTTCGACTTTTTCGAAAAGCGTGTCCAATGAAACTCCACGCCACACTGTTCCCAGTTTTGACCAACTGGTCACACAGTGAATGTCCGCGGTGATTCGCTCCTGGGGCAAGGCCATGAAGTCGTTCCAGGACCAAGAGAACCGTTCGCCGGTCTCAGCGGCGATGAAGAACTCCCAGTCGTCAACGGGAATAAGCGGAGAAGGCCCAGCGGTGAGGACGGGAAAATCCTGCGTTTCATGCTGCCCGGGAGGCAGTGCGGGATTCTGCGACCGGCGTCCACGGAAGCCGGAAGAAATCAAACCCATGATGCACCTCCGCAGTGGAGCCTCACCCGGTCACTAAACGTGATTCCCCAACCATAAGACAACGTCTGGACGGGGTCCAGATATCAACGGGACGCGGCCGGGGCGCCCGTCGAAACGCTGTGTGTGCCGTGGCAAACAACCTCATGAATAAATACGGCCCAGGCAGGGTACGGGAACGTTGATTCCAAATTCCAGAATTGGTAATCGAAAGCGATCAGGAGCGGCTTGTGCTGGTTGATGTCGTTGCAGAGGTCCAGCCAGTGGACCTGATGGCCGCCCGGATGCAGATGGCACTGTCCCTCGGTTGGCACATTATTGTTGCCTGCTTTGGTGTCGGAATGCCGGCCATAACGCTTCTGGCCGAATGGCGCGGCCACCGTACCGGTGATGCGCACTACCGTCTGTTGGCGCGCCGGTGGGCCCGGGTGATGGGCGTCCTCTTTGCCGTAGGTGCAGTTTCCGGAACGATCCTGTCCTTCGAGATGGGTTTGCTGTGGCCGGGCCTAATGGGAGTCTATGGCGAAGTTATCGGCCTGCCGTTTACTTTGGAGGGCATCGCCTTCTTTATCGAAGCGATCTTCCTTGGCATCTACCTTTACGCCTGGGACCGCCTGCCGCCGCGCATCCACATGCTCACCGGTTTACCTGTCATCGCCGCAGGAGTAGCCAGCGCCTTCTTCGTCGTAACCGCCAACGCGTGGATGCAGCAACCAACCGGGTTCGACGAGGAAAACGGCCGCATCATTGCCGTGGACCCTATGGCGGCCATGTTCAATCCTGCTACACCGCCGCAGACCGTTCACATGATCCTGGCTGCCCTTATGGTTGCCGGTTTCGGAATGGCCTCGGTTTACGCCTACGCCATGCTCCGCGGGCGGCGGGACAGATACCACCGGCTCGGCTTTCTTGTCCCGTTTGCCGTTGCTGCCGTCGTCACTCCCGTGCAGATAGGGGTTGGCGACTGGGCCGCACATTTCGTCGCAGAGAACCAACCGGTGAAGCTCGCAGCGATGGAGGGGATCTTCGAGACCCAACGGGGAGCCCCGCTGCACATAGGAGGAATCGCCGTTGACGGCGAGATGCGGTACGCCATCGAAATCCCCAGCGGCCTGTCGCTGCTGGCGCACTTCGATCCAAACGCCGAGGTCATGGGACTCAACGAAGTACCCGAAGATGCCCGGCCCCCCGTTAACATCGTCCACCTCGCGTTCCAAATCATGGTGGCAGGCGGTTTCGCCTTGCTCGGACTCTCCGTTTGGATGGCCATTGCCTGGAAACGCCGCAAGGACCTGCCCCGGTCGAAGTGGTTCCTTCGTTTTGCAGCCCTGTCAGGACTTGCTGCGGTGGCGTGCCTCGAGGCCGGCTGGGTGGTCACCGAAGTGGGCCGGCAGCCGTGGATCGTGTTCGGGATCCTTCGCACTTCCGACGCCGTGAATCCTGCGCCTGGCCTGTTCTACGGATTCATCCTCGTATCGATCGTTTACCTGTTCCTCACAGCTGCCTCCCTGTACGTTCTTCGACGCCTGGCCAAAGACAAGCCGGTGCCACTGGCGCCCCAGGAATCAGACGTCACCGACTACAAAATCATCTAGGAGGGGCCATGCCGCTCGCGGAACTGCTGATGGCAGCCATGTGGATCTGCCTTACCGCATACGCCCTGTTCGGCGGCGCGGACTTCGGCGGCGGCTTCTGGGACCTCATCGCGGGCCGTGCCGAAAGAGGCAGGCCGCAGCGGAACCTCATTGAACACTCCATTGGCCCCATCTGGGAAGCCAACCATGTCTGGCTGATCTTCGTCATCATACTGACCTGGACAGTCGTTCCCCCCGTGTTCGCCGCAGTATCCTCCACGCTATATATCCCACTGACGCTCGTGGCCCTGGGCATCATCGCAAGAGGCTCCGCCTTCGCCTTCCGGAAAGTCAGCCAGGAACTGTGGCAGCAACGCCTGTTCGGCGGCGCCTTCGCCCTGTCCTCTGTCCTCACCCCGTTCTTCCTCGGAACCGTGGGCGGATCCATCGCCTCCCGCAGGGTACCGCCGGGAATAGCAGCAGGTGACCCCATCACCAGCTGGGTCAACCCCACCTCACTCACCAGTGGAATCCTTGCTGTGGCCACCACCGCCTACCTCGCCGCCGTCTACCTGACCCACGATGCCCGGCGCGAAGGCAACCCCGGACTCGCGGACGCTTTCCGGCGCAGGGCGTTGGCAGCCGGGACAGCAGCCGGAGGGCTCGCCGTCCTGGAACTGTTCGTCCTGGCCATCGACGCGCCCCAACTGTTCCAGGAACTGGTTACCCTGCCGGCACTGCCACTGGCAGCGCTGTCGGTACTGGCCGGCATCGCGTCCCTCATGCTCATGGTCCGCCGCCATTTCGTAGCCGTTCGCGTCACCGCCGCTCTGGCAGTAACTACGCTGCTCTGGAGCTGGGGCGCGGCCCAGTACCCGTATGTCCTGCCAGGGCTGGAGCTCTCAGAAGCATCCGCCACAGAAAGCGTCCTCATCGCCAATTCGGTAGCCGTGTTGCTCGCAGGAATCCTGGTGGTTCCCTCACTGTGGTGGCTGTACGCGATCTTCCAGCGGGACCAGTTCTCTGACAAGACACGGGGGCAAGCGCGCTGAAAGCCTGGGCCTGGGCCTGTTGAAGCATCGCTCGACGACGTTGCGGCCGCGGGAGCGGGCCTTTGGTGGTCGCCGAAGCCGATTGGCCGTCCTCGCCGCCGGTGGCGGTGCGCCGCGTACACTAGGGGGCAGTGAACCCCCGGTTCCTTGTGAACACAAAGGAATCCGTAGGTCCTGTGATATTCCGTGATGTCGGGATTCGCTCTAACCCAGGCGTTGGGCCATCGGACCCCTGCACGGTCAATCGAGCTGGAGGGGAACGTCTTCAATGTCGCACATTGATCGCAAGGCACTAATCTCGGCCGTCATCGGTCTCGTTATCGCACTCGTTGCGGCGTTGCTCGGGGCCCCCGAACTCGCGCCCTTGATCGGGTGGTCTGTCGCCGGCTGTGCCTTCCTGGTCTGGGCGTGGACTAAGGCGTGGCCCGCTGGTCCGGAGGCCACGGGTGAACTCGCCCGCCAGGAAGGCCGGTCTCGAAGGCTCGTTGACTCCCTCATCATCGGCGCAACATTCGTCAGTCTCGTGGCGGTCGTCTTTGCATTGATCCGCAGTCAGCAGAAGGACTCCATTGGCGTGGCCGCGGCGATTCTGGCGGCTCTCGGCGTGGTGCTCGCGTGGGCTCTCGTCAACACCGTCTACGCGTTCAAGTACGCTCGGATGTACTACCACGACGACCACCATCGCTTCAGCTTCAACCAGGACGAGGACCCGTCGTACAGCGACTTCGCCTACGCGGCATTTTCCATCGGCATGTCATACAACGCGAGCAATGTGAACGAGTCATCCACTCCCTCCCGCAGGATCGCCCTGGGGCATGCTTTGCTCTCCTACTTCTTCGCCACCTTCGTGGTCGCAGTGGCGATCAACCTCGTGGTCAGTCTCGGCCAGTCCAGTTGACTGCGACACGGGTGGGTGATGCGCTGCGGCACCGGGTCGTTCGACGGCGGCCCCGGAAGTTCAGATGGGGTGTACCAAGGATTGTCGGTGGCGTTCTGCCCGCCTCACAAGCATCTTGTTCAGCTGTCTCCCAAGGCAGCAGGACCAGCCCATAGGAGTTTCCGCGGGGTGTGCCAGAGGACATTCTTCATCCACTGGCTTCCGAGCCCCCAGCCTTCGAGTACTTGAATCTGGTGGCTGTAGGAGTAGGGAATCGAGGGGAAATCCGAGCCGAAGACGACTTTGTGTGACAGTCCGGCAACGGTCTCCTGGTATCCGGGCGGGAGCGGGGCGACCTGTTCCATGTAGGAGGTGCCCACCATGGTGGTGTCGAGGTAGACGTGAGGATTGTTTGCGGCAAGATCGGCGAACTCCCGGTACTCCGGCAAGCCTGCGTGGGCGATGATGAGCACCAGTGTGGGGTACCTCTTGATGAGTTCGCGGATGGGTTCAGGTCCGGTGAATTCCCCGGCGTGCGGACCGTTGCCGCAGTGGATGACCACCGGTGCAGCGGAGTCCTGAATGAGCTCCCAGGCGGGTGCAAGCTGCGGGTCCAAGGGAGAGAATCCGCCTACCTGGATATGCACCTTGAAGATCCGGGCGCCTTGTCTCAAGCTGCGCGCCACGACGGTTTCCACGTCTGGCTCCGGGTAGAAAGTGGCAGAGTGGATGGCGTCAGCATGGCTCAAGGCGAAGGCTGTGGAGTAGTCGTTGAGCCATTGCGCCATGCCGGGGCGGTGCGCATAATTCAGTGTGGTGAATGCCTTCACCCCCATCTCTCGCAGCGTCCGCACCCTTTCCTCTTCGGAGTCCCGGTAGGTGATGGGCCACGCAGGAGCCCCGCTGTCCGCCACGCGGTCAAAGAACCCCCACACCTTTTCCAGTACCTGGAAAGGCATGAAATGCACATGCAAATCAATAATCCCCGGCAATCCCAGCGAGTCGAGGTACGGGCGGACCTCCGCGTCTGAACGCGGTACAAGTGCTACAACCAATATGAATCTCCTGCGTTCCACATCTCTTCAACACCCGCGCTTCCTCGACCCAATGAAGCTCGCCAGGCTAGAGCCCTCCTGCGCAGGCGTTACCGACCTATTGCCCAGCCAAGCATATGTAAAAGGCACTGCAAACCGGGACGGGCACGGCAAAATGCCGGGTACACAGGCGCCCCTGTGTACCCGGCAGTGGTCCGGATCCACCCGCCGGCGGATCCGGAGGTCGCTTACGCCGCCAGCGGCGTCGCCTCGCGGCCGGCCTCGACGACGAGAGACTGCCCCTCGACCGAGACGACCACCAGGCCGCCTGACCTGAGGTCCGACGCAACGAACAGATCGGCGATCCGGTCGTCCAGCTCGCGCTGGATCACGCGCCGCATCGGCCGGGCTCCGTATTCGGGCTCGTAGCCGCGTTCGGCGATCCAGTCGACAGCCGCTTCGCTGACCTCCAGAGCGATGCCCTGGGACTTCAGTCGGGCTTCAGTCTGGTTCAGCATCAGCCGGACGATCCGGCGCAGCTGTGCCTGGTCCAGCTTGCGGAAAAGGACGATCTCGTCGATGCGGTTGAGGAACTCAGGCCGCATCGTCTCCCGCAGCCGGCCGAGCACCCGGTCCCGCAGCGCCTTCTCTGAGCCGAAGCCGTTGCCCTCGTCCGCCTTGGAGACAAAGCCCATCGCGCCGCTCTTGCTGGCCAGGAACTCGGAGCCGAGGTTGGAGGTCATGATGATCACCGTGTTGCGGAAGTCCACTATCCGGCCTTGTCCATCGGTCAACCGCCCGTCGTCGAGCACCTGGAGCAACAGGTTAAACACATCCGGGTGCGCCTTCTCCACTTCGTCGAGCAACACGACGGAGTACGGGTTACGACGGACGCGTTCGGTCAGCTGCCCGGCTTCGCCGTATCCAACATAGCCCGGAGGGGCTCCGACCAGCCGGCTTACAGTGTGCCGTTCGCCGAACTCGCTCATGTCAAAGCGCACCATCGCATTCTCGTCTCCGAACAATGACCCCGCCAGCGCCTTGGCGAGTTCTGTCTTGCCCACGCCCGTAGGGCCGAGGAACAGGAAGCTGCCGACAGGCCTGCCCGCATCCCCCATGCCGGTGCGGCTGCGGCGGACCGCTTTCGCGATCAGCGTCACGGCGTCGTCCTGTCCGACGATCCGCTGATGCAGTTCCTCCTCGAGCCTGGCCAATCGTTCCCGATCGTCTTCGGTGAGCCTGCTGGCCGGGATCCCGGTGGACCGGGAGATGATCCCGGCAATCTCCGCTTCGTTGACGACGGCCTGGACGCCGGCCGGCTCCGTGGCGTCGGGACGCGCAGCGGAGAGCTTCCCGTTTACTGTTTCGATCTCATCCCGCAGCCGCGAGGCCTCTTCATAGCGCTCCGCGGCGACGGCATCGTTCTTGGACTTTTCCAGGGTTGCGAGCTGCTCGTGAAGGACAGCCACGTCGGTCCGTGAGCCACGCTTGAGGCTCAGCCGCGCACCTGCCTGGTCGATGAGGTCGATGGCCTTGTCGGGCAGGAAACGGTCAGTCACGTAGCGTGCCGAGAGTTCGACGGCGGCACGGATCGCCTCGTCGGTGTAGCGGACGCCGTGGTGTTCCTCGTACCGTGCGCGCAGGCCGTCGAGGATCTGTACAGCGTCCTCGATGCTCGGCTCGCCCACCTGTACGGGCTGGAAGCGGCGTTCCAGCGCCGCATCCTTTTCCACCTGCCGGTATTCGTTCAGGGTGGTGGCGCCGACGAGATGAAGGTCTCCACGGGCCAGGCGCGGCTTGAGGATGTTTCCTGCGTCCATGCCGCCCTCCCCCGCGCCGCCGGCTCCGACGACCGTGTGGAGTTCGTCGATGAACAGGATGATCTCCCCGGCGCGTGAAGCGACCTCGTCCATCGCCTTGGTCAGGCGCTCCTCGAAGTCACCGCGGTACCGTGTTCCGGCCAACATGGCCGGCAGATCCAGTGCAATGACGCGCTTGCCGCGGAGCTGTTCGGGCACGGCGCCTGCGATGATTGCCTGGGCCAGCCCTTCGACGATCGCCGTCTTGCCCACGCCGGCTTCCCCGACCAGGACAGGGTTGTTCTTGGTGCGCCGGGCCAGGATCTCGATGGTCTGCTCGATCTCGGCGCTCCGGCCGATCACGGGATCCAGGCCGCCTTCGCCCGCACGTGCCGTCAGGTCGCTGCCGTAGGCGTCCAGGACAGGGGTCTCAGACGCGCCGGCGGCTGCCTGCGGCTGTGCGGGCCCTGCGCCAGCCGGCGCGGACCCAGGCAACGCGGACTGCCCCACTGGGCGGGACTGCAGGGACTCTGGCGTCACTCCAGCCGCTGCGAGCACCTGACCGGCCGGAGCCTCCAGGTTAACGACGAGTGCAAAGAACACGTGTTCAGGATCGATGTAGGTTGAGCCGAATGCCCTGGCAACCTGGTAGGCGTCGAGCAGGGCTCGTTGGGCCGACGACGTAAGGGCAAGTGTCTCCGCTCTGGCGGTTGCCTGTTCCGGGAGACGCTCCTCGGCCGCCGTGGCGATGGCAGCAGGCTCCGCCCCTGCGTGGCGGATGTAACCGGCGGCCGGTTCCCGCTCGGCGAGGACGCGCAGGACGTGCAGCGCGTCCACGTGGATGTGACCGTGCTTCGCGGCGAACTCCGCGGCGCTTGCCAGCGCCTCATGGGTGCGCCGGCTCAGCAGCCGGGTGATGTCCATAGGTTGCCCGAATCGGGCCCCGCGCTGGCCCTGCAAGTAGCGGGCAAGGAATTCGTCGAAGGAGCCGTTGTTGGACTCCGCCGGTCCGAAAGATGAAGCCATGAAACCTCCGTTGAAAAGTTGAGTGTACTTGACTCAACGTTGAGGAAATGTATTTATTCCCCGGGTCCAGCAGCGGTGAGGCGCGGCACCCGGGGAAGCGGGGCGCGCCGGGCCTGGATACCGCCTATGCTCAGCGTGCAACCGGAAGAGTCAACGCGGGACCTTGACTTCTGTGCTGGGCCTCGTCACTCTTTCGGCAGCAGGAGGGGCGCCCGCCCGCTCCTGAAGCCATGGAGGAAACAGATGATCCGTGCCAGGTCGCTGATGCGTTCCGCGACTTCCGGAAACCAAGTCACGCGCCTCGAGCTGTTCTTCGATCTGGTCTTTGTTTTCGCGCTATCGCAACTGTCCCATCATTTGATGGAGCATCCTTCTTGGCTGGGGGCTGGTGAGACACTTGTGCTTCTTGTTGGCGTCTATAAGGTGTGGGTTTACACCACCTGGGCGGCTACGCTGCTGGACACTTCGCGCTTGGAAGTCCAGTGGATGCTGTTGACCGTCATGCTTGTCTCACTGTTCATGAACGCCTCAACCGGCTCAGCGTTTGGCGCCTTCGGCTGGCTCTTTGCTGCGAGCTATCTCCTGGTCCAACTCGGCCGCGGTGCCTGGATGCTCACTGTCGGGCTTGACCCGGCCACTCACAACCACTTCGTGCGCACGCTGATCTGGGGGTGTATGAGCGGGCCTTTTTGGGTTGCCGGCGTCTTCTTCGACCCAGAACCCCGCTTGATGTTCTGGGGCGTGGCTGCGGCCATCGATCTGGCCGGCCATATGCTGGCGCACCGCTTGCCGGGCCGGAAAACCGAAGGCAGGCAGTTACCGCTCCCCGGAGAAAGAATCTTTGAGCGATTCGCGTTGTTCTACCTGATCGCACTCGGCGAAACAATCATTTCGACCGGCCTGGCCATAGCGGGCAACCTGGAGGACCCCTTGATCCTTTTGACCGGGACCGTAAGTCTGGCTGGAAGTGTCGCGATCTGGTGGTGCTACTTCCACGGCCTTGAGCGCGAAACTTTGGAAAAGCTTGCTTCTGAAGCTGATCAGTTCCGGCCCGGTATTCTGGCGGGCAACAGCTTGCTCGTGTTACTGGCGGGCCTGATCCTGGTGGCAGTCGGTGACCAGCTCGTGATCAGCGAGCCCGCGGCCCACCCTGGTTTCTCCACCATCCTGTTTCTGTATGGCGGACCGGCTCTTTTTCTTGCTGCCCGGGGCGTGTTTATTCGACGCGTGCTGGACCACCGCCGGCCACCGGACTTCGCCGGCATCGGAGCCCTGGCGGTCCTGGCAAGCCTGAGCGCTCTGCTCCCGGCCTTCGTGGCCGCTATGGGGGCCGTTCTTCCCCTCATCGGCGTGGCTGTTACCGACGCCGCGAACCGCCGCCGGCGAACGAAACAGGGAGTCTGATGACCGCGGAAGAGGGGTTCTCCATCGGCGACGAAACCCATCGACCTTGGTATCGTCGGAAGTGAAATTACCGTCAGCCTCCAGGGCGGGACCACCCCCACGACGAAGGACCCACTATGAAGCGCAGACGGCTTTCCCTCATCGGCCTCATTGCAGCTGCAGGACTGGCCTTGGCAGGGTGCGGGTCCTCGTCGACAGGTCCTGCCGGCTCTGCACCTGCTGGTGGCCAGGACACTTCCCTGAGCGACGTCAAAAGTTCCGGAGTACTTAAGATTGGCACCGAGGGAACCTACAAGCCCTTTTCGTTCCATGCCAACGGCAGCGGGGAACTAACCGGCTATGACGTTGAGATCATCAGCGCGGTAGGAGACAAGCTTGGGGTCAAGCCAACGTTCCAGGAAACACAGTTCGACGCCATCTTCGCCGGCCTCGAAGCGAAAAGGTTCGACGTCATTGCGAACCAGGTTTCAGTCACTGACGAACGGAAGGCAAAGTATGATTTCTCGACGCCGTACACGGTCAGCACGGGAGTTATTGTCACGAAGTCAGACAACACGAGCATCACGTCCTTTGACAGCCTGAAGGGCAAAACCACGGCGCAGTCATTGACGAGCAACTGGTACAAGCTGGCACAGCAGAGCGGCGCCAACGTGCAGGCGGTAGAGGGTTGGGCCCAGGCAATCACCCTGCTTAAGCAGGGGCGCGTGGATGCAACGATCAACGACAAACTGACGTATCTCGACCAGCAAAAAACCAACCCCGACCCAAGCATCAAAATCGCCGCGGAAACTTCAGATAAGTCGTTCAGCGCCTTCGCCATCCGCAAAGGCTCGACAAGCTTGACGGACGCGGTCAACAAGGCCTTGGGCGAGCTCCAGGCCGATGGCACGCTGCAGAAGATTTCCCAGAAGTACTTCGATGCTGACGTCACGAAGTAGCGGCACGGCCACAGGCGACGTCTGCTTTACACCATGACGGTCAACTGGGGCCTGGTGTGGGAGTCCCTGGGCCCGATCGTGAGCGGTGCTGTAACTGGCACCATTCCCCTGGCGTTGACGTCGTTTGCTCTCGGCCTGGTCCTGGCCCTGCTGGTCGCCCTGATGCGCATCAGCCGCAATTCCGTACTATCGGCAATCGCGCGCGGCTATATTTCAGTCATCCGCGGCACCCCGCTTTTAGTCCAGCTATTCGTCATTTTCTACGGCTTGCCGTCTGTCGGTGTGACCATCAGTCCGTGGCCCAGCGCGATCATCGCTTTCTCCCTGAATGTCGGGGGTTACGCTGCTGAGGTCATCCGCGCAGCCATCCTCTCCGTCCCGAAGGGCCAGTGGGAAGCTGCCTACACGATCGGAATGTCGCGGCACCAGTCGCTGGCCCGCGTCGTCCTGCCGCAGGCCGCCCGGGTCTCCGTTCCGCCGCTCTCAAACACCTTCATCAGCCTGGTGAAAGACACCTCCCTTGCCTCTCTGATTCTCGTGACTGAGCTGTTCCGACAGGCACAGCAGGTGGCCGCTTTCAGCCAGGAATTCATGCTCCTTTACGTCGAAGCAGCTGTCATCTACTGGATCATCTGCCTCGTCCTCTCCGGCGGCCAGTCAATCCTCGAGAAGCGATTGGACCGTTATGTCGCGCACTGAATCTGCCCCGTCGGGCACTCCGCTGCTGGCCGCCCGCGGGCTCCGTAAAGCCTTCGGTCAACACGAAGTACTCAAGTCCATCGACGTGAACGTCCGGCGCGGAGAAGTAGTCACACTGATCGGTCCGTCGGGTTCAGGAAAGACAACTGTCCTACGGTGCTTGGACGGTCTTGAGATCCCCGACGGCGGCGTCGTCGAGTTTCCAGGCGACCTCAGTATCGACTTTTCGGCTGAGGTGTCCAGAAAGCATCTGGCAGCACTGCGGGACCGGAGTGCAATGGTGTTTCAGCACTACAACCTCTTTCCACACATGACTGCACTGCAGAACATCATCGAAGGGCCGGTACAGGTACAGAAACGGCCAAAGGCCGAGGCCATAGCTGAAGCCCGGGAACTGCTGGCACGGGTTGGTCTGGCGGACAAGGAAAACAGCTATCCCTTCGAGCTTTCCGGCGGCCAGCAGCAACGTGTAGGCATCGTCAGGGCACTTGCCCTGCGGCCCAAACTTCTCCTCTTCGACGAGCCGACCTCCGCACTTGACCCGGAACTGGTAGGCGACGTCCTGACCGTCATCAAGGAGCTGGCCGACGACGGCTGGACCATGGTCGTGGTCACCCATGAACTGGCGTTCGCACGCGAAGTTGCAGATGAAGTCATCTTTATGGACGGCGGCGTCGTCGTGGAACGCGGCCATCCCGACACCGTGCTGCGCGACCCGCGCGAGGAACGTACCCGGCAATTCGTGGACCGGCTGCTGCACCCGTTCTAGCCGTCGTGATGCGCCTGCGACGGTGTCCGGCCACACCATGCGCGCCTCCCCCGGCCGTCGTCCCTATCTCCACCATCCTGTAGCGGGGCTGCCGTCAGGGAGGGCCATGGGGTTGGCAGCTTTTCGGCCCTTGGCTGCCTCTATTTGCCCTTGCTGCCCCTAGGATGAGCCTCATGACATCTGATGATGAGAAGGATCCTCCCGTACCCGCGGATCTTGTCGGCGCTCCGAAGCGTATCCACCACGATCAGGTCGCAGAAAAACATGAACAGTCCGACCACAAAGCCTCGAGGGACGAGCCGAACGACTGACTGGGAAGCGCGTCGCCTTTCAGGCTCCCGCTTCACGAAGGCTTGCAAGCCAGCCAGCTTGGCAGTGGCTTCTCCACCTGAGCTGGCGGGACAATACGCGGAAACAGCCTGGCGGCGACCATGGCCAGAACAGGCTCCTGCTCCGATCTGCCGGCCCCCGAGTGGCGGTGCTTGCTGCCGGTCACCATGGCCGGTCTTGTGGGTGATAAGGCTGTTAGGTATCCAGGGCGGCTGATCCGACCACCAAGAGGACCCCGAAAGCAGTTCCGGCTATTCCCCACATTCCGGCCCACTTGCCGGTCTTAGCTGTCGGCGCGACCTCTCGCGCGTATTCCGTCTGCCTGCGTACGGCGCCATGGCTCTCGGAAGCAGCGAAGGCCCCAACCACAAGCAGACCAACCCCGATGTTAGTGATCAACACACCAATGAGTACGGTGACAAGCGCCGTTTCCACGCGTTCTCCTTTCTTGCCCAGGTATTGCACCTGTGGATGGTTGCCGTGGACGTCTGTGCGGAATCCTCGTCCCGGTCGTGCCGGCCAGGGGTGATTACCGGTTTGCGGTGTGGGTCAGTCCGAGGTCGTCCTTGTTTTCGTCGCCGCGGGTTTTCAGCAAGCTGGCGACGGTCGCTATAACGATGGTGGCGGCGATGAACAGCAGCGAGAACCAGATGGGAATCTCCGGCACCCAGAGGAGCGGTTCCCCGCCGTTGATGAACGGGAGCTCGTTGACGTGCAGGGCGTGGAAGACGAGTTTCACACCGATAAAGGCAAGGATGACGGCCAGCCCCTGGGCGAGGTAAACGAGGCGCTCGAGCAGTCCTCCGATGAGGAAAAACAACTGGCGCAGACCCATCAGCGCGAACGCGTTGGCGGTGAAGACGATGTAGGCCTCGTTGGTCAGGCCGTAAATCGCGGGGATGGAGTCGACGGCGAAGATCAGGTCCACGAAACCGATCGCAACGATCGTAAGCAGCATCGGCGTGACGAAACGCCTCCCACCCTGCATCACGGTGAGTCTGTCCTGGTGATACTCGTTAGTGACAGGCAGGACCCGGCGCACGAGTGTCATGAATTTCCCGTCAGCCGGGCTGGACTCGTGACTGCTGAACGCTTGCCGGTAGGCCAGGATGAGGAGCAGTGCGCCGAAGATGTAGAAGACCCAGGAGAAGTTTTGGATCAGGGTCGCGCCGATGGCAATAAACCCGCCCCGGAGGATCAGGGCGATGATGATCCCGATCATCAGGACCTTCTGCTGGTACTTTTTCGGTACTGCGAAGCCGGCCATCACGATGAGGAAGACGAACAGGTTGTCGATCGACAGTGCCTTCTCGGTGAGGTACCCGGCGAAGTACTCGCCGCCGAACGTCCATCCCGACACCGTGCCGATCCCCACTCCAAACAGCAATGCGAGTCCGATGTAGAACGCCGACCAGCGGGCCGACTCCGCAATGGACGGCTCGTGGGGTTTGCGCACGTGGGCGAAGAACTCGTAGACGAAGAACAGGATCGTCACGGTAATCGTGATGAGCCAGATGAGGGGTGTGACCTGCATGAGGATGCTCCCAAGGGGTAGGCGTTGAACAGATACGCCAAGGTCTCCTCCGCCCCGATGACACCGGAACCGTCGACCCGGGATGCTTCAGTGCATCCGTAATGACGGGTCGATCACAGACGGGAGTACTCCCCTTGATAGGTCAATCATAGCCGAGCCTAAAACTCCGGCCTAACCCGGAACATGCCGCCCGCATTGGTTAGGCTGGCCGAATGGAACTCGCATTCGAGCTGACACCGGATCTGGCCATCGCATTCGTGACCCTGTTCATCCTGGAGATCGTGCTCGGGGTGGACAACGTCATCTTCATCTCCATCCTGGCAAGCAAGCTGCCCGTCGAGCAGCAGGCCAGGGCCCGCAACCTCGGGTTAACGCTCGGGATGCTGATGCGGATCATCCTGTTGTTCGCGGCCTCTTGGATAATCTCGCTGACAAACAACATCTTCGAACTCTTCGGCATGGGCTTCTCCGGCCGCGACATGATCCTGCTGTTCGGCGGCCTGTTCCTGGTCTACAAGGCGGTCAAGGAGATCCACGAGAAACTTGAGGGCAGCGAATCCCATGGATCGGGCAATGTGAAGGCTGCAACGTTCGGGGCAATCCTCGGGCAAATTGTCATCCTGGACATGGTCTTCTCCTTCGACTCGGTGATCACCGCCGTCGGAATGGTGGACAACCTGCTCATCATCATCGTGGCTGTGCTGTCCTCCTTCACCATCATGCTGTTTTCCGCCAAGCACATCTTTGCGTTCGTCAACCGGCACCCCACCGTCAAGATGCTCGCGCTGGCCTTCCTGGTCCTGATCGGCGTATTCCTCATCGCCGACGCATTCGAAGTGAAGATCGATAAGGCGCTCATCTACGGCCCGATGGCCTTCGCCATCGCGGTGGAAGCACTGAACCTGGCGGCCAAGCGACGGCAGGAAAAACGTATGGGAAAGCCCATCGACCCTGTCCATCTGCGCCATGCCTATACAAAAGCCGATGACCACGACGCCATCGCAGCCGCAACAGCCCATGGGCCGGAAGCGGGCGCGGTCCACCTGTCCCGCAAACCGGTCACCGGCCGAATCGCTGAGGACGACGGACACCAGGAACCTGCCGGGCTAGGGTGACCAAGGGGCTGTGCCGGCTCCACCGAATTCGAGG
This sequence comes from Arthrobacter sp. 9AX, assembly GCF_902506095.1. Lineage (GTDB taxonomy): Bacteria > Actinomycetota > Actinomycetes > Actinomycetales > Micrococcaceae > Arthrobacter. The sequence goes on from NZ_LR733293.1 coordinate 1,221,039, forward strand.
CCTGCCTGCACGGTCTGCCCCGCCCGACATTGTGTAGGTGTGGTATCCACGGCCCCAGTCGTCGAGATGAAGCGGGTAGCACGCCGACGGCGCCGGCCTTGGCCAGCGCCGCCTGCGTTCTGTTCTTGAAGCTACCTGCCGCCCTCGATCTTGCGGGTGCGCTGTTCAACTGCCATGGGCCCGTAGGGATAGACCCCGACGCGCGGCTGGCTGGCCTGGGTCAGCCGCGCAGTTTCGTCTGGCGTCAGCTCCAGGTCCGCCGCCGCCAGGTTATCGGCCAATTGCCCGGTGGTGCGGGCGCCGAGAATTACGGACGTAACTGCTGGCCGGTCTGCCAACCAGGCCAGGGCCACTTGTGACGCGCTCACCCCGTGGTCAGCGGCAATCTTTTCCACGATTCCGATAACCTCCCAGGTGCGGGGATCGTCGTTGCGGGCCTGCCACGCTTCCATGCCACGCTTCGGATTCTCACCGAGCCGGGTGGCCCCGGCAGGCGGCTCGTCACGCTTGTACTTGCCGGAGAGCCAGCCGCCGCCCAAAGGCGACCAAGGGAGCAATCCGATGCCGGCATCCAAGGAAGCCGGGACGATCTCCGACTCGATCTCACGGACCAGCAGGCTGTACTGCGGCTGCAGGCTCACCGGGACGCTCCAGCCGTGGGCCTTGGCCAGGTGGACCGCCTTAGTGAGCTGCCAGGCCAAGAAGTTGGAGAACCCGTAGTAGGCGATCTTGCCGTTACTGACCGCGTCATGCAGGAAGCGGAGCGTCTCCTCCAGCGGCGTGATGGGATCCCAGGCATGCATCTGGTAAAGGTCGATCTGCTCCACCCCCAGGCGCCGGAGGGAATCATCCAGGGCCCGCGTGAGGTGCCGCCGGGACGTGCCGACGTCGTTCGGGGCCGCCCCCATGGGGAAGCGGCCTTTGGTGGCCAGTACCACCCGGTCCTTGGCATCGGGCCTTCCGGCCAGCCAGCGTCCGATGATCTCCTCCGATACGCCGGCGCTGTACACGTCAGCGGTGTCGATGAAGTTGCCGCCCGCGGCGACGTAGCTATCCAGAATGGCGTGGGACGTTTCCTCGGTAGCTTCGGCCCCGAACGTCATGGTCCCGAGCGCGTAGTTCGATACCACGGCGCCGCTGTTGCCCAGTGTGCGGTACTGCATGTTTACTCCCTAGTTCTCGGTGGGGCTGGTCTTGCCGGGGTGGTAGGCCCGCCAGCTGTGTTCGGGGTCGAAGCCAAGCACCCGCCGGGCCTTGTCGATGGAGAGCATGGTCTCGTGCTCGCCCAGTTCCTTGGTGACCTTGACGTCGGGAAAGACCTCGGCGGCGAGGCTGGCGCTGGACCGGCTCATCACGGTGTCGGCGTTGGCGATGATGTACGCCTCGAACCCGGGCCGGCCATTCTCCATCGCGCGGGCCACGGCCTGGGCCCCGTCCCGGCCGTCGATGTAGCCCCAGAGGTTCCACTTGCGCAGCATGGGGTCAACATCGAAGGCTGGGAACTTTGCATAGTCTTCCGGGTCCATGACGTTGGAGAACCGCAGGGCGGAGATGCTCAGTTCCGGGTCCCAGCGGGTCAGCTCCACCGCCATCTGCTCCTCGAGGTGCTTCACCAGGGAGTAGGTGCTTTCCGGCCGGGCCGGGTATTCCTCGTCCACGGGGATGTAGGGCGGGTCGACGTCGAACGCACAGGCAAAGGCAGGGCACGATGGGCCACACGATGGAAGCCGGCACTGAACGCCTTCGCCATCAGCTTCGACGGAAGAATCAACTAAATGCCAACCCTAGATCCACCGAAAATCGGACAGTCCCCGCCGGCACGGTTGGTGGCAATGATCTCCCGGAAGATCTCGAGCAGGGCTTCTTCATTGACGGGGTCGCCCTCGTAGAAGGAAATCATCCGGCCGGTTTTGTTGCCATGCCCGCCGGTGATGATGTGGTGCGGGTCCGGGGTTAGGCCGCCGTCGTACAGGAAGACGTTGACATGGTCCTTCGCGGCGAGCAGCGCACAGATGTTGCCCTGCAGAGCAAAGTAAGGCTGGACGGTGCGCTTGATGGTTTCCTCGACGGCGGGATCGGCGGCGTGAACCAGGTCCCGCACCTGCTGACAGATGGCCTGCTGCCACGGCGGGAGGGGGCTGATGTATTGGTCCACGCGGGGGTCTTTTTCGTAGCTCATGGATGAACTCCTTCGATAGGGCTGTTGCCGGCCCGGCGCTGCTCCTAGGGTGGGAGCCATGGCTGATTCTTTTGCATCCCTCGTGGAAACTTTCAAGAACGTCGGCGTCTCCAGGGCCTATGGTTCCCCGGTTCAGCTGGGAGGGGAAGAGGTCATTCCCGTCGCGCTCGTATCCTTCGGGTTTGGCGGCGGCGGTGAGGCGGGGCAGGAGGGTGCCTCCGGCGGCGGGGGTGGTGGCATGGTCCTGCCGCTGGGCGTCTACCGCAACGTGGGCGGGCAGGTGGCGTTCCGGCCGAACACCGTGGTGGCCCTGGTGTGCCTGGTTCCCGTGATCTCGGCTGTCGGAGTGGCGGTCCGGAAGGCGATCCGCGCCGCCAAGGCATAGGCCGGGCCGAGACGCTGGAAGGCGAGGCCGCAACGGGAAGCTGCGTCCCGCCGTCGTACGTCACTGGCCGTCGTACGTTACTTCAGGGCTAAGATGACGGCATGGGCGCCGTTGACGATTCCCTCGCCGCTATGGATGAGGCGGACCGCGGCTGCCTGGAGCGGGTTATTGCCCTGGCGCGCGAGATGGCGCCGGACGCCGTCGAGGGCATGAGCTATGGGATGCCCGCCCTGAAGCTGGACGGCAAACCATTGATCGGTGTGGTGGCTGCGGCCAAACACCTCTCCATCTTCCCGTTCTCGCCCGCAGTGGTGGACGCCGTTGCGCCAGACCTCGAGGGATACTCGCTGTCCAAAGGCACGGTCCGGTTCACACCGGACCATCCCGTTCCCGATGACGTGGTGGCGGAGATGGTCCGGCTGCGGATGGCGGAGATCCGGAAGTAGCGCCTGGAGCTGTGCCGGGTCCAGCGGGAGGGGAGTGATGGGCTGGTCATTCGCCGTGAGATCGATGGCGAAGTCCTTGGCGAACACCAGCCTGGTTTCCTTGTAGATGCCCGCGTGGGTCTCGTCGGGCTCAAAGACTCGCGCGCCGTGGAGCCGGTTCCGGCCGGTCGTTGCCTCTCTGCACTTTGCGCGCCACGCGCCCGGCCGCCGTCCCTGTGAGGATAGGGAACCCCGGCGTCCGGGGTCCTAACGTACGGTGAACACCACATGCGGCAATGGATGTGCGGGGTCTCAATCCACGCCGCGCCCGGTGGGCTCCCGGATCACGTTCAGCTGACTGTGAGACCATCCGGTATGGGTGAAAACAGCGAAGAGTTGGACAGCGCCGTCCCTTCCACTGGCGCGATTGAGCACGTGCGGGAACCGGTGAACACGCCTCCCGCGGCCGAACAGGGGCGGTCCGTTGGGGATCGCCGCCGGGATGCAGAAGCGAAACTCGAGCAGCACCTGCGCGAGGCCCGCGACAAGGAAACGGAAGCCGACGGGGAACAGTAAGTACCCCACCTGGGTCCTACGCGGGTCGGGCAGGCAAGACATCAGCGCTGGTGCGCACGGAAGCGAAGAGGCGGTACGCATGAAATCGAACGAACTGCTGCTGGATGCCTTTGGCAGGATCCGGGAGACCGTGGAGCGCACCCTTGAGGGGCTCGACGACGGGTCCTTGGCGCTGAGGCCGGAGGGCACCGGCAACTCAATAGCCTGGCTCATCTGGCACCTGGCAAGGGTTGAAGATGCCCAGGTGTCGGACGTTGCAGGGCTGGAACAGGTCTGGTCCGCGCAGGATTTTGTGGGCCGCTTCGGGCTGCCGCTCCGGCCACGGGACACCGGTTATGGGCACTCCACTGATCAGGTGGACGCCGTCCGGGCCCCCGCGGAACTCCTGCGGGACTACTACGACGCCGTCCAACGCCAGACAGTCGGCTATCTGCAGGGCCTCAGCGATGAGGATCTGGACCGCGTCGTCGACACCCGTTGGGACCCACCGGTCACCCTCGGCGTACGGCTGGTCAGCACCATTGCGGACTGCCTCCAACATGTGGGGCAGGCCGCCTATGTGAAAGGCCTCACGCCGGAGCAGGGGCAGTAGATTCCCTATTTCGCCCGCCGCGATTCGGTTCCATAATGGCCACATAAGCTTCGGGGACCCCTCGCGCCGGTGATGGCTGGCGGGGCGTCGAAGAGTCCCAGGTGACCGGCCCACTCGGCGGACGGACGGCCACGCGGCCCGGACATTGACGTTCCGGACCGACACCGGGGGAGAGCATCGCCACACAGCCACAAAAACGATGCACAAAAGGAAATCATCATGCTCAAGGACTCAGCAATCATGGCCGTCCTTCCTGCCAAGGACATCAGCAGGGCCAAAGAGTATTACCGGGACAAGCTGGGGCTTGAATCCTCGGAGTCCATGGAGGAGGACAGCGTGCTGTACCGCTGCGGCGGCGGTACGTCCTTCTTGGTGTACCAGACGGACAACGCGGGCTCGGCCAAAAATACCCAGATGGGCTGGGAAGTGGACGACCTCGAGAAGGAGATGGCTGACCTCCGGGGCCGCGGCGTGACGTTCGAAGAATACGACATGCCCGGGCTGAAGACGGAGAACGGCGTGGCCACCAGTGAGTGGGGGAAGGCTGCCTGGTTCCTGGACAGCGAGGGCAACATCCTTAATCTGGCCCAGCGCACCTAACTGTGGGTTGTAAGCCCGCGCGAGCATGGAGCCCGCACGGGCTTACCTATCTGTTGAAGGTGGGGTGGAAACTGCGGAGAGTACGACGGCGGCACCGGCCGCCGGGCTTTGCCCGCCTTTCGCGGGATCTACTTTGATTCCGCAATCCTCCTGCAATTTGTTATGTCCCTGCCTGCCTTTGCGACCCCGGACCATCAAGACTGGATCAAGACAAGATCAAAGTTCCCGCAGCTTCGTCCAAGTTTGGCTTTCAGGCATTTCCCAGGAAATAGGCTCGCAGCAGTAACAACAGCGGCTGAAGCAAAGGGCCCGGCAATTGCCGGGCCCTTTTTCATTGGGGGAGAACTTGTTGAATTACGGCGCGCCGCGGGGAGGTTCCTACCGTGGACGGGGGACGGGAGCAAAGCGGCGACGGAAATCGGGGGCCGTCGCACTTAGTGTCTCCTTGGCACTTTTTGTCGCCGGTGCCGTTGCCTTGCCCCGGGCGTTTTCCGCGGACCTGGAGGCAGCCGCGTCAGCGAGCACGGCTGCGGCCGCACCAGCCCAAGCGAGCCCGACCGCGGAAGCCGCGCCGGCGCCGTCGTCCGCTCCTGCCGTCACGGAGACGGCTGAACTACTCAATCCTGAGACTCCGGACGCTATGGCCCAACAGGCCGCGGCGGCGCCGAACGCGCAGGCTGATGTCGTCACCAAAGCGCTTGACCTGCTGGCCAGTCTTCCCATCAAGGGCAGGGCACCCAAGACAGGGTATGACCGGGCGCTGTTCGGGTAGGCGTGGCTGGACGTTGATCGCAACGGCTGCGACACCCGGAACGACATCCTCAGCCGCGACCTGACGGGGGTCACTTACATCAACAGCGTTCCCTGCAAGGTGCAGACCGGGACGCTGGCCGACCCGTACACGGGCAGCAACATCAGCTTCGTCAGGGGGAACGGGACCAGCACTGCGGTGCAGATCGACCACGTTGTTGCGCTCAGCGACGCCTGGCAGAAGGGCGCGCAGCAGCTGACCCCGGAGCAGCGGACGGCGTTCGCCAACGATCCGCTGAACCTGCAGGCAACAGACGGCCCCACCAACCAGAAAAAGGGCGACGCCGACGCCGCCACCTGGCTGCCGCCGAACAAGGGGTTCAGGTGCGAGTACGTCGCGCGGCAGATTTCGGTGAAGGCAACCTACCGCCTGTGGGTTACCCGGGCGGAGCACGACGCGATGTCGAACATCCTCGCGGGGTGCACCGGGCAGCCGGCACCGACGAGCCGGCACGCAGCTGCAGCGTCGACACCGGCTGGGTCAACCCCGGCGCCGGTTGCTGCTGCCACTGCTCCTATACCCGTAGCTGTGGCGCCGCCAATACCGTCCGCTGTGGCACCGGTTCCAGTTGTCCCTGCTCCGGCGGCGCCCGCAGCTGTTTTCTACGCGAACTGCGCGGCGGCAAGAGCCGCCGGTGCGGCGCCGATCCTGGCCGGACAGGCCGGTTACCAGGCAAGCCTCGACCGCGACATGGACGGCATCGCCTGCGAAAGCTGACCCATTGTTTTGGGGCCTATCCGCCCCGTCCGCATCACCAACAACGAACATTCCTAGGGGGAATACATGAAAAAGACGCTGACATTAGTTGTCCTGGCCGGCCTGATGCTGACCGGCTGCGGCGGCAAGCAGGCGGCCGTACAGCCGACAGAAACTGCAACTGCAGTTGCCGCGGTTGCAGAAGTGGTGGCAGCTCCGGGCGTGATAGGCCTGACCCTGGACAAAGCCACGGATCAGCTGGAAGATCTTGGATTCACCGTCGAGGCCAAGGACAGCGTCGACGGCAAATCGATCGTGGTCAAGAAGAACTGGCAGGTCGTGTCACAGGACCCAACGGACGGCACCAAGGCGGAAAAGGGCGCAACCGTGCACCTTGGCGTCAAGTCCCTGGAGAAGCTGGCGGAGGAAAAGGCTGCCGCTGAGAAGGCGGCGGCTGAAAAAGTCGCCGCGGAGAAGGCCGCCGCCGACGCCGCTGCTGCGGCCAAAGCTGCGGCCGACAAGGCTGCCGCGGACAAGGCTGCAGCAGACGCTGCTGCTGCTCAACAGGCTGCTGCGCAAGCCGCCCAGCAGGCAGCAAAGGCTGTACCCGTCCCCGTCCCCGCCCCCGCTGTGCCAGTTGTGCCAGCTCCCGCTGCGCCCGCTCCGGCGGCTGCCTACTACCAGAACTGTGATGCAGTCAGAGCAGCCGGCGCGGCTCCGCTGTATGCGGGACAGCCTGGTTTCCGCGCGGCACTCGACCGCAACAACAATGGTGTTGCCTGCGAGTAGTCACGCCGCATAAAAGAAGGCCGTGGGTACCTTCCATTCGAAGGCATCCACGGCTTTTCTGCCTCTGGCGGGTTTACGACGTTCAGTGCGAGGTCAGTTCACGCATCAGTCCGAGCTGTGTCAAGAACTCAACCTGGTCGAAGTAGAAGTGGTGAGTGGTGATCTCGCCGTTCTCGACCGTGGCGACGTCGCAGCTGTGGACGCGCAGCTGCCTGCCGGTGGGCTGAAGGGTTTCGCCGGTGGGCATTCGCATCGGCCCGGTGTTGGTTCCGACGACGATGCCCTCATCGATGGCCACGTCCCCCGCCTCATACCGTCCCGTCTGGTCGTACCGGACGTCCGGCATGGCTTCCCAGAATTCCATCAGGTAGCCGGCGATGGCGTCGCGCCCGCGGAGCTCGCCCTTGTCAGGGGTGTAAGCGACGGCGTCGGTGGCGTAACTGCGTGCGAGTGTCTCTTTGTCTTTTGCTTCCATGGCCCGGTTTAAGCGATCCATGACTTCGCGTGCCTGTCCCATTGTGGACCTCCAATTTTGGGCGGCCTCACGGAAGCGGAGGCCGCTTCGTGGGTTGGCTTCGGCTGCTTGCTGGAGCCAATTAAATTCCACGCCCACCCCGGATGGGTGTCAATGTACCCGGCTCCCCTCCCTTCAGACACCAAGTGCGCCTTGTAGCGCGCGGTTGATGGCACGCGCGGAGTAGGCGTGCGCGGCGACGTATCGGTTTGCAGCCTCGCCTCCTCCACGGCTGCCCGCAGCTCCTCCTGGGTGCGTGGTGGGTCAGCCTGCGCCCAAGCGGTCAGGGGCAGGAGTCACACGGATCCGGGCGACCCGCAGCCTGTCCATCGCGGTGACGGTGAGCAGGTGTCCGGCCACCTCCACGCTCTCGCCAACACGGGGAAGGTGGCCCAGCCGGTCAATCACAAAACCCGCCACCGTCTCGTAGTGCCCCTCAGGCAGATCTATTCCGGAAACCGAGGCGAACTCCTGAAGTATCAGCCCGCCGTCGACGTCCAAGGAACCGTTGGCCTTGGTGACCCGGTCCTCGGGGTCCGCTCCGGCGTCGTACTCGTCGTAAATCTCACCCACAAGCTCCTCGACGAGGTCCTCCAGCGTGACGATCCCGTCCGTGCCGCCGTATTCGTCCACCACCAGCGCGATGTGCTGGCCCAGCCGGCGCATGCGTGACAGGGACGGCAGCACCCTGTTGGTTCCCGGCAGCGGGAGGATCTCACGGACGATGCCGCGCACCAGGCCTTCGTCATAGTTGCCGTCCCGCGGCATGAGGTCACGCACGTGGATGAAGCCGAGGACGTCGTCGGGCGTTTTGTCGATGACGGGATAGCGCGAGTACGGCCCGTCCCGCACCATGCCTCGGGCCGCCGCGATGGTGAGGTTGCCGTTGATGAACGTCACGTCGGTACGCGGGCGCATCACCTCCCGCAGCGAACGGTCGCCCGCGCCGAAGACGTCCGAGAGGATGTTGCGGCTGTGTTCCTCAAGCGCCTCGCTCTCGGCCACCATGTCCCAGAGTTCTTCCGAGGTGATGCTCTCCTGCTTGGCATTCGGGTCGCCGCCGAAGACCCTGACGACGGCGTCCGTGGAGACGGACAGCAGCCAGACGGCGGGGCGCATGATTTCGGAGAGCACAGCCAGGGGAGGGGCCAGGACTTTGGTGAAGCTGACTGCGTTCTGCATGGCCAGGCGCTTCGGTACCAGTTCGCCGAGGACCAGGGAGAGGTACGCCACCAGCAGGGTCATGCCGATGAAGGCGGCGGGTTCGGCCGCGGCACCGAAGCCGATGCCTTCCAGGAGGGGTTTGATGTCCGGTGCGATGGTGGACGCGCCATACGCCGCCGAGAAGAAGCCGGACAGCGTGACACCGATCTGGACGGTGGAGAGGAACCGGTTGGGGTTGCCGGCCAGCGCCGCGATCCGGGCGCCGCGTTTGCCGGATTTCTCCATCCGGCGCACTTGGCTCTCGCGGAGGGACACCAGAGCCATTTCAGTGCCGGCGAACACCCCGCCGAGCAGCACAAAAAAGAGGACCAACAGGAAATTGACGAGTGTGTCGGTGTCCATGATCAGACACTACCGAAATGGCGGTGGCTCCGCCGGTTTGTCGGGCAGCATCCGTGACCGATTTGTGTGCCCGTTACGACGCGCTGGCCGCCTCAGCGTCCCGGGCCCGGATCTGTTCGCGCAGGATGTCTGCGTGTCCGCAGTGCTGGGCCAGTTCCCGCAGCATGTGAAGGTACACCCAGCGCAGCGGAAGCGGGCCCCGCCGGTTGCCGAGGACCAGGTCGTCGAGGCCCAACGGGGCGGCGGCCGTCCGCGACGCCGCGCAGGCTTCGAGGTGGGCGTTCCGGACGGACTCGATCGTGTCGCCGTCCTCCAGGATGAAGGACTCGTCCGGCGACGCGGGGATGCCGATCTCGCTGCGCGGCCGGCAGCTGATGGCTTCGTCGAACCAGACTTTTTCCACGAAGGTGGCATGCTTCACCAGCCCCAGCAAGGTGGTGCGGGACGGAACAAGCCGACGGCGGGCCTGCTCCTCCGTCAGCCCGGCCAGGCATTCGCTGAGCGCGGCGCGGTGCTGGTCCAGGAATACTTCGAACTGGACCCGGGCAGGTTCGTTGATGACGTCGTCGACCGAGCGGGGGAGGGGTGCCATAGCCCGACCCTAGCAAAGCAGGTGCCAGCGGCTGGTTCACGTTCGTATCCAGCCTGGTTCCTCCGGTCAGGAACGCCAGGCGGTGACGAAGCCGCCGCGGGAGTGGTCGGTTGGTCGCTGCGGCGCCGGTTCGACGCGGCCAGCGGCGTCAACAGGCCTCAGTGACAGTGTGCGGCCGTACCTTTCGCAGAGGTCTTGGACGGTGTGTCCGGTGCAGCGCCAGCCCGCCGCCGTCAGCAGTTCCTCAGGGTTCGGTGGATCAGCCCGTGCCAGGAGTTGGCTCATCGGCAAGCCGGTCTGCAGGCTGAACTCGCGCAGCTTGGCTTCAAAGTCTTCGGTTTTGGGCAGCGGCACGGCACGCTCGATCACCGCCCGGGAGCCGGGCGCGGACAACGCCAGAACTTCCGTGAGCACCGCCAGTTGTGCGGCGGAATCGAGGTAGGGGAGCAGGCCTTCGAGGACCCAGGTGGTGGGCTTGCCGGGGTCGAAACCGAGAGCCAGGAGAAGGGCGCGCCACGGCTCGGACAGGTCGGCGGCAAGGGTGATCAGCTCGCACGACGGCGGGGACGAAAGTCGAGCCAGCACGTCGGCTTTGAAGTCCAGCACGTTGGCGTGGTCGATTTCAAAGACGCGGCTGCCGGCTGGCCACGACAGCCGGTGGGTACGGGTGTCGAGTCCTGCTCCGAGCACCACCGTCTGTCCGGTAGCAGGCGCTGACTCAAGGAAGTCGTCAATGAACCTGGTCCGCACGCCGATGTAGATGGAGGCGAGGAGGAGAGGCTGCTGTAAAGGTGACACGGCCTCCGGGTTTGGAGGCCACGCCGTCGGGAAGTCCACGTGGGAGTGCGCCGCCTCCACGAGCGCGGCAGCGAACGGATCCCGTACGAGCGGATCGGGTCGGGAGGTTTCGACGGCACGGCCGGCAGCCACGGCCAGCGCGGTCAGCGAAACCCCCTGGTCCTCGAACTCTGCCATTGGTGTGCCCCTCCCGCGCCTGGTGGATTCTCCTGGACGGAGCCTACCCCCGGGAACTGACACTGTGGCCGTTGGGCCGCGGAGCGACCATGTGGCCGATCTGGCTCTGGTAAAGGCTGCTCGCCACGAAGGCGATCAGGCAAGGTCCAGCACGGCGAAGATCCCGGCGGTGACAACATAGGAGAGCAGCCATTTCCTGGTTCGTCACCCATACAACACCGTTCCCGCTCCGAAGACTCAGTGAACAGGGCTAATTGGATGGCAGGCCGTGAAAGGACCTCACCACATGAACGAGAAGAGCCGGAAGGCGCTCATCAGTGTCCCCCTTGCCGTGGTGGCGGGGGTGCTCATTGCCCTCGCCGGGAGCCAGGGCGGTTCCACGATCGGCGGCGTCCCGGTGTTCGCGCTGGGGGTGGCTGCAGCGTTTGTGATCCAGTGGCTGGTGTTCATCCCGTCCTTCAAGGAGCAGACGGAAAAGTTCTACGACCTCACCGGCGCCCTGACCTACATCACCATCACGGTGTTCCTGGTGCTGGCCAGCCCCGGAGTGGACGCGCGGGGGCTGCTGCTGGCGGCGATGGTGGTGCTGTGGGCTGTCCGGCTGGGCAGCTACCTGTTCCAGCGCGTCATGAAGCACGGCAAGGACGACCGCTTCGATGAGCTCAAGACGGACGTTGCCCGGTTCCTGAACACCTGGACCCTGCAGGGCCTGTGGGTGGTGCTTACCGCGGCACTGGCGTGGGTGGCCATCACCTCGGACAAGAAAGTGGGCCTGGACGGGTTCTTCTGGGTGGGCCTGCTGGTGTGGGCGCTGGGCATCACCGTGGAGACTGTGGCGGACGTCCAGAAGACCCGCTTCAAGGCCGATCCCGTCAACAAGGGCCGTTTCATCAACACCGGCCTGTGGTCCAGGTCCCGGCACCCCAACTACTTCGGCGAGATCACGCTCTGGGTGGGTGTGGCCATCATCGCCCTGCCGGTACTTCAGGGCTGGCAGTGGGCGGCCCTGGTGTCTCCCGTGTTCGTGGCCCTGCTGCTGATCAAGGGCAGCGGCGTGCCGCCCCTGGAGGAGAAGGCGGACAGGAAGTGGGGCGGCCAGCCCGAGTATGAGGCCTACAAGAAGAACACGCCGGTGCTGGTCCCGAAGCTCTCGTAGCGGGCTGGGTGATCAGGCGTACGACGGCGGCACCCGGGTTGGGTGCCGTCGTTTGTGTTTGGTGGGTTCCGGATGGCCCGCACCGCCTAAGCGCCCGGGACCCTTCCGGACGTCCCCGCTACCAGGATATTTGGGTGCACGGCTTCGAAACCGTCCTTGACGAGCGCGGAGGAGTCATAGCCGTCCGGGACCAGGACAACGGAGGCAACACCGTTCCTGGCGGTCCTGACAATCTCCTTGCCGGGACCCGACTGGTCGCTGCACCCGGTGAACCAGAGTTCGGGCCGGTTATCCGGATAGCCTGTCACGCACGTGTACGCGGAATTGTCAGCCTGCGCCACAAAGTACCGGATGCCGTCCTTGGCGGCCAGGAGCCGGGTAGTGTGCTGTTCTCCCATCACGGCAGGGATCTGAGCGGGGAGGACATCCTCGGCGGTCGCTTCGCGATCGAGTGCACTGATTCGTGCCGGAGTTGGGGCACACGCGCTGAGCGACAGCGCTGTGGCGATAGACAAGATGGCGGCGGTAATCCGGGAGGTTCGTTTCATAGCGCTGTCCCCTTCAGGCTTTGGTCCCTTGACCCTATCGGAGCCGCCGGGCCGGGATACCAGGGGCGCGCAGCCGAGTCGGGGTTCGCCGGGCTGCACGCACCTGGTCCGGGAGGGAACCTACCTCTTCACCGCATAAGCCTTGGGCAGCTTCAGTCCGCGTTCCTCCATGAGGGTGCGCAGGCGGGTGGGGTAATCAGTGATGATGCCGTCCACGCCCAGGTCCATCAGGCGCTCCATGTCGGCGGTGGTGTTCACGGTCCACGGGATGACGGGCAGGCCCAGCTCGTGGGCTTCGGCGATCATCGCAGGGGTGACGGAGGCGAACGTGGGGGAGACGACGTCGTACCCCTGGGCTGCTGCCGCCTTGGCAAGGGAACCTTCGTAGTCGTCGATATCGATACCGCCCAGGTTGGGGCTCTTGCCGGGCTTGTCCACACCCATCCAGGCGTCCCCGCTGGAGAGCGCCACCAGCGTGAGGCCGGGAGCGATCTCCTTGGTGAGGTTCAGCGAGGACCAGTCGAACGACTGCAGGGTAGTCCGGTCCGCCATGCCGGAGGCCTCGATCTCGGCCACCACGGCGCGGGTGAGCGACTCCATGCCGGCGCCGCCGATCTCGCTGTCGTTCACCTTGGTCTCCACATTGAAACGGACCTTCGCGGCGCCCGCATCGCGGACCAGCTGGTAGACATCCCTGAGCTCGGCGATCCGGTTGCCCTCGATCACGTCCTGCTCCGGGTAGCCGGGCAGCTGCGTGAAGCCGCAGTTGAGCGTTTTGACCTGCGCCAGGGTCAGGTCTGCCACGCGGGCGCCCACGTACGGGAATTGGGGGTCGCCGGCGGTGGCGGGCGCGGTGTCGGCGCACTTGTTGGCCTGGATGGTGTCGTCATGCCACACCACCACCTTGCCGTCCTCGGTCAGGTGCGTGTCCAGCTCCAGCGTGGTCACGCCCAGGGCCAGGGAGTTGCTGAACGCGGCCAGGGACTCCTCGGTCCACTCGCCGCGGCCGCCGCGGTGGCTCTGCAGATCGAAGGAGCCGTTGCGCTCGTTCACCTTCAGAGCGGACGTGGCGGCTCCGGCAGCGTTCGACGACGGCGCGCCGGCATCGTTCTGCGGGCTTGCGACGGCGGGGCTCGCCATGGCGGCGATCAGGGCGGCGGCTGCCGCGGCGTTCAGGACTTGGCGCATGGGTGGTTCCTCCTGGAATGACGGGGCCGGCTGGTGGCCGGTGACCCGTCAACGCTAGGGAGGCCAGGTTGCGGGAGGGGTGCGCAAAGTTGGAGCGGAGGTTAACGTGGGGTTGTCCTGCCGGCTTCCAGCCGCCGTATACTCCGAAGATGCCAATCACGCACCTCGACCGAGGCACCCGCGCTCAGCCGTCCGCCCCCAAACAGGACGGAGGCACCCTGTGAGCGGCGGTCTCGTTGCCCTGCTGGATGACGTCGCGGCGCTGGCCCGGATAGCGGCCGCCTCGGTGGATGACGTTGCTGCCGGCGCCGCCAAGGCGAGTGCCAAGGCCGCCGGTGTGGTGATCGACGACGCCGCGGTGACCCCGCAGTACGTCTCCGGGGCGGATCCGTCCCGGGAACTGCCGATGATCAAGAAGATCTTCTGGGGCTCGCTCCGGAACAAGCTGCTGATCATCCTGCCGGCGCTGCTGCTCATCAGCACTTTCGTGCCCTGGGCCATCCCGTTCATCCTGATGCTGGGCGGCACCTACCTCTGCTTCGAAGGCGCCGAGAAGGTCTGGCACAAGCTCCGCGGCCACCACGAGGCCAATGAAGACTCGCCCGCGGTGGACCGTGGCCCCGAGGCGGAGGGAAGGGTGGTCAAGGGCGCCATCACCACCGACTTCATCCTGTCCTGCGAAATCATGGTCATCTCCATGAACGAGGTGGCCGCGGAGTCCCTGTGGGTCCGGGCGTTCATCCTGGTGGTCGTGGCCCTCGTGATCACGGTGGCTGTCTACGGTGCCGTGGGCCTCATCGTCAAAATGGACGACGTCGGCCTGCACCTGACCACCAAAAACTCCGCGGGCTCGAAGCGCTTCGGCGAGCTGCTCGTCAGGGGGATGCCCGCCGTGCTGGCCGCGATCACCCTGATCGGCACCATCGCCATGCTCTGGGTTGGTGGCCACATCATGCTGCAGGGTGCCTACGACCTCGGCTGGCACGCGCCTTATGACCTGGTCCATGTCCTTGAGCACCCGTTCGCGGTAATCCCGGTGGTGGGCGGCCTCCTGGCCTGGCTCGTGAACACCCTGTGCTCGGCCATCGTGGGCCTCGCCTGGGGCCTCGTTGTTATGGCCATCCTGCACCCGGTGCTGAAAGCGCTGCCGTTCGGCAAGGGCAAAGGCAAGGGGAAGGGCGGCCACGAGGAGGGCGACGTCCGCGCCGCACTCGGCGGCCACCACGCCACGAAGCACGACGGCGATCCCGCGCCTTAATTTGTACCTGGCGGTCAGCCCGTAGGGCCAGGCCCGTCGAATACTGCCGCATTGCTGCTCTGGGGCACCACCACGTGGATGGCGTTGCGTTGGACGGTGAAGTCGGTGGGGGTGATCGCCGCGATCTCGCCGTCGAGGTTTACCGGTAGCGTCGGCTCGGTGACCAGCCGGACCTGGCGGCTGGTCAGGTGGTAAACCCGGTCATGTTTGATGAAGCTGCCGTCCTTCAGCAGCCGGGCGATGCTCACGTGCTCCCGGAGCGGCCCGGCCAGGATGGCGTAGATGTCCAGGGTGTGGTCATCGATCCCGGCCGTGGGGGAGACCGTGTTGCCGCCGCCGTAGTGCCGGCCATTCCCGACGGCGACCTGCAGCAGGCCTTCGAGTTCCAGCGGCTCGTGGTCCCCTTCCGGGAACTCGAGGCGGGCGCGGAACGGCTTGTGCCGGGCATAGGCCATAACAGTGGCGATGCTGTAGGCCAACGGCCCGACATACCGCTTCAGTCGCGGGCTGAGGGCCTCGGTGACCCCCACCGACAAACCAACCGACGCGACGTTCAGGAAGGGCTGGCCGTTCGCCCGGCCGAGGTCGATGTCCACCACCTTCCCGTCCGCGATGGCAGCGCACGCAGCGGCGAGGTCGTTCGGTATCTCCAGGGTGCGGGCGAAGTCGTTGGCCGTGCCCAGCGGAAGGACACCCAGCACGATGCTGGTGCCGGCAACCCGGCCGGCGGCGTAAGCCACGGTGCCGTCGCCGCCACCCACCACCAGCAGGTCGTGTCCGTCGGCAATCACACCATCGAGTGTTTGGGACAGCTCCGCCCCGGACAGGACACGGTGCACCGCGGAGATCGGCACACCGGCACGCCGCGTGGCGTCCACGGCAAGCTCATGCGCCGCGGCCCCTCGGCGGGAGCCGGCATTGATCACAACGGCAGCGGAGCGGGCCTTGCGGGCATCCTTCATGGGGGCCATGTTAGGGGGTTGAGCTGTGAATGCCCTCAGCCGGCCAACGGCCGCACGCCAATTAGTGCGTGCTCTCGGGGATCTCCACGGGCCGCGGGCTCTTCCACGTGGACTCGCACGGACCCGGCGGGTACGCGGCCGTCTTTCCGGCCCAGGCGATAACCAGTGCGGCGATCACCGGCAGGGCCGCGGCAGCGGGAACCAGCAAAGGCCCGGCCACCACCAGGGCGGCGGAACCGTAGAGCGCGCCGATGGTGATGCCCAGCTGGATGGTCAGGACGGTCAGCCCGTTGGCGGCGTCTTTGTTCTCGCGGCCGGCCCGCAGGATGGCCGACTGGTTGTAGATGCCAATGGCGCCCAGTCCGGCACCCCACACCGTCATCAAAGCGAGGGCGAAGACCAGGCTCCCGCCCACAAAAGGCAACGCCAGCATCGACGCCGCAATGGCCGCCGTCGTAATAAGGAGCGAACGGCGAGGGTGCGAATCGACCGTCATGCCCGCGATCCAGATGCCGATCAGTCCGGCGACGCCCAGGACGGTGAGGGAGAGGCTGATGGCGTAGTCGGGCAGGCCGGCTTCGCGGGTGTACGGGGCGATGTAGGTGAACAGCGCGAAGTGGGCCAGGACCAGCAATGGCCACGCGATGGCCACGGACTTCACGCCGGGCTGGGCGATGGCCGCGCGCATGGACGGGCGGGCCTCGCCGGCGCCGCGGCGGACGGGCGGGAGGAAGAAGCAGCCCAGGACGGCGAGGAGGACGCCGAACCCGGCGAGCGCCAGGAACGCCGAGCGCCAGCCGAGGACCGTCCCCAGAGCGGTGCCGATGGGCGCGCCGATGGCCAGGCCCAGGCTGTTGCCGCTGAACACGATCGCGAGGGCCTTGCCCACCTTGTCCGCGGGAACCACGCGGGCCACGTACGGTGCCATGGTGGTCCACAGCAGCCCGTGCGCCAGGCCGCCCACCAGCCGTGCCACCATGGCGAACGTGAAGTCCGGGGCCAAACCAACCAGTGCGTTGCTGAGCGCGAAGGTCAGCACCAGTGCCACCAGCAACGGCCGTTTCGGGATGTTGGCCAGCAGCCGCGCCGCCGGCACCACCGTCACCACGATGACGGCGGCGTAGGCCGCGGCGAGGTAGCCCGCCACCGGTTCGGACACGTTCAGCCCGGCGCTGATCTGGGGGAGCAGGCCGGACGGGAGGAGCTCGGTGGTGATGGCGGTGAAGGCGATGGTGGCCAGGACCATCATGGCGGCCAGCGGGAATCGCTTGGGCGCCGGCGCGGAAATCGCGGAGGACATTAAGGGAGGTTCCATTCAAGGGGGAGGGAGGTGGGAACCGGGCTCGGCTGGCCCAACAATTCCTCCCATAAGTTTAGCCGGTGGACTAACGGCATCTATGCAGTTCCGCGGTGGCGAGGGTAGCCCTGCTGGTACCACCCACGTCTGCACACAGGCGCGATCTGCGCCAGACTGGAGGTCACTTCCACGACGAAAGCAGACTCCCTTGATTACTCTCCAGCAGGACACCGAAGGCTTTATCCGGATGAACCGGCACTACCCGGCCAGCGTCCGCATCAGGATCGATTTTAATGACGGCAGCACGGGTGAATTCTCAGGCCTTGCCCTCAACAACGCCTACGACGCTGCGCTCGCCGAATTCCGCGCCAAGAACGGCCTGGACGCGCGGGGATTCTCCCGGACGGCTGCGGGCCGGAAGAACTCCGGAAACAAAATCGATTTTGTGCCGGTGCATCCCGGGATGGGGGAGTAGCACTCGCTCAACCCTGGTCTGCAGCGGTGGCCTGATGCGCAATGGTGACCGTCCCGGCGTCGCCGTCAACGAGGATCTGCTGCCCGCTGCTCAGCCGTTGCGTGGCTACTCCGGTGCCCAGGACGGCAGGGATGCCGTACTCGCGGGCCACGATGGAGCTGTGGCTCAGCGGCCCGCCAACGTCGGTCACCACGCCGGAGGCCATCGCAAACAGCGACGTCCAGGCCGGTGTGGTCATGCGGGCCACCAAGACCTCGCCCGGCTCCATCAGCCCGAAATCCTGGGGTCCCCGCAGCACCCGGGCCGGCGCGGTGACCTTGCCGGAGCTCGCGCCGGCACCCTTGATGACGTCGCCGGGCTTCTGCTGCGGGCCTGCGGGCATCATCGAACCGAACGCCTTGTCCATCCAGCGGCTCTCGGGCAGCATCTGTGGGACGGCTGCCTTCGCCTGGCCGTGCCACAGCATCCTCCGCTCCTCCACGACGGCAGCACGGACGGGCTGCGAAGCCCCGGAAATGGCCACCGCCGGCGCAGCCAGCCTGCCCGGTGCCGCGAGACCAAACTCCACCGCACTCCGCAGCTCAGGGAACCGCAGCCAGAACACGTCGTCCGGAGCAGCGACCACCCCCGAGGAAACCAGCCGCCGGCCGAGCTCCAGCAGCATCCCGCGCAGCAGCGGCCAGCCGAGCCCGACGTCAGCCAGCGCGTCCTCCCGGATCGGCGCCGTCTCCTGGGCCCAATTGAGCAGACGGAAAAACAAGGCCCGCCGCCGCGGCCCCAGCCGGCCTGCCACCTCCGAGGTGGCCGACTCCCGGCGCTCGGTCAGCTGCCGCTGCCGCTCATGCGGGTCCGTGCCCTGCCCGCGCAGGTAGAACTTCACCGTCTCCAGCAGGGTGGACGGATCATCGGCCGGCAGCGGGCTGGCGAAGTCCAGGTTGTAGACGGCGTGGCCGTAGAGGTCCAGGTGCTCCTTGAACGTGAAGCGCCATTCCTGCCACAGGACGTCGTCCACGCCAGCCGGCGCCAAACCGGTGCGCTGGCACTCGGCGAGTTCCGCCGTCGACCGCTCCAGCAACGCCGTTGCCAGGCCCGGGTCGCTGCGCGCCCATCCGGCCAGATCAAACAGTGACTTCTCTGCCCGGATCGGTTCGCTGTCGAAGCCGAGCAAAAACACTGTGGCCGGGGGATCGCCCTCGCGCTTGACCACTTTGTCGTAGAACGCGCGGAAGGAGATTTCACTCGTGGCGGCGAGCGGAATGACCGACTGCACGGCGGTGTAGTACATGGTGCCGGCGTCCAGCAGGGCCTGCACGCCCGCCAGCAGTTCCCCGCCAGTGAGCTCCGCCGGAGGCTTCACGGACCAGTCCTTGATCACCCGAACGTACCGGGGATGGGAATACTCGCGCCAGCCGGCCACTCCCATGTGCGCCCTGCCGCGGGCCAGCGAACGCATCGCCGTGACGGACCTGCCCATCATCCGCCACATCGCCGAGCTGCGGTAATAGTAGTAGGCGTAGCCGTTGATGGTGGGCAGCCCGATCTCGCCGTCGCGCAGGATGTTCTTGCCCACGGCCTCGGTCATCAGGGCCGTCAACGAGCGGGAGACCGAGCCGTCGATCATGTCGGCGAACAGCGGCGAGAGCGGATCCGGCAGCTGTTCCACGATGCTTGCACGGAAGTAGAGCCCCTTCGGATAGGGCAGGGGCCAGGTGTCCGGGGTGTCGGCCGCCGGTTCGGGCAGCGCGGTGATGGGCCGGGACTGCAGCAGGTAGAACCGGCCGTGCGCCCGCGCCCATTCGATGTCCTGCGGCGCGCCGAAGTAGTCCGCGATCCGCCGCCCGTGGCGGGCAAGCTCGGCTGCCGCGGCGTCGTCCAGTACGGGCGCACGACGGCGGGCTTCCGCCACCGGCTGCTCGCGGGTCCCGTGCTCTGCGGCGACGGTCATGACTTCCTTGTCGGCCGTCTGCCGCGACACCACGGTGCCGGTTTCGGCGTCGACCACCACATCATCCGTGGTGACCGTGCCGCTGACCACCGACTCGCCCAGGCCCCACGCGGCGCTGATCACCGTCTGGTCGCGCCGCCCGTTCGCCGGGTTGGCGGTGAACATCACCCCTGCTGCATCAGCTTCCACCATCTGCTGGATCACGACGGCGAGCCGCACCTCGTCCGGTCCCACGCCTTCGCGGGCACGGTAGGCCATGGCGCGGGCCGTCCAGAGGGACGCCCAGCAATCGATCACGGCGTCCGTCAGCGCGTCTGTGCCGCGGACGTTCAGGTACGTTTCCTGCTGTCCCGCGAAGCTGGCCGAGGCAAGGTCCTCCGCCGTGGCGGAAGACCGCACCGCCACCGCCGTATTCCCGCCGAGGCGCCCGTAGGCCTCGGCCAGTTCGGCTGCGATTCCGGCCGGTATGGTGCCGGTGCGAAACAGGGTGTGGATCCGCTCCGAGGCAGCCGCATAGTCCTGCGGCGAGGCCTGCGGTGACAGCGAGGCGTGTTCCTGGATGGCTGTGCCCAGGCCGTTGCCGGTGACGAAATCCGAGTAGGCAGCGGTGGTCAGGACAAAGCCCGGCGGGACCGGCAGTCCGGCCTGGATGAGGCCACCGAGGCCCACAGCTTTGCCGCCGGCTACGGCAAGATCGCCGCGTCCCACGTTGCCCAGGTCGTTGATGTACGTCATGACTGCGCCTACTTGCTGCCGGAATTGCCGCCCGGAGTGGAGCTGTTGCCCAACATTCTGGCACTGCCGCAGGCGGGAGGCTACAGCCCTAGGCACGGTGAGCGGTTCAGCGCGGCCTCCGGGCAAGCCCGGGAGCTTTTATGCTCGAACGGAACCCAAGTCCGTGTAGCCGGCGTCGGGCTGCCCGGTCTCGGCCTCGCGTGACTTCATCCGGATAAAGTCCACGTCCTGCTGGCAGAGCGTGGTTTCGCCGTGTGGGTCCTCGTTGAGGGGATGGCCGGTGGCTGCACTGATTTCTGCGGATAACGTTCGCGGCAGGATCACGCAGCCGGGATTATCAATCAGCCACCGCGTCACCGTGGAGGGAAGCCGGTGCCACTGGTCTTGGATAAGCGGTTCGGTCATGGTGTGCCTTCCAGGCGCTGGTTCGCTGGCTGCTTCTGACGGAGAGGGATTTGTTGATTGCCGGAGGCAGGATGTCCAGTCGCAGCGTCCCGGGGTGCTGCGAGTCTACGCCCAAAGACGCACTTCAGACAGGTAATTCCAGGGCAACCTACGGCAGGCCCGGCATGGCAGTGGTAAGTGCCAGGGACGGGGCCGGATATCCGAAGGAGGGACGCCGGCCGGACCGGTAAGCAAAGTCGATGACGGGTTCGAGTTCGTCGAGTACCGTGCGATTCCCGGGGAGGACCACATGGGCCAGGAATTCGGATTCAAGACTGGCAATGCCTGCTGCCACGGCACCGAGTTTGGCGTCTATCGACAGGGACAGGGCGTGCCAGAACCTGCGGTTGGCGCGTTCCAGCATTTTCCCCTTCGCTTCGCGGAGGGGACCCTCCGCTGTGTCCCCTAGGGTTGTCACGCTCCCGTCGGACTCGGGTAGGGAAACTACGATGCGGAATTGCCGTCCGGCACCCCTGAAGGCGAGGGCGCTCCGATTCCCGCGTTGGCTGAAAACAACGTCCGTGGCGCCGTAGTCCACGAGCGCTTGTCTGATGTGTTCCCGTGAAGCGCCGCTGCTAAAGGAGTCGCCCCGGGTGTACGGACTTGTCATCGTCCAACTATGCGCCCTTCGGCCGCTCCTTCCTATGCCCACGACAGCTAGCCTTGCCCGCAGCTGCCCCCGGGGGGAGGCCATAGACTCGGAGGCATGTCAGCGCATGGGGGGATGCCGGCACGGCACCGGGGATTTCTGGCGGTTGCGGCCGCACTGGTTATGGCGCTGGCCGGGTGTGAGTACACCGGCCCGGATGAGCAAGGGGCCCTTGCGTCCTCGCCGCCGGCAACACCACCTGCGGCTTCCTTCGAGGAGAACATGGGTGAAGTGGTGCGCCTGCTCGAGGCGTCCCCATCGGAACCGGGCATGCCGTCCGAGGCGGAGCCGGCCGGCAAACTGTTCCTTGACCTGGCACCGGGAGACTACATGGTCTCGGGCGCGTGCGCTGGGGTTTACGGCGCCAAGCTCACCATTGTTGGAGCCGACGGCGTGCCGGAAGCATCGGCCTTTGAGTGCGGTTCCGGGCTGGACCGCTTCCTCCGGCACACCGGCGGGCCCATCACCATCAGCGCGGTCCCGCCAGTGGGCAAGCCGTCGGCAACGGGGGTCAAGGTGCAGACCAACCCGGACCGGAGGGCGTCGGAACTGGAGGACCTGTCGGAGTGGTCGGACCAGCAGCTGCAGACGCGGATACCGGGCGAGCTCCGCGGTACCAGCGGGGGCAACACCACCACCACGGGAACGCTCATGGCCGAACCCGGCCAGTACGATCTGGATTTCGTCTGCTCAGGACCGTCCTTTACGGAGCTGTCCATATCGACGTCGGCAGGTGAGGAAGTCCTTGCGCCCGTGCGGGTCCCGTGCGACGGGCAGGCGGTCAGGTCGCCCCTGCGGCTGCCGGGCCAGGGCGCAGATCTCACCATGAGCCCGCTGGATGGTGTGGAGGGCCGCTTCGCCTATCGGCTCATTCCAGCCCACCAGCCCTGACGGCCGTCGCGACGAGGCACTAAAGCCAGGTGCCGCCGTCGTACATTACGACGGCGGCACCTGGCTTGGGAACGTTCGCCCGCCTCGGGCGGTGGGCAGCTCAACGGAGGGTTAGTTTGCGGCCTTTGGTCAGGAGCCAGAAGATGAAGCTGGTTTCACCGATGATGGCGAACTGTCCGTACATCGGAGTGAACGCCTCCACGAAGGCCACCCCGAGTGCGTCCAGGATGTATCCCGCGGCGGAGATGAGCAGGAGGACTCCGAAAACTTTGGGGACGAAGGCGGAGCGCAGTTCCAGGCACCCGATCAGGATGAGATGGAGCCCGAACAGGCCAAGGCTGATGAGCCAGATGGTGTGGAACAATTCGATGGCGTGCAGGGCCCGGCCGGGACTTTCCAACAGGGTGTAGGCGTAGGCGAGCTGGCCTGTTGCCACTGCGAAGAGCACCGAGTAGGCGACCCGCAGCCAGGCGGCGGCCGCCGACAGCTGCCGGTTGACGCCTTTGAACAGCGCATACCAGGCGCCGGAGACCACCACATCGATGAGGATGACCACGACGATGCAGGCGACGCCGGCAAGGTAGGCGGTTCCCGACTGCGAAATGTTCTGGGCTGTCTTCGTTGCATCGCCGGGAGTGATGAGCGGTGACACTGCCCCGAAGTAGCCGGCCGTCATGAGGACCACCATGACCACCAGGCCCAGTCCGGATACTGCGCTCGCGGTAGCGGGGGACCAGCTGCGGAAGTCCAGTTTCGATGTGCTCGGCATGGCGGTGTTGCGGGTTCCAGGGAGCGTGCTCATGATCTCTGCCTTACGTTGTAAGTTTATGATGTAAGTAACCTACGCCTACGGTGTAAGGTGAGTCAATGGGGTCGGAAGAAAGAGGGGAAATGCCTGCAAGAAGAGTGCAGCGGACTGAAGGCAGGGAGCGTTTGAACCGGGCCAGGGTCCTGGAAACTGCCATCAGGCTCGCGGATGAGGACGGGATTGAGAAACTCTCGATGCGCCGGCTGGGGGATGAGCTGGGGGTCGAAGCGATGTCGCTGTACAACCACGTCTCGAACAAAGAGGACCTGCTCAACGGGATGATCGATGCCCTTTACGGCGAGATCGACCTGCCGGTCCATGATGAAAGCTGGAAAACCGCCCTGCGAAAGCGCTCGGTGTCGGTGCGGGCAGTCCTGCTGCGGCACCCGTGGGCCAACGGGCTGATGGACTCCGCCACCCACGCCGGACCAAGTACGATGCGGCACCACGACAGGGTGCTCGGGACGTTCCGGAACGGGGGCTTTTCCCTGGCCATGACGGCGCACGCCTTCTCCGCGCTGGACAGCTATGTGTACGGCTTCGCGAAGCAGGAAAAGGCCTTGCCCTTCGACTCGGGCGAAGAGGCGGCCGCCATGGCCCACGTGATGCTGGGGCAGTTGCCGGCCGGTGAGTACCCCTACCTTCACGAACTCATGGCCAAGCATGTCCTCCGGCCAGGTTACAGCTATGCCGAGGAATTCGCGTTCGGACTGGAGTTGGTTCTCGATGCGCTTGAACGGGCCAAGGATTCAACCGCGGAGGGGAAGGCCTAAACAGGCTGGACGGAACGGCGGAGCTTCTGTTCGGCTCCGTGCGCGCGCCGATAGATGAAGTACTCGGCCACCGCCAGGCTGAGGACCCAGGATGCACCAATCAGGAGTGCCCGGGTCAGCTCGGTCACCGGCCCCACCAGGACGATCCAGGGAATGGTCACCACCACGATGGTTCCCTGGGCGATGCCAATGGCGTAGGCCCGGGACATCCACTCACTGTGCCGAACGTAGTTGTGGCGCCGCACCGCGATGAAACCCAGGACGATGAACGCCACCATGGCGGACCCGAACACCAGCCGAAGGATGAGCAGCAGCGGCCCGTCCAGGGGCGGGAGGTCGTAGAAGACTGCCATCCATAAACCGGACAGGGCAGCGAGGAGCCCGGTGGGGGCGAGGATGCGTCCGGCGACTTTGTGCCAGCTTGGCCTGCCACGCTTGCCCCGGCGCAGCGGGGAAACGAACTGGAACGCGCCCAGCACCAGGTACAGCGTGACGGTGGGAATGTGGATCAGCACGGGGACAGGCGAATCGAAGAACCGCGCGTTATCGGGCCTGATCTCGCCTCCGGACAGCTCACCCAGGCGGACGGCCCCGGCGATGATGGGCACGAGGCTGAGGAAAATCAGGGCGGCGGGCACGAGCCACCGGAAGCGGGGGTTTGGACGGATGCGGGGAGCAGTTGCAGGGTTCATGGATTCGCTTCTCTGAAGTGCTGGCGTGGCCTGGGCACGAATTTTCATGCAGGGCTGGCGGCGGATTCAAGGCGTCGGTGGCCGGAATACCGGTGCCCAGCAGCACCTCTTCGGACGGCGTAAGCCCAACCTACTGCACCGGCTTCCGGTAAGCGATAGGCAAGCCTCCCCGACCTGAACGCCGGCCGTGAAAAGCGGCGGGAACCGGAGAAATCGGTCCGCCGGCCATTAGGTATCCCGGGCATATTGACTGCCTGTTGCCGGAGGAATAGCGTCTGCGTTAACGGGGCCATCCACCCCGTTTCCACGGAACGAGGCGCCAGAATCCGGGCCACTCCTGCACGGCGACGACGCCAGGTGAGGAGGGTTCTGTGTCTTGGGAAATGTCCGGAACATACGCGGGCAACTGCACATGCCAGCTGATTTGTCCGTGCCCGGTGGACGGCATGCCCACCGGGCCGGACGGCGAGTGCCGCGGCCTGAATGTCTTCCATATCGCCAAGGGAAACCTCGATGACACGGACCTGTCCGGCGTCGAATTCGCGTTCGTCAACTGGTTCCCCACGCATCTGACCGCGGGCGGCTGGAAGGTGGGGGCCGTCGTCGACGACTCCGCATCCGAAGCCCAGGTGGGCGCCCTGGAAACCATCCTTCGCGGGCAGGCCGGCGGTCCTTTCGGCGACCTCGCTGGGCTGTACGGGGAGTGGCTGGGACTGGAGCGCGCCAAGGTCACGTTCACGGGCGGTGACAGGCCGTCCGGCTCGGTTTCGGACAAGGCCCGGTTCACGTTCGAGCCGCTGCCGGGGCCCGACGGCGGCGTGACCACGGTGAAGAACGCCATGTACGGCTTCGCCCCCGAGTTCCGGATTGGCAAGGCACCGGGGCACGTGGACCTGTTCGGACAGGAGTTTGACGGCGTCTACGGCGAGACGTCCGATTTCGCGTTCGCCAGTGAAATGGCGGAGGGTGCCCCGAGGGGCCGGGGCTGAACGGCCCGGCAGTGGAACGCAGGAGGTTGTTCAGTAGCGGTCACTCAGTGGCGAAGGCCTCCCGCGTTGATCCGCGGGAGGCCGGCCTTGTTGCTGTCCTGCTGGTGCTCGCCGCTGCCAGCTGGGTGTTGACGTTCTCCCAGTTGGCGGGTATGGACATGGGCCCGTGGACGACGCCGGGACCGGTGGGCTTCTTCACGGTGACGTGGGTGGTGATGCTCGCGGCCATGATGTTCCCGTCGGTGGCCCCCATGGTGGTGGCGTACCACCGGATCCAGCGGCACCGGCGGGAGCAGGGACGGTACGCGCCGGCAGGGTCTACGGCCGTGTTCGTGGCCGGTTACCTGGCCGCGTGGACGGCGTTCGGGCTGGTGGCGTACGTGCTTTATGTGTCGGTGGCAGAGCTGGCGCCCGGGCTCTTCGCCCCGGACCAGGGCGGCCGCTACGTTGCGGCGGGGGTCATCATGATCGCCGCCCTGTACCAGCTCACGCCGGCCAAAAACGTGAGCCTGATGAAATGCCGGACACCCATGGATTTCATCCTGCACCGGATGCGGCCGGGCTACACGGGTGCACTCCGGATGGGTGTGGAGCACGGCGCCTGGTGCGTGGCGTGCTGCTGGGCGCTGATGACGGCGCTGTTTGCGCTCGGCGTGATGAGCGTCGGCTGGATGGCCCTGATCGGGGCCTTCATCGCCGGGGAGAAAATGCTGCCGTGGAAGCGGCTCGCCAACCGCTCCGTTGCGGTGGCGCTGGCTGTGATCGCGCTCGGCGTGGCATTTGCCCCTGCGGCGACAACTGGGATGGGAATGTAGGAAAGGAACGGTCATGCCGAAGTATCTGTTTGAAGCGACGTACGTGGGCAAGGGAATCCAGGGGCTCATGCAGGAAGGCGGCACCAAGCGCCGCGAGGCCCTGACCGAGGCACTGAAATCCGTGGGCGGAACGCTGGAGTGCTTCTACTACGCTTTTGGTTACTACGATGTCCTCGGCGTTTTCGATATTCCAGACGATGCAAGCGCAGCAGCGCTGTCGCTGCTGATCAATTCGTCGGGGAACGTCAACGTCCGCCTGAAGCCGCTCCTGACGGTTGAGGACCTCGATGAGGCGGCCAAGAAGTCGCCCACCTACCGGGCGCCGGGGCAGTAGGGGAGTTTGGTCACCAAAGCCAGCGGCCGGGACGCCGGTCCATCACTGCGGCCGTCACCGCGTCACCCTCCACCAGCACCAGCTTGGCCGGGTCTCCCACCGCGACGCCCGGCCGGTCCGCCACAGAAGCAAGCCGCTGCGCTGCGGGATCAATAACGCTGGAGCCGCCAACAGTGGCAACGGCAACGCAGTGCTCAATCAGCTCATCGGCCCGGAACTTGCAGGTGAACGCCGGCCGCCAGGTCCGCGAGACCGTAGCCGTGCCAGATGGTCACCAGCCCCTGCATGCCCAGCGCCTTGGTGCGTTCCAGGATGAGCTGGGCGCTGAACATGCCCAGCTGGTGGCCGGCCAGGTTCCCGGCCGCCGGGACGAAGGGGACATCACCCTGTTCGACTCCGTGGGCACCCCGGCGCGGGACGTCAGGAAGTGCCCGCCCGCCAGGGCGGCGACGATGCAAAGGGCTCCGACGAGCAGGAGCTCCAGGATGTCGTCCGCAGTGGTGACCAACACGAACGGCGGCGGGGCGAACGGAGCCATCAGCCCCAACCGAAGTGCAAGGACCTCCTGGGCACGCCCCGCGGCCTTACGCCGGGCCGTTGTTCCAGCCCGCTCTTCGTCCCGGACAACGTACCTTGAAGAAATTGAGCCACGCATCCGCCCTGGGCCTGCCTCTTGAACGTGCTTCCAGCGGTTGATACATCCCCAGTCCGTTGTTGCCGCAGTGCGGGAGTGGCAAGATGAACGGAGGTGTTGGGCCGCTGCCGCTCACGGGGGTAAGAAGAACGACGACGTGTGCCCGGCTACGCGAGCGAGGCGGCGGTGGGCGGCATGACACAGCACAGCGGGCAGAAGCGGCGGCTACAGGTATCCGACGTCAATATCGTCAACCGCCGCACGCTGCGCAAGGCGCTGGGCGGCACCATCGTGGGCAACACGATGGAGTGGTACGACGTCGGCGTGTTCGGCTACCTCATCACCACCATGGGGCCGGTGTTCCTGCCCGAAGCGGACAGGGCAGTCCAAAACCTGTTCCTGCTGGGAACGTTCGCCGCCACGTTCATCGCCCGGCCCCTGGGCGGCATTTTTTTTGGCTGGCTGGGAGACAAGATGGGCCGCCAGAAGGTCCTGGCCATGACGCTGATGCTGATGGCCGCGGCGACGTTCGCCGTCGGCCTGCTTCCGGGGTACGACGTGCTGGGCATCTGGGCGGCGGTGCTGCTGGTGGTCCTGAAGCTGGTGCAGGGCTTTTCCACCGGCGGCGAATACTCGGGCGCCACCACGTTCGTGTGCGAGCATTCGCCGGACCGGCGCCGGGGCTTTTACGTCAGCTTCCTGGACATGGGCAGCTATCTCGGCTTCGCGGCTGGCGGGCTGGTGGTGTCCGTCCTGCAGCTGATGCTGGGGCAGGAGCAGATGGAAGCGTGGGGCTGGCGGATCCCGTTCCTGGTGGCAGGTCCGCTGGGCGCTGTGGCTGTCTACTTCCGGATGAAGATCGAGGAGTCTGCCGCCTTCAAAGCCACGATGGAGGCCGAAGCCGTGGCGGCCAAGCACCCCGGGACGGGGGAGGAGCTCCGCCCTGTGGGTCCGCTCGGGATCCTGAAGGCGCACTGGCGGCCCATCCTGCTGGCCATGATCCTGGCGGCCGCTGCCAACACCGTGGCCTACGCCCTCACGTCCTACATGCCCACGTACCTCACCACCAATAAGGGCTACAACGAGGTGGAGGGGACGCTGCTGACCCTCCCGGTCCTGGTGGTCATGGCGCTGTGCATCCCCTTCACTGGCCTGCTCTCGGACCGCATCGGCCGGCGCCCGGTGCTGTGGATCGGGGCCTTCAGTACGGTGGTGTTCGCTGTTCCGGCGTTCCTGGCGATAGCGGCGGGCAGCGTCCCGATGACATTGCTGGGCCTGGCCCTGATCGCCTTCCCGGTGGCGTTTTCAGTGCCGAACCTGGCCTCCGCGCTGCCGGCGCTGTTTCCCACCGAGCACCGCTACTCCGCCATGGGCATCGCCTACAACCTGGCCGTCGCCATCTTCGGCGGGACGGCCCCCTTCATCATCGCGGCCCTGATCGGGCTGACCGGCGACGACATGGCGATTGCGTACTACCTCATGGCCGTGGCCGCGGTTGCTGCCGTGGCGATCCGGTTCCTGCCGGAATCGGCCGGGCGGCACCTGCCCGGGTCCATGCCCAGCGTGGAGTCGGAGGAGGATGCGCGGAAGCTGGTGGAGACGCAAGACAGCGACCCGCTGCTGGACGTGGACTCGCTGCCGTTCGAGAGCAGCTTCGAGATCGCGCGGGCGGAGCACAAGGGGCGGCCCGGGAAGCCAAAAGTGATGTGACGCAGGGATGTACGACGGCGGGCTGGCGTTCGTAAGGTCCCCAGGCGGAGTTTCACGGCAACGAACGGGCTATGGGTTCAGCTCGGCGGCGGTGAATGACACCGCGAAACGCGCACACCAAATGCTGACTGAGCTGTAATCGCCCAGCACGGTCCCGGCGGGGATCTGGTGTTCTGGTCGCCCTTGTTCGCCTTGAGCGCGCCCAGATCAAGGTAAGCACCGTCGTCGAAAAGATACCAGCCGTCGAATCCCTCGATCACCGGCGCGTCCGTGAGCCACACCCGCAGGTCCGGGCCGTCGGACGTGTCAAGGCCTTCGAGCCGGAGAATCCGGCTCCCGTCGGGTAGCTCCAGGATCTTCACAGTTCCTGAGCTGGCGTGTTCATGGCTGATGAGTTGGCCCGTTGCCAACTCACGCGGAGCGGCAACGGGCGCGACGGCGGAGGGCGCTGCCGAGGGTCCCGCGGGCTCCGTCGGCCCGGTCGACGGCTCGACGGCTGGCGTGGCAGCAGCCGGAAGATCCTCGATCACAGTTGAGCTCGTGAAGATCCGCCAGGGCTGGAACAGGTACAACCCCACCGTTAATGCAATGGCAGCCACCAGCACTGCAGCCGGAATGACAACGCGCTTTCGCATACCACCTCAACGTCCTGGTTGATGCTGCTGTTCCGGGCCGGAGCGCGGGAGGTCCGCCCTGGCTTTAGGAGACGCTCTTGCCGGAGATATGGTCCGCGGCCAGTAGGCGCAGCGACGGAGCCCGGCCTTTCTCGATGTGGGTGAAGGCGATGGCCTCGGCCAGCCGGTCATTGCCGGCACGGATTGCCTCCAGCAGCCCGTGGTGTTCGTCGGACTGCTGGCGCTGGTCGCGGGCGCTGGTCATGTAGAAAAGCCACGTCATCCTGCCGCTGACGCCGCGCATCAGGGTGGTCAGCAGCGAACTGCCCGCTATTTCGACAATCGCCTCGTGCACCACAGTGGATGTTTCGGCCACTTCCAGCCAGTCCTCGCTGTCTAACGCCCTGTGCTCCGCGTCGATGGCATCGAGCAGCGGCTGCATCGAGGCGCCGGCCGCCACCGACCTGGCGGCTAACCGTGCGGCCAGGGTTTCCAGGCTCAGCCGCACATCGAACAACTCGGTGACATCGGCCGTCGTCCATTCGGCAACCCGCGAGGAGCGGCGCGGAAGGGTCCGCACGAAGCCCTCGTTCTCCAGCTGTGGCAGTGCCTCCCGGATCGGCAGCCGGGAGACGTTCAGTTCCGCTGCCAGTGCGGCCTCCACCAGCCGTGACCCCTGCGGGTAGTGACCCAGGATGATCTGCCGGCGCAGCGTCCGGTAGGTCTGGCTGGTCAGCGAACCCTCGGGGGCTGATGATGTCATGTGGGAGGCTCCATTCGAACGGTGAACCCATTATTCAACACCCGCCGCGACGTCCACCCCCACCGCTGGCGGGTTCCAGGTCCGCGTCTTCCGCAGCGGCGCGGCATAGCTGTCAATCTTGCTGGTGCCCAGGCGCTGGCGGATGAGCGTTTCCACCAGGGCAGCCGCGGCAGCGACGCCGTCGATCACGGGAACGGGGAGCCGCCCGCTGACGTACTCCTCCAGGCCCGCCATCCCCGCGCAACCCAGGCAGATGACCTCGGCGCCGCGGGCAATCGCCCTCTCACCGGCGGCGACGAAGGCCTCCGCTGTGGCGGTCGGGTCGGCGTCGATCTCCAGGACGCCGAGGCCCGTGTCCTCGATGGCGGCGCAGTGCCCCATCAGCCCGGCGGTGGTGAGGCTGTCCTCGATTTGGCCCACCGCGCTGCTGACGGTGGTGACCACTCCGTAGCGGCGGCCCAGGAGCATCGCCAGGTGGGCGGCTGCTTCGGTGATGTCCACAACGGGAATGTCGAGGAGCTGCCGGGCGCCCTCGCGCCCGTGTTCGCCGAAGCCGGCCATGACCACGCCGTCGATGTCCGGGGGCAGGTTCTCCAGGCTGTGCAGGACCGCCGCGGCGCTGATGAAGCTGTCGTACCAGCCTTCGGCCGATTCGACACCCCACGTGGGCGTGACAGCAACCACGGTGGTGCACGGGCCCACGGCAAGCCGGGCCCGGGCTGCGGCCATCTCCGTCATCGACGTGGTGGTGTTGCAGTTCACCACCGCGATCCGGCTCATACGGCCGCCGGAATCGCCGTGAGTGGTGCCAAGGTGCCGATGTCGCGGAGCCGGGCGAGGTCGATCAGCGCTGCGGCCGTGGCAAGGTCCTGCGCGGCGAGGCCCACCGAGTTGAAGACGGTGATCTCGTCCGGGCCGGTGCGGGCGGGCGCGGTTCCGGCAACGACGTGCCCGAGTTCGCGCAGCGGCACGTCCCCGGGAACCGCCCCCTCGGCGATGGCCTGGAGCAGGTCGCCTGACTTGGACAGGGCGGTGTCCGCGCTGTCCACCACCAGGGTGCCCCGGCCCATCGCCCCGCCGTCGAGCTCACGGTGCGTGGGCCGGGGGCGGGCCCCCACCGCGTTGACGTGCTGGCCCGGCTGCAGCCAGGAGCCGCGCACGATTGGGTCGACGGACGGTGTCAGCGTGCAGAGGACGTCGCAGTTCTGTACCACCGCCCGGGGGTCGGCCGCCACCACGGTGCGGCCGCGGAGTTCTGGACTGACTGCCTCCAGGAACCGAGCCGTGGTGGCGGCCGAACGCGACCACACGATGATGTTCTCGATGGGTCTGACCGCGCTGATGGCACGCACGTGCTCGATGGCGAGGTTCCCCGCGCCGACGAGGCCCAGGGTACGGCTGTCGCCGCGGGCAAGGTAGCGGGTGGCCACCGCGGAGGCGGCGGCCGTGCGCAGCCGGGTGACCAGGGCGCCGTCGAGCACTGCCACGCATTCACCGGTGACGGTGGAGCTGACCAGGATCGTGGAGCGCTGCGTCGGCAGCCCGCGGGAGCCGTTGCCGGGGATGTCCGCCATCAGTTTCACCGCGGCGAGCCCCAGCCGGTCCGAACGGGCCGCCATGGGCAGGAATACGGCGTCGCCTTCGCCGGCAAGGGTCGACGGCGGGGGCTGGGTCATGGCCCCGGATCCCAGGTCCGCGTGCACCGCTTCGACGGCGGCCAGGACATCGACGTCGCCGATCAGGGCAGCGATGTGCTCGGCGGTGAGGAAAAGCGTCACGATGCGGCACCCACCATACGGCCTCCGGTGAGTTCCTTGAGTGACGGGGCGCGGGTGACCAGTCCGGCGTCGGCGAGGATCCGCATCCAGCGGTCGGAGGCATCCGGATCGATCTCGGTGGTGTCCCAGACGCCGCCGCGGGCCATTTCCGCCACAGCCTGCCGCAGCAGCACGGGGTCCCGGTCGGGCCAGCGGGCGGCCAGGACGGCGTCGATGTCTGTAGCGGCCGCCCCGGACACGATGCGGTCCATGGCCTCGGCGATGGCGGAGGTGAAGCGTTCGATGCGGTCGCCGAGTTCGGCTGCCCTGTCGGTGCGGCAGTAGTACACGCTGTTGGGCATGACCCCGCCTGCCTCGAGGTGGCTGAAGACGATGGTTCCCTGGCCCGCGGCGACGAGCTCCTTGGCGGACAGGAGGTCGAGGATGATCGCGTCCCCCAAGCCGCCGCGATACAGCTCGGTGAGCATCGCGGTGGAGAGATCGCGCACCCAGCGGGTTGCGGCGGGGTCGAGGCCGCTTTCGCGGATCAGCCCGGCGGTGAACTCGTACGGTGCGCTGCCGCCGGCGCCCGGCGCGAGCACCACGCGGCCGGCCAGCCAGTCAAGGCCCACGGGGCCGGTGGCGTTCCGGGCCACAATGGTCATCGGGAAGCGGTGGTTGAGCTGCCCCACCACGGTGACGCGGCGGTCCATGCCGGCGTACATGCCGGGGACCCAGAGGCCGCCAAGGGCGAGGTCCGCCGCCCCGGAATCGAGGTCGTCGAGCACACCGGTCCAGGGGTCGCATGCTGTGGCGGTCACCTGCAGGCCGTGGGCGGCGAAGATGCCCCCGACGCCGGCCACGTACTCGGGGAGATAGTTCAGGCCGTTTGCGGTGGCGGAGATGTTCAAGGTTTCCATAGGTGCCTCCAGGGGCGTTGGCGGGTGGTGGGGTTCCGCCGGGGGTCCCGGCGGAACCCCCGGGGTTTAGGAGTGGGAAGCGGCGAGCGTGTTCTCGTTGACGTCTTCGAGGGAACGGCCGCGGGTTTCCGGAGCGAACCGAGCGGCGAGGACCAGCACGGCGTACATTACGGCGGCGAGTCCGAAGACGCCGGCGAAGGCGAAGGAGCCGTAGAGGGCCACGGCGAGGAAGGGCATCACCGCGCCGGCGATGTTGCCGATGCCGTTCACGATCGACGCACCCGAGGCGCGGATCGCCGTCGGGAAGACCTCGGCGGTCCAGGTGGCCAGGGTGGTGTTGGTGACCATGGTGAAGAACTGGAACAGCGCGCCGAACACCAGGATGGTGGCGGTGCTGTTGCCGAACCCGGCGAAGGCGAGCGCCGTGAGGCAGCCGAGTACCCCGGCGACGGTGACGGCGGTGCGCCGTCCGACCTTTCCGGCGATGACGGCCGCGGTGGTGGCGCCGAGCAGCGAGCCGATATTCATGATCATCGTGTAAAGGAGGCTTTCGGACACCGAGTAGCCGCGTTCCACCAGGAGCGTGGGCATCAGGAAGTTCAGGGTGACCTGGGATCCGAACGCCATCCAGGAAGCGACGCCCAGGGCGGCCGTGCGCCGGAGGACGAGGCGGTGGAAGACAGCCGCGGGGGAGGAGCGGAGCGTTATGGGGGGAAGGTGGTCCGCGGTGAGTTCCACCTTCGGACGGTCCGTGGTGGGGCGGAGGGAATCGGAGGCGAGGATTGCGAGGGACTGGTTCGCTTCAGCCACGCGTCCCTTGGAGAGGAGGAAGCGCGGGGTCTCCGGCAGCCGCCGCCGGTACAGCACCACCAGGAGCGCCGGGACGGCGAGGATCACGAAGGACCAGCGCCAGACCGCGTCCTCGCCGCCCAGGGGAGTTTCCATCGGTCCCAGCAGGAGCAGGAACAGTCCGTAGGAGAGGAAGTTGCCCAGGCCGCCGGCGCCGACGTTGATGGCCCCGATCGCGATGCCGCGGAACCGGGTGGCCACCATCTCGGACAGCATGACGATGCCGATCATGAATTCACCGCCGATGCCGATGCCGACGATGAGCCGGCTGACCAGGAGCATCTCGTAGTCGAAGGCGCAGGCGCTCAAAAGGCCGCCGAGGGTGTAAATGAGAAGGTTGAAGCTGAGCGAAAAGCGGCGGCCATAGCGGTCTGCCAGCCAGCCGGCCAGCACCCGGCCTATGAGGCCGCCGATGACGGTGGCGGTGTTGATGGCGGTGAGCTGGACGTCGCTGATCTGCAGCGATCCCTTGATGTGGGTGGCCATGGCTCCCACCGAGTTCTGCTCGAGCGTGTTGAAGAATTCCCCGGCGAGGATCAGCATGAAAACCCAGAACTGGGCGCGGGTGAATCCGATCGAATCAAGGACTGAGGCGACGGTACCGCCCGATGACGGTGCCGGTGACGCGGAAGTGCGGGATACAGCAGTCATGTGTAACTCCACGGCATGAGATGGGGATCCGGCTCCGACAGGGTCGGCGCCGAAAGGGATACCTATTTTGTATCCCAAATGCTGTTTCGTGGAGGTTTCGAGCAGGCTAAATATTCGATACAGCCCTTATTTTACAAGGAAGTTTTTTTCTATAGGTGCGAAGTAAGAAGACTTTTTGTATACCGTATGGGCGTCGGAAGCTCCGAGATCACCTTGTTGCCGCCACCTTCGCCGCTTGCTTGGCGTTCATCCATTCGCTTAGCCACGGGGCTCGGACGCTGGAGGTGATCCGGCAGTCGGCCACGAAGGTGCCCTTGGCGCCGGCGTCGATCCAGTCCGTCAGCGCGGAAAGGTCCGACAGGGAACGGACCACCGCGGACTCGGCGCCCAAGGCCCGGGCGATCCCGCTGAAGTCCACCTCGGGGATCAGCATCGGCTTTTCGGTCAGGCCCTGGGAGCCGTACTGGTGGATTTCGGCTCCGTACGCGGCGTCGTTGTAGATCACCACGATGGCGCTCTTCGCCGCACCGATCAGCGATTCGAGGTCGGCCAGGCCCATCAGGAAACCGCCGTCGCCGGAAGCCAGCACCAGGGTGCGGCCGTCCTCCACGGCACGCGCCACCCCGACGGCGCTCGCGAGGCCCAGCCCGATGGCCTGGAAGGCGGTCCCCACCATCACCAGGTCCTGCGGCCGGGGAATGTTCCAGTACATGGGTGCCCAGCCGAGGAAGTGCCCGCCGTCCTGGACCACCGTGCGGCACTCCGGCAGCACGGCGTCCAGCGCGGTGGCAAGGGCGCGCGGGTCCAGCCGTCCGTCCGGCGTCTCGTCCGAGCCCGGGTGGTGGGCCGGTGCTTCGGCCAGACGCTTAGAAGCTTCCGCGCGCCAACCTTGAGCCGTAGCCGCGTCATCAAACAGTTGAAGAAGGCGTCCCGCGGCAGCCTTCGCGTCCGCGCTGACGAACAGGTCAACCCGGGGATTCGTGGGCTGCAGGGCGCTGTCAATTTGGTTCACCGTGCTGTCTGCGCCCAGCAGGTGCCCGAACCGCTGGGTGAACGGGCTCAGGCTGGCACCGGCCACCAGGACCACGTCCGCCTCGCCCATGAGCCCGGCCGCCGTGTCGGTGCCGAAACCGCCAGCGACGCCCACGTACCCCTCGCCTCTGAGGAGGTTGAGCGCCAAGGCGGTTCCGGCCGTCAGGGCGCCGAGCCGGTCGGCGAGTTCGCGCAGTTCCGGTCCGGCGCCGGCAAGGTGCGCCCCGCGGCCGGCGAGGATCAGCGGACGCTTCGCCCCGGCGAGAAGGCGGGCCACCTGCCCAAGGTCCGTGGCGACGTCGTCCGTCACCTTGGCACCCTGCGGCTCAGGAAGTTCCTCGTCTTCAGCCTCGAGGGCCGCGAGGTCGTAGGGGATGGCAATGACGACGGCGGTGCGCTTGGTGAGTGCGTACTCCACCGCCTGCTGGGTGATGGAGCCCGCGGCGTCGCGGGTGACGGTGAAGGTGGCCGCGCCGAGGCCCGCGGCGATGGCCGCCTGGTCCACGTCCTGTGGTCGGGCGCCGCTGCTGGGTGCGTCCCCGGTGACCAGCACAACGGGGATCTGCGCCTGGACTGCCTCGGCCAGGGCGGTGAGCGCGTTGGTGTAGCCGGGGCCGTAGGTGGTGGTGCCGGCCGCGAGCCGCCCCGACGTGCGGTTGGACCCCGCCGCGCTCGGCTACGAACTCATGGCCTTCCTCTCGCTCTCCATCAGCCAGACGCGGACCGGCGCCGTGGAGGACGGGCTCGCGGCCATCCCGGACCAACCAGATCCTGGCCATCGACGGGATCCAGCGGACCAGCACCGCCATTTCCGTCGTCGAACTGATGCCGCCCGGTACGACCGGACACTGCGCGCCCACCCTCCGTGCCGCAGTGACCGGCCTCCCGTCCTACGTCCCGGGCCGGCGCAGCGCCGGCACGGACATCGCGGCCCTTGCCAGCAACGAGAGCCACTACGAGCCCCTGCCCGCGGCCACGGCTGCGGTGGTGGCAGCGGCCGGTGCCATGAACCGCTACCCGGACATGGCCGCCGTCGAACTCCGCGAACGGATTGCCCGCCACCTTGGTGTCACGGCCGAGGAGGTTGCGGTGGGACCCGGCAGCGTGGGCGTCCTCCAGCAGATCACGACAGGACTGTGCAATGCCGGAGATGAAGTGATCTTCGCGTGGCGCTCCTTCGAGGCCTACCCCATCCTGGTGGAGCTCGCGGGCGCACGGCCGGTCCGCGTCCCGCTGGACCACCTGGAGGGCCACGACCTCGATGCCATGGCCGCCGCCGTCACCGACCGCACCAGGGTCATCCTGCTGTGCACGCCCAACAATCCCACCGGCGTGCCGATCAGCCACGACCGCCTCGAGGCCTTTGTCCGCAGCGCATGTGGGCATGCGCCAGGAGCGGCAGCAGACCGTTGTCACCTATGAATCGGTCTTGGTCGACTCTTTGCAACTGGATCAAACCAAGACTGCCAATGCATTGATGGCCGGCCGATTACGGCCGCTTGAAGACCACCCGCAGCTGCCGCAGACACTTCAGGCGTTGGTGGATAACGATTTTTCCCGTCCAAAGCCGCGCGGAGCCTCTTTGTGCACATCAACACAGTGGCCCACAGACTGAAAAAATACAGACCTTAACCGGGTATGACCCGTTACGGCTAAATAACCTGCTGGAACTTGCCCTCGCTCTGCGTTACCGCAACCTCACACGAGGCGACATTGAGCGGTTGTAGGGCCTTGCGGTGGTTGGCGGGTTCCCGGTGCGGGGGACCCGCCAACCACCGGTCAGCGGCTGGCGCCCAGTTCAGACCATGCCTTGTTGCGGTGTTCCGCAAGATCGCGGCGCGCCTCCAGGGCATCTTCGAGGCTTACCGCCTGAAAGGTGGTGGCCGTTCCTGGTGCCGCCCTGGCAACGAGATCCATATCGGCGCTGATGACGGTGCCCACCATGGCGTAGCCGCCACCCGAGACGGCATCCCGGTGCAGGATGATGGGCTGGGTGCCGCCGGGGATCTGGATCGATCCAACGGCGTACCCCGCGTCCACAATGTTGGATGGGTCCGAGCCTGCACCGAATGGCTGTTCGCGCTCTTTCCATTTCACGCCGGGCCCGGAGTAGCGCAGGCCCATCCGGTCAGCCACCGGCGTCACCTTCCACTCCTCGTTCAGGAGGTTGCCCAGGCCTTCGTCCGTGAGGCGGTGGTCGTACAGCCCCAGGACGATCCGGACCTGCTGCTCTTTGGCAAAAACGGGCCGGAATTCCTCCGGAACAGAGTCGGCCGGAGGGAGTTTTCCGTCGTTGAGTGGAGCGCCCACGGGAATGACGTCCCCCGCCTCAAGCTTCCGGCCCTTGAATCCACCGATCGCGCCGAGGCTGTACGTGGACCTGCTGCCCAGCACTTCGGGAACGTCGATGCCGCCCTGCACTGCGATGTAGTAGCGGGTGCCGCCCTGGATGACGCCGAACGAGAGCTGGTCTCCGGCTTTCAGCAGCAGGCGGGTCCACTGGGGCCGTGACTCCCCGTTGACCTTCACGTCCACAGGGGCTCCGGTGACGGCGATGACGGCATCGCTGTCAGTGGTCAGCACGGGGCCTAGATAGGTGCACTCCAGGACTGCTTCCCGTGCGGTGTTTCCCACCAGGGCATTTCCGAGTTCAGCCGAGTACTGGTCCATGGAACCGCTTTGCGGGATGCCCACGTTGTAGTGGCCGGTGCGTCCCTGGTCCTGAACGGTGGTGGCAAGGCCCGGGTTTCCAATTTCAAATGCCATTGAGGGCCTCCATGAGTTGGCGGTTGTAGCCTTCGGGATCGGCCAGTGCCTTGGACAGCTCGAAGGTCACGGGCGCCTGGCGGTAGCGGAAGGTTCCGGCGGAGATCTCGGCCTGGATGGCGTTGTATTCGGCCTCCGTCACCGGTTTGAATTTCACGATGTCCCCCGGACGGAAGAACACCATGAAGTCCTTGAAGTCTTCCAGCGCCTGGGCAGGGTCAAAGATGGGGGCGGCGGCCACGCCGAACATCTGGTACCCGCCAGCGCCGCGTACTGAATAGATGCAGCCGAAGCATCCTCCGTGCCCCACGGTCAGTTTGGGCGTGTCGGTCCGCGGGCTCAAGTACTTGGGTACTTCCAGCTGCTTGTCCTGTTCCACCAGCTGGAACATGAACGGCAACCCGGCCACAAAGCCCACCATGGAAACCAGCCACGGCTGTTCGTGATGCCGCTGGATGAACTCGGCGGCGTCCTTGAGGTTGTTGACCTTGGCCGCGTAGTCGATGTCGGTTCCACCGGGCTCCTGGTGGAACCCTTCCCGGAAGCGCTCCGCCACCTCGGCGGTGAAAGGATCGTCGTACCAGACGGGGACCTCAACGATCCGGGTGTCGAGCGTCTGCTCCTCCTCGTTTCCCAGGTCCTGTTCGAAGCTCCGGATGGTTTCTTCCAGGGCCGACGGCGCCAGCACGGCGGGATCGAATCTCACCAGCAGCGAGGCGTTCGCCGGGCAGATGTCCACGACGCCGGCAATCCCGGCGTCGGACAGCTTGCTGGCGAGCGACATGACTTTGAAGTTGGCGGCGAGGCTCATGGCTTCCGCGACCTCTACGAACAGGAATTCGTCGCCGCCCCAGGTATAGCGGGCCTGCTGCACGGCAGCAGTGCTTGGGCTGGTCATTGTGCCTCCATTAGGTCCGCAGCGGTTTCAATAAACTTCGAGTGGTGGGTCACGGCTGCAAATTCGGGCCGTGCGAGCAACGTCTTGTGCACCGGGATAGTGGTCTTGACCCCTTCGATGTGCGTTTCCGCCAACGCAGAGAGCATGGCGGCGGTGGCTGCTTCGCGGTCAGCGGCGTGGACGATCAGCTTGGCGAGCATGGAGTCGTAGTACGGGCTCACCACGGATCCAGCCTCGACGCCGGTGTCCACCCGGATGCCCTCGCCGGACGGCCATTCCATGGCCTGGATGCGGCCCGGGCTGGGGAAGAAGTTGTTGTCCGGATCCTCGGCGTTGATGCGGCATTCGATGGCGTGGCCGTTGAAGTGCACGTCTTCCTGCCGGACCGACATGGATCCCGTGGACGCGATGAGCAACTGCTCGCGCACCAGGTCGATGCCCGTGATCTGCTCGGTGATGGGGTGCTCCACCTGGATGCGCGTGTTCATCTCAATGAACGCGGCTTCGTGGTTGATCGGGTCATAGAGGAATTCGACGGTTCCGGCCCCGCTGTAGCCGCATTCCCGGGCGAGTTCCACCGAGGAGTTCCGGATGGTCTCGCGCACGGCGTCGGGGAGGTCCGGAGCCGGTGCTTCTTCAATGACCTTTTGCGAGCGTCGCTGCATGGAGCAGTCCCGGTCTCCGAGGTGGATGAAGTTGGTGCCGTCGCCCAGGACCTGCACCTCCACGTGGCGGGCATGCTGGACGAAGCGTTCCAGGTAAACGGTGGGGTCGCCGAAGACGGAGGCCGCTTCGCCGCGTGCCATCTCGATCGTCTCCAGCAGTTCGTCTTCGCTGTGGACGAACCGGATGCCGCGGCCGCCGCCGCCGGCCGAGGCCTTCACCACGAGCGGATAGCCGATCCCGCGGGCAACTTCGAGGGCGTCGGCCCCGGGGTCGAGGGGCCCGTCCGAGCCCTTGAGCACAGGGACGCCGGACTTCCGGGCCGATTCCCTGGCCAGCGACTTGTTGCCCATCATCTCGATGGCCGCCGCGTCGGGGCCGACCCAGATCAGGCCGGCGTCGACCACCTTGCGGGCGAACGAGGAGTTTTCGGAGAGGAAACCGTAGCCCGGGTGGACGGCGTCACAGCCGTTGTCCAGCGCGGCCGCGATGACGGCGTCGTGGTTCAGGTAGCTGGCCGTGGCAGGGGCCGGGCCGATGACCGTTACATGGTCAGCCGAGCGGGCCGCCAGGGAATCGGCGTCGGCTTCGCTTGCCACCACGACGGTCTCGATGCCCATGTCGCGGGCAGTGCGGGCAATTCTTACCGCGATCTCGCCGCGGTTGGCAATCAGTAGTTTTTTCACAGCTATCCCTCGCGGATGACGATGATGGCATCGCCGGGGTTGACCATGTCGCCCTCATTGACCTCAAAGGACTCAAGGACGCCGGCCACATCGGACTGGATTTCGGTGAACTGCTTCATGATTTCCACGATGCCCAGGGTCTGTCCCACCTCGATGGTGTCGCCTTCGTTAGCGAACGGCGGTTTGCCCGGGCCGGGCTTGCGGTAAAAGATTCCGGGAAGCGGGGAGACGATGGTTGCCACTTGTTTTTCGCTTTCAGCTGGTGGGATAGGTCAGAGGGAGCCGAGGACTGCGCGGACGGCAGACGCAACGGCGGTGGAGTTGGGTGCGTCGGAATGGACGCAGATGCTCTGGAAGGAGATGTCCAGTTCCGTGCCGTCGACGGCCAGGACGGGCTTCCCGCTGATGGCGCGCCGGACGCGCTCGGCGGCGGCTTCGGGGTCGGTGGGTTCCGGACGGCGCTGGATCAGGAGTTCGCCGGCAGCCCCGTAGTTCAGGTCAACGTAGAGTTCGCCAACGAATTCCACACCCATCGCCCGGCACACCGTTTCATGGGCTGTGCCGGCCAGGCCGTAGAAAGGGACACCAAACTGCTTGGCTGTTCCGGCGGCTGCCTGCATCAGTTCCTCGTCACCGGCCAGCATGCCATAGAGGGCGCCGTGGGGTTTGATGTGGTTGAGTTCGAGCCCGTATTTTCCGAGGAATGCGGTGAGTGCCCCGGTCTGGTACAGGATGATCGATTCGACCTCTTCGGGCGTGAGCGCCATGCGGCGGCGTCCGAACCCCACCTTGTCCGGAAGGCCGGGGTG
The DNA here is from genome assembly GCF_902506095.1 of Arthrobacter sp. 9AX. Taxonomy (GTDB): domain Bacteria; phylum Actinomycetota; class Actinomycetes; order Actinomycetales; family Micrococcaceae; genus Arthrobacter. The sequence continues at coordinate 1,262,450 of NZ_LR733293.1, forward strand.
GGCGCCGACGGCCACTCCATGCTCCGCGGCAAGTGCCACAGTGCGGTTCATGACGTCGGGATCGCCGGCATGGTAGCCGCAGGCGACGTTTGCGACGTCGATGATGCGCATCAGCTCCTCGTCGTTGCCGAACTCGTGAAGACCGAGCCCTTCGCCCATGTCGGAGTTCAGGAGTGCACGGCCGGAAGTGTCAGGGGGCACAGTTTTTTGCATGGGGGAAACGCTACCCAACGGTAAGGACTGCGGGTATGGTGCAGACTGCTGAATCTGCCGGCTCCAACTGTTGAAGTTGCACTAATGGTCGGGTGAATCCCGTCCCTCTGGAGGCTTATATGCGCATTTCCGATCTGGTGAAGGACCCCGATCTGAATATCCGCTTGCGTGTGACGGGAGGCGAGGGCCTGCTGGACCGGCCCATCACGTGGTGCGCTCCGACGGAGCATATGGATCCCACGCCTTTCCTTAGCGTCAATGCATTGGTGCTGACGAATGGGATGGGCCTGAACGTCAGGGACTACCGGATTTGGGACGCCTACGTTGAGCGGCTCATTTCGATACCTGTTGCCGGGCTCGTCTTCGGCCTGGGCGCCGCACACCGTGAGCTTCCCGCCGGTTTGATCCAGGCATGTGAGGCCCACGGCCTGCCACTGCTGGAGCTGCCGCCGGACGTGCCCTTCCTGCTGGTGATGCGGCACGTCGATCTGGTCATCGCCTCGGAGCGGCATGCAGAGATGCGTGCGGGTTGGGAACTGGCCGACGAATGCACCCGGCTTGCGGCCGACGGCCACTCCCTTGCCGGGGTTCTCGAGCGCGTTGCCCACGCCGTCAAAGCGCGGGTTGCAGTTGTCGACCACAACTCCTTCGAGCTCCTTTCAGCCGGAGCAGCGGGCGCCGAGACGGCCCGGAGTACGCTCCGGCTCCCCAGCGGTGACTCCCACCGCTTCCAACTGATCATTGAGGGGATCAACAGCAGCGTGGTGCTGCAGCCCATTTTGGGGCCGGTGGCAGCCGTTATCGCCATGCAGCTGAGCTACACACTGGGGTCACGCTCACCGCTGCATTCGCGTGAGGCCGCCCGATTTATCGAAGCGCTGTACGAGGGGGCAGGGGCCCCCTCCGCGCCGCTGCGCCGCTATGCCGTTGAAACCGGCTTCGAGCCGGACGGGGAGTGGGGCGCGGTCCTCATCGGCGGGGCCGAACAAGAAGCCCCGGCGAAGCTGAGAGCTGTCGCGTGGCGCGCGCGCGTGGGACTCCAGGACAGTTACGGCACGGTGCGTTTCATGGAGGAATCGGGGCTCACCACCTTGCTGGTGCAGCAACCGGCGGGCTCGGTCGAGCTGATTGACGCCGTCCAGCGGTTTTTCACCGACGCGCCGGAGCTGTCGGTGGTTGTCTCAGAGTCCGGAAGCCTCAGCGAGTTGTCCCTGGCGCTCCAGTTGGCCCGACGCCAGGTAGGAAGGCCCGGCGTTCGCCGGGCTCCGGTGGCCGACCTGGCAGGCATTGTGCGGGGGCTGCCCAGCCAGGGCCTGCTGGGGATGTCCCACCGCCTCCTGGCGCCGCTGGCCGCAGACAGCAGCGGAGCACTGCGCGATACCCTGGACGCCTACCTGCGCCACAGCGGAAGTTCGCGGGAGATCTGCAATGAGCTCTTCATCCACCGGAACACGCTGAGCTACCGGCTGCGGAAAATCGAAGAACTCCTGCACATCGACCTGTCCGACGGCGAGGTTCGCGCCACCTGCCTGCTCGCCCTGAGCATCGTGGGTGCCGGCAGCTAACAGGACCGCCGGGTTAGCCCGCGCAAACTTTCCTTGCAGGGCGGAAAATGCGGGAATTACGGCGTTCCGGAGGGATCGGGGCAGGCTTGGGCGCTGCTTTCCCGTACGTGGAGCGTCGGCTTCAGTCTGACTGCTTCAACGTCCTCACCGCGGAGGACACGTTGAAGCAGCTGAACAGCAGTGCGACCGATGTCAAGCATCGGCGAGCGCACGGAGGACAGCGGAATGGGCAGTTCCGCGGCCAGCGAGGTGTCGTTGAATCCCACCACTGCCACGTCCTTGCCCACGGTGAGGCCGTGGGACCGCAGAGCTCCCATCGCGCCGATGGCGGCGAAGTCGTTCACGGCGAAAAGGGCCGTCGGCCGGCGTTTCGAGAGAATCGCTTCGGCTGCTTCACGGCCTCCGGCGGTGTCGAATCGGGACCAGACGACGTCGGTGTCGTCGATCTCGCCGCCCAAGGACTTCCACCGGTCCACGAAGCCGGCGGTGCGATCAATAGCCGTGCTGGCATAGGGTTCCCCGGCGATCACGGATACGTTTCGGTGGCCGGTATTCCAGAGGTGCTCGGCGACCAGCTCGCCGCCGAGGACGTCGTCGCACGTGGCCGAGGGGTACCCCTGTGCCCGGCGGTTCATCAGGACGAATGGAACTTTCCGTGCCGTCAGTTCCGGCAGCAGGCCGCTGCCCAGATGCGCATCGCCGATGATCAACCCATCCACCCTTCGAGCCAGCATGATGTCGGTTTTCCGGCGCTGTTCGGCAGGGTCATCCAGGGAGTTCATCACGAAGGTGGAAAAGCCGAGCTCAGCTGCGGACTGCTCAATGCCCTCGTACATGGTGGCAAGAACCAGGTCTGACAGCCGGGGAACGATCACCCCGAGGAGGCCGGTCCGCCTGGTCCGGAGGCCCATGGCCTGCGGGTCCGGGGAGTAGCCGCGTTTCCGTGCCAGCTCCCGCACGCGCTCTGCAGTAGCAGCGGAGGCTGCTCCCTTTGCCACGTCCGAGCTTGAATGCAGGACCCTGGAGACCGTGGACGGATGAATTCCGAGCTCGACCGCCAGGTCCTTCAGCGTGACCGCCTGGCCCCCTGCGCCGTTGTCCTTCATTCGCTCCCCAACATGTTCTCCAATTGCACGCCAGGAAAATCTTCCGCAAAACCCTTGACGTGCTCCGACTCACAATTTTACAGTTACGAAGCGCCACCCAATCGATTGGGTAAGTGTGCGCCCCGTCCCTCGACGTTACTGGTTTTACAATCCCGAAACGTTGACGCGCAAACCCGGAAACATCCCTTGAATACTTTTTAGCCCTGCCAACCCAATCGATTGGGTTGGGCCTGCTGACCGCAGGTGCACGACCAAAACGGAGTGGAAATGACCGTCACAGATTCGCAAGCCCACGTGGTGCTGCTGGCCACCGGAGGAACCATTTCCTCGCGGTCCACGGTCCCCGGGGCGGGCGCGGTGGCCTCGGACACCGGAGAACAGGTGTTCGCCAGCCTCGGCTCGGCGGCCTCCTATCCGGTGCGGGTGGTTGATGTTTTCCAGAAGGGTTCGTACCTGCTGGCCGTGGACGACATGATCACTATCTGCGCAACCATCAGGGAAGCGCTCGAGGATCCCGAGGTGCTGGGCGTTGTGGTGACCCATGGGACCGACACCATGGAGGAGACGGCTTACCTCGCCGAGCTTGTCCATGACGATGAGCGGCCCGTGGTGTTCACCGGGGCTCAACTGGCGGCGGACTCGGCTTCCCCTGACGGGCCGGCGAACCTGGCGCGCGCTATCGCCGTCGCCGGTTCTCCCAAGGCGAGGGGCAGGGGAGTGCTGGTTGCCTTCGCCGGCACGGTGTTCCCGGCCAGCGGAGTCCGGAAAAGCCACACGACGAGGCTGGAGGCCTTCGCCAACCCCGATTTCGGAGCCGCCGGCCAGGTTTCCGATACTGGGGAAGTCCGGCTCTGGGAGGCTCCTCCCAGGCATGCGCCGCTGCCGTTCACCCGGCCTGAAGCCGGTTCACCGCGCGTGGACGTCATCCCTTCGTACCCCGGGGCGGATGCCACCCTCCTGCGGGCCGCGCTGGAGGCCGGCGCCGACGGGATTGTCCTGCAAGGGACAGGAAACGGCAATGCCAATGCCGAGTTGTGTGCCGAGGTCGCCGCGGCCACCGCCGCGGGAGTCGTCGTCGTAACGAGCACGCGCGTCGACGCCGGAGCCGTGGTGCCCGTTTATGGCAATGGCGGAGGCGCGGACCTGAGGGCGGCGGGCGCCATACCCTCGGGACTGCTCAGACCTTCCCAGTCGCTCATCCTGCTCAGCCTTCTGCTCCGGCTCGGCACCCCGAGGGACCGGATCGCACAAGTTTTCGCCGGCAGGGCAAACCTTCCTGCCCGTCCCGGTGAATAGGCACAAGCACCAACTACAAACACACTGAAAGGTAAATACCCATGGCAAAGGACATACAAGTAGCGTTCGGCGTCGACGTGGACGCCGTCGCAGGAATGCTCGGCTCCTACGGTGGCGAAGACTCTCCGTGCGATATCTCCCGCGGGCTTTTCAGCGGAGAAGTCGGCGGACCCCGGCTCATCCGGCTGTTCGAGAAATACGGGCTCCCGGCCACCTGGTTCGTGCCCGGCCACTCCATTGAAACCTTCCCCGAACTAACCCAGATGATCGTTGACGCCGGACACGAGATCGGCGTTCACGGATACTCGCACGAAAACCCCATCGCCATGACCCGGGAACAGGAAACCGCCATCCTGGACCGTTCGATCGAGCTGATCGAGAAGGTCTCCGGTCGACGGCCCACCGGCTACGTCGCCCCATGGTGGGAGTTCTCCCCGGTCACGAACGAGATCCTCCTCGAGCGCGGCATCAAGTACGACCACTCCCTGATGCACCGCGACTTCGAGCCGTACTACGTCCGCGTCGGCGACAGCTGGAAGAAGATCGACTACACCAAGGACGCCGAAACCTGGATGGAACCGCTGGTCCGCGGCGAGGAGACGGACCTGGTGGAGATTCCGGCGAACTGGTACCTGGATGACCTGCCTCCGATGATGTTCATCAAGGCGGCTCCGAACTCCCACGGCTTCGTCAACCCCCGCGACATTGAGCAGATGTGGCGTGACCAGTTCGACTGGGTCTACCGGGAAATGGACCAGGCGGTCTTCACCATGACCATCCACCCGGACGTGTCCGGGCGCCCGCAGGTCCTGCTCATGCTTGAGCGGCTGATTGAACACATCAACTCCCACGAAGGCGTCCGCTGGCAGACGTTTGACCAGATTGCTGACACCTTCCTTGACCGGAACCCACGTAAAGGAAGCAACTCATGAGCACGCCCACCACGCGGATTGACCTGACGCCGCCCCAGTCGGACGAGAAGCGCAAGCTGCCCCCGTTCTCCAAGAAGAACACCACCATCGCCACCACCATCGCGCTCCTTGCTTGGACCGTGGCAGTCTTCGACTACGGCCTCTTCGGCACACTGCTGCCGGCGATGCAGGAGGACTTCGGCTGGACCGAAACCGAAGCCTACGCAATCAACACCTGGATCGCCGTCGGTACCGCCATCGTCTGCTTCGGCATCGGACCGGTCATCGACCGGCTCGGACGGCGCAAGGGCATGATGGTCACCGTGGGCGGCACCGCCGCCGTCTCGGGCATCACCGCGCTGATCCCCACAGGCATTCCGTTCATCAGCAACGGGCTGATGGTCCTGGTCCGTTCCTTCGGTGGCCTTGGCTTCTCGGAGCAGGCCGTCAACGCGACCTACATGAACGAGGTCTACCAGGTCACCGAGGATGAAAAGAAGCGCAAGCGTCCCGGCTTCTACTACTCCTTCATCCAGGGCGGCTGGCCGCTCGGCTTCCTGCTGGCCAGCGCACTGGCCCTGGCATTCCTTCCCACCCTTGGCTGGCGTGCCCTGTACCTCATGGCAACCGTCCCGGCATTCCTCATCGTCTGGGTCATCTCGAAGAAGCTGAAGGAAACGCCCCAGTTCGAACTCCACCACAAGCTCACGGAGCTCGAAAAGCAGGGTGACACCGAGGCAGCTCACGCCCTGGCGAAGTCCTACGGCGTGGAGCACTCCTCCACGGCCCCGCTGAAGCGCATTTGGGAACCGCACCTGCGCCGGAACACCATTGTTTTCTCCCTCGCCTGGATCCTGAACTTCTTCGGCATCACCATCTTCAGCGTGCTGGGCAGTTCGGTGCTGAAGAACGCCAAGGGCGTGGAACTCTCCGATGCCTTCTGGATGCTCATCGTCATCAACCTGCTCGCGTACTTCGGCTACGTCTTCCACGGCTGGCTCGGCGACCGGATCGGCCGTAAGAAGACCATCATCGGCGGCTGGATCATCTCCGGTATCTCCTTCGCTGTCATGCTCAGCCCGATTGCCACCAGCCCGTTCATGATCATCCTCACCTACGGCGCCGGCCTGTTCTTCCTGGTGGGTCCCTACGCTGCGATCCAGTACTTCATGGCCGAGTGCTACCCGGTCAGCTGCCGCGCCACGGGAACCGCGTTCATCGGCGCCATGAGCCAGCCCGGCACCATCATCGGCGGTGCCATCTTCACCGCCATCGCCGCCGGATCCGGCACCGGGGCTGCCGCCCTGTGGGTCGGCGCGCTGGGAACACTGATCTCCGGATTGCTCATGTTCGCCGCCAAGCCCCCGGTCGAAGCCCTCCTGGAGGACCACCCCCATGACGTCGCCTAACAGAGTTGCCATCATCACCGGCGCTGCGAGCGGGATAGGCCGCGCCCTTGCCGTCCACTATGCCCGCCAGGGAGTGGCGTCAGTCATCGGCACCTTCCCGGGAGATCCGCACGATCCCGAAGAAACCCTTCGCCTGGTCAAAGAGGCCAACGGTGAGGCTGTCATCCAGGAGGTGGACGTCCGGTCCACCGAGTCGGTGGAGGTCTTTGCCCAGCGGGCCGTGGACGAGTACGGCCGGCTGGATTACGCCGTCGCCAATGCGGGGATCCTCCGCAACGCCTCGCTGGGCGAGATGACGGACGAGCGCTGGAACGACATGCTCAACGTCGATCTCACCGGAGTGCTGCGCACCCTGCGTTCAGGCGCCGCCAGGATGACAGACGGCGGCTCCATGGTGGCCATCTCCTCCATCGCCGGCGGCGTCTACGGCTGGGAAGAACACTCCCACTACGCGGCCGCCAAGGCCGGGCTGCTTGGCCTGGTCCGCAGCGTGGCCGTGGAACTGGGTCCGCGCCAGATCCGCGCCAACGCCGTGATCCCCGGGCTCATTGAGACCCCGCAGTCCCTGGACCCCGTCAACTCGCTGGGCCCGGAAGGGCTCAAGCGGGCCGGGAACGACATCCCGTGGGGCCGGGTGGGCAAACCGGAGGAAGTGGCCAGTGTTATCGGCTTCCTGACTTCGGATGACGCGCGGTACGTGACCGGACAATCCCTGATCGTTGATGGTGGCCTCACCGTCAAGATGCGCGCCTAGGAGCAGGACTGGACAACATGAATGACGCAGCACTAAGCCATCCGGAACGGGCAGGGCGCGGCGTGGTGATCACCGGCGGCGCGAGTGGAATCGGCGCGGCGATTGCCGCCGCCTTCACGGCCAACGGGGACCGCGTGGTGGTCATGGATAGGGCCAGCGGCAACGGGACCATCGCCGTCGACGTGGCCGACGAAGCCAGCGTGAAAGCCGCCTTCGCGGCAGCCCGCGAACGCCTCGGCTCGGTGGACGTGCTGGTCAACAGCGCGGGCCTGCTCACCGAGTCACCCCTGGAGGACATGTCCCTGGACACGTGGAACGAGACCCTTACGGTGGACCTGACCGGCGTGTTCCTGTGCTGCCGGGAGGTGGTGGGGGAGATGCGGCAGCGCAAGTGGGGCCGCATCATCAATATCGCCTCCCAGTTGGCCATCAAGGGCGGCGTGGGCCTGACCCACTACAGTGCGGCCAAGGCCGGGGTGGTGGGTCTCTCCAAGGCCCTGGCCCTGGAAGTGGCGGCGGACAACGTATTGGTAAACTGCATTGCCCCGGGCCCGATTGAAACTCCCCTGGTGGAGGGCATCTCGGAAAGCTGGAAGGCCGCCAAGCGCGCCGAGCTTCCGCTCGGCCGCTTCGGCACGCCGGCGGAGGTGGCCCCCGCCGCCTTGCTGCTGGCCAGCGATCCGGGCGGAAACCTGTTTGTGGGGCAGACGCTGGGGCCAAACTCCGGCGACGTAATGCCTTAAAGGAAAGGGAGCGGACATGTGTGGTGCCTGCGGAAGGACTACCGTTGCCGATCCTGTCCTGGGGCCGGTGCGGAGCATGCGGCAACATCTGATCGTGGCAAGCACGGTCAACGCCGTCTGTTCCGGCCTCCCGGGAGCCCCCAAGGTGACCGCGCTGAAAGAAGGCTGGATGATGTCGGGCCCCTCCGGGGGATCCCGGCAGTGCCAGACCGTTGAAGAACTTTGGTCCGCTGTGCTCGGCTGTTTCACGGAAGCATCCGTGCTGGACCGTCTGCAGAGGCGCCGGCAGGCCTACGTGGCTGATCCAGCCAACGCCGGCCTGCCCGCCCGTGCGGCACAGCCGGGCGGGGTTGTGCCGGAGCCTGCTGCAACCATTTATTCCTAAGGAGATTCATGACTGATTACACCCCGCTCTGGCACCCCGTCCGGATCGGTTCGACCGACCTGGACAACCGGGTGGCGCTGGCTCCCATGACAAGGATCAGCGCCACGGAGGACGGGCACGCCACGGAACGGATGGCTTCCTACTACCGCAGGTTCGCCCGGGGCGGCTTCGGGCTGCTGATCACGGAAGGCATTTATCCGGACACCGCCCACAGCCAGGGCTACCTCCACCAGCCCGGCATCGCCACCGAGGAGCAGGCCCAGTCCTGGGCCATGGTGGTGGACGGTGTCCACGCAGCGGGCGCAAAGATCTTCGCCCAGCTGATGCACGCCGGGGCACAGAGCCAGGGAAACCGCTTTGTGCACTCCTCGGTGGGACCGTCCGCCGTGGCACCCAAGGGCGAGCAGCTCGGGTTCTACCGGGGCGAAGGCCCGTTCCCGGTTCCTGCGGAGATCACCCCCGCCCAGATGCAGGAGGTCCGGGACGGCTTTGTCAGGGCGGCGCTGCACGCGCAGCAGGCCGGCTTCGACGGCGTTGAGATCCATGGCGCCAACGGGTACCTGCTGGACCAGTTCCTTACGGACTATCTGAACCAGCGCACCGACAACTACGGCGGCTCACCCGAGAACAGGGTGCGCTTCGCTGCTGAGATTTGCCGGGATATCCGCGACGCTGTTGGCCCGGACATGACCGTGGGCATCCGCATCTCCCAGTCCAAGGTCAGCGACCCGGACCACAGGTGGAGCGGGGGAGTGGAGGAAGCCGAGGCCATTTTCGCCGCGCTCGGTGCCACCGGGATCGATTTTGTTCACACCACCGAATACAGCGCCACCGCGCCCGCATTCGAGGATGCAGCGCAGACCCTGGCTGCGCTGGCGAAGCAGTACTCCGGAGTGACCGTGATCGCCAACGGCAAGCTCGACGACCCGGCCAGCGCCGCCTCCCTGCTGGCCGAGGGCTCGGCGGACCTCATTGCGCTGGGCAAGGGTGCGCTGGCCAACCGGAACTGGCCACACCTGGTCCGGAACAACCTTGAATTCGGCGAACTGGACCTTTCCGTCTTCGCGCCCCTGGCGGACGTCAAGGACTGGGAACTGGAGGAATCAGCCTAGACGGGACCACACGTCAGGGGGTGAGACTCCACCTGTGTGTCCGGACTTGCCAGACCTGCAGGAAGGCCCATGCCGTTCGTGGCAAGGGCCTTCCTGCTCTTGCGGCTGAAACCAGGCGGCTACCGGGGTTCTGGAGGCCGAAGGAGCCGTTGCGCTCGTTCGCTTTCAGCGCCGTTGTTGTTGCCTTCGGCGCCGCTCAGGCAGTGTTCGACGACGGCGTCCCGGCATCGTTCCGCGGGCCTGCGATGGCGGGGCCCGCCGTGGCGGAGATCAGGCGGCGGCTGCCGGATCAGGAATTGTGGTCCACGGCTACAACGATCTTCCCGCGGGTATGGCCCTCCATGTTGGCGCGGAAGGCATCCGCGGCCTTGTCCAGCGGGAAGACCTCGGCAACTTCCACACGGATCTTCCGGCTGTCCACCAGGTCGGCGAGTGCCTGCAGGTCGGCGCCCACCGGGTTGACCCACATCCAGTCGCCTCCATGCTGTTCAACAGCACTGTCGGCGATGGATGCGTGCCTGCCTCCCTCGGCCAGCACGGCGAGGGTTGCCTCGAGGTTTCCTCCGACGAAGTCGGCCACGACGTCCGCACCATCAGGGCGCAGTCCGTGGACGCGTTCTGCAAGCCCCTCACCGTAGGCAACCGGCTCGGCGCCCAGGGAACGGAGGAACTCGTGGTTCTTCTGCGAAGAGGTGGCGATGACGCTGGCGCCCATGGCCACAGCGATCTGGATGCCAAGCGAGCCCACGCCTCCGGAGCCACCGTGGATCAGGACAGTTTCGCCAGCTTTCAGGCCCAGCCGGTTGAGGACCTGGTAGGCGGTGAGCCCGGCCAGCGGCAGGCCCGCCGCCTCGGTCCACCCGAGTGAGGCAGGCTTCCTGGCCAGGAGCCGCTCCGGCAGCGCGATGTACTCGGCAAAGCTTCCACCGTGAACATAGTCCTTGCGGCCGTAAGCGATGACCTCGTCACCGGGCTGGAACTGCCGGGCATCGATGCCCACGGACTCCACAACCCCTGCCACATCCCATCCGGGGATGGCGGGAAACTGCAGGTCCATGATGGCGTCCAGTCCGCCGGCCATGATCTTCCAGTCCACCGGGTTCACTGCCGCCGTCTTGACTTTGACCAGGACCATGCCGGGCCCGACCTTTGGCATCGGCTGGTCGCCGTATTCGAGGACGTCCGGGTTTCCGTAGGTGCTGTAGGTGATTGCCTTCATGCCTACAACACTGGCACAGGCATGCTTCGCTATTCCGAACCCGGGGGCAAGTCGTGTATCGAACATGCCCCGTGTCATGGGATCCGGTCCCGCCGTCGGGCCCTTAGGGTCGGTTTATGGACATCAGGCGGAACGGCGAGCTGGAGGGGCAGAGCACCATCAACGAGCTGCTCGACCAGCCCATCGGCGACAAGCCGACGCAGCTGCCGCTGCCTTTCATCGTCCAGGTCCGGCCGGGAGAATTCCGCCGCGCATCATGAGTCGCTCTCAGCAGAATGAGGCGTACATGAAGGACACGTCTGTGCTGGTGCCGGGCGTGCGACAGCAAGCCCCGGATTTTAGCGCTGCGGGCCAAGTCAGGAGGCCGCCGAGGCATGAACTCATGATAAGCAGGCTTATCATTGGAGTTCCAGTCCCGGGCATTGCTGGCGGGGGAAATATGCGGGAGGCCGGCCGGGCACAGTTAGGCTTTGGGATTGCGCTTATACAGTCACCGCAGGAGCGCATGGCTGAAATGAACAGGGGCTTGAATGGCAGGGAATGCAACCTTCCGGCACAGGAACACGGCGCTGCTTTCGGTGAGCAGCCTCGAGGCTCCGAGAATCGTGAGTTCCACGGATTTCGACCGCCGGTTGGCCTCGACCCTGCACCGGCTGAAGTTCCCGCCACGGCTGCTGGAGCGGGTTGCCGGGGTAACGCACCGGCGGTGGTGGGCGGCGGGGACGTCGTTTGACGATGCTGCCACCGAAGCGGGTGCAAAGGCCCTGGCCGAAGCCGGCGTTGAAGCGTCCGATGTCGGCCTGCTGATCAACACCTCGGTAACGCGGCGGAACCTTGAGCCCTCGGTGGCGGTGAAGATCCACCATGGACTGGGCCTGCCGTCGTCGGCCATGAACTTCGACCTGGCCAACGCGTGCCTCGGATTCGTGAACGGCCTGACCCTGGCGGCGAATATGATCGACTCCGGACAGGTCAAGTACGCAATGATCGTCAACGCGGAGGACGCCGAAGCCACGCAGGAAGCGACGCTCGCCCGGCTTCAGCGGCCCGAGACCACGCGTGAGGACTTCAACCGGGAGTTTGCCACACTCACTCTGGGCTCCGGAGCTGCGGCCGCTGTCCTGGGCCCGGCTGATCAGCACCCCGGTGCGCACCGGATCGTGGGCGGCGTGATGCGCGCGGGCACGGAACACCATGAGTTGTGCGTGGGCGGTATTGACGGCATGGCTACCGACACGAAAGGCCTGCTCGACGGCGGCCTGCAGCTCGTCGTCGACGCCTGGCGCGAAGCCCGGGCGGAGTGGGACTGGGCGGACATGGACCGGTACGTCACGCACCAGGTCAGCAACGCCTACACCCAGGCCATCATCGACGCCATTGACCTGGATCCTGCCAGGGTTCCCATCACGTTCCCGCACTGGGGCAACGTGGGCCCGGCCTCGCTGCCCATGACCCTCGCCGCCGAAGCGCAGTCCCTTGAGGTGGGCGACCGGGTGCTCTGCATGGGCGTCGGGTCGGGGCTGAACACCGCAATGATGGAAATCGTTTGGTAACCGCCGGCTGGCCCGGCGTCGATCCCGAGTGGTCCCGCGAGCTTGACGTGCCCTCCACGTCCGACGCCGATGCGCCCGGCGCGGTGCGCCGCTGGCACGTGCTGGACAATGGCGCCCAGCTTGCCAAGCACGGCCTGACGCCCGCCGGGACGTTGCTGTGCGTGCACGGCAACCCCACCTGGTCGTATCTGTGGCGGACGCTGCTGGCGGCAGGATCGGACCAGGCCCATCCGTGGCGCGTTGTCGCAGTGGACCAGCTGGACATGGGCTACTCCGAGCGAACCGGCACCTTCCGCCGGCTTGCTGACCGGATCAATGACCTCTCCGACCTCACCGACGCGCTCGGCTTCGAGGGTCCCGTGGTGACAGTGGGCCACGACTGGGGCGGCGTGATCAGCCTGGGGTGGGCCCTGGCCCACCCGCAACTCCTCGCCGGGGTGGTCCTGACCAACACGGCCGTCCACCAGCCCACAGATTCGGTAATCCCGGCGCCGCTTCGCCTTGCCCTGCACCCGGCCGTGCACACGTGGGGAACCACCACGTCGGACGCCTTCCTGCGGGTGACGCATTCCTTGGCCCACCCGCCGCTGGCCGCCGATATCCGCAACGCCTACGTGGCCCCCTACAGGGGAGCCGACCGCCGGGCCGGGGTGGGCAATTTCGTCGCAGACATTCCGGTGGATGCCGCGCATCCCAGCTTCCCGGCGCTCAGCGGCGTGGCAGAAGGGCTACGCGGGCTGAAGGTTCCCGCGCTGATGCTTTGGGGCCCCCGCGACCCCATCTTTTCGGACCGGTACCTCAAGGACCTCATCGGCCGGCTTCCGCACGCCGAAGTGCACCGCTTCGAAGGCGCCGGTCATCTGGTGGCGGAGGACCGGGACATTGCCGCGCCGGTCTTCCACTGGCTCGCAGGGAACGTTGGTGCCAGGAATGACGGATCGCCGGACACCGAAGCCATAGCTGCCAGCGGGGACCACGGTGATGCGGCAGAACCGGCACCGGCCTTCCGGCCGCTGTGGGACCTGCTGGGCAAACAGGCGGCAGGGCCGGCGGGAGGAGAAACCGCCGTCGCCGAAATGGCGCCGGACGGGACGCTGGCCCGCTCGCTGAGCTGGCAGGAGCTGGACCGGAACATCCTGGACCTCGCCGCCGGGCTACGGGAAGCCGGAGTGGGAAACGGCAGCCGGGTCAGCCTCATGGTTCCGCCCGGGGTGGACCTGACCGCCGCCCTGTACGCCTGCCTTCGGCTGGGCGCCGTGGTGGTGGTGGCCGACGCCGGGCTGGGAACCAAGGGCCTGAGCCGCGCCGTGAAAGGCGCCACCCCTGACTTCCTCATCGGCATCGACAGGGCGCTCGCGGCAGCCTCGGTGCTTGGCTGGCCCGGCCGGCGGATCAGCGTGCGCCACCTCCCGGCCGCCCGCCGTCGGATGCTGGGCGTCGAGGACTCGCTCGATTCCCTCACCCGGTCCGGGGCCGGACACGGCCGGCAGCCGGACGGCGTGGATCCGGACCCTGTGGATCCGGACGCGCCGGCGGCCGTCCTCTTCACCTCCGGCTCCACCGGTCCCGCCAAAGGCGTGCTCTACAGCCACCGGCAGCTGGCCGCGATGCGGGACACGGTGGCCGAAACCTTCGGGATCCGTCCAGGCGGGCGGCTGGTGGCAGGCTTCGCACCGTTCGCCCTGCTCGGACCGGCGCTCGGAGCCGTGTCCGTGACCCCGGCAATGGACGTCACGGCGCCGCGCACCCTCACCGCGGGCGCCCTCGCCAGCGCTGCGGCGGCGATCAACGCCACGGTGGTCTTCGCCTCGCCGGCCGCGCTGCGCAATGTCCTGGCCACCCGGGACGGACTGGAAGCAGCAGGGCACAAGGCGCTGGAAGGCGTGGAGTTGCTGCTGTCCGCCGGTGCGCCCGTTCCGGAACCGCTTCTCGCAGAGCTTCAGGGGCTGCTGCCCAACGCCTCGCTGCACACGCCGTACGGGATGACGGAGGCGCTGCCGGTCACGGACATCAGCCTCGAGGAGATCCAGGCGGCCGACGCCGATGCTGCCGCCGGCTCCGTGCGGGGAGCAGGGAACGGCGTGTGCGTGGGGAAGCCGGTGCACGGCGCCCGCGTGGCCGTGATCCCGCTGGCGGCGGACGGCACCGCGCCCGGGGCTGACCCCGTGACCGAACCCGGTGTGACAGGTGAGATCCTGGTCCGTGCCCCGCACGTCAAGGAAGCGTACGACCGGCTGTGGCTCACCCAGGAGGAGAGCGCCGGCGTTCCCGGCTGGCACCGGACCGGCGATGTGGGCCATTTCGACGCCGCCGGCCGGCTGTGGGTGGAGGGACGGCTGGCGCATGTGGTCACGGCGCCGGGTGCGGTGGTGACGCCGGTGGGTGCCGAACAGGCCATTGAGCGACTGCAGGGTGTCCGGCTGGCGGCGATCGCCGGGGTTGGACCGGCGGGCACCCAGGCCGTGGTGGCCGTCGTCGAGACCGTTCCGCCCGCCCGGAAAGCGGGCCCGGCCGGGACACAGCTCGCCGGGGAGGTCCGCAGGGCTGCCCGTGACGTCGGCGTCCAGGTCTCCGCCGTGCTTCAGGTCCCGGCGCAGCCCACAGACATCCGGCACAATGCCAAGATCGACAGGGGCCGCCTGTCCCGCTGGGCTTCGCGGGTGCTGGCCGGCGGCCGGCCGGGGAAGCCATGAAGGTCCTCGTCACCGGAGCGAGCGGACTGCTCGGGGGAGAGGTCGCAAAGCTGCTGGTACGGCAGGGACATGACGTAGCCACCTTCCAGCGCCGTCCGTCAGGGGTCGACGGCGCTACGGACTTCCGCGGGGCCCTCGCCGACGAGGCGGTGCTCGTGGAAGCCGTCCAGGGTGCGGAAGGCGTCATCCACCTCGCTGCGAAGGTCTCGTTCACGGGCCGCGCGGCGGAGTTCGACGAGGTGAACATCGAGGGAACCCGCCGCCTGCTTCAGGCTGCCCGGGTGGCAGGGGTGCGGGACGTGGTTTTTGTATCCTCCCCGTCCGTGGCCAATTCCGGGGCCGCTATCGCCGGTCTAGGTGCCGAGCCGGCCGACCCAAAGCGGGCGCACGGTGACTACTCCCGCACCAAGGCCGAAGCGGAGCTGCTGGCGCTGGCCGCGGACGCCCCGGACTTCCGGGTCGCGGCGGTACGCCCGCACATTGTGTGGGGGCCGGGAGACACCCAACTGGTGGAACGGGTGCTGGCGCGTGCCGCCGTCGGACGCCTGCCGCTGCTCGACGCCGGCGCGGCCCTGATCGACACCACCTACGTTGACAACGCGGCCGCGGCCATCGTCGCTGCGCTGCACCGGATGCAGCACGTCCATGGCCGGGCGCTGGTGGTGACCAACGGCGAGCCCCGCCCCGTGGGCGAGCTGCTGGCGGGCATCTGCGCCGCGGGCGGCGTGCCGGCGCCGTCGTGGTCGGTGCCGGGTGCCGTGGCGCGGGCAGCCGGAGCGGTGGTGGAAAAGCTCTGGACCTGGGCCCGGCAGGACGAGGAGCCGCCGATGACGAGGTTCCTCGCCGAGCAGCTTTCCACAGCACACTGGTTTGACCAGCGCGAGACCCGGGAACTGCTCGACTGGACTCCGGAGGTCTCCATCGATGAGGGGCTGGCGAGGCTGGCCGGGCACTACGGTGCCGGAAGTGCGGGTTGATGAACGCCGCACCGCGCCGGGGAAATCTTGAGCGGTGGGCATTGACCGCCCTACAGTGACTGTCAACTACACCTCAGGAGATGACATGTCCCTTGTCCGCGTGCACAACTTCTCGGTCTCCCTCGATGGCTTCGGCACCGGTGAGGGCCAGCAACTGGAGGCTCCGTTCGGCCACGCGGGCATGAGGCTCATGGAGTGGGCCTTCGAGACGCGGACCTTCCGCGCGATGGGCCTCCACGGGGAAACGGAAGGGTCCTTCGGGGTCGACGAGGCCTTCGCCAGCCAGTGGGGGCCCGGCATCGGCGCAGAAATCATGGGGCGCAACAAGTTCGGCCCTCAACGTGGTCCCTGGGAGGACGAGGAGTGGAGGGGGTGGTGGGGCGATAACCCGGTGTTCCACACCCCTGTGGTTGTGCTGACCCACCATCCCCGGCCGGTCCTCGAGATGGAAGGCGGCACAACATTCCATTTTGTGGACGCGGACCCCGCCACCGCGCTGGAACAGGCCCGGGCACTGGCCAACGGCCTGGACGTCAGGATCGGCGGCGGGGCCAGCACGGTGCGGCAGTTCCTTGAGGCCGACCTGATCGACCACATGCACATCGTCCTCGTACCGATCATCCTGGGCCGGGGCGAACGGCTGTGGGACGGACTCGAAAGACTCGAAGACCGCTTCGCCGTTGAAGCGACCCCTTCTCCCAGCGGAGTTGTCCATATGGTGTTCACCCGTCGCGCAGTGGTGTAAACGGCTCTCCTGACTCAATCCGCTGTGCCGGCAGGTAGGATCGGAGGGTTGCCGAGGGGGTCGGCAGGGGAACCGCTGGCGCATGCTGTCAGGTGTAAACCTGGCGTGTCAGTCCGAACGGAACATCAGGGTGAGCACGTACTACATATTGGCCTGTGCCTATACGGGTGATCATGATTCCGGTGCGGTGTTCGTGCGCGGCTTTCGAAATAATGTCGACAGCCTTGGCCAGGGCTTGGTCGAGCTCTGCGGCCCTTTCCACATGTACCTCGATCATCCCCGGGAAACGGCCGAGGCCAGCCGCTGCAGCATGGCTACCAGGCATGGTGTCTCTTTCTTGTCTCTGCGTCATTTGGCTGGCGCCCCAGTAGGTCACATCGATTGGAGCTGGTGGCAAGTACCCGAGGCCCGGCCGCTCTGAGGAAAGCGCATTTTCCTCAGAGCGGCCGGCTGGGACGTTTCTGCTAGCGGGTCAGCGCATCTTCCTTCGCCCAGGGCGGCTGTACGTCCTGGTCAAGTTCGATCACGGTTGGCTTCGCGTCGGTCAGGGTCCACTCCGGAAGGTAGACGCGCTCACCGCCCCGCATCGCCGATTCGTGCGAGAGGATGCCCGAGCAGGTGATGTTCGCCGCCTGGACGGCGTTCGGGAACGGCTCCGCGGTGCCGAGGACGGCCTGCAACAGACGGTCGGCCAGGTGCGGGTGGGAACCGCCATGGCCTCCGCCCTGAACGAAGGAACGGTGCTCCGTTTCGCCTCCCGCGGTGTAGACCCCGGCTGTCGTAAAGTGCCGGATGGGTTCGGGAAGACGGTCTGCAAAGTCGGGAACCGTGATGCGTTCAGGTGTTTCTCCGAGATACAGCACGTGGGCTGCATCTTCTGTCTGTGCCCATTCGAAGGACCGGATAGAACCGTATACGTCGAAACTTTCGCGGTATTCACGGGCTACGGCCCAAAGGTGCCTTGTTACTTCCGCACCTGTATCGCTGTCAAGGAATTTGATGTGCGTCGATTCCAGGGCGAAGGGGGAGCCGTACTGTTCCTTCATACGGTCGAAGACGCTCCCGGAACCCAGGCACTGGACGTACTCCGCCTGGTTTCCGGCCAGTCCAAGGGTGGGTCCGATGGCGTGCGTGCCGTTGTACATGGGCGGCATGCCATCCCAGTAGGAGGGCCAGCCGGTCATGTCCTGATGGTGTGAGGCGCGAAGGAACTGGACTTTCCCGAGGGCGCCCGTCCGGTAGAGCTCCTGGAGGTACAGGAATTCCCTGCTGTAGAGGGTGGTTTCCATCATCATGTACGTCAGCCCGGTGCGCTGTTGAGCGTCGACGATGCGCTTGCAGTCCTCCACGGAGGTGGCCATCGGGATGGTGCAGCCAACGTGCTTGCCGGCTTCCAGTGCCGCGACCACCTGATCGGCGTGCAGTTGCAGAGGCGTGTTGATGTGGATGACGTCAATATTGGGGTCGGCCAGCATTTTGTCGTAGTCGGTGTACCTGACCTCGACCCCGTACTGGTCGCCGACCTCGTTCAATTTGGATTCGGTGCGCTGGCAGATGGCATACATTTCAGCGTTCGGGTGCTGCTGATAAATGGGAATGAATTCGGCGCCGAATTCCAGGCCGACGATGCCGACCTTAAGGACTTTTTCGGATGACACAGGGTGCCCCTTTCTGATGATACAAGTGGTTATTTTTTGCTCTCGCCCGCGTCAACGGTCATTTCCAGGCCGGTGACCAGGCGTGCTTCGTCGGACAGCAGCCACAGGACGGCAGCGGTGGTGTCCGCTACTTCCAGGTCTTCATTGATCAACTGCCCGGCGCGGAAGCCCGCCAGCAGTTGCTCCCGAGGCACTCCATTCAGTTCCACCATCGCCGTCGTCATCTCCGTATTGATGCCCCCGGGAAGGACGGTGTTGCAGCGGATGCCGTATTCCCCCAGCTCCTGCGCCAGTGAAGTGCTCAGGCCCCGTAAGGCCATCTTCGCGGCAACGTAGTGGGCCAAGCGTGGTACGACTTTCAAGCCAACCCCTGAGCTGATCAACACCAGCGAAGAACCTGCCCCCCGCTCTATCAGGTGCGGCACCGTTGCTTTGCAGGTATGGAAGACTCCGGTGAGATTGATGTCTATCATCGTTTGCCAGTTCTCGACCGGCAGCTCCCACGTGCGGTGGAATCCGTCAGTGATGCCGGCATTGGCAATGACATGATCAATCCCGCCCAGCCGGGCTGCAGTGTCTTTCGCCGCCAGGGCAAGCCCGTCGTAGTCACGCACATCTACTTCGAAGGACAAGCAGCGCCGGCCCAAGGCGAGGACGTCCTCCCGGGTCTGCTCCAGATCGGCGCTGGTGGACGTGTTATAGGTTGGATCGTCCACGCGGCCCGCCGAACCTAAATCCACCAAGGCGATATCGGCCCCCTCACGTGCCAGGCGCAGGGCATGGCTTCGGCCCTGTCCGCGCGCCCCGCCCGTGATGAACGCGACCTTGCCTGAAAACCTGGGTGGCGCAGATGAAGCGATGGGCCCGCCGACGCGCTCAGGATGCACGAACGAGTCCCATGTCCGCGCCGTTCACACCCATTTTCTTAAGCATGTGCTCGGCGCTGAAGTAGGCCAACGCCTGGATGGTTTGGTTCGGGTTGTACCCGCCGTAGCTGACGAACCCGCCGCCGCCAATGGCATACAACCCCTCGCACTCGTGGACCTCGCCGTAGATGTCGGTGACGGACGTGGCCGGATCCTCGCCCATCCTGTGCACCCCGACGTCGTGCGTTGAGAGGTGGTACGGGGGCCGTGGCGAATCCATCCAGTAATCCTTCGCCCCCATCTCGCGCGCGATTTTCTCCTTGTACCGGCCCATCAGGATGACTGAATTCGCGTCATGGTCGTCCCAGTCATGGGTGATGCGCAGCGCCGGCTGTCCCCAGCGGTCCTTGACGGTCGGGTCAAGGTCGGCGTAATGGCGGGCGTAGGGGAAGTTTGTGGTTTGGGAGTACATGCGGTGCATGTGTGTGTAGTTGTCCCGCAGCCAGTGCTTGAGGTCCAGGCCCCACTTGCGGGTCCGCGGATCCATGTTGTGGTAGGCCTCGATGGGCTGAAGGTCCCCTACGACGCTGATGATCGGGGAACCCCAAAGGACTCCCAGGTCGTTGTCCGGGACAAGCTCCGAGGTGAAGTCATCCACGGCGCTGGAGGCGTTGAACGTGCCCAGGAACGGGTTGGTCGGCTCAGGCAGGATGGAGGTGAACCAGCCGAAGTTGTGGGTCATGAAGTGCTGGCCCACCTGCCCGTTGCTGTTGATGTCCGAGAGAAGCAGCAGACGGACGTTCTCAAGGGAGTAGGCCGTCAGGATGACCTTGTCGGCTGTGGCCTCCCGGTACGTTCCAGTGCTGTCAAGGTAGCTCACACCGGTGGCGCGCTTGCCGTCTGCGGTCCGGTTGATCCGCAGGACGCGGCTCAGGGGGCGGAGGTCCAGGTTGCCGGTGGCTTTGGCGGCGGGCACCGACGTGACCTGTGTTGTGGACTTGGCCTTGACGTGGCACGGGTACCCGTGGCAGAAGCCGCAGTTCACGCAAGCCGGCCGCCCCTTGTACTCCTGGGAGTTTATGGCCAGGGGCTGGCGGAAGGGGTGCAGCCCCAGCCGCTTGGTCGCCGCCACGAAGGGCACGTCGCCTGGGCCCTGTGTTACGGGCGGCATCGGGTAGTCCCGGCTGCGCGGGGGTTCGAACGGGTTACCGCCTGGGGGGATCACGCCTCCGGTGTTGCCCAGCCCGGAGATGCCCTGTTCGTATTCCACCCGGTCGTAGTAGGGTTCCAGGTCCGCGTAGCTGATCGGCCAGTCCTCCAGGGTGGAGCCCTCCGGCAGCGCCTGGGTGCCGAAACGCTCAGCGATGGCGCTCTTCATCCGGAAGTCTGCTTCCCTGAACCTGTAGGCGGCCGCCCCCCAGTGGAGGGTGCCGCCACCGGTTCCAATGGAGGGCAGGCCGTACAGGGGCTCGTCGTTGCCCAGGGCGCCGGCGGACCAGGGCAGGATGCGCGCGGTCTCGCCCTCGGAGCCGCGCCAGGTCACCGGGTCCACGTTCACGCCGGCGACGATGGCGCCCCGCTGGTAGTACCGGATTTCGTCCTGCTTGATGGCGAAATCTTCCTCGGTGTAGTCCTGGCCCTTGTCCAGTCCGAGCACCTTCAGGCCGGCTTTGGTCAGTTGTTCGGCCAGGATTCCACCAGTGGACCCCATGCCGACGATGATGGCGTCGAAGTTCTCGCTCATTGTGCTCCTCCAATACGGGAGTAAAGATCCTTGATGGTCAGCATCGGAATGGTCCGGGTGTTGAAGTCCGGCGCCATCTGCTCAGCCGTGTACCCCCATTGCGCGCCGGGGAAACCCACCAGCTCCCAGCCGACCAGCCCGCGATTGCCGCCGTAGGCCGGGTCCCCGAAGAAGCCCTGCACCGTGTGTTCCCGGACGATGCGGAAGAACTGGCCGGCGAAGTCCGAAGGATCCCTTTCGCTCAGCTCGGCCAACTGGCGGACCACCTCTTCCTGCTGCCCGTCGGACAGTTCGTGGAACCGTCCTTCGGTAATGCCGGCTGTGAAATCCGCCAATGCGATCAGCCCGCTGCGATACACGGGCTGCAGCTCCCGAAGGAACCCACCCAGAGCTTTGTCAATGTATTCCGTTACTCCTGCTTCCCTGGCACCGGGCGAACCGGGTTCCGACGGGATGATGTGAGCCGCAAGGGCATCAATCACTGCCGCCTCCTCAGGGTTGAGGAACGTCAGAGGAAAGTCGAGCACAAACTTCGACGCCATCTACGCCGTCCTCCTATACCTGCGCGCCGAGGCGCAACTTCTTGCGTTCCTCTACCAGCGGGCGCAGGAACTCAATGCTGGACCGCGCGTCCTCGTCCGGTTCAATTCCACGCTGGTGGAAGCCGGTTTCCATGGTCAGGTATCCGTCGAAGTTGATGTCGAGCATTGCGTCCACCAGCGCCGGCCAGTCGCCGATGCCTTTACCCGGGGGCAGCCGGTCGTTGTCGGAGATGTGGATGTGCTTCAGGTTTTTCCCCATTTTGTAGACGTAGTCGGTGTTGACTTCGCGGCGGTACATGACGTGGAAGGTGTCGAACATCAGTTTCACGTTGTCCCGGTTGACGTCCTCCATCAGCTCGATGGCGTCGTCGGCGCTTTCACACAGGTTCGTGTCGTGCGAGGTGGGTTCGATCACCAAGGTGACGCCCGTGTGCGCGATCCGGTCCGCGATCTCCGTGAGGCATTCACGGGTCCATGCCCAGGCCTGCCTCCGGCTGGTGCCGAAGATCATCCAACCGGGCAGGTAGATCAAGGTCTTGCCGCCCCACTGGGCGGTGAGTTCGGCCAGCTCGACGTAGTGTTCGATGGTGGCGCGGCGTTCCTCAATGTAGGGCGAAGCCGGGTTGTTTCCCGGGCCGCCGGACGGAGCGGGCAACATGCTGGAAAGCGACAGACCGTGTTCGTCGAGGAGATCCTTGATCTCGGCCCGCCGTTCGGCTCCCAGGTAGGCCGGGTAGGCGTGCGGGGCTGCACCGCCGATCTCAATGCCGTCGTAGCCCATTTTGGCGATCCGCTTGATGGTCTCCTCCAGCGTGTAGGAGGGGACCCAGACAAAGAAGCTGGAATAGGCCCAGGTGTTGTACGAAATTTTCATTACGGTTCCTTTTCTTGGCAGTCAGGGTTTACTGGGGGGCTTTGCCCAGGTACTGGTCCACGTTGGTCTTGTCGATAAGGGTGGAATCGAGCTTGATGCGCGGCTCGACGGGCTCGCCGGCGCAGAGCTTGGCGGCGGCAATGGTGGATTCCTTGACAACGAGCGGGTAGCCGACGGTGGCTGCGTAGCTTCCGTCCTTGACCAGATCGAGCGCTTCGGCCTCTCCGTCGATGCCGAACACCTTGATTTCGCCTTCGCGGCCGGCTTCCTTGATGGCTTGGATGGCGCCGAAGGCCATCTGGTCGTTGTGTGCGTAGACCGCCTGGATCTTGCCTGTTCCGAAGCGCTGCAGGAGGTCCTCCATGACCTTCAGACCTGTGGCGCGGTCGTAGTTTGCGGTTTGGGACGCGATGACCTCGACCTTTGATCCTTCAAGTCCCTTGCGGAAGCCGGCCGCCCGGGCGATTGTGGGGGAAGCGCCAAGGCTTCCAGAGAGTTCCACGACGCTGCCGGTTCCGCCAAGGGCCTCCGCCACGGCCTTGCCATCGACCACTCCGGCTTCCTCGTTGTCCGAGCCAATGTAAGTGGAGACTTCTGCGTTGACCTGGCGGTCCGCGGCGATGACTTTGATGCCGGCCGCCGTTGCCTGTTTCGCAACTCCTGCCAGCGCGTTGGCATCCTGGGGCGAAAGGATGAGCACCTTGATTCCCTGGGCGATCATCTCTGACACCTGGTTTGACTGGTTGGTCGCATCCCCGCGCCCGTCACTGACGGTGACGTTCATTTTCGGGAAGAAGGCTTTTGCGAATTCAGGAATTTGCTGTGTTGATTTCGCTCCGTAGGGGAAGGAGGCGCTGCTCCAGGAGACGCCGACTTTGCACTCAATGCCCGCCGGATCAGCCTTCAGCTCGAGCTGGCCTTGGCATGTATCACCGCAGTAGATGCTCGGAGCAAGTTTGTCGCCGACGGCTTCGTTTGATGATGTCGCGGTGGCTTGGCCGGTGCAGGCGGTAAGCAGAGTCGCTGCGACTCCTGCGGCGGCCATGGCGGCGAAAGACCGGGTGCGCTGTTTTGTGGCGTGCGTCATTGCATTTTTCACTTTCGTTGTTGTGGTGGTGGGACTGCGTTTGGAGTGAGATGAAGTCAGCGGGGCGTCGTCTGTTCAGCGGGCGAGGATCCGTCCCGCTCGGGGGAGTCCGGAGTTGCTGAAGACGTGGGGATGGCGGGTGGTTGGCTGGTGGCCGCCTTCGGTGAGTCAGTGCGCCGCTCTTTGAACCGCTTCACGGTTGCTTTGGCGGCGACCAGGACGGCTATGACGATGACCGCTCCCTTGACCACTTGCTGGTCGAACGGGGAGATCCCGAGGAGATTCATAACGTTGGACAAGATGGCCAGCAGGATGGCCCCGAACACGGTACCAACAGCACCACCGATGCCACCCATGAGGCTGGTTCCGCCGATGACGACGGCGGTGATCGCATCCAGGTTGGACAGGCTGCCGGCCGTCGGATCTCCGACGCCGAGGCGGGCCGCGGTCATGACTCCGGCCAGGCCGGCGCACAGCCCGCTGATTGAATAGGCCAGAATGATGGTGCGGGTGGTCCGTACCCCTGAGAGGCGCGCGGCTTCTATGCTGCCGCCGATGGCGTAGATGTACCGTCCGAAGGCAAGGTAGCGCAGGACAAGAATTCCGGCGGCGGCGATCAACAGGAACACGATGAACGGCCCGGGTACGCCCAGGAAGCTGCCGCTTCCGATGAAGTTGAAGAATGGTTCACGGTTGGAGAACTGCCTGGGTCCCCCGTCCGTGAGGCGGAGCGAAAGCCCCTGGATGGCCACCATGGTGGCCAGGGTCATGATGAACGGCTGGACCTTTAGAACTGCAACGCCGATACCGTTGATGATGCCTGCAACCACCCCCACAAGCATGCCCGCAACGATGGCCAATGGAACGATCAGGCCGTTGTTAATCAGGATCGCGGTGGTAACGCCGGATAGGGCGAGGATGGAACCAACCGAAAGGTCGATTCCCCCAGTGAGGATGACGAACGTCATGCCGACCGCAATGATCCCCACGATTGCTGACTGGCGGCCGACATTGAGCAAGTTGCTGGGCTGGAAGAACGAGGGGACCAATAGGGCCACGGCGGCGACCATAACCAGCAGGATGATGATCGGCAGCAGGTTACTGCGCAGTTTCAGGGACAGGCCTTTGGCCCAGGGCTCCGTTGGCGCTTGGGTTGTCACTTCTATTTACCTCCGACGGCGTAAAACATGATTTGTTCTTCTGTGGCTGTGGCGCCTTCGAGTTCGGCCGCAACCTCGCCGTGATACATGACCAGAATGCGATTGCTAAGGGCCAGGACCTCGGGCAGTTCCGAGGAGATGACGATGATGGCCAGGCCTTGACGGCACAGTTCGTGGATCAATTCGTAGATTTCCTGCTTGGCACCGATATCGATGCCGCGGGTGGGCTCATCAAGAATGAGGACGTCCACGCCGGCTTCCAGCCACTTCGCCAGCACAACCTTCTGCTGGTTTCCGCCCGAAAGCGTCGCCACGGGTGAGGACACGTCCGGGAGTTTGATCCGGAGTTTGTCGACGTAACCCTTCGCCAGGCTCCGGTCCCGGCTGGGCGAGGCCGTGGCTGTGCGGTTCTTGAGCATGCTGACAAGGGGGATGTTCATGGCGGTGGACAAGGCGGTGAACAGTCCTTGGGTTTTCCGCTCTTCGGGCACGAGGCCGATCCCGGCGTCGATGGCCTGAAGTGGCTTTCCGGCTTTCAGCTTCCGGCCCTTAACGATGACTTCGCCGCTGGTGTAGGGATCGGCGCCGTAGATGGCCCGTGCCAGTTCCGTACGTCCTGCGCCTCTGAGGCCGGCTACCCCGACTACTTCTCCAGATCGAACATTGAAGGAAATGTCGTTCAGGACGCCTTCGCGGGTCAGGTTCTTGACTTCGAGAGCGGTCTCTCCCAGCGTTCCCGAGACTTCACGCTCCCCGCGGGTGAAGTTTCTGCCCACCATTTTCGAAACGAGGTCGTCGTGATCGGTCTCTGAGATCTTTCCGGCGCCGGTGAGCTTGCCGTCTTTCAGGACAATGTAGCGGTCGGCCAGGTCGAAGACTTCTTCCAGACGGTGAGACACAAAGATGATGCTGACGCCGCGTTCCTTTAAACCGTGGACCAGTTGCAGAAGATGATCCACATCGTCACCGCCGAGCACAGCGGTGGGTTCATCCAGGATGAGAACCTGGGCGTTGCGGTGCAGCGACTTGGCGATCTCCAGCATCTGCTTCTCGGCCACACTCAACTCACGCACCTTACGGTTGACGTCGACGTTGAGTCCAAGGCTTCCCAGGAAATCGCGGGCCTCGCGCTTTGCGGCCTTCCAGTCAATGACGCCTTTGCGGGGGTACGCGCCGAACACCAGGTTTTCCGCGACCGTGAGGTCCGGGAAAAGATTCAGCTCCTGGTAGACGGTGGCGATGCCGTGGGCTTCAGAGTCCTTGGGGCCGTTGATCTGAACGGGCCTTCCGTTCATCCTCACCTCACCTGTGTCGGGCTGGTGGGCTCCGGAAAGGATACGGATCAGCGTGGACTTGCCGGCACCGTTCTCTCCAATGAGGGCCAGAACCTGGCCTGGATGAAGTTCGAAACTTACGTCGTGGAGGGCCTGTACGCCCAGGAAGTGCTTGGAAAGATTCTGGACAGCTAAACGTGGCGCCATTTCACGCCTCCGCGAGCCGTTGGATGGTGTAGACGACTGCGTCTATCATCGAATAGGTCATGGGTTCACCCTAAAAGAGCTCGATAACTGAAAAAAACTGCCTGATTTATTTTGTTTTCGACATAATTACAACGAAAAGTGGAGCGTGCCCGTGGGATCCCTATGGACTGAAGTCGGCCTCCTGCATCAGGATCAGAACCTGGCGCCGGATGCTGTGGCTGCGCGCAGCGTCGTCGCCCGGTTGATAGCCGATGACGAACAAGTGACGCGAACGGACCTGGTCAAAGCCACTGGGCTCGCCCGCTCTACCATCGAGAATCACCTCAGCATCCTGCTGGAATACGGCCTGATCGAAGACGCCGGACCTGGCCCGCAAGGGAGTAGGGGGCGGCCCGCCCAGGCTTTTCGTGTCAGCCCCAGCAAGGGCGTCGTCCTGGTGGCCGATGTGTCCTCGCGCACCACCAGGTTGGCTGTCACCACCTTGGACAAGCAGGTGGTCTCGCGGGGCGAAATCAAGATGGACGTCACTGTCGGTCCTGACCAGCTGTTGGGCGAGATAGCTTCGGCCTTTGAGGCCATGCTCGCGGAAGGCGGTCTGGGAGCGCAGGATGTTCTCGTCATTTCGGTCGGCCTGCCAGGACCCGTTGATGCCAAGCTTGGAATGGCGGTTCGCCCCCCGCTGATGCCGGGCTGGGACGGATTTGGGGTCTGCGGCTACTTTGCCCGTCATTTCGGATGCGATGTGATCGTCGATAATGATGTTCACTTGATGGCCCTCGGTGAGGCCCGCTCGTACCGGGGTGAGCATCTGCCTCTGCTGATGATCAGTATCGGCACGGGAGTGGGCGGAGGGTTTGTCAGCGAGAGCGGCAATCTTCTGCACGGAGCCGACGGCGCGGCTGCCGACATCGGCCACAGCAAAGTACCTGACATGAAGGACCTGCTGTGCCGCTGCGGCAGCCACGGCTGCTTGGAGGCGGTGGCGTCAATCAGTGCAATGGCTGCGCGTGTTTCCGCCGTACGCCACGATGACGTAGGGGAGGAGCAACTTTTCGAACTGCTCGTGCGGGGTGACCCCGCAACCGTAAGCGTGGTGCGGGAGAGTGCAACCGTCGTTGGGCAGGTTGTTGCCGATTTGGTGAACTTCTGCAATCCGGCCCGCATTGTCCTGGGAGGTGCCATCACTCAATGCACCGAAGACATACTTGCCCAGGTCCGGAGCGTCGTTTACCAACAGGCGCAACCACTGGCCACACGCAATCTGTCCCTGGTACACAGCACCTTGGGCAACGAAGCAGGCCTGATTGGGGGGATGATCTCCGGAATCGAACAGGTGCTGTCCCCGCGAGGAATCGCGTATCACACCCGGCCCGCCGGCTCGACGATGCAGCCGCTTGGACTTTAGCCGGCGCTGGGCAAGGGTTCCGAGGGTTGGAAGAACAATCGAGCGGAAGTGAGTCTGCAACACTGCCAGGCATACTCCGCTCCTTCATCCTTGAAATGGGCCGTTTGTAAAGTCACAGCCCCGTAAACGTTTACGGAAGGATCGTAAACGTTTACGCGCGAGGGTGTCAAACCTCACATGCGCCGGGTCGCAATGCGCAGTGCACGCCGCTGTCAGACCGAGGGACCGGACGAATTCCCGGTGGCGCCCTCAGGATCCGCGGGTGCCTGCCGTAAATGGGGCCAGCAATTTCAATCTTTCCAATCTTCATGAAGTGCTTTGGAAAGGGCCCGGGAGTCGCTGAAAACCACCCGGATAGTTGGGTGGGCGTAAGTTTTTCGTATGTGGGGCGGCAAGCCGGGTGCCGCTTAGGCTTGGCCTATGTCTACTGATGAAGAAAAGGACCCACCGGTGCCCGCTGACGTTGAGGGCAAGATCCCGAAAAAGGTTCACGACAAGCCCGCCGCAGATGACGATGCGGCAAGGGCCCAAGATCCTGATGACCAGGGTGGCGTGCAGTAGACACCGAGGCCACCGCGACCCGGTGGGAACTTGAGGGTTAGCTACCCCGCCACCGCCGCCGCCTGCTTGGCATTCATCCACTCGGTCAGCCACGGGGCGCGGACGCTGGAGGTGATCCGGCAGTCGGCCATGAACGTTCCCTGGGCGCCGGCGTCGATCCAGTCCGTGAGCGCGGACAGGTCCGACAGGGAACGGATTACCGCGGACTCGGCGCCCAAGGCGCGGGCAATGCCGCTGAAGTCCACCTCGGGGATCAGCATGGGCTTTTCGGTCAGGCCCTGGGAGGCGTACTGGTGGATTTCGGCTCCGTAGGCGGCGTCGTTGTAGATGACCACAATGGCGCTCTTCGCCGCACCGATGAGCGATTCGAGGTCGGCCAGGCCCATTAGGAATCCGCCGTCGCCGGAGGCCAGTACCAGGGTGTGGCCGTCCTCCAGGGCGCGGGCTGCCCCGACGGCGCTGGCGAGGCCCAGCCCGATGGCCTGGAAGGTGGTCCCTACCATCACCAGGTCCTGCGGCCTGGGAATGTTCCAGTACATGGGTGCCCAGCCGAGGAAGTGCCCGCCGTCCTGGACCACCGTGCGGCGCTCCGGCAGCACGGCGTCGAGTGCCGTGGCGAGGGAGCGCGGGTCCAGCCGTCCGTCCGGTGTCTCATCCGAGCCCGGGTGGTGCCCCGCACCCGACGCCAGACGCTTGCTGGCCTCCGCGCGCCAACCAGCTGCGACAGCCTCGCCGTCGAGCAGGGATAGCAGGCGCGAGGCAGCGGACTTCGCGTCGGCGCTGACGAACAGGTCCACCCTGGGGTTGGTCGGCTGCAGGGCGGTGTCGATCTGGAGCACGGTGCTGTCCGGGCCGAGCAGGTGGCCGAACCGCAGGGTGAACGGGCTCAGGCTGGCGCCGGCCACCAGGACCACGTCGGCCTCGCCCATGAGCCCGGCCGCGGTGTCGGTGCCGAAACCGCCGGCCACGCCCAGGTAGCCCTCGCCGTTGAGGAGGTTGAGCGCCAGGGCGGTTCCGGCGGTCAGTGCGCCGAGCCGGTCGGCGAGTTCGCGGAGTTCCGGGCCGGCTCCGGCGAGGTGCGCACCCCGCCCGGCCAGGATCAGTGGCCGCCGCGCCCCGGCAAGCAGGCGGGCAATACGCGTAAGGTCCGTGCCGCCGTCGTCCGCTACCTTCAAAGCCGCCGGCTCCGGAAGGTCCTCATCCTCCGCTTCCAGCGCGGCGAGGTCGTAGGGGATGGCAATGACGACGGCGGTGCGCCGGGTGAGTGCGTACTCCACCGCCTGCCGGGTGACGGAGCCCGCGGCGTCGCGGGTGACGGTGAAGGTGGCTGCGCCGAGGCCGGCGGCGATGGCTGCCTGGTCCACGTCCTGTGGCCGGGCGCCGCTGCTGGGTGCGTCCCCGGTGACCAGCACGACGGGGATCTGCGCCTGGACCGCCTCGGCCAGGGCGGTGAGCGCGTTGGTGTAGCCGGGGCCGTAGGTGGTGGTGCCGGCCGCGAGCCGTCCGGAGGTCCGGTAGTAGGCGTCGGCGGCGGCGATGGCGGCGCCCTCATGCCGGACGGCGGAGAAGCGCAGGCCCATCTTTTCGGCGGCGTCCAGGAAGTAGACGTTGCCGTTGCCCATAACGCCGAAGACGTCGCTGACATAGTTGCTGAGAACCTGTGCCACGCGGCCCGAGACGGTGAGAGTAGTCATGCAGGAATCTTGTGGGCCAGCTTGCGGATAAGCAATAGAGCTGGCTCTGGCTGGGATTATTGGCAGTCCGAAGTAGGAGTAATTGACAACATGCCTACTTGTGGCCTGCGTCACCCGTAATTTCATCCGCAGGGCGGGAGTCCTGCCGGGACAGCCGGTTCAGGAGGCCGTCGTACCGGGGCGGCATTAGTTCGACGACGGAAATGGCGGTGCTGGTCCGCTGGATACCGTCGATGGCCAGGATCTGGTTGGTGATGCGGTAGAGGTCGGCCGTGCTCCGTGCCACCACCTTGGCCATCAGGTCCGCGTCGCCGGTGGTGGCGTGCACCTCGATCACCTCCGGGATGGCCGCGAGCCCGTTCTCCACCGCACCCGCCCGCGTCTGGCTGATGGCCAGCGAGAGGAAGGCCATCAGGTCGTAGCCGAGGGCAGCGGGGTCCAGCCTGCGGCTGAAGGAGCGGAGGGCGCCGCTGCGCTCCAGCCGCGACAGCCGGGCATGGACAGTGTTCCGTGCGACGCCGAGTGTCCGGGAGAGTGCCAGGGCGCTGGCTTCGGGATCCTTGTCCAGGGCCAGGATGATCCTGCCGTCGAGGGAATCCAGAGTGCGGGAGTTGGCGATGGTCATATTTTCACCACATGCAGTAGAAGTTGAGCAGAAGTCCCAATAGCTTGAGAGTATCTTGCAATGTGCGCCGGGTCACAATCATGATCGGTGCTCATGACCCTCATTCAATCCCGGAATGCACCGGACACGGCGCGCCCCACCCTTCGTGACGCGGTGACCGGACTTCCGTCCTACGTCCCGGGCCGGCGCAGCGCCGGCGTGGACGTCGCAGCCCTTGCCAGCAATGAAAGCCACTACGAGCCGCTGCCCGCAGCAATCGCTGCTGTGGCCGGAGCTGCCGGTGCCATGAACCGCTACCCGGACATGGCCGCCGTCGAACTCCGCGAACGGCTGGCCCGGCACCTCGGCGTCACGGCCGGGGAGATCGCGGTGGGACCGGGCAGCGTGGGCGTCCTCCAGCAGAT
The DNA here is from genome assembly GCF_902506095.1 of Arthrobacter sp. 9AX. GTDB lineage: Bacteria > Actinomycetota > Actinomycetes > Actinomycetales > Micrococcaceae > Arthrobacter. The sequence goes on from NZ_LR733293.1 coordinate 1,293,232, forward strand.
CATCACCGGACTGTGCGACGCCGGGGATGAAGTGATCTTCGCGTGGCGCTCCTTCGAGGCCTACCCCATCCTGGTGGAGCTGGCAGGCGCCCGGCCGGTCCGCATTCCGCTGGACCACCTGGAGGGACACGACCTCGATGCCATGGCCGCGGCCGTCACCGAACGCACCAAGATCATCCTGCTGTGCACGCCCAATAATCCCACCGGCGTCCCGATCAGCCATGAGCGTATCGAGGCCTTCCTGCGGACCGTCCGCTCGGACGTCCTCGTAGTCATCGACGAAGCCTACGTGGAATACGCCGAGGCGGGCAGCGGCCCCGATTCCCTGGCGCTCTACCGCGAGTACCCGAACGTCTGCATCCTGCGCACCTTCTCCAAGGCCTACGGGCTCGCCGGACTGCGCGTGGGATACGCCGTGGCGGCGCCGGACATCGCAGACGGGCTGCGCCGGACCGCCCTTCCCTTCTCGGTGAGCGCGCTGGCCCAGAAGGCGGCGGTCGCATCGCTGGATGCGGGGGAGGAGATGGAGGCGCGGGTCGCCGTCGTCAAGCAGGAGCGTGCACGGATGTCTCGGGAGCTGGCAGCCCGGGGCTGGAAGCTGGAGCCGAGCCAGGGCAATTTCCTGTGGATCCGCGCCGATGACGAGCTCCGGACGAGACTGATGGAGGCGTTCGACTGCGCCGGCATCATGGTCCGGGCGTACCAGGGCGACGGCCTGCGGATCACCGTTGCTGAGGCCGCCGCCAACGACCGCGTGCTCCGGATCCTGGCAGCCCACGCAGCCTGAATTTTTATCCCCAATACGTCCTACTAACTAGAGGAATCCCATGGAACAACAGACAAAGACGTCTGCCCGCGCGCTCGGGGCGGCCCTCAAACCCCGCCAGCTCACCATGATGGGGCTTGGAAGCGCCATCGGTGCGGGCCTCTTTATCGGCTCCGGCGCCGGCATCCAGGCAGCCGGCCCCGCGGTACTGATCTCCTACCTCGTGGCCGGCACGCTCATCATCCTGGTGATGTGGGCCCTCGGCGAGATGGCTGCGGCCAACCCGGACAGCGGCGCCTTCTCCGTCTACACGGCCAAGGCCTACGGGCCGGTGGCCGGTGCCACGGTGGGTTGGCTCTGGTGGCTGCAGCTCGTGGTGGTCATCGCGGCCGAAGCGCTCGGTGCGGCGGGTCTGCTGGCCACGATCTTCCCGGCACTGCCGGTGTGGCTGATGGCTTTTGTGTTCATCGTGGTGCTCACCGCCGTAAACCTGACCAGTGTGAAGAATTTCGGCGAGTTCGAGTTCTGGTTCGCCCTGCTCAAGGTGGCGGCAATTATCGGCTTCCTGCTGGTGGGCTTTGCCCTGCTCTTCGGCTTGGTGCCGGGCGTGCAGTCGCCGGGCCTGGCCAACTTTACCGGTGAAGGATTCGCGCCTAGCGGTTTTGCCGGGATTGCTACGGCGCTCTTTGTGGTGGCGTTCGCGTTCGGCGGCACCGAGATTGTGTCCGTGGCCGCAGCTGAGACCGCCGAGCCGGCCCGCAGCGTTAAAAAGGCGGTCCGCACGGTGCTTTGGCGCATTCTGGTGTTCTACATCGGTGCCATATTTGTGATCGCTGCTGTGGTTCCCGTCGGTTCGGCGGGGCTGAAGAGCCCGTTCGCCGCGGTGCTGGATGCCGCAGGCATGCCCGGCGCGGCCACCGCCATCACCCTGGTTGCCGTCGCTGCGCTGCTCTCCGCGCTCAACGCCAACCTCTACGGTGCGTCCCGGATGGCGTACTCTCTGGCGGAGCGTGGCGAAGCGCCACGCTGGCTCGCTTCCGTGTCGAAGGCCCGGGTTCCCGTGGTTGCGGTCCTGGCCAGCGTTGCCTTCGGCGTCGTTACTGTTGTGCTGGAGCTGGCTTTCCCGGAGATGGTCCTTCCCATCCTGCTCAACATTGTGGGCTCAACGTGCCTGCTGGTGTGGACGTCCGCGCTCCTGGCCCAGCTCGCGCTGCGCCTCCGCGCCGACCGTGAGGGAACGGTGCTTCCGCTGCGGATGCCCGGCTTCCCGTGGTTGACTTCCCTCGGTCTGCTGATCCTGGCGGCGATTTTCACGGTGGGCTTCATCGGCGAGGATTCCCGTCCCCAGCTCCTGAGCACCTTCGGACTCGTGGCACTGCTTGCGGTGGGGTGCTGGATGAACCAGCGGTCTAGGAAGGTACCGGCCGCTGTTGAAACGTCGGAGGGTGGCAAACAGCCGGCGCTTATTGACTGAATCACCCGCTTGAACCCCTCCACGGGTCTAAGGCAAGCGGAGGGCGCGTCCGGTCTGACCGGACGCGCCCTCCGTACTTGCTGCTTCGCTTGTCGGTTCTACCGGGGCAAAGCGGCTCGAGGCTAAACGATAAAAGGCACACGTCGTGTGTTCGTGTCTACGCCAGATGCACTAGGTAGAACGACTGATGTGCGCATACAACGCATCAGCTAAGGGCCAGCAGTGGAAACGGCTGATTAAGGACGGACCTCGGTTTAGCCACATTGTGACAGCACCGCTTGTAGCCTCGCGGAACTCACGGTCTTCGTTTAGGGCCCGTATCAACACCTCTGGTGCAAGTCGGAGCAACCTTGTTTTTGTGGCATTTGATTCCCGCCAAAAGTCTTTTGCGTCGTACCTCGTCGAGAGCTTTGGGCTTGCTGCGAGGTTGAGGAGCGCATAAATCCCTCCCCTTTCATCATCGAAGAGCGTGAGCATCTGCATGTTTTGTACGGTCAGGCAGGCCAACCGGCGCATCCCATCGTCGGAACGAGGGAGTGCAGTGACAACCCAGACTCGTCCTTCAGTGCGAGCGGGCGATGGCAAAGAAGCGCGGATGTAGGCGGCCAAGACTTCGATAACAATTTCCGCATGAGGGTGTTGGACAAGACGCGCATAACTTCGCACGAGATCTGCGCCTGCTGATCCGTTCCTCGCGAAGTTGTTTATTTGCGATGCCTTAGGATCCAGGATGCTGAAGGAAACGGGGTAACTGTGAGGCAACCAGTGACTAGGCGCAACATTCTGCTCGTGAGAACCCATCAAAAGTATGTTTCGCAGATGGGCGCCTTCCTCCTTCCTCCAGCGAATAGTAAGTAGTTCCAACTGATCCAAGCTGGCGCGGGTGACGGGTGCGAAGTCGAGAGACACGATGCTGTCGTGCTGATGACGCGCATGCCATCGGAATCGGTTGAGTACGTCGACCGCCTTCCCCACATACTCAGTGCCATCAGCGAACCTCAAAACATAAATCCCGTGGTATCCCTCCTGGCTTTCGAGCAGGTAGGCAACGGATATGCCCGTTGTGGCGGGATATCGTGTGAAAACGAGCGCGTCATTCATCTCATTGCCCTGGAGAAATCGAGAGGATTATTTGGCCCAGTCAAGAATTGTGGTGGCCGGTTCTCCGATCTCTGTTAGAAGTTATGGGCTGCCCTACCTGCTTGAGGTCGACGCATAGTATGTCGCCTTCCATGCGGGGCAGCCATCTTCTTGCCTGGGAAGTATCCAGCTCAATAGATCTCGTGAACAGCGTTCCGGCTACTAGGCTTGCTCCGTGATGAGCATTCGCGCGGCGGTCGGGCGGAACTTGGGCGCGGACTGGATACGCGTTAGACGACTCGATGCTGACGGCTTGGATTCCCATAACACGCCTATCACGGTCCCAAAGAAATTGAACTGCTTCCGGGTTGTGCAATAGCTCCATCGCAGCACGATTTAGCGAGACTAAACCCTTTTTTTGGATTGTGACGCTCGGGGCATTAGGCGGTGGAAAGCTGCCCCTTTTGAATACTTCGAATCCCATGGTCATGCACCTCAGATGAACTATCAGCAAGAGTGCTTACGAGACCTGAAAAAATGCTACGCCGCTGCCAGCCCTGACGCAACCTATTGGGAGCATGTGAGCCGATCGACAACGGTTCCTCTGTATGAAGGCATTTGGTGCATTAGGAAACTTAGAGGAGGCGTAGTTAGGCCTTCAGATGCGCATGGATGTACCGGCGTGCCGCCGGGCCGAGGTTTACGTACGACAAGCAGGCCCGTGCAATCGGGAAGACTCAGCGTGATCAGGAAGACGCAGCGTCTCGCTTGCCCTGTGCCAGCCCCATGAACATCGTCCGATGCAGGATGTCCACGTGCTTCCGGGAGACCTCCACGGCCTCCTCGACGCGACCGGCGCGGAGGGCTGCCACCAGGGCGATGTGGTCTTGGTTGGACTTGTGGAGCTTCTCGATGGGGTAGGGGATGAAGTAGTCGTAGAGCTCAGCGAGGGTCTCGTGGTAGACCTCGACGGCAGAGTCCAGGCAGGACGCAGTACCCACCAGCTGATGGAACTGCTCGTCCATTCGGTGGTAGTAGGACCAGTCGGACGACTCGGCCATCTCACGCGTCAGCCGCTCCAGTTCATCCAGCTGCTCCGCCGACGCATTGACCGCTGCATAGTGCGTCACCGCGCACTCGAACAGCAGCCTCCGGTCCACCAGCCGGTTCACGGCCTGTGACTCGGCCGCCGACGCCGAAAGTGAAGCCAAAACATCTGTAGGCGGTGCATCCGCCACAAACGTCCCGCCGGCCCGGCCGCGCCGGCGCACCACCACGCCCTGCTCTGCCAAGCTCGCCAATGCGCGGCGGGCGGTGATCGGGCTGACCGAGAGACCCAGCGCCACGTCCTCCTGGTCCGGCAGCCGCTCGCCCGGCCTCAACAGGCCTAAAGAGATCGCCATCCCGATCCGCATCCGCACGGCGTCCATGGCACTGCGCCGCTCAGTCCCGGAGATCCTGCTGGCGCCAAGGCGTGAGGGCTCGGCGGTCTCCTCCAGCTGATCGGTCATAACCGCTACTTTACGGCCCACGCCGCCCCCCTTCCCTTTATTGGATCATTCTGATCTAATATAACCCGGATCACACCCCACAGCGGAGAAAAACCCATGCCACGCATCCTTCCCCTCATCGCCGCCCAGGTCCGTCCCCGGCTCATCGGCGAACCCGTCTCGGCCTTCGCCGACGAGGTCAAAGACGCCCTCGAAGCCCAGCCGCACAGCAAGCTGGTGGTCTTCCCTGAACTCCACCTCTTCGGCGACGAGAACCCGGACCTCCAAAGAACCGAAAGCCTTCAGGCATCCGCCGAGCCATTGGACGGGCCACGGGTCAAGGAGCTCAAACAGCTCGCCAAAGACCTGAACATCTGGCTCGTTCCCGGCAGCGTCTGCGAACGCGGTCCCGAAGGGCAGCTGTTCAACACCCAGCTGGTCCTGTCGCCGGAAGGGGAACTGGCCGGCTACTACCGGAAGATCTTCCCCTGGCGCCCGTTCGAGCCCTACGATCCCGGCGACCGGTTCACCACCGTGGACCTGCCCGGCATCGGCAGGGTGGGCCTGAACATCTGCTACGACGCCTGGTACCCCGAGGTATCCCGCCAGCTCGCCTGGATGGGCGCCGAAGTCATCCTCAACGTCGTCAAAACCACCACCCCGGACCGCAAGCAGGAAGTGGTCCTCGCCAAGGCCAACGCCATCGTGAACCAAGTGTTTATGGTCAGCGTCAACTGCGCCGGCCCCACGGGCCAGGGCAAGAGCATCATCGTGGACCCGGAAGGCAACACGCTCAAAGAAGCACAAGACGATCAGCCCCAGCTGCTCACAGCGGAACTGGACTTGGCCGGCGTCGACCGCGTCCGCACGCACGGCACGGAGAACCTCAACCGCCCCTGGTCCCAGTTCCGCGAGGGGGAGCCCGCCGTCGAACTTTCCGTCTACCAAGGCCGGATCAATCCGGCCACCTGGACACCGCCGTCCTACAAGCCCTAAGGAAACACCGTGACAACCACCCTCACCCGCACGCTGAAGCTGCCCTCGCTGGTCCTGTTCGGCCTGGCGTACCTGACCCCGATCATCGTCCTGGGGATCTTCGGCATCATCGCCGAAACCACCGGCGGCGCCGCCCCCGCCGCGTACCTCGTGGCGCTCGTGGCCATGCTGTTCACCGCGCACAGCTACGGCCGGATGGCCGTCGCCCACCCCGTGGCAGGCTCCGCCTACACCTACGTCCGCCGCTCCATCGATCCCCGCGTCGGGTTCCTGGTGGGCTGGGCCGTCCTGCTCGACTACCTCTTCCTGCCCATGGTGATCTGGCTCATTGGCGGCTCCTACCTGACCGCCCAGTTCCCGGGCATCCCCATCGGCGTCTGGGTGGTGGGCTTCATCGTCATCACCACGCTGCTGAACATCCTGGGCATCAAGGTGGCGGACAAGGCCAACTACGTGCTGATGGCGTTCCAGCTGCTGGTCCTGGTGTTCTTCGTGGCCCTAGCCATCGGCAATGTGGTGTCCGCCAACGGCGCCGGGGGACTGGCCAGCGGGCAGCCGTTCTTCAACGACACCGCCAGCTTCACCACCATCTCCGCCGGCGCCGCCATCGCCGCCTACTCGTTCCTGGGGTTCGACGCCGTCACCACCCTCACCGAGGAAACCATCAACCCGCGCCGGACCGTGCCGCGCGCCATCATGCTGGTGGCCCTGATCGGCGGCGGCATCTTCGTAGCGGTGTCCTACGTGACCCAGCTGGTCCACCCCGGCGGCGTGTTCGAGGACTCGGCGTCCGCGGCAAGCTCCATCGCCCTGCAGATCGGCGGGCAGCTGTTCGGTGCCGTGTTCCTGGCCGGCCTGGTGGTGGCGCAGTTCGCCTCCGGCCTCGCCGCGCAGGCCAGCGCCTCACGCCTGCTCTACGCGATGGGTCGTGACTCCGTCCTGCCCAAGGCGGTCTTCGGGCGCCTCAGTGAGAAGTTCCACACCCCTGTGGCGAACTTGGTGATCACCGGCATCGTTGGCCTGATCGCGATCTTCCTGGACGTGGCCACGTCGACGTCGTTCATCAACTTTGGTGCCTTCACCGCCTTCACGCTGGTGAACGCCTCGGTGGTGTTCCACTATGTGCGCCAGCGCCGGACCGGGCGGCAGCTGAACCCGGTGTCCTACGTGGTGGTCCCGGTGGTCGGTGCGGTCATCTGCGCCTACCTGCTCTCCCAGCTGGACAGCAACGCCATTACGCTGGGCGTGTCCTGGCTGGTGCTGGGCGTCGTGGTCCTGGCCCTGATCACCCGCGGGTTCAAGGCCTCGCCGCCGGAGATGACCGCCACGGAGAAGGCGACGGTCGAGGCGGCCGCCTGATCTCTGTTTGAGTTGTGGCTTGTACGGCCGAGGGAAGGAAAGTTCGTGAAGATAGCGCTGGGTCAGCTGGAGTCGGGCGCCGACATCCAGGCCAACCTCGCCGCGATCGACCGTTCCGCCGCCGAGGCAGCGCGCGACGGCGCCGCGCTGGTCGCCTTTCCGGAGTACGCCACCTACGAGAAGAAGAAAGTGGACGCAACGTTCCCGGCGGTAGCTGAGCCGCTGGACGGGCCCGTCTGCCGGGAGCTTGCCGCTATCGCCGCCCGCCACCGCATCGCGCTGGTGGCGGGCGTGGTGGAGACGTCTGAGGAGCCGGGCAGGGCGTACAACACGCTGGTGGCTTTCGGGCCCGACGGCGGCAGGCTGGCTTCCTACCGGAAGATCCACCTTTTCGACGCGCAGGGCTTCGGGGAGTCCGAGTTCATCAAGCCGGCCGGGTCCCTGGAACCGGTGGTGTTTGAGCACGGGGGAGTGCGGTTCGGGCTGATGACCTGCTACGACCTGCGGTTCCCGGAGCTGGCCAGGTCGCTGGCCGACGCGGGCGCGCAGGTCCTGCTGGTTTGCTCGTCGTGGGTGCCGGGAGAGCACAAGACAGAGCAGTGGCTGGCGTTGAACGCAGCCCGCGCCATTGAGAACAGTGTGTACGTGGCGGGGGTGTGCCAAGCACCGCCGGTGTCCGTGGGTCGGAGCGTGCTGGTGGATCCGATGGGGGTTATGGAAGCGGACCTCGGGTTGGAACCTGGCGTTCGGGTGGTGGAGGTTTCGCTCGAAACGGTGGAGCGGGTTCGGGACTCATTCCCGATGTTCCGGCAGCGGCGGCTATAGAGCGAAGACATCCCCCTTCAGCCACAACTTCGTCAAACGAGATTTAGCGGTGGCAACCATTCGCCGCGCAGGGCATCCTCCAGCCTCTGCGATTCTCCGGCGCTAGCGCATACAATCCATCCCACTTCACATTGAGCAAGCCACTGGTTCGCAACCGCGGTTTGGTCCGGGGTTATCACGCTTGGACGCTGACGCACGACGGATCGGGGGAGGCCCAGCTGGGCAGCTGCAATACTCGCCCTAAAAGTGCTGCGACTAAAATCGGTGCCTTGGGCGAAATGGGCCTTGAGGCGACCGCGCAGGCCATCAGCACCTAATGCTTTGCCTACATAAATAGGCTGCCCCTCCCGGAACCAGATGTACACCCCGGGCGCGACAGGAACCTCACGAGATGGTACGGGCAATTCGCGTGGTTCAACCCTTGATAAGGCATCTTCCCATTTATTCCCCGGGACATTCTTCCCTGCCATACTGGTCTCCTTTTGATATCCAGGTGAATCCGGAGCGGTAGTGCGGAATTTGTGCCCCATTGGGCCGCTGACGCATCGAGTGTGCTGGACATCTGTGGCTACAGACATGCCCTACCGTTAGTCCGTTTCGGCGGCCATCAACTCGACGGGGACCTGTGCTCGTGATGACAGCTGCCGAGCAACCCTCTCGAGTCTTTGCTCTAGAAATTCAGCGGGATTCTTAAGAAGTTCCGGCGTCTCTATCAAATGCGAAGCCAAAGTAGCTGGTTGGAACTCGTCAAGGTCAATTATCCCCGCTTTGGCAGTTTGACGCCCGACCAGCAGCATTCCAAGAGTAAGAAGGTGAGCTGAGGAAATTTGTGGCACATCCCTACCCAGGACGCTAACAGCCGCGATGTTACTGGCGTCGAAGAAGGCGGTGGGTACGCCCTCAACTGGGTCTATGGGTCCTGCGGTTGCTAACAGGCAAAGTAGCCCACGATGGAGAGAACCGAATTGACGTTTATTGACAGAAAGCATTAGCTCCTTGTCCAGTTCAATCCGGTCTGGCAGTGGGTCACGGCCACCCAGGAGGGCCTGAAAATCCTCTACAGCGCGTGTATTGGACGCAACATCGTACCTTCCTTGGAAGACAGACTTCCAAAACCACGACTCTACAAACGACGTGTGGCTGTCCAACTCTCCCTCCAGGGCCAGGCCCCCGAGGATGGATAGCTGAACGCGGAAAGGCATCCAGTCCGGATCCAGCACTCCGAGGCGTTGTTGGGCAAAAATGACAGCACGTGACATAGCTTCAACGCTCGGCTCCCACAAGTCTCGAACGACGGTGCCTGGGAGCTCCAAGACGTCATGTTGACGAACGCTATGACGTGCCCGCAGCGCAATCAAGCTCAGAACCGGAAGCCCGTCACCCTCAAGGTAGGCGGCCAGTCCAGGGTGCTCACGTTGAGCGGTCTCCCAGCGGTGCCGGAGGTTGAAGTGTTGTGTGAAGGACTTAGCGACCATGAGATCGAAAGTCCCGAGCGCTTGACCCAGCCTGTTGACTCGTTCAAAGATCCTAGCAACGGCCTCAGGATGTACCTCATCATCAATTACAACGGCCGGTATCTCATACCGGTCCAAGCCAGAGAGAAAGTCGACATATAGGTCGGTAATGCGCCGTTTCGAATCGGCGCGAACCTCGTGCTCTAGGGCTTCGTCCCGCCACGCGTAGAAAGCGGACGGACTTCTCAGCGCTGATACGGGCAGAAGATTGTGTTCATACTCCCGCCGTGGATTGCCGTAGTAGCGCTCCCACCGCTTGCTTGGGACAGCGACAATAGCTTCTTCGAGGTCCTCGATGGTTTCTCTGTCGGCTATAACGTCGAGACGTATGGCGTAGCGGAAGGAACCTCTCCCGTAGAGCGCTTGGTATAGAGAGGTCAGCCGCTGTTGCCCGTCCAGGACTACCATTTGGTAAGGAGGCGACGCCCGCGGCGCGCCTTCAATCTCGCGAACAGAAAAAAAGAATTGCGACTTGCCAGGAAGCAACAGCAGACTGCCAATTGGCCATCCCGTTAAGCATGTGGCCAGCAACTGCTTGACTGCCCCATTGTCCCACTGAAAGTCGCGCTGAAATTCGGGTAGAACGATCCGGCCTTCATGTATGCCAGAAAGAATACGAGACAAATCGTAATTGCGACCATGTGTTTTTTCTAGTCCCACTTCACTCCTCGATCAAGTGATCGTCGTTTTCTTCGGCGCGGTCCGAATAGCGTGGCGCCTTTGAATTACTCTGGAACCTGTTTATCGAGTCATCTAGCCATTGAATGCTGGGATAGGTACCTCGGTCGGAGCGCAACAGAAGCGCATAATTTTGACCACGATGTCCGTCGAGGGGATCAATAAACAAGGCGTAGCGTTGATCACACCTCAGATATGCGTGGCGCGCTGGGGCCTGAGTGGTGCGTATCACGAGACTGCTCTTCTTATGGCGTTTTGATTTTTTCCAGTCATCCTCGACATCTTGAATGACTTCTTCGAGGATGCTTCTGTAGGTGTTCGATTCTTGACCTAGTTGGTTTGCCACGGTTTCAAGGGTGGAACTCGAAGGATCTAGAAAATGAAGCTCTACTTCCTTTGGTCTCTCAGCAGAGCGATCCAGTATATGGTGCCAGATCAGAGTTCGAAACGATGAAGGATCATTCGTGTAGCACTGGATCGTTCTCGCAAACGGAACAAAGCTTGACCAGTCCACATTGTTGAGTGCTTGCATTCCATCGAGCCCAGATTCCACTAGTCGCCGATCTGAAGCCATGTATGACATCAAGTCTCGGGCTACTGTTTGCCGGAGAAAAAGATCAGAAACACCATTGACAAGGCCCACCGTTATTACAACAGCTCCAAATGTGGACACGAGGGCGCCCCAGGGAACAGGCAGTACCGTCGACCACCACATCAAGATCAGGCCAACTACGATGCATGCGAGCACTATGAGCAGTACTCGTCCCGAAGTAGCCTTCATCGTTCCCCTTACCCCTGTGTCTTTAAACTGGGCACTTGTTCCTCCACGAGACGTTATTGGTTCTACACCGATGACGCCCTAGTGCGACAATAACCGCAATCGGTAGTAATCCAACAATTACGATCGGGGATTTCCTTTCGGTCTTCTTTGGCAAGAGTGCAGGAGGCCGTACCCTAGCGAAGTGATCAACTTTGACGGCGAACAGGGACAGTTGCCTCCCGGCTTGTATGAATTGCTCAGTACAGATTCGCTCGCGCATCGTCTAAATAGCGATTTGGACCATCAGCCCATCTTCTTGCAGGTTGAAGATGAAGATGCCCCAGACATCCTGACCCGGCACGTTTCCGATGCCGTCCGGCAAGCCTTGGCAGTAGCTAAGCCAGCCCTCAGGGTGGGCCTAGCTAACCGGCTTCTCCAAGAACTGAGCACCACGGACCGAATAGTGGACGGCCCGGCCCAACTTCAGTCACTCCATCGCCCCGATGCAATCACGCGCCGGCAGCTCCGCAGGCCCACGATAAAGCTCAGCGACTCCGCGCTTCTCACCAACAGCAAGGACGAACCCAACCTGGCCGCAGAACTCCGGGCCGAAATCGGGTCCGCCGACACAGTCGACCTTCTCTGCGCCTTTGTCCGCTGGACTGGTTTGCGGCTCCTGGAGCCTGCCTTAGAGCAACTCAGAGAACGAGGTGCCAGGCTCCGGGTCATCACCACCACATATATGGGCGCCACCGAACGCCGCGCCATTGACGAACTCGTCAAGAGGTACGGGGCCGAGGTGAAGATCAGCTACGAAACCCAGGCCACAAGGCTGCATGCCAAGGCCTGGCTATTCCGCCGTAACACCGGCTTCGACACCGCCTACGTTGGCAGCTCCAACCTGAGCCAAGCTGCCCTCCTGGACGGGCTGGAATGGAACGTCCGGCTTAGTTCCGTCGCAACCCCCGCCCTCCTGCAGAAGTTCGAGGTCACCTTCGACAGCTACTGGGAGCAGCGAGCTTTCCAAAGCTACGCTCCGGAACGCGACGGCGAAAAGCTGGACGCTGCACTGGAGCGCAACGGCGGACGTCGTACCTCGGCCCCGGACGCCGCCACTGGGCTCGAGGTTCAGCCGTTCTTACATCAGGAGGAGATGCTGGAGGACCTGGAAGCGGAGCGGCTCAAGGGCTACAACCGCAATCTTCTGGTCGCCGCCACGGGCACCGGCAAAACAGTCATCGCGGCTCTGGACTATAAACGGCTAAGCGAGGCTGCCGGCAGAGACCTAAAGCTGCTTTTCGTAGCCCACCGGCAGGAAATCCTGAAGCAAGCGATGCGCACCTACCGTGATGTCATGCAGGACGGTGCCTTCGGTGAACTCTATGTAGGGGACCACAAGCCGCAAGAGTGGAAACACATCTTCGCGTCCGTCCAATCGCTGTCTTCCCTCGGAATCGAGCAGCTGGAGCCTGCCTTCTTCGACGTCGTCGTCATCGATGAGTTCCACCACGCCATGGCACCCACGTACCGCCGCCTACTGGACCATCTAAAACCGCAGCAGCTCCTCGGACTCACGGCGACCCCAGAACGCGGCGACGGCGTGGACGTCGCCAAGCAGTTCTTCGATGGCCGCGCGGCCAGCGAGCTAAGGCTTTGGGACGCCTTGGATGCTGACCTGCTGGTGCCGTTCCACTACTTCGGCGTCTCGGACGACGTCGACCTGAGCCAATTGGAATGGAAGCGCGGCAGCTACGACACCACCCAGCTGAGCGCCCTCTACACAGGAAACGACGCCCGCGCCGCCAAGGTGATCCGCGAACTCAGGGACAAAGTCACCAGCACCGACCAGATGCGGGCCATCGGCTTCTGCGTCTCCGTGCAGCACGCTCACTACATGGCGGAGGTGTTCAACCGGGCCGGCATTGCGTCCGTTGCCGTCGACGGCACTACTGATAATGCTGACCGCGAGGAAGCCCTCAGGCGCCTGGGGAAGCGGGAGATCAACTGCATCTTCGCCGTCGACCTTTTCAATGAAGGCCTGGACCTGCCGCAGGTGGACACTATCCTGCTGCTCCGGCCTACGCAGAGTGCCACGGTCTTCATCCAGCAGCTGGGCCGCGGGCTGCGCCGTGCCGAGGGCAAAGCGGTGCTGACGGTCCTGGACTTCATCGGCCAGCAGCGCCGCGAGTTCCGCTTTGACCTGCGCTACCGGGCGCTGACCGGCTACGGGCGCAAGGAGCTGGAGAAGGCTGTCGAGGACGAGTTCCCGTACCTGCCCTCCGGCTCGCAGATCGTGCTGGACCGGGTGGCGCAGAAGGTGGTCCTGGACAACATCAAGGCACAGCTGCGGTTCAATCGGGCACAGCTGGTCCGGGACATCGCCTCGTACGCCGAGATTGAGCTGGAGGCCTATCTGGAGCGGTCGGGGAATGACATGAAGACAATCTACCGGTCCACCAGGGACTCATGGACCGGCTACCTCCGGCAGGCAGGGCTGATCGAAGGCTACTCGCCCCTGGAGACTGTGCTTCGGGGGAAGATCGAGGAGCTCTCCGACGCCGATGAGAAGAAGCTCCTCGGCCGGATGGCCGCGCTGATCCACGTCGACGATCCGGAACGTACCGACGCCTATTCCAAGCTGGTCGCTCCAGACGCGCCCCGCTATGCGGAGCTTGGCATGCGGGAGCAGACGTTCGCCCGCATGCTGTTCTACACGCTCTGGGACGACGGCGGCGGGTTTCAGACGTACGACGCCGGACTCGACTACCTGCGCGGCTACCAGTTTGTGTGCCGCGAGATCCGCCAGGTGGTGAAGCTGGGAGTGGCGGCATCGAAACATGCAGCGAAGAGCCTTGGCGCAGGGCTGCAGCACATCCCGCTGCTCTCGCATGCCACCTACCGCCGCGAAGAGGTTCTGGCAGCGTTGCAGTACGGGTCGCTGGAGCTCGGCAAGAACGTGCAGCACCGCGAGGGCGTGGCCTGGTGCCCGGCCACGTCAACCGACGCCTTCTTTGTCACGCTCAACAAGGACGACAAGAAGCACTCGGCCACGACCATGTACAAGGACTATGCGATCAGCCCGGAGCTGTTCCACTGGGAGTCGCAGAATGCGACGTCACCAAGCAGCCCGACAGGGCGGCGCTACCTTGACCGGACTTCGCACGGCTCGAAGATTCTCATCTTCACTCGAGATACTTCAGAGGACGAGACCGGGCTGACCGTTCCGTATACGTGTCTCGGGCAGGTGGACTATGTACAGCATGCAGGGGAGAAGCCGATCGCGATCACGTGGAAGCTGCACCGGCCTATGCCGGCGGACGTGTATGCGTTGGCTGCTGCGGTGGCTCAATGACGAATGAAGCCTCCTGACCGCGCTGCCAATGCCGCCACTGCTGACGTCCTGAACGCACCGGGGCCGGCGGCTTTCGCGACGCGAGGACCGAATGGCGTCGCCACTCTAACCCATGTCCTAAGATCAAGGGTGCCGGCCCCGTGCCGGTTCTCTATTGCCTGACTGCCACTGGGGGCCTTTGTGTCGACTACTTTTGATCAGCTTCTTGATTCCTACCGTGGTCTTGCTGATTCGGAGCGGATGAAAGGTAGTTATTTTGAGCAGTTGATCGAGCAGTATTTGGAACACGATGGGGTCCAGGCGCCCCAGTACACGAACGTCTGGTTGTGGCGTGACTGGCCGGGCCGGAACGGCAAGCCGGATACGGGCATTGACCTGGTGGCCGAGCGCGCGGACGGCGGGTTCACGGCGATCCAGTGCAAGTTCTACGCCGAGACCCACACCATGCAGAAGAGCGACATTGACTCGTTCATCTCGGCCTCGGGCAAAGAGCCGTTCACTCACAGGCTGATTGTGTCGACGACGTCGAAGTGGACCCAGAACGCCGAGGAGATGCTGGACAGCCAGCACATTCCGGTTCAGCGCATCGGACTCTCGGATTTCCGCCACTCCAACATTGACTGGTCCACGTATGAGCTGACGGATCCGTCCAAGGCTCCGAAGCTGCACGAGAAGAAGCAGCTGCGCCCGCACCAGCACGAAGCAGTCACTGCCACGATGAAGGGATTCATCGACAACAACCGGGGCAAGCTGATCATGGCCTGCGGCACCGGCAAGACCTTCACGGCGCTCAAGGTAGCCGAGCGTTTCGCTGAGATGGAGGGACACGCCCGGATCCTTTTCCTGGTCCCGTCCCTGGCTCTGATGTCCCAGTCTCTCAAGGAGTGGTCGGACGAGACCGAGCAGCCCATGCACGCCTACGCGGTCTGCTCGGACGTGAAGGTCGGGCGGCAGAAGAACTCGGACCTGACCGACGTAGCGATTCATGACCTCCAGATCCCGGCCACTACTGACGGCAAAACCCTCGTCGAGGCCATGGGGAAGAAGGAACTGGACGAGGGGATGACGGTCGTCTTCTCGACCTACCAGTCCATCGACGCCGTCGCCCAGGCCCAGCAGGCCGGTCTGCCGGACTTCGACCTCATCATCTGCGACGAAGCGCACCGCACCACCGGAGCCACCCTGGCCGGCACCGAGGAGTCGCACTTCGTCAAGGTCCACCGCAACGACGTCATCGCCGGCGGCAAGCGGCTGTACATGACGGCCACCCCGCGCCTCTTCAACGACGACACGAAGAACGCGGCCATGGAGAAGGACGCCATCCTGTGCTCCATGGATGACGAGACCATGTACGGCCCGGTGTTCTACCGGATCGGCTTCGGCGAAGCCGTCACGAACAAACTCCTGGCCGACTACAAAGTCCTGGTCCTGGGCGTGGAGGAAACCCAGGTGGTGTCCTCCTTCCAAGACCAGCTCGCCGACTCCAACATGGAACTGAACATCGACGACGTCGCCAAGCTGATCGGCTGCTGGAACGGTCTGGCCAAGCGCCGCTCAGGAACGCATGAGACATCTTTCGGCAACGACCGCGCCCCGATGAAGCGCGCGGTCGCGTTCAACCGCGACATCAAGTCCTCCAAGCTGGTCGAATCCGAATTCGAAGAGCTCGTCCGGGTGCACCTGACAAACCTGGAGAACGACGATCCCACCGATGACCTCAAGGTCCAGGTGAAGCACATCGACGGCGGCTTCAACGCCGTCGCCCGCGCCGAACGCCTGGACTGGCTGAAAGAAGAGATTAGCCACGACGGCGGCAAGCCCACCTGCCGGATCCTGACCAACGCTCGGTGCCTCACCGAAGGCGTGGACGTGCCTTCCCTGGACGCGGTGCTGTTCCTGAACCCGCGGAACTCCATGGTGGACGTGATCCAGGCCGTGGGCCGTGTCATGCGCATTGCCAAGGGCAAGCAGTTCGGCTACATTGTGCTGCCGATCGCGATCCCAGAGGGAATGTCCACCTCCGAGGCCCTGAAGGACAACACCCGCTACAAGGTCGTCTGGCAAGTCCTCCAGGCCCTGCGCGCCCATGACGAGCGCATGGATGCCGCGATCAACCAGATCGAGCTCAACCACAATGCCCCCGAATCGATCGTGATCGAGACGGTGGACTTGACGCCGAAAAAGAAGAAGGGTCCGGGCATCGGCGACCCGGAACACGTTCAGCCCGAGGACAAGGACTACGAACAGCCCACCCTGCAGTTCCCGGTAGACGACTGGAAGGACGCTGTCTACGCAAAGATCGTGGACAAGTGCGGCAACCGGATGTACTGGGAGGACTGGTCCAAGGACATCGCGGACATCGCCAACAAGCACATCGTCCTGATCAACAACCTGCTCGAACAGGCCGACACCGGGCACCGCAAAGCCTTCGATGACTTCATCCAGGGTCTTCAGGAAAGCCTGAACCCGGACATAGACCAGGCTCAGGCCGTCGAAATGCTCGCCCAACACCTGGTCACCAAGCCTGTCTTCGATGCCATGTTTACGGACTCCAACTTCACCGAACACAACCCGGTGTCCCTGGCGATGCAGAACATCCTCAACCAGCTTGACGATCACTCGGCGTTCGAGAAGGAACGCGCCGGTCTGGAGAAGTTCTACGATTCCGTGCGTGCTCGGGTGAAGTCCATCGACAACGCTGCCGCGAAGCAGAAGATCATTCTGGAGTTGTACGACAACTTCTTCCGGAACGCGTTCCCTCGCGTGGCAGACCGGCTCGGCATCGTCTTCACGCCGGTACCAGTGGTGGACTACATCCTTCGATCCGCCGACGCTGCCCTGCGGCTGGGGTTCGGCAAGTCCCTTTCCGACGAGGGCGTTTCCGTTCTCGAACCCTTCGTAGGTACCGGAACATTCGTCACGCGACTGTTGCAGTCCGGGCTAATTAAACCGAAGGACTTGCACCGCAAGTACACGCAGGAGCTCTTCGCCAACGAAATCGTGCTGCTCAGCTACTACATCGCCGCCATCAACATCGAGACCGTCTTCGCGGAAGAATCCTCACGCCTTGGGCTTGACCACGGTTATGTCCCGTTCGACGGAATTGCCCTGACGGACACATTCCAGCTCAACGAGGCGGACGGGCAGATTGAGTCTAGCGAGTTCTTCCCCGAGAACTCGGACAGAGTGCGGCGACAAAAGGACGCGGAAATCAAGGTCATTGTCATGAACCCGCCATACTCCGCGGGACAGAGTACGGCCAACGACAACAACCAGAACCAGAAGTATCCGGTCCTCGATGCCTCGATAGCAGACACGTATGCGAAGCTGTCCACAGGCACGAATAAGAACAGTCTCTACGATTCCTACATCCGCGGGATCCGTTGGGCTTCCAATCGGATCAAGGACGACGGTGTCATTGCGTTCGTTTCCAATGGCAGCTTTATCGATGGCAACACTGCAGACGGCATAAGGAAGACATTCGCCAGTGAGTTCAGTCGGATCTTCGTATACAACCTGAGAGGCAAT
The DNA here is from genome assembly GCF_902506095.1 of Arthrobacter sp. 9AX. GTDB lineage: Bacteria > Actinomycetota > Actinomycetes > Actinomycetales > Micrococcaceae > Arthrobacter. The sequence goes on from NZ_LR733293.1 coordinate 1,311,054, forward strand.
GCCAGAACATCAGGGGAGCAACGCCGAAAGGAGTCGGGCAACGTCTTCGGTGGTGGAGCTCGAACTCCAATATCAATCGCTATCCTGATCAAGAATTCTGAAAGCGATGGGCTGGCCGACATTCAGTACCGGGACATCGGTGACTATCTCACTAGAGAACAGAAACTCGACATCTTGGAAACGGAGCAGTCCCTCGAAGGCACCGACTGGGAATCCGTAACGCCTGACGGGCATGGCGACTGGATTAACCTCCGGGACGTTCGCTACGACTCCTTCCAAACCATCGGGCTTAAGACACCTAAGGCAGGATCGGGAAATCCGAGCGTCTTCGAAGTCTATTCGGGAGGGCTCCAGACCAACCGTGACAGTTGGGTTTACAGCTATTCGGCAAGATCCGTGCGAGAGAATGTGTCTCGAATGGTTTCAAACTATAACGCGTGTGTTGCCGCTGGAAACCAAGATCTTGATCCCACAAGGATCAGTTGGTCATCGAGTCTTGAAGCGGTCTTCAAGCGAGGCCGGTCGTTGGATTTTGACTCGGACAAGGTTCGCATTGCCAACTATCGGCCCTTCACCAAGCAGTACGTCTACTATGACTCCACGTTGAACCACAGGACATATCAACTGCCCAAGGTGTTTCCTGCTGATGGTGTACCAAATATTGCGATCACGTTGCCCGGCCCAGGCAGGACTAACGGGCAAGCCTTAATCATGGACAGACTTCCAGACCTTACGTCCCAGATTGTCCAATGCTTCAGCCTTTACACATACGAGCCGTCCGTGGAGAACGCGCAAGAGGACCTGTTCGCTAACGCCGAGGAAATTGGTGTCGACGGTTACCGTCGTAAGGACAACATCACTGACTCGACGCTGTCGGCCTACCGCAGCTTCTATGAGGATTCCCAGATTAGCAAGGAAGACATCTTCTACTACGTCTACGGACTGCTGCACAGCCCGACGTACAAGGCGAGGTTTAAAGCCGACTTGGTAAAGATGCTGCCACGCATCCCCAAGGTCAAGAATTTTTGGGGCTTCAGCGGAGCTGGCCGCCAGCTCGCCGACCTGCACCTCAACTACGAAACCGTCGAGCCGTACGCGGTCAAGGAGATTGTTCAAGGCGAACCGGCGGGCGACCTCTACGACTTCTACCGGGTGCGTAAGCTCTCCTTCGGGGCCCGCAAGGACCGCTCAAGGATCGTCTACAACCAGCGGATCACCCTCGCCGGCATCCCGGACGAGGCCTTCGACTACCAGGTCAATGGAAAGTCGGCGCTGGAGTGGGTCATTGACCGCTATCAGGTCACCACCCACAAGGACTCCCAGATCACCAACGACCCTAACGACTACTGCCGCGAGGTCGGCAATCCCCGCTACATCCTGGATCTCATCAAGCGCATCGTCACAGTGTCGGTAGAAACCAATAAGATCATCGCAAACTTGCCCGCCCTAGAGATCGCTGAGTAGCAGCCATGGTTGAAAAGACAGTTAAAAGCAAGATTCATGCTGCGGAACAGCCTCTGAGCCAAATCTTCAGCCCGCAGTTTGAATTCTCTATCCCGGACTACCAGCGGCCCTACGCCTGGGGCGGCGAGCAGACGAGTCAGTTGCTATCCGACATAATGGAAGCCCAGAAGCGTAACCCTGACGAGCCTTACTTCCTTGGGTCGCTCGTGCTGGTTAAAGAAGAGGGAAATCCCAAGGCCGACGTTATTGATGGCCAGCAAAGGCTGACGACCCTGTCCATTCTGCTTTCGGTCCTCCGTGAGTTAAGCGAGAACTCGCAGGTACGGGCAGAGATGCATGAGTATATTGTCGAGCCCGGCAAGATCACGTCAGGCATTGCGAGCAACCCGAGACTTCACCTGAGGGCTCGGGATCGTGACTTCTTCGCTTCGTACATTCAAGAGCAAGGCAAGCTCCAACAGCTCTTGAGCGTCCCGGACGTCCAGCTCAAGACGGACGCCCAGAAAGCAATCCGCGATAACGCAAAGCTGCTGCACGACCAGCTCGTGAAGCTGAGTGAGGAACAGCGAATGTCCCTCATCATGATGCTGACGCTGAGGACATTCCTCGTTATGGTCTCCACCGAGGATCTGGACAGCGCGCACCGCATATTTAGCGTTATGAACGCCCGAGGTCTAGATCTCTCCGCCGCGGACATCTTCAAAGCTGAGCTAATCGGGCGCGTCCCGGAGAGCGTTCGTGGTGGATATGCCGATAAGTGGGAAGTGGCAGAAGTTGAGCTCGGCCGCGATGGCTTCTCCGATCTCTTCCAACACATCAGGATGATCGTGACCAAGGTCCGCGGCCGTCAGGAAATATTGAAGGAGTTCCGGGAACAGGTCCTTGAACCGTACCTCCGCGAACGGACAGCCGCATCCTTCATCGATGGGGTCCTGCTGCCGTATGCAGAGGCGTATGGCACGGTAGCTGACCGAAGCTATCAGTCGTCTGGATCCGCCGACCGCATCAATAAATGGCTGCTTAGGTTCGGTCAGCTCGACAACCAAGACTGGGTCCCTCCGGTCCTCTGGGCTCTCCGTCACCACGGAAACAACGAAGAATGGTTGGACGCGTTTCTGGGGAAGCTTGAGCGACTCGCCGCCACGATGTTGATCCGGCGGGAATACCAAACTCCTCGTGCACAACGCTACGCAAATTTGCTTAAGGAGTTGGATGCTGGTCTTGGCTTGAACTCGCCTAGTCTGGAGCTCGAACCACTCGAACGGCACGAAGCTTTGGTTGCGCTTTCCGGCCCAATCTACGAAGCGAAGAGAGTAGTCAAATACGTTCTTCTCCGTCTGGACGAGACGTTGACCGGAAACTCCGGAGTCACTTACGACCACCCGATCATCACGGTCGAACACGTACTGCCGCAAAATCCGAAGCAGGCTTCGGAATGGAGAAACACCTTCACGGATGAAGAACGACTTGAGTGGACGCACCGGCTGGGCAATCTTGTTCTGCTAAACCGACGGAAGAACGCTGAGGCGTCCAATCGCGATTTCGAACACAAGAAGTCCCGCTACTTCTCTGGTCCAAACGGCTCTGCCCCCTTCACACTGACGATCCAGGTCAACGGGACACCGGCGTGGACTCCCGCGGTACTGAAAGATCGCCAGCAGAAGTTGGTAGACAACCTATCGACCCTGTGGTCCCTTTCCTGACGGCAGAGTGGTTGTTGACCGTGAGAAACCCGAACTCAGCGGCGGTTGTGTGTCAGGAGTGCGGTGCTACTACGCGCACAAATCTACTGACCGGACGCATCTATTCGCATCAGTCACCCGGAGGCCTAGAAGCATGCCGCAACTCGGCAATGCAGATTGAGTCGCCCCGCGAGGGGGAAAAGATCGAGGTCGCACCGCTGCTATATGAAGCGAAGCCATCGGTCTATGGGGTCGTTGTGTCTGACGGACCTGCCAGTGTCAAAACCATAAGTGGGGGGCTACCGGGTAAGGGCCGGCGCAGATAGACGCCGTCTACATCGGAAGGCCGCCATGTCTGGGGAAGCACACTTGAACGCGCAAATGGAAGTTTGGGGGACAGATGAACGCAGGATTTGCCGTCGTTGACGTCGAAACGACCGGCCTCTTTCCGGGGAGCCACCGCATTGCTGAGATCGCCGTCGTACACGTGGAGCCGGACGGCACCGTCGGCAGCCGCTGGGAAACTCTCGTCAACCCGCAGCGGGATTTGGGGCCGCAGCACCTCCACGGCATCCGGGCGGCGGACATCCTCCATGCGCCGGTGTTCGGGGACATCGCACACGATGTGATGGACCTGCTTGCCGGACGCGTGTTGGTCGCGCACAACGTTCACTTCGACTTTCGATTCGTCTCGCACGAACTGGGCCGCGCCGGCCTCGAGCTGCCGTTCGAGGTCCATGACTGCCTGTGCACGATGAAACTGGCCCGGCGCTACCTCCCGGGGGCCGGCCGTTCCTTGAAAGATTGCTGCGACAGCTTCGGACTGAATCTGGAGAACGCGCACAGCGCCGGTGACGACGCGGAAGCCGCCGCTCGCGTACTGAGCAACTACCTCCGCATGGATTCCGACAACCCCAAGTGGTTCAGCGCCCTGGACCGGGCGTACTTTGCATCCTGGCCGGCTGTGGAGCCGAAGCGCCGCCAACCTGCCCTCCGCCGTTTGGCGGCTGAGCCGCAGCCTCACTTCCTGGAAAGGCTAGTGAGCCGCCTGCCCGAAGTCGCGGGCCCGGACGAACACAACGCCTACCTGGCAATGCTCGATCGCGCCCTCATGGACCGTCAGATCTCGGCGTCCGAGGCAGATGGGCTGGTGAACCTTGCCGTTTCCCTAGGGATCAGCAGAATTACTGCTGAACAACTCCACATCAAGTACATGATTTCCATGCTCGCCGCAGCCTGGGATGACGGAGTGGTTACTGCAGAGGAGGAAGCGGACCTTCGGATTGTCGGTGACCTGCTCGACATCAGCCAGGAATCTATAACTCGCGGGCTCGTGGCTCCTGTCGCCGGACAAGATGCGGAAACCGGTGCCGCAGTCCAATCGCTGGTGCTCGCTGCCGGCGACAAAGTGGTACTCACGGGCGAGATGTCGCGGGATCGTAGCGGCATTGAGGCTGACCTCCGGGCTGCTGGGTTTGTCCCGCATCCGGCGATCACCAAAGCAGTGAAATTGTTGGTAGCGGCTGACCCCGACAGTCTTTCGGGCAAAGCCAAGAAGGCGCGCGGCTACGGAATTCCGGTTGTGGGAGAGAATTATTTGTCCAAGCTACTGAATACGTAACCCGCTTTCCTTGATGACACGGAAACGTAGCCGAGGATTTGGATCGGAGTCTTTGAGGCACCAGGACCGCCTGAGGCAATTTTAGGCTCTCTATTATCCCGAGCTGCGGCTGGATGAACCGGAAATGTCGGTCGTCTTCGATAGGCTGGCCGTTGAATTGGGGGAGTGGTTTATAGACCGTCTATCCTCGGCAACGACAGGAGAGATCGCGGTGGCAGAGGTCGACGAAGTACGCCAAGAGGCGAGACGCAACACAAGGGCTCGGTTCGAGCAGTGGGCGAAGAACCCTTCCTGCGACGCCAACACGCTATCCGCGGTTCACAACGTCAGACTCGACGCGGCCGCGCGGGAGATCGGACTGTCGCCGAGCTTTGGCCAATCGCCGTTTGCCATCGCTCGAGGAAACCGGTTCGAGGCCGGCCTGTTCGTCGAACAGGCCGCGCGACTTCGCCAGGCGCTTGAGACGAAGGGGTGCCTGCTGCCGAGTTCTTCCGGGTTCCTCGACCTCCGCCTCAAAATGAACGGCGGCCAGAACGTGTCGACCGTGGACGAGGCACTGCGCCTTACCCAGGAATGGTTGCAGAGGATTGCATGCGACCCTGGCACCGCGGAATCCTTGGTTGCCGCTCCGATGATTAGGATCCCAAAGGGGGTTATCCTCCCGGAAGCACTGTTAATCATTGATGCCGTGACGGTGACCCTGGGCGATGCGATGCGTCCGCGCGTCACTGTTGGTGAGATCAAGGTCTTCCCAGATCGTGGCGGGCACACAGAGCCGCATCAAATCGCGACGGCTCGGGCGCAGGCCGGTGTGTATCGACATGCTCTTGAGTTGGCAGTTCTGGAATTAGGTCTTGCCGGTGATATTGATATCGCGACCGATGGCTTTCTCGTGTTCACTTGGCCGGGATCTAACTCTCCTTCCGTTAGGGCCGGAGAAGATCTCACCTACCAAGCGATTCGCGCGGAGCGCGGATTCCAGCGGCTTGAGGAGGTGGCACATTCACTTGTCCGCACCGATGACTTCGCGGCTGACAATCCCACATTGATACAGCGAGTGCTCGACGCAGACACGAATTACTCGGAGGCATGCTTGTCTTTTTGCGACCTTGCCCCGAGGTGCCATAAACATGCTCTGGACGCTGACGACGCCATAGTCCTCGGCATGGAAGCCAAACGGCTGCTTGGTGAAACTCCGGTGGCACGTGCCCTCGAATTGCTTAATGGAGCAGTGCCTGTCGATGACCGTGAGTACGATCTTCAGCGTCAGCTGGGGTTGTCATGACGGCCCGCCAGATCAGCAGGAAACTGAGGGCCTGGGAAGCTGGCCGCCCATTACCGCGGTATGACACGCTTCACCACGCCGTCGTGCCTCCGGAACAGGCAATGGTCGTGGCTTTCGTGCGGATGGCAGGTGAGTCTCGACCTTGGGGCATCGCTTGGGGTCATATCGGGTCTGAACCGAAGGTCTCAACAGTTCCAGACGGACGTGTGCGCGATGACGTCGCGACGCTCTCTGCAGAGTTTGCTGAGGATCTGCTGGAGCACATGCGAGTTCACAACTGGACCTATAACCCCGTGGACGACAAGGCGAAGCCAGACGACCTTCGGCAAGTGTGGATGCCGAACGGTCAACACGTCGCCATGCTCCATCATCTCAGTTACGCCTACTCCCAGACGAAATTCGGTGGAGCCAACCGGGACATTCTGCGTGCCCTCGGCCGACTCTCGGCTTGGATGTTCCGCGACACCTCACGGAAAGGCTGCCAGCACGTTATCAATGCCAGTGCGGCGCTGAGCGAGGCCTACGTATATCCCGCCCAGGATGTCCGAACCGCCCACCTTGGATATCAGCTGGCCTGGCTGAACACCGACGGTGATCGGGACCAGAGGATGAAGGCCGCTTCCGAAGCTGAAAGTCTTACCGTCTCGCCCACAATGGACCCCGCTCTCGAGAGAAATCAGCTGAGTGATTTGGTCGAGAAGTGGCAAATCTCGAGGAGCGCAGGTACCGATCCTGGAGCTGTGGACGGCATTAGTGTGATCTTGGAGCTTGAACTGCGACGTCGCTGGGACCTCACGGAACGGGCGTATCAGGTCTTGGCCAACAACGACAGAGCTGTCAACGCGGGGGTCACTGCTCTCGTGAGGGAGGCTCATGAAGAGTTCTGGTTTCAACACCAGCGGATTGAACTGCGCCACAATGACCCGAGTCAGGGGCCAGCCTACATTGCTCACCCGGAGACTGACTTCCACGGCTCGTCTGCCGCCTCGCGCTACCTAATTCATGCGGCGGCGGACGAAGCTTACACCGGCCATCTGATCCATAACGACGCAGAGTTGTTTAGGGAAGCACTGGACAGTGGAAAGGCACTCCGAGCAAGCGTCGCCCGCGTGGTTGACCTAGGTTCCGGAAGGACAAGAACCCCAACCTGGGTTCTTCACTTGGATCCTGCGCAGCCCCATCGACTGCGCGAAAACGGCCGCCTGGCGCCCTATGGTTCGCGCGGTCATGAGGTCACGATTACGTCAGTCAACGTGATCGATGACGTATTAGAAGTGACCATCGAGTGGACCGGTCGAAAGACAATGGCTTTGGCGTGCGGGTTGGGGGCGAAGCCGGCGGATGTTGCTTGGGTGGGTGAGGATGTCGCCTTTGTGGTCAGTAATGCATCCGACTTGACCAAACGCCGGAGCACCCGCGTCTGGAAGGCGAAGGATGGGCCGGGCGCCTGGCTAACTCACGGCAAAGCCCCAACACAGATGGAAATCGCTGGAGATGATGGCGACGCAGACCGGTTGGTCGACGATGTCCGGCAGCTTGAGGATGGCCATGCCCTATGAACACTATGAACATTGACGACGAGTACGCCCAGCTTCGCGAGGCGCTTATCGATTACCTCGTGACTGGCGGCAAACTTGCGGTGGTCAAGGCTCCGCCGGGGTCAGGGAAGACCTACATGCTGATAGAGGTGCTCGCTGCGCTGGTTGCCGAAGGGTCGAGAATCGCCGTGGCAGCACAGACCAACAGCCAGGCGGATGATATCTGCCGACGCGTCGCTCTGGCCTACCCCAACGTTCCTGCGGTCCGGTTTGCCAGCAAGGGAAATAATGCACCAGATGGGTTTCCCGGTTCGGTGCTCTGGACCAGCGACAAGGATGCGCTGCCCCCTGAACCTGGTTTGGTCGTAGCTACGACAGCAAAGTGGTCCTTGACCGATATCGCAGTTCCCTTCGATCTTCTCGCCGTTGACGAGGCATGGCAGATGAGCTGGGCTGACCTTATGCAGTGCGCCCTGCTGAGCAGAAACTTCCTCATGATCGGCGACCCTGGCCAGATTCCGCCGGTAGTAACCATTGATGTGCGCCGATGGGAGACCTCCCCCCGTGCGCCCCATGAGGCTGCGCCTACGATCGTACTGGCGGAACCCACCCTAGAAGGTGTTCGATTCGTGGGTTCTCTACCGGCATGCCGCCGGCTTCCCCATGAGTCAGTGGCCTTCGTCAAGCCCTTCTACGATTTCGACTTCGCGGCGTATGTTCCGGCCGCAACTCGGGGGATTGACTTGCCTGAGGGCCATAAGCTGGGGAAGCTCAGCGACGGGCGACCGCTAGCTCTGACCCTGCCCACCGCGCCCCAGGGCCCACCGATGGAGGTCGATCAGGAGTTGGCACAGATGGCAGGCCACGTGGTCGCAGATCTCTTGGACACCCGCGCGATGGTCCGTGACGGCCACGGCACCCCGCGGACCCTCACCCCGGGCGACATCGGGGTTTCAAGTAGTCATCGCGTCATGAACGCCGCGCTCACGTCCGCCCTGTCCAGATGGGGCTCTCGCATACGGGTCGACACCCCTGAACGTTGGCAAGGTCTGGAGCGCCCTGTGATGATTACCATCCATCCCCTTTCGGGAGTTACCGACCCGTCTTCCTTCGATCTGGAGACCGGCAGGCTCTGTGTCATGGCGTCCAGACACGAGGCGGCGCTGGTGGTCCTTACCCGCGATCACGTGGGCGAAACGCTCTCGAATTACGTCCCCAGCGCTGAGCAGGCTCCAGGGCGGCCGGACGTGGTGGGTCGAGGGCACGATGCTCATTTCCGATTCTGGCAAGCCCTCGTTGATCAGGGCCGGGTCCGTCCGTTCAGTTGAGCTTTGCCGCGCCGCAGACTTTGTGGAGGTCGCAGCTGCGGCACTTCTTGGTGTCGGGAAGCGGCATGAATTCTCGCTGCTTCAGGCTTTCCGCTGCGATCAGTACTCTGGCTTCGGCGGCCGCGACTGCCGCGTCATCGACGCTAACTGAGTGTCGGGTTGTGCTGCCCATGTCGTGGATGAAGGCAGCCCCGACTGTCAGCCCCTCTCGCCTTCCGGCGCCAGCGTAGACCTGGAGCTGGAGCGGTTCGATGCTGCCGCCTGTTGAGGTTTTGTAGTCGATGATTGCAAGGTTGTTCGGGACACCGTCGTGCGCGTCGTAGATGACGTCGGCGCGTCCGCTGACGACGACGCCGGGGAGGCAAAGCTCGAATGGACGTTCGGTTGCCCAAGTGCGCAGCAAGTCTTCTTTATGGTCGGTGACGTACTTGAAGACCAGACGCCGCGCGTTTTCGCGCATTTCCTTATGTGCTGCCTTGTTGGCAAACGGCAAGAAGAAATCTGATGTCAATTGGTCGTTTATCACTCGTGGCGATGGCAGCTGGCCGACAGCCTGGGTGTGCTCCGCGAGCACCCGCATGACGTGGTGCACGGCGTTGCCATATCCAAGCTCGGCCTTGACCGGCGGCATGAAACCAAGTTCCCTTCTCAGGAGGTAACTTTGGGGGCAAGCTGCGTAGGCTGCGAGATCGCTGTAGGTGATCGCAAGGTCAGGAAGGTCGAATGCACTCGCAAGCGCGCTGGTGGGGAGTCCTGCGTTCTCAACCAGTTCACTGCATTCAGTTAAGTAGGGGGAGGGGTGAGTCCTTTTTGTAGTAACTCGCTGGTGCGATGACAGTGATACCCAGTCGCGGGCCCGCGTCACGGCTACGTAGAACAAACGGCGTTCGTCGGCATCCGATCCCTCGTACCGGGGGGCGTCGAAGAGTCCGCGGTCAACGAGCCAATTCTGTGGTGTACCGACCTTGGTTGTAGGGAACCGCGCTTTGGTCAGAGACGGAAGGAAAACAACGGGCCACTCCAGGCCCTTGGAACCGTGGATTGTACCCAGGGCCACGCCGTCAGCTCGGAGATCATCTTCGCCGTCGAAGTCGTCGTAGTTTCCGGTCGCATAGTTCACCAACAGGAGCGCGAAGTTGCGGTAGAACCACTCGTCACCAATCGCGCCCCCAACCTGCTCGCCTGGAGCGCCCGCGTCTCGCCGAGACCTCCTAGTGACCGTCTCGTAGTCAGCGAGCACGTTGGTAAACCGCGCAATGGTACCCAGTCGGTTCCGCTGTCTCTCGTCGGATAAATCCCACTCGGAGAGACGGAGCAGCCCGGCCAGTTCGTAGAAGTCCCCCACGAGGCTTACGTTGAAGTCCTTCTCGCGAGTCTGTGCCTTCCACTTGGTTAGGTGCTCTCGAACCGTTCCGAGAATCAGGCCGCCGAGGCCGAAAACTTGAGCGTAGGTGTCCATGAGGCCGTCGATGGTGACGCGTGCGCGCGTGACGTAGCGTCCCGGCGCCCACTCAACGTCAGACATCCAGGCGTAGGTCGCACCTAGGACCGCGGCCTCCGGTTGCTCAAACAGGCCGGTCCGGCCCCCTGGCTGTACCGGTATGCCTGATGTCTCCAAAGCATCCAGTAGCTTCGCATAGGCCACCTTGCCCCGGACCAGAATCGCGATGTCCCGGTATGGAACTCCCTCCGCATGGAGCTGTCGGATGTCCTGGGCGACCGCAGTGGCCTCAGCGACCTCATCGTCGAGTCCGACGGTGACCGAGACGGCCGGTCCATTGGCGGTCCGATGGGTTCCCATTTCCTTGGGTAGCCGTCCTGGGATCGACTTGGCGAATGCGTTTGCGAGATCGACGATGCCGGGGCGTGATCTGCGGTTCACGAGGAGATGGAACTGTGTGACGCCGTCGTACCGCTCGGCAAAGGTCACGATGTTTTTTACATTGGACCCACGCCACTGATAGATCGCCTGGTCGTCATCTCCAACCACCACCAAGTCGGCGTTGCCGTCCGGCCTGGTCAGTAACTTAATGAGCTCTTCCTGCGCGGGGTTGACGTCTTGGTACTCATCCACGATTAGATGCCGGAGGTCTGCGGTAATCTTGGCATGCACGCTGGCATCCCTGAGTGCGTCGATTGCTCTAACGATCTGCGTGCCGAACGACATGAACCGGTAACTGTCGAGCATGTCGTAGTACTTGACCAGCGTGTCTTTGAAATCGCCCCCAGCCAGCTGGTCGACGTCGAGGAGTTCGTTTTCGACTATGTCGACGCTCTTCTGGAACGCCTCAACCCCGCGGAAGAGCCTGCCTGAGTTGTCGAAGCGCTTCAACCCGAGCCGGGTAGCTTCCCTATAGAGCAGGTTTACCAATTGATTTGCGTCTAGCGGTGTATAGGTCTCGTAGGTCGGCACATAAGACTGCAGCAACCGGAAGCAATAGGCGTGCATCGTGCCGACGAAGAGCTTGCCGAGTTGGTTTGTAGCGGACTCGCCGACTTTGGCCGTCACTCGCTCCCGGATTCGTTCCTTGAGTTCGGTCGCGGCCTTCTCAGTAAAGGTGAAGGCCACGATCGACGCAGGATCTACGCCTTCGGCAAGCAGCGAAGCAACCCTTTGGGAGACGACTTCAGTCTTCCCGGAGCCGGCCGCAGCAATAATCTGAACGTGCCCACCGCGGTGGGCGACCGCCTCGGCTGCTTCGCCCGCGAGGGTGGGAATGGTGTCCACCGCATCAATCATGAGACTCAATGTAGTACAGGAGCGGCCCCAAATTCGGAGGGCAACTTCACGGATTGCAGTGTCGGTTATTCTCTCGGCTCATGCACGCCTTGGCAGGAACTCTGCGAGCAAGGAGTTGGTGTTTAAGGTGCTCCAACAGCGGTCGCCTATGCGAGGGTTTGGTGGCGCCGGTTGCATAAATGTCTGTGATCGCCGATACATTGTTACCAACTACATAGCGTTACATAGCGCGGCCCGAGGGCCACAAAACTGGGGGAAATAGTGAGCGTGGACACCGGCGTCGGCAACCTCTCGAAGGCAACTGAACTTCAACTCGAGCAGACCTTCTTCGACCGGGCAAAACTGTACCGAGACGGACAGAACAACGCGTGGTCCATGGCAGGCGCATCGGCCGGAACCGCCGTCGAACGCCGCGCCTACAAGAACGCCATGGAAAAGCGGAAGATCGCGTCTCCTGAGGACCCCGTAGCGCTGACAAGGATTGACTACGAGGACGGCGACAAGCTCTACATCGGTAAGGTTGCGATCTTCGACGAAGAAAAGAACCTCTTGGTTGTCAATTGGCAGGCGCCCGCAGCTGCGGTGGCCAACCAAGCATCGGTGCACGATCCTCTCGGGCTTCGGCGGAAGCGCGTTTTCCACGCGCCAGCCAACAAGATATCGAGCTTCGAAGACATCGTCTACAAGGTGTTGGCCGAGGCCGTTAGCGAACTTGACGATCACAGCTACGCAGGGGATGCGCTGCTCCAGTCCCTGACCCGCAAGCGCGGTTCTGAGATGACGGACATAGTCAAGACAATCCAGGCCGCGCAGGACAGGTTAGTGAGAGCAGATAAGGATCAACTTCTGATCATTCAGGGCGGGCCCGGAACCGGCAAGACCGCCGTCGCGCTTCACCGGGTGTCGTGGCTGCTGTTCAACTACCAAGACGAACTGCCCCCGGAGGACGTCCTAGTGGTGGGCCCAAACCCGACGTTTACAAGGTACATCCGGCGGGTCTTGCCGGACCTGGGCGACGACGACGTGGTCCAGCAGGCACTCCAGAACCTGCTGTCCAACGAAGTTCAACTGACCGGCACAGACAGCCGCGCCGTGGCAGCCGTCAAGGGTTCGGCCCGAATGAGCCAGGTCCTCGAAAGAGCGCTCAAGCAGCGCATCCGTGTGCCATCTGAAGACATCCGAATTCAGCGACGGAACACAGTGCTCACGGTGTCCGTGCCCGCGAGCAGCATCGCCGAAGTCCTGAAGACGCTCCAATTCGACTCATTTGCAAGCGGTCGACGTCGATTCCGGCAGCGGCTGGTTGAACTCTGCGCCCCGCAACTAGGCAACATCCGCCAGGTCTCGCCTGAACAGTTTCTGGATCTTAGAGCACTGGATGCGGAAGTTGAGAAGATCTGGCCACAGATCACGCCCCAGCAATTCCTCAGGGAACTCCTTGGTTCCAGGGAACGGATGAAGCGAGCCGCCGAGGGGCACTTGGCACCGGACGAGATGGAGCTGCTCTACCGTCAGCAGGCCGAGAAGGTCTCTGATGAACCATGGACAACGGCCGACTTGGCGCTGCTGGACGAGGCGCAGGCTGCGATGAGGGAAGCGCCGCGCACTTACGGGCACATCGTGGTGGACGAGGCCCAAGATTTGTCGAAGATGCAGCTTCGAGCCATTCGCCGTCGATCTAAGAACGGCTCAATGACGGTGGTAGGCGATATCGCTCAGTCAACAGGCCCCTACTCGCGGGACTCATGGGACGACATCGCCGCCATTCTGGGAGAGGGAACCCCTGCTCAGGTGACTTCGCAGATCGCAGAACTTGAACATGGCTACCGCGTCCCGAAGCAAGTGTTTGACGTGGCACTGCCGATTTTGCAGTCCGCTGCGCCATCCGTCACGCCGCCTAGAATCCTAAGGGACGTGGAGTACGCGCCACGATTCGCGGCTGTTCCGGCCGGAGAGCTGGCGGAGGAAGTGGCCCGCACAGTTTTTATGCACAGCGGGCGGGGCCGTTTCGTGGGGGTGGTTGCTCCCGTCCAGCTGTGGTCCGGGCTTCGTGAAGCGTTCCGAACCGATGACCTTCAGTGGAGCGAGTCGACAGAGGGTGAACTCTCGACAGCCATAAACCTGGTTACGCCGGAAGACGCCAAGGGACTTGAATTTGATGCCGTCATTGTGGTGGACCCCGCCTCCATTCTGGACATGCCGCACGGCGAACGCATGCTCTATATCGCGTTGACTCGCACCACGACTCATCTGGACGTCATCTATCCCTCCGGATCTCTGCCAAAGCTTCTTGGCGGAAGCGAGGACGAGACTTTTGAAGCGATGAACGACGAACGCGCGCCGGACATCGACGTGCCCGTGGTCTCGACGACTTCCAGCGGCCCACACGCGGAGGCCGCAGCTGCCGAATCGCCGCGCACGGCTCCGGCTGACCCTGCTCTCGTAGCAGGGGCGGCCGCGACGCTCCCCGAAGCGTCCGGAGAGCAGGCCCAAGTGCGCAACGAAATGGCGAGCCTCGACGGGATGCAGCAGGCAATGGCAGTTCACTGGGCGAAGTTCTTCTCGGCGCAACTGACGGACAACGTGCCGGCCAAGCTGGTTCCTGCCGTCTTGGAAGAATTGGCACGCATGAAACTGGATGATCGAGCCTGACGCAGGCATTTGTATCGAGTCGCTAACCATTCACGGCCCACGTGAACCCACGGGCCAAATGGAGCTGCGACCCAGATATTCTGCAGTGGATGATTGAAGCCTGCCGGTTCGACAGGTAAGTGGCGTAGTAAACAATCCGACCGGTTCGGAAGACAAGGGGAGTCGTGTCGACAGGCAAAGGCGTCTTGGACAAGAAACTCGCGTTGCAGATGCAGCGGTGGCGCGATGACTTGTTGTCAATCGACAGGCGCCAGAGGCTGGTCTACTTTCAGCATCCCAAGAGCGGAACGTTCGAAATAGTTGAACCTGGTTGCTTGGACGTCGAAGCCATTGTCAACGACGGCGACGTGATCCTTGAAAGCGGGGTGCCCGTTGAACGAGCCGCAGACGATTCCGCCGCAGGAATGGGCCTGCCAACACGCGGACCTCGAACTCTTAGGATTGCGGCCAAGACACCCGCCCAAGTCCTCAGTACGTCCAAACGCCTTCACCAACGCTCCGAACAGGAATACGCCGATCGAGGCGTTTGGACCCTGTATCTCGGCTACGGCATGCTCAACTGGATTGATCCCGCCGACGCCAAGAAAATATCAAGCCCGTTGCTTCTGGTGCCCGTCCGGCTCGTGAAGGAAGGCCAGCAGTACGTACTGCGCAGAACCGAAGACGAGCCTGCGCTGAATACAGCGCTCGGGCTCAAGATCAGCCGGGACTTTGCCGTCGAATTGCCGGAGCTTGACGTTGACGACCTTACTGTTTCAAAAGTCCTTTCCGGCGTTCGCCGAGCAGTCTCGCACGAACCGGGATGGACTGTCGATGACCGAGTCGTGATGTCCATCTTCAGCTTTCACAAGGAAGCTATGTACCGCGACCTTGAGCAGAACGAGGCGAAGATTGTCGCCAATGGCATGATCCAGTTGATGGCTCTCGGACCGGAAGCCCCACATTCGTCCGATTTCTCCTTTGACCCCGTAACAGATGAAGACCTAGATTCCCACCTGGCGCCGGAGAAGTTGCACAGCATCCTCGACGCCGACGGTAGCCAGCGGAAATGTGTCTTGGCCGCACGCGAGGGTCGAAGCTTCATCATGGACGGGCCGCCCGGGACCGGCAAAAGCCAGACCATCGCCAACATCATTGCTGAGCTTATAGCGACTGGGAAAACAGTTCTCTTCGTCAGCGAGAAAGCTGCCGCTCTGGACGTCGTGCGCGACCGCTTGACGAACCGGCAACTAGATCCCTTCCTTCTGGAACTGCACAGCCACAAGGCCACGCGAAAGCAAGTAGTCCAAACCCTCCACGCAGAACTTACTCGCAGGCCAGTCGCGAAGAGCTCGTTCACGGACACAGACCGCTCTCAGCTTGCCAAGAGCCGGAAGCGCCTAACCGACCACTCCAATGCCATGAACGAGATCCGCAGGCCCCTCGGACGGAGCCTCCACGACGTCCTGGGCAGGCTCGCCCAACTTACGGACTTCGACGCTTATCCGACCGGCGACCCCAAAGTGCTCGGGTCTCTTTCGGCAGAAGATCTCGCTGAACTCCACATGGCGGCAACGTCCCTGTCCAAAGTCTGGCGTCCAGCTGAAGACGGGGAATCCTTCGCATGGCGGGGACTCGCCGGCGAAGGGCTAACGCAGGCCCAAATCAAAGACCTTGACAGCGCGGTAAGCTCGCTCTCCCAAGCCACGGAACGCCTGCTCCGAACCGTCCACCTCTTTGATGCCCAGATGCCGTTCTGGACAGTTGGACTGGACTCTGCTGGCGTCCAGTCCAGGACACTTCTCACTTCCTTACTCCGGGACCGCCGCAAAGTGCCGCCTGCCTGGTTGTCGGCCGCCAACTTGGCGCCTCTGCTGGCGAGGATGGAGAAGCTGGAAGCCGAGGAGCACCTCTTTAGTGCAAGAGAAGACCGGGTGCGCCAAGTCTGCGGTGACCGATGGACCAGGACCGATCAAGATCTTCAAGTTCCACTCGATGAATTCGTCAAGCGCGATCCGAAGTTCTTCACCCGCTCGCTCGACGAGCTCACGTTCGCTGAGATAGACGGCGTTGAGCAAGGCGCCGCAGCGGCGGCTGACCAAATCGGTTCCATAATGGAAAAGGCCCGAGCCCTGGGGCGTCTCTTTGACGTGGAACTCGACGCCTTGACGCTGAACAAGTGCCGCGCTCTTTCCTCGCTGGCGGAGCTGAGCCAAGGTGGGAGCCTCCCCGAGCCCCAGTGGATCAATCCCAGCGTCCAGGGTGCGTTGGATGAGAGCGCACGGGTCTTGGCCGAGCTCTCCGCGATTGTGCGTGAGCGCCAGGCTGCGATGGAATCCACCTTCCGTCCCGAGATACTGGCGCTCGACATTAACGGATTGAAAGTCCGCTTCGACACCCAGCATCGGGGGCTCAAGCTGTGGAGCAAGCAAGCACGGCTGGATAAGAAGACTCTGCGCGAAGTCACCGTTGCAGGCGTCGCAAATAAAGAAGTCATAGCCCTGCTCGGCGATGCCTTGGCCTGGCAGACGGCCCAGGAGAACCTCTCGGCACGTGAACCGGAATACGGGCCCCGTCTGGGCAGCTACTACCAAGGCGTAGCAACGGACTTCACCAGAATCGCCCAGGCCCTCAAAGTCGCCCGATCCGCCATCAAACTGGCCGGCGACGATGTTAGCTCAAACGCGCTGGCCCGTCAGCTTAGTCGATCAAGCACCCCTGATGCGGCGCTGATTCCGCTCGCCCGCGAGGTCGCGGCCATGGTTGAGCGCTTTGGCCACGAAACACTGGCACTTTTCAGTGAAAAATTCCTCGAAACGATTGGCGACATCCCCTTAGGTACCCTTCACGGTAGGCTCGCTGATGCGGCGGAGAATTTCTCGGCTGCAAGGCCGCTCCGGCTCCGACTCATGGAACTTGTCGGCGAGATCGCGACACCCGGTGCCGCAGGCACCGCGCTGAGCCAAATCAGCGACCTTGCCCGATTGGAGGATGCCACGGCGCAGGCCGCTGCCGGCCACGCAGAGGCGCTGGGCCCGCGCTACCGGACGCGCGGTACAGACTGGGCGGGGCTGCTTGCTGATCATGAGTGGGCATCAGCCGTGCGGAAAGTCGTCGGAGGTCCGATCGACGAAGACGCCATTCGTTTCGTCGAGGACTTCGAAGCCTCCGACGTCGACTTGGCGGAAAATCAGAGGAAATGGCTCGAAGCCCGGGACAGCCTTGTCGCCTTCTTCGACCCCCAACGCTCCGTTGAACTGAGAGCGGAGCTGAACCGAGATCTCGAAGATGCCGAAGTCCTCCTTGTCGACATGGGCGCCGACCCGGCCGCCGACGTCGACATTTGGTACGAGTACAAGAAGCTTTATGCTTTGCTGAGCGCTAACGGCCTCGCAGCGACATTGGCTTCTCTGCGAGACTCACACGCGCCCTCATCTCACGTCATTCCCGCCGTGGAACGAGCGGCGCTTGAGCCGTGGGCTGAGCATGTAATTGCAGAAGACGGCAGGCTCTCCGAACACCGAGCCTCTGGCAGGGAGGCATTGCTCGAACAGTTCAAGGACCTGGACACGCGGTTGATAAGCAACGCCCATAGCGCGATCGTGGAAGCCTGCGTCGCCAGGCGGCCACGCTCCAGCGCGGGGCCGGCCGCAGTGATCGCCCACGAGGCAAACAAGAAATCGCGTCACAAGCCGATCAGGCGGTTGCTCGAGGAAACCGGCTCCATCGTTCAGGCGCTCAAACCCTGTTTCATGATGAGCCCTCTGTCCGTCTCCCAGTACCTCCCGCCCACGCTGGAGTTCGACGTCGTGATCTTCGACGAAGCGTCGCAAGTGATGCCTGCTGATTCGGTCAACTGCATATACCGAGGCAAGCAGCTGATCGTTGCGGGGGACCAGAAGCAGCTTCCGCCGACGTCGTTCTTTTCTTCAGCGGATGTAGAGACAGACGATGAGGACGAGCCGGACACCTTCGACAGCGTTCTAGATCTCTGTAAGGCATCCGGTGCCATGGTTTCGCTGCCTCTCTCATGGCACTACAGGAGCCTGCACGAAGACCTCATCACCTATTCGAACTACCGGATTTACGAGGGGAAGCTCAACACCTTTCCCGGTGCCACGCATGAAGCCAATGACCTTGGCGTTCACCACGAGTATGTTGCTGGTGTTTACCAACGTGGTGCAGGCAGCCGAAATCCGATCGAGGCGGAGCGCGTCGTTGACCGCGTGCTCGAGCACAGGCGCCTTAACTCGGACTTCTCCCTTGGTGTGGTGACTTTTTCGAGTCAGCAGGCCGAGGCAGTCTCTGAGGCCATTGAACGCCGTGCGGAGCATGAACCGCTACTTGCGGGCCTCATGGAAGACCACGACCGACTGCACGGATTCTTTGTCAAGAACATCGAATCGGTGCAGGGTGACGAACGCGACACCATTATATTCAGTGTTGGATACGGCCCGGACGAGTTGGGCAAGCTGACAATGAACTTCGGCCCCCTAACCCGCAAGGGCGGTGAACGTCGACTTAACGTTGCAATCACCCGGGCTCGACGGCGGGTGGAAGTTGTCAGTTCCTTCTACGCCGGAGACATGACCGACGGTGCCTCCGAAGGCAACCGTCACCTAAAGAACTACCTTGACTTCGCTGCCCGAGGGCGGGCAGCCCTGGCCTCGGACATCTCCGGAAATGAAGGCGAAGCTGACAGCCCGTTCGAGGAAGAGGTCTTGCGGGTTATCCGTTCCTGGGGCTACGACGCCGTCTCGCAGGTTGGTGCGGCCGGCTACAGAATCGACATCGGCGTGCGCCACCCCGACAAAGCCGGAACATTTATGCTGGGCATCGAGTGTGACGGAGCCGCCTATCACTCTGCCAAAAGCGCGCGCGACCGTGACCGGCTCCGGGAGTCGGTTTTGCGCGGCCTGGGTTGGGAAATTCACCGCATCTGGGGTCTGAGTTGGTATCGAGACCGTGCCACCCAAGAAGCTGCACTCAAAGTGGCGCTGGATGCTGCAATTCGAGGTGGAAGTCTTATCCCAGCGATTTCCGGCCCAGCCGAACAGCCGGAGCCGATGGAATTTGAAGAAATTGATCTTGCGGCCCCACCCGCCTGGACTGTCCCATACAAAATCGCGGCGCAACCGCCCCGCCGGTACCGGTATCAACCAGGAGACTCAGACGCCGTATCAGACCTCATTTTGTACGCCAGTCACGTGGTAAGCGTCGAAGCCCCGATGCATATCGAGACATTTCACGCCCGATTGCGAGAGCACTGGGGAACGGGCGGAATCGGATCTCGTGTTCGAGCGAATGTTGAACGTGCGCTGTCGTTGGCTCGAGTTAGCGGAACGAAAATTAATCTGGACAAGGAAGGCTTCATCAGGGTCGCCGGGGCGGACGCAGTTAACGTGCGGCGCCCAACGGGTGTGGCTGACTTGAGGAAGGCTGGGGCGATCCCACCAGAAGAGTTTGACGAAGCAGTCCGGCTTGTGGTGGCCGACGCTATCGTAATTACGGAAGAAGAGCTCCTCGTCGCAGTACGCAATGTTTTCGGGTGGGCAAGACGGGGCCCGGACATCCATACCGCTCTTCAGCGAAGCTTGCTACGAGCTGCTAAGAAGGGTTACTGCGTTCGAAGGCCAGACGGGTCCTACGAGACCACGCAGTAATCCGAGTGCCTGAAGCGTGAACGATACCGGTGGGCAGATCGGTCCGGCAATCCGACTAGTGTTGTCACACGCTCCTACCTGCTGTTCCCTGTTGGACGCCTTCACCATGCCTAGTAAGAATTTTCGATCGGAGTTCCCATGTCCCAAGAACCCACACTGCTCTTTCTGCACGGCGTCGGAGACGGAAACAGAGACCGTGCCTGGCTGACTGGCCTTGAGGCGGCGTTATCGCGTCTGGGGTATCCGGGCATAAACCCTGAACGCATTCTTACACCCAGGTATGCTCACGCCCTCAGGGACAGTGATGAATCCTTCCCTCTTCCGAAGATCAACGTCAAGCAGCCTGCGAGGGAAAAGGTCCGCCAGAATCGCAGGGATTTTGAGCGACGCACGGCTGCACTGGAGTTTCGGTTAGGAAGACATGACCACGGACGCGGCTGGGGTGGCGCCGAACTAGTGGTTAACGGGGCGGCGAACCTTCCCGGTTTCGCGCAAGTCCGAAAGTACCTCGGTGACGCTGACGTCAGAGCACAGGTTCTGCGGCTCATACTGAGCAAAGTGCCCGCAGCCGGCCGGATAGTAATTGTTGGTCATAGCCTAGGGTCGGTAATTGCTGCAGACCTGATTCAGCGGTTACCAAAAGAGCTCGAGGTGGTCGGCATGGTCACCATCGGCAGCCCACTGGCGAGCGGCAGATTCAATGTCGACAAGCTGCGTGAAAATATGCAGGAACCACCTACGAACTTGGCTTGGTGGGCAAATTTCTGGAATGTGCTGGACCCCGTGGCTGCCCACAGGGGCCTGTCGTCCGTGTACAACTGGATGCTGGACTTCCGTATTGCAACTGGATTCAACAACCACGTACACGACGCCGAATCGTACCTTTCACACGACGCGGTCGCCGAAGCCGTGGGGTTTGGGCTCTTCGGATCCAAGTCCAAGGAAATCGTCCTTGCGGAGCGAGGTCTCGATATTCCACTGGATGCGTCTGAACTGACTGCCTTGGTGGCACTGCGCTATGCCCATCTGCTCAAGGAACGGCTCGACGGCGAACAAGGTATCCGCTTTGCTGGAGCGTTGCGGCAAGTGCAGGCCGCAGTCGTCGATGAAATTCGGCAAAGGAATAGGGAAGCGGCAAGGCCGCTGCCCTCTGAAATTGCAAGGCTGGCCTTCGACGCATCTGACTCGAATGCGAATGTTCCTGCACCCCTGCCAAGCCGTCACATCGCTAAAGAGGACGCGGTAACGCTGCTGACAGTTCTGGCATCCGAAAATGTGATCAGGCCCTTTGATATCAATGTAGACCGCGGGAAATGGCTCGGCGCAATGCAAGAGCTTACGTCGGAGATGGGGTTGAGCAGCCAGTACGGTACTCACGTTTTTGAGGCTGCCAGGGAGGCCCAAGATGTGCTCAGTGGGGCGCTTGTAATTGATTGGAAGAAATGGGGAGCACTCGGCGCGGGTGCAGTTGCACTAGTCGTTGCTACCGGCGGTCTGGCCCTGGCTGCGGCACCTGGGGTAGTCGGTGCCGCAGTCATCACGAGTGCCTTGGCCGGATTCGGTCCCGGCGGAATGATTGGTGGACTTCTAACTGCAGGAACGCTGGTGGGTGCGGGTGGTGGTGGCATCGCTTTTAGCCTTGCCAGCCCCGGCACTTCAGCCGAAACCGTGGAAGCAGTGATTCAGCGCCGCTTGGCGGCCGCGATACTGCGCCAGCGGCAAAAGCTTGAACCGGACTACACGTTGTGGAGCATCCTAACTTCGAATGAGATAACAGTCCGCCGCGAATATGAGCGGCTGGACGAGTTCTCCGATGACTCCTCTCAGGCACTGAAAGAGCTGAAGAAGAAGCTTGAGACCATTGGAAGGGCCCTGAAGTACCTATCCGAGAGTGGCCTTGAGCCGAAGCTGGTTGAAGATCTAGCCGAAGATGCAGAGGACCTGGCGGAGAGCCGAGACACTGCTGCGCGCCAGCCCTCACCACTTAACTAGATGTACTGTTCACGGGGGGGTGGAACGGTGCGGTTCCCGGCTCATAGCCCAGGTCTAAGGGTAGTACCGCCTCAGGATCCGCGAGCTTTGAATCCTGCATATGGGATGAGGCGACTTGGCCCTGATACGGCAGGCCGTTCCGTACTGTGACCACCCGAGGGCGTTCCGACGTCAAATGAAAATGGAGACTCATGCTTTCAAAGTTGTTCAAAGCGCGGTTCCGGCTTTGGCCTGTTCTGTTGATCACCGCATTGGTTGTTGCTGGATCGGGCGCCGCACTCGCATCCGGTGCGATTAACCAAATGGCACTCAGGTCGCTTTTCAGCAGCAGCTCGCACGAACGTGATTCACAGGTGGTTCAGTCTGTTACTCGCTTGCAAGAGGTCGCACTGCTCAGCCTCCACATCGAGGGTATCTCGAAGCACGAAAGCAATGGGGAGATTTTCGGTGTTGCCGTACCCGCGAGTGAGAAAACGACCCTGATTCAGTACAAGTTCAATGCAAAATTGGGCATTGATGGATCACAGGTGTTGATCGAGCCTACTGGCCCGGATTCTTTTCGGGTAACCATCCCTCAATTTATTGGCATCGGCTTCGACGAGCCGACGTTTGAGGACCCCCTCGAGATGAGCAATGCGCTTAGCTGGCTGGCAGCGCCAGCTGTCCAAACCCGCATGATTAACAGCATCCTCAGCGACGAGAACAAGCAGAAGTACATCTCCCAAAACGAAGCAGCGCTAAAGGAGCAGGCGAGGCTTTTCTACTCCCGACTCATCGAAAGCGTTGATTCCGAAATCAACGTCGAATTCGAGTTCGCGGGGTAGACGCCCGCAGCGCTCCGTCCTTGCCCCATGGATGGAATTGCAGACAGCAGGAAGGACGACGCATGTGATGGCGGAGGTTCAGCCTCCAATCCGACCCTGTGGCTGGCAAACCTTTCAGCGTTGGAGAATTAGATGGAAGCCCCCATCGTCTTGGAGACCCGGCTCAACCCCCGGCTAAAGCTACGCGTGAACACCCATAGCAGCACGTCCTCGCCGGGCACGTGCCAGTCGCGCTCGGGCGCGCGGCGGAAGCCCAGCGACTGGTAGAGGCCATGGGCGCGCTCCATGAAGGTGGCGCTGGTGATGCTGATCCCCTCGACTCCGGGCAGCCGTCGGGCGTGCTCCACGATCTCGCGCACCACCGCCCGGCCCACGCCGCCGCCCTGGTGCGCCGGATCCACGGCCAGCATCCGGAACTCGAGTTCCCCGTCCTGCGCGATCTCGCTGTACGGCTGGCCGGCGAACGTTAGCGTCACCGCCGCCACCACCTTTCCGGCGGCCTCTGCCACCCACACCTGCGCGTGCTCGGCACGGTGCTCCACGTCCTCCAGCACACTCATGTACGGATGGTCGGCAGAAAAGTGCCCGGCCCGGAGATAGGCGTCGCGGGTGATGCGCCGGACCTCCGGGAAGTCGACGGGCACCGCTAGGCGGAAGGTGACAGCCAGCGGCAGAGTGACAGTCACGAGGACGCGCCCGAAGCGGCAGCAACACGCTCGACGTAATGGCGCAACTGTGCCAAATCCGGCTGCGAGGTCGGATCGCCCACGGCGTCGGCACCGACGGCATTGGCCACAGCCAGGGCACGGCTGTAGTCCAGTCCGCTCCGCAGCGCCAGGACAAGGGCGGCGCAGAATGCGTCACCCGCGCCCACGGTGTTTGCCACGGAAACAGCAACGGACGGCGCCTGAGCCACCTTCCGGCCGTGCTCGAACATCGCCGAGCCGTCCTTGCCGTACGTCACCGCCACCAGCTTCGCCTCGGCGAGGGCCGGAATCAGGGCGTACTCGCTCTCGTTGACGATCACCAGGTCGCAGCGCTCCAGAAGCTCCGCCGGCAGGTCCATGGCCGGCGCCGCGTTCAGCACAAAGAAACCCTGTGCCTTCCGCGCGGCCTCCAGCACCACGTCCAGGCCCACCTCAAGCTGGCACAGCACCGTCTCCTCGGGTCCGAATTCCACACCGTCCAGCGACAGGTGCGAGTTGGCGCCCGGACACACCACGATCTGGTTCTCACCGTCGCGGTCCACCACGATCAGGGCCGTCCCGGTCGGCTCGGGCAGTACGGAAACATCCGAAGTATCCACGCCGGCGGCAGCCAGGGCATCCAGCATCCGCTGCCCGGACGCGTCCTCACCGACGGCACCGACCATCCGGGCACTGCCGCAAAGCCGGGCTGCGGCCGCGGCCTGGTTGGCGCCCTTGCCGCCGGGCTGCTCGGACAGGACGGCGCCGCCGATGGTTTCGCCTGCGGTCGGAAGCCGTTCGGCGGTGGCGATGAGGTCCAGGTTGATGCTGCCGACCACGGTAACGGCAGGGCGTGTTGTGTTCATGGGACAACTCTCTCAGGGGGAGGGCCGGAAGCGGCCGGGCTTTCGAAAAAGTGTAGCGTATGGTTGTACTTGTGAGTCATACATGGTTGTATAACAACTCGAATCGCTACGAAAGGCGATCCCTTCTGCTCGAACAAAGGAGTTTGATGTGAACACCCCGACCCCCGCGGCAGCCGCGCCGCCCGCCCAAGGAGGCGCCGCCGCCGTACTTCCCGACAACGACGCCACCAAACTCTCCGGCCGCCGCGCCGCCCTGCTGATCTCCACCCTGCTGCTGGGCGTGCTGTCCTTCCAGCTGAACGCCAGCATGGTCACCCCCGCGCTGCCGCAGATCGCCGCGAGCTTCGGCGAAAGCGCGGACAGCGCCGCCCCCGTCCAGTCCATGTTCTTCCTGGCCGGCGCCATCGCCGGGCCCGTGATCGGCCGGTGGAGCGACTCATCGGCCGGCGCGCCGCGCTGCTGCTGGTCCTGGGCATCATGGGCGCCGGCACCCTCCTCTGCATCGCCGCGCCCACCCTGCCGCTGCTCGTCACCGGCCGGTTCCTGCAGGGCGTCTCCAGCGCCGTGTTCGCGCTCGCCTACATCGTGCTCAGCGAGAACCTGCAGGCCAAAGTTTTCGGCACTTCCGTGGGTATCATCGCCGCCATCAACGGGGGAGTGGGCGGCGTGGACGGCTACGCGGGCGGGCTCATGGCCGAGACCCTCGGCTTCCGGTCCATCTTCGTCGTCGTGCTCGTCCTCACCGCCATCGCCGCTTTCTGCATCTTCCGCCTGGTGCCCGCCGGGCGCCCCGTTGGGGTGCGCGGCGCCATGGACTGGTGGGGTGCCGGCTCCCTCTCGCTGTTCCTGGTGTTCCTGACGTACTTCGTCTCCGACGGTTCGGCCGCCGGCTGGACCTCGCCCACCGCCCTGGCCCTGCTGGCCGGCACCGTGTTGTCCTTTGCGGGATTCTGGGTCATCGAGAAGCGCCGCAGCCACCCGCTCATCGCCGTGCACCACCTGCGCTCCCGCCAGGTGTGGCCGGTCATCGCCACCACCGTCCTCACCCTGGCCGGCATCTTCGCGGTCATCAACTTCACCGTGGTGCTTTTGAGCCAGGATTCCGACGGCGGCTTCGGGCTGAGTGCCTCCATCTCGGCTTTGCTGTTCCTTACCCCCGCCGCGCTGATCGGCGTCTTCGCCGCACCTTTGGCCGGGTGGCTGGCGGACCGGCGCGGGTGGGTGCGGACGTTGCGGCTGGGGACGTCGTTGAGCCTGGTGTGTGCCGTGGTGGCCGCTCTGTTTTCCTCCAGCCCCGTGGCGGTGTTTGTTGCCGTTGCCTGCCTGGGTATCTTTTACAACGGCTTCTTCCTGACCGCCATCAACGGGCTCTCGGTGCTTTTGTCTCCGAAGGAGGCCCCGGCGGCCCTGCCCGGCATCAACGGTGCGTCGTTCGGGATCGGGGCGAGCCTCGGCGTCGTCCTGGTGGCGCCGTTCGCCGCCCAGGCCACGGCCGCCGGGTACGCCACCGCCCTCTGGATCTCGGTGGGCATCACCGCCGCCGCGTTCATCGTCAGCCTCTTCGTCGCCGCCCCCAAGCGCGAGACGGTCTAACCCCTCTATCTGTTGCGAAGGACTCTATTGTGACTGCCCCCGTTTACCTGGACTGCGACACCGGCATCGACGACGCCCTCGCCCTGGCCTACCTGCTCTCCTCGCCTCTTGCTTCCGTGGTGGGCATCGGGACCGTGAGCGGGAACGTCAGTGCCGCCGTCGGCGCCCGGAACACTCTTAACCTGCTTTCGCTGGCCGGAGCCGCTTCAGTGCCGGTGGCCGTTGGTGCGCACGATCCGCTCGCTGGTTCCTTTGGCGGCGGATCGCCGTGGGTGCATGGGGAGAACGGCATTGGGGAGGTTGTGTTGACGCCTTCTGCCGCTTCTGTTGCTGCGGAGTCCGCGGCGCAGATGCTGGTGCGGCTAGCCCGTGCTTACCCCGGTACTTTGCGGGTGGTGGCGATCGGGCCGCTGACGAATATCGCCGAGGCGTTGCGGCTGGAGCCTGCGCTGCCGTCTTTGGTGGAGTCGGTGACCGTGATGGGCGGGGCCGCGCTGGCGCCGGGGAACATCACGCCCGTGGCCGAGGCGAACATCTGGCACGACCCCGAGGCCGCCGCCCTGGTGCTGGCCGCCGACTGGGACGTGACCCTGGTGCCGCTGGACGTGACCATGGCGTCGGTGCTGGAGGAGCACCACCGGCAGGTGTTGCTTTCTTCGGCGGCGCCGGTGCCGCAAGCGCTGGGGGAGATGCTGGGCTACTACTTCCGGTTCTACGAGGGCATCTACGGCCGGCCCTGCTCCGCGATGCACGATCCTCTTGCGGCGGCGCTCGCTGTTGGTGCCGTTAAGCCTGCTTTGGCACCGGTGGTGCGCGCCGCCGTCGACACCTCCGACGGGCCCGGCCGCGGGCAGACCGTGTGCGACATGCGCGGGCTGTACGCGGGGTACCCTCCGGTGTCCGGCGCGCGGTGCCGGGTGGTCCTGACGCTGGAGGAGGACTTCGCGCCGCACCTGGTGGAGACGCTGCTGGGAGACTTCGAAAATGCTCCCCTGCCAGCGATATGCGACGCGGTCATCGCGTAGCCTTCCCTCCGGTTCGCCTTCCGGCTCGGCGTTCAGCGCTTTCGTGGAACGTTGGTGCGGACGTCGGCTGCCTGGGCTTCGTCCAGCAGCCACCGCTGGTACTTCGGATGATCAGGGTATTTTTTCCGGAGATATTCACGAACGACCAGTCCGGGGCGCTGCTCATCGGTGTAGCCCAACTCGCGAGCCAGTTCCACGGGTGTGTAAGTAGCCATGGCTCAGTGTATGCGTGACCGGTAAGGACGAACGGGACGCATCAGCCCTGCTGCCCGTGTCAGGACTGGAACTGCTGCATCACCGAAAGGTGCCCTGCCTTGGCGGACACCAGGCACTTGGCCAGGTAGAACGGCCGGTTGCCGTTCCACACGTACTGGGTCAGGACCAAAACCGGGTCGGACGGGCGCAGGTCCAGCAGCTTCGCGCGGCTGGGGCCCACCTGGCTGAGGCTGATCTGGCACTCGCCCGGCCCGGCCAACCTGCCCAGCTGCTTGTTGAGCGCGGCCAGCAGGGTGCTGCCGCCGTCGTCCTCTATCTCAAGCGGCGCGGCGGGGCCCTTGCCGAAGCTGACCGGCTGGGCAGTGACGTTCTCCTGCAGGTGGGCGATCGCCTCGCCGGCGCGGATCAGGACCGATTCCCAGAGCCAGCAGTCGGTGCCGGGCTCAACGCCGATGCCGGGGGCGACGAATTCGGACGCCGCCTGCCGGACCACCTGGGTGCGTTTGACCTCCGCCGGCTGGCCCGGGCTGCCGAGGACTTCCTCGAACGGCTGGATGCGTTCGATGCCGATGCGGGGGAGGGTGTCCGAGACGAAGCGTCCGACGCCGCGCCGCGCCCTGATGAGGCCGTCCTCCTCGAGCAGCATGAGGGCCTCCCGGACCACGGTGCGGCTGACCTTCATGTCCGTGCCGAGTTCGGTTTCGGTGGGGATCATGGAGCCGGGGGTGAGGAGGCCGTTGCGGATTGCTTCGGCGACCCGCGAGTACACCGCGACGCGGAGGGGCGCGCCGGGCTGGGCGGCCACCGGCTGGGACAGGAACCGGGCGGCGTCCTGGTGCACGTTATGCCTCGCTTTGTGGTGTCGGGTCCGGGGATTTCCAGCCTAGTGCAACGTCCGACGCGTTTGTTGGACAAGCGGACGCGGCTCCACCCTGCCTCGGGCGCCGGGAACCGCGGTCGCCAGGTCCCTTAGCCAGGACTTCCGCGCAGTACGTCCACGTGGACATGATCCAGGTGACGAAGGATCTCGTTGGCGGGTGCGGGTGCGTCGTAGTTCCCCCATTGCCCCCGTGAGCTGTGGGCGCTCCAGAACCGGTCGTCGAAGATGACGTACTGGACGTCCAGGTCCTCCGCGTGAGCGACGAGCCAGTGCGCGAGGATCCAGCCCTGCCGCCGGTTCTCCTCGGTGATGGGACGGAAGAAGATGTCGATCGCCCGGCCGTCGTAGTGCGTCGAGTCGGCTCCGTGCCCCTGGTCCACGCCACCCGGGGCGAACCCGCCCAGGCTCTGCCCGCCGAACACCCCGGCCATCGCCGCGCGCAGCTGCTCGGCGCGGGGCGTCAGGCCGCTCGGGCCTGCCTGCTGTTCCTGCAGGTCACTGGCTGCCGAACCCCGGCAGGCCAGGACAGGACCGGCGTCTCCGGGAGGCCCGTCGGCCAACCGCTGCAACACCGCCGGGTCAATTCCGGCGGTGTCCGGACCGGCCATTCCACGGGCGAGCAGCGCCACCGCCGTGGTGGCCCGCTTTGCCGCATCACGGTCGAGTCCCACCTCCCCGTCCGCAGTTTGGACCACGCACTCCGGGCGCAGCACCAGCGAGCCGTCCGCAGTGCGCAACCCACTCAGTAGACCGGGCCCGAGGAGCGCCAGCACGGACGCAAGGGCTCCGAGGACGACAAGGCCCAGGAGCAACCGACGGGTGCGGTGCCGGCTGCCTGGCCTCGGGTTGCCGGTCATCGTGGGGTGCCCCTTCGGTTGCTGGATGCTGCCTTGCTTATTGTTTCAAACCCGGCGCCGTGCCGCGGCCCGAGCGGACCAGGATGCAGACGCCCAGCGCCGCCACCCACAGTCCCCACCCCGTACTGCCAATCAGGCCCGCAAGGTCCCACACCGGGAAGCCGGGAACGGCGGTGGCCATGATGTCGCCCTGGTTCAGCAGGTACAGAAAGCTGACGAGCAGTCCCGCAGCACCGAGCCAGCGCGGAAGGATCCCGGTGCGCAGAATGACCACGCTGAGGATGACCGACCAGCCGATCACCAGCAGTTGGCCCAGATGCTCGCCCAGCAGCGCCCCGCCGAACTGGTGCTGGGCGATCCAAGCCGCTTCCACCGCGGCACGCGCGGCGGGATCGCCTGCCACGTAGGAGGCGGCCAGGGGCGGGACGACGAACACCCAGCGCAGGAACCCGATCAGCGACAGCAAAACGGAGGCGGCGCCAACCCAGGTGGCCACCCGCACGGCCGGATGGTCGCGGAGGCCCAGCGAGGCGGGCAGCAGGAGGACCGGTATGGCCAGGAGACCATAGGTCCACGCGGTGGCGAACCAGGTCCACACCAGCCCCGCTCCGCCGGCGTCGAAGGCGGGCAGCACAACACTGGCCGGTTCCCGCAGGATGTCCGGCCAGTCGAACGTTGCCGACAGGACGGTGGCGGCCGCGGCGAACGCCAGCGCGCTCACCACGAACAGCACGCCGGTCACCCGCGGCGTGGTGTTGTCACTGGTATTGGTTGCCATGATGCCCGCCGCCGCGGATCCAGCCGGCCCGGACTACAGCGTCTCGGGGATGGGGCGTCCGGGGAAGAGCGTGGCGTACTGCTTCCGGTACAGTCTGCGCCCGAAGAGGCGGTAGGCGAGGCGGACCGGCGCGGGGATCTCCTTGAACAGTTCCTTCCGGTCCGCGGGCGGATTCGCGGCCAGCACCATCCCGAGGTAGCCCACCAGGAACTTCTTATCCAGCTGGTCGATGCCGTGCTGCCCTGCCGCGTCCATTTCCTTCTCGGTGATCACCCTGTCCGCGGCGGGCATCACCTCGGTGACCTCGCGCCGCAAATGGACGTTGAGGACCGCCGCCAAGTCCTCGTAGCGGGCGGCGAGGTCAGCGCCCGACTCTTCGTCCGCCGCCGCCATCCACCGCAGGCGGACCGGCTCGATAGCCTCGAGCCGCTGTGTCACCTGCCGGTGCTGCTCCAGCATCTGCGCCACGTGCAGCGCACAGGCCGGGGCACGTTGCTCCAACTGCGGGTATAGAAGCAGGTCCTCGCCCTCGTGGTGGATGTGGAGCACCTTGTCGAAGTTGCCGAGGACTTCCCCCACGTACGCGGCGCGGGCAGTGTCCCCGGCGGTGACGGAGCGCACCAGTCCGGGTGCCTCACCGTAGGCCCAGAGGAAGAAGCGGTGAATGCGGCGCATGCGCGGCGTCCCGGTACACAGGACAGGCCCCGGTGGCAGGGGAGCAGCGGTTTCGCCGGGCCGCATGGTGAAGAAATCGGTCATCGGAAGGTCCCCTATCGCTCGTCATTCCAGACCAGGACCTCTCCCCGGGCAGCATCGTACCGCCTGCCCAAGGGCCCAAACAATGGCCGCTGCCACCGGCCCGGCTGAACACCAGCAACGCCGTCCGGTAGCTCCCCGGAAGTCCGCCGGAGTCAGCCGGTCCGGGATTCGGTGGCCGCGTGCTTGTTCTTCGATTGTTCTTCCGCGGCCGCCCAGTGCCGGTGGAGTCCCTCGGCCAGCCGCTGCGGCTCGGACAGGTGTGGCGGGTCAAAGTGGTGGCGCCTGGGGAAGACCTCCAAATGGAAGTCGGGGAAGAATACCCTCGCCAGCCGGGCCGCCATCTCGCCGTAGTCGTCCGGGTTGCTCAGGCCGCCGAGCGCGTAGAACACCGGCTTGCTGAAGGCGGCCAGCCTCGACCTGTCCAGATCGTACGTTCTAAACGCCTGCAGGAACGCCCTGATCCCGGCCGGCCGCTGAGCCATCCACGGCGGCGGGGGACCCGGCTCCGGTGGCGGAAGGGCGACGTCGGGCCTCACCGTCAGCCTCATGAAGGCGGGAATGAACTCCTCCGGCGGAAGCTCCTCCAACTGCTCGTACTGTTTCCGGTACTCGCTGTAGGAGTGGCTCCAGTCCCAGTTCCCTGCCCAGGCCGGCTCCAGCAGGGCCAGGCTCTGCAGCCGTTCCGGATGGTGGGCAGCGAACGCCAGCGCAACCGTGCCCCCGTGGGAATAGCCAACCAGGTGGAACGTCTGCCAGCCCCGGGCATCGGCTACACGAACGACGCCGTCCACCTCCGTGCCCAGGCTCCAGCCGGCGGGCGGGCCGCCGTCCTTGTACAGCTCAAGTTCCTTGGCGACGGGCTGCACATCCGGCCCGAGGGCTTCTATCAGGGCTTCATAGGCCAGGTGCGCCGGGAGCACGGCGCCGGGAAGCAGGATGGCCCGCATCGGTTCCATGGCAGAACCCTACGCCGCCACCGGAAGTGTGCAAGGGGTGCCGTGCTTTACGGACCTGGCCTGCGGCAACGGTATCGTTGGGGTAGGGGTAGGCCGTACCGGTCAGTCCTACACCGGTGTCCAGGTTGACCGCGGCCAGGCCGAGCAACAGCACGTCTCCGGTGTCCGCGTTTGATGGCGTTCCCGTCATCCCCACCGAGGAGTACGACTGTTGAGCAACGCCGGCGAATGGGCTGCCAGGCTTAAGGCATTCCACGAAAAACAGCTGGACCGTCCGCGCAAGCTGTACAGGATCGGCCGCACCAAAATGGTGGTCACCGGTGGTCAGGCGGCCTCCACAGCGGGCGCAGCCGTGGCCTTTGTTGCCGTTGATTCCCCCGGCTGGCTGTTACTGGCCGCAGTGGCCGGCGGGTTTTTCGGTGGAAAGTACCTGTACCCGGTCCCGCGGAACAGTGCCGCCGTCCGGGGTGGCTCCAGTGCGGTGGGCGGGCACCCGATGGTGGGCGCAGGCGCCGGGCAGGCCCACCTTTCCCTGCCGGACGCGCCGGAATTCGCGGCAACCGCTGCCCGTTATGACCTGCTGAAACGCCGCTGGCTCAGCTACGAGGTGGACCCGCAGAAACAGCTGGATTACCCGGCGATGTGTGATGCTTCGCTCCCGGCAACGTCGGCCATGATCAAGGCCATGCGCGTTGCCGACCAGGCACGCACCGCAGGCGACCCCGCTGAGTACAAGCTCGCCGTCGACAGGTTCTCCCAGGCGTTGCTGACAGCGGAGCAGGCCGCCGGCGTTCCGTAGCTCAACTGCACAGCGCAGCGGAAGCGCGGAACGCTACATAGCGGGGATCATCCCGTCCCACCAGCTGTCCCAGCGCTTCCACAGCCTCCGTGTCCGCGGACCCCATGTCCGTGGACAGCCACCGCATCAGCAACCCGGCATTGCCGCTGGACCGCACCGCCGAGCCAACCGCCAGGTCCAGCTGGTCCCGCAGCAATTGCACGGCCAGGACTCCGGAGCGGCTCAGCAGGGGAGCGGCGTAGGCGTCCAGCGCCTCTGCCACCCGTCCCTCGCGCAGCAGCCGCAGCACCCGGCCCGAGTCAGAACACCCGGCCACGCCGGCAGCAAGCCGGTACGGGTTGGACTCCACAGCATCACCAAGCATGGACCGGACCCGGAACATTTCGGTCCGGATGGCCTGCGGTGTGCCCGCGTCGCCATGCAGCTCATACGCCAGCTCTTCCGCGCTCCACCCTTGCGACCGTGAATCCAGCAGCGCCAGGATCTCCGCCCGGCGCAACGTCAGCGGCACCCGTCTCCCGTCGGCAAACACCGCGGCAGGCCGGTCGCCCAGGAGCTCCAGCCGCTGCACCGCAACACGAGGCGGGACAGGCTGCCGGGACGCACGCACGGAAGCCGAAGCACCCGGGGAGGCGCCGCCGTCGGGCGTTCCCAGCAGCGACTCCGCCACCCGGACGGCGCACCGCACCATCCGCAGCGTGTCTGCGCTGATGGTATCCAGCGGGCCGGAAACGTCGAGCACACCCAGCAACGCACCCGTCAAAGGGTCCGTGATGGGCGCGGCCGTGCAGGCCCAGTCGTGGTGGGTTCGGACCAGGTGTTCGGCGGAGAACAGCTGCACCGGCCCGCCGGTGACCAACGCCTCGCTGATGGCGTTGGTGCCGATCCCGGCCTCGGACCAGTCCGCCCCTTCGGAAAACTCCAGCCGGTCCGCCCGCCGCAGCACCTCCCGGCTGCCCACCCGCCACAGGATCTCGCCGCCGGCATCGGTGAGCACCAGCAGGTGCCGGCCGGAACTGGAATCATCGGCCAGCAGGTCCTGCAGCGCCGGCATCACCCGCTGCAGCCGGTGCGCCCGCCGCAGCTGGACCACCTCGGACGGATCGTGCAGGTGCCGCGGGCTGTGCTGGTCCGGGCTGATCCCCAGCGCCATGGACCGGCGCCACGATTCCGCCAGCGGTGTGGGGATCTCCGGGCGCGGCACACCGGACATCACCAGCTCGTGGGCGCGGCGCAGGGCACGCGCGTACTTCGCCGGGTCTGAAAACCTCAGGCCGTAGTCCACCGTCTCCTCCTCACCCCCGGCGTCCTTACCGGCAGTGCCCGTGTAACGCACTTGTTACCCCCGCCGCGTTCCAATAGTGATGCAGCTCACGACCGCCCCAGCATACCGCAGGGACACCGGCGGGAGGGGGCCGCCCGGACCACCTGAGGGACCGCACACAAAGGAGTGGAGATGACCGAAACACCCACCGCCGCCGCCCAGGCCTGGCTGGCCAGCGTGGACCAGGCGCTGCAGCGGCGCGACGTGGACGCCGCGCTGGACCTGTTCGAGGATGAGAGCTACTGGCGCGACTTCGTGGCGTTCACCTGGAACCTGAAAACCCTGGAAGGCAAGGCGGACATCCGCCGGATGCTGGAGGCCACGCTGGACCACGTCCAGCCGGCCAACTGGGCGCTCGCCGAGGACGCCACCGGCAACGCCGGCCCGGACGGGACCGTGGAAGCCTGGATCACGTTCGAGACCGGCGCTGCCCGCGGCTACGGCCAGCTCCGGCTGCGGAACGGCAAATGCTGGACGCTGCTGACCACCATGCAGGAGTTGAAGGGCTTCGAGGAGAAGAAGGGCCCGCGCCGCGAGCAGGGCGTGGCGCACGAAATCGTCCGCGGCCGCCGCTCCTGGAAGGAACTCAAGGAGGAGCAGGAGGCGCGGCTGGGCTACGAGGAGCAGCCCTACTGCGTGATCATTGGCGGCGGGCAGGGCGGCATCGGCCTTGCCGCGCGGCTGCGGCGGCTCGGCGTGCCCACCATTGTGATTGAGAAGAACCAGAACCCGGGCGACTCCTGGCGGAACCGTTACAAGTCCCTGCACCTGCACGACCCCGTCTGGTACGACCACCTGCCCTACCTGAAGTTCCCGGAGGACTGGCCCGTCTTCGCCGCCAAGGACAAGATCGGCGACTGGCTGGAGCACTACACCCGCATCATGGAGCTGAACTACTGGTCCGGCACCGAGTGCGTGGGCGCGGAGTACGACGACGGCACGCAGGAATGGGCGGTCAGCGTCCTCCGCAACGGGGAACCGGTGACGTTGCGGCCCAAGCAGCTGGTCTTCGCCCTGGGCGTCTCCGGCTACCCGAACATCCCCGCCTTTGACGGCGCCGAGAGCTTCCTGGGGGAGCAGCGGCACTCCTCCCAGCACCCCGGCGGCGGGGACTGGACCGGGAAGAAGGCGGTGGTGATCGGCTCCAACAACTCCGCGCATGACATCTGCGCCGACCTGTGGGAGCACGGCGCCGAGGTCACCATGGTCCAGCGTTCCTCCACCCACATCGCCCGCAGCGAATCGCTGATGGACCTGGCCCTGGGGGACCTGTACTCGGAGAAGGCGCTCGCCAACGGCGTCACCACGGAGAAGGCGGACTTGCTGTTCGCTTCCCTGCCGTACCGGATCCTGCCGGAGGCCCAGGTGCCCGTGTACCAGGAGATGGCGAAGCGGGACGCCGGCTTCTACTCGCAGCTGGAGGCCGCCGGGTTCGAGCTGGACTTCGGCGTGGACGGGTCCGGCCTGTTCCTGAAGTACCTGCGGCGCGGCTCCGGCTATTACATCGACGTCGGCGCCTCCCAGCTGATCATCGACGGCCGGGTGCAGCTGAAGTCCGGGCAGGTTTCGAAGATCACCGGCAATGCCGTGGTGATGGACGACGGCACCGAGCTGGAGGCCGACCTGATTGTCTACGCCACCGGGTACGGGTCCATGAACGGCTGGCTGGCGGACCTGGTCTCGCCGGAAATCGCGGACCGGGTGGGCAAGTGCTGGGGATACGGCTCAGACACGCCGAAAGACCCTGGACCGTGGGAGGGAGAGCTGCGCAATATGTGGAAACCAACCAACGTCACCAACCTCTGGATCCACGGCGGCAACCTGCACCAGAGCCGGCACTACTCCTCCTACCTGGCCCTGCAGCTCAAAGCCCGGATGGAAGGGCTGGAGACGCCGGTGTACGAACTGCAGCCCAGCCACCACACCCGCTAAGGAGAACCCACCATGAAGGCAGCCCGCTTCCACGCCCGCAAGGACATCCGGATCGAGGATGTCCCGGAGCCGGGACTCCGCGCCGGGGCGGTGAAGATCGACGTCGCGTGGTGCGGCATCTGCGGCACGGACCTGCACGAGTACCTGGAGGGTCCCATCTTCGTCCCGGCGCCAGGCCATCCGCACCCGCTCTCGCACGAGGAATCCCCGGTAACCCTGGGGCACGAATTCTCCGGAACTGTCTCGGAAATCGGCGAAGGGGTGACGGGCCTGGCGAAGGGGGACAACGTCGTCGTCGAACCCTACTTTGTGGACGGCGACTGCGACATGTGCCAGGCCGGCAGCTACCACCTGTGCCGGCAAATGGGCTTCATCGGGCTGTCCGGCGGCGGGGGCGGGCTGAGCGAGAAGATCGTGGTGGACGCCCGCTGGGTGCATCCCGTCGGGGACATCCCGCTGGACGAGGCGGCCCTGATCGAGCCGTTGTCCGTTGCCCACCATGCCGTGGCGCGCAGCGGCGTGAAGGCGGGCGATACCGCGCTGGTGGGCGGTTCCGGGCCCATCGGGCTGCTCACCGCCGCCGTGCTGAAGGGCATGGGCGTGACCACGATCATCAGCGAACTCACCCAGGCGCGCAAGGAGAAAGCCACGTCCAGCGGGGTGGCGGACCATGTGCTGGATCCGAGCAAGGAGGACGTCCCGGCGCGGGTGCGCGAACTGACCGGCGGCACCGGGGCGGACGTCGCGTTCGAATGCGCCGGCGTGAACGCGGTGCTGGACACCATGCTCGACGCCGTCCGTCCCGGCGCGGTGGTGGTCAACGTGTCCATCTGGGGCGCGCCCGCCACCGTGGACATGCAGAAGCTGGTCCTCAAGGAGATCGACCTGCGCGGCACCATCGCCTACGTCCGCGACCACCCCGCCGTGATCAAGATGGTGCAGGAGGGCAAGGTGGACCTCAAGCCGTTCATCACCGGCCGGATAGCGCTGGAGGACCTGGTGGAGCAGGGCTTCGACACCCTCATCAACCACAAGGACACCGCGGTGAAGGTGCTGGTGCACCCGTAGGTCCGGGGGCGGCACGCCAGGAAGGACGACGGCGGGAGGCGAGTGCCGCCGTCGTCCTCCCTTTCTGCGCGGACACGGGCGTCCGCCTGTCCGGGCCTGTTGATTAGACGCAGGTCACGTGCAGGTGCAAGGGTGGACGCGTGAATGCCGACATCAACTTCTATTTCGACCCCGTCTGCCCCTTCGCCTGGATGACGAGCAAATGGCTGCGGCAGGTCCAGACTCAGCGCGCGTACACCGTGGACTGGCGGTTCATTTCGCTGCGCCAGGTCAACGCGGCGGTGGACTACGACGCGCATTTTCCGCCTGAGTACGAGGCCGGACACACCGCCGGGCTCCGGCTGCTGCGGGTGGCGGCCCGGGCCCGGGCGGAGCATGGCCGCGAGGCGGTCGGCCGGCTGTACGAGACGTTCGGGACCCACATCTTCGAAGCTGCCCCGGACACAGCCGGCCAGACCAGTGAGGGCGACGTGCGTGAGCGGCGGGGGACGCGTGAGTTCGTGGAGCCGATCCTTGCCCAGGCGGGCCTGCCGCTGGCGCTCGCAGAAGCCCTCGACGACGAGTCCTGGGACCGGGAGATCCGGCAGGAAACGGATGAGGCGCTGGCGCTGGCGGGCAAGGATGTGGGCACGCCCATCATCCACTTTGAACCTCCCGCCGGTGTGGCCTTCTTCGGGCCTGTGATCAGCCGTCTGCCGGACGAAGAGTCGGCCGCAGAGCTGTGGGACCACGTAGTGGGCCTGGCGCGGTTCCCCGGGTTCGCGGAGCTCAAGCGCAGCCTGCGCGAGCGGCCGCAGCTTCCAGCCCTCGGGGTGACCGCCGGTGCAGTGGGCCAGCAGGAGGACTGGCACGGCGGCAGCCGGCGGCAGAAGAAGTAACTGACTGGAAGGATGGGACGCATGAATCAGGACAACAATCGCCAATACCAGGAGTCGGTCACGGTCCAGGCATCAGCCGGGACGCTCTACGACCTGGTCTCCGACGTCACCCGCACCGGCGAGTGGAGCCCGGTCTGCACCTCGTGCTGGTGGGACGACGAGGACAGCGCCGGCCAGCCCGGCGCCTGGTTCACGGGGCGCAACGAACTGCCCCACCGGACCTGGGAGACCCGGTCGCAGGTGGTTGCCGCCGAGCCCGGCCGTGAGTTCGCCTGGCTGGTGGGCGGCAAGTTCGTCCGCTGGGGCTTCACCCTCACCCCGGCGGGGGACGGAACCATCCTGACCGAGTCCTGGGAATTCCTGCCGGAGGGAATCGCCATGTTCAAGGAAAAGTTCGGTGATGACGCTGACGCCCAGATCGCCGACCGCGCCGGGCAGGCGCTGGACGGCATTCCGGAAACGCTCGCGGCAATCAAGCGGATCGCGGAGTCCATCCCTGCACATCAGGAAGCCGGGTCCTAGGTGTACTGCACCATGAGGTTGGTGACACCCGGGTGATGGGTGTTGGCGGCCCGGTGATACGCGGTGGAGCTTCCACGGGCTGACTTTCACGCGTCCCGAAGCCTATGTCCTACTGGTGGCGGCAGTTCCCTGGAACTGCCGCCACCTTCGCGTTACCGGCCGTGGCCTGAAGCTAGTGGCCGTGCGTGGCGGCGCTGCTGTACTCGGTGTACATGTAGGGGTTGTCGAGGATCTTCGTTTCGGGGATGTCCGGATTCATGCCCTGGGCCCAGGTGTCCTTGCCGAGCGTGGACTGCAGATGCTCCACGGTGGCGCTGACTTTGTTGCGGAGTGCATCCAGGTCCACCCCGACGAGGCGGTGGTTGTGTTTGACCGTCCGCCCGTTCACCAGGACTGTCTGCACGTCACCGCGGCCAGCCTGCAGGGCCACGTGGCCGTACGGGTTGATGAGGGGGAACGCCGTCGGCGAGAAGTCGTTCTTCAGCAGGACAATGTCGGCTTTCTTGCCGGTTTCGATGCTGCCGACCGCGTGGTCAAGTCCGAGGGCGGCGGCGCCGCCCCGGGTTGCCCAGTCCACGACGTGTTCGGCCCGCAGCGCAGAGTGCGTGACGGTGTCGCCGGCCTCGTGGGCACGCATGTGTTCGTAAGAGCGGTCAGCGCCCAGCGTGGTGCGCATGGCGGTGAAGAGGTCGCTGCTGAACCACACGCTGGTGTCAACCGACAGCGAGACCGGGATGTTGTGCTGGCGCAGCGCCCAGGAGGGCGGATAACCCTGTCCGCAGCTTTGCTCGCTTTCGGTCGAGAGCGAGACGGACCCGCCGGTTGCGGCGATGCGCTGGTATGAGTCCTGGCTCAGGGTGGCGGCGTGCACGTAGACGGTTCCGGGTGTCATGAAGCCGTGGTCGTACATGAGCCGGATGCTGTCGTCATTGGTGGCGCCCCAGACGCCGGCATGCGTGGTGACGGAGAGGTCGAGTTCCCGGGCCGCTTCGAAGGCCGCCTTCTCCGGGAAGGCAGGATCGCCGGTGACATCGAAAGCCAGTTGGAACTTCAGCATGTCGGACCGCCGGTTGCGCCGCGCAACGAACGCCCTGAAGTCGGCCGTGGTGGACCAGTCCCACGGTCCGGCGAAGATGTTCCCGGGGGCGAACACGAAGCGCCCGCCCGTGCCTTCGAGGGCGTCCAGGGCGGCCTCCGCGTGGTCCAGCGTGCTAAGGCCGTGAGACCAGTCCACGCTCGTGGTCACCCCTGCGTCCAGCGCATCCCAGGCTGAGAGGAGGTTGCCCGTGGCGATGTCCTCGGGCCGGAAGGAGCGGCCGTGTTCAAGGTAGTACCAGACAAAGTATTGGGTCAGGGTCCAGTCCGCACCGTAGCCGCGCATGGCGGTCTGCCACATGTGCCGGTGGGTGTCGACCATGCCGGGCATGATGATGCCTCCGGCGGCGTCGATCTCGAAGGTTCCGGCGGGCACCTCCAATGAGGGGCCGATCGCGGCGATGTCCTCGCCGGTGACGAGCACATCTGTGTCCGTGAGAACCTTCCTGGCGGCGTCCATCGTGAGGACGGTGCCGTTGCGGAAAACGATTGGCTGCCCCGGGGCGGGGACGTGGGCGGGGTTGTTCATCGATCACTCCTTCGTGTCGTAGTCCTGCCGGAGCGGTGTACGCCGGCAGGAAGGGTGGGTTTGTTAGTGCCGTCCGCGGCGCAGCAGCAGCGCGAAGGGCAGGGCCGAGACCAGCGCCAGTACGGGGATGGCCAAGGCGTGAATCCAGGAAGGCTCCAGCCAGGCCGTCAGCGGGGGCCATTCGGTGGCGAGGAACCTGTCGAGGGCGTATCGGCCTGCGCCGCCGATGCCCACCACGGCCATGGCGGCGGCGAGGACGTAGGGGTATTCGCCTCCTCCGGCCGAGTTCCAGAACCGCCCCGAGTTCATGTGCATGGTGAGTCCGGCGACGAGCATGGTCCCGCTGCCGATGAGCGCGGCCAGCGGGGTCCCCAGACCCAGCACGAGCAGCGTTGCGGCCAGCAGTTCCATGGTGCCGGCCATCACCACCATCGGCACTCCCGGTTTAAGCCCGAGGGATTCGAAGATCGTTGCCTGTTTCTGCAGTCCGTTGCCGCCGAACCAGCCGAACAGCTTCTGCGCCGCGTGAGCGAACAATATGGCGCCGAGCAGGAGACGAAATATGAGTACGGCCGTGTCCACCATGGCTCCTGTCCTTCCTGGTCGTTGGCCCGGTTAGAGGGCTACGGAGGGGTAGTCCTGGCCGGTCCAGGG
Source organism: Arthrobacter sp. 9AX (assembly GCF_902506095.1). GTDB lineage: Bacteria > Actinomycetota > Actinomycetes > Actinomycetales > Micrococcaceae > Arthrobacter. The sequence continues at coordinate 1,351,239 of NZ_LR733293.1, forward strand.
TTGGAGCCGTCGCGCCCATTCGCGCTGGTAGGCCAGGGGCCCTTTTTCAGCGGCCCAGTCTTCGTCGAAGAGGCCGATGAAAAGTGTCAGGTAGAGGAAGAAATGGGCGCCGTAGGCGAACAGCCATTCGTAGTCGTACGTCTCCAGCGCGCGGCGCTCCTCGGCGGTGAACGAGAGCCACGAAGTTTTTTCGGCGCTGTTGAGCCAGGTGCCCACCTCCTTTTCCCATGCTTCGATGGTGCCGGCGGGGTCGGTCTTGTACTTGGCCACCCATTCCGGGTCCCGGTCGATCGTGTACAGGAATTTGTTGACGTAGTACTTGCTCATGCCGGCACTCCATCCTTCTCGGCGTAAACCGGCCCGAGGGCGGCGCCGGAGGACGCGGCCGCCGTGGCTGCAGCCCCGGCAAGCTTCTCGCTCTTCTGCGGGTACCAGGTCATGTACATTTCCCGGGTGTGGAAGAGGTCCAGCTGATCGACGTAGTCGGCTTCCTCGGGTCCGGCGATTCCCATCATGAGGATCAGGTCCATGAACCCGTGCGTGGCATTTCCGGCTCCCGCCATGGATTCATGGGTGACATTTTCGAGGATCGCCTCGATGTTGCCGGTGGAGAGCCACTCGATGGCCTTGGCGTCGAAGTCCGGATCGGGCCCGTGTTCGCCGAACATGCGGGGTCCGCCCAGTTCGAGGGACAGGTGCCCCGTGCCGATCGCCGCGATCTTCTTGTCCGACGGATATGCGTCGATGATCTTGCGGATGGCCCGGCCCAGGTCCCAGAACCTTTTCGGGGACGGCAGCGGCGGGGCGAAGATGTTGGTGTAGATCGGCACAATGGGCAGGTCCGCGTCCGGCCGGACCGTGATGATGGGGCACACGATGGAGTGGTCGATCTTCAGTTCGTGGCTGAAGGAAAAGTCGAAGCCGGCATCCAGCAGCCCCTGGTGCAGGAAGTTGGACAGGTCCAGGTCCCCGTCGAGCAGGTACGTGGGGATGCCGAACTCGCGTTCCTCGTTGTAGAACGTCGCATCATATTTTTCCTGCTTGCCGATCAGGAAAGTCGGATAGTTGTCCAGGAAAAACTGGTGGAAGTGGTCAGCGCCGACCATAACCAGCACGTCCGGTTCCGCTGCTGTAAGCGTTTGGCGGTAGGCCTCGACCTTGCGCTGCCATTCGTCGGCCTGCGGCATCCGCTCCGGGGAGTGGTCGCTTGTTGCCTTGAGGTAAAAGGGGTGGTGGGTACTGGCCAGCACGGCCGTCAGGTCAGCCATGGATGTCTCTCCTTGCTCCGGTTGCTCAGACGGTCTGGTTGTCGGGGGTGACGTAGACGGCATTGCGGTCCACGGTCATGTAGATGTCGTTGGCGATGGGGTTGCGGCGCTCTTCGGCGATTTGTCCGAGGAGTCCGGCTGCCCGGGCCAGGAGGGCGAATCCGCGCAGGAGCTCGGTGGGCAGGCCCAGGTCGGCGAGGGCCGCGCCGCACACGCCCGCGCCGTTGAGCGGCAGCCGGCGCCCCAGGGCGGCTTCACTCATCCGCCCGATAGCCTCGAACAGCCGCAGGTGCGGGCCGCGCAGTCCTTCTTCCTCGGCGATGCCGAGGAGTACCGGGGTGCGGGGGTCTCCGTCCTTATGGTTGGGATGGCCCAGGCCGGGTACGAACTTTCCGGCGGCCCGCTGGGCCCGGATGGCCTCCAGCGCCATCTGGTCCCAGCCGGCGTCGGTGTCCGGCAGATCGCCGTCGTGCGCTTTGAGCGTCTTGGCGAGGAACTGGCCGCAGTCCTCCGTAACTCCCAGGAAGCGGGAGCCTCCGCCGAGCAGACCCGCGGCCAGGGCACCCTGCAGCGAGTCCGGTGCGCTGAGATAGGTGAGCCTGGCGGCAATGGCCGTGGGTGTGAATCCATGGTCGGCGAGGGCGACGAGCACGGACTCGAAGACCCGGAGTTCACCCGGCTCCGGGCGGCGCATGGCAACCAGCCAGAATGCGAGCTCCCCGAAGCTGACCTTGCCCATCAGGTCCAATGGCAGGTCCTGGCCCAGGAGGCTGATTTCAGTGGCAGTCGAGGTTCCCAGTGAGGTGGGGAACCGCAGCTTGTCCTTGTTTTCAGCGCTGGTCATGCCTCTTCCTTCGTCATCGGAGTTCCCGCGTTTGTGGTGGTGGCCAGCCAGGAGCGGATCTGCTCGCTGTGTTCGCCCAGGGCCGGCGGGGCAAGGTCGTAGCGCGGGGGCGTTGCAGAGAACGTGATGGGGTTGCGTACCCCGGGAACGGCTGCGGCACCCGCTCCAACCTGCACCACCGGGTTCAAGCCGAGTTTGCGGGCGTATTCGACACCCTGCCCGATCGTGTTGATCGGTCCATTGGGCACGCCGACTTCATTCAGTTTTTCGAACCAGTAGGCCGCCGGCCGCGTTGTGAGGCGCTCGACCAGCAGAGGTCGCAGGTCCTCCCGGCAGGCGGTGCGGTCGGCGTTCTCCGCGAACCGGGGGTCATCAGCCAGTTCAGGTACGCCCAGAACGGAGCAGAGCTTGCGGAACTGCGCGTTGTTGCCTGCCGTAATGATCAAGTCATCGTCGGCGGTGGGCAAAGGCTCATATGGGAAGAGGCTGGGGTGGGCGTTGCCCATCCGGGCCGGTACGACCCCTCCCGCCACGTAGGCCGAGGTCTGGTTGACCAGTCCGCTCATGGCCGAGGCCATGAGCGAGGTCTCAATGCTCTGGCCTTCGCCCGTGTGGTCCCGGTGCCGCAGCGCGGCGAGGATTCCGATGGCGGAATGCAGCCCGGCCATCACGTCAAAGACGCTGATGCCCGCCCGGTAGGCCGGTCCGTCCGGATCGCCTGTCAGACTCATCAGTCCGGACATCGCCTGCACGATCAGGTCGTAACCGGGGAGCGAAGCTCCCTCCGCGGTGCCGAAGCCGCTGATCGAACAATAGACCACGGACTCGTTCCGCTCCTTCACCGATTCGTAATCGAGCCCGAACCGCTTCAGTCCGCCGGGCTTGAAGTTTTCGATGACGACGTCGGCCCTGGCGGCCAGTGCCTGGGCGCAGGCCAGGTCGTCGTCGTCTTTGAAGTCCAGCACCACGGATTTCTTATTCCGGTTGATCGCCGCGTAGTAGGTCGAGACGCCGTCTTCCCGGACAGGGGGCTTCCATGAGCGTGTGTCGTCTCCGGCCGGGCTTTCGACCTTGATCACCTCCGCGCCGAGGTCTGCCAGCAGCATCGTCGCGTACGGGCCGGCCAGGATACGGGAGAAGTCGGCGACGATGATTCCGTCGAGCGGACGCGGGCGGGGCGAGGCGTCCGCGGCGGGTCCTGGTGGGCTGATCACGATGGGTCCTTTCGGGCTGTCGGACGGGCGGGAGCCGCTGTCCGCTAGGCGGACGGTTGTCCGCGGATCGGGAATGTTTATAGAATGGCGCCCGGAGGGGAAAGTGTCAAGCGTCACAAAAACCAAACCGAAGGAGCGCCATGCCGCAGCGCGGGCAGGGACCCGATTTCATTGAGGCGCTGGCGCGCGGCCTTGACGTGCTGCGCTGTTTCTCGCCGGAACAGCCTCAACTGAGCCTGAGCCAGGTGGCGCAGGCCGCGGGTTTGGCGCGCCCGACCGCGCGCCGGGTACTGCTCACCCTCGAAGAGTTGGGTTATGTGCGGGCCAGTGGCGGAGCGCACATGCTGACGCCCAGAGTCCTGGAGCTCGGCATGGCCTACGTCGGGTCCCTCGGCCTCTGGGATATGGCACGGCCGCACATGGAGCGCCTGGTCGAGCAGACGGGGGAGTCCTCCTCCATGGCGCAGCTGGACGGTTCGGACATCGTGTACGTTGCACGCGTCGCGGTACCGAAGCTCATCGCCCTGCGCGTCGATATCGGCACACGGTTCCCAGCCATGGTCACGTCCCAGGGCAAGGTGCTGCTGGCCGCGCTGCCGCCTGAGGCTGCGCTGAAGGTCCTTGCCGAACCATCGCGGTCCGGTCTGCCCGAAATCGGGAGAATGCCCGACAGCCGCGTGCTGGAAATCCTTGCCGCCGTGAGGGAACAGGGCTGGGCCCTGGCCGACGAGGAGCTGGCCCCCGGGGTCCGTTCCATCTCGGTCGGAGTGACCGACGGGGAAGGCGTGGTGCGCGCATCCATGAACGTGACCGTCCATGCCCAGCAGACCAGCATCGAAAAGCTCGTCAACGAATACCTGCCTCTGCTCCAGAACGCCGCCCGGGAGACCGGCGCGGACTGGGCCCGCTGGCAGTCCCGCCCGGTCAAGACGCTCAATACCGCTCCCCGGCCCTGACGACGGCGACGGCGCGGGTACTCGAGCCACTAGCCCCGGAAACCCAGAAGATACTTCAGCAGGCCCGAGGCGTGGTGATCACCCCGGTTCGGACGCCCTTCCTCGACACGCTTGGCTTGGTGCGCGGCCGGGCGGGAATTGGAACTTCGCCTTTTGACTAGGGAGCGCATAAGGGATAGCGGCGGGATCGAGACTCCGTGACTATGACAGGGATCACAGGCCGGACGGCCTGCAGCACAGTAAGGAGAGAGTATGCCCCACTCAAGCGATCCCAGCGTTGTCATCGTTGGAGCCGGCCCCACCGGACTCATCTTGGCCCACGAGCTACTGCGGCGGGGCGTATCTATCCGCCTGGTGGAGAAGCGGCGGGGCCCGTCCCACACGACGCGCGCCATGACGGTCCACGCACGGTCAATGGAAATGTTCGACCACATCGGAGCAGCCCACCGGCTGGAGGAAGTCTGTTCGGAGTGCCCTGGGAACATCTACCACTTCCCCGGTCGCGAGGAGGATGATCAGCCGCGTACGGACTACCGCAGCCTCCCTACCCGATACCCCTTCTACTACAAGATCAACCAGAATGATTTCGAGCAGGTCCTGCGTGAGCACCTGCTCGCCGTCTATTCGGTGGTGCCCGAGTACCGAACCGAAGTCGTGGACATCGTGCCTGAAGGCGAGGGAGTCCGGGTCGATCTGGTGCTGCCGGACGGCGGGTCCGAGACGGTGCGGGCGGCCTGGGTTGTGGGCTGCGACGGCAAGCGCAGCATCGTCCGTGACCGTGCCCGTATCGCCTTCGAGGGCGAGGAGGTCGCGGCCATGGCGATGATGGACGTGCCGCTGAGCAACGTCACCTTCGACGACCGCTGGATGAACTACTTCTTCAACAAGGAACTGTTCATGAACTGCACCAAACTCCCGGGCAAGAACTGGCGCATCTACATGAGCGAGCCGACCGGGAACTATGTGCACATGCAGGATAAGAAGGCGTCGTTCCAGGAGGTCGCCGACAAGCTGGGGATCGGGATCCAGCTGGGCGAACCGGAATGGGCCACTGCCTGGCCTATCCTCAACCACATCGCCAGCAAGTACCGGAATGGCCGTCTCATCATCTGCGGCGACGCGTCCCACATCCACTCTCCTTCCGGGGGCCAGGGCATGAACGGCTGTATGCAGGACGCCTTCAACCTTGGGTGGAAGCTCGCTGCGGTCGTGAACGGCGACGCCGAGGAATCGATCCTCGACTCCTATGAAGCGGAGCGACGCCCAATCGGGGAACAGGTCACGGCCGGTGCCATGGCCACGCACGAGATCGTCATGGGCTTCGGCATCGACCCCGAAGACCGCTACCACCTCACTCAGGAGCCCGGTTGGGAGCACGACACCATCCGCCTGGTTTCGGGCCTGTCCCACAACTACCGCGAGGCCGTCAAGGTGCCCGACGGGCTGACGCCGGTGTCCGGCCCCAAGGCCGGAGACCGCGCCCCTGACGCGAGGCTTCTGGTGGAGCCGGCGAAGCGGCTTTACGATCTCTGCCGGCACCCGGGCTTCACCCTTGTCGCTGTTACCGGGGCGGGGCAGGACGCCGGCCAGACTGCTTCCGTGGCCGCGGAGGTACGCAGCCACCTCGAGCAACGTCATCCCGGGAAGGTACGTTGCCACCTGATCACCGACGGTGGCGACGAGACCGGGTTCGACTTCGACCACCGTAGCCCCGATGAAACCGGCGAGATCACCGACCGCTACGAGATTGGTACCGAGAGCCGGCTTATCCTCATCAGGCCCGACCTGTACGTGGGGGTGAGCTGCGTGCTTAACGATGCTCCCCTGATCGCCGAGTACCTCAACCAGTGGTTCCTCGCGAGTCCCGTGGCAATCGGCGGCAACCCCATCGCGGTCTCCTGACGCCGGCCACCAGCAAACTCTTCTATTCGCACCAAGGAGTACTTACGAAATGACTGACATGAACGGCAAAGTCGCCATGCTTACCGGGGCAGCGCGAGGCATCGGGGCGGCGGCCGCCCAATCCTTTGTCCAGCGCGGCGCGAGCGTGGTCATCTGCGATGTGCTGGCTGATGACGCCCGGGCCACCGTGGAAGCCCTGAAAGCGGCAGGCGGCAAAGCAGACTTTGTCCTGACAGACGTGTCCGACCCCGATTCGGTCAAGGCTGCGGTCGAACACACAGTCTCGACGTTCGGGCGCCTCGACTACGCCCTGAATAACGCCGGGATCTTTCAGGCGGCGCCTCTGGCCGAGCTCGAGGTTGAGGACTGGCAGCGGGTGGTCAACGTCAACCTCTCCGGTGTCTTCTACTGCCTCAAATTCCAGCTGCAGCACATGCTCGAGGCCGGTTCAGGGGCGATCGTCAACACCGCCTCGGTGTGGAGCTACGCCGCTTCAGGCGGACAGACAGCGTACGTCGCCACCAAGCATGGAGTCGTCGGGCTGACGAAGAACGCCGCCCTCGATCACGGCGGAAGTGGTGTCCGGATCAACGCCATCGCCCCGGGACCGATCGAGACGCCGATGACGGCCGGTGTCCCGGAGGAGGTGATGGCAAAGATCATCGGACGAACCTCCTCGAACCGCTACGGCCAACCCGAAGAGGTGGCGCGTGCTGCTACTTGGTTGTGCTCGGAGGAGGCCTCCTACGTGAACGGATCCGTTCTCTCGGTCGACGGAGGCTGGCTCGCCAGCTAGGGACGCCCTGAATGTCTGCTGGCTCCATCCGAGAAAGGCCAGCAGACATTCACGCGCAGACACGGGTCTGCTAACTTCCACTAACAATATTCCAGGTCTCAAGCACTTTGGAGGTGATTCCGGCTGATGCTGTCCAGCCCATTGAAGCGCCAGACAGTTCTCTCGTCCGGAGACGTCGAGGAACTGACCCAGGTTGGGGCAGAGCTGTTCTCTCCCCACCGCCTGCAGTACCACGGACGCAACGCTCGGCTCAGTGCCGCGCCTATGGGTGACGCCTCGTTGATCTGCATGCAGTACCGCGGTGAGTCGTCGGTGGCTACCACCGAAGTGTTGGGCTATTACGCCGTCCACCTGCCGGTGATCGGCCGCGGAGCGGTTCAGTTCGCCCGGGAACAGATCGCCACCGGTCCCCGCCACGGCGTGGTTTTCAACCCGGAGGACCAGCCAACGATGCGCTGGTCGGCCGACATGTGCCAACTCGCCTTACGGATACCGAGAAGCGCGGTCCTCCTCCACGTCGGGATGCTCACCGGCCGGCCCGTGGACCGCCGCCTGGAGTTCACCCATCAGTCAAGCTACTCACCTGACTGGGCCGGCGCGCTACACACCATGGCGGGAATCGTCGACAAGCACCACGCCGAAGCTTTACCGGAGCAATTGTGCTCGCGGCTGCTGGACATGTTCCTGACCGCCCTGGTCCTCACCCAGCCCAACACTTGGACGTCGCAGCTTTTCGCCGAGGCGCCCGCCTCGGCGCCCAGGACGGTCGCCCGGGCGATCGAATTGATCGAGGCCGCACCCGAGGCGGACTGGACTCTCGCCCGCCTGGCCGCGGAAGCCGGGGTGAGCGCCCGGTCTTTGCAGGCAGGCTTCCAACGACAGAAAGGGCTCTCACCCATGATCTACCTTCGGGATGCTCGTCTCCGCCTCGCCCATCGCCGGCTGATGGACCCTACATACGGGTCTGCGTCGATCACCCAGATCGCCACGGACTCGGGCTTCCACCACCTAGGCCGGTTCGCGGCCGAGTACCAACGCAAATACGGAGTGAAACCCTCCCACGTCCGCCGGGCGGTCCGAACGCTGTCCTGACGCGAATCGCCCCGCCCGGCAAGCCCCCCCCTGGCACAGGTTCACCGGGGAGGGGTGCCCCGCCGGCATCCTGCGCTGCCGGCGGGGCGCAGGGCTACCCCTCGACCGCGAGCTCGCCGAGCTTTGACCACCCGTCCACCTTGACGTTGACGATGTCCGGAGTCCGGGCCAGGTACGCCGGCAGCTCGGCCGTCGCCCGCTTGAAATGCTCCGACTGCACGTGCGCGCCCCCGGCCTCGTCATCGCGGAACGCCTCGATCAGGACGTAGGTGTTGGGGTCGGCCAGGGAACGGGCCCACTCGAAGAACAGGCAGCCCTCCTCGGCGTTTGTGTTCTCAGTGAAGTCCCGGGAAATCTCCGGCCACGCGTCGGCGTGCTCCGGCTTCACCGGGAATTTGGCGGTAATAAAAATCATCAGTTTTCCTCTAAATAAAGCTTCGTGCGGGCTGGGGCGAAACGGGTATCAGGGCACCAGGATGGCGCGGCCGCGGACCTTGCCGGCGTCCAGGTCGCTGATCGCCTGCTGGAAATCGTCCAGCTTGTACTTCTGGGTGTGCAGCGTGACGGCGCCGCGGGCAGCGAGCGACATGAGGTCCTGCAGGTCGTTGTAGGACCCCACGAGGTTGCCGATGATGTTGATCTCGGAGGAGATGATGTCGATGGTGGGCACGGTGATGTCCTCGCCGTAGCCCACCACGAAGTAGTCGCCCGCCTCCCGCAGCATCGCAATGCCCTCGGACGTCGCACCGCCCTCGCCCACGAAGTCGATCAGCACCTCGGCGCCGTTGCCGCCGGTGAGGGCGCGCACCTGTTCCACCTGCGAGCCGTCCGCAAGGACCCCCACATCGGCACCGATGGACTTCGCCAGCTCCAGGGCGGCCGGGTTGCGGTCCACCACGATGATCCGGCTCGGCGTGAGGGCCTTCAGCACCTGGATCCCGATGTGGCCCAGCCCGCCGGCGCCGATCACCACGCAGTTGTCCCGCGGCGTCAGCCGCTTGGCCGCTTTCGCCGCGGCGTGATAGGCCGTCAGGCCCGCATCCGCCAGGGCCGCCACGTCCGCAGGTTCCAACGAGTCGTCGATTTTCACCACCGACCGGGCGGAGGTGAGGAGGTACTCGGCGTACCCGCCGTGCGTGTCGATACCCGGGAACTTGCTGCTCTCGCAGTGCACGTCGTCGCCGGAGCGGCAGGCGCGGCACAGGCCGCAGGTGATCAGCGGGTGCAGGATCACCTTGTCGCCCTCCTTGACGTTGGTGACCGCGCTTCCGACGGCGTGCACCCACCCCGCGTTCTCGTGCCCGATGGTGTAGGGCAGCTGCACCTGGGACTTTTCGGCCCACTGGCCCTCGAGGATGTGCAGGTCTGTCCGGCACACGCCGGCGCCGCCGATCCGGACCACGACGTCCCAGGCCCCGGCCACTTCCGGTATGGGTGCCTCGGTCATCTTCAGGCCTTCGTGGTAGCCAACCACCTGGATGGCTCGCATGGTGTTCATGGGTGGATCTCCTTGACTGTGAACGGAAGCAGGTGGTGATGGTCGGCAGCCTCGGCTCCCTCGGGCCGGTCTGTCTGGTCGGCGCCGGAGCCGGCGTAGCGTGTGCGCAGCAGGCCGCGGCAGAAGTGGGCATTGCCGTCAATGGAAATGCGCGTGGAACGGGCCCGGCGCAACGCCATCGGCACGTTGTCCGGTGGGTAGGAAATGCCGTCGTGGTCAACGAGGACGACGGCGGCCGGTTCCGTCGGCAGCCCAAGCGCCGTCCGCCGTCGTACTAAAGCGTCCTTGCTCCGGCCGGCGGGAAGGTCACCCAGCCGCACTGTCCCGACGCTTTCTTCTGCCAGCGTGGCATCGGCGCGCAGCAGTTCGGTAAGGCAGCGCTCCATCGCGGCGGTGTGCGCTTTGCGGCGGAACGTCCACCGCAGCTCCTCCAGGCTGTGCTCGGCTTCCTGGCCGAAGGTGCCGCGGTATCCGGCGTCGGCCGCGAGGCCGGCGTTGATCAGGGCGGAGTCGTGGTGGTCATCGAGCTCAACCACTACCGCCGCCACCCCAGGCAGAGCCGAGATCACGTCCTTGCTGTCGGCCGCCATCAGGTAGGCGAAGTTCGGCGAGCAGAATGACGTGGGCAGCCGCAGGTGCACGGTCACCACGGCGCCGGCAAGGGAACGGGTGATCTCGAGGGAACGGACGAAGCCCAGATCCGTGATGGGCTCGTCCAGCTCCGGATCCAGCACGGCCCCCAGCGCCTGGCGGACGTCCTCGGCTGTCACCGACACGTCCCGGCGCCGGAGGGTGCGCTCCGTCAATGCCGCCGTCATGCCACGCCTGCCAGGTCCGCCCGTTCGGGCTGCCGCGGTCCTGTCTTGGTCTCATCCGCGTTGGGGAGCTGGAGGTCTGCGGGCACCGGGATGTCGTACATTTTCGCCGCGTTCAGTCCCAGGATCTTCTTCTTCTGGTTCACAGTGAGCGGGGCGTACTCGGTCATGTCTTCCGGGATCTGGAAATCAACGAACCGCTCGATCAGCCAGCGGGGGGACCAGATGGCGTAGTCGCTGGAGAACTGGATCCGGTCCTCGCCGATCCAGTAGATGAGCTCGCCCATGATCTGGGCGAAGTACCGCGGCCGGGTGTGCATGAAGGGGATAGCGACCGCCAGGCCGCCGTGGACGTTCGGTTCCTGGGTGGCGATCCAGCAAAAGTCTTCCAGCCGGGGCAGGCCCACGTGCTCCACCACAAAGTTCAGGTCGTTGAAGTCGGAGGCGGCATGGTCCACGTCGGCCACATCGAAGGCGTCCCGGTCCAGCGGGCGGACGGTGGGGCCCTTGTGGATGTGGATGTTCTTGATGCCGAGCTTGCGGCACTCCTCGAAATACCGGTAGGACCAGGGATCGGAGAGCTTGTACCCGCGGGATTCGCCGCGCCACTCGGCGGTGTAGAGCTTGACCCCCTTGAACTTCATCTTCTCGTGGTCGGCGCGGAGCCGGTCAAGGCCTGCCTCGCCCTCGCGGGGGTCATAGCAGTGGTTGTACGTGAGCTTGCCCGGGTTCGCCGCGGCCAGGTTGTATGCCTCCTCCACCTGCGCGAATCCGTTCTTGTAGAACGCGCCGAGGTAGGCCGGCTGGAAGATCGCGTGGTCCACGTAGCCGTCCTGGAACAGATCCTTCATGAGGCGTTCGCCGCCCTGGTAAAGGAATTCCTCGTAGGACCAGTGTTCCTCCTCCGGGCCGAGGTTGCGGTGGTAGTCGTAGAAGCAATCGATGAACTGCTTGCCCTGGATATTCCGCTGGTTCTCCGGGCGGGCGTCCCACAACGCGACGTGCGCGTCGACGATGAAGTAGTTCTCGCCGTCTTTGCTGTACATATCGTTCTCCTCCCCGCGACTGCCATAGTCGCGACAGAGAAGACGCTATGGCCAAAAGGCAGCTGTCAACCTGTGACCGGTGTCTCATTTTGAGACATGGTGACATCGCCTTTTGAACCACCACACCGTAATCTCGAATGACCAGGACAAGGAGGGCGGCGATGGTGCCGGATCAGAACGTTCCCGTCCCGCGGCCACAGGCCGGCGGGCCGGAAGGCATGATGACTGCTGTCTCAAGACGCCTTCTTGCCTCCTGGCAGCGCAGTGAGGAATACGGCGTCTCGGCCGAGGCCATCGACCCCGTCTGGGCCGGGTCTGTGGCCGCTGACTCGCTGTTCTATCAGTGCGGCCAGGAGGTGCTCACCAGCCTGCATCAAACGCTGGCCAACGAGCCACTGAGCCTGATGCTCACCGACGCCGACGGGCTGGTCGTCAACCGCTTCAGTGGCGACACCTCACTGCTGCGGGCACTCGACAAGGTCCATCTGGCTCCCGGGTTTGCCTTTTCCGAGCGGGAAGCGGGAACCAGCGGGCTGGGCATGGCACTGGCGGACCGGACGCCGAGCCTGGTCCGCGCCGAGGAACACTACAGCGCAAGCCTCCGGACATACACCTGCGCTGCCGTGCCGGTGATCGATCCCCGCAGCGGACGCCTTGAGGGCAGCGTGAACATCACCACCTGGTCCAAGTCTTCGCCGGAGTTGCTCCTGGCCCTGGCCCAGTCGGCGGCGAGCAACACCGCTGCCCTCATGCTCGCCAAGTCCCGTGGCCACAGGCCGAAAGCGGGACCCAAAGGCGGTGTCTTCCGGGTCCAGCGGGGCCGGCTTGAGCCGGGTGCGGGAACGCTGCGCGCCATGTCCCCGGCCTGGACGGACGCCCAGGACCGTGCGGCCGTGGCCCTCGGGGCAAACAAGGTGGTGGCCGCCGTCGGAGAACCAGGCTCCGGCCGGGCCACGCTGGTGGGGCAGGCCATCCGCCAGGCGCGTCCCGGAAGCCGCATCCTGTGCGCGGCAGCTCCGGAGCCCGAGGACGTGGAGGCGTGGTTGTCGCTCTGGACCCCTGAGCTGTCCAAGCCGGACACCGCAGTGATCGTGGAAAACGTTGACCTCCTGCCCGCCTGGGCGGCGCAGGAGTTGAGCGCCCGGGCTGCCGCCGCGGTGCAGTCGCCGCCGGTACCGGACGGCAACCCGCCCGCGATCACCTGGGCGATGACCGCGGAGGAACTGGCCGCCGTCCCGCAGCCCCTGGCCGCCATGGTGGAAACCGTGGTGCCGGTGCCTGCCTTGCGTGAACGCCTCGCTGATGTCATGCCCCTGGCGAGGTACGCCGCACGCCAGGCGCGGATGCGGGACGTGGATTTCACGGCTGCTGCCGAACACGCGCTGGCCGGCTATGGGTGGCCAGGGAACGTGGACGAACTTTTCACCATGGTCCATGACGCGGCCTTGCGCACGGAAACCATCGACGTGCGGCATCTGCCCTCCCGGCTCGTGGGACGCGCCGGCCCGCATCTCACCCGGATCGAGGCCGTGGAGAGGGACGAGATCATCCGGTCCCTGTCCCGGCCAGGCACCACGGTGGCCGCGGCCGCCCTTGAACTGGGAATGAGCAGGGCCACGATTTACCGGCGGATGGCCCGCCTCGGAATTACCGCGCCGAAGTAAGCCTGGTTCACGCCCCGAGCCGGTCCGCCAAGTCAGGAATGCTGGGCGCCACGAGGTCCCAGTCGCCTTCGGGGGCCAGGTCCGCCGTCTGGCCCGGGCCGTGTTCGGTGGGGCGGGCGATGAACGCCGTGGCCAGCCCGGCCGTCCGGGCCGCGTGCAGGTCGTTGTTGTGCGCGGCCGCCAGCATCACCTCACCAGGGTGGAGGTCCAGGAATTCAGCGGTGCGGAGGTACGCCTCGGGCAATGGCTTATAAGTACGCGTCATGTCCGAACCGATGATCACATCCCACGGCAGGCCGGCGTTGCTGGCCATGTCCAGCAGCAGTGACGTATTGCCGTTGGACAGCGGGCCCACGACGTAGTGGCGGTGGATCCTTGCCAGGCCCTCCACACTGTCCGGCCAGGGCGGCAGCCGGTGCCAGGATTTATTCAGCTCCTCCAGTCGCTCGGCGGGCAGCTGGTCCGGATCGATGCCGTCCTGGCGGAGCGCCTGGTCCAGGTTTTCGCGGTGGAGCGTGTCCAGCTTCGCGAAACTGCGCTGCCCGGAGCGGATGGCATCCATGGCCGGCTGGTAGAGGGCCCGCCAGCGGTCCGCGAAAGCGTACGCGTCCAGGGCAACCCCGTGTGCCGTGGCGAACGCTGCCACTTCCCGTGCCACGCCGGTGCGCCAGTCCACCACGGTCCCGAAGGTGTCGAAGAGGACGGCGCGCACCGGGCGCCCGGTTGATGGTGAACGGTAGGGCTCGAACCCCATGTGATTTCTCCTTCCGTGCTGCCGCATGGTTAGTCTGGCAGCATGCGAACTGATTTCAGTCCCTCAGCGACGTCCGCCCGTGATTTCTACCGGTTGCTCACCGCCGTGGTGGTGCCCCGGCCTATCGCGTGGGTTTCGAGCGTCTCCCCGGAGGGCATTGACAACTTGGCCCCGCACTCTTTCTTCACCGTAGCGTCCACCAATCCGCCCATCGTGCAGTTCACCTCGGTGGGGGAGAAGGATTCGCTCCGCAACATCACCGCATCCGGAGAGTTTGTGGTCAACCTGGCCCCTGCCGCGCTCCTGGAAGAGGTCAACGCCACCGGCACCAATTTCCCGCCGCAGGTCAGCGAGTTCGACGCCGCCGGCCTGACGCGGGAGCCGAGCGTCACCGTTGCGGTGCCGCGGGTCAAGGAATCACCGGCGGTGCTTGAATGCCGCCTCCACTCCGTGCTGCCGATAGGGGACTCCACGCTGGTGTTCGGCGAAGTGACCCATGCCGCCGTGAGTTCGGAAGTACTCGATGGCAGCCACCCGCGGATCGACCTGCTCGAGCCATTGGCCCGGCTGGGGCTGGACGAATGGGGCACGCTTGGCGACATCCAGGACCTCACCCGGATCCGGGTGCAGGACTGGCCGGGCCACTTCCGGCCCAAAGGCTAAGGGCCGGTCCGCCAGCGTTGGCGGGGAAGTGGAAAGGAAAAAGGGACGTCCCAACGAGGACGTCCCTTTCCCTTTCAGCCGGAGCTCTTTAGCCGAGGCCGAGGTGGACGAACAGGAACCAGACGAGGAGCGGCACCACACCGATCATCGCGATGGCCCACAGCAGCAGGGCACGGAAGAACATCCGCTCGTCCTTGGGCTGGGCGCTCGCCATCAGCAAGGCCCCGCTGGTGGACATGGGGCTGACATCAACCACCGAGGAGCTGATGGCAATGGCCGTCACCACACCCACGGGGGTGAGCAGCGGGTCCATGGCGATGGGCTCAATCACCGGGCTGATGACGCCGAGGGTTCCGGTGGTGGAGGCGAAGGCTGACACGATGGCCACCACATAGCTTGCAATCAGCGCCGCGAGGGAGCTGTTGCCCAGGCCCGCGATGCCTTCCTGGAGTTCCTTCAGCGCACCCATCTTCTCCAGCATGCCCACGTAGGTGACGATGCCGGTGACCAGGATGATGGCCGACCACGGCATGCTCTCCACCGCCGGCTTCTGCACGTTGGAGTCCAGGACGATCAGGACCGCGGCGATGACCAGCGAGGCCACTCCCACGTCGAGCCCCAGGACGGTGGTGAGTACCAGGAGGGAGGCGATGCCCACCAGCGTGAGGATACGCATGGGGGTTGCGGCTACCTTCTCCGGGCGGGTCCTCGTTCCGGCAGCTACGGAAGTTTCTGCCGGGGCGGTGAGTACGGCCGTTCCGGCGCCGCCGGAACCTGAAACGCCGTCGCCTGAGGGGGCGTCAGCGCCGCCGTCGTTCTTGACAGCATTGCCGCCGTCCGCCTGACGGGCTTCCGCCTTGGCTGCCCGGCGCTTCATGATGGCCTGCACCAGGACGTAGGCGATCACGGCCAGGATGGCGTTGAAGATGAAGCAGTACGCGTAGAGCTTGAATGAACCGTCCGAGGCACCCGCGCCATCCAGCATCTTGTTGCCGAGGACACCGAAGGGGTTGACGGGGGAGAACGCGCCGGCGTTCGCGCCCTGGACGATGACCAGGCCCATGGCCAGGGTGCTGATGCCGAAGCGCATGCCCAGCGCCAGGCCCACCGGGGCCACGATAGCGATGGCGGCGGGCGTGAAGGCGCCGGCGGAAGCCAGGGCTGCCGTCAGCAGGAACATCAGGATGGGGACCAGGATTTTCCGGTCGCCGGCGAGCCGTTCAGCCCAGTAGGCCAGCAGGTCTATGGTGCCGTTGATCCGGACGATGGCGAACAGCAGGGTAGCGCCCACGAGGATGAAGAAAAGCCCGGCCGGGAACTGTCCGATGACGTCCTTGACGGACATGCCGGCCAGGAGGGTGCCCACGCCGAATGCGGCAACGGTGGCCAGCAGGCCGGCGTTGATCTTGGTGAAGGAACCGACCGCGAAGGCGGCCACCAGCACCAGGAACGCGATGAGTGACAGCGACATGGTGTCAACCGCCTACACGTTTGCCGGAGCGAAGATGCCGGCGCCTGACAGCAGGCCGCCTGCGCCGGTGATGGCGGGGGTGTGGCCGAGGGCCTTGAGGATCTCGTAGGTGGTGGCCGTGGCCGCGGTGATGACGGGGAGTCCCAGCTCGTCCTCCACTGCCTGCACTGCAGCCAGGGAAGGCATCTGGACGCAGGCGGACAGGACGACGGCGTCTGCGCCTTCGCGCTTCAGGCTGCGGGCCAGCGCGGGCAGGTTCTGCGGGTCCAGGCAGCCGACCTCGAGGTTGTCCGCTACTTCGAGGCTGATGGCGTCCAGCACCGTGATGCCCGATCCTTCGATGTAGTCCACCACCATCTGCGTCAGCGGCTTCATGTAGGGGGTGATCATGGCGACCTTCCGGGCGCCGATTCCGTGCAGGGTGCGGACCAGGGCGCCGGCGCTGCTGGTGACCGGGGCGGGGTGCCCGTTGCCCGCGGCGGCGTCCGCAATGACCTGCTCCGAGCCCACGTGGGCCTCGGGGCCCTGGGCCATGACGGCCACCAGGCATGCGTAGGCGATGACGTCCACATCGGCGTCGGAAACTGCTTCGGCGCACTGGGCTGCCTTGCCCACCATGGCCAGCAGTTCTTCCTTGGTGACCTTCTTCATGCCGGCGCGGGCGGAGTGGAAGGTGTACTTGTGGCCGGTTGCCTCGGCCTGGCGGCGGAACAGTTCCGGCAGCTCGGTCTCCATGGTGGTGTTGGAGCTGGGGACGATCAGTCCCACGCGGCTCATCCCGGGGCGCTTGGGCTCGGGGGCAGTTTCGCAGGTTACAGCGGGGGTGCTCATGGCTTCTCCACGTCGTTGTGTTGGGGATTTGTTGGGTAAACCCATAAAGTGGGTTCTAATCCCATGATGTGGGTCACTCTGGTGGGATGTCAAGTGGATCACTTTCCTTGCGGTGCTCCCCGCTCACTAAGCTGGGGGCTGGCAGAAAACGATTGAAGGGATGATTGGACAGTGGTGAAGGAACCGGGAGCTGGGGCCTCACCCCTGTTGGTCCTGCACAAGGTGGCGGAGATTCTGGACTGCTTCTCCGTGGAGGAGCCCGAGCCGACGCTGCAGCAGATCATCCGTAAAACCGGGCTGCCGTCGAGCACCTGCCAGCGGCTGGTCCAGAACATGCTGCGTGAGGGATTCCTGGACCGCGACGGCGACCGGTACCGGATCGGCATCGGGCTGGTCCGCTGGGCTACTCCGGGAACGTTCGGGCTGGACGTGGTGCGGCTGGTGAAGCCGGTCCTGCAGCAGCTGCGCGATGAAACCGGTGAAACTGCGTGCCTGTACGTCCGGGACGGGGCGTTCCGGACCATCGTGGCGGTGGCCGAGACGCGGCACGTGGTGATGCGCCCGTTTATGGTGGGCATGGTCATGCCGTTGCACGCCGGCGCCCCGGGCAAAGTGTTCCTGGCCTTCGATCCCGGTGCGTGGGATGCCTTGGACGAGCAGGGGCTGCAGGGCTTTACGCCGGATACCCCGGTGTCCTTGGAGAAGCTGCGGGAGCAGGCGGCTGTTGCCCGTGAGCAGGGGTACTTCGCCGCCTTCGGGGAACGCAACCAGGATGTGGGTTCCATCAGCGCCCCGGTGTTCGACCATGCCGGGCGGCTTGCATGCGCCGTGGGCCTGGGATTCCCCACGCAGCGGATCGGGCCGGCTGATGTTGAACGGCTGGGTCCTGTGGTGGCCCGGGCGGGACTGGAAGCCAGCCGTGCGCTGGGGTACGCACCAGCGGCGTCATAGTGTGACTTAAACAGGTACGACGGCGGCCCGGCCTTAGCCGGCTTCGTCGCCTGAGGGCCCTCCCGCGGGGGACGAAAATGCCCGGCCCGTCCCTACGGGCAGGAGGGGCGGGCCGGGCAACGTGGGTCAGCTAAACGTGTTCCTGGGCGGGATTGGTGTTTGCAATGGCGTGAGGGACCGCCAGCAGGGCCACCACGGCGAGGGCGCCGGCTGCAGCGAAGACGTAGAAGCCCCAGGGGTAGGCGATGCCGGCTGCCACCAGGCCGCCCGTGACGGCGGGTCCGGCGATGGCGCCCACGCGGCCCACCCCGGCGGCGAATCCGAGGGCGGTGGCACGCAAGCGGGCCGGGAACAGCTGGCTCACCCAGGCGTAAACGAGCACCTGGGCGCTGAAGACAAACACGCCGGTGACGAAGACCAGGGCGTTGAGCAGGATGGCGTTGTCCACCTTGACGCTCAGCAGGGCAAGGCAGGCCGCGGACAGGCCGAACCAGAGCAGCACGATGGGTTTGGTGCCGTGCTTGTCGGCCAGGATGCCGGCGATGATGAGGCCCGCGACGGCGCCCAGGTTCAGCACCAGGAGCAGGGAAAGGCCTGCGCTGACGGGGTATCCGGCGGATGCCATGAGCTGGGGGAGCCAGGTGTTCAGGCCGTAGACCAGCAGGAGCCCCATGAAGGACGCGGCGGCGATCGCCACGGCGACCAGCGGGTAGGGCTTTTTCGCCAGGTCCCGGAAGCCGGTCTGCTCTTCCTTCTTGGCGGTTCCCGCTGCGGCCGGCAGGGTCTCGGGCAGCTTGACCCACAGGAACGGCACAAGGACCAGGCCTGCAAGGCCGCCGACGACGAACATGGTGCGCCAGTCGGGGATGACCATCAAGGCGAGGAAGGCGGTAGCCACCGCGCCCACGTGGTAGCCGGTCATGGTGCGGGTGGTGGACTTGCCTGCAGATCCCGCCGGTGCGTAGTCGTTCATGTAGGCGAGCGCGACCGGAAGGCAGGCGCCCAGTCCCACCCCGGCCAGGAAGCGGAAAACGCCGAACATGGCCACGTTCGGTGCCCACGCCACCGCGAGGGTGAACAGCGAGAACCAGAGCACGCAGGCAACCATCAGTTTTCGGCGGCCGAAGCGGTCTGACAGCGGAGCGATGAACAAGGCTCCTGCGCCGACGCCGACGAGGGAAATGGTGGCCACCAATGTTGCGCCCACCGCGTCAAAACCGAGCTCGCCCGTCTTGATAAGGGTGGGGATGACGGTGCCGAGCACCACCAGGTCAAAGCCGTCCAGAACCATGGCCAGCCAGCAGAGCCAGACCGGCCAGCGGGATGCGCGCGGGGAGGGAGAAGTTGTCATGTAATCCTCATTGATCAGGGAAGGAATTGGTCGCACGCCCAGGCTAAGAGCCCCATCGCCGAATGTGACGCGCGGCATACGGTCTGTCGATGAGGATACTCCAGGTTCACCCCACGTACAAAAGTTCGCAAGGCGAACAGATGGGAAATGCAGCATTGGGGGCGAAAGCGCGCTGCTACATTCAGTTCATGCACACTTCGCTTCGTGACGCCACGGCCGTCGTCTCCGCAGTTCGCACAGGTCAGGCCTCCGCCGAGGACGTCCTGGCGGAGTCGCGGTCACGGGCCGACGCAGCCCCCGATCTGTGTGCGTTCATTGAGGAGGGTTGGCCCGGAGCCGCCCTTGCCGCCAAGGAGGTGGACCGCCGTCGCGCCCGCGGGGAGGACCCCGGGCCGCTGGCGGGAGTTCCGCTCAGTGTCAAAGACGTCATCGCCGTAACAGGGTTGCGGCTGACCGGCGGCAGTGCCGCCTACGCCGGGAACGTTGCCACGTTCACCGCCACCGCGGTGCGGCGCCTGCAGGAGGCGGGCGCGGTAGTGATTGGGAAAACCAATTGCCCCGAATTTGCGTTCGGCGCCATCACCGAGAGTGCCGTCGGGGGCCGGACGCTCAATCCCCGGTTTCCCGGCGCGACGGCGGGTGGCTCGAGCGGGGGAGAGGCTGCCGCGGTCGCTGCCGGCATATCGGCACTGGGGTTGGGCACCGACTACGGCGGATCGCTGCGGTGGCCGGCACAATGTGTGGGTATCACCGCCCTGCGGCCCACCCCGGGTACCGTTCCGGACCTTGGCATCGTGCCGGGAGCCGGGGGCTGGTACGGAGGCGGCAACCCGACCCCGCCCGCTGCACGCCTGCAAGCCGACACTCAAGTCATCGGGCCGCTCGCAAGGTCAGTGCGGGACCTGCGGACTGCGCTCGCAGTGCTTTCGGATAGCCGTCCCGGCGTTCGAGGCTTGGGTGGGGTTCCAAGCAATGTTGCGGTGGCTTGGAGTGACGGTTCCGCATTGGGGCCGGTGCGGCGTGAGGTGTCAGCGATGATCTCTTCATTGGCGGAGCAGCTCGCGCCGGAGGTCCGGACCTTGAAACATGCTCCGGATCTGTTTGCGGGATCACTGGCAGCCTATAACCGGCTCCGCCCTCTTGACCCGATGATTGATCACGCCGCGGCCGTCGCCGGCAGGGAGCACCTGGTGCTCCCCGCGAACCTCGAGCCCATCCAGCGTTCCATGCAGACTGAGGCAGGGGAACTCGAAGCGGCTGTTGCCGAATCAAACCAGGCACGACGACGGGACCTGGCGGTCTTCGATACGGCAGACATCGTGCTCCTGCCGGTAGCCGGCGGTCCTGCGTGCGACGCGTCCGGAAAGCTGGACATTGACGGACAGTCCATTTTTGGCTGGGACATCATGGGCCAGTGCAGGGCTGTGACCATGGTGGGAGCACCTGTTGTTTCGCTGCCGGTCGCGTGGTCATCCGAGAGCCTGCCCCTGTCCGTCCAGGTGGTCGCAGCCCCTGGTGCGGATGCGCTGGCGCTGGACTTTGCCGAATGGCTGGAGCGCTTTTTAGGTGAGGCAGGTCTCTAGGACTAGGGGCGAACCGGCGTGGCCGCCTCGTTTCCCACCACCGTTGTCCAGGGGCGGGCGGTCCACGACCTCACCACCCCACCGGTGACGTAAGGATCCGCGGCTGCGAAAGCCTTGGCCGCCTCGAGCGCGTTCCCGCCTCCGAAGATCAGCAGCCCGGTGAATGGTCCGTCACCAACAGCCCCGCCCAGCAGAAGTTCGCCCCGTTCGACGGCTTCCCACGCCGCTTTGAGGTGGACAGCGCGGTATTTTTCGCGGGTTTCAAGGTAGTTGTCCTCGTAGGCGTATTCGAGCACGGCGTGCATGGGCCTCTCCATATCGTTCAGGTGTTTTCTTCCGTTGTCGGAGTAGCCTACCCGGCGGGACCTACCCGGAAACCGAAGCCACCTCAACCTGAACCCCGGCGTCGCGGAACTTCTGCACCTGGGCCGGGTCGGCGCCGTCGTCCGTCACCAACGTCCACGGCAAAGCCAGACGGACCCAGGCGTGGAAAGGCCGGAGGCCGAGCTTGGAGGAGTCGGCCAGGACGTACACGTCACGGCCGCGGCGGGCCATGAGTTCCTTGAGGCGGGTCTGGGCGTGGTCGGCTTCGCAGATTCCGTCCTCGGCGGTGACGGCGTCGGCGCCCAGGAAGACGCGGTCGAAGCTCATCCGTTCCAGCGCCGCCTCGGCCAGCGGTCCGACAAAACTCTGCGAGACGCTGCGCAGGCGGCCGCCCAGGCAGTCCACCTCGATGCCCTCGGAGTCGGCCAGCTCCTGCAGTGTGTTGATGCCTGGTGTGGTGACCGACAGCTTTTCAAACCCGCGCAGTTCGTGGGCCAGGGCGCCTGCGGTGGAGCCGGCGTCGAGCAGGATGTTCTCTCCGGGCTGGATCACGGACGCCGCCCAGCGGGCGATGGCGTGCTTCTGTTCGAACGCCTCGCCGGTGCGCTGCCGCAGCGACGCCTCCGGGTGCGCGCCCAGCGCCATGGCTCCGCCGTAGGTGCGGGCCAGCCGGCCCTGCCCGTTCAACAAAGCCAGGTCCCGGCGGATGGTGGACGCGGTCACCTCGAACCGCGCGGAGAGCTCTTCCACGGAGGCCAGGCCGGTGGTCACGGCAAGGTGGTAGATCTCCTCGCGCCGCGCGTTTGCGCTGAGCATTCCCGGTCTCCTTCCCGTGGGCATGGTGGTGGCAGTGCTACCCATGCTAGTTCCGGCCCCCACTCCATCGGTTTCGAAAGGCTCAACCACCGGGCGGAGACGGCAACGGCCGGTCAGCAATTCTACGCTGGCCGGCCGCTTTCCTTGGGACCCTAGAGCGATTCCTCCCGCGCCGGTGCCAAGTCCACTGCCTGCCGCAGCGCCTCAAGGAGTGACTCGTGGTCGGCGATGTTCTTGCCGGCGATGTCGAAAGCGGTGCCGTGGTCCACGGACGTGCGCACCACGGGGAGGCCCACGGTGATGTTCACGCCGTTTTCCAGGCCGAGGACCTTCACCGGACCGTGGCCCTGGTCGTGGTACTGGGCCACCACCAGGTCGAAGTCGCCGCGGCCGGCCAGGAAGAACAGGGTGTCGGCCGGCAGCGGGCCGAAGGCGTTGATGCCGTCAGCCTGCGCCTTCTCGATGCCGGGCTGGATCTTTTCGGCCTCTTCGCCATAGCCGAACAGCCCGTTCTCGCCGGCGTGCGGGTTGATGGCGCACACCGCGATCTTCGGGTTTTCGATGCCCGAGGCCTGCAAGAGCTCGTGTCCACGCTTGATGGTCCGGTAGACCAGGTCGCCGTTGATCTTGGCGATCGCGTCGATCAGGCCGATGTGGGTGGTCACATGGATGACGCGCATCTTGGGCGCGGTCAGCATCATGGAAACTTCCTCGGTGCCGGTCAGTTCGGCGAGGAGTTCGGTGTGGCCCGGGTACTTGTGGCCGGCTGCGTGCAGGGCTGCCTTGTTCAGCGGCCCGGTGCAGATGGCATCCACCTGGCGGTTCATGGCCAGGGCAACGGCCTTCTCGATGAAGAGGTAGGAACCGTGCCCGGCCTCGGCGGAAAGCTCACCCCAGGCCAGGTCCTCCGGGATGCAGTCGATGTCCAGTACATCGATGGTGCCCTCGTCGAACAGGGCCTCCGACGGTTCCGAGACCCTGCGCAGGGTCAGCGGGCTGGCGACGATGTCCGCTGCGAGCTTCAGCCGGCGGAGGTCGCCGATGACGAGCATGCGGGCCTTTGAGCGCAATTCGTTGTCGGCCAGGGCCTTGACGATGATCTCCGGACCGATGCCGGCTGCATCGCCCATGGTGATGGCAACAATCGGGCGTCCCATTATTTGATACTCATTTCAGTCGTTGTACCAGTAAGAAATTGTGTGGTCCGGGCCAGCGTACCGGCGTCCCCGAAAGCTCCTGCCTTGGTGATCAGCAGGGGGAGGGGCTCGGGCAGGAGGCTCATCACGACGCCAGGTTCAATCTCGCCGAGGACGGTGAAGCTCCCGGCGCCGAGTGCTTTTCAGAACGGCTGTGGCTGTTTCCCCGCCCGTCATAACGAGGGCGTCGCAGTTCCCGATTCCTGCAGCGGTGGCGCGGGCCAAGGCCTCTGCCACCACAATCGCCTGCGATTTATCGATGGTTCCCACCGGATCCGGCGTCAACACAACGTCGTTCCGGGTCATCGCTTCCGCAACCTGGCGGGCAACCGCCGGCTCGTCCAGCGCGTCATGGTTCAGCGTAATGTGCTCCGCGCCGGCCGCGACGAGTTCCTCAGTCTGCTGTCGGGCAAGGCTGGAGTAGCTGCCAATCACGGTCAAGGTCCGGGTAACCCGCCGCGGCTGCGCATTTCGCGCACCCGGTCCTTCGTTATCACGTGCAGCGATCTGCCCCGCCAGTCCGCCGGAACCGACCAGGAGCGCCGGGAATTCCAGCCGTTCAACGGCGGCTGCGATGGCTTTCAGGTCCCCGTCCGAGCTGGCGTCAAGTACGACGGCGTCAATCCCGCGTTCCCGCACGTCCCGCAGGTGCGCCGCCAGTTCCTCCGGAGTGAGTCTGGAAGTTCCGGCCTGCACTTCGGCGGTGAGGCCGCCGTCGGCAAGTGCGCCGGCGACGTCGCCACCAAAGCTTCCTTCAGTGTTCTGAACGCCGCCCACGTGGACGAGGCCGCCCTGTGTGGTCCTGCCCGTGGCCGGGAAGGCCGGGGCCACAATGGCCAGGCCCCTGCCGCGACCCTGGGCGGTGGCAGCCAGTGTTGCCGCGACCTCTGCGCCCACATTGCCGCGAAGCAGCGAATCAATCTTCTTGAAGATCCGGCGGTCCTGAGCCAGGGCGCGCCCCACGGCGGAGGTGACAGCCGAGGCTGCCTCCTCTGCGGCCAGGTAGCGGCTCTCCGTGTTGACCGAAAGGATCTCAGCCTCGGGCCAGATGCAGTCGACGTCGAGGATTACGGAACTGGTGTGCGTGGGTCCGTAGGCTGCGGCCGCATCTGCCGCTCCCGTGAGGTCGTCGGCGATGATTGCCCAGCGTGTGGTTCCGTCAGTGTTCATACGGCTGGGGACACCTCGGGAGTCTCGACCGCTTCCTTGGCCTTCAGGCGCTTGGCGTACCAAGCCACCATCAGCGGGCAACCAATGGCGGTGACAACCACGGAGGCGGCAACCAGAACGGTGGCGGGTCCGGCAGCAGGGAGGTAGGCAGGATTGGCTGCGGCCACCAGCATGGGGACTGTGGCGGCGTTGCCGGCGGTGGTTGCTGCCGCCAGGCCGGCGATGCCTGATCCGCCGGTCAGCTTGTCAGCGAAGAAAAGCACAGCGCCGCCGACAATCAGCACGAACAGGCCAAGTGCAACACCGAGAAGACCAGCAGTGAGTACCTTCTCCAGGTTCAGACCGAAACCGAGGGCGAGGGCGAAGAACGGAATAAGAACGGGGGCCGCGGAGGAAAGGAATTTGCGCATGGCCGGGTCGAGGGTGCCCAGCAAGACTCCGAGGAGGAGGGGGATGATGGCGCCTACGAGGGCCTGCCACGGGAAGGCCGACAAGCCGGCAACGCCCAAGGTGACCATCGTCAGGAAGGGCCCGGATTCGAGCGTCATAACGGAGTAGGCGGCAACGTCCTTGGGCTTTCCGTACTGGCCCATGAGCGCCATGTACATTCCGCCGTTCGTGTCATTAAGGGCTGCGACGATGGCGAGGACCGACAAGCCTGCCAGCAGGCCGCCTTCGATGGGGAGTTCGCCAAGGAACCTACCCGCAATAATGCCGATGATGACGGCGAACGCGACCTTGCTGCCGAGCAGAACGCCGCCCTTTTTCAGGATGTACGGGGTGGCCTTGATGTCGATGCTTGCACCCATGCAGACATAGAACACGGCGAGGATGGTGGTGCCACCGGTGAACAGAGCACCCGTGAACGAGCCAAAAAACTTAGCGGAATCCGGTGCGAAGGTGGCCAGAAGAGCACCGATGAGCAGGGGAATCAACATCATGCCGCCCGGAACTTTTTCCATGGTGGCCTTGATTGGAACAGACATCAATCAACCTCATTGTTGTGGGGGAGGGGAGAGGAGGGGGGATCAAGCCGCCCGGCTCCGAACATGATTAAGATCATAGACTCGTTGCGCGTTTAGCGCAAGCCTTCTGCGCGAAACGCGCAGGAAGGTGCCGCGTGCCTGAGCCTGTCGTAATCTCCCTCCAAGCGCCGGAACGGTGCCGGAAGAAAACCACGCCCCATCACCTCCCGCACGCTTTCCCCACACGCGGGCTCACTTGTGGAGGGGTTCCCAGAGACGCGAGCCCACTTATGGAGGGTTTCCCCACGCGGGCTCACTTGTGGCCAGGTTATTAGAGACGCGTTCTCTTACGGTCGCGAACGCGGTTTGCACATACGTGCAGGGGACGATGGAAGCCCGTGCACCGTGCCGGCGGTCGCATTCTGGCTACTGACCAGTAACAACGGTAGGTTTCGGCGTCTCGCCAAGCGGGCCGACGAGCCGTCCGATGGGCCGCACGTTCGTGCAGTCCCGGTCCGCTGAGGCGGCGGCGCTGCCAGCATGGATAACCCGGCCGGTGCTGATTGACACCATGACCATCAGCTCCGGCAGCCCTGTTGGCACAAAAACAAAGAGGTTTCCATGTCACTCCTATCCCGGATCCTGTCCGCTGCTGCTGCCGCCGTCCTCGCCGGCTCCCTGGCCGCCGCTCCCGCCCAGGCCGTTGAGGTTTCCCCGCCGGGGGCCAATGACTGGTCCTGCAAACCGTCCGCTGAGCACCCCTATCCGGTCATCCTGGTTCCCGGAACGTTCGAGAGCATGGCGAAGAACTGGTCCACGCTCTCCCCGTACCTCAAGAGCCAGGGCTACTGCGTCTTTGCCCTCAACTACGGCGAGACCAACGGCGTCTATGCCACCGCCCCGGTGGCCGAATCCGCGAAGCAACTGGCCCCGTTCGTGGACGCGGTCCGCTCCGCGACGGGTGCCAGGCAGGTGGACCTGGTGGGCCACAGTCAGGGCGGCATGATGCCCCGGTACTACATGGGCTTCCTGGGCGGCGCCAAGTACGTCCACCACCTTGTGGGCATCGCACCGTCCAATCACGGCACCAAAGGCCTGATTGTCCCGCCGCCGGACATGGCGCCAACACCTGACTACACCGCTGCCGGTTGTGCCGCCTGCGCCGACCAGCAGGCCGGTTCCGCGTTTATGCAGCAGCTCAACACCACCGGTGACACGGTGGCCGGACCGTCCTACACCGTGCTCTCCACCGTCTATGACGAAGTAGTGATCCCCTACAACAGCCAGTTCCTAAACGGTCCGGCCCGGCAGGTCACCAACATCACCATCCAGGACAAGTGCCCGGCCGACGTCTTTGAACACGACCAGACGCCCAACGATCCCGTGGTGCACCAGTTCGTCGCCCACGCTCTGGGCCGGGCGAAGGGGCCAGCGGATCCCGCCTACCAGCCCGCCTGCCTCTAGCAGCGCGGGCGAGCGGGACCCACTCTTGGAGTCCGACGGCGGATGGCCGGCGCTCCAGCCGGCCATGCGCCGTCGTATGCCGCTACTCCTGGGTGTCCAGCGAGTCGAACTGCTCCTGCCACAGAAGCTTTTCCTGGGCCACGTACCGCCGGTATGAGGCGGTCCATTTGGGCCACATATCGAACGCGGCACTGGCCTCCGCAGCGGGCCGGTCAGGGACCGGCCGAGTACTCCGCACGAATGGTCCCTGGGGCGCGCTCAGCTGAGGGTAGCCAGCGGGCCTCCGCGACGCGAGGGGCCGGCCGCCTCGCTTGTTGAGCAGGGACGCGACGCCCAGTAGCCACAGAGCGACGTTGACGATAACCCAGATGGTGCCGCACAGGACCATGGCAACGAAAAGAAAGGCGAACCACAGCATGTCCCATTTTACCGATTTGCCCGTGCTGTGGGACAGGCTTTCGACAGGCTCAACCACCGGGTTTCGACAGGCCTAACTACCGATGGCAACGGCTCAACCGAGCTCAAGCGTAAACACCCAGAGCAGCACATCCTCGCCCGGCACATACCAGTCCCGCTCCGGCGCCCGGCGGAACCCCACCGACTCGTATAAAGCGTGGGCGCGCTCCATAAACGTGGCGCTGGTGATGCTGATCGCCTCGATCCCGGGCAATTGCCTGGCGTGCTCCACCACCTGGCCCACCACGGTGCGCCCCACGCCACCACCCTGGAACGATGGGTCCACGGCCAGCATCCGGAACTCCAGCTCCGCATCAGCTGCGATCTCGCTGTACGGCTGCCCGGCGAACGTCAGCGTCACTGCCGCCACAACACGCCCGGCCGACTCCGCCACCCACACCTGCGCGTGCTCGGCGCGGTGCTCCACGTCCTCCAGCACGCCCATATAGGGATGGTCCGCTGAGAAGTGTCCGGCTTTCAGGTAGGCATCGCGCGTAATGCGCCGGACGTCCGGAAAGTCCGACGGCGTTGCGCGCCTGAGTGCGACGTTCACCGCGCGCCTGCGGTTGCGGCGGTCCGCTCAACATAGTGGCCCAGCCGTGCCAATTCCGGCTGCGATGAAGGGTCGCCGACCGCATCCCCGCCCACGGCATTGGCCACGGCCAACGCGGAGGCGTAGTCCAGTCCCTGCCGCAGGGCCAGGACCAGCGCGGCGCAGAACGCGTCGCCGGCGCCCACCGTGTTCGCCACGGTGACCGGAACAGAAGGAGCGGAGGCCACCTTCCGCCCGTGCTCAAACATCGCCGAGCCGTCGCCGCCATACGTCACCGCCACCAGCCTGGCCGATGCGAGGGCCGGGATGAGGGCGTACTCGCTCTCGTTCACGATCACGAGGTCGCAGCGCTCCAGCAGTTCGGCCGGCAGGTCCATCGCCGGCGCCGCGTTCAGCACAAAGAAGCCCTGGGCGCGACGGGCCGCCTCCAGCACCACCGGCAGGCCGACCTCCAGCTGGCACAGCACCGTCTCGTCGGGGCCAAACTCCACCCCGTCCAGGGAGAGGCTCGAATTTGCGCCCGGGCACACCACAATCTGGTTCTCACCGTCGCCGTCCACCACAATCAGCGCCGTCCCTGTGGGCTCGGACAGGACGGCGACGTCCGAAGCGTCGACGCCGGCACTCGCCAGAGCATCCAGCATCCGCCGGCCAGTGGTATCGCTGCCCACCGAACCCACCAGGCGGGCGCCGCCAGTAAGCCGGGCTGCTGCCGCCGCCTGGTTGGCGCCCTTGCCGCCGGGCTGTTCGGAAAGTGTTGCGCCGCCGATGGTTTCGCCCGCGGTGGGCAGCCTTTCGGCGGTGGCGATCAGGTCCAGGTTGATGCTGCCCACCACGGTGAGGGCAGGAAGGTGGTTGCTCATGGATAGTCCTTACGGGGATGAAGCCGGAAGCGGCTGGATTAGGAAATAGTGTACGGCACGGTTGTACTTGTGCGTCATACATGGTTGTATAACAACTCACATGGCCCGAAGCCCACGAACAAAGGAGTTTGATGTGAACACCCCAACCCCGGCGGCAGCCGTGCCTGCCGCGGAAACCGGTCCCGCCGTCGTCCCGGCTACGGATGCAACCACCTTCACAGGCCGCCGCGCCGCGCTGCTGATCTCCACCCTGCTGCTGGGCGTGCTGTCCTTCCAGCTCAACGCGAGCATGGTGACGCCCGCGCTGCCGCAGATCGCCGCAGAATTTGGCCAGGGTGCCGACAGCGCCGCGCCCGTCCAGTCAATGTTCTTCCTGGCCGGCGCCATCGCCGGGCCCGTGATCGGCCGGTGGAGCGACTTCATCGGCCGCCGCGCCGCGCTGCTGCTGGTCCTGGGCATCATGGGCGCCGGCACCATCCTCTGCATCGCCGCGCCCACCCTGCCGCTGCTGGTCACCGGCCGGTTCCTGCAGGGCGTCTCCAGCGCCGTGTTCGCGCTCGCCTACATCGTGCTCAGCGAGAACCTGCAGGCCAAGGTCTTCGGCACCTCCGTGGGCATCATCGCCGCCATCAACGGCGGGATCGGCGGCGTGGACGGCTACGTGGGCGGGCTGATGGCCGAGACCCTCGGCTTCCGGTCCATCTTCGTGGTGGTGCTGGTGCTGACCGCCATTGCCGCTTCCTGCATCTTCCGCCTGGTACCCGCCGGACGGCCTTCCGGTGTCCGCGGCGCCATGGACTGGTGGGGCGCCGGCTCCCTCTCGTTGTTCCTGGTGTTTTTGACGTACTTCGTGTCCGACGGTTCGGCCGCCGGCTGGACCTCGCCCACCGCCCTGGTCCTGCTGGCCGGCACCGTGTTGTCCTTTGCGGGATTCTGGTTCATCGAGAAGCGCCGCAGCCACCCGCTCATCGCTGTCCACCACCTGCGCTCCCGCCAGGTGTGGCCGGTCATCGCCACCACCGTCCTCACCCTCGCCGGCATCTTCGCGATCATCAACTTCACCGTGGTGCTGCTCAGCCAGGATAACGACGGCGGCTTCGGGCTCTCGGCGTCAGTCTCGGCTTTGCTGTTCCTCACCCCGGCCGCGCTGATTGGCGTCTTCGCCGCACCTTTGGCCGGCTGGCTGGCGGACCGCCGCGGCTGGATCCGCACGTTGCGCTTTGGCACGGGACTCAGCCTGGCCTGCGCCATCGCTGCCGCGTCGTTCTCCACCAACCAGACCGCAGTGCTGATCGCCGTTGCGGCCCTGGGTATCTTCTACAACGGCCTGTTCCTCACCGCCATCAACGGACTCTCGGTGTTGCTCTCACCCAAGGAAGCCCCGGCTGCGCTGCCCGGCATCAACGGTGCCTCGTTCGGGATCGGGGCGAGCCTCGGCGTCGTGCTCGTGGCACCCTTCGCCGCCCAGGCCACGGCCGCCGGGTACACCACCGCCCTCTGGATCTCGGTGGCCATCACCGCCGCCGCGTTCATCGTCAGCCTCTTCGTCGCCGCCCCCAAGGGCGAGACGGTCTAACCCCGCTTCAACCCGTTTCAACCGAAAGAAAACCATGACCACTCCTTCCGCGTTCTACCTGGACTGCGACACCGGGATCGACGACGCCCTCGCCCTGGCCTACCTGCTCGCCTCGCCCCTTGCTTCCGTGGTGGGCATCGGGACCGTCAGCGGCAACGTCAGTGCCGCCGTCGGCGCCCGCAACACCCTGGACCTGCTCGAGCTCGCCGGCCACGCGCACATCCCCGTGGCTGTGGGGGCGCACCATCCTTTGGCGGGCTCCTTTGGCGGCGGGGCGCCGTGGGTGCATGGCGAGAACGGGATCGGCGAGGTTTCGCTCGCGCCCGCTGCTGCTTCGCTTGCCGGCGAGAGCGCCGCGGAGATGCTGGTCCGGCTGGCCCGCACTCATGCCGGATCGCTGAAGGTGCTGGCGATCGGCCCGCTGACCAACATCGCCGAGGCGTTGCGGCTGGAGCCTGCGCTGCCGTCCCTGGTGGACTCGGTCACCGTGATGGGTGGAGCGGCGCTGGCACCGGGGAACATCACGCCGGTGGCGGAGGCAAACATCTGGCATGACCCGGAAGCTGCAGCCCTGGTGCTGGCTGCCGACTGGGACGTGACGCTGGTGCCGCTGGACGTGACCATGGCTTCGGTTCTGGAGGAGCCTCACCAGCAGCAGCTGTTGGCGTCTTCGGGTGCTGTGCCGCGGGCACTGGGGGAGATGCTCGGCTACTACTTCCGGTTCTACGAGGGCATCTACGGCCGGCCCTGCTCCGCCATGCACGATCCGTTGGCGGCGGCGCTCGCTGTTGGCGCTGTTAGGCCGGCTCTGGCACCCGTGGTGCGTGCCGCCGTCGACACCACCTCCGGGCCCGGCCGCGGGCAGACCGTGTGCGACATGCGGGGCCTGTATGCGGGCTACCCTCCGGTGGCGGGGGCGCGGTGCCGCGTGGTGCTCTCACTGGAGGAAGACTTCGCCCCGCACCTGGTGGACACGCTGCTGACGCTCGGGGAGGACGCCGCAGTTTTGGACAGCACGACGGCGGCCCTCGCCTCTGCCGGGGCCCTCACCCGGTAAGCCGCTCCCACCGCACGGCGTTTTTGTCCAGGTATGCACGCTTCCGCGGCCCGCAAACCGGCATAACTGGACCAAAACTCCGACGTTCGCTGCCTCAGGACTGGAACTGCTGCATGACCGAGAGGTGGCCGGCGCGGGCGGAGACAAGGCACTTGGCCAGGTAGAAGGGCCGGTTCCCGTTCCGGATGTACTGGGTCAGGACCAGCACCGGGTCCGCGGGGCGAAGGTCCAGCAGTTTCGCGCGGCTGGGACCCACCTGGCTGAGGCTGATCTGGCACTCACCCGGCCCGGGCAGCCGGCCGAGCTGTTTGTTGAGCGTGGCAAGCAAGGTGGCGCCGCCGTCGTCCTCTATCTCAAGGGGCGCGGCGGCGTGGCTGCCGAAGCTGACCGGCTGGGCGGTGACGTTCTCCTGCAGGTGGGCGATGGCCTCGCCGTCGCGGATCAGGACGGATTCCCAGAGCCAGCAGTCGGTGCCGGGCTCCACGCCGATGCCGGGGGCCACGAATTCGGACGCCGCCTGCCGGACCACCTGGGTACGTTTGACCTCCACCTGCTGGCCGGGCCCGGCGAGGACTTCCTCGAACGGTTGGATGCGTTCGATGCCGATGCGGGGGAGCGTGTCCGAGACGAAGCGTCCGACGCCGCGCCGCGCCCTGATCAGGCCGTCCTCTTCCAGCAGCATGAGGGCTTCGCGGACCACGGTGCGGCTGACTTTCATGTCCGTGCCGAGTTCGGTTTCGGTGGGGATCATGGAGCCGGGGGTGAGGAGGCCGTTGCGGATGGCCTCGGCGATCCTCGAATAGACCGCGACGCGCAGCGGTGAGCCGGGCTGGGCGGCCACCGGCTGGGACAGGAACCGGGTGGCGTCCTGGTGCACGTTTTTGCCTCGCTTGTTTGTCTGTTGGTGTGGGCGGTTCCAGCCTACTTCAGCGTCCGACGCGTTTGTTGGACAAGTTCAGCACTTGGCGCCGTATGGATCGTTGCCGAGGGCGTCGTGCAGCCGTGCACACGCCGGGCGCATCGCGTTGCTGGAGCAAAAGGACACCCGGGAGCGCGGAGGGGAATCTCCACCGGCTCTTCGCGCTCATCGGTCGCGGATTCCGGACCTCGCCTCGCCGCCGTGCTTGGCCCGGTACATCGCCGGGTCCGCCTGCTGGAGCAAGCCGGGAAGGGAGTTGTTTCGCCCCAAACGGATGCCCGGGTGCTATACCTGTCCTAAGGCAACTAAATTACCGGCGGTTTGCTGAGGGGTAATGCCTACCACCCGGGGGAGTGCCGGAGGCTGGAGGCACCGTGCTGCGAAGACCAGCGCTGAGGGGACCCGCCGAAGGCCTGTGCCCCACAGAGCGGCAACCCATCAAAAGGCGCAGCGGCACCGCACTGGCCGCCTGCCTGTCCGCCCTCGCAGTCCTCACCGGCTGCGGCAGCACCGCCAGCACCCTCTCCGCTGCAGCCCGGGACAGTTCCTCCGCCATCGCCACCGCCCGCCTCGCACTCAGCCTCGATACGGCCGGCAAACTCACCAACGCCGCCACCGCCACCGCGCTGGACGACGCCCTCAAGGAACTGCAGACCAGCCGGAACACAGTGCTCCAACTTGCCCCCGCCAGCAAAGAAGACCGGGAAGCGATCAAGGAAGCGCTCACCGTCCTGGATGACTGCGCCGCCGCGATGACCACCGCCCGGGACGCCGTGGCCAGCAGCACCGGCACGCCAGCGGTATCGGACGGCGTGGACGGGCTGGCAGCCGCCGCGGACCGCGTGTCCAAACTAAAAGAAAAGGACGGCGGACAGTGAAGCGGCTCCTCGGCGTCGCGCTCGGCGTCCTGACGGCGATCGGCGGCTTCGTGGACATCGGCGACCTGGTGACCAACGCCGTCGTCGGTTCCCGCTTTGGCCTGTCCCTCGTGTGGGTGGTTGGCGTGGGGGTGCTGGGCATCTGCCTGTTTGCCAACATGTCAGGGCGCGTGGCGGCGGCGTCCGGCCGGGCAACGTTCGAGGTGATCCGCGAACGGCTGGGGCCGCGCGCGGGGCTGGCCAACCTGTCCGCGTCCTTCCTCATCAACCTGATGACCGTGACCGCGGAAATCGGCGGCGTGGCCCTGGCCCTCCAGCTGGCCAGCAGCGTCCACTACCTGCTGTGGATTCCGGTGGCGGCGCTGGCCGTCTGGCTGGTGGTGTGGCGGGTGAAATTCTCCAGCATGGAAAACGTCACCGGGCTCCTGGGCCTGACGCTGATTGTGTTCGCCGTGGCCCTGTTCCTGCTCCAACCGGACTGGGGAAACCTCGCCGGCCAGGCCCTGGCGCCTGCAGTGCCGGCCGAGGAAACCGTGTCCACGTACTGGTACTACGCCATCGCCCTGTTCGGCGCCGCCATGACACCGTACGAAGTGTTCTTCTTCTCCTCCGGCGCCGTGGAGGAGGGGTGGTCTATCAAGGACCTGGTCCAGTCCCGGATCAACGTTCTGGTGGGCTTTCCGCTGGGCGGCCTGCTGTCCGTGGCCATCGCCGGTTGCGCGGCCGTGGTGCTGCTGCCGGCCGGGATCGCCGTGACGTCCCTCTCGCAGGTGATCCTCCCGGTCGCGGAAGGCGCGGGCAAGGTAGGGCTGGCCTTTGTGCTGGTGGGCGTGGTGGCCGCCACGTTCGGCGCGGCCTTGGAGACCACCCTTTCCAGCGGCTACACACTGGCCCAGTTCTTCGGCTGGTCCTGGGGCAAGTTCCGCCGCCCCGCGCAGGCTGCCCGCTTCCACCTGGCCATGATCATCTGCCTGTTCATCGGCCTGGCCGTCCTGGCCACTGGCGTGGACCCCGTGCTGGTCACCGAATACTCCGTGGTCTTCTCCGCGATCGCCCTGCCGCTGACCTACCTGCCCATCCTCATCGTGGCCAACGATCCGCAATACATGGGCCAGCACGTCAACGGCCGTCCGGTCAACGTACTGGCCATGGTCTACCTGGTGATCATCCTCGCAGCCTCGCTGGCAGCCATACCACTGATGGTTGTGACGGGAGCCGGAGCATGACTGCCCACCGCCTCCTGGCGCCCCCGCCTCCGGTGGCGGGGCGGATCCTGGACGCGCAGCTGCACCTTTTGGACCGGCAGGTCCTGGATCACGACGGCGTCCCGGTCACCACCGTGGACGATCTTGAGGTGAGCGGGCCTGCCCTTGACACGGAGCTGGAGCCGGGCGCGGCGGCCCCGGTCCTGTCGGCTCTGCTGACCGGGCCGGTGCTGGGGACGCGCATCTTTGGCGGCAGGCCGCCGGCGTCCCGGCTGGTCCGCATCCCCTGGGAGGACGTGGCGGAGGTGGGCGTGGTGTTGAAGCTGGGCGTCAGCGGCGAAAACCTGGACGCCGGCTGGGTGGAACGCTGGATCCGCGACAGGATCATCGCCCGCATCCCGGGAGGCCGCCATGATCCTCGGTGACCTGCTCGGCGTCGACGTTTATAACGACGACGGCACCCGCCTGGGCAGGGTGGCCGACGCCCGGTTCGTGGTGGACGGCGCCCCGCGGCAGCTTCTCGCCGAGGCCCGCCTGCTGGGGCTGGTGGTCAGTCCCCACAGTGCGTCCTCGTTCCTGGGGTACGAGCGGACCGGACTGCAGCAGCCGTGGCCGCTGCCTTCCCTGCTCCGGTGGCGCCACCGGGGTTCATTCCTGGTGCTCTGGGAGGACATCGCGATGATCGGTGCGAAGAGCGTGCGGCTGCGCGAGGGGTACACGGCGTACTCGCCGGCGCTGGATTCAAGCGGCCCGTAGCGCCCGGCCACAAAAATGTTCTAGAGGTAGTCACCGGCCCTTTCGCGGGCGATTTCCACCAGCGTGGAATGGAAGGCCACCTCGGCTGGGGCGTAGACCTTGTCGTGGCGCTGCGCCAGCAGGATCCGGCGCAGCGGTGCCGCGGGGCCAAGGCTGAGCACCCGCACATCGGGATGCTGGAGTGAAACGGCGGTCTTGGGCACCAGAGCCACGCCCATTCCAACGCTCACCATCGCCTGGGCCTCCTGGTAGTCGTTGGCAAGGAATCCAATGGTTGGTTCGAAGCCGGCGTCGTGGGCGGACCGCTGCAGGACTTCCACCACTGGGTGGGCCTCAGCCCGCACGATCCACGACTCGTTCCGCAGGTCCTCCATGCTGACTTGCTCCTGTCCGGCCAGCTTGTGGCCGCGCGCCACAAGGATCACGGTGCTCTCCTGGAAAACCTCGGTAACCCGGATGGACTCGTCCTCGAAGCGGTTCCACGGGTAGTCCCAGAGGAGGCACAGCCCCGTGACGCCGGACTCCAGGTCCGCCACGAGTTCATCGAAGCGGGCGCTGCGCAGTGAGAGGCCAATGGCGGGGTAGCGCTTCTTGAAGGTGCGGATGACGATCGGCAGGAAGGAGCCGGCCAAG
This sequence comes from Arthrobacter sp. 9AX, assembly GCF_902506095.1. GTDB lineage: Bacteria > Actinomycetota > Actinomycetes > Actinomycetales > Micrococcaceae > Arthrobacter. The sequence goes on from NZ_LR733293.1 coordinate 1,386,769, forward strand.
GTGGGGAACGTGCCTACGGTGAGGGATCCGCGCTTCAGCCCGGCGATCTGGCCGAGGTCCGACTGCGCGGCCTTCATCTGGTGGATGATCCTGCGGGCATGCCCGGCGAGCACCTGGCCGGCCTCGGTAGGCACCACCCCGCGGGAACGGCGGTTAAGCAAGGGCTGCCCCACCTCCTGTTCGAGCTTGCGGAGCTGCTGGGAGACGGCTGACGGCGTGTACATCATCAGCTCGGCCGCAGCAGTGATGGACCCCTGCTCCACCACCTCCAGGAGGAGGGCCAGCCGGCGGATATCGAATAAGGGCTGGTCTTCATCGTTAAGCATTGCTTTGCCCTTCTTCAGATTCTGTTCATTCCCTGCAGGAAGACCGCAGTCCCGGGTCTCCGGCCGCTCTTCATGACTCCGGACAGCACCAGCCAGCGTTCCCTCAAGCTTATAGCGGCAATGAATGAAGCAACCCTACATCCTCCTACAAAAATCCAACATTGTCCTAAAGTGTGATCTGGCTCAATCTTTTTCCAGGCCCTCAACAAACTTTGAGGCGAAGGAGAGGTGGAAGTCGATGAAGATCGAAGCGGAATGGATGCGGGGAGGCACCAGCAAGTGCTGGGTGTTTGAAGCGGAGCACCTTCAGAAAGGTGGAGCAAGCCTTGATGAGCTTCTCCCGCGGCTGTTCGGCAGCCCCGACCCCCGGCAGATTGACGGCGTAGGCGGAGCAACGTCCACCACCAGCAAGGCGATCATCCTGCACCGGCCCACTGCCGGGGATGTCGACGTCGAGTACACCTTCGCCCAGGTGGGCATCGAAGAAGCCGGCGTGGACTGGGGCAGCAACTGCGGCAACGGTTCCGCAGTGGTCGGCCTGTACGCCATCGAGAAGGGCTGGGTGGTCCCCACCGGAGACGTCACCCGCATTGTCACCCGCAACACCAACACCAACCAGGTCATCGTCCAGCGCGTACCCACCCCGGCCGGCGCCCTGCCCGATATTCCGGAAGGGCAGATGCCCGGCGTGCCGTTCCCGGGCTACCCGGTGGGCCTCGGTTTCCAGGACCCGGCCGGCAAGACCACCGGGGCCCTGCTTCCCACCGGCGCGGCAACGGACAGCATCACTTCGGGCGGTAGCCACTGGACCGTGTCAATGGTCGACGCCGGCGCACCGGTGGTGATGGTCCGCGCGGAGGAGCTGGGCCTGGACGCAGCCCGGTACCGGAGTTGGCAGGCGGGTGTGGAGCTCCAACTGGAAACCCTGGACCACATCCGGCGGCAGGCCGCCGTGCTGATGGGGCTGGCTCCCACCGCCGGCGAAGCAGCCCGGGCCATCCCCAAGCTCGCTATCGTGGCCGCCCCGGACCCCGGCGTCGCCGATGGCGAACCAGGCGCCGACGTCAACGTCATGATGCTTTCCATGGGCAAGCCCCACCCGGCCCTGGCCATCACCGGCAGCATCGCGCTGACCCTGGCCGCCCGCACCCCGGGCACCCTGCTGCACGCCATCACGGGCGGCGTCCAGGGGACCACGCTGCGGCTGCGGACCCCCGCCGGAGTGATTGAAACCTGGAGCGAGGAACACGCCGGAAGCCTGCTCGTCGGCGTCGACCGTACTGCCCGCACCATTGCCACCACTATCATCCACCTCCCCGAGGTTTCCGGCAGCGCTGCACCTGCCGCCCTCGCGGGAGCCACTCAATGAGGAGTAAGCACCATGACTGAGACTGCACAACGCCCCACTGACACTGTTGAAGAGACCCGGGACCAACAGTCACCGCGTCCCAACCGCCGCCGCCGTATCCTACTGATGGTGGTGGCCGGCCTCACGATCCTGGGCCTGGCTGCCCTCGTGCTGGGGGGTGGCTTCCTCAACCCGGCAGCCGCCGCGGACCCGGAGCACACCATGACAGCCGTACAGATCATCCCGTTGGTCATCCTCGTGGTGATGTTCGTCGTCGCCACCAAGTGGCCGCTGAACATCGGCGTGATGGGGCTGGTAGCCTCCTTTGGCGTCGGCTATTTCATGCTCGGGATGACGGACAAGCAAATCCTGGAGGAGTTCCCGGCCAGCATCGTCCTGACCATCATCGGCGTCACGTACTTCTTCAGCATGGCCCAGCGGAACGGCACCATCAACATCATCGTCCAGACCTGCGTCCGCCTGGTCAGGGGCAAGACGATGCTGCTGCCTTGGGTCTTCTTCCTCATCGCCGCTGCGCTCACTTCGCTGGGCACCTTCTCGCCGGCCGCCGTCGCGCTACTCGCACCGGCAGCCCTCGGCTTCGCCTACGAGTCCCGCATCCACCCCGTGGTGATGGGCGCGTTCATCATCAACGGTGCCCACGCCGGCGGCTTCTCCCCGCTGTCCGTGGCCGGCGTGCTGGTCCACAACATCGCGGTTGAGAACGGCTTTCCCATCTCCCAGGGCGCACTCTTCATTGCCAGCTTCGCCCTGAACCTGATCCTCTCGGTCCTGACCATCGTGCTGTTCGGCCTCTTCGGCAAGCTGCGCGACGGCAAGGGCGGCCAGTTGGCCGACGTCGACACCACCAACACCGGCCGTCCCCACGGCCAGCAGATCCTCACCCTGGTCCTGATCACCGCGATGCTCGTCTGCACCCTGGGCTTCCACCTGCCCATCGGCTTCGTGGCACTGTCCGCCGGGCTCCTGCTCGCCTTCGTCAACATCAAGGAACACCAGACGTTCATCGGCGGCGTCTCCTGGTCCACGGTCCTGCTCGTTGCAGGCATGATCACCTACGTCTCGCTCCTGCAGCACGTGGGCGTCATCGACACCCTCGCCGAACAGGCCCTGGCCCTCGGCGCGCCCCTGCTCGTGGCCCTGGTCCTCTGCTACGTGATCGGCGTCGGCTCGGCCTTTGCTTCCTCCACAGCGCTGCTCACCGCGTTCATCCCGCTGGCCGGCCCGCTGCTGGCCACCAGCTCCCTCAGCGCCTCCGGAACCGTTGCTGCCCTGGCCATCGCTGCCACCGTGGTGGACGTTTCGCCGTTCTCCACCGACGGCGCCCTGGTGGTTGCCAACGCCCGCGACGAGGACCGGCAGCGCGTCTACAAGCAGCTCATGATGTACGCCGGCGGCGTGGTGCTGGTGGCTCCGGCGCTGGCCTGGGCCCTGCTGGTACCCACCGGCATCATGTAGCCCACTGCGACCCGCACGCGGGATGGCACTTCGCAGCAGTGTTGCACCACAACATTGCCGCGAAGTGCCATTTCGCGTGCCGGGCGTCAGGACCCGCGCCGGGCGAGGTGGTCCGCCACGTGCCTGGCGTCCTCGCCCACCAGCGCGAGCGTGGCCGAGAGGTGCCGGGTCAGCCACGGCAGCCCGACGGCGTAAAGGCCCGGAACTTTGGTGACGCCACCGGTGTGCTGCGGGTAGTTCCACTCATCCAGCACAGGAACATCGAGGAAGCTGAAGTCCAGTCCATAGCCGGTGGCCCAGATAATCGAGGTGATGCTCTCCCTGTCCAGGTCCAGCCGGGCACCCGATTCCGCCGGAAGCCATGGATCGTCCGGCACCGGATCCGCGGGCGGTGCGTCGGCCCCGGTGGCCTCGATGTAGGCGTCGGCCATGGCCTTCAGGCGGAGACCGAACCCCGCCTCGACCATCGCGAGGCGTTCGGCGAGGTCGTCGCAGAAGCTGATGGCACCGTCGTCCACTCCCTCGAAGCGGCCATGCAGCCGAACGCCGCGCCGGCCCAGATCGCGCAAGTGAATGCTGTGGCCGCCGTCGTTGCCGGACACCAGCGGGTTGCACATGAAGCGGGCGGCGGGGGAGGGGAGGCTGCCCACCTGGTAGCCGTTGATGCCGTACTGGGGCCCACGCACGTTCACCTCGATGATCCAGTGCAGGATGTCATGGCCGCGGTAACGTCGTGGCGCCTCCGGGCATGAAGAAACGGAGAGGTGCACCTCCCGGCCCGCGGCCAGCAGGTCCTCGGTGATCTGGCCGCCGGACTGGCCGGTGCCCACCACCAGGACGGCGCCGTCGGGAAGCTGCTGCGGATTGCGGTAGTTGTGGCTGTGCAGCTGGTGCACGTGGGCAGGGATGGCGGACGACGGCGGCGGGATGCGGGGGCGCTGGAAGGCCCCGTTCGCCAGGACGACGTTCGTCGCATGGAACCTGCCGCCTGTGGTTTCCACGGTGAAGGAACCGTCCGTCCGGCTGATCCGGGTGGCTTCCGTTCCGAGCTGCACGGGCGCGGCGATGCGCCGGGCATAGTCGCGGAACAGGTCAACAGCGGCGTCGCGGGGGATGAAGGCGTCCGGCTCCGCTCCGCTGTAGGTCAGCTCCGGCAGCTTGAAGGCGAAGTTGGGGGTGTTCAGATAGAACGAATCCCAGCGGTCCTGCCACGCACCGCCGAGCTGGTCACGCCGTTCCAGCAGCCGGTGCTCAACCCCGTGCTGGGTGAGCCAGTAGCTGGTGGCAAGCCCTGCCTGGCCAGCGCCGACAACCAGGGTGTTGATCCGTTGCGCGTTCTCCATGGTTTCTCCCGGTGGTCAGGAGGGGTGTGAATCTGTTCGCAGAATATGCCTGTAGAGCCGTTGTGGTAAGTGCCGTGCCAAATCTCCTGTAGTGTTGATCCTGTTGTTGTGTTTATGCAGTTGGTAGTTCAGGCAGTACGCGCGGTCGAAAGTCCGCGTTCTTCTGAAGTAGCGGTTTTGAACACCCCACACCGGAGGACCCGAAAGTCGGGACTTTTCCTCCACCTTCACGAAGGACAAAAATAATGGCTACTGGTACCGTCAAATGGTTTAACGCTGAAAAGGGCTTCGGCTTCATTTCCCCCGATGACTCCTCACAGGACGTTTTCGCACACTACTCTGCGATCAACTCCAACGGCTTCCGCTCCCTCGAAGAGAACCAGAAGGTTTCCTTCGAAACCGAGCAGGGCCCCAAGGGTCCCCAGGCCACCAACATCCAGGCTCTCTAATCTCTTAGGGAAACTGGGGCCTCAGGGTTTCAAAGTTTGAAGGCAGGGCCGGTCATTGACCGGCCCTGCCTTTTGTTTAACCCATACGTGCTACTGCGGGTCCCAGGCGCGATGTGATTCTGCGGCACCGGACTGGCTGCCCTCTAGTGCAGGCCCATGGCATTCCGGACTTCGTCCAGGATGTGGTGCATCGCCGTCTCGGCCACCACGGTATCGCCCCGGGCCACTGCGGCTGCCACATCCTCGTGCGCCTGCAGCGCCTCGTTTCGCGGCTTGAACGGCATGAGTCCCTGCTGGGTGCGGCTGGTCAGCACCTCAGCCACCATGCCTTCCAGCGCCTGGAACATCTCGTTGCCGCAGCTCCGCAGCAGCAGCTGGTGGAATTCGATGTCCGCCGCCAGGAACCCCTGGAGATCCCCGGCCTCGCCGAGGCGGCGCAGTTCCGCGCCCAGGGTAACCAGCTGGGCCCGCTCGGCGGCGCTTGCCCGCCGGGCAGCCCCCGCGGCGGCAATAGGTTCGACGGCGATGCGCAGCTCCGTGAGGCTGCTGTACTGGAGCTCGCGCCGGTCCGAGGCAAGCCGCCAACGCACCAGCTTGGGATCAAAGACATTCCAGTGCCGAGGTTCCTGCACCACGATCCCCACGCGGCGGCGGGAGTACACCAGGTTCATCGATTCGAGGACCTTCATGGTGTCGCGCGCGACCGTCCGGGAAATCCCGTACTCCTGCTGCAGCCCCTCCAGGGTGAGCCGGCTTCCGGGCGGCAGGTCGCCTGAGGCGATGGCCACGCCCACGGCCTCGACAACCCGGCCGGGCATCGCGGGGGAGCTCCCGCCGTCGTCCGCGTTGCCCTGGTACTGGTATGACGCCGTCGACATCTTCCTGCCTTCCTCTGCGCACCTGCGCGCGGTACCAGCCTACCGGGAAACGGGGAAAGGTATGACTTGTGACACTAAAAGATAGTATCTGTCGCAGGAAATGGTGATACCTTAACTCTCGGCGCACGACCGCAAGGAATGCGCAAACACGGTTTCTTCACTAAGCCAACGGCGTCTTCTTCGGAGGTAGAACATGCAGTATCCCGCCACGCACCTGGTGGTGATGGGCGTTGCCGGTTCCGGCAAGTCGACCATCGCGGCAGCACTTTCCCGTCAGCTCGGCTGGGCCTGCGCCGAAGCGGACGAATTCCATCCGCAGTCCAACATCCAGAAAATGTCGAAGGGCAATCCCCTGCAGGACGAGGACCGCTGGCCCTGGCTCCAGGAAATCCAGGCCTGGATGACCGCCCAGGCGCATGGCGGCAAGAGCACTGTGCTCACGTGCTCCGCACTCAAGCAGAGCTACCGCCAGCTCCTGGCCAAGGCCGAGGGACGCGTCCTGTTCCTTCACCTCCATGGCGAGGCGGACCTGATCGGCCAGCGCATGGAGGGCCGCGAAGGCCACTTCATGCCGCCCACGCTCCTGCCCAGCCAGCTGGCAACGCTGGAGCCCCTGACGGACCAGGAACTTGCCGCCGGCAGCCTTCGGCTGGACATCTCAAAGTCCCCGGAAGAGCTGGTCCAAACTATCCTCGCTGCACTGCAGTTCCCCGCAGACCAGGCCTCTTAAACCCCCATCCCCAACAAGTAGTTCCGTTTCAAAGGAGAACCATGACCATCGAAGGATGGACCCAGACGCTGGGAGCAGGCCCCCTGCTGCTCATCGCCGCAGCCGCGATCCTCGCCCTGCTGTTCCTGATCATCAAGCTGCGCGTGCACGCCCTGATCGCCCTGATCCTGATCAGCCTCGCCACAGCCTTCGCCACCGGCATCCCCGCCAACCAGGTGGTTCCCGTCCTGGTCAACGGATTCGGTTCCACCCTTGGTACGGTGGCGCTCCTTGTCGGGCTGGGCGCGATGCTGGGCCGGATCGTGGAAACCAGCGGCGGCGCAAAAGTGCTGGCCGACTACCTCATCGGACTCTTCGGCGAGAAGCGCGCCCCGTTTGCGCTTGGCCTGGCATCACTGATCTTCGGCTTCCCGATCTTCTTCGACGCCGGCCTGGTGGTCATGCTGCCGGTTGTCTTCGCCGTGGCCCACCGCCTGGGCGGGGGAGTGCTTCGCTATGGCCTGCCGGCCGCCGGTGCGTTTTCCGTAATGCACATCTTCCTGCCGCCGCACCCGGGCCCGGTCTCCGCCGCCACGTTCTTCGAGGCCAACGTTGGCCTGGTCCTGATCGCCGGCCTCATCGTCGCAATCCCCACCTGGTATGTGACCGCCTACCTCTACGGCCTGTACACCGGCAAAAAGCTGGTCCTGCCGGTGCCCGAAATCCTCGGCCACGCGTCCGCCGAGGCCGAATCGCACCCGCCTCGCTTCCGCACCATCATCGGGCTGCTGCTCCTTCCGCTGGTCCTGATCTTCGTCAACACCGGCCTGAACACCCTGGCCTCCTCCGGCGTGCTCTCCGATGACGTCAAGAAGGAGCAATGGTTCCAGATCCTGCGCACCATCGGCGAGACGCCGGTGGCCCTGCTGATCTCCGTGCTCGTGGCCATGTTCGTCCTGGGCACCCGGCGCGGCCGCGATGCCGGCGCCCTGGAGAAGCTGCTGGAATCCTCCCTGGGTCCGGTCTGCTCCGTTATCCTGATCACCGGCGCCGGCGGTATGTTCGGCGGTGTGCTCCGCACGTCCGGCATCGGCAAGGCACTGGCCGACGTCCTGGGCGGACTCGGCATCCCGCTGATCCTCGCCGGCTTCCTAATCTCAGCCATCCTTCGCATTGCGCAGGGCTCCGCCACAGTGGCACTGACCACCACTGCGGGCCTGATCGCGCCCGCCGTGGCAGCGGGCGGACTCAACGGCATGCAGGTCGCCGCCATGGTCATCGCCGTAGCGGCCGGTTCCGTGGTGGTCTCGCACGTCAATGACTCCGGCTTCTGGCTGGTGGGCCGCTTCTTCGGCATGGACGTCAAGACCACGCTGAAGACCTGGACCGTGATGGAAACGCTCATAGGTGTGATGGGCTTCGCCATCGCGGCAGTGATCTTCCTGGTGGCCGGCCTGGCAGGCTAGCTACCCCCAACTGAGTAGCGCCAAGAGTCGTTTGAACCTCTAAAACGACGCTTGGCGCTACTACTTTTTAAGGTACCCGCCTAGGCCTGGAGCCCGGGGACGCCGTCCCGGATGGTGAAGGAGGCTTTCGTGCTGACGGGAGAGCCCGGCGTCGTGACGTAATCCAGCGTCCGGAACTCGGCCGTCAAAGCGTCCCGCGTGATCTTCGTGTTCACGTAGCCGCGGTTGTCATTGTAGAACTTCAGGTGCGGGTTCCACGCCATGGTGGGGTCCGTGGTGGAGCCCGTGCCGTTGCCCGTGGACGTAATGGACGTGCACACCAGCTCCGAGCCCACCACCGGCGAGGCGGGATCCTTGTAGTCCACCTTCAGGTCGTTGGCCCAGTTGCGGTGCACGTCGCCGGTGAGTACGACGGCGTTGCGTACCTGCGCGTCCAGCCAGCCCTGGGTGATGCGTCGCCGCGAGGCAGCGTAGCCATCCCAGCCGTCCATCGAGACGTCGTCCACGTCGAGGGCCTTGTCCCGGTCCCGCTCGGCGAAGAACACCTGCTGGCCCAGGATGTCCCAGCGCTGGGTGGAGTTCCTGAAGCCGTCCAACAGCCACTTCTCCTGCTCGGCACGGTGATGGAGCGGTCCTCGGCCAGGCGCTCGGCCACGTTCTTCCGCCAGCCGTCGCCGGCCAGCTGGTCGTCGCGGTACTGCCGGGTGTCCATCATGTGGAAGTTGGCGAGCTGGCCCCACTGGATGGTGCGGTAGATCTTCATGTCGAACCCGGCCGGGACGGACGAGGCCCGCAGCGGCATGTTCTCGTAGTAGGCCTGGAATGCGGCGGCGCGGCGCTGCCGGAACCGTTCTGTGGTGTCGTTGAGCTGGCCCGCGTCCCGGTTCTCCGGAATGTCATCCGCCCAGTTGTTGTCTACCTCGTGGTCATCCCACACCACCAGCCACGGCGCGATCGCGTGTGCTGCCTGCAGGTCGGCGTCGGCCTTGTACTGCGCATGCCGCTGCCGGTAGCCGGCCAGGTTGAGCGTCTCCGGGCCGGCGTGGTCGCGCGGATTTCCGCCGCCGATCACATAGCTGCCCTTCTTGTACTCGTAGAGGTAGTCGCCCAGGTGCAGCACCAGGTCCGGGTGGTCCTCGGCGAGCCGCTGGTACGCGGTGAAGTAGCCGTGCTCGTACTGCGAGCAGCTGGCGAAGGCCATGGCCAATGCGGCGGGAGTTTCATGCAGTGCCGGCGCGGTGAGCGTGCGGCCGGTCGCGCTGATATGCCGGCCGCTGCGGAACCGGTAGAAGTATTCGCGGCCCGGCTTCAGGCCCTTGAGTTCCACGTGCACTGAGTGGGCGGTTTCGAGCCGGGCGTGCTCGACGCCGCGGGCTACTGCCGTGCGCATGGTTGCGTCCTCGGCGACCTCCCAGGCCACGGGTACCTGGCGTGCGGGCATGCCGCCCAGGCCGTCCTCGGCGAGGGGGTACAGCGCCAGGCGGGTCCAGATCACGAAGCCGTCCGCCGATGGCTCGCCCGATGCGATGCCGAGCATAAACGGGTCGGTGCGGAGACCGGCGTCGTCCGCGATGGAAGTGGCCACGGCGGCACCCGGCAGGGCGGCGACCAGGCCGGCACCCAGGCCGGCGGAAATAAGGGATCTGCGTGAGATGTTGTCCATGCGTTCGACGCTAGGGAGGACGGTTGGACATCGGTTGTTGCCTGCGTGAACCATAAGTGAACTGCGGGTCAAGGGAAGCCCGCCGGCCACCATATCCTTGAATGGTGACTCTGCTTCAGGCTGTTTTGTCGTTTGCTGTGGTTGCCGGACTCCTCACGCTGGTGCCCGGCATGGACACCGCCCTTGTGCTGCGCTCGTCCATCTCCAGGTCACGGCCGTTCGCGTTTGCCACAGCGCTGGGAATCAGTACCGGAGCGATGATCTGGGGAATCGCTGCGGCGGTTGGTGCGTCCGCGCTGCTGGCGGCGTCGGAGTTCGCTTACCGCCTGCTGACCGTTGCCGGGGCGGCATACATGATCTGGCTGGGGCTGTCGCTGTTGTGGAAAAGCCTGCGGCACGGCCAGGCGGCTGTCGCGAATCCCCAGGCGGAGGCTGTGGTGTCCGGCCGGCATGAGCTGTTCAAGGGCTGGCTGACCGGCACCGGAACCAACCTGCTGAACCCGAAAGTGGGCATCTTCTACATCGCCACCATCCCGCAGTTCATCCCGGCAGGGGAGTCGCCGCTGCTGGTGGGCGTGCTGCTGTCCGGGGTCCACTGCGTCCTGACGATGGCCTGGTTCACCCTGCTGATTTTCGGCACGGGTTACGCTTCCCGCTGGCTCAAGGGCGCCCGCAGCATCCGCATTATCGACAGCATCACGGGAACGGTCCTGGTGGGCTTCGGGCTCAAACTCGCGCTCGAACCGGCCCACTGACTATTTCCCCGCGGCTCGGGCTTTCGAGGGCTTCGGCTCCTTGGGCGGGAGCGTCGCGATGTACTCGAAGGCCTTGTGGATCCAGGCTTTCGCCCGTGCGTCGTCACCGTCCCCTTCCTCGTTCCACATCTCCGGCAGCCCCGTGTAGCCGCCCATCGGCCGCTCGGCGGGGCCGAAGGGGACGGTGCGTTCCGATCCTTCGAGTTCCTCGCGGTCTTCCGGGGACAGCTTGATGCCGATGGTGGGTCCGAAAAGCCCGGCGAACATGTTGCCGTTCACGAACGCGCCCAGGTTGCCGAACATCGGCTTGACCACCACATCGGGGTGGTCCGGGACCAGCGACCGGAACCGCTCTTTGTCCTCGTCGGACGCTTTCGGCATCTCCATGATCGTTCCCTTCCCCGGCTTCGGCTGTGAGTGCAGGATATGCCCGGCCGGGTGCGCCGGGGAACACCCGGCCGCCCGTCGTCGTTGTGCCAGAGGCAAGGCGCTCCCGCCGGGAGGCCGGCCCTCCCTCGACCAAAGGACATCCCTTGACTCCTCGCACCATCGTGATCACCGGCGCCAGCGACGGCATCGGGGCAGCAGCCGCGAGGACCCTGGCGAAGGCAGGGGAGCAGGTTGTCGTCGTCGGGCGGTCCGAAGAGAAGACCCGCGCCATTGCCAAGGACCTGAATGCGGACTACTTCGTCAGCGATTTCGCCGACCTCGCACAGGTCCGTTCGCTCGCCGCGCAGCTGATGTCCGACTACCCGCGGATCGATGTCCTGGCCAACAACGCCGGCGGCATCATGGGCAAGCGCACCCTCACGGTGGACGGCAACGAATCCACGTTCCAGGTCAACCACCTGGCGCCGTTCCTGCTCACCACACTGCTGATGGAAACGCTCGCAGCCAGCAACGCCAAGGTGATCAACACCGCCAGCGCGGCCAACGGCTTCGGCAAACTGGACCTCTGCGACCTCACCGCCGAGCGCGGCTACTCCACCAACCGCGCCTACGGCACGGGCAAGCTCGCCAACATCCTGTTTACGTCCGAGCTGGACCGCCGCTTCGCCAGCCAGGGTATTACGACGGCGGCCTTCCACCCGGGCGTGGTCCGAACCAACTTCGCTGCGGAGTCCACCAGCCCGTTCCGGCACGCCTACAAGACGCTGCTCAACCGGTTTATGCTCACCCCGGACCAGGGTGCCGACACCATGCTGTGGCTGATCAACGGCACGGCGGGCAAGGACTGGATCTCCGGCGCCTACTACGCCAAGCGCGCCTTGGCCAAAGCCAACCCCCAGGCCTACGACGCCGACCTTGCCCGCGGGCTGTGGGAGAAGAGCGAAGAGCTGGTTCAGGAAGCCTAGGTTCGGGCAGCCCCAGTTCCCCAGTCGGGGAAGCAGTTCGCTTGGCCCGCGGTTTTGCCCAGGATAAATCTCTCCCATTGTGGGCATGACGGCGACACGGGAACCTTGATTAGGCAGTTACAAACTGCAGCCTGCACGATCAGCGACTAAAGCGAAGCATTGACCGGACTGCGGGTGTGCGCTGAACCGGTGCCTGCGTCTCCCAGCACTGGTCCCGTGCGTTAGGACCTCTGGTTTTGCTGGCTAGCGCCCGGTGGTGAGTTGGGTGGTGAGTCCGGTGAGCAAGACGTTGAGGCCTTGGTCGAGTTCGGCGCCGCCGTCGTAGTCGGCGAGGGCCGGGCCCAGTGCCCGGAGGTGGGGGAACTCTTGGGGCGGCAGGCGGTGCAGGCCGAGGCGGAGGACGGCCTCGTATTCTTCGGGGTCGACCACGAATTCCTGAAGTTCGTTGAGGATGTGCCCGTAGAGGTACCCGTAGTAGGCGCGGTAGACGTGCAGGGCGTCCGCGGGGGCGAAACCGGCCCGTATCAGCAGCGCCAGTATTTGCTCCAGGGGTCGCAGCGTCCCGAGTGGCCTCAGGCCCAGGGGAGTGGAGGGCGGCCGGGTGACCAGCAGGGGCACGACGTTGGGGTGCCGCAAAGCAAGGAGGCGGAGGTCGTGCGCGACCCGGCGCAGCTGGGCATGCCAGTCCGGGTCGTCGGGAAGGATGGCCAGTTCGTTCAGGACCGTCTCCGTCACGCCGTCCAGCAGGGCAGCGCGGTTCGATGCGTGCCGGTACAGGCTCATCGGATCACACCCCAGTTGCTGCGCAAGCCGGCGCATGCTCAACGCCTCCAAGCCTTCGGAATCCACCAGCTTGAGCGCGGTCACCAGGACGAGTTCCCTGTTCAGCCGGGCTTTGCCGGGTGTCGGCTGCTTGGGCCTACTCTTGAATGAGGCCATGGAGAATCCTCCTGCTGTTAGGCCGGGCCAACCCGCTCGGAGAGGATAAAGGGGCTTGCTTATCACTCAGTCTACGCCTAATGTCTACAGTGTAGATAACTTGTCGACACGGTTTCAGCCCCGGGACCACACTTCGCAAGGACCCGCAGCCGCTCTTTTCACGTCAGTACCTTTGGAAGGCATCTGATCAGACAAGAACGTCTCTCAACCAGCGACCCGCTTGACCGCTTGGTAACGGACCAGCTCTAGGGCTGGCGTGATTATCCAGTTCCACCTGGTCTCACCAGGCCGGCGACCCGATCGGGGACCCGGCACTTTCGTCTGATGCTCCGTGCAAAGCATCAGGTCTGATATCCGCTGTAGCCCTCGGCGGATGCCTGCACCTTGTTGAAAAGAGCCATCATGGCGCCATCACATTTCGATCAATTCCTTCAGGAAGCCACCTGCTGCGAGCAGGAGTCAGAGAAGGGCTTGGGCGGGGACTCCTTCTACGGCCTCTATACGAGCTGGTGCTGCCTCTCCGGCAAGGTGCCCCGGCCGGAGCAGGCTTTCTGGGCGGCCATGAAGCACCGGCTGTCTCCAGAGCAGCACCTGCGGATGAAGGGCCCGGCGGCGGCGGATTACATTCTGGCCAGCTACCCGGCAGTGGTCTGAATCCGGACATGACCACCTCTCCCAGCAGCTACCTTCCCTACGACCAGAACCAGCCGCGCGGACACCAGCCGTGGTGCCCGGGATGCGACACCGACGTTTACCTCATCATCGAATCCCCGGCTGTGCAAGGCCGGCAAACAGGGACCCTCGCCGTCGCCGTCCGCTGCAGCAACTGCCGCCAGTCCAGGGTTCTGGACACCACCAGGGAACACCTTTCTGCCCTCACCCATCGTTCGGCACGGTACGGGGACCTGGTCCACCGGGACAACACCTACTTCCACTGCGGCGAGCCCATGGTCCCGGCCGGGCCCCGTCCCGAAACCAGTCTGCGGACCTTTCCCGCCGAGAACCACTCCCCACCGGAGGCCTCACTCGCGGCCTACTTCGCCACCAAAGTCCTGCGCTGCCGCTGCGGTTTCCAAATGGAATTGCCCCGATAGCGCCGGAGCCCATCCCATACCTCAGAACGGAACGTGTACCGCTCATGAACGGACCCATCAATCCCACCCCACCAGGCAGCACCGCGAACATCGAGGACCTGGACCTCACACCTGACGGACTCGACGACGCCCCCGCCCACCAGATAGACCTCGAAAGCATCGTCCATACCGGCAACAGCTAAACCCAGCCAAAAGGCGCCCCGGCTTGACGGCAGCGCCTTCTACAAAACATTTCAGAGGAGGCACCCCAGTGACAATGATCAGTAAGACCAGACACGCCCGGTCCCTGCGGCGGCCGGCAAGGACGCGGTCCATCAGCTACCGGCCCGAGCCCAAGTGGGCCGGGGCTACGATGACAGAGCAGCAGCTCTGCAGAATCATCCATGACCCCCTCGGGCCCGAACACATCACGTCCCGGCTCTCCGACCGTGCCCTGGTGATCCTGCTGGACAGCCTCTACCAAAGCCTCGATACCCCCGACCCGGACCCCGCGGCAATCTTCTGGTACGAAGCAGGAGTCGACGAAAGTCTCCGCAGGGCATCACAGCCGAGCAAGACACCGTCAGACCCTTCCCCGCACTGACCGTGTTCAGATCGTCCAATGCCGGTTGACGCGTGATACCTCCCGGCGCGGGGCTCCTACCTCCGCCCGGCCGCAAGGTCCGGGTCAGCATCGGGATCCGCGCCGGTCACCACGAGCTGCGTCCGCACCCGTTTCGCCCGCCTGACAGACATGGAAGCGTCACTTGGCACTGCTTAGTTGGGACGGGCGCGCTCCACATCGGCGGCCATCCCCGCGTGCCCCGTTGCCGTCAGCCCCGCAACCACACCGTCGACATCGGCGGCAGGCCGGTTCTGGCTCAGCTTGGCCTTCGCCTCGATGCGGCTGATCACCAGTTCCACGCCCACGATTGCCCGCAACTGCCCGGCGATGAAGCGTTCCGGTGCGTCGTCCACGCTCCACGGATGCTCGGCGCCGGCCTCATGGACCCCGGTGAGCAGCCAGACCTGGCTTGAAATCCATTCCGGATCCTCATGGATGACCAGCCGGCCGTAGACGTGAGCAGTGGTGTAGTTCCAGGTGGGGACAACCCGTCCGTGCTCTGCTTTGGACGCGTACCAGGACGGCGAGACGTAGGCGTCCCCTCCTTGGATGATTGCCAGTGCCTCGCCGACGGCCGGTTCTGACCACTGCGTGTTGTTCCGCGCGAGGTGCCCCAGCAGCGCACCGTGCGCGCCTGCGCCGGGATCATAAACAAACGGCACAAGCGTGGCGAGCAGGCCTTGCGGCGTCATAGTGACCAGGTTGGCCGCGCCTGGACTGGCGAGGAGGCCTTGGACAGTATCCGGGCCGGCGGTGAAGTGGGCTGGGGTGTACATGCTTAGTCCTTTGCTGGCTGAAGGGTCTGGAGGGGATGGGCAGGCGCTGCTGCCGGTTTGAGCCTGACCCGGACGGCGGCCCCGGCGCAGAAGATGACAGCCACGCCACCAAAGACGGTGGGCCAGGTCAGGCTTTCGCCGAGCAGGAGGCCCGCCCAACAGATGGTCAGGACAGGCTGGATCAGCTGCATCTGGCTGACGGACGCGATGGGGCCAATCGCCAGGCCGCGGTACCAGGCGAAGAACCCCAGGAACATACTGATTACCCCGAGGTAGGCGAACGCCATCCATTGCACCAGCCCCGCGGACGGCGGTTGCTGGGCTATAGAGACCGCCGTCAGCAGCACCATCAGCGGCGACGCGAGCACCAGTGCCCAGGAAACGGTCTGCCAGGCGCCAAGTTCGCGGGCCAGCATGCCGCCCTCCGCGTAGCCGATGGCAGCGGCAGCCACCGAACCGAGGAGCAGCAGGTCGGTCCAGTTCAACTGCCCGAAGCCGCCGGAGGAAAGGGAAGCGAACACGATGGCCGCACAGGCGCCCAGGCCAGTGACCAGCCAGAACGTGCGAGGCGCACGTTCCCGCCCGCGGATCACGGCGGCGGTTGCAGTAGCGGCGGGGAGCAACGCGATCACCACTGCGCCGTGGCTGGCGGGCGTGGAGGTCAGGGCGAAGGAGGTCAGTAGCGGAAAACCGATGACGACGCCAGCCGCCACGACGGCCAGACGTGCCCATTGCATCCCGTGGGGGAGCCGTTGCCGGGTCAGTGCCAAGGCTAGGCCTGCGAGAATTGCCGCCACGACTGCCCGGCCGGAGCCGATAAATAGGGGAGACAGGCTGGCAACGGCCACTTTGGTGAACGGAACGGTAAAAGAGAACGCCGCAACCCCGGCAAGTCCCAGCCAAATTCCGGAAGCCTGCGGGGGCAGTATCACTGTGCGCTCTGGACGAGTAGCGCTACTATTGTCTCTCATGAACAACGATAGCAGTTCCCGGATCGTGGCGCACCTGAAAAAGTGGATGGCCGCTGCCGCGCCCGGAGCCAAACTGCCGTCCACCCGTTCCCTGGTGGCCGAATACCAGGCGAGCCCTGTCACCGTGCAGAAAGCCCTGCAGACACTGACGGCGCAGGGCCTCATCGAGAGCAGGCCGGGCGTGGGCACGTTCGTGCGCGCCGCCAGGACAGCGAAGCCGTCCGATTACGGGTGGCAGACGGCGGCGCTGCGGTCACCACTTGCCGCCCTGCCCCCGGCATCGTCCACCATGCGCGACCTGCCGCTTGACGTCATCTCGTTCCACTCCGGTTATCCTGCGCGCGAGTTGCTGCCCGAGCGGCTGGTCCGTGCCGCCCTTACCCGTGCCGCCCGGGGTGACGCAGCCCTGTCGCGTCCCCCCGCCGCCGGCCTGCCGGAACTGCAGTCGTGGTTCGCGCACGAGCTTGGTGCATCGACGCCCGCCGGGACAACGCCGCCGAACCCGAGCGACGTCGTCGTACTCCCGGGAAGCCAGAGCGGACTCAGCTCCATCTTCAGCGCACTGGTGGGCCGGGGGCAGCCGCTACTGCTGGAATCGCCCACCTACTGGGGCGCGATCCTCGCGGCCGCCCAGGCGGGGGTGCGCGTGGTCCCCGTTCCCGTAGGTCCCGACGGTCCTGACCCGGAGGAGCTGACCCGCGCTTTTGAGGAGTCCGGAGCCCGGGTGTTTTACGCCCAGCCCAACTACGCCAACCCCACCGGCGCCCAGTGGACGGCTGAGCGGCGCGACCAGGTGCTGGATGTGGTGCGTGCCCAGGGCGCGTTCCTTGTGGAGGACGACTGGGCGCACGACTTCGGCATCACCAGCAACCCTGTTCCGGTCGCCTCCCGGGACGATTCGGGGCATGTTGTCTACCTGCGGTCGCTGACCAAGAGTGTGTCGACGTCCATCCGGGTGGCAGCGGTGATCGCCCGCGGCCCGGCGCGGGAACGCATCCTTGCTGACCGGGCGGCCGAGTCGATGTACGTCAGCGGGCTGCTGCAGGCGGCAGCGCTCGACGTCGTCACGCAGCCGGGGTGGCAGACGCACCTGCGCAGCGTCCGCCACCAGCTGGAATCCCGGCGAGACCTGCTGGTCATGAGCCTGCGGCAGCACGTGCCGCAGGGGCACATTGAGCAGGTGCCCAAGGGCGGCCTGAACGTGTGGGTGCGGCTGCCGGACGGAACTGACCTGGAGCGGCTGGTGCGGGCCTGCGAATCCGCCGGGGTGATCATCGCCCCCGGTAACGAGTGGTTCCCGGCCGAACCCGCGGGCCCGTTCATCCGGCTCAATTACTCGGGGACGAACCCGGGCGCCTTCCCCGAGGGCGCCCGGATCATCGGCGGGATGCTGGACCGGAACACTGGCTGAGGCACCAACCTACGCCCGGCTGAGCAGGACCATCGTTTCGTAGTGGGTGGTTTGCGGGAACATGTCCAGAACGCGGGCCCGGCGCGCCGTGAACGAGGGGAGTGCCGCCAGGTCGCGGGCGAGCGACTGGGCGTTGCAGCTCGAGTAGACAACATGCTCTACGTCCGACGATTCGAGCCAGCCGCACAGCTCCTTGCCAATGCCGCGCCGGGGAGGATTGACGATGACCAGCTCCGGCGACTGCTCCGCTGCGAGAGCGAAGGCGGTGGCGTCCCCGGCCTTGAACTGCATCCCCTGCAGTCCGGCTTCACCGCTGCTGAGCCGCGCCGAGACGATGGCCTCGCTGCTGGTTTCGATACCGGTGACGGTCCGGGACGGGGCAGCGCAGTGCAGGGCGAAGCCGCCCACGCCGCAGTAGAGGTCCCAGACCGAGGAAGGTGCCAGCTCGTTCACCCACTCACGTCCCTGCCGGTACAGCGCCGCCGCCATCTCGCTGTTGGTCTGGAAAAAGCTCTGCGGCCGAAGGTGCAGGCTGACGTCGTTGACCCGCATCTGCAGTGTGGACTGCTCTGTCAGGACGATCTCGCGGTCGCCCTCCAGCACCGCCTTATGCTCCGGGAGCAGGTTGGCCGAAACGACCTTAACCTGCGGCAGGGCAGTCAACAGGCCGGGAAGGTGCTTCCGGATGCGCGGCACCAGCTGTTCCGAGCGCAGCACCAGGCGGAGCATCATGTCGCCGTCCGGTGATTCGGTGATGATCAGGTGCTTGAGCTCGCCGCTGCGCCGCGGAACATCGTAGGGCGTCAGGCGGTGCTGGCGGATGAAGTCCGCCAGCACCGGGAAGCACTCGCGCAGGCCTGGCGAGCAGATGCCGCATTTACGCAGGTCCACTCCGTGGCCGTCGGCATCGAGGATCCCGATGGTGGGGTTCTGCGCGGTTCCACCGATCACCATTTTGGCCTTGTTGCGGAAACCGGACTCCCGGCCCGCGAGGGGAGGCAGCCACTGCAAGGACGTGTGGTCGGCGAGAAGGGTCCGGCAGTGAGCCTGCTTGCCCGCCAGCTGTTCAACGTAGGGGATACCCATGTGGGTGCAGGAGCGGCAACGGCCGGCATCGAAGTACAAGCAATGCATGACCCGGAAATTTTACCCGCTGTTTGGGAACGCTACTCCCCGCGCCGTCCATACACGCTGACCACGTTGCCCTTACTGGTCCGGTACTGGTCCTGCAGTTCGAGCCTGGTGGTGGGGTCGCCGTCTTCGAACAGGCGGCGGCCGCTGCCTGCAATGACCGGATGGGTCATCAGCGTCAGCGAATCCAGCAGTCCCGCGAAGAGCAGCTGACGGGTCACTGAGATGCTGCCGCACACGGCGATCTCGCCGCCGTCGCGCTCCTTCAATTTGCCTACGAACTCCTCCAACGGCGCGTCCATCAGGCGCGAGTTCTGCCAATCCAGCGGCTCCTTCAAGGACCTGGAAGCCACAAACTTCTCCACGGGGTTGATGAAGGCTGCGAAGTCCTGGTCCGCGGAGGCGTTAGGCCAGTAGGCGGCCCACTCCTGGTAGCTGACCCGGCCCAGCACCACGGTGTCCACTGTCTCCATCATTCTGGTCAGTCCCACACCGAGTTCGTCATCGAAGCTGTCGAACTGGAACTTGAAAGGATCGGACACAACCCCATCCACGGAGTGGAACAGGCCGGCAGTGACTTTTCGCATGGGGACCTCCAGGCAGGCGGAAACAGAACGGGCACGCCGGCTGCTGGGGCCGGACAGCACCACCGTATTAGGTGCGCTCGGCGGCTGGGAAGAGGGCGGAACCAACCCAGCCGGGTTGGGCCGGACGTTATGTTCATCACCACTGCCTGCGTGTTGCCGGAATTCGCACTCAGGCAGCCCCATACTTGTCTTGAGCGGCTGTTGCCGTGCCCCGGCCAGGCAGGAGGAAGTGCGTGGAAACCCTGAAGAAGATCGTGTCCAACCAGTATTTTCCGGCCGCCGCGGTACTCACTGCAGTGGTCCTCTTTTGGGCCGTTGGCATGTTGGGCGGACTCTCGCTGTTGAACAACAACCAGCCGCCGCTCACCACCCTGACCTGGATGCTTTTCGTCTACCTCGCCGCCGTACTCACGCCGATTGCGGGCGTGCTGGCCGCAATCGACCTTGTCCGCCGCTGGAAGCGCAACCGTGCCGCTGAAGCTGCCGCCGCTGACGAAGCAAACGCTGCTGAAGCAGGGCAGCCTGTGGCATCAGCTGTTGAAACCGCCGCTGAATTCACACCGATGGAAGACGCTGCCACAGAGGAAGCCGCCACAGCACCGGTCCCGCAGCAGCCGGCCGGGAAGGCCGTCCCGCAGCAGATGCCTGTGAAGCACCAGCAGCCGGCCCACCAGCAGCGGCCCGCCCAGAAGAAGCCGGTCCTGAAAAAGTCCGGCTCCAAAAAGGCTGCCTGACCCCTCCTACCGGGCCAGTTCCACCCTGTTCCGGCCTGCTGCTTTAGCTGCGTACAGCGCGGCATCGGCCTCACGCACGAGCGAGTCGGCATCCACCGCGTGCTCCGCACCAAACGATGAGATCCCGGCACTGAGGCGCAGCTGCCCGGACGGATCACCGGCATGCACGATCGCCAGGTCCCGGACAGCCTCCAGCGCCCGCTCCATCAGTGCCTTGGCCTTCGAAGCGGACTGTTTGGGCAGCACCAGCAGGAACTCCTCGCCGCCGTAGCGGTACACGCCGTCGCTCTTGCGGACGGCACCCAGCAGCCCCGCCGCCACCGCCCGCAGGGCCAGGTCTCCCGCCTGGTGGCCGTAGATGTCGTTGTAGCTCTTGAAATTGTCCACATCGCACATGGCCACGCTGTACTGCTCCGCGTACCGCTTGCTCCGCAGGTGGAGCTGCTCCAGGTCCTCCGACAGCTTGAGCCGGTTGTGCAGCCCCGTCAGCGGATCCGTCCGCGCCTGCCGGGACAGGACCCGGCGGTAGTGCGCCAGGTCCGCGTGCAGGGTAGTGATGCGCCGCGCCACCAGCAGCCGGGCGTGCAGCACAAACGGGTCCAGCGGCTTGGTGACGTAATCGTCCGCGCCCGCCTCCAGCCCCGCCAGGACATCGTCCCGTGAGCCCTGAGAAGTCAGCAGCACCACGTACGTGTACAGGTCCTGTTCGCGCGCCCGGATGGCCCGGCACAGCGCCAGCCCGTCCATGCCCGGCATCATCCAGTCCGTGACCACCACATCCGGCTGATGCTCCAGGTACAGGGCCCACGCCTCGTCACCGTCGGCGGCCGTGAGGCAGTCATGGCCGGAACGTTCGACGGCGGCCCTCGCCACGAGGAGCGACCCCGGGTCGTCGTCGGCCACGAGGACTTTCATTTGGCCCCCTCCAGCGCCGCGTCCAGTTCCGCATCCAGCCGGGGCAATTCCGCCTCAAGGCGGCGGACCATGGCCTCTCCGCCATGGGTCGTGCCGCCCTTGCCCAGCCCTTCGAGCTCGCCGCAGATCGCTGCAACGGCAGCGGCTCCGATGTTGGCAGCCGACCCCTTCAGCGCGTGCGCCGCCTCCGCCACAGCCGGCCCGTCGCCGTCGTTCACGGCCGCCCGCACGCCAGCGACGCGGGCGGGCAAGTCCCGGCGGAACGCGGCCACCGCCTCGGGCAGCAGGCCGTGGCCGTCGTCCGGGCCCAAGTCCCGCAGCATGGCAATCCGGTCCGGGTCCAGGGCCGGGGTAGTAGCAGAGCCGGCCGGTCCGCCCGTAACGGCCAGAGCCTGGGGGACAAGTTGGGGGACCAGTTCGGGAACCAGCCGGACCTCGGGCGCCGGGACCCAATGGGCCAGGGTTGCTTCGAGGGCGGCGGCGTCCACCGGCTTGGCGAGGTAGTCGTCCATCCCGGCAGCGAGGCACCGTTCCCGGTCACCGTCCAGTGCCCCGGCCGTCATGGCGATGATGGGCAGGCGCGGGTGCCTGCCGTCCCGCCGCCGGATCCGGCGGGTGGCCTCGAAGCCGTCCATCACCGGCATGTGGCAGTCCATCAGGACCACTGCATACCGGGATTCCGCGGTGGCGGTGAGTGCCTCGGCACCGTTGGACACCACATCCACAACATAGCCCAACCTGCTGACGGTGGCGCGGGCCACCAGCTGGTTCACCTCGTTGTCCTCCACCACCAGGATCCGGCCCCGGGACGGCCCGTCCGGAGCGGTCGAGGCCTGGGACGTGGCAGCCGCCGGAACGGAGGGCCCGTGCGTGGACATCAGCCGGACCAGGCGGTTGTACAACTCTGAGCTCCGGACCGGCTTCATCAGCCATTCACGGACGCCCGCCCGGCTGATCTCGGCCGAATTGACCTGCATGGTGGACGTGAGCATGATCAGTTCGATATCGGCAAGTCCGGCATCGGCCTTGATGCTTCGGGCCAGCTCCAGCCCGTCGGTGTCCGGCATACAGAAGTCCAGGACGGCCAGGTGGAAGGGTTCGCCGGCAGCATCCGCTTCGCGGGCACGGACCAGCGCCGAGGCGGCATCGGGCACGGCTTCCGGCTGCAGCCGCCACCCGCGCAGCTGGGATTCGAGCACCAGCCGGTTGGTGGCGTTGTCATCCACCACCAGGACCCGCAATCCGTCAAGGAAGCCGGCCGCCGGCACCGGATCCGTGGAGGGCGGCGCCACCGGCAGGGGCAACCGGAACCAGAAGGTGCTGCCTTCCTCCGGGGTGCTCTCCAGTCCTATTTCGCCCTCCATGGCGTCGGTCAGCCGGCTGCAGATGGCCAGGCCCAGTCCGGTGCCGCCGTACCGACGGGTGGTGGAAGCATCGGCCTGGGAGAACGACTGGAAGAGCCTGCCGTGCTGGGATGACTCGATGCCGATGCCGGTATCGCGGACTTCGAAGTACACCGTGGCGCTGCTCCCGGCAGCGGCGCCTGGATTCTCCGTGGTGACCCTGATGGCCACCTCCCCGGAAGCCGTGAACTTCACCGCGTTGGACGCAAGGTTCAGGAGGACCTGCCGGATCCGGCCGGAGTCGCCCACCAGCCGTGCCGGCACCTCGGGTTCGCAGTAGGCGATCAATTCCAGGTTCTTGGCAAGCGCCGGCTCGGCCAGGAGCCCGGCCACCTCCTCGATGAGGACGCGCGGATCAAAGGGGCGCACATCCAGGTCAACCTTGCCGGCCTCCAGCTTGGAGAAGTCCAGGATGTCGTTGATCAGCGCCAGCAGCGCCTCGCCGGCACCCTTGACGCCCTCGGCATATTGCTTCTGGGTGGGCTCGAGCGGGGTTTCCAGCAACAGGGCAGTCAGCCCCACCACACCGTTCATGGGGGTTCGGATCTCATGGCTCATGGTGGCCAGGAATTCCGACTTCAACCGGCTGGACTCCATGGCGGCCTCGCGGGCCGTCTCCAGTTCCCGGGTGCGGACCGCCACCTCGGCCTCCAGCCCGGTGGTGAGGGTGACGTTCTCCAGGATAATCAGGACCTGCCGCACCGTAACGAACACCAGCACCGCGGCGCCCGCCACCAGCAGGAAGGGATCCAGCTCCGCCAGGTGGGGACCTGCAAACAGCACCACCGCCGCCAGCAGCGGCACGTACGGCAGCAGCTCCAGGGCCAGGGTGTAGCCGGTCCGGTCGGGCCCGGGGCTTTCCCGGTACGGAGCCAGCGGCGCGAGGGCCACCAGGAGGAAGGCAACGATCCAGCCCAGGGCGAGGGGCGAACCTGTGGTGCCGGTGACGCCGTCGAACGTCAACCGCACGTAGGTACTGTCCGTCACGGCCAGCACCAGGAGGCCGCCGCCGAAACACAGCCACGGCAACCGTTCGCCCGGCTGGCGGCGCATCGCCAGGACCAGCACCAGTGAGGTGATTACCAGGTCCACCACGGGGTAGCCCATGCCGGCGAGGCGCGCCAGCGGGTCCCCCTGGGCATCGAACGCGGGACCCAGCACGATGTACCAGCTGACCACCAGGACGGACCCGGCGATCACTGCGGCGTCCATCACCGCCCGGTACAGGGCCACATGGTTGCCGCCGCGCCGCTTGAACGCGAAGAGCGCGGCGACGGCGGGCACCGAGTAGCTGATGAACAGGGCGTCCGCCAGGGAAGGGAAGGGATAGACATGGTTGTTGGCCAGTCCAAAGTACGCGTATACGGCCATTCCCGCGGCCCAGATGAAGGCGGCGGCCGCCATGAAGGACCAGGCCCTGGCGTTCGTACCACCGCGCAATGCGGCCCGGGTGCAGCTCGCACCGGCCAACAGGGAAGCCGCCAGAATCACGAAGTCGCCGGTCACCAGGGCGGCCGGCGTCCCGCTGTTGGCCGCGAAGAACAGGCCGAGCGCGGCGAGCACCACCGCCGTCAGCACGGCCAGCCACTTCACCGGCATCGAAGTGCTGCCGCCGGCGCGCCGGTGCTGCAGGAGACCAGTCTGAGACACGCGGAACCCTCCCCATTGGTGCGCCCTGGAACCCTGGGGAAACCCCGGAAATCGGGACCCCGAGGCCCACCAGAGACCTGGGTGGAGACGCCTTCCCATGATATGCCTCACAGTGCCGAAAACGGCCCGGGAATCGGTGGGCGCTACCGTCCGTTGAGTGCGTTGAGTGCGTTGAGTGCTTCCTCGGCGTGGTGCAGGGCGTACTCCAGCCGCCGGCCCGGCTCCGGAAGCGAGAACAGGTACCCCTGCAGGGAGTCGCAGTCCAGGGCAGTGAGGTAATCCGCCTGGGCCACCGTTTCCACGCCCTCCGCCGTGACAGTCAAACCGAGGCTGTGGGCCATGTTGATCATGGAACTGAGGATGGGCAGGCGCTCGGTGCCGGTGCGCACCATGGACACAAAGGTTTTATCGATCTTCACCGTGTCCACCGGCAGGTCCTGCAGCCTGCCCAGCGACGAATAGCCGGTGCCGAAATCGTCCAAGGCAACCCGGGCGCCGGCATCGCGCAGCGTGCTGAGCTGTTTGATCAGGCTGCAGTCGGCGTCGAAAAATACGCTTTCCGTCACTTCCAGGATCAGCTGGTACGGGGCCACTCCGCTCGCGGCCGCCAGCCGCAGTACTTCCTCGGCGAAGTGCGGGTCCTGCAATTGGACGCCGGAGACGTTCACTGACAGGGAGCGGGACGGGTCCTCCGTGAGCCACGGGGCCAGCTGCACCATGCCAAGCGCCATTACCTCGGAGCCGATCTCGCTGATCAGCCCGGTGCGTTCGGCCAGCGGAATGAAGACCGACGGCGGCACCCGCTCACCGCTCCTGTCCCACCGTGCCAGCGCCTCGAACTGCACCACCTGGCCCATCCGGTGCGAGACAATCGGCTGGAAGTCCACCGAGATCTCCCCGCGGGACACCGCCAGCTGCAGCCCGCTTTCCATGTCGGTGCGCTGCACCAGGGCTGTCATCATGTCCGGGTGGAACCGCAGGAAGCGGTTCTTTCCGGCGGCCTTGGCGGCGTACATGGCGATGTCAGCCCGGCGCAGCAGCTCGGAAGCGCCCACGTTGTCCTGTCCCAGGGATGCGAGCCCCAGGCTGAGGCTGGGCCGCAGCACGGTGCCGCTGATGGTGACCGGGACATGCAGGCAGCGGACAATGCAGGCGGCGATCTCATCGGCGTTCGGGCAGGCGGTCAGCAACACGACGAATTCGTCGCCGCCCAGCCGTGCCACCACGTCCGCGGTGGGGACGCAGCCGCGGAGCCGGCGCGCCACCTCGATCAGCATGTCGTCGCCCGCCTGGTGCCCCAGGATGTCGTTGACTTCCTTGAAGTCGTCCAGGTCCAGCAGGAGCACGTCCACCGCTTTCAGCCGCGGCTCCTGCAGCGCCTGCGCCAGTCCGTCGTTGAACACGGCGCGGTTGGCCAGCCCGGTCAGCGGATCCTGGAATGCCATGGCCCGGAGTTTTTCCGCCTGCGCCGCCAGGTCCAGCATGGCCTGCTGCGCCTGTTCCTGGGCTTTGCGCCGCGGCGTGACGTCGCGGAAGCTCCACACCCGGCCCACAATCATGTCGCCCACGCGCTGCGGGCGGGAATACCGTTCGAAGGTGCGGCCGTCCTTGAAATCCAGGACGTCATGGCTTTCCGCCGCCGGATTGTCCTCCAGCTCGTTGATCCGGTCCACAAACGCCAGAGGGTCGGACACTTGGGCGTTGACCAGCTGCATGATCGGTTCCGCGCTGTCGCCTTTGATGAGTTCCGGCGGTATGCCCCACATGGACAGGAACTGGTCGTTGAAACCGGCAACGTGGCCCTGGTCGCTCATCACCAGGATGCCGTCCGCGGTGGACTCCAGGGTGGCGGTCAGCAGGGACATCGCCTCGCGCAGGTCCTCCTCCGCCGCGGCGCGGTGTGACGTTTCGCGGACCGAGAGCAGCAGCTGGGGTGCGGCGCCGGTGGGCGTTTGCCCGTCCGCTTCCAGGCCGGGGAGCAGCGACGCGGCCACTTCTGCGGGAAACTTCGCCCCGCCGCTGTGGACGCAGAACACCTCGCGCAGCGGCGGCGGTTTCCCCGGCTCCGTCCCCAACTGCCGAAACAGCTTGTCCACCTCGTCACGGAAGCCGGCCGTAAACAGCGACCGGTGGCTCCGGCCCGCCAGGTCCTGCCGGCTGATTCCGAAAAACCTCTCGGCAGCGGCGTTGGCCATGGTGATGCTGCCGTCCGCGGCCACTGCGAGCAGCGCATCGGGGCTGGCGTCCAGGACGGCACCAAAGGCCTGCGCCGTTAAACCGTTGCTGTGGCCTTGAGAATCAGCCATTACACCACCCCCTCGCACATCATAAAGTGCCTGGCCGGAAAATTGATGGGCGGGAAGAAGGTTTCCTGGAAATTCCGGTGCGGGCCGTGGACGCCTGGCAGCCTGCATGCAAAAGCGCCGCCCTCCGCGTGCGGGGAACGGCGCTTTGCCTTAGAGAATTATGAGCTGCGGCTATACGCGGCGGCTGCTCCGGTTGGTGACTGCACCGTAGATCAGCAGTACAACAATCGATCCGAGAATGGCCAGCAGCCAAGTACGGAGATCGAAGAATTCAGCCAGTCCACCACCGAAGATCAGTGAGCCGATCCAGCCGCCCAGGATGGCGCCGACAACGCCGAGGACCATGGTGACTACCCAGCCCCCGCCCTGGCGGCCTGGCAGGATGGCCTTGGCAATAGCACCCGCGATCAGGCCCAAAATGAGAAATCCGAGAATACCCATGTTGTCACTCCTTAATCAGTAAGTTGTGCCGTGCCCCCATATCCGGTTCCCTAATTCAATCAGTGTGCTTACTACACTTCAAGGGTTTGTTTATCACGGGATGACTGTCAGTTCGGGCCTCATAAAGCCGGCGGTGCTTGCCGGGGCGGCGGTAAAGCCCTGAAAGCCGCCGTTTTCGGTCCCGGGTCAGCCCCTTTCGATAGAGTTGAATAATCCCGCCGCCAAACCAAGGAGCTCCGGCATGTCCAGCCAGCAGACCGCCCGGCCACGTGCCATCTTCCTCGATATTGACGGGACCTACGCGGACCACGGTCTGGCCCCCGCCGCCCACGTGGACGCCGTGCAGGAAGTCCGCCGGCGCGGACACCTGGTCTTTGTGTGCACTGGACGACCGCTGGCCATGGTCCCGGGCCACATCCTGGAAGCAGGGTTCGACGGCGTGATCACCGGCGCCGGTGCCCGGGTGGAGCTGAACGGGGAGGTACTGAAGGACACGCGCTTCAGTCCG
This sequence comes from Arthrobacter sp. 9AX, assembly GCF_902506095.1. Classification (GTDB taxonomy): domain Bacteria; phylum Actinomycetota; class Actinomycetes; order Actinomycetales; family Micrococcaceae; genus Arthrobacter. The sequence goes on from NZ_LR733293.1 coordinate 1,414,010, forward strand.
GACCTGGCGGCGCGCATCGTGGACACGCTGGACTCCAACGACGTTGCGTACATCCTCGAGGCGCCCGAAGCCCTGCACGGCAGGACCGGCGTGGACGAGCGCCTGCGGCGGGTGCTGACGCCGGTGTTCGCCGGCAGGTCCGGGCACGACGGCGTCCTGAGCACCGATGTTGATCCGGTGGAGGACATCCTGGGCCCGGTGCAGTACAGCGACGACCTGCGGTCCGCGTCCTTCGCCAAGATTTCCTGCTTTGACTCCCCGGTCCCGCTGACCGGCCTGATGGACGGGCTCGGCCCGGATGTGGGGCTCATCCCCAGCTCACTGTCCGCCCTGGGCGACACCGCGGGGGAGATCTTTATGGCCGGAACCCACAAAGCGGTGGGCATCCAGGTGGTGGAGCAGCGCCTGGGCCTGAAGCGGGAGGACATCGTGGCCATCGGCGACAGCGCCAATGACATCGAGATGCTCCAGTACGCGGGCATTGGCATTGCGGTGGAGGACGGCCACCCCAAGGTCCTGGCCGTGGCCGACCGGCTGACGCCAGGCCCGGCCGGCAACGGCGTGGCGCTCGCCTTTGCCGGCCTGGGGCTCCTCGACTAGGACTGGCCTCAGTTGGCCGGGCTGGGCCTGCAGCCGTCACCTCAGATTATGGAGCGCTTCCGCCGGTAGGCTCGGGTGCAGTGACGCGTAGGGCCCGGGGAGGTGGCCAACAACTGCGGGAACAGTGCCGGAGGTCCCGAGGCCGCGCACTACCCAGCCCTCTGACTGCCAGGCCGCCGCATCCAGCGCGTTGCGCGCATCCAGCACCACCCGCCGTCGTACCAGCGCGCCCGCAACCCCGGGCGAAAGCTGCCGGTACTCATCCCACTCTGTCAGGAGCAGCACCAGCTCGGCCCCCTCCAGCGCGCGCAGGATTTTGGCCTCAAACCGCAGCCGGGGATAGCGCCGCCAGGGGTGGTTCACGGCTTTGGGGTCGGTGACGGTCACGTGCGCCCCGGCAGCGGCGAGCCGGTCAGCAACGTCGAGGGCGGGGGAGTCCCGGATGTCATCGGTGTCCGGCTTGAAGGACGCGCCCAGCACCGTGATGGAACGGCCGGCGAGGCTGCCGCCGCAGAGTTCACGGGCCAGGGTGACGGTCCGGCCGCGCTGGCCCAGGTTGACGTCATCCACCAGCCGCATCCAGTCCGCCACGGCGGTGACGCCCAGGCCCGCCGCCTGGGACCGGAAGCTGCGGATGTCCTTGGGCAGGCAGCCGCCGCCGAATCCGAGTCCGGCGTGCAGGTAGCGCCCGCCGATCCGTGGATCCATGCCCATCGCCTCGCTCAGCTCCGCCACGTCCGCACCCGCCGCGTCGCAGAGTTCGGACACGGCGTTGATGAAGCTGACCTTGGTGGCCAGGTAGGCGTTCGCGGCTGATTTGATGAGTTCCGCTGTAGCGAAGTTGCAGACCAGACGGGGAATCCCGGCGCCGAGAAGCGGCTCGTAGACGGTGTCAAGGGCCGCGGTGACGCCGGTGGGCGCACCCGTCTGAGGACTGAAGGCCGCAGCCCGCCCGCCGTCCACGCCGTAGACCAGCCGGTCCGGCACCAGCGAGTCCTTGACCGCGGTGCCCTGCCGGAGGAACTCCGGGTTCCAGCCCAGCAAGACATCCGGCCGGGTACGCAGCACCCTGCGGAGCATGTCCACAGTGCCCACGGGCACCGTTGATTTTCCGACGACGACGGCGCCCGCGGCCAGGTGCGGCAGCAGCGCCTCCGCAGCCGAGACGAGATAGGTGAGGTCGGCGGCGTCGGACGTCTTATGCTGGGGCGTTCCCACGCACAGGAAGTGCACCTGCGCGCCCTTGGCGGCGGCCGCCGTTGTGGAGAAGGCCAGCCTTCCGGTGGCCAGGCCGTCCTGCAGCAGTTCGTCCAGGCCCGGCTCATGGAACGGGGCCGCGCCCCGGGACAGCTGGTCCACCCGGGCGGGATCCACGTCGATGCCCGCCACGGTGTGGCCCATGGACGCCAGCGTGGCGGCGTGGACGGCGCCGAGGTAGCCACAGCCGATCACGGAAATCTTCACAGCGCTGCCCCTTCGGCGTTGGTTGTCCGGGTTCCGCTGCCGGCGGCGAGGGGGAGTCCGGTGCCGGCGATGACTTCGTCGTAATGCCGGACCAGCTGCCGGCAGAGGGCCGGCCAGGTCCTGTCCTGCACCGACGCGTGGGCTGCTGCGGCGAAGGCGCGGCGCTTGGCGTCGTCGCCCATCAGGTCCATCACGCGCGTGCGCAGGCCGGAGAGGTCACCGGGTTCGTATAGCCAGCCCGTCCGGGAGTTCTCCACGAGGTCAAGGGGGCCGCCGCGGCCCGTGGCCACCACCGGCACCCCCGATGCCATGGCCTCCTGGATGGTCTGGCAGAACGTTTCGAACTCGCCGGGATGGACAAAGAGGTCGAAGGAGGCAACGGCGCGGGCCAGGTCCCCGCCGCCCAGGAACCCGGTGAAGACGGCATCGGGCAGAGCCTCCTCCAGCGCCGCCCGCTGCGGTCCGTCACCCACAATCACCAGCCGGGTGCCAGGCATCCCGGCCAGGGCGGCGAGGTCCTCCACCTGCTTCTCCACGGCCAGCCTTCCCACATAGCCGATGATCCGCTGACCGCCGGGAGCCACCTCAGCCCGCCAGCCGTCGTCGCGCTTTTCCGGCGAAAACCGTGCCGTGTCCACGCCGCGCCGCCACATCTGCACCCGGGGGATACCGCGTCCGCGCAACTGGTTCAGCGCGAACGTGGACGGCGCCAGGGTGCGGGTGGCGAGCAGGTGGATGTTCTCCACGCGGTTCCAGGCCCAGTTCTCCAGGAACGGGACGCCGTACCGCGCCGCGTAGCCGGGAACCTCGGTCTGGTAGATGGCCACGGCCGGTATCCCCAGCTGATGGGCCGCCTGGGCGGCCCGCCAGCCCAGAACGAACGGTGAGGCGAGATGGACAACGTCCGGTGCGTAGTCGGCAAGGATTCGCTTGACCCGGTACACACCGCCCATCGCAACCCTGACGTTCGTATAGCCCGCCAGCGGCACTGCCGGCAGTCGGTGGATTTGGGCGCCCTTGACGTGGCCGGGCGCCTCCGCGTCCTGCGTGGAGGGGGCGATGACCAGGACGTCATCGCCCGCTCTTCCAGGTGTTCCAGCACCCGCAGGATGGAGTGCGTGACGCCGTTCATCAGGGGCAGGAATGATTCAGCAACAATTGCGATCCTCACCCCTCCACGGTGGGCGGGCGGTGTTGCCGGGCGGGGGACCGGATATGGCGCGCGGGGAAAGGTTAGGGAAACACCAGGCCGCGTCGGCGGGCAGCTGAACAGAAATCAGTCACGAATGTTCGGACGGCCCCCGCTTCTATTGACCGTGCTGGTCAGCGGACTTATGATTCAAACCACTCAGATGTTGTGAAACGATTCATTATTTTGGCATAGACCCCAAAGGTGCGGTTCATTTATGCAGCAGGAACGCAATGAAATTCCGGAGCCCGGGAGCGCCTACGGCGAGCCCTTGCTGTCGCTGGCCGGTGCCGCCAAGACTTTCGGTCCGGTGGTGGCGCTCGCCGACGGCACAGTGGAAATCCGGGCCGGCGAAATCCATGCGTTGGTGGGTGAGAATGGCGCAGGCAAATCCACCCTGGTGAAAATCCTCGCCGGCCTGCACCATCCGGATTCGGGGGACTTCCGGCTCAGCGGCGAACCGGTCCACTTCAAGAATGTGGCGGAAAGCAAGGCTGCCGGAATCTCGGTCATTTACCAGGAGCCCACCCTGTTCCCGGACCTCACAGTAGCTGAGAACATTTTTATCGGCCGCCAGCCCAAGGGGCGGTCACGGCTGATCAGCCGCACCCAGATGCGGCGGCAGGCCGCTGAGCTCTTCCAGCGGCTGGGCGTGCCCATCGATCCGTCCCGTGTGGCGGAGGGGCTGTCCATCGCCGACCAGCAGATCATCGAAATCGCCAAGGCCATCTCGCTCGACGCGAAGGTGCTGGTCATGGACGAACCCACGGCCGCCCTCAGCGGCGTGGAAGTGGACCGGCTCTTTGCCGTGGCCCGCTCCCTGCGGGACAAGGGCACCGGCATCCTGTTCATCTCGCACCGCTTCGATGAAGTGTTTGATCTCTGCGACCGGATCACGGTGATGCGCGACGGCCGCTACATCGCCACGCACCGCACCGCTGATGTCACCGTGGCCCACATTGTCCGGGAAATGGTGGGCCGGGACATCGGAACGCTGTTCCCCAAGGCCGAGGCGGAGATCGGGCATACGGTCCTGAAGGTGGACAGGCTCAGCAGGTCCGGCGTTTTCCGGGACATCAGCTTCGAAGTCCGTTCCGGCGGGATCGTTGCGCTCGCCGGCCTGGTGGGTGCCGGCAGGACCGAGGTTGCCCGGGCCGTGTTCGGCATCGACGCCTACGATTCGGGGCAGATCCAGGTGGAGGGGAAGCCGTTCAAAGCCCGTGACCCGCAGGCCGCGATCGCTGCCGGCCTGGGCTTTGTGCCCGAGGACCGCCGCAAGCAGGGGCTGGTGATGAACCTTTCGGTGGCCCGGAACGTGACGCTCACCCTGCGGAACAAGTTCGTGACGGCCGGGCTCATCAACGGCGGCAAGGAACGCGCTGCCGCGGAGGAGTGGAGCAAGCGGCTGCAGGTCAAGGCCGGGAGCCAGGAACACGCAGTCTCCACCCTGTCCGGCGGAAACCAGCAGAAGGTGGTGTTGGCCAAGTGGCTGGCCACCGACCCCAAGCTGCTCATCATCGACGAGCCCACCCGCGGCATCGACGTGGGCACCAAGAGCGAAGTGCACCGCCTCATCTCGGACCTCGCCGGCCGGGGCATCGCCATCCTGATGATCTCCTCCGAGCTGCCCGAGGTCCTGGGGATGGCGGACCGGGTCCTCGTGATGCGCGAGGGCCGGATCACTGCGCAGTTCGACAGGGCGGACGCCAATCCCGAGTCGGTCATGCACGCGGCAACCTCCCCGGCAGGAGTGATGGAATGAGTTCCACGGTCAAACACGGGGAAAAAGGCACGACGCCGGCACTCGCCCCGGGCGGCAGCGGCGGCCTTGGTGCACTGCTGCGCCTGCGCGAACTCCCCGTCCTGGTCGCGCTGCTGCTCCTGGTGCTCATCACCTACCTCAACAACCCGCTGTTCCTGTCCCCGCAGGGAGTTAAGGACCTGCTCCTGAACGCCACGATCATCGTGATCCTGGCGGCCGGACAGACCCTGCTCATCATCACCCGGAACATCGACCTGTCCGTCGGCTCAATGCTGGGGCTGGTCGCCTTCGGCACCGGCTCCATCTTCGTTGCCATGCCCGGCCTGCCGATTATTGTGGTGCTGCTCCTCGGCATGGCCTTCGGCGCCCTGCTGGGAGCGTTCAACGGGTTCCTGGTCACTGTGGCCAAGGTGCCGGCACTGGTGATCACCCTCGGCACTTTGTACGTGTTCCGCGGACTGAACAACGCCTGGGCCGGCGGAAAACAATACTTTGCGGGGGACCGGCCGGAGGCATTCGGTGCGCTGTCCGTGGACACTGTGCTGGGTTTCCCGATCATCACGCTGCTGGCCATCGTGGTGGTGGCCGCCGTGGCCGTCTACATGGCGGGCACCCGGCCCGGCCGGGACCTGTACGCCATCGGATCAGACCCGGAAGCGGCGAAAGTCCTGGGCATCAAGGTATCCCAGCGGGTGTTCCTGGCCTTCCTGGCCAACGGCGCCTTGGCCGGCCTCGCCGGAGTCCTCTACGCCAGCCGCTTCAACTCGGTGGGCGCAACCACCGGGACCGGGATGGAGCTGGATGTCGTGGCGGCGGCGGTAGTGGGCGGGGTGGCAATCTTCGGCGGCAGCGGGACGGTGGCCGGGGCGGCCCTGGGTGCACTGCTCCTGACGACCATTACCAGTTCGCTGACCGCCCTTCGGGTGGACAAATTCTGGCAGCAGGCCATTGTGGGCATCCTGATCCTGACGGCCATTGTGATCGACCGCCTGGCCAGCCTGCGGACAGCGCGGAAACTGCGGATAAGCGAGGCACGGAATGTCTGAGACCACCACCCCGGGCAGCGCCCCCGCGGACGTGCCCGTGGCCGACAGCACCAAGCCGCTGGCCATCGAGCCAAAAGGAAGAACCGGTGCGGCCCGCATCCTGGGCAGCCGCGACGCCATCACCATCTACGCCCTGCTCGCGTTCCTGGTCTTCGCCGCCATCGCCATCCCGCGCTTCGCCTCACCGGTGACCACCGGGTTCCTGCTGCTGGACGTCATCCCCGTCCTGCTGATCGCCATGCCAATGACGCTGATCATCGTCACGGGTGAAATCGACCTGTCCGTGGCGAGTATCGCGGGCCTGACCAGTGCCCTGATGGGCGTGCTCTGGGCCGGTGGCCTGGACATCTGGCTGGTAATGGCCCTGTGCCTGCTGGCGGGAATCGGTGCCGGCATGTTCAACGGCTTCCTGATTGCCGTCCTTGGCCTGCCGTCGCTCGCCGTCACCATCGGCACCCTGGCCCTCTTCAGGGGCCTGGCACTGGTGGTCATCGGGGACAATGCCGTAGCAAATTTCCCGAAGCCGCTGACGGCCTTCTTCACCTCCAAGCTGGGCGCCACCGGCATTCCCACGGTGATGGTCGGCGTCGTCCTCATTGTCCTGTTTTTTGGGATTCTGCTCCATTTCACGCCCTTTGGGCGGGGCCTGTACGCGATGGGCTACAGCAAGGAGGCGGCCAACTTCGTGGGCATCAACGTGGCCCGCAGCAAATTCTGGCTTTATCTGGCCTCCGGCGCCGTATCGGCCCTGGCCGGGATCTACTGGACCCTGCGCTACACCAGCGCCCGCAGCGACAACGCCTCCGGGCTGGAACTGGCCGTTATCGCTGCTGTGCTGCTGGGCGGCGTTTCGATTTTCGGCGGCAAGGGCACCATTCCCGGTGTGGTGGCCGGCGTCCTGCTGATCGGCTGCCTGAACTACGCCCTGCGCCTGGGGAGGGTGTCCGACGTCGTCCTCATCACCGTCACCGGCCTGCTGCTCATTTTTTCCGTGGTGGCGCCGAGCATCGGTTCCGCCGTCCGGGAATGGCAGCATGTCCGCCGGGTACGCCGGAGCTTCAGCCAGGGAACGTCAACTGACAAGGTCCACTGAACCGGCCGGCATGCAGGACCAAGCCGCCACGCAGGACCAATGAGACGGACCACAACAAGGGAGAAGGAAACAATGATGTTGAACCGAAAAAGCCCCGGCCGGCGCCCCCACCTGGCCCCGCTGGTCGCCGTCACGGCCGCCGCAGCGCTGGCCCTGACGGCGTGCAGCGGCGGCTCGGGAACCTCGGGGGAGACCTCAGCAGCCGTGCAGGACCAGAAGATCACGTTTATCCCCAAGCAGCTGAACAACCCCTATACCGACGTGGTCCTGGGCGGCGGTAAGACCGGTGCGCAGGAAGCAGGCTTCGCCTCCTCCCAAGTGGTCGGCCCCCTGGAGGCATCGGCGTCGAGCCAGGTCTCCTTCATCAACGCTGAAACCCAGGCGGGAACGAACGTTATTGTCATCGCGGCCAACGATCCCGACGCCGTCTGCACGGCCTTGGGTGAAGCGCGCTCCGCCGGCGCCAAGATCGTCGCGTTTGACTCGGACGCCAACCCCGACTGCCGCGACGTGTTCATCAGCCAGGTGGTGGCCAAGGACGTGGCGCTGATCCAGACCAAGCTGATCGCCGAGCAGATCGGCGGATCCGGCGAGATCGCCATCCTCTCGGCCACGGCAAACGCCACCAACCAGAACGAGTGGATCAAGTTCATGGAGGAGGACCTGGCCTCCAACCCGGCGTACAAGGACATCAAGCTCGTGGCCAAGGTCTACGGCGACGACGACGACACCAAGTCCTTCCAGGAAGCCCAGGGCCTGCTGCAGGCACACCCCAACCTCAAGGGCATCATTTCGCCTACCACCGTGGGTATTGCCGCCACCGCCAGGTACCTCTCCACCTCCGCCTACAAGGGCAAGGTTGCGCTGACCGGGCTTGGCCTGCCGAACGAGATGCGGCCCTTCGTCAAGGACGGAACGGTCAAGGAGTTCGCGCTCTGGGACCCCGCCCAGCTGGGGTACGTTGCGGCCTTCGCAGGGAAGGCCCTCGTTGAAGGGAAGATCACCGGAGCCGCCGGCGACACTTTCACGGCCGGCAACCTGGGCGACCGCACCGTCGAGGAGGGCGGCAAGGTGATTGTGGGCCCGCCCACCGTCTTCAGCACGGACAACATCGACAAGTACAACTTCTAGCGCCGCGGGATTTGGCCGGGCTGGCAGCTTCCTCCCGCCCGGCCTTCCGTGCCCTGCGCTGGATTGATGCGTGGAAAGGCTGGCCATGCCGCCCACCAAGAAGTCTGCCGCTGCCTTGCTGGAACCCCACAAGAGCCGGCCCACCCGGATCGGCCTGGTGTCCGGCGGGCTGGGCGCCTACTGGCCGCAGTTTCCGGAGCTCTTGCCGCAGCTTGAGGAATCGGCCAGATACGTCACGTCACGCTTCCAGGAGATGGACGCCGAGGTCATCGATGCCGGGTTCATCTCCGATGCCAGCCAGGCCGTGGCTGCGGGGGAAAAGCTGCGGCTGGCCGACTGTGACCTCATCGTCATCTTTTTGGCCACCTACCTGACGTCGTCGATGGTCCTGCCGGTGGCCCAGCGGTCCGGCAGCCCTGTGCTGGTCATCGATCTCCAACCCACCGAGGCCATGGACCACGCGAATTTCGATACCGGGGCCTGGCTGGCCTACTGCGGCCAATGCCCGGTGCCCGAGGTAGCCAACGTCTTCCGCCGGGCGGGTATCGAGTTCCGGTCCGTCTCCGGGTACATGACGCAGGATTCCGCGTGGGAACGGATCAGCCAGTGGGTGAACGCAGCCGGCGTCCGGGCCCGGCTCCGGAACGCGCGGCACGGCCTCATGGGCCACCTCTATCCGGGCATGCTGGACGTTGCCACCGACCTGACCACTGTTTCCACCACCTTCGGATCCCACGTGGAGGTGCTCGAATTCGATGACCTCCGCGAACGCGTCAAAGCCGTCACGGACTCCGAGGTGTCCGAGCGCCTTGCCCTGGCCCGGGAACTTTTTGTGCTTGATGAGTCAGTGAACGACGACGACTTCGCCTGGGGTGCCAGGGTTTCGGTGGGCCTGGACCGGCTGGTGAAGGACTTCGACCTGGACTCAATGGCCTACTACCACCGCGGCCTGGCAGGAGAACAGCATGAGCGGCTGGGTGCCGGGATGATCCTGGGCTCCTCCATCCTCACGGCGCGTGGAATCCCCATGGCGGGGGAGTATGAGCTGCGGACCTCCATTGCCATGCTGACTGCCCAGGCCATCGGCGCCGGAGGTTCCTTCACCGAAATCCAGACCCTGAACTTCTTTGACAACGTGGTGGAGATGGGCCACGACGGGCCTGCGCACCTTGCCGTCTCGGCGCAGGACCCGCTGCTGCGCGGACTGGGTGTGTACCACGGCAAGCGGGGGTGGGGGGTGTCCGTCGAATTCGACGTCAGGCCCGGTCCGGTCACCACCCTGGCCCTCGGCCAGGACCCCGACGGCAGCTACGTCTTTGCCACCTCCGAAGGAGAGGTGGTGCCCGGGCCGCTCCTGGCCATCGGCAACACCACATCGCGCGTGGATTTCGGCGGTGATCCGGGCCTCTGGGTCGACAGGTGGAGCCAGACCGGAACCGGCCACCACTGGGCTCTGTGCCTGGGCCACCGGGCTGCCGACATCAAGGCCGCCGCATCGCTGCTGGGCATCGACCACCGGCACGTCTCACTCGCGCAGGCGTGAATGATTTTTAGGACAAAACGGCTGGTCACATGGGGATTGGCAATGAGGAAGCGAAAAAAATACTAAGTAACCTTCCCTTTTGATGCTAAGCATGCTTACTGTAGACGGGCAGTCAGCGCGATGCCTCTAGCAAAGGGGGCGGAGGCCGTGCGCGGGGGAAACCCCGGTGCCGGGACATCCATGCTGGCTTGACCTAGCGCAACGACACATCCAAGGAGACGTCATGCTCAACAGGGAAAACATTGAAAGCCTGCTCAACAAGGGTGGCAACGTCATCGGTTCCGACGGCGAAAAGATCGGCTCGATCGGGCAGCTCTACGCGGACGATGACACGGGCGAACCCACATGGGTCACCGTCAAGACCGGTCTCTTCGGCACGTCGCAGTCCTTTGTGCCGGTCGAAGGGGCATACACGCAAGGTGACGACCTGGTGGTTCCGTACACCAAGGACCACGTCAAGGATGCACCTCGCGTGGATGTGGACGGACACCTCACACCTGAGGAGGAAGACCAGCTGTACACCTACTACGAGCGCGGCGCACGGACCTTCTCGGAGGCAAGGGACGAAGTCGACCTGCAGGGCGACGCCGACCTGAACGCCGGTACTCCGAGCGCGGGTACGGACGGGTACGCATCAGGCGCGGTTTCCGGGGGCACTGTTGGCCACGACACCTCCGGTCCCACCACGGACGACGCCATGACCCGCTCGGAGGAGCGTCTGAACGTCGGCACTGAGCGGGAAACCGCCGGACGGGCCAGGCTGCGGAAGTATGTCACTACGGAGAATGTCACCACGACTGTCCCGGTGCAGCGCGAGGAGGTCCGCCTGGAGCGGGAGCCCATCACGGACGCCAACCGTGGCGCGGCGCTGGACGGCCCGGACATCAGCGAGGAAGAGCATGAGGTGATCCTGCATGAGGAACGCCCTGTGGTGGAGAAGGAAACCGTTCCGGTGGAACGGGTCCGCCTCGACAAGGACGTGGTCCAGGATGACGTCACGATCAACGAGGAAGTCCGCAAGGAGCACATCGAGGCCGACGGCGTCGACCGCAACCCGCGCCGCTGACGTCCTGCTGATGCCGTCCTGACCCGGACGGCACTGTGGCGGCCACAGCGAACGGCGCCGGGAGTCCACGTGAGGGCTCCCGGCGCCGTTGTGCATGCGGAACTACTTGTTCTCCTGCCGGACCGGTCTGCTGGGGGCGGGCCAGCCGCGGAATGCTGGTGCAGCCGGCGCCGGAGCGGCAACTGCACCAGCCAGTAGGACGAATATCTTCAGAACTTAGTGTTCTTCTCCCATTCGCGGCTCCTGTTTTCCCGGGTTACGGATACCGGGCTATGTCCTGTCGGGCGCCATGTTCCTGGAGAACAGCCAGCCAGCAACAATCATCACTGCGCCCAGTGCCAGGTGGGTCCAGTTGTCCATCATGTTCAGCGACAGGAAATTCGCCGCCGAATCAACGCCGACAATCAGCCCGAAGATAGCCAGGACGATGTACAACGCACCCGCTCCGAGAAGGAAATTGCGGGCGCCATGCTCGGTACGGGACATTGCCAGACCGGTTGCGCCAATAGCCAGCTGCACGATGTTGAGCAGCATGGATACCTGGAACAAACCAAGGAACATGGCATGCGAAGCCGGTCCGAGGAACATCAGTTCGCTGTATTGGGTGGTGACGCCCGGGATAAAGCCCAGGACACCCACCAGCATCAAAACAATTCCCACTCCCATGCCCGCGTTTTGGACGTCTGCCCGGCCAAAGTGTACGCCGTGGGCATGTGGGGATGCGGTAGTCATTCTCTGCCTCCAACCACTCATGTGGACAGTTCAATTTTACGGCTGACCTTTGCGAAAAGCGCCGTTGCAGTGGTCATTGAGCAGGTGCCCTGCGCCTGTCGGTCACGGACCGGACGGCACCGCCGTGACACCATGGAAACCGATGAAACTGCGCGCTGATCAGACCGGAGACCGTGGCCTTCCCATGCCCTTGTGGCTGCAGGGTGCCCTTGAAACGGCCCAGGCAGCCACCATTTCGGCATTGGTGGTGATCGCGCCGGTCCTGGCCGTGTGGGCCACCGCCGGTTTTCATGACGGCGCGTTCGACTTCCTGGCCCGGCTGGCCGGCCAGTCCTGGCTGCTGGTCCATGGCGTGCCGCTGGAACTCAAGGCGGCCGGTTCGGCCGTTGCATCCCACACCGGGTCCGGGCTGCTCACGCTTATTCCGCTGGGCCTTACCCTGATCCCGTTCCTGCTGGCCTGGCGGGCAGGCCGCCGGCTGGCCCGTGCCTCCTATACGGACCAGCTGTGGCAGGCGCTCCTTGGTTCCTGGGTGGTGTATGCGGCGTTCGGAACCGCGACGGGCTTCGTCTGCCGCACGCCGGACGTTGTCATCAATCCCTGGCACGCGATGTTTATCCCCCTGATTCCGTACGCCCTGGGCATGGTGATCGGCGCACGGCGCGAGGCAGGCTCCTGGAGCCGGCTCATCGGCGTCGACGCCGTGGACTGGATTTCCCGCACCAGCCAGCACTCGCGCTGGGCTGGGTCCTACCTCGGCTCGGCGGCGAAAGCAGGCTTTGTGGCGGTGCTGTCCGCCCTGGCGCTGGCTGCCCTGCTGCTTGCTGTTGACCTGTTTATTCACTGGAACCTTGTGGTGGCGGTCTATGAAGCGCTCGACGCCGGCGCCGTGGGAGGTGCCGCCCTCACCATTGCGCAGCTTGGATTCCTGCCCAACCTGGTGGTGTTTGCCCTGTCATGGGTGTCGGGCCCGGGCTTTGCCATGGGCGTCGGTTCCCAGGTGGGTCCGCTCGGCACCGCCGTGGGTCCGCTGCCGTCCATCCCGGTGCTGGCCGCCATCCCGGCCGGTCCGCTGGAGTACGCCTTTGTTGCCATGATCGTCCCGGTCCTTGCGGGTGCCCTGGCCGGCTGGTGGTTCCTGCGGGAAGGGGAGAACCATTTCGATGAGTGGCTCTCCATCAAGATCCATGTCCGCTGGTTCACCGCCACGGTTTCCACCCTGGTCCTGGGGGTGCTGTGCGGGCTGGCCGCCGGCCTGCTGACCGCCGGCCTGGCCTGGCTGGCACGTGGCTCGGCGGGGATCGGACGCCTTACCTCGATTGGTCCTGACCCGTTCTGGACGGCAGTCTGGGTGGCTGCGGAAGTGGCTGCCGGCGTCGTAATTGGTTACGCGGCCGGACCTTGGCTGGAACGCGAGCAGGCGGTGAAGGACGAGGACGCCGAGCTGGTCCGGTAAGGCTTGATGGCTAGGGGAGTTTGGCGGGCAGCGACTCCTGCAGCTGCACGCGGCAAGCTGATTGTGCCTGGTCCGTCAAAGCCCGGCCGACGCATGCTTGGTATTCGCGGACTTCGTCGAAGAACAGGGCTGTGACCAGGATCAGCAGCACCATGATTGCCGATACCACCAGGCCGGAGATGGTGCCGATGAGGACAAGTCTTGATTCTCTGAGCCGCGAAGCCCTGATCAGGAGCATCACGCCGAGGGCCAGGCCAGCCACCGTCAGCAGGGCCGTTAGCCAGAGGTAGCCCACGTCTAGCTGGTAGACGAAGAACGCGCCGAGTACCGAAACCACAAAGATCCGAAACAGGGTGTGGGTCTTGGCGAGCGAGGCTTTGGCTGCCTCGTTGAGCGGCGGTTTTGTGCGCTGCTGCCCAGCCGGTTGCGGAGTGGAGTTCATGTTTTCCAGCCTACGCGAGCCTGCCCATAAGCTAGACGCATGCGCATCGTAGTCCTCGTTTCCGGAACCGGGTCCAATCTCCAGGCAGTTATAGACGCGGTGCAGGCAGGGGATCTCGACGTCGCAATCGCTGCAGTCGGAGCCGACCGGCCGGGGACCTACGGGGTGGAACGGTCCGCTGACGCCGGCATTCCCACGTTCGTGGTGGATTTCAAGGCCTACGCGGACCGGGCCGACTGGAATGCCGCACTGACCGAGGCCGTTGCCGCCTTTGAGCCGGATGTGGTGGTGTCATCGGGCTTTATGAGGATCGTGAGCCCGGAGTTCATCGATGCTTTCAACGGCAGGTACCTGAACACCCATCCCGCCCTCCTCCCGGCCTTCCCCGGCGCGCACGGTGTGCGTGACGCCATGGCGTACGGCGTGAAGGTGACCGGCTGCACCGTCCACTGGGCCGACGCCGGGGTGGACACCGGACCGATCATCGCGCAGGAAGCAGTAGCCATCGAAGAGTCCGACACCGAGGAAACCCTGCACGAGCGCATCAAGGTGGTGGAGCGCCGGCTGCTGGTATCCACCCTGGCAAACCTCGCCGCCGCCCACGCCGCCCGCACCCGCCAGCCCTCGTGACCCGGCCGTTGGTCGCTCTGATTCCGGGGCGCGTAATCGTTGTCGATGCGCGAATTCGCTGGCGCGGTTGACATACGGGCCGCGCCATCGAACCTCGGTAGCGGAATCGCACGAGCGCGTCGCTCGCCGCCGTGCTACTCGAGGCGGCGCTGCCTGGTTTCGGGGGAGAAGAACGCCATCCACAACACCGCGAGCAGCACCAGGCCGCCGGCCAGGGCGAAGGACGTGGCCAGGCCAAGTTCGGGCCAGAAGTAGTTCGCGAAAATGAGCGGGCCGAAGCCGGCGCCCAGCCGGGAGAACGTGGAGGCCCACCCGAAACCCGTGCCGCGCAGTTCGGTGGGGTAGAGCTCCGAGACGTAGGCGTAAAGGACCGGGATGGCCACCTGCACCACGAACCCGAACACCAGCAGCCAGAACACTGCAGCCGTGGGGATGTCCACCACGATGGCCACGATCACCAGGGTCAGCGCGGATAACGGACCGGTGATGGCGAGGATCCACTTGCGGCCCACCCGCTCCACCAGCAGGGCCGCGACAACAACGCCCAGAAGCCCTACGGCCGCCATCGACGCGGTGGTGACGAGCGCCTTATATTCTGCAAAGCCGGCCCCGATGAGGATCCGCGGCATCCAGGTCAGGGACAGGTAGTAGACCAGCAGGATGGTGAAGAACAGGGACCAGGCCGCGGCGGTGATCTTCCAGTTGAACTGCCACACGAGGCGAAGCTGGTGCCAGGCGCTGCCGGCGGAAAGCCGCGGCACTTCCTTGGCGTCCGGCAGGCTGTAGGCGCGGGATTCCGCCCCGGTTGCCGCCACAAGATCGTCGATGACCTTGGCTGCCTCCTCGCGGCGGCCCTTGCGGATCAGGAACAGCGGGGACTCGGGCACGCTGCGGCGGACCCAGAACACCAGCAGTGCGGGCAGGACCATCACCAGCATGGTCAGCCGCCAGTCGCCGTACAGGGCCACAAGCCCGGCGGAGACAAAGCCGGCCAGGGCGGCGCCCACCGGCCACCATCCGTCCATCGCGGTGAGGACCCGGCCGCGCTGCTTGCGGGGCGTGAACTCACCCACCAGGGCATAGTCCACGGGAATACAACCACCCAGGCCAAAGCCCGCCATGAACCGGAACACACAGAACAGGATGAAGTCGGGGGAGAAAGCGCCCAGCACGGTGAACAGGGAGAAGATCAGCAGGGTGGCAGTGAAGGCCTTCTTGCGCCCGATCGTGTCAGCGATGGTGCCCCACACAAAAGCACCCACGGCCATCCCGATCAGGTTGGCAGTGCCCACCCAGGCGACCTCCCCGGGCGTAAGGGCCCAGTGCGTGGAGAGCAGCGGGATGAGGATGCCGTTCAGGGTGACATCCCAGGCGTCGAACATAAAACCGAGGCCGCCGATCAGGAAGATCCTGCCCTGGACTTTCCATCGCCATGGCAGTTCCTGGACCACCTGCTCGCCGCTCGGCACAGTGGTGTAAGTATTCATCGCAGCCTCCTGAAAGAACTTTAGCCCGGCCCGCTGACGTTCACACTTCCGCCTGCGCCGGGGGCAAACT
Source organism: Arthrobacter sp. 9AX (assembly GCF_902506095.1). Taxonomy (GTDB): domain Bacteria; phylum Actinomycetota; class Actinomycetes; order Actinomycetales; family Micrococcaceae; genus Arthrobacter. The sequence continues at coordinate 1,429,721 of NZ_LR733293.1, forward strand.
GCACTTCGCGATAAACTGGCACTATCCCCACCAACCGCGGCGTTGTTCCGCGACATAAGACGGAGACATTTGTGAGCTTCACGCAGCATGAGCGCGTATCCATTGACCGAGTTCCGATCCGCCGGGCCCTCATCTCGGTTTACGACAAGACCGGTCTGGAGGAACTCGCCCAGGGCCTGCATGCAGCCGGAGTGAAGCTGGTATCCACCGGGTCCACGGCCAAGAAGATCGCCGCGGCCGGCATTCCCGTCCAGGAGGTCGAGGAAGTCACCGGTTCACCGGAAATGCTGGACGGCCGGGTGAAGACGCTGCACCCGCGCGTGCACGGCGGCATCCTGGCCGACCGCCGCGTCCCGGCGCACATGGAAACGCTCACCACAATGGAGATCGAGCTGTTCGACCTGGTGGTGGTCAACCTGTACCCGTTCGTGGAGACCGTGAAGTCCGGCGCTGCCCAGGATGATGTGGTGGAGCAGATCGACATCGGAGGCCCCGCCATGGTGCGCTCCGCGGCAAAGAACCACGCCGCCGTCGCCATCGTGGTGGACCCCTCCTTCTACGGCCAGGTAGTCGCCGCTGCCGCCGAGGGCGGGTTTGACCTGAAGACCCGACGCCGGCTCGCCGCCAAGGCGTTCGCCCACACTGCTTCCTACGACAACGCCGTAGCCACCTGGACCGCGAGCCAGTTCCTGGACGAGGACGGCGACGGCGTCATCGACTGGCCCGCCTACGCCGGCTTTTCCCTCGAACGCTCCGAGGTGCTGCGCTACGGCGAGAACCCGCACCAGCAGGCAGCGCTGTACGTTGACAAGGCTGCCCCGGCGGGCATCGCGCAGGCCGACCAGCTGCACGGCAAGGCCATGAGCTACAACAACTTCGTGGACGCCGATGCCGCTCTCCGCGCGGCCTACGACTTCAGCGAGCCTGCCGTCGCCATCATCAAGCATGCCAACCCCTGCGGCGTGGCCGTAGGCTCCAGGGATGCTGCGGACCCCATCGCCGACGCCCACGGCAAGGCACACGCCTGCGATCCCGTCTCCGCTTTCGGCGGGGTTATCGCCGCGAACCGCACGGTGACCGCAGGCATGGCCAACACCGTGAAGGACATCTTCACGGAGGTTGTGATCGCCCCGGGCTTTGAGCCGGAGGCCGTGGAGATCCTCTCCAAGAAGAAGAACATCCGACTGCTCGCCCTGCCCGACGGCTACGGCCGCTACCCGACCGAATTCCGCCAGGTTTCCGGCGGCGTCCTGGTCCAGGTTGCCGACAAGGTTGATGCCGACGGCGACAACCCTGCCAACTGGACCTTGGCTGCCGGTGAGGCCGCCGACGAAAAGACCCTCGCCGACCTCGCCTTCGCCTGGACCGCCTGCCGCGCAGCCAAGTCCAACGCCATCCTGCTCGCCCAGGACGGCGCAGCCGTTGGCGTCGGCATGGGCCAGGTCAACCGCCTGGACTCCTGCCGCCTGGCCGTCGAACGGGCCAACACCCTCGGCGTGACGGTGGAGTCCGACGTCGAAGGTGCCGGCGGTGCCACCAACACCAGCGGTGCCGGCGCACCCCAGCGTGCCCGGGGCGCCGTGGCAGCCTCGGACGCGTTCTTCCCCTTCGCTGACGGCCTGCAGATCCTGATCGACGCCGGCGTCCGCGCCGTGGTCCAGCCCGGCGGTTCGGTCCGGGACGAGGAAGTCATAGCGGCAGCAAACGCGGCCGGCATCACCATGTACTTCACCGGTGCCCGCCACTTCTTCCACTGATCCCTGGAGGGATCACTCCCTCAATGCGTTAACGAACGACGGCGCCCGTTCCCTTAAAGGGGACGGGCGCCGTCGTTGTTTGCCGGCTTAGTCCTGCTTGCCTGGAGGCGGGCCCTGCTCCGGACGCCGAAGCTCCCGGGGCTTTGCTTCCGCCATGCGCTCCTCGGTCCAGTACTCGAGGATTTCCTCCTGGGTCTGGTTCACCTCTATCCGGGTGACGGAGCGGTTGGCGGGGGTTTCTTCGCTAGGGCTTTGAGGCAACGTCATACACCTCTCTGATGGCGTCGCCCCAGTACGGCCCGTACATCACCTTCGAGCCGCTGTAGCCGTAGCTGTTAATGGAGTTCTGCACGCCTCCGGAGCCCTCGCCGAGGCCGGATTCAATGAACCACGGACCGCCCGAGGATCCACTCGTCATGTCACAGGGAATTCCCTGGGTCGTAAACTTGGGGTTGATCGGGTCTCCGCTGGCAGTGCCGGCGCAGCTCTTGAGCGCCTCACCGGTGAACGGCTTGTCTGCCGGGTAGCCGAAGGCCGTGTAGGACAGCCCGCGATCCTGGCCGAAGGCCACAGCGGAGCCGCCCACCACGTCCGTGAGGAGGTTGGCGTTGAGCGGCTCCATCACCGCGAAGCCGGTGTCGTAGTTAAGGTCACCCGCACTGCTCCACCCGGTGGTGGTGTAAAGAGCCTTGGCCGCCCACTTGCCGTAAGGTGCTGCTCCGTTGTTGTAGGCCGGCACGAACGTGAAGTTGGTGGCCTCCTGGCCGGGGCCGCCGAAAACGCAGTGTCCGGCAGTGGCTACAGTGCTTTTGTTGTCGGAGGACACGGCGTTGCCCGAGCAGACGTAGTTGGAGTTTCCCATGGTGAAGAACACCTTGCCGACATGGTTCACCGTTCCCGGGGTGGCAGCCTTAGCCTTGGCGGCCTTGACCTTGGTCTTCTTGCCCTTCTCAATCACGGCAGGGTTGGAGCGGGTGCCGTTTTCCAGTGCTTGTCCGGCCAGGACATCACCCGGAACCGCGTTTTGCATCCTCTCCGAGGTCCAATAGTCGGCGGCTCCGGCACCATTCACCGCGAGGCGCACGATCGAAGGAAGAAGCTTGTCTTCGGAAGCGGTCGAAGGGGCCGGCGCCGCGGAGGCTCCGCCGGCTGTGGTCAGAGCCAGAACGGCTGCCGCCGAGAAACTCAGAAGGCCTGAAGCCAGGGACCTGGTGCGTGTCATGGTGTCCTGTCCTAACGGGTGGGGGAGGGCTAAAGTCAAGCCCTCCCTGTGACCCAACGAATTTATCGGCATCAAAGAAGTTTGTATATACAGGAGTGCCCTCTCGGGTACCAGACAGGGCTACCCCGCGGAGGTTTGGGGACCCCTGCGGGAACCCCTCCCTGTCCACATAATTCCCGCAGAACCGGGGCGAAAGCGGCCGCGGCGCATCCTGGCCGGATTACCGTGGGAGCAACAAATGACGCGTCCGGCTGGGCTCGGGGCACCGAGAGAGGGAGAGTCCGCGATGTTTTCCTTCCGCAGATCCGCAAAGCCGGCCGGACGCGGCGGCAGCCCAGGGCCCGGCGAAGGGGCAGACCAGGCCGCACGCGATGAAGCCGCATCTGCCGAAGCTAGGCGGCTTCGGGACCTGGACCCCGTGCACACGTTCACGGCCACGGCGGAGTTGCGGCGGCAGGATGCGCGGTACGCACAGATCTGGCCCAGTGACGTCCCGCAGCGCAGGCGCCGGGCCGGCAAGTAATCCAAAGCATCCGGTACGGTTCGCGGGCGCGTCCTCGGGTAAGTTAAGGGATGGTGAATAGACCGGATTCACAACCAAGCCGACCCACAGGGAGACGCCCGCGCATGTCCAAGATTATCTACACCCACACCGACGAAGCGCCGATGCTGGCTACCTATTCGTTCCTGCCTATCATCGAGGCGTTCGCTTCGACTGCAGGTGTGGAGGTGGAGACCCGCGACATCTCGCTCGCCGGCCGCATCATCGCCGTGTTCGGTGACTACCTGACCCCCGAGCAGCAGATCGGTGACGCCCTTGCTGAACTCGGTGAGCTGGCGAAGACGCCGGAAGCCAACATCATCAAGCTGCCCAACATCAGCGCCTCCATCCCGCAGCTGAAGGCAGCCATCGCAGAACTTCAGGGCCAGGGCTACGCGCTTCCGGATTACCCGGACAACCCCTCCTCGGACGAGGAGACGGCCATCCGTTCACGGTACGACAAGATCAAGGGCTCCGCCGTGAACCCCGTCCTGCGTGAGGGCAACTCTGACCGCCGCGCACCCCTGTCCGTGAAGAACTACGCCCGCCAGAACCCGCACTCCATGGGCCCCTGGACCCCGGAGTCCAAGACCAACGTGGCCACCATGGGCAAGGACGACTTCCGCTCCAACGAGAAGTCGGTGGTCATCGAGTCCGAGGGCACCATCGCCATCCAGCTGGTCCGCGAAGACGGCTCCGTTAAGGTCCTGAAGAAGGCCTTCCCTGTGCTGGCCGGCGAAGTCATCGACGGCACCGTGATGCGCGCAGCGGCCCTGGACGAGTTCCTCAAGGCCCAGGTTGCCCGGGCCAAGGAAGAGGGCGTCCTGTTCTCCGCCCACCTCAAGGCCACCATGATGAAGGTCTCGGATCCCATCATCTTCGGCCACGTGGTCCAGGCCTACTTCTCCGAGCTCTTCGAGACCTACGGCAAGCAGCTTGCGGCCGCCGGCATCAGCCCCAACAACGGCCTCGCAGCAATCCTGAGCAGCCTTGAAGACCTGCCGGCGGACGTCCGCGAAGGCGTGCAGTCCCTCATCAAGAAGGGCCTCGAAGATGGCCCGGCGCTGGCCATGGTGGACTCGGACAAGGGCATCACCACCCTGAACGTCCCCAGCGACGTCATCGTGGACGCCTCCATGCCCGCCATGATCCGCAGCTCCGGCCACATGTGGGGCCCGGACGGCCAGGAAGCAGACACCCTGGCCGTACTGCCGGACAGCTCCTACGCCGGTATCTACCAGGTGGTCATCGACGACTGCCGCGCCAACGGCGCCTACGACCCCACCACCATGGGCACCGTCCCCAACGTGGGCCTCATGGCGCAGGCCGCCGAGGAATACGGCAGCCACGACAAGACCTTCGAAATCCAGGAAGCCGGCACGGTGCAGATCGTGGACGGTTCCGGGAAGGTCCTGATCGAGCACCAGGTTTCCGCCTGTGACATCTGGCGCGCGTGCCAGACCAAGGACCTGCCCATCCGCGACTGGGTCAAGCTGGCCGTCACCCGTGCCCGCGCTTCCCAGACCCCGGCAGTGTTCTGGCTGGACGAGGAACGCGCCCACGACGCCAACCTGATCGCCAAGGTCAACGAGTACCTCAAGGACCACGACACCGAGGGCCTGGACATCCGCATCATGTCCCCGGTGAAGGCAATTGCGTTCACCCTGGAGCGCATCCGCAAGGGCGAGGACACCATTTCGGTGTCCGGCAACGTGCTGCGCGACTACCTCACGGACCTGTTCCCCATCCTAGAACTGGGCACCAGCGCCAAGATGCTTTCGATCGTCCCGCTGATGAACGGCGGCGGACTCTTCGAAACCGGCGCCGGCGGATCCGCCCCGAAGCACGTCCAGCAGCTGCTCAAGGAAAACCACCTGCGCTGGGACAGCCTGGGTGAATTCCTGGCCCTGGCCGTCAGCTTCGAGCACCTGGCCACCACCACGGGCAACGCCCGCGCCCAGGTCCTGGCCGACACCCTGGACCGCGCCACCGGAACCTTCCTGTTGGAGAACAAGTCCCCGAGCCGCCGCGCCGGCGAGCTGGACAACCGCGGCAGCCACTACTACCTGGCCCGCTACTGGGCAGAGGAGCTGGCAAAGCAGACGGACGACGCCGACCTGGCCGCCGCGTTCAGCACGGTCGCCGACGAGCTCTCCTCCAAGGAGGAGACCATCGTGGGCGAGCTGGCCGAGGTCCAGGGCTCCCCGGTGGACATCGGGGGCTACTACCACCCGGACGACGCGAAGGCTTCCGCTGTGATGCGCCCGTCGGCCACGCTGAACAAGGTTCTCGCCACCCTCAGCTAAGGGTCAATGCTTCAGCTGAATAGACGTCAAGAGGCGGTGTCCCGGGTTTTCCGGGGCACCGCCTCTTCGTCGTTCGGCTGGGAGCCGTGGGCGCACACACCTGGGCCGCCGCCGTCGTGCGCCCTGCCTAAGGCGCCCGAGCTAATCTTTACCTTTGCCCTTGTCCTCGTTGCCCTTCTTGTTCTCCCCGTTGCCGGTGGCAGGGGCAGGGGCTGGTGCCGGCGCCGGCGTTTGGGCGGCCTGCTGGGAGGCCTGCTGGGCGGCAGCAGCTTCCTCAGCGATGCGGGCGTCCTCCGCTGCCTTCGCTGCTGCTGCTGCCGCCGCGGCAGCAGCAGCATTATTGAGATCGGCCCGGACGGCAGCGGCGATGGTGGTGATGGTCTGCCGCCGTTCTTCGGAAACCTGCCCCTTGCTCTGCGCAGCCGCCAGCTCGGCCTCGAGGCTCTCCAGAGCCTTCAGGGCGGCAGCGGCATCGTTGCGCGAGGAGGCTTCGCTAACCTCCAGGACACGTGCCTGGAGTTGCCGGGCAGCGCTGGGCTGCAGGCCGGTGTTGTTGGTGCCGCAGCCGGCAAGCAGCCCGGCCGCGAGCAAAGCGGCCGTCCACCGGATGGCCTGCGATTGCCGCCGGCCGGCGTTCACCCGGCTCAAGGTTCCACGCTCTTCTGGAGTTCCTCCAGATGGTCACCCAGGACGCCGGTGACGGCCGGGTAGGGCACGACGTCGGGCGTGGACTGGGCGTTCAGGCTCACCAACACTGCCGCTACAGCAGCTGCCAGCACCACGACGGCAAGGAGCACCCCCAGCCAGATCCGCCTGCGGCCGAAGATCGCTGACAGCTTCCCCTTTGCCTGTTTGCCCCTGCCCGCCGTTGCTGGCCGAGAGACCTCGTCAAGGGGCCCTGCTGCTTCACGGAGTTCATCCACCGACTCCTCGGCCGTGATGGACGGAGGACGGAATGGCATGGCCGGCAGGACCCTGGTGGATTCGGGAGCGAGCTCTCCCGGCGTGGACGCTGGCGAAACCAATGCTTGCCGCAGGGCGGTTTCGATGTCCGCCGCCGCGGGGCGTTCCAGCGGCTCGATGGCTGTCATGGAGCGGATCAGGTCGGCCCATTCCTTGGGCAAGTCTTCGGGGATTTCCGGTGCGCGGTGGAGGCGTGCCACGGCCGATTCCACCGCACCACCCGGGTATTCGACTGTGCCCTTGATGCACTCCAGGAGCACGAGTCCCAGCGAGTAGATGTCCGAGGCAGGGGAGAGTGGCTGGCCGAGCGCTTGCTCGGGGCTGAGGTAGGCGGCTGTGCCCACCATGGTCCCGGTGGCAGTCAGCCGGGTGGAGTCTGCGATCCGGGCGATACCGAAATCGGTGAGCTTGGGCCGCAGCGGTTCACCGGGCCTGATCTGGACCAGCAGGATGTTTGCGGGCTTGATGTCGCGGTGGATGATCCCGAGTCCGTGAACGTAGGCCAGAGCGTCGGCGATGCCGGCGCCGATTACCGACAGTTCCTCCAGGGGGACGCGGCTGTGCCGGATCCGGGCGCGGAGGTCCTGCCCCTCCACCAGTTCCATGGTGAGGAACGGGCGGGGCTCGTCGACAATGCGGTCGTCGATGCCGGCGTCGAAAAGTGTCACAAGACCGGGATGGTTGAGTGTGGCGAGCAGCTGGATTTCGGCTTCCTGCCGTTTTAGTTCATCGGCGTCCGGGGCCTGCGGGGCGAAGAGCTTCAGGGCAACGTCGCGGCCCAGGTTCTCGTCCCGCGCGCAATAGACAGATGACATTCCGCCGCGGCCAATGACCTCACCCAGCCGATAACGTCCGCCGACCACTTCATTCTTGATGGAGCTAGGCGATTCCGCCACCATGACCGTTCCCTCCCGGTGCGTTGCGGCACTGTCGTACCTCAAATTATACGGGGGGTGGAGTAATAGGACGATTGCGCTGCGCCTTTCATTCGGCGGACGCGCCGACGGCCCGGCGGCGAACCTCTAGCTTTCGCCGCCGGACCACCGGCCACAAGGACATGTGTGCTGATGACATGTTTGCGTGAATTTGAGTGTTTTCGACTTGTCTTTTGCGGGGTCCTCCCTTCCCTCAGCCTGCGTGTTGCTGCCGCTTCAGGCGCATGGTGCAGGCACGGTCACGCAAGCATGGGGCGCCTAGGACACCTTGCGCTTGCGGATGAGGACCAGGAGTCCGGCCACCAGGAGCAGCACGGCAAGCGGGACGAGCGAAGCATCCATGCCCGTGTTGGCGAGTGCGGCGCTGCCCTTTGCAGTTCCGCCCTGGGCAACGGTGCTTACGCTGGTATCGATTCCGATGGCGCCGCCCACCGCGGTGGAACCGGCCGGGGCTGCTGAGACCCCGCCATTGCCGGCGGTGCCTGCGTCGGTACCGTTCTTACCGCCGGTGGTGCCGCCGGTGCCAGGGGTGGTTGCACCCGGAGTGGTGGTGCCGGGGTCAACCGTCCCGGTGCCTCCCGTGTTGCCGTCGCCGGGGTTCTCAGTGCCCGGGTTTTCTGTTCCCGGAGTACCGGTACCTGGGGTTTCGGTGCCCGGGGTTTCGGTGCCGTTGTCATCGCCGCCCAGGCCGATGCCGAGGTCAACGCCCAGGTCGATCCCGGCATCCACTCCGCCGTTACCGCCGGTGTTGCCGAGGTCGAGGTCTACGACTGCGTCTACGACGGCGTTGAGTCCGCCGGTGGTGCCGTCGGTGACGGTGCCGGTGTTGCCGAGGTCGAGGTCTACGACTGCGTCTACGACGGCTCCGATTCCGCCGGTGGTGCCGTCGGTGCCGGTGCCGGTGTTGCCGAGGTCGAGGTCTACGACTGCGTCTACGACGGCGTTGAGTCCGCCGGTGGTGCCGTCGGTGACGGTGCCGGTGTTGCCGAGGTCGAGGTCTACGACTGCGTCTACGACGGCGTTGAGTCCGCCGGTGGTGCCGTCGGTGACGGTGCCGGTGTTGCCCAGACCGAGGTCCACGACGGCGTCTGCTGCGACTGCGAGGTCGGCCGCTGATGTGTCAGTGATGTTATTGCCGGTGCCCAGGTCGACGGCTACGTCTGCTGCGACAGCGAGGTCGGCCGCTGCTGCTTCCGTTCCGTTGGTGCCGGTGTTGCCCAGACCGAGGTCCACGACGGCGTCCGCTGCGACTGCGAGGTCGGCCGCTGACGTGTCGGTGCCGGTGTTGCCGAGACCGAGGTCCACGACGGCGTCTGCTGCGACTGCGAGGTCGGTCGCTGATGTGTCAGTGATGTTATTGCCGGTGCCCAGGTCGACGGCTACGTCTGCTGCGACCGCGAGGTCGGCCGCTGCTGCTTCCGTTCCGTTGGTGCCGGTGTTGCCCAGACCGAGGTCCACGACGGCGTCTGCTGCGACAGCGAGGTCGGCCGCTGCTGCTTCGGTTCCGTTGGTGCCGGTGCTGCCCAGACCGAGGTCCACGACCGCTGCTGCGGCGAGATCGGGGCTGGCGGTTTGACCGGTTCCGGAGGTGGCGCCGAGGTTAACCGCGGCATCCACTACGGCGGCGACGGCCGTTGAATCGGACGGCGTTGGGTCACCCAGCAGGCCCAACGACGCCGAGTCAGCGGACGCCGCCGCCGAGATGAGGGCAGATGCGGATAGATCCGATCCACTGGTGGTGTCCGCGGCGTTTGCCGCGGTGCAGCCGAGGGCTAAAAGCCCACCGGCAAAGAGGGTGCCAAGCATCCCCCTGCGAAGGTTGGAACTCATGGTGATGTCTCCTGAGAAAGTTGAGCGGGGTGCCTGTCAGCAACCCGAATGGCCGCGTTTCTGCCGCGAAAGGGCAGACGGGTCTCAACTAGTCAGGAGAAGAACCGGGGTCGAATGACACCGGTGCAGGGGCATGCTCAGAGGCCTCACCGGCGCAGACAGCACCGGCAAGTGGAAGGTCAAAGTTGAAGGGGCTCAGGTACGCAGCCGAGCCTGGGGAGCCGGCCGAGGCGGCTCCGCTTCCTGTGCCGGAGCCGGGGGCAGCAGGGGCCTGGGTATTGGCCGGTGAAGGATCCGCCGTAAGTGGCTGCTCATGGCCGACGCCAGGGATGCTGAACGCAGCCCACTGGGGCCCAGCAGTTCCCGCGAAGGCAAGCGCACTGGAAGGGGAAGCCGCAGTATCCGCCGACGTAACGGGTGATTCCGAGGCTGCCAGGTTCTCAGCCGGTGCCGGTTCCGCGATGGCAGAAGTCCCGGCGGGGACGATAGCGGCTGTTGCAGGGACATCCTCAACCACCACGGGAGCCAGTTCAGGAAGCTCAACCGGCAGCGGCGCCGTGCCGGTCACTACACCGGATACGGGCTGCAGGACCGGTTCCAGCACCGGAAAGGACTCAGCAACCGGCGGAACAACAACTTCCACAACTGCTGCGGTTGCCCCATCCGCCATCTGGGCGATCGGAGCGGCCACAGCCGTGACAGTGCCGGCAGGAACCACTCGATTCACAACCGGGACAGCAGAAACAATGTTGTCCGCAACCCCCGAAACCTGGGCCGCAACGGGCTTGAGCAGTCCGGCAGGCGCTGTGGCAGCGGGAGGCGGAGCAGGAACAGTGGGTGCAGGAGCGGCCAGCTTGCCCGTTACCGAAGATACCGGGCTGGTGAGGCCGCCGAGCAGCGACGATGAGTCCGAGAGCGTATCCGCCGAGGCGGCCGTCGTGGAGAGGGCCAGCCAGGTGAGGGTCGCTGCGCCGGCAAGGAACACGGGACGCAGGGCACGCCATGGAGAACGAGTCTTAGCCATGCGTATCACCCCCCCGGTATCGTTGCATTCGACGATGCCTACAGCCTAAGACTGAATTTTGCAGGAGTCCAGACAATTCGAACAACAAATCGACAAACAGCGACGAAGCTTTCCTTCAAGACATGACCAAGTGAGCCAGCGCTGTCACAGCTTTGACCAGGGTCCGCTGCCTTTTACAGCCCTGTCACCGCCCCAGCCGTTCGTCGTTCGGATAACTGACTCCGAGCTGGGCACGGACCCCGTCGAAGAGGCGCATCACATTCAAGGAGTCCTCCAGCGGCATCACCGGGCTTTCCGTCAGGCCCTGCTGGATGCACCGTGTTACCTCCCGCAGTTCATACGTGTATCCGCGGCCCACCACATCAAATGACTCAACACGCCGCTCGTCCCACCCGGAGCCCACCATCAGTTCACGGGGGTTATTGATGGATCCGATACTTTGCAGAAAGCCGTTGCTGCCGGCAACGGTGGCAATGCGCGGACCATGTGCCAGGAGCGAGGACGTCAGCTGTGCCTGCGCGCCGTGGCTATAACCAAGCGTCATGGCATTTTGTGCGTCCACGCCGTCGTCGTTGACGAAGCCTGTGGCACTGACAGTCTGCGGGAACCCAAGGGTGCCGAGCGCCCAGAGCAACGGGTAGACGGAAAGGTCCAGCAACGCACCACCACCGTCCTGCCTGGCCCACAGCCTGGCAGTCGGAGAATATGGGGCAGGAAACCCGAGATCGGCGGTGACCCAGTGGATGTCGCCGATCTCGCCGGAGCCGGCAATCTCAAAAGCCCGCTGCATACTGGGCAGGAAACGGCTCCAGACTGCTTCCATCAGGAACAGTTGGCGGCTCCTGGCGACATCGATCAGCTCCGCCGCTTCCCGGGCGTTGACGGTGAAGGCCTTCTCGCAGAGGACGTGTTTGCCCGCGGTGAGCGCGGCCAGCACGATTTCGTAATGCTGCGCGTGGGGCGTTGCCACGTAGACAACGTCCACCGCTTCATCGGCAAGCAGCCGCTGGTAGCCGGGGACACCGCCGTCGTCCCCGTACGCCCTGGCAAAGTCGTAGGCAACGGCAAAGGCGTCCGCCGTGTCCTGGCCCCGGGAGCTGACAGCGTACAGTTCGGCGTCGGCGAGCAGTGCCAGGTCCTGCGACACCGAACGTGCGATGCCCCCGGTGGCAATGACGCCCCAGCGAAGCGGGGCTCCTGTTGCAGAGCGGGGGTCCTGGTCGGATTGGCTGGACAGCCACGGCTTGGCGAGGGGCGCACTCATGGAGCAATCCTGTCACAGGCCTGCCGGCCTCACCTCTTGGGCCGGCCGGGGTGGACGGACGCCCCGGCCGGCGGCTCGGTGAACTTAGGCGGAGGCGGCCACCACCGGCCTGCTCGCAGGTTCCTCGGTCAGTTTGCCCTGCTGCAGGCGGAAGCGGCGGTCCGTTTTGTTGGCCAGGGCGCGGTCGTGCGTGACCACGAGGATGGTGGTGTTGTGGTTCCGGCTGAGCGAGCTGAGGAGCTCGATGATGTGGTCACCGGTCTGCTCGTCCAGGTTTCCGGTGGGCTCATCGGCGAGGATCAGCTGGGGCTCGTTGGCCAGCGCGCGGGCGATCGCCACGCGCTGCTGCTCGCCGCCGGACAGCCGGTTGGTGCGCCGGTCGTGCTTTTCCGGATCCAGCTGGACCTGCACCAGGAGGTCCTTGGCGCGCTGCAGCCGGACGGCTTTGCGGATGCCCGCGAACTCCATCGGGAGCATCACGTTGTCCACTGCGGAGAGGTTTGGGATCAGGTTGAACTGCTGGAACACAAAACCGATGTCACGCCGTCTGTACTCCGTGAGCTTCGCGTCGGGCATGCCGGCAAGGCTGACTCCGTTGACGACGACGTCTCCGCTGGTGGGTTTGTCCAGGGCACCGAGGAGGGACAACAATGTGCTTTTGCCGCTGCCGCTCTTACCGACGATAGAGGCGAGGGTGCCCTGCTCCAGTTCAAAGCTGACGTCGTTGACCGGCTTGATGGTGCGGTCGCCGGAGTTGAAAGTGCGGACCAGGTTCTTGACTTCAATCATGGCTATTCTCCTCGCAGGACTTCGATGGGGCGGATACGTGCAGTAAGCAGCGCCGGGACCAGCGCGCCGATGATGGCGACGCCGAAGACGGCGCCGATGCCCGCCGCGATGACGCCGGGGGACGCGCTGGCGGTGACGGACGTGACCAGCTGGGCGGCCCCGCCGAAGGGTCCTCCCTGCCCGCCGGGGAAGCCGGCGCCGCCGCCCGGCAGGCCGGCGCCTCCGGCAGCGCCGGCCATGGCGGCGCCACGGCCCGTGGTGGGAGCCGCCGTCGTGCTGGTGCTGTTGGTACTGATCAGTGCCGAGGCGATCCCGCCGCTGGCGAAGGAAGCGATCGCGGCACCTGCGGCACTGCCCAGGGCAGCCAGGACCAGGGCTTCGAGGACGAACTGCAGGCCGATGGTGCGGTTGGGGGCGCCGATGGCTTTCAGGACACCGATTTCTCGGCGGCGTTCACGGACCAGCATCACCATGATCAGGAGGATGATCAGGCCGGCCGTGCCGAGGGCTGCGATGAAAGCGATCAAGGAAATGTTCTTGACGCTGCCCAGCGAGCCCAGCGCGGTCTCGAGGTTCTGACCCTGGGTGACATCGGCATTGTCGGGGCCGAGGGCCCCTTCGAGGGCAGTTTTGGTGGACGCAACGTTTTCGAGCGAGTCCACGGTGACGATCATGCTGGACAGCTCCCCCGGAAGTCCGGCGAGGGTCTGGGCCGTGGGGAGTGTGACGTAAACGGCGTTGTTGCCGAACGCGGTGCCGGCGTCGAACAGGCCTGCCACTGTGTAGGCCTGATCGTTGATGGTGAAGGTGGACCCGACGGTGAGGCTGTTCTTCTCCGCCAGCGTGGTGCCGAGCAGGGCGCTTGTGGATTCGGCCGTGTAATCACCCAGGCCTGTGCCCTCGGTGATTGCCAGTGCCTTACCGGTGGTGTCCACCTCTGCTCCGATGCCCGTTGCGGTGATCGGGAGCGACCGGGCGGGCGGGGTAGTGCCGGCAGTTCCCGTGGTGCCGTTCGCGGCCTGGTTGCGGCCGCCGAGCGTTCCGGCGTCGACCGCGGCGGTCAGGCTCGTAGTGAGGGTGGCCGAGGACTGGCCGCCGGGACCGCCCTGCCCGCCACCGGGACCTCCAGCGGTTCCGGCGGCGGCCTGGGCTGCAGCTTCGGTGGCGTTGCGCAGGCGCAGGGATTGGGTTCCGACGACGGCACTGACGTTGGGGACGGCGGCGGCAGTTGCTGCCTGCTCGGCCGTGAGCGGCTCACCGCCGCCTTCGAAGCCCTGCCCGCCGGCTGGGTTGACGGTCAGCACGGTGCCGACGGAGGCATTAAGTTCCTGGACTTTGGCTCCGACGGCCTGGTTGGCCACCAGCATGGCCAGGGCCAAACCGATCGCAACAGCCAGCACGGCAACAACCGCTGCCGTGCGGACCTTGTTTCTGAAGGCATTGCCTACACTGCGGGCAAGGACGCTCACGTTACTCCTATGGTTCCGGTGCCAGCCGGGCAGGCTGGCTTCGGGTCCACTCTGGTGCGGCAGCCTGTGCAGGCAACGGGGTGAAGCTGTGTTTGAGCTGTGAAGAACCACGCGCTCCAGTTCACCGGACCAGAGGTACTGGCCGTGAACCAGTAGGACCGGCAGGCACGGAAAAGCCCGGCCCCCGCAATGGGGACCGGGCTCATCCTTGTCCGGTTGTTGCCGGACCAGATTGCCTGCGTGGGGATCGACTACTTGGTGATCGGGCCGAGGACCGGATCGTCAGTGTAAGCGGTCTTCACGTTCGCGGCGGTGACGATGACCGGCTCCAGCAGGTAGGCCGGAACGGTCTTGACGCCGTTGTTGTAGGAGTCCTTGTCGTTGATCTCAGGCGTCTTGCCGGCCTGGAGGTCCTTCACCATGGTGATGGCGTGCTCAACGAGCTTGCGGGTGTCCTTGTTGATGGTGGAGTACTGCTCGCCTGCCATGATGGACTTCACGGACTCAACTTCGGAGTCCTGGCCGGTGACCACGGGGAGCGGCTTGCCAGCGGCCTTGACCGAGGTCAGTACCGCGCGGGCCAGGGTGTCGTTCGGGGAGAGGACGCCGTCCAGGGAGGCGCTGGTGTAACTGCCCGTGAGCAGGGTGTCGGCGCGGCGCTGGGCGTTCTCAGCCTTCCAGCCTTGGGTCACAGCCTGTTCAAAGCTGGTCTGGCCGGACAGGACCTTAAGGGTGCCGTCGTCGATTTTAGGCTTCAGGACGCTCATGGCACCATCGAAGAACACCTTGGCGTTGGCATCGTCGGGGGAACCGGCAAACAGTTCCACGTTGTACGGGCCGCTGGGCTTCTTGGCCTTGAGGCCTTCCAGCAGGGCCTGGCCCTGCAGTTCGCCCACCTTGAAGTTGTCGTACGCCACGTAGTAGTCCACGTTCTCGGTGTTCAGCAGCAGGCGGTCGTAGGCGATGATGGTGGCGCCGGAGTCCTTGGCCTGCTTGAGCTGGGTGCCAAGCTGCGAGCCGTCGATGGCGCCGACGATGATGACCTTGGCGCCCTTGGTGACCATGGCGCTGATCTGGTTCTGCTGCTCGGACACGCCGCCGTTGGCGAACTGCACGTCAGCTTTGAAGCCAGCCCCGTTAAGGCCGTCATTGAACAGTTTCTCCGCCAGGACCCAGTTTTCACTGGTCTTCTGCGGAAGTGCGACGCCGATGGAGGAGCTCTGTTCGAATCCTCCTGCGCCTCCACTCGCTCCGCCCGAAGGGGTTTCCGAGCGGCCGCAGCCTGTCAGCGCCAGTGCTGCGATTGCAGCTACCGCTGCGGCCTTCCCTGCTTTACCAATCATTCGCATTGTTGGTTTCTCTTTCTTTGTGGTGGTGTAACCCTATTCAGGCAGTAGAGCTCAGGCTTCCCTGGCGATCGCTTCCTTGGTGGAGGTGGTCTCGTCGGGTTGGAGCGGGGTGCTGGGGCCTCCGGAAGGACGGCCCATGTTCCTGGTCAGCAGGCCGATGATCGACTTTTTGCCCTGGGTCTTGTTGTAGACGTCGAAGGCGACGGCGATCAGGAGGACAAGGCCTTTGATGATCTGGGTGAGGTCGGCGCCGACGCCCAGGAGCTGCAGGCCGTTGTTCAGGACTGCCATCACCAGGCCACCGATAATGGAGCCCACAACGGTCCCGACGCCGCCGGTGACTGCCGCGCCGCCGATGAAGACTGCGGCGATGGCGTCCAGTTCCCAGCCGACGCCGTCGAACGGACCTGAGGCTGTGGAGCGGCCAACGAAGATCATGCCCGCCAGGCCGGCCAGGATGGACATGTTCATCATGACCAGGAAGTTGACCTTCTTGGACTGCACGCCGGAAAGTTCGGCCGCGTGCCGGTTGCCACCGACGGCGTAGACGTGCCGGCCGAGGATGGTGCGGGAGGAGATGAAGCCGTACAGCAGGACCAGGACGGCCAGGATCAGGCCCGGGATGGGGAAGGACGTTCCGGGGCGGCCCGTGGCGAAGAGGTAGGTGGCGTAGAGGATGGCGCCGCACACCAGGACCAGCTTCAGCGCGGTGACCCACATTTCCGGAACCTCAGCACCGAGGGCCTTGGCGCGTGCACGGGAGCGGAGTTCGCCCCACACTACGAAGGCTGCGGCGGCGATGCCCAGCAGGAGCGTGAGGTTGTTGAAGCCGGTGTTCGGGCCTACCTCCGGGAGGTAGCCGGAGCCCAGGTACTGGAAGTCATTGGGGACAGGGATGGTGTTGGACTTGCCCACGAACTGGTTGAAGCCGCGGAACAGCAGCATGCCTGCCAGGGTGACGATGAAGGCGGGGATCCCCACGTACGCCGTCCACCAGCCTTGCCATGCTCCGATCACCGCGCCAAGCGCCAGGCCGAGCAGCACACCGGCCCACCAGGGAATACCCCAGTCGCGGATGGCCAGGGCAACGGTCACACCGACGAACGCGGCCACCGAGCCGACCGAGAGGTCGATGTGCCCGGCGATGATCACCAGCACCATGCCGATGGCCAGGATGAGGATGTACGAGTTGCCGTTGAAGAGGTTGATGACGTTGCCGGGCGTGAGGGTCCGGCCGCTGGTGGCGATCTGGAAGAAGACGATCAGGGCCACCAGGGCAAAGATCATGCCGAATTGGCGGGTATTTCCGCCAAAGAGCTTCTTGAGGGCGTTCATTGTTTCAGTCCTTGTGTCCGGAAGGTTCTGGGATGATCCAGAGGGTCAGGCCGCTTTGCGGGCGGAGGTCATCAGTTTCATCAGGCTTTCCTGGCTTGCCTCGTCTTTGTTCAGGACACCGGTGATGGCGCCTTCGAAGATCGTGTAAATACGGTCGGACAGGCCCAGGAGCTCGGGGAGCTCCGAGGAAATGACGATCACTCCCTTGCCCTGGTTGGCCAGCTGCTGGATGATTCCGTAGATCTCGTACTTGGCGCCGACGTCAATGCCGCGGGTGGGTTCGTCCAGAATCAGCAGGTCCGGGTCGGTGAACATCCACTTGGCGAGGACCACCTTCTGCTGGTTGCCGCCGGAGAGCTTGGCCACGCCCTCCTCCACGGACGGGGTCTTGGTCCGCAGCGATTTGCGGTACTGCTCAGCGACGGTGAATTCCTGGTTCGGGTCCACCACGGAGTTGCGGCTGATCTTGCGCAGGTTCGCCGCCACGGTGGTGGTTTTGATGTCATCAAGCAGGTTCAGGCCCAGCGACTTGCGGTCCTCGGTGACGTAACCCAGTCCGGCGTCGATGGCATGGCGGACATTCTTGAGGACTACTTCCTTGCCGTCCTTGTAAACGTGGCCGCTGATGAAACGGCCGTAGGACCGGCCAAACACGGACCGGGCAAGCTCGGTCCGGCCGGCACCCATCAGCCCGGCGAAGCCCACGATCTCGCCGCGGCGCACGAAGAAGCTCGAGTTCTTGCAGACCAGCCGGTCCTGGACCTGGGGGTGGCCCACCGTCCAGTCCTTAACTTCGAAGAACACTTCGCCGATCTTCGGGGTGTGGTCCGGGAACCGGGATTCCAGCGTCCGGCCCACCATGCCCTTGATGATCCGGTCCTCGTCCACGCCGTCCGCCTTGACGTCCAGCGTCTCAATGGACTTGCCGTCACGGATGATGGTGATCGAATCGGCGATCTGCTCAATCTCATTTAGCTTGTGGGAAATGATGATCGACGTGATGCCCTTGGCCTTAAGCCCGAGCATCAGGTCCAGGAGGTGCTGGGAGTCGGACTCGTTCAGTGCGGCCGTTGGTTCGTCCAGGATGAGGATCTTCACGGACTTGTTCAGAGCCTTGGCGATTTCCACCAGCTGCTGCTTGCCGACACCGATTTCCTTGATGGGGGTATCCGGGTCATCCCGCAGGCCTACACGGGCCAGCAGGTCCAGGGACCGCAGCCGGGCTTCGCCCCAGTCAATGACGCCGCGCTTGGTGGGCTCGTTGCCCAGGAAGATGTTCTCCATGATGGACAGCTCGGGGATCAGTGCCAGTTCCTGGTGAATGATCACAATGCCGGCGTGTTCGCTGGCCCGGATATCCCGGAACTGCTGGACCTGGCCCTGGTAGACGATATCCCCGTCGTAGCTTCCGTAGGGGTAGACACCGGAGAGAACCTTCATCAGGGTGGATTTGCCGGCGCCGTTCTCGCCGCAGATCGCGTGGATCTCACCAGCCTTCACCCGCAGGCTTACGGTATCCAACGCTTTAACGCCGGGGAACTCCTTGGTGATGGACCGCATCTCAAGGATGACCGGGTCCGTCTGCGTGGTCTGGGACGTCATATTGCCCTAACCCTCCAATGCAATGACTTCTTTGTCCGGCCGGCAAAGCGCAGGGCCGTCTGATGCAAAAGTAAACTGGATCACTCCGGTTGTCGTCAAGTCTTTAACGCATATCCCGGATAACGAAACGGTCTAGGTTTTGCGGATCCCGGCATGCTGGAACACCAGGGCGGCCGCTCCCAAAGCTTCCGCGCGGTCGCCCAGGGAGGACATGGAAAGCTTGGTGGTCTCGCCGATGACAGGTACGGCGTGCCGGACAAGCCCCCTCCTGATGGGGTCCAGGAAGAGGTCCCCCAGGCCTGCCAGCGGCCCGCCCACCACGATCACCTCGGGGTTGATGAGGTTGGCGACGTTACCCAGCGCACGGCCCACGGCAAGCCCTGCATCGTCCAGCACCCGAAGCGTTGCCGAGTCCCGGGCGAGGGCCTTCCTGACGATGTCCGCAGGGGTCAAGGGCCGGTCTTCGCCCCGGCTCAGGAGCTCGATCATGGTGGTGGTGGAAGCGATCGTTTCGAGGCAGCCGCGGTTCCCGCACCGGCACACCAGCCCTTGTTCGTGGATGGTGGCGTGGCCGATCTCACCGGTGATTCCGACGTTGCCGTAATAGGGGGCGCCGTTGAGGATGAGGCCCGCTCCGATGCCGGACCCAATCTTCAGGAACAGCAGGTTGCTGACGCCGGTGTGCTGGCCCCAGGTCACCTCGGACCAGGCCCCGAGGTTTGCGTCGTTGTCAACAAATACGGGGATTTTGAGCCTTTCCTCCAGGTGTTGGAGGATGTTGATGCCCACCCATTCGGGGAGGATCGCGCCCTGGGCCACGGTGCCGGAGCGCCGGTCTATCGGCCCTGGAATTCCGACGCCGGCACCCACCACGGCGGTTCGCGCGACGCCGCTTTCGTCCAGGAGTTTCGCCAGCAGGTCGACGGCGGCCTGGATGCCTTCCTCGGCCTGGTGGCCGAGGGGCAGGGCTACTGATTCCTCGGCGATGACGTGGTAGCTGAGCGAAGCCAGGACCACCCGGAGGTGCCTGCGGCCGAAATCGATTCCCACCGCCACGGCCCCGTTGCTGTTGAGCCGGACGTTCAGTGCCCGGCGGCCCGAGCTGGTGATCGGTTCGGTCGATGCCAGGCCCGAGTCGAGCATGATTTTGACAATGTTGGAGACCGTTGCGGTGGAGAGCCCGGTCTGCCGGGCCAGCTCCGCCTGGGTGGAGGGACCGCCCATCAGTGACTCGATGATCCGTTGCTGGTTCAGTTGCCGCAGCGCGGATTGTGAGCCGGGATTCTTAGGCTTGCTCCTCGTTGAGCGCGAAGTTGCGGGCATGATTAGAAGATTGCCCCATCCGAACTCTTGTAGTCAAGAAGTTAACGCAATGAGGCCTTGGAGCAACGAGCAGGATGACGGGACGATCTGCCCCCGGGGCGGGGGCGCGCGGTGCAAATGGACCACAAAGCGTGCCTCCCGGGGTGGCTAGTCTGGTGTCATGCCTTCCGCTTCCGGAAGGCTGCTCCGACGAGGGAAGGTGGCCGCGGTGTTGCTGGCACTCCTGCAGGCAAATGCTCTGGTGATGGATGTGGATGCCAACTGCGCCGCCATCGACGAGGCGGCCGGGGCCGCCGCTGCAGCCGGGGCGGCAGTCCTGCTGACCCCCGAACTTTTTCCCACCGGCTACGCTCCCGGCCGGGTCCGTGCGGAACTGAAGCCCGCTGCCCTGCCCGGGATCCGGGCGAAACTTGCCGGCATCGCCCGGCGCCACGGGATCGGCCTGGTGTACAGCCTTCCCCGCGTCAGCACACAGGGGGAGTGGCACATCAGCGCCACCCTCGTTGATGCCGCGGGCAACAACCTCCTCACCTACGACAAGGTGCACCTCTTCGGCCCTGACGAGCGCGCGGCGTTCCATCCGGCGGCCCGGCCTCCCGCCGTCGTAAATTTCCTGGGAATCCCCACCTCCATGGTGATCTGCTACGACGTCGAATTCCCGGAGTCAGTCCGGGCCGCTGCCGTTGCCGGTGCTGAGCTGCTCCTGGTTCCCACCGCGCTGGCGCACGGATTCGACGACGTTCCGCAGGTACTCCTGCGGGCACGGGCACTGGAGAGCCAGTTGACCATCGCCTACGCGAACCACACCGGGGTCGAAGAGGGGTGCCGGTTCCTTGGCGGCAGCGTCATCGCGGGCCCGGACGGCACCTTGCTGGCAGGGGCCGGGGCGGATCCCCGGCTCGTTTACGCCGAGGTGGATGAAGGGGCAGCCGCGCGTGCCCGCAACCAAATTCCCTACCTCGCCGAACGCCGGCCGGACGTCTACCGTTCCTGGGACTCCTGAGCATATCCGGGCAGAAACTCCCGGTACTGCAGGGCAATCCACAGCTCGGCCCGGGCCTGCGCCTGGCCGAGATCCAGGCCCAGCAGGTCAGCGATGGAATTGATCTGCCGGCGCACGCTGTTCCGGTGCAGGCCCAGATCCTTCGCGGTGGCATCCCAGCTCCCGTTCGCCGCCAGCCATGACCGCAGGACGCCGAGGTGGGTATCACGGCGCTCCGGTTCCAGTTCCAGCACTGGCGCCAGGAGCCTGGCCGCCAGCATGCTGCCGGCGTCCTTGCCGAGCAGGCCGGTCACGGACCAGGTCACCTCCTCCATGCGGACGCTTTTGCCTGACGCCACCGCCCGCGCCCGCAACGACGAGACGCGGCGGTACGCCTCCGGCAGGCCAGGCAGCTCCGCCGGCTCACCCACCACCAGGCGCCACCCCAGCTGCTCCACCTCGGCCACCAGCTGGTCATCGACCTTCAGCCGGGTCACGGCCGCGAAGCCGTAATCGGTGAGCTCCACCATCTTGCTGTCGAACAGCCGCCGCCACTGGAGCATTTCCCGGACCGGCCCCTCATCGGCGGCAGGGGCAGCCGCTGCCCGCACTCCCTGCACCACGCGGACCTGGCCGGACCGCGTTCCCGCGACGCTTTGCGCCAGCAGATCCTTCAGCACGTTCAGCTGGCGGGTGCTGCCCCCCGCCGCGGTTTCGGGATGAAGCAGCAGTGCAGTGGCGAGCTGGCTCGGGGCCAGAGACCCGCTGGTGCGTTGGCGGACCAGCAGTTCCAGGAGTCCCACGACGGACGAGACCACGCTGTTCTGCGCGGGAGTCAGTGACTTGTCCGCGCCAACCACCAGGCCGCCCAAGGTGGCGTCTTTGCTGCTGCGGAGGGGATGGCCGAACACCAACGCCGAGCCGGGGGCATCGAAGGTTTCGGTTTCCACCCGGGGTCCGCTCCCCGAGAGGAGCCTCTTCAGGACGGGCTGCAGCCGGGAGGGTTCGACGGCGGCACCCGCCCGGGCGCGCACGCGCCCGTCCGTGCCAAACAGGACAGCCCACACTGGCACGCGCTGTGTCAGGGCTGCCAGCAGTTCATGCTCGGGCCTGGCCGACAGTACGGCCCGCATCAGGTGGCGGTTGGTCTCGGCGAGCTGGCGGACGGCCTGGGCATTTCCTGACTCCAGCAGCTTGGAGAACTCCAGCCCCAACGCCGCGAAAGGGACGCTGGCGGGCACTTCGACCAAGGTGAGTCCCTGCTGCCGGCAAGCTGCCAGCACGTGGTCCGGCACGGCGTCGTAATAGGGCTGCAGTCCGAAGCCCAGCGCGGCCACGCCTGCCGCCACGAGCCGGCGGACATATTCGTCAGCCCGCGCCTTGGCGGCCGGGCCGCTGTCCTGGCCGTTACCGCCGGTCCCTTCGTCGCGGAACGGCAGGCCGGCGGTGAGGACAAATTCGCCGTCGAGCAGGTAGGGGGTGGGGTCCTCCAGTTCGCTCGGCTCAACCCAGCGCAGCGGCACGTTGCCGTTCCCGGCGTTGTGGACCACTGCCACCTCGGGCGGCAGAGCCTGCAGAAACTGGCCGAGCGTCACAGCGTCCAGTTGCTCCGTGATGCTCGCTGCTGGTGCATTGCGTCTCATGAAGCATCACTATAGGTCACTTTGCACTGCGTGAGATGCGGCTCACAGCCCTACTGTGAGTGAGGGGAAACCAGTTCAAGCCGCCAACCAACAGAACGGACGTCAACGATGACTGTGCCTACACTCTCGGGCGGGACAGCCGCCGCGCCGGCCGCCCGTCCCGCCCTGGGCGCCCAACTCCTGCGCCGCAAGCCCATCGCACAGATGGTCAGCGAAGCGGAAAGTGCCGGCAGCGGCCCCCGCCTGGTCCGCAGCTTTGGTGTCCTCCAGCTGACCATGATCTCCGTGGGTGCAACGCTGGGGACGGGGATCCTGGTGATCCTGGGCGAATCCGTACCGCTGGCCGGACCCGCCATCTGGATATCCTTCGCCATCGCCGGCCTGGCCGCGCTGCTGTCAGCGGTTTCGTACGCGGAGATGGCCGGGCTGGTGCCCGTGGCCGGCTCCAGCTACTCCTATACCTACGCCACCATGGGTGAAGGGATGGCGTGGATCTGCGGCTGGTGCCTGGTGCTGGAGTACGCGGTGTCCGTTGCGGCAGTTGCGGTGGGTGCGGGGCAATACGTGAACGAAGCCCTTGCCGTCTTCGGGGCCGTCCTTCCTGACGCCCTGTCCCAACCGCCGGGCGACGGCGGCATGGTCAACATCCCCGCCATGGTCATCGTGTTGCTCGCCACCGTCCTCCTGGTCCGCGGGGCAAAGGAGAGTGCCTGGATCAACACCGCCATTGTGGCCGTGAAGGTGGGCATCCTGCTGTTCTTCTGCGCCGTGGCCTTCACTGCGTTCAACGCCGGAAACTTCGAACCCCTGCTGCCCATGGGAGCGGCCGGTGTCTCAGCCGCGGCCTCCCGGGTGTTCTTCTCTTACATTGGCTTTGACGCCGCGTCCACCGCCGGTGAGGAAGCCCGCAATCCCAAGCGTGATCTGCCCAGGGCCATCATGCTGTCCATGCTGATTGTCACTACCATCTATGTCCTGGTGGCGGTCGCCGCGATTGGTGCCCCGGCCGTGGGGCTGGTTCGACGGTACTGAGGCCGCCCTGGTGAAGATCCTTGAGGAAACCACCGGCCAGCCGTGGATCGCCCTGGTCTTCGCGGTGGGCGCCGTGCTGGCCATTGCCAGCATTGTCCTCACGGTGCTTTACGGACAGACCCGCATCCTGCTGTCCATGTCCCGCGACGGCCTCATTCCGCAGGTTTTCGGCCGCGTCTCCCGGAGGACCGGCACCCCCGTGGCCGGCACGCTCCTGGTGGGAACCGCCGTCGCGCTTACCGCCGGACTGGTGCCGCTGGGAGCCCTTGCGGACGCCACCAGCATTGGCACCCTCTTCGCTTTCGCGCTGGTGAACATGGCCGTGATCCACCTGCGCCGCACCCGGCCCGGGCTGGAGCGGACCTTCCGGGTGCCCCTCTTCCCGATGACGCCCATCCTGGGCGCCGCAATGTGCGCTTACCTGATGGCGAACCTCGGTGCTGACACGTGGGTGGTCTTCGCCCTCTGGATGCTGGTGGGCATTGGGGCGTACTTTGGCTACGGACGCCGTAACTCCCGCGTGGCAGCGCTGGGCAGCGAGGAATACCGCGCGCTCTCCGAACCGAACCTTTCAACCCAGAACAACCCCGAACCAACGAAGGCAGAACTTCCATGACCATCGCCACCGAGCTTCCGGCCTCGGACCCCTCGAGCACCTCAGCAACCCCGGCAGCAGGGCCGGCTGCAGGTGGCGCCGTCCCGGGTTCCATCAGCATGCTGAACCCGGACTTCCCGTTCAGCTACGACCACTACCTCGCACACCCGGGCGGATTGGGGTCCGTCCCGCCCGAACTGCTGGGAACCGAGGTGGCCGTTATCGGGGCAGGGCTATCCGGCCTGGTGACAGCCTACGAATTGATGAAGCTGGGGCTGCGGCCGGTGGTGTACGAAGCCGACCGGATCGGCGGGCGGCTCCGCACCGCCTCGTTCCCCGCGGCGCCCGGCGTGGTGGCGGACCTCGGCGGCATGCGGTTCCCGGAATCCGGCAAGGCGTTCTACCACTACGTGGACCTGCTGGGGCTGGAAACCGAGGAGTTCCCCAACCCGCTGTCCCCGGCCACCTCCAGCACTGTCATCGAACTGGCAGGGCAGAAGCACTACGCGGAAAAGCCCGGCGACCTTCCGCCGTTCTTCCGCGAAGTGGCTGACGCGTGGAAGGCTGCGGTCAACGACGGCGCCAAGTTCGTTGAGATGCAGCAGGCCATCCGTGCCAGGGACACCGGCCGGATCAAGGAGCTGTGGAACAACCTGCTGCCCCTGATGGATGAGCAGACGTTCTACGGATTCATCGCCGCCAGCGAGTCCTTTAAAAAAGCCGGCTTCGCGCACCGGGAAGCGTTCGGCCAGGTGGGCTTCGGCACCGGCGGCTGGGACACCGACTTCCCCAACTCCATCCTGGAAATCCTTCGGGTGGTCTACACGGACGCCGACGATCAGCACCGCCTCATCACCGGGGGAGCGCAGAGGCTGCCCGAGGCACTCTGGCAGCACGCGCCGTCGGGCATGGCCCACTGGCCGGACGGCACCTCGCTGGCATCGCTGCACTCCGGCTCGCCCCGCGGCGCGGTGGGCAGGATCAGCCGCGACCCGGACGGCAACCTGCGGCTCCGTGAACGCTGGGGCCGCGAAGCCACTTATCCGGCGGTGGTGACCACCTGCCAGTCCTGGCTCCTGTCAACCCGGATCCACACCGAGGAAGCTCTGTTCCCGGCGGAGCTGTGGACGGCCATTGAGCGCTCGCACTACATGCAGTCCTCCAAAACGTTTGTGATGGTGGACCGGCCGTTCTGGAAGGACATCGACCCGGACACCGGCAATGAGGTCCTGTCCATGACCCTCACGGACCGGCTGAACCGCGCCACGTACCTGCTGGACAACGGTCCGGACCAGCCCGCCGTCATCCTGCTCTCCTACACCTGGAACGACGACGCGCTGAAGTGGCTGGCGCTGGACGCGGATGAGCGTGTGGAACTGATGCTGCATTCGCTGGAGCAGATCTATCCCGGCGTCGACATTGCCGGCCACATCGTGGGCCAGCCCATCACCGTCTCCTGGGAGGCCGATCCCAACTTCATGGGCGCCTTCAAGGCCAACCTGCCGGGGCACTACCGGTACCAGCAGCGGCTTTTCACCCACTTCAAGCAGGACAAGCTGCCCGAAGCCCAGCGGGGCATCTTCCTGGCCGGGGACGACGTTTCGTTCACCGCCGGCTGGGCGGAAGGCGCCGTGACCACCGGACTGAATGCTGTCTGGGGAGTGCTGAACCACCTGGGTGGCTCCTCGGCTCCGGACAATCCCGGCCCGGGCGAGCTGCTGGACGAAATGGGACCGATCAGCCTCGATGGTTGAGCCTGCCGCAACCGGGAGCTGCGCGGCCCGATTAGCCGTGCAGCTCCCGGTGCGCCTTGGCCAACTCGACGTAGCGGGCGGCGTTGGACCGGACACCGTCGTACTCCTCATCGGTGAGTTCGCGGCGCACCTTGCCCGGGACGCCCGCCACGAGCGAGCGGGGCGGGACAATGGTGCCCTCGAGCACCACGGCGCCGGCCGCCACAAGCGAGCCGGCGCCGATTACTGCTCCGTTGAGTACGGTGGCACCCATGCCGATCAGGCAGTCATCCTCCACAGTGCAGCCATGCACGACGGCGGCGTGCCCCACACTGACCCGTTCGCCCACCGTGCAGGGGAAGCCGGGATCGGCGTGCAGCACCACGTTGTCCTGCAGGTTGCTGCCCGCACCCACCGTGATGGCGGCGGTATCGGCGCGTACGGAGACACCGTAGAACGCGCTGGCATCCGCAGCCAAGGTTGCGTTGCCGATGATCGAGGCCGTGGGGGCAACAAACGCGGATTCATGGACGGCCGGGGTGTTCCCGGCGAAAGGGTAAAGAGGAGCCATGGGCCAAGCCTAGGACACGGACCCGGGGGTGCGGAGGACCAGGAACTGGTAGTGCTGGGTCCAGTGCCCGGCGCCGGGCCCGGACTCGGTGCCGGTTCCCTCCTGCCACGTCACGAACTCCTCGATGGTGCCGTGGCGCCCAAAGACTGACCGGACCGTCGCATCGCTGCGCCGGCAGAAAAAGCGTGGCTCGACGTCGTCCTCCGGGTTCAGCACCTCTTCATCTCCGCCGGACCACAGGCCGACGGCGATCGGCGCACCGGGTGCCGCCACACGCACCAACTCGGCCAGCACCGCATCGATGCCGCTGGCGGGCACGTGCAGCAGCGTGCTCATGGACCACAGTGCCGGGAACGAGCCGTCCGGAAAGGGCAGCCGCCGGGCGCTCGCAACCGAGACCTCCAGGCCGCGGCTGCGCGCCCGCCGGACCTGCCCCTCGGCGATATCAACACCTGTATAGCGGATGCCGGCGCGGACAAACTTCAGCCCGTCCTGGCCCGTCCCCGTCCCGATTTCAAGGATGGCGTGGCGTCCCTCGGACTTCAGCAGTGCGATGAAGCGTTCGCGCTGCTCCGCGCGGTTGAGCGACGGCGGATGGTCGACGCCGGCTGCGGCGCGGCGGTTGTAGAAGTCGGCGAGGCGCTGCTCGCCGCCGTCCGTTTCCGCTTCCATGGCGCCTCCCGGCGGCCGGTTCCAGCCTTGGCTAATGCAGCCGTCAGTTAAAGACGACAGTCCGGTTGCCATCAAGCAGCACCCGGTGCTCCGCGTGCCACTGCACCGCCTGGACGAGCGTGCGGCCTTCCACGTCCCGGCCCATCTGGACAAACTGCTCGGGAGTGCGGGCGTGGTCAACGCGGATGACCTCCTGCTCGATGATGGGGCCCTCATCCAAAGCGGCGGTCACGTAGTGGGCCGTGGCACCGATCAGCTTCACGCCGCGGGCGTGCGCCTGGTGGTACGGCTTGGCGCCCTTGAAGGACGGCAGGAAGGAGTGGTGGATGTTGATCGCCTTTCCGGTGAGCTCGGTGCAGAGCTCGTCGGAAAGGATCTGCATGTACCGGGCCAGGACCGTCAGCTCGATATCGTGCTCGGCGATGATGGCGCGGAGCTTGTCCTCGGCCTGGTCCTTGGTGTCACGGGTGACAGGGATGTGGTGGAACGGGATGCCGTAGAATTCGGCCAGCCCGGCGAGATCCCGGTGGTTGGACACAATGGCGGGAATCTCAACGGGAAGGGTTCCGGACCGCTGCTGGAACAGAAGGTCGTTCAGGCAGTGGGCGGACGTGCTGGCCATCACCAGCGTACGGACCTTCTGGCCCACGGCGTTGAGGCTCCACTCCATGCCAAAAGCGCCGGCCACAGGCTCCAGGGCGGCCCGAAGCCCGGCGGCGGTGGCCGTCGTCGTAACCTCCACGCGCATAAAGAAGTTGCCCGTGGCGGGGCTGCCATACTGCTGCGAATCCGTAATGTTGCACCCCGCCACCAGCAGGGCGCCGGCCACCGCATGGACGATTCCGGGCCGGTCCGGGCAAGACAGTGTTACTACGTACGCTTGGTTCAGCTGCTCTTCACTCACGCGTACAAGCCTACCCGCGCAGCAGGGGCCGGATTTGGTACGCTGGGGAGGTCGCAACTGGCGTTGGGTGGCTAACCACCAGGGAGCGGCAATCACGAAGACCACGGATCGTACGCCTGGGCCGAGGGTCATGTCTTGCCGGAATTGGGGCTGCACCCGCGTTAGAACTGCAGCACCATACACGCGCTTCCACCCCGTCCTGTCACAAGGCGGTGTGCGGGTGCGCCAGCCGGTAGCCTGACCTAAGCAGTGCCCGTATCCCTAGCCAGGAGTTCTTCGTGACTACTACAGCCACTTCAACCACCGCCGTCAGCAACCAGCCGCTGGCTGAGCTTGACCCCGAAATCGCAGCAGTCCTGGACCAGGAGCTCGGCCGCCAGCGCGGCACCCTGGAAATGATTGCTTCCGAAAACTTCGCCCCCCGCGCTGTGATGGAAGCCCAGGGCTCCGTCCTGACCAACAAGTACGCCGAAGGCTACCCGGGCCGCCGCTACTACGGCGGCTGCGAATACGTTGACGTTGCCGAGCAGTTGGCCATCGACAGGGTCAAGGCCCTCTTCGGCGCCGAGTACGCCAACGTCCAGCCGCACTCCGGTGCGCAGGCCAACGCCGCTGCACTCTCCGCCATGATCACCCCTGGCGACAAGATCCTGGGCCTGTCCCTGGCCCACGGCGGCCACCTGACCCACGGCATGAAGCTGAACTTCTCCGGCAAGCTGTACAACGTGGCTGCCTACCAGGTGGAGGAAGACAACTTCCGCATCGACATGGACAAGCTGCGTGAGCAGGCCATCGCCGAGAAGCCGCAGGTCATCATCGCCGGCTGGTCCGCCTACCCGCGCCATCTGGACTTCGCAGCCTTCCGTTCCATCGCGGACGAGGTGGGCGCACTGCTCTGGACGGACATGGCGCACTTCGCCGGCCTGGTTGCCGCCGGCCTGCACCCGAGCCCGGTGCCGCACTCCGACGTCGTCACCTCCACGGTGCACAAGACCCTCGCCGGTCCCCGCTCCGGCGTGATCCTGGCCAAGCAGGAATGGGCCAAGAAGCTGAACTCCAACGTCTTCCCTGGCCAGCAGGGCGGCCCGCTCATGCACGTCATTGCGGCCAAGGCCGTGGCCTTCAAGATCGCCGGCACCGTGGAATTCAAGGAGCGCCAGGAGCGTGTCCTTGAAGGCGCCAGGATCATCGCCGACCGCCTCAACCAGGCAGACGTCGCCGAGGCCGGCGTCTCCGTCCTGACCGGCGGCACGGACGTGCACCTGGTCCTCGTTGACCTGCGCAACTCCCAGCTGGACGGCCAGCAGGCGGAAGACCTCCTGCACTCCGTGGGCATCACGGTCAACCGCAACGCTGTGCCGTTCGACCCCCGCCCGCCCATGGTCACCTCCGGCCTGCGCATCGGCACCCCGGCCCTGGCCACCCGCGGCTTCGGCGCCACCGAGTTCACAGAGGTTGCGGAGATCATCGCCACCGCGCTCAAGGCCGGCAACAGCGCCGACGTGGAAGCCCTGCAGACCCGCGTGGACAAGCTCGCCGCTGACTTCCCGCTGTACCCCACCCACGAGCAGTGGTGATCCATGACTGAAACCAAGACTGCCCGGATCCTCGATGGCAAGGCAGCCGCTGGCGCCATCAAATCCGAGCTGGCCGAGCGTGTGGCGGCACTGAAAGCCCGCGGCATCACCCCCGGCATCGCCACCGTGCTGGTGGGCGCGGACCCGGCCTCCCAGCTGTATGTGTCCATGAAGCACAGGCAGTCCGAGGAGATCGGGATGAACTCGATCCAGCGCGAGCTGCCCGCCGATGCCACCCAGGAACAGGTGGAGGCCCTCATTGACGAACTCAACGCAGACCCTGCCTGCCACGGGTACATCGTGCAGCTGCCGCTGCCCAAGCACCTCGACACGGACGCCATCCTCGAGCGCATCGACCCGGCCAAGGATGCCGACGGCCTGCACCCCACCAACCTGGGCCGGCTGGTGCTCAACGTCAACGGGGAGATCACTTCTCCGCTGCCGTGCACGCCCCGCGGCGTGATCGAGCTCCTGGAGCGCAACGGCTACAGCCTCAAGGGAAAGCACGTGGTGGTGGTTGGCCGCGGCGTCACCATCGGCCGCTCGATCGGCCTGCTGCTCACGCGGCGGGCCGTGAACGCCACGGTGACCCTGACGCACACCGGAACCAAGAACCTTTCGGAGCTGCTGCGCCAGGCGGACGTCATCGTCGGCGCGGCGGGTGCCAAGCACATCGTCAAGGCCGCTGACGTGAAGCCCGGCGCAGCCGTGCTCGACGTCGGTGTTACCCGCGAAACGGACCCCGAGACCGGCAAGAGCCGCGTCCACGGCGACATCGATCCCGCCGCTGCCGAGGTAGCAGGCTGGATTTCGCCGAACCCGGGCGGCGTCGGTCCGATGACCGTGGCGCTGCTGATGACCAACGTGGTGGAAGCCGCGGAGCGCAAGGCGGGCATCGCCTAGTCTCCGGGCAAAAGTACGACGGCGGCAGGTGCCCTTTCCAGCGAAGGCACCTGCCGCCGTCGTAGTTAACCCGCCTGGGTTAAGCAGGACGGTACTACCGTTTGTCCCCGGGCCGGGCTAGTCTGCGGAGGGTGCACAACGAAGCCATCCTGCCCTCCACATCCCGGGCGGGCGGCCGGAAGTCGCCCCGCATGGTCATCACCGCCGAAAACCTCACCAAAAAGTACGGCGACGTGACCGCCGTGGACGGCATTTCCTTCAGCGTCCCGGCGGGGGAGTCCTTCGGCCTGCTGGGACCCAACGGCGCCGGCAAGTCCACCACCATGAAGATGATCGGCGGCGTCACCGGCCGCACGTCCGGCAACCTCCATATCATGGGCCTTGACCCCGATTCGTACGGACCGGAAGTGCGTGCGCACCTGGGCGTGGTGCCGCAGCAGGACAACCTGGACGAGGAACTCCGGGTCCGGGACAACCTGCTGGTCTACGGCCGGTACTTTGGCCTGCCCATGAGCTACCTCAAGCCAAAGGCCGATGAACTGCTCGAGTTCGCACAGCTGACCGACAAGGCGAAGTCCAAAGTGGACGCGCTGTCCGGCGGCATGAAACGGCGCCTGACCATCGCCCGCTCGCTGATCAACGAGCCGCAGATCCTGCTGCTGGACGAACCCACCACGGGCCTGGACCCGCAGGCCCGGCACATCCTCTGGGACCGGCTCTTCCGGCTCAAGGAGCAGGGTGTCACCCTGATCCTCACCACCCACTACATGGACGAGGCCGAGCAGCTCTGCGACCGGCTCATCGTGGTGGACAAGGGCCGCATCATGGCCGAGGGCTCACCAGCCCAGCTGATCCGCGGCCACTCCACCCGGGAAGTGGTGGAGCTGCGCTTCGGCTCCGAGCGGAACACCACCATCGCCGCGGAACTGGACGGCATCGGGGAACGGCTTGAGGTGCTGCCGGACCGGGTTCTGATTTACGCGCACGACGGCGAGTCAGCCCTTGAACAGGTGGCGTCCCGCGGCCTGAGGCCGCTGACCTCGCTGGTCCGCAGGTCCTCGCTGGAAGACGTGTTCCTGCGGCTGACCGGCAGGAGCCTCGTTGACTGACGAGACGCTGGCCGGCCCGGCCACCCGCCGCTTTTCCGTCCCCCACGGCCCGGAAGAGGCAGCGGCAAAAGCGCGCCGCTGGGGTGCTTTCTACTACATGGAGCATGTGCTCCGGGTCATGAAGGGGTATAGCTGGTCCCTTCTGATGTACAGTGTGGGCCATCCGGTGGCCTATCTCTTCGCCATGGGCGTGGGCCTGGCCACCCTGGTGGACGCGCAGGGCGGGGGAGCCTTCGGGGGAGTGGGATACGTGACGTGGCGCCCGCACTGTTGGTCTCGGCGGCGGTGATGACGGCAGCCAACGAATTCACCTTTCCCGTGATGGGCGGCTTCAAGTGGCGCCGGACCTACTACGGCCCGCACGCCTCGCCGCTGACGCCCCAGCAGATCGCGGCCGGGCACATCATGGCGGTGACCCTGCGGTTCCTGCTGCAGTCGGCCATCTACTTTGCTGCCGTTGCCCTGTTTGGCGCCGCACCCGGCGGGTGGGGCTGGGTAACCATCCTGGTGGCCACGCTGGCGGCGCTTTCATTCGGATTGCCGCTGATGGCCTATTCGGCGTCCATCACCGAGGACAAAGGCCAGTTTGCGCTGGTGATGCGTTTCATCGTGATGCCGCTCTTCCTGTTTTCCGGAACGTTCTTTCCCCTGGACAGCCTGCCGCTTGCCGTGCGGTGGATCGGCTGGATCTCCCCGATCTGGCATGGCACCGAGCTGGGAAGAGTCTTCACCTACGGCTACCAGGAGCCCCCGTTGCTGACCGTCCTGCACGTTGTGGTGCTGGTGGGGCTGGCGGTGGTGGGCTGGTTCCTGACGCGGCGGCAGTTCGCAGCGAGGATGGGGCGATGACCGTGGACCTTGAAAGGGGCGGTGCTCCGGAGGCGGCCCGCAACAGGACTTTCGGACCGCTCTACTCACGCAACGCCAGGGCTGTGATTTCGCGTGGACTGCTGGCCACCAGGAGCACCAACTGGCTCGTGATGCTCTCCGGCTTCTTCGAACCGGTCCTGTTCCTGATCTCCATGGGTGTGGGGCTCGGGGCGGTCGTGGGATCGGTGCAGGGGCCTGATGGCGGGGACATCAGTTACGCGGCCTACATCGCGCCGGCGCTGTTGGCCGTTTCCGCCATGAACGGGGCGGTCTACGACTCCACCTGGAACGTGTTCTTCAAGATGAACTTCGCCAAGCTCTACCAGGGGATGCTCTATACCTCGCTGGGCCCCCTGGATGTTGCCTTGGGTGAGATCTTCCTGGCCCTGCTGCGCGGGCTCCTCTACGCCCTGGGTTTCACCGCCGTGATGGGGGTGATGGGCCTGATCACCACGCCCTGGGCCCTGCTCATGGTCCCGGCGTCCGTGTTGATCGCCTTCGGGTTCGCCAGCATCGGCATGGGCATCACGAGTTTCCTGAAGACCTTCCAGCAGATGGACTGGATCAACTTCATCATGCTGCCCATGTTCCTGTTCAGCGCAACGTTCTACCCGCTGAGTGTGTACCCGCAGGCAATCCAATGGCTTATCCAGGCGATGCCGCTGTGGCACGGGGTGGAGTTGCTGCGCCAAATCAGCGTTGGTACGTTCACTGCGGCCACCGCCATCCACATCGGCTACTACCTGGTGATGACCGCCGCCGGGATGCTGCTCACCACCACGCGGCTGCGCCAGCTGTTCCTGAAGTAGCCCGACCAACCGGGTAGCGCCAAGTGCCGTGTTGAGGCTCCAAAAGGACTCGTGGCGCTACCTGCCTGGGAGAGGGAACGGGTTGTTCGCCCGGGGTGGAAGGCGGCCGGAGCATACTCGGGCGTTTGAGAGAATGGGTGCATGCAATCACTGGGCAACTCCACGTCATCCTCCAAACCCGCCAGGGGCGGATTCTCCATGTTCCGCATCAGCGGGCCGGGACTGATGGTCCTGGTCACCGCATTCGTTGTGGCCGTGATCTTCGCGGCCAACCAGAACGACGTGGTGGGCTGGGTGGTTGCCGCCATCGCTTTCTTCTGGCTGGCCCTTGCGTCCTTTGTGGTCTTCAGCATCCAGAAGGCCGCCAAGAAGGCCGGAGCCAAGCTGACGGAAGCCCAGAACGCCTTCACCACCGCTGCCGGGCGCGGCCCCTACGCGGGGGCTGACCAGGGCGGAACCCGGGTAGTGGCCGAACGCAGCCAGGCGGACGAAATCCGCGACCTCAAGCTGGACCACTCCTTCAAGATTGTCCAGGTGCAGATCCGGGTGGTGGAGGAGGAGCGCGCCAAGGGTGCTGCTGCCAACCAGGACACCATCAACCGGGCCCTTGAAACCATCGAGATCACCGCGACGAACGCCAGGGACATGATCAAGTCCTCCGGCAATGGAGAGCCGGTCACCGGAACCATCATCGACTAGAGTGGAGCGGGTGAGCTCGGCATTGAAGAAGGACCACCTTCGCATCGCATCCGTTAACGTCAACGGCCTTCGGGCTGCCTACAAGAACGGTATGGCGGCCTGGCTTGAGCCGCGCGAAGTGGACATCCTCTGCCTTCAGGAAGTCCGCGCGCCGGACGCAATCGTCCGTGCGCTGCTGGGCGACGGGTGGCACATCCTGCACGCCGAGGCAGAGGCGAAGGGCCGCGCCGGCGTCGCCATCGCCTCGCGCGAGGAACCCCTGGAAACCCGGAACGGCATCGGTGACGACTACTTCGCCACCGCAGGCCGCTGGGTGGAGGCCGATTTCCGGTTCGCCGACGCTGTTGGCCACCCGGTCCAGCTCACGGTGGCCAGCGCCTACGTCCATTCCGGCGAGGTGGGCACCCCCAAGCAGGATGACAAGTTCCGGTTCCTCGACGCGATGAGCACCCGCCTGCCGGAGCTGACCAAGCACAGCGACCATGCACTGGTGGTGGGCGACCTCAACGTGGCCCACACTCCCCGGGACATCCGGAACTCGAAGCCCAACGTCAAGAAGGCGGGCCACCTGCCGGAGGAACGTGCGTACTTCGACAGGTTCTTCGGCGAGGAAATCGGCTGGCAGGACGTCCACCGCAACCTTGCCGGCGACGTCGACGGTCCCTACACCTGGTGGTCCCAGCGCGGCAAGGCATTCGACAACGACACAGGTTGGCGCATCGACTACCACCTGGCCACGCCGGAATTGGCTTCGGCCGCCATCTCGGCGGTTGTTGACCGGGCAGCCTCGTGGGACACCCGCTTCTCCGACCATGCACCGCTTGTAGTGGACTACCAGCTCTAAGCCCCGAAGGTTTCATCCCCATGACTAGCCAGACTTCCCCTGCACCCAAAAAGCGCATCCTCTCCGGCGCCAAGCCCACGGCAGACTCCCTGCACCTGGGCAACTACATCGGTGCCGTCCGCAACTGGGTGGATATGCAGGCCGAGTACGATGCTGTGTTCTTCATCCCCGACCTGCACGCCATCACCGTGGACTTCGACCCCGCCGAACTGGCCAAGCGGACCCGCATCGTGGCAGCCCAGTACATCGCAGCGGGTATCGATCCGGACAAAAGCATCTTCTTCGTCCAGTCCCACGTGCCCGAACACGCGCAGCTGGCCTGGGCCCTGAACTGCATCACCGGTTTCGGCGAAGCGTCCCGGATGACCCAGTTCAAGGACAAAACCCAGAAGTCCGGCGCCGACGCCGCCACCCTGGGACTGTTCGCGTACCCCACGCTCATGGCCGCCGACATCCTCCTGTACCAGACCGACCTTGTGCCGGTGGGGGAGGACCAGCGCCAGCACCTGGAGCTGACCCGCAACCTCGCCCAGCGCTTCAATACTAAGTTCGGCCCCACCTTCACGGTCCCGGAAGCCACCATCGTGAAGGAACGCGCCAAGATCTACGACCTCCAGAACCCCAGCGCCAAGATGTCCAAGACCGGGGAATCGCCCAACGGCGCCATCCAGCTGCTGGAGGATCCCAAGGTGGCTGCCAAGCGCATCAAGTCCGCAGTGACCGATGCGGGCACGGACATCAGGTTCGACCAAGAGGAAAAGCCAGGCATCTCCAACCTGCTCACCATCTACTCCTCCCTCACGGGCAAGTCCGTGGCAGATCTCGAAGCCGAGTACCAGGGCAAGATGTACGGCCACCTCAAGGTGGACCTCGCCGAGGTAGTGGTGGAGTTCGTGACGCCGCTGCGGGACCGCACCAACGAGCTGATGGAGGACCCGGCGGAACTGGACCGGCTGCTGGCCCACGGCGCCGAGCGGGCGCGTGAAATAGCGTCGGTGACCCTTGGCCAGGTGTATGAGCGCATGGGCTTCCTGCCGTCCTTCTCCCTCGCTGGAGTCCGCTAGCGCCATGCCATCCAGCAAAGTCACCGCAAGGGAAGGCTCCCGCTCCATTCAGGCAGCGGGCAGGCCCGGTAACCCCCCAGGCGACCCAGCGAAGGACACCGGCCCGGCCGGACAGGGCCCCTCAAGGACGGAAAACGTCAGCGTAGGCGTCATCCTGGGCTTCCCGCCGGAGGTGGCCGAGGAACTGCAGCGGTGGCGGGCTTCCTTCGGGGATCCGCAGGCGGGCGTGGTGCCGGCCCACATCACACTGGTGACCACCACGCCTACCCGGGACTGGGAAGCCACCCTGGAACACGTGCGGGACGTGGCCCGCCGCCAAAGCCCCTTTATGGTCACCATCGCCGGGACCGGGACATTCCGTCCGGTCTCGCCCGTGGTCTTCATTAACGTGGCGGAAGGCTTTGAAGCGTGCGTCGAGCTGCACGAAAAGCTCCAGCAGGGTCCCCTCCAGCGTGACCTGCCCTTCGCCTACCATCCGCACGTCACCATCGCCCACGACGTCGCCCCGGAAAGCCTCGATGAGGCCGAAACGGTACTCAGAAACTACAGAGCCACCTTCCCCGTGGTTA
Source organism: Arthrobacter sp. 9AX (assembly GCF_902506095.1). Lineage (GTDB taxonomy): Bacteria > Actinomycetota > Actinomycetes > Actinomycetales > Micrococcaceae > Arthrobacter. The sequence goes on from NZ_LR733293.1 coordinate 1,466,006, forward strand.
GCATGGGACTCTACGAGCACGATGCGGACGGCATCTGGCAGCTACGGGAAGAGCTGGACTTTGGGACCGAAACTGACAACGACGCCGGCACCCGATTCACGGACGCCGGCGCGGACACAGCATCCGAAGCAGGCTGAACAGCAGCCACTTCCCACGGAACAAGCCCGGCTCAAGCTTGCCGTCATCCAGAAGCGGATGGAGCTGGGCAAGGTGCGCCGGTCAGGCGGGGGCTTCTTCGCCACCGTGATGGCCACGGTCCAATGGCTGCTCGCCAGGCTTAATGCCTTCCGGCCCATGCGCGCCTTCAAGCACTACACGCTCCAGCACGGCCCGCTGATGAGTGCCGGCATCGGCTTCAACATGTTCTTCTCCATCACGGGCCTGCTGGCCACCGGCTTTTCCATCGCCGGCCTGGTGCTGCGCGGCCAGCCGGCGCTTCTGGACACCATCGTCGCCAGCGTGGCACAAAGCGCGCCCGGGCTGCTGAAGGTGAACGGCGGCGAAGGCCTGGTGGACCCGCAGGACCTGCTCAACCCGGACGGCCTGGGTCTGACGGCCCTCGTCGCCGCCGTGGTCACGGTCATCACATCGCTGGGCTGGATTGCCGGTTTGCGGGACGGGGTGCGCGGAGTGATGCAGCTGCCGCCGCTGGTGGTCAACCCTGTCCTGATGAAGCTGCGCGACGCCGGCACCCTCCTCCTGCTGGGCGTCGCCCTGGTGATCAGCGCCGGAGCTTCCCTGGTGTTTGGTACCGCCGCCGGCTGGGTGGCGGACGCACTGCGGCTCAACGACGCCGTGGCGGGTCCGCTGACCACGTCCATCAAGATTGCGGTCCCGCTGGTCCTGAGCTGGGTGACCGCGCTCATTATGTTCCGGCTGGCCGCCGGGCTGAAGCTGTCCCGCCGTGCGCTGCTCGAAAGCACCATCCTGGCGGCACTGGGCACCACCATCCTGCAGATCTTCAGCACCGAACTGCTCGCCGGCGCGGGCCGTAATCCCATCCTGGCGCCGTTCGCCATCATCATCGGCCTGCTGATCTGGTTCAACCTGGTCAGCCAGGTCTACCTCGTCTCTGCGGGCTGGGCCGCCATCCGGGAGGCGGACCTGAAGGGCGGCGAGACCCCGCACAAAACAATCCTCGGCTCGCGCCGCACCACGCCGCATACCTGACCGGGCGAACAGGGGCTCCCGCTACTGCCCGGCGTCGAGGTACTGGTCGGCCCAGGCCGCGATGATCCTGGCAGCCCGCGCCGCCTGGCCCTTGCCGGTGAGGAGGTGGTCGCTGCCTTCGAGGGAGACGAAGTTCCGCGGATGCCGTGCGGTCTGGAAAATGGTGCTGGCGTTTTCGATCCCCACGGTGTTGTCGGTGGGGGAGTGGAGCACCATCAGCGGCTTGTGCAGCTGCTTGATGCAGTCCGTCAGGTCCGCGTTTTCCAGGTCCTCCACAAAGTGCTTGCGGATCTCCACGCGCTTCCCGCCCAGGTCCACCTCCGCGCTGCCTTCGCTCAGGATCTTGTCCAGGGCCGCGTCAAACACATGCGCCACGTGCTTGGGTGAAAAAGGCGCCCCCACCGTGGCGACGGCGTCGAGCTCGGGGATCTCCCGCGCGGCGGCCAGCACGGCTGCGCCGCCGAAGGAGTGGCCCACCAGCAGTGAGATCGCTTTCCCCTGGGCGCGCATGAACTCGGCCGCCTTGACGGTGTCCGCCACCTTGTGGCTGAAGGAGCCCGCGGACCACTCGCCCGCGGACCCGCCAAGGCCCAGGTTGTCGAACCGCAGCATGCCCACGCCGCTGTCCGCCAGCGCCTTGCACATCCGTGAGGCCGAGGGTGCGTCCTTGCCCAGCGTGAATCCGTGCGAGAAGACGCCCCAGCCCTTGACCGGGCCTTCCGGAACGTCGATGATGCCGGAGAGCATTTCGCCGGTCGACCCGGCGAACGAGACCTTTTCGGAGCGGGACACGTTGTCCCCTTTCGTTTGATGCGGATGCCCTGCCATTTTTGGTTCCCGAAACCGGTGGGTTGGGACCAAGGGTGACAGCTCGTGCGGAGGTGCTCAACTGGTGAAACAACGACGGCGCCGATCCCCCTCAGGTGGGGACGGCGCCGTCGTCTGCTTGATCCTTGGTCAGATCTTGCGGGAGAGGATGGCCTGCTTGACCTCGGCGATCGCCTGGGTCACCTGGATACCGCGGGGGCAAGCTTCGGAGCAGTTGAAGGTGGTGCGGCAGCGCCACACGCCTTCCTTGTCGTTGAGGATCTCCAGGCGCATGTCGCCGGCGTCATCGCGTGAGTCGAAGATGAAGCGGTGCGCGTTGACGATCGCGGCAGGGCCGAAGTACTGGCCGTCGGTCCAGAACACCGGGCAGGAGGATGTGCAGGCAGCGCAGAGGATGCACTTGGTGGTGTCATCGAAGCGCTCACGGTCCTCGGGGGACTGCAGGCGTTCCCGGGTGGGCTCGTGGCCCTTGTTGATCAGGAACGGCATGACCTCCCGGTAGGACTGGAAGAACGGTTCCATGTCCACGATCAGGTCCTTCTCCACAGGAAGGCCCTTGATGGGTTCCACCGTGATGGGCTTGGAGGTGTCCAGGTCCTTCAGGAGGGTCTTGCAGGCGAGGCGGTTACGGCCGTTGATGCGCATGGCATCGGAGCCGCACACACCGTGGGCGCAGGAACGGCGGAAGGAGAGGCTGCCGTCGATCTCCCACTTGACCTTGTGCAGGGCATCCAGCACGCGGTCCGTGCCGTACATGGTCAGGTGGTAGTCGTCCCAGGTGGCCTCGCCCGAAACTTCCGGGTTGTAGCGGCGGACGCGCATGTGCACATCAAACGTGGGGATTTCCCCGCCCCCGCCAACGCTGGCAGGAAGTTCAACCTTTGAGGCTGGCTCAGCGATTTCAGCGGTCATCTTAGTACTTCCTCACCATCGGCTCGTAGCGGGTAAAGACAACCGGCTTCGTGGCCAGACGGATTCCGGCAATTGCTTCTGCCGATCCGTCCGCCGGGGCGTGGTCGTCCTTGTACGCCATGGAGTGCTTCATGAATTTTTCGTCGTCGCGGTCCGGGAAGTCCTCGCGGAAGTGTCCTCCGCGGGATTCCTCACGGTGCAGGGCTGCTACGGTCATGACCTTGGCCAGCTCCAGCAGGAAGCCGAGTTCAACGGCCTCGAGCAGGTCAAGGTTGAAGCGCTTCCCCTTGTCCTGGACATTGATGCGCTTGTACCGCTCCTCGAAGGAGGCGATGTCGCGCAGGACCTGGTTCAGGGTGTCCGCGGTGCGGAACACCTGCATGTTGGCGTCCATGGTGTCCTGCAGTTCCTTGCGGATCTGGGCCACCTTTTCGTCGCCTGTGCCGTTGCGGGCAATGTCCAGCAGTTCGGTGGTGTACGCCAGGGGGTTCTCCGGCAGTTCCACGTAGTCGGCAGTCTTGGCGTACTCGGCTGCAGCGATGCCGGCGCGCTTGCCGAACACGTTGATGTCCAGCAGGGAGTTGGTGCCCAGACGGTTGGAACCGTGGACGGACACGCAGGCAACCTCACCGGCTGCATACAGCCCGGGGACCACGGTGTCGTTGTCCTGCAGGACCTCGGTGGTGATGTTGGTGGGGATGCCGCCCATGGCGTAGTGCGCGGTGGGGAACACGGGAACGGGTTCGGTGTAGGGCTCCACGCCGAGGTAGGTACGGGCGAACTCGGTGATGTCCGGGAGCTTGGCGTCGATGTGCGCCGGCTCCAGGTGGGTGAGGTCCAGGAGGACGTAGTCCTTGTTCGGGCCGCAGCCGCGGCCTTCACGGACCTCGTTGGCCATGGAGCGGGCCACGATGTCACGCGGCGCCAGGTCCTTGATGGTGGGCGCGTAGCGTTCCATGAACCGCTCACCCTCCGAGTTGCGCAGGATGGCGCCTTCGCCGCGGGCGGCTTCGGAGAGGAGGATGCCCAGGCCGGCGAGGCCGGTCGGGTGGAACTGGAAGAACTCCATGTCCTCCAGCGGGATGCCCCGGCGGAAGGCGATGCCCATGCCGTCACCGGTGAGGGTGTGGGCGTTGGAGGTGGTCTTGAAGACCTTGCCGGCGCCGCCGGAGGCGAACACCACGGACTTTGCCTGGAAGACGTGCAGTTCGCCCGAAGCGAGGTCATAGGACACGACGCCGGCCACGCGCTTCTGCTTGTACGGCGTGCCGTCTTCGCGGACGGCGTCTTCCTCGACCGTAAGGAGGTCCAGCACGTAGTACTCGTTGTAGAACTCAACGTTGTGCTTGACGCAGTTTTGGTACAGCGTCTGCAGGATCATGTGTCCCGTGCGGTCAGCTGCGTAGCAGGCGCGGCGGACAGGTGCCTTGCCGTGGTCGCGGGTGTGGCCGCCGAAACGGCGCTGGTCGATGCGGCCCTCGGGCGTGCGGTTGAACGGCAGGCCCATCTTCTCAAGGTCCAGCACGGCGTCGATGGCCTCTTTGGCCATCACCTCCGCGGCGTCCTGGTCAACCAGGTAGTCGCCGCCCTTGACGGTGTCGAACGTGTGCCACTCCCAGTTGTCTTCCTCGACATTGGCGAGTGCTGCACACATGCCACCCTGTGCCGCACCGGTGTGCGAGCGGGTGGGGTAGAGCTTGGTCAGTACTGCTGTGCGGGCGCGTTGACCGGATTCGATCGCCGCGCGCATGCCAGCGCCACCGGCACCGACGATGACGACGTCGTACTTATGGACCTGCATACCAGACGCTCTTTCTCTCAAAATTCGCAATAAAACAACGGGCGGGCGTTGCCTGCTCCGCAAAACAAGGCCCGCGGTTGTACCCGCGGGCCCGGGAAGTTGCCGGTGCTAGGCAGGGCAGAAGCCGCCGGGCAGGGGAACGCCGTCCACCACCGGGCAGGGGTTGAAGGTGAAGATCACCAGGGTGCCCAGGACAATGATGACGACCGTAGCCGAGTACAGGACGGTCTTCAGCCAGCGGCGGGTTGAGTCCTTCTCGGCGTAGTCGTTGATGATGGTGCGGACGCCGTTGGTGCCGTGCAGCATGGCCAGCCACAGCATGGCGAGGTCCCAGAACTGCCAGAACGGGTCGGCCCACTTGCCGGCCACGAAACCAAAGTCGATGGCGTGGATGCCTTCGCCCACCATGAGGTTTACAAAGAGGTGGCCGAAGATCAGGACCACAAGCACCACGCCGGACAACCGCATGAACAACCAGGCGATCATTTCGAAGTTGCCACGGCTGCCGCCGTTGCGGCGGTACTGGGGCGCGATCCGCCCGCTGCGCGGGCTCTCAATCGTTGCGGACATGGCTTAGTGACCTCCGAGCGCGAGGGACAGGTGGCGGATGGAGAAGGCGACCATGGTGACCACCCAGAGGCCCAGGACTGCCCAGAGCATCTGGCGCTGGTACTTTGCGCCCTTCTTCCAGAAGTCCACCGCAATAATGCGCAGACCGTTGAAGGCGTGGAAGACGATGGCCGCAACAAGGCCGGTCTCACCCAGGGCCATGAGGGGGTTCTTGTAAGCACCGATCACCGCGGTGTAGGCCTCGGGAGACACACGCACCAAGGAGGTGTCCAAAACGTGGACCAACAAGAAGAAAAAGATCACTACACCGGTAATACGGTGTCCTACCCAGGACCACATGCCTTCACGGCCGCGGTACAAGGTGCCAGCTGGTTTTGTCGGCACTGATAAACCTCCCTGCAACACAGCGGCGCTGGCATGAGATCCACGCGGGGGGAACGCCTGCTGCGAGAGCACTCGTAGCTCAGGCCTAAATCTAGGCTCCGCTCACAGCTTATTCAATTTAGGAACTCCTTGGTGCCCAGCAACGGCAAGGATTTCATTGATTAATGAGACAAACGCCACAATCGCGCGCCCTGATGAAGTCTGGTTGCTCCGGAAAGGGGCCGAAAGGGGGCTGCTGCGGGTGGTCGGCTAAAGTAGGCCTTGATGAGTACAGACAAAGTGACAAGCCCGGTTTCACCCCTTGACCGCTTCATTGCGGTGATCCCGGCCGGCGGAGTGGGGACCCGCCTTTGGCCCCTGTCGCGAGCCGCAGCTCCCAAGTTCCTTCATGACCTCACCGGCTCGGGCAGCACATTGCTGCGCGCCACCTATGACCGCCTGCAGCCGCTGGCCGGCACGCGGGTCCTGGTGGTTACCGGGCAGGCCCACCGTGAAGCTGTGTGCCGGCAGCTTCCGGAAGTCTCGGACGCGGACTTGGTCCTCGAATCCGAGCCCAAGGACTCCGGCGCGGCCATCGGCCTTGCCGCAGCCATCCTGCACGAACGCGACCCGGACACCATCATGGGTTCCTTCGCCGCGGACCATGTGATCAGCCCGGACAGCCTCTTCCAGGAGGCGGTTCGCGAGGCCATTTATACCGCCGCTGCCGGCAAGATCGTCACCATCGGCATCAAGCCCACCCACCCCTCCACCGGGTTCGGGTACATCCGTTCGGGCCAGGGCCTGCGCATCGATGGTGCGCCCAGCGCCCAGGATGTGGTGGAGTTCGTTGAAAAGCCGAACGAGGAAGTGGCTCAGCAGTACGTGGATAGCGGGAACTACGTGTGGAACGCCGGCATGTTCGTCGCCCCCGTTGCCCTCCTGCTCAAGCACCTCGAGGCCAACCAGCCCGAACTGTTTCAGGGCCTTCAGGAAATCGCCCGCGCCTGGGACACCCCCGCCCGCGACGAGGTCACGGCCCGCGTCTGGCCCACCCTGCCCAAGATTGCCATCGACTACGCGGTGGCCGAGCCTGCCGCCGAAGCCGGGGACGTCGCCGTCGTACCTGGCTCCTTCCGCTGGGATGACGTCGGTGACTTCGCTTCCGTGGGCCGGCTCAACAGTGCCAAGGAAGTGGACGACGTCACCGTGCTCGGCGAAGGGGCGCGGGTGTTCACGGAGAACTCCAGCGGCGTGGTGGTCACCGACACCAAACGGGTGATCGCCCTGATCGGGATCCAGGACGTTGTGATCGTCGATACCCCTGATGCCCTGCTGGTGACCACCATGGCCAACTCGCAGCGGGTCAAGGCCGCCGTCGACGCCCTGAAGGCCAGCGGAGACACGGACGTTCTCTAGGCCGGACCGGTCCCCGCCGATGTAACGCGGGGACCGCGATGCCCGTAATACCGCGACCCTCGCTAGAGTGAAGCAGTGCGCAATTACACTACGGAAGCCGAGCCCACCGCACTGGTGGCACCCTGGCTTGAACCGCTCCTGCCGGAACTGATCGAATTCCGCCGGGACCTGCATGCGCACCCGGAACTGTCCTTCAAGGAATTCCGCACCACTGACAAGCTGGCAGAGCGCCTCGAAGCCGCAGGCCTCATGCCCCGGCGCCTGGAAGGCACCGGGCTCACCGTGGACGTGGGGGAGGGGCCCATCGCCACCGCCCTGCGCGGCGACATCGATGCGCTGCCCATCATCGAAGAGACCGGCCTGCCGTTCGCCTCGAAAAACCACGGTGTAACGCACGCCTGCGGGCACGACGTCCACACCACCACCATGCTGGGCATCGCCCTGGTGCTGCACCGCATGCACCAGGAGGAACCGCTCGGCGCCAGCATCCGCATCATCTTCCAGCCCGCCGAGGAAACCATGCCCGGCGGTGCACACTCCTGCATCGAGCAGGGCGTACTGGACGGCGTTCCCCGCATCCTGGCCCTGCACTGCGATCCCCGCATTGAAGTGGGCAAGATCGGTACGCGCATCGGCGCCATCACCTCTGCCTCGGACACCATCCGGATCGAACTTTCCGGCCGCGGCGGCCACACCTCGCGTCCGCACCTGACCGAGGACCTGGTGTTCGCCCTGGCGCAGATCGCCGTGAATGTCCCGGCTGTCCTCTCCCGCCGGGTGGATGTCCGCAGCGGCGTGTCCGTGGTCTGGGGCCAGATCTCTGCCGGTTCGGCACCCAACGCGATTCCCGGTGCCGGCTACATGGCCGGAACCATGCGCTGCCTGGACCGCGAAGCCTGGCACGCCGCCGGCGAGCTCCTGGACGAAGTGGTGCACCAGGTCGCTGCCCCGTACGGCGTGGACGTGCGCCTGGAGCACACCAGGGGAGTGCCTCCGGTGGTGAACTCCGAACACGAGACGGCCATCATCGAGGCATCCGCCCGCGCGGAAATCGGTGAAAGCGCAGTGGTGCTGACTCCCCAGTCCATGGGCGGGGAGGACTTCGCCTGGTTCCTCGCGGAGCTTCCGGGCGCCATGATGCGGCTTGGCACCAAGACTCCCGGCGGCGAGGAATACGATCTCCACCGCGGCGACTACATCCTGGACGAACGGGCCCTGGGCCTGGGCATTAGGGTGCTCACCGCTGCGGCGCTGCGCACCATCCGGGACCTTTAGCCGGAGCGGCGGGTCCCTCCTGGCCGTCAAACCCTGCCGCGCGTACCGCCGTTGTGCCGGGCTGCGCAGCGAAGCCTGGACTCGCCGCGCAGGCGCAGTCCCTGCGTCATGAAGATTGGTTTCAGTGCGCAGTCCCGTTCGAAGACGGCTCCGGCGGGCAATTTGGTTGTGCACAACTGAATTGCCCGCTATGGTTGTGGCATGACTGATGCTCCGCGGCTCAACCGCCAGGTGTGCTTTGCGCTCTATTCGGCATCGCGTGCCGCGACCGCCGTGTACCGGCCCGTCCTCGAGGATCTGGGCCTCACCTACCCGCAGTACTTGGTGATGCTGGTGCTGTGGGAGAGTGAGCCGCGCGGTGTGAAGGAACTGGGCGAAGAGCTCGGCCTGGATTCGGGTACCCTGTCACCGCTGCTGAAGCGCCTTGAGTCCCTCGGGCTGGTGGAACGCCGCCGGTCCGGAGAGGATGAGCGCCGCGTCGCCATCCACCTGACACCGGCCGGGCGCGGGCTGAGCGGGAAAGCCGCCGCCATTCCGCAGCGACTCGCTGACGCCGCGGGGCTCACAGCCAAAGAACTTGACCAGCTGCGCGACACCCTGGGCCGCCTGACGGCAGCCCTCCACGGCGCAGTCTGACACCACAGATACCCCACAACAGGATGGAAACACCGTGAAACCCCTTTACACAGCACACGCCCTTGCCTCGGGCGAAGGCCGCGACGGCACCGCACGGACCAACGACGGCAAACTGGACGTCACGCTGTCCAGCCCCCAGGAGCTCGGCGGAACCGGCGAAGGCACCAACCCGGAACAGCTCTTCGCCGCCGGATATGCCGCGTGCTTCCACTCCGCCCTCCGCCTGGTGGGACGCAAGGAACGCGCCGACCTGACCGATTCGGCAGTGGCCGCAAAGGTCCATCTCGGGCACTTGGACACTGCCGGGTTCGGCCTGGCTGCGGAACTCGAGATCGCCCTGCCGGCGCTCGATCTGGCCACCGCTGAGGCGCTGGTGGCCAAAGCCCACCAGATCTGCCCCTATTCCAACGCCACCCGCGGCAACATCACGGTGGACATCAAGATCCTGGAGTACGCCGCATGAGCGTTGCAGCACTTCCTGCCACCACCCGCGAAATCCAGCTGGCGTCCCGCCCGTCGGGCCGTCCGGTCCCGGAGAACTTCCGCCTTGCCGAGTCACCGCTGCCTGAACTCCAGGACGGCCAGGTCCTGGTCCGCAACCTCTTCATCTCCGTGGATCCCTACATGCGCGGGCGGATGAATGACGTCAAGTCCTACTCCGCGCCATTCGCAGTGGATCAAGCGCTCGACGGCGGTGCGGTGGGGGAAGTGGTCGCGTCCCGTTCCGGGCGGCACCAGGAAGGTGACGTGGTGGTGCATGCCCTTGGGTGGCGTGAATACGCGGTGGTGGATGCAGCCGCAGCGACGCCCGCCCGCACGGAGCTCGCACCGGCGTCGGCATTCCTGGGTGCCCTGGGCATGACCGGGCTGACGGCGTACGCCGGCCTGCTCAAGGTTGCGGAATTCAAAGCCGGGGACGCGGTGTTCGTCTCCGGGGCGGCGGGTGCCGTCGGTTCGCTGGTGGGCCAGATCGCCAAGGCGATGGGGGCGTCCCGCGTGATCGGCTCTGCCGGTACCGCTGCCAAGGTGGCCCGGCTGCTGGAACTCGGCTTTGACGCCGCCTTCGACTACCACGACGGTCCTGTGCTGGAACAGTTGCGTACTGCGGCAGGCCCCGCCGGGATCGATGTCTACTTCGATAACGTGGGCGGCGAACACCTGGAAGCGGCCCTGGCCACCCTCAATCTGGGCGGCCGGGTGGCGATGTGCGGTGCCATCTCCCAGTACAACTCCACCGTGCCCACTCCGGCACCCCACAACCTGATGCTCGCTATCGGCAAGCAGCTCACGTTGAAGGGCTTCCTGGTGGGCGGCCAGAGGCAGCACGCCGCCGAGTTCGCCGAAAAGATGGCAGGCTGGCTTGCGGACGGGACGGTCCGCTACGACGAGACCATCGTGGACGGGCTGGAGAACGCACCGCAGGCCTTTATGGACCTGCTCGACGGCGCCAACACCGGCAAGATGCTGGTCCGCCTCTGACCGTCTCCCGGTCCAAGGACTAAAGCAGGGGGCCGCATCACCATGCGGCCCCTTACTGGTTGGTAACAACTTGTAAACAATCTCCGGAATGGGGTGCGGGTGTGCTACGGAGACGTGTTCCAGGCCACTAAAGTAGGTGCCATCAGTGCGCTCCGGCGCAGTGCTGCTGGCCGTCAGTGAAAACAGAATTTCAGTGCAGAAACGGACACTCATTGAATTCGAGCCGTAGCGCCTCTCTCTTCATCCTGGAGGAAAATTGAAGAAATCACTGCGTGCACAATTCAAGCGCGGTTCAATGGCCGGCCTGGCTACCGTCAGCGCCTCGGCCCTTCTGTTGAGCGCCTGCGGCGCAGCTCCGGAAACCGGAAGCACCTCGTCCGCCGGGGCCACCGACTACACCGGCTGCATCGTCTCAGACTCCGGCGGGTTCGACGACCAGTCCTTCAACCAATCCTCCTACGAGGGCCTGAAGAAGGCCGAGGCAGACCTCGGCATCAAGGTCAACCAGGTGGAATCCAAGACCAACAACGACTTCGAGCCCAACCTCCGCGCCATGGTCACCGCCGGCTGCGATCTCCGTCACCGTCGGCTTCCTCCTCGGTGACGCCACCAAGGCGCAGGCAACGGCCAACCCGGACAGCCACTTCGCCATCATCGACTTCGGGTACGAGACGCCCATCAACAACGTCAAGCCGATCGTCTACGACACCGCCCAGGCGGCCTTCCTCGCCGGCTACCTCGCCGCGGGCACCACCAAGACCGGGACGGTTGCCACTTTCGGCGGCATCAGGATCCCCACCGTCACCATCTTCATGGACGGCTACGCGGACGGCGTGAAGTACTACAACGAGAAGAAGGGCAAGGACGTCAAACTCCTTGGCTGGAACAAGGACGCCCAGGACGGCAGCTTCACCGGCGACTTCGAGAAGCAGGACGTAGGCAAGCAGCTCACCCAGAACTTCCTGGACCAGGGTGCGGACATCGTGATGCCCGTGGCCGGCCCGGTGGGCAAGGGTGCGGGGGCGGCCCTGAGTGAAGCCAAGGATGCAGGCAAGGACGTCAAGCTGATCTGGGTTGACTCCGACGGCTACCTCACTGCCCCTGATTACAAGGAGATCATGCTGTCCTCCGTCATGAAGCAGATGGGTGAAGCCGTGGAAACGGTGGTCAAGGAGGACAAGGACGGCAAATTCAGCAACACCCCGTACGTTGGCACCCTGGCCAACGACGGCGTCCAGCTGGCCCCGTTCCACGACCTTGACTCCCAGGTTCCCGCCGAGCTGAAGTCCGAACTGGACCAGATCAAGAAGGACATCGTGGACGGCAAGCTGAAGGTCGAGTCGGCAGCCAGCCCCAAGTCCTGACCCGTGCACACAAGCGCCACCCCCGGCTGGTCGATGACCGGCCGGGCGGTGGCGCTTTTTGCTGCGGCCTCCCGCTTCTGGGCCACCGCCCGCTCATCCCAGCACTGCAGCCACTAGGCTGGTGCTGCAGCCACATATCCCGTCCGGTCGATCACTGGGCGCTTCGAGATTGGTCGTCAGTTTTGAAACTTGAACTCAGAGGGATCACTAAACGCTTCGGGACCCTGCTCGCCAACGACCACATCGACGTGGTGGTTGAACCCGGACAGATCCACTGCCTGCTTGGCGAAAACGGCGCCGGCAAATCCACCCTGATGAATGTGCTGTACGGCCTTTACGAACCGTCCGAGGGTGAAATCCTCATCGACGGCAAGGCCGTCTCGTTCCGCGGCCCCGGGGACGCCATGGCCGCGGGAATCGGCATGGTGCACCAGCACTTTATGCTGGTCCCCGTCTTTACCGTCGCCGAGAACGTGGCCCTCGGAGCCGAACCCACCAAGGCCGCCGGCTTCCTCAACCTGGACGAGACACGCCGCCGGATCAGGGAGATCTCGGACCAGTACAGCTTCGACGTCGATCCTGACGCCCTCGTGGAGGACCTGCCCGTGGGCGTCCAGCAGCGCGTTGAAATCATCAAGGCACTGGTCAGGAACGCCAAGGTCCTGATCCTCGATGAACCAACAGCGGTGCTGACGCCACAGGAAACCGACGAACTGCTGGATATCATGCGCCAGCTCAAATCCGGCGGCACCTCCATCGTCTTCATCTCCCACAAACTGCGCGAGGTGAAGGAAGTCTCGGACACCATCACCGTGATCCGGCGTGGAAAAGTGGTGGGCGCGGCCAGCCCCGCCGCCCCTACCGCAGAGCTCGCCTCCATGATGGTGGGCCGCGCCGTCAGCCTGACCTTGGACAAGGCGCCCGCCCAGCCGACGGAAAAGACCTTCGAAGTCCGCGACCTCACCGTCATTGCACCCAACGGCCACCACGTGGTGGACGGCCTCAGTTTCGACATCGCCCGCGGCGAAATCCTGGCGGTGGCCGGCGTGCAGGGCAACGGCCAGACTGAACTCACCGAAGCCATTCTGGGCCTCCAGGACCGTGTTTCCGGTTCCATCACGCTGGACGGCAAGGAGCTGCTGGGACGGTCGGTCAAGGACGTCCTGGGCGCCGGCGTCGGTTTCGTTCCCGAAGACCGCAAGGTGGACGGGCTCGTGGGCACGTTCTCCGTGGCGGAAAACCTGGTCCTGGACCTCTACGACAAGCCCCCGTTCGCCAAGGGCATCAGCATGAGCCCGGCGAAGGTCCTGGAGAACGCCAAAGCGCGCATCGGCGAGTTCGACGTGCGGACGCCGTCGGCCGTTGCCGCCGCGGGCACCCTCTCCGGCGGCAACCAGCAGAAGGTGGTGATGGCGCGTGAGCTGTCCCGGCCGCTGCGCCTGTTCATCGCCTCCCAGCCCACCCGCGGCGTTGACGTGGGCTCCATTGAGTTCCTGCACCGCCGGATCGTGGCCGAACGCGACCAGGGAACGCCGGTGATGATCATCTCCACGGAGCTGGACGAGGTCATGGAACTGGCCGACCGCATCGCAGTGCTCTACAAAGGCAAACTGGTGGGCGTTGTGCCCGCCGGGACCGGACGCGACGTCCTGGGCCTCATGATGGCCGGAATCCCGCCGGAGGAACACGCCCCCGTGCAGCAAGCGCCGCAAGGCACGGCACAGGTCACCACCGCGGCCTCCACGTCCGACGCCGAAGGAGGCGACCATGTCTGACAAGCATCCCCCCAAACACGCGGCCGGCGAACCCGGCCCCGAAGCCCAGGCAGCATCCCCCGCGGAAGACCGGACGGCCGCCGTAGTCTCCGTTGATACCGCCGGCGGCGCCATGGAGCCATCGGCCGTTCCTGCCACTGCCCAAAGCGGGCAGCTCCCGGGCGGGCCGGACACCGTGCTCCGCCGGATCTTCACCGGCAGCAGCATGGTTTCCGTCCTTGCCGTGCTGCTTGCCCTGATCATCGGCGGGCTCCTGATCGCGAGCACCGACAAGCAGGTGGCCACCACCTCCACCTACTTCTTCGCCCGGCCCACCGATTTCCTGACGGCAGTGTGGAACGCCGCCACCAGGTCCTACATCGCGTTGTTCCAGGGCTCGGTCTTCAACCCCCGGGGCAACGGGGTGGCAGCGCAGTTCGCGCCGTTTATGGAGACGCTCACCATCGCCACGCCGCTGATCACGGCCGGCCTCGGCGTCGCGCTTGCCTTCCGCGCCGGACTCTTCAACATCGGCGCCCAGGGGCAGATCATTGTTGCCGGCATCCTGGCAGCCTGGGTGGGCTTCGCGCTCCACCTGCCCCTGGGGCTGCACCTCCTGCTGGTCCTGGCGGCCGGCATCATCGGCGGCGCGTTCTGGGGCGGGCTGGTTGGCGTCCTCAAAGCGAGGACAGGCGCCCACGAGGTCATCCTCACCATCATGTTCAACTACATCGCGCTCTACTTCCTGCGGTACCTGCTGAACACACCGGCCTTCCAGCGGCCGGGGGAGACCAACCCCATCTCGCCCATCCTGGATCCCAGCGCCGTCTACCCGCAGATCTTTGGCACCCAATACCGCCTGCACCTGGGCTTCATCCTGGCCATCGCCGCCACTGTCCTGGTGTGGTGGCTCTTGAACCGCTCCACGGTGGGCTTCGAGTTCCGGGCCGTGGGTGCCAACCCCAAGGCGGCGCAGACCGCAGGCATCAACGTGTCGCGGTCCACCATCCTGGTGATGGCTATCGCCGGCGGGCTCGCCGGTATGTCCGGCGTGGCCCAGGTGGCCGGCACCGAGAAGGTCCTGACCGACGGCGTTGCAGCCACCTACGGTTTCGACGCCATCACCGTTGCGCTGCTGGGACGTTCGACGCCGTGGGGCACCTTCGCCGCCGGCCTGCTGTTCGGCGCCTTCCGTGCCGGAGCGGTCCAGATGCAGATCCAGACCGGCACCCCCATCGACATCGTCCTGGTGGTGCAGTCCCTGATTGTGCTCTTTATCGCGGCACCGCCACTTGTCCGGGCCGTCTTCGGCCTGAACCCGCGGCGCAGGAAGCCGGCCCGCACCGCCAAGTCCCGCAAGGCAGCAACCACCGGAGGTGCAGCATGAGCACAACAGTTTCCTCGCCCCGGCCGGGTCAGCCGCAGCCGGACAGCAGTACCCCTGATTCCGGCCCCTCATCGGTCTCCGCCAAGCCGGTGACCTGGCGGACCCCGGTCCTGCTCACTGCCTTCGGGCTGATCGCCCTGGTCTTCTTCGGGTTGATGGGGCCACACCAGACCGCCAGTTTCGGCATCTCCACCGGCGAGGACTTCTTCCAGCTGCCGGCCCTGCAGGTGAACGCATTTGCCGGCGGCATCGTCCTCTCCGTGCTCCTGCTGGGGCTCGCCGGCTACGCCGTGTACCTCAAGACCAAGGACCGGGCAGCGCCGGGCTGGGTGACGGTGACATTTATCGTCCTGTTCGTTGCCGCATTCCTCATCTGGGTTGTGGGCGGGGCCCGGACCCCCAGTATTTCCTTGGCCGGCCTGATCGCCGGCTCCGTCACTCTCGCCGTTCCCCTGGTGTTCGGTTCCCTGTCCGGCGTCCTCTGTGAGCGGGTTGGAGTGGTGAACATCGCCATCGAGGGCCAGCTCCTGGGTGGCGCCTTCACCGCCGCCATCGTGGCCAGCATGACGCAGAACCCCTTCATCGGGCTGGCGGCCGCGGCTGTTGCCGGCGCCGTGGTATCCATGGTGCTGGCCTGGTTCAGCATCAAGTACCTGGTCAACCAGATCATCGTGGGCGTGGTGCTCAACGTCCTGGTCTCCGGCGTCACGGGCTTCCTTTTCAGCACCGTGATGCAGGCCAACAAGGCCCAGTTCAATTCACCTCCCGGGCTGGACATCATCGAGATCCCCATCTTGTCCAGCATCCCCATCATCGGGCCCATCCTGTTCCGCCAGTCCCTGGTGGGATACCTGATGTACATCGCCGTCCTGGTGGTCTGGGTGGGCCTGTTCAAGACCCGCTGGGGCCTGCGTGTACGTGCCGTGGGCGAGCACCCGCAGGCGGCCGATACCCTGGGCATCAACGTGAACGCCACCCGGTTCTGGAATGTCACCCTGGGCGGGGCAGTGGCCGGCATCGGCGGGTCCTTCTTCACCCTGGTGGCGATCGACAGCTTCACCAAGGAGATCTCCGGCGGGCGCGGCTTCATCGCGCTGGCGGCCCTGATCTTCGGCCGGTGGAACCCGATCGGGGCGTTCTTCGCCGCCCTGCTGTTCGGCTTCGCGGACAACCTGCAGAGCATCGTGACCATCATCGGAACCCCGGTGCCCAGCCAGTTCATGGCCATGCTGCCGTACCTGGTGACGGTCCTCGCAGTTGCGGGGCTGGTAGGCAAGTCAAGGGGCCCTGCGGCCAGCGGCATTCCTTATGTCAAGGGTTGACCCGGTGGCCGCCACTGCGGGCCCGGACTGGCCCGCGCTGGAGGCCGCCGCCGTCGCGGCCATGCGCAACGCCTACGTGCCCTACTCAAAGTTTCCCGTGGGGGCTGCGGCACTTACCGAGGATGGACGGATCGTCAGCGGCTGCAACGTGGAAAACGCCAGCTACGGGCTGACCCTGTGCGCTGAATGTGCGCTGGTGGGCAACCTGCACATGACCGGCGGCGGACTGCTCCGTGCGTTTTATTGCGTGGACGGCAACGGCAACGTCCTGATGCCGTGCGGTCGCTGCCGGCAGCTGCTCTACGAATTCCGGGCACCCCGCATGGAGCTCATGACCACCCAAGGCATCAAAACCATGGACCAGGTGCTGCCCGACGCCTTCGGTCCCGAACACCTGGAGGAAACCCGGTGACAGAAACCCCCGCCGCGGACAGCATGGCCGAAGCGTTCGACGCCGTCGACATCATCCGCACTAAACGCGACAAAGGCACTCTCAGTCCCGAACAGATCGACTGGACCATCGATGCCTACACCCGCGGCGTGATCGCCGAGGAGCAGATGGCCGCCCTGAACATGGCCATCCTGCTCAACGGCATGGACCGCATCGAGATCGCCCGGTGGACGGCCGCGATGATCGCCTCGGGGGAGCGGATGGACTTCTCCAGCCTGCGGCGGCCCGACGGCGGCCTGAAGTACACCTCAGACAAGCACTCCACCGGAGGGGTGGGGGACAAGATCACGCTGCCGCTGGCTCCGCTGGTGGCCGTCTTCGGCGTTGCCGTTCCCCAGCTCTCGGGCCGGGGGCTTGGCCACACCGGCGGGACCCTGGACAAGCTGGAGGCCATCCCCGGCTGGCGGGCCAACCTCAGCAACGAGGAAATGCTGGCCCAGCTCCAGGACGTGGGCGCCGTCATTTGTGCTGCCGGCGCCGGCCTGGCTCCCGCTGACAAAAAGCTGTACGCGCTCCGCGACGTCACCGGCACCGTGGAGGCGATTCCGCTCATCGCCTCCTCGATCATGAGCAAAAAAATCGCCGAGGGGACCGGTTCCCTGGTCCTGGACGTCAAGGTGGGCAGTGGGGCGTTTATGAAGGATGAGGCCAAAGCCCGCGAGCTGGCCGAGACCATGGTGGCCCTGGGCAAGGACGCCGGGGTCAACACCGTGGCTCTCCTGACCAACATGAACACCCCGTTGGGCCTCACTGCGGGCAACGCCATCGAAGTGGAGGAATCGATGGAGGTGCTGGCCGGCGGCGGCCCTGCCGACGTGGTGGAGCTGACCGTGCGGCTCGCCGAAGAAATGCTCGCCTGCGCAGGAGTGCACGACGCCGATCCTGCCGCGGCGCTGAAGGACGGCCGCGCCATGGATGTCTGGAACCGGATGATCGAGGCCCAGGGCGGTGACCCGCGGGCCCAGTTGCCGGTTGCCCGGGAATCCGAGGTGGTCTACGCACCGGCGGACGGTGTGCTGGTGGAGCTGGATGCCCTGGCCGTCGGTGTTGCGGCCTGGCGGCTCGGCGCCGGACGCGCGCGCAAGGAGGACGTGGTCCAGGCCGGGGCAGGTGTGCGGATGCACGCCAAGCCCGGCGCCCTGGTCCGGGCGGGTGAGCCCCTGATGACCCTGCTGACCGATACCCCGGAGCGCTTCGCCCGGGCCAGGGAAGCACTGGAGCATGCTGTGGTGATCGCACCCGAGGGATCACGTCCGGCGCAACGGCTGATCCTGGACCGAATAGCATAGGGTCCCATGCAGGCCATCAATGACTTTATCCTCGCAGCAGCCGGTCAGCCCTGGGTGCTGTTCCTGGTGCTCGCATGCTGCATCATTGACGGCTTCTTCCCGCCCATCCCCAGCGAATCAGTGGTGGTGGGCCTCTCAGCCGTGGCAGCCACCGCCGATGTCCCCAACCCGTGGCTGTTGATGCTGGTGGCAGCACTTGGCGCCTTCTCCGGGGACAATATCGCGTACCTCATCGGGCGCAGGGTGGGAACCAAGCGCTGGGCGTGGATGCGCGGGCCCCGCATGCAGAGCGCCTTCCGGTGGGCGGGCCGGGAACTGCGCAAGCGCCCGGCCTCGCTCATCCTGGTGGCCCGGTTTGTCCCGATCGGCCGGGTGGCGGTCAACCTCACAGCCGGCGTTACGCACTATCCGCACCTGCGCTTCCTTGGCCTGACGGTCCTTTCGGCGTCCCTTTGGGCAGGCTATTCGGTGGGAATCGGGCTCTTTTTCGGCCAATGGTTCGAGGACAACCACTTCCTGGGCGCAGCCATCGCCATCGTGTGCGCGGTGGCTCTTGGAGTGGTGGTGGACCTGGTGGTCAACCGGATCCGGCGCCGGCCTCCGATCGTGGAACGGATGAAGGAACCAGAAGCGTAGTTGAACCGTTGTTCGGGCAGGCAGGGGCGTAGCGAACAGCGCCCTGGCCGTGGGACACTTAGGAACGATTTCCGCTTTGGCTGCGTCACTTTCGGCTGCGCCAGGTTGCATAGGAGCAAGACCGCGTGGAGTTTATTAATGAGGCCGTGCTCCATGCAGCGGGCCAGTGGTGGATCTACCCGGTCCTGCTCTTGTTTTTCTTTGTGGACGGCTTCGCCATGGTGGTCCCCAGCGAGACCCTCATCGTGGCCCTCGCGGCGTTCTCCCGGCACGGCGGTGAACCCAATCTGTGGATCCTTGGCCTCACCGCGCTGATCGGTGCCATCGCCGGCGACAACATGGCATTTATGCTCGGCCGCCGGATCGGCCTGGACCGCTGGAAATGGATGCGCCGGCCCAAGGTCCAGAAGGCTTTTGGCTGGGCGCGCTACGAGCTGGACAAGCGCGGCGCGGTGCTGATTTTCACTGCCCGCTACATTCCCTGGGGCCGGGTGGCCGTGAACTATGTGGCCGGCAGCACCGGATTCTCCCACCGCCGCTTCTTCCTGCTTGACGCCTTCGCCTGCATCACCTGGGTGGGGTACTCCATCGGCATCGGCCTGCTGGCCAGTTCCTTCCCCTGGCTTCACCACAACCCGCTGCTCAGCGCGGGCATCGCCGTGGTGTTCGCCATCGTCCTCGGTGTCCTCATCGACCACCTCCTGCGCTGGTGGCACAAGCACTTGGCCCGTAACGACGCCGAGGAAGTGGACGAGTGGCTCGACGGCGGCACGTCCGGTGCAACGAAGCCGAATCCGGGAACCGCGGAGATGCTCGCTCCGGCCCTGGGGGACGGCGAGCCCGCCGGCACGGAGCGGCTGGCATAGAATCCCCGCCCACCCTAAGGTTGGAACGTGACTGAGCCTATTGTTGACGCTGCCCCTGCCATCGATTTTGACCTGAAGAACCTGCCCAAGGTTTCCCTTCACGACCACCTGGACGGGGGACTCCGTCCGGCAACCATTATCGAACTGGCCGAGGCCGTTGGCCACACCCTTCCGTCCACCGATCCCGTGGCGCTGGGCCAGTGGTTCCGTGAGTCCGCCGATTCCGGCTCCCTGGTCAGGTACCTCGAGACCTTTGACCACACCGTTGCCGTGATGCAGACTGCCGAAGGCCTGTTCCGGGTAGCCAAGGAATTCGTGGAGGACCTGGCCGATGACGGCGTGGTGTACGGCGAAGTGCGGTGGGCCCCGGAGCAGCACCTGCAGAAGGGCCTCAGCCTGGACGAAGCCGTGGAAGCCGTTCAGGAAGGCCTCGAGGCCGGCGTTGAGGCAGTAGGGGAGACCGGACGCGAAATCCAGGTGGGCCAGCTCATCACCGCCATGCGGCACGCCGACCGCGGCCAGGAGATCGCCGAGCTCGCCGTCCGCCACCGCAACAAGGGCGCGGTGGGTTTTGACATTGCCGGCGCCGAAGACGGCTTCCTGCCTTCCCGCTTCCGGGACGCCTTCACGTACCTGGCCCAGCACAACTTCCCGGCCACCGTGCATGCCGGCGAGGCAGCCGGGCTCGAAAGCATCCAGTCCGCCCTGGTGGACGGCCGCGCGCTGCGGCTGGGCCACGGCGTCCGGATCGCGGAGGACATCCTGGTGGAGTTCGACGACGACGAGGACACGGAGGACACCATTGGCCTGGTGACCCTGGGCGACCTCTCCAGCTGGGTCCGCGACCGCGGCATCGCCCTGGAAATCTGCCCCTCCTCCAACCTCCAGACGGGCGCCATCGCCGGGTTCGGCGAGGGCATCGAAAGCCACCCCCTGGACATGCTGTACCAGCTGGGCTTCAACGTCACCATCAACACCGACAACCGGCTGATGAGCGGCGTCACGCTGACCGACGAGTTCGAACTGCTGGTCGAAACCTTCGACTACGACCTCGACGACCTCCTGGAACTGACGCTGAACGCCGCCGAGGCCTCCTTCCTGCCGCTGGAGGAGAAGGAAGCCCTCGTTGAGTACATCAACGACGCCTACGCCAACCTTGGCTAACGAGCCGGATGACCGGAGCTCCCCGGTGGGGGAGCTGCGGTTCGTCATCAGGTTTTTGCGCGAGCACTGTCCCTGGATGGGCGCGCTCACCCACGAATCCCTGGTGGAGTACCTCCTGGAGGAGGCTTTCGAGGTGGCCGAAACCATCGAGACCGGAGCTTCTTCCGGAGCCGCGGGGGAGAACCACCTCGACGCGATGCTGAAAGGTGAACTGGGCGACGTCCTGCTCCAGGTGGTGCTGCATGCGCGGCTCGCCGAGGAGCGCGGTGCCTTTGGGTTCGACGACGTGGCGCGCGGCCTGAGTGCCAAAATGGTGCGGCGCAACCCCCACGTGTTCCGGCCGGACGGCTCCCTGCAGGACAGCTTTCCGGCCACGGTGGAAGAGATCGTGCAGAAGTGGGACGCAGTGAAACGGGCCGAACGGCCGGAGCGGCAGGATCCGTTCGAAGGGATCCCGCTGGCCCTGCCCGCACTGGCGCGGGCACAGAAGTCCATCGACCGCGCGGCCCGGGCCGGCGTGGCCCTGCCGGCAGGGGAACCCATTCCGGAAACGGAAGAAGAACTTGGCGAGCTGCTGCTCGCCGTCGTACGTTCCGCCCACGCCAGCGGATTCGATGCCGAGCGTGCCCTGCGCGGTGCGGTCCGGAACTACCAGCAGCAGGTTCCGCAGCACCACCAACAAAGATAGCCGCGCCATCATGACGTCCGGGGGCTGGATAGGTTTCCGTAACCCGGACCACTCTCGACTACGCTGGTCCGTGACGAGTACGTCGAGTTTTCAGCTGTATTTCCCCCGTTAATCGCCCATAAGGAGCAAATTCATGGCGCTTATCGATGCCATCCACGCCCGCGAGATCCTCGATTCCCGCGGCAACCCGACCGTAGAAGTTGAAGTCCTGCTTTCCGACGGCCAGATCGGCCGCGCGGCAGTTCCCTCCGGGGCATCCACCGGCGAGCACGAGGCCGTTGAGCTGCGCGACGGCGACAAGGGCCGTTACCTCGGCAAGGGCGTCCAGAAGGCCGTTGACGCGGTCATCGACCAGATCGCTCCGGCCCTGACCGGCTTTGACGCCACGGACCAGCGCAGCATCGACCAGGCCATGCTGGACCTGGACGGCACCCCAAACAAGGGCAAGCTGGGCGCCAACGCCATCCTCGGTGTTTCCCTTGCCGTTGCCAACGCAGCCGCCGCCTCCGCTGACCTGCCGCTGTACAAGTACCTGGGCGGCCCGAACGCCCACGTCCTGCCGGTCCCGCTGATGAACATCCTCAACGGCGGCTCGCACGCCGACTCGGACGTTGACATCCAGGAATTCATGATCGCCCCGATCGGCGCCGAGACCTTCTCCGAGGGCCTGCGCTGGGGCGTTGAGGTTTACCACAACCTCAAGTCCGTGCTCAAGGAAAAGGGCCTGTCCACCGGCCTCGGCGACGAAGGCGGCTTCGCGCCGAACCTGCCGTCCAACCGCGCAGCCCTGGACCTCATCCAGGAAGCCATCAAGAACGCCGGCTACACCCCGGGCAAGGACATCGCCCTGGCCCTGGACGTCGCCTCCTCCGAGTTCTTCAAGGACGGCGCCTACCAGTTCGAAGGCAAGGCACTGTCCGCCACCGAGATGAGCGCCTACTACGCCGAGCTCGTGGCCGACTACCCGCTGGTCTCCATCGAGGACCCGCTGGACGAGAACGACTGGGAAGGCTGGAAGACCCTCACCGACACCATCGGCGACAAGGTCCAGCTGGTGGGCGATGACCTGTTCGTGACCAACCCCGCCATCCTGCAGCGCGGCATCGACACCAAGACCGCCAACTCCCTGCTGGTCAAGGTCAACCAGATCGGCTCCCTCACCGAGACCCTGGACGCCGTGAGCCTCGCCCAGCGCGCCGGCTACACCACCATCACCTCGCACCGCTCCGGCGAGACCGAGGACACCACCATCGCCGACATCTCGGTGGCCACCAACGCCGGCCAGATCAAGACGGGCGCCCCGGCCCGCTCCGAGCGCGTGGCCAAGTACAACCAGCTGCTGCGCATCGAAGAGGAACTCGACGACGCCGCACGCTACGCCGGCCGGAGCGCATTCCCGCGTTTCAAGGGCTAGTAGCCGCGTAATCCAATAACCGGTGGCTATGGTTGAAAGACCATAGCCACCGTTGTTGTTTCCGGCATTGTTCCAGCCCAAAAAAGTGGCGGCCCCAGGCAGGCTGCGCGTTTCAGGAGTGTCATGGCTACCCGCCGTCCCAAAGTTCCCAAGGTTGCCTCAGCCCGTCCCGGCACATCGCAGGCAGCCCCGGAGACCGCCGACGTCATCCGCGCTGACTTTGGTTCGGGCAAGGGAAAGCCCGGCACCGCCGCGTCCGGCCAGGGAACCGCAGCCCCGGGTACCGCCAAGGACAGCCACCGCGCAGCGGGAGGGAACAAGCCCCCGCACACCGCAAAAGGGTCCGGCGGCGGCGCGAAGGGCAGTGGGGCCGCCTCCCGGACAGCCGGCACAGACGCCGCCGAGGAACAGCAGCCCGTCCCCGCCAAAGCGTTCTCCGGGCGCATGCTCGCGCTGGCCGTGGTGATGATTGCCATCACCATCATGCTCGCCCCCACGGTGAAGATCTTCTTCGACAAGCGGGCGGAAATAGCAGCCCTGAACGCCGATATCGCCGCACGTGAAGCCGAAGGCAACAGCCTGCGCCAGCAGGTCTCCCGCTGGCAGGACCCCAACTACGTGAAACAACAGGCCCGCGACCGCATTAACATGGTTATGCCGGGCGAAACCGGATACTGGGTCTTCGGCAGCGATCTGCCGGCCGGAGAAAGCAGTAGCCAGGCCGGTGCAGCAGCACAAGACCCCGCCGATCTGCCGTGGGTGGATTCCCTGTGGGAGTCCATCACACGCGCGGCCACAGACTGAACCAAAACAGGAAGGACGGCCAGCGACAGTGGAAGATTACACGGCAGCCGCCCGGGACGAATCCCGCCAACCATCACCGCAGGACCTGGAAGTACTGAGCCGCCAATTGGGCCGGCCGGTGCGTGACGTGGTGGAAATTCCTGCACGCTGCATCTGCGGCAACCCCCTGGTGGCCGCTACCGCTCCGCGCCTGGCCAACGGGACACCATTCCCCACCACTTTCTACCTGACGCATCCCGTCATCACCTCGGCAGTCTCCCGGCTGGAAGCCGCCGGCGTAATGAACGAGATGAATGACCAGTTGGCCGGTGATGAGGAACTCGCCGCCGCGTACCGCTCCGCGCACGAGGCCTACCTCGCCGCGCGGGCCGCCATCGGTGAACGGTCCGGCATCGGGCCTGTTCCCGAAATCGATGGCATCTCCGCCGGCGGGATGCCCACGCGCGTCAAATGCCTGCACGTCCTGGTGGGCCACTCGCTGGCCGCCGGCCCCGGAGTCAACCCCCTCGGGGACCGGGCCATCGCAGCCATCAGCGAATGGTGGACCGCGGACAGGTGCTACTGCGCCGGGGCCTGGGACACCTCCGGGGAAGCGCCCTCCAAGGACCTGAGCCGGCACGGCCCGCAGGGGCTCCCGGACATCGTGGGCCGCCCCGCCCCCGTCCGGAAAACCTCCGGCACCACGGAGGCGGCCAAATGACGCGTGTCGCCGCCATCGACTGCGGCACCAACTCCATCCGCCTCCTGATCGCGGACATCGTACGCAGCAACGGCGCCACCACCCTGACGGACGTGGTCCGTGAAATGCGGGTGGTCCGGCTGGGGCAGGGAGTGGACGCCACCGGTGAACTCGCTCCGGAGGCCCTGGAGCGTACTTTCGCGGCCACCGCCGATTACGCCCGGCTCATCAAGGAGCACGAAGCGGTCCAGGTGCGTTTTGTGGCCACGTCTGCCAGCCGCGACGCCCGCAACAGGGACGTCTTCGTGGACGGAATCCGGAACCTGCTGGGCGTTGAACCGGAGGTCATCTCCGGCGACGAGGAAGCCGCCCTCTCCTTCGCCGGCGCCAGCAGCGTCCTGCCCATCCTGGACGGCCAGGAGGTATTGGTGGTGGACCTCGGCGGCGGAAGCACCGAATTCGTCCTTGGCACCGCAGCCGGGGTGACAGCGGCCAAATCCGTGGACATCGGATGCGTCCGCCTCACTGAACGTCACCTGCGCCAGGACCCGCCCACGGCGGAACAGATCGCTTCCGCCCAGGCCGACGTGGACAACGCCATCGCCCGCGCACGGCAGGACGTTCCGCTGGAACGCGCCACCGCCGTCGTCGGTGTTGCCGGATCCATCACCACCATCACCGCGCACGCCATGCGGCTGCCCGGGTATTCGCCGGACGCCATTCACGGCACCGAACTGCCCCTGGACACTGTCCGTGCGGCCGCCAGCGACCTCCTGGCCATGGACCGCGCCGACCGTGCCGCACTGCCCTACATGCACCCCGGCCGCGTGGACGTCATCGGCGCTGGCGGGCTGGTGTGGGGCCGGATCCTGGAACGGCTGGCCGAGCTGACCGGCGGGCGGATCACCACGGCCACGGCCAGCGAACACGATATCCTCGACGGCATCGCCCTGAGCATCGGCTAAGCGCCCATGCAGAAACACGCGACCGGGAAAACACCACCACCCGGCCAGGCCGCTGCGGCTGTGCTGGCCCTGCTGCTGGCCGCCTGCTGCCTCGCCACAGGACTCTTCACCGCGCCCGCGGCCCACGCGGACGAGTGGCGTGACAAGCAGTACTGGCTGGCCGAATCAGGAATCACCAAGGCCTGGGAGGTCTCCAAGGGCGCCGGCGTGAAGGTGGCCGTGATCGACAGCGGCGTTGACGCCAAGCACCCCGACCTCAAGGGAGCCGTTGTGGGCGGCTACGACGCCTCCGGCTCCGGGCAACCCGACGGGCAGAAGATTGTGGGCTCCAAGACCGAACACGGCACCCTGGTGGCCACCATGCTCGCCGGCCGCGGCCACCAGCCTGCCGACGCCACAGCCAGCCCGTCGCCCGGACCGGGGCTTCCGCCGGACGGCATCGTGGGCGTAGCCCCGGAAGCCCAGATCCTCTCCGTCTCCACCTGGCTGGGTTCAACCAACCCCTCGGGCAAGAGTGACCAGGACCAGATCCCGGAAGCCGTCCGTTGGGCCGTGGACAACGGCGCCAAGGTCATCAACATCTCCCTGGGCAGCACCACCCCGCAGTGGCCGCAGAGCTGGGATGCCGCCTTCCTCTACGCCGAGCAAAAAGACGTGGTGATTGTGGCCGCTGCCGGCAACCGGGTGGGCGGCAACATCCAGGTGGGCGCGCCGGCCACCATTCCGGGCGTCCTGACAGTCGCGGGACTGGACCGGAAGGGAACCGCGTCCGTCGACGCGTCCTCGCAGGGAATCAGCATCGGCGTTGCCGCACCCGCCGAGAACCTGCTCGGCGGCATCCCCGGCGGCAGCTACGCGGAATGGCAGGGAACCTCCGGCTCCACGCCCATCGTTGCCGGCGTTGCCGCGCTGATCCGCTCCAAGTGGCCGGACATGAACGCCAAGCAGGTCATCAACAGGATCGTTTCCACCGCCAAGGACGCCGGCGCCCCCGGCAAGGACCCGCTGTACGGCTTCGGTGTGCTGAACGCCGAGGCTGCGCTCAAGGATGATGTTCCGGAAGTATCGGCCAACCCGTTGGGCTCCATCGCCGAGTGGATCCGCGTGCACCGGCGGGGAAACCTGGCCACCCCGGCTCCCGTGCCCACCGCCGAGCTCCCCAGCGCCGTGGCCACCCTGCCCGAGGCCACCGTGCCCGCCGTGAAGGCCCCGTCCCAGCGGGACAGTGCCCTGGGCGCCGCCGTCGTGATCGGTTTTGGCCTGCTGTTCGTGGCCATTATTGCGGGAGCAGTGATCCAGCTGAGGCGGGCCGCCAGGACCCAGGGCGAGTTCCCGGAGGAGCCCGATTCCGGGGTGGCGGACCGGGTGGATTCGGGGCGCAAAACCTAGGGCGGGCAGCGTCGACAACAGTTAGTGAAGATTTTCACAAACTGCTGTATCCTTGTGGCTATGGCAACCACCCCAGAGCTCCAGGACCGTCCCAGGGTACTCGTCGTCGGCGGCGGGTACGTCGGCCTGTACGTAGCACTCAAACTGCAGAAGAAGATCGCGAATGCCGGTGGCATCGTCACCCTCGTGGATCCACTGCCTTACATGACTTACCAGCCCTTCCTGCCCGAGGTGGCAGGCGGCAACATTGAGGCCCGCCATGCTGTGGTCTCCCACCGCAAGCACCTCCAGCAGACCGAACTGATCCAAGGCCGGGTCACCTCGATCGACCACGAAAACCGCACCGCAGTGGTGGCTCCCGCCGATGGCGGCGCGCCTTTCGAGGTTCCCTACTTCGACGTCGTCCTGTCCGCCGGTGCCATCACGCGCACCTTCCCCATCAAGGGCCTGGCGGACAAGGGCATCGGCCTGAAGACCATCGAGGAAGCCGTTGCCCTGCGCAACAAGGTCCTGGAGCGCATCGAGCTTGCGTCCACCATGACCGATCCCGCTGCCCGCGCCAAGGCCCTCACCTTCGTGGTGGTGGGCGGCGGTTTTGCCGGCATCGAGTGCATCACCGAAATGGAGGACCTCGCCCGGGCGGCCGTCCGCAACAACCCGCGCATCAAGCAGGAGGAAGTCCGCTTCGTCCTGGTGGAAGCCATGGGCCGGATCATGCCCGAGGTAACCGCCAAGCAGGCCGAATGGGTAGTGGAGCACCTCCGCAGCCGCGGCATCGAGGTGCTGTTGAACACCTCCCTGGACAGCGCCGAGGGTACCCTCAAGCTCATCAACCTGCCGGACAAGTCCCCGGCCCAGGAATTCGAAGCGGACACCCTCGTCTGGACCGCCGGCGTGCAGGCCAACCCCATGGTCCGCTCCACCGACTTCCCGCTGGAGCCGCGCGGCCGCGTCCGTGTCCTGCCGGACCTGCGCATCGCCGGCGATGAAGGCATCATCGACAACGCCTGGGCTGCCGGCGACATCGCCGCCGTGCCGGACCTCACCGGCAAGGGCCTGCCGGACGGCACCTGTGTCCCCAACGCCCAGCACGCGCTCCGCCAGGCCAAGCGCCTCGCAAAGAACCTGTGGGCCTCCCGCTGGGACAAGCCGCTCAAGGACTACAAGCACAAGAACCTGGGTGCTGTGGCCGGCTTCGGCGAGTGGAAGGGTGTTGCCAACATCAACCTCGTGGGCAGCATCGGCCTCAAGGGCGGGCTCGCCTGGTTGGCCCACCGCGGCTACCACGGCCTGGCCATGCCCACGTTCGAGCGCAAGTTCCGGGTGATCCTCAACTGGATCATCGCCTTCTTCGCCGGACGCGACACCACTCAGCTGCTGGACCTGGATAACCCGCGCGGCGCCTTCGTGGCAGCAGCCACCCCGGCTCCCAAGCCTGCGGCCGCTCCCGCAGCGGACGCCGCACCGCCGGCAGGCGCTCCCGGCTCGGCGGAAAAGACGAAGGTTGATCCCAAGGAAGCGGTTGCGGCCAACGCCAAGTAAGGCCGGTTCTGCCTGACGCGCGGCGTTCAGCCCGTTGCCACAGGCGTTTTGTTTCAACGCACGACGGCGGCTGTCCCCTTCACGGGGACGGTCGCCGTTTGCGTTTCGCGGCACAGTTCCCTTTTAGACTGGCACCATGACTGGCGAGAAGAACCTGCAGGCCCTGCTCGCGGGGATGCGCCCGGTGCAGCGCACCGGTGACTACGTCTATGTCCTGTGGCCGTATGGGCGGCCGCTGGCACCAGGGATCGAGGCGGCGGTCCGCGAAGCTGAAGGCCTCACCGTGGTGCTGTCCCGGGAGGAGGCGGACAGGGAGGGACTGTCCTACGACTTTGTGGGCGCCTGGATCACGCTGGAGATCCATTCGGCACTGGAAGCCGTGGGACTGACCGCCGCGGTGAGCAGGGCTCTCACGGAAGCCAGGATCAGCTGCAATGTCCTGGCCGGGTTCCACCATGACCACCTCCTGGTCCCGGTGGCGGACGCACCCCGGGCCCTCGAGGTCCTGACTGAACTCTCCGCCCACAGCCGGCAGGAGCCGGGCGGGCCGCAGGAACCCGGGCCAGCGCACGGTACCGGCCAGCTGCAGGGTAGCGTCAGGCCGTCCGTGCCCGGGCTGGAACTGCGCGATGAAACGCCGGCCGACAGGGACGCAATCCTCGCACTAACGGCTGAGGCCTTCGCCATCTCCCCGGCCACCGGCCTTCCAGCGGACGGGGAGCCGGTGGAAGTCAACCTGCTCCGCGAGCTGTTTGAAGCCAAGGAGTACCTTCCCGGCCTGAGCGTGGTGGCGGTCCTGGACGGGGAGGTGGTGGGCCACGTCATCAGCACCCGCGGTTGGGTGGGTGGCCACGACCTCCTGGGCCTCGGTCCGATCGGCGTTGCGCCGCGGCTCCAGAGAAGGGGCATCGGGTCCGCACTCATGAACGAAAGCATTGCCCGCGCAAACGCAGCGGGGGAGAGCGGCATCGCCCTCCTGGGCAGCACGGAGTATTATCCGCGGTTTGGCTTTGTCCCCGCCGCCACGCTGGGGGTCCTTCCGCCCGAGGACGTGTGGGGAGACCATTTCCAGCTCCTGCCGCTCGCCCTCTGGCCCGGAGGCATCCATGGTGTTTTCCGGTATGCCGAACCATTCACCCGCCTCTGACGGGATACCATGGAGCCGTTGCCCCAGTAGCCCAATTGGCAGAGGCAGCGGACTTAAAATCCGCGTGTTGTGGGTTCGAGTCCCACCTGGGGTACCAACCCGCCGCCGGCCTGCAGAGGCCGCACGCAAGGAAGCCGCCCGCACCGCGGGCGGCTTCCCGCTTTTAATTTCGCATATGCAACGACTGTTATATAGATGTGACCTCAGTCACTTATCTTCGCTTGGGATTTGCACTAGCTTGAAGCTAAATCAGGAACACCTGATTTTTCGTGTCAAAGGCCGTTCGCACCTTTAGATCGAGGAGCTCGTAAATGACTTTATTCCCCCATGCGGGAACCCGCGCCGCCAAGCTGACAGTGCTTGGCATCGGCGTCGCCTTTATGGCGACAGCCTGCGGCGGTTCGTCCACACCCACGGCGTCCGAGTCCACCACCGCCGCTGCGGCAGGAATTGCGTGCCCGGCCCCGGGCTCCACCAGCGGAAGCACGGCACAGGCTACGGGCGGGGGCGGCGCTGTTCCTCCGTCCACCGGATCAACAGCAACGCCGCTGAAGCTCGGTTCGCTGCTGCCCACCACCGGTTCCCTCGCCTTCCTTGGCCCGCCCGAAATCGCGGGCGTCAACCTGGGCGTCAAGGAAGTCAACGACGCCGGCGGCGTCCTGGGCAAGCCCATCGAGGTCGTGCACCGCGACTCCGGTGACACCAAGACGGACATCGCCACCCAGTCCACGTCCGCCCTGCTCGGCCAGGGGGTCAATGCGATCATCGGGGCGGCGTCCTCCGGCGTCTCCAAGACGGTCATCAACCAGATCACCGGTGCAGGCGTTATCCAGTTCTCGCCCGCCAACACCTCCCCGGACTTCACCACCTGGGATGACAAGGGCCTCTACTGGCGCACCGCTCCCTCGGACGTGCTCCAGGGCAAGGTCCTGGGCAACTACATGGCAACCTGTGGTGCCCAGACCATTGGCATGGTGGTGCTGAACGACGCCTACGGCACAGGGCTCGCCAAGAACGTCAAGGCCGCGTTTGAAGCGGCCGGCGGCCAGGTTGTTGCGGAGGAACTCTTCAACACCGGCGACACGCAATTCGGCAGCCAGGTGGACAAGGTGATCGCGGCCAAGCCGGATGCCTATGTGCTGATCACCTTCGACGAAGCCAAGAGCATCATTCCGCTCATCACCGGCAAGGGTGCGAAGCCGGGGCAGCTGTTCCTGGTTGACGGCAACACCTCGGACTACAGCAAGGACTTCCAGCCAGGCACCATGCTTGGAGCGCACGGTACCTTCCCGGGAACGTTCGCCCAGGAATCCTTCACCAAGAAGCTTCTCGAGGTGGATCCGGCCCTGAAGGACTTCACGTATGGCGGCGAATCCTACGATGCTGTCAACCTGATCTCCCTGGCAGCGGAAGCTGCCGGCAGCACCAGCGGCCCTGAAATCGCCAAGCAGCTCAAGGCAGTTTCCGAGTCCGGCGAAAAGTGCTCAACCTTCGCCGCCTGCGTCACGCTGCTCCGCCAGGGCAAGGATATCGACTACGACGGCCAGTCCGGTCCCATCACGTTCTCCGACGCCGGTGACCCGACCGAAGCCTACATCGGCATCTACGAGTACACGAACGACAACAAGCTCAAGCCCCTCCAGTCTGAGTTTGGCAAGCTGTAGCAGCACTTCCTGAGACACAACAAAGGGAGCCTCCGTCCTGTTGGTCGGAGGCTCCCTTTGTGTTTGCGGCGCTTAGCCCTCTTCGACGGTGTCGGCCAGGGTGCCGAGGTAGAGCTGGATGACCTTGGGATCCTTCATGAGCTCACGGCCGGTGCCGGTGTAGGCATCCCGGCCCTGATCCAGGACGTAGCCGCGGTCGCAGATCTGCAGGCAGCGGCGGGCGTTCTGCTCCACCATGATCACGGACACGCCCGCCCGGTTGATCTCATGGACGCGCAGGAAGGTTTCGTCCTGCTTGACCGGGGACAGGCCGGCGGATGGCTCATCAAGCAGCAGAACAGCCGGGTCCATCATCAGGGCCCGGCCCATGGCCACCATCTGCCGCTCGCCGCCGGACAGCGAGCCCGCCCGCTGGGCGCGGCGCTTACCGAGTTCGGGGAACAGGCTTGTGACAAAGTCGAAGCGCTGGGCGAAGTCCTTGGGACGCTGGAACATACCCATCTGGAGGTTTTCCTCGATGGTCAGGGTGGCGAACACGTTGTTGGTCTGCGGCACAAAGCCCACACCGCGGGTCACCAGCTTGTTGGCTTTCAGTCCCGTGATGTCCTGCCCCCGGACCACAACGCTGCCCGAGTGGACCTTGACCAGGCCGAACATGGCCTTCAGGAGGGTCGACTTTCCGGCGCCGTTGGGCCCGATAATGCCGATAAGTTCGCCTTTGCGGGCTTCAATGCTGCAGCCGTTGAGGATGTTGACCCCCGGCAGGTACCCGGCCACCAGATTGGTGACCTTCACCACGGAGTCACTGTCGCTGACGGGCTGGGCGGCTTGGGCCGCGCTGGTGCTGCTGCTCATTGGCTGTCCTTGTCTGTGCCGTTCCGGCCGCTGATGTCCGACTCCGCGCCGCTGTGGCGGCCGCGGGTCTCATCCCCCCGGATCCGGTCGCTTGCCTGCGGCTCTTCTGTTTCCACGGCAACCACGTCGACGGCGATGATGCCGGCGTTTTCGGTTCCCACGATTGACTCCTCATCGCTCACCAGCTCGGCTGCCAGTTCCTTGATGCCTTCCGAGTCGCCCAGGTCCACGTCGTGGTGCGCGCCCAGGTAGGCATCGATGACAGCGGGGTTTTTCATCACCTCGCCGGGCGGGCCCTCTGCGACCACTTTGCCCTCCGCCATCACCACCACCCAATCGGCAATGTGGCGGACCATGTGCATGTCGTGTTCGACGAACAGTACGGTCATTCCTTCTGCCTTGAGGTTCTTGATGTGGTCCAGCAGCGACTGCGTCAACGCGGGGTTGACGCCGGCCATGGGCTCATCAAGCATCACCAGCTTGGGCCGCACCATCAGCGAGCGCGCCATTTCGAGGAGCTTGCGCTGGCCGCCGGACAGGGAAGCGGCGTAGTCGTCCTTTTTAGTGTCCAGCTTGAACTTCTCCAGGAGGACATCAGCCTCGGCCGTGATTTGTTTCTCCCGGCCGCCCCAGATGCCCTTGAACAGGGCCTTGGCGAGGCTTTCGCCGGGTTGGTTCGCGGCACCGAGCCGCATGTTCTCCATAACCGTCAGTTTGCCCATGACCTTGGTGAGCTGGAAGGTGCGCACCATGCCCATCCGCGCCACCTTGTAGGGGGAGACCCCGGCCAGGCTCCTGCCCTCAAACTGCCATTTGCCGGTGTTGGGTGTGTCGAAACCGGTCAGGAGGTTGAAGAGGGTGGTCTTGCCGGCACCGTTGGGACCGATGAGCGCGGTGATTTTGTGGCGGGGAATTTCGAGGTAGTCGACGTCCACCGCGTTGATGCCGCCGAAACTGCGGGTCACGTTCTCCGCCACCACGATGGGATCGCGCTTTTTGCAGCCCGGTCCGGTTTCGCCGGCCGCGATGGGCCGGGTGTCGGTCATGTAGTCCGGCTCCGGGGAGCCCGGGTTTGTTGGTTCTGTGCCGTGCATGCTCATGCGAATGCCAGCTCCTTTTTGTTTCCAAAGACGCCCTGCGGCCTGAAGATCATCAGCAGCATCAGGGCGACGCCCACCAGGATGTAGCGCAGCTGCCCGGCCTGGACCGTATTAAGCCACGTGACGGCCCCGGACTCGATCAGGCCGTACAGGATCCCCTGGGTCAGTGAGAGCACCACCCAGAAGATCATCGCCCCGACGACGGGTCCGAGCACAGTGCCCAGGCCCCCGAGCAGGAGGCAGGTATACAGGAAGAACGTCAGCTCGGTGCCGTAGTTCGCCGGCTGCACCGCACCGCGGGGGAGGGTGAACACCATGCCGGCCAGGGCGCCGAGGATGCCGCCGATGATGAGGGCCTGCATTTTGTAGGCGTAGACGTTCTTTCCCAGGGACCGGACAGCGTTCTCGTCTTCGCGGATGCCCTTCAGGACGCGTCCCCATGGACTCCGCATCAGCAGCCACACAAGTGTGCAGCAGATGGCCACCAGTCCCCAGCCCACCACCCGGATGAAGAAGTCGCGGTTGTTCATACCGAAGTAGGAGCCTTCGGGGAAGGGGTTCATCGCATAGAAGCCGCCCTCGAACGCGGCCAGGCCGTTGGCTGAACCGGTCACCGGGGTGAGCTGGTTGGTGGTCACGATGTATCGGACAATTTCGGCCGCCGCGATGGTGACGATGGCAAGGTAGTCGGCGCGCAGCCGCAGGGTGGGGATGCCCAGCAGCAGGGCAAATATCGAGGAGGCGATGATGGCGATCAGCAGCCCGACGAAGAACGGCACGCCGAAGCTGAGGGTGGAGATGGCGAACCCGTAGGCTCCCACCGCCATAAAGCCGGCCTGCCCGAAGTTCAGCAGCCCGGAGTATCCGAAGTGCACGGCGAGTCCGAGTGCGGCCAGGGCATACGCGGCCGTTGTCGGGCTGAAAATTTCACCGGCAGCACTGGCCAGAATGAATCCAAAATCCATGGCTGTCTCCTATCCCACACGCTCGCGCCGGCCCAGGATTCCCTGCGGCCGGAACAAGAGGACAACGATCATGATGAACAGGGCACCCACGTACTTAAGGTCGGCGGCGAGGCCGAATACCGTGGTGAGCTCCACAAAGATGCCGACGATGACTGACCCGATCAGGGCACCGAAGACGGTGCCCAGGCCGCCCAGGGTGACCCCGGCGAAGATGAGCAGGAGGATGGCTGAACCCATGTCGAACGTGACACCCGGGCGGTAGTAGGCCCAAAGGATTCCGCCGAGGGATGCGAGCATGCCGCCGGTGATCCACACGAGGCGGATGACCGCGTCCACGTCGATGCCCGACGCCGCAGCCAGGGCGGGGTTGTCTGCCACGGCGCGGGTGGCCTTGCCCAGCCTGGTCTTGAGCAGCACGATGCCGATCAACGCAATGACCACGGCGCTGATGCCCAGTGACCAGAGGTTGTTCGGTGAGATGGACACCGGCCCCAGTTGGATCTCGGGGCTCTGGGCAAACGGCAGCTGCTGCGTGGCGCCGCCGAAGTAGAACTGGATGACGTAGCGGACCGCGAGGGCCAGGCCGATGCTGACAATCATCATGGGCACCAGGCCGGTGCCGCGGCGGCGCAGCGGCCGCCACAGGCCCCTGTCCTGGGCATACCCGAAAAGGCCGCCGCCCAGTACGGACAGGATCAGTGCAAGCCAGAACGGAAGGCCAATGGCGTTGAAGGCAAACACCAGGACCGCACCCAGCGTCACCATCTCACCATGGGCAAAGTTGGTCAGGCCGGTAGTGCCGAAAATAAGCGACAGGCCAACTGAGGCGAGGGCCAGCAGGAGACCGAAGCTGAGTCCCGCAACGAGCCGGTTGAGCAGGTTCTGCCCGAAGTCCTGCTGCTGCACCACAATGCCCTTGCCGAAGGCGAAGATCACGGAAAGGTTGGAGGTCTGGCTGAACGTCACGTCACGTGGGTTCTCCTGGCCGTCCGCCAGCTTAATGCCTTCCGGCAGGGTGGACTCATCCAGTTCCACCGTGTAGGTGCCCTGCTGCGGCACGCCGATGTTCCAGGATCCGTTGGCGGCCGACTTGGTGGTTCCGGTGAAATCGCCGCTCTTGGCAGTAATGGTCACACCTGCCAGTGGTGCCCGCGTGTCGTCGCGGAGGAATCCGCTGATGTTGTTCTGGAAGGTCTGGTTCGACGGGGATGGTGTCGGTGAGGGGGAAGCGGCCTGGGATGCCGGTGCGGTCACGAGGAGGATTGCCAGGATGGAAGCACTGATGGCTCCCAGCAGTCTCAACAATCCACCGCGTCTTGCGGCCGGCTGGCCTTGGGGTGTACTTCTCAAAGTGAAAACCTCCACGTGGGGGCGGTCTCGGCTGCGCCTCTGCAGCCGTTGCGAACGGTCGCAGGACGGGGATGGCACCCACTGGCCCGGCACCCATCACGATTGTGAGTTCCGTCACCCTGCTTGGCTTATGCTACAGCGCAAAAGAACCCGCAAATACCGTGGTTCCGGCCTTGTTGGTAGCGATCAGGTAACAACTGGCGCCCCCGGATTCCAGAACGGAGTGGAGCAGCAGGGGAAAACCTTTGTTGAGTGGCAGTGCTTCCTTTGGCCGGTCCGCCCGGGCCGGTTCCGATCGTGCAGCCGCCGGACGGCCGGTCCACGTCACGGTTGGGTTTCACCGCTGTCCCGGCGGGAACTTTTACGGGTGCCGCGACGTGAAAATTGGTAGCGTGAACCACAAGGAACACAACACACACCCACCACATGGAGGAATCCCGCAATGGCACTTGGCGGCAACCCGATCTTCAACGGAAAGAGCTTCCGTGGAGCCACCCAGGCACCGCCTGTCCCGCAGGCTCCATACGGACATGCTCCCTACGGACAGGCTCCCTACGGGCAGGCCCCGTACGGCCAGCAGCCTTTCGGCCAGCCAGGCTATGGGCAGCAGCCGTATGGACAGGCCCCTTACGGCCAGCAGGGCTACGCACAGCAGCCCATGACCGACGAGCAGCTGCAGCAGATGTACAACCAGCCTGCAGCCGGTCCTGCAGACACCGGCCGGATGACGTTCGACGACGTCATCGTCAAGACCGCTGCCTGCCTCGGTTTTGTTGTGCTGGGTGCCGCGGTCACGTTGACTGTGGGCCTGGGGCTGGCCTCGCTGCTCATGATTGTCGGCGCCCTGGGCGGCTTCGTGCTGGCCCTGGTCAACACCTTCAAGAAGCAGCCCTCCCCGGCGCTCATCCTTGCCTACGCCGGGCTTGAAGGCCTGTTCCTTGGCGGCCTGACCCGCATCCTCGACACCCAATACCCGGGCGTCGGCCTGCAGGCCGTGATCGGTACCCTCTCCGTATTTGCCGTAACCCTGGTGCTGTTCAAGAGCGGCAAGGTGCGGGCCACGCCCAAGGCCATGCGGTTCTTTATGATCGCCCTGGTCGGATACGCACTGTTCTCCGTCGTGAACCTGGTCCTCATGATGACCGGCGTGACCCAGGAACCGTTCGGCCTGCGCAGCGGCATCGTGGGCGTTGTCATTGGCGTGCTCGCCATCGGCCTGGCCGCCTTCTCCTTGGTCATGGACTTCACCAGCATCGAAGCCGGCGTCCGCAGCGGCGCCCCGCAGCGATTCTCCTGGACCGCGGCCTTCGGCCTCACCGTCACCCTGGTCTGGCTGTACGTGGAGATCATCCGCCTGCTGGCCATCCTGCGCGGGGACGACTAACCGCAGAGGCGCGTCCCGCCGTGGTACGCGCTTAAGTAACCAATAAACAGCTGAGGGCCCCACCGATGGTGGAGCCCTCAGCTGTTTAACCGAAGACTCAGCCGATGCGCATGGCACCGGCCGCCGGGGTCACCGTGAAGATGTCCGGCGCAGTGAATCCGGCGCCGGCAAAGGCCTTGACGACGGCGTCCCGCACCTTTTGCCCGGAGCCCACCGGTGTGAGGGCGATCGCCGCTCCGCCGAAACCGCCTCCGGTCATCCGGGCACCGATGGCACCGTTGGCGCGGGCGGCCTCCACCGCCAGGTCCAGTTCCGGGCAGGAGATTTCAAAGTCGTCGCGCATGGACGCGTGGCTTGCATCCAGCAGGGCGCCGATGGCCGCCGGCCCCGCGGACGCCAGGAGCTCCACGGTCTGCAGGACCCTGTCGTTCTCCGTGACCACGTGACGGACGCGCCGGAATGTCAGTTCGTCCAGCAGGCCGGAGGCCTCTTCGAGATCGCCCACCTGGACGTCCCGCAGCGCCCTGACTCCGAGGACCTCTGCGCCCAGCTCACAGGACGCGCGCCGGGACGCGTACCCGCCGTCGGCATGGGAGTGCGAAACTTTTGTATCGATCACCAGCATCACCAGGTCCGCCGGCTCCGTTTCGAACGGGACCAGGCTGACGTCCTGGTTCCGGCAATCCAGGAACACGGCATGGCCCTTTGCCCCGCGCAGCGACGCGGACTGGTCCATGATCCCGGTGGGTGCCCCCACGAAGTCGTTCTCGGCCTGCCGCGTGGCAAGGACCATCTCCTCGGCCTTCAGCCCGGCCCCGGTCAGATCGTTCAGCGCTGAGATGACCGCACACTCGATGGCATGGGATGAGGACAGCCCGGCGCCCAGCGGAACATTGGAGTCCAGCAGCAGGTCGATGCCGGGAACATCGATGCCCCGCTGCCCGAGTGCCCACATGACTCCCAGGGGGTACTTGGTCCAGCCCTTGGCTGAACCGGGCTGGAGGGAATCCAGCGAGGTGGTCACTACTCCCTGGTCACCGTAGGTGGACAGCAACCGCACGCCGGAATCCGGACGGACGGCCACAGCCACCCGGGCGGTCCGGTCGATGGCGAAGGGCAGCACAAAGCCCTCGTTGTAGTCGGTGTGCTCGCCGATCAGGTTGACCCGGCCCGGCGCCTGCCAGACGCCTGCCGGAGGGCCGCCGAATTCCCGGGTGAAGCGGGCTGCAAGGTCGTGGGCACTTGCCGGTCCGGGCGCGGTCAAAGAATCACGGACAGCGCTCACGCTGTTGCTCCTTCAGGCAGGGCTGCCTGCAGGGCAGCGGGGGAGGGGGTGGACGCCGGAACGGTGACGTTGCGCAGCCGCTCGGCCACGCTTTCGGGTGTGGTGTCGTTGATGAAGGCACCCATGGCTGCCTCCGACCCGGCGAGGAACTTCAGCTTATCCGCGGCACGGCGCGGCGATGTCAGTTGGAGGTGGAGGTAGCTTGCGGGGCGCAGCAGGGAGTCGATGGGCGCCTGGTGCCACGCCGAGATATACGGAGTGGGGGTGGGGTAGATGGCATCCA
Organism: Arthrobacter sp. 9AX; assembly: GCF_902506095.1. Taxonomy (GTDB): domain Bacteria; phylum Actinomycetota; class Actinomycetes; order Actinomycetales; family Micrococcaceae; genus Arthrobacter. Next base: position 1,504,206 of record NZ_LR733293.1, read on the forward strand.
GGCGTTTGAGCAGGTCGAGGTAGACGTGTGCCAGTTCATCCTTCTCCTCTCCGCTCAGGGCCGCCAGGTCCGGCACCTGGCGGTGGGGAACCAGATGGATCTCCAGGGGCCAGCGGGCGGCGAACGGAACATAGGCGCTGAAGTTCTGGCCCTCCATGACCATCCGGCTGCCGTCTTCGCGCTCGGAGCGCAGCAGTGAACCCGTGAGCGTCTGCCGGCCGTCGGCTGCGTCGTAGAACTGACGGGCGGCTGCCCCCAGGACTCCTGCGCGCGGGGTCACATAGGGGTAGGCGTAGATCTGGCCATGCGGGTGGTGCAGCGTCACGCCGATGTCCGCGCCGCGGTTTTCGAACGGGAAGACCTGCTTGATTCCCGGAAGGGCGCTGAGCGCTTCGGTGCGCTGTGCCCATGCCTCAATGACGGTGCGGGACCGGGCCTCAGTCAATCCGCTGAAGGAGCCGGTGTGGGCGGGGGTGAAGGCAACCACCTCGCAGCGGCCATAGGCGGGCCCTTTTGTTCCCCAGCCGGCTTCTTCCGGTACCGGACCAAGGGCGGGTCCCAGCGAGGGGAAGCGGTTCTCGAAGACCACCACGTCGTAATCATCGGCCGGAATCTCGGACGGGTTGCCGGCCGTTGTGGGGCAGATCGGGCACTGGTCCGCCGGCGGAAGGTGCGTGCGGCTCTGGCGGTGGGCGGCGACAGCAACCCATTCGCCGGTCAGGGCATCAAAACGGACTTCTCCCGGTTCGCCCCGCGGCGGCAGGCCGCGGTGGTCGGTGGTGGTTTCCGCTGTACGCGCCTTGGGGGCGTGGGCGTCGTCGAAGTAGATCAATTCCCGGCCGTCAGAGAGCCTGGTGCTGGTGATTCCGGTCATGGATCCCGTCCTTTGGTGGTGCAGCGACTTAACACCATTCTGCCACAGTGTGCTCAAAAAAGAATAGAATCAAACAAAAAGTAACATCCGTTGGAGTGCGCGGTCGCGGGTTGGGTTGTACGGTATTGCTCATGACTTCCGATTCGTCCCTCGAAACCAGCGCCGATTCAGGCTACCGGGCGTATGCCACGGGCCGGCAGTACGAACTGCGCCGGGGAGATGCGCTGGCCGTCGTCACTGAGCTGGCAGCCGGACTGAGGCTGTACAGCCGGGGTGGAGTGCAGCTGACGGAGACCTTCGGCGATGACCAGATTCCGCCGGGCGGATGCGGCATCACCCTGGCTCCCTGGGCCAACAGGGTTGAAGACGGGCAGTGGTTCCTGGACGGCAGGAAGCAGCAGCTGGACATCACCGAGGTGGCACGCAACAACGCCAGCCACGGACTCCTCCGGAACTCCTCTTACGCGCTGGTGGACGAGTCGGAACACTCAGTCACGCTGGAAGCCACCATCTTCCCCCAGCACGGCTATCCCTTCCTGGTGCGGCACCGGGTGCAGTACCTGCTGGCGGAGGACCTTGGGCTTGTTGTCCGCCAGACGCTGGCCAACGACGCCAAATCGCCGGCGCCCTTCGTCCTCGGCGCCCACCCGTACCTGCGGCTCGGCGACACTCCCGTTGAGGACCTGGTGCTGACTGTTTCCGCCGGCACCCAGCTGCTCGCCGATGAGCGGCTCATCCCGCGCAGCAGCGCTCCGGTGGAAAGGGACACCGACTTCCGGGCCGGCCAGCATATTGCGCCCCTGAGCGTGGACGTTGCCCTCACCGACCTGACGTTCGACGGCGGCAGGGCCCGCCACACCCTCGCGGCGTCCGGCGGCGGCCGGGTCAGCCTCTGGCAGGACGAAACCTGCCGGTACGTCCACGTCTTTGTCAGCACGCAGTACCCGGGCCGCAGCCGCGCAGTGGCAGTCGAACCCATGACCGGGCCGGCGAATGCCTTCAACACCGGGGACGGCCTGCGCTGGCTGCCGCCCGGGGAATCGTTCACCATGTCGTGGGGAATCGACTACGCCCCGGACGCCGAGGGGGCAGCAGTTTCCCATTAGGGCACGGCTGCGGAAGTATTAGGCTATGACGCCAGCCGAGGATCCCGTAACGCCCGACCCTCAACAGCCAGTACGGCAGCCAACCGCCCCGCCCGTACCGGCGCAGGCAGGGCCGCCGCTGCGGGTCCTGACGGACCGTGAGCTGGACCAGGACATTCCCTACGGCGTGCGCATCGCCGCTTCCTGGGCCTGGCGGCTGGGCCTCATCCTCCTGGTGGCCGGTGCCTTGGTCTGGCTGCTGCGGCAGGTCAGCTTCCTGATCATCCCGGTGATGGTGGCCGCGCTCCTCGCAGGCCTCCTCAGCCCGGTGACCGCCTGGCTGCGGCGGCGGGGACTTCCCGGTGGCCTCGCGGTGGCCGTGACGGTCCTCGGATTCATCGGACTGATCGTGGGCTCCCTGGCACTGGTGGGCAGGCAGCTCCTCATCGGATTCGGTGAGCTCTGGTCCCAAGCGCTGGAGGGCGTGAAGCAGGTCCAGGACTGGCTTTCGGCCGGACCCCTGCACCTGACCGCCGCCCAGATTGACCAGTACGTCAAGGAAGCCACCGACGCGCTGCAGAGCAACAGCAGCAGCATCCTCAGCGGCGCCCTGTCCTTCGGCAGCACCGCAGGCCACTTCGCCGCGGGAATGCTCCTGGCGCTGTTTGTGACGATTTTCTTCCTCCTCGAAGGCGACCGCATCTGGGCCTTCCTGGTCCGGCTCCTGCCCAGGAAAGCCCGGGCCGCGGCGTTCGGCGCAGGGCGGAAGGGCTGGTCGTCCATGGTCAGCTACGCCCGGATCCAGCTGTTCGTCGCCATGGTGGACGCCGTGGGCATCGGTGTCGGTGCCGCCATCATCGGTGTGCCCCTGGCCCTGCCGCTTGGCGTCCTGGTGTTCATTGGCTCCTTCATCCCGGTGGTGGGTGCCCTGGTCACCGGTGTCATCGCGGTCCTGCTGGCGCTCGTGGCCAATGGACCGGTCAACGCCCTGGTGATGCTCGGGATCGTGCTGCTGGTCCAGCAGCTCGAAAGCCACATCCTCCAGCCGCTCGTGATGGGCAAGGCCGTAGCCCTGCATCCGGTGGCCGTGATCCTCTCCGTAGCGGCCGGTTCCTACCTGGCCGGGATCCCCGGGGCGCTGTTCTCGGTGCCCATCCTCGCCGTCGCAAATTCGGCCGTTCGCTACATCGCCGCCAGAACGTGGGAACATGATCAAGTGCTGGCAGCGCCCGGCGGCCCCTCGGTGACCGGCGCCGGCCCGGACAACACCATTTCGCATGTTGACCCGCCGGACGCCCTCCGTGAGGGGAGCGGCGCCGCGGCCGGCACACACGCAGAACATCCCGACGCCCGCACCAACGACGCGGCGCCGGGGCCGAAATCCAGAGGAGATTAGTCCGTGAACATCCTTGAAACCCTTCCCGTCACGCTGGACGATGTCCTGGAGGCGCAGAAGCTGCTCGACGGGATTATTGCGCGGACCCCTGTGGAATCGTCACGGGCCCTGGGAGCGATGGTCGGCGGGGACGTCTACTTCAAATGCGAGAACCTGCAGCGTGCAGGATCGTTCAAGGTCCGCGGCGCGTATGTGCGGATGGCCCGCTTGTCGCCGGAGGAAAAGAAGCGCGGTGTGGTGGCCGCGTCCGCCGGCAACCACGCCCAGGGCGTCGCAGTGGCCGCCAAGAGCCTGGGCATCAAAGCCCGCATCTACATGCCGCTGGGCGTAGCCCTGCCCAAACTGGCCGCGACCCGCAGCCACGGTGCTGAGGTCATCCTGCACGGGCACAATGTGGACGAGGCCCTGGCTGAAGCCCAGCGCTACAGCAACGAGACCGGCACGGTCTTTGTCCACCCGTTCGACAACGTGGACGTCGTTGCCGGCCAGGGAACGTTGGGACTGGAAATCCTGGAGCAGGTGCCCAACGTGGACACAGTCCTCATGGGCGTCGGCGGGGGCGGGCTCCTGGCAGGTGTCGCCGTCGCCATCAAAGCCCGGGCCAAGGAACTGGGCCGCGAAATCCGGATCATCGGTGTTCAGGCCGAGAACGCCGCAGCCTACCCGCCCTCACTCGCCGCTGACGCACTGGTGCCCTTGAAGAAGGTCTCCACCATGGCTGACGGCATCGCAGTGGGCCGGCCCGGCCAGCTGCCCTTCAGCATCATCCGCGAACTGGTGGACGATGTTGTGACCGTCAGCGAGGACTCCCTCGCACGGGCCCTGATTTTCCTGCTGGAGCGGGCAAAGATGGTGGTGGAGCCTGCCGGGGCCGTGGGTGTGGCAGCCCTCATGGACGGCAAGATCGAAAATCCCGGGACCACTGCCGTAGTCCTTTCCGGCGGCAACATCGACCCCATGCTGATGCTCAAAGTCATCCAGCGGGGCCTGTCCGCCGCGGGACGCTACATGACGGTCCGCATGATGCTCGACGACCGCCCGGGCTCGCTCGCGACGATCGCCAGGATCATCGCCGAGAACGACGCCAACGTCACGGGCCTGGACCACACGCGCGTGGGCGGGTCCATCAGCATGGGTGACGTCTCCATCACCGTTAACCTGGAAACCAAGGGCCACCAGCACGGGGAGCAGGTGCTCAGCGCGCTCCGGGCCGAGGGATTCCAACCGATCGTGGTGCACTAGGGGGACTGGATGGCCGGACTGACGGGGTACAAAGGTTTCGGAGGCAAGGACTTCGGAGACCGGCGGACCATTGCCGCCCGGGCCAAGGGCGGCCTGCTGGTGCTGGGCAGCTTCGTGGCGCTCCTCTTTGCCATCGAACTGTTCAACGCACTGATGCTGCGTTCGCTCAACCGGACGTTCGGCCTGCGCCCCAGGAGCGCCGACGGGTTGCTGGACATCTTCACCTTCCCGCTCCTGCACGCCAACCTGAACCACCTGTTGTCCAACAGCCTGCCGCTGATAATCTTCGGCTTCCTGGTGTTCCTGTCCGGTCTGCGGGTATTCCTGACAGCGCTGGCGCTCAGCTGGCTCGGCTCGGGGCTGACGGTCTGGCTCATCGGAAACGGCGGCATTACCGTGGGTTCCTCCGGCCTGGTGTTCGGGCTGTTCGCCTTCCTCCTGGTCCGCGGATTCTTCAACCGCAGCTGGCGGCAGATCCTCCTGGCGGTAGTGCTGTTCATGGGCTACGGGAGCATCCTGCTGGGCGTACTGCCGTTGGTTGCCGGCTATGTCTCGTGGCAGGCGCACCTGGGAGGAGCCGCCGGGGGAGTGGTGGCGGCGCTGCTCCTCCGCCCCCGCAAAACCGCGGTACTGAACGAGTTCTGAGTGCCGCCGTCGAAGGACCGTTCCTGCACCAAAAAAGCGCTGGCCACCCCTCGGGGTGGCCAGCGCTTTTTGTCCGGACTGCCGCTATCCGGCGTACGGCTTGGCGGAAAGGATCTCTACCTTGATGTCCTTGCCGTTGGGCGCCGTGTAGCTGAGCGTCTCGCCTTCCTTGTGGCCAAGGATGGCAGCACCCAGCGGGGACTTCTCACTGAAGACGTCCAGATCGGAATCGCCGGCGATCTCGCGTGAACCGAGCAGGAAGGTCTCTTCGTCACCGGCGATCCTGGCAACCACGATCATGCCGGGCTCAACGATTCCGTCATCGGCCGGAGACTCGCCCACGTGGGCGTCCCGAAGCAGGGCAGTCAACTGGCGGATGCGGGCCTCGATCTTGCCCTGCTCCTCCTTGGCGGCGTGGTAACCCCCGTTTTCCTTGAGGTCACCCTCCTGCCGGGCTGCCTCAATCTTCTGGACGATCTCCGCGCGGCCAGCGCCGGAAAGGTGGTCCAGCTCTGCCTTCAGGCGGTCAAAAGCTTCCTGGGTAAGCCAGGCTGCAGCTGCGCTGTTGGTGGTAGACACGGACTTCTCCTCTAATGGTCCTACATGCAAAAGACCCCGCCACGGTGGCCACTTGTGGAACAGTAACCAGCTCAGCGGGGTAAAGGTATTGCTCCATTGTAGTCAATCCTGTGGACTTAACCCAACATGGAAGCGGCGCGGATCACATCTTCCGGTCGGAACCGCCCGGGATCCAGCAGCTGTCCACCACGCCCGACACGGAAAGGGACTCAGTGCGGACGGCGACCCGCTGCGAAACCGTCCGCCCGCCGTCGGCTGTTTCCTCAGCCTGCGACGGCGGAATGTCCACCACCTTCCAGCCCACCACGGCGAACTTGGAGTCCAACGCCTTGATGGCACACTTGACGGCCGTCCCCGGTTCCCTGGTCACCTGGAAGTCCACCTCGGCCAAGGTGGCGTCGGTGGTGGCGTAGCCGACGTCCTTGAAGCTCACGCTGGAGAGGGAATTCGACGTCGATACCCAGGCCATGAATCCGATGCCCGCGGCCAGCGCAACGCCGCCGATGGCCCGCCGGGCGGCAGGGGAGAGCCTGCGCTTTTTAGCGCCATAACGATTGGCTAGGCTAGTGTTCGCGGGCTCGGATGGGGCCGGCTGGTCCGGGGAAGTCACCAGACCAGTTTAGTGCCCTTCCGCCGGCGCTTTCCCGACCGGCGGCACCGGCCGGGGTCCACCGCCCGCCCAGTGATACAAACAGCAGCCACAAGCCGAGATATGAAGAATAGAGGAGCAGTCCTTCGATGACAGCGTCCAGCAACTCCCAGGCGCCGCTCCGGCTGCTCGCCGTCCATGCCCACCCGGACGACGAGTCCAGCAAGGGTGCCGCCACCATGGCAAAGTACGCGGCCTCGGGGGTGGAAGTCATGGTGGCCACCTGCACCGACGGATCGCGCGGAGACATCCAGAACCCGGCAGTGGAAGGCGAACCGCACCCCCGGCGGGACATGGCCGGTGCCCGGCGCCTCGAAATGGAACGGGCGGCCCAAATCCTGGGCATCAGGCAACGGTGGCTGGGCTTCGTGGACTCGGGCCTGCCCGAGGGCGATCCGCTGCCGCCCCTGCCCGCCGGATCCTTCGCCACGCTGCCGCTGCACCATGCCGCCGCCCCCCTGGTGCGCCTGGTCCGGTCCTACAAGCCGCACGTGATCTTGAGCTACGACGAAAACGGCGGCTACCCCCATCCGGACCACATCATGGCCCACCGCGTGGCCGTTGAGGCCTTCGAAGCGGCCGGCGATCCGGAACGCTACCCCGGGGCCGGGGAAGCGTGGGAGCCCAGCAAGCTCTACTACGACCGGGCCTTCAGCCCCGAACGCTTCCGTGCCCTGCACTTCGCCTTGGAGGAGGCGGGCCTGCAGTCGCCGTACGCCGAGCGGCTGGCGGCGTGGCTGGAGGCCGACGCCGAGGGCCACACTCCGCCGCCGGCACCCCACCCCACCACCACGCAGGTGGACTGCGGCGACTTCTTTGAAGTGCGCGACGACGCCCTGCGGGCACACAGGACGCAGGTGGACCCGCTGGGGTTCTTCTTCGCTGTGTCCCCGGAGATGCAGCGCCGGGCGTGGCCTTGGGAGGATTACTCACTGATCAGCTCCCGGGTGCCCGCCGAACTGCCCGAAAAGGACCTCTTCGCGGGGCTAAGATAGAACCGGCGGGCAATTTCTATGCCGCGTAGAAGAAGCGTCCGGATCCGGACGGCTGCATCTGCTGCCTGCTGACACCCGTTCCATAGAAGGTATTTAACGTGCACCGTCTGCTCCTCAGCCTGGCCACCACGCCCACGCCCCTGCCCACGCCTTCGCTGCGTGAGGGGATCTCGGAGGACCAGGTCACCCCGGGCCTCCTGGGCTTCATCATGACGGCCTTCTTTGTGGTGGCCACGGCGTTGCTCATCGTGGACATGGTCCGCCGCATCCGCCGTGTCCGCTACCGCGCGCAGGTGGAGGAGGAGCGCATGGCAGCGGCCGCTGCCGCCGACGTCGAAGCGGCAGAGGCCGAGGAACGGCCTGCTGATTCATCTGCGGGTTCGTCGGCCGGCGAGCCCTTCCAGGGCCCGGCCGACGGCGGTACTGACGCCGGTCCCGGCGGTCGCCGCCACTAGGCGGCCGGCCGAGTTGCGGTTACCTAGCTGAGGACGGCCAGGGTGATGGCCGTGAAGTGTGCGGCGAACGCAACCACCGTCAGGGCATGGAAAAGCTCGTGGAAGCCAAAGTGGTGGTAGCTGAAGTTCGGCTTCTTCAGCGCGTAAAAAACCGCCCCGGTGATGTACAGGACGCCGCCCACGCAGATCAGTACGGCAGCGGGAATGCTTGCCTGGAAGAACTGCGGGAGGTAAAACAGGGATCCGCAGCCCAGGGCAATGTAGATGGGAACGTACAGCCAGCGCGGCGCATCCGTCCACAGCAGACGGAACAGGACGCCCAGGATGGCGCCGGACCAGATGACCCAGAGCAGCAGGACTGCCTGGGGCCGTTCCAGGAGGGTCCAGGCCAGCGGCGTGTAGGTTCCTGCAATCACCAGCATGATGTTGGTGTGGTCCAGGCGTTTGAGGACCCTCTTGACCTTCGGGGACCAGTTGCCGCGGTGGTAAACGGCGCTGATGCCGAACAGCAGCACTCCGGTGGCCGCAAAGATGCCTGACGTGACCTTGCGGTCCACTGTGGGGGCCAGAGCAATGAGCACAATGCCCGCCGCCAATGCCAGCGGAGCGGTGACGGTGTGGATCCAGCCGCGCCATTTGGGCTTGATCATCAGGAGCCCGGCGAGCCGGACAGCGGCCTCGTCCACGGGGTTCGCTGCAGAGCCGGATCCGGCGGTTGAATCGTGGCTCGGCGGCGTCCGGGGAGCCTCCGGGGTGTCGCTGTTCATTGCTCCAGAATAACTTACGGCCCGGTAAGTTACCCGCGGGTAACCTGGGGCTTATTTCGGATTGTCCTGCCGGGACTGCCCCTGCCGCTGCGGACGGTAGCCTAGGATGTGCAAAGCGGAACGTACAGCAAGGAAGTCAGGTGAGTGAGCGCGTGGAGTTGCCCGGGTTCCTCTACGGCTTTTATGAGCGCAGGTTGCTCAAGGACCTTGCCCGGGACCGCATTCCGCGGCACATCGGCGTGATGGTGGATGGCAACCGGCGCTGGGCCAAGCAGTTCAATGCCCCCACCAGCCAGGGCCACCAGGCCGGCGCGGACAAGATCCATGAGTTTCTGGGCTGGTGCCAGGAACTCGGAATCAAGGTGGTCACGCTGTACATGCTGTCCACGGACAACATGAACAGGTCCAGTGAAGAACTTGACCTGCTGATGGGCATCATCGCCAACACCCTGGACCGGCTGGACGAGGACGCCAATGTCTCCGTGCATGCCATGGGCGCTCCTGAGCTCCTGCCGGATTACCTGGCGGAGCGGCTCAACAAGCTGACGGCGCGCACCCCGGTCCGGGAGAAAATCCACGTCAACGTTGCCGTGGGGTACGGGGGCCGGCGGGAAATCGTCGATGCTGTCCGGGAGCTGCTGCACGATGCCGTGGCCAAAGGCAAGGACATCAGCAAGCTGGCAGACGAACTCTGTGTGGACGACATCTCCCGCTTCCTCTACACGCGGGGCCAGCCTGATCCGGACCTGGTGATCCGCACGTCCGGCGAACAACGCCTTTCCGGGTTCCTGATGTGGCAGAGCGCGTACAGCGAGTTCTACTTCTGCGAAGCGCTGTGGCCTGCCTTCCGCAAGGTCGATTTCCTGCGTGCCCTCCGCGATTACGCGGGCAGGCAGCGGCGCTTCGGGGCCTGACATCCGCGGTTTACCGGGAGTTTACGAGGCCGCAACAGAAATCGCCGCGTAATGGTTGCGGAAATTACTGCCGATGGATTTACGTTATATCCATCAGCAGGCAAAACCGCCGGCTGATCGGGGAGGCCAGTACATGGAGCGAGACATCGCACCGGTTGTATGGGAGGCCGGACCCGGCCTCACGGCCGAGCCGGCTCACCACTAACACATCCGGGCTTGCGCCCGGGGCTGGAGTCGATGTGGCTATTTCTGAACAACTGCCCCCGGTCCTTTCCGACCAGGGAGAGAAAGCTACCTCTCGCGCCAAGCGAGCCATTCTGGAAACCGGTGCAGCGGAAGAAGCCGCGGCCGGTTTTGCTGTCTCTGGAAGGGAAGCCACCATCCACACTTTCGTGATCGACACCTCTGTCCTGCTTTCCGACCCACGGGCGCTGCTGCGGTTTGCCGAACATGAGGTCATTGTTCCGGTTGTGGTCATCACCGAGCTTGAGGCCAAGCGGCACGACCCCGAACTTGGCTACTTCGCGCGCAAGGCCCTCCGGCTCCTCGACGACCTGCGGGTCAAACACGGCGGCCTGAACCAGCCGATTCCCATCGGCGACGACGGCGGCAGCCTGATGGTGGAACTGAATCACATCTCCGCCGAGGTGCTGCCGCTGGGCTTCCGCAGCGGAGATAACGACAGCCGCATCCTCGCCGTCGCGAAGAACCTCGCGAACGAGGGCCGGAACGTCACCGTGGTGTCCAAGGACCTGCCCATGCGCGTCAAAGCCTCCGCCATGGGGCTCACCGCCGACGAGTACCGCAACGAGCTCGTAAAGGACTCGGGCTGGACCGGCGTGGCCGAGGTGGAAGCCGGCGAACAGGAAATCAACACCCTCTACGGGCACGAGCCGGTGTTCATCCCGGCGGCGGCAGAACTTCCGGTGAACACCGGCCTGGTCCTGCTGTCCAACCGGGGTTCGGCGCTGGGCCGCGTGGGCGCCGACAAGCAGGTCCGCCTTGTCAAGGGTGACCGTGACGTTTTCGGCCTGCACGGGCGGTCCGCTGAGCAGCGGCTGGCCATCGACCTGCTGATGGACCCCGCCGTCGGGATTGTGTCCATCGGGGGCCGGGCCGGAACCGGCAAATCCGCACTCGCCCTGTGTGCCGGCCTGGAGGCAGTGCTGGAGCGCCGCGAACACCGCAAGGTGATTGTGTTCCGGCCCCTGTATGCCGTGGGCGGCCAGGAACTCGGCTACCTGCCCGGCTCCGAATCCGAAAAAATGAACCCCTGGGCCCAGGCTGTTTTCGATACCCTCGGTGCGCTGGTCAGCCAGGAAGTGGTGGAGGAGGTCATGGACCGCGGCATGCTCGAGGTTATGCCGCTCACCCACATCCGCGGCCGCTCCCTGCACGATGCCTTCGTGATCGTGGATGAGGCCCAGTCGCTCGAAAAGAACGTCCTGCTCACGGTCATGAGCCGGATGGGCCAGAACTCGAAGATCGTCCTCACCCACGACGTCGCCCAGCGCGACAACCTCCGCGTCGGCCGCCACGACGGAATCGCCGCCGTCGTCGAAACCCTGAAAGGACACCCGCTCTTCGGCCACATCACCCTGACCCGCTCCGAGCGCTCGCCGATCGCAGCCCTGGTCACGGAACTGCTCGAAGGATAAGTCGCCTGTCCTGACAGGTGCGAGGCCGGTCCCAGTGCTTCGCTTAGGAGCGCATCGCCGACCAGAGCGGTGCGCAGGTCGCCCAGCGACCGAAGCGGCGCGGCGGGAGGTGTCTAAGCGACGGCGAAGTGCTGGGGACGGACGAACCCCAGTCGAGGAAACGGACTCAGGTGACCTTGAGGAACTTCGCTGCTGCTTTGTGGCCTTCTACCCGCAACTCCCAGTCGGGGCGTTTGAACGTCTCCGGGGTGAGGCGGACGTGTTGGACGGTTTCGACTTTGGGGCCCCACGCCTTCCGGGTGGTGCCGTTCAGTTCGTAGCCGAGGGACCGGGACACGCCGATGGACGCTTCGTTCCAAAGGGCCGCTTCGGATTCGGCTACTTCCGCACGCAGCCAGCCGAAGGCGTAAAGGACGACGGCGGCACGCATCTCCTTGCCGAGGCCGCGGCCCTGTACGGACTGCTTCAGCCACGACCCGGTGGAGATGGTCTTGAGCGCGGCGAAGTCCTTGGTACCGACGTCCTGGCAGCCGATGAACTCGCCCTCGTGCCAGATGCCGAGCAGCAGGGTCCAGGATTCGGGTATGGATTCACCGCGGCAACGCCAGTACCAGCGGGCCATGTTGGGGCCGAGTTCATCGGCAGGAAGTTCGGTCCAAGGCGTACTGAAAGGATTCCGGCTGGGCTCGTGGATCCCACTGCGGGCGGCTTCTACGGCCGCCGGGATGTCCTCGTCCCGGATGGGGCGGAGTTCAAGGCGGGGCGTGGTCAGCCGCAGGCCGAATAGCGGCCAGACGTCGTTCAGTGGAATCATCAGCGAAGCCTAGCCGAAGGACTGCAGCCTGGCATGTCACGGTCAGGCGGGGACGTCCCAGCTGATGTGCTGCCGGACGTCCGTGAGGCTCATTGACTGCGCAACGAACAGATCGTCCAGCATGTACTCGTCCACGCCGATGATACGAAGCCAGTGGCCGTATTCATCCGTCCCGGGTTCGAGGGATTGGCTGGCCACGCACACACCCGTCCCCAGGTCCACCCGGATCCGCGACTGTCCGGGCAGGCAGAGGGGGGCTGCCGGGTGGGTGGGATGGTACGCGGCCGTGGGGCTCACTACGGCTTCCAGGACGGGGCGGCCCTCGTGCTCCCGGCGGTTGACCTCGTGTATCTCCACTGTATTGCTGCCGGGGAATTCGATGGGCACCGGGGCGTTGCCGGCCAGTTCCACCGGGTCCAGGGCGGCGGAGAACCGGCCGTTGCCAAATCCCGGCTCACCATAGGCGGCTTCCGGGCGACGGCGCACCAGTCCGTGGTCGTCGTAGACGGGTGTGACCAGGTGCGGCGGGAGGAGCCAGGACTTCCGCGTGGCGCTGACGTACAGTCCGTCCTTCGAATCGTTGATTCCCGTGGTGCTGTGCAGGACCAGTCCGTCCGCAGTTTCGAGCCGGAGTGCGCCCGGCCGGCGCAGCCATGCCCGGACCAGGGGCGCGGCCGGGCTGGGTGCCTCGGCGAAGGGCTCGTCCCAGTATTCAAAGCGCAGCGACTGCCACTTCCAGGGTGAGGACCTGCAAAGATTCCGGAACAGGGCCGGGTCAGCGGCGGCCGAGCTGCTGTCCGGAATCATCCGGTGCCGGGAGTCCCAGGTCGCCATATCCACAGTTTACGCGCGGGCAGTGCGGGGGCCAGCGGAAATCCAGTAGCATCCGAGGGTGATCCAACGACTGGGCGAACTCTGGCAGCACACCCCGCTGGCCTTCTGGCTGGTCGTTGCCGCCTGCGCCTACTTCGCGGTGATGGCCGTCAGGCTCACTGTGATCGACGTGCAGCACCACCTCCTGCCCAACCGGATCGTTTTCCCGTCCTACGCCGTGGCTGGTGTCCTCCTGCTCGCGGCTGCAGTCTTTGGAGATATCGGCAGCGGCACGGCCCCAGGGGCCGGTGGGCCGCCGGAGGGCGTGCTGGCCATGCCCGCCCTCCGCATCGTGGCCGGGGCCGCGATCCTCTGGCTTTTCTATTTCATCCTGCGGTTTGCCTACCCGCCGGGAATGGGGTTTGGTGATGTCAAACTCGCCGGCGTCCTGGGAATGTACCTTGGCTACCTCGGCTGGGGCCACCTTTTCGCAGGCACCTTCCTGGCGTTCCTCCTGGGCGGCCTGTGGTCCGTTGCCCTGCTGGCGGCGCGCCTGGGGACGTTGAAGTCGTCCATCCCGTTTGGCCCTTTTATGCTGGCCGGGACGGCGGCTGCGATGCTCCTGCCGGCGTAACGGCCATGACGGGCCGGATCGGTGCTGCTCCCGGTCACTTCGATAGGCTGGCGGGGTGCCTGCACCTGACTACATCCTGAAACTCCGCAAGAAAATCGGCAACGACCCACTGTGGGTCCCCGGCGTCCGGGGCGTGGTGGTTGATGACTCCGGCCGGGTCCTGCTCGCCCGGCGGGCCGACAACGGGCAGTGGGCCCTGATCAGCGGAATGCTCGATCCGGGGGAGCAGCCGGCGCGGGGCCTGGTGCGGGAAATTTTTGAGGAAACGGCTGTCGTGGCCGAGCCGGAGCGCGTGGTTTCCGTCGGGGCCGTTGGCCCCGTCACCTACCCCAACGGCGACGTGTGCGAATTCCTGGATGTGGTGTTCCTTTGCCGCTACGTCTCGGGTACGGCAAGGGTGAATGATGACGAGTCCCTCGCCGTCGGCTGGTTCGGTCTTGACGAACTTCCCGACCTGATGGCAGGGCACCTCACCAGTATCCGGCGCGCGCTGGAACCGGCTGAAGCCGCCCACTTCGAACCCTGACCTTCATACCCTCGCGCAACCCTCATTCGCGAAGGAACACCCCAACAGGGGCGCCGCACCCCCCAGGATTGCGGCGCCCCTGCCGGTTCTTCAGCCACTCCTGAACCACGGCCGGGAGGAGTGGCACGGCGGTCAGCTGCGCTGGGAGACCAGCTCGCCGTCGTCGTCCTTCACCGTGGCGGACTCCTCAACAGTGACAGCCCGGTTGGCAGCGGCGCCCGTCAGCCCTGCGGCGAGGCGTTCGGCCTCCTCACCGCCCACGGCCTCACCGCGGGCCACCATTCCGGCAGTGTCCGAGAGCGGGATCTGCTTCAGGGTGAGCGCCAGGAGCAGCGCCACGGCAATAAACGGGATGAGGTACCAGAACACCGGTGCCAGTGAATCCGCGTATGCGTTGACGATGGCGTCGCGCAGCTGTTCCGGAAGCTGGTTCAGCGCCTGCGGGTCAAGCGTGCTGGTGGACTGGGCCGCTTGGTCCGCGGACGCGCCGGCGCCGGTGAAGGCGCCCGTGAGGGACTCCGAGAGCCGGTTGGTGAAGATGGAGCCAAAGATGGCCACGCCCATTGCCGCACCTACTTCGCGGAAGTAGTTGTTGGTGCTGGTGGCGGTGCCGATCTGGCTGGCCGGGACGGAGTTCTGGACCACCAGGACCACCACCTGCATGATCAGGCCCAGGCCTGCGCCGAAGATGAACAGCTGCACGCAGATGACCCAGATGGGGGTGCTGGCGGCGAGGGTAGTCATCCAGAACATGGCAGCCATGGTGAAGGCCGCACCCAGGATGGGGAACATCTTGTACTTGCCGGTTTTGGAGATCCGGATGCCGGAGTAGATGGAGGTGCCCATCAGGCCCGCCATCATGGGCAGCATCAGCAGGCCGGACTCAGCCGCGGAGGTGCCGGAGGACATCTGCAGGAACGTGGGCACGAACGCGATCGCGGAGAACATGCCCAGCCCCAGGGTGAAGCCGATGGCCGTGGCGTTGACGAAGATCCGGTTGCGGAACAGGCTGAGCGGGATGATGGGGTCCTCCGCGCGGCGCTCCACCATCACGAAGGCGGCAGCGGACAGGACCATGCCGGCCCCGAAGGCCCACGTAAGGGGGGAGTCCCAGCCTTCGTCCTTCTTGCCGCCGAAGTCGGTGAAGAAGATCAGGCATGTGGTGGCGGCAGACAGCAGGATCACGCCCAGGATATCGATCCGCTTTTCGGCCTTCTTGTTGGGCAGCGTCAGGGTGAACCAGGCGATGGCGAAGGCTGCGATACCGATGGGGATGTTGATGTAGAAGGCCCATTCCCAGGTCAGGTGGTCCACAAAGAAGCCGCCGAGCAGCGGACCGGCAACGGCGGAGAGGCCGAAGATGGCGCCGAGCGGTCCCATGTACTTGCCGCGGTCCTTGGCCGGCACGATGTCCGCGATGATGGCCTGCGAGAGGATCATCAGGCCGCCGCCGCCCAGGCCCTGGATGGCCCGGAAGATCACGAAGCCCCAGAAATCGGTGGCAAGGGCACAGCCCACGGACGCGAGCGTGAAGAGGGCGATGGCTATCAGGAACAGGTTGCGCCGGCCCAGGACGTCACCGAACTTGCCATAGATGGGCATCACGATGGTGGTGGCGAGCAGGTAGGCGGTGGTGATCCAGGCCTGGTGCTCCACGCCGCCCAGCTTGCCCACGATGGTGGGCATGGCGGTGGAGACGATGGTCTGGTCCAGGCTGGAGAGCAGCATTCCGGCGATCAGCGCCGAGAAGATGATCCAGATGCGTTTTTGGGTCAGCAGCAGCGGACCCGCTGCCGGTTTGGTGGCGATGCTCATGGTTGTCCTTCTGCGACGGTGGTTTCCGGCTGTTCGAATGGCTGTGAGAAGAGCAGGCTGGCGGCGGAGATGTTCTCCATCAGGAGCTCCTTGTAGGGGCGGGTGTTGCCGTCGGCGAAGTAGGCCATGCTGCTTTTCCGGGCGATGGTGCTGAGCAGGGTGACGGCCATCTGGACCACGGGGTGGTCGGTGGCGACGCCTTCCCGCCGGGCCACGTCCCGGGCGAACTGCGCTTCCCGCCGCTCGGTGACGCCAATGAGCCGCAGGATCAGCTGGGGCTCTTTCTTGACGACGGCGATCAGCTGACGGGTTTCCTCCTCCGAGGCCTCCATGTCCTCAGAGAGCTTCAGTGACAGCCGGACGAGGTCGCGGAACAGTGTGGGGGAGATGTCACCCGCGGGTGAGGGGGAGCCGCCGTCGATGAACTCCTGGAGGATCCCGGCGGGCATGTCCTCGTCGGCGTGGCCGATCACGGCGTCTTCCTTGGCGGGGAAATAGTTAAAGAACGTCCGGCGGGAGATGTCCGCGCGCTCGCAGACTTCCTCGACCGTGTAGCCGGTCAGGCCGCGCTCGGCGGTCAGGGCGCGGGCGGCAGCGGTAATGGCCGCCCGGGTGGCGGCGCGCTTCCGCTCCCGGAGCCCGCCTTCAATTACTGCACTTTCATTCACAAAGTAAAGTTTTACACTATTTCGGCTTCAGTGCAATTTCAGCTTTCCCGGGCTTTAGCGGTTAAAGCACGACGGCGGCCGCCCACCTTCATCGCGAAGGTGAGCGGCCGCCGTCGTGCTTGAGCGCGGAGCCGCTTGGGTTGTTACTGGGCCTTGTGCGCCGGGGCCGTCATGGTGGTGACGTCCAGCGCCTTGTCCAGGTCCGCCTCGGAAACCTTGCCTTCCCCGTCACCGACAAAGCCGAGCTTCACGGTGGCCTGGCGCACGGTGAGGCCCTCGGCCACTGCCGTCTTGGCAATCTTGGCCGCGTTCTCGTAGCCGATGTACTTGTTCAGGGGGGTAACTATGGACGGTGAAGCCTCGGCCAGGAAGCGGGCGCGCTCCACGTTGGCGGTGATGCCGTCGATCATCTTGTCCGCCATGACCCGGCTGGTGTTGGCCAGCAGGCGGATGGACTCGAGCAGGTTGGCGGCCATGACCGGGATGCCGACGTTCAGCTCGAAGGCGCCGTTGGTACCGGACCAGGCGATGGCGGTGTCGTTGCCGATGACCTGGGCGGCCACCATGATGGAGGCCTCGCAGATGACCGGGTTGACCTTGCCCGGCATGATCGACGAGCCCGGCTGCAGGTCGGGGATGGCGATCTCGCCCAGGCCGGTGTTGGGGCCTGAACCCATCCAGCGGAGGTCGTTGTTGATCTTCATAAACGAGATGGCGATGTTGCGCAGCTGGCTGGATGCCTCGATCAGGCCGTCGCGGTTGGCCTGGGCCTCGAAGTGGTCGCGGGCCTCGGTGAGGGGGAGGCCGGTGTCGGTGGCCAGGAGTTCGATCACGCGCTCCGGGAAGCCTGCCGGGGTGTTGATGCCGGTGCCCACGGCCGTGCCGCCGAGGGGAACTTCCGCAACGCGGGGGAGGGAGGCGTTGATGCGCTCGATGCCGTAGCGGACCTGCGCTGCGTAGCCGCCGAATTCCTGGCCGAGGGTCACCGGGGTGGCGTCCATCAGGTGCGTGCGGCCGGACTTAACAACGTCCTTGAACTCCACGGCCTTGCGCTCCAGCGACTCGGCCAGGTAACCGAGGGCGGGAATGAGGTCGTTGATCAGTGCCGAGGTGGCGGCAACGTGCACCGACGTTGGGAACACGTCGTTGGAGGACTGCGAGGCGTTGACGTGGTCGTTCGGGTGGACCACCTTGTCGCTGCCCGCGGCCTTGAGGGCGCGCGTGGCCAGTTCCGCCAGGACCTCGTTGGTGTTCATGTTCGAGGACGTGCCGGAACCGGTCTGGAAGACGTCGATGGGGAAGTCGCCGTCGTACTTCCCGGTGGCCACCTCGTCCGCCGCGTCTGCGATGGCCTTGGCAAGCTCGCCGTCGAGCACACCCAGTTCAGCGTTGGCCTGGGCAGCGGCCTTCTTGACCCGGGCCAGTGCCTCAATGTGGGCACGTTCCAGGGTCTTGCCGGAAATCGGGAAGTTCTCCACTGCCCGCTGCGTCTGTGCGCGGTACAGTGCGTTCACGGGGACGCGGACTTCGCCCATCGTGTCATGTTCAATGCGGAACTCTTCAGTGGAAGTCATGGGGCTAGCTTAGGGCGATCAGGCACCTCATCGAAAACCGTGAAGAGCATGCTACGGGCGGGTTTTTACCTGGGCACTAGAGCTCGCCGATCCCGGAAACAACGTTGGCGCGGCCCTCGGACAGGCTGTACGAGAGGCCGATGACGGCGGTGCGTCCGCTTTCAATTGCGTCCGAAATCACACGCGAGCTGTCCACCAGGCGCTGGGACGTCTGCTTGACGTGCTCCACCACCATGTCGTTGACCTCGTGCTGGCCGTTGCGGATGGAGGTCAGCACTGACGGCGTGATGCGTTCCACCAGGTCGCGGATGAATCCCGCCGGCATCGCACCGGTTTCCACGGCCGACTTGGTGGCGCTGACGGCGCCGCAGCTGTCGTGGCCCAGGATTGCAATCAGCGGTACGCCCAGCACGCCCACGCTGTACTCCAGCGACCCGAGCACGGCGTCGTCAATAACCTGTCCTGCGGTCCGCACCACGAAGACGTCGCCGAGGCCGACGTCGAAAATGATCTCTGCGGCGAGCCGGGAGTCCGCGCAGCCAAAAATCACGGCGAAGGGGTGCTGGTTCTCCACGAGGGAGGACCTGCGCGAGGAATCCTGGTTCGGGTGTGAGGATTCGCCGGCCACGAAGCGTTCGTTTCCTTCGCGCATCCGGCGCCAGGCAAGGGCAGGAGTCAGGTTGGTAGTCACCCTCCTTACTTTAGGGGGCGGGGGTGGCCGCGGGGGAATCTGTGACGGCGGGGTTGCTGTCCAGGGATTTCACGACGGCGGCCGCCAGGGTGGCGAATTCGTCCAGTTGCGCGGACCCGGCGAGGATCACGGTGGTTCCCCGGTACTCCAGCACCATGGATTTGTCTCCCTTGCCGGTATCGCGGAGTTCCCACTCCCGGCCGCCCGCGTTCCGGGAGCCGGTGACCGGTGCGTTCTGTGTCTGCTGGAGGAGCCAGGTGGGGTTGGCGGCCCGGGTCTGGATGAGTCCAATGAAAGACTCCTTTGGCGTGATGTATCCCACCTCCCAGGCGGGCACCCCACTGCCCGTGCCGGCCTCCCAGCGGGCGTAATTGGGCCGGAAGGCGTTGCCCGTGTCCGGGGCCGCCGGTGTGAATCCTGCCACATCCGTTGCGTTACGGGCTGCGGCGCTGACATCGATGTCGGGCCGGTAGCCGTCATTCTTGGGGGAGGGGTTCATCAGGACGATGGGCAGGAAGGCCGCAATGCTGACAACCAGCGCGATGATCATCCCGATCACCGAGGCGTTGGCCCGCTTGGCTGCCGCCGCCGGAATCACAGGCCTAACCGGGGCCGGCCCGCCGGCTGCACCGGGTTCGCTGCTGCTTCCGGATCCGGCCGGTTCGGGGGTTGGATTGGTCTTTTCCTGCATGTCGCTCACCCCTCCATAGTCCCCCATGCCGGTGCACAACTCACACTCTCCGGGTGGAGCACGGGAGTCCTGCCTGCTGTGTGGCCGGCAGGAACATTGCGAGGCCACGTCATCGCGCATCCGCCAAACCCGCGCCGCGACTATGATCGGTATTAGAGGAATCACCGCTTTTGCTGTTCCGGCGCCAGCGGGTTCAATGATCGCCACTCGAAGAAGAGGTTCACGTGTCACCAGCGTCCATGACCCAGAAGTACTCAACGATCTCCCCGTCCCTGGCCGTGGGCAATGACGAGCCGGACCGCAACCTTGCGCTTGAGCTGGTCCGCGTCACCGAGGCCGCAGCCATCGCCGGCGGGCACTGGGTAGGTTTCGGCGACAAGAATACGGCAGACGGCGCGGCCGTTGATGCCATGCGTTCCTTCCTGCAGACGGTCCACTTCAACGGCGTTGTGGTCATCGGTGAAGGCGAAAAAGACGAAGCCCCCATGCTGTTCAACGGCGAACGCGTTGGCGACGGCACCGGCCCGGAATGCGATGTGGCCGTCGACCCCATCGATGGAACCCGCCTGACCGCACTGGGCATCAACAACGCCCTCGCCGTCCTGGCCGTGGCTGAGCGTGGCTCGATGTTCGATCCCTCCGCGGTGTTCTATATGGAGAAGCTCGTCACCGGGCCGGAAGCTGCGGACATGGTGGACCTCCGCCTGCCCGTGAAGCAGAACCTGCACCTGATTGCCAAAGCCAAGGGCGTGAAGGTCAACCAGCTCAACGTGATGATCCTGGACCGCGACCGGCACCGCCCGCTTGTGGAGGAAATCCGCGAAGCAGGAGCCCGCACCAAATTCATCATGGACGGTGACGTTGCCGGCGCCATCGCCGCCGCACGCTCCGGCACCGGCGTGGACGCCCTGATGGGCATCGGCGGCACCCCCGAAGGCATCGTCGCTGCCTGCGCCATCAAGTCACTGGGCGGGGTTATCCAGGGCCGTCTGTGGCCCACCAGCGATGAAGAGAAGCAGAAGGCCCTCGACGCCGGCCACGACCTGGACCGGGTCCTGTCCACCAACGACCTCGTCTCCAGCGACAACTGCTACTTCGCCGCCACCGGCATCACCGACGGCGACCTGCTCAAGGGCGTCCGCTACTCCAAGGACAAGGTCCTGACCCAGTCCATCGTGATGCGTTCCAAGTCCGGCACCATCCGGTTCGTGGAAGGTGAGCACCAGGCCAGCAAGTGGGAAGGATACGCCCGCAAGAGCTGAGCCCCTTCCCGTCTGCCGCAGATCCCCGGAGCGCCCCGCGCGCTCCGGGGATCTGCCGTTTGAGGCCTTGGTATAGGGTTGAAGCCATGATTCCTGCTGTTGTTCCCTGTACTGACCGCGCCCTCTGGGACGAACATGTTGACCGGTTTCAGGGACATCCGCAGCAGTTATGGGGCTGGGGCGAAACCAAGGCAATGCACGGCTGGTCGGTGGACCGGGTGCTGGTCAACAACGGTGACAACACCATTGGATGCGCCCAGTTGCTCATCCGGCGCCTCCCGTTCCCCTTCCGCGCCCTGGTGTACATCCCCCGCGGCCCGATGTGTTCGGTGGAGGACGCTCCGGCCGTCCTGGCCAGCCTTGCGGACCACGCGGCCGTCCGCCACCGCACAGTGGCGCTGAGCATCGAACCGGACTGGGATGCGGACTCGGCCTTCGCGGGCGCCGTAGCCTCGGCCGGTTTCCGGGCCACCACCAATACGGTGCTGATCCCGCGGACGCTGATCCTGGACCTGACCCGGACCGATGACGATCTGATGGCAGAGATGTCCAAGTCCACCCGGGCGAACATCCGCAAAGCCATGCGCAGCGACGTCGAGTTCCGCAAGGTCAAAAACGATTCCGAGCTGGAACAGGTCCTGGCGATCTACCACGACACGGCCGAGCGCGCCGGCTTCGGTATCCACGAGGACCAGTACTACCGGGATATCTTCAGGAACCTGGGCGACGGGTCACCGATCATCGCGGCGTTCGACGGCGAGCAGATGCTGGCCTTCGTCTGGCTGGCCAGGAGCGGGTCCACCGCCTTTGAACTCTACGGCGGGGTTTCCGCCGAAGGGCAGAAGCAGCGCGTGAACTACGGCGTCAAGTGGGCCGCGCTGCAGGCCATGCGCGAGGACGGGTGCTCCCGCTACGACTTCAACGGCCTGCTCAACGACGGCATCTCCGATTTCAAGAAACAGTTCGCCAAGCACGAAAACATGCTCCTGGGCACGTGGGAAAAACCGCTCTCGCCGTTCTACCCCGCCTACGCCCAGGCCATGCCCCTGGCCCGCCGCGGACTCCAGCAGGGACGCCGGCTCCTGAAGACCGCCGCCGGGCGCGTCCGGCCACTGATCCGGAAGCTGCGCCCGGGCAGCTGACTTCAGGCAGCTGACTGCACCACAGGCAAAGGGCGACGCCGGCACCCACCAAGGTGCCGCCGTCGCCCTTTGCTCTAGCGGGCTGAGCGCCGCTAAAGGCCGGTGGTGACAGCGAACGCCAGTGCAGGCTCCGTGCTGCCGGCGACCGGGTGGACGTTGACGGGCGCCTCGGCCGCGGCCAGGAAAGCGCTGCCGCCCCGGGAGAGCTGCAGGTCGCCCTTGGGGGAGTCCAGGTAGATATCCCCGGCCACTACGATCACCACGGCGGCGCCGGACTGTGCCAGCGGAACGGGTCCGGCGTCCGGGGCAAGCTCGATCCGCTGGAGCTGGAATTCCCCAAACGGCGGGCGGAACAGCTCCTGGTCCATAACCGTCCGCTCCGCCGGGAGCATCGGCACGGCGACAGGCTGGAAATCAATGGTCCGCAGCAGTTCTGGGACGTCAATGAACTTGGGCGTGAGCCCGCCGCGCAGCACGTTGTCCGAGGACGCCATGACCTCCACGCCCAGCCCGTGCAGGTAGGCGTGCACGTTCCCTGCCGGCAGGTAGACCGCTTCACCGGGTTCCAGCGAGATCCGGTTGAGCAGCAGCGAAATCAGGACTCCGGGGTCACCGGGGTACTTCTCATTGAGGCTGATGACCGTGCCAAGCTCGGTTTCATAGGGTGCCAGCGGGGCGCCGGACAGAAGCGCGGCAACCACCAGGGCAGTATCCTCAGCCACTGGCCTGCCGCCGGTGATCAGCCGCTCGAAGGCAGCCCGGAGGCCGGCACTCTCGTCGGCTGTCTGGAGATCCGCCAGCAGGGCACCGATCAGCGCGGGCGCGTCGCCTTCCACGGCATCAAAGGCTGCCGCCACATGCTGCAGGATTTCCCGGGTCTGGGCTGCCGGCCGGAAACCGCACAGCGCCTCAAAGGGCGTCAGGGCGTAAATCATCTCGGGCTTGTGGTTGTCGTCCCGGTAATTCCGGTGGGGCGCGTCCGCGGCAACGCCGCCCGCGTTCTCCCGGGCAAAACCGGCCCTTGCCTGCTCAAGGCTGGGGTGGACCTGCAGCGACAGCGGCTGGGCGGCGGCCAGGATCTTGGCCAGGAAGGGCAGCCTGGGCCCGAACCGCGCTACCGAGTCCGCGCCGAGGAAATGCTCGGGGTCGCGGGCAATCAAGGCGTCCAGGGCGGTGTCCGAGCCGTCCTCGGGTACGCGGGCCACCGAGGGGGAGTCGGGGTGCGCCCCGATCCACAGCTCCGCTTCCGGCCGCCCGGACTCAGCACGCCCCAGCAGGGCGGCGATCGCCGTGGTTGATCCCCAGGCGTAATCCCGGAGGACGTTCTGAATCTCGTACAAGTTGCTGTCTCCTAGGTTTGGCGGGAACGGTGCCCTACAACGGGGCGCACTGGCCGTTGGTTGCCACCAGTTCACGGATGGCCTGTTCGTTGCCCTGGCGCTTGAGCCCGTTGAGCAGCTCCTCGGTAATCGGCTCACCGTCAGGGGTGGTGGTCACCGGCGTGAAGTCCGACGGCGCGGGAGACTGCTGCGCCGGGATGCCCCCGGCTGCCGGCCGGGCGGCCGGGGCTAGTGCGGCCGGGGCCGGTGCGGCCTGCAGGTGTCCTGCGGCGTCGGACGGGGCCACCAGGGTGTCGTCGGGCGCGCCTGCGGACTGGGCTTCCGACGCCGAGGCCAGCAGCTGGTCCACACGGTCGTGGATGATGTCGAAGTTGGGAACGGTGGAGAACGATGCATCAAAGTCCGGCGGGCCGAGGGTCAGCCGTTTCGCTTCCTTGCCTTTGGCCTTGATGGCCAGGTCCAGGAAGCTGCCCAGCTGCGAGGAGGAGATGTTGGAGTCAACCACCTTGGTTCCGGCGTTGGCGATGTCCTCGAACTTGGCCAGCAGCGTGGCAGGATCGAGTTGCTTGAGCATGGCCTGCTGGACGCACTGCTGGCGCGCGATCCGGGCGTAATCATCCACGAATTCGCGTGAGCGGCCGTACCACAGGGCATGGAAGCCGTCGAGCGTGTTGTCGCCGGCCGGAATCCAGCCCAGCGGCATGCCGTGGATGCCGTTGGCCTCGTCGATGGTCTCACCGCTGATGGGGACCCAGCCGCCGGCCTTGATCCGGATCCCGCCCATGGCGTCGATGAGCTTGGCGAAGCCATCCATATCCACCAGCACGTAGGCCTGGATATCCATGCCCAACGTCCCGGACACGGCCTCAAGGGTGGCCTGAGCGCCGGGGTCGGCGACGCCCGGGTAGAGGTCGGCGTGCTCGTTGGTGACTTCGGTGTTGATGGCGTTGATCAGGCATTCGTCGCCGCAGTTGTACCCGTCGGGGTAGATGGCGCGCATGGGAGAGTCCGCGCTGAACTGGGCGTTCTGGAAGTTGCGGGGAATGGAGATGATGGCCGTCTGGCCCGTCTTGGCATCGACGCTGAGAACGGACAGGCTGTCGGGGCGCCGTCCGGTGCGGTCGTCACCGGCGTCGCCGCCCATCATCAGGAAGTTGTAGCGGCCTTCCACCGGCTCGATGGCAGGGCCGGCGGAGAAGATGCTGCCGATCGCGTTCCGGCTCACGTTCAGCAGGTAGGCGGCGTACCCCAGCGAGCCGCTGCCTGCCACCATCGCCAGCACCAGGGCGATGACGACGGCGGGCCGGGCCTGCGGTGCCAGCAGCACCGGGCGGATGAGCCGCAGGGTGTTGATGAACAGGACCGCCCACCCGGCGGCGAGTGCCACCATCACGATGATGAGGACAAGCGAGGCGAAGGGATTGGTGATGATGTTCAGGAGCAGGGTCCGGTTGGCCAGCAGCAGGATGATGGCCAGCACGAGTGCTGCCCAGACGCAGAGCGTCACCCGGAGGGCGGCCCGGCCGAGTCTGCGGTCGCCGGCCACGAGCTGGGCGCTGCCCGGAACCAGGAGGGTCATCAGGACAAGCACAAAGCCGCGCTTCGTCCGGACCTGGGCAGAGGCGCTTACCGGGTACCGGACGGGATCGGTCAGTGCAGTGTCCGAGGGCGACTGCTGGATCTTGCTGCTGGACATGGCCGCCTTCCTAACGGCTGCCCCGGAGCGTGCCGTTGCCTTCTGCGAAGACCTCGCTGACCTTCTGCCGGAGGTTGGCCCCCTTTCGGGTAGCCACGGCATTGAGGTCTGCGGCGAACTCGATGAGGTCCGAACGCAGGGAGGAGGCAAGTTCATCGGTGCCCGCCGCCAGCATCCGGACCGCCAGGAGCCCGGCGTTGCGGGCTCCGGCGATGGATACCGTGGCCACGGGAACTCCGGCCGGCATCTGGACGATCGAGAGCAGCGAGTCCATCCCGTCCAGGGTCTTCAGCGGTACGGGCACACCGATGACGGGAAGTGGTGTGACGCTGGCCAGCATTCCGGGCAGGTGGGCGGCGCCGCCGGCCCCCGCGATGATGACCCTTATGCCGCGTTCGTGCGCCGTCTGGCCGTAGCGGATCATCTCCAGGGGCATGCGGTGGGCGGACACAACGTCAGCTTCGAAGGGAATGCCGAACTCCGCCAGGGCGTCGGCTGCTGCCTCCATAACGGGCCAGTCGGAATCCGAACCCATCACCAGGCCCACCAAGGGGCTTGCGGCGGAACTTTTGGCGGGGTTGGCTTCGGCGCTCATGCGTTCTCCTCAAGAATTGCTGGCGGTTCTTCGGCCGGCACCCGCCCGTCGCGGATGATGCCTGCCACCAGTGCGGCGCGGCGCCGGACGGAGTCAACCTCCGCCGTCGACGTTCCTGCCAGGTTGACGTGGCCGATCTTTCGGCCCGGGCGCACGGACTTTCCGTAGCAGTGCACCTTGGCGGCCGGTTCGCTGGCAAGGGCCAGCGGATAGGCGGAAAACAGGTCCCGGTTGTCGCCGCCAAGGAAGTTCTTCATCACCACAACCGGCGCCAGCGCATCCGTGGCGCCCAGCGGCAGGTTCAGGACGGCCCGGAGGTGCTGCTCAAACTGGCTGGTCACGGAGCCGTCCTGCGTCCAGTGGCCGGTGTTGTGCGGCCGCATGGCGAGTTCGTTGATCAGGAAGCCGGCCCCGGTTCCAGGCGTTTCGAAAAGCTCCACGGCCAGGACCCCTGTTACTCCCAGTTCATTGGCGATCCGCAGGGCGGCGTCCTCCGCCGCGGCGGCAACCTCCACCGGGATATCCAGCGCAGGGGCAATGACTTCGTCGCAGACGCCGTCCACCTGGACCGTGTGCACTACTGGCCATGCCCGGGCTTCGCCGTCAGGAGTCCGGGCAACCAGGGCGGACAGTTCGCGGCTGAATTCCACTTTCGCTTCAACGAGGAGGGGGCTCATGGCGTCGAACCAGTCAGTGGTTTCGGCGGCCTCGTCCGGGGAGGAGATGATCCGTACGCCCTTGCCGTCGTAGCCGCCGCGCGGTGTCTTCAGGACAACCGGCCAGCCGGTCTCCTCGCCAAAGCTGACCAGTCCTGCCACGTTGGAAACGGAGGCCCAGGCGGGGTTCGGCAGTTCCAGGCGGTCTATGGCCGCGCGCATCACGAGTTTGTCCTGGGCATGGACGAGGGCGTCCGGCCCCGGCTGGACGTTGACGCCGGCCTCCTGCAGGGCCCGGAGATGGGCTGTGGGAACATGCTCGTGGTCAAACGTCATCACGTCCAGGCCCTTGGAGAACTCCAGGAGCGTCTGAAAGTCCTTGTAGTCGCCCACCGGTGAGGTGGACACTGCCGAGACTGCCGAAACGTCGTCACTTTCGGCAAGGACGCGCAGTTCGAAGCCGAGTGCTGTTGCGGCCGGGGCCATCATTCGGGCAAGCTGGCCGCCGCCAACCACACCTATTACTGGAAAAGTCACATGGGCCAGCCTACCGAAAACCGCCCGGTATCCCGCCTTCGGGACGCGGCGGGCATCGAGTCTTTCACTCCGCGGGCCGTCCGGTGACGCAAGTTAGGGGGCCTGCCGTACAGGTTCGGGGGCTAAAATGGCGGTCTGGCCGTGTGGCCCTATGTTTCAACGGCCATGGAGGGTCATGTTTAGCGCACTTGCAGATCGCATCCGGGGGCTTGCCTCGCTTTTTTGGCGTGAGGTGGCCAAGTTTGGTGCCGTGGGTGGTGTGGCATTCGTCATCGACAACGGCCTCACCTACTACCTCATGCACGGCCCCATGTCCGACAGCGAAGCCAAGGCCAGGTTCGTGGGGGCGTCCGTGGCAACCATCTTTTCCTGGGTTGCGAACCGCCTCTGGACCTTCCGGCACCGCCGGCAGGCCAACGTGCTGCGCGAGTTCCTGATGTTCATCCTCATTAACGGCATCGGCATCGGGATTTCCACCGGGTTCACCGCCCTGGCCAAGTACGGCCTTGGCGTCACGGACAAAAACATGCTGTTCTTCGCCGGAGTGGTGGGCATCCTCGTGGCCACAGTAGTCCGGTTCTTCGCTTACCGGTTCCTCGTGTTCAACCAGGAACTGGACCAGGATCCCGAGTTCTCGCACGACCACGAACTCATCGAACTCCACCATGCCAAAGGTTCCGTTGCCGGCACCGGTGTGGCGGAGCCCGAGCCGTTCGCCGGTGACCCGGCCCAGCCCTCGAAGTAGGGCCGGCGCAGGCGGGACCCGGCTGTTCAGCTGCCGTGGATGCGTTCCGCGGCCAGCAGTTTCCCGGTGTCCGCAATGTCAGGGTGCGTGAGCACTACTGAACCTCCGCTCCGCCACGCTCCCAGCGCATTGGCCAGGGCAGCCTCAAGCCCGCCGCTGCCCGGCACGTGCAGCCGGACACCGTCCTCGTGGCGCACAGCGAAACCATCCAGGAGATCCTGGTGCAGGTGCCGGCGCCCGTCAGAGGCGACGATGGCACAGGCCGACGGATCGGCGTCGGCATGCTGCATGAAAACATCCCCGTGGGAGCGCACTTCCGCAGCGTAATCGAGGCACCCGGCCGGAAGTCCGCCCTCCCAGCGCATGGCCAGGGCCGGCAGCGCAACGGCCACAACGGCGTCGTATTTTCCCGCCACTGCATCAGGCTCGGCGGTGGCCAGCAAGTCCGCCCCGTCCCCGTTCAGGACGGTCTCCAGGCCGAGCTGCCAGCCGGCAAGGGCCCACACCATGGCCTTCCAGTGGGCTGGAAGGTCCAGCGCGAGCCGCATGCCCGGTTCGGCATCCAGCTCATCCTGGAGGAGGTTGCTGGTTTTCGCCACCCAGTTATCCAGCACTTTTCCGGACAATTCCACGCGCTCCCCACCGGGGCCGTACCACGTGAGCCGCGGGGCAGTGGAGTTGCCGGAACGAAGACTGGTCATCAGATCGATTGCGGGGGTAGTCATGGCTCAATCCTGCCATTGAGCCCTTCCCCGGTCACGGGCGGGAAAGATGGTGCATCGCGGTGTCGCAGGGTATGTTACGCGTGACGTTCGTCTCAGCGTCCGGGGGAGGGTGGCTGTGTGCCTCCTGCCCAGCCCGTGAATTACTGTGATTTCCCACAGGCCGGAGTGCATAATTCCGGCGGCCGCGGGTAGTGGCCAAAATTTTCGGGCGTGGCGTACAGCATTTTGGAGGCCAGTGATGATTATTATCCGGGCAGCGGCTTGACTCGCCCTAGTTACACGCGTGTAATTAGATAACTAAAGGCAACTGCGTAAATACCGGCACACAACCGAGTGTCCACGTATCCAGGCAGTGGCTGCAACATCAGGAGGGTCGCCATGGGGCAAGCAGAGCGTATCCAGGAAGATGCCGTCGTGGCCGGTCAGGCAACGGCGAAATACCGTGCACGGGGGGTGCCGAGCGATTGGTACGTTGACCCGGCCGACCCCGATGCAGCGGAGCGGTACAACAGGAATAACAAAGACTTTCTCCAGGACCAGGCCACGGCATTCCTGGCCGCGCACGAAGCCCTCCTGGACGGCGGGGAAGACCCCGAGGACGAGCTGGACCCGCCCATGGAACTGGCGGCGGCCGGGACAACCCAGCCGGTCTGGATCGGCCTGCCGTTCCAGCAGGACTTTGCTGACGAAGGCGAGCTTGGCTGGCAGACGGACGCCCTGTGCGCCCAGACGGATCCCGAGGCCTTCTTCCCCGAAAAGGGCGGCTCCACCCGCGATGCGAAAAAAGTGTGCGGTGCCTGCAATGTGCGGTCCCAATGCCTTGAGTACGCACTGGCCAACGACGAACGGTTCGGCATCTGGGGAGGCCTTTCCGAGCGTGAGCGCCGGCGGCTAAGGAAGCGAGCGATCTGATTCACCAGGATGTCCATGTCACTGCCGTTGTGGTTGCCCACAACGGCAGTGCCTATCTACCCAGAACCCTGGCAGCACTGGCGGACCAGACCCGGCCCGCGGACTACGTCATAGGGGTCGACACCGGTTCCCGCGATGATTCGGAAGCCCTCCTCCAGCAGGCCCTGGGTGTGGCCCACGTTGTCAGCCACCGGGGAAAGAACGGCATGGGCGCCGCGGTATCCGCCGGCCTCGCCAAGCTCGCACCCTTGCCTGGCGGGGCGGGCGGTGGCAGTTCGGAGTGGATCTGGCTGCTCCATGACGACGCCGCACCCGCACCCGAGGCCCTGGCCGAATTGCTCACCGCCGTTGAACGCGCTCCCTCTGTCACAGTGGCAGGCTGCAAACAACTGGATTGGCACGCCGAACGCCAGTTGATCGACGTCGGCCTTTCAACAAGCCGCTGGGCCGAGCGGCTGTCCCTGATCGATGCCGATGAGCTCGACCAGGGCCAGTACGACGGCCGTACTGATACCTTTGCCGTGAATTCAGCCGGCATGCTGGTCCGCCGCGACGTCTGGGAGCATCTTGGCGGCTTCGATCCCGCGTTGCCGGGCAGCGGCGACGACGTCGATTTCTGCTGGCGCAACCGCCTGGCCGGACATCGTGTGGTGGTTGTCCCCGCAGCCCGGATGTTCCACGTTGCCCACCGCCCGCATGCGCTGGGCAATGCGGCCGCAGCCCGCAAG
The DNA here is from genome assembly GCF_902506095.1 of Arthrobacter sp. 9AX. Lineage (GTDB taxonomy): Bacteria > Actinomycetota > Actinomycetes > Actinomycetales > Micrococcaceae > Arthrobacter. Next base: position 1,534,029 of record NZ_LR733293.1, read on the forward strand.
GCGCAGGTCCACCTGCGCCTGAAGCATGCACCGCTGTGGATAGTGCCTGTCCACGCGGCGGCGGCCCTGCTGGGCAGCATCTTCAAACTCGTGGTGAGTATCGCCGTCAAGGATCCCGGCCACGGCATCACGCAGCTCGTGGCCACCTTCGCCGCGTTGGGCCGGCCTCGTGCAGTCGTCAAGGCCCGGCGGACCGCCCGGCGGACCCGCCGGATCAGGCGGTCCGTCATCCGCAAGCTGCAGACACCGCGGCGGGAAGTATGGAGCCACCGGCGTTCCCTGATGGAAGCCCTGGGTTCTGACAACGGCGGGGACGACCTCGTGCAGGACCCCCTGGCACACCAGCCCAGTGGTGACGCCTCAGACGACTTCGCTGCCTTGGCCACCAGCAAGCGCGGCTGGGTGGGTAACGGGGCCCTGGCCGCCGTCATCGCCGGATCCGTCACGTCGCTGCTGGGACTAACCGGAATTTTTGGTGCCCCCGCGGTATCCGGCGGGGCACTCATTCCCGCAGCCAGCGGGCTGGGGGACATCTGGCACCACGCCTCCAGCTGGTGGATCTCCCTCGGCGCCGGGCTCCCGGGCCGCGGAGACCCCTTCGGCTACATCCTCTGGATCCTGGGTGTGCTCGGCGGCGGTGACACCAATGCCGCCCTGGCCTGGCTGCTCCTGCTCAGCACCCCGCTGTCCGGCCTGACAGCCTGGTTTGCTGCCGGCGGGCTGACAGTCCGCCGCCGCCTGCGGTTCGCTGCGGCGCTTTCCTGGGCCGCCGCCCCCGCCCTGCAGGTGGCCCTGAACCAGGGCCGGGCCGGGGCCCTGATCGCCCACATCATGATTCCCCTGCTGGCCCTTGCCCTGCTCCGGGCCACCGGCGCCGTCGTGGGCCAGGGCCGCTTCGAGGCACCGGTTCCCGGCGACCGCCGTTTTACCGACAAGCCGCCGGTCAAACCCGGGATCAACGGAATGCCGTCCTGGACCGCGGCCGCAGCGGCGGGGCTGGCGATGGCCGTGGTGACGGCCTCCGCGCCGTCCCTGCTGGTTCCGGCGATCGTGGTGACCGTGCTCTGCGGGCTCATCCTGGGCCGCCGCGGCCGCACCGTCTGGTGGGCCCTGCTGCCCACTGCGGCCCTGTTCATTCCCTTCGCACTGTCCACCCTCGACAGGCCGCGGGCGCTGCTGGCCGATCCCGGCGTCCCGCTGGCCTTCAACGCCGCTCCGTTGTGGCAGCAGCTCCTCGGCCAGCCGCTTGAATTTGGCCAGGGCGCAGGCCTGTCCGGACTGCCCCATTTCGCTGCCGGCATACCCTGGGCGGGGCTGCTGGCTTACCTGGTGGCCGGTCCCGTCCTGCTCCTGGCCCTCGCGGGAATCTGGCTACCGGGCCGCCGGACCGCCATTGCCAGATCGTTGTGGGTTGTTGCCACCATCGCCCTGGCCGGCGGCTGGCTCGCCGGACATGTGGCTGCCGGCAGCAATGCGAACACCATGGTCTCAGCCTTCCCCGGTCCGGCGGTTTCTGCCGCGGCCTTCGCTCTCCTTGGCGCCGCGCTGCTGGGGGCGGAACAGCTCCTGGGAAATGCGGACAGGGCGCTGGCAGCCAGCGCGAAGCACAAGCTCGCGCTGAGGTCAGCGGCTTCGCTGGGCGTGGTGCTCCTGGTCGCCGGACCCTTGGCCGGGATGGCCGCTTGGTCGGCGCAGAACCTGCTGCGGACATCCGCCGTGACCGCCCAAGAGCCCGCGGACGAGGCCGGACCCCTGGGTACACCCCGCCTGGTGGAAGCGGCCGGCCAGCGGATCCTGCCCGCCACGGCCATCGACCGGGGGACCGGGCCGGAGCAGACACGCACGCTCCTGATCAGCACCCGCGACGACGGAACATATGACGCCTCGTTGATGCGCGGCGCCGGCACCACGTTGGACAGCCTGTCCGGCATTGCATCTGCGCGCAACATCCTGGGTGCCCCGGGAGTGGAAACAGTGCGCGACGACGACGAGGTCACCGCCGCGGTCCGCCGGGTGGTCGCCACCCTGGTTGCGGGGCAGGGTGTGGATCCCAGGACCGATCTTGAGCAGTTGGGCGCCGGCTTTGTGGTGCTCCGGGCCGCCGACACAGCCGCGCAGCTGACCGCCAGCCGGATGGACGCCGTGCCGGGGCTTATTGCCGTGGGGCAGACGGATGTCGGGTGGCTCTGGCGAATCGCCCCGCTGAACCAGCCTGCGCTGCAGCCGGCGGACATCACGCACCGGGTGCGGATCGTGGATGCGGACGGTGCTGCGATCGGCCTGGTACCTTCGGGCTACGACAACGTCGACGCAGCAGTTCCTGCCGGACCTGAGGGCCGCCTTGTGGTCCTTGCGGAACGGGCGGATCCTGGCTGGACCGCCTGGCTGGACGGCCGGAAGCTGACATCAACCACGTCCGGATGGTCACAGGCCTTCACCCTTCCGCCCACGGCGGGCCACTTGACCGTGCGGTATGAAAACCCATGGGCCGTGTGGAGCGGAATTGGCCAGGCCACTGTCATCGGCCTCACCGTGATGCTGGCCATCCCCATGCCGGCACGGCGCCAGCGCACCGGCCTGTCACGGGATGAAGGCTCCCTGCGTAAGGAACACCAGAATGCGTAACAGCTCCGTTTCCCCGGCAGCCCCGCTGGCCGGGCAAGCCGGCGGAGAAGGTGACCGGGAAAACCCGGTCCCGGCGAAGCGTCCGGAAAACGGGCGGAAAGCCATGGTGGCCGGCCTGGCCTCCGCGGCAGTCATTATTGCCTGTGCGGGCGCCGTGGTGACAGCCGGCTCCCTTCTTCCGCAGGCTGAGTCCAGCCGCAGCGTACCGGCAGGGGTGGCAGCGGTTCCCGCCGGAACCAGCGTGGGGGTCTGCCCCGGCCCCGCGCGCCTGCTCGAAGGCGCTGAAGCCGGCACTGACCCGCAGTTCAGCCCGGAGTCGGAAACCGCGGCGAGCTCCGTCACCGCGGCCGTGCTCGGCGCCGGCGGTGTGCTGCCAGCAAGCCGGCTCTCGGAGCTCACCGGCAGGACCGCCGTCGAAATCGCCAAAGAACCCGGCCAGTCCGCTGCCGCAGGTGCTCCCCAGGAACTCCTGGCCGGGATTGTGGCGTCCCGCTCCGTGGACCAGGTGAGTGTGCTCAGCGCCGATGCCACAGCCAACCAGAAGGCCTCCGCTGCCGCGGCCATGAAGTTCACCGCAACCGACGGCGACCTCCAGGGAACCGCGGCTGCCAACTGCCAGCAGCCCTCCAACGACCAATGGCTCGCCGGTGCTTCCACAACGGTGGGCCGTACGTCCGTGCTGATGCTGACCAATGCTTCCACCACCCCGGCCACCGTGAGCCTGGAGCTGTTCGGTTCCGGCGGACAGATCCAAGCACCGGGGAGCCGCGGCCTGCTCGTGGCACCCGGCACATCGCGGCCGGTGGTACTCGCCGGCCTGGCACCCGGTGAAGAACAGCTAAGCGTGCACGTCCGCAGCGCGGGCGGCCCTGTGGCAGCAGTCATCCAGCAGAGTGTCCTGCGGGGACTCATGCCGGGAGGAATCGACTTCATCGCCCCCGGCGCGGCGCCCGCCGTCCGGCAGGTCATGACCGGTATCGACATCCAGGACGCGGGACAGGTTGCGTCGCTCACGGCAAAGTCCGGGTACGGGGACGCAGGGCCGGCCCTTCAGCTCACCGTGCCTGGACCCTCTGACGCCGTGGTGGAGGTCAAGCTGTACGGACGGGACGGCCAGAAGACCCTGCCCTCCGGCGGAGTCATCACCGCGAAGGCGGGCGCGGTCACGGAGATTCCACTCGCAGGGGTCCCGGCCGGCCACTACACCGTGGCGGCATCGTCCGACGTCACATTCGTGGCCGCCGCGCGGGTGACACGGGGTGTCCAGGACAGCCAGGCGCTGGATGTTGCGTGGTCGGCATCAGGAGTGAGGCTTGGCAGCCAGCACATCGTCGCGGTGCCCAGGGGAGGCCAGCGCCAGCTGGTGTTTGGTGCCTTGGAGAACCGTGCCACCATTACGTATGCGGCCATCACTGCGGACGGCAAAGTCCGGGCCCCGTCCACGGCAGATATCGCCGGCGGAACCACCGCGTCCGTCACCATTCCGGACAAAGCCGACGAATCCGACGTCGTTGGCTACGTGGTTTCGGCGTCTGGAGATGCAGCCTATGGTGCACTGCTGCTCCAGCAGGACGGCAGGAACGACGTCTCGTCATTGGCCCTCCTGCCGGCAGCGGCAGGTCAGGAAACAGTCCCGGTCACGATCAGTTACTGACGGGCGTTCAGTACCTGCGCCGGTAAACGGGGTCCAGGGTTTCGGGGGCAACTCCGAGCATTTCCGCGGTATGTTCCACCACCACGTCGTGGACCAGGTCCTGGAGGTCGTCCATACCGCCCGAGGCCTGTTCAACCACGCGGCGGTAGACGGTGATCATCGGACCGTCCTCAGCCGTGGCCGGGGTGTAGGCGCCCATGGGGACCGTCGCCGACGTGGCCGCAAGCTGTTCGAGGTCGGGCGGGATCTCGTCCACGCCGAACCGTACGCCGTCGAGGGTCTTGCCCCAGATATCGTGGAGCCGCTGCGCGGAATCGAGCACCATGTCATCGAACCGGTCCGAGCGCGTGCGGTAGCCCGGATGCGTGGGGAGCATGACCTCGCCGCGGAGGCCGCGTCCATGCCGGTTGCGGCGGCGGGCCATAAAGCTTCTACGGGGCGATGCCGTACCCGGGTCCCTGCGGGTATCCGGGTCAGCCAACCGGACCGTAAACCCTGATTCATGGTTCGATGACTGCATACATTGACTGTAAACCCGGGCGAACAATTACGCGACACATAGTCTGCCGACTTCGTGGGCGCGTCGACCCGCAGCTGGAATGCGCCGTTTTGCCGGCGACAGCGAGTAGTCTGGGATGTCGTGGGAGCTATCCGTCAGTGTTCAAGATCTGCGTGCCGCCAGTCAGCGGTGGCCACTCTGACGTACGTGTATGCCGACTCCACCGCAGTCCTCGGTCCGCTGGCAACCTACGCCGAACCACATTGTTACGATCTGTGCGAACAGCACGCAGATTCGCTCACCGTTCCCCGCGGCTGGGAAGTCCTGCGCCTTGCGATGCCCACCGCCCCGCAGCAGCCCGGCCCGGATGACCTGCTGGCCCTGGCCAACGCTGTCCGGGACGCCGCCGCGTTGCCGGCCCAGCCGCAGCCCGGCACCGCCAACCGCGGGCCGCATTCAGCCCTGGAAGCTCCGGCCGGGACGGAAGGTACCCGAAGGGGACACTTGCGCGTCCTGCGGGAACCGTCCTGAGCGCATCTGGCGGTACGCTGGAAGCTGCAATTCCGTCCGCTACCGGCGCCAGCGCGCCCGCCAGGGAGCATGTATCAATGCCAAAGATCAGTCCTGAACTGCTGTCCGTCCTGCGTTGCCCCGTGACCGGTTCACCCCTGGTACAGGAAGGCGAGGAACTCGTGGCCACCGCTGCGGACGGGTCCGGAGTGAACCCCCGCTACGCCATCGAGGACGGGATTCCGCTCCTGCTGCCGCCCGAACTGCTGGCAGCCGCGGCCTCCGCCGGTTCAGACCAGCATGACGCTTCCACCGCCGCACAGTAGCCCTCTCGACGTTCCATCCAAGCCCGCCCGGTCCCGGTTCCCGCACCGTGCCGCTGTTCCCGGGACCCAGTACCGGCCACACCGCCGGATAAGTAAAGGATTTACCCATGGCTTTTGATTACAAGGTTGCCGACATCTCGCTGGCAGAGGCCGGCCGGCACCAGATCCGCCTGGCCGAGCACGAGATGCCCGGCCTGATGTCCCTGCGCGAGGAGTTCGGCGCCAGCCAGCCGCTCCAGGGTGCCCGGATCGCCGGGTCGCTGCACATGACGGTGCAGACCGCCGTGCTGATTGAGACCCTGACGGCCCTCGGTGCCGAGGTCCGCTGGGCCTCCTGCAACATCTTCTCCACCCAGGACGAGGCCGCTGCCGCCGTTGTGGTGGGCAAGGGCACCGTCGAGGACCCGCAGGGTGTGCCGGTGTTCGCCTGGAAGGGCGAAACCCTCGAGGAATACTGGTGGACCGCCGAGCAGATCCTCACTTGGCCCGGCGCCGATTCCAACCCGGACCTCGGCCCCAACATGATCCTGGACGACGGCGGCGACGCCACCATGCTGGTGCACAAGGGCGTGGAGTTCGAAGCAGCAGGCAACGTTCCCTCCGCCGACCCCACCGATTCCGAGGAATACGGCATCTTCCTGGAGGTCCTGCGCCGTTCCCTCGCCGCGGACCCGAAGAAGTGGACCCGGACGGCCGCCACCATCAAGGGCGTCAGCGAGGAAACCACCACCGGCGTGCACCGCCTGTACCAGCTGGCCGAGCAGGGCAAGCTGCTGTTCCCCGCAATCAACGTCAACGACTCCGTTACCAAGAGCAAGTTCGACAACAAGTACGGGATCAGGCACTCCCTACCGGATGGCATCAACCGCGCCACCGACGTATTGATGGGCGGCAAGGTCGCGGTTGTCTGCGGCTACGGCGACGTCGGCAAGGGTGCCGCCGAGGCGCTCCGCGGCCAGGGTTCCCGCGTCATCGTCACCGAAATCGACCCCATCTGCGCGCTGCAGGCGGCCATGGACGGCTACCAGGTGGCAAAGCTTGAATCCGTCCTGCCCCAGGGCGACATCTTCATCACCACCACGGGCAACAAGGACGTCATCATGGCCGAGCACATGGCGGGCATGAAGAACAAGGCCATCGTGGGCAACATCGGCCACTTCGACAACGAGATCGACATGGCCGGGCTCGCGAAAGTCCCCGGCATCGAAAAAGTGGAGATCAAGCCGCAGGTCCACGAGTGGGTCTTCGACGCCGGGACCGCGGCCGAGCGTTCCATCATCGTCCTGTCCGAAGGCCGGCTGCTGAACCTTGGCAACGCCACCGGGCACCCGTCCTTCGTGATGAGCAACTCGTTCGCCAACCAGACCATCGCCCAAATCGAGCTGTGGACCAAGAAGGACCAGCCCGCGGGCCAGCGCGAGTATGAAAACCAGGTCTACGTGCTGCCGAAGGTCCTGGACGAAAAGGTGGCTCGCTTGCACCTCGACGCCCTGGGCGTGGAACTGACCGAACTCACCAAGGACCAGGCTGAGTACCTGGACCTCGACGTCGCCGGCCCCTACAAGCCCGAGCACTATCGTTACTAAGAAGTAAAGCGCCCGGGTGCCCTCGGCACCCGGGCTGTTACTTTTTGCACCTAGGATCAAAGTATGGAGCCTGAAGTCAAGCCCCGCCGTCCGGGCCGCACCAAGACGATTCTTGTGGTGGTGGCCGTATGCCTCCTCGCCGCCGTCGGTGGTGTGTTCGCCGCGGTAGCACCCGGAATCGCCCGCGGTGCCATCGAATCCGAGGCCGGCTCCGCCGTCAGGTCCTCTCCCGGCGTCGCCTTGCCGGTAATCGCCCCCGTGAAACTGGACGCAGCACCCGCCAACGGTGCCAAGCAGGTCAACCCGGCCGCCCCGGTGTCCCTGAAGGTGGCCAACGGCACCATCGAACGGGTCACCCTCACCAGCACCGCCGGCGAAACCGTCGAAGGCAGCATCGACGCCGGGGGCACCGCGTGGACCGCAGCCGGGGCGTTGAAGTTCAACACGGACTACAGCTACACCTACGTAGTCAAGGACAGCGCCGGACGCGAGACAAGCACCACGCAGACGTTCAGCACCGTTTCCAGCTCCCACGAAGCGGATGCCGCCATCTACCCCCTCGATGGGATGAAGGTGGGGGTGGGACAGCCCCTGCAGATCATCTTCAGTGAACCGGTCCTCAACCGCGACGCCGTGGAGAAGGCCATCACCATCACCAGCAGTGCCGGACAGGTGGGCGCCTTCCACTGGTACAGCGACACGATGGTGCGGTACCGGGCGGAGAACTTCTGGGCCGCGAATTCCACCATCACCATGGACATGAAGCTCTTCGGCGTGGACCTCGGCAACGGGCAGATCGCTAACTTCAACAAGAAGGCGAACGTCGCCATTGGCGACAAGAAGGTGGCCGTGGCGGACGCGGCGGCCCACACCTTCACGCTGAGCGTCAATGACCAGGTGGTCAAGACGCTGCCGGTCAGCATGGGGGATAAGCGGTTTCCGTCCGCCCGGGGCTACGGCGTGCTGATGGAGAAGAAGCGCTATGACCACTTCCGCGCCTCAAGCATCGGACTCAAGCCTGACGATCCCGCCTATTACGGTGACGTGGACGTCGAGTACACCATCCGGCTGACCCTCAGCGGCGCCTACATCCACCAGGCACTGCCGTCCGCGTTCCCTTTTATCGGCAATACCAACGTCTCGCACGGCTGCATTGGATTCGCCCCCGACGGCGCTGCCTGGGTCTTTGACAACATGGGCACCGGCGACGTGGTCCAGATCATCAACACCGAGGGTGACTACGCAGCCCACACGGACGGGTTCGGCGACTGGAACATCCCCTGGGGCGAATACAACAACTAGCGCCGGGCTGGCGCGGGCTACGTGCTGAACGGCAGCCGGTGCAGCCGCTCGCCCGTCTCAGCGCTCCTGCGCCGTGCCTTGCCAAGCCTGGCCAGCTCCCTGCTGCGCCGTTCCGCAACGACGGCGGCAAGGTAGTCGTCAGGGCTTGTTCCGGGAGGCGGGGGAGGGGCCACGTGGGCCGCGAGTTCGGTGGCAATTGACTCGGCCAGCCCTGCCCTGGACAGCGGAGCCATGCGGCCGGCCTGCCGCATGAACTGCGACGCCCGCCGCGCCGCTGCATCCGGGATCCGCCCGATATCCGCCGCAGCCCCCCACGCCTGCAGCCGAGGCGGGACGAACACCGGGGCCGGCCGCTCCACCGGTACCCGGCTGCGGATGGCGTAGGTCCCGGCCATCAGGTCACCCAGCCGGCGGGACCTTTCATTGAAGAGGGCTACGGCGATGGCCAGGCCGCCGAAGGTCACATAGATTTCGAGGAAACCGGTCAGGCCGCGGATGAGGGCGTGGCGGAACCGGATGGCTCCGCCGTCCTCCCGGACCACCCGGAGGCCGGCGGCAAGTTTGCCCAGCGACAGTCCGCGGCTCAGGGTCTCGATCGCCACCGGAACAACCACCAGGCAGAACACCACGCTGGCAATCATCAATGCGCGCAGGGCGGCTTCGTCCAGGTCCCCGCCAGCCGCCGACAGCCCCATCAGGATCACCACCAGCAGCACGATGCTCAAGGCCATGTCCAGGAGCAGGCCGAGGGCGCGTGCCGCGAAGGAGGCAGGACGCAATTCCAGCACAACTGCCTCGCCCGTGACGATTGGACTCACACTGGTTCCTGTTCTGGCGTCGGATGATGCAGCCAGTCTAGTGCCGGCCGTTAGGCTGATGCCGTGGATATGGATGCGTTCTCCGCCGTTAATTCGGACAGATGGTCCCGGCTGCACGAACTCGCCTACAAGGCCCGGCTCACCGGGGCCGAAGCAGACGAACTGCTGGCCCTGTACCAGTCCACGTCCTCGCACCTGTCCCTCATCAGGTCCGTGGCTCCGGAAAGCGGCCTGTCGGCGTCGCTTTCGGCCACGCTGGCGCAGGCCCGCACCCGGTTCACCGGAGCGCGCTCCAACCCTATGGCGGACCTGGCACGCTTCTTTGTGGTTGCCCTTCCTGCCGCTTTCTACCGGCTCACCTGGCTCACCCTTGCGTGCGGTGCAGCGTTTGTCCTCATCGGTACGGCGTACGCGCTGTGGATCGGCGGGAACCCCGAGGCATTGCGGGCTGTGGCATCCGAAGCGGCTGCCCGGCAGTACGTCGAGGAAGACTTCATCAGCTACTACTCGGAGAACCCGGCGGCATCCTTCGCCGGCGCCGTCTGGACCAACAACGCCTGGATCAGCGCGCAGGCAGTAGCCCTGGGGATTACCGGCGTGTGGGTACCCATGATCCTGTTCGCCAATGCCCAAGGGGTAGGCATTGCGGCCGGCATCTTCGCGGCGGCCGGCAAGCCGGAGGTCTTCTTCAGCTACATCCTGCCGCACGGCCTGATGGAGCTGACGGCGGTGTTCATCGCCTGCGCCGCCGGCCTGCGGATTTTCTGGGCCATGGTTTCGCCGGGCCCGCGCACCCGCGGCAGGGCGGTGGCCGAGGAAGGCCGGTCATTGATCACCGTGGCCCTGGGACTGGTGCTGGTGCTCTTTGTCTCCGGGCTGGTGGAAGGGTTTGTGACTCCCAGTGCCCTGCCGGTGTGGGCCAAGATCGGTATCGGCGCCTCGGTACTGGCGGGGTACTGGATCTATGTCGTGGCGTTGGGCCGGCCCGCCTTCCTTGCAGGCGAGCGGGGCGACCTGCGCCGCGAGGATGCGGGCCATTCCGAAATCGCTGCCTGAATCGTTGTAATCCGTCCGGGGTGGTTCCTCGCCCAGCCGGAATGCCGGACGGTAGGCTCGTGAGCAGAGAAAACGCACCGGTGACCCCCCGAACCTGGTGCGAAGGCCCAACGGAAGTGACGCTGCTGTGAAAGACGAAACTCCTGCCCGCGCCCGGCGTGCCGAGCCGCAGCCGGACCCGATCCTGGACACATCAGAGGACTCTGACGAGCCGGCGTTCTCCTGGCTGACCGAAACCGGCACACACAAAAGCCCGGCCCCGGACGGCACAGGCGAGGACGGCGCAGGCGAGGGTCATGGCACGGCCCGCGGCGTCCGCAACGAAGCTGACAGCACCGAACCTGACAGCACCGAAGCTGACCGCACCGAAGCGGGCAGCCCCGGAACCGGGAGCACCGCGGGTTCCCCGGCTGCAGGGGCTACGGCCGCAATGGCAGCAGCTGCCCCGCCTTCGGGCAGCCTTAACCAGCCGGGCAGCTTTGACCAGCCGGAAAGCCGGGCCGGCCGCAAAGCCGCTGAGGCCGCCGTCGAAGAGCCGGAACCCGTCTCCACCCGCGAAAACTCCCCCGTCTTCCGGGAGCAACACCCTACCTCCGCCCTGCAGGTGCGCCCGCCCCGGGAGGAAGTGGAGCGCCGTAACGCCGAACGGGAGAGCGCGGCCAACGCCAAGCCGGTAGCGCCCCGCGTGATGCAGGTCCTGCTCGCCATCTTCTTCCCGTTCGTCCTGCTGATCCTCGCGGTCCGGGCGGTTACCAGCCCGCTGTTCCTGTGGGTGGAATACAACCGTCCCGGATTCCCCGGCGACGGCTACGGCTTCAGCACCGACGACAGGATGACCTACGGCTCCTACGCCGTGGACTACCTCAGCAACTGGGCGGGCCCGCGCTACCTGGGGGACCTGGTGCACCGCAGCGGCGACAAGCTGTTCAAGGACGGCGAAGTCAGCCATATGGCGGACGTGAAGCTGGTCATCCTGTCCACCTTCGGCGCGGGCGTGCTGCTGGTCCTGGTCAGCCTTATCGCCATCCTCTACCTGCGCAGGCGCAGCTCCGGGGGTGTCCGGCGGGGCCTGTTCGCCGGATCCATCATCACCCTGGTGCTGATCCTGGGCCTGGGAACGCTGGCGGCGCTGGGATGGCAGCAGTTCTTTACGGAGTTCCACCGGATCTTCTTCGCGGAAGGCTCCTGGACGTTCAGCATGGATGACACGCTGATCCGGCTGTTCCCCGGCCAGTTCTGGATAGACGCCGGAATCGTGATCGCGGGCCTGGTCCTGGTGGCGTCGCTCGTGACGCTGGTCCTTACCTGGCCTACCCGCCGGCGTCGTGGCCTGGTGAAGGACCGAGCCGGCGCGGCAGCGGTGGAGCCTGCCGGTCAGGAGTAAAGCTTGGCGATTTCGGCCTCGAAATCGCTCACCACGGCGTTCCGCTTCACTTTGAGGGACGGCGTCAGGTGACCTGATTCCACCGTGAACCCGGTGTCCAGGACGGTGAACTTGCGGACAGACTCCGCTGTGGAGACCAGCAGGTTCGCCTGGTCCACCGCTTCCTGCAGTGCAGCCGCCACCTCCGGATCCGCGGCCGCCTCGCTGATGGACCGGGGCGGCAGGCCGCGCTCCGAGTGCCAGTCCGCCACGCCCTCGGGATCGAGGGTCACCAGGGCTGAGATGAACGGCTTGCCATCACCCACCACAACGGCGTGGCCCACCAGTTGGTGGGCCCGGATTTTCTCCTCGAGCGGGCCGGGGGCCACGTTCTTGCCGCCCGCCGTGACCAGCAGGTCCTTCTTGCGCCCCGTGATGGTGAGGAAGCCCTCCGGGTCCAGTTCGCCGAGGTCGCCGGTGCGGAAGAAACCATCCACGAAGGCTTCGGCGTTTGCGGCCTGGTTCCCGTGGTAACCCCGGAATACGCCGATCCCCTTCACCAGGATCTCGCCGTCTTCGGCCACCCGGATGGTGGTGCCCGGAATGGGGATGCCCACTGATCCCACCCTGGTGCGGGACGGGGTGTTTGCCGTGCACGGGGCGGTCGTTTCGGTCAGGCCGTATCCTTCCAATACCGGGATCCCGGCGCCGCGAAAGAAATGAGCGTCCTCCGGGTTCAACGGGCTGGCCCCGGAAACGGTATACCCGACGTGGCCGCCCATGGCCTGCCGGAGCCGCGCGTAGAGCAGTTTGTCGAAGATTCCGTGGCGGATCCGGCAGAACAGGCCGGGGCCCCCGCCCTCACCGCGGCTCTTCAGGTCCTGGGCACGGGAGTACTCGACAGCTGTGGCTGACGCGGCACTGAACAGCCGGGATTTGCCTGCGACGGCAGCCTTGTGCGCCGCAGTGGAACGGACCTTTTCGAAGATGCGCGGAACCACCAGCAGGAAAGTGGGGCGGAAGGAGCCCAGGTCCTCCAGGAGCCGGGCCGCGCCCGGTGAGTGTCCCAGCGTGGCTCCCGCAGTCAGGCACACCACCTGTACGGCGCGGGCCAGGACGTGGGCCAGGGGCAGGAACATCAGGGTCCTGGCCTGCTCCTGGAGCAGCAGTTCAGGGAGGAAGGCCACAATGTTCTTGGCGACCAGGGCGAAGTTGCCGTGGGTGATTTCGCAGCCCGTGGGCTTGCCGGTGGTTCCGGAGGTGTATACCAGGGAGGCAGCGTCGTCCAGCCCCGCACGGCTCCGGTGCCGTTCCAGCTCGGCGTCGGTGACTCCCGCCCCCGCGGCGGCGAGGCTCGAAAGGTTGGGGGCATCGCCGTCGGAATCCATCCGGACTACGTTGACCAGGCGGTCCCGCAACAGGGGCGAACCGGCCAGGACACGCATAACGAGCTCCACCTTGGTGTGGTCCTCCGCAAACACACGCCGGACTCCGGCGTCGTGGAGGATCCATTCCACTTGGCTGGCGGAGGATGTTTCGTAGATGGGCACGGTGATTCCGCCGGCAAACCAGATGGCGAAGTCCACCAGGGTCCACTCATATGAGGTGGCCGACATCACGGCCACCGTGTCGCCGGGCTCCAGGCCGCCCGCGATGAGGCCCTTGGCGAGGGCACTGACGTCCTGGACGAATTTCTGCGCCGGTACGTCCACCCAGCCGTTGCGGCCCTTGCGCCGGTACAGGGCGTGGGCGGGGTTGGCCGCCTGCCGCTCCAGCAGCAGGTCAGTGACGTTGCTGTCAGCGTCAAGCTCAACCAGCAGTTCCGTGCTTGCTTCTCTCACAGCAGGTCTCCGTTCCGCTGCCACGCCGCGGCAGCGGCTCCTTCGGGGGTCACCTGCCATCCTGCCCTAGATCCAGGACGGCATCCACATCCGAAGCCTCCACTGCTGGTACGGGATGATCTCGGCAGCCCACACCGGATAGAAGAACGCCGAGAGCAGCATCGCCGCCGCCACGAACACCACCACCAGGTACAACCCTGACCTTCGGCGCCATGGCGGGTCGGTGGCCTTCCCCAGGACCAGTCCCAAGCAGTAGACCAGCGCGAGCACCAGGAACGGCTCGAAGGATACCGCGTAAAAGTAGAACATGGTCCGTTCGGGGTACATGAACCACGGAAGGTATCCGGAGGCCACACCTGCGAGGACCGCCCCGGCCCGCCAGTCGCGCCGCCCGGCCCACCAGAACAAGAGCACTGCCAGCGAAATGGCGGCCCCCCACCAGATCAGCGGGTTGCCCACGGACAGGATCGCGGAGGTGCACCGGTCAAAGTCGCACCCGGGGGTGCCGCGCTCGGGGGATTCATAGAAGAACGACGTCGGCCGTCCCATCACCAGCCAGCTCCAGGCACTTGCCTCGTAGGGATGTTCCGAGCCCAGTCCCTGGTGGAACTGATAGGCCTCGAGGTGGTAATGCGCCAAGGACCGGACCGAATCCGGCAGCCATCCCCACTCGGCGGAAGGATTGCTTTGCGCCCAGCGGCGGAAGTAGGCGTCCGCCGAAAGGAACCAGCCGGTCCAGCTCACCGCGTAGACCACTGCGGCCACCGGAACCATGCTGAGGAACGCCGGAACGCCGTCCTTGATGATGCCGCCGCTGATCCAGCCCCGGATGCCGGCAATCCGGCGGGCGCTCAGGTCCCACAGCACCGTGAGGATGCCGAACCCGGCCAGGAAGAACAGACCGGACCACTTGGTGCCCACGGCGAGGCCGAGGCACGCACCTGCCGCGATCCGCCACCAGCGGATCCCGAGCCAGGGCCCGGCGAGGAGCCGGGCCGGGATGGGACGTCCGCCACTCGATTCCGCAGCCCGGGCAAGCCTGGCGGCCAGCCTGCGTCGTCCGTCATCCCGGTCCAGGAGCAGGGCGCCGAACGCCGCCAAGACCCAGAACATCAGGAAGATGTCCAGCAGCGATGTCCGGGACATGACCAGGTGATGGCCGTCCACGGCCAGCAGGAGCCCGGCGGCTCCCGCCAGCGGAAGGGAACCGAACAGCTTCAGCGCGATCAGCGACAGGAGCAGGATGGACAGGGTGCCCGTCAGCGCTGCGGAGAAGCGCCAGCCGAAGGAGCTGTCCGCTCCGAAGAGCCACATTCCCGCGGCGATCATCCACTTTCCCACCGGGGGATGGACCACGTATTCGGGGGTGTTCAGGAGCACGCCCGGGTTGCCGGCGTTGAAGGAGTCGTTGGCCTTGTCCGGCCAGGCGCGCTCGTAGCCGCTGACCAGGTAAGAGTAGGCGTCCTTGACGTAGTACGTCTCGTCGAAGACCAGCTTGTGCGGCGTGTCCAGCCGCATGAACCGCAGGACCCCGCCTACCACAGCAGTCAGGACCGGCACCAGCACGTACCAGAGCCGCAGCGACGGCGGGTAGTCGCGCCACCGCTGCCGGTGGCCCAGCAGCCGGCTCCGGAGGGACCCGGCGGTATACGCGTCGGCCGGCCGGCTGATCCAGGGGCGGCCGGCCGGGTTCCCGGTCCGGCCCGCGGCCAGCGGGGGAGACCCACTGGACGCCGCAGGTGTGGCGTTTGCGGCCCCGGCTGGCCGCGTCGAGGTCTGCGTCACGAGCCCCATGCTACCTTTTGCGGCTGGCAGCGCCCGCAGCAGTAGGCTGGTGGCGTGGATCTTAACCCCAGCCCCTTCCCTGAATCCGGCACTGCAACCTCCAGCCAGGCCGGTGGCGGGCCCGCAGCGGAAGCGGCGGCTGCAGCCCAGGGGCCCGGGCGGATCGTCCTTGCGGCCACTCCCATCGGCAATACCGGTGACGCCTCGGCCCGCCTGGTGGAACTGCTGGCAACGGCGGACATTGTCGCTGCCGAGGACACCCGCCGGCTGCACCGCCTGGTGCAGAGCCTGGGCATCACGGTGGCCGGCAGGGTCATCAGCTACCACGAGCACAATGAAGCCGCGAAGACGGCCGAACTCCTCGACCAGGTCAGGGCTGGCAAGACCCTGGTCATGGTCACCGACGCCGGCATGCCGGCGGTATCGGATCCGGGCTTCCGGCTGGTGGAAGGCGCTGTGGCCGCCGGCCTTGCTGTCACCGCCGTTCCCGGACCATCGGCGGTCCTGACGGCCCTTGCGCTGTCCGGCCTGCCCACCGACCGCTTCTGCTTTGAAGGGTTCCTGCCGCGGAAAGCCGGTGAAAGGGCATCCCGCCTGGCGGATCTCGCGGGAGAGCGGCGGACCATGGTGTTCTTCGAAGCGCCGCACCGGCTTGAGGCCATGCTGCGGGCCCTGCGGGAACGCTTCGGTGCGGACCGCCGGGTGGCCGTGTGCCGCGAACTGACCAAAACATATGAGGAAGTGGTCCGCGGCTCCCTGGGCGAACTCCTGCAGTGGGCCGAGGGCAACGAGGTCCGCGGCGAGATCGCGGTTGTCCTGGCGGGCGCACCCGAGCAAGCCGCCGGGACGCCGGAGGACCACGTGGCTGCCGTCAATGAACTCATGGCCCAGGGGATTCGGCTCAAGGAGGCGGTTGCGGCCGTTGCAGAGGACGTCAGGGTGAGCAAAAGGGAACTCTATTCAGCGGTTCTCGCGGCCCGGTAAGAAGGCCTGCCACCCCGCGGGAAGGGCTGTGCAGGTGCACAGCCCTACGTTCTTTCGGTAGTGCGTAAAGGCGTAGACCGGCTGGTGCCCCCGCAGTAGTCTGGCAACTAATCAGCCCGTACCACCGCGGCCATCCCGGCCGCCGCCGGCGGGCTGCCACAACCCTACTGACGAGGGAGTCATCGTGACTGTCACTGCACAGCCGGCCGTTTCCGCAGAACGCGAAAGCGCCCTTTTGGCCTCTGTTCCCACCGGCCTGCTTATCAATGGTGAGTGGCGGGCTGCCGCTTCGGGCAAGACGTTCGACGTCGAGGACCCGGCTACGGGCAAGGTGCTGTTGAGCATTGCCGACGCCGGTCCCGAAGACGGTGCCGCCGCGCTGGATGCGGCCGCTGCGGCGCAGGAGTCGTGGGCGAAAGTCCCGCCCCGCGAACGCGGCGAGATCCTGCGCCGGGCGTTCGACCTGGTCACTGAGAGGGCCGAGGACTTCGCGCTGCTGATGACCCTGGAGATGGGCAAGCCCCTGACCGAAGCGCGGGGCGAGGTTACGTACGGCGCCGAGTTCCTGCGCTGGTTCTCCGAGGAAGCCGTCCGTGCGTTCGGCCGTTACTCCGTTTCCCCGGATGGAAAGTCCCGGCTGCTGGTCACCAAGAAGCCGGTGGGCCCGTGCCTGCTGATCACGCCGTGGAACTTCCCGCTCGCCATGGCCACGCGGAAGGTCGCCCCTGCCGTCGCCGCGGGCTGCACCATGGTGTTGAAGTCCGCGAACCTTACGCCGCTGACCTCCCAGCTGTTCGCGGCCGTGATGCTGGAGGCAGGCCTGCCCGCCGGGGTCCTGAACCTCATCCCCACGTCCACGGCAGGTGCCACCACGGGCCCGCTGATCAAGGATTCCCGGCTGCGCAAGCTCTCGTTCACCGGCTCCACGGAAGTGGGACGCCGCCTGCTGTCCGACGCCTCCGAAACGGTCCTGCGCACGTCCATGGAGCTCGGCGGAAACGCCCCGTTTGTGGTTTTTGAGGACGCCGACCTCGACGCCGCGGTGGCCGGGGCCATGCTCGCCAAGCTGCGGAACATGGGCGAGGCCTGCACCGCCGCGAACCGGTTCATCGTGCACGAGTCCGTCGCTGCCGAATTCGCGGAGAAATTCGCCGCGAAGATGAAGGACATGACCACCGCCCGCGGCACCGAACCCGAGTCCAAAGTGGGCCCGCTGATCGACGCCAAGAGCCGCGACAAGGTCCACGAACTGGTGTCCGACGCCATTTCCTCCGGCGCGAAGGCTGTCCTGGGCGGCGGCCCGGTGGACGGCCCAGGCTACTTCTACCAGCCCACCATCCTCTCCGGCGTCACCGAAGGCACCCGGATCCTGTCCGAGGAGATCTTCGGGCCGGTGGCGCCGATCATCACCTTCAGCAGCGAAGATGACGCGGTGCGGCTGGCGAACAACACCGAATACGGGCTGGTGGCCTACGTCTTCACCAAGGACCTGAACCGCGGCATCCGGATGGGCGAAAAACTCGAAACCGGCATGCTCGGCCTGAACGCCGGCGTCATTTCCAACGCCGCGGCTCCCTTCGGCGGAGTCAAGCAGTCCGGCCTGGGCCGCGAGGGAGGCCTGGAAGGCATCGAGGAATACCTTTACACCCAGTACATCGGCATCGCCGACCCCTACGCCGGGTAGCGACACTGGCGAAAGCCGCCGCCTGCCATGGAAGACCTTCTCAGCGGGTTGACCAGGTGCGGGCGGCGGCTTTTGCTGCTTTGCCCAGGCCTGCCCGCGCCGCCCCGTACACCACCTTGAACGGCGTAGCGAGAAGGCGTCCCAACCGTCCAATCACGGACGGAGGCAGCCACAGCGCGCGGAGACGCCGCAAAGTGCGGGCGTTGGCGCGCAACGCTGTTTCAATCGCTGTGATGCGGGTGCCGGCAAGCTCGGTGGCCCGGGAGCCGGCCCGTCCGGTTCGGGACTGGTCCCCGTCAGGCACCTCGGCCGGCGGCCCGTACTTCTGCCGTTCGAATTCTGCAGTCAGTGCGGCCGCGGCCTGGTGGGCGGCTTCGTCCATCCCGCCCGGTTCCCCCAGAAGAGCTGAGCCGCGGAGGCGGGCGGAGTAGGCACGCGGTGTCTCGCTCGGCTCCGGGGGCAGGCCGTAGTCGGTGCCCAGGTCCACCATTTCGCTCCATGCCAGCGGCACGGCTGCGGCGGTGCCGGCCGGCCTCAGCCGGCGCGCCCGGATCCCGGTCCTGACGAGCCGCGGTGACGCGGCCAGCAGAGCGGCCCCCAGAAGCGCCGCAGTACCGAGCAACCAGGGGAGGAACGGGCTTCCGGTGTCCGCGGGTCCGCCCGCTCCAGGAAGGGGCAGCGGCGCCGCGCTCGGTGCCGGTGCCGGAGCCCGTGTTGCATCCGGGACCAGGTCGTCGTTGTTCTCGAGCGAGCCCGGGGCTGAGAAGGCCGAACCCTCGGTGGCATAATCAGGCACTACGCCGCGGGACGGCGTCGGCTCAAAGGGAACCCAGCCCAGCCCCTGGAAGTAGAGCTCCGGCCAGGCGTGGGCATCCCGGGCGTCCACCTCATATTCGGGCAGCGCGCCCTGGCCGGCCACGGTGACCGTGGCGCCGGTCAACCTGCCGGGGGCATATCCCACGGCGATCCGGCTGGGGATTCCTTCGAGCCTGGCCATCACCGCCATGGCCGACGCGTAGTGGATGCAGTAGCCGCTCTTCTGGTTCAGGAAGTCGGCAAGGACCGAGAGCCCGTTGCCGTCGTAACCGCCCTGGACGGGGGACTGCAGCGAATAGGTGAACTCCGCTGAACGCAGGTACTTCTGGATGGCCATCGCTTTGTCGTAAGGCGTGGCGCTGGAACCGGCCACCCTGTCCGCGGTGGTCCGCACGATGTCCGGCACGTTGCCCGGAATCCTGGTGAAGTCGTCGGCGATGCCCTGTACCGGTCCCGAAGACCGGGCCAGGAGCGCGGCCGTCAGCTTCGGAACGGTGGACGTGACCAGGTACTCCTGCCGGCGCGAGGTGGTGTCGGTCCCCTTGATGCTCAACGTGGCCGGATCCCAGGTCCACCGGCCCTCCAGGCCACGCACCGACTCGGGGGCATAGGGAACCGGCAGGTAGGGGCTGGTGAATGTTCCGGCGTCGACGGCCGTTACCAGCTGCTGTTCTTCGGCCACTGCATAACCGGGGTCGATCTGGTTGCCCAGCGGGCGCCGGGAGGCGTTGCGGTCATCAGGGCCCCAGGAGTCGCCGTCGAAATTGTCCACGGTGACAGAGCGCAGGTACAACGGTGTGGGGGAGTTGGTGGCATACGAGATGCGGCCGCTCCCGGCAGGGGTCCGCAGGCTGTTGCCCAGCGTGATCATGGGGTTCAGCCCGGTGGAGGTGCCCCATGGATTGATCCGGGAACCCTGAGGGAAGGTGCCCTGGTCGAATCCCGGGATGGCCAGCGGCAGCACCATGGTCGCGGCCACCGCCACGGCCCCGGTCAGGACAGCCCTTCGCCCCTGGCCGGGACTGCGCGCGGAATCGGCCTGTGTACGGGCATCCGGGACGTACCATTGGCTGCAGGCCAGGATCAACAGGTATCCGGCAACAGCGGCGGTGAAGCCCCAAAAGCCCACGCTTTGAGGCTTGATCATCGCCGGGACCGCCAGGATGGCCAGCAGCCCCACCCCGGTGGCTGCCGGCATGCCGAGCGGAACGGCCAGCGCGTCCACGAGGATGACCGCCAGGCCCAGGACGGCGCAGGTCACCATCACGATGCCCACGTTCGGCGCGACGGGGGCGGTCTCGGAGAGCACTGTTTCGCTGGCGCGGCGGATCAGCCGGTCCAGCTCGCCCAGGCTGGCCGCGGTAGGAAAGAGGCCCGCGAAACTGGTGCTGCGGAAGAACGTCAGCGTCAGGATGGCGCCCAGCGAAAGAAATCCCCCGGCAGTGACCAGCAGCGGCTGGGCGCGGACGGCCCGCAAGGCGGCGAGCGTGAGGCTGACCACCAGCACGGTGGTGAAAACCGGCCAATACCAGGCCCAGCCCCGCATTACACCGTTCAGCGACAAAGCGGCCCCGGCCACGGCCACTGCGATGGAGCCGGCCATCACCCACGGGTACGCGCCCACCCGGCTGCGTCCCGCCGGGGCTGCAGCGGACGGCGGCGGCTGCCGGCCCGTCCCGGGATCCCTGGCCGGTGCCATGGTCATCGGGCCACCCCCGCTCCGCGCCGGACCTCCGACGCCGGTGGTTCGGGCACGTCGGGTTCCTGGTCGAACTGGTTCCACGCCGCTGCCACGGAGACGCCGGGCGACACTGCCGCCGCCCGCCAGCCGCCCTGCCGAAGCTTTTCAAGGGCGTCCTCGAACTCTGCCGGCCGCTCCGCCACAACAATGGCAAAGGCGTTGGTACCGTAGCCTGCGGCCGGGGCCAGGGAGAGAGCCTCCAAGGCCGAGATCCGGCCCAGGACGGCAATCACCGGTCCCCGCATCCGGTGGGCGGAGAGCTTGTCCATCAGATTGTCATCAAAGGGCGGGGGGCCGGCCTCCTGGTGGCCGTGGGATTCCCTGGCACCGAAGAATTCCCTGCGCGCGGCCTCGGCGCGCAGGTGGTGGGGCCCGGTGAGCTGGATCGCGGCGAGGCTTTCGGCGATGGACTGGAGCCCGGACGCGCCGCTGTACTCCTCCAGTTCAGGCTCCGGAGCCGACGGCGAGCGCAGGAATGCCGGTTCCCCCCGCGCATCCAGGAGGCGCAGCGCGTAGTTGCGCTCGGCGAGGTGGGCGCTGATGGACATGGCGGCAACCACTGCCCACTCGAACGTTTCGCTGCTGACCATCGTGTGGCCGTCCTGGGCCGCGTTCCCTGTCGGCGCTGAGCCCGGGCCCCCGGAAAAGGCGCCGAATCGATGGTCCAGGATGATTGTGGCCTCCGGCGTGGTGACGGACTCCTCCTGCCGGACCATCAGTTCACCGTGGCGTGCGGTGGCCGCCCAGTGAACGCGGCGCATCGGGTCCCCGTGGCGGTATTCGCGGGTCATCACATCGTCGTCGCTGGGGTTCGCCCGGATCCTTGTGGCCGTCACGCCGTCGTTGCCCCTTGCTCCGGCCAGCCCTGTCAAGGGAAGGACGACGGCGGCCGGCGTCACGGTGAGTGTGTCGCCGTGGTCGATTGCCTGCCTGTGCAGGGACAGGCCGAACGGGTCGGTGAACTCCGCCGTCACCGGTCCCATCACGAACTGGCCGCGCTGGGCGGAGCGCAGGTGGTACTCATACCTGCTGGTGCCGCCGCTGGCTGAGCGGGACGGGAACCGGAAGGCAGGCGATTCGCCGAACCTGGGCGGAAGCCGTTCCTCCATGGTGGCCCGTCCGGTTGCTGCTCCGGTCCGTGCCACGGCAAGCCGGACGGCAGTGGGCGCGGACGTCTCCACCGGGGAGGGATTGAATTCGCGGTACACCTGGAAGCGGGGTTTCACCAGGCGGATCCCGGCGAGCGAAACGAGCGGAAGGACAAACAGGAGCATTGCCAGGCTCAACAGATCCCGGCGGCCCATCACGTACGCGGCGGCAAGCGCTGCGGCCCCTGCGGCCAGCATTCCCCAGCCGCGCTGGGTGAACAGGTGTCGGGGCAGTCGGTCCAGCAGCGCCATGGCACTCCGCCTTAGTGATTCCTGCTCAGGCCTGCCACCGGTGCGCTCCGGCCGGCCGAAGCGCCGGCCCTGGCTCCGGTCTCCGCAGGCTTGTGCGTGACAGGCAGCCGGGACAGGAGGCCGCGCAGGACGCTGTGCGCGGTTTCCCCTGCGCCGGCGGCTTTCCTGTCCAGGATGATCCGGTGCGCCAGGACGGCTTCGGCAACACCCACAACATCGTCCGGGAGGACGAAGTCACGGCCGTCCAAAGCCGCGGTGGCCTTGGCGGCGCGCAGCAGCTGCAGCATGGACCGCGGGCTGGCCCCGAGGCGCAGCAGCGGGCTCTCGCGGGTGGCCCGGCCCAGCGACACCGTATATTCCTTGACTGCCTGCGAGACGTAGACCTGCTGGACCGTGGCGATCATGGCGGCCACGTCCGCGGCGGTCACCACCCGCGAGACGTTGGCCAGCGGTGATGCGGACTGGTGGGTTTCCAGCATTTCGATCTCGGAGTCCTTGTCCGGATAGCCCATGGAGATGCGGGCCATAAAGCGGTCGCGCTGCGCCTCCGGCAGCGGGTACGTGCCTTCCATCTCGATGGGGTTCTGCGTCGCCACCACCATAAAGGGCTCATCGAGCCGGTAGGACTTGCCGTCCACCGTGACCTGGTGCTCCTCCATGCACTCGAGCAGCGCCGACTGGGTTTTCGCCGACGCCCGGTTGATTTCGTCGCCGATGACGATGTTCGCGAAGACAGCGCCCGGCCGGAACTCGAAGAGCCTGGAGGACTGGTTATAGATGGACACACCGGTGACGTCGGAGGGGAGCAGGTCAGGGGTGAACTGGATCCGGTTCACTGTGCAGTCGATGGTGCGGGCGAGCGTTTTGGCCAGGAGCGTCTTGCCCACGCCCGGGACATCCTCCAGCAGCAGGTGGCCCTGGGCGAGCAACACCGTCAATGCGAGCTTCGCGGCGTCAGACTTCCCGTCGATCACCGTATTTACGGTGGTCAGGATCCGCTGGCTTGCGTCGTGGAAGGACGCGGCATCCATGGCAGCTGGCCGGTGGCCGTTCAGGTGGCTCACGGGCTCTGCGACCCCCGCGAAATTGCGGTTCGCAGCGCTCACATCGTCGGCAGTGCGTCGGTGGGATTCCATCGGCAACCTTTCAGCCCGGGGTCCGCCTGGACGGGACAGCTCGCCCTGCCTACGCCCCTCGGTGGACGTCCGCATGTCTCCAGACTACTAACACAACTGCCGCAGCAGACAGAGAGTTCCAACAAATGTGGGGCCACGCTGTCGGTTTAGGCTTGGGCGATGTGCAATCCGCTGATCCCCGCCGCCTACCGTGCTCCCGCCACTGGCGGTGACCCGGAAGCCGGAACGTCCCCGCAGCGGGAATTTCCCCCCGCCCCTGAACCCCTGCCGGTGCCGGTGATGGACAACCACACCCACCTTGACTTTCCGGACGGAAAGGCGCCGGTGGGGATCAAGGAAGCGCTGGACGCCGCGTCCGCCGTCGGTGTCCAGGGTGCCGTCCAGGTGGGCTGCGACCTGGAATCGTCCCGGTTCACTGTCCAGGCAGTGGACCTGGATGAGCGGCTGCTGGGTGCCGTGGCACTGCACCCGAACGATGCTCCCCGGTACGCTGCCCGAGGCCAGCTGGAGGAGGCACTGGCGGAAATCGAACAGCTCGCGTCCCACCCGCGGGTCCGGGCCATCGGCGAAACCGGGCTCGATTTCTTCCGGACCGAGGGCGAGGGCCTGGCACATCAGCGGTACTCCTTCCGCCGCCACATCGACATCGCCAAGCGGCTGGACCTGACCCTGCAGATTCATGACCGCGACGCGCACGATGATGTGGTGCAGGTACTCAAGGAGGAAGGAGCCCCGGAGCGGGTGGTCTTCCACTGTTTTTCCGGGGATGAAGAACTGGCAGCGACGTGCAACCGGGAAGGCTGGTGGATGTCCTTTGCCGGAACGCTGACGTTCAAGAACGCAACCAACCTGCGGGCCGCGCTTGCGGTCGCGGACCCGGAGCTCCTGCTGGTGGAAACGGATGCTCCCTTCCTGACCCCGCATCCCCACCGGGGCCGGCCCAACGCCAGCTACATGGTGCCGTATACCGTCCGGGCGATGGCTGAATTGACAAGCCGCGACCTCGCCGGGCTGTGTGCCGGAATCAGCGCGAATACGGTGCGGGCATACGGAAAATGGGATTAAGAACACATTGCGCTCAGCCGGTAGAACCAATACCGGGTATGCAAATTTCTTGGCCGGTTTATAACGCTACGGTTACAGTGGAAAACTATTAGCCGGGGTCGGGGAAGGCCACCGGGTAAGTTCACTCCGTTCGCAGCAGGAATTGCCGGGCTTGTTCCCGCCTGCCCGCTGCATGGAGTTTGGCGGCGCGACGGTGCCCGGACTGCCCCTCCTGTAGGGAAGTGCCGGGCATTTTATTGCGCTATCCCCGTGCCCGGATGGACCTAAAGTTACGGGCAATCGTGGTCAAGTTCTTCACAACGGACGGCAAGTTCAGCGTTTTCAAGGTTGGAACCCAGCTTCTGGTGCTCTGCGCGCTGGTGGTGGGGCTCGTAGCCTTCGTGGGCAATAACAAAACCATCACGCTCAACGTCGATGGCAAGGTTACTTCCGTTCAAACCTTCGGTGGCACAGTGGGGCAGGTCGTCAAGAGCGCCAACCTTGAACTGAAGCCGGCGGACCGGGTTTCCCCGGCCATCGACTCCACCGTCCAGAACGGCACGGTCATCAACGTCAACCAGGCCAAGGAAGTCAAGGTCAGCCTGGACGGCTCCGAAAAAACGGTGAACACCACCGCCCAGGACGTCGAAGGACTGGTCACTGAACTCGGTGTGGCGAGCGCGTCCTCGGTCTCCGTTCCCAAGGATGCCCAGCTTTCCGTGGCAGGATCCTTCGTTTCCATCTCCACGCCGAAGTCCGTGAGCATCGTTGCCGACGGCAAGGTCGAGACGGCCACCACCACGGCCGCTACCGTAGGCAAGGTTCTGGAGGACGCCGGGCTGACGCTCGGAGCCAACGACCGCTCCTCCCAGCCTGCCAACGCCCACGTGGTCAACAACATGGTGATCAAGGTGTCACGCGTGGACACCGGCCAGACCGCAGTTACCACCGAGGACGTCCCCTTCACCACTGAGACCAAGGAAAGCGCCGACCTGCTCAAGGGTGAAAAGGAAGTCACCCAGGCCGGCACGGCGGGCAAGGTGGAGAAGACCTACAAGCTGGTGCTGGTCGACGGCCGCGAAGCCTCCCGCACCCTGGTCGCTGAATCTGTCACCGCCCACCCCGTGACAGAGAAGGTCACGGTGGGCACCAAGGCCAAGCCCGTGGCCCCGGCGGTTCCCGCAGCCGGTGCCAACACCGGTGCCGCGGCCCCGGCCATGATGAACGAGGCCATGTGGGACAAGATCGCCCAGTGTGAGTCAGGCGGAAACTGGTCCATCAACAGCGGCAACGGCTACTACGGCGGCCTGCAGTTCGACATCCGGACCTGGATCGGCTCCGGCGGAGGCGCTTACGCCCCGAATGCCAGCCTCGCCAGCAAGGCCCAGCAGATCGACATTGCCAACCGCGTCTACGCACAGCGCGGCCTGCAGCCTTGGGGCTGCGGCTGGGCTGCCGGCAGCTGACGAAACTGCACCACAACGCACTGCGGCCGGGCCCTGATCTTCGGGGCCCGGCCGCGGCATTTAACCGCTGCATTACCAGCGCAGCCCCGGGCGGGCGGTGGCTGGCATGCGGGATAGGATACCTAGGTGACTGAACCCATCCCCGCCGCGCCCGCACCGCTGTTCGGTGCCTCCGACATACGCCGGCTGGCGGAAGAGATCGGCGTCCGCCCCACCAAGACCCTGGGCCAGAACTTTGTCATTGACGGCAACACCATCCGCAGGATCGTGGCTGCGGCGGGGGTTGGGCCGGATGAAACAGTCCTCGAAGTGGGTCCCGGCCTCGGATCGCTGACCCTGGGCCTGCTGGACGCGGCCGCCGGCGTCGTGGCAGTGGAGATAGACCCTATACTCGCCGCGAAGCTCCCCGAAACCGTCAAGGAATGGCGCCCCGCCGCCGTCGGAAGCTTCCACCTGGTGCAGGCCGACGCGATGAAGGTCACGGAACTTCCGGTCCAGCCCACTGCCCTGGTGGCCAACCTCCCGTACAACGTGGCCGTGCCCGTTGTGCTGCACCTCCTGCAGCATTTCCCCAGCCTCCGGCACGGCCTGGTGATGGTGCAGGACGAAGTGGCCGACCGGCTGGCCGCAGTGCCGGGATCCAAGATTTACGGTGTGCCATCCGTGAAGGCTGCCTGGTACAGCCACATGCGCAAAGCCGGCGTCATCGGCATGAACGTGTTCTGGCCGGCCCCCAAGATCCATTCCGGGCTGGTGTCCTTCACGCGGCGCGAACCGCCGGTCACCACCGCCACCCGCGAACAGGTTTTCGCCGTGATTGACGCCGCCTTCGCGCAGCGCCGCAAGACCCTGCGCGCAGCCCTTGCCGGTTGGGCAGGCAGCGCCACGGAAGCGGAACGCTGCCTGGTTGCCGCCGGAGTGGACCCCACCGCCCGCGGTGAAGTCATAGACATCGCCGCCTTCGCACGGATCGCCGAAGCCCGTGAGGCCCGCCTGTGAACGCCCTTCCCGGGCGCTTTGCCGCCAGGACCGTCCGGGCCAAGGCGCCCGGGAAGGTCAACGTCTCACTCGACGTCGGCCCGCTCCGTCCGGACGGCTACCATTCCGTGGCCAGCGTCTATCTGGCCGTGTCCCTGTACGAGGAGGTGGCGGCCACCAGCACCGAGACGCCGGGGATCACCGTCAGCCTGAGCGCGGACAGCACACTGGACCTGGACGCCGTGGACATTCCCCTTGACGAAAACAACCTGGCCTACAAGGCGGCAGCCATCATGGCCGACGTCTCCGAGCGCACAACCGGCGTCCACCTGGAGATCACCAAACGCGTGCCCGTGGCCGGCGGCATGGGCGGCGGCTCGGCGGACGCCGCCGCTACGCTCCTGGCCTGCGACGCACTCTGGAACAGCGGCCTCTCCCGTGAGGAACTCGCCCACCTGGCTGCCGAACTCGGCGCAGACGTTCCCTTTTCCTTGCTGGGCGGAACCGCCGTCGGCCTGGGTTTGGGCGACGAACTCTCCCCGGCCCTGGCCAAGGCGCAGACGGACTGGGTCCTGGTCACCGCCGACTTCGGCCTCCCCACGCCGGAGGTCTACCGGACGCTGGACCGGCTGCGGGCGGCGGAAGGCATCGACGTTGCCGAGCCCACCGGTGTGGACCCGCAGATCCTCACCGCCCTCCGCAGCGGCGACGCCGAAGCGCTGAGCAGGGTCCTGGTCAACGACCTCCAGCGCGCCTCCATCGAGCTGGCGCCGTCATTGCGCGATACGCTGGGAATCGGCGAATCACATGGTGCCATTGCGGGAATCGTCTCCGGATCGGGGCCCACCGTGGCGCTGCTGGCCGATGACCCTGTCGCCGCCGAAGGCCTGGCGGAGACCCTGCGGCGCTACGGCCTGACAGCCCTCGCCGTCCACGGCCCCGTTCCCGGGGCCCGCATCATCTCCGACACCGTCCTGTAAGACGTAGTTCCCAGCAGCAGAAAGCAGCTCCCTTTGGCACACCTTCTTGGCGGCGAGAACCTCACCGTCTCCTACGCAACCCGCACCGTCCTGGACGGCGTCACCCTCGGGCTGGAGGAGGGTGACCGGATCGGCATGGTGGGACGGAACGGTGACGGCAAGTCCACCCTGATGCGCCTGCTGGCGCTGCGCTCAACCCCTGACAACGGGCGGGTCACCAAACGCGGCGACGTCAACGTGGGGTACCTGGACCAGAGTGATGTGCTCGACGGCGACCTGACAGTCGGTGCCGCGATTGTGGGGGACCAGGCGGACTACGAATGGGCGCGCAACCCGCAGATCCGCGAGATCATGGGCGGGCTGGTGTCCGACGTCGACTGGCATGCCAACGTGCACGCCCTGTCCGGCGGTCAGAAGCGGCGCGTGGCGCTGGCCAAGCTCCTGATCGAGGATCACGACGTCATCATGCTGGACGAGCCCACCAACCACCTGGACGTGGAGGGTGTGGCCTGGCTGTCCCGGCACCTGAAGAGCCGGTGGCGGGCCAACCAGGGCGCGTTCCTGGTAGTCACCCACGACCGCTGGTTCCTGGACGAAGTCTGCAACAAGACCTGGGAAGTCCACGACGGCATCGTGGACCCCTTCGAGGGCGGCTACGCGGCATACGTCCTGGCCCGCGCCGAACGGGACCGGATGGCGTCCGTGGTGGAAGGCAAGCGCCAGCAGCTGGTGAAGAAGGAACTCGCCTGGCTGCGCCGCGGCGCCCCTGCGCGCACGTCCAAGCCGAAGTTCCGCATCGAAGCCGCCAACGCCCTCATCGCCGACGTCCCCGAGCCCAGGGACTCGACTGCCCTGAGCAAGATGGCTACCGCCCGCCTCGGCAAGGACGTGCTGGACCTGGAAAATGTCTCCTTGAACTTCCAG
This sequence comes from Arthrobacter sp. 9AX, assembly GCF_902506095.1. Classification (GTDB taxonomy): domain Bacteria; phylum Actinomycetota; class Actinomycetes; order Actinomycetales; family Micrococcaceae; genus Arthrobacter. The sequence goes on from NZ_LR733293.1 coordinate 1,562,547, forward strand.
GGAAGCGACCACGGCCGGAAGCTCTTCGACAACATCACCCTCCGGCTGGCCCCCGGCGAACGCCTCGGCCTGGTGGGCGTCAACGGAGCCGGCAAGACCACGCTCCTGAAGCTGCTCAACGGTGAGATCACGCCCGACGCCGGCAAGGTCAAGCGCGGCAAGACCGTAGTCACCGCCGTGCTCACCCAGGAGGTGAAGGAGCTCGACGACGTCGCCGACCTGCGCGTCATCGAGGTCATCGAGCGCGAGAAGCGGTCCTTCAACGTGGGCGGCAAGGAATTCACGGCTGGCCAGCTGGTGGAGCAGCTCGGTTTCACCAACCAGAAGCAGTGGACACCGGTGAGGGACCTCTCCGGCGGTGAGCGGCGACGCCTCCAACTGCTCCGGCTGCTCGTGGGGGAGCCCAACGTGCTGATGCTCGACGAGCCCACCAACGACCTCGACACCGATACGCTCGCCGCGGTGGAGGACGTGCTGGACGGCTGGCCCGGGACCCTGGTAGTGGTCAGCCACGACCGGTACCTCCTGGAACGCGTCACCGACCACCAGATGGCGCTCCTCGGCGACGGCAAGATCCGCGGCCTGCCCGGCGGCGTGGACCAGTACCTGGAACTGCGCGAGTCCGCCCTGGCCGGATCCACCATCACCGGCGGCGGCAACCCCGTCACCAGCGCGGGCCAGGCACCGGCAGGTCCCGGAATGTCCGGCCCGTCCGAAGCCGAGAAGCGCGATGCCCGCAAGGCACTCAACCGGATCGAGCGCCAGATCAAGAAGCTTGACCAGCAGGAGAAGAAACTGCACGACCAGATGGTCAAGAGCACCGAACAGTCCGATTTCGACGCCCTGGCCGAACAAAACAGGCAACTCAAAGACCTCGCCGACGAAAAGGACGCCCTCGAAATGGAGTGGCTGGAAGCCTCAGAACTCCTGGGCGACTAGGCACAAGGGCCCTGCACCGCGGACGGGACCACGGTGGTCACTCGGCCACGCGGAGCTCCGGGTCCTTCTTGAGGCCGGTCAGGCCGTTCCATGCGAGGTTGACAAGGTGTGCCGCAACAGTGTGTTTGTCGGGCTGGCGGGCGTCCTGCCACCATTGGCCGGTCATGGCCACCATGCCCACGAGCATCTGGGCATACATTGCGCCGTCCTGTGCGCTGAAGCCGCGGCGGTCGAACTCGTCCGAGAGGATGTGTTCCACTTTGGCGGTGACGTGGGAAAGCAGAGTGGAGAAGGCGCCCTCCGGTTGCGACGCCGGGGCGTCGCGCATGAGGATCCGGAACCCTTCGGTGCGGTCCTCGATGTAGGTGAGCAGGGCCAGGGCGGCACGTTCCACGAGGACGCGCGGCTTCGCCTCGGCCGTGAGGGCGGCGTTGATGGAATCCAGGAGGAGCCGGAACTCGGAGTCCACCACCTGGGTGTACAGCCCTTCCTTGGATCCGAAGTGCTCGTAGATCACGGGTTTGGACACGCCGGCGCACGCCGCGATTTCCTCGATGGTGGTGCCGTCGAGCCCCCGGACTGCGAAAAGGGCCCGACCGACGTCGATCAACTGGCTTCGCCGCTGAAGGCCGGTCATTCGTGTCCGCGGAGGGTTGCTGCTCACGTTTCCATCATGCCCTACCGGTTTCCGGCGGGATTGCCTCCGCGCAACCGGAGAAGAACCGCTGCGGAACCGGGAGTGGAGGCCCGTGTCGCGCGGTGCCCCGAACCCGTGGCAAAATAGGGACTTGTGCCCGGGCCTTGCGCCTACGGCACGGTCCGCTCTGGTGTAACGGCAGCACCCCGGCCTTTGGAGCCGTGGAGTATAGGTTCGAATCCTATGGGCGGAACTGCTGTGCGAGGAGCGTTCAGTAGCAAAACCACCGGTGCCGCCCGGCGTGGCCGGTCACCGCAAGCGCCAGCGTAACCAAGCAAGGAGAGCCAGTACGTGATCCCCGAGAAAACCGGCCCGGCAGCAGTCATCGTTCTGGCGGCAGGCGCCGGTACCCGGATGAAATCGCGTACCCCGAAGATCCTGCACGAGATCGGCGGCAGGTCCATGGTGGGCCACGCCCTCCTGGCCGCACGCAGCATCAACCCCCGCCAGCTTGCCGTGGTGGTGCGCCACGAGCGCGATCTGGTGGCACGCCACCTTGCCGACACGGACCCGTCTGCCGTGATCGTGGACCAGGACGATATTCCCGGCACCGGGCGCGCGGTGGAAGTAGCTTTGCAGGCCCTCGACGCCGGGCAGGACCTCGCCGGCACCGTTGTGGTGACCTACGGGGATGTGCCGCTGCTCTCCGGTGAGCTGCTGGCCGAGCTCGTGGCAACGCACGAACGCGAAGGCAACGCGGTCACCGTCCTCACGGCGGTCCTGGACGACGCCAACGGCTACGGCCGGATCCTGCGCGGCGACGACGGCACGGTGACGGGCATCCGCGAACATAAGGACGCCTCCGACGCCGAGCGGCTGATCCGTGAGGTCAACTCCGGTATCTATGCTTTCGACTCCGCCGTCCTCCGCGATGCGCTGGTCCACGTCACCACCGATAACTCGCAGGGCGAAAAGTACCTGACCGATGTGCTGGCACTGGCCCGGCAGGCAGGCGGCCGCGTGGCCGCCGTCGTCACCGCCGACCGCTGGCAGGTGGAGGGCGCGAACGACCGCGTCCAGCTCGCCGCCCTGGGCGCGGAGCTGAACCGCCGCACCGTGGAAGCCTGGATGCGTGCCGGCGTCACGGTGGTGGACCCGTCCACCACCTGGATCGATTCCTCCGTGACCCTCGACGAGGACGTCCGGATCCTGCCCAACACGCAGCTGCACGGCGCCACCAGCGTGGCGCGGGACGCCGTCGTGGGCCCCGACACCACCCTCACCGACGTCACTGTCGGCGAAGGCGCCAAAGTGGTCCGCACCCATGGTTCCGGCGCCTTCATCGGTCCGGATGCCGCCGTCGGCCCCTTCACCTACCTCCGCCCTGGCACCGTACTCGGCGAGAGCGGCAAGATCGGCGCGTTCTACGAGACCAAGAACGTCACCATCGGCCGCGGCTCCAAGCTGTCACACCTTGGCTACGCCGGCGACGCCGAGATCGGTGAGGACACCAACATCGGCTGCGGCAACATCACGGCCAATTACGACGGCGAGAAGAAGCACCGCACGGTCATCGGCTCCGGTGTCCGCACAGGTTCCAACACGGTCTTTGTTGCCCCGGTCACCGTGGAGGACGGTGCCTACAGCGGCGCCGGCGCGGTGATCCGCAAGGACGTTCCGGCGGGCGCGCTCGCCCTCACGGTGGCGGCACAACGCAACACCGAAGGCTGGGTGGTGGCCAACCGGCCCGGAACCCGCTCCGCCGAACTGGCCCAGGCGGCCACCACAGATTCCTCAAGTACCCCGGCATCTACAGAAGAGGGCAAGCAATAATGAGCGAAATTACGGCGCGCGGCGAAAAGAAACTGGTGCTGGCCACCGGCCGTGCCCACCCCGAGCTGGCCCGGGAGATCGCCAAGGAGCTGGGCACTGAACTGCTGCCGGTGGACGCCTACGACTTCGCCAACGGCGAGATCTACGTGCGTGCCGGCGAGAGCGTCCGCGGAACGGACGCCTTCGTCATCCAGGCGCACCCCGCCCCGCTGAACAACCACCTCATGGAACAGCTGATCATGATCGATTCGCTGAAGCGTGCCTCCGCCAAGCGCATCACCGTGGTGTCACCGTTCTACCCGTATTCCCGTCAGGACAAGAAGGGCCGGGGCCGCGAACCGATCTCCGCCCGCCTGGTGGCTGACATGTACAAGACCGCCGGTGCCGACCGCATCATGAGCGTGGACCTGCACACCTCCCAGATCCAGGGCTTCTTCGACGGCCCCGTGGACCACCTGATGGCCATCCCGCTGCTGGCGGATTACATCCGCACCCGCGTGGACGCCGACAACATCACTGTGGTGTCTCCGGACACCGGCCGCGTCCGTGTTGCGGAGCAGTGGGCCGAACGCCTGGGCGGCGCCCCGCTCGCTTTTGTGCACAAGAGCCGCGACCTGACCGTTCCCAACCAGGCTGTTTCCAAGACCGTGGTGGGCCAGATCGAAGGCCGCACCTGCGTCCTGATCGACGACATGATCGACACCGGCGGAACCATCTCCGGTGCCGTCACCGTGCTGAAGAACGCCGGGGCCAAGGACGTCATCATCGCGGCCACGCACGCGGTCTTCTCCGAGCCGGCTGCGAAGCGCCTCTCGGAGTCCGGCGCCCGGGAAGTAGTGGTTACCAACACCTTGCCGCTGAACGCCTCGCAGCGTTTCCCGCAGCTGACGGTGCTGTCCATCGCACCGCTGATCGCCCGCGCCGTCCGTGAAGTGTTCGACGACGGCTCCGTCACCAGCCTCTTCGACGGCAAAGCCTGACCGGTCCGGTGGTTGGGCCGGCCGGTTCCGGCAGGCTCAACCGCCGGGTCTGCAGCCTGGACGTGGGCCCGTTTTCGGGATCCCGGCACACCGCTGGTAGACTGTCCAGCGATACCTTGGCGAGGGAGAGCGCCGGTCACCGCACCTGCGGGGGCCGGTCCGCAGTCTCCGTTATCGACTGGGTCTGAATCTCCCTTCGAAAGTGGGCCGCCTCCGGGCCGCCCGGCGTTGAAGGTCGCAACAGACCTCCGCCCTTGCTGAACACCGTTTAGTTATCAAGGAGATACCCATGTCTGAGCAGAAGCTTGCAGCAGAACTTCGTACCGAATTCGGCAAGGGCTACGCCCGCCGCGCCCGGATGGCCAACCTGATCCCCGCCGTCATCTACGGCCACGGCGCAGAGCCCATCCACATCACCCTCCCCGCCAAGGCAACCACCCTGGCCGTCCGCACCGCCAACGCACTGCTGTCCCTGGACATCAACGGCGAAGGCCACCTGGCCCTGGTCAAGGACGTCCAGCGCGACCCCATCAAGCAGATCATCGAGCACATCGACCTGCTGACCGTCCGCCAGGGCGAGAAGGTCACCGTTGACGTTCCGGTCCACGTTGAAGGCGAATCCGCTCCCGGCACCGTCCACAACCTGGAACTGACCGTTGTGTCCCTCGAAGCCGAGGCCACCCACCTGCCCGAGTCCGTCACGGTCAGCATCGAAGGCCGCGCGGCCGGCGAGCACATCCACGCTTCGGACCTGGTCCTGCCCAAGGGCTCCGTCCTGCTGGCTGACGCTGACGCACTCGTGGTGAACATCTCGGAGTCCACCGAGTCCAATGAGGAAGAGGCTGAAGAAGCTTCCGAAGCTGCCGCCGAGTAATTCCGCTTCACATTGTGACAGTGGCCGGATCCCCAGGGGTCCGGCCATTGGCATGTCCGCACTACAGCCGGCGCCATGTGCGCACAAACCGCCACCTTAGGATTGACTCATGACTGACACCTGGCTGATCGTTGGACTCGGAAACCCCGGGGCGCAGTACCAGGGGAACAGGCACAACGTCGGCCAGATGGTGCTTGATGAGCTTGCCGGCAGGGTGGGGGCCGGGTTTAGGACCCACAAGGCACGTGCCCAAGTGGTGGAAGGGCGGCTCGGCATCGGTGGTCCCCGCGTAGTGCTCGCCAAACCGATGAGCTACATGAACGTCTCCGGCGGCCCCGTCTCGGCCCTGGCCAACTTCTACGGCATCGAGGCCGGGCACGTTGTCGCCGTGCATGATGAAATCGACATTCCCTTTAACACAGTGAAGCTCAAGCTCGGAGGTGGCGAAGGCGGCCACAACGGGCTGCGGGATATTTCCAAGGCGCTCGGCACCAAGGACTACCTCCGGGTCCGGGTGGGGGTAGGCCGGCCACCGGGCCGGATGGACACCGCGGACTACGTCCTGAGGGATTTCGGTACTGCCGAACTCAAGGAGCTGCCTTTCCTGCTGGACGAATCGGCCGATGCCGTGGAGCTGCTGTTGCGGGACGGGTTGCTGGCGGCGCAGCAGAAGTTCCATCCGGCCAAGTCTGAGCAATAGACACAAAAAACTTAAAAGTCGCCTGAACCTGTTTCCATGTCTGCACCACGAGGTACTCTGTCTCGTAGGCGGGGGAGCAATGGGGCTACATCCCGCTAATCGGGGACGTAGGGGATAAGTTCATGTCAATCGAGCCACTCAGCTGGGGACGTGGGTCAACGCCCCAGCACGCTGGGCTACAGACCGAGACCTCCGGGGCGCCAGGGGGGCAACAGTGGTCTGCACCTGCCCGCAGCGCAAACCTTGAATCCGTCCGGGCGGCACTGACTCCCGAAAATTCGCTGGGCGTGGTGATCACCGGCGGCCGCGGTGTGGGTAAATCGTCGCTGGCCCGGGCCGCAGTGGCCGATCTCGGCCCCGATGTCTGGTCACTTCAACTCCGGAACGGTCCCTCCGGCGCCAACACCCCCTACGGCTGCCTCTCCTTCCTCCTGGCCCGCCTTCCCCAGGCCTATATGGGTTCTCCTACAGCCATCCTGCGGGGCATCACGTCGCTGATCCGCAGCGATTCCGCCGGGCGGCCGTGCGTCATCACCCTCGATACGTCAGGCAGCATCGACGACATGAGCGCCGGCGTGCTCCTGAACGTCCTCCTGACGGGCACGGCGAGGATCATCGCCGTCGCACCAAAAATCAGCGACCTGCCCGCTGATTTCCACTGGCTCCTCACGGACCGGCGCCTCACCGAGGTCAGGCTGAGCAACCTCAATGAGCTGCAGACCCGCCAGGTGCTGCTGTCCCAACTCGGCCACCGCGTTTCCGCTTCCCTGGTCAACACGTTCCACCACATCGTGGGCGGCAACCCGCTGCTGCTGAAGGCACTGGTTACTGAACAGAAGCTTTCGGGAAACCTCGTCCTCTCCGACTCCGTCTGGACCCTCCGCGACAAAGTGGTGCTCGACGGCGCCGCCAGCCTTGATGACATCGTCCGCTCCCGCTGGTCCAGGGAGACGCCGGGAACCCGGGAAGTCATCGAGATGCTCTCCTGCGCCCGCCGCGTGGAACTGGCCAGGCTGACTGCCATCTACAGTGCGGACGTCGTGGCCGACATGGAGGACGGCGGCCTGCTGGAAATCGACGAATCGGATCACCGCTGGGTCTCGTTGCGGGAGAAATACATCGGCGACGTGGTGCGCTCCTGGCTGAGCATTGCCCGCCGCCGTGAATTGCGGGGCGTGCTCCTTGGCGGGACGGAACCTGATCCGTCGGACATGACCGTCGAAGAGCTGATGGCCTTCGCAGCCTGGACCCATGAATGCGAGGCCGAACTCAGCCCCGCCCTGGCCCTCGCAGCCGCCGAAGCTGCCGTGCAGCTTTTTGACCCCCGCTTCGCCCTGGCCTACGCGGACATGCTCAGGAGGACGGACCGGGAGTGGGTTCCGGCCCAGCGGCACAAGGCCGCCGCGTACCTTCAGCTGGACCTGCCCGTCCAGGCGCTGGCTGCCCTGGATGACATCTCGCAGCCCGAGCTGGACGGCGTTGGCGTCGAAGAATATGCCAACGTCGTTGCGTCCAGGGTCCGGGTGATGCTGTGGCTGCCGGAGCAGGCCGGCAAGGTTCCCGACGTTCTCGCCGCCGCCCGGGAACGGCTGGAAGACGCCAGGAGCCATGCCGTGTGGCCACACCCGGCCGTTGCGGCCGCCAACCGTGTGGCGCTGAGCGCGTTCGAATACCGCGCGTTCGCCGGTGACTACGCAGCCATGATTCCGGAGCTTGAGGCAGCAGCGGATCCGGCCGGCAACCCCGACACCTCCTACCGGATGCAGGCTGCAGTCATCCTGATGACCGCGCTGTCCCTGACCGGTCGGGAAATGGACGCACTGGGCCTGATGCGGCGGCTGGGCGGCCAGATTTCGGATGCCTCGCACGTGGTGGGGCTGCGGGAGCAGTACACCCGGGAGGCGTTCCTGGTGCTGCTGACGGCGGGGCAGTGGCGGCGCTGCATCGACCTTGTGGGAGCACCCACCGACGCCGAAGCAAACCCTTTGCCGTACCGGAGCGCCGCCTCTGAACTTGCGGCCGGGCTGGCGTACGTCTACTCCGGCCGGGGCGGCGCTGCCCTGGACCCGTTGATTTCGGCGGTGGCGCAGCTGGAGCTCCAGCCTGCCCAGAGCGCCCTTCGCATGGCCTATGCCGCAACCGCCCTGGCGTACGCCCAGACGGGCAACGCGCCGCAGGCCCGTAAGTACCTGGCCAAACTGCAAAGGACACCCGGTAAATCCAGTTTTTCCGCCGAGAACATCATTGAGTTCTGCTCGCTGGTGGCCGGACGCTGGCTCGGTGACTCCGAATCCGTTGCCGGCCTGAAGCAGTCGGCTCAGCGGAGCCTCAAGACCGGCCTCTACACAGTGGCGGGGATCAGCCTGCTCGCCGCCACCGTCAACGGCAGCGACGCCGACTTCCGTCTTCTGGAGGACATCGCCGGGCATCGGCAGGGTCCGCTGGCGGAGGTTTCCCGGCTCATCGCGGTGGGCAGCAGGACCAAGGACGCCAAAACCCTCCTCGCTGCCGGGGAACTGGCCGCCACGCTGGAGCTTGATGCCGTGGAAGCCCGGTGCATGGCCCTGGCGGTGGACTTCGCCCGGCAGGACGGGGACGCGGTCTCCTCCCGCACCGCCCAGGCCCGGCTGGACATCCTGGCTGCCACCGTGGCAAACCTTCCCATCGTGCCCAGCAGCGGCAGCCCGCTGCTCACCGCCCGGGAGCGCCAGATCGCGCGGCTCGCCGGGCGGGGTGCCTCAAACCGTGATATTGCCCTGGAAATGGGAGTATCAGTCCGAACAGTGGAAGGCCATTTGTACCAGGTCTTTACCAAGCTCGGCGTAACTTCCAGGGGTGATTTGACTGGACTCGTCTAACGGCCACAAGCCGGCAGCCGCGCACCGCGCCCTCACCGGGAGGCGGGAGCCGCTGGAACGGATCTGCAACATCGTGCGGAACGGTACCAGCCAGGCGGTTTTCCTGATGGCAGGGCCCGGCATTGGCAAAACGTCCCTGACCGAGGCAATCGCCGAGCGCCTCGCCGGGGAGCTGAACATCCTGCAGATCCACGGCAGCTCCGCCCTGGCAGCCGTGCCTTTCGGTGTCCTCACCCCTTACACCGGTGACCTGACTGCTGAGGAATCTGTATCGCCGGTAGCGGTCCTGCGTTCAATGTGGACCTATTTCGAAAAATTGAAGGCCGGCCGCGGCGCCCCCGTCCTGCTGGTGCTGGATGACGCCCACCACCTGGACGAAGCCTCCGCGGGCGTTGTGGCGGACCTGATTTCCGCCGGCTGGGCATCGGTGGTGGCTGCTGCCCGGCCCCGGCCCGGCCTTCCGCAGCCGCTGGACCAGCTCTGGTACGACGGCCTCGCCGAGCGTGTGGACCTCCGCCCGCTGAACCGGGAGCAGATCGAAGAGGTCCTTGCCCACGTCCTCGATGGAACCGTCCCGCCTGCCACAGTGGACTCCATCTGGCATGCGTCCGGTGGCAACCCGCGGATTCTGGATGCCCTGCTCCACGATGCCGCCGAAACGGGGGTACTGGCAAAGCGCAACGGCATCTGGATACTGCTCGGCCCACTTCCGGCCGACGGTCCCCAGCTCACCGCCGTGGTGACCAAGGACCACCTTCGGCGGCCGCCGGAGGAACAGGAAGCGCTGAAGCTGATCGCCCTCGCCGGGCCGGTGGGCCGGAAGGTGATCGAGGACATCAGCGGCGCCGCCGTGGTCAGGTCCCTCCTGGACCAGCAGATGGTGTCCGAAAACTCGGGCATCCCGTCTGAGCTCTCCATGTGGAACGCCCTCTTCGCCAAGGCGATCAGGAGCACCCTTTCGGTGTCCCGGAGCCTGCAATTGCTGGAAAAAGTCCGGGACCACCAGGACGCCACTGCCCTGCGCGGCGAAGGGATGCTGCGTTCCGTCGAGTGGGCGTTTGAAGTGGGATTGGGGATCCCCGACCCCCACATGCTGGACGCGGCCAGCGAGGCCTTGCGGCGGTTCCGCAACGACAGCGCCCGCACCATCGCCGCGAAAATCCAGGATCCTGAACTGCTGCCCCGCGCCAAGGCGATCCAGGCGCGGGCACTTTACAACGAGGGCGCCTACAGCGCAGCTGCCGACCTCCTGGACGCCTGCTGGCAGCAGCTGTCCGCCACTGCGGAGGGTCCCGCCGTCGTCCTGCTCCGGGCAGCCGCCCACCAGGCAAAAGGCACATCGTTGAAGGCCTTGGGCGAGGACATGCGCGAATACGCCGGGCAGCCGCGGGAAGGGGACCCGTCCCGGCAGGATCAGCTCGCGCGCGTACTGCACCTCCTGGAGCTGGGCGCGGAAGTGGACGCCGAAGCACTCGCCGCTGAAGTCCGGGAGGTCAGGAACAGCACCTCCGCCGAGGCTGACGGCGAACCGGTCCGGGCGTTGGGGGAGGCGCTTCTCGCGCATGCCATGGCTGCCGCCGGCCGCGCCGCCGAGGGGCTGGACGCCGCACTCCTTGCTGCCTCCGAGCTGCCTCCGCTGGACGCGAGCCTGTTCTTCTTTCGGGAATTCGTACTGGGCCGGCTGGTGACCGACTACCTCGCCATGGGTGAGTGGGAATCGGCCGAGCGTGAACTCAACAATTACGCGGCCAGCCATGCGGCCGGGGCCTCCACCTTCAACGGCAGCCTCCAGGTGCTGCGCGGATACTCGCTGCTTCGGCAGGGCCGGATGGAGCGCGCCTACCAGGTGTTGCTGCCGGCCGTGGAGGCACTCCGGCTGAACGATCCGCTGCAACTGTTCCGCTTCGGTTCGGCCCTGGGTTTCTACGTTGCCGCAAGGCTGGGCGACACGGCCCAGGGGCAGCGCCTGGAACAGGATTACAGCGACGCCGTGGCCGGAGGCCCGGCCCACGAGCTGCTGGCCGCTGCCTACAGTGCCGCTGCCGCCGAGTACCTCTCCCGGGACGGCAAGGGCCTTGCCTCGCTGCATACCCTGGCCACCACGCCTGACGCCACCGCCAGGACAGGGACCCTGCTCGAACTCCTGGCCATCTGCTGGGACCTGGGAGACCCTTCGGTCATCCCCATGGTGCAGGCGGTGGCGCAGTCCGTGGAGGGCCGGTGGGCTCAATCGATGCTGACCCTGGCCACCCGCTGGGAAGAGGCTGACGGGGATGCCTTGATGGAAACGGCAGCAGCACTGGAGGAAGCCGGATTCGTCAACCTGGCCCGGGAGGCCTATGCCCGGTCCAGCACCCTGCTGGAGCAGGCAGGGGAACGCCGGCGCTCCCGGCAGGCCGTGGCCCTGCGCGAGAAATGCGACCATGAACTGGGGGAGAGGTTCCGGGAAGGCCGCTTTATTGCCGCGGCGCCCGCCGTCCACCTCACCCGGCGTGAACAGGACATTGTGGGACTCGCCGTCCAGGGCCTCACGGACCGCGAAATCGCCCAGCGGCTGATGGTGTCAGTGCGCACCGTGGAGGGCCACCTCTACCGCACGTACGTCAAGCTCGGCGTCCGCAGCCGGGATGAGCTGGAGTCAGCGCTGCCCAAGTAGGCCTTCAACCTGGCACCTGCAGCAGCGCCCGCCGGCCGGCGGGCGCTGCTGCATGCCCCCTTACTGCAAGCCCTGGCAGCACTGTCCGCCCCGTTTCAAACGCCTTCCGGGTATCAGTGCCCCACAGGTAGTCCCACACAGGCGAATTCGAGTACACCCTACTCGTGTGCCGGGTGGCGCCGGAGTATTTACTTATGGAAGCAAGGCAAACGGCACAAAAACCGAAGCTGCGCGAACCGAACATGGCCTCGTATACACCAAACTTCCGGTCCCTTGCGGGACCGGGCTGTACGGGGCCGGCGACGTCAGAGTCTTCTGAGACCGAGACTCTCCCCCCAGCCGTCGCCGGCCCTCCACTCCGCGGGCTGAAGCCCGGAGCGACTGTGGCGGCTGCCCCTCCGGGCGGCCGCCACAGCCGTGCTGTGGGACAATTGAGTGTCATCCGTTGGCATCTCAAGGAGTTAGTTTTGGCCGTAGTATCAACGCCAGCCACGCTGGAACGTGCTTTGCCGGTCATGGACAACGCGGAAGTCCGGCGCATCCGCAACGACTTCCCGGTCCTGGACCAACTGGTCAACGGACGCCCCCTCATCTATTTGGACTCCGGGGCCACCTCGCAGAATCCGCTCAGTGTCATCGAGGCCGAACAGGAATTCTACGAACAGCGCAACGCCGCTGTGCACCGCGGCGCCCACCACCTTGCGGTCGAGGCCACCGAAGCCTTCGAGGACGCCCGGCAGACGGTAGCGGACTTTATTGGCGCCGACTACGCCGAGGTCATCTGGACGTCGAACGCCACCGAGGGCCTGAACCTCCTCAGCTATGCCCTCTCCAACGCCGGACTGTGGGCTGCACAGGGGCGGGGCGATGCCAGGCTCAAAGAGCTCGCCCTGGAACCGGGCGACGAAATCGTCGTGACCGAGATGGAACACCACGCCAACCTCATACCCTGGCAGGAACTCGCCTTCCGCACCGGGGCCACCCTGCGGTACATCCCCGTGGACGACGCCGGCGCCCTCCGCATGGACGTGGCCCGCGACACCGTGAACCGGCGGACGAAGGTCCTGGCCTTCACGCACGCCTCCAACGTCCTGGGCACCATCAATCCCGTCAAGGATCTCGTGGCGCTGGGCCGGGAAGCCGGAGCCCTGGTGGTGCTTGACGCCTGCCAGTCCGCCCCTCACATGCCGCTGGACGTCAAAGCCCTGGACGTGGACTTCGCAGCGTTCTCCGGGCACAAAATGCTTGCCCCCACGGGCATCGGTGTGTTTTACGGAAAGCAGGACCTGCTGGATATCCTCCCGCCTTTCCTGACCGGCGGTTCCATGATCACAACGGTGACCATGGAACGGGCCGAGTACCTCCCGGCGCCCCAGCGCTTCGAAGCAGGGACACAGCGGATCTCGCAGGCAGTGGCACTGGCGGCAGCAGCGAACTACCTCACCGAAACCGGCCTGGACCGGATCCACCGGTGGGAGTCCGCGCTGGGCCAGCGGATGGTCACCGGCCTGGAGTCCATCCCCGGCATCCGGGTCCTGGGCCCCGCCGCGGGGCAGGAGCGCATTGGACTGGCGGCGTTCGACGTCGAGGGCGTGCATGCCCACGATGTGGGGCAGTTCCTTGACGCGCGGGGAATCGCAGTGCGGGTAGGCCACCACTGCGCCCAGCCGCTGCACCGCCGGCTGGGGCTGACGGCCACCACCAGGGCCAGCGCCTACCTATACAACACCACCGACGACGTCGACCAGTTCCTCGACGCCGTCGCGGGCGTGCGTGCCTACTTCCGCGCCTGAGACACCCCCACACCTGAAGGTAGAACCATGAGCCTTGACCAGCTGTACCAGCAGATCATCCTGGACCACTCCAAAGCCCGGCACGGCAGCGGACTGGCCGGCACCCAGGCGCCCGGCGGCGCCACCACCGGCCAGTCCCACCAGCTCAACCCGGTCTGCGGAGACGAAGTGACCCTGCGCCTGGCCGTCAGCGACGGCAAAGTGGCGCAGATTGCCTGGGACGGTGCGGGATGCTCCATCTCCATGGCCTCCGCCTCAGTCCTGACCGACCTGGCGGAAGGAATGACGGTGGCGGAACTTCACGAGGTGATTGACAGCTTCCGGGAAGTCCTGAGGTCCCGGGGGAAGATCCAGGCAGACCCGGACCTGCTGGGCGACGCAGCGGCCTTTGAGGGCGTGGCCAGGTATGCGGCGCGGGTCAAGTGCGCCATGATTTCCTGGGTTGCCGCGGAGGACGCGCTCAACCAGGCGGCCTGACCGCACCAGCCAACAACGCAGAAAACGTCCGGCCCTCGTCCCAGCGGGAAGAGGGCCGGACGTTTCTTTGTGCCGGACGCTAGCTAAGAAGCCCCAGAATTCCGATCACTGCCGTGGCCGCGCCAAGCACCATCGAGATGCTCACCAGCACCACATGCACGGTGAGGAACCTGGTGGCCTTGCCGGCGCTGTCCCGGGCGCGCGGATCCTTCATAACCCGGCGCAGGAACTGCGGCCAGACCACCAGTGACCAGATGCCGGCGATGATCAGGACAAGCGCGGCAAAGACGGGCAGTTCCACGCGACTAGTGGCTTTCCAGCCAGGCCTGTGCCTGCGCAGCCTGCAGGTTCAATGCCTTGGCCACCATGGGCTCGGCGGCATCGGCGATCTTGCCGCCCAGGAACGGAACCGAGGACGTAACCGCACCCTCGAGCTCCACGCGGGTGCCGCCGTCGGCCGCCACCAGCCGCTGGACAGCAGTGACGTCCACGGGGGCGCCGGCGATCTTCAGCGAGATGTTGCTCTGCCGCGAACCGTCAGCGGCGGGAGCGTCCCAGTTCTCCACCTGGGTGACCTTCAAGTGCTCGCCCACGAACTTGCGGGCGATTTCCGGCAGGCGGGTGGTGGGCAGGGTGCGCACGGACGTGGCGCTGAACGCGCCGGCAACGTCGCCGTCGACGGTGAAGGATTCGAGGCTGCCACCGACGAGCTGGCTGACGTGGCGCTGGAAGTCCTCGTTCACCAGGACAGCTGCAACGCTGGGGACGGAGTGCGGAAGGGTGGTGGTTGCGCTCAGGGCCATGGGTCCTCCTGGGACGTGGGGGTCGGATTAGGCTCCAAACATCCTACGGGGTCCGGGCACCGGGCTCCGCATCCGCCAGCTTCCGTGCCGCGCCGGTGATGTTCCTGGCCATGGCCGGGAAGATCAGGCTGTGGAACGGCAGGACCGCCAGCCAGTAGAGCCGGCCGCTGAGTCCTTTGGGGAAGAAAATGGCCCGCTGCCGGTAGCGGCTGCCGCTGCCGTCCGGCTCCACGGACAACTCCAGCCACGCACGTCCCGGGGCCCGCATCTCGGCCCGGAGCCGCAGCAGTTTCCCGTGGTCGATCCGCTCCACCCGCCACCAGTCCACCACCTCGCCGCTGGCCAGCGTGTGCGGATGCCGGCGTCCCCGCAGGAGGCCCGCGCCGCCGGTCAGCTTGTCCAGCCAGCCGCGCACCTGCCAGGCCAGCGGCAGGGAGTACCAGCCGTTCCGCCCTCCTACGCCCTCGATGACCGTCCACACGTGCGCAGGATCGACGTCGCCGTGGAAGGTCCGTTCATCGATGTACACCTTGTGCCCGGCCCAGTCGGGGTCGCTGGGCAGGGGATCGGCGGCCACACCGGCGTTGGCCCACGTGGTCTCCACCTGGCCGTCGCGCTCCTTGCCGAGGGCCAGGGCCACAGCCGTGCGGTAGGCAGTCAGGCCGCCGTCGGGCTCCGGGATGTACCGGTCGATGTCATGCTCATTGGAGACGGCGTCGTGCTGGAGGGACTGGACCAGCGGAACTGCCATGGACAGCGGGATGGGCGTGGTCAAGGCCACCCACATACCGGCCAGCTTGGGGGCCGGTACCGGCAGGGCCAGCACCGGCCGGTACGGCAGGCCGGCTTCCGCGGCGTACTCCTGCATCATGCCGGCGTATGTGAGGACCTGGCGGCAGCCGACGTCGAACGTGCGGTTGAGCGGGCTGTCCAGTAACGCCGCGGAGACGAGGTAGTAGAGCACATCGCGCACGGCGATGGCTTCGATGCGGTTCCTGACCCAGCTGGGAGCGGGCATCAGCGGCAGCGTTTCGGCGAGGTGGCGGATCATCTCGAAGGATGCCGAGCCCGAGCCGATCACCACGCCGGCCTGGAACACTACCGCGTCCACCGGGCTGTCCAGGAACACCTGGCCCACAGCCTCCCGGGAACGCATGTGGGTGGAAAGCTCCACACCCTTGGGGTGGAGGCCGCCGAGGTAGACAATCCTGTCCACGCCGGCATCCGCGGCCGCATCGGCAGCGGTCCGGGCCATGGCTTTCTCCTTGGCCTCGAACCCTGCCCCGGCGGCCATGGAATGCACCAGGTAGTAGAAAACGTCGACGCCGGCCAGCGCCGCCCGCAACGCCCCGCCGTCGTCCAGGCTGCTCTCCACCACCTCCACCCTGTCCCGCCAGGGGACACCGGCGATCTTGCCGGGGGAGCGCACCAGGACTTTGACGGTATGGCCCTCGTCGAGGAGCCTGGGCACCAGCCGGCCGCCGATATAGCCCGTGGCTCCCGTTACCAGGACGGTCTTCGGTGAATGCGGCGTGCCGCTGGTTCCGCTCATGCTGTGCCCTCTCGTCCTGTTTCCTTTGCCCTCTGCAGGGGTTCGGAGCGGCCGCCGTTGTGGACGGCTGCCATGTCGCCGGCTGGGGGTAGGCTGGGATGACCCGGGATTCGCAGCGAATTTCGGGTTTTCGCGTTGCCTGCTTTTCCGTAACACCACAGGAGCTTCTGCCATGAGCCTTCCCGGCCCGTCCACCGCCGGCCCATCCAGCACTGGAAAGTCCGGCACCGGTAAATCCAGCACCGGCAAGTCCAGCGTAGGCCCTTCACTGGAGGGACTGCGCCGCGCCCTCGCCGCGGACGGGACCTTCGCCCGGGTCCACGCCGAGGCTGCCCGCGGCTTCGCCGTTCGGGGCCAGGACTACCAGATCAGTGCCCCCGCGGGCCTCCGGCCGGTGCTGCTCGCCGAGATGGCCGACGGCGTGGCTGCCGCCGCCGGAGCATCAGACGGTGCCGGGCCGGGCGTGGTCCTGGCCGTCACCGCCACCGGGCGGGAAGCGGAGGACCTCACCGCCGCGCTGCGTGCGTACCTGCCGGCTGATGCGGTGGCTGAGTTCCCCAGCTGGGAGACACTCCCGCATGAGCGGCTCTCGCCGCGCTCGGACACCGTGGGGCGGCGGCTGTCCGTCCTGCGACGGCTCGCGCATCCGGAAAGTTCGACGACGGGGCCCCTCCGCGTGGTGGTGGCACCCGTCCGCGCCGTGGTCCAGCCCGTTGTGGCCGGATTGGGCGAGCTGGTCCCCGTCACCCTGAAGGTGGGCCAGGAGAAGCCGTTCACCGACGTGGTGCGGAGCCTGGCCGAAGCCGCGTACGCCCGGGTGGACATGGTGACCCACCGCGGCGAGTTCGCCGTCCGCGGCGGCATCATCGACGTCTTCCCGCCCACCGAGGACCACCCCATCCGGGTGGAGTTCTTCGGCGACGAAGTGGACCAGATGCGCTGGTTCGCGGTGGCGGACCAGCGCTCGCTGTCCTCGCCCGGGCTGCACCATCCCACCGAACTGCACGCACCGCCCTGCCGGGAAATCCTCATCACCCCGTCCGTGATGTCACGGGCAGCGACGTTGAAGTCCCAGCTGCCCGCCGCAGCGGACATGCTGGAAAAGATCGCCGGCGGCATCGCGGTGGAGGGCATGGAGTCCCTGGCACCGGTGCTGGTGGACGCCATGGTCCCGTTTGTGGACCAGCTCCCCGCAGGTTCCATCTCGGTGATTATCGAACCCGAGAAGGTCCGCACCCGCGCCCACGACCTCGCCGCCACCAACGAGGAATTCCTCGAAGCGGCCTGGTCCACCGCCTCCGACGGCGGGACGGCCCCGCTGGACCTCAGCTCGCAGG
Source organism: Arthrobacter sp. 9AX (assembly GCF_902506095.1). Classification (GTDB taxonomy): domain Bacteria; phylum Actinomycetota; class Actinomycetes; order Actinomycetales; family Micrococcaceae; genus Arthrobacter. The sequence continues at coordinate 1,579,986 of NZ_LR733293.1, forward strand.
CCAGCGCCGCCCTCCATTCCGCCAGTTTCCGTTCACTGACGGAAACCCGGACCTCAGCCCTGGAGCATGGTGTGTCGTGGTGGTCCATTACCTCGTTGGCGCAGGACGAGGAACTGCTGCCGGACATCGACGTCCTGAACCTGCACGCCCGCGAGCCCCGCGGCTACCAGGGCGACGTGGCGGAAATGATGGACTTCATCGGCTCCCATGTCCGTGACCAGTGGCGGATCGTTGTGGCCACCGAGGGTCCCGGGCCCGCCCAGCGGCTGGCAGAACTGTTCCACGACGCGGACATCCCCTGCGCCAGGGTGGACAGCCTGGACCACGAGCCCCAGGCAGGCATCATCGAGGTCACCACTGCCGCCGTCGGACGCGGTTTTGTCCTGGACGGGCTGAAGCTGGGCCTGCTCACCGAAGCGGACCTGCTGGGCCGGACCTCCGCCGGGTCCACCAAGGACATGCGCCGGATGCCCTCCAAGCGGCGTAACGCAGTGGACCCGCTGCAGCTGGTGGCGGGCGATCACGTGGTCCACGAACAGCACGGCATCGGCAAGTTCGTGGAGCTGATCCAGCGCAAGGTTGCCGGCGGAGGTGACGGGGTGCGCGAGTACCTGGTCCTGGAGTACGCGCCGTCCAAGCGCGGTGCCCCGGGTGACCGGCTGTTCGTCCCCACGGACCAGCTGGACCAGGTGACCCGGTACGTGGGCGGCGACACCCCGGTGCTGAGCAAGATGGGCGGCGCGGACTGGGCCAGCACCAAGTCCAAGGCCCGGAAGGCAGTCAAGGAGATCGCCGGCGAGCTGATCCGGCTGTATTCGGCCCGGATGGCTTCCCGCGGGCACGCCTTCGGCCCCGATACCCCCTGGCAGCGCGAGCTGGAAGAAGCGTTCCCGTACGTTGAGACACCGGACCAGCTGACCACCATCAACGAGGTCAAGGCGGACATGGAGCGGGAGATCCCCATGGACCGGCTGGTCTCCGGCGACGTGGGGTACGGCAAGACGGAGATCGCAGTGCGCGCCGCGTTCAAGGCCGTCCAGGACGGCAAACAGGTGGCGGTGCTGGTGCCCACCACCCTGCTGGCCCAGCAGCACTACGAGACGTTCACAGAGCGGTTCTCCGGCTTCCCCCTGCGCGTGAAGCCCCTGTCCCGCTTCCAGGCGGCCAAGGAGGCGAAGGAAACCCAGGAGGGTGTCAAGAACGGCACCGTGGACGTGGTGATCGGCACCCACCGGCTGCTGTCCAAGGACTTTGAGTTCAAGGACCTGGGCCTGGTGATCGTGGACGAGGAGCAGCGCTTCGGCGTGGAGCACAAGGAAGCGCTCAAGAAGATGCGCACCAACGTGGACGTGCTGGCCATGAGTGCCACGCCGATTCCGCGCACCCTGGAGATGTCACTCACCGGCATCCGGGAAACCTCCACCCTGGCCACCCCGCCGGAGGAGCGCCACCCCGTCCTGACCTACGTGGGGCCTTACACCGACAAGCAGACCTCGGCCGCGATCCGGCGTGAGCTGATGCGCGAAGGCCAGGTGTTCCTGGTCCACAATCGGGTATCCACCATTGAGCGCACCGCGGCCAAGATCCGCGAACTGGTCCCGGAGGCACGGGTGGAGGTGGCCCACGGGCAGATGTCCGAGAGCCGCCTGGAGCAGATCATCGTGGACTTCTGGGAGAAACGCTTCGACGTGCTGGTGTGCACCACCATCATCGAAACCGGCCTGGACATCTCCAACGCCAACACCCTGATCGTGGACGGCGCGGACAAATACGGCCTGTCGCAGCTCCACCAGCTGCGCGGGCGTGTGGGCCGCGGCCGCGAGCGGGCGTACGCCTACTTCCTGTACCCGTCCGAGAAACCGCTGGGTGAGGTGGCGCTGGAGCGGCTTAAGGCTGTGGCCACGCACAACGAGCTGGGCGCCGGCATGCAGCTGGCCATGAAGGACCTCGAAATCCGTGGCGCCGGCAATCTGCTCGGCGGCGAACAGTCCGGGCATATCCAGGGCGTGGGCTTCGACCTGTACATCCGCCTGGTGGGCGAGGCGGTGGCCGACTACCGCGGCGAGGCCGAGGAGAAGGCCGCCGAGATGAAGATCGAACTGCCCGTGAACGCGCACCTCCCGCACGATTACGTGCCGGGGGAGCGGCTTCGCCTGGAGGCTTACCGCAAGCTGGCGGCAGCCCTCACCAACGAGGCCATCGACGAAGTCCTGGCCGAACTGGTGGACAGGTACGGCGAGCCGCCCCTGCCCGCCCAGAACCTGGTGGCCGTGGCCCGCTTCCGGGTGGGAGCCCGGGAAGCCGGCCTTTCCGATGTGGCGCTGCAAGGCAACTTCATCAAGTTCTCGCCCGCCACCCTGCCCGAGTCCAAGGTGATGCGGCTGAACCGGATGTACCCGGGATCCCAGTCCAAGCCTGCCCTCGATGCCGTGCTGATCCCCAAGCCGAAAACGGCGAAGATCGGCGGCAGGGACCTGCAGGACGCCGAGATCCTGGAGTGGGCCAACGGCGTCATCCGCAACATCTTCTCCGATGCCCCGCTGGCGGTGAGTTAGGACTTGATGGGAGGACATCACGCCGCGTCGGGAGCCGCGGCGTGGGTAGCCGTTGCCTCAACGGGGCCGTACACCCTGGGCTGGTACCCCCTGGACGCCACCGGAATCCTGATCGGCGGAATGGCGACGGCGGGCACCGCCCTGGTGTGCGACTGGGACCACCGGCACAGCACCGTAGCGAACTCCCTCCCGCCGCTGTCCAATGTGATCGCCGTCGGGATTGAAAATGCCAGCGGCGGGCACCGGCAGGGCACGCACTCCGTCCTCGGGGCTGCTTTCTTTGTGCTGCTGGCGACGCTGGCCGGGCAGGTCCAGGTACAGACCCAGTGGGGGCTGCTGTCCGTGGGGGCCGGGCTGCTGTGCATGTTCATGATCAACATCGCGGCCAAGGCGCTCAAGCTTTTCCCGAAGTCCGGGTTCCTGACCAACTGGATCTTCGGGCTGGTGATGGCCGGGCTCGTCACCTGGTACGCCCCGGACCAGTGGACCTGGCTGCCCATGTCCATGCTGATCGGCGTGACCGTCCACATCATCGGCGACCTCGTGACCGTGGGCGGGGTGCCCCTGCTCTGGCCGCTGGTGATCCGGCCGCCCAAGGTGCTGCGCCGGCTGCCGCTGCTGCGCAACGTCTGGCGGCCCAATGGCGCGCTGTCCGTGCCGCTGCTGGGCCGGGCAGGGTCAAAGCGGGAATGGCTCCTGCTGATCCCTGTCAGCGCCTACGCGATGGTGGGGCTGTGCGTGGCCGGCTGGTCCATAGCCCAGACCCACTGGACCCGCGTGGCCGCGGCCGCCGAAGCGTGGGCCAGCCTCTGGTTCTAAGGTACGCAAGAGACCCCCTGGACAGCGTCCAAGGGGTCTCTTCCCGTTTGGGGATCCCAGCCGGGATTGCGCTGAGTGTCCTTCTGAAGCTCAAAACGACACTTGGCGCTACTTATTTGGGGTTAGTGCTCGCCTGCGGAGTCGGAACGGCCCAGGATGGTCTGCGGGATCCAGTAGGTCAGGCCGAAGAGCAGGATGCACACAGCCATGGGCCACGGGTTGCCGAGCGTAAGGAAGGACAGCGAGTAGATCGCGCCGAGGAACAGGGCCATCATGACCACAAACAGGACGATGCTGGTGCCGAGCTTGTTCTCGTTCTGGGGGGTCTGGATAGCCCCTTCGTGGGACGCCGGGCCCTGGCTGGAAGCCGTGATCTTGCTGGACATTCATTCCTCCTTGGCCGCGCGGGCCTCAATCTGTGGCGGCTCCGGAAGCTGTCAGTAGGAGGATGAACCCTGTTCACCCTTGACAATGGCGATGCCGGAGCTGGCACCAATACGTGTTGCACCTGCTGCAATCATAGCCTGCGCGTCCTCCAGGGAACGCACGCCGCCGGAGGCCTTGACACCAAGCCCGGGGCCCACGGTCCGGCGCATCAGGGCGATGTCCTCCGCCGTGGCGCCCCCGCCGTTGAAGCCGGTGGAGGTCTTGACGAAGTCGGCGCCCGCCTCCACCGCGGCCTCACACGCGAGAACCTTCTGCGGATCGTCCAGCAGCGCCGTTTCGATGATCACTTTCAGGATGGCGCCGCTGGCGTGGACGGCCTCCGCCACCGATGTAATGTCCTCCACCAGCGCACCCTTGTCACCGGCGCGGGCGGCCGCGATGTTGATGACCATGTCCACCTCGTCCGCGCCGTCCAGCACCGCGCCGCGGGCCTCGAAGGCCTTGACGTCGGTGGGCGTGGCGCCCAGCGGGAAACCCACCACGGAACAGGTGAGTACGCCAGAGCCCTTGAGTGCCTTCTTCACGGTCTTGACCCAGACGGGGTTCACGCACACGGATTTGAAGTGGTATTCGGCCGCCTCGGCGCAGACTTTGAGGATGTCAGCCTCGCCCGCCTCGGGCTTCAACAGCGTGTGGTCGATGAATGACGCGATGCTGCCTGGTCCCGGGGCTCCGGTAGCGGCTGTTTCAACGGAAGGGGTGGCTTCCTTGCTCATGATGGTCCTCTCGCAGGGGCCGGTGGGGCAGGGGCGTTGGTGACGCCCCTGACTCGTTTCGGAACCATCTTGCCACAGCCGGACGAACGGGAACGTGGGCCCGTTCGCGCAGGGCTCCCTGGCCGAGCTTGCGAGGCCAGGGAGCGGGTGGGGAGGGCCAGTTTCCGCCCTGTCCGGGCTGGTTATTGGGCCGGGAGCTGGTCAGGCAGCCACCGGCAGGACGGACGGAGCGGAGGAAGCGGGCGGGGCAGCAGCCGTCAGGAGCTGGGTGGCGCAGGCGCCCGCCGCAGAAGCCGCTGCCACGAGCAGCCCCAGCCGGACGCCGTCGAACGCTGCCGCATCGCCGATGGCCCAGATCCCGGGAACCGAGGTGCGGAAGTCCTCAGTGATGACAATGCCGCCCGTGGCAGCCGTCTGCAGGCCGGCGCTGGCGGCGAGCCCGTCCCGGGAGACGCGCTCCTCGGCAAGCACCACAAGGTCGCCATACATGCTGCTGCCGTCCTCGAAGACCACCCCGGAGGCGGCGAGACCGCTGGCTGAAGCCCCGGGCATGACGGCCGCCGGCCTGGCGGTGGTGCGGATGGGGCGCACACCCCGGGCGCGGAGCACGGCTTCGGCCTGGCCCGCGGCGGCGCCCGTGCCCACCAGGATCCCGAGCGGGCGCCGGCCCAGCTCCCTGGTGACTTCGCTGACGGCCTCGCCGATGCGGGCGGCATCGTCAATGGTGGAGTAGCTCAAGCACTTGCCGGCGCCCTCCACCGGGCTGGCCTCCGGTGCTGATCCCGTGGCGATGACCAGCTGGTCGTAACCGAATTCCATGCCGTCCGCCGTCGCGACGGTCTGGTTCACCGGGTCGATGTGGCTGGCAGGCTGGCCGAACCGGACCGAGACCTGGGGGAGCAGCGCCAGCTCCAGCAGTTCCCCGGGAGCATCGTCCCGGTTGCTCAGCACGGTGATGCTGCCGGTGAACCGGGCACGGTCAAGCTGGCTGACCAGCGCCTGCGCGGCAGGTCCCGCCCCCGCAATGACGATGCGGGTGGCAGGGGCGGTGGACGTGGAGGGTGCCGGAGCGGACATGTGCTGGCCCTTTCGCTGGCGGCCGGAGCGGCCGGACGTTCGTGATGGAACCCAGCGTAGGGTGCTGCTTTTTCCGGGGTGTTTCCCGTCAGTTGCCGTTTAACGGGCCCGTGTTCGCCAGTGTTTACCGGCCGGTAACAGAACCCGTGACGTGCCTCTCATCCGGTCGCGGACGGACACAATGGGAGTGCCCTGGCCCCCTCAAGGGTGATCCGCGGCACACTAGACGCGGATGCGGTACCCGCGCTTCACCACCGTCTCCACCAGGCGGCCGTCCGGCAGCGAGGAGCGGAGCCGGCTGACGGTCATGTCCAGTGCGTGGACGGAACCGCGCAGCTCCAGCAGGTCGGACAGGGATTCGCGGGACAGGACCGCGCCGCCGGCACCCAACAGCGCGCGGAGCAGCAGCAGCGGGGCCGGTGCCAGTTCCACGGGCTGGCCGTCGATCCGGAGGCTGCGGCCGCGCAGCTCGATGTTGCCGGACCTCGTGTCCAGCCGCCGGACATGGTTCAGCGCGAGGTGCTCGCATACCAGCCGGATCAGGGCGCCCATCCGGAAGCGTTCCGGAACCAGTGGCGTGATGCCGGCGTCCAGCAGGGGCTGTGCCGTGACCGGACCCACTACGGCCGTGGTGACATTGGTCTTCAGGCTCGCGATCAGCTGCTTGTAGACACCCATCTCGTGCGCAGTGCTCCACAGGGCGTCGACGGCGGGTGCGCTGGTAAAGGTGAGTACGTCAAGGTTTCCGCCAACCACAGCCTCGATGAGGCGGGGAAGCTTGTCCTCGCCGTCGGGCTTCACCCAGCGGTACGGGGTGACCGTCAGGACGTTGGCGCCGGACATGCGCAGGCGTTCCAGCTGCCGGACGTCGGTGTAGCCGTGCAGCTGCACGGCGACGGTTTTGCCGCGGACGCCCTCAGCCAGCAGCATGTCCACCAGTGTGGCGGTGGTTTCGTCGCTGCTGATTCCGACGTCGGCAAGGCCGGCCGCGCGTACGGCGCCGCGGGCTTTGGGGCCCCGGACGAACATCCGGCAGGCGCCCAGGGTTTCCAGCAGTTCATCGCCGATGCCGAAGGAATCTGCGGCCTCGCACCAGCGGCGCATGCCGTAGGCGGTGGTGGCGATGCAGAGATCCGGCTTGGCGGCGATGATGGCCCGGGTGTCCTCGATGAGGCGCATGTCCTCCTGCACCGGGGCGATTTTCAGGGCGGGGGCGTGCAGCACTTCAGCGCCGCGGCGTTCAAGGGCCTCGATCAGGTCCTGCGACCGCCTGTCCGAGGTGACACCGATTCGGAAACCCTCCAGCGGCGCTTCTGTTGCGTCTGAGGTCTCTTCGACCCGTGGTGTTTCGGCCGGTGCAAGTGCATTCATGGAGGTCAATCCTTTCACGAGCCCAGCAGCGAGGCCGCCAGCCTGTCGAGGTCGGCGGCGGCCTCAGCGTGCCCGCGGTTGGCTTCCGCCACCCGCACCACCTCACCGATGACCAGCACAGCCGGGTTGCTGCAGCCGGCGGCTGCGGTGGTGATGGTGCCGAGGTCGGCGATCGTGGTGCGCTGCCCGGGACGGTAGCCCCGTTCCACCACGGCCATGGGCATGTCGGTGCGCATCCCTGCCCGGCGGAGGCCGGCTGCGAGCTGGTGCAGGGTGCCGATGCCCATCAGGACAACGATGGTTCCGCCCAGGCCGGCCAGGTGCCGGTGCTCTTTTTCGGTCAGGGGCGCGTGGCCCGAGACCACGGTGAACATGTGGCTGACTTCACGGTGTGTGACCGGGATGCCGGCAGCCGCGGGGACGGAAATGGCGCTGGTGACGCCGGAGATGACGCGCACCGGGACGCCCGCCGCCACGCAGGAGGCAACTTCCTCGCCGCCGCGGCCAAAGACGTATGGATCGCCGCCTTTGAGCCGGACCACGTTGTTGCCCGCGAGGGCACTTTCCACCATCAGCTTTTCGATGTCGGTTTGGCTGACCTTGTGGTGCCCGGGCTTCTTGCCCACGTCCACCAGTTCGGCGGAGGTCAGCGCCGGCAGGTCCTGGCACGGGGCCAGCCGGTCGTAAAAGACGACATCGGCATCGCGCAGCGCCTTGACGGCACCGACAGTGAGCAGTTCGGTGGTTCCCGGGCCGCCGCCCACCAGGGTGACGTGGCCGACGGGGCCGGCGGCAGGTTCCGCTGCCACGGGGATGCCCGCTGCGCGGAACCTGTCCAGCAGGGCATCCCAGCCCGGCTGGCCGTCGTCGACCGCTGCCACCAGGAAAGGGCGCTCGGGCAGGGGGCCGCTATGGCCGGCACCCTGCGGGGTGCTGAGGCGGTGGACGACGGCGCCCGCGGCCTCGTAGCGGCGCACCGCCTGCCGCGCGGCGTGGTCCGAGCCGGCGACCAGGACGTCGCGGCCGGTGAGGTCGATGGTGAGCTGCATTCTTATGCCTCGTTCCCGTTGCCGGACCGGACCGGGATGGAGGCCCCGATCAGGACTTTCCCCTTCTCCTCCGGGGTTGCGGGGCGCATCTGGCCGCGCTCGTCCGGGACGAAGGTGATGGAGTCGTCCTTCTGGTCCGGGGCGTTGACGAAGGAGCGGAAGCGGCGCAGCCGCTCGGGGTCCTTCAGGGTGTCTGCCCATTCGTCGATATAGGTGTCCACGTGCTTGGCCATGGCAGCCTCAAGGTCTGCGGCGATGCCCAGGGTGTCCTTGACCACCACGTCCTCAACGTGCTTGATGCCGCCGTCCAGCTCTTCCTGCCAGCGCGCGGTGCGCTGGAGGCGGTCGGCGGTGCGGATGTAGTACATGAAGTAGCGGTCGATGTACTTGATCAGCGTTTCGTCGTCGAGGTCCTTGGCGAGCAGCTGCGCATGGGCCGGGGTGGCTCCGCCGTTGCCGCCGACGTACAGGTTCCAGCCGTCGGCGGTGGCGATGACGCCGACGTCCTTGCCGCGGGCTTCGGCGCATTCACGGGCGCAGCCGGAAACACCCATCTTGAGCTTGTGGGGGCTGCGCAGGCCGCGGTACCGCAGTTCCAGCTGGATGGCCATTGCCACTGAGTCCTGGACGCCGAACCGGCACCAGGTGGACCCGACACAGGACTTCACAGTGCGCAGGCTCTTGCCGTACGCCTGGCCGGACTCGAAGCCCGCATCCACCAGTTCCTTCCAGATCTCCGGGAGCTGTTCCAGGCGGGCACCAAACATGTCGATCCGCTGGCCGCCGGTGATCTTGGTGTACAGGTTGTACTTCTCGGCCACGGCGGCGATGACGCCCAGTTTCTTCGGCGTGATCTCGCCGCCGGCGATGCGGGGGACCACCGAGTAGGTGCCGTCCTTCTGCATGTTGGCCAGGGCGCGGTCGTTGGTGTCCTGCAGGGTGCCGCGGCCGGCGTCCAGCACGTAGGCGCTGTTCTGGCTTGCCAGGATGTTGCCGATGGTGGGCTTGCAGATATCGCAGCCGGCGCCGGTGCCGTACTTGGCCATGATCTCCTCGAACGAGGTCAGCTCCAGGACCCGGATGGCGTCAAACAGTTCCTGGCGGGACAGTTCGATGTGCTCGCAGAGGGCCTTGGAAACCTCGACACCGGACTTGGTCAGCTCGGTTTCGAGCAGCTTCTTCAGCATCGGTACGCAGGAACCGCACTGGGTGCCGGCGCGGGTGCAGCCCTTCAGCTCGCCGAGTTCCTGGACGGGGGCGTTGCCTTCGCAGGCGCCGCAGCCGTTGATGGCGTCCCGGATGGTTCCGGCGGTGACGTTGTTGCAGGAGCAGAGCGTGGCGTCATCCGGCAGTTCGGTTTCGGGGGCATCGCCGCCGCCGGCGGCGCTGAGGAACGCGCCGGGCTCGGCGGGCAGTTCGCGGCCCAGGAGCGGGCGCAGGCTCATGTACGGTGAGGCGTCGCCCACGAAGATACCGCCGAGCAGGGTCCTGGCGTCGTCCGTGGTGACGATCTTCTGATAGACGCCGCGGGCGGGGTCGGCGTACACGATTTCGAGGGCGTGCTCGGTCTTGGCGAAGGCGTCACCAAAGCTGGCAACGTCGACGCCGGACAGCTTGAGCTTGGTGGCGGTATCGAAGCCGGGGAAGGTGGCGTCCCCGCCGTGCAGGCGGTCGGCGACGATCTCGGCCATGGTGTTGGCCGGGGCCACCAGGCCCAGGCACATGCCTTCGAAGTTGGCGACCTCGCCGATGGCCCAGATGCCGGGCACCTGGGTGGCGCAGTAGTCGTTGATCACCACGCCGCCGCGGGGGCCGAGGTCAAACAGGGACTCTTCGCCTTCGGCGGCGCGGAAGAGCTCATCGCGCGGCTTGACGCCGATCGCCACGATGACGATGTCGGCCGGAATGATGCGGCCGTCAGCCATTAGCACCCCGGTGACCTGGCCGCCGTCGTCCGCCTGGATTTCGGACGGGAACACGCCGCCGTGGACTTCGAAGCCCTTCGCCTCGATAAGGCGGCCCAGCGCTTGGCCGGCGCCTTCGTCGAGCTGGGTGTTCATGAGCCACGGCGCGCCGTTGATGACAACGGGGGTGGCGCCGAGCTGTTCGGTGCCGGCCGCGGATTCGAGGCCAAGGAGGCCGCCGCCGATGGTCACGGCGTTGACCTTGCGGCCGAGTTTTTCGGTGAGTTCGGCGATGGACTTGTTGATGGCCCAGACATCCTCGAGGGTGCGGTAGACGTGCACGCGCTCGGCGCCGGGCAGCGGGAGCCGGGCGGCATCGGAACCCGTGGCGACCACCAGTTCGTCGTATTCATAGGTGTTGCCGGCCGCGGTTTCAACGGACTTGCCTGCGGTGTCGATCTTAACGACGCGCTCGCCGGTCTTCAGGGACATGGCCTCGTGGTCCCACATCCCCGCCTCGCCCAGGGTCAGGTCGTAGTCCGTGTCGGTCAGGGCCTTGCTCAGCGCCACGCGGTCATAGGGGAGGTGGGTTTCCTCCGTGAGGACCGTGACATGCCAGCCGTCGAGGCCGCGGGCATGCATGGCGTCCGCAAAACGGTGGGCCGCGGGGCCGCCACCGGCGACGACGATGCGGCGCGGAGTCTCGGTGCTTGAAGTCTGTTCGGTCACTGTGGGCCTTTCGCATGGGCCGCAGGCATATTTCCTGCAGCCTTCTCTGTCGAGGTGTCCATCCAGACTAGGGAGAGGCAGTTTCGCGTCAGTTTCCCAATTGTTTCGTCAACTTAACTTCTGCATCACGAACGCATTTCCGGCCGCGTGAGGTGTCTTTTACGCACTGGACACATTCGCTGCACCCCTTCGAAACACCTGCGGCCTAGCGTGGAACACGGCCGCAGAGGCAGCCAAACGCAAGGAAAACACGCACAGGAAGAGGAGCCGACATGACGGCAACACTGGAACTTGGGGCACCCCCGGCAGCCACCGCCGAGGCCGCAACGGGCATCACCGCCGGTTGGCAGCGCGTCTGCCTGGTGGACGACCTGGAACCCGCCTGGGGCGAGGCCGCTCTCGTGGCTGGACGCCAGATTGCCCTCTTCCGCACCGGCGCCAGCGAAGTCTTCGCAGTAGCCCAGGAGGACCCGGCCACCGGGGCCCACGTGATGGCCCGCGGAATCCTCGGATCGCGCGGTGCCCGTCCCACCATCGCCTCTCCGCTGCACAAAGAGGTCTACGACCTCGAAACCGGCGAATGCTTCAGCACCCCGAACCTCAGCATTGCCGCGTTCCGCACCCGTATTGTGGACGGCTTCGTCGAGATCGCGCTGTAAAAGGGTTACAGCCCCAGCGCCTCGCTGACGTCACGGAGCACTTCGTCCAGCGCCGCGCGCGCGGCCTGCCGGGCTTCGGGCAGTTCAGCCGCGGTCCCCACATGCTGGATGACCTCGAGGTAGCACTTCAGCTTGGGCTCAGTGCCACTCGGCCTGATGATCACGCGGGTCAGGTCGCGCGTGAGGTACAGGAGCCCGTCCGTGGGCGGAAGCTTGCCAGTCCCTTCGGCCAGGTCCGTGAAAACCTCGACGGCGGACGATCCGAACGATTCCGGCGGGCTGACCCGGAGCCGGTTCATCATCGCGTCCAGCAGGCCCAGGTCCGCCACCCTGATGCTGAGCTGGTCGCTGGCGTGCAGGCCGTGCTGCAGGTATAGCTCGTCCAGGGTGTCAAAGACGGTCTTCCCGTCAGCCTTGGCAGCGGCGGCGAGTTCGGCGATCAGCACCGCAGCCGAGATGCCGTCCTTGTCCTTCACCAGGTCCGGGGCCACGCAGTACCCCAGCGCCTCTTCGTAGCCGTACAGCAATCCCGGCACGCGGGAAATCCACTTGAACCCGGTCAGCGTTTCCTCGTGGGCATAGCCTGCTGCCGCCGCGATTCGGGCCAGCAGCCGCGAGGACACAATCGAGTTCGCGAACACGCCTTCGCGGCCTGCCCCGCCGGCAGTGCCGTCCGCCGCGGCCAGCCGCGCCGCCACATGAGCGCCCAGCAGCGCCCCCACTTCGTCACCCCGCAACATGCGCCAGGCTCCCGTATACGGGTCCTTCGCCGCAACGGCCGCGCGGTCGGCGTCGGGATCATTGGCAATCACCAGGTCGGCTTCAAGCCGCCCGGCAGCCTCCAGGGCGAGGTCGAGGGCCCCGGGTTCCTCCGGATTCGGGAAACTGACAGTGGGAAAATCCGGGTCCGGCTGCGCCTGTTCGGCCACCAGCGTGACATCGGTGAAGCCGGCGGCGTTCAGCACCGCCAGCGCGGTCTCTCCGCCGACGCCGTGCATGGGGGTGAGCACGATCCGCAGGTCCCTGGCGGGGAAGTGCTCCGGCAGGGCCAGTCCGGCAGTTGCTTTTCGATAGCCGGCTGCCACTGACCCGTCAAGCACGGTCCAGCCGCCGGGGGCCAGTACTACCGTGTCCAGGGCGCCCACGGCGCTGATACGCTCGGCGATGAGGGCGTCGTAGGGTGCAACAATCTGGGCGCCGTTGCCGCTCTCCGGCACGGCATGGCGTCCCAGGTAGACCTTGTAGCCGTTGTCCTGCGGCGGGTTGTGGCTGGCTGTGACCATCACGCCGCCGTCGCATTCCAGCGCCCGCACGGCATAGGCCAGCAGGGGAGTGGGCAGTGCTGACGGCATCAGGAACGTTTCGATGCCGGCCGCCGTGAAGACCGCCGCGGTTTCGGCAGCGAAGATATCCGAGTTGTACCGCGCGTCATAGCCCACGACGGCGCGCGGCCGGGTTCCGGGCGCAGCCCCGGCCACCGCGGTGAGCAGGAAGTCCGCCAGCCCCGCGGCCGCCCGGCGAACCACCACCCGGTTCATCCGGTTAGGCCCTGGACCCAGGGCGGCGCGCAGCCCGGCGGTGCCGAACTGCAGCGTTCCGCGGAAGCTGTCCTCAAGTTCCTGGCGGGCCGCCGGGGACCCCTCTTCCACCAGCCGGACCAACTCCAGCAGGGATGCCGATGTTTCGGGATCCGGGTCTTGGGCGGCCCAGTCACGGGCCTCACTGAGCAGGCGGAAATCGGCATCGGAAGACGTCATGGGCACAACGCTATCGTCATTGGCCACCGAACCTGTCCCGTCCACGGCGTGTGGCTCAGAGCCGGGCGATGATTTCGGCGAGCAGTTTGGAGATCCGCGGGCCGGCCGCCTGCCCTGATTCGATGACTTCCTGGTGGCTGAGCGGCTGCGGGCTGATGCCCGCGGCAAGGTTGGTGACCAATGAGATGCCGAACACTTCCATGCCTGCGTGCCGGCCCGCGATGGCCTCCAGGGCGGTGGACATTCCCACCAGGTCGGCGCCGATGCGCCTGGCATACTGCACCTCGGCGGGGGTCTCGTAGTGCGGGCCGGGGAACTGGGCGTAGATGCCTTCATCCAGCGTGCCATCCACTTCGCGGGCGATCGCACGGATCCGTGCAGAGTAAAGATCTGTCAGGTCAACAAACGTGGCGCCCTCGAGCGGTGAGGCCGCGGTGAGATTAATGTGATCGCTGATCAGGACGGGGGTGCCTGGCGCCCAGTTTTCGTTCAGCCCGCCGCAGCCATTGGTGAGGACCAAAGTGCTGCAGCCGGCAGCGGCGGCGGCCCGGATGCCGTGGACTACGGCGCGCACGCCCTTGCCCTCGTAGTAGTGGGTGCGGGCACCCAACACCAGGGCACGCTTGCCCTCCTTGGTCAGGACGGAGCGGATAGTGCCCACATGCCCTGCCACTGCCGGGGCGTGGAAGCCGGGTACCTCTTCGGCGGACAGGGTGGCGGTGGTTTCGCCGATGAGATCGGCGGCCTGCGCCCAGCCGGAGCCGAGCACCAGTGCCACGTCATGGCTGTCAACGCCGGTTTCCGCGGCAATGTAGTCGGCGGCGGCACGTGCGGCAGCGAAGGGATCCGTGTTCAGGAAGTCTGTTGTACTCACTGGTACAAGGTATCCCGCCGCCCCGTTGCGGCCCACCCTTTCGCGGTTTTCGCCCAGAGAACGGTTTCTTTGGTGGTCCGGGGAGGATGCAGGAGAATGGGATCTTGTGACTACGCACCCAGATTTCAGTTCACCCCGGATCGCAATCCTGGGAGGTGGTCCGGGCGGATACGAGGCAGCCATGGTGGCCGCCTCGCTCGGAGCGCAGGTCACCATCATCGAGCGGGCCGGCCTCGGCGGGTCCGCCGTCCTGACGGACGTGGTCCCCTCCAAAACCCTTATCGCCACTGCGGACCTGATGACCCGCGTCGCCGAGGCGGGGGAGCTGGGAGTGAAGTTCGACGTCGACGGCGGCGACTTTGTGCCGGTGATGCGGGCAGACCTCAAGCACATCAACGACCGCCTGCTTAACCTGGCCCGCAGCCAGTCGAAGGACATCCACGATGGCCTGGCGCAGCAGGGCGTGCGGATCCTGGCCGGCTCGGGGCGCCTCCTGGATGAGCACACCATCGAGGTGCTCACTGCAGACGGCACCGAGACCGTCGAGGCGGACACCATCCTGCTGGCCGTCGGCGCCCACCCGCGCGAGCTGCCCACGGCCCGCCCCGACGGCGAGCGGATCCTGAACTGGACCCAGATCTACAACCTGGACGAGCTTCCCGAGGACCTGATCGTGGTGGGCTCCGGCGTAACCGGCGCCGAATTCGCCTCCGCGTATAACGGCCTGGGCTCCAAGGTCACCCTGATTTCCAGTCGTGACCGGGTGCTGCCCGGCTCGGACGTGGATGCCGCCGTGGTGCTTGAAGAGGTCTTCGAACGCCGAGGGGTACGCGTCCTGTCACGGTCCCGCGCGGAGCAGGTGGAGCGCACGGACGACGGCGTGGTGGTCACCCTCAGCGACGGGTCGAAGGTCACTGGCAGCCACTGCCTGCTCTGCCTGGGCTCCATCCCGAACACGGCGGGCATCGGACTTGAAGAGGCGGGTGTTGCGGTCAGCGAGAGCGGCCACATCAAGGTGGACGGCGTCTCGCGCACCACCGCTCCGAACATCTACGCCGCCGGCGACTGCACCGGCGTCCTGCCGCTGGCCTCCGTGGCCGCCATGCAGGGCCGGATTGCCGTGGCGCACTTTATGGGTGATGCCGTCACCCCGCTGAAGCTGCACCAGGTCGCTTCCAACATCTTCACCTCACCGGAAATCGCCAATGTGGGCGTGTCCGAGGCCGACATCGAATCCGGCAAGTACCAGGGCGACGTGGTCAAGCTCTCGCTTCGCAGCAATGCACGGGCCAAGATGCGCAACAACAAGGACGGTTTCGTCAAGATCTTCGCCCGCAAGGGCTCCGGAACGGTCATCGGCGGCGTCGTGGTGGGGCCCAACGCCTCAGAGCTGATCTTCCCCATCTCCATCGCCGTCAAGCAGAAGCTGCACGTGGACGACGT
This sequence comes from Arthrobacter sp. 9AX, assembly GCF_902506095.1. GTDB lineage: Bacteria > Actinomycetota > Actinomycetes > Actinomycetales > Micrococcaceae > Arthrobacter. Next base: position 1,595,386 of record NZ_LR733293.1, read on the forward strand.
CGCCAGCACCTTTACGGTGTACCCGTCACTGACCGGCTCGATCTCCGAGGCCGCACGCCGCCTGCACGTCCACATGTAGGGCTGTCACCCTCGAACAGGAACGGCCGGGAACTTCCATGAAGTTCCCGGCCGTTCCTCTACGGGTCGCAAGCGTCCTATAACGGCGTCAACCAACCACGCCCGTGCCGCACGCATCCGGCGCCCGGCACCTGAGGGGCATCGGTGCCCTCAGGCCGCAGCCACCGCCTGGGGCCACGGCCGCCGGGTTCCCTGACCGGGCTTGCGAGGTTAGGGGAAGGCTGGGGAGAAGTGCCGTTCGATAATGCCCTTGATGTCCTCGTGGCAGCCGCCGCAGCCGGTGCCTGCCCGGGTGGCCTTGGAGACCTCGGCCACCGTGGAGCAGCCTTCTTCAACGGCGCCCTGGATGGTTGCCCCGCTGACCCCGGCGCACCGGCACACGGTACCCTGCGGGTCAGCTGCCGCGCCGGGCAGCTGGTCCGGGCCGTCCAGCCGGAGGAGCAGCGACCTGTCAGCGGGCAGCTCCGCGCCGCGCTCAAAGAGCCCCACGAGTTCGGCAGCGGTCCGCGGCATGCCCACGGCCACCAGGCCCTCCAGGACCCCGCCGCGGGTGGTCATCTTGACGTAGCGGCCGTGTTCCGGATCTGCCCACTGGGCGATCTGCAGCCGGGCCCGCCCGTTCACCGCGCCGGCCGTAAGGATTTCCTCGTCCCAGGGCTCTGCCGCGTTGTCGCCGGCCACGGCCATGTTCATGCCACGCGCCTTGAGCACGATAACGCCGGTCTGCTCGGCGGGCAGTTCAGGGAGCAGCCCGGCCTCGTCGTTTGCCCCTGACGACAGCAGGGTCAGGTATTCGGCGAGCCATTCCGCCTGCCGCCAGCCCGGCCCCACCAGCCCGGACGGTCCCTTGGCGTTCCGGCAACGGGCGCAGTCCGGCTCGGGGCAGCGCACCTCGGCGCAGTCGCCGATGGCGAAGATGTGCGGTTCGTGGTGGGCGCGCAGCCGGTGGTCCACCAGGATCCCGCCGGACGTGGAGAGCCCGCAGCCCTCGGCCAGTTCGGTCCGGGGACGGACGCCGCACGAGATGACCAGGAGGTCCCCGTCGATCGCGGACCCGTCATCAAGCAGCAAAGCCGAGAATCCGCCGTCGGGCGCGTTGTGTTCCACGCCCGTGGAGCGGGCGTTGCCGGCCATCCGGACGCCGCAGCGGCGCAGGCTGGCGGCCAGGACGGCGCCGCCGCCGCGGTCGATGTTGCGGCCCAGCGGGTGCGGCCCGTTGTGGACCACGGTGACGGTGGCGCCCTCTTCCGCCGCTGCCAGGGCCGTCTCCAGCCCCAGGACGCCGCCGCCCAGGACCACCACGCGCTTTCCGCCGTCCACCGCCTGGCGCAGCACCTCGGCGTCGCGCAGGTCGCGAAGTGCCGTGACGCCGGCAGGCAGGACCGGCGACGTGGGGTCCGGGTTGATGCCGGTCAGGTTGGGAACCACCGGCCGGGAACCTGTAGCGAACACCAGCCGGTCGTAGCGGGCCGTGGAGCCGTCGGTCAGGAGGACCTGCTGCCGGGCCCGGTCCACCCGGCGGACGCGCATGCCGAGCCGGACGTCCACGCCGTCAGCAGCAAGGGCGCCGGCATCGGCAAGGGCCAGGGCTTCAGCGGTGGTCCGCCCCACGCCCAGGTCGGCCACCAGCACACGGTTGTAGGCAGCTTCCTCTTCCGCGCCCACCACGGTCAGGTTCACCTGGCCGCCCCGGACAGCGGGCAGCAGCTCATCAACCAGCCGGGCGGCCACCGGGCCGAATCCCACAATGACAATCTGCTCGCTCATGAGGCCTCCGTCGTTTGCAGCATCCTGGTTGAAAGGGGTGCGGCGGCCGGCCGGACCCACACCTTGTTGAACTTGAACTCGGGCATCCCGGACGTCGGATCCGTGGCCGCCTCGGTGAGCCGGTTGGCACTTTCGAGTTCGGGGAAGTGGAAGGGCAGGAACACCGTTTCCGGGCGGATTGCCGTGCTTAGTTCGGCCCGGCAGAGGACCTCGCCGCGCTCGTTCGCTACCGAGACCAGTGCCCCTTCGGTGATGCCCATCGATGCCGCCGCGGCAGGATGGATCTGCAGTTTCGCCTCCGGCCGCGTTTCGAGCAGTTCGGCCACCCGGCGGGTCTGCGCGCCGGACTGGTAGTGCTCCAGGAGGCGGCCGGTGATGAGCGTCATGGTTGCGGCGGCCGGGTCAGGATTTGCCGCGGGCGTACGACGGCGGCGTGGAGCCACCGGGACCATCACGGCTTTGCCGTCTGCGTGGGCGAAGGAGTCGCGGAACAGGCGCGGGGTTCCGTTGCTTCCCTTGGGGTAAGGCCAGTAGGCGGCTTCGCCGCGGTCCAGCATGGCGTAGTCGATGCCCGAGTAATCGGCCAGCCCGCCGGCCGAGGCCAGCCGGAGTTCCTCGAAAACCGTCTCCGGGTGCTCGCTGTACGTGGACGGGGCGTCGAGGGCTTCGGCCAGGCGTGCCATGATCCACAGCTCACTGCGGGCTCCGGCGGGCGGGGTCAGGGCGCGGCGGCGGCGCAGCACCCGGCCTTCAAGGTTGGTCAGGGTGCCTTCCTCCTCGGCCCACTGGAGCACGGGAAGAATGAGGTCGGCTTCGGCAGCGGTCTCGGACATAAAGAAATCGCAGACCACCAGGAAATCCAGGTTGCGCAGGCCCTTGATGACGGCGTTGGCGTCTGGGGAGGCCACGGCAATGTTGGAGGCGTGCACAAAAAGGCAACGGACGCCGTCGGGCTGTCCCAGCGACTTGAGCAGCTGGACGGCCGGCAGTCCCGGCCCGGGGATAAGGTTCTCCGGGACGCCCCACACCTTGGCGACGTGCTCCCGCGCGGCGGGATCGGTGATCTTGCGGTAGCCGGGGAGCTGGTCGGCCTTCTGTCCGTGCTCGCGGCCGCCCTGGCCGTTGCCCTGGCCGGTGAGAGTGCCGTAGCCGCTGCGGGCCGAGCCCGGCAGGCCCAGCAGGAGGCTGAGGTTGATCGCCGCAGTGGCGGTATCGGTCCCGTCCACGTGCTGTTCCACGCCGCGGCCGGTGAGGATGTAGCTGCCGCCGGCGCGTGCGCCCAAGGCGAGCCTGCGGGCGGTCTCCCGGATCAGCTCGGCGGGCACACCGGTGATGGACTGGACGCGTTCGGGCCAGAAGGAGTTGACGCTGCGGACCACCGCGCTGTAGCCCGATGTGCGTTCTTCAATGTAGGCGGTGTCCGCCAGGTTCTCGTGGATGACCACGTGCGAGATGCCCAGCAGGAGGGCGAGGTCGGTGCCCGGCAGGGGCTGGAGGTGGAGGCCGCCGCCGTCCGCCGTAAAAGCAGCCGTGGCCGAACGGCGGGGATCCACCACAATTAGCCCGCCGGCGTCGCGGGTTCCCTTCAGGTGCTGGACGAAGGGCGGCATGGTTTCGGCAACATTGGAGCCCAGCATGAGGATGGTGCCTGCAGTGTCCAGGGCTTCGAGCGGGAACGGCAGGCCGCGGTCCACGCCGAAGGCGCGCATGCCGGCCGCCGCCGCGGAGGACATGCAGAAGCGTCCGTTGTAGTCGATGCGGGAGGTTCCCAGGGCGAGCCGGGCGAACTTGCCCAGCATGTAGGCCTTTTCGTTCGTGAGGCCGCCGCCGCCGAAAACGCCGACGGAATCGCGTCCGTAGCGTGCGCGGGCGTCCTTCACTGCGCCGGCGGCGAGCTCCAGGGCCTGGTCCCATCCGATGGGGCGGTGGACGCCGTCAGGCCCTTTCAGCAGCGGCTCGGTGATCCTGCCCGGGTGGTTCAACAACGTGGCCGAGGTCCAGCCTTTGCGGCACAGGCCGCCACGGTTGGTGGGGAAATCGCGTCCGCTGACCTCGAGAGGGGCCTTGGGGACCGGCCGTTCCCCGGTGGCCGGTCCGGACACGGGGACCGGCCCCGGCTGGGAAGCCGGGGCCAGTTCCGCTGGAGGCGTGAGCGTCATGGCGCACTGCAAGGCGCAGTAAGGGCAGTGCGTGTCGGCGCTTTTGGTCATGTTAGACGTGTCCCATCGCGTTTCGGTTGGCGTTGCGGATGTAGAAGAACCAGCAGACGGCCAGCATCAGGGCGTACGCTCCGACGAAGCCGTAGAAGGCCGGCGTGTAGGAGCCGGTGGCCGTGTTGGAGGCGTTCAGTACCTGCGGGATCACAAACCCGCCGTAGGCGCCGATGGCGGAGATCAGACCCAGCGCCGAGGACGCCAGGCGTTGGGTGGCCACCGAGTTGGCGCCCTTGCGGGCCGCGCGGCTGGAGGTCGCGAAGATCACCGGGATCATCCGGTAGGTAGCGCCGTTTCCGAAGCCGCTGGCGGTGAAGAGCATCAGGAAGAGGACCAGGAACAGCCAGAAGTTCTTCAGCGGCAGGGTCCAGATCATGGTCAGGGTGATGACGGCCATGGAAGCGAATGCGGTGACGGTCATCCGGGCGCCGCCCATTCGGTCCGCCATGCGTCCGCCGTACGGCCGGGCCAGGGAACCCACCAGCGGGCCGAGGAAGGCCAGCGACAGTGCCACGGTGCCCACTCCGATGGAGGAGAACGCGGGGAAGTAGTCCTTGATCAGCTTCGGAAACACACCGGCGAAGCCGATGAAGGAGCCGAAGGTGCCGATGTAGAGCAGGGCCATGATCCACAGGTGCGGTTCCTTCAGTGCTGCCACTGATCCGGCGATGTCGCCCTTGGCGCTGGTGAGGTTGTCCATGTACTTGAAGGCGCCGAAGGCTGCCACCAGGATGAACGGCACCCACATCCAGCCGGCCAGCGGCAGGTTGACGGTGCCCGCGGCGAGGAGGGTGATAACGATCGGCACGGCAAGCTGTGCGACGGCGGCGCCCATGTTTCCGCCCGCGGCGTTCAGGCCCAGGGCCCAGCCCTTTTCCCGTGCCGGATAGAAGAAGGTGATGTTGGCCATGGAGCTGGCGAAGTTTCCGCCGCCGAAGCCGGCAAGGGCCGCCACCAGCAGCATCACGCCGAAGGGGGTTTCCGGGTTGGAGACGCAGAGCCCCAGTCCGATGGAGGGGATCAGGAGCAGCAAGGCGGACACAATGGTCCAGTTGCGGCCGCCGAAGCGGGGAACCATAAAGGTGTAGGGTATGCGCAGCGTGGCCCCCACCAGGCTGGGCATGGAGATCAGCCAGAAGATTTCCGAGGTGGAGAAGGTAAAGCCGGCGGCGGGCAGCTGGACCACCACGATGGACCAGAGCTGCCACACTACGAATCCGAGGAATTCGGCGAAGATGGACCAGTTCAGGTTGCGGCGGGCGATGGAGCGGCCGGTGGATTCCCACTGCTCCTTGTCTTCGGCGTTCCAGTTGGCGATCCAGCGGCCGGGGCGGAATTCAAGGGCGGGCGCAGTGGTGGTGCGGGTAGGGCCGGGCTGTGCGCTGGCGGATGCGGGAGCCGTTCCGGGCCTTGCGGCGTCGTCAAGATCAAGGGAATTGCCGGAACCGGCATCAGCGGTGCGGTCAACAGTCACGGGTTACCTCCTTTGGGGGGTTGTTGTTCCTCCAAGGTAGGGACGCCGCGTTTCACGGACCGACGATCTTTGTTAACGCGCTGTGACATTTGCCTATCGGCGGCCCGGGAAGGACGTGAGGCAGCGGTGAGGCGCCGACCAAAATGAGACGTACGGCACAGGTCCGGATAGTGGACTATTCGTCCATTGACTGGACCGCGGGAACTAAGATTGAACTCTAACTATTTCCGAGCCGGCGCCCATGCGCGGTCCGGCGGGTTCTCATGAAAGCGTTTACCTATGTCTTCCCCCGATACGTCGACTGTGTCGCAGCCGGTGAACTCACGCGGCCGCGTGATTGTTGCCAGCCTGATCGGCACCACCGTCGAGTTCTATGACTTCTACGTTTATGCGACTGCTGCGGTGCTGGTGTTCCCGCAGCTGTTCTTCCCCAACGCCAACGAAACCACCCAGCTGCTGAGCTCCTTCGCCGTCTTTGGTGTGGCTTTTGTGGCCCGCCCGCTGGGATCCATCATCTTTGGCCACTTCGGCGACAAGTTCGGCCGCAAGGGCACCCTGGTGGCCTCGCTGCTGACCATGGGTATCGCCACGTTCCTGATCGGCTGCCTGCCCACGGCGCTGGTACCCGGATGGGAATTCCTGGCTCCTGCGCTTCTGGTGGTAATGCGCTTCGCCCAGGGCCTCGCCCTCGGCGGCGAATGGAGCGGCGCCGCCCTGCTCGCTACCGAAAACGCGCCGGCCAACAAGCGCGCCATCTACGGCACCTTCCCGCAGCTTGGCGCGCCCATCGGCTTCATCATCGCCAACGTCATCTTCCTGGTGTTCAGCTACGCCCTTTCCCCGGCAGACTTCATGGCGTGGGGCTGGCGCGTGCCGTTCCTGCTCAGCGCGGTCATGGTGATCATCGGCCTGTATGTGCGCCTGAAGCTGATCGAGACCCCGGCCTTCACCAAGGTCCTCGAGTCCAACGAGGTAGCCAAACTGCCCCTTGGCCGGGTCTTCAAGACCAGCTGGCGCCAGCTGATCCTGGGCACGTTCATCATGCTCGCCACCTACGTGCTCTTCTACCTGATGACCACATTCACCCTGACCTTCGGCACCCGTCCCGCCAGCCTGGACGCTGCCAAAGCCGCGGCGGAAAAGGCCGGAAAGCCGATGTCCGAGGCGGCAGCCGCCGCGTTCGTTCCCGGCCTGGGCTACACCCGCAACGACTTCCTCTGGATGCTGATTGCCGGCGTCGTCTTCTTTGGCATCTTCACCCTGGTTTCGGGCCCGCTGGCCGAAAAGTACGGGCGCCGCAAGATGCTGCTGGCGGTAACCGGCGGCATCTTTGTCTTCGGGCTGCTCTTTGTTCCGCTGTTCAGCGGCGGGTTTATTGGCACTATGGCCCTGCTCGTCATCGGCTTCTCGCTGATGGGCCTGACGTTCGGTCCCATGGGTGCGCTGTTGCCTGAGCTGTTCCCCACCAACGTCCGCTACACGGGCTCTGCAGTCAGCTACAACTTCTCCAGCATCCTCGGTGCTGCGGTGGCACCGTTCATCGCCGTGGCACTGTGGGAACTCGCGGACGGCAGTCCGGTGCTGGTGGGTGTGTACCTGACCGCCATGGCCGTGCTGACCCTCATCGCGTTGTTCGTCAGCAAGGAAACCCGCGACCTGGACTACGAGAACAACGTAGCCTAGCACCGCTTCGCGTGCATTCCGGCCCGGTTCGTGGCTGATATGCCCGGCGCCGTCCCCGCAAAACCGGGATGGTGCCGGGCATTTTCCTTTGCATCCCGGTGGTAGCCGGGCAGGAACGCGCGACGGCGGGTGGGGGGCAGGGTGCCGGGGATGGGCTTTCAGCCGGCGTAGCGGGCCACGAAGTTCTTGAGGATGTTCATGGGCTCGGTGACGGTGAAGTGCCGGGCGTTGTCCATCAGCTCTTCGGCGGATTCCGGCGGGAAATAGCCCGCGTGCCGGTAAATATCGATGCGGGTGCACAGGCCTTCAGCGTCCAGTTCGGGGTGGAACTGGGTGGCGTAGAGGTTTTGCCGGATCCGGAACATCTGGACCGGGCAGGCCGCCGACCGCGCCAGCAGCACCGCGTGCCGGGGCAGGACGGTGCAGGCTTCCTTGTGGCCGGTGAAGGCGGTAAAAGTCCGGGGCATGCCGCCGAGCACGGGATCTTCCAGTCCGGCGTCCGTCAGTTCGATCCGGGCGGCGCCCAGCGGCTCTCCGTAGGTCCTGTCGATCACCGCGCCCTGGTGCGTGCCAAGCGTTCCCACGCCGTAGCAGGCGCCCAGGAACGGGAAGTCCCTGGCCACCAGTACGTCCAGGAGCCCGGCCAGCTCGTGTTCCACGCGGTGCTGGGTGGGCGTTTTGTGCTCCGGCGGGTCGCTGGAGGTGAACGGACTGCCGCCCACAATGATTCCCGAATATGCCGCCAGGTCGAGTTCGGGCAGGGGAGCGGCCTCCAGCCTGACGCGCCGCAGCTCCGAGGGCTCCAGTCCGCCGTACCGCAGGTAGGCGGCATATTCGTCCTCCGCTGCGGCGTCCTCGGCCCTCGACGCCAGGAGCAGGAAAGGCAACATGTGCTAAGTGTGCCTTTTCCGTCCCGGGCTGTCAGCCTTCCCGCCCGTGTCGCCTGTCAGCCGGCGGCGTGCTGGCTCAGGGACCGGCGGGACTGCGGGCGGGCAGCCGGGTCCGCGTGCCGGTGCACGAGTTTCCAGTAGCCTTCCTCGCGCCGGAAGATACTGGTCACCCGGAGCGCGAATTCCTCGGCGACGGGGGAGCCGTCCAGGCGGGCACGGAAATGCTCGGTTTCCACCAGGTAGGCGGTGTCCGGGGCGGTGTAGGACGTGACGGTGTCAAAGCCCAGCATTTCGCCGTCCTGGAACTGCCGTGCCGCCTGGTCCAGCCGGGCTTCCACCTGCGCCCACCCGCGGGCGATGCCGCCGAACGGGTTGGCGAGGGTCACGTCGTCCAGCCGCGAATACAGGTCCTTCACGGGCTCCGGGTTTCCCCGGGTGATTTCGGGGACGGCGAGGTGGTAGCGGTCCACTTCTTCTTCAAAGCTGGGTGCGAGCATAAGAATCCCCCAGAATCGCTAGTCTTCGATGGTGGCGATGATGGCGCCCGCCGACACGGTCTCGCCGGCGGCTGCGGTAAGGCCGGTGATGGTTCCGGAGCGGTGCGCCGTGAGTGGCTGCTCCATCTTCATCGCTTCGAGGACCACTACGAGGTCTCCTTCGGCCACCACGTCACCCTCGGCAACGGCCACCTTGACGATGGTGCCCTGCATGGGTGAGGTCAGGGCGTTGCCGGTGGCCGCAGCCGTGCCGCCTGAGCGGGAGCGCTTCTTGGACTTACCAGGCTTGGCCGCAGCGGCTGCACTGCCGGTTCCCACGGAACCGATCGATGCAGGGAGCACCACCTCGAGCCGCTTGCCGCCCACTTCAACCACCACGCGCTGCCGGTCCTCGGGGGTGCTGTCGGTGCCGGCCCCGGCGTCGGGGGTCCAGGCCGGGAGGTTGTTGACGAACTCGGTCTCGATCCAGCGGGTGTGGACCCGGAACGGGCCTTCGGCCGGAGCGAATGCGGGATCGGTAACCACCGCGAGGTCGAACGGGATCACCGTGGGGATACCCTCGACCACCATTTCCTCGAGGGCGCGGCGTGCGCGCTGCAGGGCCTGCGGCCGGCTGGCGCCGGTGACGATCAGCTTGGAGAGCATGGAGTCGAAGTTGCCGCTGATGACGTCGCCCTGTTCCACCCCCGAGTCGATGCGGACGCCGGGACCGGTGGGGTTTTTCAGGACGTGGAGGGTGCCGGGGGCGGGCAGGAAGTTCCGGCCCGGGTCTTCGCCCGTGATGCGGAACTCGAAGGAGTGGCCGCGGACCTCGGGATCGCCGTAGCCGAGCTCTTCGCCGCGCGCCAGCCGGAACTGTTCGCGCACCAGGTCGATGCCTGTGACTTCCTCGGAGACGCAGTGCTCCACCTGCAGGCGGGTGTTGACCTCGAGGAAGGAGATGGTGCCGTCCTGGCCTACCAGGAATTCGCAGGTGCCGGCGCCGAGGTAGCCGGCCTCCTTCAGGATGGCTTTGGAGGATTCGTAAAGGCGGCGGTTCTGCTCTTCGGTCAGGAAGGGGGCGGGGGCTTCTTCCACCAGTTTCTGGTTGCGGCGCTGCAGGGAGCAGTCGCGGGTGGAGACCACCACAACGTTGCCGTGGGCGTCCGCCAGGCACTGGGTTTCAACGTGGCGCGGCGCGTCCAGGAACCGCTCGATGAAGCATTCGCCCCGACCAAAGGCCGCGGTGGCTTCACGGACGGCGGATTCGTAGAGTTCGGGAATTTCGTCGCGGGTGCGGGCAACTTTGATGCCGCGGCCGCCACCGCCGAAAGCTGCCTTGATGGCCACGGGCAGGCCGTGCTTGTCCACGAAGTCCAGGATTTCCTCGGCGGACTCGACGGGATCGGCGGTGCCGGGAACCAGGGGTGCGCCGACTTTTTCTGCGATGTGGCGGGCCTGGACTTTGTCGCCCAGGGCGGAAATGGCGTCGGGTGACGGGCCGATCCAGGTGATGCCGGCTTCGATGACACGGGCTGCGAACTGGGCGTTCTCGGCCAGGAATCCGTACCCGGGGTGGATGGCGTCCGCGCCGGACTGGCGGGCGGCGTCGATGATCTTGTCCATCACCAGGTAGGACTCGGCGGCCGTGTTCCCGCCCAGCGCGAAGGCCTCGTCAGCAAGGCGGACGTGCAGGGCATCCCGGTCTGCGTCCGCGTAGACGGCAACCGAGGCGATCCCCTCGTCACGGGCAGCGCGGATGATGCGCACCGCGATTTCACCGCGGTTTGCGATCAGCACCTTTGTGAGGGTCGACTGCGTGGGATGTGCGGACTGCTCCAAATTTGCTGACAAGGCGTCTCCTTCTTTCCTTCAGGGAGCCTAGCGCGGTTTTGAGGGTTCCGCCGATATTACTTGCGGATTCCGCGTGTAAAGCGCCGAGGCTTTGTAGGGAAGCTACAAGACCCGCGGAAATCGTGTCCTTTTAGGACGACGGCCAGAGTTCGGTGATGCGCACCTTTGCCTGTGCGAGCAGGCCGCGGAGCGTGGACACGGAAAGCCCGACGACGGTGTGCGGGTCGCCGTCGACCTTCCGGATGAACGCCCCGCCCAGGCCGTCGATGGTGAAGGAGCCGGCGCAATACAGCGGCTCACCTGTGGCGATGTACGCGTCGATCTCCGCGGGGTCCATGTCCAGGAAGGAAACCTCTGCCGAGGCCACCGTCCCCAAGGTGGCGCCCGTGCCCGGCGCCGCGTCGCCGTCGGGCTCGGTATCGCGGCAGTCCACCAGCCAATGCCCGGTGTGCAGCACCCCGGTGCTGCCGCTCATCCGCAGCATGCGCTCCCGGGCGACGGCGGCCGTGTAGGGCTTGCCGTGCGCCTCGCCGTCGAACTCGAAAACGGAGTCGCAGCCGAGTACCAGCGCACCCTCGGCTTCCGGCAGCGCGGCGACAGCTTCCGCCTTGGCGCGTGCCAGCAGCAGGGCGGTGTCGTGCGGATCGGTGACCCCGTACCGCGCCTGGACGGCGTCCTCGTCGACGTCCGAGACCAGGACAGAATGCCTTATCCCGGCCTCGGTGAGGAGTTTGGTGCGGGCGGGGGACTGGGAGGCGAGAATCAGGCGGACCACGGAATCAGCCTAGTGGACCGGCCCCGCCTGGCGGACCAGCGCTTCCGGCACCGGTGCGGGCTTGGGCCGGTTCAGCTGGGCGCCTTCCACGTCGACGTCCGGCAGGATCCGGTCCAGCCAGCGCGGCAGCCACCAGGACTTTTCGCCGAGCAGGTACATCACTGCCGGAACAATGGTCATCCGCACCACAAACGCATCCAGCAGGACACCGAAGGCCATGGCGAAGCCCAGCGGCCGCACCATGGTGAGGTGGCTGAAGATGAAGCCGGCGAAGACGCTGACCATGATGATCGCGGCGGCCGTCACCACAGCGGCTGCGTGCCGGAACCCCACCCGCACCGCCTGCTTCGCGGTGGAGCCGTGGATGTATGCCTCGCGCATGCCGGAGGCGATGAACACCTGGTAGTCCATGGCCAGCCCGAAGAGCACACCGATCAGGATGATGGGCAGGAAGCTCAGGACCGCGCCGGGGTTGGCGACGTCGAACACGCCGCCGAGCCAGCCCCACTGGTACACGGCCACCACGGCGCCGAACGCTGCGGCGAGCGAGAGCAGGAAGCCGCCGGTGGCGAGCAGCGGTACCACGATGGAGCGGAAGACCAGCAGCAGGAGGATCAGGGAAAGTCCGACGACGATGGCCAGGTACGGCGGCAGGGCGTCACCGAGCTTCGTGGAGACGTCCACGTTCCCGGCCGTCTGCCCCGTCAGGCCCATGGCCACGCCGTAATCGGCCTGGATCTGATCGTTCAGGCCACGGAGTTCGGCGACCACCTGGACGGTGCTGGCGCTCGCCGGGCCTTCCTCGGGGATCACCTGGAAGACGGCGGTGCGGCGGTCTTCGCTGAGGGCGACGGGCACGGCGGCCACCACGTTGTCCACGGCGCGGAGCTTGTCCGCGACGTCGTACTGCAGGGTCTGGGCCTGGGCCTCGGTGAGGCCTGCCGGGAATTCGCCCACGGCCACAATGGGGCCGGTGACGCCTTCGCCGAAGCTCCGGGCCGTCAGGTCATATGCCTGGTAGGCCTCTGACTCCACTGGCTCCGATCCGCCGTCGGGAAGAGCCAGCTGCAGCTGGGTGGCCGGGACCGCCAGTGTGGCCAGCAGCAGCACCCCCGCCAGCAGCGCAAAGACGGGATGCCGGGTGACAAGGCCGCCCCAGCCGTGCGTGCTGCGCTCGCGGTCCTTGGCATCATCGGCGGCCTCGTGGCCGGGTTCGGCGTTGTGTGCCTCGGCCTTCGCCCAGGCGCGCCTTGAGATGATGCGCCGGCCGATCAGGGACAGCATGGCCGGTGTGAGGGTGATGGCCACAAGGACCGCTACGGCCACCGTCCCGGCCGCTGCCAGGCCCATCACGGCGAGGAACGGAAGGCCCGGCACAACCAGTGCCGCGAGGGCAATGATCACGGTGAGGCCTGCGAAGACCACGGCGTTGCCGGAGGTTCCGGTGGCGCGTGCCACGGACTCCTCCAGGCCCATGCCGGCCAGCAGCTGCGTACGGTGCCGGTTGACGATGAACAGCGAGTAGTCGATGCCGACGGCGAGGCCCAGCATCAGGGCAAGCATGGGGGAGATGGAGCTCATGTCGAACAGCCCGGACAGGGCGAAGGTAATTCCCACACCCACGCCAACACCAATAACGGCCATCAGGAGCGGCAGCCCGGCGGCGATCAGCGTGCCCAGCATGATGATCAGGACCAGGGCCGCCACCGCAATGCCAATGATCTCGGCGGCCCCGAAGAGTTCGGAGATATCCTCGGTGATCTCCTTGCTGGCATAGGCCGTGACGCCGGCCACGGACGTTTCGTGGGCGATGTCCTGGACCTGCTGGCGGACCTCCGGGCTCAGGCCGTTGATGGAGGTGTTGAACTGCACCTGCGCGACTGCGGCGCGGCCGTCCTCGGAGACAAAACGGATGGCCGAGGACGCTTCCGCCTGGCGTTTGCCCAGCTCCAGCTTGGCCTTGTTTGCTTCCAGTTCGCTGGCGCCGGCGTCGAGCCTTGCCTGTCCCTGCGCCAAGGCTGCCTTCTGCTGGCCCAGCTGTGCCTCGATGACGGCCGCGGGGGCTCCGGCGGCGGCCAGCTGCTGCTCTGCTGCTGCCAGCTGTGCCTTGCCGGCGTCCAGCTGGGCGCGGGAGGCGTCCAGCTGTGCCTGGCCCGCAGCCAGCTGCTGCCCTCCGTCGGTGATGGCCTGTCCGGCCTGGTCCACCTGCGCCTGGGTGGCGAACGGATCAACAGTGCCGCGGACGCTTGGCACGGATTCGAGCTTCTTCAGGGCATCGGTGACCGCGGCGCGGCTTTCGGCGGTGAAACCGCCGTCGGGAGCCTCAAAAACGATCGTTGCCGTGCCCCCGGAAGCGGCAGGAAGCTCTTCCTTCAGCTTGTCCGCGATCCGCTGCGTTTCGGTGCCGGGGATCTGGAAGTTATTGGACAGGGTGCCGTGGAACGCGGCAGCCGAGCCGCCCACAGCCACCAGGACGGCCAGCCAGAGTGAGATGACCAGCCAGCGCCGGCGGTAGGAGAACTTGCCCAGGCGGTAGAGGAACAGAGCCATAAGAGGAAACCGATCTGATCAGGAGGAAACGGATGCGGAAGGGGCGGGACGGAAGGGGGCAGGTGTGCTGCCTGCGGTGAAACCGGAACCGAGCAGCGACATGGCGTCGATCAGGAGTTGGCGGAGCTCAGCCAGGGAGGCGGGGGAAAGGTCGGCGCCGCGGCGGGTAAACCAGACCTCGAGGGCGGCCTTGCCGCAGGAGATCACCGCGCCCGCCAGCGCCCGGACATAGAGTTCGTCCTCGCTGTCTTCCGGGCCCGCCACCCGTTCGCGGGCGACGGCGATGATCTGTTCGGTGCAGTGCTCCCAGGCTTCCAGTTCCGAGTGCGACATCAGCGCGCTTTGCTGGGTGAGGGTAAACAGTTCGGCTAGTGGTGCAACGGTCATGGGGTCCGCCAGCGCTATAAGGGCGGCCTGGGCGGACTGCAGGATCGGTTCGTCAGCCGGCCGGAGCCGGAACTGCTGGATGGCGTTGTCCAGGAAGCCGTGGGTGACGGACGCGAGGGCGGCATCGGTGCTGCTGAAGTAGTTGAAGAAGGTGCGCCGGGAAATGCCGGCAGCGTCCGCGATGTCCTCCACAGTGAAGCTTCCCGGCCCGCGGGTGCGCAGCAGTGCCAGGGCTGCGTCCGTGATGGCCTGCCGGGTGGCTGCCTTGTTCAGCTCACGCCGGGAAGGTGTGGCCGCTGGCGGAGTGCCGTCAATGCTCATGTGGTTACACTACGTGCAAATTTGCACGACGGGCAAGTTTCTGGTGCGCCAGATTCACAGGAAGATGAAAGGTTCCCGACAGCTGTTCCAGAACCTGGTCCCGGATGCTTGGAGTGTCCCGGGAGGGATGAATCACCAGCAGCCGTCCCCGAACGGCAGATCCAGGAGACAAAGAATGTCACGCACAAAGAAAATGACCCTCGGCTTGTCAGCCGCGGCGCTGGCCCTTGGCGCCGGAATCGGCGTAGCCGGCATGGCCTCCGCCACCACCACGCCAACCCCCTCTCCCAGCGCAAGCTCCAGCGCCTCTGCGGACGGGAGCACCAGCACCGCGCCCGGCGGCATGGGCAAGCACGGCGGCCGCGGCGGCGAGCGGGGCGTGGCGCAGGCCTCTGCGCTCGCGGAAAAGCTCGGCGTCGACGAGGCCAAGGTCACGGAGGCGCTCCAGGCATTCCGTGATGCGAACAAGCCCACCACGCCGCCGGCCGAAGGCCAGAAGCCGGACCAGGCCACCCGCGATGCCGCCCTGGCGAAGTCCTTGGCGGGGTCCCTCGGAATCGAGGAGTCCAAGGTCACGGCCGCCTTGGCGGAGCTCCGCACCGAACGGCAGGCGGAGGAGGCAGCTGGATTGAAGACGCGGCTTGACCAGGCCGTGACGGACGGAAAGCTGACGCAGGCCGAGGCCGACGCTGTTACCAAGGCGGTGCAGAACGGCGTCATCGGCGGCGGCGGCCGCCACTGACCGAGGGCTGAAAGGCAAAGAAGTCCCCGGGATACTTCCCGGGGACTTCTTGATCTGCAGGGCGTGAGCAGGGGCCTCTTAGGCCTTCGCGTCCGCCAGTTCCCGCGGCGCGGTGCCGGCGGAGATTCCGTCGGACGGGGCGGCGGCATCAGCAGAATCGTCAACGAACGGAGTGCCGTTGCGGGGTGCGTTGTACAGCTGCTCGTCCAGGATGCCCTGGCGCTTTGCCACGATGGTGGGTACGAGCGCCTGGCCGGCGACGTTCACCGCGGTGCGGCCCATGTCCAGGATGGGATCGATGGCCAGCAGGAGGCCGACGCCGGCAAGCGGCAGTCCCAGCGTGGAGAGCGTCAGGGTC
Source organism: Arthrobacter sp. 9AX (assembly GCF_902506095.1). Classification (GTDB taxonomy): domain Bacteria; phylum Actinomycetota; class Actinomycetes; order Actinomycetales; family Micrococcaceae; genus Arthrobacter. Next base: position 1,610,954 of record NZ_LR733293.1, read on the forward strand.
AGCATCACCACGGCGCCGGTGGTTCCGGCGGTTGCCGCAGAGCCAAGGACAGAGACGAGTGCGATCAGCAGGTACTGGCTGAAGTCCAGCTGGATGCCGAAGAACTGGGCCACAAAGATCGCAGAGATGGCCGGATAGATCGCGGCGCAGCCATCCATCTTCGTGGTGGCGCCCAGCGGCACGGCAAAGGAAGCGTAGCCGCGGGGGACGCCGAGGCTGCGCTCGGTCACGCGCTGGGTCAGCGGCAGGGTGCCCACCGAGGAGCGGGAGACGAAGGCCAGCTGGACGGCCGGCCACACTCCGGAGAAGTACTGCTTGACGGACAGGCCGTGGGTGCGGACCAGGATGGGGTAGACCGCGAAGAGCACCAGGGCCAGGCCCACGTAGATGGCAAAGGTGAACTTGCCCAGGGAGCCGATGGTGTCCCACCCGTAGACGGCAACGGCGTTGCCGATGAGGCCCACGGTGCCCAGCGGCGCGATGCGGATGATCCACCACAGGACCTTCTGGATTACGGCAAGAGCGGAGGCGTTCAGGTTCAGGAAGGGCTCGGCAGCCTTGCCCACCTTGAGGGCGGCAACGCCGACGGCGATGGCGATCACCAGGATCTGAAGCACGTTGAAGCTCACGGAGGTGGTGACGGCGCCGGATTCGGCCACGGTGGAGCTGGCGCCCAGGCCGAGGAAGTTCTTGGGGAAGAGGCCGATGAGGAAGGACCACCAGTCACCGGACTTGCCGGAGTACTTGGCCTCCTCGGTGATGCCGGTGTTGGCGCCGGGCTGCAGCAGGACGCCCAGGCCGATCCCGATCAGCACGGCGATCAGGGAGGTGATGGCGAACCACAGGAGGGTGTTCCAAGCCAGCTTGGCGGCGTTGGACACCTGGCGGAGGTTGGAGATGGAACTGACCACAGCGGTGAAAATGAGGGGCACCACGGCGGTCTGCAGCAGGGACACATAGCTGGAGCCGATGGTCTGCAGCGTGGCGCCGAGGCCGTTGGGGCTGGCCTTGGTGCTGCCGGTGTACTTGGCCAGGAGGCCAAGGCCAAGGCCAACGATCAGGGCGGCGATAATCTGGACGCCGAACGAGCCGGCCCACTTGGGAAGCTGGAAGCCGGGCGTGGCGGATTCTGGGGAACGGGTTTGAGTGCTCACCCGAATACGTTAGGGGCAGGTTCCATATCACGACGAACGAATATTGAGAAATATTACACGAGCAAGACTTTCCCTCGCGACCGCGATCCGCGTGAAATCAAGGGTTCCAAGGCTTTATGTTACTTATTCCCGGCGTTGGTGTGGCATATCTCTCGCGTCTGGGGGCGGCGACACGACCGCCTTCCACCCGCGGAACCTTAACCGAGCAGCGCCCGGCGGAGGGTGTCCAGTCCCACGGAGCCGATGTTGAGGGCCTTGGTGTGGAACTCTTTGAGGTCGAACCCTGGCCGTGCTTCGAGCTCGGCGCGGATCTGTTCCCAAAGGCGCTGGCCCACCTTGTACGAGGGCGCCTGGCCGGGCCAGCCGAGGTACCGGGCGAACTCGAAGTTGAGCTGGCCTTCGCTGATGGGCAGGTTCTGCTTCAGGAAGTCGTAGCCCTTCTCCGGCGTCCAGGTTCCGGAGCCCCAGCGTGGGGGGACGGTCAGTTCCAGGTGGACGCCGATGTCGAACACCACGCGGGTGGCGCGCATCCGCTGCATGTCCAGCATGCCCATATGGTCGCCGGGGTCGTTGAGGTAGCCGAGCTCCTGCATGAGTTTCTCGGCGTAAAGGGCCCAGCCTTCGCCGTGGCCGGAGGTCCAGCAGACGTTCCGGCGCCACTTGTTCAGCAGTTCACGGCGGTAGGTGGCCGTGGCCACCTGGAGGTGGTGGCCCGGGACCCCTTCGTGGAAGACAGTGGTGGTTTCCGCCCAGGTGGTGAAGGTGTCCTCGCCTGCCGGGACGGACCACCACATGCGGCCGGGGCGGCTGAAGTCATCTGATGGGCCGGTGTAGTAGATGCCGCCCTCATCGGTGGGGGCGATGCGGCACTCGAGCTTCTTCATAACGTCCGGAATCTCGAAGTGCACGCCGGCGAGCTCGGCCACGGCCTTGTCAGAGAGCTCCTGCATCCATTCCCGCAGCGCCTCCTTGCCTTTCAGCTGGCGGGCGGGATCGTTGTTCAGGATTTCCTTGGCTTCGTCGATGGACGCGCCGGCCTTGATGCTGTGGGCTACGCGTTCCTGTTCCGCAATGAGCCGGTCCAGCTCTTCCACGCCCCAGGCGTAGGTTTCTTCCAGGTCCACGGCGGCGCCCAGGAAAGAGCGGGATGCCAGGGCGTAGCGGGCGCGTCCCACGGCGTCTTTCGCGGGTGCGGCGGGCAGCAGTTCCGTGCGGAGGAAGTCCGCGAACCCGGCGTAGGCGCTCCGGGCCGCGGCAGCTCCGGCGTCGAGCTCGTCCTGGATGGCGGCGGGCAGGGGACCGGCGGCCGTGGTTGCCTCTGCGGCGAGCTTCGCGAAGAAGCCGTCCTCCGCAGCGTACTTTGTGACCTGCTCAATCACGATGTTGACCTGCCGTGCGGCCGAGACCCGGCCGGAGTCCCGCGCCAGCCGGAGCGATTCCCGGTACCCGGCAAGGGCTGCCGGAACGTTGGCTGCCCGGCCGGCGATGTGCTGCCAGTGCTCCGCGGTCTCTGTGGGCATCAGGTCGAAGATGGCACGGATGTCCTGGGCGGGGGAGGCGATGTTGTTCAGGTCCGCGTACTCCCAGCCGGAGGCATGGATCAGCAGCTGCAGGCCAAGCCGCTCCTGCATGGCGTCGAGGGTGACGGCGTCCACCTCGTCCTCGGGCTCAAGGCCTTCCAGTTCTTCCAGCGTGTGGCGGGCAGCCTCGGCGAATTCCGCGATGCCGGCGGGGGAGAAGTCCTGGTATTCCGTTTCGTGTCCGGGCACGCCAAGGGTGGTGGCGAAAGACGGATTAAGCCTGATCAGCGTGTCCGTGTAGCTGTCCGCGACGGCGTCGATGCGCGTTTTCGGGCGGGCGGCAGGTGAAGTGTCTGTAGTCACTCCACGAGACTAATTCAGCCGCGGCTTCGCTTCCACGCCCCGGGGCCGGGTGTCGGGGCCAGCCGCAGCTGCTGCCGGCGCACCCAGTGCCGGACGGACGGCTTGTCCTGCCGGGCCGGCTCGTCGCCGCCCCGGGAGAGGACGACGGCGGTGAGCGCCGCCAGTTCCTCGGCAGTCGGCTGGCCCTTGACAACAGAGAGCAGCGGCGCGGCGGGTGCCTCGGCTCCGGCCGCCTCGGCCACCGGCTTTTCGGGGATGCTCACAGCGGGATGTTCCCATGCTTCTTGGTGGGGAGGCTGGCGCGCTTGTCGCGCAGCGCCCGAAGGCCCTTGATGATCTGGATCCTGGTTTCGGACGGGGCGATGACCGCGTCCACATAGCCGAGTTCGGCTGCCTGGTACGGGTTGAGCAGCTCTTCCTCGTACTGCCGGATGACCTCGGCCCGGCGCGCCTCGACGTCTCCGCCGGCTTCTGCCACGGCGGCGAGGTCGCGGCGGTAAAGGATGTTCACGGCTCCCTGGGCACCCATCACGCCGATCTGCGCCGTCGGCCAGGCGAGGTTCAGGTCGGCGCCCAGCTTCTTTGAACCCATCACGATGTAAGCCCCGCCGTAGGCCTTGCGGGTGATCACGGTTAGCTTGGGAACGGTGGCCTCGGCGTAGGCGTACAGCAGCTTGGCGCCACGGCGGATGATGCCCTGGAACTCCTGGTCCTTGCCGGGCAGGAAGCCCGGAACGTCCACCAGGGTGATGATGGGGATGTTGAAGGCGTCGCAGTGGCGGACAAAGCGGGCAGCCTTCTCGGACGCGGCGATGTCCAAAGTCCCGGCAAACTGCAGGGGCTGGTTGGCCACGATGCCTACCGTGTGGCCCTCCACCCGGCCGTAACCGATCATTACGTTGGGGGCGTACAGGGCCTGCATCTCCAGGAAGTGGCCGTCATCCACGATCTGCTCAACAACGGTGCGCATGTCGTAGGGCTGGTTGGCCGAATCCGGGATGAGCGCGTCCAGGGCGAGGTCGTCGTCGTCGAGGTCCAGCTCCTGCTGGTGCTCCAGCACGGGTGCCTCGGAAAGGTTGTTGGAGGGCAGGAAGTCCAGCAGTTCACGGACAAACTCCACGGCGTCGGCTTCGTCCGAGGCCAGGTACGTGGACGTGCCGGTGGTGGCATTGTGCTGGCGGGCGCCGCCAAGCGTTTCCATGTCCACGTCCTCGCCCGTGACGGTCTTGATGACGTCCGGGCCGGTAATGAACATGTGCGAGGTTTTGTCCACCATCACCACGTAGTCGGTGAGCGCGGGTGAGTAGGCGGCGCCGCCGGCGGAGGGGCCCATGATCAGGGAGATCTGCGGCACCACGCCTGAGGCGTGGACGTTGTTGCGGAAGATGTCCGCGAACATGGCCAGGGAAGCGACACCCTCCTGGATGCGGGCACCGCCGCCGTCCAGGATGCCCACCACCGGGCAACCGTTGCGGAGCGCGAACTCCTGCACCTTGACGATCTTTTCGCCGTTGACCTGGCTCAGCGAGCCGCCATAGACGGAGAAGTCCTGGCTGTAGACCGCTACCGGGCGGCCGTCCACCGTGCCGTAGCCCGAAACCAGGCCGTCACCCAGCGGCTTCTTCTTCTCCATCCCGAACGCGGTGGAGCGGTGGACTGCCAGCGCGTCGAATTCAACAAAGGAGTCTTCGTCGAGGAGGAGCTCAATGCGCTCGCGGGCGGTGTTCTTGCCGCGGGCGTGCTGCTTTTCGATCGCTTCGGGGCCGGAAGGCTGTTCGGCACGGGCCTGGCGGTCGCGGAAATCGGCGATTTTTCCCGCTGTCGTTGTCAGATCGTGGCTCATCAAATATCTCCGGCTCTGTAGCAGATTGGTCCAGTGGCGCTGTTGGTGCTGGCAGGTCTGATGCGGGAGTTAAGTAGCATCCACACAAAAAACGAACCCTGCTGGCTAGTCTAGTGACGCTTCTGACACCGGCTGCTGTAGAAAACCTACAATTTTCTGCCGTGCCGCAGCCCGTCCCCACAAGTTACCCGCCGGTAACATAACTGGGTTAGAGTGGCTGCATGACTTTGAGCAATGAGGCTTTGGGCTCCCCGGCAAGCCCCTACCGGGCCGGCGGTTCGCTCCGCGGGCGGACCATCCTGATCTCCGGTGGAAGCCGCGGAATCGGGCTCGCCATCGCGGTCCGCGCCGCGCAGGACGGAGCCAACATCGTGCTGATGGCCAAGACCGGCGAGCCGCATCCCAAGCTTGCAGGCACGGTGTACACCGCCGCGGAAGAGCTCGTGGCGGCGGGGGGCCAGGCACTGCCTCTGGTGGGGGACGTCAGGAGCGATGACGACGTGGCCCGCGCCGTGGCAGCGGCCGTGGACCGCTTTGGAGGCATCGACGTCGTTATCAACAATGCCTCAGCCATTGACCTGTCCCGCACAGATGCCGTGGACATGAAGCGGTACGACCTCATGCAGGACATCAATGTCCGCGGGACCTTCCTGCTGTCAAAACTGGCACTTCCCGCGCTGCGGGCCTCTGCGGCCGGGCAGATCCTGACCCTCTCCCCGCCGCTGAACCTCGACCCGCACTGGGCCGGGAAGCACCTGGCCTACACCATGGCCAAGTACGGGATGAGCCTGACCACGCTGGGGCTCGCGCAAGAGCTGAAGCAGGACGGGATCCGGGTCAACTCGCTGTGGCCCTGCACCCTGATCGACACCGCAGCCATCCGGAACATGCCGCACGGAGAGCAGATGGTGCAGGCGGCACGCGGGCCACGCATCATGGCCGATGCCGCCCACGCCGTCCTCACCGGCGCCAACCTTGCGGCCGGCGGCGCGGCCAGCGGCAACTTCTACACCGACGAGGAAGTCCTGGCGGCGGCCGGTGTAACGGACTTCCGTCCCTACAGCCTGGGGGCGCCCGAAGACCGGCTTGTCCCGGACATCTTCCTTTAGGCCGGGCGCCGGCTCGGACCGGCAGGCGTCGGCTCTGTAGGATTTAGCTATGGATGACGCACACACCCCCGGTACGCCCCTGAGCCGGAGTGACCTGGCGGATGAGCTCTTCCTTTCCGCCACCGGCATCCCGCGGCTCGACGTAGTGGATTCCACCGGTTCCACCAATGCCGACCTCCTGCGCTCAGCCACCGTGGAGCCGGCGGCGTGGCCTGACTTGTCCGTGCTCACCGCGGAGTACCAGACTGCTGCACGGGGACGGCTTGACAGGCACTGGGAAGCCCCGCCGCTGAGCGCCATCTCGGTATCGGTTGTCCTTCGCCCGGCCAACGCCGAGGGCAGGCCGCTGCCCACGCACAGCTACTCCTGGCTGTCGCTGATCGCGGCACTGGCACTGCGCGAAACCCTGCTCGGAACAGCGGGCATCCCCGCCGAACTGAAATGGCCCAACGACGTCCTGGTCCGGGGCAGGAAGATCGCCGGCATCCTGGCGCAGCTGGGCCCCATGGTGGACGGCTCCGTGCCGCCCGTCATCCTGGGCACCGGCCTGAACGTCACCCTCACCGCCGGCGAACTCCCTGTTCCCACCGCCACCTCGGTAGTGCTGGAGGGCGCCCGGACGGCGGACCGGACAGTGCTCCTGAAGAGCTATCTTTCACACTTTTCCGTGCTGTACCGCAGCTTCTGCAATGCCGACGGCGACCCGGCGGCAGGGATGGCGGGCGGGGCGTCACTGCACAAGCGGGTTGAGGCAGTGATGGCCACCTTGGGCAAGCAGGTGCGGGCCCAGCTCCCGGGGGACCACGAGATCATCGGCCACGCTTCGCGGCTGGACGAGTACGGTTCGCTGCTGGTGGTGGACAAGGACGCGCGCGAGCACGTGGTCACCGCCGGGGACGTAGTGCACCTGCGGCCGTGGACTTCCCCTGACGCTTCCGGTCAAGGCGGTTATGCGTAAAGACCTCCTGCCGGGCGAGCAGGTCATTGTGACCACCCGCCCGCAGCCGCGGCAGCTTGCCGGCGCCGCGGTTGCGTTTGTCCTCGCGCCGGCGGTGGCCGCCTTTTGTTCCGCCTGGGTGATCCGCGGCGGGGCAGCGCGGGCCATCCCTGCGCTTTCGGGCCGCTGGACTCCGTGGCTGGTGGGCGGCTGCGTCCTTGCGGCCGCCGCGGTGTGGCTGGGCTTCTGCCTGCCCCGGCTGCTGCGGTGGCAGGGCACCCGGTACACCCTCACCAGCAGGAGGCTGGTGGCCAGGTCCGGGATGTGGAAGCGGAGCGACCGGCAGGTGAACCTGGCGTCGGTGCGCAACCTCACTGTCCATGAATCGGTCCTGCAACGCCTCTTCCGCTCCGGGAATATATCCTTGGAAACCGGATACCAGTCGATGGTGACCTTCCCGGACGTGCCGGAGGTGGCCAGGTTCCGGGACTTCATCCTCGACGCCATCGAGGACCTGCCGGACGAGCAGGATGACCAGCCGGACGGGCCAACGGATTACCCCGCCGGAGCTATGCCGTGGGAAAAGAGAGAAGGTGGACGGGATGACCGATGAGGACCAGCAGGAACACGTCGGGTCCCTCGCGCCCGCACCGTCGTCGGACGGCCACCCCGCCACCGGCACAATGTCCGCCGAACGGCTTGCCATGAAAGCACTGGAGACCCGGCTGCTGGGCGGGGAACGAAAGCTCCGCCGTCGTGAAGTGGCGGCAGGCGCAGGCCTGTCCCTGCTGTCGGCGCGCAAATTGTGGCGTGCCCTGGGTTTCCCCAACTTCGGCGACGAGGACGTTGCCTTCACCGAGCGGGACCAGGAAGCCCTGTCCACCGTGGTGGACCTGGTGCGGTCCGGCAAGCTGACCGAAGAAGCAGCCATCTCCGTCACGCGTGCCATCGGCCAGATGACGGACCGCATGGTTGTCTGGCAGATCGAGGCCCTGGTGGAAGACATGGTGCACGAGCAGGGCGTAACCGACGCCGTAGCCCGCAAGCGCCTGGTCAAGGAACTTCCCGGCCTGGTGGATCCGCTCGAGAAAATCCTGGTCTACTCCTGGCGCCGGCAGCTCAACGCGGGCATCCAACGGTTGGCCGTCCGGGCCGAAGCCGGCCTGCAGGCAAGCGAGGAAGGCCGGGACGGCGACGAGGATGACGCCCCGCTGCCGCTGGCACGCGCCGTCGGCTTTGCGGACCTGGTCTCCTACACCAGCCTCTCCCGGCGGATGAACGAAAAGACACTCGCCCGCCTGGTGCAGCGCTTTGAGAACAAGTGCGCGGAGATCATCTCCGTGGGCGGCGGCCGGCTGGTGAAAACCGTCGGCGACGAAGTGCTCTACATTGCCGAAACGCCTGCCGCCGGCGCCGAAATCTCGCTCGCGCTGGCCCAGGCGTTCACCGAGGACGAGATCCTGCCCGAAGCCAGGGTGGCTATGGTGTGGGGCCGGATCCTGTCCAGGCTCGGGGACATCTACGGACCTACAGTCAACCTGGCGGCGCGGCTCACGACGCTGGCGGATCCGGGGACCGTCCTGGTGGACTCCATGACGGCCTCGGCGCTGGAGCACGACGAACGCTTCGTGCTGGTGCCCCAGCCGCCGGAAAACGTCCGCGGCTTCGGCGAAATCCGCCCCGTCCGGCTGGCCCGGGGGCGCGGCAAGGGACTCGTCCTGGACTGATTCCGCTGCCTGAAAAGGCAAGCAACGGTTTTATCCATTTGATGGCGAATGCCGATATAGTCGGACTACGCGCCCGGCCGCCGCATGCCGGACACCGGTTCAGCCGGAGCCTTACTGGGGGAAACAACACCGTGAAACTTCGCACACCTGCGCGCTCAAACAGGCCGGGAGCACCCGAATCGCGGCGCCTTATCAGTGGCGCCGCGTTTGGTGCTGTTGTTGCTGTGGTGGTGGCGGGTGCGGTGTTGTATCCGGGGTTTAAGACCACTGAGGTGGAGTTGAACGACGGTGGTGTGTGGGTGGTGTCGAAGTCCAAGAACGCGGTCGGCAGGTTGAATTACCCGTCCCGTGTCCTGGACGGTGCGGTGACGCCGGCGTCGACTACGTTTGAGATCCTGCAGGATGCGGGGGAGGTGTTTGTTGATGATGAGTCTGGTTCGACGTTGAATCAGGTGTCGCCAGCGAATATGCGTTTGGGTGGGGATAAGCGGTTGCCGGGGGCTGCGGATGTGAGTTTTGGTTCGTCGGTGATTTCGGTGACGGATGCGGCGTCGGGCAAGGTGTGGGCGGTGTCGCCGTCGACGGTGAATGGTTTTGATGAGGAAGCGTCGGAGCCGGTGTTGGTGGGGTCGGAGGGTACGGTGTCCGCGGTGGGCGCTGATGACCGGATTTATTCGGCGGATCCGAAGTCTGGTGTGGTGTCGGTGACCGGGGTGGATGCCAATGGTGCGGTGGTGTCGTCGGAGTCTGAGACGTGGTCTGGGTTGAAGGGTTCGGGGGACCTGCAGGTCACGGTGGTGGGGGACAGGCCTGTCGTCCTGGATGCGGCGGCGGGGAAGTTGTTCCTTCCTGGCGGCAAGCGGCTGCAGTTGGATAATGCGCGGGATGCGAAGTTGCAGCAGACCGGTCCGGGCAGCGGCTTCGTGGCGATCGCCACGCAGAAGGCGTTGTTGAAGCAGCCGTTGGATGGTGCGACGGCGACGACGGTGACGTTTGATGGTGAGGGTGTGCCGGCGGCGCCGGTGCAGTTGGGCGGGTGTGTGCATGCGGCGTGGTCGGGGGCGAACAAGTATGTCCGGGATTGTGTGAATGATGCTGATGACAAGAATGTGGATGTGCCGAAGGCGAGTGCGTCGCCGTCGTATGTGTTCCGGGTGAACCGGGACCTGGTGGTCCTCAATGATGTGAATTCCGGGAATGTGTGGCTGGTCAACCAGAACATGCAGCTGGTCAACAACTGGGACGACGTCATCCCGCCGCAGCAGACTTCGGACGACGCCGACAAGGACTCCGCGGACGAGGTACGGCAGACCGTCCTGCCGGACCGCACCAAACCCAACAGCGCACCGGTGGCCAACCCGGACACCTTCGGCGTGCGCGCCGGAAAGACCACCATCCTGCCTGTGCTGGACAACGACTCCGATCCCGACGGCGACATCCTGACCGTCCGAACGCCGGACCCGCTGCAGTCAGGCGTCGTCTCACCCATCTACGGCGCCACCGGCTACCAGGTCAGCGTCGGCGCTGACAAGACCGGCACGGAGGGGTTCAAGTACACGGTGGACGACGGCCGGGGCCTCTCCGCATCCGCCGACGCCACGCTGAACATCATCCCGCCAGGGGAGAACTCCGCCCCGCGGCAGAAGCCCAACCGGAATACCACGCTGGTGGTGCAGGCAGGCAAAGTGGTCAGCCAGAACATCCTTCCCGACTGGATCGATCCCGACGGCGACGACCTCTTTGTGGTGGGCGCGTCCAGCAGCGACCCCCGCGACCAGGTCAAGGTCCGTCCCGACGGGCTGCTCAGCTACCAGGACTCCGGGTCGGAAGCCGCACGCAAGACCGTCACTGTCACCGTTTCGGACGGCCGTGACACCACGGAGGGCAAGGTCACGGTCGACGTTCGGCCCGCAGGGGCCCTCCCGCCGATTGCCAACGCCGACCACTTGGTGGCCGTCGCCGGGGTGGACACGGTGATCGCCCCGCTGAAGAACGATGCGGACCCGCAGGGCGGCGCGCTGCGGCTGGCCCAGGTCACCCCGGACGGCAACTCCACCGCCGTGATGGGCGCGGACCAGCAGACGTTTACGTTCAACTCCACCGCCGAGGGCGCCCACTACGTCACCTACCTGGTGACCAACGGACCCGCCAGCGCCCAGCAGCTGGTGCGCGTGGACGTTGTGCCCGGCGGCGGGGACGCCGCCCCCGTGGCGGTCCGGGACACCGCCCTGCTGCCCAGCGGTGGCAGCGTGCTGGTGGACGTCCTGGGCAACGACTCGGACCCCTCCGGCGGGGTGCTGGTGGTCCAGTCGGTGACAGCCGCGGACGGGCTGCCGCTCAGCGTCGCGGTCCTGGACCACTCCGTAGTGCGTATTACCGACCTCCGGGCCCAGGGCCAGCTCACCGTCCGGTACACCATCTCCAACGGCAAGTCCTCCGCCACCGGCGAGATTTCCGTGCTGGTGGTCCCCGCCCCCGCAAAGCTGCAGGCCCCCCAGGCCAAACCCGACGAAGCCACCGTCCGCGCCGGGGACGTCGTCACCATCCCCGTGCTGGATAACGACACCGACCCCAACGGCGGGAAGCTCACCCTGGAACCTGTGCTGGCACAGGCACCGGACGCCGCGGACGGCCGCATCTTCACCTCGGGGCAATCCGTCCGTTTTATCGCCGGCGACGTGCCCAAAACGGTGTACGCCATCTATAAGGTCACCAACGAGTCCGGGCAGTCCGACTCCCAGCAGGTGACCATCCGGATCCGGGCCCGGGAGGACCAACTCAATACCCGGCCCGAACCCCGGAACCTGACGGCGCGCGTCGTGGCAGGCATGACAGTCCGCATTCCCGTGCCGTTGGACGGCGTGGACACCGATGGCGATTCCGTCCGGCTGACCGGCGTGGACAAAGCCCCGGCAATGGGAACGGCGGTGGTCAAGGACGGCTACCTCGAATTCACCGCCGCGGGCAACGCCGCCGGCACCGACACCTTCACCTACAGGGCGCGGGACCGCATCGGCGCCGAGAACACGGGCACGGTCATCGTTGGCATCGCACCGCAGGAGACCAACAACCAGAAACCGATCGCCATCGACGACGCCGTGGACGTCCGCCCCGGCCGGAAGATCGCCGTCGACGCACTCACCAACGACTCGGACCCGGACGGTGACCCGATCAGCCTGGTATCCAACGGCTTCGAGGCCCGCCCCGAGCTGGCCGTCGAAGCAGCTGAGGGCGGCAAGGTATTGCTTTCGGCGCCTGCCGCCGCGGGCAACGAAAGCGTCAGCTACAAGATCCAGGATGACAAAAAAAACCAGGCCGGCGCCGTGATCCGCGTCCGGGTCAGCCCTGACGCCGCGTTGAAGATTCCGCTCGCGAAGGATGACGTGGTCACCCAGGCGGAGACGCTGGGCAAGTCCGCGGTGGACGTCCCGGTGCTGAAGAACGACGCCGATCCTGACGGCGTCGCTGCAGAGCTGAAGATCAGCCTGCCTGACGGCAACCCCAACGCCCGCGTGACCGGGGACGGCACCGTGCAGGTCACGCTCGCGCCGGAGGACCAACTGGTGCCCTGCACCGTCACCGACGTTGACGGCCAGAGCGCCACGGCGGTCATCTGGGTGCCTGGCCAGGGTGAACAGCACCCCACCCTGGCAAGGACCGACGTCGTCGAGGTGATGTCCGGCAAGGAGGTCACGCTTGACCTGGCCGAATTTGTTCGGGTCCGCGACGGACGAACGCCCCGGATCACCCAGGTGGACAAGGTCCGCGTCCAGGGTGCCGCGCCGGAGAACGTGGTGGCCGGGAACGGCAACGCCCTGCGCTACGCCGCCCGCACGGACTATGTGGGCCCGGGCTCGGTCACCTTCGAGGTAACCGACGGGACGGGACCGGACGATCCCGCCGGCCTCAAGTCCACCCTCAGCATTATCACCAAGGTCATCCCCGACCCCAACGCCAACCATCCGCCCACCTTCAGCGGCGCCACCCTGGACGTTCCCAAGGGCGAATCCGCCACCTTGGAGCTGGGAAACCTCGCCAAGGACGTTGACTCCGGCGACCAGGAAAAGCTCAGGTTCGAACTGGACGGCGCCCTGCCCGAGGGCTTCACGGCCACCGTGGACGACGCCACCCTTAAGGTCACCCCCGGATCCGGCAAGGACGCGGGCTGGAAGGGAAGCATCCCGCTCAAAGTCACCGACGGCCGCTCCGAGCCGGTCCATGCCACCGTTACCGCCACGGTGGTTGCCTCCAGCCGGCCGTTGCCCGTGGCCAACGAGGACGTCCTCGACAAAGCCAACGCCGGTGCCTCCGAGACCATCAACGTGCTGGGGAACGACTTCAACCCGTTCCCGGAGACCCCGCTGCGGATCACCTCGGCGACGGTGGAAACCGGCTCCGCCGCCGGGCAGCCCACCGTCTCGGGCGACTCCATCACCGTCACCCCGGCCAGCGGTTCCAAGGGCGTTATGGTGGTGCGCTACACCGTGATGGACAAGACCGGGGACGTCTCGCGGCAGACCGACGGCCGGATCCGCATCACCGTCCGGGACAGGCCGGACGCTCCTTCCGCGCCCACGGCAACGGACGTCCGGAGCCGGACCGCCGTGCTGAAGTGGACCCCGCCGTCGGACAACGGCGCCGTCATCACCAAGTACACCGTGCGCTCCGGCAACGGCTTCAGCCAGGACTGCCCCACCACCACGTGCACGCTGACCGGCCTGACCAACGACGTCGAGTACGTCTTCACCGTCACCGCCACCAATGAAGTCCGTGAATCCGATCCGTCGCCGGTCTCCAACGAAATCCGGCCGGATGAAAAACCGTCGCCCCCGGAGGCCCCCACCGTCAAGGCCGGTGACAGGAACATGGAGATCACCTGGCCGGCGGCCAGGACCGAGGGCTCAGCGGTAAAGGCCTACAACCTGGAAATCTCCCCGCCGCCGGCCAGCGGAATTGCCATCAAGAACGGCGTGACCGGACTCAGCTACAACTGGCCCGGGCTGACCAACGGCGTGCGCTACAAAGTGCGCGCCCAGGCCGTCAACGAGCTCGGCCCGTCCGACTGGGGTCAGTACTCAGCCGAGGACAACCCGGCCGGCGTCCCGGCTGCTCCGGCGGCCCCCACGTCATCGGTGGCATCTTCGGTAGGTACCTCCAACCAGCTCAAGGTTGACTGGAACGAGCCGAACACCAACGGCGACGCCATCCGGAACTACTACGTCACCATGAGCGGCGGCGGCGGAGCAGCCCAGACCCAGGTGGTGGCCGGTACCGTCCGGACCGCCAACTTCACCGCCAACAACTCCGAGGCGTCCTACACCTTCACCGTGCAGGCCGAAAACAAGGCCGGCAAGGGTGCCGTCAGCGCCGCGTCGGCTCCGCGGCGTGCCACAGGCAAGCTCGGCCAGGTGACGGGCGTGTCCGCAACCGAAGCCGACACCGGAGGTGCCGGGCGTTCCGTGACCATCAACTTCCGGGAGCTCACCGCTGCCGAACGGAACGGTTCATCATCCGCCGAGGTCAGTTACACCTACCGCGCCAGCACGGGCCAGACCGGGCCCATCAGGCCCGGGCAAACAGTGGGCGGCTTCGTGAACGGCAACAGCACGGCCATCACGGTGGTAGCCAATTCCTCGGTGGCCCCGAGCTCCGACGCCAGTGCTCCGGCAACCGCGAACCCGTACGGATCGCCCGGAACGCCTTCGGCCTCGGGACAGAACGGGGCGGAGAACCAGAAAAGCCTCAGCTTCAGCTGGAATTCGCCTTCCACCTCGACCAACGATGTGGCGTACACCCAGATCAAGATCGACGCCGGGGGCTGGGAGCGGGTGGCCGCCTCCGGCAGCCGCACGGTCAACACCGGTGGTTTCAGTGAACCGCATACGATCCAGGCCCAGACCGTCAACTCCCGCGGTACGGGTGGCCCGGTGGCATCCGCATCCGCACAATCCGGCGCGCAGAAGACGCGGTGGACCACGCGGCTGAATTCCGGCATGTACCGCAGCTGCACAGACCTGCCCGGCGCCACCTCCTACGACAACAGCCAGCCGGGGAATTTCACCTGCGACGGACAGGGCGGCACTAACCGCCCCTGGATGGGCGCTGCCGATGTCTTCGACATCATGTGCTGGAAGCCGCACGGCACGTATTACAGCGGAGACGGCCAGTGGTACTACATCATGCGTGGCTCACCCAACCAGACACGCTGGATCGATTCGAGGCACACCACGATCGGTACGCCCGGACAGAGCGGCGTCCCGCTGTGCACCTTCCCGGTAGGAGCCACGCCATAGCCGGCGTCGGGCGGGGCAGGGCCCGGTGCAGGGGAGGGCTCCCCATCGCGGGGCCTGTAGGGGTTCGGTAGGCTTGCGCCGGGGAAAAGAGAGTCTCGTGCCAGTACCGCGAACGGGCTGCCATACGGCCACACAAACTGAGGGAAAAATAACGCTGTGACAAGTCTGCTGGGGAAGCTTGGGCTGAAGACGCGACATAAGAAGCTCGTTAGCGCCACTGTGTTTGGTGCTGTTGTTGCTGTGGTGGTGGCGGGTGCGGTGTTGTATCCGGGGTTTAAGACCACTGAGGTGGAGTTGAACGATGGTGGTGTGTGGGTGGTGTCGAAGTCCAAGAACGCGGTCGGCAGGTTGAATTACCCGTCCCGTGTCCTGGACGGTGCGGTGACGCCGGCGTCGACTACGTTTGAGATCCTGCAGGATGCGGGGGAGGTGTTTGTTGATGATGAGTCTGGTTCGACGTTGAATCAGGTGTCGCCAGCGAATATGCGTTTGGGTGGGGATAAGCGGTTGCCGGGGGCTGCGGATGTGAGTTTTGGTTCGTCGGTGATTTCGGTGACGGATGCGGCGTCGGGCAAGGTGTGGGCGGTGTCGCCGTCGACGGTGAATGGTTTTGATGAGGAAGCGTCGGAGCCGGTGTTGGTGGGGTCGGAGGGTACGGTGTCCGCGGTGGGCGCTGATGACCGGATTTATTCGGCGGATCCGAAGTCTGGTGTGGTGTCGGTGACCGGGGTGGATGCCAATGGTGCGGTGGTGTCGTCGGAGTCTGAGACGTGGTCTGGGTTGAAGGGTTCGGGGGACCTGCAGGTCACGGTGGTGGGGGACAGGCCTGTCGTCCTGGATGCGGCGGCGGGGAAGTTGTTCCTTCCTGGCGGCAAGCGGCTGCAGTTGGATAATGCGCGGGATGCGAAGTTGCAGCAGACCGGTCCGGGCAGCGGCTTCGTGGCGATCGCCACGCAGAAGGCGTTGTTGAAGCAGCCGTTGGATGGTGCGACGGCGACGACGGTGACGTTTGATGGTGAGGGTGTGCCGGCGGCGCCGGTGCAGTTGGGCGGGTGTGTGCATGCGGCGTGGTCGGGGGCGAACAAGTATGTCCGGGATTGTGTGAATGATGCTGATGACAAGAATGTGGATGTGCCGAAGGCGAGTGCGTCGCCGTCGTATGTGTTCCGGGTGAACCGGGACCTGGTGGTCCTCAATGATGTGAATTCCGGGAATGTGTGGCTGGTCAACCAGAACATGCAGCTGGTCAACAACTGGGACGACGTTGTTCCACCCAAGAACGAATCCGACGAGCAGGACCAGGAATCGGCGGACAACAACACCATCAACGTCCTGCCGGACCGCACCAAACCCAACCGTCCGCCCGAAACCAAACCCGATGCCGTCGGTGTCCGCCCTGGCCGGACCACCATCCTCAGCGTCCTGGACAACGACTCCGACCCCGACGGCGACGTGCTCACCGCAGCAGTGACTGACACCGGCCCCAAGGCCGGCACCCTGGAGAACATCTACGGGGGCACCGCGTTCCAGGTCTCCGTCCCGGCCGGCGCGAAACCCGGGACGGAGACGTTCAGCTACAACGCCTCGGATGGCCGCGGCCTCTCCGCCGCCGGCCAGGTGACCCTTAGCGTGGTGGGTGCGGAGGAGAACAAGCCGCCGCAGTTCAAGCGCGGCGACAACACCACCATGCTGGTGGAACAGGGCAAAGCCGTCAGCCAGAACATCCTCACCGACTGGATTGACCCCGACGGCGACGACCTGGTACTCCTTGACGCCAAGGCCGACAACGAGCAGGACCAGGTCAAGGTCCGGCGCGACGGCCTGCTCACCTTCCAGGACTCCGGTGCCACCGCCGGCAAAAAGAATGTCGAAGTCACCATCTGGGACGGCCGGGCCACGGTCACCGGGAAAGTGGTGGTCAACGTCCAGCCGCCGGGAGCCCTGGCGCCGGTAGTCAACGCCGACCACGTCACCGCCGTGGTGGGCCAGGACCTCGTCATCTCCCCGCTGAAGAACGACGTCGATCCCAACGGAGGAGCCCTCCGCCTGGCGCAGGTGGAAGCCAACGGCCCCGCAGAACTGGGCCCTGTCACCGACGGTGGCACCTTTACGTTCCGCAGCACCACTCCCGGCCCCGTCTACCTCACCTACATTGCCAGTAACGGCCCGCAAAGCAGCCAGGGCCTCATCCGGGTGGACGTGGAATCCGGCGACGACACCGGCAACCCCGTCGCTGTCCACGACGTTGCTCTGATGCCCACGGGCGGCAGCGTGCTGGTGGACCCGCTGGCTAACGACTCCGACCCGTCCGGCGGGGTCCTGGTGCTGCAGTCCGTCAAGCTGCCCGAAAACTCCACCGCGTCCGTCAGCGTGATCAACCACGCCGTCCTGCGCATTACGGACGTCCTGGGGGCCAAGGACCCCATCCTTTTCGAATACACCATGTCGAACGGGACGAAGTCAGCCACCGGCAGCGTCTCGGTGGTCCCGGTCCCGGCCCCCGCCGTCGTGGAAGCACCCCAGCCCAAACCCGACGAAGTGAACGTCCGGGTCAACGACGTCGTCACCATCCCGGTGCTCGACAACGACACCCACCCGCAAGGCCAGGAACTGACTGTGGACCCCGTCCTGCCGCAGGCTGTGGACCCGGCGGACGGGAAGAGCTTCGTCTCGGAAAACACGCTGCGGTTCATCGCCGGCAGCCAGCCCAAGACGGTCCGGGCCATCTACAACGCGGTGGACCCGCAGGGCCAGAAAAGCGCCGCCGCCGTGACCATCCACATCCTGCCGCTGGAGGGCGCGGAGAACTCACGCCCGCAGCCGCGAAACCTCACGGCCCGGGTGGTGGCCGCCGATACCGTCCGGATTCCCGTGCCGCTGGATGGCATCGACTCCGACGGCGACTCCGTCCAACTGACCGGCATCGACAGCACCCCGGCCATGGGCACAGCGACGGTGGGCAGCAACTTCATCGACTTCGCTGCCGCCGGCGACGGCGCAGGCACCGACACGTTCCGCTACAAGGTGGTGGACCGGCAGGGCGCCGTCAACACCGGCACGGTCACGGTGGGCGTGGCCCCGCGCGGTGAAGTCAACCAAAAGCCCACTCCCGTGGACGATGAGGTGCGGGTCCGCCCGGGACGCCAGATCGCCGTCGACGCCACCGGTAACGACACCGACCCGGACGGGGACCTGATCCGCATCCTGACCGACGGCATCGACGCTGATCCGGAACTTCAGGCCACGGTGAGCAAGGCAAGCGGAAGGATCATCCTGCTGGCCCCGGGCGAAGCCGGAACCGTCAACGTGCGCTACACCATCGCCGATGACCGGGACGCCTCGGCGCAGGCTGCCATTCGTGTGGTCGTAGACAACGAGGTGCCCTTGAAGGCGCCCATTGCCCGGGATGACAGGGTGACGTCCGCCCAAACCCTGGGCAAGACCGCCGTGGACGTCCCCGTCCTGAAAAACGACGAGGACCCCGACGGTGTAGGCGAAAACCTCAAAATCAGCACCGAAGCCACCACCGCCCGGCCGGGCCCCGAAGGCAACATGGTGGTGGACCTGACGGAGCAGCCGCAGCTCATTCCGTACACCGTGGAGGACGTGGACGGCCAGCAGTCGACGGCGGTCATCTGGGTCCCGGGCCTGGGACAACAGGTGCCCACCCTGGCCAAGGACGAAGTCGTGGAGGTCATCGCGGGCCAGTCCGTGGACGTTGACCTGGACGAGTGGGTGAAAGTCCGCGAGGGCTGGTCGCCGCGTCTGACCCAGGCAGACCGGATCAAACTGATCGGCGCCGACGGCGGCGATCCCGTGACCCGGGACGGCACCGGCCTCAAGTACACGGCAGGCGCCGACTACGTGGGCCCCGGCTCGCTGACCTTCGAGGTGACGGACGGAACAGGCCCTGACGATGCGGCCGGCCTGAAGTCCACCCTCAGCATCCGCACCAAGGTACTGCCCGATCCCAACAAGAACAACGCGCCCGAGCTCCTCGGCGCCAACGTGGACGTTCCGAAGGGCGACTCCGCCAGCACCGACCTGGCGAAGCTGACCACGGACCCGGACCGGGACGACGTCGAAAAAATGAAATACGAGCTGGTGGGAGGTTCGCCGGCCGGCTTCAACGCCAGCATCGACGGCAAGTCCCTGAAGGTCTCGGCAGCCGATTCCACTGGTACCGGAACCACCGCCGCCGTCCAGGTCAAGGCCCGGGACCCACGCGGTCTTGAGGCCACCGCCACCTACCAGTTGGCGGTCACCGCCTCGAACCGCCCCAAACCTGTGGCCAACGACGACGTGGAGGACAACGCCGCCGCCGGCAAGCCCGTCACGGTCAACGTCCTGGCCAACGACGCCAACCCCTTCCCGGAAACGGCGCTGAAGATTATTGCAGCGAACACTGAAACGGGCAGCGGCAACGTGGAGGTCAGCGGAGATTCCGTGACGGTGACACCTGCACCTGGATTTACCGGAACCATGGTGGTGTCCTACACCGTGGCGGACAAGACGGGGGATTCATCCCGGCAGGCAACCGCCCGCATCCGGCTCACCGTCAAGGACAAACCGCAGGCGCCCACCACCCCGCAGGCCCAGAGCGTGGGGGACCGGACAGCGCTGCTGAACTGGACTGCGCCCGCGGACCGCGGCTCACCCATCACCAAATACACCGTGTACGGCGAGGGCGGGTTCCAGCAGGACTGCCCCGCCAACACCTGCACCCTCAACGGGCTGGTCAACAACACCAAGTACCACTTCCAGGTCACGGCCACCAACGAGTTCGGCGAGTCTGACCGGTCGCCCGCCTCCGCAGAGGTGCGTCCGGACGTCAAGCCCGATACCCCGCTGGCTCCGTCGCTGAAGTTCGGCGACAAGGAGCTGTCCGTTAACTGGACGGCCCCGGCCAGCAAGGGGTCGCCGGTGAAGTCCTACGACCTGGAAATCTCACCGCCGCCGCCCGGGCAGAACGCCCAGATCCAGAACCTGACCGCTGTCAGCTACGTCTGGAAGGGCCTGCAGAACGGCGTCTCGTACAAGGTCCGGGTCCTGGCCCGCAACGAGGCCAAGGAACCCTCGGAGTGGAGCCCGTACTCGGCCGCCGAGGTTCCGGCGGGTGTCCCGGCAACGCCGACCGCGCCCACCGCGGCGCAGGCCGGTTCGCTGGGTTCGCAAAGCCAGCTGAAGGTGAGTTGGGCTGCGCCCAACAACAACGGTGACGCCGTCTCGGCCTACACCCTGACCACCCTCCGGGGCGGGGCCGTGGTGGCCAGCCAGCAGGTTGCCGGCACTACGCAAAACGTGACGGTGGACAACTCGGAGACCAACTACACGTTCACGGTCTCCGCCACGAACAAGGCAGGCACTAGCGGGACCAGCCCCCAGTCGGCGGCCATCCGTGCGGCCGGAAAGCCGGGCCAGGTCAGCAGCGGAACGGTGGCGGCCACCGGAACCAGCGGCCAGCTCCAGGTCACGTTCACGCCGCTGACCGAGGCGCAGCGCAACGGCTCCACCGCCAGCGAGATCGCCTACAGCTACAACGCCGACGGCAGGAGCGGCGCCATCGCCGCGGGCGGCGGAATGATCGGCGGGATGACCAACGGCCGGGACATCACCGTCACCATCGTCGCCACGTCCACCAAGAACAACGTGTCCGGCGATGCCAAGGCCATCGGCACCGGCAACCCGTACGGGCCGCCGAACGCTCCCAATGTTGACGGCAGCACGTCCGCAAAGGGCGACGGCGACGTTCACTGGACCTGGAACAACCCGCCGATGAACGGCCGGCCCCTGAGCCACTTCGAGGTGAGCTACGAAGGCGGCGGCTGGATCAACGTGGGCAAGGCCAACCGGTACGACCGGCCTGCCGGCGGCTGGGACCAGGTGCGGACCCTCCGTGTCCGTGCAGTCACCGTTGACCCGGGTCCTGCCGGGCAAGCCAACTCACGGTCCGGTGCGGATCCCACGCCTCCGCCACCCAGCTCGTGGGCCATCACGGCAAGCCCCGTCCGCAGCTGCACCGAACCCCGGAAGGGCACGGACAGCTTTGTGGCCGGGAACCCGTCACAGTGCACGGGCGGGGGTAAGTGGCTGGACGCCGGCGCACCCGCACAGACGGACCGCTACCAGGTCTGGTACAAGACGTCGAACAACCCCAGCGGCATCTGGTACCACCTGACCTCCGGCATGGCGGCCGGCAACTGGATCCGCTGCGATACCAGCAACATCGGCTGCAACCCGCCCAACGGAATGCCCAACGGCTGACCCGGCACCGCCGGCGCACCAGCGGGGCCCGGTTTCTCCGGGCCCCGCACACCAACCTGAACACCACAGAAGGAAGAGCAAGCCCATGACCATGACCACCGAGCAGGCCGCCTGGTTTGCAGACACCTTTGAAAAGCTCGTCGCCAATGTGGGGCAGGCCGTCCTGGGCAAGGAACACGTCATCCGGCTGACCTTCACCGCCATGCTGGCCGAAGGGCACGTCCTGTTCGAGGACGCCCCCGGCACGGGCAAGACGTCCCTGGCCCGGGCCTTGGCAGCCACGGTGCAGGGCTCGAACAACCGCATCCAGTTCACCCCGGACCTGCTGCCCTCGGACGTCACCGGTGTCACCATCTACGACCAGAAGACCCAGAAGTTCGAGTTCCACAAGGGACCGATCTTCAACAACATCGTCCTGGCCGACGAAATCAACCGCGCCTCGCCCAAGACCCAATCTGCGCTGCTGGAGGTCATGGAGGAATCCCGTGTGACGGTGGACGGTGTCACCTACTCCGCCGGGCGCCCGTTCATGGTGATGGCCACCCAGAACCCGATCGAACAGGCCGGCACCTACCGGCTGCCGGAGGCGCAGCTTGACCGCTTCCTGATCAAGACGTCCATCGGCTACCCGGACCACGCGTCCACAGTCCGGCTCCTGGGCGGTTCCAACCTGAAGGACCGCTCCCAGGACCTCACCGCCGTCATTACCACCCAGGCCGTGGCGGACATGGCCGACCTTGCCGCCACCGCCCACGTTGACACCGCCGTCCTGGAATACATTTCCCGGCTCTGCGAGGAGACCCGCAACGCCCCCGAAACCCGGCTTGGCGTCTCGGTCCGGGGCGCCCTGGCCATGGTGCGCGCCGCGAAGGTCTGGGCAGCCGCCCAGGGCCGGAACTTCGTCCTGCCCGACGACGTCAAGGAACTCGCCCCCGTGGTGTGGACGCACCGCTTTGTGATGGATCCCGAAGCGGAGTTCTCCGGCGCCACCGCCGACGCGGTCCTGACCCGCATCCTGGCGGACGTGGCGGCGCCGCAGCAGCGCACCAACGCCTGACCGCCATACCCGCACGGCCACCAAGTTCCATCCACCAGCGCATAATGAAGGCTTACATATGTCCACCGGCACCCCGTTGACCCGGATCGCCGAGCACCTCAGGCAACCCTTCCGCCGGAACGGCCGGCCCACCCGCCTGCACCCTTCCGCCGTCTGGGCTGAGGCCAGCAGCACCGCAGGCCTTGCCCTGGCCCCTGCCTGGCGAACCGCCAAGGCGGCCTGGCTCAAGCACGCCTGGCCCGTCCTTTCGGTGGTCAGCGTGCTGGGCTGGTCGGTCCTGGCAGCAGCCGTCCTGCTCTGGACCGCGGGCCAGGCTTACGGCTGGCAGGAGGCGAAGGCCGCCGCCGTGGCGGCCTTCGTGATGTTTGTCATTGCCGTCGGCTTCATCCTCGGCCGCTCCACCTACGGCGTGGTCCTCGACCTGGCCCGGACCCGCGTCGCCGTGGGCGACAACGCCGTGGGCAGCATCGCCGTCACCAACACCTCCAACCGCCCACTGCTGCCCGCCGCCGTCGAACTCCCGGTGGGCAACGTCACCGCGGTCTTCCACCTGCCACGGATGAAACCCCGGCAGGTCCACGAGGACCTCTTCACCATCCCCACCGCACGCCGTGCGGTGATCGTCGTGGGACCGGTGCGCTCAGTCCGCGCGGACCCGCTGCACCTGCTGCGCCGCCAGGTCCTGTGGACCGAGCCCGAGGACCTGTTCGTCCATCCCCGCACAGTGGCCCTCACCGGATCCGCAGCCGGCTTCATCCGCGACCTTGAAGGCATGCCCACCACCGAGCTGTCCAGCGCCGACGTCTCCTTCCATGCCCTGCGGGACTACGTCCCCGGGGATGACCGACGGCACATCCACTGGAAAACAACGGCACGGACCAACAAGCTGATGGTCCGCCAGTTCGAAGAGACCCGCCGCGCCCACCTCGCCATTTCCCTGTCCATCAACACGGACGAATACGCCTCGGAAGAGGAGTTCGAAATGGCGATCTCCGCCGCCGCCTCCATCGGGCGGCAGGCCATCCGCGAGCAACGCGAGCTGGACGTCCTCACCCAGAAGGGCCCGCTGCGCTGCGAAACCGGCCGGAACATGCTTGACGATATGACCAGGATCGTGGGGGCACCCATGCGGCGCACCGCCGTCGACCTCGCCAGGACGCTGGCCGATACAGTTCCCAACGCCTCCGTGGTGTTCTTTGTGGTGGGCAGTAACGTCACCGCCACCCAGCTCAGGTCCGCCGCCGCCTCCGTTCCGCCCGGGGTGCGCAGCCTCGCGGTCCGGGTGGAGGCCGGCGCCGCGTCCAGCAGGGCGAACATCGCCGACCTGACAGTGCTCACCCTGGGCGACCTCGCCGACCTCGGCATCGTTCTTCGGAAGGCGGCAGCATGACCTCCGCACCCGGCCTGCGCCCGCGCCCCACATCCGCCCGGCAACCGGCCCGCAGCGGCCGGCCATCCGGCTTCGAGGACGGCCAGCCGCTCTGGCATTTCCTGCTCGACGCCGGCGCCCTCACCGTACTCCTGGGGCTGGGCCTGCTGGGCTTCGGGCTCAGCTTCGGCGGCGATCCGTACTACCTCCTGTCCGGCTTCGGCGGAATCATCCTGGGCCTGGCCACCGGCGTCCTCAACGCGCACCTGCGCCTGGGACTGCTCATCACCTCGGCCCTGGCCCTCGGCGCCTACCTCGTGTTCGGGACGCTGCTCGCAGTACCGGATTCGGCCATCGCCGGCTTTGTGCCCACCCTGGACTCGCTCCGGATCCTCCTCCTGGGCATCGTGTTCGCCTGGAAGGACATGCTGACCGTCGGGGTGCCGGTGGGAACCGCCGGCGGCGTGTTGATCGTCCCGTTCTTCAGTTCCCTGATCACGGCACTGGTGGCAGCAATCCTGACCTGGCGGGCCAGGACCCCGTACTTGCCGCTGATCCCTGTGCTGGTCCTCTTCGTCACCGGCATCGCCTTCAGCACCAATGCCGCCTTCCTCACCCTCGAGCGCGGCATCGGCCTGACAGTACTGGGCATCGCCTGGGCAACGTTCCGCCGGGACGCCCTGCGGATGGGCAGCACCCGGAAGGTGGCCGTCAACACCCCGCAAACGGACTCCGCCAGCGTCCAGCGGGCCCGGCTGCGCAGGCTGGGAATGGCGGCCGGGGTGATCGCCGCGAGCGTGGCTGTTACCGCGGTGTCCGCACCGCTGGTGACCGCCGGGGGAGACCGGAAGGTCCTCCGGAACGTGGTGGTCCCGCCGTTCGATCCCAGGGACTACATCACCCCGCTTGCGAGTTTCCGCACGTTCGTCAAGGACAAAAAGGACGACACCCTGTTTGTGGTCACGGGGCTGCCGCGCGACGGCAGGGTCCGGCTGGGCGCCCTGGACGCCTTCAACGGCACCAACTACGCCATGGACCCCAACGGTTCCGGCAACTTCAGCAAGGTGGGGGATACCGAGTCCATCAACACGCTCGCCGACACCTCCGGAGTGGTCCCCACCAACGACTACTCCATCGGCATCACCATCGAGGACTACCAGGGCTTCTTTGTTCCCGGCGGCCGCAAGACCACCGGCATCAGCTTTGCCCAAAGTGCCTCCCCGGCCGCTTCCGGGCTCTACTTCAACTCGGGCACCGATACCGCAGTCACCACCAACGGGCTGTCCAAAGGCGACTCCTACAGCGTGCAGGTCTCCGACCCCGTCAAGCTCGAACACGGCCAGCTGACGCAGTACGACTTCGCCAAGGTGTCCCTGCCGGCCCCCATCGAGGTGCCGCCGGTGGTTGGCTCGCAGGCCAACGACCTCTCGGCGGATGCCCCCACGGCCATCGACCGGGTCCGCCAGATCGAGGCCCACTTCCAGAAGACCGGCGCGTTCAGCAACGGCCTGGTCAGTGAGGGGCAGCTGCCCAGCGTCTCCGGCCACGGGTCGGCGCGCATCAGGAACCTCCTGACCGCCAAGCAGATGCTGGGCGACGACGAACAGTACGCCGTGGCGATGTCCCTGATGCTCCGCCACCTGGGCATCCCGTCCCGCGTGGTGATGGGTTTCTACCCCGAGCCCACCAGCCCGGAAAACGGGGCCGGCGAAGTGAAGATCACCGGCAAGGATGTCCACGCCTGGGTTGAGGTGGCGTTCGAGCGGGTGGGCTGGGTCAGCTTCGACCCCACCCCGCCCAAGGACAACGTCCCCATCCCGCCGGATCCCGAGAACAAATCCAAGCCCAAACCCCAGGTCCTGCAGCCGCCGCCCCCGCCGCAGGAACCCGCGGACCTGCCGCCGGACTCTTCGCCGGACGCCCTGGACGCGGACCAGAAAAAGAACAACCCCTGGCTGTTCTGGGGAGCCCTGTTGGGTGCCTTGGGTGTCGCCCTGATTCCGCTGTCCATCCTCGCGCTGCCGCTCCTGCTGATTGCGCTGCTGAAATCACGACGACGGAAGTCGCGTTTCCGCGACGGTGACCCTGCGCAGCGGGTCAGCGGAGGCTGGAGCGAGGTGGTGAGCCTCGCCACCGACATGGGGGCCGCCGTCGACACACGTTCCACGCGGCGCGAAAGCGCGGCGGTACTGGCCGAAGCGTTCCCTGCCAGCGGCGGCACCACCACCATGCTGGCCAGCCGGGCAGACGCATCAATTTTCGGCGCCGGCCAGCCCAGCGAGGACGAGGTCCGGGAGTACTGGACCATCGTTGACGGGTCGCTGAAGGAAATGACCGCCACCGTGGGATTCTGGCGCCGGCAGCAGGCGAGGTTCTCGCCCCGCTCGCTGCTCTCCGACGCGCGCACCCTCCTGCGCCGGGGCGGCGCCGGGCCGGCACTCCCGGCGCTGTCCTCCTTGAAGGGCTTCGGCCGCCGTCGTCCTGGAACAATCACGCAGGACACCACCACACAGGACACCACGACGCAAGGACCCAATAGCCAGTGAGAGACGACGCCGGGCACTGCCCCCATTGCCGGCAACCGCTCCGCGCCGGGGCTGCCTTTTGTGCAGCCTGCGGGGCGCCGCAGCCCAACCGGGCGGCGCGCAGCCTCGGCCAGCCCCGTCCGGGTGCTGATCCCCGCCCCGGTTCCCATGCCGCGCACCTGCCGGGGATTCCCGGTACTATCCCGATAGTAGAAAGGCCCCAGGCATTTGCCGCCGGGGGCGTCAACGCGGGCACAGGCCGGGGGAGCGCCGGCGGGTCCACCACGCAGGTGGGTGCCGGTCCAGGGGGAGGAACGGGAATGGCAGTGAATCTTCAGCTTGTTCCGGCTGCCGCGGGCAAGCGCCTCGGTGCTGCCGTCATTGACTGGCTTCCGCCCCTGGCAGTGCTGGTGATCACGTTTGCCCTCGGTTTCGCCGGCATCACGCGGACCCGCAGCGGCGGCTTCATCATCTACGACACCGGGTCCCTGGTGCTGTTCGGCGGCATCGGACTGGGCCTGACCCTCGTGTACCTTTTCGTGGTGATGGGCTGGGAAGCGCGGACGGGCAAGACCCCCGGCAACGTGCTGATGGGCATCCGCAGTGCAGACAACGACGGCTACGCCCCAGGTGCCGCTCCACTCTTCCTGCGCGGCCTGATCACCGGTGCCGGCATCCTGCTGACGCTGCTGGCCGCGATCCTGGTGGTGGTGTTCCAGTGGTTCGCCGCCGCTTTCATTGTCCTCGGCCCGCTGGTGCTGGTGGGCGCGGCCTGGGCTGTGGTGGTGGTGGTGTCCAACAGCTGGGACAAAAACGGCCGGCTCCGCGGCTGGCACGATGCTGCCGCGAAAACCCTCGCGTTTGACGTCAAGGCGGGCCGGAACCCCATCACCAGCGGCGGCATCCAGGGGCCCTACAGCTTCGCCCCGCTTGACCTGCCCCCGGTGCAGCAGGTGGTGTCCCCGGTGGCCGGCGCCAACGCGCCCAAAATCATGCGCGCTCAACCGCCCGCCCCCAACCCTGCGCCGCACCCGGTTCCGCCGGTCCCCGGCCCCGCCGGGCCTGCAGCTGCTCCTGTGATGGCCGTTCCGTTTGGGACCGCTCATTCCGGGGCTGTGCCGGCGGCAGCTCCGGTCCGGACCGTTCCGGAACCGCGCGTCCAGCAATGGCATGCGGACGACGACGTGGACCGCACCCAGGTGCGCGGCGGGCCGGCTGCGCCGGCACCGGTCGCAGTACTGCGGATCAGGCTCGACGACGGCCGCGACTTCCAGCTGGACCGCAGCGTGCTGGTGGGCAGGAACCCCGTGGGCCAGGCCGGCGAGCAGCAGGCCCAGCTGCTCGCCGTCGACGACCCCGGCCGGTCCATCTCCAAAACCCACCTCCACCTGCTGACCGACGGAGCCGGGATCTGGGTGACGGACCGGAACTCCACCAACGGCAGCGCCGTCACCACCCCCGACGGCCACCGCACGCCCCTGCAGCCGGGTGTGCCCGCATTTGTCACCCCGGGATCCAGTGTCCATTTTGGAGACCGCACCTTTTACCTAGGACAGGCATGAACCAACAGCCCGCAAGCGTTCCCTCCAGCATCAAACCGGGGGCAGAGCTCAGCCTGAGCGTCGGCCACGGGACGGACCGGGGACTCCGCCGGGAGTTGAATGAGGATTCGTACATCGCCTCCGATCCCGTCTTCGCCGTGGCAGACGGGATGGGCGGCCACGAAGCCGGCGAGGTCGCCAGCGGGATGTGTGTCCGGGCCTTGGCATCGATTCCCCAGCTCACCACCGGCGAACGGACCGTCACCGCAGCTGTACTGCAGCAGTACCTGGTGAAGGCGGACGACTCGATCCGCGAAGCAACCGGTGCCCGTGCCGGCACCACCCTGGCCGGTGCCGTCATCGTGGAGCAGATGGGCATGCCCTACTGGCTGGTGATGAACATCGGCGACTCCCGGACCTACCGCCTGAGCCAGGGCCGGTTCGAACAGATCAGCGTGGACCACTCCGAGGTCCAGGAACTCGTTGACGCCGGGGAGATCACGGCGGAGCAGGCCACCATCCATCCACGCCGGCATGTGGTCACCCGCGCACTTGGCACCGGCGATGAGACCGAGGCAGACTACTGGCTGCTGCCGGTGGAGGAGGGGGACCGGGTCCTGGTCTGCTCCGACGGACTCACGGGCGAACTCACGGATGAACATATCCACCGGATCCTCAGCACCGTGGGCCATCCCCAGGACGCCGTCGACGCCCTGATCCAGGCAGCGCTCCGCAGCGGCGGCAGGGACAACGTCACCGTCATTGTGGTGGACGTCCGGAACGTCCTGAACGACGCCGGTGCAGCCACCACGGCACCGCGCCCCGAACCGGCAGAAGACGGGATCACACTGCCCCGCACTGTTCCGGCCGAACCAGCAACGCCGGAAGCAGGAACCCCGGAAGCAGGCACCCCGGAAACTGGCACAGCGGCAACCGGGACGGCGGATGAGAGCGGGGAACCGGACGATGAGCGCCGCTAGCTACATCCCCGGGACCTGGCTGGGCATACTGCGCTCCCGCACGGCTGTCCTCCTGGGGCCGGGCACCCGGCCGGCCCTTATTGCCGCGGTCTGGGACCTGTTGGAAAGCCGGCCGGAGGTGCACGAGGTTCTCCACATGGTGACCAGCAGTTCCGGCGGATCCCTTGCCAACATCCCATCCTTTGGCATCCTTGATTTCGACGGCCCGCTCCGGGTCTTCCTGCGGGGTGACCTTGATGTAACGGTCCAGTCCTCCGGCGGCCCGCTGGAGCTGAACGGCCGGGACGTGACTACCTGGACCGAGCGGCGGCTCAATGATCCGGGGCTGTGCCGGCTGACCATCCCCGCAGCGGCCGGTGGGTTTGGCTATCCGCAGGAGTGGGCCCGGCCGGGTGTCGACCGGCCGGGAACCAACCAGCCGGGTGTCCACCAGCCAAGTCCTGATCAGCCACAGGGTGACCTGCCGGAATTGCCGCTCGGGGAAGGCGTGGTGCTGCTGCAGTCCCTGGCACTCACCCTCGGCCCAGGGACCAAAGCCGCTGCGGAGCCTGGTCCCGCAGCAGACCGGGCGGGTGTTTCTTCGCCGGTGGCCGCGGCCGCAGCCCCTACTGCCGCAGCCCCGCTGGGGTCGGCAGCCGCCGCAGTCCCTCTTGCCGCAGTCCCTCTTGCCGCGGCGCCGCCGACGTCAGCAACCGCTGCCCCGGCGGTGATCGAACCATCGTCCGGTGCGGAAGCCACTTCCGCCGCGTCCGTGCCGGTTCCGGCGCCCGCCGGCGAAGAGGCCCGGCAGCCGGATCCTCCCGGGATCACCGTGGCCCCCGAGCATGGGGCCTCCGCCGAGACCGTTTACGCGGTCACCGATGAGGACTTCGACGTCGACGCTCTGGCAGGAACCCGCACCGGCACAGGGACTGGCGCGGCGGCAGAAACGGACACCGAGGCAGGGACAGGCACCGACGCGGGAAGTGCCGCGGAGGGAAGTGCCGCGGAGCCAGCAACCGGCACCGAAGCTCAAACCGCTGCCGGGGCGACAACCCCCACCGCGGCACCGGAGCCCGCCACGCCGAGTACAGCCGACCAGGTTGCGGCAGCCGAAATGACCAGCTCCTACGACCACCTCTGGGAGCGGACAGTGGTCCGCAGCATCGAAGACGCTGCCGTCCGCGAAGACCCGGAAACAGCACATGCGCAAACCCCTGGTCCGGGCCACGGGACCACTGGGCAGCGGGCCACCGAAGAGGAGAGGACTGCTAAGGGCGCCGGCGGAGAGCATGCGGACGGCGGCCCTGCAGTAGCGGGTGCACCCGCCACCCTTGACGGCCTGGACCAATCCCCGGCAGGGGCTGACTCGGTGGACCGCAAGGGGAAGGGGATCACGGAGACGCCACCCGCCGTCGCGCAGGACGGTCCGCCCGCACCATCAGGGCCCGCACCCGTTCCGTCCGCACCCGTTCCGTCCGCACCCGTTCCGTCCGCACCCGCGCCCGGCGGCCTCATCGACTCCGTGCCCTGGCGGACGCCGGCCGCACCCCCTGCGGTGCCCTCGCCGATGTTGTCAGCCGTACCCGCCGAACCGGCCCCAACCGCCGCCACAGCGGCCATGCCCACGCCCGGAACCGGCCCCGCAGAATACGACGGCGACCACGACGGCCAGACGGTGATGAAGGGCAGCCTGGGCAGGATGGCACCGGCGCCGGTCCGCGGGACGAAAGACACTGCCGCTGCCGCCGGGCCGCTGGTGCTGGCGCGGCTGTGCCCGCGGGACCACGCCAACCCGCCCACCAATCCCGCCTGCGCCACCTGCGGCGCGGGCCTGCTTCCGGACGCCGTCCAGGTGGCCCGTCCACGCCTCGGACGGATGCGCATCTCCACGGGGGACGTGGTGGACCTCGAACAGTCGCTGGTGATCGGCCGGCAACCCTCCGTATCCCGGGTGCAGGGTGGGGAGATGCCCCGGCTGGTCCAGGTGGCCAGTCCCGGCGGGGATATCTCCCGCTCCCACGTGGAAGTCCGGCTGGAGGGCTGGCACGTGATGCTCTGCGATCTCAAGGCCACCAACGGCACCATCCTGGTGCGCGAAGGGCAGCCGCCGCGCCGGCTGGCCCAAAACGAGATGGCCATCCTGCTCGATGGCGACATCGCAGAACTGGGCGACAACATCTCGCTGCGCTTTGAGGAGATTCCGTGAGTTCCAAACGGCCGGCAGCGCCGCCACCCCATATCCCGGGGTTCACCTACATCAGCCCGCTTGGATCCGGCGGGTTCTCCGACGTCTACCTTTACGAACAGGACAGGCCCAAGCGGAAGGTGGCCGTCAAGGTGCTGCTTTCGGACCTGAAGACCGAAGGCGCCCGCCGCAGGTTCGAGTCCGAGGCCAACCTCATGGCCCAGCTGTCCTCGCACCCCTACATCGTCACCATCTTCGAGGCGGAAGTCACCGACGCCGGGCATTCCTACCTGGCCATGGAGTACTGCTCCCGGCCCAGCCTGGACGTCCGGTACCGCCGGCAGCGGTTCAGCGTGGACGAAGTCCTTGCCGTCGGCATCCAGGTGGCGTCCGCCGTCGAAACGGCCCACCGCGCCGGCATCGCCCACCGCGACATCAAACCCGCCAACATCCTGGTGACAGACTACAACCGTCCGGCCCTGACGGACTTCGGCATCTCCGGCACCCTGGCCGGCGGCGGCGACGAGGACTCCGGCATGTCCATCCCGTGGTCCCCGCCGGAACAGTTCACCGACGGCACCGTGGACGGCGTGATGGTGGACGTGTGGGCGCTCGGCGCAACGCTCTACACGCTGCTGGCCGGCAGGTCACCGTTTGTGATGCCCGGCGCGGACAACTCCCAGCGCGGGCTGATCAGCCGGATCAGCAACATGCCGGTGCCCCGCCTTGGCCGTGCCGATGTCCCGGAATCCCTGGAGCTGGCCCTGTCCACGGCCATGGCCAAGTCCCCGCAGTCACGGTACTCGTCTGCCCACGCCTTCGCCCTGGCCCTGCAGCGCATCCAGGCTGAGCTCAACCTTTCGGTCACGCCCTTCGAAGTACTCGAGGAACCGCACCAGGAGGACAGCCACCCGGACGGCGACGCCGAAGAAACCCGCGTGCGGAGCATCGCGGCCATCGACCCGGAGCGGACCGGCAGCGCTCCCACTTTCCCGGCACGCACCCGGCCGCAGGTCCCTGCTGCGGAGGCACCGTCGCCGCGCTTTACCCCGCCTGCAGCGTCAACACCGCCGGCCACCCCTCCCGCATCTCAGCCCCAGGACTGGGGCCAGTCCACCGTGCTCCGCGGCAACGCCGGCAGCGCGCCGGACACCTTGGGCCCATCCAGGGGTGCCGGGCCTCCCGACGGCGGCGATGCCGCAGACACCACCATCCACCGGCCGGCGCGCGTGGCCGAACCCATCGAAGACGCCCCGGCCGGCACGGACCACGGGAAACGCAACCTCTGGTTGGCCATCTCCGGCGGCACTCTGCTGGCCCTCGCCGCGGTGGTGGGCATCGTGGTCGCCAACGCCGCGCCGGAGACACCAAGGGCGCCGCAGAGCCTGGAAGCCAGCAAACCGCCGGCCGATGCCCTCGACAACGGCACCGTGCCCGACGTCGAAGGCCTCACCGGGACCCTGGCTCCCGGCGGCGATGCGTCCTTCACCTGGACCAACCCGCAGCCCAAGCCGGGCGACACCTATAAGTGGCGGGTCTATACGATTGGCGGCGCCGGGGAATACCAGTCCATCGACCAGCCGCCTGTCCAGGTGAAACCGAACCCGTCAGGGCAAACCTGCGTCCAGGTGATGATCGTCCGCACCGACGGTGCTTTCTCGCCCATGGAGCAGGCGTCCATTGCCTGCACCGGCCCATGACCGGCAGCGCATCAGGCACAACATTCCAGGCAGCAGCACACGAACGATACGCAGAGTTATGCCCAACGAGGAGGCACAGAACATGGGGGATCTAGCAATAGATTTCTGTGGTGAATGGTACGAGCCCTCAGACGAGGACGTCTTCAACATCGGCCGCGAAGGCGACCTCGAAGTCGACGACAACCCCTACCTCCACCGGCAGTTCCTGCAGGTGGCCCGCTACGACGGGATCTGGTGGCTCAGCAACGTGGGCAGCATGCTCTCCGCCACGGTAGCGGACGGATCCGGCGGCATGCAGGCGTGGCTCTCGCCCGGCGCCCGCATCCCGCTGGTGTTCAGCCACACCAACATCATTTTTACGGCGGGCCCCACTACGTATGAATTCGCGGTGCACCTGAAGACCCCGTCCTTCCGGCAGGAGTCGCGGGAGGAGGACAGCAACGGGGACACCACCATTGGACCGGTGGTGTTCACCGACTCGCAGAAGGCACTCATCGTGGCGCTCGCCGAGCCGATGCTCAGGCGCGAAGGGACCGGTTTCAGTGCCATCCCGTCCTCCGCCGCCGCCGCCAAAACGCTGGGCTGGGCGCTTACCCGCTTCAACCGGAAACTGGATAACGTCTGCGACAAACTTGACCGCGTGGGCGTCGTTGGCCTGCGCGGCGGCGGCGGCAAACTCGCCACCAACCGCCGCGCCCGGCTGGTGGAGCACGCCGTCACCTCGCACCTGGTCACAGCCGATGACCTGTACCTGCTCGAGAAGATGAGGGGCGTGGACGAAGGATGAGGATCCGGCTAACGCTCCGCCGCGACCCGGCCGAAGCCAAGGACCTGGCCATTACCGTTGACGGCCTCGCATCCGTAGCCGACGTAGCCACGACGCTCTGGGCCGCCGACCCTGCCCGCAAAGGCACGCCCGCCCCGGACAACCTCTCCTTGAAGATCGACGAGGCGTTCGTGGGGGCCATGCGCGGCAACGTCCTCGCGCGGGAGGACAACCTCCTCGAATCCGGCCTCCGGCCCGGCTCCGTGGTGTCCCTGACCCACGTCAGTGCCCATTTCGGTGATCCTGACGCGGGCCGCGGCCCCGCTGCTGCCACCCTCCGCGTGCTCTCAGGGCCCGACGTCGGCCGCGAATTTTCACTGCCTTCCGGCACCAGCTACATCGGCCGGGACCGGGACGTGGACATCCGGCTCTCCGATCCGCTGACGTCCAAACGCCACGCCCGCATCAGCGTGGGGGAGGGCGTGGAAATCGTGGACACCAACTCCGCCAACGGGCTCCTGATGGATGGCCTGCCCGTCACCCGCGCCACACTGAACTCCTCGGACACCGTTACCCTCGGCGATACCACCATTACGGTGGTTCCCCTGGGACACAACCGGGCGGCCGCACCCACCTCGCCCCTGGTGGACTTCAACCGCTCACCCCGGGTGGTTCCCCGGTTTGAGGAACCGAAGCGCGTCCTGCCCGCAGGGCCCAAACGGCCCGAGGACCAGCCCTTCCCCTTCATCATGCTGCTCATCCCGCTGCTGATGGGCGCGGTCATTTTTTCGATCAGCAACAACCCGCTCTCGGCGGTGTTTATCCTGATGATGCCGTTGTTCGTGGTGGGCCATTACGTGGACCAGCGGATGCGGACCAAGCGCCAGCAGAAGGAACAGCTCAAGCATTTCCGGGCCTCCATGGCTGCCTTCCGGGAGGACATCACCGAACTCCAGCACGTGGAGCGTGCCGTCCGGCTGCAGGAGGCACCCTCCGTCAGCGACACCGTTAACGCCATCTACAAGCTGGGTCCGCTGCTGTGGACCCACCGCCCCGAACACAGCGGCTTCCTGGGCCTGCGCTTCGGCCTGGGCACGGTGCCGTCGCGTGTCCTCCTGGAGGAACCGGCGAACAACGACACGGAAGTGGAATACGCCCGCGAAATCCAGGACTGCATCAAGCAGTTCCGGGACATTGAAGGCGTTCCGGTGGTCTCCCGGTTCCGGTCAGCGGGCTCGCTGGGCATCGCCGGTGCCCGCGGACTGGTGGATGACGTGGCGCGCGGCATGGTCCTCCAGCTGGCGGGGCTCCACTCGCCGGCCGAAGTGGTCCTCACGGCCATCACGTCCGCCCAGTCCCGGGAACGGTGGAACTGGCTCCAATGGCTGCCCCACGTCGGCTCCGGGCACAGCCCCCTGTCCGGGGACCACCTGGCCGCCGGTTCTGCCGGCGGTGCCTCCCTGGTGGCCCGCCTCGAAGACCTGGTGGAAGCCCGGGAGGCCGCCGGCAAGCGGTCCGGTCCGGAACTCCGCCCGGGGCTGGATCCCCGGAAGGAGGAGGTGGACGCCCCGGTGGTGCCGGCGGTTCTGGTGGTCGTGGAGGACGACGCGCCGGTGGACCGGGGCCGTCTCACCCGGCTCGCCGAACGCGGCCCGGACTCCGGCGTCCACGTGCTTTGGGTAGCCACGGACGTCCAGGCCCTTCCCGCTGCCTGCCGTGATTTTATGGTGGTGGACGGGGAGCACGGCACCACCACAGGGCAGGTCCGGCTGGGCCGGCACACCTACCCAGTCAGCTGCGAAAGCGTAGACGACGAACTCGCTGCCCAGCTGGCAAGGATGCTCACGCCGGTGGTGGACGTGGGCAAACCCGTCACCGACGATTCCGACCTTCCACGCGCCGTGTCCTATGCCACCCTGATCGGCAAGGACTTCCTGGACAACCCGCAGGCCGTCGCTGAACGCTGGACGGAAAACAACTCCGTGCACAGCAGCGCCGTGGCCAACCGGAAGGACAACGGCACCCTCCGCGCCCTGGTGGGCTCCAAGGGCATCGAACCGCTGTACCTGGACCTGAAGAACGAAGGCCCGCACGCCCTGGTGGGCGGGACCACCGGTGCCGGCAAGTCCGAATTCCTGCAGTCCTGGGTGATGGGCATGGCCGCGGCGTACAGCCCGGACCGGGTCAGCTTCCTGTTCGTGGACTACAAGGGCGGAGCCGCGTTCGCAGACTGCATCAACCTGCCGCACACGGTAGGGCTGGTGACGGACCTTTCGCCGCACCTGGTCCGGCGCGCCCTGACCTCGCTCCGCGCCGAACTGCACCACCGGGAGCAGCTGCTGAACCGGAAGAAGGCCAAGGACCTGCTGGCACTCCAGCGCGAGGCCGATCCCGAGGCGCCGCCCTACCTGATCATCATCGTGGACGAATTCGCGGCGCTCGCCAACGAGGTTCCCGAGTTCGTGGACGGCGTGGTGGACGTCGCTGCCCGCGGACGCTCCCTGGGCCTGCACCTCATCCTCGCCACCCAGCGCCCGGCCGGCGTGATCAAGGACAGCCTGCGGGCCAACACCAACCTCCGGGTGGCGCTGCGCATGGCCGACGAAGACGACGCCAGCGACATCCTGGGCGTCCCGGACGCGGCTTACTTCGACCCCTCCATCCCGGGCCGCGGTGCGGCCAAAACCGGGCCTGGCCGGATCCAAGGCTTCCAGACCGGCTACGCCGGCGGCTGGACCACGGACAAACCCCAGCGGCCGCAGATCGACATTGTGGAAATGGCGTTCGGTTCCGGCCCCAGCTGGGAAGCTCCGGCGCCGGAAAAGCCCGTGCTGGAGGCGCCGGCCGGCCCCAACGACATCGAGAGGATGACGGCCACCATCGTCCGGGCGGCCCGCTCGCTCGCGATCCAGCCCCCGCGCAAGCCATGGCTGGACGAACTGGCCAAAACCTACGATTTCTCCAGGCTCCCCAATCCCCGCACCGACGAGCAGCTGCTCCTCGGAGTTGCTGACGACCCCGTCCGGCAATCCCAGCCCACCGTGTTCTACCAGCCGGACAAAGACGGCAACATGGCCATCTACGGCACCGGCGGTTCAGGAAAATCGGCGGCTTTGCGCGGCATTGCGATCGCTGCCGCCGTCACTCCCCGCGGCGGACCGGTCCACGTCTACGGGATCGACTCCGGGTCCTCGGGGCTGCGGATGCTGGAGGAACTCCCGCACGTGGGCGAAATCATCAATGGCGACGACGTCGAACGGGTGGGGCGCCTGCTGCGCCTGCTGCGGGACATCGCCGAGCAGCGGTCCGCCGCGTTCGCCGAGGTGCGTGCCTCCACGATCGTGGAGTACCGCAAGCTCGCGAACCGGCCCCACGAGAAGCGGATCTTTGTCCTCGTGGACGGCATGTCGGCGTTCCGAGACGCGTACGAACACAGCCGCCTGTCCGGGCTTTGGGACATTTTCCTGCAGCTGGCCACGGACGGCCGCACCCTCGGCATCCACCTGGTGGTCACCGGGGACCGGCCCAATTCGGTGCCGGCCTCACTGCTCGCCTCCATCCAGCGGCGCCTGGTGCTCCGGCTCTCCTCCGAGGACGACTACATTTCGCTGGATGTTCCGCGCGACGTGCTCGGTGCCACCTCCCCGCCGGGCCGCGGGCTGCTGGACGGGCTTGAAGTCCAGCTCGCCGTGCTGGGCGGAAACTCCAACCTGGCCCTGCAGGCCCGCGAGGTGCACAAGCTCAGCGAAGCAATGCTGCGCCAGGGCCTGGAGGCTGCCCCGGGCGTCGAAAGGCTGCCGGAGCAGGTGGACCTGGATGTCCTGCCCGCCGGCGGCCCCGACCTGCCCGTGGTCGGCGTCGACGACGAAACGCTCCAGCCGGCCGAAATCATGGCGCGGGGCCCGCTCCTCCTCGCCGGCCCGCCCGGTGCCGGACGGACCGTGGCGCTGGTGACCCTGGCCTACGCCCTCCGCCGGTCCAACCCCGCCACCGAACTCATCTACATCGGGGCCCGGCGGTCCGCCGTCGCCTCGCTGCCCATCTGGAACCGCTCCGTGGTGGGCCCGGACGACGTAGCCGAGGTGGTGGAAGACCTGGTGGAGCACTCCTCCGGAAACCCTGGCGCGCTTGCCATCTTCATCGAAGGCCTCACCGAGTTCACCGACACCATGGCGGAGTCCGGCGTGGGCCAGCTGGTCACGGTATCCATCAAGGCGGACCAGTGGGTCATCGGCGAATCCGAAACCTCCACCTGGTCCTCTGCCTGGTCCCTGGCCCAGCCCTTCAAATCCGGCCGCCGCGGCCTGCTTCTGAACCCCGGCGACATCGAAGGCGACAGCCTGCTGAACACGTCCCTGGGCCGGATCAGCCCGGAATTCATCCCCGGCCGAGGGTACGTGGTGGGGCGTGGAAAAGCGCGCAAGATCCAGGTGGCACTGCCGCCCGAAAACAGGGACTGACACGCCCATGGCGGCAGAGCCGCAGGTCCCTTGGATTTGCGGCCCTGCTGCACGGTGTAGAAGACTACCGAAGGACACCAGACAGCCGCGGTGGGGGACTGCGCGCATCGAAAGGTAGCAATGACCCCGTCTTCACCGGTTTTCCGCGTTGCATTGACGTCGGCATCAGCAGTGGTCCTGGCCACCACCCTTGGCCTCGTTCCGGGCGGCCCCGCAGCCGCGGATTCCACCCAACCCACACCCGCTTCCACAACCGCGCCCGAGCAGTGCTTCCTGCTGTTTTGCGGGCCGGCGCCTGCAGGCGACCCGAAACCTGCGGAGCCCACGCACACTCAGAAACCCAAGGAACCTCAGAGCCCCCCGGCCCCGCCCGCCGATCCTGTTCCGGCGCCTCCGGAACAGCCCGCACCGTCCGTTGCGCCTCCGGCCGAAACCGCACCGTCACCGGCCGCCCCGTCCGCTGACCCGGAAGAGTCCGCCAGTCCGTCCCTCGCCGCCGCCACGGGATCCGCCGCCTCCCCGCCGCCCACCGGCGCCTCCAGCGGACAGGACTGGAACACGCCCGTCACCAAGTCCGCCAAGCCCACCCCGGTCGCAGCCGTCACGGTTGCCGGCGACCCCGGCCCGGACGGTCCGGCCATCCTGCCCGTCATCGCCGGCGTGCTGTTGCTGGGCACCGCCTGCGCGTCCTTCATTTGGTGGGGCCGGAACCGGTACCGCGTCGGAGCCCACTGAGTTCCACGGACGCGACGGCTCCGGGCGCGCGACGTCACGGCCGGCTGTGGTGCCTTGATGGCAAGATAGGTCTGTGAGTACAGGACCAGGCCCCGCAGATCAGACCGCCACCCGCACCACCGAACCCGTCGAGCCGGAGACAACGCCCAGCGAACCGGTCCGCGAGGAGTACGAGAACCTGGTGGACCTCGTCCGGAAGCACCGGTTCGCCTACTACCAGGAAGACGAGCCCCTGGTGTCCGATGCCGAATTCGACGAACTCTTCCAGCGGCTGGAGGAAATCGAGGCTCTGCATCCGGAACTGGTGTCCAACGACTCGCCCACCCAGGAAGTGGGAGGGGAAGTCTCTGCGGCCTTCGCCGCCGTGGAACACCTGCAGCGGATGTACAGCCTCGAGGATGTCTTTTCCCTTGAGGAACTCGAAGCCTGGCTCACCAAAGCCACCGCCGGTATCGAGAAGCTCGGCGACGGATCGCACCAGCCCGCGTGGCTGACGGAACTGAAGATCGACGGCCTCGCGGTCAACCTGCTGTACCGGGAGGGCAAGCTGGTGCGGGCGGCAACCCGCGGTGACGGCACCACGGGCGAGGACATCACCCACAACGTCCTGACCATCAAGGAAATCCCTCAGGAACTGAGCGGGGAAGGGTTCCCCGAAGAGATGGAAATCCGGGGCGAGGTGTTCATCCCGTCCCAGGCTTTCGCGGCGTTCAACGAAGCCCTGATCGAAGCCGGCAAGGCGCCCCTGGCCAACCCGCGCAACGCGGCGGCGGGCTCGCTGCGGCAGAAGGACCCGGCAGAAACAGCCAAACGGCCGCTGAAGATGTTTGTCCACGGCATTGGCGCCCGTGAAGGGCTCCAGGCGCGCAGCCAGTCCGAAACCTACGATGTGCTCAAGGCCTGGGGCCTGCCGGTCAGCCCTTACTCCGAAGTGCTGGGCAGCCTGGACGAGGTCCTGGACTTCATCAAGCGGTACGGCGACAAGCGCCACAAACTGCTGCACGAAATCGACGGCATCGTCATCAAGGTGGATGACTTCGCCATCCAGCGGGCCCTCGGCTACACCACCCGCGTGCCGCGCTGGGCCGTCGCCTACAAGTACCCGCCCGAGGAAGTCCACACCAAGCTCCTGGACATCCAGGTCAACGTGGGCCGCACCGGACGCGTCACGCCCTTCGGCATGATGGAGCCCGTCAAGGTGGCCGGGTCCACGGTGGAAATGGCCACCCTGCACAACCAGGACGTGGTGAAAGCCAAGGGCGTGAAGATCGGCGACATCGTGGTGCTGCGCAAGGCCGGCGATGTCATCCCGGAAATCGTGGGCCCGGTCCTGGCCCTGCGCGACCAGCAGGACCCACCGGTCCGCGATTTCGTGATGCCCACCGAATGCCCCTCCTGCGGCACCCCCCTGGCTCCGGCCAAAGAGGGCGACGTGGATATCCGCTGCCCCAACTCCAAGTCCTGCCCGTCACAGCTGCGGGAGCGGGTGTTCCACCTGGCCGGGCGCGGCGCGTTCGATATCGAGGCCCTGGGCTGGGAAGCAGCCATCGCCCTCACCCAGCCGGCAGAACCCGAGGTTCCGCCGCTGACCACCGAAGCTGCCCTGTTCGACCTCACTCCGGAAATTCTCGCCGATGTCCGGATCAGGCGGGAAAAGCGCACCAAGGGTGTGCCCACCGGGGAGTTTGAACTGGTGCCCTACTTCTACAGCAAGGGCACGGCCAAGTCCCCGTCCAAGCCTACGGCCACTACCGAAAAACTGTTCCGGGAGCTGGAGAAGGCCAAGACCCAGCCGTTGTGGCGGGTGCTCGTGGCGCTGTCCATCCGGCACGTGGGCCCGAGGGCATCGCGTGCCCTGGCCACCGCCTTTGGCACCATGGAGGGCATCCGGAACGCCTCCGAGGAAGAGCTGGCGCACGTGGACGGCGTGGGCCCCACCATTGCGGCCGCGCTCAAGGAGTGGTTCGCCGAGGACTGGCATGTGGAAATCGTGGACCGCTGGGCCGCGGCGGGGGTGCGGATGGAAGATGAGCGGGATGAGTCGATGCCGCGGACGCTTGAGGGGCTGACCGTGGTGGTGACGGGCTCGCTGCCCAACTTCAGCCGGGACGAGGCCAAGGAGGCCATCCTGCTCCGGGGCGGCAAGGCTGCCGGGTCGGTCTCGAAGAACACCAGCTACGTAGTGGCCGGCGAGAACGCCGGAACCAAGCTGGACAAGGCCGAACAGCTGGGCGTGCCGGTGCTGGACGAGGACGGATTCCGTGAGCTCCTGGCCGGCGGCCCGGCAGCCCTGGAGGCAGCCTCGTGAGCGCCGGAAGCGCGGCCGCCGGCCGGCGGGAACTTCCCGCCGCCCTGCTGGAAGTGGCCAAGCAGGCAGCAGCGGCCGGCGCCCGTGTCCTGGCCGGGCGGAACGCGGACGCGCTCCGGGCCAGCACCAAAGGCGAAGCCGGCGACTGGGTCACCGCCTTCGATATTGCCGCCGAGAACGCCGTCCGCGATGTCATCGCCGCCGCGCGGCCCGGGGACAGCATCACCGGCGAGGAACACGGCACTACCCGGCCGGCAGATCCCACGGGATACCGCTGGTCCATCGACCCGCTGGACGGCACCACCAACTTCATCCGCAACATCGTCTACTACGGCACCTCCGTGGCAGTGGCGGATGCCGACGGCGCCTGGCTGGCCGGCGTCGTCAACGCCCCCGCGCTGGGCCGCATCTACTACGCGGCCCGCGGCCAGGGTGCCTGGCTCGAGGAAGCCGGGACCCTGACCCGGCTGGAGGGGCCGGTACCGGGCCGCAAGGGCCAGATCCTTGCCACCGGCTTCAGCTACGATCCGGGCGTCCGTTCCGAGCAGGCCGGCCAGTTGGCCGAACTGCTGGAAGGGTTCGCGGATGTCCGCCGGCTCGGGTCTGCGGCGCTGGACCTGTGCATGGTGGCGGACGGCACCCATGACGCCTTCGGCGAACGCGGGCTCAACGAGCACGATTTTTCCGCCGGCGCGCTCATTGCGGAAGAGGCCGGCTGCTGGGTCCGGCGGCCGCGGCTGACCAGCCCGCTGGACGGCGGCCCCTCAGACGAGGAACGGCTGGACGCCTGGACCTGCGCTGCCAGCCTGGAGCTGTCCGGCAAATTCCCGCTCTGACCCACAGCTTCCCTGACCCACAGCCTCCCTGACGGACCTTCCCCTGGCTATTGTTTCCACTCGCCTGACCACAATGCGCCTGGCTGATAGTTCAATCACGGAAAGCGTTGTTGCGCGGGCTGGTACTCATCAGTAGCACTACCATTGATGGGTGCATCCGCAGATAACCGTCCGTCCCGCCGTCGAGTCCGATTTCGGCGCCATTGCCCGCATCACCAGGGATTCCTACCTGGCCGCCGGGTATTTCGACGACGCCGATCACCCCTACATGCGCAAGGTCCAGGATGTGGCCGAGCGGGCAGGCAAGGCCACGATCTGGGTGGCGGAGCGGGCCGGGGACGTGGTGGGTTCGGTCACTCTTGCCTTGGCCGGCAAGCCGTATGCGGACATTGCACTGGCCGACGAACTGGAATTCCGCATGCTGGTGGTGGACCCGGCTGTGCAGCGCAGCGGTGCCGGCAAGGCGATGGTGGAGGCCATCATCGCGTATGCCCGGTCCCTGCCAGGCATCAACGGGGTAGCCCTCACCACCGGAGCAACCTGGGAGAGCGCTCACGGACTCTACCGGAAAACAGGCTTCCGCCGCGTCCCCGAGCGTGACTGGTTCATCCCCGGAACTGACATAAAACTGCTGGTTTACCGGCTGGACCTGTAGCCGCCCTAAAGTGGTGCCGACTCATTCCAGCTTTGAAAGGCCCACCATGCGCAAAACCTTCGGCACCGGCTCCGTCTGGGAACAGACCCTCGGCTACTCCCGCGCGGTCCAGGTGGACAGCACCCTGTACATTTCCGCCACCGCGGCCAGCGGCGAGGACGGCATCGTGGGGAACGATTTCTACACCCAGACCCAGTTCATCCTGCAGAAGCTCGGCAAGGTCCTCGCGGACGCCGGCTTCAGCTTCGAGGACGTGGTCCAGTCCAAGCTGTACCTGACGGACATCAGCAAGTGGGAGGACG
This sequence comes from Arthrobacter sp. 9AX, assembly GCF_902506095.1. Lineage (GTDB taxonomy): Bacteria > Actinomycetota > Actinomycetes > Actinomycetales > Micrococcaceae > Arthrobacter. The sequence goes on from NZ_LR733293.1 coordinate 1,653,565, forward strand.
CCGGCCGCGCCCACGGTGAAGTCTTTGGCGACATCCGGCCCACCCTGTCCCTGGTCCACGTCCTGCCGTTCCTCGACCCGGACATGCTGGTCGAAATCGAGCTCGTCGCCCAGAAGAGCGGCAGCTAACCCGCCAGCAGGTTACCCCGCCGGCAGGCCGTAGCGGTGCTCCGGCCTGCCGGTGGATCCGTAGCGCAGCTGGATGTCCACGGCGCCGTCGTCGGCGAGCGAGGACAGGTAACGCTGCGCTGTTGCACGGGAGACACCCACCCGGCCGGCCACCTCCGCGGCCGAGTACTGCTCGCCCGGTACCAGGGATTCCAGTACCGCCGCCTCCGTCGCTGACCTGGGCTTTGACGACGGCGCGACGTCACCGGGGATCAGAGACCGCTTGGCACGCTCCACCCCATCCTGGTCCAGCGCGCCGGGCTGGGCCAGCAGACGCCGGAACCGCGCGTAGGACCGCAGCTGCTGGGACAGGGACTCAGAGGTAAACGGCTTCAGCAGGTAGCCCAGCGCACCCCGCCGGAACGCCACGCGAATGGAGGCGGGGTCGGAGGCGGCGCTGAGGATTACGGTGTCCACGTCCAGTTGCTGGAGCAGGTCCAGCCCGGACGCGTCCGGCAGGTACACGTCCAGCAGCACCAGGTCCGGCCGGAGGCTGTGGATGGCCTGTAGCGCCAGCGACGCCGTTCCCACCGGTGCCAGGGCCAGGAACCCTGGCACCGAGTCCACGTAGGCGGCGTGCAGTTTGGCCACGTGGAAGTCGTCATCGACGATCAGCACCCGAAAGTCATCAGCCATGGTGGTCCTTTCCAGCTGCGTCCTGGGAAGCGGAATTCCTGAAGGCGGCATCCGTGGCCGCTGAATCCTTGAGCCGGGAGTCCTTGGTCCCGGCTGTGGTGCCGGGGAGGGTGGCCATAAAAACAGCACCGGGTCCGCCGGGCTGCCCGGCTTCCAGCAGGCGGACCTCCCCGCCGCGGCGGCGGGCCAGCTGGCGGGCCAGTGCCAGCCCGAATCCCTGGCCGCCGCCGGCACGGTGGTTCCTGGACAGCGCGCCGGACGCCGTGGTGAAGCCCTCGGCGAAGACTGCCTCGGGGTCCGTTCCCGCCGCCAGCCCGTCGCCCGAGTCGGCGACAACCACGTGGAGCGTGCCGCCGTCGTCGTCCGGCTCATCCAGCACCTCCAGCTCAACCCAGCGGTCCGTCGAAGAGCCAGCCACGGCGGCGTTGATGGCGTTGTCGATGAGGTTCCCCAGCACGGTGGTGACGTCCTGGGCGTCGGTGACCTGCCCGCGGACCAGGGTCTCCGGGCCGATCCGCAGGGCGACCCCGCGCTCGTCGGCCTCCACCCCCTTGGCACCAACAAAAGCCTGCAGGTACGGGTCCTGGAGCAGCTCGGCCTGGTCCACGGGAAACTTCAGCGGCCCGGTGGCGGCCAGCCGGGCCAGGTATTCACGCGCCTGCTGGTGCTGCCCGATGCTCATGAACCCGGCGATGGTATGCAGCTGGTTGGCGAACTCGTGCCGCTGGGCCCTCAGCGCCGTGGACATGGTGCCCACAGCATCCAGCTGCCGGGTAAGCTGCTGCAGCTCCGTGCGGTCGCGGAGCATTACCACCCAGCCCAGGTCCTCCCGCCGGTGCAATGCCTTGCGCCCGTTGGCCACCAGTACCCGGCCGCCGGCCACCAGTTCGACGGCGGAAGCGTCGCCGGAGCCGGCCCTGGTCAGGGACTTCAGCAGGTCCGGCACGGGGGCGTCCTCCCAGCGTGTTCCGGCGAGGTCGTCCAGCCCCAGCAGGCGCTGGGCGGCGGCGTTGAAGACGGTGATCCGGCCGTCGGCGGAAACGCCGATCACGCCGTCGTCCACGCCCTGGAGGACCGCCACCTGGTCATGGACCAGGGTGCTGATCTCCTCCGGTTCCAGGCCCAGGGTGAGCCTGTGCAGGCGGCGGCGCAGCAGGAAGGATCCCAGGATGCCGGCGAGCAGCGCACCGGCGGCGGTCAAGGCGACCGGGCCGATGTCCCGTTCCACGCTCTGGCCCACGGTCTCCATCGAATACCCCACACTGACCTCGCCCACCACCGTGCTGCTGCCGGGGGCGTAGACGGGTACCTTGGCCCCGGCGGAAGGTCCGAGTGTTCCGGTGTTCCGGGTGGTCACTTCCTCGCCGGACAGCGCCTCGGACGGATCGGTGCTCACCCTTTCGCCCAGCCGCTGCGGATCCGGATGCGCCAGCCGGAGGCCGGTTTCGTCGGTGATCACCACGAACAGGGCACCTGTCCGGGCGCGGACCGCTTCGGCGGCCGTCATCAGCGGCCCGGCAGCGAGTTCGGCGGGCGGGGGAGTGCCGGGCTGTTCGCTGATGGCCAGCACGTCGGCCTGCACCGAGGGGTCCGACGCCACAGTCCGGGCCAGGGTCAATGCTTGGCTCTCTGCCTCGCGGGCCACCCGGTCGTAGGTCAGCCAGGCGTGGACAGCGGCGCTGAGCAGAACCACCAAAAGCACCACCGCCAGCTGCAGGAGCAGCGTCTGGGTGGAAAACCGCAGCGGCGCGCGCGGACTGGTACGCTGCATGATCCTCCTCGATCCGGTGGGTGGCGGGGCGGCTGAAGGCCGTGAGCACAATGAGCAAAATGCTCGCAATAAGCAGTATGCCAATCAATTGAGCCAAAGGCACTGCCGTGACGCCGGCCACCCTACAGTCTGTAGCACGCGTCACACCGCTGTGCCGCTGTTCACAAAGAAGGAGCCCAGCCGTGCTGGTATTACTTGGATTCGCCATGATCGCGGTATTCATGGTGCTGATCATGACGAAGAAGTTGACGCCAGTGCTGGCGCTGATCATCGTCCCCACAGTTTTTGGCCTGTTCGCCGGCGCCGGCCTGGGCATTGGAGACATGGTGATGGATTCGATGAAGTCCATGACCTCCACCGCCGCCCTGCTGATGTTCGCCATCATCTACTTCGGCCTGATGATCGACGTCGGGCTGTTCGATCCGCTGGTCCGGTTCATCCTGCGCAAGCTGGGCAATGATCCCGCCAAGGTGGTGCTGGGCACCGCCCTGCTGGCAGCTGCCGTATCGCTGGACGGTGACGGCTCCACCACCTTCATCCTCACTACCGCGGCCATGCTGCCCATCTACCTCCGGCTGAAGATGAGCCCCGTTGTCCTCACCTGTGTGGCCGGCCTGGCCAACGGCACCATGAACATCGTGCCCTGGGGCGGTCCCACGGCCCGCGCCGCCAGCGCCCTGAAGATCGACGTCAACGAGGTCTTCGTCCCCATGATCCCGTCCCTTGTCGCCGGCCTCGCCGTGGTCCTCATCTTCGCCTGGGTGCTCGGACTGCAGGAGCGCAACCGGCTCCGTGCCACCCAGCCCGAAATCTGGGGTGTGCCTGACACCGCCGAAGCGTTCGACGGCGGCACCCCGGCAGGCGGCAGCGGCGCCTTCCGCACCGGTGCAGGCCGCAACGGGAACCCAGGCGGAGCAGCCGCCGCTGTCGGAAGCTCTTCCGTAGCTGTCCTGGAACGCACGGAAGTGTCAGCGGAAGAGAACGACGCCGCGATGGCAGGCACCGCCCTGGATCCCAACCGCACCACGCTGCGCCCCCGGCTGCAGTGGTTCAACCTGGCCCTCACGGTGGCAGTGATGGGCATGCTCATCGCAGACCTCGTGCCCCTGCCGTATGTGTTTATGGTCGGATCTGCCATCGCCCTCCTGGTGAACTTCCCCCATGTGAAGGACCAGGCGGCGCAGGTCGTTGCCCACGCGCCGTCGATCGTTGCCGTGGTCAGCATGGTCATGGCCGCAGCGGTCCTCACCGGCGTCCTGAAGGGAACGGGCATGGTGGAGGCCATGTCCTCCTGGCTGGTGCAGATCATCCCGTCCAGCATGGGCCCGCTGATGGCCGTCATTACCGGCCTCCTGAGCATCCCGATGACGTTCTTTATGAGCAATGACGCCTTCTACTTCGGTGTGCTGCCCGTGCTGAGCGAGACCGCTGCCCACTACGGCATCAGCGGCGCCGAGATGGCCCGCGCCTCCATCACCGGCCAGCCGTTCCACATGCAGAGCCCGCTGGTTCCGGCCATCCTGCTCCTGGTGTCCCTGGCCAAGGTGGACCTCGGCGACCACCACAGGAAAGTCCTGTGGCGCGCCGCGGCAGTGTCCCTGGTCATGCTGGGAATCGGCATGCTGACCGGAGCCATCGGAATCGGTTAGTCTGTAGCTGCCGCGGTGTTGCCCCTGGTGGGCGGTGCCCGGTGAGAAGGTGCCCGTCTGACGCCCGCTGGGGGTCGTCAGACGGGCATCATCGTTTCCCCACTAGAATGGATCGGAAATCAATTCAAACTTTGCAGGGGAGATCCATGGCTGCGATCAACCGTGACGACGTCGCGCACCTCGCGCGGCTCGCTCACATTGAGATGAGTGCGCAAGAGCTGGACAGGATGGCCGGAGAACTCGCCGTCATCGTTGATTCGGTCAAATCGGTCGGTGAAGCCGCCGGCGGCGACGTGCCGGCCACGTCCCACCCCATTCCGCTGACCAATGTGTTCCGGGAAGACGTTGTGGGCCACACCTTCACGGCGGAGCAGGCCCTTTCCGGTGCACCGGACTCGCTTGACTTCCGTTTCAAGGTTCCGGCAATCCTGGATGAGGCATAACCATGACTGACACCAACGAACTGATCCGCCTCACCGCCGCCGCGCTGGCCGAAAAACTGGCCGCCGGCGAGGTGACCTCCGTCGAGGTAACCCAGGCGTACCTGGACCGGATTGCCGCCGTTGACGGCGGCGAACGCGGTGTCAACGCGTTCCTCCACGTCAACGCCGAGGAAGCGCTCGCCGTGGCCGCAGAGGTTGACGCCCTCCGCGCCGCCGGCGGAGCGGAAGCCGAAGCGCTGCATGTCCTGGCCGGTGTGCCCATCGCCGTGAAGGACCTCATTGTCACGGTGGGCCAGCCCACCACCGCCGGCTCGAAGATCCTCGAGGGATGGTACAGCCCCTACGACGCCACCGTAGTGGAGCGGCTGCGCGCCGCGAAGATGCCCATCCTGGGCAAGACCAACCTGGACGAGTTCGCCATGGGCTCTTCCACCGAGCACTCCGCGTACGGGCCCACCCGCAACCCCTGGGACCTGGACCGGATCCCCGGCGGCTCAGGCGGCGGGTCCGCTGCCGCCGTCGCCGCCTTTGAGGCTCCGTTGGCCCTCGGCACGGACACCGGCGGATCCATCCGTCAGCCCGGCGCGGTCACCGGCACCGTGGGCGTGAAGCCCACCTACGGCAGTGTGTCCCGCTACGGCGCCATCGCCATGGCGTCCTCGCTCGACCAGATCGGCCCCGTTTCGCGGACCGTCCTGGACTCCGCCCTCCTGCACCAGGTCATCGGCGGACATGACAGCCGCGACTCCACCTCCCTCCCGGACCCGTTGGCGGACCTCGTGGCCGCGGCGAAGACCGGCAACGTTGAGGGCCTGCGGATCGGCATCATCAAGGAACTGCACGGCGAGGGTTACCAGGCCGGCGTCGAAAACCGCTTCAATGACGCCCTGGAGCTCCTCAAGGAAGCCGGCGCGGAGATCGTTGAGGTGTCCTGTCCCAACTTCCAGTACGCCCTGGGTGCCTACTACCTGATCATGCCCTCCGAGGCGTCCTCCAACCTGGCAAAGTTCGACGGCGTCCGGTATGGCCTGCGCGTCCTCCCCGAAGAGGGGCCCATGACCATCGAACGCGTCATGGGTGCCACCCGCGCCGCCGGCTTCGGCGACGAGGTCAAGCGCCGGATCATCCTGGGCACCTACGCGTTGTCCGCCGGCTACTATGACGCCTACTACGGCTCGGCCCAGAAGGTCCGCACACTGGTCCAGCGCGACTTCGACGCCGCCTTCACGGTGGCGGACGTCCTGATTTCGCCGACGGCCCCCACCACGGCTTTCCGCCTGGGCGAGAAGCTGGACGATCCGCTGGCCATGTACCTGAACGACGTCGCCACCATCCCCGCCAACCTTGCCGGCGTTCCGGGCCTGTCCCTGCCGGGTGGCCTGGCGGACGAAGATGGCCTGCCGGTGGGTATCCAGCTGCTGGCCCCGGCCCGCGAGGACGCCCGCCTGTACCGGGTGGGTGCTGTGCTGGAGTCGCTGCTTGAAGCGAAATGGGGCGGCCCGCTGCTGGCCCAGGCGCCGGCGCTGGGTGAGCTCGTTGAAGCCAAGGAGGCTAAATAATGAACCCTGACGCAATCCTGAGCTTCGAAGAGGCCATGGAGAAGTACGATCCCGTCCTGGGGTTCGAGGTCCACGTGGAGCTGAACACCAAGACCAAGATGTTCTCCTCGGCCCCGAACGTCTTCGGCGACGAGCCCAACACCAACGTCAACGAGGTGGACCTCGGCATGCCGGGCGTCCTGCCGGTGGTGAACAAGGCCGCGATCGAGTCTTCGATCAAGATCGGCCTGGCGCTGAACTGCAAGATCGCCGAGTCCTGCCGCTTCGCCCGGAAGAACTACTTCTACCCGGACACCCCCAAGAACTTCCAGACGTCCCAGTACGACGAACCCATCGCGTACGACGGCTACCTGGACATCGAACTGTCCGACGGCACCGTCTTCCGGGTGGAGATCGAGCGCGCCCACATGGAGGAGGACGCCGGCAAGCTGACCCACATGGGCGGCGCCACCGGACGCATCCAGGGTGCCGACTTCTCGCTGGTGGACTACAACCGCGCCGGCGTGCCGCTGGTGGAGATCGTCACCAAGCCCATCGAAGGCGCTGGCTCCCGCGCGCCGGAACTGGCCAAGGCGTACGTTGCCGCGGTGCGCGAGATCGTGAAGAACCTCGGTGTGTCCGATGCGAAGATGGAGCGCGGGAACGTGCGCTGCGACGCCAACGTCTCGCTCCGGCCGCACGGCCGTGAACGGTTCGGCATCCGGTCCGAGACCAAGAACGTGAACTCTCTGCGCGCCGTCGAACACGCCGTGCGTTACGAGATCCAGCGGCACGCCGCCGTCCTGGACTCCGGCGAGCCCGTGATCCAGGAAACCCGCCACTGGCACGAGGACACCCGCACCACCACATCCGGCCGCGCCAAGTCCGATGCCGACGATTACCGTTACTTCCCGGAGCCGGACCTGGTTCCCGTGGTTCCCTCCCGCGAATGGGTGGAGGAACTCCGTGCCACCCTGCCTGAGCCGCCGGCCGCCCGCCGCAAGCGCCTCCAGGCGGACTGGGGCTACTCGGACCTGGAATTCCGCGACGTGGTGAACGCCGGCGTCATGGACGAGATCGAGGAGACCATCGCCGCCGGCGCCTCCGCTTCGGTGGCCCGCAAGTGGTGGATGGGCGAGATCGTGGGCCGGGCCAAGAACGCCGACGTGGACCCCGGCCAGCTCGGTGTCCAGCCCGCCACCATTGTGGAGCTCGCGCGCATGGTGGAGGAAGGCAAGATCAACAACAAGATGGCCTCCGAGGTGCTGGACGGCGTCCTGGCCGGCGAAGGCAGCCCGGCGGAGATCGTGGAGAAGCGGGGCCTGGCCGTAGTCTCCGATGACGGGCCCCTGCTCGAAGCCATCGACGCCGCACTGGCTGCGCAGCCCGACGTCGCGGACAAGATCCGTGGCGGCAAGGTCCAGGCCATCGGCGCCATTGTTGGTGGAGTCATGAAGGCCACCCGCGGCCAGGCCGACGCCGGCCGCGTCCGCGAGCTGATCCTCGAGAAGCTGGGCGTCACCGCCTAGTCCCTCCCACCCCAAACGGGTAGCGCGAAGTGCCGTTTTGAACGACAGGAACGACACTTGGCGCTACCCGGTTTGCTTTAAGGAGTACTCAGTTCCCCTCCGCTGCTGATTACTCGTGTGCAGCGGCCTGCGCCGGTCCTACACTGAAGCTCCAGGGCGCCGGCTCCATGGAGTAGCCGGCCCTGCCGTTGCTGTGGGAGGTATGTTCCATGAATGTCCGGGAACCGTTCAAATACCGCAAAGCGATGCTCGCCGGTGTGGTCGCCCTTGCCCTGACAGGGACGGGGGTAGCGGTTGCGTGGGCAGCGAGTGACTCAGGCTCGCCGTCGCCCTCCGCTTCGCAGTCGCAGTCTGCGCCCGGGCAGGACAATGGCAGGGACAAGAACAAGGACAAGGCCAAGCCGGACAAATCCCAGCGCCCGCAGCACCTTCACAGCGAGAGCGTGGTCAAGAAAGCGGACGGCACGTTCCAGACCATCCTCGAGCAGCACGGCACGGTGGAGGCGGTCAGCGACAGCTCCATCACGGTCAAGAGCGAGGACGGCTACTCCCAGGCGTACACCGTCAATGCAGAGACGAAGGTCAGGCCGTCCATTGCGGACATCGCGACCGGCGATGCCGTCCGGATCTCCGGGGTGAAGAACGGCGACCAGGCGACCGCAGAGCGGATTGTTGAAGGCGCCGGCGACGGACCCGGCCTGGGGATGGGCCGCGGGCACGGCCACGGCAAGGGCCACAACAAGTAGGCAGCGGCAAGTGTCGTTGTGGAGGTTCACAACGACGCTTCGCGCTACCCGGTTGGGTCAGCCCCGTTCCACAAGGCCGGCCATGATCTCCTGCAGCGCTTCGGAGACGATCATGACGGACCGGCGCTTCAGGTTTTCTGGCCGGGCCAGCAGGTCGATCCGGCGCCGGGTGCTGATTCCTTCCAGCGGCCGCAGCACAATGTCCGGGTTGAGCACCGGGCCCGCGGTGTATCTCGGCAGCAGTCCCACCACTCCGCCGGCGGCCACCAGCGCGGCGACGGTGGAGTAGTCGTTGATCCGGTGCACAATGTTCAGCTCGCGGCTGGAGACGGCCGCGACGGCGGACAGGACATCGGCGGGGGAGTAGCCAGTGTGGCTGGTCACCCACGCCTCCCCGCCGACGTCGTCCGCTGTTACGGCAGGCTTCCCCGCCAAAGGGTGGCCGGCGGGCAACGCAACATCCAGCGGTTCATGGGCGAGGGGCACCACCGTGACACGTTCGGTGGGCCACCGCGGGCTGTGGTCCATCCGGTGGGCCAGGACGAGGTCGTACCGGGCGGTCAGGGCGGGGAAGTCCTGCTGCGCCACGTCCTCGTCCGACAATTCGATCCGCGGCTGGCCGGGCGCGTCGAGGATCCTGGCCAGCGGCGCAAACACCGCCTGCCCCACGCTGTGGAAGCCGGACAGTGTGACCCTGCCGGCCGCGGTGCCGTGGTAGCTGCCGATGGCGCCGCGGGCGTCAGCCATGGCACTGACGACGGCGGCCCCGGCGTCGGCCAGTACCTGGCCGGCCTCGGTGAGCACCAGGTTCCTGCCCTCCTTGCGCGTGAGCGGCACGTCCACAGTGCGCTGCAGCAGGGCCAACTGCTGCGAGACGGCGGACGGCGTGACCATGAGTGTCTCGGCGACGGCTTTGACGCTGCCCAGGGCCCCGAGTTCGCGCAGGATTTCAAGCTGGTGTATCTCCACGGAACCCAGTTTATGCGTTAGGAACGCTACATCGTCGATTGAGAAATTAGCGGTTGTGCTAAAGCTTCTTCCTCGCTCTAATGAGGAGGGCAGCAACTGCAGCTGGCACCAAAAACAAGAGTAAGGAGGCCGATGAAGGCTTTGTACAAGCCCGGCCCACAGGCCGGCTTTGAGTTGGTGGACCGTCCCGAACCGGTGGCGGGCCCCGCCGACGTCAAGATCCGCGTGATGACCACGGGTATTTGCGGCACCGACCTCCACATCCAGTCCTGGGACTCGTGGGCGCAGGGGATCATCGAAGCTCCCCTCATCCCCGGCCACGAGTTTTACGGTGAAGTGGTGGAGGTGGGTGAAGACGTCCGCGACGTCAAAGTAGGTGACCGGGTGTCCGGCGAAGGGCACGTGGTCTGCGGAATCTGCCGGAACTGCCGGGCCGGCCGCCGCCAGATGTGTATCCACACCGTCAGCGTGGGCGTTCAGCGGGACGGAGCGTTTGCCGAGTATGTGGTTATTCCGGAAACCAACGCCTGGATCCACCACGATCCGTCGGTCACGCCCGAACTCGGGGCGATCTTCGACCCCTTCGGCAATGCCACACACACCGCCCTGAGCTTCCCGCTGGTGGGGGAGGACGTCCTGATTACCGGCGCGGGCCCCATCGGGCTGATGGCCATCGCCGTGGCCCGGCACGCCGGTGCCCGCAAGATCGCCATCACAGATGTTTCCCAGCACCGGCTGGACCTGGCCCGCCAGTTGGGCGCCGATCTCGCCATCAACGTCGCCAGCACCCGGGTCCGCGACGCCCAGCGCGAACTGGGGATGCGGGAAGGCTTCGACATCGGCATGGAGATGTCCGGCCACCCCACGGCGCTGCCCGAGATGATTGACAACATGAACCACGGGGGCCGGATCGCGATGCTGGGGCTGCCCAGCCAGGACATCCCCATCGACTGGGGCAAGGTGGTGACCCACATGCTCACGCTCAAGGGCATCTACGGCCGCGAAATGTACGAAACCTGGTACGCCATGAGCGCGATGCTCTCGTCCAACCCCGTGCTGCATGCCGGCATCTCCGCCGTCGTCACTGATACGCTCCCCGCCAGCGACTGGGAGAAGGGCTTCGACCTGGCCCGCAGCGGCGCCGGTGGAAAAGTTGTCCTCGACTGGACCCGACTCTAAGGAACGCCATGTACACCTCAATCAAGGACCAGCTGGGCGCCGAGCTGGAGGACATCCGCAGCGCGGGCCTCTTCAAGACCGAACGCAGCATCAGCTCGCCGCAGTCCAGCCACATCAGGGCCGGCGCGCTGGGCCAGGCGGGCGCGGACGTGCTGAACTTCTGCGCCAACAACTACCTGGGCCTGGCCGACCATCCGGAAATTATCAATGCAGCCAAGGCCGCCATGGATGAGCGCGGCTTCGGCATGGCCAGCGTGCGGTTCATCTGCGGCACCCAGGACCTGCACCTGGAACTCGAAGCCCGCGTCTCCCGGTTCCTCGGAACGGAGGACACCATCCTGTTCTCCAGCTGTTTCGATGCCAACGGCGGCGTCTTCGAGTCCCTCTTCGGCCCGGAGGATGCCATCATCTCCGATGCCCTGAACCACGCGTCCATCATCGACGGCATCCGCCTCTGCAAGGGCCGGCGGTACCGGTACGCCAACCAGGACATGGCGGACCTGGAGGCCAAACTGGTGGAAGCGAAGGACGCCCGGCGGAAGATCATCGTCACGGACGGCGTCTTCTCCATGGATGGGTACCTGGCCCCGCTCGAGGCCATCTGTGACCTCGCCGAGAAGCATGACGCGCTGGTAATGGTGGACGATTCGCACGCCGTCGGCTTCATGGGCGCCACCGGTGCCGGCACGCCGGAACACTCAGGAGTCTCGCACCGCGTGGACATCTACACGGGAACGTTCGGCAAGGCGCTGGGCGGAGCATCCGGTGGGTACGTCTCAGGCCGCGGCGAAGTAGTGGCCATGCTCCGGCAGAAGGCGCGGCCCTACCTTTTCTCCAACTCACTGGCTCCGGCCATCGTGGCCGCCACCATCAAGGCCCTGGACCTGGTGGAGACCTCGGGGGACCTGCGGACCAGGCTGTTCGAGAACGCGGCACTGTTCCGCCGCCGCATGACCGAGGAGGGCTTTGACCTCCTGCCTGGAGAGCACGCCATTGTGCCGGTGATGTTCGGCGACGCCGTCCTGGCCGCCAAGGTAGCTGACCGGATGCTGCAGCACGGCGTCTTTGTCACTGCCTTCAGTTTCCCCGTGGTGCCGCGCGGGGCAGCGAGGATCCGGGTCCAGCTCTCGGCGGCGCATTCAGCGGACGACGTCGAAACCTGCGTGGGTGCGTTCGTCGCCAGCCGTGCCGAGGCAGCGGCCTGAGGGAAACCACCGTGTGCCCGGATTCTGCAAGGATGGTGCCATGGCAGCACATTACGATGTCCTGATAGTTGGCGGCGGCATTGCCGGGCTGTCCCTGGCCTCGGCGCTGGCGGGCAGGTGCAGTGTGGCCCTGGTGGAGGCGGAGCAGGAGCTGGCGTACCACACGTCCTCCCGCTCCGCCCGCCAGCTCATCCCCAGCTATGGTCCGCCTGTGGTCCAGGAACTGACGGTCCGGACGCTGGAACTGATTGCCGCCCGCGATGCTGAATTGCCTGAGCCGGTGCTCACGCCGCGCAGCTTCATGCTGATCGGCACCGGCGACGCGGTGACCGCCGAAGCCAGCGGGCACATGCGGTTCATCACCCCTGCCGAAGCGCTTGAGCTTTGCCCGGCACTGGTGCCGGACACGTTCACGGCAGCCGGCCTGGACACCGGCTCCTTCGGCTGCAACGCACCCCTGCTGCTGGCCGACCACCAACGACGCGCAGTCGCCGCCGGGGTGGACATCATCACCGGAGCCCGGGTCCACTCCGCCCAGCGCGTCGGTTCCGGCTGGCAGGTAGGGGCCGGCATGGAAGCCTTCGAAGCGGGCGTCATGGTTAACGCCGCCGGGGCCTGGGCGGACGAGCTCGCCGTCATCAGCGGGGTGGAGAAGCTCGGGCTGCAGCCGTACCGGCGCACCGCAGCGATTGCCGCCGTCGAACGCCCCCTGCCTGAACACAGCCCCATGGTGGCGGCAGCGGACAACACCTTCTATTTCCGGCGCGACGGCGACGACGTGCTCCTCTCCCCGTCCGAAACCGTGCCCAGCGGACCCGAAGACGCCAAACCCAGGCCCGGGGACGTGGAGCGCCTCGTGGCCAGGCTCAACCAGGTGACGACGCTGGGGATCACGTCCGTGCGGAGGGCCTGGACCGGGCTGCGGACGGAGGCAGCCGACGGTGTCCCGGTGGCCGGATTCGACGCCGAAGCGCCGGGGTTCTACTGGCTGGCCGGCCAGGGCGGGTATGGCTTCCAGACCTCATCGGCCATGGCGGAATTCGCGGCGGCCCAAATCATGGCAGGCCCGGGAGCCGCGGGCGGCCCTGACGATGCGGGTCCGGGATACCGGACAGCGCAGGCGCTCGCGGCCACCCGCTGGTCGGTCCGGCGCTGAAGAATGGACTCTATGAGCACCCTGATCACCAATATTGCCGAGCTGATGACCCAGGACCTGGACCACCGGGTCCTCAAAGATGCCGCCGTGGTGATTGAGGGCGAACGGATCTCGTGGATCGGCGCCGCAGCCGACGCTCCCGCTGCGGATGACGCCGTCGATGCCGGTGGGCGGGCCCTGCTCCCCGGGTGGGTGGACTCGCACACGCATTTGCTGTTCGCCGGTGACCGGACAGCAGAGTTTGAGGCCCGGATGGCAGGGGAGTCATACTCCGCCGGCGGGATCGCTGTGACCATGAACGCCACCCGGGCAACACCCGACTTCGACCTCACCCGGCTGGCCCTGGGCCGTGTGGCCGAAGCCGTGTCACAGGGCACCACGTACCTCGAGACCAAAACCGGCTACGGGCTCGACGTTGAGCACGAAGCCCGCAGTGCCCGCATTGCCTCCACTGTGGCGGACCAGGTGACGTACCTTGGCGCGCACCTGGTTCCTGCCGGACAGGACCCGGACGGCTACACGGACCTCGTGTGCGGCCCAATGCTCGCCGCGGTCCGCCCTTATGCGCAGTGGGCCGACGTCTTCTGCGAGGAGGGGGCGTTCGACGCCGAACAGTCCCGCCGCGTCCTGCTCGCCTGCCGCGACGCGGGACTGGGACTCCGCGTTCACGGCAACCAGCTCGGCGAGGGGCCGGGTGTCCAGCTTGCGGTGGAGTTCGACGCCGCCAGTGTTGACCACGTGAACTACCTCGCGGACAAGGACGTTGACGCGCTCGCCGGGACCTGGGCAGGCTGGGATGCCGCCACCGGAACCGGCCGCCGGGGGACTGTCGCCACCTGCCTGCCTGCCTGTGACCTCTCAACCCGCCAGCCGCTGGCCCCGGCACGTGAAGTCATCGATGCCGGCGTCCAGGTGGCGCTGGCCTCGAACTGCAACCCGGGCACGTCCTACACAAGCTCCATGGCTTTTTGTGTGACGACGGCGGTGCTGCAGATGCGATTGAGCGTCCATGAGGCGGTCCGTGCGGCTACGTACGGCGGCGCCCTCGCCCTGCATAAAGACAAAGGGAACGACGCCGACGGCGAACGGGCGGTGGGTTCCATCGCCGTCGGACATCGGGCCGACCTGCATCTGCTCAACGCTCCGTCTGCGACGCACCTCGCGTACCGGCCAGGCATGCCGCTGACGTACGCTGTATGGCGGGCCGGGGTGCGGGCGCGATAAATCGTCCGTCGAAGTGACGTTAGATGATCATTTGGGTTCTGTTATGATCAAAAAACGTCACCGAAGTGGGTGGCGGGAGTACTTGGAGGCTTTTGCATGACCCGCACCGACCGCCTGACGGCAATCCTTGACCTCCTCGCCAAAACCGGCCAGGTGGAGGTCGAAGAGATCGTCAGCACCCTCAACGTTTCGCCGGCCACCGCACGGCGCGACCTGGACAGCCTGGCCAAGAGGCGGCTGCTGACCCGGACCCGCGGCGGAGCGACCACCGGAGCGCTGGCCTATGACCTGCCTGGCCGGTACAACCGGGACGACCACGCCGAGGCCAAGCAGCAGATCGCCCAGGCCGCTTCCAACCTGATTGCGCCCGGCGCCGTGATCGGTCTCTGCGGAGGCACCACCAGCACCGTACTGGCGCAGATCCTCGCCACCCGCGAGGACCTTAACGCCCCGTCCAACCAGCCCACGTTGACGGTAGTGACCAATGCCATCAACATTGCGGGGCAGTTGGCCGTGCGGCCCAACATCAAGGTCATGGTCACAGGCGGCATCCTGAACCCGCGGTCGTACGAACTCGTGGGCCCCTACACGGACATCATCATGCAAAAGGTGGTGCTGGACATCGCCTTCATAGGCGTCAATGGCATCGATCCCGAGGTGGGGCCGACCAACACGGGGGAGGGCGAGGCATCGGTCAACGCCCTGCTGGCCAGCAGGGCGCGGGTGTCCTACGTGCTGGCCGACTCCTCCAAGGTAGGCGTGCGTGCCTTCGCCACCATGGACGGGTACAACTTCACCCGGCTGATCACCGATTCGGGCATCTCGGCACGGGACAAAGCGGCGTTCGAGGCCAACGGCACCGAAGTGATCGTCGCCGGCAGCTGACGGCCGAGGCTGGAACGCGTCCTGGGACCGGGGGAGGGTCTGGGCGCACGCGCGCGCAATCAGCCCGGATCCAGAAACTGCAGGCAAGATGGGTACATGCTGGTTGCCTCCCGCCGTCGTCTGCGCATTGAAGTCTGGATCGTCCTAGGCCTGTCCCTGGGGCAGTCCGCCGTGTATTCGGTGGTGCAGCTCCTGGACAAGATGACCCGGGCGCCGCTGGCGGAAGGTACGTCCACCCTTAACCGCTCGCAGAGCACCCGGGAGTATTTCGACCTCACCTATCAGCTGCTCGACATCATCTTCGCGCTGGTGCCGGTGCTGCTGGTGATCTACTTCCTCACCGACCAGCGGCACGCGGCGGCGGGCGACGGCGGCAACCCCGGTTCCGCGTTCCGCAAGCTGGGCTTCAACTTCGCACGCCCGGGCCGGGACCTGCTCCAAGGGCTGGGGCTGGCGGCGCTGATTGGCATCCCGTCGCTCGGCCTCTACGCGGCGGGCAGGGCGCTGGGCATCACCACGGCGATCATTCCGAGTGCGCTGGACGCCTACTGGTGGACGGTTCCCGTGCTAATCCTGTCCGCGATCCGGCATGCCGTGGTGGAAGAAGTCATTGTGGTGGGCTATTTGTTGGACCGGTTCGGCAAGTTCGGCTGGGGCATGCCGGTGTCCATTCTGGTGAGCGCGCTGTTGCGCGGCAGCTACCACCTCTATCAGGGCTTCGGGCCGTTCATCGGCAACGTGGTGATGGGGGTGGTCTTCGCGTGGCTGTATACGCGGACGCGGCGGGTGATGCCGCTGGTGATCGCCCACGCACTGCTGGACATCGTGGCATTCGTGGGCTTTAGCCTCTTCGGCAGGGCAGTGGGGCTGGGCTGAGGCAGCCATCGTGAGGCGGTGGGTTTGACGCAGTCGGGCTGAATCAGCCATCGTGAGGCGCCGGTTTGATGCAGCGGTCGTGAGGCGCCGGTTTGATACAGCGGTCGTGAGGCGCCGGTTTGATACAGCGGTCGTGAGGCGGCCGGTTTGACGCAGCGGGCTGAATCAGCCAACCCCACGCAGTCGGCCGACTTAGCATACGTCTGGAGCCATGATTCACCCCTTGTTTGCCTGACTTCAGCGACGGGGCAGGGCCTTGTCCGCGAGCAGGTTCCCGCAACGGCAGCCCTGTCCTGGCGGCACGCTCAATGTGCGGGCCGCGCTTGTCGAAGGGGTTTTGTCATGTGCCGCGGGTGTTGGCTCCGGAGGTCATTGCCCGCCATGTGTCTTCTGGTATGGGGTCTTGGGGTGGGCGGTATCCGGGCTGGAACGAGCGGTCGTCGGTGTGGTCCTGGACGTCCTCTTCGGAATGCAGCTCATGCGGGTAAGGGTCTTTGGCGGCGTTCCATCAGCGGGCGGGTCTTCTGGCCGGGCCCATTGTTCGGCTGGTGTTCCGGGCGTTGACCATTGTTCGAGGAGGTCGTCGAGTTCGCGGATGTCGGTTGGCACGGCGGCGTCTGGCCAGTGGGGTGGTTCCCAGTCCTGGTGTTCGCTTGTGTAGTGCCTGCCGGTGGGTGAGGTCCAGCCTGGTGGTTCGGTTTTGCTGGCCGGGGTGGGTTTCCAGCCGCTGCTGTGGCGGAACCGGTGGTGTTTGGGGCAGGGTTGTCCGAGGTTCGATACCCCGGTGGTGCCGCCGTTGGCCCAGGCCAGGAGGTGATCGGCTTCGTTGTCCAGGGACGGGTTGTTGCAGCCGGGGAACGGGCATTTACCGTCCCGCAGCCTGAGCCAGTTCCGCATCGCCGCGCCGACCCGGTAGTTCGTGCGCCCGATCTCCAGCGGCGCCCCGTCCCGCGGGTCGACCAGGACCCGGTAGAACGAACCCGCACCCTCCGCGACGAGTTTGCGGGCCATCGACGGTGGGATCGGCCCGTACCCGTCCAGGACCGCCGGCTCATCGGTCAATCCCAGCAGGGAGAACACCGGCACGGTGACCAGCACCTGCGCCCGGATCCTCGAGGACAGCCCGGCACCAGTTCCCGCACCGAGCCCATCACCGCCACAAGTTCCCGTTCCTGTTCCTGCAGCGGTTCCGTCATGGCCGCCCTTAGCCCCTGTGCTGGTTGTCCCGCGGTGGTGGATGCTGTTGGTGGTGCCGCTGGTGAGGAGTGCTTCGGTGTAGGTGTCGGCTTTGAGTTGGGTCAGGGTGCGGGGCTCGTGGGGGCCTTGCTTCCCGCGGGCGATGGCGGTGAGCCGGTTGCAGATCGCCGAGGCCTGGTCCGCGGGCAGCAACGCCGCGACCCAGGCCATCCCGTCACTGTCGGGCCAGAACTCCACCCGCCGGTCCGCGACACCCCGGGTGTGGCGTTTCTCCAGGCTCTCCGGGTGGTGGCGTTCGCGCCAGTGCCGGGCTTTGGCCTTGAACNGGGTCAGGGTGCGGGGCTCGTGGGGGCCTTGCTTCCCGCGGGCGATGGCGGTGAGCCGGTTGCAGATCGCCGAGGCCTGGTCCGCGGGCAGCAACGCCGCGACCCAGGCCATCCCGTCACTGTCGGGCCAGAACTCCACCCGCCGGTCCGCGACACCCCGGGTGTGGCGTTTCTCCAGGCTCTCCGGGTGGTGGCGTTCGCGCCAGTGCCGGGCTTTGGCCTTGAACCGGTACGCCGGGATCTGCCCGACAGGGCAGCCCCGGGCGGCGCCGGGCGCGTCCGGGTCCAGGAAATGCGCCTCCAACGCCCCGGCCGCGGCCCGGTCAAGGCCCACGGTCTGGTCCACCATGGTCTTCGCGTGCGCCCAGGACATCGTCCCGGCCCGCAACGCTGCCAACGACCGGGGCAGCGACGTGGTCAGGGCGTGGGCATCGGCCAGCAACCGGCCCGCGGCCCGGTCACCAATGGCCAGTACACACCCGACCTCGGCCACCAGGCTCCGCTCCTGCGCTGACGCCTCATACGGGGAGGCAGGCGGAGGATTCAGGGCCTTCGTGGCCCCGGCCAGGACCGCCGCGGCCGTCGCCTTCACCGCCGCCAGCTTCGCCTCCGACCGCCCCACCGAGGCCAGGACCTCCAACGCCCCATCAACCACCCGCTGCACCGGATCATCACCACACCCGCCAACATCAAACCCACCCGCACCGGCACCGGGACCAATGCCACCGGGATCAGCGCCACCGGAAACGGCTGCCGAAACGGCCGGCGCCCTCCCACCAAGGGCACTGCACCGGATCATCACCACACCCGCCAACATCAAACCCACCCGCACCGGCACCGGGACCAATGCCACCGGGATCAGCGCCACCGGAAACGGCTGCCGAAACGGCCGGCGCCCTCCCACCAAGGGCAGCCAAAAACGAAGCCACAGCAGCATCAACCGCTCCCTCCGCCTCCACCACCGGATCCGCTCCCATACCCACATCATCGCCGGAGGGTACGACACTCCCAGGTGCGGCCCCAGTTCCAGCGGGCGCGGCAAGTGGCACAGCGGTACCGCCAACCGCTTCCACCGCCGGATCCGCTCCCATACCCACATCATCCCCGGAGGGTAAGACAATCCCAGGCGCGGACCCTGCACTCCCAGGCGCGGACCCTGCTCCACAAGGCGCGGCGAGTGACACAGTGGCGCCGCCAACCGCTTCCACCGCCTGCAGCCTCCAACCACGGCTCAGCCGCGGAGCAACCAGACCGTGGGAAGACATGGATTCGGCCCCCATCAGCGGGTGACGCCGTTGTCACCAGCTGATGGAGGCCGAAGTTTAGGAGGGCAGTTTGCCCGGCAGACGCAGGGCGGGCCCGGCAGAAGCCCGGGCGCACACTCAGAAGCCGGGCGGACCACCGCGAAGCCCGGGCGAGGCGTTCAGGACCGGTAGGAGGGTCAGATGGTTACGGCTCCGCTGGCCGTTTCGAAAGTGACGGACAGAATGCCGGGTGTTCCGTGCGGCGCTACCCATTCAACGGCCACGTCCTCAAGGGGCTTCTCTACCGGCTCGCCCAGCCACTCGGTGACCCGTGCAGCCGAACCGGCGATGGTGAGGCAGCTCATCTTGACGTTGCTCTCATAGGCGTTGGACGGGTGCAGGGAAGGGTCGCCCTCCCACTTGAGCATGTAAGGGACCTGGGGATCGGCGATCAGGCCGAGGATACCGATCTGCTTCCAGACCAGCTCGCGGCCGTCGGGGAACTTGCGGTTGCCGTTCACTGCGGAACGTCCAAGCCGCTCTTCGAAGGGGGCGAGGTCGTCCACTTCGACACACCAGCCCATCCAGCCGCCTCCCGCAGCGGACCGCGCACGCACGGCCTGCCCGAAGGGCGCCTTGTCCGAAGCGGGGTGGTCCAGGACCTCCACAACTTCGAGGTATTTGTGGCCCGCGAGCGGGATGATCATGTTTCGGGTACCGAACCGCGGGTGTACCCCGCCCTTCACTGCCTCAACGCCGAGGGCAGAGGAAATACGTTCGGTGGTGGCCGCCAGGCCATCGTGTTCACAGGCGTAAGAGACGTGATCCATGCGCATGCCATCATCTTGGCACTTTGTGATCGGGCTCTCAGCTAAGGGTATCCTTACTGGGATTTCCGCTCGTCAACCCCCACCAAGGCGGTCAGGGCCTGCAGAAATCTCCAGGACTATGTTCGTCATAATCCTGTTCGGCGTCCTGTGCGTGTTCCTACACTGAGCTCAGGTCATGAGTGCCAGCGCCAAGCCCCGGCTCGCTGGCCGGCAACCCTCCAACCGCGGTGGGGTGCCCCGGGTGAGGACCTGGCTGTCCGGCAACGGCCGGATGGCAAGCGCGGCCCGCAGTGCCCTGAGCCTGGCGGGCCCACGTCAAAGGAGCCTTGAATTGTCTAACGGATGGTCCTTCGAAACCCGCCAGATCCACGTGGGCCAGGAGCCGGACAGCGCCACGGGCGCCCGTGCCCTCCCCATTTACCAGTCCACGTCCTTTGTATTCCCGAGTGCGGAAAGTGCTGCCAACCGCTTCGCCCTGGCCGAACTTGCACCCATCTACACCAGGATCGGCAACCCCACGCAGGAAGCGGTGGAGCAGCGGATCGCCAGCCTGGAGGGCGGCCTCGGTGCCCTTCTGCTCAGCTCCGGGCAAGCCGCAGAGACCTTTGCCATCCTCAACATTGCAGAGGCAGGGGACCACATCGTGGCCAGCCCCAGCCTCTACGGCGGCACGTACAACCTTTTCGCCCACACCTTGAAGAAGTTCGGCATCTCGGTCACGTTCGTGGCGGACCCGGACAACCTGGACCAGTGGCGTGACGCGGTCCAGCCCAACACCAAGCTGTTCTTCGGCGAGGTGGTGTCCAACCCGCGCCAGGACGTCCTGGACCTGGAAGGCATATCCCAGGTTGCCCACGAGGCGGGCGTGCCCCTGATCGTGGACAACACCCTGTCCACCCCGTACCTCATCCGCCCGCTGGAGTGGGGTGCTGACATTGTGGTGCACTCGGCCACCAAGTACCTGGGCGGGCATGGAGCCGCGATCGCCGGCGTGATCGTGGACTCCGGAAAGTTCGACTTCGGCAAGGAACCGGAGAAGTTCCCCGGCTTCAACACTCCGGACCCCACCTACAACGGGCTGGTCTTCGCCCGTGACCTCGGCGCCGACGGGGCCCTGGGCGCCAACCTGTCCTACATCCTCAAGGCCCGCGTCCAGCTCCTGCGCGACCTGGGCTCGGCAGTGTCCCCCTTCAACGCCTTCCTGATTGCCCAGGGCCTGGAAACGTTGAGCCTGCGGGTGGAACGGCACGTAGCCAACGCCACGGAAGTGGCGCGCTGGCTGGAAAGAAGGGACGACGTCGAATCCGTCGCCTATGCGGGGCTGCCCTCCAGTCCGTGGTACGAGCGGGGCCGCAAGTATGGCCCGAAGGGAACGGGAGCGATCGTATCGTTCAACCTGGCGGGCGGGGCCGAGGCAGGCCAGCGCTTTGTGGACGCCCTGGAGCTGCACTCCCATGTGGCCAACATCGGTGACGTCCGTTCCCTGGTGATCCACCCTGCGTCGACCACCCACAGCCAACTGTCCCCGGAGCAACAGGCAGTGGCCGGAGTGACCCCCGGACTGGTGCGGCTTTCTGTGGGCATCGAACACATCGATGACATCCTGGCCGACCTCGAAGCCGGCTTCCGGGCCGCCAAGGAGGCAAGAGCCTGACCTGCGAGCGCCACGGGCGCAGGCACCCCCCAGCCCGGGAACACCAGCGGCGGCAGGCCGGGAAAGTCACAACCAGTCACACTTTTGGCGGCAGGCAGGGGCTGTTTCGTACACTCGATGCAGGTCATGAGCGCCAGTGACAGCCCCGGCTTGCTGGCCGGCAACCCTCCTTCCGCGGTGGGGTGCCCCGGGTGAAGACCTGGCCTGCCGGTCAGACGACGGCGGGCAAGCGCGCAGAATGAGGTCTTGCCATGACAATTACCGTCACCCGTACCACCGTTCCCGAACACGGGATTGTCCGTTACGCCTCCATCGGGGGACTGCAACTGGAAGCCGGTGGCTACCTGCCGGAAGTCACGCTGGCCTACGAAACCTGGGGCACCCTCAACGAGGACGGCAGCAATGCGGTCCTGATCGAGCACGCACTCACCGGCAGCACCCATGTGACCCGCGGCGATACTGATGAACCCGGCTGGTGGGAACAGCTTGCCGGCCCCGGTGCACCCGTGGACACCGACCGGTTTTTTGTGGTGTCCATCAACATTGTGGGCGGCTGTTACGGGTCCACCGGGCCGTCGTCGCCCGCGCCTGACGGCAAGCCCTGGGGCTCGCGTTTTCCGCTGGTGACCCTGCGCGACAGCACCGCGGCGGAGGCCCGTTTGGCGGACCAGCTGGGCATCAGCAGCTGGTTCGCTGTCCTGGGCGGATCCATGGGCGGCGCCCGTGCGCTGGAATGGGCGGTGACGTTTCCGGAACGGGTGCAGCGCTGCGCCGTGATTTCCGTAGGGGCTGCCAGCACGGCAGAACAGATCGCCTTCGCGCAGGCCCAGACGCTCGCCATCCGCCAGGACGTCAACTTCAACGGCGGGGACTACTACGGCGGGCTGCCGCCGGAAAGCGGCCTGGCCCTCGCCCGCCGCATCGCTCATATCACCTACCGGTCACCGGGGGAGCTGGACGGACGCTTCGGACGTGCCCCGCAGGCCCCCGAATCACCGCTCCAGGGCGAGCAGCTCGCAGCGCGCGGACGCTATCAGGTGGAAAGCTACCTGGACCACCAGGGCACCAAGCTGGTCCAGCGGTTCGACGCCAACAGCTACATCGCCATCACCGAAGCCCTGATGAGCCACGACATCTGCCGCGGGCGCGGGCCGCTCGAGCAGGCGCTGTCCCGTTCCGGTGCCCGCTTCTTTGTGGCAGCCGTGAACTCGGACCGGCTCTACTTCCCGTCCCAATCGCTGGAACTTGCCCGGGCCCTGCCCGGCGACGTCAGCGTACACACCATCGAGGCGCCTATCGGGCACGACGGATTCCTCACCGAAATCGGCCAGCTGGGCAGCCAGTTGCGGGAGCACCTTTCGGCATAACGCCACGATCCAGCGGCAACGGATGTGCATTAATGCAGATGGCCTCTGCATGATTCGTCGTTGAGCTCGGCGTGCAGCCAGACCATACTCGTTGGGACCCGGCAATGCGTGGCGAAGATCACACGTATCCGCCACAGCCTGTCCAGTGGTGTCGATGGAGACGCCGAAGGAGTTCACAATGAGTACGGAAAGCTCCGCCGCACGGCGGGTCGGGGAAACCGACGTCAAGGCCTCCGGCCTGAAGAAAGTGGTCACCGCCTCCATGGCCGGAACGGTGGTCGAGTGGTACGAATTCTTCCTCTATGCCTCTGCCGCCACGCTGGTGTTCGGCAAAATGTTCTTCCCCAATTCAGGGACGGAGCTTGACGGCATCATCGCGGCCTTTGTCACCTACGCCGTCGGCTTTGTGGCCCGCCCCATCGGCGGCATTGTCTTTGGCCACTTCGGTGACAAATTCGGCCGCAAGCAGTTGCTGCAGCTGAGCATCGTCCTGGTGGGCGTCTCCACCTTCCTCATGGGATGCCTGCCCACCTTTGCCCAGATTGGCTACTGGGCCCCGGCCCTCCTGGTATTCCTGCGCTTCCTGCAGGGCTTCGCCGTCGGCGGCGAGTGGGGCGGTGCCGTACTGCTGGTTGCCGAGCACAGCCCCAACAAGTCCCGCGGGTTCTGGTCCAGCTGGCCGCAGTCCGCGGTGCCAATGGGGAACCTCCTGGCCACGGGCGTGCTGTTCACCCTCTCAGCCACGCTTTCCCAGGAAGCATTCCTCGGCTGGGGCTGGCGCGTGGCTTTCTGGCTCTCCGCCGTGATCGTGATCGTCGGCTACTACATCCGCACCAAGGTCCAGGATGCCCCGATCTTCATCGAGGCCCGCAAGGAAGTCACGGTCGAGAAGAAGGGCTACGGTGTGGCTGAAGTCTTCCGCCGGTACCCGCGCGGCGTGTTCACCGCCATGGGCCTCCGCTTTGCCGAGAACATCCTGTATTACCTCGTGGTGACGTTCTCCATTACCTACCTGAAGGTCGTGGTCCAGACTGACACCTCCCGCATCCTCCTCCTTCTGCTGGTGGCGCACTTCATCCACTTCTGCGCCGTCCCGCTCGTCGGCAGGATGTCGGACGCATTCGGCCGCCGGCCGGTCTACATGGCAGGCGCCATCCTCGGCGGCACCTGGGGCTTCTTCGCCTTCCCCATGATGGATACCGGCAACGACTTCGTCATCCTGGCCGCCATCACCATCGGCCTGTTGTTCCACGCCCTGATGTACGCGGGGCAGCCGTCCATCATGGCTGAGATGTTCCCCACCCGGATGCGCTACTCAGGTGTTTCGCTGGGCTACCAGGTGACCTCCATCGTTGCCGGTTCGCTGGCACCCATCATCGCCACATCGCTCCTCGGGTCCTTCAAGTCTTCCACTCCGGTGGCGCTGTACCTGCTGGCCGCCTGCATCGTGACCGCGATCTCGGTGTTCTTCCTCAAGGAGACCCGCGGGATCTCACTCCACGACGTCGACGCCGCCGACGCCCAGGGTACGGCGGACCTGCTTGCCGCCAAGAAATAGGCACGGCGCCCTAAGAAAAGACCCCACCCCAACTGC
Organism: Arthrobacter sp. 9AX; assembly: GCF_902506095.1. Lineage (GTDB taxonomy): Bacteria > Actinomycetota > Actinomycetes > Actinomycetales > Micrococcaceae > Arthrobacter. The sequence continues at coordinate 1,677,750 of NZ_LR733293.1, forward strand.
CCGGACCTGCCGCACATGCAGGCCCGGGCATTTGAGCGTCAGCACCCCAGATGAAGTGAGGATTCACCATGAAAGCAGCTGTCCTTTACGCCACCGTCCCATCCGGAACCAGCTACACCGAAGCGCGTCCGCTGCAGGTCCAGGAGCTTGACCCCCCTCAACCCCGTGCCGGTGAGGTGGGCATCACCATCACGTACTCGAGTCTGTGCCACTCAGACCTTTCCGTGGTGGACGGCTCACGTGTGAGGCCCCTTCCCATGGCGTTGGGGCATGAGGCGGTGGGACGCGTTGCCACGGTGGGTGAGGGCGTCACGGACGTTTTCCCCGGCGATCATGTGGTCCTCGTCTTCGTCCCCAGCTGCGGTGCCTGCCGGGCGTGCCGGGCGGGCCGTCCGGCGCTCTGCCACCGCGCGGCCGAGGTCAACGGGTCCGGCGACCTCCTGCATGGCGATGCCCTGCTGCGGACGCCCGCAGGGGAGCGGATCAACCACCATCTGGGGGTGTCAGCGTTCGCCGATTACGCCGTGGTGGCCCGGGAGTCAGTAGTGGTCATCGGCGACGACGTCCCTGACACTGTGGCGGCAATGTTCGGTTGCGCCGTGCTCACCGGGATGGGTGCTGTCCTGAACACCGCAGCTGTCCAGCCAGGCCAGTCGGTGGCCGTTTTCGGCCTCGGCGCTGTGGGGCTTTCGGCCGTTATGGCCGCGGCGCTCGCCGGCGCCTCCGCCGTGATCGCCATCGATCCCAACGAGGGCAAACACGGGCTCGCCCTTAAGTGCGGCGCAACCGCGGTTGGAACCCCCGACGACGCCCCGCGGCTGATTGCCCAGGGCGCGGGTGACGGCGTGGACACCGCCGTCGAGGCCGTGGGATCAGCGCGGGTCATCGCTTCGTGCCTCGAGCACGTGACGCGCGGCGGCGCCGTGGTCTCGGTAGGGCTGCCGCACCCTGCCGCGGAACTCACGGTGCCGGCACTCCAATTCGCCGGGGCGGGCAAGCGGCTGCTCGGTTCCTACATGGGCGATGCCGTGCCGGACCGGGACATCCCCTTGTACCTGGAGTACTGGCGCGAGGGCAGGCTTCCCGTTGAGCTGCTGCACACGGACACCCGGCCGCTGGACGAGATCAACGAAGGACTCGACGCGCTTGCCGCGGGGCAGGTGGTGAGGCGGCTCTTCCAGGCGTGAACCGGCGCCCGGTGCGCGGGCCTAGGCCGACAGCTGGTCCTGGCGTTCCGCCACTTCCTCCTTGAGGGCGGAAATCACGGCCTGCACCCGGGCTGACCGCACCGATTCCGGCCGGGCCACCGCCCAGATGGGCACCTGGCGTTCGAAGGCGTCCGGGAGTACCGGGACGAACCCGGAATTTCCCGCCACCATGAAGTTCGGAAGCAGCCCGATACCGGCGCCGCGGCGCACTGCCTCCACTTGGGCGAAGATGCTGGTCGCCTGGAAGCTGGACTTCGGCATGGGCAACTGCGAGGACCGGTGGCCAAGTTCGGCAACCTGGAGCGCCGACTCGACGTAAGAGACGAAGGGGTGCTGCCCCACGCCGTCGGGCGTTTCCGGCAGGCCGCGCGTGGCCGCGTAGGCGGGGCTGGCGTAGAGCCGGAGGAAGTAGTTGGTCAGGAAGATGGCCTGCGCGTTGCTCACGTCGGTGCGGCCCACCACTACCTCCAGGTCCACGCCGGAGCGGTTCTGGCTGACTTTGCGCGTGGCGCTGAGCATCTCCACGTTCAGCAGCGGGTGCCGCTGCTGGAGCCGGACCAGCGCCGGCGTCACGAATTCGGCGCCGAAGCCGTCCGTGGTGCTGATGCGGACCATGCCGGAGAGGGAGTCCCGGTCCTGGCCCGTCACGGCGGCAAGGGACCCCAGCGTTTCCTCGATCGCCTCAGCCGCGGCGACAGCCGATACCCCCAGTTCCGTCAACTCCCAGCCGTGCGGACTGCGCTCCAGGGTGCGGCCACCCAGTTGCTTGTCAAGGGCGAGGATGCGGCGCGAGATGGTGGTGTGAGTGGTGCCCATCGTTTCGGCGACGGCGTTGAAACGCCCCAGCCGGGCCACGGTCAACAGGATCAGCAGGTCGTCGGGACTGGGAAGCCGTGCCACGCGTGCCTTTCAGTCGTGTGTGCATCTGTGCACATACTGTCTGTGATTTTTCCCCTTGAATGCACCTTAGCAGGGTGTGATGGTAGACACAGACCTCGCGGCCGCGTCCGGCCGGGTACACAGCAAAGGAGCTAATGCCATGGCAGTTGTCGGTTGGATCGGTTTGGGAAACATGGGCGGTTCCATGTCCGGGAACCTCGCAAAGGCGGGGCACGACGTACGGGGATTCGACCTCAACCCCGCCGCGCTCGCCGCAGCGGAGGCCGGAGGGGTGAAGCCGGTGGGAAGCATTGCCGAGGCGGTGGCGGGAGCGGACGTTGTGTTCACTATGCTTCCGAAGGGCGAGCACGCCAAGGCCGTCTACCTGGGTGCCGACGGAGTGCTTGCGCATGCCGATACGCGCACGCTGCTGGTGGATTCCTCCACCATCGATATCGCCGCGGCGAAGGAACTGCACGACACCGCTGCTGCCGCCGGCTTCCGCTTCGTCGACGCCCCTGTGTCGGGCGGGATGAGCGGTGCCCAAGCCGGGACGCTGACGTTCATGGTGGGCGGTGAACCAGGCGCCGTGGCCGACGCGAGCGAATACATCCGGCCGATGGCCGCCAACATCATCCCCACGGGCGGAGCCACCACCGGCCAGGCGGCCAAGATCTGCAACAACCTGATGCTCCTGATCAACCTGGCCTCCACGGCCGAGGGAGCGGTGCTGGCGGACCGGCTCGGCCTGGACAAGAAGGTGTTCTGGGACATCGCCTCCGTGTCCTCCGGGGACAGCTGGGCCCTGCGCACCTGGTACCCCGTCCCCGGCGTGGTGCCCACTGCCGCCTCCAACAACGATTTCGCCCCCACGTTTACCGCTGAGCTGGCGAACAAGGACATCGGCCTGGCCATCAGCGCTGCGGAGGACACCGGCACGCCGCTCGAAATCGGCAAGCACGTCCAGCAGCTGTACCAGCGCCTCATTGACGCGGGCGAGTCCGGCAAGGACTGCTCCATGATCATCAAGCTGGTCGACGGTTCCCTCGACCCGGCCAACTAAAACCCGGCCAACTAGAAGCCAGTCAACTGGAAGAGAGACAACCATGCAGACCATTCCGCATTACATCAACGGCAACCGCGTTGCCGATGCCGAGCGTTTCGGCCCCGTCTTCAACCCTGCTACCGGCGAGCAGGAAAAGCAGGTGGCGCTGGCCTCCGCGGCCCGGGTAGAGGAAGCCATTGCCGCGGCCAAGGCAGCGCTGCCGGCCTGGCGGGCAACGAGCCTGGCCAAGCGGACCAACATCTTCTTCCGGGTCCGGGAAATCCTCACCCAGCGCAAGTCAGAGCTGGCCGCCATCCTCACCAGCGAACACGGCAAGGTACTTTCCGACGCCGAGGGGGAGATCTCCCGCGGCCTTGAGAACATCGAGTTCGCCACCGGCCTGTCCCACATGCTCAAGGGCGAGCGCTCGGAGCAGGTCTCCAGCGGAGTGGACGTCCACTCGGTCCGGCAGCCTGTGGGCGTCGTTGCCTGCATTACCCCGTTCAACTTTCCGGCCATGGTGCCGCTGTGGATGGTCGGCAGTGCGCTGGCCTGCGGCAATACCGTGCTCCTGAAGCCGAGCGAAAAGGATCCGTCGTCAGCCGTGTTCATCGCGGAAGTCTTCGCGGAGGCGGGCCTGCCTGCCGGCGTACTGAACGTGGTCCACGGCGATAAGGAGGCGGTGGACGTCCTGCTCGAACACCGGGACGTCAAAGCCGTCAGCTTCGTCGGCTCGACGCCGATCGCGCAGTCGATCTACAAGCGCGCAGCAGACCACGGCAAGCGGGTCCAGGCCCTGGGCGGTGCCAAGAACCACATGGTGGTCCTGCCGGATGCGGACCTGGACATGGCAGCGGATGCCGCCATCTCGGCAGCCTACGGTTCAGCAGGCGAGCGCTGCATGGCGGTCAGCGTGCTCGTCGCCGTCGGGAACATCGCCGACGACCTCGTTGCGGCCATCAAGAGCCGGATGGCGACCTTGAAGATCGGCCCGGGCACGGACCCGGCGTCGCAGATGGGCCCGCTGATCACCGCCGAACACCGCGACAAAGTGGCTTCCTATGTGGCCGGCGCCGACAACGAGGGAGCCACCGTTGTGGTGGATGGGCGTTCGCAGCAGTTCGATTCCAACGGGTTCTTTATTGGCGTCAGCCTCGTGGACAATGTGAAGCCGGGCATGAAGGTGTACGACGACGAAATCTTCGGCCCCGTCCTGTCCGTGGTCCGCGTGGACACTTACGGTGACGCTGTCCGCCTGGTCAACGACAACGAGTTCGGCAACGGGGTTGCCATCTTCACCCGTGACGGCGGCGCCGCGCGGCAGTTCGAGTTCGACGTCGAGGCAGGCATGGTGGGAGTCAATGTGCCCATTCCGGTGCCGGTGGGCACTTTCTCCTTCGGCGGCTGGAAGAACTCGCTGTTCGGGGACACGCACATGTACGGGCCGGACAGCATCCGGTTCTACACCAGGGGCAAGGTGGTCACCACGCGGTGGCCGGACCCAGCAACGTCAGTCATCGACCTGGGCTTCCCGCAGGTGGACTGACGCAGGCTAGCCGTTCATGATCTCGCTGCGGCGGGCCATGTACTCCTCCATGGACAGCTCGCCGTTGCTGTACTGCGCGTCGAGTTCCGCGAGCTTGCGCGCCCGGTAGCCTTGCGGGGCCGACGGCGGCGGGGGAGTTGCGGGGGCAGCCGGCTGCTGCGGGGCTTCTTCAGGCTGGCCGTACCCGGGCTGCCCGGACGGCGCCTGCCCAAACGGCGGAAACTGCTGGTCCATGGGCGGAACAGGCTGGACGGGCGGCAGCGGGTCGCCGGCAGGGAGCGGCTGGGGGCGGTCAAGGTGGCGGAATCCGCCACCGAAGTAGTCCTGCTGGGTGAGGCCGTCCCGCGGCTGCTTGCTCTGCGGGCCGTTGGACGGGTACATCCCGCCGCCGGGAAACTGGTCCGGGTAGCGCCCGGAGAAGCTTTGCTCGTGGTTCCGGCGGGCCACGGACTTCCGGTACATCCGCATGGCCATCGGGATCAGGAACGACAAAACGATGATCCAGAAAAACAAGTTGCTCACGGTGCCGTGCCTCTCATTGGTGTCCCTCCAGCTTAAGCCCCGGGCTGCACCCGGACGGTGGGAAGGCCCGTGAAAGCGGCGTACCGGTCCACAGCGTCCTGCACCGCCGCAGCCAGCGGCGAGCCGGGAGGTTCAGCCCAGGCGGGGCGGATATCAACTTCGCACCTGCCGGGACGAAAGGTGTGCCGCCACGAACCGGCCATCCGCCCGTCCAGCAGCACCACATGCATCGGCTCACCCTGGAACGGGAAGGCCGGGGCGCCGCCTCCCATGTAATGCCGTGTGGCGGAGTAGCCCATCACGTACTCGTCGTAGCACTGGATCAGGTCGATCCGTGGCCCAGCCGTGCCGCTGCCGCCGTGGGCGTCCCCGCCGGCGCCGTAATAGTGCACGACGCCGTCGATCACCGTTTCGGCCAGTGTGTCGGGGTGTGCCTCCACAGTGAGCTGCAGCCCCTTCCGGACCTCCGTCAAGGTCAGCCCGGACCAGTCGGCGCAGTCCTTGGCGGTGGCCGGGCCTCGGCTGGTGAAGTAGCGGCAGGCAAGTTCGGCCAACGCTTCCGGCCGGGTCCACTCCGGCCCGGCGGGGACGCGCTCATCAAACAGCGCGTAGGTCTGCTTCAAGGCTCCGCCCGGGCTCCGCACCGGCGTGCCGCTGACCAGCACGCCGGTGATTTCTGCATGCATGATCAGGTAGGCAAGCTTCAGGCCCTTCGCCGGGAGCCCGGCGTCGTGAAGCTTCGATGCGAGGACTTCCCTGGAAAGGTGGTTGCCGTCCGCCACCGCGCTGCCCAGGATCCCGGCGCTCCGCGCGGCGGCAGCTGCGTCAATGCCGGTCTGGCGGTAGGTGACGGCGTTGATTTGTTCGAGCCGCGGCCCGGAGAGCGCCCGAAGCCAGCGGAGATCGTCGCGGTGGACGAAATGCCAGGTGGGCCGGAGGATATGGGTCCGCAGGATCCGTCCGTCTCCTACGGCCTTCTCGATGTCAGCGGCAGTAACGGCCCCGGAAGTGGCCGCCGCGCGCTGGGCCAGGCTCCATTGGGCGTAGGGAAACTCCTGTGCCTGCACGGCGAGCAGCCTCCGCAGGGCATCCTCCGGTGAGGCGGCACCTGGCCCGCGGAGCCGCTGGGCCCGCATGCGGAGCCGCAGCACCTCATCGGGTGCCATGCCCATTACAGAAGACACCCCAAAGCCGGAATCAAGCTGCCCGCGTCAAGGGGGCAGGCAAGGCTCCCCGGAGTCCCCAACGCTAGCGCCGAGCAGCCTCGGTGGTCCCGAGCGGACCCTCACCGGATCCCAGCGGAACTCCCGGACCGAACACGGGTCCCGGCGTCGGACGCTTTGGCAGGATTCCGTCACCGGAGGACTGGTGCCGCAGCCGGCGCAGCACCCAGGGAACAAAGTATTCGCGCGCCCACACCAGGTCGCCGGAGCGGGCCTCGCGCCAGCTCCGGGCGGGCAGCGGCTTGGGCTGCAGCGGCTTCAGCGTGTGCTCCACGTTCAACGAATCCAGGACCATCGCCGCGATGGTGTGGTGGCCCAGCGGCGAGAAATGCAGCCGGTCCGCATCCCACATCTGCGGGTCGTTGAGCTGCCGCAGGGACCACATGTCGGCGATGATCGCGTCGTGCCGGGCCGCGACTGTCCGCAGGTTCTCGTTATAGATGGCCACCTTGCTGCGGATCCTGCCCAGCACCGAAGACCCCGTGTCCGGGCCATTGAAGAGCACCACGGTGGCCCCGCCCACGGCCAGGATCCGGACCACCGAGTCCAGCCTCTCGGCCAGGGCATCAGGGTCGCCGCCAGGGCGCAGGAGGTCGTTACCGCCGGCGGACAAGGTCACCAGGTCCGGCTTCAGCGCCAGGCACGCGGCAAGCTGCTGGTCCACGATCTGCTGCAGGAGACGGCCGCGGACGGCCAGGTTGGCATAAGCGAAATCGGGCTTGGTGCGGCTGAGTTCCTCGGCCACCCTGTCGGCCCAGCCGCGGTAACCGCCGGGGCTGGAGGGCTCGGGGTCGCCGATGCCCTCGGTGAAGGAATCACCCATGGCCACGTACCGGGTCCAGGGGTGGGATCCGGGGTGGACAGTAGACGTCTGGAAAGCGCTTGCGTCAGTCACGGTCCTATCCTGCCTTCCGTTCCGCGGGCTACGCGAACGTAGGTTGTTACCTCGGGGTAACTGTAAGAATGGAAACCATGACTGAAGCCGAAGTATTTCCTGCCCCTGTTGTTCTGTGGTCCCACCCTGAGGACCAGCGCGACGGCAAACCCCTTCTGGTGCTGCTGCACGGCTACGGGGCCAACGAACAGGATCTGCTCAGCCTGGCGGACCTGCTGCCGGACGATTTCGCGGTAGCCTCCGTCCGCGCTCCGATCGCCATGGGTCCCGGCTTCACCTGGTTCCCGCTGACCGCCTCCATCGACTACTCCCTGGACCGGGTCAAAGCCGCGTCGTCCTTCGTGCTCGACTGGATCGACACCATCAAGGCCGGGCACCCCTCGGTCACCCTGCTCGGCTTTTCGATGGGGATGGCCATGGCCACCACGCTCCTCCGGCAGCGGCCCAAGGACTTCGCAGCCGTCGTCGGACTTTCGGGCTTTGTGGTGGACGCCGGCGACGATCCCGGCTTCAAGGACTCCGAACTCGACGGAACCGTCCCCATGTTCTGGGGGCGTGACCAGCAGGACCCTGTGATCACCCCGGACAAGATCGAATACACCATGGGCTGGGTGCGGCAGCACGTCAAGCTCACCAAGGTGCTGTACACGGGCATGTGGCACGGAATCAACCAGCAGGAAATCGGGCACGTCTCCGAGTTCCTCACCCATGAGGTGCTCAAGAAGTAGGAGTACGACGCCGGGGGCCGGCTTTTCGGGGCCAGCCCACGGCGGGTGCCGCGGAGGCCGGTCCCGCGCGTCAGGCCTGCGGCGCCACTACTTTGACGGTCTGGTTGTTGACCGTGACGGTGTCCCCGTTGTGCAGCTGGCGGCCGCGGCGGTCGTCGATCTCCCCGTTGACTTTGACGAGCCCGTTCTTGATCAGCTCCGCCGCCTCCACGCCGTCCTCCACAAGGTTGGCGAGCTTGAGGAGCTGGCCGAGGCGGATCATGGTGTCGCGGATGGGGACCTCTTCAACGTTGCTCATGAAGCAATAATGCCTGACGTAATGTGGATCCAATGACCTCCCCCTCCCGCCTGCCGCTGCTCGCAGGCCTGCCGCTGGCAGTGGGTGCGGGCCTTGCCATCCCCGTGCAGGGCCGCATCAACGGTGCACTGGGCGCCTCGCTGAATGACGGCATCGCCGCCTCCGTGGTGAGTTTCAGCACAGGCCTGCTGGTGATGATCCTCATCTCACTGCTCCTCCCGCGCGGCCGCGCCGGCCTGGCCGGCATCCTCCCCGCCGTCCGGAAACGGGCCTTTCCACGGGTCTACGTCCTCGCCGGAGGCATCGGCGCGCTGTTCGTCTTCGCGCAGTCCTTCACGGTGGGCATCCTGGGCGTGGCGCTCTTCACCGTGGCCACCGTCACCGGGCAGACCCTCAGCGGCTTGCTGGTGGACCGGCTGGGCATCGGGCCGGCGGGCCGGAAATCCGTTACGGGGATCCGGGTCGTCGGCTGCGTCCTGACCATCGCCGCCGTCGCCTGGGCCGTTTCGCCCAGGTTCAGCGGCGCCGCGGGTGGAAGTACCGGCGCTGCAGGTCCCTCTGAACTGCTGCTGCCGCTCCTGCTGCCCGTGCTGGCCGGCTTCCTGATGAGCTTCCAGCAGGCGATGAACGGAACCGCCACCGTCCACTACGGCACACCCATCGCCGCCACCCTGGTCAACTTCGTTGCCGGCTCCCTGGTGCTCTGGACCGCTTACGGCATCAAGCTGGCCGTGGCCGGGCCGGGCAACCCGCTGCCGGGGGAGTGGTGGTACTACGTCGGCGGTCCGATGGGCTGCGTGTTCATCGGTTTGGGCGCGCTGCTGGTCCGCAGCCTGGGCGTGCTGGTCACGGGACTTGGAATGATTGCCGGCCAGCTGCTCGGCTCGCTGGCACTGGACGTGGTCCTTCCTGCGCCCGGCACAGTGGTGGCACCCGCCACCGTGCTCGGCACCATCCTCACCCTCGCCGCGATCGTCCTGGCCACCTTGCCCTGGCCGCGGGGAGCATTCCGCAGGTAGTCACCGGTAGGCTAGGACACGCAGCTTTCACGCTGTTTCCCTTCATCCGCCCCTCCCGGCAGCCAGTGGTGCCCACCATCGGCGCAACCGGGGCCTGAAAACCGCGGACCGCACCCAGCGGCCCTGTAGAAATTGGAGTTCCCCCATGGCAGCAAAATCCGTTCTCGACCAGGTCATTTCCCTCTCCAAGCGGAGGGGCTTTGTGTTCCAGGCCGGTGAGATCTACGGAGGTTCGCGCTCTGCCTGGGACTACGGGCCCCTTGGCGCCGAGCTGAAGGAAAACATCAAGCGCCAGTGGTGGCAGTCCATGGTCCGCGGCCGCGAGGACGTGGTGGGCCTGGACTCCTCCGTCATCCTGCCCCGCCAGGTCTGGGAAGCCTCCGGCCACGTAGAGGTCTTCTCCGACCCGCTCGTGGAATGCCTCTCCTGCCACAAGCGCTACCGCGCGGACCACCTCGAGGAAGAATACGAGGAGAAGAAGGGCCGCCCGCCGGAGAACGGCCTGAAGGACATCGTCTGCGCCAACTGCGGCACCCGCGGCCAGTGGACCGAGCCGCAGGAGTTCTCCGGCCTGCTCAAGACCTACCTGGGCCCGGTGGCCAGCGAAGAAGGCCTGCACTACCTGCGCCCGGAGACGGCCCAGGGCATCTTCGTGAACTTCAACAACGTTCTCACCACCTCCCGGAAGAAGCCGCCGTTCGGCATCGGCCAGATCGGCAAGTCCTTCCGCAACGAAATCACCCCGGGCAACTTCATCTTCCGCACGCGCGAGTTCGAGCAGATGGAAATGGAGTTCTTCGTCGAGCCCGGCACGGATGAAGAGTGGCACAAGTACTGGATGAACGAGCGCATGGCCTGGTACACGGGCCTGGGCATCCGCGAGGAAAACCTGCGCTTCTTCGAGCACCCGCAGGAAAAGCTCAGTCACTACTCCAAGGGCACCACGGACATCGAGTACCGCTTCGGTTTCCAGGGCTCAGAATGGGGCGAGCTGGAAGGCATCGCCAACCGCACCGACTTCGATCTCTCCACCCACGCCAAGGCCTCCGGAACGGACCTGAGCTACTTCAACCAGGCCACCAACGAGCGCTACACCCCCTACGTCATCGAGCCCGCCGCCGGCCTCACCCGCTCATTCATGGCGTTCCTGGTGGACGCCTACACCGAGGACGAGGCCCCCAACGCCAAGGGCGGGGTGGATGTCCGGACCGTCCTGAAGCTGGATCCGCGCCTGGCCCCGGTCAAGGCCGCCGTCCTGCCGCTGAGCCGCAACGAGGACCTGTCCCCGAAGGCAAAGGACCTCGCCGCCCAGCTGCGGAAGAACTGGAACATCGACTTCGACGACGCCGGCGCGATCGGCCGCCGCTACCGCCGCCAGGACGAGATCGGCACCCCGTTCTGCATCACCGTGGACTTCGACACCCTGGAGGACCAGGCCGTGACCATCCGCGAGCGTGACACCATGAGCCAGGAACGCGTCTCCCTGGACAAGGTGGAAGGCTACCTGGCCGCACGCCTGATCGGCGCCTGAGCATGGCCATCGAATACCGCGAATGGCGCGAGGGCGACGACCTTGCCCTCCTGGAAATCTGGGGCGGCCCCGAAACCCAGCAGGCCCGGCAGTTCCGCGGCGCCCTGGCCCTGTCCTCGGACGGGTCCGGCTCGCCGTGGCGGCGCTGCATCGTGGCCGAGGACGTCATCGACGGCGTCGGCATTCCGGTTGCGGCGGGCGTGGTGTACGAGGCCTCCCTGCACCCGGAGCGGCTCTGGGCCTACATCGAAGTGGCACGGGACCACCGCCGCTCGGGCATCGGCGCCACGCTGCTGACCATGCTGCGCCGCGAAGCCGACAAGTCGCCGTCGGGCGTTTCGAAGCTCCGCGCCAAGGTGGAGCCGGGCACCCCCGGCGAAGCCTTCGCTGAACACTTCGGCCTGTCGCCGATCCAGCGTTCGCGGCTGGTGGTGGTGGAACCGGGCGCCCTGCGGCTGCCCGTGTTCCCGGCCAAGGACAGCGCCGGTGGGCCGGCCAACGATGAAAACGCCGGCTCCGACGTAGTGATGGACCTGGCCACTGGCTCCGTGGAACTGACGGACGTGGTGGGCCGCTACTACACCACCATCCACGACTGGGATTCCCCGGGCGTTCTGTCCGTGGGCCAGGTGCAGAAACTGTTCCTGGACGACCTCACCGGAGCCCACGGCGCCATCGTGCTGCGGGCCCAGCCGGAGTCCGCCTTCGGTGCCGGCGTGGCGCCGAGCAAGAAAGGCCGGATCCGTGCTTTCGCCGTCAGCTACGCCGCGCCGTCGGATCCTGATGCCGCGCCGGGGATGGAGAGCGCCGGAGTGGACACGCCCACGGACGTGTTCGTCGGCCACGAGCCGGCGCTTGCCCGGGAGGACGCCGCCGAGGCTGTCCGCGACATGCTCTCCCTGATCGCGTACCAGCACCCGGTCATGCTGGAACTGGACGATTCGATGACGGCCCTGCGGGCCGCCGTCGAGCCTCTGCTGGAAAGCGGCAAGGCCCGCCTGGCCGGCCCGGAGACCCTGGTGGTCTCGGACTAAGCCGCCCGGCCCACCCACGCCGGCTATTTTGGGCGCGGATCACGACGGCGGCGCGTCAGCACATCTTCCGCGTCCAGCAGATGCCGGTGGGCTTCGGTCGGGGCGCCGCCGCCGAGGTCCGCCGGCATCCACCACGCACCAGGAGCGGCGGGCAGCGGAAAGTCCGCGATGCAGGCGTCGATCCCGGCCTGGAGCCGCGTGCGGAGTTGGGCCGTGGCCGCGCCGGCGTCAACATCCGGCCGGACCTGCAGCGGCCCGCCCACATGGACGCGGACCGGCGCACGCCAGGCAACCCGCGGCGAAGAACGGTGCCCCCTGGTCAGCAACCTGTGGGCGCCCCACACCGAGACCGGGATAATCGGGACGCCGGCTTCCGCGGCCATCCTGACGGCGCCTGTTTTGCACTCCCGGACCTTGAAGCTCCTGCTCACGCCGCCTTCGGGGAACACCGCCAAGTATTCGCCGCTCCTTAGCCGGGCCACCGCCGCGTCGAGGGCACCGGCGCGTCCGGTGTATCCCACCACCACGCTGTTGGCAGCACTGATGGCGGGACCGGCGAGCCAGTGGTCGGCCGCGCCCTGGTGGATCAGAAACCGCAGCTGGGCGCGCGCATGCTTCCAGAGGATGAGTTCGATGGGCGCGAAATCCACGTAGCCGAAGTGCGTGATGGCGAAAACCGCACCGCTGCCCGCCCTTGCCTCCCGGGCCACGCCGTGGCGCGGCCCGGGCGCCGGCAGGTGCTCCAGGCCGGTGGCGAGGATCCGGATCTGGAAAGCCCACCGGAGGAACAGACCAAGGCGGACCAGCAGCCGGTAGAACCGGTCACTCGGCCGCGGGCGCCAGGGCATGTGGTTCCTCTCGTTCTCGGCTCGTCCATGACGCCGGCCCGGCCGGGGCCTGCATGGGTGCCTACAGGGTCACCTGCACGGACGATTCCGGGAGCAGTTCCTCGAAGCCACGGGGCAGGGCAACGTCCGCTCCGGCTGCTTCATTGAAGGCCTTCAGGACAAACCCGGTGGAGAGCGTGTGCCACAGGCGGATCTTGCGGAGCATAAAGTGCCCGGCGCCCTTCAAGGCCACATACTGCATCGAGGCGGCGCCGGATGCGGCGCGCCGGGCAAACGCGAGCGACGCCGACGGGCTGGTCCAGCGGTCGAACGTGCCGTGCACAACCAGCACCTTCCTCCCGGCCACTCCCGTGACCGGCGTCCCCGGACTGAGCCACGGCGCCAAGGCCACCACCGCTTCCACCTGCGGGTGGTCCGCGGCGCAGACGGCAGTCAGGCCGCCCATCGAATGGCCCACCAGGAAGACCGGAACGTCCGGGTGCTGGCTGCTGATTTGCTGCAACGCCCAGCGTGCGTCCTGCAGCGGCGTCATCTCCTCGCCGTTCCAACCGCGCACGCTGTTACGCAGGGACCAGACGGCGAGGCCGTGCTTCCGGCCGGCATGGTGGATATGCCGGGCAAAGGGGACCATCCGTGCGGGGCTCAGGTGCCGGGCTTCCACCGGCTCGCGGCTGTGCGACTTCCCGCCGTGCAGCACCAGGGCGATGCCCAGTGTGGGACCCGACGCCGGCAGCACGCTCAGTACGGCCTGGTTGGCCGTTTCCGCGGCTGATCCACCCGCCGCCCAGCTGCCATTTTTCTCAGTACTGCGGTTGGCCATGCCGGTTCCTCCCAGTTCTGCCGATCCATTTATCAACCCTACGGCGCCGGACGTAGAGTTCAACGTATGAGGTTCAACTGCTGATGGGATCCGGTCACTCCCACGCTTCCACAGATCATTCGGAGCCGACACCGCAGGCGATTGCTGCCCGCCGGCGGGCAAACCGGATCCTGGCCGCAGTGCTGATCCCGCTGACCCTGCTGACGCTGGCCGGGATGGCCATGCTCTGGCCCTCGGGATCCAAGGAAGGCGTTTCCCTGGCCAACCCGTATTCGGCCGCCCCCGGCGTCACCTTCGACACAGGCACCATCCACAGCGTGGCCATCGAGAACTGCATGCAGGGCGTCAGCCAGCAGAACCAAACGCAGCAGGGCCAAACCACACAGACCCAGCCGGGCCAGGGCTCCGACTGTACGTTTGCCTTCACCGAGCCGGACAAGGGCGGGAGCCCCGTGAAGGTGGTCATCAACCCGGACGTCGCGAAGTCCCACGGCGTCAAACCAGGCGACCAGATCCGCTACCTGAACCTGTCCAACGCGCAGGGCGCGTCGGCGTCACAGGGTTCGCCCGCCTATATCTTTGTGGACTTCGTCCGGACCCTCCCCATCGTCCTGCTGGCGCTGCTGTACGCCGCGGTGGTGATCGCCGTCGCGCGCTGGCGGGGCCTGCGGGCGCTGATCGGACTGGTGGGCGCCTACTTCGTGCTGGCCAGTTTCATGCTGCCCGGGCTGGTGGAAGGGAAACCGCCACTGTTGCTGGCCCTGGTGGGTTCCACGGTCATCATGATCGGGGTCCTGTACTTCGCCCACGGCTTCTCTGCGCGGACCTCCACCGCACTGTTGGGCACCATCTTCGGGCTTGCAATCACGGCCCTCCTGGCCGCGTGGGCCACCGGGGCGGCCAACCTCGCGGGTGTCGGCAACCACGATGCCGCCACCCTGATGAACACCTCGGCGAACATCTCCATTTCGGGGGTGATCCTCTGCGGGCTCATCATCTCCGGCCTGGGTGTCCTCAACGACGTGACCATCACCCAGTCCTCAGCAGTGTGGGAGCTGTACGAACTCGCACCGCAGAGCAGCGCCCGGAAGCTGTTCACGTCCGCCATGCGGATCGGCCGGGACCACATCGCCTCCACCGTGTACACCATCGCCTTCGCCTACGCCGGCGCCGCCCTGCCCATCCTCATCATCGTGATGCTCTACGACCGCCCGCTTGCGGACACACTCACCAGCGCCGAACTCTCCGAAGAGGTCATCCGCACCCTCGTCGGCTCCATCGGCCTGGTCCTGGCGATCCCGGTCACCACGCTGATTGCAGTGCTGGTGGTGAAGGCCACCGGTTCGCCGGCGGGGGAGTTGCAGGGGGCCGGCAGCCGGCAGGCGGACGACGGCGGACGGGCACCTGCCGTGGAAGGTGCAGCCCTGCGCGAGGCACCGCAGCCCGCCGTCAGCCCGGACGACGTCACCGACACCGGTACGCTCGCGGCCGCGGCGTACCAGACCCGGCGCGGGCGCCGCGCGGCGGAGCGGGACTAAAGGCCCCGGCCCCCGGTATGAAGCAGCGGCGGGGCTCCGGCCACGGCCGGCAGAAACACGATTTGCCCGTCTTTGCAACAATGGACAGGTGACTGTTGCAGCAACTCCTCCCGCCCCCAAGCTGGAACCTTTTTTTTTTTTAATGATACGGCGACCACCGAGATCTACACCCTAGAGTTCGTCGGCAGCGTCAATGTGTATAAGAGACAGACCGTGGACACCCCGGTGATCCTGGCTCCGATGGCCGGCATCACCAACTCGGCCTTCCGCCGTTTGTGCCGCGAATACGGCGGCGGCATGTATGTGGCGGAGATGGTCACCTCCCGCGCCCTGGTGGAACGGACCCCGGAATCCCTGCGGATTATTTCGCACGACGACGATGAAAAGGTCCGCTCCGTCCAGCTGTACGGCGTGGACCCCGGGACGGTGGGCGCCGCGGTGCGGATGCTCGTGGAGGAAAACCGGGCGGACCACATCGACCTCAACTTCGGCTGCCCGGTGCCTAAGGTAACCCGGCGCGGCGGCGGCTCGGCACTGCCCTGGAAGATCGACCTCTTCACCTCCATCGTGCAGACCGCGGTCAAGGAAGCATCCAAAGGCAACATCCCGCTGACCATCAAGATGCGCAAAGGCATCGACGACGACCACCTCACGTACCTCGACGCCGGCCGCATTGCCCGCGATTCCGGGGTGGCCGCCGTCGCCCTCCACGGCCGCACGGCGGCCCAGTTCTACTCGGGACAGGCCGACTGGTCGGCGATCGCCCGCCTCCGCGAGGCCCTGCCCGATATCCCGGTGCTCGGCAACGGCGACATCTGGTCCGCCGAGGACGCCGTCCGCATGGTCCGTGAAACCGGCGTGGACGGCGTGGTGGTGGGCCGCGGCTGCCAGGGCCGGCCCTGGCTGTTCGGCGACCTGCAGGCCGCCTTCGAAGGCAGCGACACCCGCTACCGGCCCAACCTGCGCCAGGTGGCCGAGGGTGTGTACCGGCACGCGGAACTCATGGTGGAGACTTTCGGCGACGAGGGCAAGGCGCTGCGGGAGATCCGCAAGCACATTGCCTGGTACTTCAAGGGCTACGTGGTGGGTGGGGATCTGCGCACCCGCCTGGCGCTGGTGACCAGCCTCCAGGTCCTCCGCGACACGCTCGCCGAGCTGGACCTCGAATCCCCGTACCCGGGTGTTGACGCGGAAGGTCCGCGCGGCCGCGCCGGCTCGCCGAAGAGACCGGCCCTGCCGAAGGACTGGCTTGAGTCCCGGGCACTGAACGAGGCGCAGTCCGCTGATATCTCCGCTGCTGAACTGGATGTTTCCGGTGGCTGAAACGCGGACCGCCGCGCCGGTGCTTCCGGGCTACGACAGCAACGATTCCGCCCGCTGGGTGGAGGAGCCCACCAAGAACGTCTACCGTTCGGACTTCGAGCGGGACCGCGCCCGGGTGCTGCATTCCTCAGCGCTGCGCCGGCTCGGCGCCAAAACCCAGGTGGTGGCGCCGGACACGGACGACTTCGTCCGGACCCGGCTCACGCACAGCCTCGAGGTGGCCCAGGTGGGCCGCGAGCTGGGCCGGGCCCTGGGCTGCGATCCCGATGTTGTGGACACCGCCTGCCTCAGCCACGACCTCGGCCACCCGCCATTCGGGCACAACGGGGAATCGGCGCTGAATGAGGTGGCACATGCCATCGGCGGGTTCGAGGGCAACGCCCAGACGCTGCGCCTGCTGACCCGGCTTGAGCCAAAGGTCCTGGCCCCCGACGGCCAGCCTGCCGGGCTGAACCTCACCAGGGCCAGCCTTGACGCCGCCGCGAAATACCCCTGGTCCGCGCTCGAAGCGCCCGTCATCCACGGCCAGCGCACCAGCAAGTTCGGCGCCTATGAGGACGATCTCCCCATCTTCAACTGGATCCGGGAAGGCGCCCCCGAGCGGCGCTCCTGCCTGGAAGCCCAGGTGATGGACCTGGCCGATGACATCTCCTATTCGGTGCATGATGTGGAGGACGCCATCGTGGCCGGCCACTTCCAGCTGCGCTGGATGGACAACCCGGACCACCGTGCCCGCGTGGTGGGCTACGCCAAGCAGTGGTACCTGCCGCACAACGATCCCGCCGCGATCGACGCCGCCCTCGCCCGGCTGGAAGCCACCGACGTGTGGGTGCGGGAAGCCGATGGCAGCCGCAAATCCATGGCCGCCCTGAAGAACATGACCAGCCAGCTGATCGGCCGGTTCTGCCAGAGCGCCCTGGAAACCACCCGGGCGGTCTACGGTCCGGAGAACCTGACCCGCTACAACGCCCAGCTGATGGTGCCGGATGAGACGGTGATGGAGATCGCCGTGATGAAGGGCCTGGCCACCACGTTCGTGATGACCACCGAGCACCGCCAGCCCATCTACGAGCGCCAGCGGGAGGTGCTCCACGCCCTGGTCACCGCCCTGAGCGCCACGGGTGACCGGCACCTCGAGCCGATGTTCGCCGCTGACTGGCGGGACGCGCCCGACGACGGCGCGCGCCTTCGCGTGGTCATCGACCAGGTGGCGTCGCTCACCGACGGGTCGGCGCTGTCGATGTACGAACGGCTGGTGGGGAGCCTCCCGTCGCTGTGGTGAGGAACGCCATAGGGTGCCTGCCGCCGTCGCACCCCGGGGCTAGGATTGCTCTGTGGCTGGGCTGATCAAACGTGAAGATATCGACGAAGTACGCCAGCGCACGGACATCAAGGAAGTGGTTGACGGCTACGTCACGCTCAAGGGCGCCGGGCTGGGGACCTTCAAGGGTCTGTGCCCGTTCCACGACGAGCGCTCGCCGTCCTTCACCGTCCGCCCGCAGGTAGGCCGCTACCACTGCTTCGGCTGCGGCGAAGACGGGGATGTCATTGCCTTCGTGCAGAAGCAGGACCACAGCTCCTTCCAGGAGGCGGTGGAAAAACTCGCTGCCAGGATCGGCTACGAACTCCGCTACGAGGACGGCGGCACCGGCCCCAACCGCGAGGAAGTGGGGCGCCGCCAGCGGCTGCTGGACGCCCACAAAATCGCCGACGAATTCTTCCGCGCGCAGCTGCTCACCCCGGGCGCCGTTGAAGCGCGCACCTTCCTGCACGGCCGCGGCTTCGACCGTGCCGCCGCGGAGCAGTTCGGCGTGGGCTATGCCCCGCAGGGCTGGGACTCCCTGCTCAAGCACCTCCGCGGCCGCGGTTTCACGGACGCCGAGCTGAAGCTCACCGGAATGTTCTCGGAGGGCAACCGGGGCATCTACGACCGTTTCCGCGGACGCCTGATCTGGCCCATCCGGGACATTGCGGGAGACACCATCGGCTTTGGTGCCCGGAAGCTCTATGAGGACGATCAGGGCCCCAAGTACCTGAACACCCCCGAGACCACCCTGTACAAGAAATCGCAGGTGCTCTACGGGATCGACCTCGCCAAGCGCCACATCGCCAAGGACCGGCAGCTGGTGGTGGTGGAGGGCTACACCGACGTCATGGCCTGCCACCTGGCAGGAATTCCGACGGCGGTGGCCACCTGTGGAACGGCGTTCGGCACCGAGCACATCAAGATTGCCCGCAGGCTGCTGTCGGACGACGGCACCGGGGGAGAGGTCATCTTCACGTTCGACGGCGACGCCGCGGGCCAGAAGGCCGCGCTGCGCGCCTTCGAGGAGGACCAGCGGTTTACCGCCCAGACCTACGTGGCCGTGGAGCCCAGCGGAGCGGACCCCTGCGACCTGCGCCAAAGCAAGGGCGACGAAGCGGTGCACGCCCTGGTGCAGTCGCGTCGGCCCCTGTTTGAGTTCGCCATCCGGACCACGCTGAAGCAGTTCAACCTGGACACCGTGGAAGGCCGCGTACAGGGCCTGAAAGCGTCCGTGCCCGTGGTTGCCGCCATCCGCGACGCGTCCACCCGTACCGGCTACTGCCAGGCCCTCACTGGCTGGCTGGGGATGCCGGACCCCAACGAGGTGCTGCGCCTGGTCACCGCCGAAGTGAAGAACGTTGCAAAACGCGGCGACCAGGGCGTGCCCGCCCCCGCAGGCCCAGGGGCTCCCGCACGCACCGCCCCACCGGGCGGACCCGGCGTAGCTGCCGGGCCGACGTCGGGCGCTGTGCCTTCCTTCCACAGGCCGGACCCGCGGGACCCCGTGGCCTCCATGGAGCGGCAGGCGCTGGAGGTGGCCCTGCAGGAGCCCGCGCTGCTGGCCGGTGGCGTGTGGGACAGGTTCGCCGCTGCCCGCTTCGCCACGCCCGCCTTCCAGGCGGTCCACGACGCCATGCGGGCCACTGGCCCTGGCCTCACCGTGGACCCGGTGCGCTGGGTGGAGCACGTGATGGACGAAGTTCCGGAACCGTTGCGCCCCCTGGTCTCCGAGCTGGCCGTGGTGCCCCTGCCCGCCAGCACGGAGGAGGCCGTGCAGAGGTATTGCCGGGATATCCTGTCGCGGCTGTTCGAGCTGCAGATCACCCGGGTCAAGGCGGACAAGATGGGCCAACTGCAGCGGCTGGATCCTGCGGCGGACCCGGAAGCCTACCAGCGGCTCAACCGGGAGCTCATGATGCTCGAAATGGAACGCCGCGCGCTGCGGGCGGAGGCGTAGGGGGCAGCCCCGGTGCCTCGATTTCGTTTCCAGCCAAGGTGTTTGCTAGGCTAATACCCGCTTCATTCCTCCTTAGCTCAATTGGCAGAGCATTCGACTGTTAATCGAAGGGTTGCTGGTTCAAGTCCAGCAGGAGGAGCGCACAATCCCCGTTCCGGTCCTCCGGAGCGGGGATTTTTTATGCCCCTTACCGGTCATCCGGCCCGTAAATCCGCCGATTTCACATTGGTGCGGATCCTTTGCTAATGTCATACCTGCTTCATTCCTCCTTAGCTCAATTGGCAGAGCATTCGACTGTTAATCGAAGGGTTGCTGGTTCAAGTCCAGCAGGAGGAGCGCAACAAAAAATCCCCGTTCCTTCCCCCTGGGAGGAGCGGGGATTTTTCTTTTCAGACGAAATCCATTTCCACCTGCAGGAAGCGCTCGGCCTCGGCGATGGCGGCCAGGAACGCCTCTTTTTCCGTGGGTGACTTCCGCGGCTGGCGCGGGCTCCATTCGTGGGGTGCGGAATGGACGCGGACGAATCCTGCTTCCGGCGGGGCGTAGAAGATGCCGAACCGCTGTACCGGCCATTCCGGTGACGTCTCAGGGGCTACCAGGAGCGCTGCCTTGAAAGCGGGGTTGTACCACTGGGCGATAGGCCGGCGGCGGTCCTCGGTGAACAGCCCTGCTGCGTAGAGCGCGGCCGACTGCTCACCGCTCTGGGCACACAACCGCTCCCACCACAGCGGCAGTATCCGGGTATCGCACCGTTGCCACGTGGCCGGGAGCTGCGGTTGATCCTGCCAGCTGGGCACAAACACCATTTTATCGCGGGAGGGGCGCACGGGGCAGGCGGCGCGGCCACGGACGCGGCGTTCCGAAAGCTTAGGTACGGTTCCACGGCCCCGGATTGACCCGGTACAGCAGTGCGGCGCCGGCCAGCATGCCCAGCACAATGCCCATGGCCGGATTGCCCAGGGCCCGCCCGGCAAAATAGCCGACGACGGCGCCAAGCACCGCCCCGAGGAAGAGCCCCCGTGGGTTCCGGTGCGGCCGGCGCCGGGCAGGTTGCTTCACGTCGTCAGCGTTCCGGCTGTCAATGGATGGATGGCACAGTGCGGGGCCGGACCACGAGCCACAGGGCCGCGATGGCCAGCAGGATGCAGGCAGCCTGGACCGCGCCCATCGGGGTGGCGCTGGTGATGCCCAGCCACCCCACCACCGGGGAAATGAGGCCGGCGGTCAGGAAGGTCGCGGCACCCAGCAGCGAGGCAGCCGTGCCGGCCTGTGCTGCATGGCCGGCGAGGGCCAGCACCTGGACGCAGGGGAACATAAAGCCCGTACCCATGATGTAGAACCACAAGGGGACCATAACGCCCCAGAGGCCCAGTCCCAACTGGTCGAACAAAACGATCAGCATGGCCATCAGGAACATCCAGGCAGTGGCGGCGGTCAGGATCCACTGCGGCGGCACGCGGCGGATGAGCCGTGAGCTCGTCTGGACGCCGGCCACGATGCCCAGGGAATTGACCCCGAAGAGCAGCCCGTACTCCTGGGCGGAGAAGCCGAACACGTCCTGGAACAGGAAGGGTGAGGCCGAAAGATAGGTGAAGAGCCCACCGAAGTTCAGGCCGGCCACCAGCAGGAGGCCCACAAAAATCCGGTCCCTGAACAGGACCAGGTAACGCTGGCGCACGGTCAGTCCGCTCTGGCCGCGTTTCTCCGCCGGCAGCGTCTCCCGCACCAGGAACAGGGCGGCGACGATCACCAGGGTTCCGTAGGAGGCAAGGAATACGAAGATCCCCGGCCATGCCATCACCAGGAGCAGCTGTGAGCCGATCACCGGGGCAAGGATGGGTGCCAGCCCGTTGACCAGTGACATCCGCGAAAACATCTTGACCATGGCGTATCCGGAGAACAGGTCCCGCACCATGGCCATGGCCACTACGCCTCCGCCGGCTGCCCCCACGCCCATCAGGACCCGGAAGATGCCCAGGGTGGTGATGTCAGTGGACAGGGCCGCGCCCAGCGACGCTGCGATGTGCAGTGCCGTGGCCAGGATCAGTGGCATCCGGCGGCCCACCTTGTCGCTGAACGGGCCCACCACCAGTTGGCCGAAGGCAAAGCCCACCGTGGTCCCTGCCAAGGTCAGCTGGACCTGCGCTTCGGTAACCCCAAGGCTCGCCTCGAGCGCGGGAAACGCAGGGAGATAGAGGTCGATCGTGAACGGACCCAGGGCAGTGAGGGCGCCGAGAAGGAGGATGTACAGGAGTTTGCGGCGGCGGCTCAACAGGTCGCCCGGATTGCTGGAAATGCTCACGGAGATCAATCCTAGGCCCGGGGCAAGTGATTTTTGCAGCGTTGTAGGCCATGCTGTCCGGCAAGCCCCGAAGTTCGCCCTGAACCTGAATGATAGTTTTGGGGGCGGGGACGGTGCAGCTGCACTCTCCCGCAGCACATGGAAGCCGAATCCACCATGAACAGTAAGGCGGGACCGATGAGCGGACGTCACAGCGGGCGGACCAGCCAGGGATTGCGCATCTCTGCGCTGCCCGGGACGCTTAAACTCCTTTTCCGGTTGGCACCCCGCCAGCTGAACGACGAGATCGCCTTCGCGAAGATCGAGCTTAAGCGCAAGGGTGTGCAGGTCGGAGTTGCCGCTGCGTTCCTTGTTGTTGCGCTGATCTTCGTCCTCTTCCTCGTGGTGGGACTGATCGTTGCCGCCATCATGGGCCTGGCCACCATCATGCCCGCCTGGCTGGCCGCCCTGATCGTCTCGGCAGCGTTCCTGATCATTGCGCTCATTGGCGGCCTGATCGGCGTCGCCCGGTTCAAAAAGGCCATGCCCCTGCTGCCGGAGGAGACCATCCGCGGCATCAAGCACGACATCGGTGTCGCCAAGGAGGGCTCCGCCTTCAACCCCGCCATCCTTGACCCGGAGAGCCCCGAAGCGAAGGCTGCCAAGGCCGCCAAGGCGGAGGCGGCCGCCAAGGCCAAGGCCGAAAAGGAAGCCAAAGCTGCGGAGCACAACAAGGAATTCCCGCAGGCGTCCGAGCCGGAACTGGTCCGCCGCCTCAGCCAGCGCCGCCACCACCTCATGGAGGTCCGCGACGATCTCGGCGCGGAGCTCGACGTCAAGGCACAGTCCCGGATCCTGCTGGCTGCCGGGCAGGGCAAGCTCCGCGAGGGCCAGGTTCTTGCCCGCCGAAGCAAAGACGCAGCGGCTCATCGGCTGGCCGGACTCCCGGAATCCGGCCTGGGCAACCGGTGGAAGCCGCTGGCTGCCCTCGCTGCGGCCGCAACGGTGTTCGTAATCCTGGTCCGCAAGCTCCTTCGTACCTACTAGCACCTTCCAATACAGGGCTCCCGCCGGCACGCATCGGCGGGAATGCAGAGGCACACTAATCGTTTGTTCGCCCCGGAGGGCAGGAAGGAAAGGGGACGGGATGAAGTTCATTGGTGCCGGCTCCCGTCCCGGCCGCCCGCAGATGGACCACGACCGCGTCTTCACCATTCCCAACCTGCTCACCGTGGTGCGGTTCATGGGCGTACCGCTGTTCATCTGGCTTGTCCTCGGACAAAAGCAGTACGGCGCGGCCGTGGTGGTCCTCGCGGTCATGGCCGGTACCGACTGGATTGACGGTTACGTTGCCCGCCGCTTCGATCAGGCCTCGAAACTTGGCCGGGTCCTGGATCCCATTGCCGACCGCCTCGCGCTGATTGCCGTTGCCGTCACCCTGGTGATCGCCGGCGTCGTGCATTGGCTGTATCTGGCCGCGCTGGTCATCCCGGACGCCATCCTGCTGGCCCTGACACTGTCCTTCTTCCGTGGCCATCCGGACCTTCCGGTCAGCGTGATCGGCAAGGTCCGCACCGGCCTGCTGCTCCTGGGTACCCCGCTGCTGGTCCTGTCCCGATTGGACACGGCATTTTCGGACCAGCTTTTCGTCGCCGCGTGGATTGTGCTGGGCCTTGGCCTGATCGGCCACTGGATCGCCGCGTACAACTACTTCTGGGCCATCCTGCGCAAAGGCAGAGGGCTGAATCACGACGGCGGGACCACCTGATGGTCTGGCTCGCCGTGGTCCTTGCGGTGCTGGGTGCGTTCTGCCTGGCGTTAGGTGCGCAGCGCCAGGGAAGTGCCGTGAAGGCCGACACCGGCGGCCTGGCTTTGAGTTCGAACGGGCTCCTCCGCCTGCTGCGGAATCCGCGGTGGGTTTTCGGCCTCCTGCTGCTGGGCGCCGGCATGGCCATGAACGCGGTGGCCCTCGTGTCGGCGCCCCTTACCGTTGTCCAGCCCATCGGAGCCATCGCGCTGGTGATCACCACCATCGTCAACGCCCGGGACCAGGACCTCACCATCAACCGGGCAACAGTTGTGGCCATCGCGGCCTGTGTCACGGGCTCGGCCCTTTTTGTGCTTCTGGCGGTCAACGTCACCCAGGAGAACCACCATGTGAGCCTCGACGATGAGCTCACCATCGTGCTGCTGCTGGCCCTCGCCGTCGGACTCTTCGGCACCCTTGCGGTGATGTTCAAGCACCGGATGAACGCATTTGTCTACATCCTGGGCGCCGGCGTCCTCTTTGGCTTCGTGGCCGTGCTGACCCGCATCATCGGAAAGCACCTCCTGGACCCCAACGGACTGTTCCTGCTGAACGTCCAGTGGTACTCGGTAGTGGCCATCATCGCTGCCGGCGGCCTGGGTTCCTGGTTTGTCCAAAGCGCCTACTCCACCGGCCCGCCGGACCTGGTGATCGCCGGACTGACGGTGATTGATCCCATCGTGGGCATCGCCATCGGGATCGTCATCCTGGGCGAACTCCGCCCCGATGTGCACGCCGTGATGGCCATTGCCATGGGAACCGCCGCTTCCCTTGCTATCGTGGGGGTAATCGCCCTTTCGCGGCATCACCCCGAGGTCACCAAGCGCAAGAAGGACGCGCGACGGGCCGCGGGCAAACCGTCCCCTTAGTCCCTTCCAGCCAGCAAATACACGAGTCCCCGGCGCCAGCCGCGGCCGGCTGTGCAGTCAGTACCCGCTGTCCGCACCGTGACCATCAGGAGCCCTCCACGTGACCACGCCCGCAGACCAGCAACCCCTGACCATCCTGATAGCAGCTGACACCTACCCGCCGCATATCAATGGCGCAGCCCAGTTCGGCTACCGCCTGGCCAAGGGCATGAGCGGCCGCGGCCACAACGTGCACGTGCTGGCCTGCCGTGCCGACAACGGGAAGAGCTTCACCGAGTTCCGGGACGAGGCAACCGTCCACCGCCTCCGCTCGCACGGGGTCCCTACGCATGAGTACTTCCGCATTTGCTTCCCCTGGGAAATCAAGAAGGAAATCAGCCTCCTCTTTGACCGGGTCAAGCCCGATGTAGTGCACATCCAGAGCCACTACATGATTGGCGAGCACGTCCTCTACGAAGCTGTCCGCCGCGGCATCCGCATCGTTGCCACCAACCACTTCATGCCTGAAAACCTCAACCCGTTCCTGCCGTTTCCGCAGTGGTTCAAGAACATCATCGGGCGCATTTCCTGGAAGGACATGGGCAAGGTCATGGGACAGGCGGACGTGGTCACCACCCCCACCCCGCTGGCGGCCAAGGCCATGCACCAGCACGCCTTCCTGCGCAAGGTCCTTCCGCTCTCGAACGGCATCGACTCCGCCGCCTACGAACTGCAGCCCGGCGAGCAGATCGAGCCGCATCCGCACCCCACCGTGCTGTTCGTCGGTCGCCTGGCGGAGGAAAAGCATGTGGACGTCCTGATCGAGGCCGTCAGCAAGACGCCCGCGGAGCTGAAGGTGCACCTGGAAATCGTGGGCGGCGGCGAGGTTCGGTCCCACCTCGAAAGCCTCGTCCAGCGGCTCGGAGTGGGGGACCGGGTGAAATTCCTGGGCCTGGCCAGCGACGAGGAGCTGCGGAAGGCCTACATCCGCGCAGAGCTCTTCTGCATGCCCGGTACCGCGGAGCTCCAGTCCCTGGTCACCCTCGAGGCGATGTCAGCTTCCACCCCGGTGGTGCTCGCCGACGCCATGGCCTTGCCGCACCTGGTGCGCGACGGCGAAAACGGATACCTGTTCACCCCGGGTGACAGCGATGACCTCGCCAAAAAGATCACCCGCATCCTGGAGCTGCCCGCCGACCAGCGCGCCGCCATGGGGCAGGTCAGCCGGCAGATGGTGGAGCCGCACAGCATCGAAGGCACGCTGCAGACTTTCGAGGACCTCTACCGGGGCGCACGCTTCGAAGACAAAGTGGTCTGAACGCTTTCCCGGGTTTGCTAGAGTAATTCTGCCCCGCAGGCATCTCCCTTTTGAGGTTGGGCCAGGCGGGTGTTGGGGGCTATAGCTCAGCTGGTTAGAGCGCGGGACTCATAATCCTAAGGTCCTCGGTTCAAGTCCGAGTAGCCCTACGTCAAAAAGGAACGCGTCAAGCCGCGGCCGTGCACATTGCCGGCCGCGGTTTTTCTGTTCACGGGACAGGGACGCGCCATCAGCGGGCTGAAGGAGCGCAGCGCCAGGATTGCAGGAGGTGATGGGGCGTCGGGGCTGGCGCCCGGTCCTCTTTCCTTAGCTCCGGATCTGCGGTATGTTACTCACCAGTAACATGCCGTGCTCATACCGCGAGCCCCGGTCACCGCTGATCACTTGCGAGGTAACCATGTCCACTTCCGCTGCCGACCTCAACCTGCCCTGCGCCGACGGCGACTTCTATGCCTTCGAGCAGATGCTCACCGCCAAGGAACAGGATCGGCTGGCGGAGGTGAGGGACTTCCTGGCGCGCGAAGTGCGGCCCATTGCCGTGGACTGTTGGAACCGCGGGGAATTCCCGATGGAACTGATCCCGAAGCTTGCGGACATTGACCTGGTCAGCCCGGTCCGCAGGCAGGGCCACTCCAACCTCTTCGCCGGCCTGATGCACGCCGAGGTCACCCGCGCCGACGCGTCCATCTCCACCTTCATGGGCGTACATGATGGACTCTTCACCGGCTCCATCGAAACGCTCGCCTCGCAGGAGCAAAAGGACGCCTGGCTCCCGGATATCTACTCGCTGAAGAAGATCGGGGCCTTCGGCCTGACCGAGCCGCTGGGCGGATCGGACGTGGCCGGCGGAACGCGGACCACTGCCCGGCGTGACGGCGGCTCCTGGATCCTCAACGGCGCCAAGCGCTGGATTGGAAACGCCACCTTCTCCGACTGGGTTGTCATCTACGCCCGGGACATCGAGGACAACCAGGTCAAGGGCTTCCTGGTGGATACCGGGCTGGAGGGGTTCAGTGCGGCCAGGATCGAAAACAAGATCGCCCTCCGGACAGTCCAGAACGCCGACATCACCCTCGACAACGTGGTGGTCCCGGACTTCTGCAAGCTGGCACACGCGAACAGCTTCCGCGATGTCAACAAGGTCCTGAAAGTCACCCGGCTCGGCGTCGCCTGGCAGGCCGTGGGCCAGCAGCTGGCCGCATTCGACGTGGCGCGCCGGTATGCCGTGGAGCGCCACCAGTTCGGCAGGCCGCTGGCCTCCTTCCAGCTGGTCCAGAATCAGCTGGTACAGATCCTGGGCAACGCCGTCAGTTCCATGGGCATGATGGTCCGGCTCTCGCAGCTCGAGGATGCCGGTGAGGCGAAGGACGAGCAGTCTGCCCTCGCCAAGGCCTTTACCACGGCCAGGATGCGGGAGAGCGTGGCCCTCGGCCGGAATCTCCTGGGCGGCAACGGCATCGTCACCGATTTCGAAATGGCCAAGATCTTTGCCGATGCCGAAGCCATCTACTCCTACGAAGGTACCCACGAGATCAACACCCTCGTGACCGGCCGGGCAATCACCGGCATCTCGGCCATCGTGTAGGCCCGTCCCGGCCGGCTCCCGGGACGCTGACGCGTCGCGGAGCCGGGTGCTACGGCGGCGCCGCCAGGGGCAGCAGGATGGACGGTCGCAGGTCCGTTACAAACTGCAGTGGATTGATGTACTCCTCACCCCGCCGGACACCCCAGTGGACGCAGGCGGCGGTGCAATGGCCCGGAAGGAGTATCCCGAGGGGCTGCCCTGCGGCCACTACGGTTCCGGCGGCCAAGGTGCTGTCCACCGGTTCGAAGCTGCTGCGCAGGCCGTTGCCGTGGTCGATGGTGATGACCGGCCGGTCCACCACCACGCCCACAAAACTGACGGTGCCCGACGCCGGCGAGGTGACCTGTACGCCGTCGGACGCTGCACCCAGGTCCACACCGCGGTGGCCGCTGAGCCAGGGCTTGGGCGGCGGATCAAAATCGCGCAGCACTTCCGGGCGCGGGGTGAGCGGCCACTGCCACGAGGGCGCCGCCACCAGCGCGGCAGGAACTGCAGCGGAAGGCGTCGTGCCGGGGGACGCAATGCCCGACTGCACGCGGTTGAGCGCCGGAACTTCCCCGGCCGGCGCTACGGAGGCCGGAAGGAGGAGGAGGGCTGCAAGCAGTGCCGGTGGTTTCATGGGTTCCAGCCTGCTCGGGTTGAAAAGCTGCCGGCAGGCGGAGGTTCCCGTATGTGGAAAAGCCGCAGCGCCGCCGTCGTCCAGCCCCCATCCCTGTCCTCCGCGTGCGGGGGCCTGTAGTACACTTGATGGAGCAGTTTGCTGCGCCCTCAACGCTTTCCGTCCAGCGGTTATCCCATAGGTTTTTCCAACGGTATACGCCCCTGTCCGGCCTGCGTCGGCACAACTCATTCAGGAGTGTGGGGGAGCAGCGGCTGACTACGCGCGTCCAGCCCTCCATGGAGGATCGGGCTTCTTGCGGTCAGGACCAGTCCTGATGAGAAGCACGATGGGCGCCAGGAGCACGGCCCGCCCGGGCCACGCTAATCAACCGTCAACTATTGGCAGGGTAAGAAGCCCCAGGGGTTTCTCATGAATGACCTGCCGGAAGGAGCGTCGGCATGCCCGTCGTAACTATGCGCCAGCTGCTTGACAGCGGCGTCCACTTTGGACACCAGACCCGCCGTTGGAACCCGAAGATGAAGCGCTTCATCTTCACCGAGCGCAACGGCATCTACATCATCGACCTTCAGCAGTCGCTGTCCTACATCGACCGCGCCTACGAGTTCGTGAAGGCCACCGTTGCACACGGCGGCACCGTCCTCTTCGTCGGTACCAAGAAGCAGGCGCAGGAAGCAATTGCCGAGCAGGCAACCCGCGTGGGCCAGCCCTACGTGAACCAGCGCTGGCTCGGCGGTATGCTGACCAACTTCCAGACCGTCGCCAAGCGCATCCAGCGCATGAAGGAACTCGAAGAGATCGACTTCGACGACGTCGCCGGCTCCGCTTACACCAAGAAGGAGCTCCTGCTCCTCAAGCGTGAACTCACCAAGCTCGAGTCCAACCTCGGCGGTATCCGCAACCTGACCAAGGCACCCTCCGTGCTCTGGATCGTGGACACCAAGAAGGAACACCTCGCCGTTGATGAGGCCAAGAAGCTGAACATCCCGGTGGTGGCCATCCTGGACACCAACTGCGATCCGGACGAAGTCGACTTCCCGATCCCGGGCAACGACGACGCCATCCGCTCCGTGAACCTCCTGACCCGCGTTGTTGCCGACGCCGTTGCCGAGGGCCTCATCGCCCGCAACAACCGCGCCACCGGCACCACCGAAGCTCCGGAAGAGCCGCTGGCCGAGTGGGAGCGCGAGCTCCTCGAAGGCAGCAAGGCCGAAGAGGCTGCCGCTCCGGCTGCCGAGGAAGCACCGGCTGCTGCCGAGGCTCCCGCCGCCGAAGCTCCGGCTGCAGACGACGCCAAGTAACAAAATCCGGATTCTCCGGTGCCGCCCGCGGCGCCGGAGCTGCTGACAGGATGGCGGCCCACCAGGTGGGCTGCCGTCCTGTCAGTCCGTACACCACAACACATTTCTAGACAGAGGGGTTCACATGGCGAACTACACTGCCGCGGACATCAAGGCCCTGCGCGAGCGCACCGGCGCCGGCATGATGGACGTCAAGAAGGCTCTTGACGAAGCCAACGGTGACGCCGAGAAGGCCATCGAAATCATCCGCATCAAGGGTCTCAAGGGCGCTACCAAGCGCGAGGGCCGCTCCACCGCTGAAGGCCTGGTGGCCGCCAAGGTCAGCAACGGCGTCGGCGTGATGATCGAAGTCAACTGCGAGACCGACTTCGTGGCCAAGGCTGACAAGTTCATCCAGCTGGCCGACAAGGTCCTGGCCGTTGCCGTTGAGTCCGGCGCTGCCGACCTCGAGACCCTGCTCGCCACCGAAGTTGACGGCAAGCCGCTCTCCGAGGTTGTCGTCGAAGAAGGCGCTGTCCTGGGCGAAAAGGTTGTTGTCCGCCGCATCTCCCGCGTTGAGGGTGCAACGGTTGACGCTTACCTGCACAAGACCTCCAAGGACCTGCCCGCCCAGGTTGGCGTGCTGTTCGCTGTTGACGGTGAAGGCGAAGCCGCTGCCACCGCCGCCCACGATGTCGCAGTCCACATCGCGGCCATGGCCCCGAACTACCTGACCCGCGAAGACGTTCCGTCCGACCTGGTCGAGTCCGAGCGCCGCATCGCCGAAGAGACCGCAAAGGCCGAGGGCAAGCCCGAAGCCGCGCTCACCAAGATCGTGGAAGGCCGCGTGACCGGCTTCTACAAGGGTGAGGTCCTGGTTGACCAGGCATTCGCGAAGGACGCCAAGAAGTCCGTGGCACAGATCCTCGAAGAGGCCGGTGTCAAGGGAACTGCGTTCACGCGTTTCCGCGTCGGCTCCTAGCCGGTAGCGCAAAAGGGGTGGCCACTTTCGGTGGCCGCCCCTTTTGTATGTAACGGGCCGGCCGGTTCCGAGCACCGGCCCGAGCAGGATAACCTTTTTTCAGACCCCCAACCGGAAGGCATCATGGAAGCCGTCAACACTGTAATGCAGCCAGAAAAAAGTCGACGCCGGGTCCTCCTGAAGCTCTCCGGCGAGGTCTTCGGCGGCGGGAAACTGGGCGTTGACCCGGAGACCGTCCGCGACGTCGCCAAGCAGATCGCCGCGGCAGTTCCGCAGGTGGAGGTGGCCATCGTGGTGGGCGGAGGCAACTTCTTCCGCGGCGCCGAACTGTCCCAGAGCGGCATGGACCGCTCCCGCGCCGACTACATGGGCATGCTCGGCACTGTCATGAACTGCCTGGCGCTGCAGGACTTCCTGGAGCAGGCCGGCGTCGAAACCCGTGTCCAGAGCGCCATCACCATGGGACAGGTGGCTGAGGCGTACATTCCCCGCCGCGCCATCCGGCACATGGAAAAGGGCCGTGTGGTCATCTTCGGTGCAGGCGCCGGATTGCCGTACTTCTCCACCGACACCGTTGCAGCCCAGCGCGCGCTCGAAGTCCACGCCGACGTGGTCCTGATGGCCAAGAGCGGAGTGGACGCCGTCTACACGGCCGATCCCAAGAAGGACCCCAACGCAGAGCGGCTTGAAACGCTCAGCTACGACGACGCGCTCCGCCGCGACATCCGCGTGATGGACCAGACCGCCATGACCATGTGCAAGGACAACAACCTCTCCATGGTGGTCTTTGGCATGGAAGGCGAGGGCAACGTCACCCGCGCCATCCTGGGTGAAAAGCTCGGCACGCTGGTCACCGCCTAGCTACGGCTAGGATGTTTTCAGGACAGTTCCGCCTCCGCCTTTCGGGACAGGGGACGGTCAACAGCAACCGAGAACCACGTGCACGGAGCCGGCGCCCCGGACCGCACCAGAATCGTCAGGAGAGACCGTGATAGAAGAAACCTTGCTCGAAGCCGAAGACAAGATGGACAAGGCCGTAGAGGTAGCTAAGGAAGACTTCGCTTCCATCCGCACCGGCCGGGCCAACCCGGGGCTGTACAACAAGGTTCTGGTGGACTACTACGGGTCGCCCACTCCGCTGCAGCAGCTTGCTTCCTTCGCCATTCCGGACGCCCGCACCATCCTCATCACCCCGTTCGACAAGACGGCCCTGCGGGACATCGAACGCGCCCTGAGCGACTCCGAGGTGGGTGCCAACCCGTCCAACGACGGCAATGTCATCCGGATCACCATCCCGGAGCTCACCAAGGAACGCCGCAAGGAATACGTCAAGATCGTCAAGACCAAGGGCGAGGACGCGAAGATCTCCATCCGCAACATCCGCCGCAAGGCCAAGGAAACCCTTGACCGGCTGGTCAAGGACGGCGAGGCCGGCGAGGACGAGGGCACCCGCGCCGAGAAGGAACTGGACGGCATCACCAAGGCCCACGTGGAAGGCATCGACGAGCTGCTCAAGCGCAAGGAAGCAGAGCTGCTCGAAGTCTGATGGGTCAGGCAGAAAAGGCCCCGGCACAACGGGCGCGCACACGGGGGAAGCAGCCCAGGAGCAATCCGACACCCAAAGCCGGACGCAACCTGCCGGCCGCGGTGGCCGTGGGCCTGGCCATGCTGTTCGCGGTGCTGGGCGGACTGCTGTTCCTCCCGCTGGGATTCGTGGCGGTGACCACCACGTTCGCCATCTTCGGTGTGTGGGAAATCTACCGGGCGCTCGAAGCGAACGGCACCAGGATGCCCATCGTGCCGGTGATGACGGGCACGGTGGCGATGCCGTTCTGCGCCTACCTCGGCGGCATGGAAAGCCTGCTCTTTGCCATGCTCCTGAGCTCGGTGGCTGTCCTGCTGTGGCGCTCCGTTGAGAGCGCCGCCGGCTCGGCCAACAGCATTTTCGCGGGTGTGTTCACCCTGGGCTGGGTGCCGTTCTTCATCAGCTTTGCTGCGCTCCCGCTGCACGCCGCAGGAGGGGCCACCCCGCTGGGGCTTTGGCCAGGCGGCACCATTCCCGACGGTGCGTGGCAGGTGGCGGTGATGCTGCTGCTGGTGGTGTCCAACGACACCTTCGGCTACCTGGTGGGCGCGTCCCTGGGCAAGCACCCCATGGCCCCGAAGATCAGCCCAAAGAAGTCCTGGGAAGGATTTGCCGGGTCCATCGCCGGCGCCATGCTGATCGGTGTCCTTGCCAGCCTCTTTGTGCTGGACAAGCCCTGGTGGGTGGGCATCGTCCTGGCGGTGGGAACAGTTGCGGCCGCCACCGCCGGCGACCTCGCCGAATCCATGGTTAAGCGCGAACTCGGCGTCAAGGACATGAGCAGCATCCTGCCCGGGCACGGCGGTGTGATGGACCGGCTCGACTCAATCGTGTTCGCTTCACCGGTGGTATTCGTCCTGTACGGGCTGCTTGCCGGGGCCTGAGGTACGCGCGGCCTGACACAAGCGGGACCTGACCTACGCGCAGCCCGAAACAAACCCCCGCCGGATCCTGGCGCCCTAGACTGGGGCAGAGGCGATACGGCTGAAGAGCATTGAAGGAATCGAAGTGGCATTGGACATTCACCGGCACATCCCCGCGTCCTTTGAGCGCGTGCAGCGCAGCGAATATGGCTACAACGCCAAGCAGGTGGACCAGTTCCTGCAGCGGGCGCGGGTTTCCCTGGAAACCCCGGAGGCCGCATCGCACCCCATCAACAGCTCGGATGTCCGGGCCGTCTCTTTTGACCCCGTTAAGGGCGGCTACTCCGCCGCAGTGGTGGACGCAGCCCTGGACCGCCTCGAGGACGCTTTTGCCCGCCGCGAGCGGGACGAGCTGATCGCAGCCCGGGGCGAGGAAGCCTGGCTGCGTGAGATCGGGAACCTGTCCGGCATCCTTCGCGGCCGGCTGCACCGGCCCGACGGTGAACGGTTCCGGCGCCCCGCCAAAAAGAAAACCCGCAGCTACAACACCGCCGACGTGGACCGGCTGTGCCGTGAACTTGTGGCCTACCTGGAACAGGACAAGCCGCTCAGCGTGGACAACGTCCGGCGCGCAGTCTTCCGTCCCGCCGTGGGCAAGGACGGGTATGAGGAAACCCAGGTGGACGCATTCCTTGACCGGGTGGTCGAGCTGATGGCCGCCATCGACTGAGGCGTTCAGCCTTCATCCGGGGGTGTGGGGGAGAGCGGCGTGAACCTGTGCCAGATCTCCGTATAGGCGCGGTAGCCGTGAACCGCCGTGGCTGTCAGGAACGCCGAACCGGTGGCCGCTCCAACAATGACCGCGGCGGGCGTACCCGCGCCCAGCAGCACCAGCAGCAGGCCGGACAGGATGGCAATCAGGGCGGCGTTCGCGGCGGTCATGAAGATCATGCTGCTGCCGGCCACGTGGCTCAGGGAACTACGGTTTCCGAAGAAGAAGTAGGTCCGGCCGGAGCCCGCCTCGTCGTCGTGGCAGGCGGCCATCAGGTACGGTGCTACGCCGGGATCCAGGTCCACGTACGCCGCGCGAAGCCGGTTCATCGCGGTCACGTACATCAGGTCCTCCTGTGCCACGTTCATCACGCGCACCTGCGTGAGCAGCCCCATGGCCACGTCGATGCAGAGCACGATCACGGCGAGCATCACAAACTCCTCCGAAAACCGTGTGGCCTGGCCTACCAAAGCAACACTCACCAGGCTGGCGGAAGTGAAGGTCAGGAACATGCTGATCCGGGTCAGCACCTCGCTCTGGGTGGTACTGCGGGAGGCAAGCAGGCCCCAATGCTCCGTGGCCAGCAGCTGCGCTCGCACTGACGGAGGGATTTCGGCCGGCGTGCCGGACGAGCTTTCGCCCTCGATGGACATGGCGCTATTGTCCCTTATCGCCGTAGCGAGCGCGAGGAAAAGCCGGCACCATCCACCAAAGCAGGGCGGACGACGGCGGGACTCACCTTTCCGTGGCCAGCGGCCTTTCCGGGGTGTGCAGGCGGGTCATGACCCGGGCCATCGTTTGGGGGACCCGTCGCGCAGTGGCGCGTGAGACGGCCACCATCACCGCGAATGCCGCCGGCACCGTCCAGGCCGCCGGCTGCGCCAGCCACGGTGCAAGGTTCGAAGCACCCACCAGGGCGCCGGCGATCATTGCCCCGCCGCACAGGATTCCGCCCGTCACCATCCCGGCGATGGCACCGGCGTCGGTCAGGCCCCGCCACCAGATGCCCAGCAGGAGCACCGGACATACCGTGGAGGCCGTGAACGCGAACACCAGCCCCACACTGCCGGCGAGGGCCAGCGAGTCCGTCATAAACGCAAACCCCAGGGGTACGACGGCGGAGATCACCGCCGCGAGCCGGAAGCCGCCCACTTCGCCCCCCAGGACGTCCTGGCTGATAACACCGGCCAGGGACACCACCAGGCCGGAGGTGGTGGACAGGAACGCGGCAAACGCACCGGCCACCACCAGGGCTGAGAGGAAGTCCCCGGCGGCGCCGCCCACGAGTTCACCCGGAAGCAGCAGCACCATGGCGTCGGCTTGGTTGGCACGGGCCAGGCCGGGCGCAAAGACCCTCGCCACCAGCCCGTACGCGGTGGGAAAAAGGTAGAACACGGACAGCAGGCCCAGGACGATCAGGGTGGTGCGGCGGGCCGACTGCCCGTCCGGGTTGGTGTAGAACCGGACCAGGACATGCGGCAGCCCGAGGGTGCCGAAGAGCAGGGCCACCAGCAGCGACACCTTCTGGTAGGCCCCGGCAGGGGCAAGGCCGGTGGGGTTCACTGCCGGTGCGGACAGCGCCGGTGTCCCGTTTCCGGCCAGCATAAAAACAATGAACAGGATGGGAACGGCAAGGGCGGTCAGCTTGAGCCAGTACTGGAAGGCCTGCACAAACGTGATGGAACGCATGCCGCCGGCCACCACTGTCAGGCACACCACGATCACCACCGCCACCGAACCCACCCAGGAGGGCAGGCCGGTGGTGATCCGGATGGTGAGGGCGGCGCCGTGGAGCTGCGGCACGATGTAGAGCCAGCCCACCAGCACCACCACGAGGCTGGTGACTTTCCGGACCGCCCGGGAGTCCAGCCTGGCCTCCGTAAAGTCCGGAATCGTGTAGGCCCCGGACCGGCGCAGCGGGGCGGCAACAAACAGCAACAGCATCAGGTACCCCGCGGTGTACCCCACGGGAAACCACAGCGCGTCCGTCCCGGAGAGCAGAATGAGCCCGGCGACTCCCAGGAAGCTTGCGGCGGAGAGGTATTCGCCGCCGATGGCCGAGGCGTTCCACCAGGGCCGCACGGTCCGGGAGGCAACATAGAAATCGCCCGTGGTGCGGGAGATCCGCAGCCCGTAGAAGCCGATCACCGCCGTGGCCACGGAAACCACCGCCAGCGCGGCGACGGCCACCCCGGCATTCATGCGGCGCTCACCGGTTCCTGGACAGGAGTTGCGCGCTCACCGGTTCACCGGCCAGGTCCCGGTAGCGTGCTTCGTTACGGGCAGCGGTCCGGACATACAGCCAGGCGCTGAGCCCGATCACGGGATAGCTGCCGGCACCCAGGAGGATCCAGTCGAAGGGGATCCCCGCGATGCGGGTCTCCGAGAGGCCGGGCACCGCGGCGAGGAGCAGCGGGAAGGCGCCCAGGATCAGCAGGAACCCGCTGGCCACCACCAGCGCCAGCCGCAGCTGGGAGCGGATCAGGGACCTGACGAATACCTGCCCCACCTCGGAGTCCTGCGCGGCCTCACGGCTTTGACTGGCGGGAAGGGCCGCCGAGCGGGGAGCCGTCACGCGCACCCTGGTCATGCGTGCGGCCTGATCCGGGTGGCTCCCAGCTTTTCCCGAACGGTGGGCAGGTGCCGGCGGCTGATGGGCAGCCCGGCGCCCGCGACGGTGACGCTGGGCCCGTCTGCCGCCAGCTTCATGGAGGTCACGTGCTTCAGGGCGACGAGGTAGGAGCGGTGGGTCCTGATGAACCCGGCATCCGCCCACTGCTGCTCCAGGTCGGCCAGCGGAACCCTGATGAGGTAGCTGGCATCGGCGGTATGGAGCCGTGCGTAGTCGCCCTGGGCCTGGACGTACGTGACGTCATCCCGCCGGATCATCCTGGTGGTTCCGCCCTGGTCCACCGTGATCATCTCCGGTGCGGTACCGCCGTCGCGCAGTTCGCTGATGCGGCCCACGGACCGTGCCAGCCGTTCGGCACGGACGGGTTTGAGCAGGTAGTCCACGGCCGCGAGCTCGAAGGCCTTCAAGGCGTGGTCCTCGTCCGCTGTCACGAACACCACCGCCGGGGGATTCCGGCTCCCGCTGATGGCGCGGGCGATATCCAGCCCGGACACTGCCGGCATGTGGATGTCCAGGAAGACGGCGTCAACCTGGCTTGTGGCCAGCGCCCGCAGGGCTTCGCTGCCGGAGGTGGCGCGCAGGACGGTGCCGATACGGTCGTCCCGGCCGAGGAGGAACGCCAGTTCCTCGACGGCGGGTAACTCATCATCGACGACGAGGACGTTAATCATCCTCCTAGGTTAGCTTCCGCCCGGCGTCATGCGTCGTGGCCGGGCTGGGACTTGGGCACCCGCATGGTGATCAGCGTTCCCTCCCCGGGCGCGGTCTCGATCACCAGCCCGTGGTCGTTGCCGTAGACCTGGCGGAGGCGGGCGTCCACGTTCCGCAGTCCCACATGGATGCCGTCCGTGTGGCCAGCCAGCGTGGACTGGAGCTGGGCAGGGTCCATGCCCACGCCGTCGTCCTCGATGGTCACCTCGGCGAAAGCTCCGGCGTCGTTCGCCGTGATGCTGATGTGCCCCGGACCTTCCTTGGCCTCCAGTCCGTGCCGCACCGCGTTTTCCACGAGCGGCTGCAGGCTGAGGAAGGGGATGACCGTGCCCAGGACTTCCGGCGCCACCCGCAGGCTGACCTGCACGCGCTCGCCGAACCGGGCACGTTCCAGGAGCAGGTAGCGGTCGATGCAGCGGAGTTCTTCGGCGAGCGTGGTGAAGTCGCCGTGGCGGCGGAAGGAATAGCGGGTGAAATCGGCGAACTCCACCACGAGCTCCCGGGCGCGGGCGGGGTCGGTATTGATGAAGGAGGCGATGGCATTGAGCGAGTTGTAGATGAAGTGTGGACTGATCTGGGCGCGCAGCGCCCGTACTTCGGCTTCCATCAGCATGGTCCGTGACGCGTCCAGCTCCGCGAGTTCCACCTGTGCGGCCACCCAGTCCGCCACTTCGCTGGTGGCACGCACCAGCCCCGCACTGGCCGACCGCGCAAATGCCGCCACCGCGCCTACCACCCGCGTGCCGGCCCGCACCGGCGCTATCACGGCGGCCAGCGGACCGCCGGTGCCGTCGCCGCCATGCCCGCCGGCACCGGCAGGCCGCCCGGCGGGCAGCACCACCGTCCGGCCCCCGGCCAACACCCCTTCCGCCAGGTGCATCAGCTGCGGTTTGAGTTCCTCGGCCGCACCGTCCCAGGCCAGTACGCCGGCGGTGTCGGTGATGGCCAGGGCCTCGCAGCCCAGCAGCGTCCGGAGGTGCCGGCTGGCCTTCGCGGCACCTGCCGGGTTCAGGCCGCGCCGAAGGTGCTGCCCCGCCTGGGATGCCGCATGCAGGGTGTGATAGGTGGCGCGCTCCGCGTCGGTGCCGAGATCACGGAACGAGCGGAGCACCTTGAGCCCGACGCCCACGACGACGGCGATCGCCATGGCGATAACGGCCACGGCCGCGGCAGTCAGGAGGGGAGAGTCCAGCATGGTGCCCAGCGTAGCCGCGGGTGCCGTTTGTCGCAGCATCCCGACCGTTGAGCGACGCCGGCCGGGCCAGGTATGGTCCGCGGGGCACCGCGGCAAGCAGAGTGAGTGCAGTCACACTCGCGGTTTCCTGTCCGGGATTTGCAGCCGAGGTGACACGGCAAGTCTCAATGAGGAGGAACGATGGGTAACGAGGCCCACACTCCGGACGCAGCGGCGTCCGTGGACTTTGAACAGGTCCAGTCGACCGGGCAGTTCCAGGAATTGCGCAAGCGTCACCGCAGCTTTGTTTTCCCCATGGCAGTGGCATTCCTGCTGTGGTACTTCGCCTACGTCCTGCTGGCGGACTACGCCGTGGGCTTTATGTCCACCAAGGTCTGGGGCAACATCAACATCGGCCTGATTCTCGGCCTGCTCCAGTTCGTCTCCACGTTTGCGATCACCGGCTGGTACGTCCACTACTCCAACAAGCGGCTTGACCCCATCGCCAAGGAGATCCGGGACGAGATCGAGGGACACGAATTCGATAAGCACGGCAACCGGGTGGGCGGAACAAACAAATGATCAACATAGCCACAGCGGTGGATGTCGCCGCCCTCAAGGACACCACCTTGCTGAACATGGGCATTTTCGGCCTGTTCGTCGCCGTCACCATGGTGATTGTGTTCCGCGCCAGCCGGAACAACAAGACCGCGGCCGACTACTACGCGGCCGGCCGCTCCTTTACCGGTTCCCAGAACGGCACCGCCATCGCCGGGGACTACCTCTCGGCCGCCTCCTTCCTGGGCATCACGGGCGCCATTGCCATCAACGGATATGACGGTTTTATGTACTCCATCGGGTTCCTGGTGGCCTGGCTGGTGGCGCTGCTGCTGGTCGCGGAGCTCCTGCGCAACACCGGCAAGTTCACCATGGCCGACGTCCTGTCCTTCCGGCTCAAGCAACGGCCCGTCCGCATCGCCGCCGCGATCTCCACCCTGGCCGTCTGCTTCTTCTACCTGCTGGCACAGATGGCAGGCGCAGGCAGCCTGATCTCGCTGCTGCTGGGCATCAGCGATTGGGGCGGACAGGCACTGGTGATCATCGTCGTCGGCGCCCTGATGATCATGTACGTGCTGATCGGCGGCATGAAAGGCACCACCTGGGTGCAGATCATCAAGGCCATCCTGCTTATTGCCGGCGCCGCCGTGATGACGTTCTGGGTCCTGGCCATCTACGGCTTCAACCTCTCGGCCCTGCTGGGCGGCGCGGTGGAGACCGCCAACAACCCGGCCGTCCTCAACCCGGGACTGCAGTACGGCAAGACCGAGACGTCAAAACTCGACTTTATGTCGCTGGGCCTCGCGCTGGTCCTGGGCACGGCAGCCCTGCCGCACGTCCTGATGCGCTTCTACACGGTCCCCACGGCCAAAGAGGCCCGCAAGTCCGTGGTGTGGTCGATCTGGCTGATCGGCCTCTTCTACCTCTTCACCCTGGTGCTCGGTTACGGTGCTGCAGCGCTGGTGGGTGCCGACACCATCAAATCAGCGCCGGGCGGCGTGAACGCGGCGGCTCCGCTGCTGGCCTTCCACCTGGGCGGCCCGCTGCTGCTGGGCTTCATTTCGGCGGTGGCTTTCGCCACCATCCTCGCCGTGGTGGCCGGCCTGACCATCACCGCAGCGGCGTCCTTCGCGCATGACATCTACGCCAACGTCATCGCCAAGGGAAAGGCCGACGCCGAAACCGAAGTTAAGGTGGCCCGGCGCACCGTAGTGGTCATAGGCATCCTCGCCATCCTGGGCGGCATCCTCGCCAACGGGCAGAACGTGGCGTTCCTGGTGGCCCTGGCCTTCGCGGTCGCCGCCTCCGCCAACCTGCCCACCATCCTCTACTCCCTGTTCTGGCGGAGGTTCACCACGCAGGGCGCGGTGTGGAGCATGTACGGCGGACTGGGGGCTGCGATTGTCCTGATCATCTTCTCGCCGGTGGTTTCCGGCGGGCCGACCTCCATGATCAAGGACGCCCACTTCGCCTGGTTCCCGCTCAGCAACCCCGGCATTGTGTCCATCCCGCTGGCGTTCCTGCTGGGCTGGCTCGGAACCGTCCTGGACAAGTCACGCGAGGACACTGCCAAGCAGGCCGAGATGGAAGTCCGGTCCCTCACCGGTGTGGGCGCGGAAAAGGCGGTCGACCACTGACAGCGGTCAACCGCTGAGAACGGTCAGACGCTGAGAACGGTCAGACGCTGACCTGGCTGGACGGCAGCAACCGGAACGAGCCTTCGCGCTTCAGGCGCGGAGGCTCGTTCCGGTTTTCGTTCCTGCCGGCGGAGGGCAGGGGAGCGGGCTTTGGCGGCGGGTGTCCCGGTCGGGAGCGCAGCGGGTGTCCCGTCAGTTCCCGTGGTGGCTTTCCTGCTGCAAATTGCCCCCGTGTTGGCCGTGCGGCACCGCATACCGGCCGGCCGCGGAGGCGGCGAGGCCCGGCGTCGTAATTCCTGCCACCAGTACGGCCCCCGCAAAGGCCGCCAGCAGCAGCCTGCCCGGGCCAGATGCCGCAGGGGCGGCAACCTGCCCCTGCTGCTCCCGGGCAGTGAAGCGCCGAAGCCAGGTGGCCGCAGCACTGATGATCAGCGTCAGCAGCAGGGCGGTGAGCTGGCTGAGGTTGAGGACGGAGGTCTCAGCTGTGGCAAAGGCGATGGCGCCAACGTGGAGGGCGGCTGCGGTGGCCAGGACAAAGAGTGCGCCCCTGCCCGAGGGAACGCGCCCCTTCGCCAGGGACACCACGGTCCCCGCCAGCAGGCCCGCACCCCAGAGCCCCGCCACCGCGGCGGCCGCATGGTGCAGCGGGCCGGGCTCCCCGGCAGCGCCTGCCAGGAAACTTGAGCACATGGCCAGGTTCACTGAACCCGCACCGAAGCCGGCGAACCCGGCAAAGAGCCGCACAGCCGCAGCCTTCGGGCTCTCCCCGGGTGTGGCAGGCGCGGCCGGTCCGGCAGGCATGCCTCTCTGCGGCTCCGCCAGGGACGGCAGCCTGGACATCGGTGCTAGGCCCGGACGGCAGCGGGGGACTTGTCCAGCGACAGGCCCACGCCCAGGAGAAGCACGGCGCTGGCGAGGTGCAGCACGTTGTCGGCGCCGTTGAGCGCAATGATATTCAGCGGGGAACTCAGGAGGAACAGGCCCAGCACACCGACCAGCAGGTAAACGGCGCCAACGGCGGCGTTGACGGTGCGGGCGCTTGCCGTGCCTTTCAGTCCGGCGAAGAGCAGCGCGGCGCCGATAGCGAGGTGGATGACGTTGTGCAGGGGATTGACTTCGAAAATGATGAGGCTGGATCCCTCGGTGGCCGCGAAGCCGACGCCGCCTGTGACGGCGAAACCCAGGAGGCCGACGAGCAGGTAGACGGCTCCGAAAGCGGTGGCAACGAGACGGTTGGGTGAAGTGCGCATGGCCCGAATCCTTCCGGTAGTGCGGGTGTGGTCCCGCCGGATTTCAGGTCCCGGTGCGGGACCCTCGCCAGCAATTCGGACCATGCGGCACTACGGATGGGTCGGTTGCCGGCAAGCGGTCCGTCCCGGGCATGAGGCACCTTGGTTGGACGTTGGAGCAGGTGACGGCTTGGCGTTGCCGAAGCCGGCGCGCCGGCGTCAGGCCTTGGGCCGGAGCTTGATATTGGTCATCTTCATCCCGTCGGTGCCCTCAAAGCGGTATGCGAGGTCCACTTCCTTGCCGTCGCAGGTAATGATGCCCGCCACGTCCGCGGCTTTGACCCCGTTTTCGGTGGCCACCTTGAGGTCGTTGTAGGACGGCTTGCAGGAGTCATTCATTTCCAGGCTTTCGACGCCGGAAATAAAGGTTTCCTTGGACAGCTGTTCCTTCAGGGCCGGGTCGAGGTAGTCGTCGTAGGCTTTGGAGTTTTCACCGGCAATGACCAGCTTGGTGAAACCGTCGGCCAGGCCCCGGGCCTGGTTGGTGGCACTGCCAGCCACGTTGACCAGGATAACGATCCCCACGATCGCGAGCAGCAGGACACCGCCGATGCTGCCGAGGATGATCCACAGCTTCCGGCGGCCCCTGGCCGGGGGCTGCTGGCCGGGCAGGCCGAAGGGAGCGGCTTCCTGGTATACGGCGGCCGGGGCCTGGTACCCGCTTTGGGAAACCGGGTACCCGCCGTGAGGACCCTGGTAGCCGCCTTCGGGAGCCGGGTACCCGCTGCCGGGAACCGGGTTGGCCTGTCCGCCCTGCACCTGCGGCTGCTGTGGGGGTACAGGCGGCTGCGGTGCGTAGCCGGGTTCTCCCGGCTGGTACGGGGCCTGAGGATTGCTCAAGATGGCGCCTTTCCGGCGGGGTGCGCTGCACCGCCTGGTAGCGGGGACCAGTGCCGGCACCCATGGATAACTTGGATCAGCCTATAGCGGGCAGGGCAGTCGTCATACTTTATGGCGGGCGCTTGCTCCGCTTTCCGGGCAGGCACGCACTTCCCTCGCGTGCCTGCCCCGGAGCAGCTACCCGGCCTGCGAACCACGCTCAAGCAGGGGCTGGACCCGGAACGGGATGAGTTCGCCCATGGCCAGGGCGGTGTCCGTGCGGTCCACGCCGTCGCAGGCGAGGATTTTTCCGTTGATCCTGAAAAGGTCCTCGGCATCCAGGGCCACTACCCGGAGCAGGAGGTCGGCGGAGCCTGTGAGCCCGTAGCCTTCGAGGATTTCGGGCACGTCCGCCAGGTCCTTCGCCAGCTGGCCAAGTTTTTGCTGCTGGACATGGACGGAAATGAAGGCCATCAGCGGGTAGCCCAGGGACGCCGGATTGATCCGGCGTTCGAAGGACAGGAAGACGTGCTTTTTCTCCAGCTGGGCCATCCGGGCCTGCACAGTGTTCCTGGACAGCCCCAGCTTCTGTGCGAGCGCCACCACCGTCCGCCGCGGGTCCTGGGCCAGGGCCGAAAGGAGGCGGGTGTCAGTGCCATCCAAAGCTTGCATAATGCGCAACGTTAGCATCGTCCGGAGCCGCCGGACAGAGCATATTGCTCAGCGAGGGCCGCGGTGGTTGTACCCAATGAGCATTGTGAGTAGGGTCACAGTATCCGGGGCAACGGCGCCCGGAAGGCCGGCGGCAGAGGGATCACAAGTCCACGGAATCCGCAGGTCAACGACGTGAGAGGTTGCGGCTATCGTGTCTACAGACGGAATGGGCCAAGGCAGCGCAAGTGCCCCCATCGCTGCTGATTTCACCGGCACGGGTGGTCCAGCGCAGACCCCCGGGCGGGCAGCGGAGCTTGTCCAGCTGATCACCCCGTCGGGGGAGCGGATCAGC
Organism: Arthrobacter sp. 9AX; assembly: GCF_902506095.1. Taxonomy (GTDB): domain Bacteria; phylum Actinomycetota; class Actinomycetes; order Actinomycetales; family Micrococcaceae; genus Arthrobacter. The sequence continues at coordinate 1,721,236 of NZ_LR733293.1, forward strand.
CACCCGGAATTTGATCCCTTGCTGCAGGACATCACCGATGAACAGCTGTGCTCGCTGTTCGAGGACATGACGGTCATCCGGCGGATCGACGTTGAAGCCACGGCCCTGCAACGGCAGGGTGAGCTGGCATTGTGGCCGCCGCTGCTCGGGCAGGAAGCCGCGCAGATCGGTTCCGGCCGGGCCCTGCGCGCCGATGACTTTGTGTTCTCCAGCTACCGCGAAAACGGTGTTGCCTACTGCCGCGGCGTTGATCTCACGGACATCGTGAGGGTCTGGCGCGGCAACTCATCCTCCGGCTGGGATCCGTACTCCATCAACATGGCCACGCCGCAGATCATCATCGGCGCCCAGACCCTGCACGCCACCGGTTATGCCATGGGAATCCAGAACGACGGCGCGGATTCGGTGGCCGTAACCTACTTTGGGGACGGCGCCACCAGCGAGGGTGACGTCAATGAAGCCATGGTCTTCGCTGCAAGCTTCCAGGTTCCGGTGGTGTTCTTCTGCACCAACAACCAGTGGGCCATCTCTGAGCCGGTCCGGCTTCAGTCCCATATCCAGCTGGCAGACAGGGCAGCAGGCTTCGGCATCCCCAGCCTGCGCGTGGACGGCAACGACGTCCTGGCCGTGATGGCCGCAACCAGGGTGGCCCTGGACCGCGCCCGGCACGGCGGCGGTCCAACATTCATTGAGGCCGTCAGCTACCGGATGGGTCCGCACACCACGGCCGATGACCCCACCCGCTACCGTGATGCCAACGAACTGGAGGACTGGGCAGCGAAGGATCCGATCAGCCGGGTCGAGGCCCTGCTGGACCGCAAAGGCCTGCTGACGCCGGAGCTGCAGCAGCAGGTCCGGGACAAGGCCGACGCCGTGGCCCGGGAAATGCGCGCAGGCTGCACCACCATGCCGGACCCGCAGCCGCTGGACATTTTCAAGCACGTGTACAGCACGCCCAACTCCTGGCTGGACCGGCAGCAGGACCATTACACCCGTTACCTGGCCTCCTTCGGTGATCCCGCGGAAGCTGTATCAGAAGAAGGTGCACGCTGATGACCCAGATGACCTTTGCCCGCGCCATCAACGCAGGCCTGCGCAAGTCGTTGGAGAACGATCCCAAGGTGGTCCTCCTGGGAGAGGACATCGGCGCGCTGGGCGGCGTGTTCAGGGTGACCGACGGCCTGCAGAAGGACTTCGGCAAGCACCGTGTTGTGGACACGCCACTGGCTGAATCGGCCATTGTGGGAACGGCGGTGGGGTTGGCCTACCGCGGCTACCGTCCCGTGGTGGAAATCCAGTTCGACGGCTTTATCTACCCCGCATTCGACCAGATCGTCAGCCAGGTGGCCAAGCTGCACTACCGTACCCGCGGCGCGGTCAAGATGCCCATCACCATCCGGGTCCCCTTCGGCGGTGGCATCGGCTCCCCGGAACACCATTCGGAGTCGCCCGAAGCCTACTTCACCCACACCTCCGGGCTTCGCGTGGTCACCGTGTCCAACCCGCAGGACGCACACACAGTCATCCAGCAGGCCATCTCCTGCGACGACCCCGTGCTGTATTTCGAGCCCAAACGCCGATACCACGACAAAGGCGAGGTGGACGAGTCTGTCGATCCGCGCACAGCCGTGCCCATGGACCAGGCCCGGGTGGTCACCGAGGGCGCCGACGTCACCCTGGTGGCCTACGGTCCGTTGGTAAAAACTGCCCGGGACGCAGCCTTGGCCGCGGCTGACGAAGGGATTTCCCTCGAGGTCATCGACCTGCGCTCGCTGGCCCCCGTGGACTACGACACCGTTGTTGCTTCGGTCCGCAAGACCGGGCGCCTGGTGGTTACGCACGAAGCCGGCCAGTCAGGCGGCCTCGGCGCAGAGGTGGCTGCCAGCATTACCGAACGGTGCTTCTACCACTTGGAGGCTGCGCCGGTCCGGGTCACCGGATTCGACATCCCGTACCCGTATTCCAAGCTGGAAATGCACCACCTGCCCGGTCTGGACCGGATCCTCGACGGCGTGGACCGTGCCCTGGGCCGGCCGAACTCCCTCAGCGGGCTGGAAGGATGAGCGGCACCATGATCAAAGAATTCCGCCTCCCGGACCTTGGGGAGGGGCTCACTGAATCGGAAATCGTCAGCTGGAAGGTGGGTGTGGGCGATACGGTCAGCCTGAACCAGGTGATCGCCGAAGTGGAGACCGCCAAGGCAGTGGTGGAGCTTCCGTCCCCTTTTGCCGGCGTCATCAAGGAACTGCACGAGCAGCCCGGTACCATCGTGGAGGTGGGCAAGCCTATCGTGTCGTTTGAAGTGGCGGACGACGACGGCGCCTCCCCGGGTGGGCCTGCCATGCCCGCGTCGTCCCCCGCGGAGCAGGATGCACCGCCGGCGCTTCGGGGCCAGGGCGAGCTCCGCGGCCAGGAGGCGGAGCCGGAGCCCGGGCCGAAACCGGCACCGGCCAAAAGGGAACCCAACCTGGTGGGCTATGGCGCCGTCGTCGAAAGCTCCGGCCGGCCCGTGCGACGCCCCCGCAACCTGCAGACGGCGGTGATTGAGCCGGCGGTGGTTGGGCCTGTCGAAACCATGTCCCCGGTGGTTGAGCCCGGCCAAACCCGGCCTGTGGAAACCGGAACAAGGCCCCGCTCCACCCCGCCGGTGCGGAAATTCGCGCGGGACCTCGGCGTCGACCTGGCCGTGGTCTCCGGGACGGGTCCGCAGGGGCTGATCACCCGGGAGGACGTGCAGCACTTTGTGGAGGAACAGTCGGTAAGCGCCGGCCCGCGTGAACAGGCGACTTTATCCCCGGCCGGCACCCCATCCCCGGGGGAGCGGGAAACCCGGACGCCCATCAAGGGAGTGCGGAAGTTCACGGCTGCCGCCATGGTGGAGAGCGCCTTCACCGCTCCGCATGTCACGGAATTCCTGACGGTGGACGTCACTCCCGCCATGGAGTTGCTGGCCAGGCTCAAGGGCAGCCGCGAGTTTTCCGGCCACAAGCTGACGCCGCTGACGCTTGCGGCCAAGGCGGTCCTGATCGCCCTGCGGCGGAATCCCGCCCTCAATGCGCGGTGGGACGAGGCGAACCAGGAGATCGTCACCTTCAACTACGTGAACCTGGGCATCGCGGCCGCAACACCGCGGGGGCTGACCGTTCCCAACATTAAGGACGCCCACACCCTGTCCCTCCTCCAGCTCGCCGATGCGCTGACGAGGCTGACGGAAGCCGCCCGCGCCGGCAAAACCACACCCACCGACCTCACGGGTGGAACCATCTCCATTACCAACATCGGTGTCTTCGGGATCGACGCGGGGACGCCCATCCTCAACCCGGGGGAAGCAGCCATTCTCGCCCTGGGGGCCGTGCGGAACATGCCATGGGAGTACCAGGGCGAAGTGGCACTGCGCCAGGTCCTCACGCTGAGCCTGTCTTTCGACCACCGCCTCGTGGACGGGGAGCAGGGCTCACGCTTCCTGTCGGACGCAGGCGCCATCCTCGCCGACCCGGGCATGGTCCTCACCATGGTCTAGCCAGCCCGGGAGTTTTTGTCCAGATATGCAGGCTTCGAGGCGGTTTATCCCTGCATATCTGGACAAAAACTCCAGCGTTAGGGGGCGGGTTCCGGGGCTTCCACCAGTAACGCGGCCAGTGCCATGTTCTCCAGCAGCGGACGGGCGGAGCGGGCTGCCATTTTCCGCCCGTGGCTGCGCACCGAGTGCGGGGTGGAGTTGATCAGACCGAATGTGGCGTGCGCCCGCATCCGGAGCTCGGCGATATCGGTGTCCGGACGCAGCTTGGCCAGGACATCCACCCAGACCTCGACATAACTGAGCTGAAGCGCCCGGACTGCCGACTGGTCCTCTTCGGAGAGGTTGCTGAAATCCCTGTCCTGCACACGGATTACATCCGGCTTGCCCAAGGCGAAGTCCACCTGGAACTCCACCAGGCATCGCAGGGCAGAAGCGGGATCGGCGTTGCGGGCCACCACGTCACGGCCGCCGTCGAGCAGTTCCCGGCTGACGGTGACCAGAAGGTCGGCCAGGACTGCCTGCTTGCCGGGGAAATGCCGGTAGACCGCAGGCCCGCTCACCCCGGCAGCGGCCCCAAGATCCTCCAGCGAAACACGGTTGAACCCGTTCACTGCAAACAGGGACGCCGCTGCCGACAGGAGGGCCTGCCTGCGGCTCTCCTTCGCCAGGCCGCGCTGCGTGGATGGGCCGGCCTGTGTGGCGTCGGTACTGCGCACATTTCCTCCTCGTCGATCCCGCAGATCTTAGCAAGAGCGGCTATGTGTTGGACTTCACAGTTAATACAGACTAACCTGAATTTCAGTTATTGAGCACTAACCGAGTTACCTTCGCAGTGCTCGGATCGGAACACGAACGGACCGTCAATGGAGACCCTTGCCACCCGGCTCGATGCGGCTGCCGAAACCTACGCAGCCAACCGTGACGCCCAGCGGGAGCTGGCCGAAGAGCTACGGAAAAAACTCGCCGACGCCGCCCTGGGGGGACCGGAAAAATCCCGGCAGCGCCACGTGGCCCGCGGCAAGCTCCTGCCCCGCGAGCGGATCGACCAGCTGCTGGATGACGGCAGCCCGTTCCTGGAAATAGCCCCGCTCGCCGCTAACGGGATGTACAACGATGAGGCTCCCGGCGCGGGCGTGATCGCCGGCATCGGCCTGGTGCACGGCCGGCATGTGCTGGTGATCTCCAACGACGCCACGGTCAAAGGCGGAACCTACTACCCGATGACCGTGAAGAAGCACTTGCGTGCCCAGGAAATCGCGCTGGAAAACCGGCTGCCGTGCATCTACCTGGTGGACTCGGGCGGGGCCTTCCTGCCCAAACAGGACGAGGTCTTCCCGGACCGGGACCACTTTGGCCGGATCTTCTACAACCAGGCCCGGCTCTCTGCGGCCAAGATTCCGCAGATCGCCTCCGTGATGGGCTCCTGCACAGCCGGCGGCGCCTACGTTCCCGCGATGAGCGATGAAACGGTGATCGTCCGGAACCAGGGAACCATCTTCCTGGGCGGTCCGCCGCTGGTGAAGGCCGCGATCGGCGAAATCGTCAGCCCGGAAGAGCTGGGCGGCGGGGAGGTGCACTCCAGGATCTCCGGCGTTACGGACCACCTCGCCGAAAACGACGAACACGCACTCCAGATCATCCGGGACATCGTCGCCACGCTGCCCCTTCCCGCAGCGCCGGCTTGGGACGTAAGCGCCGCCGTCGAACCGTCCGCGGACCCAGAGGGGCTCTATGGCGCTGTGCCCACGGACGTCAACGCCCCCTACGATGTCCACGAAGTCATCGCCCGGCTGGTGGACGGCAGCCGGTTCCACGAGTTCAAGAAGGAATACGGCACCACCCTGGTGGCCGGTTTTGCCCGCCTGCACGGGCACCCCGTGGGCATTGTGGCCAACAACGGCGTGTTGTTCAGTGAGTCCTCGCTCAAGGGCGCGCACTTCATCGAACTGTGCGACCAGCGCGGCATTCCGCTGCTGTTCCTGCAGAACATCTCAGGATTCATGGTGGGCAAGGACTCCGAACAGGGCGGCATCGCCAAGAACGGCGCCAAGATGGTCACGGCCGTGGCCACCGCGAGGGTGCCGAAGCTTACCGTGGTGATCGGGGGCTCCTTCGGGGCGGGCAACTACTCCATGTGCGGCCGCGCGTATTCGCCGCGGTTCCTGTGGATGTGGCCGGCGGCCCGGATCTCCGTGATGGGCGGCAACCAGGCCTCCAGCGTGCTGGCCACCGTGAAGCGGGACCAGTACGAGGCAGCGGGCGAGGAATGGTCCGCCGAGGACGAGGAATCCTTCAAAGAGCCCATCCGCCGGCAGTACGAGGACCAGGGCAGCCCGTACTATTCCACCGCCCGGCTGTGGGACGACGGCGTGATCGATCCAGCGGACACCCGTACCGTCCTGGGCCTCGCGCTGGACGTCGTTTCCCGCACCCCGCTGCCGGAAACCTCCTTCGGCCTCTTCAGGATGTGAGCCCCATGACCACGCCTTCCCTGACCACCAATGCCACAGCCCGGAAACCGGTCTTCGGAACCGTCCTGGTGGCCAACCGCGGCGAGATCGCGTGCCGGGTGATCCGTACGCTCCGCGCCCTGGGCATCCGTTCGGTCGCCGTGTACAGCGATGCCGACGCCGGCGCCCGGCACGTGCGCGAAGCTGACGCTGCCGTGCGGATCGGCCCCGCCGCGGCCGCGGAGAGCTACCTCAGGATTGATGCCGTCATTGATGCCTGCCGCAGGACCGGAGCCGAAGCGGTACACCCGGGCTACGGCTTCCTGAGCGAAAACGCCGAATTTGCCCGTGCGCTGGACGGGGCCGGCATCACCTTCATCGGACCGGGCGTGGAGGCGCTGGAGATGATGGGGGACAAGATCCGGTCCAAGAACCACGTGTCCGGGTACGGAGTCCCCGTGGTTCCCGGGATCGCGAAGCCCGGCATGACGGATGAGCAGTTGATCCAGGCCGCGGCCGCTGTAGGTTTCCCGCTGCTGATCAAACCCTCCGCGGGCGGCGGCGGCAAAGGCATGCACGTGGTGGAAGGCCCGGAGGAGCTTCCGGCCACACTGGCCACTGCAAGGAGGGTGGCGGCCAGCGCGTTCGGCGATGACACCCTCCTCCTGGAGCGGCTGGTGTCCACACCGCGGCACATCGAAGTGCAGGTGTTGGCCGACAACCACGGCAACGTCATCCACCTGGGCGAGCGGGAATGCTCGCTGCAGCGGCGGCACCAGAAAGTCATCGAGGAAGCCCCGTCTCCCCTGCTCGAAGCGCTGCCCGACGGCGGTGCCATCCGTGCCCGCATTGGCGAGGCCGCTTGCAACGCCGCCCGCAGCGTCAATTACAGCGGCGCCGGAACGGTGGAGTTCCTGGTCTCCGACCAGGCGCCCGGTGAGTTCTACTTCATGGAGATGAACACCCGGCTGCAGGTGGAGCACCCGGTCACGGAAATGGTCACCGGCGTGGACCTGGTGGAATGGCAGGTGCGGATTGCCGCCGGCGAGGAACTCACCCTCCGGCAGGCCGACGTCGAACTCAACGGCCACGCGGCGGAGGCGCGCGTGTACGCCGAGATCCCCGAGAAGAACTTCCTGCCGTCCACCGGGAGAGTGCTCCTGCTGGACGAGCTCCCCGGACCACAGCAGCGGCCGGATGCCCGCGCGCGGGTAGGGGCGGCAGCGGACACGGGGACCGTCCGGGTGGATTCCTCGCTCATTGAGGGGCTGGAGCTGTCCGCCAGCTACGACCCCATGCTGAGTAAGGTCATCGCCTGGGGTGCGGACCGGGCTTCCGCCCTGGACACGCTGGACGCGGCGCTCGCCGGCTACACGGCACTGGGCATCGACACCAACGTCGAATACCTCCGGCTGCTCATCAATGACCCCGATGTCCGCGCCGGGCACCTGGACACCGGCCTGATCGAGCGCAAACTGGAGCATCTCGCCTTCCGCAGGCTGGGTGACGCCGAACTGGTGGCGGCAGCGCTCTTCGCCATTGCGGCGGAGGGACAAGCCGGGGAACAACAGGACGCGCCGGTACCGCCGGGACCTTGGCACACCCGCACAGGATGGCGGCTCGGCACGCCGGCACCCCGCCGGATCAGCGTGGGAACGCCCGACGGCGGTGTTGTAACGGTCCGCGTACTGGAGTCGGCGCAGCATGGGACTGCCACCGTTGCCGTGGACGGCGGGCCCTGGCGTGAGGCCACACTGAGGTTTCCCGGCCGCCACCACGCAGAGATCACGCTTGACGGTGGGTCCGCAACGTACTCACTGGTCAAAGGGCAGCCATTACCTGGTCCGGCAGGCCCGGAAAACCCTGTGCCCGCTGAGATCTTCCTTGGCAACGGGGGCTGGTCCTGCCGGCTGGAAGTCCTGTCGAGGGAGTCCAGGCTTGAGCGGGTGCTTGCCGCCATCCAGCGGGAGGAGGGCGATGCCGATCCGGCCGTGCGCTCGCCGATGCCTGGGACGGTGGTCTCCGTCCCGGTGAGCGACGGGGACACCGTCACCAGGGGGCAGGTGCTCGTTTCCGTGGAGGCCATGAAGATGGAGCACCAGCTGCTGGCTCCGCTGGACGGCACAGTGCATCTGGCTGCCCGCCCGGGCGGCCTGGTGAAGGCGGACCAGGTGCTGGCCACGATCCACCCGCATCCCCCCGGCAGCGACACCAACCCCACAGACACAGAACGCGCAGCCACAGACTCAACACAAGGCAAAGGAGCCTAGCCATGGCAGGTTTTGAACTCAGCGAGGAATACCAGGACCTCAGCAATACGGTCCGCGAATTCGCCGACGAAGTGGTGGCCCCGGTATCAGCCAAGCACGACGAGGAGCACAGCTTCCCTTACGAAATCGTCAAGCAGATGGCCGAGATGGGCCTGTTCGGGCTGCCGTTCCCGGAGGAGTTCGGCGGAATGGGCGGGGACTACTTCGCGCTTGCCCTCGCCCTGGAACAGCTGGGGCGGGTGGACCAGTCGGTCGCTATCACCCTCGAAGCCGGGGTCTCCCTGGGTGCCATGCCCGTCTACCGCTTCGGCACGGACGAACAGAAGCAGGAGTGGCTGCCCATGCTGGCGTCCGGCCAGGCGCTCGCCGGTTTCGGCCTGACGGAACCGGAGGCAGGATCGGACGCGGGCGGTACCAAAACCCACGCCCGGCGCGAAGCCGGCAACTGGGTGATCAACGGGAACAAGGAGTTCATCACTAACTCCGGCACCGACATCACCCGCCTGGTCACCGTCACCGCCGTCACCGGGCAGAAGGAACGCCCGGACGGCTCCGTCCAGAAGGAGATCTCCACCATCCTGGTCCCCACCGACACGCCCGGCTTCAAAGCCGAGAAAGCCTACAACAAGGTGGGCTGGAACGCCTCGGACACCCACCCGCTGACCCTGAAGGACGTTCGCGTTCCCGAGGCAAACCTGCTGGGGGTGGAAGGCCGCGGCTACGCCAACTTCCTGTCCATCCTGGACGAGGGTCGCATCGCCATCGCCGCACTGGCCACCGGCGCAGCCCAGGGATGCGTGGATCTCTCCGTAAAATACGCGAAGGAACGCAGCGCCTTCGGACACCGGATCGGCAAGTACCAGGCGGTCGCCTTCAAGATCGCGCGGATGGAAGCAAGAGCCCATACCGCCCGCCTGGCGTACTACGATGCGGCCTTCCGCATGCTGGCCGGCAAGCCGTTCAAGACCCAGGCGGCCATCGCTAAGATGGTCGCAGGCGAGGCGGCCATGGACAATGCGCGGGATGCCACCCAGGTATTCGGCGGCTATGGCTTCATCAACGAGTTCACCGTGGCACGCCACTACCGCGACTCCAAGATCCTTGAAGTGGGGGAGGGCACCACGGAGGTCCAGCTGATGCTGATCGCCCGCGAACTGGGTCTGTAATCCAGTTTGTGTGAGCAGGGACTGTAGCCGGCCTGAAAGGATCACTGATGATTAACAAGGTTGTTGCCACCGCCGGGGAAGCAGTGGCGGACATCCCGGACGGCGCGTCCCTGGCCGTGGGCGGTTTCGGTTTGTGTGGAATCCCGGTCACCCTCATCGATGCGCTGCACAAGGCAGGAACCTCCAGACTGGAGACAGTGAGCAACAACTGCGGCGTGGACGACTGGGGCCTGGGCATCCTGCTCCGCGACGGCAGGATCCGCCGCACCATCAGCTCCTACGTCGGTGAGAACAAGGAGTTCGCCCGGCAGTACCTGGCCGGCGAACTCGAGGTGGTGCTCACCCCGCAGGGAACGCTGGCCGAAAAGCTCCGCGCCGGCGGCGCCGGCATCCCTGCCTTCTACACCAAGGCCGGGGTGGGCACGCAGGTGTCCGAGGGCGGGCTGCCGCAAAAGTACGACGCCGAGGGCCGGGTTGCGATCGCGTCGGCACCGCAGGAGGTGCGCTCCTTCGCCGGGGTTGACTACGTGCTGGAGGAGGCGTTGGCGCCGGACTTCGGGCTGGTCCATGCCTGGAAGGGGGACCGGCACGGAAACCTGGTCTTCCACGCCACCGCCATGAACTTCAACCCGCTCTGTGCCATGGCCGGCCGGATCACCATCGCCGAGGTGGAGGAACTCGTGGAACCCGGCGAGCTGGACCCCGGGCACATCCATACCCCGGGCATCTTCGTCCAGCGCGTGGTGCTTGCCGCCAACGCCGAAAAACGCATCGAGAAACGGACAGTCGCCCTCAACCCGCAGGCAGGAGCTTAGCCATGGACCCGAACAGCCCCTACGCCCCGCGGCCCGAAGGCGTCCGCCCTGAGTACCGCCGCGCCGCAGCCCAACAGCATGAGACACCCGCGGACGGGACCGGCACCAAAGGCTGGACCCGGAATGAACTGGCCGCCCGGGTGGCGCAGGAGCTCAGCAACGGCCAGTACGTCAACCTGGGCATCGGCATGCCCACATTGATTCCCAACTACATCCCCGAAGGCGTGGAGGTGGTGCTGCACTCCGAAAACGGAATCCTCGGCGTCGGGCCTTATCCCGCGGAGGACGCCGTTGACCCGGACCTGATCAATGCCGGCAAGGAAACGGTCACGGTCAACAAGGGGGCAGCGTTTTTCGACTCCGCAGCATCCTTCGGCATGATCCGCGGCGGCCACGTGGACGTCGCCGTCCTGGGCGCCATGGAGGTGGCGGAGAACGGCGACCTCGCCAACTGGATGATCCCGGGCAAGATGGTCAAGGGCATGGGCGGCGCGATGGACCTCGTGTTCGGTGCCAAGAAGGTCATTGTGATGATGGAGCACGTTGACCGGAACGGTAACCCCAAGATCGTCAAGCAGTGCTCGCTGCCCCTCACCGGCAAGGGCTGCGTGGACCGGATCATCACGGACCTGGCAGTGATCGATGTTGTTGCCGACGACTCCGGGTCCCGGCTGGTGCTGCGGGAACTCGCGCCCAATGTTTCAGTGGAAGACGTCGCCGCCGCCACCGGCGCCGAGCTCTTCGAAGAAGACCGGGAACTGACCGTATGACCGGCGACGGGGTTTCGACGGGCTCAACCACCGGGCCGCGCGTGATCGAGCAGCGCGGCTTGTACTTTGATGAGCTGGAGGAGGGCGTGCTCTACGCCCACCGGCCCGGCCGCACCGTGACGGAGACGGACAATGTCCTGTTCACCACCCTCACCATGAACACCCAGGCCCTGCACCTCGATGCCGCCTGGAGCGCCGGGCAGCCGTTCCGCCAGCGGCTGGTCAATTCGATGTTCACGCTCGCCACAGTGGTGGGCCAGTCCGTGTCGCAGCTGACCCAGGGCACCATCATCGCCCAGCTGGGCCTGACCGACGTGTCCTTCCCGCATCCGCTGTACCACGGCGACACGCTTTACACCGAGACGGTCATCAGCGGCAAGCGGCTCTCGGCCTCCCGGCCCGGCCAGGGCATTGTCACCATGGAGCACACAGGCCGCAACCAGGACGGCACAGTGGTGGCACTGGCCACGCGCAGCTGCCTGATGTGGACCCGGGAAGCGCACCGCCAGCAGGCTGGCGGCGAAGGGGGCACAATACCGGTATGACCTTTGTGATGGGCCCCGCCCTGCTTTTTTGCCCTGCCGACCGGCCGGAGCGCTACCAGAAGGCCGCCGAGCGGGCGGACGCCGTCATCGTCGACCTTGAGGACGCCGTGGCCCCCGCGGACAAGCAACGCGCGCGCGGTGCCATCCTTGCCCAGCTCGGAGCCGCCGGCGACGTGCCCGAACTGGATCCCAGCCGGACCATCGTCCGGGTCAACCCGGCAGGCACTGAGGAGTTCGGGAAGGACCTGCACTGCCTGGCCCACACGCCGTACCGGACGGTGATGCTGGCCAAGGCCGAGAGTGCGGCACAGCTGGAGGCCCTGGCCGGGTACCAGGTGATCGCCTTGTGTGAAACGGCCAAGGGCGTCCTGAACGCGCCGGCCATCGCGGCCGCCCCGAACGTGGTGGCGCTGATGTGGGGAGCCGAGGACCTGCTGGCATCGCTGGGCGGGACGTCCAGCAGGACGGACGACGGCGGCTACCGGGCGGTGGCGCTGCACGCCCGCTCCACGGTCCTCCTGGCCGCCCGGGCCTTTGGCAAGGAGGCTGTGGACGCGGTGTACACGAATATCCCGGACCTTTCCGGGCTGGCGGCGGAAACGGCCGACGCCGTCGCGTCGGGATTCAGCTCCAAGGCCTGCATCCACCCCAGCCAGGCAGCCGTAGTGCGGGAAGCCTATGCGCCGTCCGAAGCCGAAGTCTCGGCTGCGACGGCCCTGCTGCAGGCTGCTGCGGCCGCCGGCAAGGGCGTCTTCCAGTACAACGGCCAGATGATCGACGGGCCCATCCTCAAGCATGCCGAGTCCGTCCTCCGGCGTGCGGGGGAGCGCGTCTAGCGCCTCCGCCCGCCGGACCGCCGCAGCGACACGGGCCGGATGGGTTCGTGCAGCAGTGTCCGGACCCACCGGTTCCCGGTCTCCCGGAATTCCTTCCGGGTGGAGAACCGGTAGCGGTAGCTGCGGACACGCACCCACTGGGGAGCCACGCCGTCGAACGGGTCATCCCGGAGCAGCCGCAACGTCCCGCGGTCCGCCTCCAGCAGCTTGCCCAGGAAGGCGTAGAACCACTCCTCGTGGACTGTCCGCAGCGGCAGGAACCACATCAGCCAATCCAGCCGCAGGTGGTACGGCGCCCACTGGCGGGGGAGCCGCCGGAGGTCGCCGGGCTTGCCCTTGAAGCCGTACTCTCGCCAGTCCGGTGAGTCATCCGGGCTGTCGTCGAGCGTCCCCTCCACTACGATCTCGATGCGCTGCTTGGTCACCGTCCCAAAGGCCCCGTAGGTGTTGACCAGCTGCCAGCGGTTGAAGCTGGCATTCATCAGCTGGTGCTTGGAGAACAGGTTGCGCAGCGGCCAGTAGCTGAGGACCACCAGCAGCAGGGTAACCGCCAGGGTGATGGCCTGCCACCACAGCGGGGTCTCCCGCGCCGCGCCTGTTTCGCCGTGCCAATCCAGCGGAATCACCGGGAACACGGCGTGCACCACCGGATCGCTCACCGCGGCGAAGGCCAGCACGATGGCGATCCAGTTCAGCCAGGCAAAGTTTCCACTGGCCACGAGCCACAGCTGGGTGAAGATGACCACCGCCGCTGCTGCGCTGGCCACCGGCTGCGGTGCGAAGAGGAAGAACGGCACCACCAGCTGGGCGAAGTGGTTGCCCAGCACTTCCACCTTGTGGAGGGGCTTGGGCAACAGGTGGGCCTGCCGGCTCAGCGGCCCGGGCATCGGCTGGGTTTCATGGTGGTAATACAGGGCGGTCAGGTCGCGCCATTCCCTGCCGCCGCGGATCTTGATCATGCCCGCGCCGAATTCCAGCCGGAACACCAGCCAGATGATCAGGATCAGGATGGTCCGCGGCGGGTCCGTCTGGTCTGAACCCAGGAAGGCCACGGTGAAGCCGGCCTCGAGCAGCAGCATCTCCCAGCCAAAGCCGTAGAACGTCTGCCCCACGTTCACGATGGACATGTAGAGCAGCCACAAGGCCAGGAACGCGATCATCGGAACCCACGGTGGTCCCAGCTGCGGAACACCAGCCACGAGCAGGGCCGCGACCAGAAGCCCTGCCGCGCAGATCCAGCGCACCAGCCGGTCAGAATACCGCCAGCGAAAAAGGGTGGGCCGGCGCAACCGGCTGAACCCGGCCAGGAACTCCGGCACCGGCAACAGCCCGCGCTCACCCAGCAAGGCCGGGAACTGGTTCAGCGAGGACAGGAACGCAACAAAATACAGTGCCGCCACTCCGCGCTGCAGCACCTGCCGGGCGAACTCGTATTCCGGCGCATCAAACCATGAGAGCCAGTCCACGCAGTACACGTTACGCCCGGCCGCCTCGTGGTCAAGGAACGGTTGGTCAGGGCGCGGTGGGCAGGGAGTGGTGGTCATGGAGCACTGGGTCAAGTCGCAGCGGGCCGGGGATGGTGCGCGATACTTAACCAATGCAGCCACGCAAGATCGCCCTCCTCGGATCCACCGGCTCCATCGGCACCCAGGCGATTGACGTCGTCGACGGCGCCCCGCACCTTTTCGAGGTGGTGGCACTCAGCGCCGGGGGAGGCAACCTCGACCTCCTCGCCCGCCAGGCAGTCCACACCGGTGCCAGCGCCATCGGCATCGCCGGCGGGGACGCCGGCCAACTGGCGGCGCTCGTGGCCGCCGAGGCCGCCGCGGCGGGCAAGCACGGGTACCGCCCGGAGATCATCGCCGGGCCTGACGCCTCCACCAGGATCGCCAAAGTGGAAGCCGACGTGGTGCTCAACGGCATCACCGGATCGATCGGACTGGCGCCAACGCTCGCGGCGCTGAAGTCCGGCGCCACCTTGGCCCTGGCGAACAAGGAATCCCTGATCGTGGGCGGGGAACTGGTCAAGGCGGCCGCCCGCGAAGGCCAGATCGTCCCGGTGGACTCGGAGCATTCCGCCATTGCCCAGTGCCTGCGTTCGGGGTCGGCAGACGAGGTGGACAAGCTGATCCTCACAGCATCCGGCGGCCCTTTCCGGGGCCGGAACCGGGAGGAGCTGCACGGCGTTACGCCCCTGGAGGCGCTGGCGCACCCCACCTGGGACATGGGCGTGATGGTCACCACCAACTCGGCAACCCTTGTCAACAAAGGCTTGGAAGTCATCGAGGCGCACCTGCTCTTCGACGTGCCGCTGGACCGGATCGACGTGGTGGTCCATCCCCAGTCCGTGGTGCATTCCATGGTCCAGTTCATCGATGGGTCCATCATCGCCCAGGCCTCGCCGCCGGACATGCGACTGCCCATAGCCCTGGGCCTCGGCTGGCCGGACAGGGTCCCCAAGGCAGCTGCCGCCTGCGACTGGACCCGGGCCGCCACCTGGACCTTCGAGCCGCTGGACGTGGCGGCCTTCCCCGCAGTGGATCTTGCCAAGGATGCCGCAAAGAAGGGAAGCACCTTTCCGGCCGTCTTCAACGCCGCCAACGAGGAAGCCGTCACGGCCTTCCACGCAGGCCGGATCCGGTTCACCGACATCGTGGACACCATCGCAGCAGTTCTCAGCGAACATTCAGGATCCTCCGGGCTGACGGTGGATTCCGTGCTGGATGCTGAGAGCTGGGCACGTGCGCGCGCCAACGAACGTTTAGCAGTCAGCAGTCTCTAGGAAGCAGCAAGCATTTCCATGACCCCCGTTCTCCTCTTTGTCCTCGGTGTCGTCTTTGTGGCCATCGGCATCGCGGCCTCGATCGCGCTCCATGAAGTGGGCCACCTCCTGCCCGCCAAGCTGTTCAAGGTGCGTGTCACCAAGTACATGATCGGCTTTGGCCCCACGCTCTGGTCGCGGCGGAAGGGCGAAACCGAGTTCGGCGTGAAGGCCATCCCGCTGGGCGGCTACGTGTCCATGATCGGCATGTACCCGCCCAACAAGGAGGACGGCACTGTGCGTCCCTCCAGCACGGGCATGTTCCAGACCCTGGCCACGGAAGCCCGCTCCCTGGCGCACGAGGAAGTGGGCCCGGGCGACGAAAACCGGGTCTTCTACCGGCTTCCGGTCTGGAAAAAGATCATCGTGATGCTCGGCGGACCGGCCATGAACATGCTCCTTGGCGTGCTCCTGACGGCCGTCCTGCTGATGGGATTCGGCGTGGCCGCGGCCACCACCACCATTTCCGACGTCTCCAAGTGCCAGGTGGCGGCCGGCGAGACTGTGGACCCGGACTCCGCCGACTGCCAGCTCACCCCGGCTGCCGCGGCCGGGCTGAAACCGAACGACACCGTCACCTCCTTCGACGGGAAGGCCGTCACCGGCTGGGACCAGCTGACCGAGTGGATCCGTGCCTCCGCCGGCCGCGAGGTAGCCATCACCGTGGAGCGCGACGGCGCTCCCGTGTCCACCACGGTGACCCCGGTGCTGTCTGCCCGGCCCATCATCGGGGCGGACGGCCGGCAGGCGACGGACGCCGGCGGCAACCTCCTGTACCAGGACGTGGGCTTCCTCGGCATTGGTGCGCAGACCGAACTGGTGCCCCAGCCGGCGTCGTCCGTCCTGCCCATGGCGGGGGAGAACATCAAGCAGGTGGCAGGCGTGATCTTCAACCTGCCGGCCCGGGTGGTGGGGGTGGCGAAAGCTGCCTTCAGCGAGGAACCGCGCGACCCCAACGGCCCCATCAGCGTGGTGGGCGTGGGCAGGGTGGCCGGCGAAGTTGCCGCGATGGAGGAGATCCCCGTGCAGTCACGTGTGGCCACCCTGATTGGGCTGCTGGCCGGGCTCAACTTTGCACTGGCGGTCTTCAACCTGGTCCCGCTGCTGCCGCTCGACGGAGGGCATGTGGCGGGTGCGCTGTACGAAGGTGCCCGGCGCCGGGTGGCCAACCTGTTCGGCAAGCCGGACCCGGGAGCCTTCGATATCGCCAAGCTCCTCCCGGTGACCTACGTAGTGGCAGCGTTGCTGATGGGCATGAGCGCACTCCTCATCTATGCCGACATCGTGAAGCCGGTGAACCTCTTCGGCTGACACGGGGGTGCCTCCAAAGGGCCGGCAAGCCCCGCAGTGAGAGAGGTGGACACAGTGAACACTCAGGGCGTCACCCGCTGGATCCTGGCAGGGTTGTGGGCACTGCCTGTCGCATGGCTTGTTACAGCATGGGGCGCGCTGGAGCCGCAGCCCGACCAGACGAAGGACACCGCCGCCTGGGCACGTTTTGTCAGCTCTGGTTCCTACCAGGCCAGCCATCTGCTGGGCGCCACCGCCGGTACCATCCTGGCACTCTTCGGCGTCTTCGCTTTGGGTTGTTTCCTGGCCAACAGCAGGTCGGGTCGCCTTGCATTGCCCGCGATGGCAACCGGCGCCCTGGGCACTGCCTTGCTCCTGGTGCCCGCTGTGATCTCCACGTTTGCCACGCCGGCTGTCGGGGAGGCGTACCTCAAGGGACACGAGGACGTGATGCAGCTGGACTTTCCGGCGTCCATGACCGGAGCATTCCTGCTGGGACTCCTGCTGGCATTCCTGGGTTCGGTCCTCCTGGGCGTCGCGGTATGGCGTTCCCGGGTGCTGCCGCGGTGGGCAGGGGCCCTTTGGGCGGTGGGGGCCGTCGTGTTCTACGTCCTGGGCGTTGTGCTGGGGTTGGCCACAACGGGAAGCAGCCTGCCAACGCAGTCAATCGGTGCCGTGCTCCTGGCGGCTGCCGGGGGATGGATTGCCGGGCACGCGTCCCGGCAGGCCCCCGAACCCTTCCAGCGGTGACTTCCTTTTATCAGCCCGATGCGGCTGATATCTGATAATCAGCTATTTATGATTGATTGTTGCGCATCAGCTGGGTACGGTTAGGGCATGTACGTCCTGACCATTGACCAGCGCGGCAGCACTTCCGACGTCGATCGGGTGCCGGAACTGATCGCCGGGCTCCGAAGCCTCACTTCCGCACGCTTTGAACGGTCCGTGGGCGACGAACTCCAGGGAGTGGTGGACCGGGCCGACGAGGTGGTGGATGTGGCCCTGCATGCCCTTCGGAGCGGGTACTGGTACGTGGGGATCGGTATCGGCGTGGTGCGGCTGGCCCCCGGAGGCAGTCCCCGTGAAGGCTCCGGAAGCGGGTTTGTGGCCGCCCGCAAAGCCGTGGAACTGGCCAAGGCCGCCGGGGGCCAGGTCCCGTTGTCGGTGGTCGCGGGCATGATGGGCCGTGGCAAGGGCCCCCCATCCCAAGCCAGGGAAGGAGCGGACGAAGGAGCCAATGAAGGAGCCGTGGCAGGTGCCAACGCCCAGGCGGTGCTTCGGCTGATCGGGCGCCTGGTCCAGGAACGTACCCAGGCACAGTGGCGGGTGGTGGACAGCCTCCGTGCCGTGCAGGCCGCCGACGGCAAACACGGCAGCCAGAAACATGTGGCCCGGGAGTTGGGAATCACGGAGCAGTCGGTGAGCCGTGCCGTACTCCGCTCCGGTTGGCAGGAAGAATGGGCAGCCAGGCCGGCAGCAGCCATGCTCCTGGAGTACGCGCGGAGTCGGGTTGCGGACGCCAACCCGGCCCCGCCCCGGAATGAAGGAGACATGTGAACGCCCTCTGGATTGCCGTCGCATTGATCGTGGCCGGCTTCGCCGGCTGGCCCGTGACGTCCCTGGTGTTCCGGCTGGCCCGGACCATCGACGACAAAGCGGATGCGGCCAAGGCTGCGGAGGAGGCCAGGAGGGCCGCGGAGGACCCTGCCGCGGACGTCACCGTTGATTCCCCGCACGCCGAAACCCAGGGCGTGGACGGTGAGCTGACAGCGGCGCCTGACGTCCCGCCGTCGGCCGGTTCTGCTGTGGAAGTTCCCGCGCCAACCCAACGGATCCTGCGCGGCGGGGCGATCATCGGAGTCCTGGAAAGGCTCGGAGTTTGCCTTGCGATCCTCACCGGGCAGCCGGTGGCCATCGCCTACATTGTGGCCATCAAGGGCCTGGGCAGGTTTGCGGAGTTGAAGGAGACGCCAGTCGCGGCTGAGCGATTCATCATCGGCACGCTGACGTCCATGCTCTGGGCGGCAGGAACAGCAGCGGCCGTCAAGGTCCTGTTCCTGTCCTAGGTGTACTGAGCCGGGCAGGGCGCAGGGCGCCGGGGCAGGGCGCAGCGCAGGGCAGGCATGGTTGCGGGTGTGGGAAGAATCCCGTTCGGCTGTCCGGATGCGTGCAACGGCGGGCAGGGCGATAGGGTAGCCGTATGACAGTTTTTGCCGTTGAGTACGTTTACGCCGCCGAATCCACCGAAGCCCGCAGTGAAGCCCGTCCGGCGCACCGCGAATGGACTGCCGGCCTTGCCCAGGATGGTGTCATCCTGGCCAGCGGGCCCTACGGTGACGGCGCGGGAGCGCTGCTGATCTTCAAGGCCGCAGACGAATCCGCCCTGAATTCGATCCTCAAGCAGGACCCCTTCGCAGCCGCCGGGGTTATCGCCGGAACCCGCATCACGGAGTGGTCGCCCATCACCGGTATGCTGGCCGGCCTCGCCGCCTAGCCGCCCTCTTTCAACTCTAGGAGTCCACGTGACCTCGGTCAGCCTGGGAATGCCTTCGGCACCGCCGCCCGTCCTTGCCCCCCGCCGCAAGACCCGCCAGATCAAAGTCGGTTCCGTGGGGGTGGGTTCTGATTTCCCCATCAGCGTGCAGTCGATGACCACCACGCCCACCACGGACATCAACGCCACCCTGCAGCAGATTGCGGAACTCACCGCATCCGGCTGTGACATCGTCCGGGTGGCCTGCCCCTCTGCTGACGATGCCGAAGCGCTGCCCATCATCGCCAAGAAGTCCCAGATCCCGGTCATCGCGGACATCCACTTCCAGCCGAAGTACGTTTTCGCGGCCATCGAGGCAGGCTGCGCTGCCGTACGCGTTAACCCGGGCAACATCCGCAAATTCGACGACCAGGTGAAGGAGATCGCTGCCGCTGCCCGCGATCACGGGACCTCCATCCGGATCGGCGTCAACGCAGGCTCGCTGGAGCCCGGCATCCTTAAGAAATACGGCAAAGCCACGCCTGAGGCGCTGGTGGAGTCAGCCGTCTGGGAAGCATCGCTGTTCGAAGAGCACGGTTTCCACGACTTCAAGATCTCCGTCAAGCACAACGATCCCGTGGTGATGGTTGCTGCCTACGAGATGCTGGCGGAGAAGGGCGACTGGCCGCTGCACCTTGGCGTCACCGAGGCCGGTCCGGCGTTCCAGGGGACCATCAAGTCTGCCACGGCCTTCGGCGCGCTGCTGTCCCGGGGCATCGGCGACACCATCCGCGTTTCCCTCTCCGCGCCGCCGGTGGAGGAGATCAAGGTGGGCAACCAGATCCTCCAGTCACTCAACCTGCGGCCCCGGAAGCTGGAGATTGTTTCCTGCCCCTCTTGCGGCCGTGCCCAGGTGGACGTCTACACGCTGGCCGAGCAGGTGACCGCCGGGTTGGAAGGGATGGAGATCCCGCTGCGCGTGGCCGTGATGGGCTGCGTGGTGAACGGCCCCGGTGAAGCCCGCGAGGCAGATCTTGGTGTTGCGTCCGGCAACGGCAAGGGCCAGATCTTTGTGAAGGGTGAAGTCATCAAGACTGTGCCCGAGAGCCAAATTGTTGAGACACTGATCGAAGAGGCCATGCGTATCGCGGAAGAGATGGGGGAGGCCGATGGCGAAGATGCTGTCAAGGGTAGCCCCGTGGTTAGCGTCTCGTAAGGACGTTCCCGACACCCCGGGACTCTCCGTACGCACCCTGGACGGTACGGATACTGCCGCGCTCAGGCTGCTGGCGCAGCAGGATCCGGTCACCAACGTCTTTATCCTTGCCCACTTGCGTGCCGCCGGCACTGCCGCACCCACCAGCGGCGGGGCCGGCGTCATTGGCGTTTTCGACGACGGCGTCCTGGTGGGTGCGTGCTGGGCAGGGGCCAACCTGGTCCCGGTCCAGCTGGACCCGGAGCTTGCCGGGGCGGTGGCCGAGGTGGCCAACAGGTCCGGACGCCGCTACGCCTCCGCGTTCGGTCCGGCGGAGTCCGTGCTTGCCCTGCACGCCGAACTCGTGGAACTGGGCCACCGTGCACACGAAGTCCGCGCCGAGCAGCCGCTGATGACCATCGAGGACCCGCCGTCGATCCCCGCCAATCCCGGCCTGGCGCTGGGCAACCTTGCAGACTTCGACCGCATCCTTCCGGCATGCGCTGCCATGTTCGAGGAAGAAGTGGGGTATTCTCCCTTCCTTGGCGGCAGGGAGTTCTACAGCCGCCGGGTGGAAGGCCTCATCCGCCAGGGCCATTCCCTGGTCCACCTGAACAGTGCCGGCGAGGTGGTGTTCAAGGCAGAGCTGGGCGCCGTCACCGCCGACGTCACCCAGATCCAGGGCGTATGGATGAACCCGCTCTACCGGGGCCAGGGCCTGAGCGCAGGATATATGGCTGCCGTGGTGGAGCAGGCCCGGAAAGTCGCGCCGGTCACCAGCCTTTACGTCAACGGCTTCAACCTGCGGGCCCGGGCCACGTACGAGCGGGTGGGCTTCCGCCAGGTGGGCACGTTCGCCACCATCCTTTTCTAGCGGGTTGTCAGTGTTAGCCGGCCGGCTGCCCGAAGCCGGCCAGGCCGCCCGTGAGGTACCGCTGCACGTTCGGCGCTACGAGCCGGACCACGTCCTCCGGCTCTGCCGACGCCAACGGCTCCAGCCGCACCACGTAGCGGACCATCATCAGTCCCACCATCTGCGTTGCCACCAGGTCTCCGCGCAGGGCAACGTCCCGCGGCGGCCCCTGCACTCCCGCCATGATCCGACTGATGACAGTGCGCGTGACCAGCTCGCGGAGGAGCGCTGTTTTAGCCTTTGAGCCGAGGGTGCCCCGGAGGAAGGCCACCAGGCTTGGCTGGGCCGGGCTCTCCCAGAGACGAAGGACGGCGCGGACGATCAGTTCCGCCCGGAGTTCCGGCCGGGCGGCGGAAACATCCGCGAGCACTTCATCCGGGTCCGCAGGAATTTCCACGCTCAGGGCGAAGAGCTCATCCTTGCCCCTGAAAAAGTGGTGGACCATTGCAGGATCCACCCCTGCCGTCCTGGCCACCTGCCGGAGGCTGGTGCCCTCAAAACCGTGCTCGGCGAACAACCGGCGGGCGGTATCGAGGATCCGGTCCCTGGACGCCGTTGATCCGCCGCGCCGCCCCCGCTTCGCCGTCATGGAGCCGCGAGCGGGCAGGGGGTCACCAGCCGGCAGGGAGTCACGCGCATGCGCGCCCTCCGGCAGGGTCACGCTGTCCGCCTCCGCAGGGTCAGGGAGGCCAGCACCAGGACACCCAGCACAATGGCTCCCATGATGCCTGCGTCCTGCCACATCTGTTCGGTGGCCTCCGCGTTTGCGGCAATTTCCTGCAGGGCGTCCACCGAGTACGTCAGGGGAAGGGCATTCGAGATGGCTTCCAGGACATCGTTCATGCGGTCGCGCGCGACGAACAGTCCACAGAGCAGGATTTGCGGCACCACCACCACCGGCATGAACTGGACCGCCTGGAACTCCGTCCGGGCAAACGCCGAGCACAGCAGCCCCAGGGCAACGCCGAGGACTGCGTTGATAACGGCGATCAGGACCACAAAGCCGGGAGGCCCCTTGATGTCGAGATTGAAGATCCAGTACGCCACGGCGGTCGCCACCAGGGACTGCAGGGCGGCCATGATGGAAAACGCCAGGCCGTAGCCAAAGAGCAGGTCTGCCTTATGGACGGGAGTGGTGAGCAGCCGTTCGAGGGTCCCTGAGGTCCTTTCACGCAGCATGGTGATGGAGGTGACCAGGAACATCACCACAAACGGAAAGATGGCCAGCATCATCAGCCCCACGCGGTCGAACGTGCGCGGCGCCCCAGGCGGCAGGGTCTCGTTCTCGTAGAGGAAGTACACCGCGGTCAGCAGCAGCGCAGGGACCACCAGGATCATGGCGATGCTGCGGTGGTCGTGGCGCAGCTGCTCCAGCACCCGGCGGGTGGTGGCCAGCATCATCACGGCATCCATCACCGCACGCTCCTGTCCCGGGATTCCGTGTCCCGGGATTCCGCCTCCGGGGGTTTCCCGTTCAGGGTCTTCCTGTCGCCGGCAGCGGGTCCCGGTTGTTCCGCCGCCTCCTGGATGATGTGCAGGAAGGCCTTTTCAAGGTCGGTGCTGTGCCCGCGCCGGCTCAGCTCTGCCGGGGTCAGCTGCGCAAGCAGCCTGCCTTCCCGCAGGAGCAGCAGCGATTCGCAATGGCCCGCCTCCTCCATGACATGGCTTGAAACGAACAATGTGGTGCCGTGCGCGGCCATGTCACGGAAACGGCCCCAGAGGTCCGCCCGCAGCACCGGATCCAGTCCCACGGTGGGCTCATCGAGCACCAGCAGCCTGGGGCGGGCCACCAGGGCGCAGGCGAGGGACACGCGGCTGAGCTGGCCCCCGGACAGGTCCGCCGTCTTCTGCCGGGCCTGTTCCTGGAGGCCGACGGCGGCAATCGCCTCCGCTGCCTCAACGGCGCCTTTCCGGTGCATCGCCCCGAAGTAGCGGACGTTCCCTTCCACCGTGAGGTCCGGGTAAACACTCGGCGACTGCGTCACATATCCCACCTGGTGGCGCAGCTGGGTGCTGCCTGCGGGCAGCCCCAGGACCTGCACCGAGCCGGAGGTGATGCGCTGCACCCCGACGACGGCCCGCATCAGGGTGGTTTTCCCGCTTCCGGACGGCCCCAGAAGCCCAGTGATTTGTCCGGCGGGGATGCTGAAGGACAGATCCCGGAGGACCGGGACCCGGCCCCGCACCACTGTGAGGCCGCCGGCGGCGACCGCGCGGCCGTCGTCGTCCGTTCCCGGAAAGTTTCCAACTGCCGGACCTGACATGGCGGCCTCCGCCCAAATGCAGGCGTTTCCGGGCCGGAAGGCCCGTAATTCATCACCTGATGAATTAAAAGTAGGCCCGTAAACTACCGCAATCAACGGCCCTGAACAAGAAAGTACTTGATAAGTGTGGCCGCTATCACTTAGGTTCGATCTAGCTGCGCTGGAGTGGCGGGGCGGTCTCACCGGTCTCACCAGTACTTAGCGATCACGGCGTCGAGCCACGCCCGGATGCGATGACCAGCCTCGAGGGGGGCCAGGGGCTTTGCAATTCCGGGCGTGGCTCTACTGCGTTCCGAGGGCCACGTGTTCCCCGGGAGTCATGGCCAGGCCTCCGCTGCCGGTAGATTAGTACCCAGACAAATTTGTCCGGCCCTGCTGAACCAGCACCTCCCCAGAAACGGATATCCACCCGTGGTTACAAGACTGTCCCAGCTTTTCCTGCGCACCCTGCGTGAAGATCCCGTCGACGCCGAGGTGGCCAGCCACCGGCTTCTGGTCCGTGCCGGCTACATCCGCCGCGCCGCCCCGGGGATCTACACCTGGCTGCCGCTGGGGCTCAGCGTCCTGCGCAAAGTGGAGGCCATCATCCGTGAAGAGATGGCCAACATCGGGGCGCAGGAGGTCCACTTCCCGGCACTGCTGCCGCGTGAACCCTACGAGGCCACCAACCGCTGGACCGAGTACGGCGAAGGCCTGTTTCGGCTCCAGGACCGCAAGGGCGCGGACTACCTGCTGGCCCCCACGCACGAGGAAATGTTCACGCTGCTGGTCAAGGACCTCTACTCCTCCTACAAGGACCTGCCGCTCAGCCTGTACCAGATCCAGAACAAGTACCGGGATGAGGCCCGCCCCCGGGCAGGCCTGCTGCGCGGCCGTGAATTCATCATGAAGGACTCCTACTCGTTCGACGTGGACGACGCCGGCCTGGACGCCAGCTACGAGGCCCACCGCGGCGCCTACCTCCGGATCTTCGAGCGCCTCGGCCTGGAAGTCATCCCCGTAACGGCCACGGCGGGCGCCATGGGCGGATCCAAGAGCGAAGAATTCCTGCACCCCACCGAGATCGGCGAGGACACCTTCGTCCGCTCCGCCGGCGGTTACGCAGCCAACGTCGAGGCCGTGACCACCGTTGTCCCGGCGGACATCGACTTCACCGGCGCCCCCGCCGCCGAGGTGCTCGACACCCCTGACACCCCCACCATCGAAACCCTGGTGGCAGCCTCCAACCAACTGGCCCCGCGTTCAGAGGCCGACGGCGGCGCCTGGACCGGGGCGGACACGCTCAAGAACGTTGTGCTTGCCGTTACCCTGCCCACCGGGGAGCGCCAGCTGGTGGTCATCGGCCTGCCCGGCGACCGCGGGGTTGACCTGAAGCGCGTCGAGGCGAACATCGGATCCTTCCTGCCCATCGGCGGCGAGATCGGACTCGAGGCCGCGAATGATGACGACCTCAAGAAGCAGCCGCTCATCGTCAAGGGCTACCTTGGACCCGGGCTGACGCTGGATGAACCGCTGTTGGGCACCGAAAGCGCCACCAAGCTGCTGTACCTGGTGGACCCGCGCGTTGTCAGCGGCACCGCCTGGATCACCGGCGCCAATGAAGCCGGCAAGCACGTGTTCGGCCTTGTCGCCGGCCGGGACTTCACCTGGGACGGCGTCATCGAGTGCACCGATGTCCGCGCAGGCGATCCCGCCCCGGACGGCTCCGGACCCCTGGAAATCGCCCGCGGCATTGAAATGGGCCACATCTTCCAGCTGGGCCGCAAGTACGCGGAAGCCCTGGAGCTGAAGGTCCTGGACCAGAACGGCAAGCAGGTCACGGTGACCATGGGTTCCTACGGCGTGGGCGTCACCCGCGCCGTAGCGGCGCTGGCAGAGTCCAACCATGACGCCAGGGGCCTGGTCTGGCCCCGCGCCGTGGCACCCGCGGACGTCCACGTGGTGGCCGTGGGCAAGGGTGAAGAGATCTTCGCCACCGCCGGGCAGCTGGCAGCGGACCTGGAAGCCGCAGGCCTCGACGTCCTGCTTGACGACCGTCCCAAGGTCTCTCCGGGCGTCAAGTTCGGGGACGCCGAACTCCTGGGCGTCCCCACCATCCTGGCCGTCGGCCGCGGGCTGGCGGACAGCGTGGTGGAGATCAAGGACCGCCGCAGCGGCGACGCCGAAAACGTTGCCGTGGACAAGGCCGTTGACTACGTGGTCAACGCCGTCCGCGCCTCCTGATCCCCGGACGTGCTCCCCGGGCTTGAGTCCATCCAGCTGACAACGCTGGTCCTGATCGTGGTGGCCGGTTTCGCTGCCGGCTGGGTGGACGCCGTAGTGGGCGGGGGCGGACTGATCCAGCTCCCTGCCCTGCTCCTGGTGCCAGGCATCACTCCTGTCCAGGCACTGGCAACGAACAAGCTTGGTTCGATTTTTGGGACCGCCACCAGCGCCGTAACGTACTACCGGCGGGTGGGGCCGGACCTCCGGACCGCCCTGCCGATGGCCGTCATTGCCCTGGCCGGCAGCTTTGGCGGCGCGATCCTGGCCGCCAGCCTGCCGTCCAGCGTGTTCAAACCCATCATTGTCGCCGCCCTCGTTGCCGTGGCACTCTTCACGGCCCTGAAGCCGGATGCAGGCCACGTCACCGCGCTGCGTCATAACGGCCACAAACACTACGTGGTGGCCTGCCTGATCGGCGCAGTGATCGGCTTTTACGACGGCCTCATCGGTCCGGGTACCGGTTCCTTCCTGGTCATCGCCCTGGTCTCGGCGATGGGGTACGCGTTCCTGGAGGCCAGTGCCAAGGCCAAGATCGTGAACATGGCAACCAACGCGGGGGCGCTGCTGTTCTTCCTGCCGCACGGTTCCATCCTGTGGGCGCTGGGCTTGCTGCTGGGTGCTGCCAACATGGCGGGCGGATACCTCGGAGCGCGGACGGCCGTGGCGCAGGGGAGCAAGTTTGTCCGTGTGGTCTTCCTCGCGGTGGTGGCGGCGCTGATCATCAAACTCGGCTACGACGTCTGGCAGGAAAACTTCGCCCATCAGGGGTAGTTCGAGGCCTTCGTGGCCGCCGGGAGCCGGGCGTAGCATGCAGATATGCCACACGGTGACGATGAGTACGCCAGCGCCTTGACCGCGGCTGCCGGCCATGCAACAGCCTGGCTTCAGAGCCTGAAGGACCGCGACGTCGGCCCCCGGCTCCCCGCCCACGACCTCACCGGGCCGTTCGGCGGCCCTTTGCCGGCATCGGGCATGCCCGCGGCAGACGTCGTCGACCTCCTGGCACACACAGCCGAGCCGGGGCTTATGGCCATGCCTTCAGGCCGCTTCTTCGGCTGGGTCATTGGCGGAACCCTGCCCGCGGCGCTTGCCGCCGACTGGCTGGTCAGCGCCTGGGACCAGAACGCCGGCCTGCGCTATGCCACTCCGGCCATGGCCGCCATCGAAGAAAGCGCCGGTGCGTGGCTGCTTGAACTGCTGGGGCTTCCGGAAGCGGCCGACGTCGGCTTCGTCACCGGAGCCACCATGGCCAACTTCACGGGGATGGCGGCGGGCCGGTGGCGGCTCCTCACCGATGCCGGCTGGGACCTGGACCGGGACGGGCTCAGCGGCGCACCCCGGATCCGGTGCTTCGTGGGCAGGGAACGGCACGACACCGTGGACCTGGGCTTGCGGTACCTCGGGCTCGGCAGGCCGGTGGTAGTGGACGCGGATGACCAGGGGCGGTTGATTCCGGAAGCGCTGGAGGCCGCGCTGGCTGAAGGCACAGGGCCTGCCTTGGTGTGCCTGCAGGCCGGGAACCTCCATTCCGGCGCTTTTGATCCTTTCCCCGAAGCCATCCGCGTTGCGCGGAAGCACGGAGCCTGGGTGCACATCGACGGCGCCTTCGGCCTGTGGGCAGCGGCAGCACCGGAACTGAGCCACCTGACCCGCGGCTACGAGGACGCCGATTCGTGGGGGACTGACGCGCACAAGACCCTGAACGTGCCGTACGACTGTGGCATCGCGATCGTGCGGGACGCCTCCGCGCTGCGGTCCGCGATGGGCCTGCACGCCAGCTATTTGGTCCACGATGCCGAGGGGCCGGGTGACCCGTTCGAGAAAGTCCCCGAGCTGTCCCGCCGTGCCCGGGGCGTGCCTGTGTGGGCGGCCCTGAAGAGCCTGGGCCGCGACGGCTTGGCGGGCCAGGTGCGGGGGCTGGCGGCTGCCGCCGCGCAGATTGCGGCAGGGCTGGCGGACCTGGACGGCGTGGAGGTGCTGAACGACGTCGGGTACACCCAGGTGAGCGTGGCCTTCGGTGACGACGCCACCACCCGGGCAGTGACCGCCCGGATCATCGAGGACGGCAAGGTATGGATGTCCGGCTCCCGCTGGCGTGACCGGGACATCCTGCGGGTGTCCGTCAGCAACTGGCGGACGTCCCGGCAGGAGGTGGAGACCGCAGTGGCTGCCGTGGGCACTGCCCTGGCTGCTGTCCGCGGTGGCTGACCGGCCGGATGGCACCGTTTTTCAGGGGCGGACGCCTCAATGTGCGCCGATTGCCTCGCCGGGCTCCGGCAGGCGGTGCGGTGAAGGCAGCCCGTCCAGGGTTCTGCCCGCGAGGGTGCTGGCCACCCAGAGGGACCGGGCAAGGTCGCCCCGATGGTCCGGCTTCCCCGCGTAGCCCAGGGCGTTCGCGATTTCCCTGGCGATACCCCACTGCCGGGCGACGTCCGGATCCAGGCCGGCCGCGGAGCTGAAGTCTGCACAGCGGCGGCGCAGGCCGGCAGCAGGCTGGTCCAACGGCAGGTCGGACATGCGGTTCCACAGCAGCGGCGCCACCGCGAACTCCGCCTCGCCGATCATGGGCTGCGGATCGATCGCTGCGTAACCGGCCGCCGTCGGAAACCCATCGAAGGCGGCAAGGGCCGGGCGCGCCAGGATGTTGAGGAAATGCAGGTCCGTATGGACCAGGACGTCCCTGGCAGAACGCCTGCCCACCGCGCCCCGGGTCTGGCACACCTCCAGGGCGGCCTCGAGGAGCCAGCGGGGGAAGGGGCGTCCCAGCTGTTCCCATTCCGCCGGCAGGTCATCACTCCACTGCTCCGCCCGTGCGGCGATGTGCTCAAACTCGAACCACTGCGGCCGGTCGTCAGGCGGAAGGCTCAGCTGGCGCACCAGGCCGCCCCAGACCATCGCGGCCTCCTCCATGGGCACGCCGCTGAGCGAGCGTTCGCCGTCGAGCCTTTCCAGGAGCATGGCGCACGTGCCCGCATCGGAGGCCAGCAGGGCAGCGGCGCCCCGGCCCTGCCACAGCGCCAGGGCGTGCCGCTCAAGTTTGGCCTCGTCGTGGGGAAAGGCGATTTTGAGGGCCGCCGGGGCGCCGTCCTGCTGCCGGACCGGGACGACGATGCCGCCGTGGCCGTTCCAGGGCAGTGCGCCGGGGATCAGGTCCGGGGTGAGCTGCCAGTCCACGAGGCGGCCCTGGACCAGGTCGGGCAACGACGCGAGCCATGCGCGCCCGGCACTGCTGCGCGTATGGCGCGCAGTGAGGTCCGGAGGGATGGGTACTGCCGCTGGCTGGTTCATCAGTTCCAGCCTAAGTCCAATGGTACGGCGCAGGCGGCAGGCCCGCTCAGACCACGCCCGTGGCCCCGAGCAGGTTGCCGATGCTGAAGGTGGCGGCGAGGGCAAGTGCTCCACCTATCACCACGCGGACGGCGGCACGCAACCTGGAGCCGCCGCCGATCCATGCGCCCAGTGCCCCTGTCAGTGCCAGCGCCAGGAGCACGGCGGCGAACGTGACGGGAACCCGGACCTCAGGGGGCGGGAGCAGGATGGCCAGCATGGGGAGCGCTGCCCCGATCACGAACGATACTGCCGAGGCAAAAGCGGCATGCCAGGGGCTGACGATGTCGTCCTGGTCAATGTTGAGCTCGGCCGAGAGGTGGGCGGCCAGGGCATCGTGTTCGGTCAGTTCGGCCGCCACCCTTCCGGCCGTCTCCGCGCTCAGGCCCTTGGCCTGGTAGATCGCGCTGAGTTCGGCCAGTTCCACCTCAGGATCTTCGGCCAGCTCACGGCGTTCCTTGTCGATCAGGGCTTTCTGGCTGTCGCTTTGGCTGCTGACCGAGACGTATTCGCCGAGTGCCATGGACACGGCACCACCCACGAGGCCGGCTGCCCCTGCCGCCAGGATCGGACCGGAGGCGGCAGTTGCGCCGGCGACGCCCACCACAATGGCGGCCACGGACACGATGCCGTCATTGGCACCCAGGACGCCCGCGCGCAGCCAATTGAGGCGTTGGGCCAGGTCATTGCTGTGCGGTTCATTGTCATGGAAGGAAGCGCCTGCTGTGTCCATCCCTCCAGCAAACCACCCGGCGCCCGGGCCTGCCAGCACTGCAGCGGCCCGGGGGGAGGGCGGCCGGGAAATGCCGTTGCCGTGGGGGCTTCCGCGTGAGGCCCTCGCTTACTGCGCCAGTTCGGGGAGTTTCCCCTGGTCCACCACCAGGCCCGGCAGCGGCTCAACAGTGGCGCCCCACTGCTGCGCACGCCGGGCGGCTTCCTGGAGGGCCGCCAGGGCCCAGTTCCGCGTGGCCCCGCCTGACAGCGCCACAATGTCGCCGTACAACGGGAGGGTATCCGCTTCCAGGCCGGCGAGCCCGGCTGCCGGAGCGTCGAGGAAGCCCTGGTCCAGGACGTACCCCGGTGCCTGCGGCGGGAAATTCCCGCAGTGCAGGAGCCCTAACTCCTTGGCCTGGGCGGCAAGATCCCGGTGCTGTGCCAGGAATCCCGACGCCGGGCCAACAGTTACGGCGGGAAGGCGGGGAAGTGCCGCCTGGTAGCCGTAGACGGCCTCCAGTTCGGCGTCAGCGGCCGCCACGAGGGCTGCGCCGAGTTCGGCGGCACCTCCGGGTGGCGTGGCGGGGGCTTGGATGGCGGCGGAGGTCGTGGCCGGGCACGAAGAGGGTGTTTCCCTGGTTGTTGCGCCGGGCGTCGTCAGCGCTGAAGCTCCCGGTGATGCCGCGGCACCATCCTTTGGTGTCCCGGGCGCGCCCAGCCGTTCGGCTGCCAGGAGTTGCGCCGTACCGGCGCCGGCCAGCAAACGTGCCATGCCGCCGTCGGCCGTTCCGGCATCCTGAAGGCGTTGCCGGCCGCTGCCGGCAAGGCGGTCCGCAAACTCCGCAACTGTCACTGTTGCGGGAAGAGCTGCGGGAGGACTCGGTGACGGAGCAGCGGTGGAAGGCAGGACAGAGGCGGGGGCTGCCGCCGTTGTTCCGGCGCCCGCGGGGGCTTCATCTCCCGGAAGCAGCAGCACCCGGGCCTGGATGGTCAGCAACGTCACAACCTGGTCCAGGGCGCGGGCCGCCGGGGCTTCGGCGGACCCGTCCGCTCCGGACGCGGCCAGCTCCAGGCCCGTGGACCGCAGCCGCAAGGCCTCTTCCAGGGCGGCCGCCCGGGCCTGCTCGGAGAAGGGCAGTTCCGCAGGTGCGGGCGGTTCAGAGGGGAGAAAAGCCAGGCCCAGGCTGAGGACGAGGAGGCCTGCCAGCGAGAAAACGGCGTACCGGAAATAGCGCATCCGCTGGGGGTTTTCCTGGTTGTCGTCTTTCACAACAGACCATGGTGTCACGCCGAGGGGGGAACTCCGTGCACCAATGAACCGGTAAAATAGCTACGCTGGTACACACAACATCATCTAAAGGGAGGCGGCCGGCATCGTGAGCAATGCAGAAGCCACAGCTTCATCTGACCCTACCGGAACGGGTAAGGCTGAGGCCGCATACAGCCCGGAAGCCGCACGGCTCAGGGCCCTCCTGGAACCCTCGGTCCAGGCCAACCGCCTCTACCTGGAGGATGTGGCCATCATCCCCGGGTCCCACCGCGTGGTCCACGTGGTGGTGGACCTGCCGCAGGAGGAAACCGGTGGCGTCAGCCTTGACGTCATTGCCGACATCTCCAAGGTGCTCTCGGATGTACTGGACAATGATCCCGGTGACGACGGCCGTCCTTACGACCTTGAAGTCTCCTCGCCGGGCGTGGGACGGCCGCTGACCGAAGCGCGCCACTGGCACCGCGCCAAGGGCCGGATGGTAAAGGTCAACGTGGTCCAGGGCGACAACGTCACTGGCCGCATCCAGGCGGTGGACGAGGCAGGCGTGACCCTCGTGCCCGAGATCGCCGTCAAAAAGGGAATGAAGCCCAAGCAGGGCGATCCCGTCAAGCTTCCTTTCGACAGGATCCGCAACGGAAAAGTCGAGATCGAATTCAGCCACCTCCTTGAGGATGGTCTGGAACCTGAACACAATGGACCTTCTGAGGAGGCCTGATGGATATTGACATGAGCGCACTGAGACTTCTGGAGCGTGAGCGTGAAATCCCGCTGGACCTCCTGATCCCCACCATCGAGCAGGCGCTCCTGGTGGCCTACCACAAGTCGCCCGGCGCCTTCGAAAAGGCCCGCGCGGAGCTGGACCGCAAGAGCGGCCACGTCACCATCTGGGCCGTGGAGATCGACGACGACGGCGCCCCCATCGGCGAATTCGAGCACACCCCGGAGGGCTTCGGCCGCATCGCCGCCAGCACCGCCCGGCAGATCATCCTGCAGCGGCTCCGCGACGTTGAAGACGACAACGTCCTGGGCGAGTTCAAGGGACGTGAAGGCGAACTGGTGGCCGGCACCATCCAGCAGGGCCACAACCCGCACATGGTGCAGGTCAACCTGGGCACTGTGGAAGCACTCCTCCCGCCGCCCGAGCAGGTACCGGGGGAGAAATACATCCACGGCAACCGCCTGCGAGCCCTGGTGATCGACGTGCACCGCGGCTCCAAGGGCCCGTCCGTCACGCTGTCCCGCTCCCACCCAGGGCTCGTCCGGAAGCTCTTCGAACTGGAAGTACCCGAGATCGCCGACCGCTCGGTGGAGATCGTTGCCCTGGCCCGCGAGGCCGGCCACCGCACCAAGATCGCCGTCAAAGCCAACACTCCCGGCATCAACGCCAAGGGTGCCTGCATCGGTGAAATGGGATCCCGCGTGCGGGCCGTGATGACGGAACTGAACGACGAAAAGATCGACATCGTCGACTTCAGCGAGAACCCGGCCACCTTTATCGCCAGCGCCCTGTCGCCCTCAAGGGTGAATTCGGTCACCATCACCGATGAAGCCACCAGGTCCGCCCGCGTGGTGGTTCCCGACTACCAGCTTTCGCTGGCCATCGGCAAGGAAGGCCAGAACGCCCGCCTGGCGGCCAAGCTGACCGGCTGGCGCATCGATATCGTTTCCGACGCAGCGGCTCCGCGCGAGAACTAGGCTGTCAGCGAAAACAGCCGCCCGTTCCCGGGCGGCCGCGCCGGAACTGCGGTGCGGTTTCGGGCAGAACGGCCCGGAGGGGCTAGAATAGAAAAGGCCGCGCCCAACGGCCGGCAGACGTGTGCCTTGAGCATGCCCCTTCCGCTAACCCAGCGGAAGGTCGGCATTCCCGGGCCAAGCAGAGATGAATGTCAGGAAGATGACCGTGGCTATGATTTCCACCGGAAATCACCCTGAACGTACCTGCATCGGATGCCGGAAAAAAGGCCTGCGGTCGGAACTGCTCCGGCTCGTCGCCGAAGGCAGCGGATCAACCGCTGTCCTGGTGGATGAACGACGCCGGCTGGCTGGCCGGGGTGCTTGGCTGCACCCCAGCGAATCGTGCCTGGCTCTGGCGATCAAACGGCGGGCTTTCGGACGTGCCCTTCCGGGCGCAACCGGAATTGCCGCCGTCGAACACTGGATCAAGCCGGAAACGAACGTTGCAGGCACCACGGCAACTGCAACACCAACCGTCCAACCTGAAAGCGGGTCAGAAATCTGATGGAAACCCGATGAGTTCCCAGCGATGAGTGCGTAACGATGACAACTTTGTTGCGCTCTGCAATGGGCCCTTCCGCAGTATCCGCGGCTGGGGTCCGCAGTAAGAAGTAGACGGTTCGTGCCTGGCTCGGTGCGGACCGAGACAGGAGAAATGTGGCCAAGGTCCGCGTACATGAGCTCGCCAAAGAGCTCGGTATTACTTCCAAAGATGCAGTGACAAAACTGCAGGAACTGGGTGAATTCGTTCGCTCTGCCTCTTCCACCATTGAGGCCCCCGTTGTGCGTAAACTGCGCAACGCCTTCCCCGACGCTGCCGCCAAGGCACCGGCGGCCGCGCCCAAGGCGCCCGCCCCGGCCGCAGAAGCACGTCCTTCAACTCCCGCCCCCGCTCCGGCAGCCCCCAAGGCTCCGGCTCCCGCAGCGCAGGCACCGGCCCCCGCCGCTCCGGCAGCACCGGCCCAGCCTGCTGCGTCGGCTCCGGCGGCACCGGCTGCCAGCCGGCCCGCAGCTCCGGCCGCTCCCGCGACCTCCGCTGCTCCCTCCACCGGCGCAAAGCCCGGTGCACGTCCGGCCCCCAAGGCCGAAACTCCCGCTGCCTCCTCCCGCCCCGGCGGACAGGGCGGCTCAGGCAGCTCTGCACCCCGTCCCGGCGGTCCCCGCCCGGGCAACAACCCGTTCGCCACCTCGCAGGGCATGCCCCGCGGCCGTGGCGGTGACGGTGAGCGTGCTCCCCGTCCGGGCAACAACCCGTTCGCCACTTCACAGGGCATGCCCCGTCCGGGCGGAGGCCGTACCGACGGCGACCGCCCCGGTGGTCCGCGTCCCGCAGCAGGTGCCGGTGGCCCCCGTCCCGGTGGTCCCCGTCCCGCAGCCGGCGCTGGCGGGCCGCGTCCCGCAGCAGGTGCCGGTGGCCCGCGCCCCGGTGCACCGCGCCCCGGTGGTGCCGGTGGAAACCGTCCTACTCCGGGCATGATGCCCAACCGTACTGAACGCCCGGCTCCCGCCGGTGCAGGACGTCCCGGTGCCGGCGGCCGTGGCCCCGGACGCCCGGGCGGCGCTCCCGGAACCGGTGGTCCCGGTGGCGGCGGCGGTGCTCCCGCCGGCGGTGGCTTTGGCAAGGGCGGCCGCGGACGCGGCGGCACCCAGGGTGCCTTCGGCAAGGGCGGCGCCGGACGTGGCAAGCAGCGCAAGTCGAAGCGTGCAAAGCGCCAGGAACTTGAGCAGATGAGTGCACCGTCGCTGGGTGGCGTGAGCGTACCCCGCGGCGACGGCAACACCGTCATCCGCCTGCGCCGCGGCTCGTCCATCACCGACTTCGCCGACAAGATCGAGGCGAACCCCGCCGCGCTGGTGACCGTGCTCTTCCACCTCGGTGAAATGGCAACGGCAACCCAGTCGCTGGACGAGGAAACCTTCGCACTGCTGGGCGAAGAACTCGGCTACAAGCTCCAGGTTGTGTCGCCGGAGGACGAAGAGCGCGAACTGCTCTCCACCTTCGACATCGACTTCGACGCCGAGCTCGAGGCTGAAGGCGACGAAGACCTCGAGGCACGTCCTCCGGTAGTCACCGTCATGGGCCACGTGGACCACGGTAAGACCCGCCTGCTCGATGCCATCCGCAAGTCCGACGTTATGGCGGGCGAGCACGGCGGCATCACGCAGCACATTGGCGCCTACCAGGTCACGCACAATCACGAAGGCGACGACCGCAAGATCACCTTCATCGATACCCCGGGCCACGAGGCGTTCACCGCCATGCGTGCCCGTGGTGCGAAGGTCACCGACATCGCCATCCTGGTGGTCGCAGCGGACGACGGCGTGATGCCCCAGACCGTTGAAGCCCTCAACCACGCCCAGGCAGCCAACGTGCCCATCGTGGTGGCCGTGAACAAGATCGACAAGGAAGGCGCCAACCCGGACAAGGTCCGCGGTCAGCTAACCGAGTACGGCCTGGTTCCCGAAGAATACGGTGGCGACACCATGTTCGTGGAGGTCTCTGCCCGCCAGAACCTCAACATCGACGAGCTGCTCGAGGCCGTCCTGCTCACCGCGGACGCTGCCCTGGACATGCGCGCCAATCCGAACAAGGACGCCCGCGGTATCGCCATCGAAGCCAACCTGGACAAGGGCCGCGGTTCCGTGGCCACCGTCCTGGTGCAGTCCGGCACCCTGCGCGTCGGCGACACCATCGTGGCAGGCACGGCCCATGGCCGCGTCCGTGCGATGTTCGACGACGACGGCAGCGCCCTGACCGAGGCCGGCCCGTCGCGCCCCGTCCAGGTGCTGGGTCTGTCCAACGTCCCGCGTGCAGGCGACACCTTCTTCGTGACCGCTGACGAGCGCACCGCCCGCCAGATCGCCGAGAAGCGCGAAGCCGCCGACCGCAACGCCGCCCTGGCCAAGCGCCGCAAGCGCATCAGCCTCGAAGACTTCGACCAGGCTGTCGCCGAAGGCAAGATCGACACCCTCAACCTCATCCTCAAGGGTGACGTGTCCGGTGCCGTGGAAGCCCTCGAAGACGCCCTGCTCAAGATCGACGTCGGCGAAGGCGTGCAGCTGCGCGTCATCCACCGCGGTGTTGGTGCCATCACGCAGAACGACGTCAACCTGGCAACAGTGGACAGCGCCGTTATCATCGGCTTCAACGTCAAGCCCGCCGAGCGGGTTGCCGAACTGGCAGACCGCGAAGGCGTGGACATGCGCTTCTACTCCGTCATCTACTCCGCGATCGATGACATCGAGATGGCGCTCAAGGGCATGCTCAAGCCGGAATACGAAGAGGTCCAGCTGGGCACCGCCGAGGTCCGCGAAGTCTTCCGCTCCTCCAAGTTCGGAAACATCGCCGGCTCGATCGTCCGCTCGGGCATCATCCGCCGCAACAGCAAGGCCCGCGTCAGCCGCGACGGCAAGATCATCGGTGACAACCTCACCGTTGAGACGCTCAAGCGGTTCAAGGACGACGTCACCGAGGTCCGCACGGACTTCGAGTGTGGTATCGGCCTTGGCTCCTTCAACGACATCACCGAAGGCGACATCATCGAGACCTTCGAGATGCGTGAGAAGCCGCGCGTCTAACTCTTGTTAGCTGCAACGGCTGGGGTCGTCGGAATTTTCCGGCGGCCCCGCCCCTACGCTGTGCAGCCAACGTCTTACGACGTCGGCCGCCCAGCTTCGGCAGGCACGATGCCACTCCCGGGCCGCCGGAAAAATTCCGCCGGGTCCGTTCCCAGACTCGCCTGAGTGCGTAGCACCCAAACCTCTGGTGCGTTGGATGGCTTTCGGGCCGCCGTCGTACGTTCCAATTTTTCTTCTTTTAGGAGTTGTTCATGGCTGATCCGGCACGTGCTGCCAAGTTGGCGCAGCGGATTAAGGTTGTTGTGGCTGAGGCCTTGGGCCGGAAGGTTAAGGATCCCCGGCTGGAGGGCATCACTGTTACTGATGCCCGGGTGACCAATGACCTGCAGCATGCCACCGTCTACTACACCGTTTTTGGTGACCAGGCTGTCCAGGCTGATGCTGCCAAGGGACTGGAGAAGGCCAAGGGTGTGCTGCGGCAGGAGGTGGGGCGGAACCTGACTATCCGCCTGACTCCTACTCTGGAATTCGTCTCGGACGAGATTCCCGTCATTGCGTCCAATCTGGAGGAGTTGCTCCGGGAGGCCAAGAAGCGCGACGCCGAGGTGGCCGCCCTGGCAGCGGAAGCCAAGCATGCCGGGGACGCTGATCCATACAAGAGCGATGCGTCCGCTGACGTGGACATCGACGAAGACGACTTCGACGAAGAGGACCTCGACCTCACCGACGCCGAAGAACTCGACGAAGACGGCAACAAGTAAGCCCACAAACAGCCAAGCGCAATAGCCAGCAGAAGGCCCGGACCATTCGGTCCGGGCCTTCTGCTTCCCAGGAAATTGATGGCCGGCTAACCGATGCGGGCCTTGATCACCTTGCCCTTGGCCGGATCAGTGAAACTGAACCCGGCCGTAGCGTAAAGGTCCGATCCGCGGACTTCCACCGCAGCCGGACCGTCGACGGCCAAAAACTGTGATTGTTCGCGGCTTTGGCCATCGAGCTTGAGGATCTCGTTGCCGAACATGGACGCAACGTACACGTCGCCGTCGTCCGTGATGGCCAGGCCGGTGGGGCTGAGGATGTCCTCCGCCCACACGTGCGTGTTGCCGTTCCACGGATTCACCCGGAAAATCGCACCCCTGGCTCCCAGGGACGGATCCTCCGGACCACCGGGCAGGGACGTGACGTACAGCCGGCCGTCCGGGCCGAACTCCACATCGGTGGGCACCGGTTCAAAGGCGTACTCATGCCCCACCACGCACTCAGGAACATCCACCATGGTTCCTGCCATGTCCACCGGGATCTTCGTTCCCGCCAGAACCACAGCAGGGCGCGGCGGCAGGACTGCCAGCGTGGAGATGTCGCCCGACCCGATATCGACCGCCAGGATGGCGTTCGCGCCGGCGTCAGCGATGTACGCCGTGCCGCCCCGTACCGCCACGCCATACGGGTGCGAGTCCACCGCGCCCTCGTAGCGGGCGGGCGGGAAAGCAGGCCAGCCGGCCAGGCACTCGTCCGACACATCGGAGCCGAAGCCGTACTGCTGATCGCCGTCCGGATTATTCTGGCGTTCATAGTCGGCCAGTTCGGCAATGGTACGGACGTCCCCGTGCTCGTCGATGGACTTCAGGTAGCCTTCGAGGGCGGCCGGATCACCGCCGCCTGCGCCCACGCTCTCCACAAAGTAGGTGGTACCCCGGCGGCTTTCCACGCCGCCGACGTCCCAACCCTCCTTGCCCTGGTAGAGCGTGGTGGTAGTGCCGTCGTCGTTGACGCGGCTGAGGAGACCGGCGAAATTCTGGGTGACCAGGACCGAATCTTCCGAATCCACGGCCAGGCTAAGAGGTGCCGACAGGCCCTCGGCCAGGGTGCGGGGTTCGGTGGTACGGGCACCCGCGGCGGCGGGCCCGGCAGGAATGGCTATCGCTGCAACAGCGATACAGGCGACGATCGGAAACTTTCTCTTCATTGGGGTACTTTCGGGTTTTGCGCCCTGAAAGGGCCGGGTATAAGGAGCCTCGTGGGAAGCGGTGATTTCGGAACCCCCGGCCGCCAGACTAAGCCTGCGGTGCAGCGATGTCGTCGGGACTTGCCCCCTATTTCGCCCCCTACTTTCATCCCCTAACACCAATCGCTTTGGCTAGGATCGAGCTATGAACCAGGCGGACCGCGGCGAAGCCAACCAGTACCTTGAACAGGCGGTGGCACTGGCCACCCGGAACGTTGCCGACGGCGGCGGTCCCTTCGGAGCGTTAGTGGTGACCAAGGACGGGCGGGTGCATGAGGGTGTCAACCGGGTCACCCGTGACAACGACCCCACCGCGCACGCTGAAGTCGTGGCCATCCGCACCGCCGCCGCAGCCATCCGGAACTTTGACCTGCACGGGGCAGTGCTGTACGCCAGCTGCGAGCCGTGCCCGCTATGCCTGGCCTCTGCACTGTGGGCCCGGATCGACCGCGTGTACTTCGCCGCGGACCGCTACGGTGCTGCGTCCGCAGGCTTTGATGACGCCCTCTTCTACGACTACTTCTCCGGCGCCCGCCCCGAACTGCTGCCGGTCAGCAGGGGCGATGTGCCGGCGTCGGACGCCCCTTTCCTG
This sequence comes from Arthrobacter sp. 9AX, assembly GCF_902506095.1. GTDB lineage: Bacteria > Actinomycetota > Actinomycetes > Actinomycetales > Micrococcaceae > Arthrobacter. Next base: position 1,760,050 of record NZ_LR733293.1, read on the forward strand.
GCTTGGGGTGCGCACAAAAGCAGGAAGGACTACTAGGCATGGAAGCGTCCCTCATCAAATGCCCCCACTGCGGAAAGACCAACCGCGTCCCGGCTAACGCCGCGGGCCGGCCCCGCTGCGGCAACTGCCACCGCGGGCTGCCCTGGATAGTGGATGCCGGCGACGCCGACTTCGGCACGGTGGCCGAACAGTCTCCCGTTCCCGTGCTTGTGGACTTCTGGGCTGCGTGGTGCGGCCCGTGCCGGATGGTGAGCCCAGTCCTGGACAAACTGGCCCGCGAGCGCGAAGGGGCCATCAAACTGGTGAAGGTCGACGTCGACAGGAATCCCGGCTTGTCCCGCCTGTTCGATGTACAGGCCATTCCCACGCTCATGGTGGTCGTCGGCGGCAAGGTGGCTGCACGCCAGGCGGGAGCAGCCCCGGCGCAGGAGCTGCGGACATGGCTGGACGGTGCGCTGGCCGGAACAAGGCGCTGACGCCAGGAACTACGCCGGGCCGATTGCAGCGAGCCGGCGCCAGGGACTGACAGGCAAGACCAACAGGGCGCCGGCGCCTGCTTTCACACCCGCCCAGGCAGCCTGGACAAACCTTCCAGCAGCTCCTCCCGCTTGCCGCACAACGCAATCCGCACCCAGCCCTCGCCAATCGAACCGAAGGCCGTCCCCGGCGCCAGCGCAACGTCCGAGTCGGCGAGGAAGCGCCGGACCCAGGCCCGGACATCCCCGCCGCTCACATGCGACACGTCGGCCCAAAGGTAGAACGCGCCGTCGGCCTTCAAGTACGGAATGCCCTTGGAATCCAGGACGGCAGACGCCGCGTCCCGGTTGGCCCGGTAGTGCCCGTGCGCGTGCTGCACGTAATCCTGCGGCCCGGTGAGGGCGGCCAGGGCAGCATACTGGGACGGCGACGCCACACAGGAGACGATCGACTCCATCACGTTGTTCATCTTCTGCTCCAGCCCGGGCGGGCACACCAGAGCGCCGATCCGGAGCCCCGTGAGGCCGTAGGTCTTGGACAGCGTCAGCGACGTGAAGACGCGGGCCTCACCCGGCAGGACGCCGTCGAACCTTGCCGGACTCACGTGCGGCACATCGAAAGTGAACGCCTCATAGCACTCGTCCGAGATCACCCACAGATCGTGCTGCCTGGCCAGCTCCACCAGCCCGCGGGTCAGGTCTTCGTTGAGGACAGCGCCCAGCGGATTGGACGGGGAGTTCAGGACGAGCACCCGGGTCCGGTCGGTGATCAGTGCCTCGATGTCATCGGTCCGGGGCTGGAAGCCATGGTCCGGGTAGAGCGGATAGCGCACGGGGACAGCGTTGAGCAACCTGCTGGTCATAGCAAAGGTGGGGTAGCCCGGGTTGGGAATCAGGATCTCGTCGCCGGGGGAGAGCAGCAGGCTCATCGCGAAGTGCAGGCCCTGCTGGGCGCCGTCCACCACATACACCCGGTCGGAACCGATGCTGCAGCCCTGTTGCTCACTGAACCTGGCGGCGAAGGCTTCGCGGAGGGCCGGGATGCCGGCGTTGGGGGTGTAATTGGTTTCGTCCCGGTCCAGGCAGGCGATGCCGGCGTCCAGGACGTGGCGGGGGAGCGGGAAGCCGGGCTCGCCGATGCTGAGGACCAGGGCGCCGGGAGTGCGCCAGGCGGCCTCGGTAATTTCGCGGATCTGGTTAACGGGCACGTCGCGGACATGGGCGGCAAGCTCAGGCATGCCAGCCATCCTAACCGCCGCCTGAGCTGGACGTTCAGGGGCGGGGCCCGCTGGTGTGTGGGCGGGGGGCCGGACAGGCGCCGATATACTGGGAAGCGTGCTTTCTGGACTGGTGATAGTGGACAAACCGCAGGGATGGACCAGCCATGATGTGGTTGGCCGGATGCGGCGCATCGCCGGTACCCGGAAAGTGGGGCACGCCGGCACCCTCGATCCGATGGCAACGGGCGTCCTGGTTGTGGGTATCAACAAAGCCACCCGCCTGCTCACCTACATTGTTGGAACCTCCAAGACGTACACGGCCACCATCCGCCTGGGCCAGTCCACCGTGACGGACGACGCCGAGGGTGAAGTGACTGCCACGGCTTCCGTTGCCGGGGTGGAGGAGCAGGCAATCCACGACGGCGTCGCCGCCCTCACGGGGCAGATCCAGCAGGTGCCCAGCAGCGTGAGCGCCATCAAGGTCAACGGCGAACGCGCCTATGCCCGAGTCCGCTCGGGTGAAGAGGTCAAGCTGGCGTCCCGTCCAGTCACCATCCACCGGTTTGAAGTGCACAGCATCAGCCGGGATGCCGGGGCGGACGTGGTGGATCTGGATGTCACCGTTGAGTGCTCGTCGGGGACCTATATCCGTGCGCTGGCGCGCGACCTCGGCAACGCCCTCGGCGTCGGGGGACACCTCACGGCCCTGCGCCGGACGCACGTGGGACCCTACTCACTGGAGCAGGCACGCACCCTTGAGGAGCTTGCCGACGAACTCAACGTCCTTGACATGGCCGACGCCGCCCGTGCCCTGATGCCCAACCGCGAGCTCAGCCCGGAGGAAACCACAGAGATCTCGTTCGGCCGGCGGATTGCAGCCGGTGCCGCTCCCGGCAGCCCCGCTGCCGCCACGGCCGAGCACCCCGCAGCCGCCTTCGCCCCCGACGGGAGCCTGGTGGCCCTGTTGGCCGATGCCGGCAGCTTCGCCAAACCTGTGCTGGTGTTCGCCCCGGGCACTGGCAGCGGCGCGGCTGATGGCCCCGGCACCCCAGGGGCGGCCTGAGCGTGGACGCCTATTTCTACATCATCCTGGTGGTGGGTCTGCTCTCCACGGGGATCTGCCTGGTGGCCGGCATCCTGAAGAAGGCCCCGAACGACGTCACCATCCTGTCGGTGGCCGCCGTCGAGGTTGCACTCCTGGTGTACCTGGTCGGATCCATTGTGCGGGTCATCGCCGGTGAACCCATCGCCGGGGAGGCGTGGGAGTTTTGGGGCTACCTGGCCACGGCGATGCTCCTCCCGCCGGCCGCGGTGTACTGGTCCATCCTGGAGCGAACCCGGTGGAGCAACTTTGTCCTGGCCGCTGTGGGCGTCACCGCGCTGGTGATGGCCGCCCGAATGAACCAGATCTGGTACTGAAGTGGAAGAAGCACGCAACGTGAAAAACCAGAACCCCGCCGCCCCCGCCAAGGGCGCAGGCGCCGGCGCCGCAGGTGGGAAAAACACCCGGAACACCGGGCCGGGCCGCCTGCTGATCGCGGTCTACGCGGTCTTCGCGATCTCGGCGACGGCCCGCGCCGGCTACCAGATCCTCACCAAGTTTTCCGAGGCGCCGCTGGCGTACCTGCTGTCCGCGTTCGCGGCCCTGGTCTACGTCGTGGCCACCGTATCCCTCGCCAAGGCCGGCAGCACATGGTTCAAGGTGTCCGTCGCGGCGGTACTGGTTGAACTGGTGGGCGTGCTGGTGGTGGGCGCGCTGAGCGTCTTCGACTCCGTCCAGTTCCCGCACGAGACGGTGTGGTCCCTGTTTGGCCGCGGCTACGGCTTCATACCGCTGCTGCTGCCGATCCTGGGCCTGGTGTGGCTGTACCGCCGCCGTCCGTCGCTGAACCGCTGACGGTGCCACTGCCGGCTGGCCGGCAAGTGGCAAAGCCGCACCGCCGGTGCGGGTAATCTTTAGAGAGTTCCGTGGCCGGTACGGTCCTGAACGTTGATACTTGCACGCAGTTAAAGGCGAGGGTGATGGTCTACATCTGGAACGATCCGTCCGAGGTCCCGGCGGACTTCGGCCCATCTGTTGTCACCTTCGGCAACTTCGACGGCGTCCACCGCGGCCACCAGCAGGTCCTGTCGGAGCTGATCCGCACCGCCCGGCTCACCCGGTCCAAGTCCGTGGCAGTCACCTTTGATCCGCACCCCGCCCTGATACACCGCCCGGAGTCGGCGCCGGAACTGATCATGGGCCTCGAAGACAAGCTGGAAGCGCTCGGGGAACTGGGTCTGGACGCCATCCTGGTGATGAAGTACTCCCTGGACCTGGCCAGCCTCACCGCTGAAGAATTCGTGGAGCAATTCCTCGTGGACTGCCTGCACGCCAGCCACGTGGTGATCGGCCACGACGCCCGCTTCGGCCGCGGCAACGCCGGCGACCTGGACACCATGAGGGCTTTGGGCGACAAGTTCGGCTTCGAGGTCCAGGTGATCAGCGAGTTCGGCTCAGAGGGCTACCCCCTCCATAACGACGACGGCACGGACCGCCGCTGCTCCTCCACCTGGGTGCGCGAAGCCCTCCAGGAAGGTGACGTGGCCACGGCAGCCGCAGTGCTGGGCCGCTCTCACCGCATGCGCGGCGAGGTGGTCCACGGCGCTGCCCGCGGCCGCGCCCTGGGATTCCCCACCGCCAACCTGTCCTCCAACGCCAGCGGGCTCATCCCGGCCGACGGCATCTACGCCGGCTGGCTGGTGGACCAGGTGGGGACCCGTTGGCCCGCTGCCATCTCAGTAGGGTCCAACCCCACGTTTGACGGGGTAAGCCGCCAGGTGGAAGCGCACGTGATCGACCGCCCGCACGAAGAGGTGGAAGACTTCGATCTGTACGGCCAGACAGTAGTTGTCGAATTTGTGGCGCGGCTCCGGGGCATGGTGGCTTACCGTGGGCCTGAAGCGCTGGTGGACCAGATGCGCCTGGATGTGGTCCAGGCGCACGACCTCCTGGCCAGGCGCTGACCCGTCCGCAGGCATGCCGCCGCGGGCAACAGCGCAGCAGCGAAAGGCAATACCGTGTCCATTGAGAAGAACACCAGGAAACTGGACGAAGGTATTGTCCGCGATTTCAGCTCGCGGATGAGCTACGCCTCCTACCTGCAGCTGCCAACCCTGCTCAGCGCCCAGCACCCGGTCAGCCAGCCGGAACACCATGACGAAATGCTGTTCATCATCCAGCACCAGACCACCGAGCTGTGGCTGAAGCTGGTGCTCCATGAACTGCGCAGCACCGCGGCGTGGCTCCGGGACGATGACCTCGGCTCGGCACTCAAGGGCATTGCGCGGGTCAAGCACATCCAGAAGACCCTCACCGAGCAGTGGTCCGTGCTGGCAACACTGACGCCCACCGAGTACTCGCAGTTCCGGGGCTTCCTGGGCCACGCCTCGGGATTCCAGTCCAGCCAGTACCGCGCCGTGGAGTTCATCCTCGGCAACAAGAACGCCAAGATGCTGTCGGTCTTCGAATCCGATCCCGAAGCGCACGCGATGCTGGAACAGCTGCTCCACGCGCCGAGTATCTATGACGAATTCCTGGCCTACCTCGCGCGGCAGGGGTTTGATGTGCCCACGTCCGTGCTGGAACGGGATGTCACCCAGGCCCACGAATTTACCCTTGAACTCGTGCCGCTGTTCAAGCACATCTACGAAAACGCCGCGGACAACTGGGCTGCTTATGAGGCCTGCGAAGAGCTGGTGGACCTGGAGGACAACTTCCAGCTGTGGCGCTTCCGGCACCTGCGCACCGTCCAGCGGACCATCGGCATGAAGACCGGAACCGGCGGCTCCAGCGGTGCGGCCTTCCTGCAGAAGGCCCTGGAACTGACGTTTTTCCCGGAACTGTTCGCGGTCAGGACGGAGATCGGCCAATGAGCATCCAGCAGCAGCCCGTGGCAGGAAACGCAGAAGACGCCGTGGCATCCCTGCAGCAGCGCGCTGCCGGGCTGGACCGCCAGGACCGGCTGGCGCACTGCCGCAGCCTGTTCATCGGCACTGACACGCCACTGTCCTACCTGGACGGGAACTCGCTGGGCCGGCCGCTGAGGCGGACCCCTGAGGACGTCGCCGCCTTCATCCGCGACGGCTGGGGCGGGCGGCTGATCCGGGGTTGGGACGAGGAATGGCTGGAGCTGCCGCAGGCCATCGGCGACCAGCTGGGCCGGGCCGTGCTCGGGGCATCGCCCGGACAGGCCATCATTGCCGACTCCACCACTGTGGTCCTCTACAAGCTGATCCGCGCAGCCCTTGCTGCTGTGCAGGACGCGGACCGGAACGAACTGGTCCTGGATACCGAAAACTTCCCCACGGACCGCTACCTCGTCGAGGGCATCGCCCTCGAGGAAGGCCTGACGCTGCGCTGGATCGAAACCGATCCCGCGGCCGGGGTGACCGTTGACCAGGTGCGCCAAGTGACGGGGCCGCGTACCGCCGTCGTACTTTTGAGCCACGTCGCCTACCGTTCCGGCCACTTGGCCGACCTGCCCGCCATCACCCAGGCAGCACACGACGCCGGGGCGCTGGTTGTGTGGGATCTTTGCCATTCCGCGGGGTCGGTGGAGCTGGACCTTGACGGTGCCGGCGTGGACTTCGCTGCCGGCTGCACGTACAAGTACCTCAACGGCGGGCCGGGGTCTCCAGCGTTCGCGTATGTCAACCAACGGCACCTCGCAACGCTCAACCAGCCCATCTGGGGGTGGATGGGGCGCAAGGATGCCTTTGAGATGGCGGCCGGGTACGAGCCGGCCCCCGGTATCCGCGGATTCCTTAGCGGGACGCCGGCGATTTTCGGGATGCTTGCCATGCGCGGCACCCTGGACCTCATTGAGGAGGCAACCATGGCGGCCATCCGGGAGAAGTCCGTCCGGCTGACCACCTTTGCGATCGAGATCTTCGACGAACTGCTGGCACCGTTGGGAGTGGAACTTGCCACGCCGCGCGAGCCCGCGGAGCGGGGCAGCCACATCACGCTGGACCACCCCTCCTTCAGCAAGGAGACGGTGGCGGCGATGTGGGAGGGGGACGTAATCCCGGACTTTCGTTCACCGCGCGGCATCCGGGTGGGACTCTCCCCGTTGAGCACCAGCTTCGAGGAAGTCCTGCACGGGATGTTGGCCATCCGGGACCGGCTGCAAGGCTGACGCCGCGCACGATCGCACATGTATCACACGTGTTTCGACAGGTTAGGTCCTTGCCGGTAAACTGGACGATGGATCCGGCTGCAGTCCGTGGCGGCTGGTTCCTGTTGCGCGCAGCACTGACTGGAATGTCCAATCCGGAGATTCCTGGCACGTTGCGCCGGCAGACCCGGCAGTGAGTTTCTGACCTGGGCCCTCACGGCACATCCCTAGGAGTTATTGTGGCACTTGACGCCGCTGTAAAGCAGTCCATCATCAAGGAATACGCAACCGTCGAAGGCGACACCGGTTCACCGGAGGTCCAGGTTGCGGTCCTGACCCAGCGGATCAAGGATCTGACTGAGCACATGAAGGAGCACAAGCACGATTACCACACCCAGCGCGGTCTGCTGGCCATGGTTGGTCGTCGCAAGCGCATGCTGAGCTACCTCAAGAAGACCGACATCGCCCGCTACCGTGCGCTCATCGAGCGCCTCGGCCTGCGCCGCTAGTCGGACTTAGGGGCGGCCCTTTCCATCGCGGATCGGGCCGCCTTCTTCAAAAGTAAAACTAAACAGGAGGATCAACCGCATCACGCATTCGCGGTCCTCGGTAGTGATCCCCGGGAACGGCTTCGTTGATTGAAGCCGGCGGCCCGTGGGTCTCGATCGATGACCGGGTGCAGGGCCAGTAGACAGATGCTGGCTGGGTTGGTGCGGCTGGACTTCCGTAAAACAGAAACGGAGGTGACTCTCTTGGAGGGTCCCGAAATCCAGTTCTCGGAAGCAGTCATTGACAACGGCCGTTTCGGCAAGCGCGTAGTCCGCTTCGAAACCGGCCGCCTTGCCAAGCAGGCCGCCGGCGCAGCCATGGTGTACATCGACGATGACACCGCACTGCTGTCCGCCACCACTGCCGGCAAGCACCCGCGTGAAGGCTTTGACTTCTTCCCGCTGACGGTCGACGTCGAAGAGCGTATGTACGCTGCCGGCCGCATCCCCGGCTCGTTCTTCCGCCGTGAAGGACGCCCGTCCACCGAAGCCATCCTGGCCTGCCGCCTGATGGACCGTCCGCTGCGCCCCGCCTTCATCAAGGGCCTGCGCAACGAGGTCCAGATCGTGGTGACCGTCCTGGCCATCAACCCGGACGAGCTCTATGACGTGGTGGCCATCAACGCCTCCTCCATGTCCACCCAGCTTTCCGGCCTGCCGTTCTCCGGCCCCATCGGCGGCGTCCGCGTTGCCCTGGTTGCCGACGAAAACGGTTCGCAGTGGGTTGCTTTCCCCAAGCACTCCCAGCTGGAAAACTCCGTCTTCAACATGGTGGTTGCCGGCCGCGTGGCCGGTGACGACGTCGCCATCATGATGGTCGAAGCCGAAGCAACCGACAACTCCTGGAACCTCATCAAGGAACAGGGCGCCACCGCCCCCACCGAAGAGGTTGTTTCCGAGGGCCTCGAGGCTGCCAAGCCGTTCATCAAGGCACTCTGCGACGCCCAGGCTGACCTGGCTGCCCGCGCTGCCAAGCCCACCGTCGAGTTCCCGGTCTTCCTGGACTACGAGGACGACGCTTACGCCGCTGTTGAGGCCGCTGCCGCCGAGAAGCTGGCTGCCGTCTTCCAGATCGCGGACAAGCAGGAGCGCGAAACCGCTGCCGACGAGCTGAAGGACGAGGTCATCTCCTCGCTGGCCGGTCAGTTCGAAGGCCGCGAGAAGGAGCTGTCCGCAGCATTCCGCTCGGTCACCAAGCACGTGGTCCGCCAGCGCATCCTCAAGGACCAGATCCGCATCGACGGCCGCGGCCTGACGGACATCCGCCAGCTCACGGCAGAAGTTGAGGTCCTGCCCCGCGTTCACGGTTCCGCCATCTTCGAGCGCGGCGAGACCCAGATCATGGGTATCACCACGCTGAACATGCTGAAGATGGAACAGCAGATCGACTCGCTGTCACCGGTGAAGACCAAGCGCTACATGCACAACTACAACTTCCCGCCGTACTCCACCGGTGAAACCGGCCGCGTCGGCTCCCCGAAGCGGCGCGAAATCGGCCACGGCGCACTCGCCGAGCGCGCCATCACGCCGGTGCTGCCGTCCCGCGAGGAATTCCCGTACGCCGTCCGCCAGGTGTCCGAAGCTCTCAGCTCCAACGGTTCAACGTCGATGGGTTCCGTCTGCGCCTCCACGCTGTCCCTGTTCAACGCAGGTGTGCCGCTGAAGGCCCCCGTCGCCGGTATCGCCATGGGCCTGGTTTCCGACCAGGTTGACGGTCAGACCCGCTACGCCGCCCTCACCGACATCCTCGGCGCCGAAGATGCCTTCGGCGACATGGACTTCAAGGTTGCCGGTACCTCCGAGTTCGTCACGGCCATCCAGCTTGACACCAAGCTCGACGGCATCCCCGCCTCGGTCCTGGCCGCCGCCCTGAAGCAGGCCCGCGAAGCCCGCCTGCACATCCTTGAGGTCCTCAACTCGGCCATCGACACCCCGGACGAGCTCTCCGAGTTCGCACCGCGCGTCATCGCCGTGAAGATCCCCGTGGACAAGATCGGCGAGGTCATCGGCCCCAAGGGCAAGATGATCAACCAGATCCAGGAAGACACCGGCGCCGACATCTCCATCGAGGACGACGGCACGGTCTACATTGGCGCAACCAACGGCCCGTCTGCAGAAGCAGCACGCTCCGCCATCAACGCCATCGCCAACCCGCAGGTCCCGGAAATCGGTGAGCGTTACCTGGGTACGGTCGTCAAGACCACCACCTTCGGTGCCTTCGTGTCGCTGACCCCGGGCAAGGACGGCCTCCTGCACATCTCCGAACTGCGCAAGTTGGCCAACGGCAAGCGCGTGGACAACGTCGACGACGTTGTCTCGGTGGGCCAGAAGGTCCAGGTGGAGATCACCAAGATTGACGACCGCGGCAAGCTCTCGCTCGCCCCGGTAGTTGCCGAGGAAGAGGGCGCCGAGGTTGAGACCGAGCGCGCCCACACTTCGGAGCCCGCTGAAGGCGCTGACGTCTAACAGTTCCGGTTTCCGGCACAAGCATGAATCGGCGGGGCCGGTGGATGATCCACCGGCCCCGCCGCTGTTACGATGGCAGCCAGATCCCGGCTGCCCCTTTTGAAAGGCCTCAATGACTGTTGTACCCCTGCCGCTTGAGCAGAACCACCGCGGCGACACCCTGGTCCACGGCTCCGACGGCGGCTCCGAGGTCCGGCGTTCGGTGCTGCCCGGGGGAGTGCGGGTGCTGACGGAGGCCATGCCGGGGCAACGGTCTGCAACCATCGGCTTTTGGGTAGGCGTAGGTTCCCGCGATGAGGCTCCCGGACAGCACGGATCCACCCACTTCCTGGAACACCTCCTGTTCAAGGGCACCAAGCGGCGGACCGCCCTCGAGATCGCCTCCGCCTTTGACGAGGTGGGCGGCGAGTCGAACGCAGCAACGGCCAAGGAAAGCACCTGCTACTTCGCCCGCGTCCTGGATTCCGACCTGCCCATGGCCATCGACGTCATTGCCGACATGATCACCGGAGCCGTGCTGGACCCGGCAGAGATGGAACAGGAACGCGATGTGATCCTGGAGGAAATCGCCATGGACAGCGACGACCCCACCGACGTCGCCCACGAGCACTTTGTCTCAGCCGTACTCGGCAACCACCCGCTGGGCCGGCCCATCGGCGGTACCCCGGACGCGATCAAGGCTGTGGCCCGCGATTCCGTGTGGGAGCACTACCAGCGGTATTACCGGCCCGACGAACTGGTGATCACCGCTGCCGGGGGCCTGGAGCACGACGTCGTATGCAACCTCGTGGTGGATGCCCTCGAATCTGCTGGCTGGGCTTTGAAGGCCGAGGCCGCACCCGTGGAGCGGCGCTCCACCGACCGGGCCCTGATTACCGGCACCGCAGGCCTCCACGTGGTCAAGCGCGCAGTGGAGCAGGCAAACATCATCATGGGCTGCCCCACTATCGTCGCCACCGACGAACGCCGCTATGTCATGAGCGTCCTGAACGCAGTATTGGGCGGTGGCATGTCCTCGCGCCTCTTCCAGGAGATCCGTGAGAAGCGGGGCCTGGTGTACTCAACGTATTCCTTCGCGTCCTCCTACGCCGATGCAGGGTACTTCGGTATGTACGCCGGATGCACACCATCCAAGGTGCGCCAGGTTCTGGACCTGTTGGCCATTGAGCTGGAGAAGCTCGCCGAACATGGAATTTCCGACGACGAGCTCCGCAAGGCCGTGGGCCAGCTCGGCGGCGGCATCGTGCTCGCCCTGGAAGATACGGGTTCGCGGATGTCCCGGCTGGGCCGCGCCGAACTCGTCTCCGGCGAGTACCAGGACATCGACGAAACGTTGCGGCTGATCAAAGCTGTGACAGCCGAGCAGGTCCAGGAGCTGGCGGCAGAGCTTGCGGCGGCACCGAGGACTGTAACCGTTGTAGGGCCTTTCGAGGAGACCGAGACGTTCGGGCTCTGATGCAGTACGTGGCGGGACGTGATTCGTAAGCCGGCAGCACTTGGCTCTGGAGGTGAGGGACTGTGGATCGGACCTCATCCGGGCGCGCACCACAGGCCTTGGCTGGCTTCCTGGGCCGATGGAGGGGCAGTACCCGGTTCGCTGCCGGTCCCTGGGGGCCCGAACGGACCGTTGACGCCGAGGTGACCTATACCCCGGTGGCTGGTGGATCCGCGGTGGTGCAGAGCTACAGTCACCGGGAACCGGACGGGGCACATTCCGAAGGTCACGGGATTTTCACCGTGGATCCCGATCACCACGACGTTTTCTGGTACTACGTGGACAACGCGGGCCCGGCACCCGCTGCGGCGGCCCGCTGCACATGGCACAACGGTGCTCTGCGGGTGGAACGCCGTGGCGGTGCCGGCTGGACCCGCCATACGCTGCGCGTCGAAGGCGATGTGCTCACACACGTGACGGAGCTTCGGATCCGTGGCGATAAGGCCTCTGAGGGTGAGCCCGGCGCGGCCGACGGGACAGGCTCAGCCTATGTTCCGTTCATGACCTCATCGTTCCAGCGGAGCTGACAGGTTCAGATGGTCTTGGAATCCAGGCGCCTTCAGAGTCAGCACGGCTTTGAAGTTCACGGCTTTGAAATTTAGGTGATTTCAGAATCCAACCCGTGTCAGAACTGCACCAAATCCCGCTTCCATTCTTTGAGCGGCTCCTGGGGCAGGTTCGGGGGCGTGGCGTAGAAGTCGTCCCAGATGGGGTGGTCGGGTGGGAAGTCGTGGGGGTCTTCGAGGTTGTCGTCGAGGAGCCAGTGCGGTGGTTCCGCTTCCACGAAGCCGGGTGTTTCGTTTGTGGGGAGGAGTCCGGGTGGCCAGTGTGGTGGTTCCCGGTCGGGGTGTTCGGCTGTGTAGTGGCGGCCGGTGGGTGAGGTCCAGCCGGGAGTCCCGGCCCCCAAGGCCGACGTCCTCGTCACCGTCCCGGTGTTCGCCCTGCTCGGCCTCACCAACGAAACCGCCCACCTGGACGGTTACGGGCCCATCCCCGCCTCCATGGCAAGAAAACTCATCGCCAACGGCGCCGCTGGCGTCTTCGAGGAACAGCGCGTTCAGGCGCGCGGTGGAGGCCTGGATGCCTTACATCACTCTTGCCGGTCCCGCGCCGTTGCCCATGCCTACATCTTCCAGCGAGGCACTGACACTTTGTCATTGGATGGGCACGGGCCCAACCGGCTGGAGGAAAACGTGCTCCTAGCCCCCGGCAAAGGGAGGCAGCACGTCCACCACGTCGTCCGCCTTCACAACAACGGCGTGGTCCCGCACGGCCACTTCATTAAGCAGGAAGCTGCTGCGCGAGAGGATGCGGGGCAGCGGGGGAGTTCCGGCCGGGGGCTCAGGACGTTCCACAGAAAGAACTGCCTCCAAGAGGTCGGCAACTGTGGAACCCGGCGCCAGCTCGAAGCGCTCCTCCTCCACACCTGCCGCAGCGCGTGCGGCAGCGAAGTAACGTACGTTCAAAAGTTTCAGCCCCCGATGGCGCTCATGCTGCGGTCCGGCTGGACGAAGTCCGGAGCGTCAAGTCCCACGTGGTCCATCCCGTGGGCTTTTGGCTTGAGCCACATGGCGTCCTGCCACCGTTGGGCGAGGTCGTCGTCGCCGGCGCCAGAACGCAGGAGTCCCAGCAGGTCGAACTCTTCCCGCGAGAACAGGCAGCTCATGATTTTGCCTTCGGCCGTAATCCGGGTCCGCCGGCAGTCCGAGCAGAACGGTTCGGTCACGGAGGCAATAATCCCCACAGTCCCCAGCAAGGGGCCGGAACCAGACCCCGCCTCCCGGCGTCGTACTTCAAAACGTTCCGCCGGGGCACCGTCACGTGCCCGGGGATCGGGGCTGAGGACAAAGTCCGACGAAAGCAGCTGGCGGATCTCGGCGGCCGTAATCATATTCCGCCGGGTCCACCCGTGGTCAGCGTCGAGCGGCATCTGCTCAATGAACCGCAGCTCGTAGCCCCGGTCCAGCGCCCAGGCCAGCAGCGACGGTGCCTCAAGGTCGTTAATGCCCCGCATCAGCACGGCGTTGAGTTTGACGGGCCCGAGCCCTGCAGCCCAAGCGGCATCCACGCCTGCCAGCACCTGGTCCAGGAACGGGCGCCGGGTCAGTTGCGTGAAGGTTTCCTCATGCAGTGAGTCAAGGGATACATTGATCCGGGTCAGGCCGGCGGCCTTCAGCGCCGCAGCCTTCTTCGCAAGGCCCACGCCATTGGTGGTCATCGAAATGGGCAGTTCGGGATGATTCCGGCGCAGCGAGGTAATGATGTCCACCAGATCGTGCCGCACCAAGGGCTCACCACCGGTCAGCCGCAGTTCGCGCACGCCCAGCCGGTCGACGCCGATCCGCACGATCCGCACGATCTCCTCCGCCGACATCACCGCCTGCTTCGCGAGCCACTCCAGCCCCTCGGCAGGCATGCAGTAGGTGCAGCGAAGGTTGCACTTGTCCGTGAGGGAAAGCCTCATGTCCGTTGCCCTGCGGCCGTACCGGTCGGCCAGCCCGGCCGGAGCGTCGGCGGGCCGGGAAGCGGGGACGGACGGCAGCGCCGGGGCCGTTTCCTCCCGTGGCTGCGGCATGCCTAGCTGGACACTCATGAATTCAGGCTACGCCACGATGGGCTCTGGATCACACCCAGGACAGCACACGGGCGGCAGCAGAATCTGCGGGCTGCAGCAGCACCGCGGGTATCCGGCGAACTTATGCTGTAGGTGTGAACAGCTCCCAGCCACAGCAAGCAGCGCACGACGGCGGGACGCAGCTTCCGGCGCGCCCGGCGCCTTCGCTGCCGCGTGGGTCGGGCACGCGCGGTTCAGGCCCGCACGGGCAAGGACCACAAGGCACTGGCCCGCGGCGGCGGGTGTGGCTGGCGGCAGCGGCGGGCGCCGTTGCGGTGGGTGCTGCAGTCGTGCTCGGGGAACTGCTGGCAGGTGTTTTCAGTCCGTCGCTGTCGCCGATCACAGCTGTCGGCGGTGCGGTCATCGATGCCGTCCCGCCCGGGGTGAAGGACTGGGCAGTGGCGCTGTTCGGGACGGCCGATAAGGTGGCGCTCCTGGCCGGTATGGCCTTGGTCATTGCCGTGCTGGCGGGGCTGGCCGGTGTGGTGGAAGACCGCCGCCGGTTTGCCGGCATCGCCATGGTTGGCGTCTTTGGGCTGGTTGGACTGGCAGCCGTCCTGACCCGCGCCCAGGCAACCTTCAACGCGACGGCACTGCCGGTTGTCAGTGCCGTCGTGGCCGCCGTGCTGCTCAGGGCACTGATCGGCAGGCTGCAGGAGTGGGCGGTTAACGAGGTACCGGCCGGCGAGGACGCCGCGCCCGCCCGACGCCGTTTCCTCCAAGCCCTGGCCGGGGGTGCTGCGTTCACCGTGCTGGGCGGCGCCTTGGCTTCAGTGTGGCGTGGCGCCGCCGCCGTCGTCAGCGAAGCAAGAAGCCACGTGGCGCTGCCGGTACCGGCGTCGGCCGCGCCGCCCATCCCGGCCGGGGCAGAGGCAGGCGTAGACGGAATGCAGCCGCTGGTCACGCCCAACCCTGACTTCTACCGCATCGATACCGCACTCACCGTTCCCGCCATCAACCCGGACACCTGGGTCCTGAAAGTTGCCGGCCTGGTGGACCGGGAGGTTCAGCTGTCCTACGCCGAACTGCTGGCCAAACCCCTGGTGGAGCGCCACGTGACCATCGCCTGCGTATCCAACGAAGTGGGCGGCGACCTGATCGGCAACGCCCGCTGGCTGGGCTGGCCGGTCCGCGAACTGCTGGCACTCGCGGGGCCCCAACCCGGCGCGGACATGGTGCTCTCAAAGAGCAGCGACGGCTGGACCGCGGGCACGCCGCTCGAGGTCCTTACAGATAACCGCGATGCGCTGCTCGCCATCGGCATGAACGGTGAGCCGTTGCCCCTGGAGCACGGATTCCCCGTCCGAATGGTGGTTCCGGGTCTCTATGGCTACGTGTCGGCCACCAAATGGGTCACGGAGCTGAAGGTCAGCAGGTTCTCGGACGACGCCGGCTACTGGACGCCCCGGGGCTGGTCTGAGCGCGGCCCCATCAAGACGTCCTCGAGGATTGACGTTCCACGCGCCGGGCGCCCCGTCAAACGCGGAACGGTGATGTTCGGCGGTGTTGCCTGGGCCCAGCACACGGGCATTGCGAAAGTGGAGCTCCGTGTGAACCGGGGCCCGTGGCAGCAGGCCGAGCTTGCCGACGGCATCTCGCTGGATACCTGGTACCAGTGGAAGCTGGCTCTTGAGCTCACTGAAGGCCAGTACGAAGTCCAGGTCCGGGCCACGGATTCCGCCGGGCGCGCCCAGGACGAACAGCGCAGGCCGGTGGTCCCCGACGGAGCCACGGGGTTCCACACGATTAGAGTGGACGTGCAACCCTGATG
The DNA here is from genome assembly GCF_902506095.1 of Arthrobacter sp. 9AX. Classification (GTDB taxonomy): domain Bacteria; phylum Actinomycetota; class Actinomycetes; order Actinomycetales; family Micrococcaceae; genus Arthrobacter. The sequence continues at coordinate 1,775,799 of NZ_LR733293.1, forward strand.
GCTACCGAAGGCGGAACCATGACCAGCCCGCAACCGCATGGAACGTCAGCGCCTGGTGTGCCCCTGCCTGAAACGTCCCACCAGGGGCGGGACACGGCAAAGCACCACAACCACCAGGCACGGTCCGTAGCTGAGCATGCGGCCGCCGTCGCCCAACTGCTGCAGCCTCTGCGCTCACCCAACCGGACCGAGGTCCTGCCCCTGCGCCAGGCACTTGGCCGCAGCCTGGTCAGCGACGTCACCGCCCCGATCAGCCTGCCGCCGTTCGCCAACTCCCAGATGGACGGCTACGCCGTCCGCAGTGCTGACCTGCCCGACGGCGGCGGAGAGTTGCGCGTTATGCCTCCTGTTCCCGCCGGTGCCAGTCCGGACGGCCTCCTGCCCGGCACAGCTGCGCCGATCATGACCGGAGCCATGCTCCCGGAGGGGGCAGACGCCGTCGTCCCCATTGAACGGGCCGTCCCGGACCGTTTCCTGCCGCCCGCTGACCAGGCAACGGGACAGGCAACGGTGGTGCTGCCGTCCGTAGCTCCCGGCACCTATGTCAGGGAAACGGGCAGCGATGTGAGGGCGGGCGAAACTGCCCTGGCGGCGGGTACCTTCCTGGGCCCGGCCCAGCTGGGATTGCTCGCGGCGCTGGGTATGCCCGAGGTCACTGTCTACCGGGCGGTCTCAGTCCTGCTGGTCACCACGGGTGACGAAGTGGTGGAACCCGGCCGGGACCTTCCCGCCGGGAAGATCTACGACTCCAACGGCACGCTCCTGGAAGCCGCCATGCGGCAGGCCGGGCTGAACGTCCGCCGGACGGGTATCGTCACGGACCACCCGGAAAAACTTCGCGGACTGCTGCGGGCCGAGGGCGGGGCAGTGGACCTCATCGTTACCACCGGCGGGGTGAGCAAGGGAGCGTACGAGGTGGTCCGGCAGGCCATGGAGGACCACCCGGTGGAGTTCCTGCACGTGGCCATGCAGCCGGGCGGTCCGCAGGGGATCGGCACCTTCGAAGGGCGGCCGTTCCTGGGATTCCCCGGCAACCCGGTCAGCTGCCTGGTGTCCTTTGAAATGTTCCTCCGGCCGGTGCTGGCCGGCCTGTTCGGTTCCCCGGCGCCGCGCCTGCCTCTTCGCGCCCGCCTTGGCCACCCGCTCACGTCCCCCGGTCAAAAGCACCAGGTCCGCCGCGGCACGCTGTTGCCTGACGGGACGGTGGAGCTGCAGGGCGGTGAAAGTTCGCACCTGATGCATGCGCTCGCCGGCTCGAACGTGCTGGTCCACGTCCCGGTTGGAGTGGCCGGACTCGCGGCCGGTGCGGAGGTGGAAGTATGGATGCTGTGAATGCAGAACAATCCCCGGCCGCGCTGACGCACCTGCGCCAGGACGGCAGCGCCCAGATGGTGGACGTCTCCGCCAAAACCGAAACCACCCGCGAGGCCACCGCCACCGCCACGGTCCGCACCACGGCAGAGGTCATGGCACTGCTCGGTTCCGGCGGGCTGCCCAAGGGCGACGCCCTGGCCGTGGCACGGGTGGCCGGGATCATGGCCGCCAAAAAAACTTCCGAACTGATTCCCCTCTGCCACCCGCTGCCGCTGTCCAAAGTCACCGTGGACTTTGACCTGGCCGCCGATTCAGTGTCGATCCTCGCCACCGTCAAGACCCGCGGAGTGACCGGCGTTGAGATGGAAGCCCTCACCGCCGTTTCCGTTGCGGCTCTCAGCGTCTACGACATGATCAAGGCTGTGGACAAACACGCCGTCCTGGACAACATCAAGGTGCTGGCCAAGAGCGGCGGCAAGAGCGGGGACTGGACACTGTGAGCACCGCAAACACCCTCAACGCCCCGGAGCCGCACCGCCACGGCGACGTCCAAGGGCGGAAGGCCGGCGTTGTGATCGCCTCCACCCGTGCAGCCGCCGGAATTTACGAGGACGAAACCGGGCCAGTGATCACTGACTGGCTGACCGAACACGGCTTTGACGTGTTCCCGGCCATGGTGGTGCCGGACGGCGAGCCCGTGGGCGCGGCCATCCGTGCCCTCCTTACCCAGCACCCCGCCGTCGTTATTACCAGCGGCGGAACGGGCCTCAGCCCGGACGACCGCACCCCGGACGTTACGCTGCCGCTGCTGGACCACGAGATTCCCGGCATCATGGAAGCGGTCCGCCGTGCGGGCGCTGCCAAAACACCGCTGGCCGCACTGAGCCGCGGTTACGCCGGCGCTGCCGGAGAAACCTTCATCATCAACCTGCCCGGATCACCCAAGGGGGTCATGGACGGCCTGACCGTGCTGGACCCGCTGATCGGGCACCTTTGCGACCAGCTGGAAGGCGGACATGGGCACTGAAACATCATTCGAGGTGGTCAACGCGGTACTGAGCGCAGAGCCTATCTCCGTTGACCAGGCCATCGCGGCCGTTGAGAGCGACACCGCAGGTGCGGTGGTCAGCTTCAGCGGGGTGGTGCGGAATCACGACGGCGGCAAGGCCGTTGAGCGCCTCAGCTACAGTGCGCACCCCATGGCACACCAGGTGATGGCCGACGTCGTTGCGCAGCTGGTCGCTGAACAGCAGGTACAAGGGAACAGCGGCCCGGGTGGTTCACCGCAGCCAGTGCGGATCTGGGCGGGACACCGCATCGGCATGCTTGAGATCGGCGATCCAGCACTGGTCTGCGCCGTGTCCGCCGCGCACCGGGGGCAGGCCTTTGCCGTCTGCTCCGAGCTGGTGGACCGGATCAAGCAGCAGGTTCCCATTTGGAAGGAACAGTTCTTTACCGACGGAACGGTGGAATGGGTGGGCGCAGGAGGTTAGCCCTGCGGCACGCAGGCAACTCCGGAACCCCTGGAGTCAACTGCGTGCACGTGCGAGGTAACGCACACTCCCCGGTTCCTGCCCGGCGCGGGCCCACCGGTAGGCTTAACGCCATGACCGAACAACTCTCTGCGCCCTTGCCCGTTGCCGTGCTGGGCGCAAACGGGCGCATGGGCGCCGAAGCCGTAAAAGCCATTGAAGCCGCGCCGGACCTGAAGCTCGTCGCAGCCCTGGGCCGCGGCGACTCCCTGGACCGGATCACCGCAGCAGGCGCCCGCTTCGTAGTAGACCTGACCGTTCCGGAAAGCACCGAAGCGAACGTCCGCTTCGCCGTCGAACACGGCATCCACACTGTTGTGGGGACCACCGGCTGGGACGCTGTGAAGCTGTCGGCCCTGGAGGAGCTGCTGTCCGGACACCCGGAAACCGGCGTGCTGATCGCCCCCAACTTCGCCCTGGGCTCAGTCCTCGCCTCGGCCTTTGCCGCGAAGGCCGCCAAGTACTTTGAGTCGGTGGAAATTATCGAACTGCACCACCCGGACAAGGTGGACGCGCCGTCCGGCACTGCCGTCCGGACCGCAGAGCTCATCGCGGCCGAACGCGCCGCAGCCCAGGTCCCGCCCAGCCCCGATGCCACCACCAGTGAACTCGCCGGTGCCCGCGGCTGCGAGGTGGACGGCGTGCGCGTCCACAGCGTGCGGCTCCGCGGCCTCGTGGCGCACCAGGAAGTCCTCCTCGGCAGCGCCGGTGAGCAGCTCACCCTGCGCCACGACTCCTTCGACCGTGCCTCCTTTATGCCCGGCGTACTCCTTGGCCTGCGCAAGGTGGCCGCCCACCCCGGACTCACGGTGGGCCTGGACGGCTACCTGGACCTGGGGCTGTAGCCATGGGCGGGCTGGTGACCGGCTTCCGGAAAAACCGCACCAAGATCTGGGTGGGCGCAGTCACGCTGCTCCTGGTGTTCTACCTGGTGGTGTCCTTCCAGCGCTCTATCCTGCTGCTCACGGACAGCAACCCCGCAGCCGTGGCCATCGGAGCCGCCTACCTGGTGCTGCCCGTGATCGGGGCGTGGGCGCTGATCCGCGAGCTGATGTTCGGCGCCCGCACGGAGCAGATGGCAAAAGTCCTCGAAGCCGAAGGGGGGCTGCCCGTGGACGAACTGCCCAGGACCCCTGCCGGCAGGATCGTCCGGTCTGCAGCGGATGCAGAATTCGAAAAGTACCGGGCGGAGGCCGAAGCGGCTCCTGAAGACTGGCGTTCCTGGTTCCGGCTCAGCTGCGCCTACGACGCCGCCGGCGACCGAAAGCGCGCCCGCGCCTCCATGCGGGATGCCGTCAAGCTCTTCCGGGACAACGTCCCGGCCTAGCGGACGGCCTTTACTCCGCCGCGTCCCAGCCGGTTGGCCGCGTGCCCCAGCCATTCGAGCGGGCCACGCCACCCGAGCAGCACAAACACCATGCCGATGATTACTGCGGAGGCGGCCTGGGCAAAGTACATCGCGTCCTCGCTCCAGCCGTCGGGGAGGGGTTTCAGGTAGAACGCTGAGACCACCCAGACGTGGATGGAGTAGAGCGTCAGGGTCATGGCGCCGGCCCCGCGCAGGGGCAGCAACAGGTCCAGGGCAACCCAGTCGGCCAGCCTGCCCAGCAGCAGGAACGCCCCAATGACTGCAACGGCCGCCGCCGAGGTGTGCAGCAGGTCCAGGGTGGTGGCCGAATGTGGTGCCGCGGATGCCAGCCACCACCACGAACCTTCCTGCGGGATGCCTGTCAGGTTGACCTGCAGGACGCTGTCCAGCGGATAACCGGGGGAGTTCAGCACCTTTTCCAGGGCAGCACGGCCGCCCCAATCTTCCATCGCCGCAGTACCCAGTGCCTTGGCCAGCACGGCAATGGCGGTGCCGCCGATCAACAACACCCACGGCACCAGCGCTTTGTTCAGCATCAGGCGGCCGACCACGAGCCCCACCAGGAGGTACGACAGCCACTGGAAGACCGGGTAATAGCCGGTCAGGAAGACGTCGGCCAGGAGCCGGCCGGGCGTGGCGAGATCCTCCCAGGACGGGTTGTGTCCCAGTGTGAGCGGCGGGGTCGCCGCCAGCAGCCACGGGCGCAGCAGGTACGCCAGAACAGGGGATAGGAGGATCCAGCCCGCCGCCCAGGCGCAGAGCGTTTTCACCCGCAGGCCCAGGAACGGCAGGACGCACAGGAACAGGACGGCGTAGTGGACCAGGATGATGGCCAGGTTGACCTCCAGCCCGCCCAGGCTGAGTCCGACGGCGGCAATCACCAGTGCGCGCAGGGCCACGCCGCGCCGGGCGGCGGACAGTTCCGGACCCTGCAGCGGCTTGTGCTTTCCGGTGGACAAGGCAAGGCCGACTCCTGCAAGGACCGCGAACAGGGCGGCCGCCCTGCCTGAAAACGTCAGGCCGATCCAGGTGGGCGTGAGGTTGGCGTTCGACTCGAAAGTTGGCAGCAGGTGGGTGGCCATCATTCCCAGCAGCGCCAGCCCCCGGGCCGCGTCAATACCGTGAAGCCGGGCAGTTGTGGACCGGCCGGCAGACGTCCTGGCGGAAGCGGCGGCATTACGGGAGGTCATGCCCAGATCGTCTCACACCCGCCTGTGCCCTGGCTGTCACGCGGAACCACGCTGCAGGCAACCCCCTTGTGTTCGAATATATGTTCGAATACGATGAACGGCATGCAAACGCCATCATCGCGAGTTCCAGCATCCGGAGTACCAGCGTCAGGAAATCCATCCTCCGGCGCCTCTGCCGCGGAGCCGCGCCTTGACGGACCGCTGAAGGCCATGAGCCCCGGCGTGGTCGATTACCTCTTCCGCCAGCTGGTGACCGGGAAGACGTCCGAGGACATCCAGTGGGAGCAGGAAGGCATCAGCCTCGCCGCCCAGCCCGAGGGTGCCGAACTTGCCCGGCGGCTGTCCGAGACGGACATCGACGCCCTGACGCCCGTGGAACTGTTCCACTACGTACGGGCAGCCCAGCGACTGGCAGCATGGGCGGAAGGGCTCCGCCAGGCAGCCGTGGGAAGGTACTGCCACCCTGGGCCTGCCTAGCGGGCGGCGGGAGGACGCAGCCTGAGAAAAGGCACTGCATGCCGGGCGGCCCGGGCGCGTGCCTAGGATGGAGGCGTGACTGACACCCTTCCCGTCTCCGTCATTCAGTACCGCGCCCTGGAGGGAGGCATCGCTGCCAACGCCGACGAGCATGTCCGCCTCATTGAGGACGCTGACGACCACGGCGCCCGGCTGGTGGTCTTCCCGGAACTCTCCTTGACCGGCTACCGCCTGGAACTCCTCGAAAACCCTGACTTTTGGCTTGCGCCGGCAGACCACCGCCTTGCCGGCATCCGCGAGATCTGCCGCAGGACAGGGATCACGGCCGTTATCGGCGCAGCGATTCACGAGGTTGATGGCACTCCGCGGCTGGCATCACTTGCTCTCCACCCTGATGGCAGCACCGAAGCGGCCTTCAAGACCCACCTGCACGGGCCCGAACGCGATCTCTTCGCGCCTGGGAAGGGGCCGGTGCTGATAGAGGTGGACGGATGGAAGATTGCACTGGCGATCTGCCTTGACACGTCTGTGGCCGCCCATGCCGGGAACGCCGCTGCCGCCGGCGCGGACCTTTACTGTGTGTCCGCCCTCTACACCAAGGATGAGGAACACCGCCTGACCCTCCATCTGGGTGCCCGCGCCATGGACAACAGAATGTTTACCCTGCTTGCCAACCTCGGCGGCAGCAGTGCACTGGGCGAATCATGCGGCCTGAGCGGTTTCTGGGGGCCGGACGGCCTTCCCCTGAAGCAGGCAGCGGGGACCGGTACCGAAGTCGTTTCGGCCATCCTGCAGTGCAGCCGTCTCCGCAGGTTCCGGAAGCAGGAATCCAGGGAAATACCGTCGCGGCCCCCGCCGGGACCCCCTGTTTGACGTGCATCACGCCCGTCCTATTGTCCTAACCAGCCGCGGACAGGGTAACGTTTTTTCCATGGCTGACTCCTCCGCGCACATCCCTGCCCTCGGTACCCTCCTGACCGCCATGGTCACACCGTTCACCAAGGACGGCTCAGTCGATTACCAGCAGGCAGCGGAACTGGCCACGAAGCTCGTGGACGACGGCTGCGACGGACTCGTGGTCACCGGCACCACCGGCGAAACCTCCACCCTCACCGACGAAGAGAACCTCGGCATGTTCCGTGCGGTCAAGGAAGCCGTGGGCGGCCGTGCCGCCATCATCGCCGGTACAGGCACCAACGACACCGCGCACTCGGTGCACCTTTCCCGGCAGGCCGCAGCGATCGGCGTCGACGGCATCCTGCTGGTGACCCCCTACTACAACAAGCCCAGCCAGTCGGGCCTCCGCGCACACTTCGAGACCATCGCCTCGGCCGCCGACGTGCCCGTGATGCTCTACGACATCCCCGGCCGGTCCTCCATCGCCATCGAACCCGACACCATGATCCGGCTGGCGCAGCACCCGAACATCGTCGCGGTCAAGGACGCCAAGGCCGACCTTGTCGCCGCCACGCGCGTCATGGCGGAGACGGACCTGCTCTTCTACTCCGGCGATGACGGACTGACCCTGCCCTGGATGGCGCTGGGCGCCGTCGGCCTGGTGGGAGTGACCACCCACGTGGCAACCCGCCGCTTCCGCGAACTCATTGACGCGGTGAACGCGAACGACCTCGGCACCGCACGGAAGATCAACTTCGAGCTCCAGCCGATCGTCCGGGCCACCATGAGCCGTGTCCAGGGAGCCGTTGCGGCCAAGCAGATTCTTAAATGGCAGGGAGTCCTGCCCAACTCGATTGTCCGTTTGCCCCTCGTGGAGCCGGACGAAGCCGAGATCGAAACCATCCGCGGGGATTTGGCGGAAGCGGGGCTGGTCTTTTCCTGAGGGCTAAGACCGGCACACCCTTCCGCCTGGAAAGTAGTGCAATATGACCCAAATCGCCTTGACCGGCCTCGTCACCCCGCCCCGCCTGCCCAACGGCACGCTGCGCATTGTCCCGCTCGGCGGGCTGGGGGAGATCGGCCGGAACATGGCCGTGTTCGAAATCGACGGCAAGCTGCTGATCGTCGACTGCGGCGTCCTCTTCCCGGAGGAAACCCAGCCCGGTGTTGACCTGATCCTCCCGGACTTCTCGTACATCGAGAACCGGCTGGATGACATCGTTGCCGTTGTTCTGACCCACGGCCACGAGGACCACATCGGTGCTGTCCCGTACCTGCTGCGCCTCCGCAACGACATCCCGCTGGTGGGTTCGCAGCTGACCCTTGCCCTGATTGAGGCGAAGCTGCAGGAACACCGCATCCGGCCCTACACCCTCACTGTGGAAGAAGGCCAGATAGAGAAGTTCGGCCCCTTCGAGTGCGAATTCGTGGCCGTCAACCACTCCATCCCCGACGCTTTGGCGGTCTTTATCCGCACCGCAGGCGGCACCGTCCTGCACACGGGCGACTTCAAGATGGACCAGCTTCCGCTCGACGGCCGCATCACTGACCTGCGGCACTTCGCCAAGCTCGGCGAAGAGGGCGTTGACCTCTTTATGTCCGACTCCACCAACGCGGACGTCCCCGGTTTCACCACCGCGGAAAAGGAAATCGGTCCCACCCTGGAGCGCCTCTTCGGCCAGGCCACCAAGCGCATCATTGTGGCGTCCTTCTCCTCGCACGTCCACCGTGTCCAGCAGGTCCTGGACGCCGCCGCGAAGCACAACCGCAAGGTGGCGTTCGTGGGACGCTCCATGGTCCGGAACATGGCCATCGCCGAGAAGCTGGGCTACCTGGATGTGCCGCCGGGCCTGATCGTGGACATCAAAAACATCGACAACCTTCCGGACAACCGCGTGGTCCTGATGTCCACCGGTTCCCAGGGTGAACCGATGGCGGCGCTGTCCCGGATGGCCAACGGCGACCACCGCGTGGTGGTGGGCGACGGCGATACCGTCATCCTCGCCTCCAGCCTCATCCCCGGAAACGAAAATGCGGTCTTCCGCATCATCAACGGCCTGCTGAAGCTGGGCGCCGATGTCATCCACAAGGGCAATGCGAAGGTCCACGTCTCCGGCCACGCCGCCGCCGGCGAGCTCCTCTACTGCTACAACATCCTTGAGCCGCTCAACGCCATGCCCGTGCACGGCGAAACCCGGCACCTGATCGCCAACGGCAAGATCGCCATCGAATCCGGTGTTCCGGAAGCCAGCGTGATCCTCGCCGACAACGGCACCGTGATCGACCTCAAGGATCACCGCGCGGATGTGGTGGGACAGGTGGAGGTGGGCTTCGTCTACGTGGACGGCTCGAGCGTGGGCGAAATTACCGACGCCGACCTCAAGGACCGCCGCATCCTCGGCGACGAGGGGTTCATCTCCATCATCACGGTGGTCAACCGGACCACCGGCAAGGTGGTCTCCGGTCCGGAAATCCACGCCCGCGGCGTGGCCGAGGACGATTCGGTCTTTGATGACATCATCCCCAAGATCAACGCAGCGCTGGAAGAAGCAGTGCTGAACCACGCGGACCACACCAGCCACCAGCTCCAGCAGGTGGTCCGCAGGGTGGTGGGCACGTGGGTCAACCGCAAGCTGCGCCGCCGCCCCATGATCATCCCCGTGGTCCTGGAGGCCTGACAGCCTCCGCCGCCGGCTCCGGCCCGTACTCCCGCCACACCGGGAGTGCGGGCCGGAGAGGTTTAAGCGGGAACTGCCGCGGGCCAACGCGGCCCTTTATCCGAGGGGGATCCGCGGGGCACCAAATCCCCGGTAAACCGGTGCAGTTCCGGTACCGTGGCTAGTATGGCCACTCGTACTACTTCCGCGCCCAATGGTTCCAGCAGGGGCAGCTCCGGCAGCAAAACCGGCGGCCGCGGTTCCGGCTCCACGGCAGCGAAATCCCCGGCCAGGTCCGGGCGGGCCGGGAGTTCCGGTACGGCCAGGACACGCCAGCTTCCCGCCGTCGAACAGCAACAGCCCTGGCTGCTCCGGGTTGTCGGCGGGGCATGGCTCGGTATTGGCCACCTCGTGGGCGGGGGTGTGCGGCGCATCGGCCATGACGTCAGCGACCTCCCGGCCGAGGAACGCCGTGACGGCGCCGCCCTGTTCAACCTGGCCCTCGGCGTCTTCATCGCCACTTTCGCGTGGTGGGGACTGACGGGGTGGTTCCCGGACGCCGTGTACAGCGTGGTGAACGGGACATTCGGCTGGATGTCACTGCTGCTTCCGCTGATGCTTTTTGTGTGCGCCTTCCGGCTCTTCCGCCAGCCCTCCGACGGCCGGGGCAACAACCGGGTGGGCATCGGCTTCCTGGTCATGACGTTTGCGGGCTGCGGCCTGGCCCACGTCCTGGGCGGGCAGCCCACCGTGGCCCAGGGCTTCGACGGCCTGCGCCAGGCCGGCGGAATGCTGGGCTTCCTGGGCGCCTCTCCGCTGGCAGCGATCCACCCTGCCGTGCCGCTGGTGCTCTACGGACTGCTCGCTTTTGTGTCGCTGCTCATCATCACGGCCACGCCGTTCGGCGCCATCCCGCGGCGGTTGCGCGGCGCCTACGAGCACCTGATGGGCATCGACCTGCAGGAAGAGGACGGCAACGGGCACGACCGCAGCTACCTTGAGCGGACGCCTCCGGCAGCGCCCAAAAAGAAGAAGCGCCGCCTCTTCGGCAAGGACGAAGAGGCCGACGCCGGCCTGGAAGGTTACGTGGGCGACGAAGCCTTCGAGCATGCCGTCATTGACGACGACGAACCGGAGCCCCCGCGTCCGGCCCCCGGTGTCCGCCGGCCCACCCCGGCGGAGATCGCCGTCGAAAAGATCAAGGCCGCACAGGGCCTCGTCNCCGGAGCCCCCGCGTCCGGCCCCCGGTGTCCGCCGGCCCACCCAGGCGGAGATCGCCGCCGAAAAGATCAAGGCCGCACAGGGCCTCGGCAGCCCCGCGGCGCCCGCCCCGGACAACGCCACCGAAGCCATTCCCATGGTCGCCCCCGGCATGGCCGCCCCCGGCGCCAGGCCCGCCGTACCCGCCGTGCCTGCCAACCCGGTGGCTCCCGCCCCGCCGCCCGTTCCCATCCCGCAGCGCACCGAGCAGTTGTCCCTCGCCGGCGACGTGACGTACACGCTCCCGGCGTCGGACTTCCTGACGCCGGGCTCCATCCCGAAGGAGCGCACGGAAGCCAACGACGCCGTCGTCGCCGCCCTGACGGACACCCTGACGCAGTTCAACGTCGACGCCACCGTCACGGGCTTCAGCCGCGGCCCCACCGTGACCCGGTACGAGATCGAACTGGCCCCGGGAACCAAGGTGGAGCGGGTCACCGCCCTGTCCAAGAACATCTCCTACGCCGTGGCCTCCAGCGACGTACGCATCCTCAGCCCCATCCCGGGCAAGTCGGCCATTGGCATCGAGATCCCCAACACGGACCGTGAGACGGTGTCCCTGGGCGACGTGCTCCGCAGCCAGAACGCCCGCCGCACCGACCACCCGATGGTGATGGGTGTGGGCAAGGACGTTGAGGGCGGCTACGTGGTGGCCAACCTGGCCAAGATGCCCCACCTGCTGGTGGCCGGCGCCACCGGTGCGGGTAAGTCCTCGTTCGTGAACTCCATGATCACCTCCATCCTGATGCGCTCCACCCCGGACGAGGTGCGGATGGTGATGGTGGACCCGAAGCGTGTGGAATTGACTGCGTACGAGGGCGTCCCGCACCTCATCACGCCCATTATCACCAATCCCAAGAAGGCCGCAGAAGCGCTCCAGTGGGTGGTCCGCGAGATGGACGCCCGCTATGACGACCTCGCCAACTACGGGTTCAAGCACATCGATGACTTCAACAAGGCAGTCCGTGCGGGCAAGGTCCAGCCGCCGGTGGACTCCAAGCGGGTCATCCGCCCGTACCCCTACCTGCTGGTGATCGTGGACGAACTCGCGGACCTGATGATGGTGGCTCCGCGCGACGTCGAAGACTCGATCGTGCGCATCACCCAGCTGGCCCGCGCCGCCGGCATCCACCTGGTCCTGGCCACCCAGCGGCCATCCGTGGACGTGGTGACCGGCCTGATCAAGGCCAACGTCCCGTCCCGCATGGCGTTCGCCACCTCCTCGGTCACCGACTCGCGCGTGGTCCTGGACCAGCCGGGTGCCGAGAAACTCATTGGCCAGGGCGACGCCCTGTTCCTTCCCATGGGCGCGTCGAAGGCCATGCGTGTCCAGGGCGCCTGGGTTACCGAGTCCGAGATCCACAAAGTGGTGGAGCACGTCAAGGGACAGCTGCAGGCAACCTACCGCGACGACGTTGCGGCTGAGGCTCCGAAGAAGCAGATCGACGACGACATCGGCGACGACCTTGAGGTGCTGCTGCAGGCCACCGAACTGGTGGTCACCACGCAGTTTGGCTCCACGTCCATGCTGCAGCGCAAGCTGCGCGTCGGCTTCGCCAAAGCGGGCCGCCTGATGGACCTGCTCGAATCCCGCGGAGTGGTGGGCCCATCCGAAGGCTCAAAGGCCCGCGACGTGCTGGTGAAGCCGGACGACCTCGCACCCGTCCTCGCAGCCATGAGGGGCCAGGAGGCTCCGTCCGCTCCGGATGCGCAGACGGCCGCGCTCAGCGACAACGCGAACGCCAATATCGCCCAGGGCGGGTACGCCGAGGACCTGGTAGCCGCGGACCTGGACCAGCGAAAGCAGAGCGTGGAGTACTACGACGGCTCGGATTCCCCGCCGGGTGGTTATGACGACGAGGACGGCTCGGAGGACGCCTGGTCCCTGACCGGGCGCTAGCCCAAAGACGGTAGCCTAGAAAAGTGACTAGCACCGATGCAACCGCCGCCGGCCCGGGCCGTGCCGGGGTCTGGAACCTTCCCAACATCCTGACCATGCTCCGCATCGCGCTGGTGCCGTTTTTCGTCTGGTTCCTGATCGCTGACGCGCCCGGCCTCCACAGCGAGTCCGGTCCCTGGCGCTGGGCAGCGGCGGCAGCGTTCGCCGTCGCGATCTACACAGACAAGCTCGACGGCGACATCGCCAGGAGCCGGAACCTCGTCACCGATTTCGGAAAAATCGCCGACCCCATCGCGGACAAGCTCCTCATCGGTTCTGCCCTTGTGATGCTGTCGGTTCTTGGAGAACTGCCGTGGTGGGCCACCCTGGTGATCCTGGTGCGTGAATGGGGCGTCACCGCCCTGCGCTTCTTCGTCATCCGGTACGGCGTCATTCCCGCCTCCCGCGGCGGCAAGCTCAAAACGGTGATCCAGACGGCAGCGATCTTCCTGTACCTGCTCCCGCTCGCCGCGATTGCGCCGTGGCTTGCCTGGCTGGCGTTCGCCGTCATGATGGTGGCCGTTGCAGTCACCGTGTGGACCGGCGTCGAGTACGTCGTTGAAGCCATGCGACTGCGCGCCAAGGGAAAAGTGCAGGGAACCACCAAGGGCGGGCAGGAACCGGCATGACCAACCAGCAGCATCTGTCGCTTCACCATCTCTCCGAGCAGGCAGTCCGGAAAGCCATGGAAACCAAGCGCACCGTGGCCACAGCCGAGTCGCTGACGGCCGGCATGGTTTCCGCGGTGCTCGCTGACACGCCGGGCGCGTCTGGAATGCTGCAGGGCGGGGTAGTGGCCTACCAGAACTCCGTCAAGGCGGACGTGTTGAAGGTTTCGCCGGAACTGCTGGCCGACGTCGGATCCGTTGACAGCGGCGTGGCCGCTGCCATGGCTGAAGGTGCCAGGACGGCCCTGGGCGCCGACATTGGTGTCTCCACCACTGGCGTTGCCGGTCCGGAATCGCACGACGGAAAGCCTGTGGGAACGGTGTACATCGGCATCGCCACGGGGGCGGGAACAAACGCGTTCGGGTATGTGTTTTCAGGTAGCCGGGCAGAAATCCGCGGGCAGGCCTGCGCGGCCGCCCTGGAGCGGCTGACCGAGGCCCTGGCCTCCTGAAGTTACCGGCCTGTAAAGTTGGCGGGAACAAAAGCCGGTACCGATTAGTTATTACATTGTGTCGCTTCCGGAGAGCGGAGGCGCCTAGGATGAAAACACCAATGGTTCGCTTCGCGGCGGACCAGACTGAACGAGGAGCAAGGCGATACAGATGGTAAAGCAGCCCGTATCCGTAAACGGCGTTGTCCGCTGGAAGGATGTGGGCCTCGCCGATCAGGCTAAGAGCGAACAGAAGGAGCGCAAGATGGTAGTACTTCGTCACGAAATCGGTGATGTCCTGCGCGATGTTCGCCAGCGTCAAGGGCGCACGCTCCGTGAAGTTTCGCATAGCGCCCGTGTCTCCCTGGGTTACCTCAGTGAGGTGGAGCGCGGTCAGAAGGAAGCATCTTCCGAGCTGCTGTCCTCGATCTGCTCGGCCCTGGACGTACCGTTGTCCAGCATGCTCCGCGAGGTCAGCGACCGCGTGGCAGTAGCCGAGGGCGTAGCCGTTCCGGATACCGTACCGCAGGAATTCTCCCAGCGTTACGGACGCGACCTTGAGAGCGACCTGAACATCGAACTCAACGATGAACTTTCAACGGGCCTTCTCTCCGGCGCCCGGTAAGGATTGAACCGCCCCGTTGGCGGCGTCGTGCAAGTGAAGCCTCCGGCAGCGCCGGGGGCTTCACTTGTTGTTGGGCACTTTTTCCCCGGTACTTTTGTTCCCGGGACTAAGACCGGGCTTTGGCCGCCGGCGCCTGATCTTTTTCCTGGGCAGCCGGTTCCGGGGCATCCTTTTCCTGGTCGCCGGGTTGCTGCCCATCGGGGGCTGCCGGACCATCGTGCGGGAAACCGTCGCGCTCGTACGTTGCGTTCAGCTTGGCCATAAAACGGGCCAGCTCCTGCAAATCCTCCACCGGCCATTCACCCAGCCGTTCCCGGAAGACCTGCCGCCGCGCGTCCTGGACCTGGTGCATCTTTTCCTCCCCCTTGGGAGTGAGCCGGATGGCCTGCGCGCGCCCGTCCAGCGGATCGGCTTCCTTGGAGACCAGCCCGATGCTTTCGAGGAAGGCGATCTGGCGGCTGACGGACGGCTTGCCCACGCCGATGTTCATCGCAAGGTCGGTGAGCCGGATGGGACCCTCCCGACGGATGACTGTCAGCAGGCCGTAGGCTGCGGGTTCCATGTCGGGGTGGACCTGGCGGGAGAGCTGGTTGGAGATGGACCGTGCGCGCCGCCAGAAGAGGCTGATCTGGTGTTCCACGTTCTGCAGTGCGGCATCCACCACAGCGTCGTCGTCGCGGCCGTGCGGGGTCGGGGCGGCAAGGGGGTTGCTCATGGCAACAATTCTAGGGTGCCGGATCGTGAGAGACTCTACAGGTGCGAATCAGCGACTATTGGCGACTTATGGACGACGAATTTGGCGCCGGCTACTCGCGGGTCCTCAGCGGTACCCTCGTTCTTGCCGGGGTTGGCGGCCGCACCGCGGACCAGGCGCTGGCCGCCGGAGTGGAGCCGCGCAAGGTGTGGCTGGCAGTCTGCGATGTCCAGGACGTTCCTGTTGAGCGCCGGCTTGGCCGGGACGTCAAGCCCCGCGCCGAATAGCCGAATCCACCTGACACGCCGGGCAGTTGTTCGAATACCTGTTCGGGTAAAGCTATGCTTTCCATAGCGGGTTATCCACATAGCCGCCGTCCTCCGGCCGGAATGTCAGTGGGTCCCATTAGCGTCAGAGATGACCAATAAACGGCCGCTGAGGCCACTCCAAAGCGAGAAAGCATTAGAGGTGTGAACCATGGCGGCAGCCCCGGATCGTGCAAAAGCGCTCGAAGCAGCGCTGGCCCAGATCGACAAGCAGTTCGGTAAAGGCTCAGTCATGCGGCTGGGCGACGAAGTCCGGGCCCCCATCGAGGTCATCCCCACCGGCTCCATCGCCCTGGACGTGGCACTGGGAATTGGCGGCCTTCCCCGCGGCCGCGTGGTGGAGATCTACGGTCCGGAATCCTCGGGTAAAACCACTGTTGCACTGCACGCCGTGGCAAATGCCCAGCGCCAGGGCGGCATCGCCGCCTTCATCGACGCCGAGCACGCACTGGACCCCGAGTACGCCGCCAAGCTCGGCGTGGACACGGACGCGCTCCTGGTCTCCCAGCCGGACACCGGTGAGCAGGCCCTCGAGATCATGGACATGCTGGTCGGTTCGGGGTCCCTTGACGTCATCGTCATCGACTCCGTTGCAGCCCTGGTGCCGCGCGCCGAAATCGAGGGCGATATGGGCGACAGCCACGTTGGTCTGCAGGCCCGGCTCATGAGCCAGGCACTGCGTAAGATCACCGGCCGGTTGAGCCAGACCAAGACCACCGCGATCTTCATCAACCAGTTGCGTGAAAAGATCGGTGTCTTCTTCGGTTCCCCCGAAACCACCACCGGTGGTAAGGCCCTGAAGTTCTATGCCTCCATCCGTATTGACGTCCGCCGCATCCAGACCCTCAAGGAAGGCGCGGATTCGGTCGGTAACCGTACCAAGGCCAAAATCGTCAAGAACAAGATGGCCCCGCCCTTCAAGATCGCCGAATTCGACATCATCTACGGCCAGGGCATCTCCCGCGAGGGCGGCATCATCGACATGGGTGTTGAGCACGGCATCATCAAGAAGTCCGGCTCATGGTTCACCTACGACGGTGACCAGCTTGGCCAGGGCATGGAGAACTCCCGCAGGTTCCTCCGTGACAACCCGGAGCTGGCCGCCGAGCTGGAGCGCCTGATCAAGGAAAAGCTGGGCGTTGGTGTGAAGCCGGCGGAGGCCGAGTCCAAGGACTCCCCGAAGCTGAAAGCCGTTGACGGGTTCTAACCGTTGAGCGGTACTGACAACGCGCGTCCCCGCCGGTCCAGGACCGGTGGGCGGCGCGCTGCTTCCTTTCCAGATGCCTTTCCGGATCCAGAAGCTTTCCCGGATACGGATGCTTTCCCGGGTACGGATGGTTCCCAGGGCGGGCCGGACGCCGGCGCTCCCTTCGCGGGGGACGCCGAGGCTGATCCCTACTCCGTTGCCCGGAACATCGTGTACCGGCAGCTGACAGCATCCGCGAGAAGCAGGCTTCAGCTGGCCCGCAAGCTTGCCGAACGGAACATCCCTGAGCACGTCGCCAAGGAAGTCCTCGACAGGTTCGAGGAAGCCCGCCTCATCAATGACGCCGATTTCGCCGACATGTGGGTGCGGAACCGGTCGCAGACCCGCAAACTCGCCAAGGGTGCGCTCCGGCGGGAACTCTCGGAAAAAGGCGTGGACCAGGAAACTGCCGCGGCGGCCCTGGAACAGATCTCCGACGCCGATGAAGAGGCCGCCGCGAGGAGCCTGGTGGAGCGGAAGCTGCGGCCGGGAACCAATCTGGCGGACCGGGCGGAGCGGGACAAAACCACGCGGCGGCTGGCGTCGATGCTGGCGCGGAAGGGGTACCAGCCGTCCCAGGCCTTCCGGATTGTCAGTGAGGTCCTTGACGATCGGGCCGCTTCCGGAGCCTGAGCATTGACCCGGTACCCTTAACGGGTGAGCTTGACCATTCCTTCCCCCCTTTCCGGCACCAACACCTCCTCGGATCCCAGTACTGCGGCGCACCCTGCCGCCGTTCCGGAAACCGGCGCGCAGAAGGCACGCACCTATGAGGTCCGTACCTTCGGCTGCCAAATGAACGTGCACGATTCCGAGCGCATGGCGGGAATGCTGGAGAACGCAGGCTACGTGCCGGCAGACGGCGGCCAGGCCGACGTCGTGGTCTTCAACACGTGTGCCGTGCGGGAAAACGCGGACAACAAGCTCTACGGCAACCTCGGCATCCTGGCTCCGGTGAAGGCAGCCAACCCGGGAATGCAGATCGCGGTGGGCGGCTGCCTGGCCCAGAAGGACCGCGAAACCATCCTGAAGAAGGCCCCGTGGGTGGACGCCGTCTTCGGAACGCACAACGTCGGCGCCCTTCCCGCCCTGCTGGAGCGCGCCCGGCACAACCACGAGGCGCAGCTGGAAATCCTGGAGTCGCTGGACGTTTTCCCCTCCACCCTCCCCACGAAGCGCGATTCCGTGTACTCGGGCTGGGTTTCCATTTCCGTGGGCTGCAACAACACCTGCACGTTCTGCATCGTTCCGGCCCTGCGCGGCAAGGAGAAGGACCGCCGCCCGGGCGATATCCTCGCCGAAATCCAGGCCCTCGTGGATGACGGCGCCATCGAAGTCACTCTGCTGGGCCAGAACGTGAACTCCTACGGTGTGGAGTTCGGCGACCGGCAGGCCTTCTCCAAGCTGCTGCGTGCCTGTGGTGACATCAAGGGCCTGGAGCGGGTGCGTTTCACCAGCCCGCACCCGGCCGCCTTCACGGACGACGTCATCGAGGCCATGGCCGAAACCCCGAATGTGATGCCGCAGCTGCACATGCCGCTGCAGTCGGGCTCGGACAAGGTCCTGCGCGACATGAAGCGCTCCTACCGGTCTGCGAAGTTCCTGGGCATCCTGGACAAGGTCCGGGCCAAGATTCCGCACGCCGCCATCTCCACGGACATCATCGTTGGCTTCCCCGGCGAAACTGAAGAGGATTTCCAGGCAACCCTGGACGTGGTGGAGAAGTCCCGCTTCGCCACGGCCTTCACTTTCCAGTACTCCAAGCGGCCCGGAACCCCTGCCGCGGACCTGCCGGACCAGTTGCCCAAGGCCGTGGTGCAGGAGCGGTTCGAGCGGCTCACCGCCCTCCAGGACCGTATCGCCGCAGAGGAGAACCGGAAGCAGCTCGGCCGCAGGGTTGAGGTTATGGTCACCGCGCAGTCAGGCCGCAAAGCCGGTGAAACACACCGCCTGTCGGGCCGTTCCCAGGACCAGCGGCTGGTGCACTTCTCCGTACCCGACGGTGCTGAAGCGCCTCGCCCGGGCGACCTCGTGACCGTTACCATCACCGAAGCCGCCGCTTTTCACCTCGTGGCCGATCCCGCGCCCGAGGATTACAGTCTCCGCCGGTCCCGTGCCGGCGACGCGTGGGACCGGTCGCAGGCCGATTCCTGCGGCGTTCCGGCGCCGGGCACCGGCAACGGCCGGGCCGGGGTCTCCCTGGGCATGCCCTCGCTGCCCGTGCGCACCCGCTGACCGGTGGGCTCCCCGCCTGTTATCGCCGTTGTTGGTCCCACTGGCTCAGGCAAGTCTGACCTGGCCGTCAATTTGGCGCTGGAACTGGACGGCGAAGTCATCAACGCCGATGCCATGCAGTTCTACCGCGGCATGGACATCGGCACGGCGAAAGTCACCCTGGCCGAGCGCAGGGGAGTGCCGCACCATCTCCTGGACATCCTTGACGTTACCCAGGAAGCCAGCGTCTCGCAGTTTCAGGAGCAGGTGCGCGCAGCCATCACGGACATTCATTCGCGTGGCAAACGGGCCATCCTCGCGGGCGGTTCCGGCCTCTATGTGCGGGCTGCGCTGGATGTCCTGGAATTCCCCGGTACGGACCCGGCGCTGCGGCGGCAGCTTGAGGAGGAACTCGCTGCCCAAGGTCAGGCGGCGCTGCTGGCCCGGCTCCACGCCGTGGACCCGGTATCCGCCGGCCGGCTCTCCGACGACCGCCGTATCATCCGGGCCTTGGAGGTCCACCAGCTCACGGGCCGCCCGTTCAGTTCCTTTATGCCCCGGCGCGAGTACTTCCAGCCTGCGGTGCAGGTTGGCCTCAGCGTCGACCGCGACCAGCTGCGCGAGCGGCTCGCCCTCCGGGTGCACCGGATGGTGGACAACGGCCTGTTGGCCGAAGTGGAACGGCTGGACGCCCAAGGACTGCGGCAGGGCAAAACAGCGCCCCGCGCCCTGGGTTACGCGCAGTTCCTCCGCGTGCTCGACGGCGAAGCAACAGTTCCGGACGCCGCCGAAGAGACCATCGTGGCAACACGGCAGTTCGCCCGGCGCCAACTCACCTGGTTGCGGGCCGACCCGCGCATCAACTGGCTCGACTGGCAGGACCCCGGGCTGACCGCGCGCGCGGCCGCTCTCTGCACCTGACGCTCTGCACCGGAATGGGCGCCGGTGAAGGAGTTTTTGTCCACGTATGCAGGCTTCAGGGCACCGGAAGCCTGCATATCTGCCCAAAGACTCCCGGGTTTCGGGCCTGCCCCGCCCGGCCGGTACCCTTGACAGCATGAATGAAACCCTTGCCGAGACCACAGAGCACGCCTTCCGCACACTGGGCGGGCTGCGCTTCTCCAAGGGCCACGGCACCGGCAACGATTTTGTCCTCGTGGCGGATCCGGAGGGCGAGCACACCATTGCGGCCGAACAGGTCGCTGCCTTGTGCGACCGGCACCGCGGCATCGGCGGTGACGGCCTGATCCGGGCAGTGCCCTCCCGTTTCCTTCCCGAGGGCCGGGAACTCCTGGCCGCAACCCCTGACGCCGAGTGGTTCATGGATTACCGCAACGGCGACGGCTCACTGTCGGAGATGTGCGGCAACGGCGTCCGCGTCTTCGTCCACTTCCTCCGGACCGAGGGGCTGGTAGACCTCCCCGACGGCGGTGCCCTCACCATCGGTACGCGGGCCGGTACCAAGACTGTTGTCCGCACGGGTGACGATTACGCCGTCGACATGGGCCCCTGGGAGTTCATCTTCCCCGGTGAGGCCACGGCCAAGGCCATGGATTCGCTGGTGACAGCGGACGGGCTGGAAGTTCCGCGGCCCGCACTGTCCGTCAGTATGGGCAACCCGCACACCGTTGTTGCCCTGGCCGAACTCTCGGAACTGGCAGGTACGCGGCTGTACACCGCCCCGCTGGTGGACCCTGTGCCCGCGAACGGCACCAACGTGGAGTTTGTTGTTCCGTCCGAGCCGCTGGTACACGAAGGGGTGGGTTCTGTCACTATGCGCGTCCACGAACGCGGCGTGGGGGAGACCCAGTCGTGCGGCACGGGTGCCTGCGCCGCCGCCGTGGCCATCCGGCACTGGGCTGGAGCCGAGGCGCCTGACACCTGGCGTGTACACGTCCCCGGCGGCGTGGTGGGCGTGAAGTTCTTTGCCGGCCCCGGTGGCCATGAACACGTGGAGCTCAGCGGCCCCGCCGTCATTGTGGCAACGGGGACGCTTTCCTGACTTTCAGGATCCGGAACGACTTGGAGGTTGACTCCCGGCTCACCGCAAAGGAGTCATCCAGCTCCGCCGCCAGCCAGCGCTGCAGCGAGTCGGAGCCCAGGTTCTTTTGCACCACCAGCCACGCTGTTCCCCCCGGTGCAAGGCGGGGTAACCAGAGCTTCAGCAGGGAATGCAGCTCGTCCTTGCCGATTCGGATGGGCGGGTTGGACCAGATGGTGTCGAAACGCACGTCCGGGTCCACGGCATCGGGGGTGCTGGCTTGAACGTTGGAGAGCCCCAAGGCTGCCGCGTTCTCGTTGGTCAGGATGATGCAGCGTTCGTTGACGTCCACCGCGTGGACTGTCGCATGCGGCGCCCGCAGGGCCATGGTCAGCGCAATCGGACCCCAGCCGCAGCCGATATCCAGCAGGTGGCCGGTGGGGGAAGGGGCAGGGACCTCGGCAAGGAGCACAGCCGTTCCTTTGTCGATGCCGTCCGGGCTGAAGATCCCGGATGAAGTCTGCAGCCTGCGGGTTTCCCCTGCCAGTTCCACCGTGAGCGGCTTGCGGGTAAACGGGCCGGCGGGGGATGAGCTGAAATAGTGTGCGGACTCCATAACTGGCCAGAGTAGTTCCCCTTGCAGCGTAATGGGAAACCGCGGGTTGGACGGTCTGTTAGGGTTGAACGCATGTTCCTGATCTTCGAGTAGCCGGCACGGGCCACGCCCGTCCCGAAGAAACTGTCCCACAGCGATGCAGGCGTTGACGCCTTCCGCACATGTGCACCGGACCACGCCAAAGCGTTCACTCCGGCCGCCGGACATTACTCGAAAGTCAGCCTCCTGCTGTCCCTTTCGCCGCTGCTCCGGCCCCTTCCTCTTCGCCGCCTTCGTGAGGCGGCCGCCGCCCGCCGGGCCGCTTGCTGCCCGGCGAGACACACCAGGAGAAACTGTATGACTGCAGGCCGTCAGCCCAGCGCGAATACTTCCCCAATCACCAGCAATCGGCACTATTCTGGAAATGCCGAACCTTCAAAGGAGACCATGACCAGCCAGCCCAACACCGGATCCGATCCAGCCGCCCAGGACATGAGTCCTGAGGAAATCCAGGCCGTGATCGACCGGATTCTCTCCAAGGACGTACCGGCCAAAAACGTCAGCACGCCAGGCGCAGAGCAGCGCGGCGACGGGAAAGCGGTACTGGGCAAAGCCCAGGCCATCTCCCGCCTGGATGAAGAACATTCAACGTACGACGGCGACCAGCAGGATCTCGAGGAACGCCGGGCGCTGCGCCGCACGGCGGGTCTTTCCACGGAACTTGAAGACGTCACCGAAGTCGAATACCGGCAGCTCCGCCTGGAACGGGTTGTCCTTGCGGGCCTGTGGTCCGAAGGAACCCTCGCCGACGCGGAAAACTCGCTGCGCGAGCTCGCCGCCCTCGCTGAAACCGCAGGTTCGGAGGTCCTGGACGGCCTCGTGCAGCGCCGCGACAAGCCCGACCCCGGTACCTTCCTGGGCTCCGGCAAGGCCCTGGAGCTGAAGGACATCGTGATGTCCACCGGCGCGGACACGGTAGTGGTTGACGCCGAACTGGCGCCGTCGCAGCGGCGTGGCCTGGAGGACATCGTCAAGGTCAAGGTCATCGACCGGACAGGGCTGATCCTGGACATTTTCGCCCAGCACGCCAAGAGCCGGGAAGGCAAAGCCCAGGTGGAGCTGGCCCAGCTCGAGTACCTGCTGCCGCGCCTCCGCGGCTGGGGCGAGTCGATGTCCCGCCAGGCCGGTGGTCAAGTGGGCGGCGCAGCGGCCGGTATGGGTTCGCGTGGTCCTGGTGAAACCAAGATCGAACTGGACCGCCGGAGGATCCGTACACGCATGGCCAAGCTGCGGCGGGAGATCGCCGCGATGAAGCCCGCCCGCGAGACCAAACGCGCCAACCGCCGTCGTAATGAAGTGCCCTCGGTGGCCATCGCCGGGTACACCAACGCCGGAAAGTCCTCACTGCTGAACCGCCTGACGGACGCCGGGGTGCTCGTGGAGAACGCGTTGTTCGCCACGCTGGATCCCACGGTCCGCAAGGCCGAAACTGCCGACGGCCTGGGCTACACGCTGGCCGATACCGTGGGCTTCGTCCGGTCGCTGCCCACGCAGCTGGTGGAGGCATTCCGCTCCACGCTGGAGGAAGTGGCTGACTCGGACCTGATCCTCCACGTGGTGGACGTTTCCCACCCGGATCCCGAGGGCCAGATCGCAGCGGTCCGTAAGGTCTTTAGCGAAGTGGACGCCCGCAAGGTGCCGGAGATCATCGTGCTCAACAAGGCTGACGCCGCCGATCCGTTCGTGGTGGAGCGGTTGAAGCAGCGCGAACCGCGGCACGTGGTGGTTTCGGCCCGCACGGGGGAAGGCATCAGCGAGCTGCTCCAGGCCATCAGCGAAGGCATCCCGCGTCCGTCCGTCCAGCTTGACCTGCTGATCCCGTACGACCGCGGGGACCTGGTCAGCAAGCTGCATGAATCGGACGCCGAAATCATCAGCGTTGACCATGATGAAGCCGGCACCCGGGCAGTAGTCAAAGTCCGGGAAGGCCTCGCGGCTGAACTGGAATCCTTCGTCACCCATGACTGACGCCGTGGCTGACGAAGCCACAGCGACGCCCGGCGAACAGTTCGTGATCGAGCTGCTCGACCGGGCGGTTGCGGGCATGGGCGGGCAAAGCCGGACCGGCCAGCATGAGATGGCCAGGCAGGTGGCCCGGGCCATTGATACGGGGGACCACCTGCTGGTCCAGGCCGGAACCGGTACCGGAAAGTCCCTCGCCTACCTCATACCCCTCATCGCACATGCCCTGGAGAGCGACAAGCCCGCCCTGGTGTCCACCGCAACGCTTGCCCTGCAGACCCAGATTGTGGGCCGGGACCTGCCCCGGCTCCTGAAAACCATCACGCCCGCCCTGGACCGGCCCGTCAAGGTGGCGCTGGTCAAGGGCCGGTCCAACTACGTGTGCCTGCACAAACTCCAAGGCGGCTTCCCCTCCGAGGAGCCTGCCGAGGGGCAGTTGTTTTCCCTGGGCGAAGACACCAGCGTCCCGCATTTCGCCGCGGCGGTGGGCGGTCCTTCCTCCCAGCTGGGCAAGGAAGTGGTCCGGCTGCGGGAGTGGGCGGAGAAAACCACCACCGGGGACCGCGATGAGCTCCTGCCCGGCGTCACGGACCGCGCCTGGCGGCAGGTTTCCGTTACGTCCATGGAATGCCTTGGCGCCCAGAAGTGCCCCATGGCGGCGGAGTGCTTCAGCGAACTGGCCCGCCAGAACGCTGCCGAAGCCGACCTCGTGGTCACCAACCATGCAATGCTCGCTGTCAGCGCTTTCGAGGGCCTGGCCGTGCTGCCCGAGTACGACGTAGTGGTGGTTGATGAGGCCCACGAGCTGCAGGACAGGGTGACCGGCGCTGTTTCCGGACAGCTCTCCGTTGCCATGGTCCATGCCGCTGCTTCCGGGGCCCGCAAGCACACGGCCATCACTGTCGACGCCCTTAACGCGGCTGCTGCCAACCTTGAGGTGGCCCTGGCGGGAGTTCCCAACGGGCTGCTGCCCAACGGCCTGAACGATGAGCAGCTGGACTGCGTGGACCAGCTGCGTGAGGCCGCCCGGGCGGCACTGTCCGATTCCAAGGGGGACAGCAGTACAACGGCCGACGGCGGGCGGCAGCTTGCGCGCTCCCGGCTGATGCTCATCCTGGAACTTTGCGAACGGCTCGTGGCAGCCCGGGAGAACAGGGAAGTGGTGTGGTTTTCCCGCGCCAGCTCCTTCGACCCGCAGCAGGGCTATTCGCAACCGGATGAAACGGCCCCTGCGCTGATCAACATAGCCCCGCTGTCCGTGGCAGGGCGGCTGCGGGAGGGCCTGTTTGCGGGGCACACAGTGGTGCTGACCTCGGCCACCCTCGCCATCGGTGCGGCCTTTGAGCCCGCCGCGGGCGGGCTTGGCCTCGTGGGCGAGGGCGCGCCCAGCTGGACCGGAATTGATGTGGGGTCACCCTTCGATTACCCCAGGCAGGGCATCCTCTATGTGGCGGGCCACCTGCCCAAGCCCGGCCGCGGCGTATCCCCGGAGGCCCTGGCCGAGCTGGAAGGCCTGATCCGGGCCTCCAACGGCGGAGCGCTGTGCCTGTTTTCGTCCCGCCGGGCGGCGGAGGAAGCTGCCGATGCGCTGCGGCCCAAGCTGGGGATGACCATCCTTTGCCAGGGCGATTCCACTATGACGGCCCTGGTGAAGCAGTTCGCGGACGAACCTGATACCTGCCTGTTCGGCACCATGTCCCTTTGGCAGGGCGTGGACGTTCCGGGCGGGTCCTGCCGCCTGGTGGTTATCGACCGGATCCCGTTCCCGCGGCCGGACGATCCCCTGATGACCGCGCGGTCCCGTGCCGTGGCGCAGGCGGGCGGCAACGGCTTTATGTCTGTCTCGGCCACCCATGCTGCGATCCGGCTCGCGCAGGGAGCCGGCCGCCTGATCCGCTCCACGGGGGACAAAGGCGTGGTGGCTGTCCTGGATTCGCGGCTGGCCACCGAACGCTACGCCGGATTCCTTCGTGCCGCACTGCCGCCCTTCTGGCCCACCACCGACCGAAAGACGGCCATCGCGGCCCTTGAACGGCTGGCAGGGGAGAACGCCTAACGCTGCCGGGGGCAGCGGCGCTTCCGGCAGCCGTTCCGTGCGGCTTCATGCTCAGCCGCATGCCCTGCCTAGAGCGAGCGCAGCACTGAAACAACCTTGCCCATGATGGTGGCGTGGTCGCCCAGGATGGGTTCGTACTGGGTGTTCTGCGGGAGCAGCCACGTGTGGCCGTCACGCTGGCGGAAGGTTTTCACGGTGGCTTCGTCGTCCAGCAGCGCCGCCACGATATCACCGTTGGCGGCATCCGCCTGCCGGCGGACCACCACCCAGTCGCCGTCGCAGATCGCTGCGTCCACCATGGAATCGCCGGCCACTTTGAGCATAAACAGTTCACCCTGGCCCACCAGCTGCCGGGGGAGCGGCAGGACATCCTCCACCACCTGGTCGGCCAGGATGGGGCCACCGGCTGCAATCCGGCCCACAAGGGGAACCATGGCAGTGTCCATGGCCGTGGGGAGCTCGGTCACGGTGCCGCCGCTTCCCGAGCGCAGGGCGGACGGCTCGGCTGCCGGTTTGGCTGAGCCGCCGTCGAGGGTGAGGGGCATCAGCACCTCCATGGCGCGGGGCCGTTTGGGGTCACGGCGCAGGTAGCCGAGTTTTTCCAGCTGTGACAGCTGGTGCGTGACGCTGGACAGGCTTGCCAGGCCCACGGTGTCGCCAATCTCGCGCATGGACGGCGGGTATCCGTTGTCATTGACCGAGCGCTGGATGGTTTCCAGGATTTTCTTCTGCCGCGGCGTCAGGCCCTTGGCGGTCTTCTTCGGTTGGGAGGTTGCCCTTCCTCCGGCGGCTGCTGCTGCCATATTCGCCAATGCCTTTCGGTTTGCCCCGGCTTTCCGGCCCGGACCTGGGTTGCCGCCGTCATTGTCAGACCCAGCTGATCAACTTCAGAGGTGGTTGTTCCTGACTTCAAAACTAGGCCAGCCACATTGCATTTTCAAACATTTGTTCTAGCGAGTCTCGACATTATTCGTTGATAGGTGCTAAAACAGAGAAAGCAAAGTTCGAATACTTGTTCTACTCGGCTTCGAGTCATTCGAAAACCCGGACCAGGTCCGCGGCAATCGGGGCACTGGGGAGAACATCGGGCAGCACGTTCAGGTCCAGGAGGGCTCAGTTCATGTCAGCTACATCAGCTTCACAGGGTTCACGTCCGCAGGTTCTTTCGCTGCAGCAACTCATGTCGCAGCCGGCCCGCCGGGCGCCGGAGCGCCCGGCGCCCCTGCCTCCGCTGCGCCTGACCCGCCGCGGGAAGGTCGTCCTGATCGGCATCCCGCTGGTTCTGCTCGCGGCCTTGCTGCTTTCATTGGCCGGCTTCTTCAACTCTCCGGCCAAGGCAGCGGACTCCGCGGCGGACCTTTCTGTGACTCCTACCGTCACTGTTACCGTGCAACCGGGCCAATCGCTGTGGGCCATCGCCGGCATCGTTGACCCGAACCGGGATGCGCGCGACGTCGTGGCGGACATCGTGCAGCTGAACAACCTGACTGCCGGAGCAGTCCACCCGGGGCAGCAGCTGTACGTACCCACGCGCTAGCGGGAACCACGGGCGAAGGTGCCGGGAATCACAGGAAACCGTCACATTTTCCGGTCTCCGGCGCGGGCACTAAACTGTTCAGGTGAATGACCAGCTAGAGCGACTGAACCGGCTTCCCCTCCGCAGCAACCTTCGTGGACTCACCCCCTACGGCGCTCCACAGCTCGATGTTCCCATCCTCCTCAACGTCAATGAGAACAGCCATGGCGTGCCTGCCGACGTGCGGGCGGCCATCAGCGCGGCCGTGACCGAGGCCGCCGCAGGCCTCAACAGGTACCCGGACCGGGAGTTCACCGAGTTGCGGAAAGCCTTGGCTGAATACCTCGGTCACGGACTGGATGAAACAAACGTCTGGGCAGCCAACGGCTCCAACGAGGTCCTCCAGCAGGTGCTGCAGGCATTCGGCGGGCCCGGCCGCACCGCACTGGGCTTCCCGCCCACGTATTCCATGTATCCGCTCCTGGCCAGCGGTACGGACACCGAATACATTGTGGGTGAACGCGCCGAGGGCTACGGCCTCAGCGCTGAATCCGCGGCTCATCAGGTGAAGGAACTGCAGCCCAACATCGTGTTCCTGTGCTCTCCGAACAATCCCACCGGTACGGGCCTCGGGCTCGACGTCGTGGAAGCCGTCTACGAGGCCGGCGAAGCCAGCCAGGCAATCATCATCGTGGACGAGGCCTACCACGAATTCGCCCACAACGGGACTCCCAGCGCCCTGACCCTGCTGCCCGGCAGGGAGCGGCTGATCGTCTCAAGGACCATGAGCAAGGCTTTCGCGCTGGCTGGTGCCCGCATCGGCTACCTCGCCGCGGCACCAGAGGTGACTGACGCACTGCGCCTGGTCCGCCTGCCATACCACCTGTCCGCGATCACGCAGGCCACAGCGCTGGCCGCGCTCCAGCACCGTGAGGCGCTGATGGCCGACGTGGAAGACATTAAGGCCCAGCGGGACCGGATCGTGGCAGAACTGACCAGGATGGGACTAAAGCCCGCGGCCTCTGACTCCAACTTTGTTTTCTTTGGCGGACTCGAGAACCCGCACGAGGTCTGGCAGGAACTGCTCGACGCCGGAGTGCTGATCCGCGACGTCGGCATTCCGGGCCACCTGCGTGTGACCGCCGGAACTGAGACGGAAACCACAGCCTTCCTCACGTCGCTGGAAAGCATCCTTGCCGGCCAGGCCACGCTTCCGGCCTAGACTGGAAGTACCGGCGCTGGACGCCCTGAACCACTCCTTCTTCGCAAAGGACACTTGACCATGAGTTCCACCGGATCCAATGCCGCCAGGACTGCGCGCATGGAGCGTGCCACCAGTGAGTCCTCCGTGCTCGTGGAGATCAACCTCGACGGTACGGGCATCTCGGACATCGACACGTCGGTGCCCTTCTACGACCACATGCTCACCGCGCTCTGCAAGCACTCACTCATCGACCTGACGGTGAAGGCTGCCGGAGACACCCGCATCGACGTCCACCACACGGTGGAGGACGTCGCCATCACCTTCGGTGAGGTGCTGCGCACGGCCTTGGGCAACAAAGCGGGAATCCGCCGCTTCGGCGAAGCCACCGTGCCCCTGGACGAGGCACTGGCCCACGCCGTCGTCGACGTCTCCGGCCGCCCGTACCTGGTCCACGGCGGAGAACCCGCAGGCCAGGAATACCACCTGATCGGCGGCCACTTCACCGGCTCGCTGACCCGCCACGTCTTTGAGGCGATCACCCTCCACGCCGGGATCTGCCTGCACATGAACGTGATCGCCGGACGGGATCCGCACCACATTGTCGAAGCCCAGTTCAAGGCCTTCGCCCGTGCGCTTAGAGCTGCCGTTGAGTCCGATCCCCGCGTCGAGGGCATACCTTCCACCAAGGGTGCGCTGTGAGCGGGCAGGTCCTGCGCGACGGCGCCATCATCGACCCCTCAGCGTCGCAGAAGCTGCCGTCGCCGGAGGGGAAGCCCACCGTCACTGTGCTCGACTACGGTTCGGGAAACGTCCGCTCCGCGGTACGCGCCCTGGAGCGGGCAGGCGCCGAGGTGATCCTGAGCTCCAAACCCGAGGATGTCCTGAACGCTGACGGCCTGGTGGTGCCCGGCGTCGGCGCCTTCGAGACCGTGATGCGCGAACTCAAAGCCGTGGACGGCATCCGGCTCATCGGCCGGCGGGTCGCCGGCGGCCGCCCGGTCCTCGGCATCTGCGTAGGCCTCCAGGTGCTGTTCGAAGCCGGCGTGGAACACGGCACCGAGGCCGAAGGCATCGGCGAATGGCCCGGCAAGGTGGAGCTCCTTCCCGCGGACGTGGTGCCGCACATGGGCTGGAACACCGTCAAGGTGCCCGAAGGCTCAAAGCTGTTTGCCGGTGTCGAGAACGAGCGGTTCTACTTCGTGCACTCCTACGGCGTACAGGAATGGAACTTTGACGTTATCCAGCCGCGCATGGCCGCGCCTCTGGTCACCTGGTCCGAGCACGGCGCTCCGTTCATCGCCGCGGTGGAAAACGGTCCTCTCTGCGCCACCCAGTTCCACCCCGAGAAGTCCGGGGACGCCGGTGCCCGGCTCCTGCACAACTGGGTGGACGCCCTCCGCAGGCCCGCAGACGCGGGCGCGTCGGGGGCAGGCCAGCCCGCGCCGGACGCCGGACAAACACCCGCCGGCGACGCCTAGATGTGGTCTGTCCTGCTGATGGGCCTCGCGGGCTTGCTCATCGGCGGCGGCATCTCGTTCCGGCAGCAGCACAAACCGCTGTGGACCCAGGTCTCGTTCTACGTCCTGGCGGGTATGGCCCTGCTCGCCGCCTACCTGCTGACGCTGCCGGCCAACTAGCCGGATCCTGCCCTTCCTTCCCCCTACTTTCGAGGATTTTGATGAACACCGCTACCGACCTGCCTGTTCTTGAACTTCTGCCCGCCGTCGACGTCGTCAACGGCCAGGCCGTCCGGCTGGTCCAGGGCGAAGCGGGCAGCGAAACCAGCTACGGCACCCCGCTGGAAGCGGCGCTGAACTGGCAGCAGCAGGGCGCCGAGTGGGTCCACCTGGTGGACCTGGACGCCGCCTTCGGCCGCGGTTCCAACGCCGAACTCCTGCGTGAAGTGGTGGGCAAGCTGGACATCAAGGTCGAACTCTCCGGAGGCCTGCGCGACGACGCAACTCTCGAAGCCGCCCTAGACCTGGGCGTGGCGCGCGTCAACCTCGGGACGGCTGCGCTGGAAAACCCGGATTGGACCCGGCGGGCCATCGAACGCTTTGGTGACAGGATCGCCGTCGGCCTCGATGTCCGCGGAACCACCCTTGCCGGCCGCGGCTGGACCAAGGAAGGCGGAGACCTCTGGGACGTCCTCGCCCGGCTCGAGGACGCAGGGTGCTCGCGCTACGTGGTCACCGACGTCACCAAGGACGGGACCCTGCAGGGACCCAACGTGGAGCTGCTGCGCCAGATGGTCGAAAAGACGGGCAAGCCCGTGGTTGCCTCCGGCGGCATTTCCAGCCTGGACGACCTCAAGGTGCTGCGTTCACTCGTGCCGCTCGGGGTTGAAGGAGCCATCGTGGGCAAGGCCCTGTACGCGGGCGCCTTCACCCTGCCCGAGGCCCTCGACGTGGCCGGCCGCCGCTAGCCGGCCAGGCCAGGACCCAGGCATTACCGTGGCCAGCATCGAACCCGTCCCCGGCACCACCGGGCAACGACACCTTCCCGGCCACATTGCAGCAGCGCTGGCTGGCGCCGGCGGCGCCACTGACTCTGCCGGCCGGCCGTGGGCAGGGCGCAGCCTGGCCGGGGAGGACGCCAGGATCCACAATTTCGAAGACGACGACGGACTGGCCGACGCCGGCTACCTAGCGGCCGTCGCAGCCCTTCAGGCGGGACGCGGGGACGAAGCCGCCGTGGTCGCCTCACTTGCCACCGGCCGCGTTTTCATTCCCGTTGTTGCCCAGCTCGCCGAAGAGGCGGAGGGACATGACGGCCTGCACGCCGACAAACAGGCGGACATGGCCCTGGTGACCCTCAAAGCCGCTGACGGCAGGACCGCCATGCCGGCGTTCACGTCCGCCCCGGCGCTCAGTGCCTGGCACCCAGAGGCGCGGCCGGTAGCGGTGTACGCGGCCCGTGCAGCCCTTTCTGCCGTGGCCGAGGGGGCCGAACTGCTCGTCCTTGACCCGGGATCGGCAGTGACGTTTGTGGTCCGTCGGCCCGCCCTGTGGGCGCTGGCGCAGCAGCAGGACTGGATTCCGTCCTACACGGATGACGCGCTGGCAGGCCAGATGCGGCAGGCAGCAGCAGGCTTCCCCGCCGTGCGGAGCCTGGAGCTCCAGCCGGGCAGGGGAGTGGCATCGCGTACCGCCGGCGGCGACCCCCTGCCGGGCGGAGGCGCAGGTCCGGAGCTTCAGGTGGTCCTGTACCTGGAAGAAGGACTGGACGCCGCTGCCGTCCAGGAGCTGGTGGCCGGGCTCCAGGCGGAGTGGTCACGGAATGTATTGTTTGGTGAGCGGGTCGATTCCATCGAGGTTAAATTGCGGCGCGCCGTCCACTAGCTGCGGCGAGGAGGGGATCCCCGGCCGGCTGCGGCAGACCGAAGGATCTCTTTCGTGAATTTCGCTCTCTACTGGGAGTTGCTTGCCGTGCGGCCCATCAGGCGGCTGCTGCTCGTTGGCATGATCGCCCGTGTTCCGCATTCGGCAGCCGGCGTGCTGCTGACCCTGCACATTGTCCTGACCCTCGGCGAAGGCTATGCCGCTGCGGGCGCAGCTGCCGCGGTGATGACCATCGGCATCGCCCTCGGTGCGCCGTGGCGCGGCCGCCGCGTAGACACGGTGGGACTGCGCAAAGCCTTGATCCCCTCAGTGGTGTCGGAGACCGTCATCTGGTCCATCGTTCCGCATGTGTCCTACCAGTGGCTCCTGCCGCTGGTCTTTGTGGGCGGACTCCTGACGCTGCCGATCTTCAGCGTTGTCCGGCAGTCCCTGGGCGTGCTGGCCGACGGCGACCAGCGCCGCACTGCCTTCGCACTCGACGCCATCACCACCGAAGTGGTGTTTATGATCGGCCCCGCCGCCGGAGCCATCGTAGCCACCAGCGGCTTCAGCGTGGCCGGCCTGACGACAGTGGGTGTTTCCACCTCCCTGGCCGGCCTGTTCCTGATGTGGTTCAACCCGCCCACCCGCAGCGTCGTTCCGGCCGGCGACGGCCAGGCGGACCAGCAGCGGGCGGCCGAGGCCGCCGTTGTGTCCACGGCCCCCGCCCACCTGCAGGAGGCTGCCGCGGATCTTGCGCCGGCAGCCGCCCACACTGCGCGCAGCGCCGGGCTCCGGGAGAAGGTGGCAGGCAACTTCGTCTGGTTCACGGCCACCGTGGCGGCGCTCTTCGCTGTGGCCGCCGGAGCCGGAATGGTCCTCAGCGGCACCGACGTGGGCATCGTGGCAGCACTCGAAACGGGCGGGCACCAGGCCGAAATCGGGATCGTCTTCCTGTTCTGGTGTGCTGCGTCCGTGGTGGGCGGGCTCATCTACGGTGCCATGCACCGGCCCATCCCGCCCATTGTCCTGCTCCTGGGCATGGCCGCCCTGACCATTCCCATGGGCTTCGCGCACGATACCTGGACCCTCGCCCTCGTTGCCATCCTTCCCGGTCTCCTCTGCGCCCCGGTCCTCTCATCGGCGTCCGAAAAGGTGGCGGACCTCGTGGCGGAGGAGCGGCGGGGGGAGGCGATGGGCTGGTACGGCTCGGCCCTCACCGCCGGAGTGGCACTCGGCGCGCCGCTGGCGGGCGTCTTCATCGACCATGTGGGACCGTCCGGAGGTTTCGTCTCAGTAGGGGCCGCCGGCGTGGCGCTGTGCGTCGTGGGGCTGGTCCTCCAGCGGCGGCGCCGGGCCAACGCCTAGGTCCGTTTCCGGAACCCTGGGGTAATGCGCGACGGCGGGCCTTCCCTGGGAGGGAAGGCCCGCCGTCGGGCCTACTTACCGCTGCGCTGCGTCAGTTGACGGCGCCGGTGTACTTTTCGCCCGGGCCCTTGCCCGGGGCGTCGGGGATCAGCGACTCTTCCCGGAAGGCCAGCTGCAGCGACCGCAAGCCGTCACGCAACGGTCCGGCGTGCTGGGAACCGATTTCGGGGGCGGCCGCGGTGACCAGTCCGGCCAGTGCGGTGATGAGCTTCCGGGCCTCGTCCAGGTCCTTGAGCTCCTGCGCGTTCTCTTCCGCAGCCAGGCCAAGTTTCACGGCAGCGGCACTCATCAGGTGGACGGCCGCGGTGGTGATGACCTCGATGGCCGGCACTTCGGAAATGTCACGGATCTGCTGGGAGACATCGCCGCTGGCTTCGGCAGGCTCGAAAACGTATGAATTACTGTCTGGGGTGCTCATACTGGTAAGCTTGACACAGACCGACTGGATGTCGTTATTTCAGGGATTGTTCAAGAAGCGATCATGGTTCCCAGCAGCGCCTGCGTTGTCGGGAATTTTTTCTGTAGAATGGCATGCAGTTTGCAAGCGGAGTTCTCTCCCACCCGCGTCAGCCGCTGTTCCGGAAGTTCGATGGAACGCAAGGTTGCCGGGTACCTGGTTGGTTTTGGTGTCCGGCGTTCGCTGGCGCCGGGACATACAGTGCCTCATGGCACGCTCAACCAGTCTTCGAGGCCTTCGATTGCTCCGGCAATTGGGGGCCTTCTCTATTTGCCGGATCCCACAACAACACAGGAGCTTTAACATTAGCGAGCCAAGAATCAATGAGCGTATCCGCGTCCCCGAGGTGCGGCTGGTCGGCCCTGCAGGTGAACAGGTAGGAATCGTCCGTATTGAGGATGCCCTGCGCCTGGCCGCCGAGTCCGACCTTGATCTCGTTGAAGTTGCACCTCAGGCGAAGCCTCCGGTGTGCAAGCTGATGGACTTCGGCAAGTACAAGTACGAGGCCGCGGTTAAGGCACGTGAGGCACGGAAGAACCAGACGAACACTGTTCTGAAGGAAATCCGCTTCCGCCTGAAGATCGACACCCACGACTACGAGACCAAGCGCGGGCACGCACTGCGCTTCCTCGGCGCGGGGGACAAGGTCAAAGCCATGATCCAGTTCCGTGGCCGTGAACAGCAGCGACCGGAAATGGGCATCCGCCTGCTCCAGCGCTTCGCAGACGATGTCGCCGAAGTCGGCGTGGTTGAATCCAGCCCCCGCATCGACGGCCGCAACATGGTCATGGTGGTCGGCCCGCTGAAAAACAAGGCTGAGGCAAAGGCCGAAGCACGCCGCGCCACGCAACGGGCGGAAGCGAAGGCACAGAATGAAGCCAAGGCTGCCGGCCGCATCGACGTGTCCGGCAGCGACCAGGCACCCATGACGCAGTCCCTCGCGGACCTGCTTCCTGAAGGTTTCCAGGTCTCGACCGAACCGGAAGCTGTTGCTGACACTCCTGTGCAGGAGGCGGCTCCCGCCGTCGAACCTGCATCGGAAGCTGCTCCGGCCCAGGCCGCCGAAGCTCCCCAGCAGGAAGCGCCCAAGGCTGAGGCGCCGAAGCAGGAAGCGCCGAAGCGGCAGGCCCCGAAGCAGGAAGCCCCCAAGGCTGCTGCGCCGGCACCCCAGCCGGTTGCGGAGAAGCCTGAAGCTGCCAAGCCGGCAGCAGCGGCTCCGAAGCCCGCAGCAGTGCCTGCTCCGCCGAAGCCGGTGGCCAGGCCCGCCGCACCCAAGCCCGCTGCCCGCCCTGCCCCCAAGGCAGTGCCGAAGCCGGCTGGCAAGAAGACCACTTAGTTCACAGCTGCCGGAGGTCGCCCTCCGGCAGTCCGCAACCAGCACGCCGCCCCCAGGGGCAGCTGCGCGATAGAACTGCAGGCCCAGCCTGCGGACACGTAAGGAGATCGGTTCCCATGCCGAAGATGAAGACCCACAGTGGTGCTAAGAAGCGCTTCAAGCTGACCGGCAGCGGCAAGCTGCGCCGCCAGCAGGCTAACCGCCGCCACTACCTCGAGCACAAGTCCTCCCGGCTGACCCGCCGCCTTGCCGGCGACAAGATCGTCTTCAAGGGCGACGCCAAGGTCATCCGGAAGATGCTCGGCATCTAATTTCCAAGTTCTTTGACTGGCACCACCTGGTGTAAGTCACCTGCCAAAAGCCTTCTCAGGCCGCCGGACATCCGGCAGTAGATGCTTGGGATCAGAATTTCGAAGGAGTACGCACGTGGCACGTGTGAAGAGGGCGGTCAACGCCCACAAGAAGCGCCGGGTTATCCTTGAACGCGCAAAGGGCTACCGTGGACAGCGTTCACGCCTGTACCGCAAGGCCAAAGAGCAGCTGCTGCACTCGTTTGTGTACAGCTACGGCGACCGCAAGAAGAAGAAGGGCGACTTCCGCCGCCTCTGGATCCAGCGCATCAACGCTGCATCCCGCGCCAACGGCCTCACCTACAACCGTCTCATCCAGGGCCTGAAGGCTGCTGAGGTTGAGGTTGACCGCCGCATGCTGGCCGAGCTCGCCGTCTCCGACGCCAACGCATTCGCTGCGCTGGTCCAGGTGGCCAAGGACTCGCTGCCCGCCGACACCTCCGCCAAGAAGGCCGTCGCCGCGAAGTAGCACCTGCCTTCCCTCGCACGAGGGGCAGTTCAGGAACTGGTGGCCGCAGCCACTAAAGTTTCCTATATGAACGAAACCGGGCGCCCGCAGGATTTACCACTCTCCAACCCCCGAGCAGACCGGGTGAGGGATGTGGCAAAACTTGCCGGGCGCCCGGCCCGTTTAAAGCGCGGACAGTTCCTGGCCGAAGGCCCCCAGGCGGTCCGCGAAGCGCTGAAGCTCCACCAGCAGCGCCTGGCCGCGGGCGCTCCCGGAGTGGTTACCGAGGTATTCGCCAGCGAGTCCTGCCTGGACCGCTTTCCGGAATTCGAGGAACTTGCCGAGGGCACCAATGCCCGGCTTGCCACCGACGACGTCCTGGCCGCCATGGCGGACACCGTCAACCCGCAGGGCATCATTGCTGTCTGCCGGTTCGTGGACGTACCGCTGGAGGAAGTGCTCGACGCCGGGCCGCGCCTGATTGCCGTTCTTTGTCAGGTGCGGGACCCAGGGAATGCGGGAACCGTCCTGCGGGCTGCGGACTCGGCCGGGGCAGACGCTGTGATCCTCACCGGCTCAAGCGTTGACATCTACAACCCCAAAGCGGTCCGTTCCACGGCGGGATCCCTGTTCCACCTTCCCGTGGTGCTTGGCGCGGACGTTACGGAATTGGCCGCCGCGTGCCGGGCACGGGGGATCGGCATCCTGGCGGCGGATGGCTATGGCACCCTCAACCTGGACGCGCTGCAGGACGAGAACGCCCGGCGCCGGCTGACGGGGGAGGGCACGCCGTCGGAGTATGACCTGGAAAAGCCGACTGCCTGGCTGTTCGGCAACGAAGCACAGGGGCTGTCCCAGGCTGAGCTTGACCTTGCAGACCATCGCGTGGCCGTGCCCGTGTACGGGGCAGCGGAAAGCCTCAACCTCGGCACAGCAGCCACTGTTTGCCTCTACGCCAGCGCCCGGTCCCAGCACCTGCCGGCAGCCCTGCGGGGGTGAATTCCATCCCGCGCCGGGAAACAGCGAGGGCCCCGGATCCGCGGAGCCCGCGCCTATGTGAAATGTGCCGGCTACCTCAGGGCGCGTGTGTCGCCTTGCCGCGTCCGGTGATGGCACCGTGGATGCCGGCGACCACAAGGCCGCCTACGATGGCGAGAATCCACGTGCCGAGGTCAAAGAAGGCCAGATCGCCTTTGTTGAAGAGCAGGCTGCCCATCCAGCCGCATACTATTGCGCCCACCACGCCCAGAACCAGGCTGGTGACCCAACCGCCGCCCACCCTGCCGGGCATCACGGCTTCAACGATGGCCCCTACGATGAGGCCCGGAATAATCCAAGCAAGAAAACCCATGTCTCCTCCTCAATTGCGACCGGGAAAAACGGTCCCGATGAGCTGCAAGCCAACAAAGGGCCCTGCTGTTGTCAGCAGGCCCGGGGCTGCCCGCGGTGCATTACGGCGGCCGGGGCGGGTACGGTAAGCGGAGGCGGGGCCGTGGCCGGACCCGCACATTAGGTAGGTTCAAAAATCCCGTGAAGAGGTGGACCCCTTGGCTGCAAGCGGCGGTACAAAGGCGATAGTTGCGGCACTCGCCGCCAACCTGACCATCGCACTCCTGAAATTTGTTGCCTACTTCCTGACGCGTTCGTCATCCATGCTCGCCGAGGCCATCCACTCCGTGGCGGACTCCGGCAACCAGGTCCTTCTGCTGGTTGGCGGCAAGAAGGCACAACGCGCTGCCAGCCCTGAGCACCCCTTCGGCTACGGCCGGGAGCGGTACATCTACGCGTTCATCGTGTCGATCGTGCTGTTCAGCGTTGGTGGTCTGTTCGCCCTGTACGAGGCGTGGGAGAAATTCCAGCACCCGCACGCCATTGAGGGCGCCTTCTGGTGGGTTCCGCTGGCAGTGCTGGTGGGGGCGGTTATCGCCGAATCACTCTCGTTCCGGACTGCCATGAAGGAATCGAACCACACCCGCGGACAGCAGTCCTGGGCCAGGTTCGTCCGCAGCGCCAAGCAACCGGAACTTCCTGTGATCCTGCTCGAGGACCTGGGGGCGCTCCTCGGTCTGATGTTCGCCCTGATCGGCGTGGGCATGACGCTGATGACCGGCAACGGACTCTGGGACGCCGCGGGCACCGCCATGATCGGCCTGCTGCTGGTGGGCATCGCCGTGATCCTTGCCATCGAGACGAAGTCCCTGCTCCTGGGCGAGTCGGCCACCAGGGAAGACGTAGAGCGCATCGCGAAAGCCATCGAGGCCGACGGAACCCGGATCATCCACCTCAAGACGATGCACCTTGGGCCGGAGGAACTGCTGGTGGCGGCAAAGATCGCGATCAAGCGCAACTCCACGGGGGAGGAGATCGCGAAGGAGATCGACAGCGCGGAATCCCGGATCCGCTCCGCTGTGCCTATTGCCCGTGTGATCTACCTGGAGCCCGACCTGCAGCGCTCAGACGCTGCCGGCCATCAGACGGCAGCGGCGACCCCGGGCCCCTGAAGATTGCCCGCGAAGGGACAAGACGTCAGGACAGCCGCGGCCCGTTGCCTGTCGGGCCGCCCTGCTTTTCCGGCCGCCCTGCTTTCAGGCCGCCAGCGGCTTTTTGCGTTCCAGGAGGCCGCTGGCCAGTGCAACGCCCAGGCCCAGGACAGCAAGGCAGGCGCCCACCAGCGCCGGCGCTACATAGCCCCAGCCCCAGGCGATCACCAGCCCGCCCAGGAAAGCGCCGAGGGCGTTGGCCACGTTCAGCGCTGCATGGTTCAGGGATGACGCCAGGGAAGGTGCGTCGGGGGAGGCGTCCAAAAGGCGGGTCTGCAGCGCCGGTATGAGCATGGACCCGGCGGCGCCCACCACGAAGACCATCACCAGGGCGGACCAGGCCCAATGGGCGGCGATGGCGTAGACCACCAGGGCAACGGCGATGGCAGGCAGGACACTGTACAGCGTCCCCATCACGGATTTGTCAGCAATCCGGCCGCCCACCATGTTGCCGGCCACCATGCCCAGGCCGTACAGCGCCACCACCAAAGGAATCAGCGCGGAGGGGAGGCCTGCCACATTCGTCATCGTGTGGGAGATATACGTGTAAGTGGCAAAGAAGCCGCCAAAGCCCACGATGCCGATCAGGATGGCAAGCCAGACCTGTAGCCTCTTGAGCGCTCCCAGTTCCCGGCGGATGCTGGCATCAGGGTGGGCCTTGTGGAATGGAACAAACCACCAGATCAGCATCAGGGTGAGTATTCCGAGCAGGCCCACCAGGATAAAGAGCAGGCGCCAGCCGTAGGTCTGGCCCAACCAGGTTGCTGCCGGAACGCCAATCACGTTGGAAATGCTCAGGCCCGCCATCACCATGGAAATGGCCCAACCCCGCCGAGTGGGCGGCACGAGCGAGGCGGCGATAACGCTGCGACGCCAAAGAATGCGCCGTGCGGCAGCCCGGCGGCAAACCGTGAGACCAGCATGGTTCCGTAGTCGGGGGCCAGGAAGGAGGCCAGGTTGGCGACGGTGAAGAACAGCATCAGGCCGAGTGCCAGGGTCTTGCGGGGGAGCTTGGCGCCCACGGCGGCCAGCAGCGGCGCGCCCACCACCACACCCAGCGCGTAGGCGGAGATGAGGTGGCCGGCTTCGGGCGTGCTGATGTTCAGGCCCTGTTCCACTTCCTTGAGCAGGCCCATCATGGTGAACTCGGTGACCCCGATTCCCACCCCGCCCATCGCCAGGGCGGTGATGGCCATGGCGATATTGGGGGCTGTGGTGCCGGTTGCCGTGGGGGACTGTACGACGCTGCTCATGTGCCTGCTTTTCAAGTGCTGGGGATACAAGGTGGGCTGCAGCCACGGCAGTGGGGCTGGAGGGGCCTGGACCACCGGGGACAACCCCGGGTACGGCTCAGGTATTCCGGGAAGAGCGCAAAGAGTGCCCGGGCCTTTCCATTGTCCCCCATAGAATGGGGCGGTGACTGGACTGATACAGGTGGTAGGCGGGGCCATCGTGGACCGCCTCGCGGAACCGTCCCGGCTGCTGGTGGCGCGCCGCAGTGCCCCCGAGAAACTGGCTGGCCTGTGGGAGTTCCCGGGCGGCAAAGTGGAGCCGGGCGAGGACCCGGAAGCAGCACTGCGCCGTGAACTGGGCGAGGAGCTGGGGATCGAAGTGCGCGTGGGCGCCGAGCTTGCGGCGAGGCCCCCGGGCGGCTGGCCTTTGAATGACAGGGCCAGCATGCGCGTCTGGTTCGCAGAAATCCTTGCCGGTGAGCCGGAACCCCTTGAGGACCACGACGAACTCAAGTGGGTGTCGCTGTCCGGGCCGGACGAGGTCCTGGGCCTTCCGTGGATTCCCGCCGATTTCCCCATCGTCCGGGAACTGCTGGCGTCTGTGGGTATGCCCGCAGCGGGCGGGCGGGCCTAAAACAGGGTGGCCTGCGCAGGCGCCGGGGTGCCGGCGGCAGCCGCAGATGAGGTGGCAGGGATGATGCCTGCCGGATATTCCGCTTCCTCGCCCCGGGGATCATCGAGATCCCGGTGGCTGAAGCCCGACGAATGGGAAAAACCGTACCGGGCCTTGAAATAGCTGACCCTGCCGGCCAGCCATGCCCGGTATTCCTTGGATGCGTAGGATCCGGACCCGTACAGCCGCTGATAGCGGCGGGCGAGCTGTGGATGATGGGCCGCAATCCACTTCATGAACCATTCCCTGGTGCCGCCCGGTTTGAGGTAGAGGGCTCCGGCAGTGACGCCGGTGGCCCCTGCGGAAGCGAGTGAGGCAAAAAGCGAATCCAGTGCTTCGTCGCTGTCCGTAAGCCACGGAAGGATGGGCATGGCCATAACCCCGCAGGGGAGCCCGGCCTCGCGCAGCCGGGACACCAGCTTGAGCCGCGCGCGGGGTCCCGGCGTGCCGGGTTCGATGGCCTCGGACAATGCTTCATTGGTCATGGCAAGGGAGATGCCCAGGCCCACCGGCACCTGGGCGGCGGCGCTCTTCAGAAGCGGGATGTCCCTGGCCAACAGGGTTCCCTTGGTGAGGATGGACAGGGGAGTACCCGAATCCGCCAGCGCTGCGATGATCCCGGGCATCAGCCGGTAGCGCCCCTCGGCCCGCTGGTACGGATCGGTGTTGGTGCCCAGGGCCACCTGGTGGCGGCCCCAGGACGGCCGGGCCAGTTCCTTCCGGAGGACCTCCGCCGCGTTGACTTTGACCACCACCTGGCTGTCAAAATCCCGCCCGGCGTCGAAATCGAGATAAGTGTGCGTTTTCCGGGCGAAGCAGTACACACAGGCGTGGCTGCACCCCCGGTAGGGGTTGATGGTCCATTCGAACGGCATCCGCGAGCCGGCGGGTACCTTGTTGAGCACAGATTTGGCGGTGACCTCATGAAAGGTGATGCCGGCGAATTCCGGTGTTGTGACGGACCGGACCAGCCCGACCAACGGCAGAAGTGCGGGCGATGGCCCCTCCGCGGCTGTCCCTGGCGGCGGCGGCATCAGTGCTTGGGCATCCCATCTCATGAACTCCATTCGAATGTATGTTCGAACTTAAGTCAAGCATCGGTGCAAGCCTGCGGCACTAATCCGGTGAACTCAGACCTCGAGTTCCCACACCACGCTGATGGCCACAGCCACCGCTGTTTCCCCGGCTTCCACGTCCAGGGCTTCCATCGAAGCGGCTCGCTGCATCCGGGGGAGGGGGGCCGGCGCCTGGGGTGTGACCGTGTCCGTGATGGACAGCACCCGGCCCAGCCGGGCGGAGGCGAGTCGGGCAAACTGCTCCGCCGAACGGAGTGCGTCCAGCCATGCCGCATCCCGCGCACGCGCCCGGACGTCGGCGTCGTCGGCAAACGTCAGTTCCAGCCCGTTGAGCCGGACGTCGTTCCCGCCGGCCCCTACGGCGTCCGAGATCGCAGCGGAGGCGGAACCGGGACTGTGCAACCTTACGGTGAGGGTGCTCGCTGCGACATAGCCGGTGACGGATTGGCCCTCGCCTTCCCGCCACACGAGGTCTGCCCGCACGTTGAGTCCTGTGGTTCTGATGTCCGCGCCGGCAACACCGTGCCGGCGGAAGGTGGACGCCACGGCGTCTGAACTCCTTCCTGCCCTCTCCCACGCCGCCTCCACGGAGCCGGCGCGGCATTCCACCCCGATGGACACCACCATCAGGTCCGGGGCAGCCTCCGCGGAACCTGTTCCGGTGACGCTGACAGTCCCTGGGGCAGCACCGCCGTCGGACTGGCGGGGGGACGGCCCGACGGCGTTGCCCGCCTCATCGGGGCCGCTCCGGTCAGCAAGGTGGCTGCCTTCGCCCGGCACGGGTCACGCCTCCGTTCCGGCAGGGCGCGGTAGCCCGGCCTGGCCCCGGTCCAATGGGTCCGGGTAACCGCCGGCGACAAGGCCGGCGTGCCGCTCGAAGATGTTGCCCGTTCCCGGATTGCCTGTGCGCAGGAGAGACCACCCGGCGGCAAGGAAGTAGAGCGGAAGGAACGGAAGGCCCAGGCACCAGGCGTACTGGGTACAGTGTTTTTCTTCGTGTCCCAGCAGTTCCGGCCGGGCCAGCAGGTCAGCGGCCGGGCAGCGGCACAGGACAACGTTTCCCAGCGTGAACGCTGCGGCAAGCGGCACGCGCCACCGGTAGCCGCCGGCAATAATGAGCCCGTGCGGGCCCGGGCGGAGATCCGACCGTGCCGCGGCGGCTACAGCAAGGCCCAGGACGGTGCTGCCGTTGACGGCGTTCGCCACCAGCCGCGCCACCTGCGGACCTGTCGGGGGCCGCCGAAGCGCCAAAGGCTCCCGTGGTGTCATGAGGCCATGGTAGCCGGACCGTTCAATTAGACTGGAGTGCAGTGGCCGCCGGATTTTCCGGCAGGCCCTGACCTGGTCATTGAATGAACTGAATTTGAGGTCATTCATCCATGACCTGCCAGCGGAAGCGCGGCCGGGAAACCGGAATGCCCGCCGGCAGCCACGACTCGTAGCTAAGAACAGTAGATGACTGAAACTTTGCCGGGCGCCGCCATCCCGAACCCCACGGATGAAGCCGCCATTACTGCCGCTGTAGACCAGGCCATCGCCGCCATCGCCGGCGCGGCCACCCTTGACGAGCTGAAGGCGGTGAGGCTCGCGCACACGGGTGAGAAATCGCCGCTCAGCCTTGCCAACCGCGAGATCGGCAAACTGCCCAAGGACCAGAAGGCCGTTGCCGGAAAGCTGATGGGAGCTTCCCGCGGCCGGGTTAATAAGGCGCTCGCGGACCGCACGGCAGAGCTGGAAG
Organism: Arthrobacter sp. 9AX; assembly: GCF_902506095.1. Lineage (GTDB taxonomy): Bacteria > Actinomycetota > Actinomycetes > Actinomycetales > Micrococcaceae > Arthrobacter. The sequence continues at coordinate 1,818,610 of NZ_LR733293.1, forward strand.
CCGAAAACGACGCCCGGATCCTCCTCGAAGAGACCGTTGACGTCACTGCTGCTCCCCGCCGTCGCCGTGCCGGCTCCCGGCACCCCTTGTCCACGCTCCAGGACCGCGTGGCGGACATCTTCGTGGGCATGGGCTGGGAGATCGCCGAGGGCCCGGAAGTCGAATCGGAGTGGTTCAACTTCGATGCCCTGAACTTCAAGCCGGACCACCCGGCCCGCGAAATGCAGGATACCTTCTTCGTGGAGCCGCCCGAGGCCCACCTGCTGATGCGCACCCACACCTCGCCGGTGCAGGTCCGCTCCATGCTCGAACGTGAAGTGCCTATCTACGTGCTGTGCCCCGGCAAGGTGTTCCGCACCGACGAACTGGATGCCACGCACACACCGGTGTTCCACCAGTTTGAAGGCCTGGCCATCGACAAGAACCTGAGCATGGCAGACCTTCGCGGCACCTTGGAGCACTTCGCCCGGCAGATGTTCGGTGACGAAGCCCGGATCCGGCTGCGCCCCAACTACTTCCCCTTCACCGAGCCCTCCGCCGAGCTGGACATCTTCCACCCGGGCGCCAAGGGCGGACCGCGCTGGATTGAGTGGGGCGGCTGCGGCATGGTCAACCCCAACGTGCTCCGCGCCGCGGGCATCGACCCGGACGTCTATTCAGGTTTTGCCTTCGGCATGGGCATCGAGCGGACCCTGATGTTCCGCAACGAGGTTGGCGACATGCGCGACATGATCGAAGGCGATGTACGTTTCAGCGAGCACTTCGGGATGGAGATCTAACAGTGCGTATCCCAATTTCCTGGCTGCGTGAATACGCGGAGGTACCGGCCGGAGCAACGGCCGAAGATGTGATGGCCGAGCTGGTCAAGGTGGGCTTTGAGGAAGAGGCCGTCCACCGTCCCACGGACACCCTGCAGGGCCCCATCGTGGTGGGCCAGGTCCTGAGCCTGGTCAAGGAACCGCAGACCAATGGCAAAACCATCAACTGGTGCCAGGTCCGCGTTGTCCCCGAAGGGCAGGAGCAGACGCTCACCGGCAAGGGCATCGATCCCTCCGGCGTGCAGGGCATCATCTGCGGTGCCCACAACTTCGTGGAGGGCGACAAAGTGGTGGTCACACTGCCGGGCGCCGTGCTGCCGGGCGACTTCCACATCTCCGCCCGCAAGACCTACGGCCACGTGTCCGCCGGCATGATCGCCTCCGTCCGCGAGCTGGGCATCGGCGAGGACCACGACGGCATCCTGGTGCTGTCCCGGATCGGCCTCGACCCCGAAATCGGCACGGACGCCATGGAGCTGCTGGGCCTTTACGATGAAGCCGCCGAGATCAACGTCACCCCGGACCGCGGCTACGCCTTCTCCATCCGCGGGGTGGCCCGCGAGTACGCGCACGCCACCGGTACCACCTTCACGGATCCCGCGTCCCGCGTCAGCGCCCCGGCGGAGCTCTCCGGTGGCTACGGCGTCAAGCTCAACGACGACGCCCCCATCTACGGCAAGCCGGGTTCCGACCGCTTCGTGGCACGGACCGTCCGCGGCGTTGACGCCACCGGGCCCACCCCGCAGTGGATGGCGTCCCGCCTCCGCCTGGCCGGCATCCGCTCCATCTCCCTGCCTGTGGACATCTCCAACTACGTGATGCTGGAACTGGGCCAGCCCACGCACTGCTACGACCTGGACAAGCTGTCCGGGGACATCGTGGTGCGCCGGGCCACGGCGGGCGAGAAGATCACCACTTTGGACGGCAAGGTGCGCACCCTTGACCCCGAAGACCTGCTGATCACCGACGACTCCGGTGCCATCGGCATCGCTGGTGTGATGGGCGGCGCGGACACCGAGGTCAGCGACTCGACGTCGAACATCCTGGTGGAAGCCGCCCACTTCGACGAGGTGTCGATCTCACGCTCCCGGCGCCGCCACAAGCTCCCGTCCGAAGCGTCCAAGCGCTTCGAGCGCGGCGTTGACTGGCAGGTGGCCGGGATCGCCGCCCAGCGCGTAGTGGACCTCCTGGTGGAGCTCGCCGGCGGCACGGCGGATGAGGCGGGGACCGACGTGGGGACCGCCCCGGACCCCGTGACCATCGAGCTGCCCGCAGCGTTCGCTGCCGCCCGGATCGGCATCGACTTCACAGAAGAGCAGATCGTCACCTCGCTCGAGGACCTGGGCGCCGCCGTCGTCAGGAACGACGACGGGTGGAGCGTCACTGCCCCCAGCTGGCGGCACGACCTGGAGACCAAGGAGGACCTCTCCGAGGAGATCGCCCGCCTGGTGGGCTACGACAAGATTCCGGCCACGCTGCCGGTGGCGCCTCCCGGCCGTGGCCTGACGCGCGTGCAGCAGCAGCGCCGCCGCCTGATCCAGGCACTGGCCGACGCCGGGCTCACCGAAGTTCTCTCGTACCCGTTTGTCTCCAAGGCAGCCAACGACACCTTTGGTGTGGCCGAACAGGGCGCAGGCCGGCCCGCGGTGAAGCTGGCCAACCCCATCAGTGAGGAGCAGGGCTTCCTGCGGACCTCCATCCTCCCGGGGCTCATCGAGGTAGCCAAGCGCAACCACTCACGCGGCTTCCGGGACCTCGCCCTCTTCGAGTCGGGCCTGGTGTTCCTGCCCGGCGGGAAGATGGGAACGGATTTCATCCCGCCGCTGGGGGCCAAGCCCGCCGATGAGGTGCTGGATGCACTGTACGACGGCGTCCCCGCCCAGCCGTTCCACCTCGCCGTGGTGCTCACCGGGCACGACTCGCCGGCCGCGGCAGCGCATGCCCCGCGCCAGTGGGACTGGGCCGACGCACTGGACATCGCACGGCTCGCCGGCGACGTTCTGGGTGTGGAACTGGTGGTCAGCCAGGGCAGCCACCAGGCTTTCCACCCCGGCCGTGCGGCCAAGCTGGCGTTGCGCACCGGCGAAGTGATGGGCTACGCCGGAGAGCTGCACCCCAAGCTGCTGGCCGCCTCGGACATGCCGGCACGCTCTGTGGCACTGGAGCTCAACGCCGACGCGCTGTTCGACGCAGCTCCCGACGTGATCGTGGCGCGCCACATCTCCGCGTTCCCGGTGGCAACGCAGGACGTGGCACTGGTGGTTCCCGCCGAGGTTCCGGCCGACGACGTGCTGGCCGCACTGCGGGAAGGCGCCGGTGAACTGCTGGAGGACGTTGCGCTCTTCGACGTCTACGCCGGCAAGGGCATCGAGGAAGGCAAAAAGTCGCTGGCGTTCGGGCTCCGGTTCCGCGCCGACGACCGCACCCTCACAGCTGATGAGGCGTCTGCGGCGCGGGAAAGTGCCGTTGCCCTGGCGGCCGAGCGGTTTGGTGCCGTGCAACGCTAGGAAAGCGCAGGCGTGACACACGGAAGGTCCCCGCAGCCGGATTGATTCATCCTGGCTGCGGGGACCTTTCTGTGTGCCGCTGACGTCCGTTACGGGATCAGGACCACCTTGCCGGTGGTGCGCCGGCCCTCCAGGTCGCGGTGCGCCTGGGCTGCTTCCGCCAGGGGGTACTGGGCTCCGATCCGGACCTTGAGGCTGCCCTCCGCGGCTGCAGCGAAGATTTCGTCCGACCGCCAGCGCCGCTCGGCCGCGTCCTGCAGGTAGTGGCCCATGGTGGGCCTGGTCAGGAACAACGATCCGCCGGCGTTGAGCCGCTGCGGATCCACCGGCGGGACGGGACCCGACGCAGCGCCGAACAGCGCCAGCGTGCCGCGCACCCGCAGGGCGCTGAGTGAGCCGTCGAAGGTGTCCTTGCCCACGCCGTCGTAAACAACGTCAACTCCGCGGCCGTGGGTGAGGTCGCGTACGTGCTGGGGAAAGCCCTCATAGCGCAGCACGTGGTCGGCCCCGGCGTCGACGGCGAGGGCTTCCTTCTCGTCGGTGGACACGGTGGTGATGACCCGGGCACCCTTTGCCTTCAGCAGCTGGATGAGCAGGAGGCCCACCCCGCCGGCGCCGGCGTGCAGCAGGACGTTGTGCCCGGCCTCAACCTTGAAGGTGGAGTTGATCAGGTAATGGGCCGTAAGGCCCTGCAGCGGGAGGGCCGCGGCCGTGAGGTCGTCGAGTCCGTCCGGGACCGGCAACGCTTTATCCGCGTCCACGAGGGCGTAACCGGCGTAGCATCCGGTGCCTTCCGCGGTGGCCACCCGGTCTCCCGGGGCAAATCCGCTGACGCCCTCGCCCAGGGCCGCCACCGTTCCGGCTGCCTCGGAGCCCGGGATGAAGGGATACTGCACCTTGTACACGCCGCTGCGCTTGTAGGTGTCAATAAAGTTCACTCCGGCGGCCGCAACTTCGATCAGCAGTTGCCCCGGACCGGGAACGGGGCGCTCAACCGGAACGTAGGAGAGGACTTCGGGACCACCGGCTTGCCCGGCGACAATAGCGTGCGTCATGGGTTTCCTTCCGCGGGCCGGAGTTTCCTGGCCCGGTCCCCCCATCCTAGGCGCCGCCCGCCGCCCGGCGGGGCCGCTCAGTAGCGGCGCGTAACCGTTGCCATGGGGCACTCGAAATGGCGTCCGGCGGCAAGCCCCACCTGGTTGAGGTAGTTCACGATGATGCCGTAGGACTGCAGCAATGTGGTTTCGGTATAGGGAACCTGGTGCTTGGCGCAGTACTCCCGGACTATCCTTGCGGCCTTGTCCAGCTGGGGCCGCGCCATGTCCGGGAAGAGGTGGTGTTCCGCCTGGCGGTTCAGCCCGCCCAGCAGGATGTCCATGAAGCGGCCGCCGGAGATATTCCGTGAAGTCAGGACCTGCCGGCTGAAGAAGTCCACCCTGCTGTCCGCCGGCAGGACGGGCATGCCCTTGTGGTTGGGCGCGAACGAGGCGCCCATGTAAAAACCGAAAACCGCCAGCTGGACGCCGATGAAGGCGAAGGCCATACCCGTGGGCAGGAACGTGAAGGCCAGGACAGGAAGCGTGGCCAGGCGCACGGCGAGAATCGGAATCTCCACCCAGCGGTGCGTGACTTTTGCCCGGCGCACAATAAAACGGACCGAATCAATCTGGAGGCCCAGCCCCACCAGGAAGAGCAGCGGAAAGAAGAACCAGCCCTGTTTCCGGGTCAGGAAGGACAGCGGGCCCTGCCGGGTGGAGGCTCCTTCGACGTGGAAGGCGATCGCGCCGGTGGCAATGTCAGGGTCCTTGGAGATCACGTTCGGGTGGTTGTGGTGCGCGCCGTGCTTTTGCTCCCACCAGGAATAGCTGATGCCGGCAACAGACGTGGCGAGCAGCCGCGCCGACCAGTCGTTGGCGCGGCGTGAAGCGAAAATCTGGCGGTGGCCCGCCTCGTGGGCGAGGAAACTCAACTGCGTGCAGAGTACGCCGATGGCGGCCGCGCGATCAGGAGTTGGAACCAGCTGTCGCCGATCAGGGCAAAACCGAACCACGCCGCCGCCATGAGGAGGGCAAGGACAGTGAACAGCGTGGCGTAGAAACCAACCCGCCGTTCCAGCAAGCCTTCGGCCTTGACGGCCTTGAGGAGTTCGGAATAGCTCAGGACCACGGCGTTCGGCTGGCGGACACGCGGCGCACGGACGCCGGAAGTGGGTAGGGTTGTGGTCAAAAGATGCCTCGTGACTGTTACGGGCAACATTGCAGCCGACATTCGGCCTGCACGGTCAGGATCACCCTCTCCACTCAGGATACGGCAGGGCCTCCGGCGCATCGGCCGGCGGCAGCATCCGCGCATGCATAAATATCGGGCCTAGTGAATAGTTTTGCTGTAAGGTGGGAGCCATGACTATTTCTGTTGCAGTCTCAGGCGCCAGTGGCTACGCCGGCGGAGAGGTGCTCCGCCTCCTCGCGGGCCACCCGGATGTCACCATTGGAGCCATCACGGCACACAGCAACGCCGGTTCGCGCCTGGGCGAACTGCAGCCGCATCTGCATGGACTGTCCAGCCGCATCCTGGAGGACACCACCGTGGAGAACCTCTCCGGCCACGACGTGGTGTTCCTCGCGCTGCCGCACGGTGCTTCCGCCGGGATCGCCGCCCAGCTTCCGGAAGGGACGGTGGTGATCGACGCCGGCGCCGACCACCGCCTCGAGGACCCGGCCGCGTGGGAAAAGTTCTACGGCTCAGCCCATGCCGGCACCTGGCCGTATGGCCTGCCCGAGTTGCCCGGCCAGCGCGAAGCCCTCAAAGGCGCCAGCCGCATCGCCGTGCCCGGCTGCTACCCGACGTCGGCCCTGCTGGCCCTGACGCCCGGGTTCGCCGCGCACCTCCTGGAGCCCGACGACGTCGTGATCGTTTCCGCGTCCGGCACCTCGGGTGCGGGCAAGGCGGCGAAGGTGAACCTGATCGGCGCCGAGGTGATGGGCTCCATGAGCCCCTACGGCGTGGGCGGCGGCCACCGGCACACCCCCGAAATCGAACAGGGCCTGTCCAATGCGGCAGGGGAGCAGGTGACCGTCTCCTTCACCCCCACCCTTGCACCGATGAGCCGGGGCATCCTGACTACCGCCACGGCCAAAGTGAAGCCCGGCACCACAGCCGGACAGCTGCGCCAGGCGTGGACCGACGCGTACGATGACGAACCCTTCGTGCACGTCCTGCCTGAAGGGCAGTGGCCCGCCACGAAGGCCGTGCAGGGGTCCAACCACGCTGCCATGCAGCTTGCCTTCGACGCCCACACCGGCCGGGTGGTCGTCACCTGCGTCATCGACAACCTCACCAAAGGGACCGCCGGCGGCGCCGTCCAGTCCATGAACATCGCACTCGGCCTGGCGGAAACCGCCGGCCTTGACCTCCAGGGAGTTGCCCCGTGACCGTTACCGCACCCCTTGGCTTCCGGGCCGCCGGCGTCACCGCCGGACTGAAGGCCTCCGGCAACCCGGACCTTGCCCTGGTAGTCAACGACGGCCCCGCCAAAGCTGCTGCCGCGGTCTTCACCAGTAACCGCGTGGCTGCAGCCCCCGTCCACTGGTCCCGCCAGGTGGTCTCCGACGGCAGGGTGGACGCCGTGATCCTCAACTCCGGGGGCGCCAACGCCTGCACCGGACCCACCGGCTTCCAGAACACCCACAGCACCGCCGAGAAAGTTGCGGACGTGCTGGGCATCTCGGCCACCGATGTTTTTGTCTGCTCCACCGGCCTCATCGGCGAGCAGCTGCCCATGGACAAGATCCTTCCCGGCGTCGAGGCAGCCGCCAAGGCCCTCAGCACCGACGGCGGACCTGACGCGGCCAACGCCATCATGACCACCGACTCCGTTCCCAAGGCGGCGCTGTTCATCGGCACGGACGCCGACGGCCAGGAATTCACCATCGGCGGTATCGCCAAGGGCGCCGGCATGCTGGCACCCGGCCTGGCCACCATGCTGGTGGTTCTCACCACTGACGCGGCCGTTGAGGCGGAAATGCTCGACGTCGTCCTCCGCGACGCCACGCGCGTCACCTTCGACCGGGCTGACTCCGACGGCTGCATGTCCACCAACGACACCGTGGTTCTGCTGGCGTCCGGCGCTTCCGGCGCCGTTCCCTCCGCCGAGGCTTTCGGCGATGGCCTCACCCAGGTATGCGCTGAGCTTGCCCGCAAGCTCATTGGCGATGCCGAAGGTGCCAGCCACGACATCGCCATCCGTACCTTCAACGCCGCCAGTGAAGGCGACGCCGAGACCGTCAGCCGGTCCGTGGCCCGCTCCAACCTCTTCAAGGCCGCCATCTTCGGCAAGGACCCCAACTGGGGGCGGGTGCTGTCCGCGGTGGGGACCACGGACGCGGCCTTTGAACCGGACCAGCTCAACGTGTCCATGAACGGGGTCCAGATTTGCCGGAACGGCAGCATCGGCGACGACCGCAGCCTGGTGGACCTGGAACCGCGCGAAGTGCTGGTGGAGATCGACCTGCAGGCCGGCGATGCCGAGGCCACCATCTGGACGAACGACCTCACCCACGACTATGTGCACGAGAACAGCGCCTACTCCAGCTAGGAACGCCCCGGCAGCAACCGTTGCGGAAAGTGAAGCATGAACACCCAGACGCGTGAAACCACCAGCATGTCCGACGCCCAGGACAAGGCAGCAACCCTGATTGAGGCGCTGCCCTGGATCCAGCGGTTCGCCGGCAGCATCATGGTGATCAAGTACGGCGGAAACGCCATGGTCAATGACGAACTTCGCCGCGCCTTTGCCGAGGACATCGTGTTCCTCCACCACGTAGGCATCCACCCGGTGGTGGTCCACGGCGGCGGCCCGCAGATCAACTCGATGCTGAGCCGGCTCGGCATCGAGTCCGAGTTCAAGGGCGGCCTCCGCGTCACCACTCCTGATGCCATGGACGTGGTCCGGATGGTCCTCACCGGGCAGGTGGGCCGCGAACTGGTGGGCCTGATCAACTCCCACGGGCCCTACGCGGTGGGCATGTCCGGGGAAGACGGCGGCCTGCTGCGCGCAGTCCGGACGGGGACTGTGGTGGACGGCGAAGAAGTGGACCTGGGGCTGGTCGGTGAGGTGGTCGGCGTCGACCCCACCGGCATCATGGACATCCTCGAAGCCGGCAGGATCCCCGTGATTTCCACTGTTGCCCCGGAGATCGTGGATGGTGGGGAAAGCGTTGCCGGCACGGCGCGCTTCCAGCCCACAGGCCAGGTCCTGAACGTCAACGCCGATACCGCGGCGGCGGCCGTGGCTTCGGCACTGGGCGCCTCCAAGCTGGTGATCCTCACCGACGTCGAAGGCCTGTACGCCAACTGGCCTGACAAGTCCTCGCTGATCTCCTCCCTGACGGCCTCCGAGCTGCAGGATATGCTGCCCAGGCTCGAATCGGGCATGATCCCCAAAATGGCCGCGTGCCTCAAGGCCATTGATGAGGGAGTGGAGCGGGCCCACATCGTGGACGGGCGCCTGCCCCACTCCATGCTTCTTGAAACATTTACGACGGCGGGCATCGGTACCCAGGTAGTCCCGGACGAGGAGATCAACGGATGAACAAGATCCAGCAAACCCCGGTGGTTGAACCTGTCGAAAGCCCGGTGGTTGAGCTTGTCGAAACCAAAGGCCACGCCGGATCAGAGTGGCTGGCACGCTACTCAACCTCGCTGATGGGCGTGTTTGGCACGCCGCAGCGCGTCCTGGTCCGCGGGGCGGGCTGCCTGGTCTGGGACGCGGATGGCAAGGAATACCTGGACCTGCTCGGCGGCATCGCGGTCAACGCGCTGGGCCACGCCAACCCGTTCGTCACGTCGGTGATTTCCAGCCAGCTCGCCACCCTGGGGCACGTGTCCAACTTTTTCACCAGCCCCACCCAGATCGCGCTGGCCGAAAAGCTCCTGGCCCTCGGCAACGCTCCGGCCGGATCCAAGGTGTTCTTCACCAACTCCGGAACCGAGGCCAATGAGGCCGCGTTCAAGCTGGCCCGCCGCAACACCGGCGGCGGGGACACCAAGCGGACCAAAATCATCGCCCTCGAAGGTGCCTTCCACGGCCGGACCATGGGTGCCTTGGCGCTGACCGCCAAGGAGGCCTACCGCGCACCGTTCGAGCCGTTGCCCGGGGGTGTAGTGCATATCCCGTTCGGGGACGTCGAGGCGCTCAAGGCGGCCGTTGACGAAACCGTGGCCGCAGTGTTTCTGGAACCCATCCAGGGCGAGGCGGGCGTGCGTCCCCTGCCGCCCGGATATCTCAAAGCTGCCCGCGAGCTGACTGCCCGTGCAGGGGCGCTGCTGATCCTGGACGAGGTCCAGACCGGCATCGGCCGGACCGGCAAATGGCTTGCCAGCGAGGACGCCGGGATCATGCCGGACGCGGTCACCCTGGCAAAGGGCCTGGGCGGTGGCTTCCCGATCGGTGCGCTGGTCACGTTCGGCGTCGAAACGTCGTCGTTGTTGAGCGCCGGCCAGCACGGCACCACCTTTGGCGGCAACCCCGTGGCGACGGCGGCCGCCCTGGCCACCCTCCACGCCATCGAAAGCCAGGATGTCCTGGCCAACGTGGCGGCCGTGGGGGAGCACCTGCGCTCCGCGCTGGCAGCCGTCCCGGGCGTCACCGAAGTCCGCGGCGAGGGCCTGCTCATCGGCTTCGACCTGGACGCGGATGTGGCACCCGCGGTGGTGCAGGCGGGCCTCGATGCCGGCTTCATCGTCAACAGCCCTGGTCCCCGCACCATCCGCCTGGCACCGCCGCTGGTCCTCACTACGGCCCAGGCCGATACCTTCCTCGCCGCCTTCCCGGCCATCCTCCAAGCAGCTAAGGACGCCCAGTGACAACAGCCACCGGCACCACCCGGCACTTCCTCAAAGACACGGACCTCAGCCCCGCCGAGCAGGCCGAGGTACTGGACCTCGCCGTTCGCATGAAGGCGGACCCGTACAGCGTCCAGCCCTTCGCCGCTGCGGGCAGCGGCCGCAAGACCGTGGCCGTGATCTTCGACAAGACCTCCACCCGGACCCGGGTTTCGTTCGCCACGGGCATCGCGGACATGGGCGGCAACGCCCTCATCATCAACCCGGGCGAAGCCCAGATCGGCCACAAGGAATCCGTGGAGGACACCGCCAAGGTCCTGGAGCGGATGGTGTCCACCATCGTCTGGCGGACGGGTGCGCACGCCGGGCTGGTGGCCATGGCGGAAAACTCCAGGGTGCCGGTCATCAATGCCCTGTGCGATGACTACCACCCGTGCCAGCTCCTCGCGGACCTGCTGGCCGTCAAGGAGCACAAGGGTGAACTCAAGGGCCTTACCATGAGCTACCTCGGCGACGCCGCCAACAACATGGCCAACTCCTACCTGCTGGCCGGTGTCACCGCGGGGATGCACGTCCGCATCGCCGGGCCCGAAGGCTACCTGCCGGCCGCGGACATCGTCGCTGCCGCAGAGGAACGCGCGGCACAGACCGGCGGTTCGGTACTGGTCACCACCGATGCGGTGGAAGCCCTGAAGGGTGCCGACGTGGTCGCCACCGATACCTGGGTGTCCATGGGCCAGGAAGCCGAGAAGGTAGCGCGGCTGCAGCTCTTCCGCGAGTACACCGTGGACGAGGCGGCCATGGCACACGCTGCGGAAGACGCCGTCGTACTTCACTGCCTCCCCGCCTACCGCGGCTACGAAATCTCGGCCGGCGTGATCGACGGGCCGCAGTCCATCGTCTGGGACGAGGCCGAAAACCGGCTGCACGCGCAGAAAGCCCTGATGGCATGGCTGATGCACCGGTCCGGCCTGGCCTTCGTGGACGGCCTTTCCCCGGTCGAAGGTACCGGAGAGAGCACGTTCTAGTGTCGGCCCAACCGGCGACGCCGGGCTCCAGCCCGGCCACCAAAACGGCCCGCCAGGCACGCATCACGGCCATCCTCACGGGTGAATCGGTGCGGTCCCAGGCGGAGCTGGCCGCGCTGTTGGCGGACGATGGCGTGCAGGTCACCCAGGCCACGCTGTCGCGCGACCTGGTGGAACTCGGCGCTGTGCGGGTCCGCGGGAAAGAAGGCGTGCTGGTGTATGCCGTGCCCGGCGAGGGCGGCGAGCGGGCCGCCAAGAGCGGGGTGAGCCAGGAAATCCTGGACGCCCGACTGGCCAGGCTCTGCAGTGAACTCCTGGTCACCGCTGAAGCCTCGGCCAACATCGCCGTGCTCCGCACCCCGCCCGGCGCCGCCAACTTCCTGGCGCTGGCCATCGACCACTCGGTGATGCCGTCCATCCTGGGAACCATCGCCGGTGACGACACCGTGCTGCTGGTGTCCCGGGACCCGAACGGCGGCCAGGACCTTGCCGCCAGGTTCCTGCAACTGGCCGAAGAGGCCGGGCAATAAGCTTGAAGACAACATCTACGAACCCCAATCACAAGGAGCATTTGAAGTGACTGAACGCATTGTGCTCGCCTACTCGGGCGGCCTGGACACCTCTGTAGCCATCGGCTGGATCGGCGAAGCCACCGGAGCCGAGGTCATCGCCGTGGCGGTTGACGTTGGACAGGGCGGCGAGTCCCTTGAGACCATCCGCCAGCGTGCCCTGGGCTGCGGCGCCGTCGAAGCCTACGTGGCCGACGCCTCCGACGAGTTCGCGAACGAATACGCCATGCCCACCCTGAAGGCCAACGCCCTCTACCAGGGCCACTACCCGCTGGTTTCCGCCATCTCCCGCCCGGTCATCGTCAAGCACCTGGTCAAGGCCGCCCGCGAATTCGGCGCCACCACCGTTGCCCATGGCTGCACCGGCAAGGGCAACGACCAGGTCCGCTTCGAGGTGGGCATCCAGACCCTGGGCCCGGACCTGAAGTGCATCGCGCCCGTCCGCGACCTCGCCCTCACCCGCGACAAGGCCATCGCCTTCGCCGAGGAAAAGGGCCTGCCCATCGAGACCACCAAGAAGAACCCGTACTCGATCGACCAGAACGTCTGGGGCCGCGCCGTGGAAACGGGCTACCTCGAGGACATCTGGAACGCCCCCACCAAGGACATTTACGACTACACCGCCACCCCGGAGTTCCCGCCGGCACCGGACGAGGTCACCATCTCCTTCCAGCAGGGCGTGCCCGTAGCCATCGACGGCGTGAAGGTCACCCCGCTGCAGGCCATCAAGGAACTCAACCGCCGGGCCGGCGCCCAGGGCGTGGGCCGGATCGACGTCGTCGAGGACCGCCTGGTGGGCATCAAGTCCCGCGAAATCTACGAGGCACCCGGTGCCATGGCGCTGATCACCGCCCACAAGCACCTCGAGGACATCACCATCGAGCGCGAGCAGGCCCGCTTCAAGGCCACCGTTGGCCAGCGCTGGGCCGAGCTGGTCTACGACGGCCAGTGGTTCTCCCCGCTGAAGCGCTCCCTGGACGCCTTCATCGAGGACACGCAGAAGTACGTCTCCGGCGACATCCGCATGGTGCTTCACGGCGGCCAGGCCATCGTCAACGGACGCCGCTCCGACACTTCGCTGTACGACTTCGACCTCGCCACCTACGACACCGGCGACACCTTCGACCAGTCCATGGCCCGCGGCTTCATCGAGCTGTGGGGCATGTCCGCCAAGGTTGCCGCACGCCGCGACATCCGCGTCGCGGGGAAGTAGCCCCTGTGGCTGAGCTTAAGGCTGAGGCTACAAACACGGGTGCGCTGTGGGGCGGCCGTTTCGCCGGCGGCCCCGCTGATGCCCTGGCGGCGCTAAGCAAGTCCACCCACTTCGACTGGAGGCTGGCGCGCTACGACATCGCCGGTTCCAAGGCCCACGCCCGCGTGCTGCACAAGGCAGGCCTACTGGACGACGCCGAGCTGGAAGGTATGCTGGCGGCCCTCGCCAGGCTGGATGAGGACGTAGCCTCGGGCGCCTATGTGCCGGCCGAATCCGACGAGGATGTGCACGGCTCGCTGGAGCGCGGGCTGATCGAGCGTGCCGGAACGCAGCTGGGCGGCAAGCTCCGCGCCGGCCGGTCCCGCAACGACCAGGTGGCCACGCTGGGGCGGATGTTCCTGCGCGACCACGCCAGGATCGTCGCGCGCGGCGTGCTGGCTACGGTGGATGCCCTGGTGGAGCAGGCCAAGGCCCATCATGGCGTTGCCATGCCGGGCCGGACCCACCTGCAGCACGCCCAGCCGGTACTGCTCAGCCACCACCTGCTGGCCCACGCCTGGGCGCTGCTGCGCGACGTGCAGCGGCTCCAGGACTGGGACAAGCGCGCAGGTGTCTCGCCCTACGGCTCAGGCGCCCTGGCGGGCTCCTCCCTCGGGCTGGACCCGGAGGCGGTGGCCGCGGACCTGGGCTTCTACTCCGCGGCCCACAACTCGATCGACGGCACCGCCTCGCGTGATGTCTTCGCCGAGTTCGCCTGGGTGTGTTCCATGATCGGTGTGGACCTTTCGCGGATCTCCGAGGAAGTCATTCTCTGGGCCACCAAGGAGTTCTCCTTCGTGACACTGCACGATTCCTACTCCACGGGATCATCCATCATGCCGCAGAAGAAGAACCCCGACGTGGCCGAGCTGGCGCGGGGCAAGGCAGGGCGCCTGATCGGCAACCTGACCGGGCTCCTGGCAACGCTCAAGGGCCTGCCGCTGGCCTACAACCGGGACCTCCAGGAGGACAAGGAGCCGGTGTTCGACGCCGCCGACACCTTGGAGCTGCTGCTCCCGGCCGTGTCCGGCATGATCGCCACCCTGACGTTCAACACCGAACGGATGGAATCGCTGGCACCCCAGGGCTTCGCGCTGGCGACGGACATCGCCGAATGGCTGGTCCGCCAGGGCGTGCCGTTCCGCGAGGCGCATGAGCTCTCCGGCGCCGCCGTCAAACAGGCGGAATCCCGCGGCGTGGAGCTGTGGGACCTGACTGATGGGGAATACGCCGCCATCTCGGAGCACCTCACGCCGGAGGTCCGCACGGTCCTGTCCACGGAGGGCTCGCTGAACAGCCGCAACTCCCAGGGCGGAACGGCGCCGGCCGCCGTCGAACGACAGCTGGCTGCGCTGGAAGCCGAGCTCGCAGGCGTGCGCGAGTACGCAGGGTAAGCACGCTCTCCCGTTTAACGTCCCTTTTGGGCCGACGCTCTCTCACTTTCCCCAAGAAAGTGAGAGAGCGTTGGTGTTTTCGGTGCATTAAGTGCGAGAGCGTCGGGGAGGTGCGGAGGGCATCGGGCTACCATGGCCCCATGGGCGAAACCTTCCGCAAGTTCCTTCGCACCCTTCCCGACTTCCCGCCTGACCTGCCGGATTTCGATCCGGACAATGCGCCAGGGGACCCGGCCCTGCTCTTCAAGCAATGGCTGGACGAGGCGCTGGATAAGGGGGAGCAGCAGCCGCACGCCTTCAGCCTCGCCACCGTAGGCACCGGGGCCGGCAGCGGGCGGCAGCCGTCGTCGAGGATGCTGATCCTGAAGGACATTGACCACGAGGGCTGGCACTTCGCCACGTCCCGCACATCGCGGAAAGGCAAGGAACTTGCCGCCGAACCCAGCGCGGCCATGAACTTCTACTGGCCATCGCTGGGCCGGCAGGTCCGGGTGGCAGGACCCGTGGTGGAACTGTCCGCCGAGGCCTCGGCCCGGGACTGGGCTGAACGGCCCCGCGCGGACGGCAGCGGGAACCCCGACTGGCAGCTTTACGCCATCAGGCCCGCCGAAATCGAGTTCTGGCAGGGGAGCAACGACGGCAACCATATCCGGCACCGCTTCGGCCCCGACGGCGTTCTGCCGGGCTAGGATGGGCGCCATGACAGCTCCCCAACCGGACCTCCTGCTCGCCGGCATCCACCAGGCCGCCGGCAACGTCACCACCGATGTTGCCAAGCTCAGCGATGCGGACGTCAAGGCTTCCTCGGCCCTGCCCGGCTGGACCCGGGGACACGTCCTGGCCCACTTGGCCGGGATCTCCAACGCCATGGCCCGCCAGCTTGAGTACGCGGCCCGCGGCGAAACTGTCGAGCTTTACGACGGCGGCATGGACGGCCGGAACAAGGCCATCGACATGGCTGCCGGCCACGATGCCGCCACCCACCAGGCGGATGTGGCAGCAGCGCTGGACAGGGTGCTGCGGGCGTTCGATGTGCTGCCCGGCGTCAAGGACTCGTCCGCCAACCAGACCGGCTGGTGGGCCCCCATCTCCTACCGAGGGGGAGTGGTCCTGGATGGCGGCCTCGCGCTCTGGCGGGAGTTGGTCATTCACAACGCCGACCTCCTGACGGGCAGGGGACCGGAAACCTGGAGCCGGCCGTTCTGCGCGCACCTGTTCGACTTCCTCGCCGCCCGCGTGCCGCCGGAGGAGAAGCTGGTGCTCCAGCCCCTCGGCCTGGCAC
The DNA here is from genome assembly GCF_902506095.1 of Arthrobacter sp. 9AX. Taxonomy (GTDB): domain Bacteria; phylum Actinomycetota; class Actinomycetes; order Actinomycetales; family Micrococcaceae; genus Arthrobacter. Next base: position 1,834,303 of record NZ_LR733293.1, read on the forward strand.
CGGTGAGTATCGGCACCGGGAACCGGTCCACCGTGGTCAGCGGAATGGTCACGGACATTGCAGCATGGCTGGCCGGGCGCGAACCCACCCTGGGCAGCCTGCGCGCCTCCGCGGCCGCCGACGGCGTTGACCTGCCCGAACTCCTGCCGTGGCCTTCGGGAACTCCAACGCCCAAGCAGGGAGTACCTCCCGCGGGGTTATGACAGGCGCGGTCAGGCTGCTTCGCGTTTCAGCAGGCTCTCCTTGACGGGCAGTCCCCACCGGAAGCCGCCCAGCGAACCGTCTGTCCGGATGACCCGGTGGCACGGCACAAACAGGGCCGCCGCATTGAACGCGCAGGCGCTGGCCGCCGCCCGGACGGCCTTGGGATTGCCCGCAAGCTCCGCGTACTCGGTGTACGTCACGGGTGATCCCGGCCGGACCAGGCGCAGCACATCCCAGGCGTGGGCGCGGAACGGCCCCGACATCTGCCGCACCGAAACCTGCATCGCCGGCGCGGGGTCGCCGGCATAGAACGCCTCCACGGCCGCGGAGATATCGCCAAGGTCGGTGACCAGCTCAATCGTGGCCGGCCGCAAGGCGGGGTGGATCTGCCCGGTGAGGTCGCCGGGATTGTCGGTCCACCCGCTCGACAGGACCTCCCCTTCCCGGGCAAGGATGGTGAATGGGCCGTCCGGAGTGGACATGGTGAGCAACTGGGCCTTCATCGATTCGCTTTCTCTGCTGTTCCGTTGACCGCACCGGCACGTTTCGTTGTGCCGCCGCGGGGTACTGCTGCTGCCCGCCACAGGTGCATGGTGGCGTAGGAGCGCCAGGGGCTGACTTCGCGGAAGTCCGGGCTGGCCGTTCCGGTGTCAGGGCTGACGGTGGATTCCGACGCCGGCTTGTCCAGCGCCCTGATCCCGTTCCGCACCGCGGCGTCGTTGGCCAGGAATACGTCCGGGGCACCGAGGACCCGCATGGCAAGATAGCCCACCGTCCATGGTCCCACCCCCGGCAGCGGCAGAAGCTTCGCGCCAAGGCTGGCCACGTCGTCGCCATAGCCAAAATCGAGCCTGCCTTCCGCCACCGCTGAGGCCGCCGTGCGCAGCGCATCGGCCCGCTTCCGCGGCCCCCGCAGCAGGGCGTAACCGTCGGCGGCGATTTCCGCCGGGGTGGGAAACATCCTGTCCAGGCCGTCTCCGGGGCTTTGGCTGGATCGTCCGACGGCGGCCAGCTGGCTGAGTGCCGTGCGCGCCGCGGCCACGGTGATCTGCTGTCCGACCATTGCCCGGACGAGCATTTCGGCCGGGTCCAGGGCGCCGGGCATCCTGACTCCCGGCGACGCGGCCACGGGTCCTGAGAGCCGGCTGTCGGCTGCCAGCGCGCTGTCGATCGCCACCGGGTCGGCATCCAGGTCGAACAGCCTCCGGACGCGGCTCAGCAACGCCGGCAGGTCCCTCAAGTCCACCGCATTGATGGTGAGGGTGAGCGGCCGCCCTGGAGCACCGCCGTCGTACTCAATCCGGAACCGGGCGTCGCCCTGAGGCAGCCGCAGCGTCCGCGCGTAGGAGGTATCCGTTCCCAGCTCGATTCCGGGGATGGCGCGCACGGCCAGGAAGCTGAAGATGCCGGGGTCGAAGGGTTCGCGGTAGGGGAGGCTGAGGGTGAGGGCGGTGGAGCCGCCCGCCGCCTTGGGGTGCCGGGCCGCGCGCAGGGCGGTGGGGGTCATGGCAAAGACCTCCAGCATGGTCTCGTTGAACTGCCGGACGCTGCTGAAGCCGGCCGCGAAGGCGACGTCGGCAAGTTTCATGGACGTGGAAACCAGCAGGGTGCGCGCCGTCTGCGCGCGGCCAGCCCGGGCGAGTGACAGCGGACCGGCCCCAAGTTCCTGGCTCAGGATGCGGTTCAGCTGCCGGGAGGAATAACCAAGGCGGGCGGCCAGACCGTCTACGCCGTCGCGGTTGACCACTCCGTCGTTGATCAATCGCATGGCGCGCCCGGCGATGTCCTGGCGGACGTTCCACGCAGGCGTGCCGGGGACCGCCTCGGGGAGGCAGCGCTTGCAGGCCCGGTAGCCGGCGTCGTGGGCCGCGGCGGAGGTCTCGTAAAAGGTGACGTTGGTGGCCTTGGGCGTCCTGGCCGGGCACGACGGCCGGCAATAGATGCCCGTGGTCCGGACTGCAGTGAAGAACTGCCCGTCGAACCGGGTGTCCCGGGCATCTATCGCCCGGTAGCGCTGCCAGAAATCCATTACTCCATCCTGCCAGCCGGGCCGGACGCGGGCTAGCGGAAATCGGACATGGCCGTGACGCGTGTTTTGTGCGTTGTGCCGGTGACTGCTGCCGGTTTTGGATAGAGTCTGGCCATGAGCAGACGTCCTTGGCCGGCGGGGGAGCCGTTGCGGGAGTTCCTGTCCGGCGACGCCCGGGACCTGGCCCCGATGCTGCTGGGGGCTGTCCTGACGCACGAGTCGAGGGAGGGCCGGGTGTCCGTGCGCCTCACCGAGGTGGAGGCCTACCTTGGCCCGGAGGACTCCCTCCACCCGGACCCCGGTTCGCACACCTACCGGGGTGCCACCCCCCGTAACGCACCGATGTTTGGTCCTGCCGGGCACCTCTACGTCTACTTCACATATGGGATGCACCACTGCACCAACATCGTGTGTGGCCCCGAAGGGGTGGCCTCTGCTCTGCTGCTGCGCGCCGGGGAAATCGTGGAGGGAACTGAGCTCGCCCGGCACCGCCGAACCACCTCGAAAGGTCCCGCCGACCTCGCCAGCGGTCCGGCGCGGCTGGCCAAGGCCCTGGGCCTGACCACGGCATACAGCGGCCGTGACGCGCTGGCGCCCCCGTTCGGGCTGGTGCTCCCGGACCGCCCGGTTGAGCACGTGAGCTCCGGGCCGCGGGTGGGTGTTTCCGGTGCCGGCGGATCGGAGGACTACGCCTGGCGGTTCTGGATCACCGGCGATCCCACGGTTTCCAAGTACAAGGCAGCGAAGCCCCGGCCGTCCAGGTTTCGCCAGCGTTAACGGAAATGGTTGTAGAATGGACGGTCTGTCTTTTGCGATAGGGGAACGTTAATGCTCGACGCCGATTTGGCCCACGAACGGGACTATGTTGCCGGCCTGTATGCCCGGCTGGAGGAGCTGCGCGAGGAAAAGCGCAAGCAGCTTGCGCAGGTCCGGCGGGCCGGGGCTGTGGGCACCATGCAGAACGTTTCCGAGCGTGACGCTTTTGCGGCTCTGTATGAGGACCGCCTGGCCCAGCTGGACGCGGTGGATGACCGGCTGGTGTTCGGCCGCCTGGACCTGGACTCCGGGGAAACCCAGTACATCGGCCGCATCGGCCTCACCACTGAGGACCTCCAGCGGCTCATGGTGGACTGGCGCGCACCCGAAGCCGGGCACTTCTACCAGGCCACGGCCTTTGACCGGCAAGGCGTCCGCCGCCGCCGGCACCTGATCCTGCAGGGCCGCGAAGTCAAGGCGATCGAGGACGATGTCCTGGACGCCGACATGCTCACGGACGATGAATCCCTCCAGGGCGAGGGTGCCCTGCTTGCTGCCCTGAACTCCAAGCGAACCGGCCGGATGTCGGACATCGTCAGCACCATCCAGTCCGAACAGGACCGGATTATCCGCTCCTCGATCTCCGGCGCCGTGGTGGTCCAGGGCGGGCCCGGCACCGGCAAGACCGCCGTCGCGCTGCACCGTGCCGCCTACCTGCTCTATACCCACCGCGACCGCCTGAAGTCCGCCGGCGTGCTGCTGGTGGGCCCGTCGTCGTCGTTTATGAAGTACATCGAAAGGGTGCTGCCCTCCCTGGGCGAGACCGGCGTGGTGATGGCGAGCGTGGGCCGCCTCATGCCCGGCATCAACGCAGTGCCGGAACCGAACGCGGACGTCGCCGCCATCAAGGGGCGGCTGGACATGGCCACCGTGGTGGCCAACGCCGTCGCCAACCGCCAGCGCACTCCCGCGGAGAACCGGATCCTGGAGGTGGACGGCCGCAAGCTGGTGCTGACCCCGCGCCAGGTACGCCGTGCCCGCGAACGTGCCCGTTCCACCGGCAAGCCGCACAACGAGGCCCGGGTAACGTTCGTTAAGATCCTGCTGCGCGAGCTGACCGAACAGATGACCGAGCTGGTGGAAGCGGCCAACATCGGCAACAACGCGGACCGCTCCTACCTGGCAGAGGATGTCCGCACCGCCCGTGATGTGCGCATTGCCCTCAATCTGTGCTGGATGCCCATGACGCCGGAGAAGCTGATCTCGGAGCTCTTCAGCAAGCCGGCGCTCCTTGAGTTCTGCACTCCGGACATGAGTCCGGCCGAGCGGGCCCTGCTGCTGCGCCCGGCCGATGCCCCTTGGACCGAGTCCGACGTGCCGCTGCTCGACGAGGCCGCCGAACTCCTGGGCGAATTGGACCCCGCCGCGGGCCGTGGCCTCGCGCAGCAGGAACACGACCGTGCCCGCGACCTCGCCAACGCCAAGCAGACGCTGGTCAATATGGAGGCTGCCGGGGTGGATCCGCTGATGTCCGCCGAGGAGTTGGCTGAGCAGAACCAGGAACAGGAGGCGCGGCTGACGGCTGCCGAACGCGCCACGAGCGACCGCACCTGGGCCTTCGGCCACATCGTGGTTGACGAGGCGCAGGAACTTTCCCCCATGCAGTGGCGCCTGCTGGTCCGCCGTTGCCCGCTGAAGTCCTTCACCATCGTGGGGGACATCGCGCAGACGAGCTCCGTGGCCGGAGCGAATTCATGGCAGGGCGCACTCGCGCCGATGTTCGGGGACCGCTGGCAGCTCGAGGAGCTGACGGTGAACTACCGCACGCCGTCCCAGATCGCCGAGGCGGCGGTCAGGATGGCCAACGCCGCAGGGCTTGTGGTCTCGGCGCCCAAGGCCGTTCGGGAAGGGCGCTGGTCGCCCATCATTGATGAGGTGGAACCGGGCCAGGTGGTCAGCAGCCTGGTGGAGGTCCTGCCGGAGGAACTGGACGCGCTCGACGGCGGCCTGCTGGCTGTTATCGCCGATGGTCACCTCTTGCCGGAAGCTACTGCGGCCTTGCGCGCCCGGTACGGCCGCCGCATCGGTACCGGTGCCGGCAGCTATGACCAGGACATTGTGGTGATCAGCCCGCGTGAAGCCAAGGGTCTGGAGTTCGACGGCGTGGTGGTGCTTGAGCCCGCCACGATGCTGAACCATGAGCACGGCAAGGTGGGGGACCTGTATGTCGCCATGACCCGTGCAACGCAGCGGCTGCGGCTGATTGCTGCCGAGCCTGTCCCGGCCGGCATCAAGCGCTGATCAGGGGCCGGGTAATACTGCTAACTTAGAAGGCGTGCCAGAAATCAACAGCCTCGAATCGCAACAGAACGACCCCACTTTTGCCAACATCTGGCAGGAGCTGAAGTGGCGTGGCCTGGTCCACGTCTCCACCGACGAAGCCGAGCTGGAGAAGCTCCTCGCCGGCGGACCGGTGACGTACTATTGCGGCTTCGACCCCACCGCGCCGAGCCTGCACCTGGGCAACCTGGTCCAGCTGCTGGTGATGCGGCGGCTGCAGCTGGCCGGCCACAGGCCGCTCGGGCTCGTGGGTGGTTCCACCGGTTTGATCGGTGACCCCCGTCCCACGGCCGAGCGCACCCTGAACACCAAGGACACGGTGGCGGAATGGGTGGGTTACCTCCAGGCGCAGGTCAGCAGGTTCCTTAGTGTCGACGGCGATAACGCCGTTCGCATGGTCAACAACCTGGATTGGACGGCGCCGCTGAGCGCCATCGACTTCCTGCGTGAAGTTGGCAAGCACTTCCGGGTGGGCACCATGCTGCGCAAGGACGCTGTTGCTTCACGCCTGAGTTCCGACGAGGGCATCAGCTACACCGAGTTCAGCTACCAGATCCTGCAGGGCATGGACTACCTGCAGCTCTTCCGCGACTACGGCTGCGTGCTGCAGACCGGCGGTTCGGACCAGTGGGGCAACCTCACCAGCGGCACGGAGTTGATCCGCAAGGTTGAGGGCAAGAGCGTCCACGCCCTGGGAACCCCGCTGATCACCAATTCGGACGGCACAAAGTTCGGCAAGAGCGAAGGCAATGCCATCTGGCTCGACGCCGGCATGTGCAGCCCGTACGCCTTCTACCAGTTCTGGCTCAACACCGCCGACGCCGATGTGGTGGACCGGCTGAAGGTGTTCACCTTCCTCTCCCGCGCTGAAATTGAAGACATTGCGGCCGCTGTGGCCGAACGTCCCTTCGCACGTGTTGGGCAGCGCAAACTCGCCTTCGAAGTCACGTCCCTGGTGCACGGGGTGGAGGCCACCGAAAAGGTCATCGCCGCTTCCGCTGCGCTGTTCGGCAACGGCGACCTGTCCGCCCTGGACAAGCCCACGCTGCAGGCAGCCACCTCTGAACTTCCATTCACTACTGTCCAGGTTGACGCTTTGGGGATCGTTGACCTGTTGGTTGCCTCGGGGCTCTCGGAAAGCAAGTCCGCTGCCCGCCGCACCGTGGGTGAAGGGGGAGCCTACGTGAACAACGAGAAGGTGCTGGACCCTGAAGCGGTGATCCCGGAATCCGAACTCCTGCATGGGCAGTACCTGCTGCTGCGCCGGGGGAAGAAGAGCCTTGCCACAGTGGAAGTACTGGTTCCCTAGACCATCGGGGCACACTTTGCACGCTCCTCCGCAGGCGATTTGCACGGCCGCGGAGGGGCGTGTATTGTTTTCTGAGTCGCCACCGCCGAGTGGCGGCGAACCCCATCAAATAAGAAGCAATTCTTGGCCGCGCAGAGCGTGGATTGAAGAAATTGCTTCAACTTTGCTGGGTTGATTTGTTCCACGAAGTGAATTCCGGAGAAACAACCGGATTTGCAAAGTGAAAATGAATAAAATAAGATTGAAACATCGCAGCGAAGAAATACGAAATAGAAATTCATTGAATGAATTGTTTCGGGAATATTCGGATGTGTCTGTTGTTTGAGAACTCAATAGTGTGCCAAGTTTGTTGATACCGATTGTTTTATTGATTGGTTGAATTGACTGGATTGCCTACCCCTGTGGGTGGTCTGGTTTTTACAGCTGGTTTCAAATTCACCGCCGGACAACCATTAGGTCGAGGCCCCAACCACCAGGTTGGGGCCTCCCACATTTAACAACCACACCACTAATGCCCGAAACAAGCGGGCGCCGCCGGCCGCCTGCGGCAGGACCCGCACCCAACCTGGGGCGATCCACCCGCTTGGCGGTGGATCCGCCAGCGTGGCCACCCATGCCGCGGCAGCACCGCCGTCGCACCTGTGACACGAACCGACCGAACGCGCGTCGCCGGGGGAGACGGCACCAAGTGAGCGCGCGTCCGTGTGAAGATTGCCACGATTCTGCTGCGCTGCGGTTGCTCGGTCCTGCCTCGAGAAGCAACTCCACTAGAATTGATGAAGATGTACGGACTTCGAAGCGCTTGATTTCGGGTTGCGTAGGAAAACGAAACACGGATACGAGCGGCTGCAGTCTGCGCCAGTGGTCGGCTCACAACAGGAGGAATCCACATGGCTGAGCACAACGGCGGCAACCGCGGCGGGAATGACCGCGGCGGGTTCCGCGGACACAACAACTCCGGCGGCGAACCCCGTGGATTCCGGTCCCGGCCGGGCCGCGACAACAGCGATCCCTCCAAGCGGGCACCCGGCGGCGGAGAGCGCAAGCCTTTCGGTGACCGCGACAAGAAGCCGTTTGGTGATCGTCCGCGCCGCGACGGCGAGGGTGACCGCCGCGGGTTTGGTGGCGGTGAGCGTAAGCCGTTTGGTGATCGTCCGCGCCGCGACGGCGAGGGTGACCGCCGCGGGTTTGGTGGCGGTGAGCGTAAGCCGTTTGGTGACCGCGAGAACCGTCCCTTCAATGATCGTCCGCGCCGCGACGGCGAGGGTGACCGCCGCGGGTTTGGTGGCGGAGAGAACCGCAAGCCGTTTGGCGACCGCGACCGTAAGCCCTTTGGTGACCGCGAGAACCGTCCCTTTAATGATCGTCCGCGCCGAGACGGCGAAGGTGACCGCCGCGGGTTTGGTGGCGGAGAGAACCGCAAGCCGTTTGGCGACCGCAGCGAGCGGCCCAACCGGGGCGACCGACAGGAAGACCGCCGCGCACCCCGCAGCTTCGATCGCGGCCCGGGCCGTGGTGACAGCCGCGACGCCGGCCCCCGCACCTTCGGCCGCGACCGCCAGGAAGAACGCCCGGCCCGCGTACCCAACGTACGCGACCTCCGCAGCGCCAACCGCCCGGACCGGGAACGGTCCCCCCAGATCGACGACGATGTAACGGGCAAGGAGCTGGACCGCGCCACGCAGCACCAGATCAAGACTCTGGAGGCCAACAGCGCCGAGTGGGTCGCCCGCCACCTGGTGATGGCCGGCCGCCTGATCGACGACGAGCCGGAACTGGCCTTCCAGCACGCCCTCGCCGCCAGCCGCCGCGGTGGCAGGCTGGCCGCTGTCCGTGAAGCTGTTGGCCTCACCGCCTACGCAGCCGGCCACTACGGCGAGGCACTGCGCGAATTCCGCACCTATCGGCGGATCAGCGGCTCCAACGTGCACCTGCCCGTGATGGCTGACTGCGAACGTGGCCTCGGCCGCCCCGACCGTGCCCTCGATGTGGTGCGGTCCGAGGAAGCCCAGGACCTGGATGCTCCGGGCAAGGCCGAGCTCGCCATCGTGGCCGCGGGTGCGCGCACCGACCTTGGCCAGCTGGACGCCGCCGTTGCAGAACTGGAGATCCCGCAGCTGGATATCAACCGCGCCTTCTCCTACAGCCCCCGTCTCTTCCGCGCCTACGCCGACGCACTTGCTGCCGTGGGCCGCACCACCGAAGCTGAGAAGTGGCAGAAGCAGGCAGTCGTGGCTGAAAACGCGCTGGGCCTGGGCGTTGACGAAGAACCGGACATCATCGACCTCGGCTGGGACGAGGAAGAAGAAGCCCGCGAGGAAGCCGAGCGCCGTCGCCTCCTGGACCGCGCATCCAGCGCATCAGGTGCAGCCACTGCGTCATCCGCCGCCGCTGAAGCTCCCGCCTCAAGCACCGTTGCAGCCGGCACGGATGCACCAGAATCGCCTGCCGCAGAACAAGCCGTGGACGCCAGCATCGATGACCAGGAAGTGGACTACTTCGTTTCAGACGACGCCGAGTCGGACGAGGACTCCGTGGAACGCGACGAGCTGGATCACACCGGAGAAGACGTCCCGGACGGTGCCCAGGATCACATCGAAGGCCACCAGGATCGCCGGGAAGACTAATACAGATGACTGAAGCAGCCCTGATCTCCCGGTTCGATGCATTGCTGGCTGACCTGGACGGTGTGGTGTACGCCGGCCCGCATGCCATCCCCGGTGCAGTGGAATCCCTCCTCCAGCTGGAAGGCCTGGGAGTCGGCCTGGGCTATGTAACGAACAACGCATCGCGGACACCGGCGCAGGTCGCCGCGCACCTCCGTGAGCTGGGTGCCCCGGCCGCTGACGACCAAGTGGTCAGCTCCTCGCAGGCAGCCGCGGAGCTGCTTGCCTCGGAGCTGGCCCCCGGCTCCCGCGTCCTCATTACCGGAAGCCCGGCACTGGCACAGGAGATCGAACTTGTGGGCCTGGTGCCTGTCTACAGCCAGGACGAGAAGCCGGTTGCCGTAGTCCAGGGCTTCAACCCGGCCATCGGCTGGAAGGAGCTCGCCGAGGCCGCCTATGTCGTGGCGGCCGGGACGGTGTGGGTAGCCACCAACACGGACATGTCCATCCCGCAGGCCCGCGGCATCGCCCCCGGCAACGGAACCCTGGTCGCCGCAGTCACAGCCGCCACCGGCCAGACGCCACGCGTAGCGGGCAAGCCGGAAGCCCCGCTGTTCCACTCCGCCGCCAAGCGGCTTGGAGCCGAGCGCCCACTGGTGGTGGGGGACCGGCTGGACACCGACATCCTGGGCGGCAACAACGCCGGCTTCGCCACCGTGGCCGTTCTGACCGGCGTCGACACCCCGCAAACAATCCTTGCCGCCCGGGCCGCTGAACGGCCCGACTACATTATTAACGACCTGACGGAGCTGTACAGCCCGTATCCCGAGGTGATGCACGACGACGGCACCTACACGTGTGGTGAAGCCACCGCGCGTGTAGCCAACGGAGCCGTGGGCATCATCGGCAGCCAGGACAGCCTCGATTCCTGGCGGGCAGCGTGCGCGGCATGGTGGGCGGCCACGCCGGACGCCTCCACTGCACAGGAGCCGAAACTGGCCTGGCTGGATCACTAGGCTGTTGGAATGAGTGAGCTGAGCCCCCTTGACGAATCCGCGGCAGCCCAGCCCTTCCCGGAATGGCCGTCGGGCAGCCACGCGGAGGTGGCGGACCACCTGGTCCAACGGTCCCTGGCACCGCTGAATGCCTTGCCCGGGACTCCCGTGGCAGAACACGAAGCGATATACAACGAGCTCCACGACCACCTGCGGGCGGCTCTGGATGCGGACCCCTCCGTCACGGACGGATCCAGCGCGGCTTCCCGGGACGGTGCCGCCTGATGCCGCTGCGGCTCGACCAGGCGCTCGTTGCCCGCGGCCTCGCCAGGTCCCGCACCCATGCCGCCTCCCTGATTGCCGAAGGAAAAGTCAGCTCTGCCGGCCAGGTACTCTCCAAGGCCTCCCTCCAGGTCGCCGAGGGGACGGACCTGGTGGTCCAGCACGACGAACAGGACACCTACGCGAGCCGGGCCGGGCACAAACTTGCCGGCGCCCTGGATGCTTTCCCGGAGATACAGCCGGCGGGCAAAAGGTGCCTTGACGCGGGCGCCTCCACGGGCGGCTTCACTGATGTGCTGCTGCGGCGGGGCGCCGCACATGTGGTGGCGGTCGACGTCGGGCACGGGCAGCTGGTGCCCCGACTGCGGGAAGACCCCCGCGTGGAAGTCCACGAGGGACTCAACGTCCGCTACATGTCGCCCGCGGATATCGGCGGCCCGGCAGCCCTGACCGTAGCTGACCTGTCGTTCATATCGCTGACCCTGGTGGTCCGTCCGCTTGCGGAGTGTACCGGGCCCGGTGGCGACATGGTGCTCATGGTGAAGCCGCAATTCGAGATCGGCAAGGACCGGCTCGGACGCACCGGGGTGGTGACCTCGGAGCGGGAGCGGCGCATGGCGGTGGAGAAAGTGGCCCGGGCAGCGCAGGACGCAGGCCTTGACCTCAAGGGCCTGGCGCAGAGCCCGCTCCCCGGCCAGGACGGAAACGTCGAATACTTTCTGTGGATAAACCGCAGGGCAGGCCAGGAATTGCCTAAGATCGAAGAGCGGGATGCAGCCACTGCTGCCTTGCTCGAACGTATCTGGCACAACCATTAGAGAGCGGAACCTGATGAGCAGGCGTGTATTGGTCCTCGCCCACACCGGCCGCGAGGAATCACTGAAGGCCGCCTGGGAGGCCTGTGCCCTGCTGCATGCCTCCGGCATCGTCCCGGTGATGCAGGAGTCCGAACTGGCGGACATGGAACGCTTCTTCGGGCATCTCGCCCAACCGGTGGAGGTGCTCCACGACCATGTCCAGCTTCCGGACGTTGAGCTGGTGATGGTCCTGGGCGGGGACGGCACCATCCTCCGCGCGGCCGAACTGGTGCGCGAAGTGGATGTACCCCTGCTCGGCGTGAACCTGGGCCATGTGGGCTTCCTCGCCGAGAGCGAGCGGGCGGACCTCGCCCAGACCGTTGACTGGATCGCCAGCCGTGAATACACGGTGGAAGAGCGCATGACCATCGACGTCCAGGTCTGGGTCCGCGGCCAGAAGATCTGGCACACCTGGGCACTGAACGAGGCTGCGATCGAAAAGGCCAACCGGGAACGCATGCTGGAAGTGGTCACCGAAGTGGACCAGCGCCCGCTGACCACCTTCGGTTGCGACGGCATCGTACTGGCCACGCCCACCGGTTCCACTGCCTACGCGTTTTCCGCCGGCGGCCCCGTGGTCTGGCCGGAGGTGGAGGCCCTCGTCATCGTTCCCATCAGCGCCCATGCGCTGTTCGCCAAGCCGCTCGTGGTGTCGCCGCGCTCAAAGCTGGCTGTGGAGGTCTTGGGCCGCACCGACGCCCAGGGCGTCCTCTGGTGCGATGGCCGCCGCTCAGTGGACCTGCCGCCGGGCGCCCGCGTTGAGGTCACCAAGTCAGCCACCCCCGTCCGGCTGGCCCGCACCCACCAGACTCCCTTCTCCGCCCGGCTGGTGCGGAAGTTCGAACTGCCCATCCACGGCTGGCGCGGCCCTGTCCCCAAGGCCGAAGCGGTCCACACCGGCCCCATTCCCATCGTCCGGACACCCCGCCCCATGCCGCCTCTCCAGGTGCCGGGCAGCGGGCAGCCGGACATCGATCCCGATCCCTCAACCGCAAAGTGAACCATGCTTGAAGAACTGAGAATCCGCGATCTGGGCGTCATTACCGACGCAACGCTTCCGCTTGGCCCCGGACTGAGCGTGGTCACTGGCGAAACAGGCGCCGGCAAGACCATGGTGGTCACCGCCGTCGGACTCCTGCTGGGTGCACGCTCCGACGCCGGTGCCGTCCGGAGCGGCGCCAAGAGTGCAACGGCCGAGGCAGTTTTGAAGCTCGACGCCGGCCATCCCGCCATTGAGCGTGCGCTGGAGGCCGGCGCTGAGGCGGAGGAGCTCGACGACGGCGCGGAGCTGATCCTCGCCCGCCGGCTGGGTGCCGATGGGCGCAGCCGTGCTTTCCTGGGCGGCCGGGCCGCCCCCGTGGGCGTGCTCGCTGAGATCGGCGAAACACTGGTGGTGGTCCACGGCCAGTCGGACCAGATCCGGCTCAAGGGCGCCGTGGCCCAGCGCGGGGCCCTGGACAAGTTTGCCGGCGACGCCCTGGCCGGCCCGCTGTCCGGCTACCAGGGGCTGTACAGCCGCTGGAAAGCGAGCCAGGCGGAGCTGGACGAGCTTCGCAGCGCTGCCCGGGACCGGCTGCGGGAAGCAGAATCCCTGGAGACCGCCCTCGCCGAGATCGACGAGGTCGATCCGCAGCCGGGGGAGGACGAACTACTCAAGGCCGAGGCAGTGAAACTGGCCAACGTGGAGGAACTGAGGATCGCGGCCAGCACGGCCCACCAGGCGCTGATCGCGGAGGACTTCGGCGAAGCGGGCGACGCCACCACCCTGGTGGACGCCGCCAAGCGGACCCTGGAGCACGTGGCAGAACACGACGCCGAACTTGGTTCGGCAGCAGCCCGGCTGGCCGAGGTGGGCTTCCTGCTGAACGATATCGCCACCGACCTTGCCAGCTACCAGGCCGGCCTCGACACAGAGGGGCCGGAACGGCTCGCGGAGATCGAGGACCGGCGCGCCGCCCTGGCCAAGCTGATCCGCAAGTACGCCCCGTCCATCGACGAAGTGCTTGAATGGGCGGAAAAGGCCCGCGTGCGCTTTGACGAACTGCAGGACGATTCAACCCGCATCGAAACCCTGGACGCCGTGGTCATCAAGGCCGAGGCGGACCTGCAGAAGCAGGCTGCCGCCATCAGCAAGATCAGGGCCAAAGCCGCCAAGGACCTTTCGGCCCGGGTCAGTGCCGAGCTGAAGGCCCTGGCCATGGCAGACGCCACTCTGGTGATCAACCTCGAGCCCACCGGCCAGCTGGGAGCGCACGGCGCGGACGAGATCAGCTTCCTGCTGCAGCCGCACTCCGGTGCTCCGGCCAGGCCGCTGGGCAAGGGTGCGTCCGGCGGTGAACTTTCGCGGGTCATGCTGGCCATTGAGGTGGTGCTGGCGGCCGTCGACCCCGTCCCCACGTTCGTCTTCGACGAGGTGGACGCCGGCGTGGGCGGACGTGCCGCCGTCGAAATCGGCCGGCGGCTGGCCATGCTGGCCCGGCACGTGCAGGTGCTGGTGGTCACGCACCTGCCTCAGGTGGCCGCCTTCGCGGACCAGCACATCACCGTCACCAAAACGTCCGTCCGGGGTGCCGACGGCAAAACCGCCACCGGCTTCACTTCAAGTGATGTCCGACTCCTCGACGGCCCCGGGCGGGTCCGTGAACTGGCCCGCATGCTGGCCGGCCAGGAGGATTCCGAGTCGGCGCAGGCCCATGCGCAGGAGCTGCTGGACGACGCGAAACTGCTGCCACAACGGGCCTGACGGGTCCGGGAAGGCGTTCGGGAGACGAGGTACCCCTTGCTTCCCGGGCGCCCCGGCCAGCAGACTGGATCATTTGGGGAAACAGTTACCCGGACCCGTGGAAGGCTCATTTGATGATAGGCTCGAATTCCGTGGTGCAGCGATCAAATTCCCGTGTAAATTCCCGGTTCCCGGGCTCGTCCAAGACGACCAAACACATCTTCGTAACCGGTGGTGTGGCGTCCTCGCTCGGTAAGGGACTGACGGCATCAAGCCTCGGTCATCTGCTGCGGGCACGCGGCCTGTCTGTAACTATGCAGAAGCTCGATCCCTACCTGAACGTGGATCCGGGCACGATGAACCCCTTCCAGCACGGCGAAGTCTTCGTCACGGACGACGGTGCCGAGACGGACCTGGACATCGGACACTACGAGCGCTTCCTCGACGAAAACCTCGAAGGTTCCGCCAACGTCACCACCGGCCAGGTGTACTCCACCGTCATCGCCAAGGAACGCCGCGGCGAATACCTCGGCGACACCGTGCAGGTCATCCCGCACATCACCGATGAGATCAAGCGCCGCATGCGCCTGCCCGCCGAAGGCAAAAACGCCCCCGACGTCATCATCACCGAAATCGGCGGCACTGTTGGCGACATCGAATCCCAGCCGTTCCTCGAATCGGCCCGCCAAGTCCGCCAGGACGTGGGCCGGACCAACGTCTTCTTCCTGCACGTCTCCCTGGTTCCCTACATCGGACCGTCCCAGGAGCTGAAGACCAAGCCCACCCAGCACTCCGTCGCCGCGCTGCGCTCCATCGGCATCCAGCCTGAAGCCATCGTCATCCGCTCCGACCGCGAAGTGCCCGACGCCATGCGCGAAAAGATCGGCCGGATGTGCGACGTCGACATCGACGCCGTGGTCAACGCCGCCGATGCTCCCAGCATCTACGACATCCCCAAGACCCTGCACACCCAGGGCCTGGACTCCTACATCGTGCGCGCCCTGGACCTGCCGTTCAAGGACGTGGACTGGACCAGCTGGGACAAGCTCCTTGAAGCAGTCCACAACCCCAAGCACCACGTGGAGATCGCGCTCGTCGGGAAGTACATCGACCTGCCGGACGCCTACCTCTCCGTGACCGAAGCCCTGCGCGCCGGCGGTTTCGCCAACGACGCCAAGGTCAAGATCCGCTGGGTCCCCTCGGACGAATGCGAAACCCGCGAGGGCGCCATCAAGGCCCTGGACGGCGTCAACGCCATCTGCGTCCCGGGCGGCTTCGGCATCCGCGGGCTTGAGGGCAAGCTCGGCGCGCTGAAATTCGCGCGTGAAACCAAGCTGCCGGTCCTGGGACTCTGCCTGGGCCTGCAGTGCATGGTCATCGAGTACGCCCGCAACGTAGTGGGGCTGGAAGGCGCGTCCTCCAGCGAATTCGAACCGGACTCCAAGTACCCGGTCATCGCCACCATGGAAGAGCAGCTGGAATTCGTTGAAGGCCGCGGCGACCTTGGCGGCACCATGCGCCTGGGCCTGTACGAAGCCAAGCTCGACGCCGGTTCCGTCATTGCCGAAACCTACGGCAAGACCACCGTCAGCGAACGCCACCGCCACCGCTATGAGGTGAACAACAAGTACCGCGACCAGATCGCAGCCGAGGGGCTTGTCTTCTCCGGCACGTCACCGGACGGCAAGCTCGTGGAGTTCGTTGAGCTGCCCGCTGACGTCCACCCGTACTACGTGGCCACCCAGGCGCACCCCGAGCTGAGCTCCCGCCCCACCCGGCCGCACCCGCTGTTCGCCGGCCTGGTCAAGGCGGCACTGGACCACCAGTCCGGCGCCGACACGGCCGCTCCCCTGGGCGACGACGCTGTCGAGGCCGCGCCGTCCGGTACGGTAGCCGCTAAGTAGTTCGCACGATACAAAGGACGGCGCGATGCCCGGTACACACGAAGCCACCCACGTAGTAAAGGTTTCGGATGCACCGAGCCCGCGCCGTCTTTTGTCCACCGAGAAGGTCTACGAAGGCCGGATCTGGGACGTGGTCAGCGATACGTTCCAGCTGCAGGACACGGGCGTTGCCCTGACCCGTGACTACATCGAGCACCCGGGTGCGGTGGCGGTCCTGCCCATGAATGACGACGGCGAGATCCTCCTCCTCAAGCAGTACCGGCACCCCGTGGGCATGGACTTGTGGGAGATCCCGGCCGGGCTGCTGGACGTTGAAGGCGAAGAGTTCCAGGCAGGCGCGGCCCGCGAACTCGCCGAAGAAGCCGACCTTGCTGCCGGCTCCTGGAATGTCCTGGCCGACGTCTTCAACTCGCCGGGCTCCTCCAGCGAAGCCATCCGCATCTACCTGGCCCGCGACCTCACCGAAGTCCCGCACCACGAGCGCCACGAGCGGACGGACGAGGAAGCCGAGATCGAATTCCACTGGATCAGCCTGGACGACGCCGTGGAGTCCGTGCTGGCCGGCCGGCTGCACAACCCGTCCGCCGTCGTCGGGATCCTCGCGGCGGCGGCTGCACGCGCTGACGGATTTGCCGGCCTCCGGCCAGCGGATGCGCCTTGGCCCGCGCACCCCAGCCAGCGCTGATGGCCCCTGGTCCTTCCACCGAACTGGCCCCGGCCGGCGCAGTCCCGGCCGGTTCAGCGCCCGCCAGCGTGGCCGCTCCGGAGCAGACTGTCCCGGAGGAGACCGTACCCCCGGCCCCTCCCACTGCCATTGACCGCGGCATCACGGACTACCTCCAGCACATGGGGGTGGAACGGGGTTTGGCCGCCAACACCCTCGCTGCGTACCGCAGGGACCTGGCCCGGTACTCCCGCTACCTCGCGGCAGCAGGATGCAGCCGGCCCGAAGACATCACACGGCACAACGTGACGGGCTTCGTCCGTGCCTTGGCGGACGGGTCCGACGGCGGCAGCGCCCTGGGCGTGCGGTCTGCGGCAAGGACTGTGGTCGCGGTGCGGGGCCTGCACAAATTCTGGGCGCTCGAAGGCTTCACGCCCGCCGACCCCGCCAGTGACGTCCATCCGCCCATGCCCGGGAAGCGGCTGCCCAAGGCCATCAGCGTGGACGAGGTCACCAGGATCCTTGAGGCGGCCGGCACCGATACGGCTACCGGCCTCCGGGACCGCGCCCTGCTGGAGTTCCTCTATTCCACCGGTGCCCGCATCAGCGAAGCCGTGGGCCTGGACGTGGACGACATCTCGCTTCAGGAAGCGGAGACCGGTCCGGCCATCGTGCGGCTTTTCGGCAAGGGCTCCAAAGAACGGCTGGTTCCGTTGGGGTCCTACGGAGCAAGGGCACTGGACGCCTACCTGGTCCGCGGCCGCCCGCTGCTGGCGGCCAAAGGCAAAGGGACCCCTGCCCTGTTCCTGAATGCACGCGGCGGCCGGATCAGCAGGCAGAGCGCGTGGACCATCCTGAAGGCTGCCGCGGACAAAGCCAACATCACCAAGGACGTCTCGCCGCACACCCTCCGGCATTCGTTCGCTACCCATCTGCTCGAAGGCGGCGCCGACGTCAGGGTGGTCCAGGAGCTGCTGGGCCACGCCTCCGTGACCACCACACAGGTATACACCCTGGTTACGGCGGATACGCTGCGGGAAATCTACGCGGCGGCGCACCCCCGGGCACTGGGCTAAGGGCTGCTTCCGCCCTTCGCCTCCCTTGGTCCGCAGAGCTGTTGATCCGTCAGGTCATCACGTTGAGCGTGAGCTCCACGGCTCCAAGGAACAAGGCGAGGATTGAGGTGCCGAGACCTGCCACGAGGAGCAGGCCCGGGTGGGCGAGGCCAACCACAACGCGCCGCAGTTGAGGCGAGCGACGCATAAATTTCTTGGGGAGCCGCGTATCTTCCGGTACCTGGCGCCAGCCGCGGAGCCGGCGCAGGAACCACGCACAGCGCACAATGAGGGCCATCCACAGCACTGAGATCACCAGGGGGACCGCGGCCAGGAGGAGGTTGAGCCCAAGCGAAGTCACGGCACGCTCCGAATCTCCGGCCAGCGCCTGGACGGTGGTGGAAATCGAGGCGCTGGCCACCACCGAGACACCCCACACCAGGAACGCGGCCGTCAAGGCAAGGAACCTGACGAAGAAGTGCGACAGCACGGACTCGTTCACTGGCTTCAGGTACCTGCGCGGGGTCGCGTGCAGCACCGTCACGGTGCACACCAGGGTGGGCAGGGCGGCCATCCCCACAAACACGTACCAGGTCCAGCCGGCCAGGTCCACAAACTCGTCAGCGATGATCAGCACAGCCCACCAGCCAATCCACGCCCAGCCTGCATGCAGCGGATTCCTCACCAGCCATGCAGGAAGCCGGACACCGCCGCCCGGCAGGGCGGGGACCTTGGGGGCTGGCGTGGTGGGCTCGTCTCCGGCCATGCTCATGGGCCTCACTGTAGCAATGCGGCCTGCCGTGGGCCCGTCATCACCGGTCTATGCCGTCGCGGAACTAGGCTTGGAAAATGACTGCTGCCAAAGTGACCCTTTGCTTCCTGCTCCGGGAGTCGCCGGAAGGCGCCGAGGTGCTGCTCGGGATGAAGAGAACCGGTTTCGGCAAGGGCAAAATCGTCGGAATTGGCGGGCACGTGGAGCCGGGGGAGAGCGACGCCCAAGCCGTCCTTCGTGAGGTCCTCGAGGAAACCGGCGTCTCAGTGCACACGGAAGACCTCACGGACGCGGGCGTGGTGCAGTTCGTCTTCCCGGCCCGCCCCGAGTGGAACATGCGCACCCGCCTCTTCACTGCCAGGACCTGGCAGGGTGAACCGGCGGAAAGCGACGAGATCCTGCCCGAGTGGTTCCGCGTGGACACCCTCCCCGTGGACCGGATGTGGCAGGACGCCGACCACTGGCTGCCCGTGGTCCTGGAAGGCGGCCGGGTCAACGTGGTGGTCACCATGGACACTGACAACGAAGCCGTTGCCTCCTCGGAAAGCCTCCTGCCCTGAGCCGTTCCCTGCTGGCCATCAACTGATGACGGCGGCCCGCCCACCGTAAGGTGGCGGGGCCGCCGTCGTCCTTAACAAAAATCCCTACGGAACGTGCCGTTCCTCCGGGCCCACGTATTCGCTCAGCGGCCGGATCAGCGAGTTGGCGTCCAGCTGCTCCATGATGTGCGCGGTCCAGCCCGTAATGCGGCTGGCCACAAACAGGGGAGTGAATGTTGCTGTGTCAAAGCCCATGAGGTGGTAGGTGGGACCCGCCGGGTAGTCCAGGTTCGGCTTGATGCCCTTGGCTTCGTCCATGGCGGTCTCGAGGCCGTTGTACAGGCCCAGCAGTTCAGGCCGTCCGTAGTGGGCAATCATCTTGTCCAGGGCGGCTTTCATGGTGGGCACCCGGGAGTCGCCGTGCTTGTACACGCGGTGGCCAAACCCCATGACCTTCTTTTTCTGCGCCAGCGCGTTTTCCATCCATTCCTTGGCGCGGGCGGCTGCCTCGTCCAGGGACTCCTGCGGACGGATGCCGATCTCGTCGAAGGTGTGCATCACGGCCTCGTTGGCGCCGCCGTGCAACGCCCCTTTCAGGGCGCCGATGGCACCGGTGACCGCCGAGTGCAGATCCGAGAGCGTGGAGGTGATGACCCGGGCGGTGAAGGTGGAGGCGTTGAAGGAGTGCTCGGCGTAGAGGATCATCGAGACGTTGAAGGCTTCCACCACCTCCGGCACCTGCTCCTCGCCGAAGGTCATCCACAGGAAGTTGGCCGAGTAGCCCAGGTCGTCGCGCGGCTCTATAACACCCTGCCCGTGGCGGCGGCGCTGGTCATAGGCCACCACGGCCGGCATCGCAGCGAACAGGTCGATTGACTTGGCCATGTTGGCCTCGCGGGAAGAATCTTCGGCCAGCGGGTGCCGGGCGCCCAGCACCGAGGCGGCCGTCCGGCACACATCCATGGGGTGGGCGGTTTCCGGCAGCGCATCGATGACCTGCTTCACCACCGGATCCAGGGGGCGGCCGGCCCGCTCACGCGCGGTGAACTCTGCAAGCTGTTCCTGGTTGGGCAGCTCCCCGTTCCAGAGCAGGTAGGCCACTTCTTCGAAGCTGCACCGTGCGGCGAGCTCCTGGACGGGGTAGCCCCGGTACAACAGTGAATTGGTATCCGAATTGACCTTCGAGACGGATGTGTAATCCACCACGACGCCGGCAAGACCCTTTTTGATGACTTCTTCAGCCATGCTGAAAACTCCTTTGTTCCTGTCGCCTGTGCCGGCGGAACCGGCGCGGTTTCCCTACTCCCCGGGGACCCGGAAATTGAACACTCCGCTGTCGAAGCGGTTGTAGCCTTCATAGTCAACGAGATCGTAAAGCCTGGCGCGGGTCAGCATGCTGCCAACCTGCGCCTCCTGCGTGCCCTCAGCCCTAATCGATTCCAGCGTACGCTCGGCAGCGCCCATGGCACTACGGAGAAGGGTCACCGGATAAATCACCATGTTCACCCCGACGCCATGGAGCTGTTCGGCGGTGAACAGGGCGCTCTTGCCGAACTCGGTCATGTTGGCCAGGATCGGTACGTCCACGGCGTCGCGGATGGCCTGGAATTCCTCCAGGGTGGCCATGGCTTCGGGGAAGATGGCGTCCGCCCCGGCGTCCACGAGCGCGCGGGCCCGGTCCTTGGCGGCTTCCAGTCCTTCCACTGCGCGGATGTCGGTGCGGGCCATAATGAGGAAGTTCGGGTCGCGGCGGGCGTCGGCGGCGGCGCGGATCCGTTTGGTGGCGGTCTCGAGGTCCACGACGTTCTTGCCGTCGAGGTGGCCGCAGCGTTTGGGGTTGAACTGGTCCTCGATGTGCAGCCCGGCCAGGCCGGCGTTTTCGATTTCCTGTACGGTGCGGGCCACGTTCATGGGTTCGCCGAAGCCGGTGTCTGCGTCCACGATGGCGGGCAGGTCGGTCATGCGGGCGATCTGTCCGGCCCTGGTGGCCACCTCGGTGAGGGTGGTGAGTCCGATGTCCGGCAGGCCGAGGTCGTTGGCCAGGACCGCGCCGGAGATGTAGACCCCTTCGAAGCCCTTTTCCTCGATCAGCCGGGCTGAGAGCGGGTTGAACGCACCGGGGAACTGGGCGATGGTCCCGGCGGCGAGGAGCTCGCGGAACCGGACCCGCTTCTGTTCGGGCGTGACTTTTGAGTACAGCATTTAGAAGAGTCCCTTGGGTGCGGTTCCGATGTCGATGACGCCGGGTGCGGCGGTGATGTTCAGCTGGTCCAGTTCCCCTGCGGCCAGGTGGGGGAGGCGTTCGACGGCGGTGAGGAACCTTTCGATTTCGGCCTCCTCCACGAGCCCGGCCGCGAGGGTGCGGAACTTGTGCACGTATTGTTCCCGGCCGAAGGGGCGGGCGCCGAGGGGGTGGGCGTCGGCGACGGCGATCTCGTCCTTGATGACTGTCCCGTCAGCCAGGGTGATCTCCACGGAGCCGCCGAAGGCTTTCTCCGCAATATCCAGTGAGTGGTACCGCCGGGTCCACTCCGGGTCTTCCTCGGTGGTCACCTTCTGCCACAGGTCCACCGTGTCCGGCCGGGCGGCGCGTTCGGGCGAGTAGGAGTCCACGTGGTGCCAGGCACCATCCTGCAGAGCCACGGTAAAGATGTACGGGATGGAGTGGTCCAGGGTTTCCCGGGACGCGGTGGGACTGTATTTCTGGGGATCATTCGCCCCGGAGCCGATGACGTAGTGGGTGTGGTGGCTGGTCTTGATCAGCACGGACCTCACGTTGGCGGGGTCTTTCAGATCCGGATATTCTCCATGGAGCTTGCGGGCCAGGTCGATCCAGGCCTGGGCCTGGTATTCGGCGGAGTGTTCCTTGGTATAGGTGTCCAGGATGGCGCGCTTAGCCTCCCCGGGGGTCGGGAGCGGGACCTGGTAGGAGGCGTCCGGGCCGTCCAGCATCCACGCGATCACCCCGTCTTCACCTTCGTAGATCGGGACGGGGGAGGTCTGTCCGCGCATGGCCCGGTCCGCGGCTTCGACGGCCATTTTGCCGGCGAACGCGGGCGCGTGCGCTTTCCAGGTGGAGATCTCGCCCTTGCGGGACTGCCGGGTGGCGGTGGTGGTGTGCAGTGCCTGGCCCACCGACTGGAAGATTGTCTCGACGTCCAGGCCCAGCAGGGTACCGATCCCGGCCGCCGCCGAGGGGCCCAGGTGGGCGACGTGGTCGATCTTGTGCTTGTGCAGGCAGATGGCCTTGACCAGATTCACCTGGATCTCGTAGCCGGTGGCGATGGCCCGCACCAGGTCCCGGCCGTTCGAGCCCACGTGCTGGGCCACGGCGAGGAGCGGCGGGATGTTGTCCCCGGGGTGGGAGTAGTCCGCGGCGAGGAACGTGTCGTGGTAGTCCAGTTCCCGGACTGCCACGCCGTTGGCCCAGGCCGCCCACTCGGGGGAGACCCGTTCGCCGATGCCGAACACCTTCGCCCCCTTGCCGCCGGTGGACGGCGCGTGGGCCAGCGCCTGCGCCCTGGCCGCCACAATCGGGGCGCGGTTCAGCGAGGCGATGGCCACCGAAGCGTTGTCGATGATCCGGTTGATCACCATCTCCGTGACCTCCGGGGCCACCTCCACCGGGTCCGCGGCGACCACGGCGATCTTGTGCGCGAGCTGCTCCTCGCGGGGCAGGTTCTCTTCGGACTTATAGACGCGGACGTGATGTTCCTTCACCATGGGCTCCTCTTAGCGGGGTGTGTGGGTGGCTTTGATATGGGACAGGCTGCGGTGCAGATGGACGGTGGTGGCGGCTTCGGCCAGCCGGGAATTGCCCGCGGCGATCGCCTCCGCAATGGTGGCGTGCTCCGCGGCTGCCGCGGTGAGCCGGGTGGCGTCGTCGGCGGCCAGCCGCCGGACCCGGACCAGGTGCACGCGCAGGCTGCGCATGGCCTGGGCAAGGTAGGAATTGGAGATGGAGGCGTCGATGGCCGCGTCCAGCCTGCCTACGAGTCCGTAGTAGTCGTGCCGGGCAGGGTCCCCGCCGGTGATGAGCGCAGGAGCCAGCAGAAGTTCGTTGCGGAGCCGTTCGAAGGTGGCGGCGTCGCCACGTTCAGCAGCCAGGGCCGCGGCCTTGCCCTCAAGGGTTTCGCGCAGCTCGAAGAGTTCGTCGATGTCCTCAAGGGAGATATCGGTGACGACGACGCCGCGTCCGCCCGCCGCCGTCAGGCCCTCGGCGGTGAGCCGGCTCAGGGCCTCCCGCAACGGCGTGCGCGAGATGCCGAGCCGCTCGGACTGCTCCACTTCGGCCAGAACCGTACCGGGAAGGAGCCGCCATTCGATGATGTCCTCGCGCAGGGCCGCATAGGCCTTATCGCTGGCGCGCATCCTGCCTCCTTCGTTCGCTGACGAGTCCAGTGTATACAGGGGACGCATAGATGCAAGGCTTTTGCGGATTCCATGGGACATGGCTCGGATCTATGTATACAGAACCGTTGTGTCCGGTGCCGCGGTCCGGTTACCATGGGCACCATCACATCGTCGTGGACGGGACTCATCTCTATGGTTACCAAGAACTACCGGGACAGCTACGCGCGCAGCCTGGAAACACCAGAAGCATTCTGGCTGGAGGCCGCCGAAAAGATTTCGTGGACCACCGCGCCGCAGCGGGCCCTGGATGCCGGCCGGGCGCCGCTGTACGACTGGTTCCCGGAAGGGATCCTCAATACGTCCTACAACGCCCTGGACCGCCACGTCGAAGCAGGCCGGGGCGGACAGGACGCGTTGATATACGACTCCGCCATGCTCGGCACACACCAGCGCTATACCTATGCCGAACTGACCGATCTCGTGGCCCGGTTCGCCGGCGTCCTGCGCGGCCAGGGGGTTGGCAAGGGGGACCGGGTCGTGATCTACATGCCGATGATCCCGGAGGTAGCCATCGCCATGCTGGCCACGGCCCGGCTTGGCGCCGTGCACTCCGTTGTTTTCGGCGGTTTTGCGCCCAAGGAACTCGCAGCCCGGATCCGGGACGCTTCCCCTGCGGCGGTGGTTACAGCCTCCGGCGGGATCGAGCCCTCGCGCCGGATCGAATACCTCCCCGCCGTCGAGGAAGCCCTGCGCCTGGCCGGGACGCAGGACACCCCTGTCCTGGTCAGGGGCAGGGACGGCTTCGCCTCCTCACTGGCGGACTACCCCGGCTGGCTTGACTGGGACGCCGAAATGGCCGCCGCCCGGCCCGCGGCGCCGGTGGATGTCAAGGCGACCGATCCCCTCTACATCCTCTACACCTCCGGTACCACCGGCACGCCCAAGGGTGTGGTGCGGGACAACGGTGGCCACGCCGTCGCGCTGCGCTGGTCGCTTGAGAATATCTACGACGTCGGACCCGGTGACGTGATGTGGACAGCCTCGGACGTAGGCTGGGTGGTAGGGCACTCCTACATCGTTTATGGCCCGCTGCTGGCCGGAGCCACCACAGTGATGTATGAGGGCAAACCGGTAGGTACGCCGGACGCCGGCGCCTTCTGGCGCGTGGTTCAGGACCACCGGGTCAACGTGCTTTTTACGGCGCCCACAGCGCTGCGGGCCATCCGCAAGGCCGACCCCGAGGCGTCGCTGCTGCGACGCTACGACGTTTCCAGCCTGCGGACCCTGTTCACGGCCGGCGAGCGGCTGGACACGGACACGTTCCACTGGGCGGCGAAGGTCCTCGGCGTGCCGGTGGTGGACCACTGGTGGCAGACCGAAACCGGTTGGGCCATCTGCGCCAATCCCCGCGGGTTGGAACGCCTGCCCATCAAGGCCGGCTCCCCGAGTGTGCCAATGCCCGGGTTCCGGTTGCGGATCCTCGACGCCGAGGGCGAGCAGGTGGAGCCCGGCACCGAGGGCAACATTGTCCTGGGACTGCCGTTACCACCGGGCACCCTCACTACGCTGTGGGGCAACGACGAGCGCTTCATTTCCTCCTACCTGCAGGCCTTCGAGGGCTGCTATGCAACTGGTGATTCGGGATACCGCGATAAGGACGGGTATCTGTTCGTCATGGGCCGCACCGATGACATCATCAATGTTGCCGGCCACCGGCTCTCCACCGGCGCTATGGAGCAGGTGCTCGGACAGCATCCGGCTGTTGCCGAGTGCGCGGTAGTTGGCCTGGCAGATCCCCTCAAGGGCCAGCGTCCCAGCGGCTACGTGGTGGTCAAATCCGGGGTCGACATTCCGGAAGACGTCCTCACCAAGGATCTGGTGGCACTGATTCGGCGCGATATTGGGGCCGTCGCTGACTTCAAGCATGTGACGGTTGTCGAGGCCCTGCCCAAGACCCGTTCCGGGAAGATCCTCCGCAAGACCATGCGCCAGATAGCAGACGGGGAGGAGTATGCGGTGCCTTCCACCATTGAGGATCCCGGGGTCATCGACCAGCTGGTCCGCGCTCTTCGGGCTGGTTCACGAAACCCCGCCGCGGAAGCCGGCTGAGGGCGTGTCCCCGCCCATGCCCTCAGCGCGGGTGCCAACGGTATTCGTTCTCCGGACGGCCGGGCGTGCCGTACCGTGCAGTCCTGGAAACTGTCCCGGCGTCGGCCAGATATTCCAGGTAACGGCGGGCGGTGACCCGGGACATGCCCAGCGAATCCATGACTTCCGTGGCGGAAACCGCGCCCTGCTGCTCCTTCAGGAAATCCCGGACTGATGCCAGCGTTGACACCGAAAGGCCCTTGGGCAACGGCAGCTCGGACGGTGCCCGCAGGCTGGCAAACGCCTGGTCCACGTCTGTCTGGGAAGCTCCTGCCTTTCCGGAACCCCCCGGCGGGCCGGCCAGCTGCTGCCGGAACTGCCGGTAACTCTCGAGCTTGTCCGCGAAGGTGGCATACGTGAAGGGCTTGATCAGGTACTGGACAACACCGATAGCCACCGCGCCGCGGACAATAGCCAGTTCCCGGACCGCGGTGATGGCAATGATGTCCGCGAGGATCCCGGACGCCCGCATGCGGCGGGCGATATCCAGGCCGTGCAGATCGGGCAGGTTCATGTCCAGCAGGACAAGTTCCACCGGGTTTCCGGCCACGGTGAACTCGTTGAGCAGCCGCAGGGCGGACTGTCCGTCCGGGGCGGTGCCGGCGAGCTCGAAACCCGCCAGCCGCCCCACGTAGGCCGCGTGCGCGGCAGCGGCAATCGCCTCGTCCTCGACCACGAGGACCCGGATGTTGCTCACGGTTTGTGCTCCTTCCCTGCCGGCACCGCTGCGGGGAGGAACACTTCGAACTTGGCACCGCGCCGACCATTGATTGTCAGGGTACCGCCCAGGCGCTGTACAGCCTGGCGGACCAGGGCAAGGCCGATCCCGCGGCCGCCCGGCCCCGCGGGCTTGGTACTGAAGCCGTGCAGGACCAGCTTTTCGGCGGTGGCAGGATCGATGGCGGGGCCGGAATCGTGCACGGTTATGTCGAGTCCTTCCTCATCCGCCTCCACCGTCAACTCCACCTTCCGCGGCGGCGGTCCGTCCGCGGCCGCATCCATGGCGTTGTCCAGTAGGTTCCCCACGATGGTCACCAGGTCCTGCACCGCGATGCCGGCCGTGCCCGCCGAACCGAGCGCCGCAACGTCCAGCTGGACGCCGCGCTCGTGGGCCTCGGCCACCTTGCCCATCACCAGGGCGCCCAGCACGGGCTCATCCACCGAGCTGAGTATGTCATCCGTCAGCTGCTGGCTTAGTTCCAGGTCCTTGGTGGCGAAGGCCAGGGCCTCCTGCGTGCGGCCCAGTTCCAGCAGCGAGACCATGGTGTGGAGGCGGTTGGCGTGCTCGTGGGTCTGCGCGCGGAGCGCGTCGGAGAGTGTCCGCATGGTTTCGAGTTCGCCGCCGAGGGTTTCGATCTCTGTCCGGTCCCGCAGGGTTGCCACCGTGCCGTACACCGGGGTCCTGCCGCGGCTGCCGGACAGCTCCGGCCCCTTGGCAGGGCTCTGGTTGACCACCAGGATGCGCGGACCGGTGAGGACTATCTCATCCTTGACGCTGCGTCCCGATTCGAACAGGGCCCGGAGTCCCTCATCCAGGGGAAGGTCGGTCAGTGTCGGCGGCCGGGTGGGGTCCTTGCTCCCAGGCCCTCCAAGACCCAGCAGCAATGCCGCCTGGTCGTTGTACATCACCACCCGGCCCTTGGTGTCGATCAGGATCAGGCCCTCCCGCACCGAATGCAGCACCGACTCGTAGTAGGCGAACAGCTGGGCCAGCTGTTCGGGCCCCCAGCCCCGGGTGACGCGGCGGAGGTACCGGCCCAGCAGCCATGAGGCCAGTGAACCACCCACCAGCAGGGCCAGGCCAATAGCCACGAGGGCGGGCAGCCGTCCGGACAGGGCAACATCCACGCTCCGGACGGTCACGCCGGCGGCGACCAGCGCTTTGACGTTTCCGGCCGCATCCTTCACCGGGGCGATGGTGCGCACGGAAGGCCCCAGGGTTCCGGCAGTGACCTCCGTGAAGGTCTCCCCGCGCAGCGCGGCATCAATGGAGCCGATATACGGCCTGCCCAGCTCCTCATTCCGCGGATGTGTCCAGCGGGTCCGGTCCGGCGCCATGATGGTCACGAAGTCCGCACCCGATCCGGCCATGACATCCAGGGCGTAGGGCTGCAGGAGAGATGAAGGATCGGCGGTGGCGGCAGCCTCCAGGACCAGGGGATTGGCGGCGACCGTGGCGGCAACGCCGGTCATCCGGCGTCCGGCTTCCTCGTAGGTCCGGTCCCGCGCGTCGATAAAGGTAGCCGTCCCCACGATCGCGATGAATGCCACCACAATCAGCAGGTTCGCCACAAAGAGCCGGCGGGCGATACTCCAGCGGTGGATCATCTGTACCTTTCCCGAGCCATTAACCCTGCTGCGCGACCAATATGAACGCAACGGTGAGCTGGGTCACCCGCTGCCCAATGATGGATATCACACCGGAGGACGTGTAGAGCCCAGAGACTGTGCCGCAGCGTCTATCAGATTATCCATAAGGAGACACATCATGGCTTCTCAACGAGGAGAGTCGCTTGACAGCGTGAAGACGCCGCGCAAGGGCCTGGACAAATCGCATTACCTCTACATTGCCGTCATCGCCGCCGTGATCCTGGGCGCCGTCGTCGGCCTGCTCTTCCCCGAGGTGGGCAAATCCCTCAAGCCGCTCGGCGACGGGTTCATCAAACTGATCAAGATGATGATCGCCCCCGTCATTTTCTGCACCATCGTCCTGGGCATCGGTTCCATCGCCAAGGCAGCCACGGTTGGCAAGGTGGGCGGCCTGGCGCTGGGCTACTTCATCGTGATGTCCACCTTCGCGCTGGCCATTGGCCTCGTGGTGGGCAACCTGATCCACCCCGGCGAGGGCCTGCAGCTCACCCCGTACGATCCCAACAAGAAGGCCGCCACGGACAGCACCGTGGACTTCCTGCTCGGAATCATCCCCGGTGACATCCCCGTCCTGCCCACCCTCCTCGCGGCTATCCTCGTTGGCTTCGCCCTGCAGAAGATGGGGCCACAGGGCGCCCCGATCCTGAAGGCCATCGGCCACGGCCAGGCCCTCGTATTCCGCATCCTCATCATGATCATGTGGCTCGCCCCGGTTGGTGCCTTCGGTGCCATCGCCGCTGTGGTCGGTGCAACCGGCTTCCAGGCCATCGTGAGCATGTTCACCCTGATGCTGGCCTTCTACATCACCTGCGCCCTGTTCATCGTCGTTATCCTCGGCGGACTGCTGCAGGTGGTGTCCGGCATCAACATCTTCAAGCTGATGAAGTACCTGGGCCGCGAATACCTGCTGATCTTCTCCACGTCCTCCTCCGAGGCGGCCCTTCCCCGCCTGATCGCGAAGATGGAGCACCTCGGCGTCTCCAAGCCCGTTGTTGGCGTTACCGTCCCCACCGGCTACTCCTTCAACCTTGACGGCACGGCCATCTACCTGACCATGGCATCCCTGTTCGTGGCGAACGCGATGGGCACCCCGCTGGACCTCGGCGCCCAGATCTCGCTGCTGGTCTTTATGATCATCGCCTCCAAGGGCGCCGCCGGCGTCACCGGCGCCGGCCTCGCCACTCTCGCTGCCGGCCTGCAGGCCCACAAGCCCGAACTCCTGGGCGGCGTCGGCATGATCGTTGGCATCGACCGGTTTATGTCCGAGGCCCGGGCCCTGACCAACTTCACCGGCAACGCAGTGGCTACGGTCCTGATCGGCACCTGGGTCAAGGAGATCGACGGCGACCAGGTCGACCGGGTGCTCTCCGGCGCGGAACCGTTCGACGAAGCCACAATGATTGCGCACCACGGCGACATGGCGCCGAAGGAAGAAGGCGCGAAGACGGTCGCCGCCACCGCCTGACTCCGGCTCGTCAAAAGTTTGCCAAAAACTGCCCCCGCAGCCTGTGCTGCGGGGGCAGTTGCGTGCGCGGCGCCGATCAACCTTCGACCTCAGCTAGAGGGTCAAGGCTCAACATCCGCGGAAAGTCAAGTTGCCTCGAATACCGTGTCGGGCGCTGTAACCTTGGGAAGAAGCAGGAGCGTTGCTGGCCATCCAGCGGCAGGAAATCACCGTCATCGAAAGTGTGGATAGATACGTGAGCAGCGAACAGGGTTCAGCAACTCTGGAGGGCACGGAATTCGACCTGGAAGACGCCGTCATGGGACCCACCGGGCGCCCATACCGTGAATTCCCGGAACCCGCGCCGCTGTCCTCCCACGGTCCGGCCCGCGTCATCGCCATGGTTAACCAAAAAGGCGGCGTCGGCAAGACCACCTCCACCATCAACCTCGCAGCAGCCCTGGCCGAATACGGCCGCCGCGTGCTCCTGGTGGACTTCGACCCCCAGGGCGCCCTCTCCGCCGGCCTGGGCGTCAACCCCCACGAGCTGGACCTCACGGTCTACAACGTGCTGATGGACCGCAAGGTGGACATCCGGGCCGCCATCCACCAGACCGGGGTGGAGAACGTCGACCTGCTGCCGGCCAACATCGACCTCTCGGCAGCCGAAGTCCAGCTGGTCAATGAGGTGGCCCGCGAGCAGGTGCTGGACCGTGCACTCAAGAAGGTCGAAGACGACTACGACGTCGTCCTCATCGACTGCCAGCCGTCCCTGGGGCTCCTCACCGTCAACGCCCTGACCGCCGCGCACGGCGTTATCATCCCGCTCATCTGCGAGTTCTTCGCCCTCCGTGCCGTAGCGCTGCTGGTGGAAACCATCGACAAGGTCCAGGACCGGCTCAACCCCCGCCTCCAGGTTGATGGTGTGCTGGCCACCATGTACGACGCCCGCACGCTGCACAGCCGCGAAGTCATCGCCCGCCTGGTGGAGGCCTTCGGCGACAAGGTCTTCGAGACCGTCATCAAGCGCTCCATCAAGTTCGCCGACGCCACAGTGGCTGCCGAACCAATCACCAGCTACGCCGCCACCCATGTGGGGGCTGACGCCTACCGCCGGCTGGCCAAGGAACTGATTTCGCGCGGCGGCGCACCCTAGCCACGCCGTGGCCGAAACCAAGCCCGGCTTCGAGGTGCGGCTGGCCAACTTCACCGGTCCGTTCGACCTCCTCCTGGGGCTCATCGCCAAACACCAGCTGGACATCACCGAGGTGGCCATCGCCACCGTGACCGACGAGTTCATCAAGTACATCCGGAAGCTGCGGAAGCTGGGTGAAGAGTGGGCCCTGGATGAAGCCAGCGAGTTCCTGGTGATCGCCGCGACGCTCCTGGACCTCAAAGCCGCACGGCTCCTGCCTGCCGGCGAGGTGGAAGACGATGAAGATATCGCGCTGCTGGAAGCCAGGGACCTGCTCTTCGCCCGGCTGCTCCAGTACAAGGCCTTCAAGCAGGTAGCGGGTCTCCTTGGCGAAACGCTGCACCAGGAGGCCATGCGCTTCCCCCGGCAGGTGGCCCTGGAGGAACACTTCGCCGCGATGCTCCCGGAACTTGTCTGGAAGCACACGCCCGAACAGTTCGCCCGCCTCGCGGAAGCCGCGATGCAGCCGAAGGCCCCGCCGCCCACCGAAGTGGGCCTGGCCCACCTCCATGGCGGCACCGTCAGCGTGAAGGAGCAGGCCGAAATCGTGGGGCTGCGGCTGCAGCTCGAGTCGCCGCTGACGTTCCGGGCCTTGATCGCGGACGCCGGCTCCACTCTGGTGGTGGTAGCCAGGTTCCTGGCGCTCCTGGAGCTGTTCAGGGACAAGGCGGTGTCCTTTGACCAGCTGTCGCCGCTGGGGGACCTGGCCGTGCACTGGACCGCAGGCAACGGGGACTGGTCCGCGGAAAACCTGAGTGAGGAATTTGAGGAACAGCTGTGACTGAACATGCAACAGAAGACGCCGGCCTGGGGGAGCCCGGCGTCGACGACCTTCCCGGCGGTGCCAAGGCAGCCCTCGAGGCCGTGCTGATGGTCATCGACGAGCCCGCCACCGAGGAAGAGCTGGCTGCCGGGCTGGAACTGACGGTCGATGCGGTGGCCGCCCTGCTGGCAGAACTCCAGCGGGAGTATAACGGCTATACTGTTAACGCCCCGGATATGGATTCAGCCAGCCCAGCTGGTTTCGGCTCCAGCCCCCGGGGTTTTGAATTGCGGAATGTCGCCGGTGGCTGGCGGATCTACTCCCGCGCAGAATTCGCCCACATCGTGGGCAAATATGTGTTGGAAGGGCAGACGGCCAGGCTCACCCAGGCCGCCCTGGAAACGCTCGCGGTGATCGCTTACCGCCAGCCCGTCTCCAGGGCCAGGGTGTCCGCAATCAGGGGAGTCAATGTTGACTCCGTCGTACGGACGCTCGCCCAGCGCGCGCTGATAGAGGACTCGGGAACGGATCCCGAGTCCGGCGCCATCCTCTACCGGACTACTTCATACTTCCTTGAACGGATGGGAATCAGTTCAGTGGCCGAGCTGCCGCAGCTGTCCCCGCACCTCCCGGGGCTGGACGGGATCGCGGAGTTCTACGACGCCGAAAGAACGTAGGCAGGGGAACATCCCTGGCTGCAGCACGAGTTTTTACCAGGCAGACTATTTCTGCATGGCTGGCTAGGGTTGTCTTTGGACACCTTGCCGGCCAACATATCGAAGGACGGGTCATGACACAGGCGGGACGCCAGGGTTCACCACGTAACAGTTCGGGACGCAACAGCTCCGGACACAACAGCACGCCGGGACGCAACGCCTCCCAGGGCGGCAACTCAGCCGGCGGCTTCCGCGGCGGTTCAGCCAAGCGCGGCGCCGGGTTCGGCAGCGAGCGGCCGCACCGCGCACCCAAGCCCCGCGAGGAGCGCTTCATCGATCCGGATGAGGCTGCTGGCGGCGCCCAGCCGGCCCGCGGAGCAGCGGATCCGAAATCGGCGAAACCTTCTTCGCGTAAGCCTGCCGCGCGCAAGCCCGGGGCCAGGAAAGCGCCCGGTACGCCCGGGGCACCCAAGCAGAAGCCGCGTACGGGCGCTCCCGGAGCAGCCGCTTCCCGCGCCTTCGGCAGCGAACGCTTCGGCCAGAACCTGGGTCCGATCCGCCGGCCCTCACGCAAGAAGGGCCCGCGCGGGGACGTCCCCCAGTCAGAACTCCATGACGCCGACGGCGTGCGCCTGCAGAAGGTCATGGCGTCCGCCGGCGTGGCCTCGCGGCGCGTCTGCGAAGAGATGATTGCCGAAGGCCGGGTGGAAGTGGACGGCCAGGTGGTCACCGAGCTCGGCGTCCGCATCGATCCGAAAACCGCCGTTATCCACGTGGACGGCATCCGGATCCAGCTGGACGAAAACATGGTCTACATGGTGTTTAACAAGCCCAAGGGCGTTGTCTCCACCATGGAGGATCCCGAGGGCCGTCCCTGCATCAGCGACTTCCTCCGGAACCAGCACGGCGAACGGCTCTTCCACGTGGGTCGGCTCGACGTCGCCACCGAGGGGCTGCTGCTGCTGACGAACGACGGCGAGCTGGCCAACCGCCTGACCCACCCGTCGTACGAGGTCCCCAAGACCTACCTGGTCCAGGTCCGCGGCCCGTTCCCGCAGGGGATCGGCGCCCAGCTCAAGCAGGGCGTGGAACTGGAGGACGGCTTTGCATCCGTTGACTCCTTCCGGCTGGTGGACTCCACCCCAGGCCACGTGCTGATCGAAGTGGTGCTGCACTCCGGCAAGAACCGTATTGTCCGCCGCCTCTTCGACGCCGTCGGATTCCCCGTCCTGCGGCTCGTCCGCGTCAAGGTGGGACCCATCGGCCTGGGCGACCAGCGCCAGGGAAGCATCCGCAACCTTGGCAAGCAGGAAGTCGGCCACTTGCTGGCATCCGTAGGACTCTGACCATGTCGGCTTTCCACAGCCACGGCCGCGGGCACCTCAATGGTCCGGTAGTGGTCCTGGGCACGGGGCTGCTGGGGACCAGCATCGGCCTGGGCCTGCGCGGGCGCGGTGTGCCGGTGTACCTCTCCGATCCCTCGCCCACCAACCAGGCGGTTGCCGTGGACATCGGGGCAGGGCAGCCACTGGCCGGGCTGGCAGGTGACGCGCCGCAGCTGGTGGTTGTTGCCGCCCCGCCGGATGTCACGGCCGATGTTGTGGCGAAAGCGCTGGCTGACTACCCGGAATCGGTTGTGGTGGACATCGCCAGCGTTAAGGCACAGATTCTTTCGGCGCTGCGCAGCCGCGGCGTTGACCTGTCACGCTATGTGGGCACCCACCCCATGGCCGGCCGGGAGAAATCCGGCCCGGTTGCTGCCCGCGGCGAGCTCTTCACCTCCATGCCCTGGGTGGTGTGCCCGTCGGAGGAAACCTCCGCTACCGCCCTCCAGGTAGCCCGTTCGCTGGCCACCGACCTGGGGGCAGTGGTTTCCCAGTTCACGGCCGATGAGCACGATGAAGCCGTGGCGCTGGTCTCGCACCTGCCCCAGGTGATGTCGTCGCTGCTGGCAAGCCGGCTGCAGGGCACACCCCTGCACGCGTTGTCGCTGGCGGGCAACGGCCTGCGGGACGTCACCCGGATCGCGGCCAGCGACCCCACCCTGTGGGTGCAGATCCTGGGCGGCAACGCAGCGAAGGTGGTGGAGATCCTTTACGGCGTTCGGGAGGACCTCAACCGTCTGATCGGAACCCTGGAACAGCCCGCTGCCCCCGGCGCACGCCTGGATCTCGCACAGCTGATCAGCGAAGGCAACGCCGGGCAGGCGCGGATCCCGGGCAAGCATGGCGGCCCGCCACAGGCCTATTCATGGTTGACCGTCCTGGTGGATGACAAGCCGGGCCAGATCGCGCTGCTCCTGACCGAGATCGGTGAAATCGGCGTCAACGTGGAGGACTTGCGGCTGGACCATTCGTCCGGGCAGAACGTGGGCATGGTGGAATTGTCAGTGTTGCCCAGTAAGCATGACCACCTGATCGAAGCACTCAACGACCGCGGATGGCGGGTACTTCAGTAATGACACAGGAACTTCTTGACACCCTGCCTGCGCTCCGCATCGGCAGGCCGCTGGTGGTTGCCATCGACGGGCCGTCAGGCTCGGGCAAGTCCAGCGTCAGCAAGGAAGTGGCCCGCCGGCTGCGCCTGGCCTACCTGGACACGGGCGCGATGTACCGTGCCCTTACCTGGTACTGCGTCAGCAGGGGCATCGACCTGGAAGACGCCGCCTCGGTGGAGCAGGCTTCCCGCGATCTCGTCCTTGACCTCAGCACCAGCCCCAACGAGGAATACGTCCGGGTGGACGGAGCCGACGTCACGGACGCCATCCGCGAACCCGCCATCTCCTCGGCCGTCAGCGCGGTGGCCACCACGCTCGGCGCGCGGACGGAACTCATCCGGCGGCAGCGGGCCCTGATTGAAAAGCATCACCGGCGCATGGTAGTGGAAGGCAGGGACATCACTACCGTCGTCGCGCCCGGTGCAGAGGTGCGGATGCTGCTGACGGCCAGCGAGGAAGCCCGGCTTCGCCGCCGCGGCATCCAGCTCGGCGGTACGCAGAACGCCGAACAGCTGGCCGCGCAGGTAACCCACCGCGACGCGAAGGATTCCACGGTGGTCAACTTCACCCAGGCCGCCTCGGGCGTGGTAACCCTGGATTCCTCGGACCTGGACTTCGACCAGACCGTTGCGGCCGCCCTGGTGATCGTGACAAAGGTGCTGAACCGTGACTGAGGTCAGTCCGGAGGTTCCTTCCGGCTGGACCATGTCCTGGAGCAGGCCCGTGGGCTGGATCCTGGACCACCTGGTCTACCGGACCTCGGTCACCGGGCGGGCCAACGTCCCCACCGGCGGCCCGGTGATTTTTGCCGCCAACCACATCAGCTTCCTGGACGGGCCCGTGATGTTCGGGGCCTCACCGCGGCCCATGCACATCCTGGTAAAACAGGAGATGTTCACCGGGTTCCTCGGCCGGGTCCTCACCGCTTCGGGGCAGCTGCCCGTGGACCGTTCCGGAGACCGCGCCGCGTTGCAGCGCTGCAGGAAAGTGCTCGACGCCGGCCGTTGCGTCGGGATTCTCCCTGAAGGTACGCGGGGGAGCGGCGCCGCGGAAGACATCAACGGCGGCGTTGCCTGGCTGGCCCTGAACTCCGGAGCGCCAGTGGTCCCGGTCGCGATCCTGGGCACCCGCAAGGGCGACGAACACCTCGATTCGGTACCACGGCCGGGCAGGCGGTTCCATGTCAGCTTCGGGAACGCGCTGACTTTGACCCGCCGGGCCGGCGAAAGCGGCCGTGCTTCAATGGACAGGGCGGCGCTGGAGATCCGTGCCGCACTGTCAGGGCACGTGCAGGATTCCATTCAGCTCACCGGGCAGCCACTGCCGGCGGCACACAACCCACGAACACCAGCAGTAGCCGGGACGCCGGCAGATGACCACTAAGGACAGTGCAATGAGCGACACCACGCAGACCTCCGGCCACCCAGGCGCCGGCGACGACGAGTACACCCCCACTGGCACCGACCAGGTGGCCGAGCGGCTTGCCGCGATTGACGACGAGGAAGCGGAGCTCCGGGCTGCTTCCCTCCGGGCGGGCTTGGAGGACTACGACCTCGACGAGGACGACGCCGCGCTGCTCAGCGGCGAATTCGGTGACGAGGACTACGACGGTCCCGTCAAACTGGATCCCGTGCTGGCCATCATCGGCCGCCCCAACGTGGGCAAGTCCACGCTGGTCAACCGCATCCTGGGCCGCCGTGAAGCGGTGGTCGAGGACACCCCCGGTGTCACCCGCGACCGCGTGATGTACTCGGCCCACTGGAACGGCCGCAACTTTACCCTCGTGGACACCGGCGGCTGGGAACACGATGCCCGCGGCATCCACGCCCGGGTGGCGGAGCAGGCCGAAATGGCCGTGGAGCTGGCGGACGCAGTCCTCTTCGTCGTCGACTCCGCCGTGGGCGCCACCGCCACCGACGAAGGCGTGATGAAGATGCTGCGCCGCAGCAAGAAGCCCGTCATCATGGTGGCCAACAAGGTTGACGACTTCGCGCAGGAGGCCGATTCCGCAGCTCTCTGGGGCCTGGGCTTCGGGGAGCCGTACCCGGTATCTGCGCTGCACGGCCGCGGTGTGGCCGACCTCCTGGACCACGTGATGGACGTCCTTCCCGAATTCTCCACAATCGAAGGACTGGAGCGATCCGGCGGTCCCCGCCGCATCGCCCTGATCGGCCGTCCCAACGTGGGCAAGTCCTCACTCCTGAACAAACTCGCCGGCACGGAGCGGGTAGTGGTGGACAACACCGCCGGCACCACCCGCGACCCCGTGGACGAATTCATCGAACTCGGCGGCCGCACGTGGCGGTTCGTGGACACCGCGGGCATCCGGCGCCGCCAGCACATGGCCCAGGGCGCGGACTTCTACGCCTCCCTGCGGACCCAATCCGCGCTCGAAAAGGCGGAGGTCGCCGTCGTGCTTCTCGCCGTGGACGAGGTCCTCAGCGAGCAGGATGTCCGGATCCTGCAGCTGGCCATCGAGTCAGGCCGCGCCCTGGTGCTCGCCTTTAACAAGTGGGACCTGCTCGACGACGAACGCCGTTCCTACCTGGAGAAGGAAATCGAGCGGGACCTTGCCCACGTGGCGTGGGCTCCCCGCGTGAACATCTCGGCCAAGACCGGATGGCACAAGGACCGCCTCGTTCCGGCCCTGGACGTGGCGCTGGAAAGCTGGGACAAGCGCATCGCCACCGGACGCCTGAACGCCTTCCTCGGCGAGCTCGTCGCGGCCCACCCGCACCCGGTCCGCGGCGGAAAGCAGCCCCGCATCCTCTTTGGCACCCAGGCCTCCAGCCGGCCGCCGAAGTTCGTACTGTTCACCACCGGCTTCCTGGACCCCGGATACCGGCGGTTCATCACCCGCCGGCTGCGGGAAACGTTCGGCTTCGAGGGCACACCCATCGAGGTCAGCATGCGTGTGCGGGAAAAGCGGGGCAAGAAGCGTTAATTACGACACACCAGAGGCCGGAAACCCGGAAAGTGTCACTGGCACCCTCCGGAATCGTGTAAGCTCTTCTAGGTGGTTCGGCCGGACTGCTGGTGGAAATCCCCGGGTAAGCCCGCGGATGAAGCGCAGCGGAGAACGGCAGAACTGACGGGCTGTAGCGCAGCTTGGTAGCGCACTTGACTGGGGGTCAAGGGGTCGCAGGTTCAAATCCTGTCAGCCCGACCAAAGAAGTGGAAGCACCGGAGAAATCCGGTGCTTCCACTTTTTTGTTTGGCTTTTGGTCAGTCCTGGCTTCGCACCCCGTTCCGGACACAACACCCTGGCGTTCGCAGTGGATTTGTCCGGATGAGGGTGTCCGTCGGGAAATGTGCCCCCAGCCCAATTCTTGCCAGCGCCCGGCCGACAGTTTTACCGGGCGCTGCCAAGACGGTTCATCAGCCCCTCCGTGGAGGCGTTGCGGGCACTCGCACGTTTCCGAATCAGTACCACCGGATGGTTATGAGGCGGCAGTTGTTCCAGTAGTCGTTCCTCCGGTCGTAGTCGCGCCATTCGTGTGAGCGGCCACGATCATCGAAACAGACATAAATCCTGTAATAACCGTGGTGGTAGGAGCTACGGCCGTCACCGCGGTCTTTGTAGTCATCGTGGCCTTTATTCTTTTCGTGATTGTCATACGACTTGTGGCTATCTCTGTAGTCGTTGTCGTTGGCAAAAGCGGCACCGGCTGATCCACTGAAGATCAGGCCCGTGGCAAGGGCAGTGGAGCCGAGGATGCGGGATAGCTTGTTCATTGCAATTCCTATCGTGCATTTACTACTGAATGCCGCAGGAAGGAGAGCAGGCAGAGTGGCACTGGCCGTCATTGGGCGTTGTCCACGCCGTCGTCGACTCGCCTGTCTGCGGATTGCCTCTCAAGTCGGGTGGGCGCACCGGAGGCGCCTTGCTTGAGGGTGCGGATGCCCGTCGGATGAAGCTTGATCAATCCCGGGGAACTTCACCTGAGGGGTTCTTGTGCGTGATTGCCTGAACACACGGGAAAGGCCCAGATTGGCACTGTGTGTAGTCAGTGAGCGCCTGTGTCTGGACCCTCATGCAATCAGTTTCCGTCCGCCCGATGTGGTTGTTGGGAGGGGACGTGTCACTCACGATACACGCCGTATTTCCGCGCTGTGAAGGGCCAGCGATACCCTATTTGAGGAACTTCGATGTCCTGCGGTCGGCGAGGATCTTGCCCTTCGTCTGGCAGGTGGGACAGTACTGCAACGCCGTGTCGGCGAAGGACACCTCGCGGACTGTGTCTCCGCACACGGGACACGGCTGTCCGGTCCGGGCGTGGACGCGCATGTGGCTCCGTTTGACGTCCTTCAGGTCCTTGGGAGGCTTGCCGCGGGCCTCTGCCAGGGCGGTTCCCAGCACGGTGTGGATGGAGTCGTAAAGGACCTGGACTGTTTCGCGGTCCAGCGACTTGGCCGTGGCAAAGGGGGAGATCCGCGCGGCGTGCAGGATTTCGTCACTGTACGCGTTGCCGATTCCGGCGATCACGCTCTGGCTCCGCAGCAACCCCTTGATCTGTTGCGAACTGCCGGCGAGGATCTCCGCCAGCATTCCGGCGTCGAACGCCTCAGTGAAGGGGTCCGGACCAAGCGTGGCGATGCCCGGCACCTCCTGCGGATCCCGCACCACGTAAACCGCCAGGCTCTTTTTGGTTCCCGCTTCGGTGAGGTCGATGCCGCGGGGCCCGCCGGGGCCCTGGAAGGTGAAGCGGGCGGCGATGTGGCCCTTGCCCATCCGCAACTGCGCATCCGTGGGGGAGTCCGTGAAGCGGACCCAACCGGCCCGTGCCAGGTGGAAGACCAGCGAAATCCCGCCGGTGTCGATGCTGACGAACTTGCCGAAGCGCCGCACGCCGGTCACAGTCCTGCCCTCAAGGGCGTTGAACGGCGGATCGGCTGTCTTCAGCACGGCGAAGGAAACGATCTGCACCTTGGTCACCGAGGTTCCCTGCAGGTGCTCGTCAAGAAATTCAGCCAGGCCGGCCACCTCGGGGAGTTCAGGCATGGCTTATCCTGCGGCTTCCGGGGGTCCGGCAACGCTGCGTGCGCTCATGCGTCCCATCTTGTCAGAATCCCCGGCGAAGGCCCCGGCACTTATGCCTATACTTTCAGCGGCGGCCCGTTCGGGCCCCGTTGACGTTGGTGTTCGACCCGATGAAAGGCCCCTGATGAGCAACATTCCCGAAGACCTGTCCTACACCGCCGAACACGAGTGGGTTTCTGCTCCCAGCGCCGACGGCGTGGTGCGGGTGGGCATCACCGACTTCGCCCAGGACGCGCTAGGGGACGTTGTTTACGCCCAGATGCCCGAAGTTGGCACAAAGATTACGGCGAACGAAGTGGTGGGTGAGGTTGAGTCCACCAAGAGCGTAAGTGACATCTACGCTCCGGTCAGCGGCGAAGTTGTGGCCCGTAATGACTCCCTGGACACTGATTCGGCCCTGATCAACACCGATCCCTACGGCGACGGCTGGCTCATCGAGATCAAACTTGCCGAACCGGACGCCGTCGAGTCGTTGCTCAGTGCATCCGAGTACGAACAACAGGTAGGCTAAAAGCTAACCGGTACATCCGGTTCGGCCAGGCGTGAAGGCGGGACGTCTTCGCACGTCAGCGGCCGGATCGGGAGCCGGTTCCGGACCTGCGGGGCAGGCCGGGAGGGCAAAACGTTAACTGCCGGCTCAGAGCCGGATTGGGAAGAGGAGGAATCCATGGCTGGCCACACAAACAACCCTGCCGATGGGGAATACGGCAATGGTGCGGCTAGGGCGTCGGAGACCACCTCGATCCATCTCACCCCGGTTACCGATGAGCCCACCATCGCGCCCAAGCTGTCCTCCGAAGAGCGTAACTCCGTGGAGGCACTGCCGGCCGGATCCGCGCTCCTCGTTGCGCACAGCGGCCCGAACGCCGGTGCCCGCTTCCTGCTCGACTCCGACGTCACCACCGCCGGCCGCCACCCCGACGCCGACATCTTCCTCGATGACGTGACCGTCTCCCGCCGCCACGTGGAATTCCGCCGCACTGCCCGGAGCTTCGAAGTGGTGGACAAAAACAGCCTGAACGGTACCTATGTCAACCACGACCGGGTGGACAGTGTGGAACTCAAGTCCGGCAGTGAAGTCCAGATCGGCAAGTTCCGCCTCACCTTCTACCTGAGCCCTGCCAGCGTTGCAGGCCGCGGCTGATCCGGGGACCGCTGCCTGTGGCAATGGCACAGCCGGAACGCCGGGGACCCCAGGTCCTGAACATCGGCGAAGTCCTCGCCCAGCTCAGCGGCGACTTCCCGGGCATGACCGCGTCGAAAATCCGGTTCCTTGAGGAAAAGGGGCTGATCAATCCCCGGCGCACCCCCGCGGGCTACCGGCAGTATTCCGACGGCGATGTGGAGCGTCTGCGGTTCGTCCTGGCTTTACAGCGGGACCAGTACCTGCCCCTGAAGGTCATTAAGGACTACCTTGACGCCATCGATCGGGGAGAACGTCCGGAGAACCTGCCGCCCGGCGTCGTGGTTTCCCCCCGGGTCGTGTCCGACGAACTGGCGGCGGAACTGCAGAGCCGGGGGCGCAAGCTCACCGAGGAGCAGCTCCGCACGGAATCCGGTGCCAGCGTCCCACTGCTCCAGTCCCTGCTCAGCTTTGGCCTGATCAGCCACTCCAACGGACAGTTTGACGAGCATGCCCTCCAGGTGGCCCGGGCCTGCGTGCAGCTGGAGAGCCACGGGCTCGAGCCGCGGCACCTCCGTCCCTTCCAGGCAGCTGCCGAGCGGGAGTTCGGGCTGGTGGAACGTGCAGTGGCGCCGCTTGCCTCACGCAAGGACGCCGCGTCCCAGGCGCGCGCGGCGGAGGCTGCCCGCGAGATCAGCGACCTCTGCCTCACCCTGCACCGGGCTCTGGTGCAGGACCATATCTCACGCATGGACATCTGATGATTGAAGTCGAGATTGTAGGCGTTCGGATCGAACTGCCCTCCAACCAGCCGCTGGTCCTTCTGCGGGAGATGCATGGCGAACGGCACGTGCCCATCTGGATCGGGACGCCGGAGGCCAGCGCCATCGCCCTCGCCCAGCAGGGGGTTGTTCCGCCCAGGCCCATGACGCACGACCTCCTCGTGGACGTCGTCGAATCGCTGGGCCACTCAGTGGTCAGCGTTAACATCGTGGCGGTGGAGGACAACATCTTCTACGGCCAGCTCCAGTTTGAGAACGGCACCACCGTCAGCTCCCGGGCATCCGATGCCCTTGCCATCGCGCTGCGCGCCAAGTGCCGCATCTGGTGTGCGGACTCGGTGATGGAGGAAGCCGGGGTCAGGATCACAGAGCACGATGAGGGGGAAGACGCAGAACCCGGCCCCACCGTGGACGAAGAACGCGAGCTGCGCCGGTTCCGCGAGTTCCTGGACGACGTGGAGCCCGAGGATTTCGACGGCTAAGATCACGTTAAGGTTAAAGTTCAGGCTGAAAGTTTCGACACGCCTCTTTGAACCGGCCAACGTCTTTGACCTTGGGTCCCTGCAGGCCTAACGTCGAAGTATCAAGTTCCCATTGCTTACGGCAGCCGCGCAAGTCACACTGGAAGGTGCGCCCCGCGGAAATTACAGGCATGGTCTTCGTACCTGTTCCTGCCTTTGCAGCGTTTCCGGGGGGCTTATGACAAGGAGGATCCAGGTGAGTCCCAAAGGCGAAGCAGGCGGGCTGAAGCAGCCCATTGGTGGTGTTGCTGTGCCCGCGAGCGGCGCCCAGGGACTCCTGTTCACTGAGGACCTTCCCGTCCTGGATGAGGATGCCGGCTACCGGGGTCCCACCGCTTGCAAAGCCGCCGGCATCACCTACCGACAGCTGGACTACTGGGCCCGCACCGGCCTGGTTGAACCGGCTGTCCGTGGTGCGGCCGGCTCAGGCTCCCAGCGCCTGTACGGTTTCCGCGACATCCTGGTGCTGAAGGTGGTCAAGCGACTCCTGGACACCGGCGTCTCGCTGCAGCAGATCCGTACCGCCGTGGAACACCTGCGTGAGCGCGGCGTGGAAGACCTCGCCCAGATCACCCTGATGAGCGACGGCGCCAGCGTCTACGAGTGCACTTCTGCGGATGAGGTCATCGACCTCGTGCAGGGCGGCCAGGGCGTGTTCGGCATTGCCGTGGGCCGGGTCTGGCGCGAAGTGGAAGGCAGCCTCGCGTCGCTCCCGAGCGAACACGCTGCAGAACAGTCCTTCCCCGACGACGAACTGAGCAAGCGCCGGGCAGCCCGCAAAATCAGCTGACATTCAAAAGGCCGCTCTCCTTGTTGGGAGAGCGGCCTTTTGCTGTCTGAGGTGTCCGGCTTGC
This sequence comes from Arthrobacter sp. 9AX, assembly GCF_902506095.1. GTDB lineage: Bacteria > Actinomycetota > Actinomycetes > Actinomycetales > Micrococcaceae > Arthrobacter. Next base: position 1,877,084 of record NZ_LR733293.1, read on the forward strand.
CGGGGTGGGGCCGGCCTGCCGGGCGTTGACCGGTTGGCGTGCCAGGTCTACCGGGCGCGGCTGCGCAGCCCGCTGCCCACTGCCATGAGATTGGCCAGCAGGTCATCGAACAGTGCGGCGGCGGACTTCGCGGAGTCGCCCGGCCAGTGGTGCACGGGGTGGGCGGCGCCCTGGATCTGCTGCCAGTTCGCCTGCTCCGGGATCCTTGGGCTCAGGAGGAGCTCGCCGAACATCGATTCCATTTCGGCCAGCCGGTAGCTGTGCTCCGAGGAACCCGACCGCACCCGGTTGGCGATGATGCCCGCCGGTGACAGGTTGGGTGCGAATTCCTGCCGGAAGAGCTGGATGGCCCGCATGGTGCGCTCGGTGCCGGCAACCGAGAACAGACCGGGCTCGGCGACAAGAGCCACCTTGTCGCTGGCCGACCACGCCATCCGCGTGAGCCCGTTGAGTGAGGGCGGGCAGTCCACCAGGACCAGTTGGTAGTCATCGGCGCCGGCCAATACTGTGGACAGCCGGCGAAGGTCGCGGCGGCTGAGGTCCGGACGGTCGTAGATTCCGGTGTAGGCAGAGCCGACGGCGACATCCAGGTGTGTGGGGCCCGAACCGTTGGAATGGGCGAGGGCCGTCCAGCTGCTGCCCACCACGTTGTCCGCCAGCCTGGCACGGCGGGGGTTCTTGAGCATCCTGCCGATATCCAGCTGGTCACCTGCCTGGACCCCCAAAGCGGTGGTCGCGTCCGCGTGGGGATCAAGGTCCACCACCAGCGTCCGGACGCCTGCGGCAAGCGCGGCAGAGGCCAATCCTGTGGTGACGGAAGTCTTGCCGACTCCACCCTTGAGGCTGCTGATGCTGACTACTTGCACTTGAGAGACCAAAACCTAACGCCGGATGCCGTGTTGGGGGTAATGTTTGCTCCGGCAGCGCCGAAGCCGGACGGTCCTGCCGCCCTACTCATCATATGTGGATGCGTCGGCGAATCCTGCTTTATCGGGCGTCGGCATGGCACCGACTGTGCTGCTGCGGGCGGTTTCCGCCTGGCCTGGCGAAAGGGTTCGGGACATGACGGGGAAATCTGTGATGGTGGCCACAAAGATTTGTGTTTGTCCTTGCAGGTCCTAGACACTGTGACCACTCACCGATCCACCCGCAATGATGCAGGAGAAGTATGTTTTCCAAAGTTCTGGTGGCCAACCGCGGCGAAATCGCGATCAGGGCCTTCCGCGCCGGCTACGAGCTGGGCGCAAAGACCGTTGCCGTTTTCCCCCAGGAGGACAGGAACTCGATCCACCGTCAGAAGGCGGACGAGGCCTATCTGATTGGCGAAGAGGGCCACCCCGTCCGCGCCTACCTGGACGTGGCCGAAGTAGTGCGGGTGGCCAAGGAATCAGGAGCGGACGCCATCTACCCCGGATACGGGTTCCTCTCGGAAAACCCGGACCTGGCCCGGGCGGCCAAGGACGCCGGCATCACCTTTGTTGGCCCGCCCGCCGAGGTGCTGGAACTTGCCGGCAACAAGGTGGCGGCACTGAAGGCCGCCCGTGACGCCGGCGTTCCGGTCCTGAAGTCCAGCGCTCCGTCCAAGGACCTCGACGAACTCCTTGCAGCCGCGGACGAAATCGGTTTCCCCATTTTCGCCAAGGCCGTGGCCGGCGGCGGCGGGCGCGGCATGCGCCGGGTGGACACCCGCGAAGCCCTGCCTGAGGCCCTGCAGTCCGCCATGCGCGAAGCTGATGCAGCCTTCGGTGACCCCACCATGTTCCTCGAACAGGCTGTGCTGCGCCCGCGGCACATCGAAGTGCAGATCCTCGCCGACGCCGAGGGCAACGTGATGCACCTCTTCGAACGCGACTGCTCCATTCAGCGGCGCCACCAGAAGGTCATCGAGATTGCACCCGCGCCCAACTTGGACGAGGGCATCCGGCAGGCCCTCTACCGGGACGCCGTCAAGTTCGCCAAGGCCCTGAACTACGTCAATGCCGGCACGGTGGAGTTCCTCGTGGACACCGTGGGTGAGCGCGCAGGCCAGCACGTCTTCATCGAGATGAACCCCCGCATCCAGGTGGAGCACACCGTTACGGAAGAGGTCACCGACGTCGACCTCGTCCAGGCGCAGATGCGCATCGCCGCCGGCGAGACCCTGGCTGACCTGGGCCTCTCACAGGACACCGTCAGACTGCGCGGAGCCGCACTGCAGAGCCGTATCACCACAGAAGACCCGGCCAACGGCTTCCGCCCCGATGTCGGAAAGATCACCGGTTACCGTTCCGCCGGCGGCGCCGGTGTAAGGCTCGACGGCGGAACCGTTTACTCGGGTGCCGAAATCAGCCCGCACTTCGACTCGATGCTGGTCAAGCTCACCTGCCGCGGCAGGGATTACCCGGCCGCCGTCGCCCGCGCCCGCCGCGCCCTGGCGGAGTTCCGCATCCGCGGCGTCTCCACCAACATCAGCTTCCTGCAGGCGGTGCTTGACGATCCCGACTTCGTCGCCGGCAACGTTGCCACGTCCTTCATCGACGAGCGTCCCGAGCTGCTCAAGGCCCGGGTCTCCGCAGACCGCGGCACCAAGCTTCTCACCTGGCTGGCGGATGTGACCGTCAACAAGCCCAACGGCGAGCTGACCGTCCACTCGGACCCCGCCGCAAAGCTTCCGTCCGTCAAGGACAAGCAGGCGCTGCCGGGCTCACGGCAGAAACTCCTGGAGCTGGGACCGGAAGGCTTCGCCAAGGCACTTCGCGAGCAGACCGCAGTGGCCGTCACGGACACAACCTTCCGCGACGCGCACCAGTCGCTGCTTGCCACCCGGGTCCGCACCCGCGACCTCGTCGCCGCCGGCCCCGCCGTCAGCGCGCTGACCCCGGAGCTATTGTCTGTTGAAGCCTGGGGCGGCGCCACGTATGACGTTGCCCTGCGGTTCCTGGGCGAAGACCCTTGGGACCGGCTCGGCGCCCTGCGCACGGCACTGCCGAACGTCTGCCTGCAGATGCTCCTCCGGGGCCGCAACACCGTGGGGTACACGCCCTACCCCGAAGAGGTCACGGAAGCCTTCGTCAACGAAGCTGCGGCAACCGGCATCGACATTTTCAGGATCTTCGACGCGTTGAACGACGTCAGCCAGATGGCGCCGGCCATCCGCGCCGTACGTGCCACCGGCACCGCCGTCGCCGAGGTGGCCCTGTGCTACACCGGCGACCTCCTGGATCCGGCCGAGAAGCTTTACACGCTGGATTACTACCTGGAACTCGCGCAGAAGATCGTTGACGCCGGCGCCCACATCCTGGCCATCAAGGACATGGCGGGCCTGCTCCGTCCCGCCGCGGGAGCGAAACTGGTTTCGGCGCTCCGGGAACGCTTCGACTTGCCCGTCCACCTGCACACCCACGACACCGCAGGCGGCCAGCTGGCTACCTTGCTGGCAGCCGTGGACGCAGGCGTGGACGCCGTGGATGTGGCCTCCGCGTCCCTGGCCGGAACTACCAGCCAGGTATCGGCGTCGGCCCTGGTGGCAGCCCTGGCGCACACGCCTCGCGACACAGGCCTCAGCCTGGACGCCGTCAGCTCGCTGGAGCCGTACTGGGAAGCCGTCCGCCGCGTGTACGCGCCGTTCGAATCGGGACTGCCCGGCCCCACCGGACGTGTGTACAAGCACGAGATCCCCGGCGGCCAGCTCTCGAACCTCCGCCAGCAGGCCATGGCCCTCGGCCTGGGGGAGCGCTTTGAAGCGATCGAGGACATGTACACCGCCGCGGACCGCATCCTGGGCCACCTGGTCAAGGTCACGCCGTCCTCGAAGGTGGTGGGCGACCTCGCCCTGCACCTGGTGGGCCTCAACGCCGACCCCGCAGACTTCAACGAGAACCCGCAGAACTATGACATCCCGGACTCCGTCATCGGATTCCTGTCCGGCGAACTCGGCGATCCTCCGGGAGGCTGGCCTGAGCCGTTCCGCACCAAAGCCCTGCAGGGCCGGAGCGTGAAGGTCCGGGACGTGGAGCTCAGCGCCGAAGACAGTGCTGCTCTGAAGTCCGAGTCGAAGACCCGCCAGCACACCCTGAACAGGCTGCTCTTCGACGGACCCACCAAGGACTACCTCAAGAGCGTCGAAACCTACGGCAACCTCTCCGTGCTGGATACCCGCGACTACCTTTACGGCCTCCAGCGCGGCCAGGAGCACGAGATCCAGCTGGAGAAGGGCGTGCGCTTGATCGCGTCCCTCGAAGCCGTGTCCGACCCCGACGAAAAGGGCATGCGCACCGTGATGTGCACCCTGAACGGCCAGTCCCGCCCAGTGGTGGTCCGCGACCGTTCCGTGGTCAGCAACGTCAAGGCAGCCGAGAAGGCGGATCCCGCCCAGCCGGGGCACGTCGCAGCACCGTTCGCCGGTGCCGTGACGGTCACGGTCAAGGCCGGCGACGAAGTCAACGCGGGCGACACTGTGGCCACCATCGAGGCGATGAAGATGGAGGCATCCATCACGACGCCGGTAGCCGGCAAGGTATCCCGCCTGGCCATCTCCGCGGTGGAGCAGGTCCAGGGTGGAGATCTGCTGCTGGTCATCGAGCAGTAAGCAGCAACAGCACAACCACCGACGAAATGAAGGGCCGCTCCTGGTTGGGAGCGGCCCTTCTCCCGTTCCACGGGAGCAAGCTCGAGTGACGGCAGGCTTGGTTTGGAACTTGGTACAGGCGGGCCGCGGTCCGGCAGCGTGCGTAAAAGGGGCCCCGCGCCCCTGCTCGCCGCGAAGCGGCTTGAGCCGGGCGCGGGGAATAGCACGCAGAGGACCGGGGCCCGCCGGGCCGGGGGAGTCAGGAGCGTGGTGCCGCGTACATCTCCTCGATGACGGTCTCGAAGTCCTTCATGACCTGGGCCCGCTTGACCTTCATTGAGGGGGTCAGGTGGCCGGAGGCTTCGGTGAAATCCGCGGGCACGATGCGGAAGGACTTGATGGCCTCAGCCTGCGAGACGGACGAGTTGGCTGCGGTGATCAGGTCCTGGACTGCTGCCCTCACCACCGGGTTGTCCGCAGCCTGCTCCAGCGTCGTGTCCCCGGGCAGTCCGTGGCGCTGCAGCCAACCCGGCAGCGCTTCCTGGTCCAGGGTGACCAGCGCCCCGATGAACGGCCTGTTGTCTCCCACCACCAGCACCTGGGAGACCAGCGCGTCGGCGCGGATCTGGTCCTCGAGCAGCGCGGGGATCACGTTCTTGCCGCCGGCGGTGACGATGATTTCCTTCTTGCGGCCGGTAATCCACACGAAGCCATCCTCGTCGAGGCGGCCGATGTCGCCGGTACGGAACCAGCCGTCGTCGAACGTCTCGCCGGTGAGGTCCTCGCGCTTGTAGTAGCCGCGCATCACGCACACACCCTGGGCGAGAATTTCGCCGTCCTCGGCGATCCTGACAGCGTTCCCCGGCAATGGCTTGCCCACCGACCCGATCTTGATCAGTGACGGCGTGTTGACCGAGATGGGGGCGGTGGTTTCCGTGAGGCCGTAGCCTTCCAGCACCTGCAGGCCGATGCCCTGGAAGAAGTGGCCCAGGCGTTCACCCAGCGGTCCGCCGCCGGAGACCGCGTGGGCAACGTGGCCGCCCATGGCAGCCCGCAGTTTGCCGTACACCAGCTTGTCGAAGAGGGCGTGGCGAAGCTTGAGGCCCAAGCCGACCCGCCCGTTCTGGCGGGCCTTGGAAAAGGCAATGGCGGTATCGGCGGCGCGGTGGAAGATGGCTCCCTTGCCCCCGTCTTCGGCCTTGGTCAGCGCCGAGTTGTACACCTTTTCGAACACGCGGGGCACGGCGAGGATGAAGGTGGGCTCGTAGCTCTGCAGGTCGGAGAGCAGGTTCTTGATGTCCGGGGTGTGCGCCACGGTGGTTCCGGCGGCCATGGCCAGGACAGAGATGAACCGGGCGAAAACGTGGGCCAGCGGCAGGAACATGATGGTTTTGGCGTCCTCGTGCACGATCTCGCCGATGATGGCGAGGGCGTTCTCCGAGAGTTCAACGAAGTTTCCGTGCGTGAGTTCGCAGCCCTTTGGGCGTCCCGTGGTGCCGGAGGTGTAGATGATGGTGGCAACGTCATCCAGGCGGGCAGTGGCGCGGCGTGCCTCAAGGTCGGCATCGCTGACGCCGCGGCCGGCCTCGCGCAGCTGATCGAGCCCGTCGCCTTCGAGCTGCCATACGTGCTGCAGCGCAGTAAGGCCCTCGGCGTTCACTGCCTGGCGGATCACGTTCTCATGGTGGGCAGCTTCGCCGAAGGCTGCCACCGCACCTGAATCGCCGAGGTTCCAGGCCACCTGTGAGGGGGAGGACGTCTCGTAGATGGGAACCGAGACTGCCCCGGCGAACCAGATGGCAAAGTCCACCAGGGCCCATTCGTAACGGGTCCGCGACATGATTCCCACACGGTCACCGGCGGCCACGCCGCTGGCCATGAGCCCCTTGGCGAGGGCTGTGACGTCGGCGAGGAAGTCCGTGGCGGAAATATCCTGCCAGGATCCGGCCGGGTCCAGTCGCGAAAACAGTGATGGATTGCTGGGCTTGGCGGCCTGCCGCAATACCAGGTCCGTGATGTTGGTTTCCGGTGGGACAACAACAAGAGGCGGAACACTGAATTCGCGCACTATAGCTCCTTTGATATCCGAAGACCCGGGCAGGGTATGCCTAAAGACTAGTACGCCTGTACCGGGCCGTGCAGAATCTAAAGTTACTGGTTGGTAACATAGCCGTCAATGCCACGATGCGGACATACAGGCCCGGTACCCGCCCGGGCGGGAGGTGCCCGCCTAGAATGGTTGATTATGTATGCACCGCCCCCCGGCGAACAGGCCGGCCCCCTGCGACGACCAGTTCCATGGAAGCGGCGGCCAACCCCGGGCCGGGCGCGGATGCGGCACGGCGACAGCTTCCGCGAACACCTTCGCCTTGGGCGGCGGGGCCTCGCGATCGGCATCGATATTGGCGGCACCAAGGTGGCTGCGGGCGTCGTGGATGCCGAGGGCAGGATCCTCAGCGAGGCGCGCCGGTCAACGCCCGGAACGGATCCCCGGGCCGTGGAGCAGGTCATCGTTGAACTGGTCGAAGAACTGGGCCGCGGGCACCGGATCTGGTCCGTGGGAATTGGCGCGGCCGGGTGGATGGACCTCGACGGCGGCACGGTGCTTTTCAGTCCGCACCTCGCCTGGCGCAACGAGCCCCTCCGGGACAACCTGCAAAAATTGCTTCGCCGCCCCGTGCTGTTGGCGAACGACGCCGACGCCGCGGCCTGGGCGGAATGGCGCTTTGGCGCCGGTCAGGGTGAAGACCGGCTGGTATGCATCACCCTGGGCACCGGAATCGGCGGCGCCATGGTGATGGACGGCCGGGTGGAGCGCGGCAGGTTCGGCGTGGCAGGAGAATTCGGCCACCAGATCATCATGCCCGGCGGGCACCGGTGCGAGTGCGGAAACCGCGGGTGCTGGGAGCAGTACGCCTCCGGCAACGCGTTGGGACGCGAAGCGCGGATCCTGGCACGGGCCAACTCGCCGGTGGCACAGGAACTCCTGGCAGCCGTGGGCGGACATTCCGAGACGATTACCGGTGCCATCGTCACCGAACTTGCCCTCGCCGGCGACGCTGCCTCACGCGAGCTGCTGGACGAGGTGGGTGAATGGCTCGGGCTGGGGCTGGCCAATCTTGCGGCAGCACTGGATCCGGGCCTGTTCGTCATCGGCGGCGGCCTGTGCTCCGCGGGTGACCTCCTGGTGGAGCCCGCCCGGAAGGCCTTTTCCCGGAACCTGACGGGCCGGGGCTTCCGGCCGGCAGCCGCCATCGATCTGGCGGCGCTGGGACCCAACGCCGGCCTGATCGGCGCAGCCGACCTCTCCAGGGTCAGCAGCAGGCTGCGCGGCTGATGCAGTAGCGGTGCGGCGCTAAACCCGGGCGCCGTCGTCGTTATCGTCTTTTTCCTGCGGCAGCTTCATGATCAGGTAGACCGTCCCCAGGACGAAGACCGCCACGATCCCCACAACGGCCAGCAGCGGTGCCGATCGCCAGAACATGGCAGACAACAGAAGCGCAACGGGCCCGCCCACCGCGGCGAGCCACGCCAGCATTGTCAGCGGATCGGTTCCGGCGAGGCTCGGCGGTTCCTCGGGAATGAACTCGCCTGCGTCCTCCGGCTCCTCATAGTCGCGGGGCCCGGCAGCATTGCCGTCAGCGGCAGGGGCATCCGGGGAACGGCCGGCGGTGGAGGCCTCATGGCGCTCGGCGGCGGACAGCTCGGTGGGCGCCGCCCCCGCAAGGCCCAACGGGTCGAAATCCCGGAACGTTGCTGCCCGGCCCGCGGCCGGTGGCGTTCCGTCATCCTCAGCCGGACCATCTTCCGGGGCGCCGGGTTCGGCGGGGGATTTTCCTTCGAGCCGGGCTACGAGGTCAAGCCAGATCGCGTCGTCCTGGTTGGCGCCCTGGTCCGGGGAGCCGGGGTCAGGCCTGTTCATGGGACGCCTCCTGGCCCGCTGGTGCAGGGGAGACCGAAGCAGGGGCGGCAGCGGAGGCCAGGCCGCGGACAAAGTCCACCGAACCGCGGAAGATCTGTTCCGCATCGTTGTCGAGGGTGGCCACGTGGTAGCTGTTGTCCAGCCGGACCAGCTCCAGGGGCGCATGGGTCAGGCCGCGTCGAAGGGCAACGACGCTGGAGTCGGACACCACGTGGTCCACGGTGGAGCGGTAGACCTGGACGGGCGCGGTGACCCTGGGCAGGAGCCTGATGGTGTCCTTGAACATCTTGTTGAGTTCGTGGGCGGCGGCCACGGGGGTGCGGGGATAGGCTCCCTCGTCCATGCCTTCCTTGAGGATGTCGTTGGCGATGGCAGGTGTGCTTTTCATCACCAGCTTCAGGATGCCGGCGAGCGGTGCGCGGGGGTCGTCGATGACCAGGCCCGGATTCACGAGGACCACCCCGGCCACCGGACGGGTGGCAGCGATCCGCAACGCCAGAGCTCCGCCCATGCTCAGTCCCGCCGCGAAAACGTAGTCACAGTCCGCCTCCAGTTCCAGGTACGCGTCATCAAGGGCGCCGTGCCATTGCTGCCACCGGGTCCGCGCGAGTTCCTGCCAGCTGGTGCCGTGCCCGGGCAGCAGTGGCATCCGGACAGCAAAGCCGGCCGCGGCGAAGGCCTGCGCCCAAGAGCGCAGCCCGTGCGGGCTTCCGGTGAAGCCATGCGAGAGGACCACGCCCACCCTGGGGCCGTCGCCGCTGAAAGGACTGCTGTAGGGGCTGTGGTCCGGGCTGGAGGTCATGGGGTCTCCATTGAGGTTCTCTGGCGGGCGTGGGCGCGGAAAAAGGCGCTGGATTTTGTGAAGATCTCCGGCGCGTCCACGTCCAGCGTAGCCACATGGCCGCTGCTGGCAAGGCTGACCACGTCCGTGAGTTGTTCGCCCAGGCGGTTTCGCAGCACAGCCAGTGATGTGGGCGGGACCACGGCGTCCGTATCGGACTTGAATACCTGCACCGGAGCGGTGATGCCGGTCAGGCCCCGGATGGCTGCGCCGAACAGCTTCTTGAGTTCGTGCACCGCCGAGAGGGGAGTGCGCGAGTAGTCCCCGTCCTCGGTGGCGGCCGCCGTGGGCTGGTCCTCCTGGATGGGGATAGTTGTTTTTTGGATATACTTCAGCACGCCAATAACCCGCACGCGCCGGTCGTAGAAGCTAAGGCCCGGGTTGACCACCGAGACCCCTGCCACCTGGTGCCGCGAGGCAGTGAGCAGCGCGATGGCCCCGCCCATGGACAAACCCGCCACGAAACAGGTGTCCGTGCGCCCCGCCAGGTCCACGTAGGCGGCTTCAAAACTCCTGTACCACTCATTCCACCGGGTCCGGGCAAGCTGTCGCCAGTCCGTGCCGTGGCCTGGGAGCAGGGGAACAGTTACCGCGTATCCCTGTGACGCGAGGTGCTCCGCCCACGGCAAAACGCTCAGTGGGCTGCCGGTGAAGCCATGGCAGATGGCCACGCCGATCCGGGCGTTGGGACCATGGCCGGGGTAGCTGAAAGCGGCAGGACGTGACGGAATGCTGCTTTCGCTCATGACTCCATCGTGTCACTGTTCCCGGCAAATCTCACTAGAGTAGGGTTGCATTGAACTGCTGACCAGGCCCGATGCCGGGCTTGAAGGCTGCCTTCCGGAGAGGTTTCACACGTGTTCTATTGGGTCATGAAACGGATCTTCCTCGGTCCGGTGTTGAAGCTGCTTTTCCGCCCCTGGGTCAAAGGCCTGGACAACATTCCCGCCGAAGGTGCAGCGATCATCGCCTCCAACCACCTTTCGTTTTCGGATTCGATTTTTATGCCTTTGATGGTCCGCCGCCCCGTGGTGTTCCTCGCCAAATCCGAGTACTTCACCGGCACGGGGATCAAGGGCAGGCTGACCGCGCTGTTCTTCCGGCTCACCAACCAGCTGCCCATGGACCGGTCGGGGGGTGCCGCTTCGGAGGCATCACTGAACGCCGGGATGGAGGTCCTCTCCCATGGTGGGCTGCTGGGCATCTACCCGGAGGGAACCCGGAGTCCCGATGCCCGCCTTTACCGTGGAAAGGTGGGCGTTGCCCGGCTCGCGCTCAAGGCCGGCGTCCCCGTGATTCCCGTGGCCATGATCGGCACGGACAAGGTACAGCCCATCGGAAAGCGGCTCCCGAACATACGCCGGATCGGCATGATATTCGGCGAACCGCTGGACTTCAGCCGGTACCGGGAACAGGCCGAAGACCGGGTGGTCCAGAGGCAGGTCACGGACGAAATCATGTTCGAGCTGATGCGCCTCTCGGGGCAGGAGTACGTGGACGAATATGCCGCCGTGGTGAAGCTCCGGCTTGCAGGCAAGCCGGCCGATCCCGAAGCGGCTGCCGAACTGCCCGCATCCCCGGTGCCCGTCCAGGACGGTCCAGCCACACCGGGCATCGGCGCTGCCGGAGATCCGGTGCCGGAGGCGGCGAAGCAGCAGGATACAGGAGAGCACCAGGACGACGGCGGTGCTGCCGCTGCGGGCGGGCATCAGGGCACCTGACAGCCTGCCGGCGACGCCGGAGTCCATGGACTGCAGCCGCCGGATCTGTGACGGCGTGCCCCGGACGCGTGACGTACCGGTGTCCCGGGGGGACCTGCGCTGCGGTTACCCTTAGAAGGTGACTGAGCTATCTGCAAAACCTGCCTTCTCGCTGTCCAGCACCGCCCAGAGCGGAGCGGCCAACTATCCCGGACTCGATAACTGGCGGGACCTTCCCATCTCCCAGCAGCCCAGCTGGCAGGACCGGGATGTGTTTGATGCTTCGGTGAAGGAACTCTCCGTCCTTCCGCCGCTGGTGTTCGCCGGCGAAGTGGACGTCCTGCGCGAACGGCTGGCCGCCGCCGCCCAAGGCAAGGCCTTCCTGCTCCAGGGCGGCGACTGCGCCGAAACCTTCGAAGCGGCCACCGCTGACAAAATCAGCGCCCGGGTCAAGACCATCCTCCAGATGGCCGTCGTCCTGACCTACGGCGCGGCCATGCCCGTCATCAAGATGGGCCGGATGGCCGGCCAGTTCGCCAAGCCGCGCTCGTCCAACGACGAAACCCGCGACGGCGTGACGCTTCCCGCTTACCGTGGCGACATCGTCAACGGCTACGAATTCACCCCCGAGTCCCGGGGCCATGACGCCGCCCGGATGCTCCGGGCGTACCACACGTCAGCGTCCACCCTGAACCTTATCCGCGCCTTCACCCAGGGCGGGTTCGCGGACCTGCGTTCGGTGCACCAGTGGAACAAGGGCTTCACCGAGAATCCAGCCCACGCCCGCTACGAGTCGCTGGCCCGGGATATCGACCGGGCCATCAAGTTCATGGCCTCCTGCGGAGCAGACTTTGAAGCACTTAAGCGGGTTGAATTCTTCGCCAGCCATGAGGCCCTGCTGCTCGACTACGAGCGGGCCCTCACCCGCATTGACTCCCGCACCGGCTTCCCGTACGACACTTCGGCGCACTTCCTCTGGATCGGGGAGCGGACCCGCGAACTGGACCACGCGCACGTCGATTTCCTGTCCCGGGTGCGCAACCCCATCGGTGTGAAGCTGGGCCCGTCCACCACCGGTGACGACGCCCTCCGCCTGATCGACAAACTGGACCCGGAGCGGGAGCCCGGCCGGCTGACCTTCATCACGCGCATGGGTGCCGGCAACATCCGCGAAAAGCTGCCCGCCGTCGTCGAGAAGGTTACTGCTTCGGGTGCGCAGGTGCTCTGGGTCACCGACCCCATGCACGGCAACACCGTCACTTCCCCGAACGGTTACAAGACACGCAACTTCGACGACGTCATCGACGAAGTGCGTGGCTTCTTCGAAGTGCACCACGCGCTGGGGACAGTTCCTGGCGGCCTGCACGTCGAAATGACGGGCGACGACGTTGCCGAATGCCTCGGCGGGGCGGACCCGATCGACCAGGAGGCTTTCCTGGACCGCTACGAGTCAGTCTGCGATCCCCGCTTGAACCACATGCAGTCGCTGGAGATGGCCTTCCTGGTGGCCGGAGCCCTGGCCAAGCACTGATTTCCTGAAAGGTGGTGTGGGCGGAAGTCCGCCTACACCACCGTCAGGGTAACCACTGAACCTTCAGGCACTTCGGTGTCCACCGGGTCCTGGTCCCGGACAGTGCCGAAGAAGCCGCCAAGGATGTTGTTCACCTTGACCTGGAAGCCAAGGGCTTCGAGCGCCTTCCTGGCATCCGCGGCCTGCTTGCCGATAAAGCTCGGTACCTCCACCATCCGCGGGCCCTTCGAGATGGTCAGGGTCACGGTGCCGCCACGGGTGAGCGTCCCGTTCGCGGGGGACTGGCTCACCACGGCGCCCTCGGGAACGTTTTTGTCGAAGACTTCTTCGCCCGCCACGTCAGCCTTCAGCCCGGCTGCCTCGATGGCCTCCACGGCCTCGTCTTCTCCCCGGCCCACCACATTGGGCACCGGAATAGGCTCGGGGCCTTTGGACACAACCAGGTTGACAGCCGTTCCATGCCGCGCCGGTGTTCCGGCGGCGGGGTCCTGGGAGAGGACAACGCCTGCTTCAGCCGTTTCGCTGAACTGCCCGGTGACGGTTCCCAACGTCATCTCTGCGGCGTTGAGGCCGTTTTTCGCTTCGTCAAGGGTGCGGCCCGTCAGTTCCGGCAAGGGGAAGAGCTGGGGTCCCTTGGAGACGAACAGGGAAACCGGCTGGAACTTCCGGATCTCCGAACCGGCAGGGGGCTCGGTCCCCACTACCAGGCCGCTGGGCACGTCATCGTCGAAGACATCCCTGGAGGTGGACTGGAACCCGGCCTTGCTGAGGACATCCTGTGCCTCGGCCACCGTTTTATTGGCCACCGCCGGGATGGCCGCGGCGGCCCCGGGTCCCATGCCGAAGAACCAGCCGGCGCCGGTGGCCAGGAGTGCGGCAATGACCAGGACCACCACCCACAGCACTCCGCGGCGGCGCGGACTGCCCTCACGGAGGCTTCGGACCGGGACGGCGGCGGCCCGGGCGCGTGCTTTGTCCGCTTCCTTGTCGGCCTTCCGCTGCGCCCGCTTGCTCAGCGCGGCCGCAGCCGGGGCAGCGGGCTGCCAGCCTTGGTCCTCATCCGAGTCCGGAGGAGTGAGGTTGTGCCGGTGACCGGGAGCCACCGGGCTTGGCCCTTGGTTTGGTCCCTGGCCGGTGCCCGCGGGCTGCAGCGGCCGGTGAGGGGGCACCGGGGGCCGTCCAAAGGGCATAACGCTCGTCGGATTGTTGCGGCGGGCAATGACTTCGGTGTGGGTCTGGGATTCCATGCCTGCTGCCGCCGGTGGCTGAAGGTCCAGTTCCCGGTCGCTGAGGTTGGTCCTGATGTGGCGCAGTTCCTGAAGCAGCGCAGTTCCGTCGATGGGCCGGTTCTCGGGATCGTTGGCCGTGCACCATTGCACCAGTTCGTCCACTTCTGCGGCCAGGCCGGGGACCAGGGCCGACGGAGGGCCCACCGTCCCGTTGACATGCTGATACGCCACCTGGATGGGGACCTCGCCGGTGAACGGCTGCTGGCCGGTGAGCATCTCATAAAGCATGATGCCCACTGAGTACACGTCACTGCGTGCGTCAGCGGGCTTGCCCAGGACAAGTTCAGGGGAGAGGTACGCTACAGTCCCGAGCAAGGCGCCGGTGCTCGTGGATGTGGTCACGGCCCGCGCGAGTCCGAAGTCGCCGATTTTGATCCTGCCGTCGTCCGCAATCAGGACGTTCTCAGGCTTAACGTCGCGGTGGATGAATCCGGCAGCGTGGGCGGCACCGAGGCCTTCAACCACTGGATCAATCAGTGCCAGGGCAAGCCTGGGCGGAAGAGCCCCTTTGGTGTTGATGACATCGCGGAGCGTGTGGCCTTTGATGTACTCCATCACCAAGTACGCGGTGTGGTGGTCCACGCCCTGGTCCAGCACGCCCACGACGTGGGGGTGGGACAGTCTTGCTGCGGCCTTGGCCTCGCGGCCCAGGCGGCCCAGGAAGTTTTCGTCTGCGGACAGGTGCGGGTGCAACACCTTCAGGGCCACGTCCCGCTCAAGCCGCTGGTCCGTGGCCACGTAAACCGTGGACATTCCGCCACGCGCCAGCCTGGAGCGGACGGCGTACCGGTTGTCCACCAGGGTTCCTACCAGCGGGTCTGACACGTGTTCCTGCACCCTACGATCGTAATCCAGCAATGAAACGGGTCCGAACCCATGCCGGTCCGGACCCGTGTCGACATCGCCTCACCGCCCGGTTCCACGGGACGGCAAGCGGCCTCAGCCGAAGTTCTTCTGGTGCGCCTTGATGGCTTCGACGTAGGTCTTAGTGTCGTCGTACATGCCGTACTTGCTCACCGAGTACTGGCCCTGGTAGTAACCGGCGATGGCCGTGTCCCGGTCCTTGCTGGTGGCCAGCAGTTGGCGGATGATCGCCACTCCGGCAGTTGCGTTGTCATGGGGATCGAGCAGGTTCAGCTTACGGCCCACCAGGTCCGAGGCCCACTGACCGGAGCTGGGAATGACCTGCATGGTTCCGATCGCGTTGGCCGGGGACACCGCGCGCTGGTTGAAACCCGACTCCTGGTACGCGAAGGCGAGGGCCAGTGAAGGCTCAACTCCCATCGCCCGGGCCTTGTCTGCCACAATGCTCTTCATTTCCTCACGGGAGGGAACCGGGGAAGCATTCAGGAGCGCTTTGTTTTCGTTGGCTGAGCTCACCACGGCTGCCGGGTAGGTGAAGCCGAGGAAGGTGCTGGGCACCAGGGGAGTCACCGCGGCGGCCGGCGCCGGCGCCGGCGCCGGCGCCGGCGCCGGCTGGACTGCAGCGCCCGGGAGGGCCAGCTTGTTGCCCGGGTGGATCACCGAGGACATGTTCAGCTGGTTGGCGGAGAGGAGCTCCGAGAGCTTAACGCCGTGGCGGGATGCGATGGCCCACAAGGTGTCGCCAGCCTTGACGGTGTAGGAGCCCGAGGCCGGGGCGGCAGGCGTGGCGGATGCGTTGGCCAGGGCTGCAGCAGGTGCTGCGGGAGCGGGAGCGGGGGCAGCGGGGGCCGTATCGCCTGCACCCACTTTGACCTTCTGCCCGGGGTAGATGATGGAGCGCATGTTGAGGTTGTTCCAGGCGAAGACGTCCGACAGGCTGACGTTGTGCCTCGCCGCGATGGCCCCGAGTGTGTCACCCGGCTTCACGGTGTACGTCGCGCCTGCGCTGGCGGGGGCGGCGGCGGCAGCCGGCTTTGCCGCGGGAGCGGCCGGTGCGTCTGCAGAGCCGGAGAGCTTGATCTTCTGGCCCGGGTAAATGATCGTGTTGGCCTGGAGGTTGTTCAGCTTCAGGATTTCTCCCGT
The DNA here is from genome assembly GCF_902506095.1 of Arthrobacter sp. 9AX. Taxonomy (GTDB): domain Bacteria; phylum Actinomycetota; class Actinomycetes; order Actinomycetales; family Micrococcaceae; genus Arthrobacter. The sequence continues at coordinate 1,892,920 of NZ_LR733293.1, forward strand.
GTTCAGCCCGAACCTGCCCGCGATGGCGCTGATGGTGTCGCCCCGGGCGATGGTGTATTCGGCGGGTGCGGCAGGCTGTGCCGGCTTAAAGGCTGCCGGAATGGCTGTAGAAACGGACGACGCCGGAATAACGGCTGCGGTTGCCTGGGCTACTTGGGCTGCCTGGGCCTTCATGGCCGCTGCGAGGGTTGCCGGGACGGGTCGCGCGGGCTGTTGAGCAGCTGCGGGCTGGGCGAGGGCTAAGGACGATAACACGACCGCTGGCAGCGCTGCCGTCGTGGCAGCAATCATCGGCAGACTCGGTTTCTGGGGCTGCTTCGGCGAGCGGGACATCGTCATGGGAAAGAATCCTCTTCTCAACTGCGGGTGCGCGGGCGGGGATGCCGCGGTTATTTCGATACTACTGTTGCTGCTGTTAATACTGTTACCAAAGTGATGTATGTGAATGTCTCACGGATTCGTAATTAGCACAAGAATTCACGCATTCCCCGCAAGGAGAATCTGCGGAGTGTCCGCAAGTCAACAACTCCCTGTGGAATTTCCCGACTAGGCGCCACGGCGGACTGCGTGGCAACCTTGATCCGTGAGCAATGTAGAAAACCTCGTGGGCGAATGGTTGCCCCTGCCTGATGTCGCCCAACTATTGGACGTTTCCATCACCAAAGTCCACAGCCTGATTGATGATCGGGCGCTGGCCGCCGTGCGCGTGGGGGAGCGGAATATCCGTTCGGTCCCGGCCGAATTCATCCAGGACGGCCAGGTCGTGGACAGCCTCAAGGGCACCATTGTTGTGCTCGCGGACGCAGGCTACTCCGACGAGGACCTTATCATTTGGCTTTTCACGCCGGATGAGTCATTGCGGGGACGGCCCATCGACGCGTTGCGGGAAGGCCGTAAAACCGAAATCAGGCGCAGGGCACAAACTTTGGCCTGGTAATTACCGGGCCTGAACCTGCCGAATCAGGAGGCCCGGCTGACCGTTGCTTCGGCCAGCTTCCGGAGTGCGGTTTTCGGCAGGTCGTCCAGGGGAAGTGTGTCCAGGGCATCGAAGGCGGCGTTGCCGAATTCACTGATCAGGACCTCGGTGGCCTGCAGGGCGCCCGACTCTTCTATGATCCGCCGGATCTCACGGATGTCCTCATCCGTGAGATCCGGGCTGCCCAGCCGGGCATCGATGAATGCCGACTCAGCAGCGGAGGCCTGGTCCAGAGCCAGCGCTACCAGTACCGTGCGCTTGCCCTCCCTCAGGTCGTCGCCCGCCGGCTTGCCGGTCGTCAGCGGATCACCAAAAACACCCAGCACGTCGTCGCGCAGCTGGAACGCCTCACCGAGGGGCAGGGCAAATGCGGAATAGCCGCGGAGCAGTTCGTTCGAGGCTCCGGCAAGGGCGCCGCCCAGGGCCAGCGGATGTTCCGTTGAGTATTTGGCGGACTTGAACCTGATGATGGACTGAGCCCTGCTCACGGCCCCGGCACGGTCGCGGACCGGGCCGGCAACCTCTTCCAGGATGTCCAGGTACTGGCCTGCCATGACTTCGGCCCGCATGAGGTTGAAGATCAGGCGCGCCCGGGTTCCCGCCGCGGCGGGCTCTCCGATGTCCGTGAAGGCTTCCTCGCTGAAGGAAAGGCAGAGGTCACCGGTAAGGATTGCTGCCGCCTGGCCGAAGCGCTCACTGTCCAGTGCCCAGCCGTGGGTGCCGTGCAGTTGGCTGAACCTGCGGTGGACACTGGGGCCGCCCCGCCGGGTGTCCGAGCGGTCGATGATGTCGTCGTGGATGAGCGCTGCGGCCTGGAAAAGTTCCAGGGCCGCTCCTGCCGTCACTACCTGGTGCGCGCCGGACCCGCCCCCCGCGCCGCGCCAGCCCCAGTAGCACATCAGTGCCCGGAGGCGCTTTCCCCCGGTAACCAGGTTGGAGATGGAACCCATGATGGGTTCGATGTCCGGCGAAATAGCGGACATGATGGATTGCCTGGACGTGAGGAAATCAGTCAGTTCGCCGGCTACCGCCGCCACAAAGGCGGCCTGTTCATTCCTTAGCTGCTCCGCCGCCGTCACTTGGCTGACTCAGCTGCCACGTTGGCGCCGATGGTGAACGTCACCACGCCCGCCGCGTCCACCGCGGACAGGTTGACCGTCTCGTTGTCGCCGCGGACAAAGTCCTTGGAAGTGACAGCTCCCACTGACTCGCCCGGAACCGCCTTGAATCCGCGGGCCTCCAGCTCCTTGGTGTAGAAGTCCAGGACAGCAGCGACGGGAGAGCTGATAGTGGCAACCAGGGCGGCCGTCGCAGGCGTCGACGCCTTGTCGAAGCTGCTGGACACCACGGTTGCGCCGGGCATGAGGGGCAGGAGCTGCTGGGGGAAACCCTCGACGACGGCCCCGACAGTAGCGGAGGTGTTCGGCGACGCGGAGGGGCTGGCGGAGGCAGTGATGGTTGACTCCGCGGTTTGCGGCGAGGAAGCGGAAGCGGTGGGACCAGGGGTTCCTGACGGTGTTGGGCTGCACGCAGCGAGGGCCAGTGCTGCCGCGGCTGCGAAAGCGGCCAGGGCTGCTGGCTTGAGTTTTCCAATGTCCGTCACAGGGACTTTCCTCCTGGTGTTGATGCCGGATTCCGCCTCCAGTTTAGTCAGTACAAAGCGATAGGATTGCAGCCGTGGGACCTGTTGGGACGAATGAGCCGGCTGGAGCCGGACTTCGGGCCAGCAGGCGCAAGTGCATCATGCACGTGGATATGGACGCCTTTTTCGTCTCCGTGGAACTTCGCACGCGGCCCGAACTGCGCGGCAAGCCCGTCATCGTCGGCTTCCCGGCGGAGCGCTCAGTGGTCCTGTCGGCCTCCTATGAGGCCAGGGCTTTTGGTGTGAAGTCAGCCATGCCCATGGCGGTGGCCATGCGCATGTGCCCGCAGGCGGTGATCATCGAGCCGCGCCACAAGGTGTACTACGACGTCTCGGCGCAGCTCATGGCGATCTTCGAATCCGTTACCGAGCTCGTGGAACCGCTCAGCGTGGACGAGGCGTTCCTCGACGTGACCGGCGCCATCCGCCGGCTGGGGCCGCCCCGGGTCATCGGCGAATTGATCCGCAGCACGGTCGCGGCGGAGCTGGGCATCACGGCCTCGGTGGGGATTGCGGAAACCAAGTTTGTGGCCAAGATCGCGTCCACCCGCTGCAAGCCGGACGGACTGCTGCTGATCGGGCCCGACCAGACGGTGCCTTACCTCCACAGCCTGCCGGTCGGCGCGCTGTGGGGCATCGGCGCCAAAACAGCTGAAGTCCTGGCCAGGATGGGCATCCGGACGGTGGCGGACGTCGCGGCCACACCGGTCACGTCGCTCCGGAAGATGCTGGGCGCCACCGGCGAGCACGTGCACCAGCTGGCCTGGGGACAGGACCCGCGTCCTGTCACGCCCGTCCGGCTGGAAAAGAGCATCGGCGCCGAAGAAACGTTTGCCGTAGACACGGCCGACGACGCTCTCCTCCACCGCGAGCTGCTCCGCCTCGCACACCGGACGGCCGGCCGGCTGCGGAGTGCGGGAATGGTAGCGCGGACCATCGCCCTGAAGCTGCGCTTCGCTGATTTTTCCACGATCACCCGGAGCCGGACTGTACAGGCGCCCGTTGACAGTGCCCAGCTCATCTATGGGGTTGCGCTGCAGCTCCTGGAAGGCGTGGACCGGCCCATGCCGGTGAGGCTCGTGGGTGTGCGGGCCGAGCAGCTCGAAGACGCAGCCACAACATCGCTTCAGCTCAGTATTGACCGCCGGGATGACAACTGGCGGGCCGCTGAACAGGCCCTTGACCAGGTGGCCCGCAAATTCGGCAATAGATCCGTCCTTCCTGCCCGGCTCCTGGAGCCGGACAGCGGCACCGATTAAGGGCCGGATATGTGCCCCGTATGAGCCCCTCAGAAGTGTCTTCCAAAGTCATTGCCGTCTTTCAGAACGCTCCTCAACAAACTATCCTTATAGGTACAAAGTTTTTGAGTGACTGGACTTACTGCCGGGCTCTCTTGGACATGCTCCCGCTCCGGGTCTGCATGCCTTGGTTTTTGTTTACCGCCGAAGCCGGCGGGTACGGGAACCACCAGGGCATACCAGACGTTATCGGAGCAGGAGTAGTGGCTGGGACCAGCCCGGACGTTGGCCTACAAAGGAGGTCGTGATGCCGCTGTCGGAGCACGAACAGAAGCTGCTTGAGCAGCTGGAGAAGCAGCTTCACGAGGATGATCCAAAGTTCGCGAATTCCATGGGATCGGACCCCGGGCGTTCGTGGTCGACAAGACACGTCGTGATTGGCGTTCTTTGTGCGCTGGCCGGGGTTTTCCTGTTACTCGTTGGTGTCACCCTCCAGAACATCTTCGTTGGTGTCCTCGGTTTTGTTGTGATGGGCGGCGGCGTGTACTTCGCCACCATGCGCAGCAGTTCCCCCGGCGCAAAGGGCTCCAAGTCCGGAGCAGGCAAGTCCGGCAAACAGCGCAGTTCGTTCATGAGCAGTCTCGAGGAACGCTGGGACGAAAGGCGCAGGGGAGAATCCTAGGCCGGCCGCCAGGCTGCAGCGGACGCCCCCGTCCCACCACTTTGCTCCCCGAATGGGGGCGCGCAGCATAAAGACCCGCTACGGCGGGTCTTTTGCTGTTTAAACCCACTCCTGCGGAACTAAATAACGGTGGGGACAAAACGTGGGTGGAGAGCCCCGTGCTGGCCGGGAGCGCTGATGGGGCGTTGCCGTGCTTGCAGGCTCTTTCACCCACAAACTTCATTGAGGACGGACCAGCTGCCGGCCCGCGCATAAGACACCAGGGGTCCCGACTGTCTTTCCCCATGCCGGGCTACTCCAAGGCCAGTGCAGGGAAAGTCCTCCACTTCCCACCACCGCCACAATTCCGCGCCATTTCAGGCTTCCTTTCCCAAAAATTGGGCCCAGGGGGAGACATTCTGCGTTGACTGTGGGGGAAAGTGGAGTAATGTGGAGGACATAAGAGGGTGGTTGCAACATAGGGGATGTGCAGTTCCTGACATCGGACAGGCGGTGGGCCAGTGTTTCTGGGCACGCATTCGCCGCGTCTGGATGAAAAGGGCCGGATCATTCTCCCCGCGAAGTTCCGGGAGGAACTTGCCAGCGGACTGGTCCTCACCAGGGGCCAGGAACGTTGCATCTACGTCTTCAGCGAGAAGGAATTTGCCCGGGTCCACGAGCAAATGCGGGAGGCGCCAATCTCCTCAAAACAGGCGCGGGACTACATCCGCGTCTTTCTCTCTGGAGCCTCGGACGAGGTACCTGACAAGCAGGGGCGTGTGACTATTCCACCGGCGCTCCGGGAGTACGCAGGGCTCGGGAGGGAACTGGCCGTGATTGGTGCCGGAACCCGCGCCGAGATCTGGGATGCCCAGGCTTGGAATGAATACCTCGCGGAGAAGGAAACAGCCTTCTCTGAAACCGATGATCCCATTCCGGGCATTCTGTGACCGGAAAGGAGCAACGGACAGCTTCTTGGTTGGGATCTCCAGCCGGCCCATCAGCCGGCCAACCTGGCTCAACTTCCCCGGAGCCAGGCGGGCAGGACGGTAGGCGCGGATGGGGATCCGGGTCAAGAAGCATCCAGGCATCAGCGACGGCGAGAAAGGACGAGGCATGAACGATCAACCCAAGCCCACGTCCGAACGCCATGTGCCGGTCCTTCGGGACCGGTGCATCAATTTGTTGGCCCCCGGATTCGAGGCGGCCAGGAGCCGCGGCGAAACCCCCATCGCCATTGATGCCACCCTCGGCATGGGTGGCCACTCCGAGGCCATGCTGCAGCGCTTCCCGGACCTGCACCTGATCGGCATCGACCGGGATGAAGAAGCCCTGGCCCTGGCCGGTGCGCGGCTGGCGCCCTTCGAATCACGGACAGACCTCGTCCACGCCGTCTATGACGAAATCGAAGACGTCCTGGCTGACCTCGGCGTCCCGGAGGTTCACGGGATCCTGATGGACCTGGGAGTTTCCTCGCTCCAGCTCGATGAGCGTGAGCGCGGCTTCGCCTATTCCTTCGACGCTCCGCTGGACATGCGGATGGATACCAGCCGCGGCCAGACGGCAGCGGATGTGGTGAACACCTACAGCGAAGAGGAACTCGTCCGGATCATCCGCAAGTGGGGTGAGGAAAAGTTCGCCGGCAGGATCGCCAACAGGATCGTGGCGGCCCGGGCTGTCAAACCCTTCACTACCACCGGCGAACTGGTGGAACAGATCCGCTCGGTTGTTCCGGCCGGCGCTGCCAAATCCGGCGGACACCCCGCCAAGAGAACCTTCCAGGCTTTGCGGATCGAGGTCAACGAGGAACTGGAAGTCCTGGAGCGTGCCGTGCCCGCCGCTGTGGAGGCCACAGCACTGGGAGGCCGGATCGTGGTTATGTCCTACCACTCGCTGGAGGACAAGATCGTCAAGGGTGTCTTCCAGGCCCGATCGAAATCCTCCGCTCCGCTGGGCTTCCCCGTCGAGCTGGAAGAACATAAACCCGAACTTAAAACCCTGACCAAAGGCACTGAGGTGCCAACCGCCGTCGAAATCGCCGAAAACCCCCGCGCTGCCTCAGCAAGGCTCCGCGCGGTGGAACGAATCCGAGCCAGGAGAGCTGAATGAGCACCGCTGCCGTGAAGAACTTTCCCGTTGTTAACGGTTCGGCCGCTAAGCAGCTCCCTGCCGGCTCGCCCGAGGCGCCACGCAGGAGCCGGACACCGCTCTCTCTGGTCCGGACGGTACCCCGCAAGCGCCGCGCGCCCTTTGTGGTGTTGTGCTTCGGCATGCTGGCCGTCGCCCTGATTGCTGTCCTGGTGCTGAACATCTCCGTTTCCACGGCGCAGTACCAGCTGGTGGAGCTGCGCGCCGCGCAGAGCGCCCTGACCAAGCAGAACCAGGACCTCACCCAGCAGGTGCAGAACTTCGAGGCCCCCCAGAATCTCGCAGCACAGGCGACGAAGCTGGGCATGGTGCCATCTACGGTCAAGGGCCAAATCGACCTGTCGACCCTTTCGGTGACCGGCAAGGCCACACCTGCCGTCAAGGACGGCCCCGCCGGTGCAGTCATCCCGGCGCCGGCAGTGCCCGGACAGCTTACCGTGGTACCCCCGCCCAGCAAGAACGAGCCCCTCGAAGCCCGGAAGCCCGTAGAGGACACCCCGGCTCCTGCCGCGGCAGCCCCGGTTGCCGGGGCGGGCGCCACGGCCGGCGCCACGGCCGGTCCAACCCCCGCGCAGACGCCGGCAGCCGCGGCAGTGCCGCCGGTGGAACTGCACGGAGGTTCGGTGCCCGCACCGGAGCAGAAGGTCCCCGGACAGTAATAGGGCAGGTCTGACAGGCAGCAAGGTCGAGCAGCAAGGAATATCGCGGTGGCGCAGAGGACCGGCAAGGCAAGCAGCAGCAAGGTGCCCAACGCCACCAAACGCCTGCGGCTTGGCTTGGGAATCATGCTCACGCTGCTGCTGGTGGTGGGTGGAAAACTCTTCCTGGTCCAAGGGCTGGACGTCGGAGGAATGGCCGAAGCTGCCCTCAACAGCCGGATGAAACAGACCGTGCTTCCCGCCGAGCGCGGCAGCATCCTGGATTCCACCGGCACGGTGCTGGCCAACAGTGTCATCCGCTACAACGTGGTGGTGGACCAACGGGTCAACACTAAAACCGAGACGTTCAAGCGCCTGGAACCGGTGGACGGCAAGGACAAGCTGGTAGACGTCAGCCGGGACCAGGGGCTCAGCGAACTGGCCTCCGCCCTGGGCATGGAGAAGGACGCCATCCGTGAAGCCGTTACCGGCCAGCAGCCCTATTACATCGTGGCCAAGGACGTGAAGCCCGACGTTGAGGACCGCATCTCCAAGCTTCAGATTCCCGGCATCGTCACCGAAGGCGTCAGCAAGCGTGTGTACCCCAACGGTTCGGTGGCGGGCGGCATCATCGGTTTCCTGCAGGACGGGAACACCGGCCAGGCCGGCATCGAACAGACCCAGGACGGGCTGCTGAAAGGTACTGACGGCAAGCGACTGTTCGAAATCGGTGCCGACGGGCTGCGTATCCCTGTGGGCATGGACGAACTGACCCCGCCACAGGACGGCAAGGACGTCAAGCTCACCATCAACTCCGACCTGCAGTACTTCGCCCAGCAGGCCATCCAAAGCCAGACCGACAAGCTCAGTGCCGAGTGGGGCGTCATCATCGTCATGGACGTCAAGACCGGAAATCTGGTGGCGATGGCCGACACCAACGCTCCCGATCCCAATGACCCCGGCCGGGTTGCCGCCAAGGACCGCGGTGTCCGTGCCGTCACCGCCGCCTATGAGCCAGGGTCAGTCGAGAAGATGCTGACGGCAGCGGCTCTGATCGAGGAAGGCAAGGCCAACCCGCTCAGCGAGTACACCTTGCCGCCGTCGTACACGGTGGACGGCCAGACCTTCAGCGACTCCTTCTCCCACGGCACCGAAAAGCGCACCCTCGCCGGTATCCTCGGCTATTCGATGAACACGGGCACAGTCATGGCCGGCCAGCAGTTGAGCAAAGAGCAGCGTTACGACTGGCTCAAGAAGTTCGGCATCGGCGAGGCCCCGGACATCGGACTTCCCGCCGAAGCTTCGGGCATCCTCACACCGTGGCAGCAGTGGGATGGCCGCCAGGAATACACAGTATTGTTCGGGCAGGGCGTGTCGCAGTCCACACTTCAGACTGTGCGGGCGTTCCAGTCCGTTGCCAACAACGGCGTGATGCTCCAGCCCCGCCTGATCGACTCCTATATCTCTCCGGACGGCACCGAGGAGAAGGTGCCGGCTGCGGAGCCCAGGCAGGTGGTCTCGGAGAATACGGCCCAGCAGGTCCAGGACATCCTGGAAAGCGCCGTTACCGAGGGGCAGATCAAGGACGCCGGGATCGACGGTTACCGGGTTGGGGCAAAGACGGGCACCTCGGAGTCGCCGTGCGACGACGGCAAGTCCGGCTTCTGCGGCTACACCGCCTCCATGGTGGGAATGGCACCGATGGATGATCCGCGGTTTATTGTGGAGGTGGTACTCCAGAGGCCCAAGGGCAGCATTTACGGGATTACCAACGGGCCGGTCTTCCGGTCGGTCATGAGCCAGGCGCTGCGCACCTACAACGTCCAGCCGTCCACGGGCGAACCGGCCCGGCTGCCCCAGTTCGCCAAGTAGCATTCCCGCGCAGAGGACCACCACCGGTCCACCCATGCCGGGCACGACTAGCACCATCGGAGATTCCGTGTCAGAGATCAACCCGCCCCACCACCGCGCCGTCCCGGAGGGACCGGCCGGCCAGGGCCGATTCCGCCCGTCAACTGTGGAGCCGGTCCGGCTGGCAAGCATCGCCGAAGCGGTAGGTGTTGCAGTTCCCGGCGCGGCAGCAGAGGTGGAAGTCACTGGTATTTCCTTGAACTCGCGGTCCGTGGAACCGGGGGACCTCTACGTCGCGCTGCCCGGCGCCACCAGGCATGGCGCAGACTTCGTGCCGCAGGCCATCGACGCCGGAGCCGCAGCGGTTCTTACCGACGACGCCGGTGCAAAGCTGCTGGCACTGTCCGCGGACACCCCGGTGCCCGTGGTGATCGTGGAGTCGCCGCGGAATGTCGTGGGCCCGCTCTCCGCCCTGATCTACCGCAGCCAGCCGGGCACGGGGCAGCCCCAGTTGTTTGGCGTCACGGGCACCAACGGCAAGACCACCACCACCTACTTCATCAACTCGCTGCTGCGCGCCCTGGGCCGCACCACCGGGTTGATCGGCACCATCGAGATCCATGCCGGCGGGGACCCGATTCCCAGCCTCCTCACCACGCCGGAATCCACCGACGTGCACGCACTGCTCGCACTGATGCGCGAGCGGGGCCTGGCGGCCGCCGCCATGGAGGTCTCCTCCCACGCCATCTCCTTCCAGCGCGTGGACGGGGTCCTGTTCGATGTTGCCGGGTTCACCAACCTCACCCAGGACCACCTGGACCTGCACCTCACCATGGAGGACTACTTCGCCACCAAAGCGGAGCTTTTTACCCCGGGCCGCGCCCGCGCCGCGGTAGTGACGGTCGACGACGAATGGGGCCTTCAGCTTGCCGGCAGCACGAGTGTGCCGGTCACCACCCTCAGCACCACCGCAGGAGCGCCGGCGGACTGGACCGTCACGGAAACGGCCCCACGGGGGCTCGGCACGGATTCCACGCTGAGTGGACCCGGCGGCGCGCAGCTCCGCGTCCACACCGGTCTGCCCGGCAGCTTCAATGTGGCCAACGCGGCGCTTGCGGCAATTATGGTTCTGGCGGCAGGAGTTGACACAGCAACCTTGCAAGCGGCCCTGGACGGGTCGGATCCCTTCACCGTGGCGGTCCCCGGGCGTATGCAGCTGGTATCAACGGCACCCGCGGCAATAGTCGACTTCGCCCACAACACCGACGCCCTGGCCAGGGCCCTGGAGGCGGTGCGGTCGCCGGAAACGGACTCGAACCTCATTGTGGTGTTCGGCGCCACCGGCCAGCGCGACCAGGGTAAACGTCCTGCCATGGGCGCCATCGCCGCCCGGCTTGCCGAGGTCGTCATCATCACCGATGACGACCCCCACGACGAAGACCCGGCCGCCATCCGTGCTGATGTCCTGGCCGGAGCCCGGGAAGCGCAGGAAAAGGAGTCCCTGTCCTGCGAAATCCTGGAGGTCTTTCCCCGTGCTGACGCCATCCGCCGCGCCGTTGAACTGGCCCGCCCGCAGGACATCATCCTCGTGGCCGGCCGGGGCCACGAAGTCTGGCAGGAAGTGAAAGGCGTCAACCTTGCCCTGGACGACAGGGTAGAGCTGCGCACCGCCTTGACAGCCAGGGGATTCAACGTTCTCCAAGACGACCGGATAGAGTCCTAGACCGAGATGATTGCTTTTACTGCGGCGGAGATCGCCGAAATCACTAACGGGCGCCTGGACGCCGATCCCGGAATCACGCCTCTTTCGGTGGTTACGGACTCCCGCGAAGCCACACCCGGTGCGCTCTACGTCGCAAAGCCGGGCGAAAACGCGGACGGTCACGACTTCGTGCCCGCCGCGTTCGCCGCCGGCGCCAGCCTTGCCTTGGTTGAGCGTCCCGTCACGGCGGCGGACGGAACCAGCTACCCCGCTGTGCTGGTTCCTGACGCGGTCCTGGCGATGGGCGCGCTGGCTGCCGAGGCCGTGCGCCGGATCCGCGCTGCCCGCGCCGAACAGGGGAGCGACTTGACCGTTGTGGGAATTACAGGTTCAGCCGGGAAAACCACCACCAAGGACCTCCTCGCCGGGATTCTGTCCACGCAGGGCAACACCGTGGCGCCGCAGGGTTCCTATAACGGTGAAATCGGCGTGCCCCTCACCGTTTTCCGCGCCGGAACCGACACCCGCTTCCTCGTCATCGAGATGGGTGCCACGGGCGTCGGGCACATCCGCTACCTCGCGGACATGGTCAAACCCGACATCGGGGTGGTGCTGGCCGTGGGGACGGCCCACGCCGGCGAGTTCGGCGGAGTGGAGAACATTGCCCTGGCCAAGGGTGAGCTGGTCGAAGCGCTTGCTCCCGGCGGCACCGCCATCATCAATCTCGACGACGACCGGGTGGCCGCCATGCGTGTCCGCACCTCGGCAAAAGTACTGGGGTTCTCCGCGGAAGGCCGCGCCGATGCGGCCGTGAAGGCACTGAACGCCGACACCAACGCGGGAGGCAACCCCGAGTTCGACCTCCAGCTTCCGGACGGCGGGGCCGGGCTCCACGTCAGCAGCCGCCTTATCGGCGCACACCATGTGGGCAACCTGCTGGCCGCCGCCGCCGCAGCCTGGGCCGCAGGGGTTTCCGGTCAGGACATCGCCTCCTCACTCAGCAGCCAGGCCGCCGCGAGCCGGTGGCGGATGGAGCGCACCGAACGGCCGGACGGCGTCACCATCATCAACGACGCCTACAACGCCAACCCCGAATCCATGCGCGCCGCCCTGCGGACCCTCGCGGACCTCGGCCGCGGCCGCCGCACGTGGGCGGTGCTGGGCGCCATGCTGGAGCTCGGCGAGGATTCCATCCGGGAGCACACAGCCGTGGGCACCCAGGTGGTCCGGCTCAACATCTCACGCCTGGTGGTGGTGGGCCGCGAAGCACGTGCCCTCTACGTCTCTGCCGTCCAGGAGGGCTCCTGGGGCGATGAATGCCTCTTCGCCGAAAACGTGGATGAGGCCTATGACGTCCTAAACGCCGAGCTTGAACCGGGCGACCTGGTGCTGTTCAAGTCCTCGAACAGCGTGGGGCTGCGCCATTTGGGTGATCGGATAGCATTACCCCCACAAACCCCTCAACCGGCCGATGAAAGGAGCACTCTGCTGTGATTGCACTTTTGATCGGCGCCGGCCTGGCCCTTTTATGCGCATTGGTGGGGACACCGCTCTTCATCCGGCTGCTGGTCCGCCGCGGCTACGGACAGTTCATCCGGGATGACGGTCCCACCTCGCACCACACCAAGCGCGGCACACCCACCATGGGCGGCACCGTGGTGGTGGCATCCGTGCTGCTGAGCTACGGACTCACCCACCTCATCATGATGATGGTGAACCCGGCATCTTCCGGACCGTCCGCCTCCGCCCTGATCCTGCTCTTCCTAATGGTGGGGATGGGGCTGGTGGGCTTCCTGGACGACTTCATCAAAATCTCCAGGCAGCGAAGCCTTGGCCTGGATGCCAAGGCAAAGCTGATCCTGCAGGGAGCCGTGGGCATCATCTTCGCCGTGCTTGCGTTGAACTTCCCCAACAGCGCCGGTGTTACGCCGGCATCCACCAAGATTTCCCTGGTCCGGGACCTCCCCTGGCTGGACCTGGCATTCGGAGGAACCGTCCTGGGGGCCATCCTCTTTGTGGTGTGGTCCAACCTGATCGTCACCGCCGCCACCAACGGCGTGAACCTCACGGACGGCCTTGACGGGCTCGCCGCCGGCGCCTCAGTCATGGTCTTTGGCGCCTACACGCTGATGGGAATCTGGCAGAACACCCAGGCTTGCGGCTCACCGCGCGAGACCGGCAGCGGATGCTATTCCGTCCGTGATCCACTGGACCTGGCACTGCTGGCAGCCATCCTGAGCGCGGCCCTGGTGGGCTTCCTTTGGTGGAACACCTCGCCGGCAAAGATCTTTATGGGTGACACCGGATCGCTGGCCATTGGCGGCGCGATCGCCGGCTTCGCCATCCTGTCCCGGACCGAACTGCTGCTGGGAATCATCGGCGGGTTGTTCGTGCTGATCACCCTCTCCGTCATCATCCAGGTGGGCTACTTCAAGGCCACCGGCGGTAAACGCGTTTTCAAGATGGCGCCGCTCCAGCACCACTTCGAACTGAAGGGCTGGGCCGAAGTAACGGTGGTGGTCCGGTTCTGGATCCTCGGCGGGCTCTTCGTTGCCATGGGCCTTGGCATCTTCTACGCAGAATGGGTTGTGCTGCTGTGACCGTTTCCCCCCGCCTCGAAAACCTCGTCACATGGGACTCCGACTGGTCCGGCCTGCGCGTGGTGGTGACCGGCATCGGCGTCTCCGGATTTGCCGCAGCCGACACCCTGATCGAACTGGGCGCCCGGGTGGTGGTGGTTGACGCCGCCACCTCCGAGACCGCTAAGGCCCACGCCGACACCCTGAAGATCGTCGGCGCAGCCGATGTCCTGCTGGGCGAGGACGCCGTCACCCGCATCCCCAGGATCGACGGCGAACTGCCCGAACTGATAGTCACCTCACCGGGCTGGCGTCCGGACCAGGCCCTGCTCGCCGCCGCTGCCCGCGCCCACATCCCGGTGTGGGGAGATGTGGAACTCGCCTGGCGGGTACGGGTCCGGGAAGGCCGCAAAACCGCCGACTGGCTAGCCATCACCGGCACCAACGGCAAGACCACTACGGTTGGCCTCACCGAGTCCATGCTCCGGGCCGCCGGCCTGAAGGCCATCGCCGTGGGCAATGTGGGAACACCCATCCTCGACGCCCTTCGCGACCCGGTGGACTACGACGTCTTCGCCGTCGAGCTCTCCAGCTTCCAGCTGCACTGGGCGCACTCGCTCTCACCCGTGGCCAGTGTCTGCCTCAACGTTGCCGAAGACCACGTTGACTGGCACGGCTCCTACGAGTCCTACCTGGCGGACAAGGCGAAGGTCTACGAGCATACGCAGAAAGCCTGCATCTACAACGCCGAGCAGATCGAAACCGAACGTATGGTGGAAAACGCCGACGTTGTGGAAGGTTGCCGCGCGGTGGGTTTCACTACCGTCACTCCCGCCATCAGCATGCTCGGCGTGGTGGAGGGACTGCTCGTTGACCGGGCCTTTATCGCCGAACGCAAGGACAGTGCCGCGGAACTGGCCTCCATCAACGACCTCGGCAGGTTCGCGCCCCGCCATATGGTGGCCAACGCCCTGGCAGCCGCCGGTCTGGTGCGCGCCTATGGTGTGGAAACCACGGCGGTGCGGAAGGGAATCCTGGACTACATCCCCGGAGACCACCGCATCCAGCCGGTAGCACGCCACAACGGCGTTCTGTGGGTCAACGACTCCAAGGCCACCAACCCGCATGCGGCTTCGGCTTCACTGGCCACCTTCAGCAATGTCATCTGGATTGCCGGCGGCCTCTCCAAGGGAGTCACCTACGACGACCTGATCCGTGAGCATGGCCAGCGGCTCAAGGCCGTGGTGCTCATCGGAAGGGATACCTCCGCGTTGAACGAGGCCCTCCAGCGACACGCGCCGGATGTCCCGGTGATCGTCCCGGGCACGGGTGAAACTGAAGATGTGCAGACTGCCGCAGCGTCTCGTGCCGTCCCGGCGAATTCCTCCGGTGAAACGGTGATGGCCGGTGCCGTGGCGTCAGCAGCACGACTCGCTGCATCCGGCGATACCGTGCTGATGGCTCCGGCAGCTGCTTCCATGGATCAGTTCTCTTCCTATGCTCACCGTGGTGACACTTTCATCGAAGCTGTCCGCGAGCTGGTGGAAGGGCAGGCCCAGACCGGCGAGGAGTAACAATGGTCAGCACGCCCACCCGGCCTCAGCCACATCCACAGGCCGGCAAGCCGCGTTCCGGCTCCCAGGCGTCACCGGCGCAACCCCCGGTTTCCGTCCCCCTCCGCATCAAAGCCGCCTACCGGAAGTTCTGGTCGGCCCTGGAAGGCAACGGGACATCGCGGAACGGCTCCACGTACTACCTCATCCTGGGCTCCACCCTGGCGCTGACCGCGATCGGGATCATGATGGTGCTCTCCGCCTCCAGCGTGGAGTCCATCGCAGCCGGAAAGTCACCTTACGGTGACGCGTTGAAGCAGGGTATCTTCGCCGCGATCGGCATCTTCACCATGTTTGTGTTGTCCCGCGTCAACGTGGTGTGGCTCAAGCGGCTGGCATGGCTGGCGATCATCGCCGCCGTGGTCCTCCTGGGCCTGGTGCAGATCGTGGGCGCGGAGGTCAACGGCAACAAGAACTGGATCGACCTCGGTGGCATCACCTTCCAGCCGTCGGAAGCGTCCAAGCTGGCGCTGGCGCTCTGGATGGCCACCGTCCTGGCCAGGAAGGGCCGCCTCCTCAGCCGCTGGCAGCACGTCGCCATCCCGGCCGTCCCGATGGCCATCATCATCGTTGGCCTGGTCCTGGTGGGAAACGACCTCGGCACGGCCATGATCATCATGATGATTACGGCGGCCGCACTGTTCTTTGCCGGCGCTCCGCTCTACCTCTTCGGGATAGCAGGCCTGGTGGCAGCAGCCGGAACGGCCATCATGGCCGTCACCAGCTCGAACCGCATGTGCCGGATCACCTCCTGGTGGACGGGCGAGTCCTGCGCCGACGGCATCGACGCCAACTACCAGGCCACCAACGGCCTCTACGGGCTGGCGTCCGGAGGCTGGTTTGGCGTCGGGCTGGGGCAAAGCCGGCAAAAGTACAGCTGGATCCCCGAAGCCCACAACGACTTCATCTTCGCCATCATCGGCGAGGAACTCGGCCTGGTGGGCACCGTCGTCGTCCTTGTCCTTTTCGCCATCCTCGGCGCTGCCATTTACCGCGTGGTGGTGGCACAGGAAGACATGTTCCACCGCGTGCTGGCCGGCACCATCATGGTGTGGCTGCTCGGCCAGGCAACGGTGAACATGTCGGTGGTGACCGGACTGATGCCTGTGATTGGCGTGCCGCTGCCGTTCATCTCGTACGGTGGTTCAGCGCTGCTGATGTCGCTCTGCGCCATTGGAGTGGTGCTTTCCCTGGCCCGCGAGCAGATGGCCCCCGCCATCCGGCCCAAGCGGATGCTGAAATTCAAGGCCAAACCGGCACGTGCCACCGCCGCCACCAAAAAGACTGCAAGAAAGCGTGCCTGACTCCAGATGACCCCAAAAAATCCATCCATTGTCCTGGCAGGCGGCGGAACCGCCGGCCATATCAGCCCACTCCTCGCCATCGCTTCAGCCCTCCGCGCGGAAGCCCCCGGCGCCGCCATCCTCGCCGTCGGAACCCCGGCAGGCATGGAGACCCGGCTGGTCCCCGCCGCCGGGGTCGAGCTGGCCACGATCGACCGCGTTCCGTTCCCGCGGAAACCTTCCGGGGACCTGCTCCGCCTTCCCGCGCGCCTCGCCGGCGCGGTGCGGCAGGCCGGTGCCATCCTGGACAACGCGGCTGCCGACGTCCTGGTGGGTGTGGGCGGATATGTGTGCACCCCCATGTATCTTGCGGCACGGCAACGGCGCATTCCCATCGTGATCCATGAGGCCAACATCCGTCCCGGGCTGGCGAACAGGGTGGGCGCGATGTTCACCAAGCGCCTGGCGGTGGCTTTCGACAGCACTCCGCTGCCCGGAGCCGTGCACGTCGGCATGCCGATGCGCACCGAAATCTCGCAGCTTGACCGTGCAGCTTCCCGTGCATCCGCCCGGGAAGCTCTGGGGCTTGACCCCGACAAGCCAACATTGATCGTCACCGGCGGATCCTCCGGGGCGCAAAGCATCAACGGGACCGTCGCCGCCTCCCTCCGGCAACTGGCCGACGCCGGGATCCAGACCCTGCACATTACAGGCCGCGGCAAGTCCGTCCTGGATGACGCCGGCAGGCCACTGGCTGCCGACGGTTACCGACAGGTGGAATACATCGACGGCATGGAGCTCGCCTACGCGGCAGCGGACCTCCTGCTGGCCCGTTCCGGTGCCGCGACTGTTTGCGAGATTGCCGCGGTCGGCGTTCCGGCCGTCCTGGTGCCGCTGCCCATCGGCAACGGCGAACAGGCCCTGAATGCCGCCGGGCTCGTGGCCGCCGGCGGCGCAGTGCTGGTGGCGGACAGCGATTTCACGCCGGAGTGGGCAGGGCGGGAACTCATCCCGCTGGTCACCGACGAGTCCAGGCTTGCCACCATGGCCGCCAACTCCTACCGGCTTGGAATTCGAAACGCCGACCAGCGCATGGCTGGTCTTGTCCTGGAAGCGGTGTCCAAATGAGTCGTGGCATCCCCACCCTGGCATCGCTGGGCAAGGTGCACTTTGTTGGGATCGGCGGGGTGGGCATGTCGGCCGTCGCCCGGATCATGGTGGCCCGCGGCGTACCCGTCAGCGGCTCTGATGCCAAGGACCTGCCCGTCATGGCGGACCTCGCTGCCGCAGGTGCCCGCATCGCCGTTGGATACAACGCGGCCAATCTCGCTGATGCCCGGACAGTGGTGGCCGGCTCCGCGATCCGCGCCGACAACCCGGAGGTGGTGGCCGCCAGGGAGGCCGGACTGCCGGTGTTGCACCGCTCCGAGGCCCTCGCTGCCACCATGGGGGAGGACCTGGTGGTCACCGTGGCCGGAACGCACGGAAAATCCACCACCACGTCCATGGTGGCGGTTCTGCTGCAGGGTGCCGGCCTCGATCCTTCCTTCGCCATCGGCGCCAACGTCCCGGCCCTGGGCGTCAACGCCGCGCACGGAGCGTCCGGCATCTTCGTGGCGGAGGCGGACGAATCCGACGGTTCATTCCTGAACTACCGGCCGAACATCGCAGTGGTCACCAATGTGGAGCCGGACCACCTGGACTACTACGGCACCGCCGAGGCTGTCTACGAATCCTTCGACCGCTTCACCGCCTTGCTCCCTTCCGACGGCGTTCTGGTGGCCTGCGCGGACGATCCCGGTGCCCTGGCGCTGGCACGCCGTACGAGGGAACGCGGCAACACCCGCGTGCTCCTCTACGGCACCGGCGACGAAGCGGACCTGAAACTGCACGACGGCGGCACGGGTGACGTTGCCGTGTCCACGCCGTCCGGCCGGTACCGGCTGGAGCTGCAGGTGCCGGGCCGGCACAACGCCCTGAACGCCGCTGCCGCTTTTGCCGTGGCCCTGGAGCTGGGCGTGGAACCGGCCACAGCTGCAGGTGCCCTGGCGCGGTTTTCCGGCGCTGCCCGCCGCTTTGAGCTGAAGGGCCAGGAGCGCGGAGTGCGCGTATTCGATGATTACGCCCACCATCCCACCGAAGTCCGTGCTGCCCTCGCGGCTGCCCGCTCCGTTGCCGGGAACCACAAGGTGCACGTGCTGTTCCAGCCGCACCTGTTCTCGCGGACCCGGGAATTCGCCAAAGAATTCGCCGAAGCGCTCAACCTTGCCGACACGGCCTGGGTGCTGGACATCTATCCGGCGCGCGAGGACCCGATTCCCGGCGTGACCAGCCGGCTCATCGCTGACCACCTGGACGACGGCGGGCGGCTGGTTCCGGCTGCGGACGCCGTGGCGGCACTCGCCGCCGCCGCTGCCGAGGGTGACATCATCCTCACCGCAGGCGCCGGCGACGTCACGGCCTACGGGCCCCGGATCGTAGAGGCTCTGCGTGCCTAGTCCGCGCCGCCCCACCTACACGTCCACCGGCCGGCGGCCGGGGGGCGCCGGCACCCGGCCGGGGCACGACGGCCAGGATGCCGGCAGCAGCCATGATGTGATTTCGGCCTCCCGGGCTGTTCCGGAGCCTGCCCCGCAGCCGACCGGTAAGGCCAGGAAGGCCACTTTCGGCGGACGTGCGAAAGAAAAGCCCGCCGGGCCTTCCTCCGGTTCCGACAGTGCCGGGAATGTCCTGGCGTTTCCCGAACCCAAGGGGAAGCGCCGGAAGCGGAACGTCCTGGTGGTGGCTTTCACGGTGGTTGCCATCGTGGCCGGGCTGCTGGCGGCTGCCGTCTTTTCGCCGGCCCTTGCCGTGCGGACCATCACTGTGTCTGGAACGCACCTGCTGACGCCTGCCCAGGTGGAGGCCGCGCTGGAACCCCTGCGCGGCAGGCCGCTGCCGCAGGTGACCGACGAGGAAGTGGGGCGCCTTCTCGGCCCGCTCGTGCAGGTGAAGTCGGTGTCCGCGGAGGCGCGCCCGCCGTCGGGCCTGGCCGTTGCCGTCCGCGAACGCGTGCCGGTGGCGCTGGTCAAGCAGGGGGAGCAGTACCAGCTGGTTGACGTGGAGGGCGTCCAGCTGGCAGCCACGGATGATCCGGCGTCGGTATCGCTGCCCGTCATCGACGGCGGGGCAGGTACCATCGGTAAGGATCTTTTCCGGGCCACCGCCGAGGTGCTGGGCGCCTTGCCGGCGGATGTGCTGGCTAAGCTTTCCAATGCCTCGGCGCAGTCCGTGGACGCCGTGGAACTCAAACTGGTGGACGGCCAGAGCATCATTTGGGGCAACGCCGGTGAGAAGGAACTCAAAGCCAAGGTGCTGGCTGCGCTGCTGAAGGTTCCGGCTGACCCGAAGAATCCGGTCAGGGTGTACGACGTGAGCGTGCCCCGTCACCCGGTAACCCGCTGACACGCTTTATTACCGGTATTAATCCGACACGCGGAGCCGGTTATTGAATGTGTGATCCAGAGGAAATACCGTCACAGACATGAGTTACTTGACATAACTATAACCTTCAACTCGAAGGTTAAGGTTTCAGGCATTAAGCTCTTCATCAGATTTAGCAAAAAGACACGAACAAGGGACACGTAACGTGGCAGCTCCGCAGAATTACTTGGCCGTCATCAAAGTCGTCGGCATCGGCGGCGGTGGCGTGAACGCAGTCAACCGCATGATCGAGGTCGGCCTCCGAGGTGTTGAATTCATCGCCATCAACACCGACGCCCAGGCCCTGCTGATGAGCGACGCCGACGTCAAGCTTGACGTGGGACGCGAGCTGACCCGCGGCCTGGGGGCAGGTGCCAACCCCGAGGTGGGCAAGCAGGCTGCCGAGGACCACGCAGACGAGATCGAGGAAGTCCTGCGCGGCGCCGACATGGTATTCGTCACCGCCGGTGAAGGCGGCGGCACAGGCACCGGCGGCGCCCCCGTCGTCGCCCGCATCGCACGTTCCCTTGGTGCCCTGACCATCGGCGTGGTCACCCGTCCGTTCACCTTCGAAGGCCGCCGCCGTGCCGGATCCGCGGAAGCCGGCATCGACGCCCTGCGCGACGAGGTGGACACCCTGATCGTGATCCCCAACGACCGCCTGCTGTCCATCAGCGACCGCAACGTCTCCGTCCTGGATGCCTTCCGCTCCGCGGACCAAGTGCTGCTCTCCGGCGTCCAGGGCATCACCGACCTCATCACCACCCCCGGCCTGATCAACCTCGACTTCGCGGACGTCAAGTCCGTGATGCAGGGTGCAGGCTCGGCGCTGATGGGCATCGGCTCCGCCCGCGGCGAAGACCGCGCCGTTAAGGCCGCCGAACTCGCCATCGCCTCGCCGCTGCTGGAAGCCTCCATTGACGGTGCGCACGGCGTGCTGCTCTCCATCCAGGGCGGTTCGGACCTTGGCCTGTTCGAGATCAACGAAGCCGCGCGCCTGGTGCAGGAGGTGGCCCACCCGGAAGCGAATATCATTTTCGGTGCCGTCATCGACGACGCCCTGGGCGACGAAGCGCGAGTGACGGTGATCGCCGCAGGGTTCGACGACGTGAAGGCCACTTCGCCGTCCATGGACCAGTCCCAGCCGCAGTCCGCCCCGCAGCGCCCGGCCGCACCGGCAGCCGTCCCCGCGCCCGCCCAGGCTCCGTCCGCCGGCGCCCACCAGGCCAACGTCCAGCCCATCCACGCCGGAGTCGGTGCCGCAGGGCTCAGCAACTGGGGCCAGCAGCGGCCCTCCGCTGTCCCCGCCGACTCAGGCTTCGACGTGGACCTTCCCTCCGTGGTGGAGCCGGACCTCACCGGCAGCCACTCGGATGACCTGGATGTCCCCGACTTCCTGAAGTAGGCCCCGGCTTGTTCCACTGGCGTGCCCAAATCCGGCCTGGCGTATCGGTCGCCTTCACTGACGCCAACGCAGGAAACCTGGCACTGCACGTGGGCGACGATCCCGGCGAGGTAGGGCGGCGCCGCGGTGAGCTGGAACGTACCATCGGCGCCACCCCGCAGGGGCTGAGGTTCATGAACCAGGTCCACGGCACCGCCGTGGCGGTGATGGACGTGGGCAGCCCCGTCCCGGAAGCGGACGCCATGGTTTCGCGTGGTGTCCCGCTTGCCGTGATGGTGGCGGACTGCATCCCTGTAGTTCTCGCGGGGGAGTCGCCGGACGGGCCCGTCCTCGCGGCTGTCCACGCAGGCCGCCCCGGGCTGGCGGCCGGGGTTATTCCCGCAGCTTTGGGCAGCATGGCGGACCTCGGCGCCGCAGGAATCCGTGCCTGGGTGGGTCCCTCCATCTGTGGCAAATGCTATGAGGTGCCCGCCGGGCTGCAGGACGAGGTGGCTGCCGTCGTTCCGGCCACCCGGACCACAACCTCCTGGGGCACTCCCGGACTGGACCTGCCGGCAGGCGCCCGTAGCCAGCTGGAACAGGCTGGCGTCAGCGTGGAGTACAGCGGGCCCTGCACCCTGGAAACGCCCTCGCTCTTCTCCTATCGGCGGAACAAGGACACAGGGCGCTTCGCCGGCTTGGTCTGGTGCCATGACTGAGGCCCCCGACGCCCGCTCCCTGGAACTCGCACACCGCCTGGCCGCCGTCCAGCAGCGGATTGCCACGGCGGCGGGTGCGGCCGGACGTGAAGGAAGCCTGCCCGTTCTGATTGTGGTCACAAAGTTCCACCCGGCGGAAGACATCAGGCGGCTCGCTGTGCTGGGTGTGACCGATGTCGGCGAGAACCGCGACCAGGAGGCCTCCGCAAAGGCACGCGAGCTGGCGGACTGTGGCCTGACCTGGCACTTCGTGGGCCAGCTGCAAAGCAAAAAGGCCAAATCGGTGCTGCGGTACGCTGCCGCGGTGCATTCCGTTGACCGCCCGCAGCTCGTGGATGCGCTGGCCAAGGCCGCGCAGGCCGAGCGCGACATGACAGGGCGGGCGCCTCTGGACTGCTTCATCCAGGTCAACCTTGATGACCGGGCAGGCGACGCCGGAGCACACCGGGGCGGGGCCGTCCCGGACGACGTCCTTCCGCTGGCCGAAAGGATTGCCACCGCCGCCGGCCTGGAGCTGGCTGGAGTGATGGCAGTGGCACCGCTGGGTACCCGGCCGGAAGCTGCTTTCGAAAGACTCGCCCGGGTCTCGGCCCGGCTCGTGGCCGAGCATCCCGGAGGAACAGCCATCTCGGCAGGCATGAGCCAGGACCTGGAGGCGGCCATCGCACACGGGGCGACACACCTGCGAATCGGCTCCGATATTCTCGGATCGCGTCCCGCCGTGGGGTAGCGTCGGTGCTATTGGAAGTGATGGGCGGGGGACTCCAGTGCTGTCAAGTCATTGGGCGGCCCGCTTACGGACACGATTAGGAGTCGACCATGGCCGGCGCTCTGCGCAAGACAATGATCTATCTTGGGCTCGCCGACGGCGATGAGCATTACGAGTCCGAGCAACACACCACACGTAAGGATGAGGACGAAACGATGGAAGCTGAACGCGAGGAACGCCGTGCACCTGCACCCGTCCGCGAGGTCAGCCGCGAATCGTCCTACACCCCCGAAGAGGAATACCGCGCCCCAGTGACCCCGATTAAGCGCGCGGCCTCGAGCCGCGAGGAAGCCACCGGCCTCCGCCAGATCACCACTATCCACCCCCGTTCCTACAATGATGCCAAGCTCATCGGCGAAAGCTTCCGTGACGGCATCCCGGTCATCATGAACGTGACGGACATGGGTGAGGCCGATGCCAAGCGCCTCGTGGACTTCTCTGCCGGCCTGGTTTTCGGTCTCCGCGGAAGCATTGAGCGGGTGACCAACAAGGTCTTCCTGCTCTCGCCGTCGTACGTTGAGGTCATCGGCGACGACAAGAAGGCCAGTGATACGCAGGCCAGCTTCTTTAACCAAAGCTGAGCACCACGCTGCAGCAGATGCCAGGCAGGGACACACCTGCCTGGCATCTGTGCTGAAATAGACAAGACACATCAGCAGGACACCGCGGTATCCACCAAGGACATGGAGATATGAAGTAAGTCATGGGAATTGTTTTCGGGCTTGTCTATCTCGCGCTTTTGCTGTTTTTTGTCGCACTGATCATTCGCCTGGTTTTCGACTGGGTCCAGATGTTTGCCCAGGAATGGCGCCCGCGGGGTGCAGCCCTGGTGGTGGCACACGCCGTGTACTCGATCACCGATCCGCCGCTGAACGGACTGCGGCGGCTGATTCCGCCGCTGCGCCTGGGCGGCATCTCCCTGGACCTGGGCTTCCTGGTTCTGTTCATCGGAGTCAGCATTGCCATGGGGATCACCAGGAGCCTCGCCTGATTGACGAATAGACCAGCAACGCAGGGATGGACCCCGCCGGGATCCACGCATGCGATGCAAAGAAAAACTCTGGTTTGACACTGCAGT
Source organism: Arthrobacter sp. 9AX (assembly GCF_902506095.1). Taxonomy (GTDB): domain Bacteria; phylum Actinomycetota; class Actinomycetes; order Actinomycetales; family Micrococcaceae; genus Arthrobacter. Next base: position 1,916,663 of record NZ_LR733293.1, read on the forward strand.
GTTGAATTAGAGGAACAAGACCAAATGTAGGTACCGTAGTTTTGACGGCCGGAAGGCCTACTGACTAACCAGACCAGTGAGGTGACCAGATGGCTTTGACGCCAGAAGACGTTGTCAACAAGCGCTTTCAGCCGACCAAGTTCCGCGAAGGCTACGACCAGGACGAAGTTGATGACTTCCTGGACGAGATCGTCGTTGAACTCCGCCGCCTGAACCAGGAAAACGACGAACTCCGCAAGAAGCTCGCCGAAGCCGGTTCAAGCGTTCCGGCCAGCACTGTTGCCGCACCTGTGGTGGAAAAGGTCCCCGCGCCCGTCAAGTCCGACAAGGACGAAGCCCGCGAAAAGGCCGAAGCAGAAGCCAAGGCTGCCGAAGAGCGGAAGAAGAAGGAAGTCCAGCAGGCGGCCCCGGCCGCTGCCGTTCCGGCTGCCGCCGCCCCGGCCGCTGCCACTCCGTCAGCCGAGTCGGCTGCAGGCCTGCTGGCCATGGCACAGCAGATGCACGACCGCCACGTCGCGGACGGACAGGCGCAGAAGGACAAGATCATCGCCGAGGCGCAGATCGAAGCCAGCAGCCTGGTCAACGACGCTCAAGAGAAGTCCCGCAAGATCCTGGGCGCGCTGGAGCAGCAGCGTTCGGTGCTCGAGCGCAAGGTGGAGCAGCTGCGCGGCTTCGAGCGCGACTACCGCTCACGCCTGAAGGCCTACATCGAAGGTCAGCTGCGGGACCTCGACGCCCGCGGTTCAGTGGCTACGCCGGAAGTCAGCGAAGCCAACTAGTCTGTCAAGCACGTATTCTGAAAGCCGGTGGCTGAGGATTCCTCGGCCACCGGCTTTTGGCATTGACACCGGTTTTACGAATGAAAGCACCATGACTGACGAACTTGCCGCCGACGCCGCACGCCCTGTCCCGCCTACGCCACGCCCACGCCGCGGCGTGCTGCTGTCCCTTTTTGCCGGGTTCGCAGTCTTTGCCTATGTCTTGGACCAACTGACGAAGCTCTGGGTTACTTCCACCATGGTGGAAGGGGAGCGGATTCCCGTCCTGCCGCCCGTCCTGCACTGGTACTTCATCCGGAACTCGGGTGCCGCGTTCTCCATCGGGGAAAACGTCACCTGGGTGTTTTCCATCATCATGGCCGCTGTGGCCATCGCCATCCTGTTCCAGGTGCGCAAACTGGGCTCCCGCTGGTGGTCCCTGGCCCTGGGCCTGCTGCTGGGCGGTGCCCTGGGCAACCTGACGGACCGGCTCTTCCGTGAACCGTCATTCGGGATGGGGCACGTGGTGGACTTCATCCAGCTGCCCAACTTCGCGATCTTCAACATCGCCGACTCGGCGGTGGTGTCCGCCGTCGCGATTATCTGCATCCTGACACTGCGGGGCATCTCCATGGACGGAACCCGGCTGGCCGCCCACAAGGAAAAGTCCGGCGATGCTTGAGCGCCTCGTCGTCGCAGAACAGTTCGCCGGGGCCCGCGCTGACGCCGGTGTGGCCGCGATCCTGGGGATCTCACGCTCCCTGGCGGCGACCCTGATTGCCGAGGGCCATATCCTCAGCAAAGGTAAAACGTTGGGCAAATCGGCCAGGCTGGTGGCCGGAGATGTCCTCCAGGTGAGCCTGCCGGAACGGCGTGACCCCCTGGAAGTCGTGGAGGAAGTTGTGGAAGGCCTGAAGATCCTGCTGGACGATGACGACTTCGTCGTCGTGGACAAACCCGTGGGCGTTGCTGCCCATCCGTCTCCGGGTTGGGTAGGGCCCACGGTGGTGGGTGGCCTCGCCGGGGCCGGATACCGGATTTCCACGTCCGGCTCGCCGGAACGGGCCGGCATTGTCCACAGGCTCGACGTCGGCACATCCGGAGCGATGGTGGTGGCCAAGTCCGAGCGTGCCTACACCGCCCTGAAGCGGGCCTTCAAGGAACGTACCGTGGACAAGGTCTACCACGCCGTGGTGCAGGGCCTGCCCGATCCTCTGGTGGGCACCATCGACGCCCCCATCGGCCGGCACCCCGGCCACGACTGGCGGTTCGCTGTCATCGAGGACGGCCGTCCGTCCGTGACGCACTATGAGGTGGTGGAGGCCTTCGGCAAGGCAAGCCTGGTGGAAGTGCACCTGGAGACCGGCCGCACCCACCAGATCAGGGTGCACTTCTCGGCTCTGCGCCACCCCTGCGCCGGCGACCTCACCTACGGTGCCGATCCGCGGCTCGCCGCCACGCTCGGCCTGACCCGGCAGTGGCTGCACGCCCGGGAACTCGGCTTTGAACACCCTGTCACGGGGGAGCCGGTCCGGGTTGTGAGCGACTACCCCCAGGACCTGGCGTTTGCCCTGGAAGTGCTGGAGTCAGGGCGGGCCTGACCGGCCACCAGCGGGCCAGCGCTTAGAATAGTCCGGTGACTTCCAGCAATGACTCGTTTGTCCATCTCCACAACCACACCGAGTATTCAATGCTGGACGGTGCTGCCAGGCTTGGCGAGCTGTTCGACGAAACCGAGCGGCTGGGGATGCCCGCCCTGGCCACCACCGACCACGGCTACCTCTTCGGCGCCTTCGACTTCTGGAAGCGGGCCACGGACAAGGGCATCAAGCCGATCATCGGCGTCGAAGCCTATGTGACCCCCGGTACGGCGCGCGGCGACAAGAGCCGCGTGCGCTGGGGCGAGGAACACCAGCGCAAGGACGACATCTCCGGCGGTGGTTCCTACACCCACATGACGCTGCTCAGCTACAACAACGCGGGCATGCGGAACCTGTTCCGGGCATCCTCCATCGCCTCACTGGATGCCGTATTCGGCAAATGGCCCCGGCTGGACCGGGAACTCCTGAACACCTACTCCGAGGGCCTCATCGCCACCACGGGCTGCCCGTCCGGGGAGGTCCAGACCCGCCTGCGGCTGGGCCAGTACCGGGAGGCCCTGGAGGCAGCCTCGGAGTTCCGCGACATCTTCGGCGCAGAGAACTACTTCTGCGAACTCATGGACCACGGGCTGGACATCGAGCGGCGCGTCACCGGGGACCTGCTGCGGCTCGCCAAGGACCTGAACCTGCCCCTCGTCGCCACCAACGACCTCCACTACACGCACGAGCACGACGCCAAAGCCCACGAGGCGCTGCTGGCCATCCAGTCCGGCTCCACCCTCCTGGAACCCACCTACGACAACGGCGGCTCCCGCTTCGCCTTCTCCGGCAGCGGCTACTACCTGAAGTCCCCGCAGGAAATGCGCGAGCTGTTCCGGGACCACCCGGACGCCTGCGACAACACGCTCCTGATCGCTGAGCGCTGTGAGGTCTCCTTCAACACCGGCGCCAACTACATGCCGCGGTTCCCCTGCCCGCCGGGGGAGGACGAGACTTCGTGGCTGGTGAAGGAAGTGGCCGCGGGGCTCGAGTACCGGTACCCCGGCGGCGTTCCGGACGAAGTGCGCGCGCAGGCCGACTATGAACTCGGCGTTATCACCTCCATGGGGTTCCCCGGCTACTTCCTGGTGGTGGCGGACTTCATCAACTGGGCCAAGAACAACGGCATCCGCGTGGGTCCCGGCCGTGGCTCCGGCGCCGGCTCGATGGTGGCCTACGCCATGCGCATTACCGACCTCGACCCCCTGCGGCACGGGCTCATCTTCGAACGGTTCCTGAACCCGGACCGCGTGTCCATGCCCGACTTCGACGTCGACTTCGATGACCGGCGCCGCTCCGAAGTCATCGACTACGTGACGCGCAAGTACGGTGACGAACGCGTGGCAATGATCGTCACGTACGGCACCATCAAGACCAAGCAGGCGCTCAAGGACTCCTCGCGCGTGCTCGGCTACCCGTTCAGCATGGGCGAGACCCTTACCAAGGCCTTGCCCCCGGCCGTGATGGCCAAGGACATCCCGCTGGCGGACATCCAGAACCCGGAGGCCAAGCGGTACGGCGAAGCCGGTGACTTCCGCCAGCTGATCAGCACGGATCCGGAAGCTGCCAAGGTCTTCGAGACTGCGCTGGGCATCGAGGGGCTGAAGCGGCAGTGGGGCGTCCACGCGGCCGGCGTGATTATGTCCTCGGACCCGATTATCGACGTGATTCCCATCATGCGCCGGATCCAGGACGGCCAGGTGATCACGCAGTTCGATTACCCCACCTGTGAAGGCCTTGGCCTGATCAAGATGGACTTCCTGGGACTGCGGAACCTGACGATCATTTCCGACGCCCTGGAAAACATCAAGATGAACCGCGGGATCGACCTGGACCTGGAGAGCCTGGAACTCGACGACGCACCGTCCTACGAACTGCTGGCCCGCGGCGACACTTTGGGGGTCTTCCAGCTCGACGGCGGCCCCATGCGTTCCCTGCTCAAGCTGATGAAGCCTGACAACTTCGAAGACATCTCCGCCGTCCTGGCCCTGTACCGGCCGGGCCCCATGGGCGCCAACGCGCACACCGACTACGCGCTGCGGAAAAACGGGATCCAGGAAGTCATCCCCATCCACCCCGAACTGAAGGAACCGCTGGCCGAAATCCTCGGCGGTACCTATGGCCTGATCGTGTACCAGGAGCAGGTGATGGCCGTGGCGCAGAAGCTGGCCGGCTACTCGCTGGGCCAGGCAGACATCCTCCGCCGCGCCATGGGCAAAAAGAAGAAATCTGAGCTGGACAAGCAGTTCGCCGGCTTTTCCCAGGGCATGCAGGACAACGGGTACTCCATGGAGGCCGTCAAGACCCTCTGGGACATCCTGCTGCCCTTCTCGGACTACGCCTTCAACAAGGCCCACTCTGCCGCCTACGGCGTGATCTCCTACTGGACCGCGTACCTCAAGGCGCATTACGCCCCGGAATATATGGCGGCGCTGCTCACCTCCGTGGGTGACGACAAGGACAAGTCCGCCATCTACCTGAATGAGTGCCGGCGCATGGGCATCACGGTGCTCCCGCCGGACGTTAATGAGTCCGCCCTGAACTTCACCCCCGTGGGCAACGACATCCGCTTCGGCATGGGCGCCATCCGCAACGTCGGCGTTAACGTGGTGGAGGCCATGGTGGCCGCGCGCGAGAGCGAGGGCGCCTTCACATCGTTCAAGGACTACCTGATGAAGGTCCCGGCCGTGGTGTGCAACAAGCGCACCATCGAATCGCTGATCAAGTCCGGCGCCTTCGACTCGCTGGGACATCACCGCAGGGCCCTGGCGATGATCCACGAAGAGGCCATCGACTCGGTCATCACGCTCAAACGGAATGAAGCGATCGGGCAGTTCGACCTCTTTGCCGGGTTCGAGGAAGCCGAATCCGAGTCGTCGCTGAGCATCGATATCCCGGACCTGCCCGAGTGGGAGAAGAAGGACAAGCTGTCCTTCGAACGGGACATGTTGGGACTGTACGTCTCCGACCACCCGCTGCAGGGCCTCGAGGGGCTGCTGGCCCAGCACGCGGAGCTGAGCATTACCACCGTCCTGGGTGAAGACGGCCCGCAGGACGGCGCCATCATCACTATTGCCGGCATGATCACCTCCCTGAGCAGGCGGATCGCCAAGGCCAGCGGCAACGCCTACGCCCGGGCAGAGGTGGAGGACCTGGGCGGTTCCATGGAGGTGATGTTCTTCGGGCAGGTCTACGGCCCCATCGCCTCGGTGCTCGCCGAAGACCTGATCGTGGTGATCAAGGGCCGGCTGCAGAAGCGCGACGATGGCGCCATCACGCTCAACTGCATGGAACTTTCCGTTCCTGACCTGAGCGAAGGGCTGAACGGGCCGCTGGTGATCACCATGCCCACCCACAAAGCCACCGAGGCTGTTGTCACCGAACTCGGGGACGTGCTGCGCACGCACCGCGGCAACTCGGAAGTCCGCCTGCACCTGCAGGGCGACACGCGAACCGAAATCATGGGCCTGCCCGTCCACCTTCGGGTTAACCCGAGCCCCTCGCTGTTTGGTGACCTGAAGGTCCTGCTGGGCCCGGCCTGCCTGGACGCCTGACCCGCGCGGGGACGACGACGGCGGGCAAGTGCCGGCGTCGTCCTCCGCTGTGGGGGAAGCCTAGATTTCGTAGTCCAGCGGCACGGGCTGGCCGTAGGCACCGCCGTGGTACAGCAGCGGGGAACCCTCGCCGCCCACCTGGCCGTCCACCACCTGGACCACCACCACGGCGTTGTTCTCGAACGAGAGGCGCATCTGCACCTCGCCGATCAGCCAGCCGGCCACGTCCTTCAGCACCGGAACGCCGTGTGGCCCCACTTCCCAGTGGTCGCCCTCAAAGCGGTCGGTGCCGCTAGCAAAACGATCGGCCAGTGCCTGGTTCTCCAGCCCGAGCATATGGACTCCGATATACGTGGTGTTGGCCACAGCAGGCCAGGAGCGCGAGCTGCGGGCCATGTTAAAGGTGAAGCGCGGCGGCTTGGCCGACAACGACGCCACAGATGTGGCGGTGAACCCGAACGGCCGGTCCTGGTAATTGACCGTGATGATGGCAACGCCGGCGGCGTGGCGCCGGAACATCTCCTTGAACGTCCGTTCGAAGGGTGCCTCATGTTCGGTCACTGGAACTCCTGGTGGTGGGGTGGCGGATGCTCTTTCGTCAACTCTATGGGGCCGCCGGGCAGGCGGGGAATCTCTTGAAGCCCCACGTCCGGGAGTTAAGCCCGCCGGAACAACTGTTAAGGTTTGTTGCATGACACAACGGACCGGACGCTCACGTCCGCGCCTGCCCTGGCCACTGCTCGTGCTGCCGGCGGTGGCCGGCGTGCCGGCCGGGATTCTCTGGTGGCTGCTGGCACCGGGGGGACTCAACCTGATCACCCGGGACCCCGCCTTTGGCGACGGCGCCCACCCGCAGGTCTGGCTGCCGAGGGACCTCACCCTGGCCGGGCTCATGGTCTTCGCGGGGTGCCTCCTGGCAGTGTTCCTGGCGGACAAAAAGCGCGCGGAACCGCAGGCAGGCCTGGTGCTGGGCCTTATCGGCGGCCTGTGCGGCTCGGTGGTGGCCTGGCAGGTGGGGGTGTTGTCGGCCGGGCTTTTTGGCCCCGCTGTTGATGCCACCGCCAACGCCAGCATCGCGTTCTCCCTGCGCGCCCTGCCCGTGCTGCTGCTGTGGCCGGCTGCCACCGCGGCATCAGTGTTTGTGCTTGAGCTGATGCACCTCCTGGGCAGCAAGGAAGACGCCGGCGCGGACGGGGCGCGGCACGCTGCGGTGGGGACCGTAAAATAGTGCGGTGACCATTTCTTCGGAGTTTCCCGCCACCCCTGCCGCCGCCGTGAGCTTCCGCACCGTTGACCTCCGGGGCCGGAACCTGACCCTTGCGGGGCTTCGGGCTGCCGTGCCGAGGGCCCAGGGCCAGACTGTGGCCGACGCCGAAGAAAAGGTCCTCGATATCATGTCCGCAGTCCGGCAGCGGGGCTTCGGTGCCCTGGCCGAGCTGGCTCTCCGCTTCGATGGAGTGGAGCAGGACCACCCCCTGGTTCCACGGGAGGCTCTCGCGGCTTCCCTGGAGCAGCTGGACCCGGATGTCCGGCGGGCGCTGGAGGAATCCATCAGCCGGGCCCGCCGCTTTGCCGACGGACAGCGGCCCCGCAACATTGACGTCCAGCTTGGCGACGGCGCCCTGGTCAGCCAGAACTGGGTGCCGGTTGCCCGCGTGGGACTCTACGTACCCGGCGGGCTGGCCGTCTACCCGTCCTCGGTGATCATGAACGTGGTCCCGGCCCTGGCCGCCGGTGTGGAGTCGATCGCTTTGGCCTCGCCGCCCCAGAAGGAGTTCGGCGGCCTCCCGCACCCCACCATCCTTGCCGCCGCGGCACTGCTGGGCATCACCGAGGTATACGCCATCGGCGGCGCCCAGGCGATCGCCGCCTTCGCTTACGGGGTGCCCGCCACGGAAGCCGGACCCGCCTTGGAGCCGGTGGACGTGGTGACGGGTCCGGGCAACATCTTTGTGGCCACCGCCAAGCGCCTGGTTAAGGGCGTGGTGGGCATCGACTCCGAGGCAGGGACCACGGAGATTGCCATCCTGGCTGACTCCTCTGCCCAGCCCCCGCTGGTGGCCGCCGACCTCATCAGCCAGGCGGAGCACGACCCCAAGGCAGCATCGGTGCTGATTACCGATTCGGAGGATCTCGCTGCCGCGGTCCGTGCAGAGCTGGACCTGCAGGCCGCCGCCACCAAGCACTCCGCCCGCGTCCGCGAAGCCCTCTCCGGCCCGCAGTCAGGCGTTGTCCTGGTGGATAACCTGGAGCAGGGCATCGCGGCGTGCGACGCGTACGCCGCCGAGCACCTGGAGATCATGACCCGCGACGCCGCCATGGTGGCCGCGAGGATCAGGAACGCCGGTGCCATCTTTGTTGGCGACTACAGCCCGGTGAGCCTGGGGGACTACTGTGCGGGGTCCAACCACGTGCTGCCCACCAGCGGTACTGCTGCCTTTTCGTCCGGGCTGAACGTCACCACTTTCCTGCGTGCCATCCAGGTGGTGAACTACAGCCGTGAGGCGCTGGCTGAGGTCAGCGGACACATCGTCAGCCTCTCCGGAGCCGAAGATCTGCCAGCGCACGGGGAGGCTGTGACGGCGCGGTTTTCCGGCTGGCGTACCGACGGTTCTCCCGGCATCTAGTACCCGCCACCACAACATGTAGTAGTTACAAGCTTGTGATTACCCTGAGCCGGGACTTAGAATTGAAGACGCCGCAGGGCACGCGTGTGCCCCCTGGCTGCTACTGACACTCAACACAGCCGGCACCGAAACTGCCGCTGAGCGAAAGAAGGGACGCCATGTACTGTCCGTTCTGCCGCAACCCCGACTCCCGGGTGGTGGACAGCCGCATGGCGGACGATGGCTCGGCCATCCGCCGCCGCCGCCAGTGCCCTGAGTGCGGGCGCCGGTTCACTACGGTGGAAACCACCAGCCTGTCCGTGATTAAGCGGTCAGGCGTGGGGGAGCCCTTCAGCCGCAGCAAGGTGATCAACGGCGTCCGCAAGGCCTGCCAGGGACGGCCGGTCAGCGAGGACGACCTCGCCCTGCTGGCACAGGAAGTCGAAGAGCAGATCCGGTCCTCCGGTGCCGCCGAAATCGACGCCCATGAAGTGGGGCTCGTCATTCTCGGGCCGCTGCAAAAGCTGGACAAGGTGGCCTACCTCCGGTTCGCCAGCGTGTACCAGGCCTTCGAATCACTCGAGGATTTCGAGACGGCCATCGCCCTGCTCCGCCAGGAAGCCGAAGAGGACGCCAACGGCGCCGTGAAGGACGTCAAATCCTCCGAGAAGAGCCCGTTGTAACAACGCGCCCACTGTAATCTCCGGTGGTGGCAGTGGAGGGGAAGCCGCAGCCACCACCGGCACCAACCTCTTCAATGCCCAGGCATGTGCTGTGGGACGTATGCCCCCGCCCCGAAAGGCGGGGGCATACGTCTGCCTCTACTTGGCGAGCTTGTGCTGCAGTGCTATTTCGATCGCGGCCCCCACGATGCCTGCTTCGTTGCGCAGGACCGCCGGGACGATGGGGGTGCGGAGCTTGAGGTTGGGCAGGTATTCGTCCGCGCGCTTGGAGATGCCGCCGCCCACAATGAACAGTTCGGGGGAGAACAGGAACTCGACGTGGGAGAAGTAGCGCTGCAGGAGGATGCTGTATTCCTCCCAGGAGAGGCCGTCGCGTTCCCGGGCTACGGCGGAGGCCTTGGTTTCGGCGTCGTGGCCGTCAATCTCCAGGTGGCCCAGTTCGGCGTTCGGCACCAGTTTGCCGTCGAAGATGAAGGCAGAGCCGATGCCGGTGCCCAGCGTAATGACCAGGACCGTGCCGGCGACGCCCTCGCCGGCTCCATAGCGCGCCTCGGCGAGACCGGCGGCGTCGGCGTCATTGATGACCTCCACGGGACGGCCGAGGCGCTCGGTCAGGAGGGCATCGATGTCCGTGTTGAGCCAGCTCTTGTCCACGTTGGCGGCAGAGTGGACCACACCGTGCTGGATGATGCCGGGAAAGGTCACGCCCACGGGGGAGCCGGCGGCAGGCGCCTCCGGACGGGCCGAGAGCTCGGAGACCACCAGGGCCACCGCCTCGGCAACGGCCTCAGGTGTGGCGGGCTGCGGGGTAGGCACGCGGAACCGTTCCCCCAGGAGCTTGCCCTTTTTCAGGTCGACAATGCCGCCCTTGATTCCCGTACCTCCGATGTCGATGCCGATCAGCGGGGCGTTTTTCTGAGACTTCTCGTCCTTCTTGGCCAATGGGTTTCCGTTCGTGGCAGGGGCGGGCAGGGAAGGGGCGGCGGGCAGCCGGCCCGGGTGTTGCTAAGTCAATGGTGGCTGCTTCTTCGGCAGCGGTGGGTTTTGTTCAGTCGGCGTGGGCACCGGTTGCCTGGGCGGCAGGTCAGGGCAGGGTGAGGATTTCTGCGCCGGTTTCCGTGACCAGCAGGGTGTGCTCGAACTGGGCCGTGCGCTTGCGGTCCCGGGTGACCACAGTCCAGTCATCGGCCCACATGTCCCACTCCACGGTTCCGAGCGTGAGCATGGGTTCGATGGTGAAGACCATGCCGGCTTCGATGACCGTGTTGTAGGCGGGGGCAGCGTCGTAATGCGGGATGATCAGCCCGGTATGGAAGGCTTCGCCAACGCCGTGGCCGGTGAAATCCCGGACCACGCCATAGCCGAAGCGCTTGGCGTAGGACTGGATGGCGCGGCCGATCACGTTGATTTCGCGGCCGGGAGCTACGGCCTTGATGGCACGGTTCAGGGATTCCCGGGTCCGTTCCACCAGCAGGCGCGATTCCTCGTCAACGTCCCCCACCAGGAAGGTGTAGTTGGTGTCGCCGTGGACGCCGCCGATGTACGCCGTGATGTCGATGTTGATGATGTCGCCGTCCTCGACCACGGTGGTGTCCGGGATCCCGTGGCAGATGACTTCGTTCACCGATGAGCACAGGGACTTGGGGAACCCCCGGTACCCGAGGGTGGATGGGTAGGCGTGGTGGTCAAGAAGGAATTCGTGGCCCACCTTGTCCAGCTGGTCGGTGGTGACGCCTGGCTCGATGTGTTTACCCACCTCGACGATGGCCTGCGCTGCGATTTTGGCGGCTACGCGGATCTTCTCGATGGTTTCGGCGGACTTGACCTCGGAGCCGGTGAACTTGGCAGGTGCGGGTTTGCCCACATACTCCGGGCGGGGGATGGACGCCGGTACTGGACGCTGCGGGCTCACGGTGCCCGGGGTGAGGGTGCCGATGGGTGCAGTCGAGGCAAGGGAAGGCATAGATTGATCATATAAGGCACCACAGAAGGCCTAACAACCGGGAGCCGCGTCCTGGCCGCGTAAGAATGTAAGTTACGCGCGTCACTCCGCAGCTTCCTGCCGGCGGAACGGGGAAACAGCGATGACTGAGTACTGGTACAACATCAACACCCACGAGGTGGAGGAGGACCGGCTGTCGGACTGGAGCCAGCTGATTGGCCCCTACAAGACCAGGGAAGAGGCCGAGCACGCGCTGGAGAAGGTCCGCGCGCGCAATGAGGCCTGGGAAAAGAACGACGACGACTGATGGCTGTGCCGGGCGGGCCGGCCGGGTGCCGGCCTCCGCGGTCCGTGTCCGGCAGGTGCCTGGTGAGAGCCGGGTGCCTGGTTAGAAGGTGTGTTCCGGGCCGGGGAACTGGCCCGACCGGACGTCCTCGCCGTAGGCTGCGGCGGCGTCAAGCAGGGTGCTGCGGAGGTTGGCGTACTGCTTGACGAATTTCGCCATCCTGCCGCCGCGCAGGCCCGCCATATCCTGCCACACGAGCACCTGGCCGGTGGTCTCCTTTCCGGCGCCGATGCCCACCGTGGGAACCTTCACCGCTGCGTCGACGGCAGCTGCCGTCTCCGCTGGAACCATTTCCATCAGCACACTGAACGCACCCGCGTCAGCCAGCGCGACGGCGTCGTCAATCAAACGCTGTGCATCATCGCCGCGGCCCTGCACGCGGTACCCGCCCAAGGCGTGCTCACTCTGCGGCGTGAAGCCAATGTGGGCCATCACCGGGATCCCGGCCTGCACCATGGCGCGGACGGTGGGGGCGTAGTACTTCCCGCCCTCGATCTTGACGGCGTGCGCCAGGCCTTCCTTCAGGAACCTCACACCGGCGGCAACCGCCTGCTCGGGCGAGACTTCGTAGCTGCCGAACGGCAGGTCGGCCACCACCAGGGCGCGTTTTGCCGAGCGTGCCACGGCCCTGCAGAGCGGAAGGAGTTCGTCCACGGTAACCGGAAGGCTGGTCTCGTTGCCGAAGACATTGTTGGAGGCCGAGTCTCCCACGAGGAGCACCTCGATGCCGGCTGTGTCGAAGATCTCGGCCGTGTACTGCTCGTAGGCGGTCAGCATCGCGAACTTCCTGCCCTCGTCCTTGGCCTGCTGGAGGTGGTGGACGCGGACCTTCGCCGGCTTCCGGGCGGAGGCGGCGGGGACGTCCTGACCGGGTCCGGTGCCGTAGGGGGCGGGGACGTCGGCGGGCAGGCTGGAGTCGGAGCTGTTGCTTGAGGCCATGGCATGAGCGTAGTGCCGTACCCGCAGTCGTAGCTACCGGCGGCGTGGCACTGCCGGGTGATTCGCGTCATATGGCAGGCATGATGGTGGTCCTGCGCCGGTCCTGCGGCCGGTGCCTCCTGCATCCCTGCCGGGTTAACGCTGTGTTACGGGGTCCGCGGGCACCAGCATCACCGCCAATTGCTTAGTACAGTGTTGGTGAACTGCTTTCCGGCTTCCTCCTTGCGGACCGGGGCATGGACGTTTGACCGGAGAAGAGGCCATTATGGACCGCCAGCAAGAGTTTGTCCTGCGCACAATCGAAGAGCGCGACGTACGTTTCGTGCGCCTGTGGTTCACCGACGTCGTGGGTTCGCTCAAGTCAGTGGCACTGGCGCCGGCCGAGGTTGAGGGCGCCTTCGAGGAAGGCCTCGGTTTCGACGGTTCAGCCATCGAGGGCCTCGCCCGTGTCTTCGAATCGGACATGCTGGCACAGCCGGACCCGTCCACGTTCCAGATCCTGCCGTGGCGCGGCGAAACCGAGCAGACCTCCCGCATGTTCTGCGACATCCTCACGCCGGACGGTGAACCGTCGGCCGCGGATCCCCGCAACGTCCTCAAGCGGACCCTCGCCAAGGCCGCTGACATGGGCTTCACCTGCTACACCCACCCCGAAATCGAGTTCTACCTCCTGAAGTCCCAGGAACCCGGCCCGGACGGCGCCCCGGTACCCGTTGATGAGGGCGGCTACTTTGACCACGTTCCCGGCGGCGTGGCCCAGGATTTCCGCCGGACCGCCGTGACCATGCTCGAATCGGTAGGCATCTCCGTGGAGTTCAGCCACCACGAGGCCGGCCCCGGCCAGAACGAAATCGACCTCCGGTACGCCGATGCGCTGCAGACGGCGGACAACATCATGACGTTCCGCACCGTCATCAAGGAAGTGGCGCTGCAGCAGGGGACGTACGCCACGTTTATGCCCAAGCCCTTCACCGCACACCCGGGCTCCGGCATGCACACCCACTTCTCCCTGTTCGAGGGTGACACCAACGCCTTCTACGAAGCCGGGGCCGAGTTCCAGCTGTCCAAGACGGCACGCCAGTTCATTGCCGGCATCCTCAAGCACGCGCCCGAATTCACGGCCGTGACCAACCAGTTCGTGAACTCCTACAAGCGCCTCTGGGGCGGCGGGGAGGCCCCGAGCTACCTCAGCTGGGGGCACAACAACCGCTCGGCCTTGGTCCGCGTACCCCTGTACAAGCCGGGCAAGGGACAGTCCGCACGGATCGAGTACCGCGGCATCGATTCTGCAGCGAACCCCTATCTTGCCTACGCCGTGCTCCTGGGCGCGGGGCTCAAGGGCATCGAAGAGGGCTACGACCTGCCTGCCGCTGCCGAGGATGACGTCTGGTCGCTGAGTTCGGCCGAGCGCCGCGCCATGGGCCACGACCCCCTTCCCGCGAGCCTGCATGACGCCATCCGTTCCATGGAGGATTCAGAGCTGATGCCGCAGATCCTGGGCGAGCAGGTCTTTGAACACTTCCTGCGCAACAAGCGGGCCGAGTGGCAGGACTACCGCCTCCAGGTGACGCCCTACGAGCTGCAGCGCAACCTCGGCATCCTTTAGGGAGCGGTGGTGAGCCTCGCACGGCGCCTGATTTCCGCCGGCTTCAGCGATCTCGATAAGGGCGAGCGGTTCCTCGCCGCCCGCGAGCTCGAAGGTCTGGACGAAGACAGGCTCTTTGCAGGGCTCCAGATGGCTGCCAGCCCCGACACTGCCCTGCAGTCCTTGGTCCGCCTGATCGAAAAGCATCCGGCGTTGCGGGAATTGGCGGGGGCCGACCCCGAGACCAGCGAACCGCTGTACCGTGTCCTGGGAGCATCGGAGGCGCTGGGGGAGTTCCTCATCCGCCATCCCGAGCACCTTGAGGCGTTTGAGGTGCGGCCCAGCCCGGAGCCGCTGCCGGCGGACCCGCAACAACTGCGTGCTGCGCTGCTTCAGTCCGTGGGCGCCGATCCCCGCGCGGCCCGCCCGGTGGCCGCAGCCACCGGCACGGACGCCTACGCCGCGCTCCGGACCGCCTACCGCCGGGGCATCGTGGACCTGGCGGTCAAGGACCTGTGCGCCGCCGATCCCCTCGACTTCATGCCGTCCGTGGGCGGAGAGCTCGCCGACCTGGCGGGCGCGGCCATCGAGGCCGCCCTCGCGGTCTCCCGGGCTGAAGCCGTCGGCCAGTTCAGCGCCGCGGAGGTGGCCGACGTCGGACTTGCCGTAATCGGCATGGGCAAATGTGGCGCCCGCGAGCTGAACTATATTTCCGACGTCGACGTGATCTACGTGGTGGATCCCGGGGGTCTGGACGATGCCCGGGCCGCCACCATCGGCACCGCCCTGGCCAGCGGGATCTCGCGGGCCATCTCATCCGTTGCCCGCGAACCCGGGCTGTGGGAAGTGGACGCGAACCTGCGCCCCGAGGGCAAGTCCGGGCCGCTGGTCCGGACCCTCGCCTCCCACCAGACGTACTACGCGCGGTGGGCTGAGAGCTGGGAGTTCCAGGCGCTGCTGAAGGCCCGCACCATCGCCGGTGACGCAGCCTTGGGCCAACTGTACGAGGAAGCCATCACACCGCTGATCTGGAGCTCAGCCAGCCGTGACGGGTTTGTTGAATCCGTTCAGGCCATGCGCCGCCGCGTTACCGAACACATACCGCCCGCCGAGGAACAGCGGCAGATCAAGCTGGGCCGCGGCGGACTGCGGGATGTCGAATTCACCGTCCAGCTGCTCCAGCTGGTGCACGGCAAATCCGATGAATCGCTGCGCCGGCGGGACACCACGTCCGCGATCGCGGCACTGTCCGCCGGAGGGTACATCGGCCGCGTCGACGCCGCGGAGTTTGATAACGCCTACCGGTACCTGCGGCTCCTGGAACACCGCATCCAGCTCTTCCAGCTGCGCCGGACTCATCTCATGCCGGTGGGCGAACCGGCGCTGCGTGCACTGGCCAAGGCGGTGCTGGGACCGTTCTCCAACGAGCGCCCGCATCCGGACGCCTTGCTGGCCGCCTGGCAGAAAACCAAACGCTCGGTGCGTGAGCTGCACGAACGGATTTTCTACCGTCCCCTGCTCAACACCGCGGCCAAGCTCAGCAGCGAGGACGCGAAGCTGACACCCGAAGCCGCCCAGGGCCGGCTCGCCGCCCTGGGCTACCGGGACCCGAAGGGCGCCATGCGCCACATCGAGGCCCTGACTGCCGGTGTGAGCCGCAGGGCCGCGCTGCAGCGCCAGTTGCTGCCCATCCTGCTGGACTGGCTGGCTGAAGGAGTGGATCCCGATGCCGGACTTCTCGCCTTCCGCCGGGTCAGCGAGGCCCTGGGCACCACGCACTGGTACCTTGGCATGCTGCGGGACTCCAAGGCGGCCGCTGAGCGGCTGTGCCATGTGCTGTCCAACTCGCGGCTGATCGCGGACCTGCTGGAGGTCTCGCCGGAATCGGTGGCGTGGCTCGGCCACGACAAGGACCTGGTGCCGGTCAGCTTCGAGGCACAGTGGCAGGAGATCACCTCCAAGATGTCCCGGCACGCGGATCCGGAAAGTGCCATGCGGCTGATCCGCCTCATCAGGCGGCGCGAGACGCTGCGGATTGCCGTGGCCGACTCCGCCGGACTGCTGGACCAGGACCAGGTGGGCGGAGCGCTGGCGGACACCGACCGGGCAGCTGTTCTGGGCGCACTGAGGGTAGCGGAAGGAATGGTGTCCGCTGACGGGCCGTTGAAGACCGCGGTCCTGGTAGTGGCCATGGGCCGGCAGGGCGGGCGCGAGATAGGCTACGGCTCCGACGCTGACGTGATGTACGTCCACCGGGCGCTGCCGGGCTTCTCCGAGGAAGAGGCTCAGGAACAGGCGTCGCGGATTGTTGCCAAGGTTTCCAGCCTGCTCACCCAGCCGTTGAAACCGGCCATCATGGCCGAACGGGTCCTGCAGGTGGACGCCGACCTGCGTCCCGAGGGCAAAAATGGGGCGATGGTGCGCTCCCTGGACTCCTACGCGGAGTACTACCGGCGCTGGTCCCTCATCTGGGAGGCACAAGCACTGTTGCGGGCCCGGCCCATGGCCGGCGACGACACCCTCGCCACGGACTTCCTCAAACTTATCGATCCAATCCGCTACCCGGAGGCCGTGTCGGACCAGGACGTCCGTGAAATCCGGCGGATCAAGGCCAGGGTGGAGGCCGAACGCCTGCCCCGCGGGGCGGATCCCGCGCGGCACCTTAAGCTGGGACGCGGCGGTCTCAGCGACGTCGAATGGCTGGTCCAGCTGCTCCAGCTTCAGCATGCCGGCAAACACCCTGAGTTGAGGACCACCTCCACCGTCGGTGCCCTTCAGGCCGCGACGCAGCTGGGCCTGCTGGCCGCGGACGATGCCGGGCTCCTGGCAGCGTCCTGGCGGCTGGCCAGCCGGATCAGGTCCGCCAACGTCATCTGGAGCGGCAAAGCCTCGGACCTGCTGCCCTCGTCCCGCCGGGACCTCGAGGCCGTGGCACGCTGGTGCGGCTATGAACCAGGCCATGCGGCTGCCCTGGAGGAGGACTACCTGAGGGTCAGCCGGCGGGCGCGGGGCGTGTTCGAGCGGATCTTCTACGGCCAGTAGCCCGGCGTCCTTCCCGGCGATGCGGGGGACTGGCTGACACTTGTCGGGGCCCGGTGCTAGGTTGACCCCATGGCTAACCAACTCTTCCTTAACCTGCCCGTTCAGAACCTGAAACGCTCAGTCAGCTTCTTCACGGCCTTGGGCTTCACCTTCAACCCTGACTTCACGGACGAGAATGCCACCTGCATGGTGGTGAACGAGAACGCGTACGTGATGCTCCTGGTGGAGGCGTACTTCAAGACTTTCACCTCGAAGGACGTCGCCAGCACCAAGGGATCAGCCGAAGCCATCATCGCCTACTCCGTGGACAGCCGGGACGCGGTGGACGAAGCAGTCAGGACCGCGCTGGCCAACGGCGGCTCACCGTCCCAGGATCCGCAGGACTATGGCTTTATGTACAACCAGAGCTTCCAGGACCCGGACGGGCACCTCTGGGAGGTCTTCTGGATGGATCCGGCCGGGCCGCCCGCAGAGTCCACTCCCGGCGAAGCTTCCGCCGCCCCGCAATCCTGAACGGCGTGCACCCCGCCGTCTGGCTGATTTCACTCCAGGACCTCGACGACGACGCCCGCGCCATCCAGCTGGAGGCAGTAGCAGGACTCGAGCTGCTGCCCGGGCAGGAGAATTTCGTCGGCGATCCGCTGCGCATGGCCCTCGCCGGGCTGGCCGAGGTATCACGGCGTCCGTATGTGATCGAATCCAACGGCGAGGCCGTGGGCATGCTCACACTGCAGGCCGGGGCGGCCCGGCTTGCCGGCTGGCCTGACGATCACTCGGCCTGGCTGCTGCGGGGCTTCCTCATCGACCGGCGGCACCAGGGCAAAGGCTACGGCCCGCTGGGTGCTGCCGCGGCTGTGGCCGCCGCGGAGAAACTCAGCCGCCGGCACCGGACCGCAGAGACCGGCGTCGTCCTCTCCGTCCACGAAACCAACCCGGCGGGGCTGTCCGCCTACCGCCGCGCCGGATTCGAGGACCGGGGCCAGTACCTGGGCGGCTCAGCAGGCCCGCAACAAACCATGTTCAGGGCTTTTGCAGCACCCGGCCGGACGTAACCGCACAGACCTGCGTTGCGCTCGGTCCCGGATTGGCAGATCATGTGGATTGGCGGTGTTCTTCAAACCTTGTTGGGGGGAAGGCTTCCTTAGTCTTCGTCTCGGGGAACATTTGTCAGGGGGTCCGGCTCCCGGTCTCAGCACGTCTGGAGCCGGGCTCCCACCTCGAACCATGCCGGCACACAAAAAGGCGGCCACCGGAGACGTTCCGGTGGCCGCTTTTTTGTGCTCAGGAATGCTTAAGACTAGACGCCGTAGTAGAGCTCGAACTCGTAGGGGTTCGGGCGCAGCGACAGCGGACGGATCTCGTTCTCGTACTTGTACTCAATCCAGGTGTCGATCAGGTCCTGGGTGAAGACGCCGCCGGCCTGCAGGAACTCGTTGTCCTCGGCCAGTGCCTCCAGGGCCTCCTCAAGCGTGCCCGGAGCCTTGGGGATGTCCTTGGCTTCCTCGGCGGGGAGCTCGTAGAGGTCCTTGTCGATCGGTGCCGGCGGCTCGATGCGGTTGCGGATGCCGTCGATGCCGGCCATCAGCTGGGCAGCGAATGCCAGGTACGGGTTGGAGGAGGGGTCCGGTGCGCGGAACTCGATGCGCTTGGCCTTGGGGTTGGTGCCCGTGATGGGGATACGGATACCGGCGGAGCGGTTGCCCTGCGAGTAGACCATGTTGACCGGGGCTTCGAAGCCCTTGACCAGGCGGCGGTAGGAGTTCACCGTCGGGTTGGTGAAGGCCAGGACGGCGTTGGCGTGCTTGAGAAGGCCGCCGATGTACCAGCGGGCAGTGTCGGACAGGCCGGCGTAACCCTTCTCGTCGTAGAACAGCGGCTCGCCGCCGCTCCACAGCGACTGGTGGCAGTGCATGCCGGAGCCGTTGTCACCGAAGACCGGCTTGGGCATAAAGGTTACGGACTTGCCCCAGGCGTCTGCGGTGTTCTTGATGACGTACTTGAACTTCTGCAGGTCATCGGCAGCGTGGGTCAGGGTGGTGAACTTGTAGTTGATCTCGGCCTGTCCGGCGGATCCAACTTCGTGGTGGCTGCGCTCGACCTCGAGGCCGGCTTCGTCCAATGCCACGCACATGGCGTCGCGGAGGTCGGCCTGCTTGTCAGTGGGGGAGACCGGGAAGTAACCGCCCTTGACGGGGGTCTTGTAGCCGAGGTTTCCGCCCTCTTCCTCGCGGCCGGTGTTCCAGTGTGCTTCCTCGGAGTCGATCTTGTAGAAGCTGCCCTGCGGGGAGGACTGGTACTGCACGTTGTCGAACACGAAGAACTCTGCTTCGGGAGCGAAGAATGCGGTGTCGGCGATGCCCGTGGAGGCGAGGTAGGCTTCGGCCTTCTCGGCCACGCCGCGGGGGTCGCGGTGGTAGGGGTCGCCAGTGCGGGGGTTGACGATGGAGAAGTTCAGCGCGAGGGTCTTTTCCATGCGGAAGGTGTCCAGGAACGCGGTGGTGACGTCCGGGATCAGCTGCATGTCGGACTCGGCGATGCCCTGGAAGCCACGGATGGAGGATCCGTCGAAGAGCTGGCCGTTGATGAAGAAGTCGGCGTCAACGCTCTTCGCCGGGACGTTAAAGTGCTGCTGGACACCCGGGAGGTCGGTGAAGCGGATATCGACGAACTTAATATCTTCGTCCTTGATGAACTTGAGGACTTCGTCCGCAGTCTTGAACATCTATGCTCCTAACGCATATGTAAATATCTGGCGTGGCAGCCATCTGATCCAGCGCAATCCGAAGGCAGGGAGACCATCAGGTTTCCCTGCTAGATGTGTACCCTGCCGGGGGATTCGCTTGAAACTGCTAACAGCCTATGGATGGGGCATTTCCCGTCCATGTCCGTATTGTTTCGGGCAGGTTACAGAATGCCCTGTTATTGCAACGCTATCTGCCGTCCACACTGTGGTCTAACCGCATCCACACTGTGGGCGGACCGGCCCGGGTAAACTTGGACGGTGGTAGATCGCAAAGACCTCGGTTCCTGGCTTACCGGCCCCGACACTTCAGGCATTTCCAAATATCCGGGTGAGCGGCTGGGGCTGCCGGAGTCCGGGCCCGGTTCCATGGCCCGGGCCGGCCGCCGGATTGTCGCGATCATGATCGACTGGGGCATCGCTCTGCTGATCAGCAACTTCGCCTTCGCGGGCGATGCGTGGGCAACCCTGGCGATCTTCGCCGTCGAGCAGACCCTCCTGATCGGCACCCTCGGCTACAGCATCGGGCACCGCGCCGTGGGCATCCATGTGGTGCGGGCCGGAGGCGGAGCGCCCGGACCGCTGGCCGCGCTGGTGAGGTCGGTCCTCCTGTGCCTGCTGGTTCCCGCCGTCATTTTCGATCCAGACCACCGCGGCCTGCATGACAAGGCGATGAACACGCTGCTCCTGCGCCGGTAGGACTCCCCGGGGTCAGAGCCTGCTGGCTTCCCGGACTGCTGCGGGCTCAGCCGAGGCGGCAGACAGATGCCCCCGTTTGCCGGCCCAGCGTTCGAACCAGAGCGTGGCAAAGGGGAACACCGCGGAAATCCCGGCGAACAGAGCCACCACAAACGGCCAGCGCTGGAGACGCCAGAGCACCAGCGCGGTGATCCCGTAGCCAACAAACAATGCTCCGTGGATGGGACCCGCCACCTGGACGCCGATTTCTGTGGTGCCGGCAATCCACTTGAAGTACATGCCCACCAGGAGCGCGGCCCAGCTGAACGCCTCTGCCACGGCCAGAACCCGGAAGACGCGGAGCGCCGGTTTTTGGAGGGGTGCGCCTGTGCGGCCCGGTGCCGCCTGGTCCTGTTCCAGCTTGTCCTCTTTCACGATTGTCCTGTCCTCCTGGGCGCAATAAAAAGCCCCGGCACCGGCGGGCGGCCGGGTACCGGGGCGTGTGGCTTAACGTCCGCGGTTGGGGCGGGCCTTGTAGGGGTCGATGCCCTTGGGAATGGGCAGCTTGTTGCCCAGCGAAGCGATCCGCTTGGACACCGCGTTGACCTCAAGCTTGGTCAGCTCGTTCTTCAGCTTGCCCATTTTCTTGGCCACCTGGCTGATGGGCACCTGGCCCTCGCCGCGTCCGCTTTCGATGACGTGGACGGTGACGTTGGGCAGGATGCGGGCCAGGCGCTTGCGTTCTGCGTCCAGCAGCGGCTTCACGCGGTGGGTGGGTCCTTCGCTGACCAGCACGACGCCGGGACGGCCGATGGCGCGGAACACGGCGTCCTGCGTGCGCGGGTTCACGGCGACGGGCTGGTCCTCGGTGATCCAGCCGCGGCGGAGTGTCCCCAGGGCAGCGCCGGAGGCGCCGGGCTGGTTTTCGATCTGGGCGAAGGCGGCACGCTCGGCGCGGCGCGACAAGATCAGCGTGGCGCCCAGCAGGCCCAGCGGAATGCCGATGATCAGGCCCGTGATCCAGTTCTCCAGCCAGAAGCCCACCAGGAAGCTCACAGCCACAACACCCAGGAAGACCAGCAGCATCAGCCACGGGACCATGGGGTCATGGCGGCGGGTCATGTTGAAGACCTCGCCGATCTGCTTGAGCCGGCTGGGCTTCTTGACCTTTGCTTCCTTGGGCTTGCGGGAGAAGAGGCCACGCTTCGGCTCGCCGGAAGCAGCCGGAGTGGAGTTGCTGGAATCAGGGGATTTCGCCATAGTGCCTCAATTCTACGTGACCAAAGGCCAAGGGCCGGCACCGGAGTTCACCGGTGCCGGCCCTTGGGGACCCGCCGTTTTGGCGTCGGGGAGGGTTTGCGTCAGGAATGCGCTGCGAGCAGTGAGCTGGCTTCCTGGCGGGTGGTGCCGGAGTCCTGGATGCCGTCGGCGATGTGGGCGAGTTCGGCGGGGATGTCGCGGCCCTTCTTGCGCATCGCGGTGGCCCAGAGCCGGCCGGCCCGGTAGGAGGACCGCACCAGCGGGCCACTCATGACGCCGAGGAAGCCGATCTCGTTGGCTTCTTCCTGCAGGTCCAAGAATTCCTGCGGCTTGACCCACCGGTCCACCGGCAGGTGCCGCTCGGACGGGCGCAGGTACTGGGTGATGGTGATCAGGTCGCAGCCGGCNAGTTCGGCGGGGATGTCGCGGCCCTTCTTGCGCATCGCGGTGGCCCAGAGCCGGCCGGCCCGGTAGGAGGACCGCACCAGCGGGCCACTCATGACGCCGAGGAAGCCGATCTCGTTGGCTTCTTCCTGCAGGTCCACGAATTCCTGCGGCTTGACCCACCGGTCCACCGGCAGGTGCCGCTCGGACGGGCGCAGGTACTGGGTGATGGTGATCAGGTCGCAGCCGGCCTCGTGCAGGTCCCGGAGGGCTTCACTGATTTCTTCCCGGGTTTCGCCCATGCCCAGGATCAGGTTGGACTTGGTCACCATGCCCAGGTTCCGGCCCTGCGTGATCACATCCAGGGACCGCTCGTACCGGAACGCCGGCCGGATCCGCTTGAAAATCCTTGGCACGGTCTCCACGTTGTGCGCGAACACCTCCGGCTTCGAGTCGCAGATCGCGGCAATGTGTTCGGGTTTGCCGGAGAAGTCCGGGATCAGCAGCTCCACCCCGGTGCCCGGGTTCAGCTCGTGGATCTTCCGGACCGTCTCGGCATACAGCCACACGCCCTCGTCCGCGAGGTCGTCCCGGGCCACGCCGGTGACCGTGGCGTAGCGCAGCTGCATGGACTGCACGGAGCGGGCCACCTTGGTGGGTTCAAACATGTCCACCGGGGACGGTTTTCCAGTATCGATCTGGCAGAAATCACACCGGCGCGTGCACTCGGACCCGCCGATCAGGAACGTCGCTTCCTTGTCCTCCCAGCACTCAAAGATGTTGGGACAGCCGGCCTCCTCACACACCGTGTGCAGGCCCTCTTTCTTGACCAGGTTCTTGAGCTGGACGAACTCCGGGCCCATCTGGACCTTGGCCTTGATCCATTCCGGCTTGCGCTCCACCGGGACAGCGGAGTTGCGCTGTTCAACGCGCAAAAGCTTCCGGCCTTCAGGTGCCAATGTCATGTCAGTTCTTCTTTCAGCATTCAACGACGTTGACGGCGAGGCCGCCCATGGCCGTTTCCTTGTATTTGGAGCTCATGTCCTTGCCGGTTTCGCGCATGGNTTGAGCTGGACGAACTCCGGGCCCATCTGGACCTTGGCCTTGATCCATTCCGGCTTGCGCTCCACCGGGACAGCGGAGTTGCGCTGTTCAACGCGCAAAAGCTTCCGGCCTTCAGGTGCCAATGTCACAGTAGAGCTCCTTCGGGGGTAGCGACCAGGGCGTCTTCATTCTTGCGCAGTTCTTCGGTGATCCGGGAAACGAGGTCTGCCGGGGTGACGTCATAACCGGTTTCCTGGGCGATGGTGGTCACGCCTGCGTCGGTGATGCCGCAGGCGATGATTTGCGCATAGGGGGTGAGATCGTTGTTGCAGTTGATGGCGAAGCCGTGCATGGTAACGCCTTCGTGGACCCGGATGCCGATGGCGGCGATCTTCCTGTCCGGGCCTTTTTGGTCAGCCGCGATCCAGACGCCGGCGCGGCCCTTGATGCGGACTGCCTGGATCCCGTAGTCGGCGAGGACGGCGATGATCACGGACTCGAGGCGTTCCACATAGTCGCGGATGCCGGCGCGGTTTTTCAGCTTGATGATGGGGTAACCCACCAACTGGCCGGGACCGTGCCAGGTGAGTTTGCCGCCGCGGTCCACCGGGACAACCGGGGTGCCGTCGAAAGGCCGCTCGTGGTCCTCAGTCCGCTTGCCGGCCGTGTACACCGGGGCATGTTCCAGGAGAAGGACAGTGCTGGGGGCCTTGCCGGCGACGACGTTGTCATGGAGTTCGCTCTGAATGGCCCAACCGCGGGTGTAGTCCACAAAGTCCGGAGCAAGACCCAGCTGTGAAAACTCAAGAGTCATGGCATCCAGCTTAGACCTTGGGCGGCTGGCCACCCGGTTTAGTGCTGAAGCTCACCCTTCGCTGTGAGCCCGGACTCGTAAGCCGGGAAGGCCGTCGGAAGAGGCCCCGCACCGTGTGCCTGTGGATAACTTCTGCACGGAATTCCGGATTCGGCTAGACATAAGGGCATGGAAGAATTGCAGCGCCCGAGGGTTCCCGGTTATACCGTGGGGCGGTTGCTCGGCCATGGTGGGAGTTCCACGGTTTGGCTGGCCGTGGAGGAACGGACCGGCCGGGAATTTGCCCTAAAGTGCTTCCGCCGCGCCGCCCGCAGGGCAGTCCGCCGTGAGGCGGTGACCCAAGAGGACATCCGGCGCGAAATCCGGATCCTGTCCGTCCTGGACCATCCTCACCTGATCAGGGCCCACAATGCCGTGACGGTGGAAGACGGCACTGACGGCGGCACGGGCCTGATCATGGATTATGCGCCGGCCGGTTCGCTCGGCGGGCTGGTGGCGGCGCGGGGACAGCTGAGCGTCGGGGAGTCCGTGACGGTTCTGACGCCCATTGCGCAGGTTCTCGGGTACCTGCACGGCCAGGGTTTCACCCACTCGGATGTCTCCCCGGGCAACGTCCTTTTCACCAGCCACGGGAAGCCGATGCTCTCCGATGTTGGCATGGCCCGGATGCTTGGCGACCCTGCGGCCGCCCCGGGACGTGGTACCCCAGGATTTACGGACCCGGCACCGGTGGACGCTGTCAGGGTTGGCCTGCAACCGGAACGCGACGTCTATGCCCTTGCCGCCCTCGGCTGGTTCTGCCTTACCGGCACCCCTCCGCCGCGCACCGCCGACCGTCCCCCGCTGACCCTGCTGGTACCGGAGGTTCCGAGGGAGCTCGTCGCTGCCCTGGAGTCCGGGTTGAACGAGGACCGGCGGCTCCGGCCCACAGCACCGGCGTTTGCAACCGCGGTGTACAGGAGCGCCCCGCCGCTGCCCCTTGACCTCGCACCCGCAGTCCATCCCACCGTCCTCCCGGAGCTGGTGACGCGCCTGCACGCGCCTGCGGACCCCGGTGGACTGCACGAAAAGGTGCAGTCCCTCCACAGGCGCCTAACGACGTCGAAATGGTCGCGCTTGTTCACCGTCCCGCAGAAGTTGCCGTTTCCGACGTCGGGCCCGGCCTTGCCGGTGGCGGTCCACGGAAAAGGCAGGCACGCCCAGAGGGAACACGGCCGGAAGGCGCGGCGGGGCGTCTTTGCCGCCGCTGCAGTTGCCATAGCCGCTGCGGGCTGGTGGTTCACCGGCCCGGGGGTCACGGCGGCAGGACCGGTTACTCCGGCCGCCGGCCACGGGCCTTCCACCGCACCCGCCGTCCCGGAAACGCTGCCTGCTGGAACGCAGGAGCAGGCAGACCCGGCGGACGCCGCCAGGCAGCAGGCAGGATCACCGGATCCCGCCGCGGCGGTCCAGGGCCTGTCATCGCTGAGATCCCTGGCCTTCGGTTCGGGCAGGTTCGATCTGCTCGATGAGGTGAACCATGCCGGCTCCGCGGCCGCCGCAGCAGATCAGCGGATCCGTGAACCCCTGCAGGCATCCGGCCACACCCTTGCCGGGTTCATGGGCACCCTGTCGCAGGTGCAGGCCGAGGAGGGCGGAACGGCAACGCGCGCGGTGCTGGCCCTGACGTCGGCCGCGTCGGCGTACGAGGAGAAGGACGCCCAGGGGGCCGTTGTGGCAGCAGGCGACGCAGGTGCGGAGCAACGGCTCCGCATAGTGCTGGTGTCCGTTGACGGCAAGTGGCGGGTCAGCGAAATCCTTCCAGGATCCTGACCCTTCCGGCAGCCGGATCCGATGGCCCTTACTGCTTCCCGACCACCCACTGCACGGCCCTTGCACGCGTCGGATGCTGCCAGGTGAAGCCGGCAGACAGGAGACGGGCCGGTTCCATACGTTGGCTGGCGAGCACCAGCTCCTCGGCGAGATCGCGCATAAGGAGCCGCAGCACGGGAGCCGGAACCCGCAGGGCGGCGGGCCGGTGCAGGGCATGGGCGAGGGCGGCGACGAGGCCGTTGACATCGGTTTGTTCAGGCGCGCAGAGGTTGACCGGCCCGCTGAGGTCTGATTCCAGCAAAAAGAGGAACGCCGCGGAAACATCCGGCAGGCTGATCCAGGGCCAGTACTGGCGGCCGTTCCCCAAGGGCCCGCCGACGCCGAGCCGGATCAGCGGAAGGAGCCTGCCGAGGGCGCCGCCGGAACGGCTGAGCACCACACCCGTGCGCGGAGTCACCACCCGTACACCCGGGGGAGCGGTGGCAGCTGCAACTTCCCATTCGGCACAGATCCGCGCCAGTGTTCCTGCTCCCTGCGGGGCATTCTCCCTAAGCACGGTGTTGCCGGCGTCGCCGTAGTAGTGGGACCCGGACTGGCTGATGAACGCAGGCGGCGGGGAATCCAGCCGGCGCATGGCGTTGGTAAGGGTCCGGGTGGAATCCAGCCGTGAGGCGAGGAGCACCTCAACCCGTTTGCGCGTCCACGGCCGGTCCCCGATGCCTGCTCCGGACAGGTTGACGACGGCGTCCGCACCGGCCAGTGCCTGCGGGTCCAGTTCTCCGGCCGCCGGGTCCCACCGGACCTCGGCCGCGGAGGAAGGCGCGCGCCTGACCAGCGGAACCACCTGGTGCCCGGCAGCACGGAAGGTTGCTGACATATGGGTTCCGATCAGCCCGGAGGCTCCGGCGATGACTATGCGCATGGTGTCCATCACACCACGCCAGCCACGGTCCCGGCACCTCCACCAGGGCCTCATGGGGGTTGACTATGATCGAACGATGACCTCTTCCAGCTACTTCCGTTACCCGCACCTGCACGGCGATCTGGTCACCTTCGTGGCCGAAGACGACGTATGGATTGCGCCCTTGGGCGGCGGCCGCGCATGGCGTGTCTCCTCACTCCAGCTGCCCGCCCGCAACCCCCGTTTCACGCCGGACGGACAGCGGCTCGTGTGGACAGTGGTGCAGGGAACGGCGCCGGAAGTGGTGTCCGCGGCGGTGGACGGCGGAGATTACCGGCAGCTGACGTACTTTGGCCACGGCACCACCAGGGTCAAAGGCTTCACGGCCAAAGGCTCGGTGGTGGTCACCAGTGCGTTCCGGCAGGCCGAAAGCCGGCATACCCACGCCTACAGCGTCCCGCTCGACGGCGGCTCGGCCGAGGAACTGCCGTTCGGCCCGGTGGAGTCGGTGGCTTTCGGCCCCGAAGTGGGCGATGAGCGGCCGGTGGTGGTGGGCAGCGTCCTGTCCCGCGAACCTGCGTGGTGGAAGCGCTACCGCGGGGGCACCGCGGGAAAGCTCTGGATCGACAACGACGGCAACGGCGAGTTCGAGCGCCTGCTGCCGGACGTGGACGGCAACCTCGCCGATCCCATGTGGGTGGACGGCCGCATCGCTTTCCTGTCGGACCACGAAGGCTACGGCAACCTCTATTCGGTCCAGCCCAACGGAAAAGACCTGCGGCGCCACACAGACCACGAGGACTTCTATGTGCGCCACGCCAGCACCGACGGCAAGCGGATCATTTTCGAGTCCGCGGGGGAGCTGTGGGTGGTTGCCGGGTTCGGGTCCGAAGCCGTGCGCCTGGACATCACCCTGGGCTCCGCTTCACAGTCGAGGCGGCCGGCACTCCTAAACGCAGCCAAACACCTGGGCGCGGCAGTCCCGGACGCCGCAGGGACCTCCAGCGCCGTGGAAGCCCACGGCACCATCTCCTGGCTCCGGCACAAGGACGGGCCGTCCCGCATCATCGAGGCAACGCCTGGGGTCCGTGCCCGGCTGCCCAGGCCGCTGAACGGCGGGCGGCTGGCCTACGTTGCCGACCACGACGGCGTGGAGGCAGTGTTCATCAGGGACGTCGCTGCACCCGTGCCCGGCACCGCCGCCCCCACCGGATCCGCCGCCACTCCCGCCGGACGCCCGGACGCCGGAACTGCGGCCCCGGCGCCCGGCAACGACCAGGAACACGTGCAGTTGCCGCAGCCGGTACCTGCGGCCGGCGCCGCGGTCCTGGCAGCGCACACTCCGATTCCTGCTGTCCGGGATGACCAGCAGGCAGACGTGGCGCCGGAGGAAACACCCGCAGTGGGTCCCGGCGACGCCACCGGGGAATCCGTGCAGGCAGATGCCCTGCGCATCGGCTTCCCGCAGCCCACCCGGACCAGCGCACTGGAAGCAAGCCCGGACGGCAGCTGGCTCGCCCTGGGCACCTCGTTCGGGGAGGTGTACGCGGCCAATACCCGGACCGGGAAGCTGACGCTGGTGGCAAGCGTCGGCGAAGGTACTGTTTCAGACCTCGCCTGGTCCGCCGACTCCCAGTGGCTTGTATGGTCCGAGCCGGTCACCTCCTTCGGTTCGCGCAGCCGTCTTCGGCTGGCCAAGGTGACGGACCCCGGCACCGGACCAGTGGACGTTACTGACGGCCGGTTCCGGGACACGTCGCCGGCCTTTACCCCGGACGGGAAATTCCTGGCCTTCCTGTCAAACCGCAGCTTTGACCCCGTCTACGACGGGCACTCCTTCGATCTCTCCTTCCCCAGCCCCATCAAGCCGTACCTTGTGGCACTGGCTGCTGACACGCCGTCGCCCTTTGGTCCCTCAGTGGATCCCCACGCCGGGGAGGACACCGCGGCGGAGACGGAGCCCAAGCAGGATGGCCCGGCAGCCCCGGAGGTCACCGTGGATCCGGAGGGCCTGGCCCACCGCGTCATCGGGGTCCCCGTTCCGCAGGGCAACTACACGTCACTGAAGGCGGCCGACGGCGCCCTGCTCTGGCTGGACTGGGCCCTCGCCGGCGTCACAGGCGACGGCAAGGCCAGCCAGGACGAAAAGGATGCACGGCCCAGCCTGACCCGTTTCGACCTCGCCCGCCGGAAGCAGAGCACCCTGGTGGAGGCGCTGGACAGTTTCCGGCTCTCCGGCGACCGGAGCAAGGTGGTGCTGGTTTCCGACAAGAAGGTCACCGTTGTTCCCGCCGACAAAAAGGCGGACGAAGAATCGGGCGACCTGGTCAACGTGGACCTGGGCCGGATCAGGGTGTTGATGGAACCGCTGCGCGTCTGGGGCCAGGCCTTTGACGAGGCCTGGCGGCTGCAGCGCGACTTCTTCTGGGCAGAAGACATGGCCGGGCAGGACTGGGAGTCGATCCACAAGCGCTACCGGCCGCTGGTGGACCGCCTCGGTTCCCACGATGACCTGGTGGACCTTCTGTGGGAGCTCCACGGCGAGCTGGGCACCTCCCATGCCTATGTCCGGCCCGCGGCCGTTACCGAAAACGGCAGCAACGGCCAGGGGCGGCTCGGCGCTGACCTGTCGCTGACGCCGGCAGGCTGGGAGATTACCCACATCCTGGCCGGCGAGTCTTCGGACCCGTTGGCGACGTCACCGCTGACCAGGCCCGGTGTGGGCGCCAAGGCGGGGGACATCCTGCTGGCCATCGACGGGGTTCCGCTGTCCGGGTCCGTCACTCCGGCCATGCAGTTGGTGGGCGCCGCCGGCCGCGCGGTGGAGCTGACACTGCTCAACGGCGCCACACACGGCGATCGGGCGGGCAAGCAGCGGCGGGTCGCCGTCGTTCCCGTGAAGGATGAAGAGCGCCTGCGGTACCAGGAATGGGTGGCCGCGAACCGGCGGACCGTGCGCGAAGCGTCCAACGGTACGTTCGGCTACCTGCACATCCCGGACATGATGGCCAACGGCTGGGCGCAGCTGCACCGTGACCTCGATACTGAGACAGCGCTGGACGGGCTGATTGTGGACGTGCGGCGCAACCGCGGCGGACACACGTCCCAGCTCGTGGCTGAGCTGATCGGCCGCAAGGTCACCGGCTGGAGCATGCCCCGCGGCGAGAAACCCCGGACCTACCCGCACCACGCCCCCCGCGGCCCGGTCATTATCCTCGCCGACGAATTTGCCGGCTCCGACGGCGACATCATCACCCAGGTGTCCAAGCTGCGCGGCATCGGACCCGTCATCGGAACGCGCACCTGGGGCGGTGTGGTGGGCATCGACAACAGGTTCTCCCTCGCCGACGGCACGGGAGTCACCCAGCCGCGGTACGCGAACTGGTTCAGCGGCGGCATCGGCTGGAGCGTGGAGAACTACGGCGTGGATCCCGACATCGAAGTGACCTATCCGCCGCACGCGTACGCCGCCGGGCGGGACCCGCAACTCGAGTACGGCATCGGTGCGCTGAAGGAAATGGTGCAGGAGCTTCCCACGGACCGGCCGCCGGCCCGTGAGGGTTACCGCCGGCTCCGCCCCGCGCCGCTGCCGGCCCGCAGCCAGGGCAACTGACAGCCAAGGCACCTGACAGCCCGGCAACTGACAGGCAGTAAAAACGAAAGGCCCTGACCGGCCGGATCACTCCGGCCAGCCAGGGCCTTTGGTTTAGCTCAGGCGCGGAAGGCCTAGGACTGCAGCGTGGCGTCCAGGGTGATGTCGATGCTGGCCAGGGCACCGGAGACGGGGCAACCCACCTTGGCTTCGGCTGCGATCTTCTGGAACTCGCCCTCGGAGATGCCGGGGACCCGTGCGGACAGGGTCAGGTGGCTGCCGGTGATGCCGGTGCCCGGGACGAAGGTCACGTCAGCCTTGGTGTTGACTTCCTCCGGGGTGTGTCCGGCCTGGGCCAGCGCGTGACTGAAAGCCATGGAGAAGCATGCGGAGTGCGCCGCGGCGATCAGTTCTTCGGGGCTGGTCTTGCCGCCGGACGCCTCGGTACGTGCCTTCCAGGTGACCTCGTAGGTTCCCAGGCCCGAGCTGTCCAGGGTGGTGTTTCCCGAACCCGTCATCAGGTCGCCGTTCCATACCGTGTGCGCGGTGCGTGTTGCTGCCATAACCACTCCTCAAGTCGATTCAAACCGGGGCAGGCCAGTGCCTGGCCCCGCCGTCTCCCATCCTAGGGATTTCCGGGCCACCGCGCACCAGCTGTCCGCCGTCAGAGGATTGTGACCACACCAATAAATAACGACGGCGACGCCCCCTTCGCAGGGGGTGTCGCCGTCGTTGAGGCCTCGGCGGGACGAGGCTACTGCCAGATGGTGGCGATGGCCACGTTCAGCAGCGCCAGGCCCCCCACGCCATGGGCAAGGCCCTTGCTGATCGGCTCGTTGTTCTTGTACTTCCGGCGGCCGATGAATGCCAGCACACCAACGGCCAGGGCGATGGCGAACTTAATGCCCAGCTTGAAGTAGTTGGCGTCGATGTCCAGCGCCGGGATCAGGCCCATCAGGGCGATGCCGGTCAGCAGCTGGAGCATTGCGCCGTCGAACTGGCGGGGGTGGACCGTGGGGTTCTTCATCTGGCCAATCCAGATGCCCACGATCATGGCGGCGCCGACGACGTGCAGGAAAACCACAATGTTATAGACGATGTTCATGGGACCAGTGTAGCCAGAGTTCTACAGCCTGTAGTAGTTCCGGAGGATGTGGTGGTTAAACGCCGACGGCGGCACAGGCCTTGCGCTGGAATCCCACCGCTGCCTGCACCGCCGTCGTGCGTTTGTAGCTTGTTACAGCCCCAGGTCCGCCTCGAAGGCGCCTTCTTCAAGGCGTGCCTTCAGGGTCTGGAGGAACCGGCCGGCGTCCGCGCCGTCCACCAGGCGGTGGTCGTAAGTCAGCGACAGGTACATCATGGAGCGGATGGCGATCGAGTCGTCGCCGTTCTCGTCCGAAACAACCACGGGGCGCTTGACGATGGCGCCGGTGCCCAGGATGCCCACCTGCGGCTGGTTGATGATCGGGGTGTCGAACAGGGCGCCGACCGAACCGATGTTGGTGATGCTGAAAGTACCGCCGGACAGCTCGTCCGGGCCGATCTTGCCGTCGCGGGTGCGGCTTGCGACGTCGGCGATCTTGCCGGCCAGGCCGGCGAGGTTCAGGTTGCCGGCGTCGGAGATGACCGGAACCAGCAGGCCCTTGTCGGTGTCAACGGCGATGGCCAGGTGCTCAGCGTTGTGGTACGTGATCTCCTGCTTGTCCTCGTCGTAAGCAGCGTTGAGCTTGGGGTGCTGCTTGAGGGCCTCGGCAACAGCCTTGGCGATGAACGGCAGGAAGGTCAGCTTGGTGCCGTTCTGGGCCTGGAAGGAGTTTTTGGCCTTGAGGCGCAGCTTGGCGATCTTGGTCATGTCGACCTCGTGCACCTGCGTCAGCTGCGTGGAAACCTCGAGGGATTCGCGCATCCGGCGGGCGATGACCTGGCGGATGCGCGGCGCCTTCTGTGTGGTTCCGCGCAGTGAGGAAACAGCGGCGTTGGATGCTGCCGGGGCCGACGCGGCCGGTGCTGCTGCCGGGGCTGCGGCGGGAGCGGCCTTGGCTTCGGCGGCGGCAATGACGTCCTGCTTGCGGATGCGTCCACCCACGCCGGTGCCCGAGAGCGAGGCGATGTCCACACCGTGCTGGTTGGCAAGCTTGCGGACCAGGGGAGTGACGTAGCCGGACTCGGAGCCGCCGGCTGCGGGAGCTGCCTCGGCAGGTGCTGCGGCCGGGGCGGGCGCTGCTGCCGGTGCCGGGGCGGACGCGGGTGCT
Organism: Arthrobacter sp. 9AX; assembly: GCF_902506095.1. GTDB lineage: Bacteria > Actinomycetota > Actinomycetes > Actinomycetales > Micrococcaceae > Arthrobacter. The sequence continues at coordinate 1,949,235 of NZ_LR733293.1, forward strand.
GCCGCCGGTGCCGGAGCGGCCTGCGGGGCAGGCGCTTCAGCCTTGGGAGCTTCCTCGGCTTTGGGTGCTTCCTGGGCAGGTGCGTCGGTGGAGGGTGCCTCTGCCGGGGCGGCAGCCGCGCCGGAGCCGATGACCGCCAGGACAGACCCGACCTCTGCGGTTTCGTCTTCGTTGACGCGGATTTCCTGCAGGGTACCGGCAACGGGGGACGGGATCTCGGTGTCCACCTTGTCCGTGGAAACTTCCAGGAGCGGCTCGTCCACCTCAACGGAATCGCCGACGGCCTTCAGCCAGCGGGTCACGGTGCCTTCGGTGACGCTTTCGCCGAGGGCCGGCAGGGTGACCTCGTGGCCCTCGCCGCCGCCGGCGGCGGGAGCCGCGGGTGCTTCCCGGGAAGGTGCAGGCTGCGCGGGTGCTTCCTGGGCCGGAGCTTCCTCAGCCGGGGCAGCGGGTGCTTCCTGCGCAGGGGCTTCTTCGGCCGGTGCCGCGGAGCCGCCGCCGGAGCCGTCACCGATGCGGACCAACGGCGCGCCGACCTCGGCGGTCTCGTCCTCGGCAACCAGGATTTCCTCAATCACGCCAGCTACAGGAGAGGGGATTTCAGTGTCTACTTTGTCGGTGGAGACTTCGAGCAGCGGCTCGTCCACCTCTACCCGGTCACCTACCTGCTTGAGCCAGCGGGTGACGGTTCCTTCGGTGACGCTCTCACCGAGGGCGGGCAAGTTAACGGATTCAGACATGTCGTCCCCGTTCTCCTTATTGATCTTTAGTGCGGATGATTGCAGCCTTGTTGGCCAGCCTAGTGCACCCGGCATTCTGTGCCGGGTGCACTAGGCCCTTTGGTACTTGGGGAGACTAGCCGTGAAGGGGCTTGCCCGCGAGGGCAAGGTGGGCTTCGCCCAGGGCCTCGTTCTGTGTGGGGTGGGCGTGCACCAGCTGTGCCACATCCTCGGGGTAGGCTTCCCAGTTCACGATGAGCTGGGCTTCGCCCACCTGCTCGCCCATGCGGGCGCCGATCATGTGGACGCCCACCACGGGGCCGTCCTTTTGGCGGACCAGCTTGACCAGTCCGGAGGTGCCCAGGATGGAGCTTTTGCCGTTGCCGGCCAGGTTGTATTCCTGGGTCTGGACCTGGTCCTCGCCGAACTTCTCCTTGGCTGCCTTTTCGGTGTAGCCGACGGTTGCGATCTCGGGTTCGGAGTAGGTGACCTTGGGGATGTTGATGTCCTCGACGATCACCGGCTTGAGGCCGGCGATTTCCTCGGCCACGAAGATGCCCTGCTGGTAGCCGCGGTGTGCCAGCTGCACGCCCGGGACGATGTCGCCGACGGCGTAGATGTTTCCGACACCGGTGTGCAGGCGCTCGTCGGTGATAACGAAGCCGCGGTCGATGGTGATGCCGGCTTCCTCGTAACCGAGGTTCGCGGTGACGGGGCCGCGGCCGACGGCCACGAGGAGCAGGTCCGCTTCGAAAGTCTTGCCGTCCACCAAGGTGACCTTGACGCCGTCGTTGTTCTGCTCAACGCCCTGGAAGAAGACGCCGGTGGAGAACTTGATGCCGCGCTTCTTGAAGGCACGCTCGAAGTTCTTGACGATGGTGGCGTCCTCGTTGGGAACGAGGGAGGGCAGGCCCTCCACGATGGTGACATCCACGCCGAAGGACTTCCAGACGGAGGCGAACTCGACGCCGATCACGCCGCCGCCGAGGATGATGGCGCTCTTGGGGATGTAGTCCATGGTCAGGGCCTGGTCGGACGTGATGACCTTGCCGCCGATTTCCAGGCCCGGAAGGGTACGGGAGTAGGAACCCGTGGCCAGAATGATGTTCTTGCCCTTGTAGGCGGTGCCGTTCACCACGACGGTGTCGGTGCCCTGGAGCTTGCCCTCACCTTCGATGACGGTGATGCCCTTGGACTTGATGAGGCCCTGGAGGCCCTTGTACTTGCCGGCGATGATGCCGTCCTTGTACGCGTTGACGGCCGTGATGTCGATGCTGTCGAGGGTTACGTTCACGCCGTACTTGGCGGAATCACGGGCATGGTCTGCGAGCTCCGCAGAGTGCAGCAGTGCCTTGGTGGGGATGCAGCCGTTGTGGAGGCAGGTGCCGCCCAGCTTTGCCTTCTCCACGAGGCCGACGGTGAGGCCAAGCTGTACGGCCCGCAGGGCGGCGGCGTACCCACCGCTGCCTCCACCGAGTACCAGGATGTCGAATTCTTGCGCAGTTGCCTGATCGGCCACTTAAACGCTCCCTCGCGTGAACGATGACGCGTTCTCTCGCGCATCATCTGGTCTTGGAACTTGCACTGCCGTGATTATGTCAGCGTGCCTGTTCTCTTGCATTTGTGACTACCGTGGTTCACCTTAGCGAACCACTTATCCATGCTCCACCTTGTCGCCTCGTTTGTGGAGCGCTTGTGTCGAGTGTCACGCGCCCCTGCGGCGAAGGGAACATGTCCCCGCGCCGCAGGGTGCGCTGCCCGCGTAAACGCGGCTGATGGTGTTCAGGCCGCTGCTGCCAGGAGGTCCTCTACATAGGCCACCAGGGTGCGGACGGTGCAGCCCGTTCCCTGCTTGTGCGTGTAGCCATAGGGGCTCCCGTTGTTGAAGGAAGGCCCGGCGATGTCGATGTGGGCCCAGGGGATCTGTTCCCCGTCCTTGCCCTTACCCACGAATTCGCGCAGGAAAACGGCCGCCGTCATCATGCCGCCATGGCGTTCCCCGATATTGGCCAGGTCTGCCACCTGGGAATCGAGGCTGGCGCGCAGTTCTTCGGGGAGGGGCATGGGCCAGACGAGTTCGCCCGCACGGTCCGCTGCGGCCTTCAGGGCACCGGTGACGCTGTCCGAGCCCATCACGCCTGCGGTGCGGTTGCCCAGGGCGATCAGCTGCGCACCGGTCAGCGTTGCGACATCGATGATGGCGTCGGGGAACTCGCGGCTTGCGGCCACGATGCCGTCGGCCATCACCAGCCGGCCCTCGGCGTCGGTGTTCAGGACCTCAACGGTCTTGCCGCCGAACATGGTGAGGACGTCCGCAGGGCGGGAGGCCGCACCTGAGGGCATGTTCTCCGCAATGCAAAGCCAGGCGGTCGCCTTCACCGGCAGGCCCAGTCCCGCGAGGGCCAGGACGGTGTTAAGGACGACGGCGGCACCGGCCATATCGCTCTTCATGTCGCCCATGCCCAGGGCGGGCTTGATCGAGATGCCGCCGGTGTCGAAAGTAATGCCTTTGCCGACGAGGGCGATCTTCGACGTTGCCCTCGCGGGGGAATATTCGACCTTCACCAGGCGGGGCTGGCGGGAAGAGCCCTTGCCCACGCCCATGATGCCGCCGAAGCCTTCCTTCTCAAGCCGCTTCTCGTCCCAGACTGTGACTTTGACGGGCAGGCCCTTGGCCAGGTCCCTCGCAGCTTCCGCGAACGTTTCCGGGTAGAGGTGGCTGGGCGGCTGGTTGACCAGCGACCGCGTGGCGTTGACTGCCTTGCCCAGCAGGCCTGCACGCTTCAGCGCGGCATCCACACCGTCAGTACCGGCCAGGTCCGTGAAGATGACGGCATTTTTGACGGGATCCTTGAGGCCGTCCTGCGAGGACCGGAACTCGGTGAACGAATAGGCGCCGAGGGCGGCACCCTCTGCGACTGCCGCCACATCGGCGACGGACGCCGTCGGAAGCGCCAGCACAACAGTTGCGAGGCCGGCCAGCTGGCGGACAGCGGAGCCCGCGGCACGGCGCAGCGCTTCTTCCGTGAGCGGCTTTCCTGCCGATACGCTGCCGGCGCCGGCGAGGACCAGGATTCCGGCGCCCGTTTCCGGAAGGCCGGGGAGGCGGACGATCTGGTCCGCAGCGCCCGTGACGCCCAGTGACTTGAGGGAGTCGGCCAGCGCCTCGGCACTCTTGGCCGTCAGCGGGTTGTCCAGGAGGACCGGACCGTCGGTGCCCTTCCCGACGCCGATGACCACTGCGTCACTGGGGCTCTTCTTCAGGTCCCTGGTGAGGGTACTAAGGTTGATTTCAGTATTCTTGACCACAGGGATCAGTCCTCAATTCTCGAGAGATGTTCGGGCAGGGATGCATGTTCGGCGCTCTGCCAAGGATGCCCGGATTGCCGTCGTTCGGGACGCAGCCCGGGTGTCTGCAAGCCCGTCCGGCAGGCCAGTTCCGATCGTAGCCCGTCCCCGCCTGAGCCGGTGAATTTCCTGAGACATGCGCCACACCGGCGGCTGGAATGAGCGGCTGTCCTGCGGCGTTGTAGAGGATATCCACCCGCACCTATGAAAGGAACATGCCGTGCTTGAACGGTTCTCCGGCTCCCTGCTGGATCCCGACGCGCTTTATGCAAGCAACATTGAGCTGTTCCACAGCCCGGAGCTCAAGGGGCTGAACCTGGTGATGGGCTTCACCGGCTTCGCCGACGCCGGGTACGTGGTGAAGCAGATCAATGCCGAACTGCTGGACTCGCTGGACGCCCAGCCCGTCGCAGTCTTTGACGCCGACCAGCTGATTGATTACCGCTCCCGCAGGCCGCACCTGACCTTCGTCGAGGACCACCTGCAGGACTACCAGGAACCCCGCCTCGCCCTCTACCGGCTCGTGGACGGCCTGGGCAACCCCTTCCTGCTGCTGGCCGGCTTCGAACCGGACCTGCAATGGGAACGGTTCGCCCGCGCAGTGGTGGGCATCGTGGAGAAACTCGACGTTAACCTGGTCACCTGGATCCACTCCATCCCCATGCCCGTTCCGCACACCCGCCCGGTGGGCGTCACCGTGCATGGCAACCGGCCGGAGCTGATCGAGGGCATCTCGGTGTGGAAGCCCACCGTGGAGGTGCCCGCCGCCGTGGGCCACATCCTGGAACTTCGCCTCGTGGAGGCGGGCCGGAACGTGGCCGGTTACGTGATCCACGTTCCGCACTATCTGGCCGAGGCCGAGTACCCCACGGCCGCCGTGGCAGGCCTGGAATACCTGGGCGCCGCCACCTCGCTGATGCTTCCCTCGGACCGGCTCCGCGAAGCCGGCCGCGAGGTCAGCCGCCAGATTGCCGAGCAGATCGACGCCTCCGAAGAAGTCCAGCAGGTGGTCTCGCGGCTTGAGTCCCGGTACGACGAAAAGGCCGAAGGCACCGTCCGCCGCTCGCTCCTCGCGGACGAGAATGACGAGCTGCCCAACGCCGATGTCCTCGGCGCTGCCGTGGAGGCCTATCTCGCCCGTGAGAACCCCGGCCAGTAGGAGCACTGTCCGCTGAAAACTGCCGCACCCCGGACAGCGTGGAACGCGCTGCTGCCGGGGCGCGCACGGGGGCCGGGCATAATAAAGAAGTGACTGCACCCCGAGCCTGGCTGATCTGGACCATTGGAATCTTCGGGTACCTGGTGGCAGTTTCCCAGCGCACCTCATTCGGGGTGGTGGGGCTGGAAGCCACGGAACGCTTCCACGCCAGCGCATCGGCCATCTCGTTCTTCACGGTCCTCCAGCTCCTCGTGTACGCCGGGCTGCAGATCCCGGTGGGGCTGCTGGTGGACCGGTTCGGCTCCCGCGCCATGATCGCCGGCGGCGCCGTGCTGATGGGACTCGGACAGCTCCAGCTGGCCTTTGCCGACAGCATTCCCGGCGGTGTGGCCGGCCGGGTCCTCGTCGGCGCCGGCGACGCCATGACCTTTATTTCGGTGATCCGCCTGATCCCGCTCTGGTTTGCGCCTGCCCGGGTGCCGCTGGTGACGCAGTTGACCGGTATGTCCGGCCAGTTGGGGCAGCTGTTCAGCGTCCTGCCGTTCGCGTTCGTCCTCCACACTGCCGGCTGGACCCCGGCGTTCCTGATGCTGGCCGGGATGTCGGGACTCGCCGTCGTCCTGGTCATTCTGCTCCTGCAGGATGTGCCGCCGGGTACAGAAAGGCCGCAGGCGCAGCAGGGACTGAAGGCCACCGGCGCCTCGCTGGCCCGCGCCTGGCGCCAGCCGGGGACGCGGCTGGGCCTGTGGAGCCATTTCACCATTCAGTTCAGCGGAACTGTTTTTGCCATGACGTGGGGCTATCCGTTCCTGATTTCCGGCCAGGGCCTTGCTGCCGGAACCGTGGCCGCCCTGATGGCGCTGTACGTGGCGGCCGCCATGGCGGTGGGGCCCTTCATCGGGCGCTTTGTTTCCCGGCACCCGCTGCGGCGCTCCACCATGGTCCTCCTGATTGCTGGCGCCACCGCCGGTGCCTGGGCAGCGGTCCTGCTGACGCCGGGGCGTTCGCCGCTGTGGCTTCTGGCCGGCCTGGTGGTGGTGCTTGCCATCGGCGGTCCCGGTTCGATGATCGGCTTTGACTTTGCGCGCACTTTCAACCCGGCACACCGGATCGGCGCGGCCACCGGAATTGTGAACGTGGGCGGATTCATCGCCGCGCTGGTGGCCATTTTCCTCATCGGCCTGGTCCTGGACGTGTTGTACGCCAGCGGGTACTCGAACGGCGAACTGTACGGGCTGGACCCGTTCCGGATCGCCATGAGCGTCCAGTTTGTGCTGCTGGGCATCGGCGCGGTGGCCATGCTGGTGTGCCGGCGGAAGGTGCGCCGGCAGATGGCGGCGCAGGGTGTTGTGGTGCCGCCCCTTCGCAGCGCCCTGGCCCGCCAGCGCCGGGAAAACCTGGCCCGCCGCAGCAGGGCAGCCGCTTCGGACGACTGACCGGTCTGCCTTCCCGGCAGCGGCTGACTAATCCTGCACAGGCTGTGTTCCAGGGGATTGGACAGATGCCGGCCACCCGGTTTCCACATAGCCGAGGCTGGCGCTTTTGACCGGGTGCCCGCAGGCGAATGCTGGAGCCATGACACCTCCAGAACGCCTGACAGTCCGCGGCCCGGAAGACATCCTGGGCTTCATTCCCCATTCGCTGGGATACTGGCCGGCCAACAGCCTCGTCGCCATGACCCTGCAGGGCAAACGGCTGGGGGCCACCCTGCGGCTGGATCTCCCAGGCCCCGGGGCCCTGGCGGACGCTGGCGCCTTCGCCGGAACGGTCTGCGGTTACCTGGAGGCTGATGAGCATGCCGACGGTACCCTGCTGGCGCTCTTCAGCAACAACGGCTGGCTGTCCGGGCCAGGCTGCCACGGCGGATTGCTGTCCGGGCTGCAAGCGGCCCTGTGCGGAGCCGGCATGCCCGTCAAAGAAGCCTGGTATGTGGGTGACCGCTACTGGCGGCACGCGTGGTGTGCCTACCCCTCGTGCTGCCCGGTGCCGGGCCGTCCTGTGCAGCAGATCCGGGACAGCCTGCTCAGTACCGAGATGGTGTACCGGGGCAGCAGCGTGGGGCCGCCTCCCGAAGCACGGCCCGCGCCGGTGCCTGTGCCGGCAGCCCATCGCGCAGCGGTGCTGGAGGCCGAGGCTGTGTGGTGGGCCCAGTTGGAACTTCGGCGGAGCAGCCGTCCTCAGTTTGAGGCGGTGCTGCGGCAATGGGAAGCGATGCTGGCCCGGCCCGCCCACCTCGTGCAGCCGTCCGTACACCGGGAAGCCTTCCTCAGGGCCACGCTGCTGGTGCCCGCCTGGCGCGACGCCCTCCTGGTGATGGCTGCCGCCGGCAAATCGGCGGCATCGGCGGGCGCCGAAGAGTTCGGGACCTTCGGCGGTGACGCCGGATTGCGGCCCCTGGAGCCGGCAGCGGACGATGCACAGCAGGGAAGCGTGCCGGCCGGGGCGGACACGACCGGCGCTCCCTCCCATGCCATGCAGGCCGTGGACATGCAGGCTGTGGACATCAAGGGCATCGGCATGTCCGATGTCCCCGGCGGAAGCCTGCTGATGTCCGCCGGCGGGCAGGGAACCCCGGGCTACGGGGACGTATTGATGGGCAACGGGCCGGCAGTCCCGCAGTGGCAGACGATGGAAGCCCTCGACGCCGTCCTGGGACAACTGGCCCTCCTGGGCGGAGCGCCTGCAGCGGCGGCGTTAACGGGAAGGGGCTGGATCGCCTGGAGCCGCGGGAGAGGTTCGTATGCGGCGGCATACCTCAGTGAGGCCCTGGAGGTTGAGCCCGGCTACCGGCTGGCGGAACTGCTGCTTGAGATGGTCCGCCGCGGCGCTGTGTGCGGGTGGGCGTCACGGAAGGAGGCCGCCTGGCAGAAGTTCCGGCCGGACGTTGCCTGAAAGGCAGTGGCCGGGACACCTGAAGGTTGAGGCACCAGGGCTGCCGCCGGGGCACTTCAACGCCGAGCTGGCGGACCGCGGGGAGGTCCTATTCGGGGAAACGTGAGACAATGGTTGCCGAGACCCGGTTGGGTCCGTGTATCGAGTGCTTGTAGCTGGTCCTTCCGGGGAACATTACAGCCGCTCCGGCAGTTCTACTTATAGACTCTGCCGGCCGTGGTGGCGCTTGGTTTCCACCACGGACTTGACAGGGTCATAGTGGTGTTGCCCGTATGGCGATTCCACAGACCACCGCTAGAAAGGTTTTCTGTGACCCCGTCTTCCACGAAGAAGGACCCCGCCGCCCAGGACGAACTGTCCGCCGAGGAGAAGCAGGCTGCAACAAGCGCCAAGCGGGCCGCCACTCGGGCAGCCAACAAGGCCTCTGCCGGTGAAGCTGGTGCGGACGGCAAGCGTGAGCCCAAAAAGCGCGGCCCCAAGCCCGGTGCCAAGGCTGCTGCCGCGGCTGCCGGCAAGTCGGCGTCCGACGCCGACGATGACGAAGTAGAAGACGTCGAAGAGGACCTTGACGTCCTCGAAGGGCCCGACGTCGTCGAAGAAGACGCCGAGGCTGATCCCGTCAAGGGAGCAGCCGGCTCGGGCAAGGGCTTCGTCTACTCTGATGCTGACGACGACGACGCACCTGTCCAGCAGGTCATGTCCGCCGGCGCTACCGCCGACCCCGTCAAGGACTACCTGAAGCAGATCGGTAAAGTTGCGCTGCTCAACGCCGAGCAGGAAGTGGACCTTGCGCTCCGGATCGAAGCCGGACTGTTTGCCGAAGAGAAGATCAACGCAGACGACGGCTCCATGGACCCGAAGTACAAGCGCGAGCTTGAGTTCATCATTCATGACGGAAAGCGCGCCAAGAACCACCTGCTCGAGGCCAACCTTCGCCTGGTGGTATCGCTCGCCAAGCGCTACACCGGACGCGGCATGCTGTTCCTGGACCTGATCCAGGAAGGCAACCTCGGCCTCATCCGCGCTGTGGAGAAGTTCGACTACACCAAGGGCTTCAAGTTCTCCACGTACGCCACCTGGTGGATCCGCCAGGCGATCACCCGCGCCATGGCCGACCAGGCCCGCACCATCCGTATTCCGGTGCACATGGTTGAGGTCATCAACAAGCTGGCACGTGTCCAGCGGCAGATGCTGCAGGACCTCGGCCGCGAACCCACGCCGGAAGAGTTGGCCCTCGAACTGGACATGACGCCCGAAAAGGTGGTCGAGGTCCAGAAGTACGGCCGCGAGCCCATCTCGCTGCACACGCCCCTGGGCGAGGATGGCGACTCGGAGTTCGGTGACCTGATCGAGGATTCCGAAGCCGTGGTCCCGGCCGACGCCGTGAGCTTCACGCTCCTGCAGGAACAGCTCCACTCGGTGCTGGACACCCTGTCCGAGCGTGAGGCAGGCGTGGTGGCCATGCGGTTCGGCCTGACCGACGGACAGCCGAAGACTTTAGACGAAATCGGCAAGGTCTACGGCGTCACGCGTGAGCGCATCCGCCAGATCGAGTCCAAGACCATGTCCAAGCTGCGCCACCCCTCGCGGTCGCAGGTGCTGCGGGACTACCTGGACTAGAACAAGGAAGCATGACAAAGCGGCCCGCCGGCTGCGGTGCCCCAAAGGGTGCTGCGGCCGGCGGGCCGCTTTGCTTGATACGGTCATTGGCCCCTATGCATGGCTTCCGAAACACGGCTTAAACGAAGGGGGACCCCGCCTTCCGGCGGGGTCCCCACAGCTTCGGTGTGCTGCTAGTCGATTTCTACGGTTGCTTTCTCGTGAAGCTTCCCCGTCTCATCGTGCCAGTCCGAGCTCAACGGCTTGAGCGTCGCTTCAACTGCACGTGCGTGGTGGCCGCAGAACAGCAGCTCACCGCCGGAGGACTCCAGTACAACCCGGACATATGCCTGGGCTCCGCAACGATCGCACCGGTCGAGTGCGTTGAGTGTGCGGTCTGCCACTGCTGTTGTCATGTCGGCCTCCTTAGTAGATCTGTACGTCTATATAACCAGTATTCGTAACAAAACCATCGCAAGGATGGGGCAAGTTCGCTGTCCGCGTAGCCGCAAGAGTCCGTCAAGATCTCCGCAGCACCCGCTAAAAAGCCCGAAGTGGCGCGGCGCACAGGCCACCCCACGTGTGGCAGTCGGCGCTCCGCGGCCCGGCCGACTACCCTAGGAAGAGCGATTCCCAGCCCGCTGTCCCGTCCCTGAAGGAGTTCATCACCGGTGGCACCAAGTTCTGATTACACTGCCCGGCACCTGTCTGTACTGGAGGGCCTCGAAGCCGTCCGCAAGCGCCCCGGCATGTACATCGGCTCCACCGATTCCCGCGGGTTGATGCACTGCCTCTGGGAAATCATCGACAACTCCGTTGACGAGGCACTGGCCGGCTTCGGCCACGACATCAAGATCATCCTCCACGCCGACAACTCCGTGGAGATCCACGACGACGGCCGCGGCATCCCCATCGACAAGGAACCGAAGACCGGACTCACCGGTGTCGAAGTGGTCTTCACCAAACTCCACGCCGGCGGCAAGTTCGGCGGCGGCTCCTACACGGCCTCGGGCGGCCTCCACGGCGTCGGCGCGTCCGTAGTTAATGCGCTGTCCTCCCGGCTCGACGTCGAAGTGGACCGCGGCGGCAAGACCTACAAGATGTCCTTCCGACGGGGCGAACCCGGGCGCTTCAAGGACCTTGGTTCGAAAATCGACCCCGCCGCAGATTTCACCCCGTTTGTGGACGACTCCGTGCTGGACGTGGTGGGCAAGGCCAAGCGCGGCGTCACCGGCACCCGGATCCGCTACTGGGCTGACCGGCAGATCTTCACCCCGGACGCGAAGTTCTCCTACGACGAACTTGCCGCCCGCGCCCGGCAGACGTCCTTCCTGGTGCCCGGCCTCAAACTGACGGTGCGCGACGAGCGGAAGGCCCCGGGCACGCCCGGCGAATCCGGCCCCCACGAGGAGGTCTTCCACCACGACGGCGGCATCTCCGAGTTCGTTGAGTTCCTTGCTGCCGATCCCGCGGTCACCGACGTCTGGCGGCTGCACGGTTCGGGGAAGTTCAAGGAGACCGTCCCTGTACTGGATGAGCGCGGGCACAGCCAGCTCGCCGAGGTGGAGCGCGACTGTGAGGTGGATGTAGCCCTGCGCTGGGGGATTGGCTACGACAGCACCGTCCGGAGCTTTGTGAACATCATCTCCACGCCCAAGGGCGGTACACACCAGTCCGGTTTCGAGCAGGCACTGGTCAAGACCTTCCGGAAAGCCGTGGAGACCAACGCCCGCAAGCTGAAGGCCGGCAACGACAAGATCGAGAAGGACGACATCTTCGCCGGCCTCACCGCCGTGCTGACAGTGCGCCTGGCCGAACCGCAATTCGAAGGCCAGACCAAGGAAATCCTGGGCACCTCCGCCGTGCGCGCCATTGTGTCCAAGGTGGTGGAGCGCGAAATCACTGCGAAGATCAATTCCACCAACAAGAACGACAAGTCGCAGTCCGCCCTGCTCCTGGAAAAAATCGTCAACGAGATGAAATCCCGCATCTCGGCCCGGGTGCACAAGGAAACCCAGCGGCGCAAGAACGCGCTGGAAACTTCCTCGATGCCCACCAAGCTTGCCGACTGCCGCACGGACGACGTCGAACGTTCCGAACTGTTCATCGTGGAAGGCGACTCGGCGCTGGGAACCGCCAAGCTGGCCCGCTCCTCCGACTTCCAGGCTCTCCTGCCGATCCGCGGCAAGATCCTCAACGTCCAGAAGGCCTCGGTGGGGGACATGCTCTCCAACGCCGAATGCGCCGCCCTCATCCAGGTGGTGGGCGCGGGTTCCGGCCGCAGCTTCGACATCAGCGCAGCCCGCTACGGCAAGGTCATCCTGATGACGGACGCCGACGTGGACGGCGCGCACATCCGCACGCTGCTCCTGACCCTCTTCTTCCGCTACATGCGGCCCATGATCGAAGAAGGCCGGGTCTTCGCCGCTGTCCCCCCGCTGCACCGGGTGGAGGTCATCAACGCCGGCCAGAAGGCCAACGAGATGATCTACACCTACTCGGAAGCCGAGCTGCACGTGCTCCTGGCCCGGCTGGCCCAGGAGGGCAAGCGGTACAAGGAGCCCATCCAGCGCTACAAGGGCTTGGGTGAGATGGACGCCGAACAGCTGGCGGAGACCACCATGGACCCGCGGCACCGCACCCTCCGCAAGGTGGGCATTGAGAACGCCAAGCAGGCGGAGGAGATTTTCGACCTGCTGATGGGCTCCGACGTCTCGCCCCGCAAGGACTTTATTATCGCAGGCGCCTCCAGCCTGGACCGGGAGCGCATCGACGCCTGACGGCGTGCCTGCAGCCTCGCCAAGGGGGCGTGGCCGGGAAGCGGGACGTACGACGGCGGGACTCTTCCGGGCGGGATTCCTACCCGAGCAGGCCCGGCACCACCAGCAGGGCGGTGGGGAGCGCCAGCAGGAGCACGCAGCCGGCGAGCACCAGGCTGCGGACCGGGGCAGGCAGCTGTGGCTGCGGCGAAAGCAGCCGGCTGACGCGGGACGCTGTGGTGCGGGCCGAATCTGCGCCTGCAGTGCCGGCTGTGGAGTCAAGCCCTGCCAACGACAGACTGGTCTGGCCGGGCTGGAGGCCGGCATCGGCCGGGGTCCTGGCCGATCCGCTGGCCACGATGGCGATGGCCTTGATGAGCGTAGCCTTGCTTTCAGTCTTGAGAGCGACGTCGTCGGCCAGCATCTCGATCAGGGAGTTGACGGACTCCTGTGCCAGGCGGGTGGTGGGAAGCCAGGGGAGGGCCTGCCGCCAGGCGGCGAATGCCCACAACAGCAGGTGGTGCCGCTGGCTCAGGTGCGCATTTTCGTGGATCAGCACGGCGCGGAGCTCGGCCGGTTCCAAGGCGGCCATCAGGCCATCGGACAGCACGGTCACGGAGCGGGCTCCGCCGGGAAGGCAGTAGGCCACGGGCGAATCATGGCTGATGACAAGCGTCCCGGCCCCCTCGGCAGACGGTGAGGCAAGGAGCCCCAGAAGCTCCCGGTGCCGCCGCCGCTGGCGCTCGATCTTGTAGTAGGTCAGCAGCAGGGTGAATACCAGGTGGGCGGTCAGCAGCGCCGCGGCGGACAGGGCGAAGATATGCCAGAAACCGAGGTCGGTGGTGGGCGCGTTGAAGAGCACCATCCCCGCAAGCGCCCGCAGGCCGGCGAGCAGGTTGTCGCCGACTGGCTCCAGGCCATACACAAGCATGGCACCGATCATCGACAAGCCACCGGCGAGTGCGATGGCCTGCCAGAGCACCATGGCCGTAAACGGGGACCGGGCGGGCCACTTCGCACGCGAAAGCAGGATAGGCACCGGCCACGCCAGGACTATCGCAAAGACCGCCAGCAGGTACGAGGCCCAGAACATGGTCCGCTAGATGTGGCCAAGCAGTTTGCGCAGGGTCTCGGCTTCACCTTCGGAAACGGAACCAATGAAGCGTGCCAGCACGGCCTCGCGGTCCGGTGCCGAGCCCAATACTTCGTGCATCAGTTCGGCGGTGTGGTCCTCGCGGCTGGATACTGCCTGGTAGCGGTGCGGACGGGTGCCGCGTTCCCGCTCCACCAGGCCCTTCTTCTCCAGCCGGGACAGGACGGTAAGCACGGTGGTAACGGCCAGTTCCTTGCCCTCGTGGCCGGCCGTGCCGTCCTGGCCGGCCGACGTCTGCGCGAGCCGGTCCCGCAGGGTGTTCGCGGTGGCTGCTTCATGGCCCGCCCAGAGCAGATCCATCACTGCCCGTTCCAGTTCACCAAGACTAGCCATTGCACTTTTCCTTTGTTTCCCCGCACCGCTGCCATGGACAGGCGGTGACATCATGCGATTACCTACTACTACAGATCCAATTTACCCCGATTCCCCTTCACTTTCTACATTGGGTAGAACACGCGCGGGTCACGCCCTGCGGCAGGTGTCGAGGGGACTGCGGCGCGTTTTTACACCGCCGCTGGCATTGTTCTACACTTTGTAGAAGTTAGAATTTCTACAGAACGTAGAAAAACCTGCCCGGCTCACAGTAGGGACCGCCATGGACGCTTTGGACGCTCTGGAAATCGCACGCTGGCAATTCGGCATTACCACGGTCTACCACTTCATGATGGTCCCGCTGACCATCGGCCTGGGCTTGGTGGTTGCCGTGATCCAGACCCTCTGGCACCGCACGGGAAAGCCCGAATACCTGCGGATGACCAAGTTCTGGGGCAAGCTCTTCCTGATCAACTTCATCATGGGCGTGGCCACGGGCATCGTCCAGGAGTTCCAGTTCGGCATGGCGTGGAGCGAGTACAGCCGGTTTGTTGGTGATGTCTTCGGAGCCCCGCTGGCACTGGAGGCATTGCTCGCCTTCTTTGTGGAGTCGACCTTCCTGGGCCTGTGGATCTTCGGCTGGAAGCAGCTCAAGCCGGCCATCCACCTGGCCTGCCTCTGGATCGCCGTGATCGGCTCCGTGTTCTCTGCCTACTTCATCATCGTGGCCAACAGCTGGATGCAGCACCCCGTGGGCGTCGAGATGATCGACGGCCGGCCGGTGATGACCGATGCCTGGGCAGTCTTCACCAACAACACCGCCCTCGTGGCCGTGCCGCACACGCTCTTCGGCGCCCTCGCCGTGGCCGGCGGCTTCCTGCTTGGCATCGCCTGGTACCACCTCTGGCGCAGGCGGCGCGACGGCGTGGACACCGTGGGTGCCGACGGCAGGGTTATCCCGGGTGAAGCAGCAGGCATCCCCGGCCGCGACCGGAACGACCACAAGGTGTGGCTCCGGTCCCTGCGGATCGGCGCTGTGGTGGCCATGATCTCCTTCGCCGGAACCGCGCTCACCGGCGACCTCCAGGGCAAGCTGATGTTTGAACAGCAGCCCATGAAAATGGCGGCCGCCGAAGCTGCCTGCCACGACGGCACCGGCTTCTCCGTCCTGAGCATCGGAAACATCGGCTCGCAGAACTGCGACGACATCGTGGCCCTGATCGAAGTTCCCGGCATCCTCTCCTACCTCGCCAAGGGTGACTTCACCACCGAGGTCCAGGGTGTCAACAGCCTGCTGCCCGAGTACAAGGAGAAGTACGGCACCCACCTGCCGGACAACCCGATCTACGGCGAGCGGGCCGGCCAGGAAATCGACTACCTTCCGGTCATGGAGGTCACCTACTGGGGCTTCCGCATGATGATCGGCTTCGGCGGCCTCGCTGCCCTGGCGGCGCTGGTGGCCCTCTGGCTCGCCCGCAAGGGAACCGTGCCGGAGTCCCGGTGGCTGATGCGCCTTGCCGTCCTCGGGATCCTCGCCCCGTTCGGTGCCAACGCGGCCGGCTGGATCTTCACCGAGATGGGCCGCCAGCCGTTTGTGGTGGCGCCGAACCCGGACCCCAGCGGCATCGACCAGGTGTTTATGTTCACGGCCGCAGCGGTGTCGCCCGGTGTCTCCGCCGGCGAACTGTTGACATCGCTGGTCACGCTGACGGCCATCTACGCCATGCTGCTGGTGGTGGAGGTCAAGCTGCTGGTCAAGTACATCCGGGGCGGTGTGGTGTCCGCGATGCCGGAGCTGGTAAATGCCCCGGTGGACGAAAACGAAGACGCCACCCCCGGCCCCGGCGGGCAGGGCGGCGGCAAACCCGCCGACGACGTCCTGGCCTTCGCCTACTAAGCCGAGCACAGAGGATACAAATAATGGAACTGCTGCCAACCATCTGGTTCATCGCCATTGCAGTGCTCTGGACCGGGTACCTTTTCCTGGAGGGCTTTGACCTGGGCGTAGGCATGCTGATGAAGCTGTTCGCCCGCAACAACACCGAACGCCGGGTCCTGCTCAACACCGTGGGCCCGGTGTGGGACGGCAACGAGGTGTGGCTCCTGACCGCCGGCGGTGCCACCTTTGCCGCCTTCCCGCTCTGGTACGCCTCGCTGTTCTCCGCCCTCTACCTGCCGCTGCTGGTGGTCCTGGTGGCGCTCATCTTCCGTGCCGTAGCCTTCGAGTACCGCGGCAAGGTGGACACTGAGCAGTGGCGGGCCCGCTGGGACTGGGCCATCGCCCTGGGGTCCTTCTTCGCCGCCTTCGGCGTGGGTGCGGCCCTTGCCCTCACCACCACGGGCCTGCCGCTGAACGCCAACGGCGACCGCGAGGGCGGCCCCTTCGCGTGGTTCAACGGCTACGCGGTGCTGGGCGGACTCGCCGTCGTCGGTTTCTCGCTGGTGCACGCCCTGGCTTTCCTCGCATTGAAGACCGACGGCGAGGTGCGGCACCGTGCCCGGCAATGGTTTGTCCGCCTGCTGCCCGTTATGCTCCTGCCCATTGCGGCGTGGGCGCTGACTGTCCAGTTCCTTGCAGGAAAGCCCTGGACCTGGACGCTGGTAGTGCTGGCCGTCGCTGCGGCCGTGGCCGCCTGGGTGCTGGCCCGCAGGGGCGCGGAAGGGAAGGCGTTTTCGGCCCTCGGAGCTTTCCTGGCCCTCGGTTCTGCGTCGATCTTCGGCGCGGTGTTCCCGGTGGTTCTGCCGTCCACGCTGAACGAGGCCTTCGACCTCACCATCTCCAACGCCTCATCCTCTGACTACACCCTGGGCCTGATGAGCGTTGTGGCTGCCTTCGGGCTCCCGCTGGTCATCGCCTACCAGGCGTGGACCTACTGGGTCTTCCGGAAGCGAGTCAGTGCCGCGCACATTCCGGAAGCCCACAGCTTCCTGCCGGCAATCGCCGCCAAGGCTTTCACCAACAAGGGCTGACATGCGTCCCACTTTCCCGTCCGGCCCGGCTACCCGTTCCGCCATCTACTGGCTGGGACTCCTCGCAGCCCTCAAGGCCTTGTCCCTGGTTCTGATCGGCCAGGCGGTGGCGTCGGTCCTCGCCGGGCTGGTGGCGGGAAACCCCGGGTGGGCCGAGCAAATTGCCGCAGGCATGGCCGGGGTGGTCCTGCGGTCCCTGACCGTATGGGGGCAGGCTGTGGCAGCGCGCCGGGCCGCACTGGGCATCAAGGAGGAACTGCGTGCCGGGCTGCTGGAAAGGGCGCTGCGCAACGGTGTCCGGGGGACAGGGCCGGCCGACGGCGGACTGGCCGTGCTGGCCACCCGTGGCCTGGATGCGCTGGACAGCTACTACACGCAGTTCCTTCCCGCGCTGGTGAACTGCGCGGCGATCCCCCTGCTGGTGGGTGCGCGGATCCTTTTGGCAGACTGGGTTTCCGCCGTGGTCATCGTGCTGACCGTTCCGTTGGTCCCGCTGTTTATGGTGCTGATTGGGCGGTACACCGAGGACAACGTCCGGGAAGCCCAGGCCTCCCTCGCCCGGCTGTCCACCCACATGCTCGAACTCGCCAAGGGGCTTCCCGTGCTGGTGGGCCTGGGACGTGCCACCGCCCAGCGGAAAGCGCTCGAGGAGATCTCGGAGGAATACCGGTCCCGCACCATGGGCACCTTGCGGACCGCGTTCCTCTCCGCACTGGCGCTTGAACTGATCGCCACCATCTCCGTGGCAGTGGTGGCCGTGTTCATCGGCGTGCGGCTGGTGCACGGGGACATGCCACTGGAAGCCGGCCTCCTGGCCCTCATCCTGGCGCCCGACTGCTACCTGCCGCTGCGCGAACTCGGCACCGCACACCACGCCAGCGACGACGGGAGGGTGGCACTCGCCGAAACCACTGCCGTCACCGGATCGCCCGAGCCGCAGCCGCTTCCGGCGGTCAGGGCCGGAAGGCCCGGCGCCCCCATTACCGTCACCGGCCTCACCGTGAGCTACGACGGAAGGCCGCAGCCCGCCGTCGGCCCGCTCACCTTCACGGCGCCGCAGAGCCGGATCACTGCACTGGACGGGCCCAGCGGCGCCGGCAAGAGCACGGTCCTGGGCGTCCTCGCGGGGACCATCGGGGATGGCTCGGGAACTACGGTCAGCGGCAGCATCACCGGCCTGGACCGCCAGGACATCGCGTGGGTCCCGCAGCACCCGGTGATGGTGGCGGATACAGTCCTCGACGAGATCGTGCTCTACCTGTCCGGCGGCGCGGGCAGCGGGACCAACCGTCCCGCGCGCCATGCCGCCGAGGAGGCCGCCACGACCTGCCTGGCCCGTGCGGCAGCCGGCCACCTGGCGGCGAAGCACCCCGCCGAACTGAGCCCCGGTGAACTGCGGCGCGTGGCAATCGCCCGCGGGCTGGCCCGGATCGAGTCCGGTGCCAGCGTCCTGCTGCTGGATGAGCCCACGGCGCACCTGGATGACGAATCAGCGATGCTGGTGGAAGGGACCATCAGGAATCTCCGAGGACAGGTGACCGTTATCCTGGTCGCCCACGAGGAGCGGACCCGCGCGCTCGCGGAACATCTGGTGCCGGTCGGGGGGCATGGCCTGACGGCGCCTGTCACGGGCAAACCGGACAGCATCCATCCGGCAGCCGGGCCGCCCGGTGCCGTCTCTGCTCCCGGGGTGGACTACGCGGACGCTGCTGCGGTTCCGTCCGCCGCTGCCGCGGCAGGCGGCAACGCCCAGCCCGGCGCAGTGCGGCTGCTGAGCGCACTCCTGGCGCCCGTTCGGGGCAAGTTCGCAGCCGCGGCCGTGGTGGGCACCCTGGCGGCCGTCTTCGCCGTCGCGCTGTCCGGCCTGTCCGGCTGGCTGATCATCCGTGCCGCCGAACAGCCGCCTATCCTTTACCTGCTGACAGCGATCGTGGGCGTGCGGTTCTTCGGGATCGGCCGGGCGGTGCTGCGGTATTGTGAGCGCCTGCTGCTGCACGACGCCGTGTTCGCCGCGCTGACGCGGCTGCGCGGTCGGCTCTGGGCGTCGCTCAGCCGGCGGGCGCTGCCGCTGCGTCGCCTCCTGCAGGGCGGAAACGTGCTGGGAACGGTGGTTGACGACGTCGATACCGTCCGCGACCTCCTGCCGCGCGTTGTCCTGCCGCCGGTCACGGCCCTGGCGGTTTCTGTGTTGGCAGTGGCCGCCACGGCGCTGCTGGTGCCGGCCGCGCTGGCGGCCGTGCTGGCCGCCAGCGTGGTGAGTCTCCTGCTTGCTCCGGCAATTGCCCTGTGGGGCGACCGACGGTCTGCCACCGCTGAGCAGCTCCTCCGGTCCGGCGTCCTGCGCCGGATTGCCGCAGCCCTGGACGCCCGCGCTGAACTGCATGCGAACGGCGCCGCCTCCCGCGTCCTGGATGACCTGCGGGCACAGGACCGGCGCGCCACCAGGGCTTCCCGGCGTTCAGCCTGGGCCGACGGCCTGGGCCAGGCCGTCACCACTGCTGCCTGCGCTGCCGCAGCCTTGGGGGCTGCCTGGCTTGCGGGCCCGGCAGTGCTCGCGGGCCGGCTCGCCCCGGAAACCGCGGCCGTCGTTGTCCTGCTGCTCCTCTCGCTGGTGGAACCTTTCGCGGCGATGACGACGGCGGTGCGCCAGTTCCCGGCGCTGCGTTCGGTGATGCGGCGGGTCGCCCGGTCCGGGGCCCTGGAGGACGCGCCCGGCAGGGGCGACGGCGATGGGCTGCAGACGGTGCCTGGGCGCCCGGGCGGCCTTCCCGGCGTCGAACTGGCGGGCCTGTCCGCGGCATGGCCCGGTGGGGCACCCGTGTTTGCCGGTCTGGACGCCGTGGCCGAACCGGGGCGGTGGCTGGCGGTGACCGGCCCGTCGGGGTCGGGCAAGTCCACCCTGCTGTCAGTCCTGCTGGGCTTTCTTCCCGTTGCTGCCGGGCGGATCGGTGTGACCGGCAGGGCCGCATGGTGCCCGCAGGAGGCTCACCTGTTCGATTCGACGATCCGCGGGAACCTCCTGCTGGGCAGGCCCGGCAACGCACGGTCCGGCGACGGGCAACAGGGTGACGGCACCCCACAGGATGACGCCGCGCTGCTGGACGTGCTCGCCTCGGTGGGCCTCACGGCGCTCCTGGAACGGTTGCCCGCAGGCCTGGATACCCGGATCGGGCCGGGCGGGGCGTTCCTGAGCGGCGGCGAACGCCAGCGCCTCGCTGTGGCCCGCACACTGATGACCGGAGCTGAGGTGATCCTCCTCGATGAGCCCACCGCGCACCTGGATGCGGAATCGGCGCGGGCCATGCTGGCAGACCTGAGACGGGGCCTGCGCCACCGCACCGTGGTGCTGGTGACGCACAACCCGGCCGATATCCGGCCGGAGGATGCCCGCCTGGTGCTCGCGGCGGGCTTAGCCGAGGACGGCGGAAACCTGGTGGTGTCCTCTGCGGGGGATCAGCCGTCCACGTCGTGAAGGTGGTGGACTACATCGTGCAGGAAGTACTGGGACAGGGTCAGGACCGTAAACTCCGAGCCGTTGCTGCGCAGTCCTTTACGGCCCCAGTCGGACTCCCGGACGGCGGCAAAGGACTCCGCCGCCTGCTTCCCTTCAGCCGCGAGTTCGGCGCTGACAACAGCCGGGTCGGCGTTGGCGTAGTCCTTGTCGATGGCCGTCTGGTCCTGGTCCCAATTCTGGAACCGGGCGGCGTCTGAATCGAGCATGAGGTTCAGCCGCTGGTCGAACAGGCTGAACACATCCCGGACGTGGCAGGCGTACTCCAGCGCGGACCACGTCTGCTCGTTCGGACGCTCCGCCGCGTCAGGGCGGCGCAGCACCGAGCGCCAGCGCGGCAGCATGTTCTCAATGCTCCCCGGGACCGTGGACGGTGTCACGGTCGAGGCATCAAACGAGCATTCCGGGCACGGACGGGTCAGGACCCAGGTCCAGTCCTTATCATCAGGAACGATAGGCATGGCAGCAGTCTAAGCGGGATCCGGCCAGGCCATGGCAGGGCCCACCACATCCACGGGCTGTGACAGCGGGACACCCGACCCGTCGCGCCGGCCGTGTTCCTGCGGCAGGGACCGCGCCACCCCGGCAGCCGAAGCCGCCTTCGCCGGGCCGTGGCCGGCCCAGGCCAGCAGGAGGGTGTCCTCGCCCTTCAGGAACCGGTGCGCCCGGACACCCGCGGTTGCGCGGCCCTTCGCCGGATACTCCGCGAAGGCGGTCACCTTGGCCGTGCCCGGGGCAGTTCCCGGAAGGGCCCCGGTGGTGCCGGCGATGGTGACCACCACGGCGGCCTCGTCCTTGGGCTGGATGGCGCCGAAGAACAGGACCCTGTCATCCGCAGCGAGCTTGATGCCGGCCATGCCGCCGGCCGTGCGCCCTTGGGGCCGCACACTGGCGGCAGCGAACTTCAGCAACTGGGCCTGGCTGGTCAGGAACACCAGTTCAGCGTCGTCCTCGCCTGCAGGCGCCACGCCCACGATGAAGTCCTTGTCCTTCAGCGAAATGACCTCCCAGTCCTCGCGGTTCAGCGGGTAGTCGGGCTGGACCCGCTTCACCACACCCTGGGCCGTGCCGACGGCCAGGACCTCGTCCAGCCGGACGAACGCCACCAGCGCTTCGCCCTTCTGCAGGGTGATGAAGTCCTTCGCCGGGACGCCCCCGGCAAGGTTGGGCAGTCCCGAGACCGGCGGAAGGACGGGCATATCCATCACCTGCAGGCGCAGCATACGTCCCAGGGATGTGACGGCGGCGATCTCGCCCCGCGCCGACGTCTTCACCACCGAGGTGAATACATCGTGCTTGCCACGGGGGCCGGCTTCGGCGAGCGGCTCCTGGTTGCTGGTGCGCGCGATTTGGCCGGAGGCGGTGAGGATTGCCCAGCAGGGATCATCGGCAATTTCCAGGGCCAGCGGCACGGCCTTGCCCTTTTTGCCCGGGGCAGCCAGTTCGGCGGCCACCGTGGGGGAGACGGCCTCGGATTCGAGCAGGATGGTGCGGCGCGGGGTGCCGTGCTGCTCGGCAATGGCGGCCAGTTCGTCCGAAACCAGGGTGCGCAGCCGTTCGTCCGAGGCCAGGATGGCCTCAAGCTCAGCGATCTCGCGGCGCAGCTCGTCCTGTTCCTTCTCCAGCTCGATGCGGGAATACTTGGTCAGCTGCCGGAGCCGCAGCTCCAGGATGTAGTTCGCCTGGATCTCGGTGAGGTCGTAGATGGACATCAACCGTTCACGCGCCGCGGCGGCCTCATCCGAGGACCGGATGATCTGGATGACCTCGTCGATGTCCACAATGGCGATCAGGAGCCCCTCCACCAGGTGCAGGCGGTCCTTCTTCTTTCCCAGGCGGTATACGGTACGCCGGCGCACCACGTCGATCCGGTGGTTCACGTACACGGTCAGCAGCTGCACCAGGCCAAGGGTTTGCGGCTGGCCGTCCACGAGGGTCACGTTGTTGATGCCGAAGGAATCTTCCATCGGCGAGTAGCGGTAGAGCTGCTGGAGCACCGCGTTGGGGTTGAAGCCGTTCTTGAGTTCGATGACCAGCCGCAGCCCGTGCTTGCGGTCCGTCAGGTCGACGATGTCGCTGATGCCGGTCAGCTTCTTGGCGTTGACGGCGTCCTTGATCTTTTCGATGACCTTTTCCGGACCCACCATGTAGGGGAGTTCGGTCACCACCAGGCCGGTCCGGCGGGCCGAGAGCTGCTCGACCTCCACCTTGGCCCGCGTCTTGAAGGAACCGCGTCCGGTGGCGTACGCATCGCGGATGCCGTCCAGCCCTACGATCCGGCCGCCGCTGGGCAGGTCCGGGCCGGGCACGAAGCGCATGAGGTCTTCGAGCGTGGCATCCGGGTTGGCAATGAGGTGCCGGGCGGCGGAGATGACTTCCACGAGGTTGTGCGGGGCCATGTTGGTGGCCATGCCGACGGCGATGCCCGTGGCGCCGTTGACCAGCAGGTTGGGGAACGCCGCGGGCAGGACCTCCGGCTGGGTCAGCTGGTTGTCGTAGTTGGGGACAAAGTCCACCACGTCCTCATCGAGGTGGTCGGTGAGGGTCAGGGCGGCGGCCGCCATCCGGGCCTCGGTGTACCGCGGGGCGGCCGGGCCGTCGTCGAGCGAGCCGAAGTTGCCGTGCCCGTCAATCAGCGGCAGCCGCAGCGAGAAATCCTGGGCCATGCGCACCATGGCGTCGTAGATGGCCGTATCGCCGTGCGGGTGCAACTTTCCCATGACCTCGCCCACCACGCGGGCGCTCTTGACGTGCCCGCGGTCCGGGCGCAGGCCCATGTCGCTCATCATGTAGAGGATGCGCCGCTGCACGGGTTTGAGCCCGTCCCGGGCGTCAGGGAGCGCCCGGGAGTAGATCACCGAATACGCGTACTCCAGGAAGGAGCCCTCCATCTCGGAGGTGACATCGATGTCCACGATGTTCTCCGTGTAGGGCGTGCTGTCTTCCACAGCGGGGGTGGAACTTTGGCGGCGTGCCATGGGGTTTGGTAGATCCTTCTGGTACTGAGCAGCGGAAAACAGGAGTGCTGCGGGAGTTTTTGGCTAGGCTAACCCTATGGTGGATCAGCCCGGGGACGGCGAATATCCGGAACATTGGGAAGCCGATGTCGTACTGCGCGACGGCGGAACAGCCCACCTGAGGCCAATCCATCCTACCGACGCCGACGCCGTCCAGGCCTTCCACATCGGGCAGTCGCAGGATTCAATCTACATGCGCTTCTTCGCGTTCAAAGCCAGGTTGTCCAGCAAGGAGCTCAAGCGCTTCACCGAGGTCGACTACAAAGACCGGGTGGCTTTTGTGATCACCATCCGCGGCGAAATCGTTGGCATCGGGCGGTATGACCGGCTGGATGACCCCGCCGAGGCCGAGGTGGCGTTCAACATTGCCGACTCCCACCAGGGGCGGGGGATCGGCTCCATCCTGCTCGAACACCTGGCCGCCGCGGCCCACGAAAACGGGATCCGGCGGTTCAGCGCCGAGGTTTTGCCGGAGAACCGGAAGATGCTCACGGTCTTCTCCGAGGCCGGTTACGATGTCCGGCGGCACTTCGACGACGGCGTCATCAGCCTCGAGTTCAACATCGACCCCACGGAGAAATCGCGGGCGGTGATGGAGTCCCGCGAGCACCGCGCCGAGGCGAGGAGCGTGCGGGACTTGCTGACGCCGTCGTCAATTGCCGTGATCGGTGCCAGCCGCAAATGGGGAACCGTGGGCTACCAGCTGCTGGAGCACATCATCGAAGGCGGGTTCCTCGGCCCGGTGTACGCCATCAACCCCGAGGCGCTGGAACTTGCCGGCATGCTGTCCTTCGGCAAGCTGTCCGAAGTCCCGGAGCCGGTCCAGCTCGCCGTGGTGGCCGTACCCTACGAGGAAGTCCCCGCCGTGGTGGCCGACTGTGCAGCGGCGGGCGTCAGGGGGCTGGTTGTCGCCTCCGCAGGCTTCGCGGACGACGGCGAACGCGGCCTTCAGCGCCAGCGGGACCTTGTGCGCCAGGCACGGGCGAGCGGCATGCGGGTGATCGGGCCCGCGTCGCTGGGCATCGTGAACACTAATCCGGACGTTTCCCTGAACGCCTCCATGGCGCCTGCGTTGCCCCTGCGCGGGGGCCTGGGCCTGTTCAGCCAGTCGGCGGCCATCGGCGTCTCCCTGTATGCGGCGTCCAGCCGCCGCCGGCTGGGGCTTTCCACGTTCCTGTCCGCGGGGAACCGGGCGGACGTCTCGGGCAACGACATGATGCAGTACTGGGAGGACGATCCCGATACCGCCGCCGTCGGCCTTTACCTCGAATCGATCGGCAACCCGCGCAAGTTCTCGCGGCTGGCCCGCCGGCTCGCACGGACCCGGCCGGTGATTGTGGCGAAGTCCGACGCCATGGGGCTGCGCCTCCCGCCAGGGCATGCCGTCCGGACAACCCAGGCACCGGCCGGGGCGCTGGACGCCATGCTTCGCCAGTCCGGCGTGATCCGGGTGGAAACCATCGAGCAGCTGACGGACGTCGCGCAGGTGGTGTCCGGCCAGCCCCTTCCTGCGGGGCCGGGGCTGGCGATCTTCAGCAACTCCCAGGCGCTGGGCAAGGTGGTGGCGGACAGCGCGTCGTCCCAAGGACTCACTGTTGAGCAGTTGGTGACGGGTGTGGACCTCGACGCCGGACAGTCGGTCGCGCTGCCTGCCCTGCGGGCCGGCCTGCTCAAGACGCTGGAGCAGGA
Organism: Arthrobacter sp. 9AX; assembly: GCF_902506095.1. Classification (GTDB taxonomy): domain Bacteria; phylum Actinomycetota; class Actinomycetes; order Actinomycetales; family Micrococcaceae; genus Arthrobacter. The sequence continues at coordinate 1,974,363 of NZ_LR733293.1, forward strand.
CGCCGTCCACGCCGCGGTGGCGGCCCTGCTTCCGGCGCGGGGGCTGACGGTGGACAGCATTGCCGAAGTATTGGCCGAATGCTCAGCAACGTCCGGGAAGCCCGTGGTGGCTGCCTTCACCGGCATCCTCGATGCCTCCATCCAGGTGGAGGGCATGGTGGGTCCGCCCGGACGCGCCGTCCCCTGCTTCTCCAATCCAGGTGCTGCGGTGGCTGCGCTCGCGGCTGTTGCCCGGTACTCGGAATGGGTGTCCCGCGACCAGGGCCACTTTGTTGAGCCCGAAGGCTGCAGCCCGGAACTGGCGCGGACCGAACTCGAAGGCCTCCTGCGCGATGTCAGGGGCGAGCAACTCAAACGGCTGGACCCTGCTGCTGCGGCGTCCCTGCTGGGCCATTACGGCATCAAGGTGCTGCCGTCCGTGGGCTTCGACACTCCGGATGAGGCGGTTGAGGCGGCCGGGACCCTGGGCTGGCCGGTGGTCCTGAAGACCACGGACCCGGCCCTGCGGCACCGGCTGGACCTGGGGGGCGTGCGCCTGGACATCCAGGATGCGGAGTCGCTGCGCCAGAACGTGCTGCAGATGCGGCGGGTCCTTTCCAACTACGGCGACCCCGCACTGGAGGTGCAGAGCATGGCACCCGTCGGCCAGGCCTGCACGTTCCGGGCCATCGAGGATCCGCTGCTCGGCCCCGTGATCTCGTTCGGGCTCGCGGGGGACGCCGTGAACCTGCTGGATGACTGGTCACACCGGGTGCCGCCGCTGTCCGCCGCGGACGTGGACGATTTCATCCGGGGCCCGAGGGCTTCCCGCAAGCTGTTCGGCTACCAGGGCCTGCCGCCGGTGGACGTCGGAGCCCTGAAGGACCTGGCCGGCAGGCTTGCCTGGCTGAAGGACAACCACCCCGAGATCGCCCTGGTGGAATTCAACCCTGTCCTGTGCGGGACTACGGGTGTGACGATCCTTGCCGCGGACGTCAGGATCGGCAACCCCGCCAAGCGGACGGACAGCGCGCGCCGGGCCATGTTGGGCTGATGCCGTTGAGCGGGCGCGCGGTTAGCAAGAGTCGGGCCGATCTGTGAAAATGGGGTAATGAGCTCACAGCCTCCCGCTTCGGCGCCCGAAACGCCCGGCAACGAAACCCAGGCAGTCCGCCACCACAGCTCACACAGCCACACCGCACAAGGCCAGAGCCTGGAAGGTGCCCTGCAGAAGGCCGGCTTCTACCCCGTCCTTGTAGCGGACGTGGTGGACGACGCCCTGGATGGCCGCGACTGCGTGGCACACCTGGTGCACCTGGAAACCCACTTTGACCGCGCCGAAGTCCGCCGCCACATCACGGTGCTGGTGCTGACCGCGGACATGCTGGTCATCACCCATGTGGACGACCAGCAGCTGGATGAAGCCGGCGAACAGATCGTGGCCCAGATCTCTACCGAATCCGTTCCCGTGGCCCAGATCCGTTCCGTGGTGCTCAGCTACATGTACTCGCAGCCCCAGAATTACAAGCCCTCGGACCCCGTCCGCGAAGTGACACTGTCCATCGCCTGGTCCGGCGGCCAGCGGCTGGACATGGGGCCGGCCAGCTGCGGCGACCCGCAGTGCGAAGCGGACCACGGCTACAGCGGCACCATCGCCCAGGAGGACATCGTGCTCCGGATCAGCGCCGAAGCTGACGGATTGCAGGCAGTCCAGGACGCCAAACTCTTTGCCCGGGCGCTGCGCGCGGTGAACACCGGTTCGCCGGCCCCGCAGCCGCACGTCCAGTCCATGCCGCCGCGGCCGCGTGCCGGTGTGTTCGGCAACCGCCTCAGCCGCGGGCACCAGCAGCGCTGATGCCCAAAGACCGCCAGCACCCAGGCATCGTTCCACCCGCCCGGTCCGGCCTCGAGTTTGCTATGCCGGGTGCTCCCGCGTACGGGCAGCGCTCCATCGCCGAGGTTCTTACCAGCGCAGCTGCCGGCATGGGCCTGGAGGGGTTCGCCAACACCCTTCGCCTTCCGGCTGCCTCTCGTGTCTGCGTGGTCCTCGCGGACGGCCTCGGCCGGAACCTGCTGAAGCAGAAATCCGCACACACGCCGTTCCTGCGCTCAGTGATCCAGTCCGGGCAGGGAGAGGTCCCGGTCTGGCTGGATTCGGCCTTTCCGTCCACTACCGCAGCAGCGCTGTCCAGCTTCGGCACAGGACTGGCGCCCGGGCAGCACGGCATGGTGGGTTACGACGTCCTGGATCCGCGGCAGGACAAGGTGGTCAACCTGCTGGGAAGCTGGGATCCGGGCGTGGATCCGGCCGACTGGCAGCCGTTCCCCACAGTGCTGGAACGCGCCGCTGAGCACGCGGATGTCACCACTGTCAGCCTGCCGCAGTTCGCCGGTTCGCCCATGACCCGCGCCGCGCTTCGGGGCGGCCGGCATATCTCCGGAACCACGTCACACGCCCGGACGGCGGCCGCCGCCGAGGCCATGGCGTCCGCCGGCCCGTCCCTGATGTACTTCTACGTCAACGAACTGGACAAGGCAGGGCACCGGTACGGCTGCCAGTCCGAGCAGTGGGAACACCAGCTTGAAGAGCTCGATGCCACCGTGAAGCGGCTGAACAACAGCCTCCCCGCCGGCACCACCATCCTGCTGACGGCGGACCACGGCATGCTGGACGTCCCCGAGCAGCAGCGGATCGACTACGCCGCCGAACCTGCGCTGGTGGAAGGCGTGCGCCACACGGCTGGAGAACCGCGGATGGTCCACCTGTACCTGGAAAACGGAACCGGGCCGGACGTGCGGGACAGGCTGCTTGCCGCCTGGCGGGCACGTTTCGGTGACCGGATCTGGGCGTTCACGAGGGAGGATGCCATCATGGCGGGACTCTTCGGGGAAGTGCGTCCCGCCGTCGAAGGCCGGATTGGTGACGTGATGATCGCCGCCCGGGCGCCGCTGGCGCTGTACGACACCCGCCGCGTCCGCCCTGCCGCCATGGAAGTGGTGGGCCAGCACGGGTCGTTGACCAAGGCAGAGCGGGAGGTCCCGCTGCTCTGCTTCACTGCCGGCGGCAGGAGCTCCCGGCGTGGCTGAACTCGTCTTTTTCTCCGGCACCATGGACTGTGGAAAGTCCACCCTCGCCCTGCAGATGGATCACAACCACCGGGCCAGGGGACGCGGCGGCGTACGGTTCAGCCGGAACGACCGCGCCGGCGAATCGCGCATCTCCAGCCGCCTGGGCCTGCAGACGGACGCCGTGGAGGTGCTGGACAGCACGGACTTCTGGGACGAAGTGATGGTGCGCCGCACCCAGGGACAGCGCATCGACTACCTGATCTGTGACGAAGCCCAGTTCTACACGCCCGAGCAGGTGGAGCAGCTGGCGAAAGTAGTGGATGAGATCGACGTGGACGTCTTCGCGTTTGGTATCACCGCGGACTTCCGCACACGCCTCTTTCCGGGCTCCCAGCGGCTCGTGGAGCTGGCGGACCGGGTGCAGGTCCTGCAGGTGGAGGCACTGTGCTGGTGCGGCCGCCGTGCCACCCACAATGCCAGGACGGTCGACGGCGTGATGGTCACCGAAGGCGCACAGGTGGTGGTGGGGGACGTGGACATGGCCGTGGACCCTGCAGCCGGAACGCCTGCCGCGGACCACGTCCCCGTTGTTGGGTATGAAACGCTGTGCCGCCGGCATTACATGCGCCGCGTGACCGCCCACGGAGCCACGTTGATGGCCCAGCAGGACCCGTTGCTGCCGTTCGAGGTGGATGCCTGCCTGTGGCGCGGTTCAGGGGCGACCGGGGCTCCAGGGGCAGCCGGGGCTTCCGAGGCTTAGCAGGGCGGGCGCAACGCCACCAATACAGGTCCGTCATGCGGCTTATTCAGGTCAGCACCTCAAGGGTGCGCCAACGGGGTCGTTCCGCCCGCTTTGCCTGTCCTGTCCCCACAAGTGCTGCAAAATCCAATGGCGGCCCCCGTTCGCCCAGGCCCGGCTGGCCGGGCCTCCCCAGTTCCCTTGAGGATGGGGGTGCGGAGACCGGCACCGCGGCGTGGCGCAGCTCGTCGCCCCTGGCCCGTAAGACGGCGATTTCCGGGCGTCGAAGATCGCCGTTAACCGCCATCTCGCAGGGTGGAGCGGTCCTGCCCCCTAGATTGTCAGACCCCCTTGTGATGATTGTTTTATGGGGAAAGCGGCGGTGGTGAAGGCGAGGAGTGATATCAGGGCTGCTCTTGCCGTGCTTCATGCCGAGGTGGTTGAGCGTGGTTCGGTGCCGTTTTCGGAGGTTGATCCGTTGGCGGGGCTGGGGGATGGGTGCCTGGATATTCTTGCGGTGGCGCGTGAGGCGGAGGCCGGGTTCGCGGGGTTGAAGGCCCGGGCTGCCGCGGCGTACGCCGCTAACTCTTGCTGATCCACATCAGTCGCCATGGGATCCATGGTTCCGCTCATGATCAGTCCTCCCCGCCAGGCGACGCCCGGCGTGTCAGGCCAACCCTGAATCCACCGTTATTCAGACACTCCCGACGGGCGCACCCACCGGGTGTCGGGGTTGGACGGGCGCACCCACCGGGTTTTCGAGTGGACGGACGTACCCACCGGGTGTGGGGGTGGACGGACTCAACCACCGGCTCTGGGCTTCGACCGGGCCACCCACCGAAGCTACAGGGGGCGGGCGAAGCAATTACTCGCTGCGGGTGCCGAAGACAATCTCATCCCATGAGGGGACGCTGGAGCGCTTGGGCCTGCCCGGCTGGCGTTCGGGTGCGCCTGTTTCCGGCAGCTGGCCAGTAGCGGGGGAACTGTCGTCGGTCCGCGCCACCGGTCGACGCGGATTGTTCCCCAGCAACTCGTTCAGGCCTGCGCCGCTGGAAGAACTGCCGGGAGAATGAGAGGCAGCGTTGCCGCTGCCCTCGCCGTCGTTTGCGGCCCGGCTGCGGGCGTCCCCCTGATCAGCGTCTGGGGTGCTTCCGGACGTGACGTCCTGGGTGACGCCGGAGGGCCGCCGGGGCGATGCGACGATGGTGATCTCACGGGTGTTGGTGCTCACGCCGTCGTGCAGTTTCAGTGCGTCTTCCATCGCCTCCCGGTGCGGAGGGATGAGGCTGAGGCGGGACAACATGGAAGGCCTGGTGTCGCGCCGGCGGGTAAAGGAATTTGCCTGGGCAGCGGGAGCTTCGGGGGTGTCATCCGGGACCTCGTCGGCAGGGTCCTCTGCCTCGGGGATTACTTCGGAGGGCCTCGGGTGGGCAGCGGGGACACCATGGGTCAGCAGCATGGCCAGGGCGTCGTCGGAGTCTTCGTCCACACCCAGGCGCTGGCCGCGGCGGGAGCGCAGCATGTCAAGCAGCCCGTCCGATTCCTTGCCGTCGGGCTGGCCCTCGGGACCGGCAGACGGGCGCACGGAGTCAGCATCGGTTTCAAAGTCGAACGGCCGGTCCGAGACAGCAGATAGCCTGCGTGCCGGGACGGGTCCGTCCAGCGGCTCAAGCTCGCTGAGCTGCTGGGCCCAGCGGTTGGCGTTCTGCAGGGACTTCCGGGTGGGGCTGAACGTCCACAATGCGGGTGGTTCTTCACCAATACCGGGCTTGCCACCGGTGTTCGCCTCGAAGCTGGCCGATACGGTCCACGTCCCATCCTGGCGCCGCCAGGAGTCCCACTCAACGGAGGAGGAGTCGATTCCGTAGGCGGAAAGCCGGTGGGCCACCATGTCAGCCAACGTGGCGGGGTTGTCGCCGAAGGCGGACCGGTAGATATCGTGCCCCGGTGATGGGGAGGCGACTTCCACTTTGCGCGCCTGCTGGGCTACGTACTCGCGTTCCGCCAGGACGGGGCCCTCATAGCGTTCCACCTTGGCCAGTGGCAGGCCGGACAGCTCGGCCACATCCGCGGCCGTCGCACCTGCCCGGATACGCGCCTGGATGTCCCGTGGGGACATGGGAATGGCGGGCCGCTCGGCGGCCGGCCGCGGCGCAGGCCTGCTCGCGGTCCTCAGCGCTTCGTCGATCGGCAGCTGGAACATCTCGCCGCCGGCCCCGCTCAACAGGAGATGCGTCCCGTCGTCGTGTACGCCTACAAGCCGTAGATCCTGCATACAAATCCTCCACCCTGGCATTACTAACAATCGAAACTCTGCCACCATGTGAACCCGATTTGTGTCAAGGGGCAGGGCGCGCCGCGATATTCCGCGTGCGGCTGGGCCGTGGGCGTCCAGGCCCGGAGCCCCAACAGGGGCCCGCGGGCACAAACGCGCTGCATGCAGCGTTATGAAGGGTGGAATTTGCAGGCTGGGAAAAAGGAAGAAGGAAACGGCAACAATGGCCACCGATTACGATGCGCCGCGCAAGTCTGAAGAGGCCCTCGGCGAGGACTCCATAGAGGAGCTGAAGACCCGCCGCTCGGATGCGCCGGTCGCGGTGGTGGACGAGGACGAAAGCGATCTGGCAGCCGGCTACGAACTGCCCGGCGCGGACCTTTCAGGTGAAGAGCTCACGGTGCAGGTGGTGCCTGCCCAGGCTGATGAATTCACCTGTTCGTCGTGCTTCCTGGTCCGGCACCGGTCCCAAATCGCGCGCGAAAAGGACGGCCGCTTCTACTGCAAGGAATGCGAGGGGTAGCCCTCGAAGGCCCGCCTGACGGCGGTGGGCCGGGCCGGCAGGGCAGGTTGCCTGCCGGCCCGGTCCGGTTAGCCGTGTGACAGGGCCGCGGTCAGTTTCCCGGGGTGCCGGGTGGACGCCAGCCAGTACGGAGTCTGGTCAGACGGGTCCGTGATCTGGATCTTGACCACGGGGTCTATCCAGCCGCGGATGCACAGGAAAGCCAGGCCGTTGAGCCGGGTACCGCGCTCAGCCGTGGCGTCCTGCCCTTCGAACGACTCTACGGCGCCCACGAACCGGCGCTCGATGGTGGCGCGGCCAACTGTCAGGGACGTGTCCGTCACCACGATGGCCGGAGTGGAAAGGATCAGCAGGATGGCGATGATCGCGAAGAGCACGGCCGCTGCCGTGTAACCGGCCGCCATGCTGATGGGGGCGAACATCAGGATGCCGGCCCCGGAAATTCCGGCCGCGATGATCCAGATCCACACGTTGGGCCACAGCTTCTCCCGGTAGATCACCGGCGCCCCGGTGGAGGGTGTTTCGGGCACGGGCGCAGGGGAGCTTGATTCGGGCATGAGCCAAGCTTTCCATTTTTGTCTGGCTATTTCACCTTGGGCGGGTGTTCCGGTGCCAGTATCCTGTCCGTGCCCCGCCGGCAGCGGGTGCCGCAGCCCTAGGACTGATTTGGGGGCGCGCGTTAGAGTGAGTGACTGTGACTGAACATCCCGCCACAGTAAGTACGTTCCCTGACGACGGCGCCGCCGGCCTTGACGCCCCCGATGCCCTGGGTGCCCCCACCCTGCAGGTCCAGCTGAAGATGCTGGACCCGGACATCGAAGCGCCGTCCTACGCCCACCCGGGTGACGCGGGTGCGGACCTACGTGCACGCGAGGACGTTGTGCTCGCGCCGGGGGAGCGGAAGCTGGTCCCCACCGGAGTGGCCATCGCCCTCCCGGACGGCTTCGTGGCCCTGATCCATCCCCGTTCCGGCCTGGCCACCAAGCACGGCCTGACCATCGTGAACGCCCCCGGAACTGTGGACGCCGGCTACCGCGGGGAAATTTCCGTCACGCTGCTGAACACCGATGCCACGCACAGCATCGAACTGCGCCGCGGCGATAGAATTGCCCAAATGGTCATTCAGCGTGTTGAGTACGCGCAGTTCGTCCCCGTCAAGGAATTGAGCGGATCCGTTCGCGGCACAGGAGGATTCGGTTCCACCGGCGGCTTCAACGTGCCCCGGGCCTGAACCCTTCTACCCGTTCCCGGTTCCGGCGCACGCCTGCCGGACGGCAATAAAGCACGACGGCGGGACCCCCTAGGGCCGGCCCGGCAACCAACTAAGGAGACACCCCAAATGGTCTTTGGGCTCGGCAGGAAAGCCAAGAAGGAACAAGCAGCCGGACCGGACGAATTGTTGCCTGCAGCGGGGACCGCGGAGGAGGCAAAGGACAGTTCCGTGCGCCGCTCGAACGGCCCGTTCGATGAATCCGAAATCAGCAGCCGAGATGGCTATGTGGACCTCGGCGCGCTCCTCATCACTCCCAGCGAGGGCCTCCAGCTCCGGCTCGAGGTGGAAGAAGCCACCCAGCGCGTCGTTGCCGTCACCATGGACCTGAACGGCTCCAGCCTCCAGCTTCAGGCCTTCGCAGCCCCCAAAAGCGAGGGGCTCTGGGACGAGATCCGGGAACAGATCGGCCAATCCGTCGGCGTCCAGGGCGGCCAGGTGGAGGAGATCGACGGTCCCTTTGGAACCGAGCTCGTGGCAAAACTGCCTGCAGGCCTGCCGGACGGCAGCCAAGGCTACCGGGTGGCCCGCTTCATTGGCGTGGACGGTCCGCGCTGGTTCCTGCGCGGCGTGCTGGGCGGTGCGGCGGCCCTGGAACGGCCCGCTGCGGAACCCCTCGAAGCACTGTTCCGGCAGGTGGTGGTGATCCGCGGAGACAACCCCATGCCGCCGCGAGACCTGCTGCAGCTCCGGTTGCCCAAGGACGCCACCGCCACGCCGCCGCCGGGCGCGCCGGCACTTCAGGAACCGGAACGTGGTCCTGAAATTACCCAGATTGGCTGATCCCGCACCGGGGGGAGCTCCCTTGGGCGAAACCCACGACGTCCCCCTCAGTCAGTTGCCGGCCAAAGGACGGGTTGCCTGCCGCGGGTGGATCGAATCCGTGACGTACGTGCCCGCCGGCCAGACCGCGGAGTTCAGCGCCATAGTCTCCGACGTCGACGCCCGGCACCGTGCGGACGGCGCCTTGGCCGTCGGACGCCCCGCCAGGCTCCGCGTTGTGTGGCTGGGACGGCGGCGGGTACCAGGCATCGACGCCGGCACCGAAGTGCGGCTCGAAGGAATGGTCAACACGGTGCAGGGCCTGCCCACCATGTACAACCCACGCTACGAAATACTGTCCCGCCAGGAGAACGAATGACCGTGCCCAATCCCAAGCCTTCCACCGGTCCCGGACAGGACGGGCAGCCGGCAGGCCCGGCAAAACCAGCGGAGGGGCAGGCGCCGGACGGTGCGGACGCGCCTTCGCCGATGGCCGGACTGGCTGCCGAATACGCCGCCAAGGCAGGCCTGCACCGGACGCACGACGGCCGGGTGGATGTGCTGCGCACCGCCGGCGGGGTCCAGGGCATTGCCGAAAGCATCCTGCCCGGACTCCTGTTCCTGGTGACTTACACCATCAGCCAGGACCTCACCGTCTCCCTGGTGGCCGCGCTGGCCACAGCCGCGGTGTTCACCGTGGTCCGGCTGATTCAGCGCCGCCCCCTGACGCAGGCCCTGGCCGGCGTGGTGGGTGTTGGCATTTCCGCCTGGCTCGCCAACACCACCGGCAAGGCCGAGGACTTCTACCTGCCCGGCTTCTTCACCAACGCCGCCTACATCGTGGCCATGGTGCTGTCCATAGCGCTCAAATGGCCCGTTGCCGGGCTGCTCTTCGGGTTCATCCGCAACGAGGGCCTCGACTGGCGCAATGACCCTGCCCGGCTCAAGGCCTACCGGCTGGGCACCTGGATCATCGTCGCCGTCCTGGTGCTCCGGCTTGTGGTCCAGGTTCCGCTCTACCTCCTGGGGCCGGAGGGCCTGGCTGCCCTGGCCACCACCAGGCTGATCATGGGTGCTCCGTTGTACATCCTGGGAGTCTGGGTCGCCTGGCTTATCACCCGGCCGGCTCCGGCGGGCGTCAAAGCGCCGGACCGGGCCGGACACGACACAACCGGCCAGATTTAAACAGGCCATAGCTCAACAGGCAAGGACACAGCAGCCCGGATTAGCCGTCGAAGCCGTCGTCCTCCGGAACCTGCTGCTCCACCTGCACCATGTCGTCGTCAGCCCGCGGCCGCGGCGGCTCGGCGGAATCCGGGGAGAGCAACGCGCGCAGGTCATCCTCGGCCGCGATGGTGGTCACAAAGAACAGTTCGTCCCCGCCGTCAATGACGTCGTCGCGGCTCGGCGTAATCGGTGCGTGGTCCCGCAGGATCGCCACCAAGGTGGAGTCCTCCGGCCACTGGATGTCGCCCACCGTACTTCCGATCACATGGGAATCGTGCGGAACGGTGAACTCCACGAGGGAGGACACTCCGGTCTGGAGGGTGAGCAGCCGGACCAGGTCGCCGATTTCCACTGCTTCCTCCACCAGCGCCGTCATCAGCTGCGGGGTATTCACCGCAACGTCCACGCCCCAGGAGTCGTTGAACATCCAGTCGTTCTTCGGATTGTTCACCCGGCCCACAGTGCGGCCAACGCCGAATTCCGTTTTTGCCAGCAGTGACACCACCAGGTTGACTTTGTCGTCACCGGTGGCCGACACCACCACATCCGCGTCCTCGACCTTGGCGCCCTGCAGGGTGCTCAGCTCGCAGGCGTCCCCCACCAGCCAATGCGCGCCGCGGAGTCCGCTGCGCCCGATCACCTCGGGCTTTAGGTCGATCAGCAGGATTTCGTGCTTGTGCGCCAGGAGTTCCCGGGCGATGGACGAACCGACGCTGCCGGCACCGACGATCACAACTTTCACTGGTACTCCTTGGCGGGTGCTTTGGCGAGGATCTGCGCAACCTGGGCGCTGCGGTCTACCTGCAGCATGGCGTGCACGGTGTCGCCGTCCTGGTAGGCCGTCCCGGCGTCGGGAAGCAACCCTTCGCCAAAACGCGTGAGGTAGGCGACGCGGACGGTAGCCGCTTTTTCGATGCTGCTGATCCGGTGGCCGATCCAGCCGGCGTCGAGGTCCAGCTCGGCCAGTACCAGCCGTCCGGAGGGCTCCCGGAAGTCACCCGCCAGGTGCTGTTCAGGAAGGATGCGCCGCAGCACCTGGTCCGCGCTCCAGCGGACCGCCGCCACTGTGGGGATCCCCAGCCGCTGGTAGATCTCAGCCCGGCCCGGATCGTAGATCCTGGCCACAACATGGGGCACGTGGAAGGTTTCGCGGGCCACACGGGTGGCCAGGATGTTGGAATTGTCACCGCTGGATACTGCGGCGAAGGCATAGGCGTCGGCAACACCGGCCTGCTTCAGGGTATCCCGGTCAAAGCCCACTCCGGTGACCTTGCGGCCGGTGAAACCCTGGCGGAGCCTGCGGAAAGCGCGGTCATCCTGGTCGATGATGGCCACGGAATGCCCGGCGTCTTCGAGCGTGTGCGCCAGCGTGGCTCCCACCCGGCCACATCCCATGATCACGAAATGCGCCACCAGTATCTCCTCTGTGTCCGTCCCGACGTCCTGCCGCTAGAACTCTACCGTCAGCATGTGCCGATACCGCTGTTGACCGGCCGTCATGACACAGCCCGGGAATCAGACTAGCTTTGTGTGGTGCTGACAATATTCAACGCGGTCAAGCGCGTGCTGGTGGGCAGGCCATTCCGGAACGACCGGATGGCCCACACCCTGCTTCCGAAAAAGATCGCACTTCCGATCTTCGCGTCGGACGCCCTGTCCTCTGTGGCGTACGCCCCGGACGAAATCCTGTTGACCCTGGCCTTGGCCGGGGTCAGTGCGGTGGCGTTTTCGCCGTGGGTGGGCCTGGCCGTGATGGTGGTACTCCTCACCGTGGTGGCCTCCTACCGGCAGAACGTCCACGCATACCCTTCCGGCGGCGGCGACTACGAGATCGCCAACGAGAACCTGGGCAAATTTGCGGGCCTCACCGTGGCATCGGCACTCCTGGTGGACTACGTCCTCACAGTGGCAGTGTCCATGTCCTCCGCTGCGGCGTACCTGACGACGGCGGTCCCGTCCCTCCACGGCCAGCAGGCCACGATCGCCACCATCGGCGTGGTGATCCTCGCCCTGGTCAACCTGCGCGGCATCAAAGAGGCCGGCAGCGTATTCGCGGTACCCACCTACATCTTTATGGCATCCATCTTCGGCATGACCGCCGTGGGCATCTACCAGGCCGCCACCGGGCAGCTGGACCAGGCACCGTCCGCCGCCTTCACCATTGTTCCCGCGCCCGGGTTCGACGAAGGCCTGGTGGGACTTGCCGGGGCGTTTCTGCTGCTGCGCGCCTTCTCCTCGGGCGCCGCGGCACTCACCGGCGTGGAAGCCATCAGCAACGGTGTCCCGAATTTCAAAGTCCCCAAAAGCAAAAACGCCGCCACCACGCTGTTGCTCCTGGGCGTGATCGGCGCGTCGATGCTGGCAGGCATTATGTTCCTGGCCCAGGCCACCAAGGTGCACATCGTGCTGGACCCCGCCACGGAGTTCCTCCTGAACGGCAGTCCGCTTCCCGAGGGCTACATCCAGAACCCCGCGATCAGCCAGATCGCCCAGACCATCTTCGGCCCCGGATCCATCCCGTTCTACATCGTGGTGGCCGCCACCGGCGTCATCCTCGTCTTCGCCTCCAACACGGCGTTCAACGGGTTCCCGGTGCTCGGTTCCATCCTTGCCCAGGACGGGTACCTTCCCCGCCAGCTCCGCACCCGGGGTGACCGGCTCGCCTTCAGCAACGGCGTGCTGGCCCTCGCCGCCGGCGCCCTGGTGCTGATCATCTCGTTCAACGCGGACGTAACAAAACTCATCCAGCTCTACATCGTGGGCGTTTTCATTTCCTTCACCGCCAGCCAGCTGGGCATGGTCCGGCACTGGGGCAGGGAACTGAAACTGGCCAAGGACAAGGCTGTCCGGCGCCGGATGGCCAAGTCCCGCGCCATCAACACCATCGGCTTCGGCATGACCGCACTGGTACTGGTCATTGTGCTGATCACCAAGTTCGAGCAGGGCGCCTGGATTGCCCTGCTCGCCATGTTCGTGCTTTTCCTGATCATGTGGAGCATCCGGGCGCACTATGACAACGTGGCAAGGGAACTTGCAGTGGATGAGGACTCTTCACCCCGGGCCCTCCCCACCCGCGTCCACGCCGTGCTGCTGGTATCCCACGTGCGCAAGCCGGTCCTGCGCGCCCTTGCCTACGCCCGCGCTTCGCGGCCGTCCCGGCTGGATGCCATCACCGTGGACATCGATGCCCACGAAACAGCCCACACGGTGGCGGACTGGGAGAAGCTCGAGATTCCGGTACCGCTGACGGTATTGGCCAGCCCCTACCGCGAGACGGTCACACCCATCATGGAGTACGTCAAACAGATGCGGCGGGATTCCCCCCGCGACCTGGTAGTGGTGTACATCCCCGAATACGTCGTGGGCAAGTGGTGGGAGCAACTGGTCCACAACCAGACCGCCCTGCGCATCAAAACCCGGCTGCACTTTGAACCCGGCGTTATGGTGGCCAGCGTTCCCTGGCAGCTCAAGTCATCCGAAGAAGCGAAAAACCTGCAGGACGTCCAATGATTGCAAAGACACAAACCCAGCCGGCAGCTACCGGAGAGGCCGGCAGGGAAGTAGTGCTCGACGTCGGGCCCGTGGCCCACGGCGGCCACTGCGTCGCACGGCACGAAGGCCGCGTCATCTTTGTCCGCCACGCCATCCCCGGCGAAAAAGTGCGCGCCCGGCTCACCAATGCCGATGACAAAGCCAAGTTCTGGCGCGCCGACGTGGTGGATGTCCTTGAAGCCTCGCCGGACCGGGTGGACCACTTCTGGCAACTTGCGGACTCCGGCCGGGCCTGGAGCCACGGCCACCCGCCCGTGGGCGGGGCTGAATTCGGCCACATCGCCCTGGCCCGCCAGCGCACCCTCAAGGCAGACGTGCTCACCGAACAGCTCACCCGGCTCGCCGGCGTAGGGCAGCTGCCGCAGGACTGGGCAGGCACTTCCGTTGAAGCCGTGGGTGGAGCGTCCGACGGCGGCAGCGGCCTCGGGTGGCGCACGCGCGCCAGCTTCTCGGTCACCCCCGGCGGCAAACTGGGAATGCACGCCCACCGTTCCGGGCACATCATCCCGGTCCGCGAGATGCCACTGGCCATCGACGCCATCAACAGCCTGCGCCTGTGGGACATCGACCTGCAGGGCGTGGACCGCGTGGAGGTGGCTGCGCCGGCCAACGGGTCCCGCCCGCTGGTGCTGCTGGCCCCGGCCGAGGGCACCAAACCCAAGCGGCTCAGCGCCATCGCGGCGCAACTGCCCGCCGACGTTTCCGTGGCGGCTTTTGATCCGTTGACGGAGGCCGTTGACCAGCTCCGTGGACGGCTGTGGGTACAGGAATCAGCCGCCGGACACGACTACCGGGTGACCGGCGCCGGATTCTGGCAGATCCACCGCGACGCGCCCGGGACACTTGTGGGGGCTGTCACACAATTCCTGCAGGGCGGCGACTTCCTGCACCCCGGCGCCGTGGTGGCGGACCTCTATGCGGGTGCCGGCCTGTTTACGGCTGTACTCGCCGACGCCGTCGGGGAAACGGGTTCCGTACTCTCCGTGGAAGGCGCCCCGGGAACCAGCCGCGATGCCCGAAAGAACCTGCACGCGGCGCCGCACGTGGAGATCGTCCAGGGCCGCGTCGAGCGCGTCCTGCACCGGAAACCGCGGAATTTCGACGCCCTGGTCCTTGATCCGCCGCGGGCCGGGGCCGGGAAAGCCGTGGTGGGCCAGCTTATTGAGTCGCACCCGCGCGCCATTGCCTACGTGTCCTGCGACCCGGCGTCGTTCGCCCGTGACGTGGGGTACTTCCGGCAGGCCGGCTGGGAACTCAAGGCCCTCCGGGCCTTCGACCTCTATCCGCACACCCATCACCTGGAGACGGTGGCCCTGCTGACTCCGGGTCCCTGATGCCAATTAGTATTTCGACTACTATGGCGGTAGTAGTCCCACGTCGCGCTCCGTAATCACGGCCGGCCGTGTGCAATTTTCAGGCCCTGGATATAGTTAGGGCCTCCTAACTAGCAGGCGGTCAACCGCGCGACAAAGATGAAACTGTTGCGAGAGGAGTCCTGCGATGAGCACTGTGGACAGCTTCGGTTCAAAAGGCAAACTTAATGTAGCCGGAACCGAATACGAAATTTTCCGGTTGAACTCCGTTGAAGGTGCAGAAAACCTTCCGTTCAGCCTCAAGGTATTGCTTGAAAACCTGTTGAGGACCGAGGACGGCGCGAACATCACTGCCGATCACGTCCGCGCCTTGGCAGGCTGGGATCCCAACGCCCAGCCCGATACAGAAATCCAGTTCACGCCTGCACGCGTGATCATGCAGGACTTCACCGGCGTTCCCTGCGTGGTTGACCTGGCGACAATGCGCGAAGCGGTCAAGGAACTGGGCGGAGACCCCAAGCGGGTCAACCCCCTGGCACCTGCCGAGATGGTCATTGACCACTCGGTCCAGATCGATGCCTTCGGCAACTCCGGCGCGCTGGAGCGCAACATGGAGATTGAATACCAGCGCAACGGGGAGCGTTACCAGTTCCTGCGCTGGGGCCAGACGGCATTCGACGACTTCAAGGTGGTCCCGCCGGGAACCGGCATCGTGCACCAGGTCAACATCGAATACCTGGCGCGCACCGTGATGACCCGTGAAGTTGATGGCGCCCTGCGCGCCTACCCCGACACCTGCGTCGGGACCGACTCGCACACCACCATGGTCAACGGCCTGGGTGTGCTCGGCTGGGGCGTTGGAGGCATCGAAGCCGAGGCTGCCATGCTGGGCCAGCCCGTCTCCATGCTGATCCCGCGTGTTGTGGGCTTCAAGCTCAGCGGCAGCATCCCGGCGGGCGCCACGGCTACCGACGTGGTGCTGACCATCACCGAAATGCTCCGCAAGCACGGCGTGGTGGGCAAGTTCGTGGAGTTCTACGGCGAAGGTGTGGCCGCTGTGCCGCTGGCCAACCGCGCCACCATCGGCAACATGAGCCCGGAATTCGGTTCCACGGCTGCCATGTTCCCGATTGACGACGTCACCCTGGACTACCTGCGCCTCACCGGCCGCTCGGAGCAGAGCGTTGCCCTCGTGGAGTCCTACGCGAAGGAACAGGGCCTCTGGCACGATCCTTCGCGCGAGATCAAGTTCTCCGAGTACCTGGAACTGGACCTGTCCACGGTTGTTCCGTCCATCGCCGGCCCCAAGCGCCCGCAGGACCGCATCGAACTGACCGAGGCCAAAGACGAGTTCCGCCACGACCTGAAGAACTACGTCTCCCACGACGCCAACGCCGGCACCCTGGACGAATCGCTCGAGGAGACCTTCCCGGCCTCGGACGCACCGTCCTTCACCAGCGGCGCAACCCACGTCTCGGACACGGACCGCGAACCGCCGAAGTACTCGGCAGGCCACGGGGGAGCGGGCCGCATCTCCAACCCGGTCCCGGTCAAGATGGAAGACGGACGCGAGTTCGAACTGGACCACGGTGCAGTCACCATCGCCTCCATCACCTCCTGCACCAACACGTCCAACCCCTCGGTCATGCTGGCCGCAGCGGTCCTGGCGCGCAACGCCGTCGACAAGGGCCTCACCGCCAAGCCGTGGGTCAAGACGTCTGTTGCCCCGGGCTCCAAGGTGGTCACCGACTACTACGAGAAGTCCGGCCTGACCCCCTACCTGGAGAAGCTCGGCTTCTACATCGTGGGCTACGGCTGCGCCACCTGCATCGGCAACTCCGGCCCGCTGGAAGCTGAAATCTCCGAGGCCATCCAGGCCAACGACCTCGCCGTCTCGGCAGTCCTCTCGGGCAACCGCAACTTCGAAGGCCGCATCAACCCGGACGTTAAGATGAACTACCTGGCCTCCCCGCCGCTGGTCATCGCCTACGCCCTGGCCGGTTCCATGGACTTCGACTTCGAGACCGACGCCCTGGGCCAGGACCAGGCCGGCAACGACGTATTCCTGAAGGACATCTGGCCGAACCCGGTTGAGGTCCAGCAGGTCATCGACTCCTCGATTGACAAGGACATGTTTGCCAAGGGCTACGAAGGCGTCTTCGAAGGTGACGAGCGCTGGAAGGCCCTCGACACCCCCGCCGGCGACACCTTCGCCTGGGATCCGAACTCCACCTACGTCCGGAAGCCCCCGTACTTCGAGGGCATGCAGGCCCAGCCGGAGCCGGTCAAGGACATCACGGGCGCCCGCGTGCTCCTGAAGCTGGGCGACTCGGTCACCACCGACCACATCTCCCCGGCCGGTTCCTTCAAGTCCGACACCCCCGCCGGCCAGTACCTGCTTGCCAACGGTGTGGAGCGCAAGGACTTTAACTCCTACGGCTCGCGCCGCGGCAACCACGAAGTGATGATCCGCGGCACGTTCGCAAACATCCGCATCAAAAACCAGATCCTGGACGGTGTCGAAGGTGGTTTCACCCGCGACTTCACCCAGGAAGGTGGCCCGCAGGCCTACGTCTACGACGCTGCGCAGAACTACCAGGCAGCCGGCACCCCGCTGGTGGTCCTGGCAGGCAAGGAATACGGTTCCGGTTCTTCCCGTGACTGGGCTGCCAAGGGTACCGCCCTGCTGGGCGTCAAGGCCGTCATCGCCGAGAGCTATGAGCGCATCCACCGCTCCAACCTCATTGGCATGGGCGTCCTGCCGCTGCAGTTCCCGGCCGGTGAGTCCGCCGCCAGCCTGGGCCTGTCCGGCACGGAAACGTTCTCCGTTGAGGGAGTCACCGCCCTGAACGATGGCACCACGCCGAAGACCCTCAAGGTCACCGCCACTGCCGAGGACGGCAGCTCCCAGAGCTTCGACGCGGTCCTGCGCATCGATACCCCGGGTGAAGCGGACTACTACCGCAACGGCGGCATCCTGCAGTACGTGCTGCGCCAGATCTCCGCCAACTAGCGGTAACCGGCACGCACGCAGCACCACCCGAAGCCCCGGCCGGTCACCGACCAGCCGGGGCTTCGGCTTTGCATGGGGGCTTTGCAGCCGGGTCTGGTCCGGCGGACCAAGGCGTTAGAGTTAAACGGCACGTCTACCACCCGAAGGAGGGGTCATTGGGAATCTTGGACACCATCCGGAATCCGCAGGACCTGAACGAGTTGTCCGAAGAGCAGCTGAACCAGCTGGCTTCGGAGATCAGGGACTTCCTGATCACGAACGTCTCCCAGACGGGCGGCCACCTCGGACCTAACCTCGGCGTGGTGGAGTTGACGCTCGCCGTGCACCGCATCTTCGACTCGCCCCGCGACAGCATCGTGTTTGACACTGGACACCAGTCCTACGTCCACAAGCTCCTCACCGGGCGCCAGGACTTCAGCACCCTCCGGCAGGAAGGCGGCCTGTCCGGCTACCCGTCCCGCGCGGAGTCCGGGCACGACATCGTGGAAAGCTCCCACGCCTCGTCGTCACTGTCCTGGGCCGACGGCATCTCCCGCGCCCGCCAGTTGACCGGTGAGGGCGACCGGCACGTCGTCGCCGTCATAGGAGACGGCGCCCTCACCGGCGGCATGGCCTGGGAGGCCATTAACAACATCGCGGCGGACAAGCGGCGCCGCGTAGTCATTGTGGTTAATGACAACGGCAGGTCCTACGCCCCCACCGTGGGCGGCTTCGCCGACTACCTCGCCTCACTCCGCCCCACCATTGACTCCTTCCGCGCCACCCCCGCCTACGAACGGGCCCTGGACTGGTGGAAGAAGAAGCTGCAAAACGGCGGACCGATGGGCCAATTCACCTACAAGAGCCTCCACGCCATGAAAAAGGGCATCAAGGACTGGTGGGCCCCGCAGGGCATGTTCGAGGACCTCGGCATGAAATACATCGGCCCCGTGGACGGCCACAACCTCCAGGCCATGGAGCATGCGCTGTCCACTGCCAGGAACTACGCCGGCCCGGTCATCGTCCACGCCATGACCGAAAAGGGCCACGGTTACGCACCCGCCCGTGCCCACGAAGCCGACCAGTTCCACGCGGTGGGCATTATCGACCCCGAGACCGGGGAACCCACAGGTACCGCCGGCGCCAAGTCGTGGACCTCGGTATTCGCTGACGAAATTGCCGCCATCGCCGATGAGCGTGAGGATGTGGTGGGCATCACCGGCGCCATGCTCATCCCCGTGGGCCTGCACAAGTTCGCCGCCCGGCACCCGGAGCGGGTCATCGACGTCGGCATCGCCGAACAGCACGCCCTGACCTCCGCCGCCGGCATGGCCTTCGGCGGCCTGCACCCGGTTGTAGCCGTCTATGCCACCTTCCTGAACCGCGCCTTCGACCAGCTCCTGATGGATGTTGCCCTGCACAAGGCCGGCGTCACCATCGTCCTGGACCGTGCCGGTGTCACCGGCCCGGACGGCGCCAGCCACCACGGCATGTGGGATATGTCCATGGTCCAAATTGTCCCCGGCCTCCACCTGGCAGCGCCCCGCGATGCCAGCCGGCTGCGCGAGGAACTCCGCGAGGCCGTGGCCATCAGCGACGCTCCCTCAGTGGTCCGCTTCTCCAAGGGATCCGTCGGCGCTGAGGTGGAAGCGCTGGAGCGCCTGGGCGACGGCGTGGATGTCCTCTCCCGCCGGCCCTCGGGCTCCACCGAGAACGACGTCCTGATCATCTCCGTGGGCGCCATGTCCGAACTTGCGTTGGATGTCTCCAACCGGCTCGGCGCGCAGGGCATCAGCACCACGGTGGTGGACCCGCGCTGGGTGCTTCCCGTCCCGCGCTCCATCATCGCGCTGGCATCACACCACCGCCTGGTGATCTGCATCGAGGACGGCGTCCGCGCCGGTGGCGTGGGTTCCCGGATCCGGCAGGAAATGCGTGCCGCAGGGGTGGATACCGCCCTGAATGAGGTGGGCCTGCCGGTCGAATTCCTGGACCACGGCACCCGCAGCCAGGTCCTGGAACGCGTGGGCCTGACCGCCCAGCAGATAACGCACGACGTCGTAGCCCAGGTTCTCGGGACCAAGGTCCCCTTTGCGCGTCCCCTGCCGGGCCAGCAGCATCCCACCACCGGCAGCCTTCCGATCCTGTGAGGGGAGAGGACCTGCTGAAGTATCCCGGCGTTCTGGGCGACCTCGCAGGAGAACCCCACGCGGCCACCGTCCGTGAACCGGAGGGCCTCGAACCGGGCCACCTGGTGGTGGCCCGCAACCGCAAGTGGAACGGCAAAGCGCACTGGGTGGTCCCCGGGCGCTACCTGGGTGAAGACCGGCACGGCTGGTGGATCTTCCAGGGGACCAACGAGTTCTGCTCCCGGCCCGGTGCCGCGTTCTATACAAAATCCGACGCCGTCCTGCTGGTACCCCGCGACGGTGACTGGGTGGCCACGTTCTACGACGACGCCCATCCCGGCGGAGTCCGGATCTACATCGACCTTGCGGTGGCCCATGAATGGAACCCCATCCGGCCATCCGTCACCGAGTTCCACGTCATCGACATGGACCTGGACGTGGTGCGGACAACGGGCCGCGGCGTGTTCATCGATGACGAGGACGAGTTCGCCGAACACCGCGTTGCAATGGACTACCCGGCAGGCCTGGTGGATTCACTGGAGGCCGCCGCAGGACAGCTTTACCAGGCCGTGAAGGCGGAGCAGGCACCCTTCGACGGCACCGACGTGAAATGGTTTACAAAGGGACGGTTATGAGCGGCATTGTCAGGGTCTACAAACGCGACGACGAGGGCACTCTCCACTTCCGGGAAGCCTGGTTCGACGAGGACTACAGCCAGTTCGTGATGAACTACGGCGTGGTGGGCCACCAAAGCAAGACTGAAGAAACCGACGTTCCGGACGCCGCGGCTGCCGACGGACTCCTGGACGCGTTTGCGGTCCAGTGCGCCGAGGACGGGTATGCCGAAATCGCGGAGGAGGATCAGTTCTGGGTGGTGGCCCAGTTCGCGCTCAAAACCCGGGAAGGCACCGACAGGGACCGTTACCTGGAGGAAAAGGCCAAGGACGCCCTGATCAGCCACCTTGCCTGGCGCGGGCTTGGAACAGTGGAGCGCTCCGAATTCACCGACTTCAAGCTCAACCTCTTCTGCCTCTGCCCTGAGGTCAACAAGGCGGTCAATGCCATCAAGGTCTGCGCCCGGAACGAGGACCTGGACTTTACCAAGCTCAGCATCGGGGCTGCCCCGCACGGCGATCCGCAGAACTTCAAGCTCAAGCACTCAGCCAAGCCCGCCACCACCTTCAGCCTCTAGGAGTTTCTGTGACCACGTACCGCCGCGTCGGAAAGTCCGGCCTGACCGTTTCCACCGTGGGCCTGGGCTGCAACAACCTGGGCCGGGCCAACACCCCCACCGAGACGCAGGGAGCCACCGATGCGGTGGTCAACGCCGCGCTGGACGCCGGAATTACCCTGTTCGACGTCGCCGACACCTACGGCAAGGAACCGGGGCTGAGCGAAACGATGCTCGGTAAAGCGCTCGGCACCAGGCGGTCCGGCGTCGTCGTTGCCACCAAGTTCGGCATGGACATGAAAGGCGCCAGCGGCCCGGACTTCGGTGCCCGCGGTTCCCGCCGCTACATCATCCAGGCCGTGGAAGCCTCGCTCCGCCGGCTGGGCACCGACTGGATCGACCTCTACCAGTTCCACACCCCGGACCCGCTGACCCCGATCGATGAAACCCTGTCCGCCCTGGACACTCTGGTCACCAGCGGCAAGGTCCGCTACATCGGGCACTCCAACCGGGCGGGCTGGCAGATCGCCCAGGCCGAGTACGTTGCGCGCGAACTCGGGGGAGCACGCTTCATCTCCACCCAGAACCACTACAACCTGCTGGACCGGCGCGCCGAGCTCGAAGTTACCCCGGCGGCGGCGGAATTCGGCCTCGGCGTCCTTCCGTATTTCCCGCTGGCCAACGGACTGCTGACCGGCAAGTACGCGCCCGGCCACGCCCCCGACGGCTCGCGGCTCAGCCACACCCGCCAGCACATGGTCCACGACGCCGACTGGGACCAGCTGGCCAGGTTCAGCAGCTTCGCCAGGGAACGCGGACTCTCCGAGATCCAGGTGGCCTTCTCCTGGCTGGCGGCCCAGCCGTCCGTGGCCAGCGTCATCGCCGGCGCCACCCGGCCGGAACAGGTCCGGCAGAACGCTGAAGCAGCGGACTGGATTCCTTCCGACAAGGACCTCGTGGAGCTGGACAACGTCTTCCCCGCGGAGCCCAAGGTGGCGCTCTTCTAGGAACGGACATGACCGCCTTCCTGCTGGATGTGGACACGGGCATCGACGACGCCCTGGCCCTTGCCTACCTGGCCGCCCTCCCGGACACCGAGTTCGTGTCCGTCACCGCCACCCCCGGAAACGTGGACGCGGACCAAGTGGCGCGCAATACGCTGGCGCTGCTGGAGCTGTGCGGGCACCCGGGAGTGGAAGTTGCCATCGGTTCCCGCGCACCGCTGGCCATACCGCTGCTGACCACGCCGGAAACCCACGGCCCCCAAGGCATCGGATACGCGGTCCTGCCGGAACCTGCCGGCGCAGTCTCGGCCCGGAACGCCGTCGAGCTCTGGGTTGAGCACGCCCGGGCACGGCCGGGGGAGCTCACCGCCCTGATTACCGCGCCCCTGACCAACTTCGCGCTGGCACTCCGGCAGGAACCCCGGCTCCCCGAACTGCTGGCGAAGGTGGTCATCATGGGCGGCAGCTTCTATTACCAGGGCAACACCACGCCCACGGCCGAGTGGAACACCCACGTGGACCCGCACGCGGCCAAGGAGGTGTACGCCGCCTTCCAGGGCCAACCGCTCGACAAACTCCCCATCGTCTGCTCCCTGGACACCACCGAGCGGATGGAGCTGCACCCGGACCATGTCCGGCAGCTGGCGGAAGCCGCCGGCGCACCCGACCCCGAACTGGTGCTGCCGGACCAGCCGGAAGGCCGGCGCAGCACCTCCGGCAACACCCTGATCCGGCACTTGTCCGACGCCCTGCGGTTCTATTTCGAGTTTCACCGCCACTATGACCAGGGATACATCGCCCACGTCCACGACTACTTCGCCGCTGGCGTCGCCGCGGGAACCCTGGACTTTGAGGCCCGGCCCGCCACCGTGGACGTCGAGACCGTGTCGACGATGCTGATGGGCACCACCGTTGCCGATTTCCGGGGGCTCTGGGGAGCACCGCCGAACGCACGTGTGGTGTCGGCCAACTACCCCGAGGCCGCCTTCGGCGAACTGGTGTCCGCCGTCGGCAGCCTTGCCCGGCGACTGGGGTGAGCACCTCGGCGTATCGCAAGACTCAACCACAGGATCCGGCGGACGGGCCCAACCACGGATAGAATTGTCCGCGGACCGGAGAGGCGCAGATTGCCTGCCGGCTGCTGCCGAGGTGACATACGCAGCGTTCCATCCCACCCGGGCTTCCCGGGGCCGTCCGCGCGCACCCTGAAGGAACACCATGTCATCGCACTCCCTGACGTTGCCGTCCGCGTCACCTGCCGCGGCACGCAAACGCCGGCTGCTGGAAATCCTCGGCGCCCTGGCCATCGCCGGCACATACATCTACCTGGTCCTCAACCAGCCCACTGACATCACCGGCGGCCCGGGAAGCGCCTCGGCCCTGATCGCCCTGTCCGGTTTCCTGGCCGGCGCCGTCCTGCTGATCGTGGCCGTCCTTCCCACCCTGCCGACGTCCACCGTCGTGCTGATCCCGGTGGCCCTGGTGCTGAACATCGTCCTTGGCCAGTTCGTGGGCAGCACCCTGGTGCCGTTCTACCTCGACGCGATCGGCACGGTCCTGGTCGCAGTCCTCGCCGGCCCCGCAGCCGGGGCGGCCACCGGCGCGCTCAGCAGCATCGTCTGGTCGTTCTTCAACCCCACCGTGCTGCCTTTCGCCGCCGGCGCCGCTCTGATCGGCTGCCTCGCCGGACTGGCCGCCCGCTATGGCCTCTTCCGCCGCTTCTACCTCGCGCCCGTGGCCGGATTCGCCACCGGCATCATCGGCGGCGTGGTGTCCGCCCCGGTAGCGGCTTTTGTCTTTGGCGGCACCTCAGGGGTGGCCACCGGCGCGATCGTCAGCGCCTTCCGCTCCATGGGGGACAGCCTGCTGGCCGCCATCACCAAGCAGGCGCTCATCTCGGACCCCATGGACAAGGCCCTCGTGTTCACTGCCGTCGCTGTGCTCGTCTACGCCCTGCCCCGCCGCGCCACCGTACAGTTTCCCTTTGTCCGGCGGCACCGCGTGCTTGCGGGCAGGAATCCTGAGCAGGGCGCCTGACCACCTTCCGATGCGACTGCATCCGCTGACCACCCTGGCGGCCGCCGGCAGCACGGCAGTAATAACGACGGCGGCAGCATACCTGCCGCTGTCGCTCGCCGTGATCACGGCTGCAGTGGGCCTCTCAGCCCGAGGCGGCACGTCGCGGCGGCTTCTGCCTGCGGCAGCAGCCATCCTGGTGCCCCTGGCCCTTTCTCTCCTGGTGCTGCACGGCCTGTTTTTCCCCGAAGGGGACACCGTGCTGGCCCAGTGGGGCCCGGCGCGCGTCACCGCCGAAGGGCTCTCGTTCGCCCTGAACCGGGCAGCCCAGCTCTGCGCTGCTGTGCTGGCCCTCCTGGTCTTCTCCTTCAGCGTGAGCGTTCCGGACCTCGTGGCGGCCTTGTCAGCAAAGGGCGTCCACGGGCGGTTCGCCTTCGTCCTGGCGTCCACCCTTAGCCTGCTGCCGGCCATCACATTCCGGTTGGAACGCATCCGGCAGGCCCAGGAGGCACGCGGCCTGGTGATCCGGCGCGGCCTCCTGCACCGGGCCGCAGCTTTCCGCCTGCAAGCGGTGCCGCTGGTGTCCGCGCTGGTGGAGGACGCAGCCACCCGCGCCGCCGCCCTGGAAGCCCGCGGCTTCGGCGGCACCGGCCCCCGGACCAGCTACCGCGACGTGCCGGAGCGGCCGTGGGAGCCGCCGTTCCGGATGCTCCTGCTGCTGGCCGCGGCAGCCGCGGTGGCTGTTCGGTTGCTGCTGGCGGGGGACTGAGTGGAGACAGCAACCGCCCTTGCCGCCGGCATCAGGAGCTTCACCTTCCACGACGACGCGGCGCCGGTCCTTCACAACGTGGACGTCTCGTTTCACCCCGGGACGTTGACGGCAGTCCTGGGGCCATCCGGAAGCGGAAAATCCACGCTCGGAAGGCTCCTGGCAGGCTGGCTTCCACCCGGAGCAGGAGGCACGCTGGAAGGACACCTGACACTGGCCCGAACCACGCTCCGGTTCGAGGGGCAGGCCCAGGATCCCCGGATCAACCCCGCACAGTGGGGCCGGCGGGTGGGTTTCGTCCCGCAGGATCCCAGGGCCATCCTGTCCACGGTCCGGGCTACCGTGGCTGAAGAACTGGCGTTTGCCCTCGAAAACGCAGGCGGCGAGCGGTCCGCCATGCTCGCCGCGGTGGAACGCATTGCGGGGCTGCTGGGGCTTTCCGGCCTCCTGGACCGCCACCCAAACACGCTCTCCGGCGGACAACTGCGGCGCCTCGCTATCGGTTGCGCTGTCATTACTGGCCCCGAAGTGCTGGTCATGGACGAACCCTTCGCCTCCCTGGACCCGGCCGGAGCGGACGAACTGGCACTCCTGGTCGGCTCACTCGTGAGGCAAGGGACCGCCGTCGTGATCCTCAGCCAAGCCGTGGATGAGGCGCTCCTCGCAGCACAACAGTGGATTGTCCTTGACGGTGGCACTGTCACGGCGGACGGCACACCCGCTGAACTCATTGCCGCGCCCCAACGGCTGCCCGCCGGTATCCGGCGGCCGGGCGTGCAACGGGACACCACGGTTGAGGTCAGCGAGGCCGGTGCCCGGAACAACCAGGCTGACGGCCAGGGTGCCGCTTCCGGCCCAGTCCTTGAGTTCCGGGGCGTGGGCTTCGGGTACGCGGACAGGCCAGCGGGAGGCAGGAAGAGGCGGATGGGCGCCGGAGATGTGCCGGGGGACCAGCCCGCGCAGGTACTCCGCGACATCGACCTGGAACTGCTGCCAGGGGAGATCGTGGCCGTCACCGGGCCCAACGGTGCCGGGAAATCCACGTTCCTGCGGCACCTCAACGGCCTGCTGCAGCCCACCGCGGGCTCTGTCCTGGTGCGCGGCCGGGATATTGCCGGCAGGCCCGTGGGTGAGGTGGCGCAGACCGTGGGGCTGCTGTTCCAGAACCCGCGGGACCAGCTTTTTGAACGGACTGCCGCCCGGGAGGTCCGGTTCGGCCTGGACCGGCGGTTCGGACCCCACGAAGCAGAGGCGAGGACAGGGGCGGCGCTGGCTGCCGTGGGTTTGTCCGGCGCGGCGGATGCCCACCCGATGGAGCTGCCGGCGTCCGGTCAGCGGCTGCTGGCGCTGGCAACCGTCCTGGCCCGCAGGCCGGCGGTGCTGGCCCTCGACGAGCCCACTGTCGCCTTGGACGGGGACGGCCTCCGGTTCCTGGACGCAGCGGTGCGGAGCGCCGCAGCAGCGGGCGCCGCGGTCGTCCTGGTCACCCACGACGTGCCTTATGCACGCTCGCTGGCGCACCGGCTGTTAACGCTCGACGGCGGGCGGCTGGCGGCGCGCTGACCCCGCCACACGCTTACAGCAGTGAGACAGGCCGCAGGGCTCCGGCCGGAGAACCGGTCGGAGCCCTGTGTTGCTCGTGTGCCCAGGTGCCTGTTGCTTGGCTGCCTGTTGCTTACCTGCCGGCGGGCTGGCCTGATGCCGGGCTGGACGCGGTGCCGGGCGCGAGGAACCGCTTGCCGTTGACGCGTTCCGATGCCCCCACCCGGTCCAGGTAGGGGGTGATGCCGCCCAGGAACAGTGGCCAGCCGGCGCCCAGGATCATGCAGAGGTCGATGTCCTCGGACCCTGCCACAACCCCTTCCGCCAGCATCAGCCCGATCTCTTCAGCCAGGGCATCCTGCGTGCGGCGCAGCACTTCCTCTGCAGTGGAAGGGCTGGTTCCAAAGGACAAAAGCGACAGTGTGGACTCCGGGATCTCCTGCGAGCCGTCGTGCGCCGGAGCCCACAGGCTCTTGACGCCGTTATCAATCAGCTTCTGCAGGTTCGCCGACACCGTGAAGCGGTCGCCGAACGCCGCGTGGAGCGACTCCTGAACGTGCTGGGCCACCGGAAGCCCCACCATGGCCCCGAGCGTGAACGGTGTCATCGGCAGGCCCATGGGACGGAGCGCGTTGTCTGCCACCTCCGCGGGGGTGCCTTCATCAAAGGCGGCCGTCACTTCGCCCATCAGCCGCAGCAGGATGCGGTTGACCACAAATGCGGGCGCATCCTTGACCAGCACGCCGGTCTTTTTCAGGGATTTGGCGAGTTCAAAAGCGGTGGCGAGCACAGCGTCGTCCGTCCGCGGGGCGCGGACGATCTCCAGCAGCGGCATAACGGCTACCGGGTTGAAAAAGTGGAAACCCACCAGCCGTTCCGGATGTTTCAGGTCCGCCGCCATTGCCGTGACGGACAGCGACGAGGTGTTGGTGGCGAGGATGCAGTCCGGGGTGACCACCCGCTCCAGCTCGGCGAACACCTGCTTTTTGACGTTCAGCTCTTCAAAGACCGCCTCGATGACAAAGTCGGCGTCGGCGAAAACGTCCTTGGAAACGGAACCCGTCACCAGCGCCCTGGTCCGGTCGGCGGCGTCCGCGCTGATGCGCTTCTTTGCCAGGAGTTTGTCCACCTCGGCATGGACGTAGGCCACGCCTTTGTCCACCCGCGCCTGGTCGATGTCCGTCATGACCACCGGCACCTTCAGTTGGCGGGCGAACAGCAGCGCAAGCTGGCTTGCCATCAGGCCTGCGCCCACCACCCCCACTTTGGTGACCGGGCGGGCAAGTGTGCGGTCCGGGGCGCCGGCCGGGCGCTTGGACCGCTTCTGCACGAGGTCCAGGAAAGCGTATACGGTGGCGCGGAATGCGTCCGTCTGCATCAGTTCGGCGAGCGTTTCGCATTCCAGGGCCGCGGACTCAGCCTGGGTCATGGTCCGATTGGCCTCCATGAGGTCCAGGACCTTGCCCGGAGCGGGGGCTGCGTTGGACGTCCTGGCCTCCACCAGCGCCCGTCCGGCCGCTACCGCGGAGGACCAGCGGGCCGCTGTGTCGGGAGCGGCGGGGTCGACGGCGTTGGGCCGTTCCGCCATTGCCTCGCCGGAGATGACTTTCGCGGCCCAGGCAAGGGACTGCTCGAGGAAGTCCGCCGGTTCAAACAAAGCGTCCGCAATGCCCAAGGCGAAGGCCTGCGGGCCGCTGAGGGTCCGGTTGTTGCTGAGGGCGTTATCGATCATCACCTTTACGGCGTTCTCGGGGCCGATGAGGCGGGGCAGGAGGTAGACGCCGCCCCAGCCCGGAACCAGCCCGAGGTAGGCCTCCGGCAGGGCGAGCGCGCCGGCGCCGGTGGACACGGTGCGGTAGGTGGACTGCAGGGCAATCTCCAGGCCGCCGCCCAGCGCGGCGCCGTTAATGAACGCGAAGCTGGGAACGCCGAGGTTGGCGAGGGTGCCGTACACGTCGTGGCCCAGCTGCGCCATCCATAATCCGTGCTCGCGTTCCGCCAGGTTCTTGACGGCGGAAAGGTCCGCTCCGGCCACCAGGAAGTAGGGCTTTCCGGTGACACCCACGCCCACGATCTCGCCCCGGGATGCGCGCTCCCGCAGCCCCTCCAGCACCGTGCCCAGCTCCACCAGCGTGTTGGGGCCCAGGGTGGTGGGTTTGGTGTGGTCCAGCCCGTTGTCCAGTGTGATGAGGGCGAAGGTTCCGGGGCTGGGCTGTCCGGCCGGTGCCGGGAGTTCGATGTCCTGGACGTAGGAATGGGTCACCACTTCGTGCGGAAAAAGTTCGGCAAGCCTGGTGAAATCTGCGGCGCTCATGCTGCTCCCTCGGACGCTGGTTCGGTGGTGGCGGGTTCGGCGGATGATCCTGTCAGCATTCCGCTGTAGTGGGCGTGGTGCGGGTTCTCCCAGATCACGGTGGCACCCATCCCCAGTCCCACGCACATGGTGGTGATGCCGTACCGGACGGAGTGGTCTTCCTCGAACTGCCTGGCAAGCTGGTTCATCAACCGTACGCCGGAAGATGCGAGGGGATGGCCCACCGCGATGGCGCCGCCGTAGCGGTTGACGCGGTGATCGTCGTCCGCAATCCCGAAGTGCTCCAGGAAACTCAACACTTGGACGGCAAAGGCTTCATTGATTTCGAACAGGCCGATCTCATCGATGGTCAGCCCCGCGTTCTTCAGCGCCTTTTCAGTGGCGGGGACAGGGCCAATGCCCATCACCTCAGGGTCAACCCCTGCGTAGGCGTAGCTGACCAGCCGCATCCGGACCGGCAGTCCCAGTTCGGCAGCGGCATCGGAGGAAGCGAGGAGGGCCGCGGTGGCGCCGTCGTTCAGGCCCGCCGAGTTTCCTGCCGTGACGCGCCCATGCGGGCGGAACGGGGTGCGGAGCGCAGCCAGGTCGGTAACGGTGGTGCCCGGCCGCGGCGGCTCGTCAACGGTGTTGAGGGTCCAGCCCTGCCCCGGTTTCAGCGTGGCCACGGGGACCAGGTCCGGCTGGATCAGGCCCTTGCGGCGGGCGGAATCGAACTTGCCCTGGGACGCAACAGCGTAGGCATCGGTGCGGTCTTTTGTGATGGACGGGAACCGGTCGTGCAGGTTCTCCGCGGTGTTGCCCATGTTCAGCGCCGCCGGGTCCACCAGGCGTTCGGACATAAACCGGGGGTTGGGGTCTGCGCCGGAGCCCATGGGGTGGTTGCCCATGTGTTCCACGCCGCCGGCGATCACCACATCGTAGGCACCAAAGCCAATGCCGCCTGCGGTAGTGGTGACGGCGGTCATGGCGCCGGCGCACATCCGGTCAATGGCAAAGCCCGGGACGGTTCTGGGCAGCCCGGCCAGGAGGGCGGCGGTCCGGCCCAGCGTCAGGCCCTGGTCACCGGTTTGGGTGGTGGCGGCGATGGCCACTTCGTCCACGCGTTCCGGCGGCAGGGACGGGTTCCGGCGCAGCAGTTCGCGGACGCACTTCACCATCAGGTCATCGGCGCGGGTTCCCGCGTAGATGCCTTTGTCTCCCGCCCGCCCAAACGGGGTGCGGACGCCGTCGACAAAAACGACGTCCCGGACCGTGCGCGTGGACGCGCTGCTGCGTTCTCGGTTGTTCGGGGATTGGCTCACGTGTAACTCCTCATCGAGACGTAGGCGCCGGCGCATGCCGCACTACGGCAGGCAGCCAATCGGCAATACCCTCGATGTTACTCGCCAGTAACTTAGTCGGCAAGGCCCGGATACAGGGACGCTCTCTCACTTAATGGACCTTCTCAGCCATCGCTCTTTCACTGTCCTGAAGAAAGTGAGAGAGCGTATCGATATGTCGGACATCAAGTGAGAGAGCGAATCGATATTTGGGACTTCAAGTGAGAGAGCGTTGCGGAGCCCGGACCGGAGGGTTAGTGCCCTGCCGCTGCCACGTCCGGCTTGGGCTCCTTGACCGGCAGCGGCTGGGGGTGGAGGAACGCGTCCGCAATGAGGGGAGCGGCCAGTTCCACCTGCCACTCGCGGGCGCCCAGTGCACGAAGCTCGGCCGCGATGGACGCCTCGCTGATCTCCGCGGGAGGCCGCCACGCCACCCGGCGCAGGTAATCGGGGGTCAGCAGGTTCTCCAGCGGGAGATTGATCTGGTCCGCCTTCTCCTGCAGCTTCGGCCGCGCGGTGGCGAGCCGTGCCGCAGCTTCGGGATCGCGGTCGGCCCACACGCGCGGCGGCGGGGGTGCGTTGGTGGCCAGGTGCAGCGGCGGAAGGTCCTCGAGGTCCCGGGCCGCGGCAATGCAGCGCAGCCAGCGGGGAGCTTCGCGCTGGGCCGCGCGGCCGTGGAAGCCTTTGGTTCCCAGCAGTTGGGGAACGGTGGCGGGCATGGCCTTCGCGGCGGCCACCAGGGCTGAATCCGGGATCAGCCTGCCCGGGGCCACATCCCGCTTCCGGGCCAGGGAATCGCGTTCCAGCCACAGCTCCCGGACCGCCGCCAGCTGCCGCCGGTCGCGGATCTGGTGCAGACCGGACGTCTTCCGCCACGGGTCAACACGCGCAGGCGGCAGTCCGGCAGCCAGGATGGCGGCGAACTCCTGTTCCGCATACTCCAGCTTGCCGTCCGCTTCGAGGAGCTCGATGAGTTCTTCCCGCAGTTCGGTGAGGACCTCCACGTCCAGGGCGGCGTACCGCAGCCACGGCTCGGGAAGGGGCCGGGTTGACCAGTCCGCCGCGGAGTGTTCCTTGGCGAGGCCGAAGCCCAGCAGTTGTTCGATGACGGCGGCCAGGCCCACCCGGGGAAGGCCGGCCAGGCGGGCGGCCAGTTCCGTGTCAAAGAGCTTCTGCGGCCACATGCCGAGCTCGGACAGACATGGCAGGTCCTGGCTGGCGGCGTGCAGGATCCACTCAACACCGCTGAGGGCATCGTTGATGATGTCCAGGTTGTCGAAGGGTTCGGGGTCGATCAGCCACGTCCCGGCACCTTCACGGCGGATCTGGACCAGGAAGGCGCGCTGTCCGTAGCGGAAGCCGGAGGCACGTTCGGCGTCCACGCCGGCCGGTCCGGTGCCGGCGGCGATGGCGGCTGCGCACCGCTCCAGCCCGGCTTGCGTTTCGATGACCAGCGGAACGCCGTCGCGGGGCGAATCGAGTTCAATAATTTCGGGAATGGGGGCGTCGAAGCCCTCCACCGTGATGTGGGGTGCGGTGTCAGCAGCCGGGA
Source organism: Arthrobacter sp. 9AX (assembly GCF_902506095.1). Taxonomy (GTDB): domain Bacteria; phylum Actinomycetota; class Actinomycetes; order Actinomycetales; family Micrococcaceae; genus Arthrobacter. The sequence goes on from NZ_LR733293.1 coordinate 2,005,880, forward strand.
CGCCGGCCGTGGTGTTTTCCGGAATGTGAGGGGTCATGATGCCCTTAGTTTACCGGCCGGCCGTTCCGGGACCCGCCTGGGGACCCCGCTGCGGTTCTCCTCCACCGGCAGCCGCACTCCGCGCCGTCAGTTCCGCCGCCGCTGCGGCAGCGCGGTGACGCCGTCCGGGAGGGGCGGCAGGCCCGCGAAGGTGCACACCATGTCGGACCAGGCTTCGAGGTGGGCAGTCACGTCAGAGGACGCCGGGGTCCACGAGGCGCGCAGTTCGATATCGATGGAGCCGGGCCTTTCCGCGAGCGTCCCAAAGCTTTCGGACAGGACCCGGGTGGCGGTTCCGCCGGCGGCGCGGTAGGGGGCTTTGTGGTTTTCGAGCGCCTCCACGAGCCAGGTCCAGGCCACCGTTCCCAGCATCTCGTCGTTCCCCATCTCCGGTTCAAGCTGCGCCCGGATGTAGGTGACGATGCGGAACTCGCCATCCCACACGGCCGAGCCTTCGGGGTCGTGGAGCAGGATGAACCGCCCCGTGGCCAACTCTGTCTCGTCGTCGTCGGCTGTTCCCGAGGCTGCCGCCAGCGCCATGGCCGCGGGGCCGTGCAGGGGTGTGGTGGGGGTCCGTGGGCCCGGTGCCAGGACCTCGGCGCCGAGTGCTACGGCAAAGGGCGCCAGGCGGCCCGGCGCTGGGATCTCCGCCAGGCGGAGCTCCCCGCGGCACTGGGCTTTCCTGAGGGTTCCCAAGGCGTGGAGAAATTCCGGGGGAACCTGGTCAAGTGCGTTCACCTTCGCAGGTTACGCAACGGGGCCGGGGACGGCGGGAAGGCTCGCCGTCGGTCTGTTGTGACTAGCTGGCGGGATGGCGCCCGTCAGCGCCGAGCTCGTGCCGGATGGCTGCGGCAAAGGCATCAATATCCTCCTCGGTGGTATCGAACGAACACATCCAGCGCACTTCCCGGGCGGCCTCGTTCCAGTCGTAGAACCGGAAGGACTCCCGCAGCCTGTCTGCCACGCCCGCAGGCAGGACGGCAAAGACGCCGTTGGATTCGGTTTTCTGCGTGGGCTGCACACCGTCAATGGTGTCGACGGCGGCACGCAGCCTGGCTGCCATGGCGTTCGCGTGGGAGGCGGAGCGCAGCCAGAGGTCACCCTCCAGGAGGGCGATGAACTGCGCCGACATAAAGCGCATCTTGGACGCCAGCTGCATGTTCATCTTGCGCAGGTATACGAGCCCATGCGCCGCCTCCGGGTTCAGCGCCACCACCACTTCCCCGAACAGCAGCCCGTTCTTGGTTCCGCCGAACGAGAGGATGTCCACTCCGGCGTCGCGGGTGAACGCCCGCAGCGGGACCTGCAGGTGGGCGGCCGCGTTGGCCAGGCGGGCGCCGTCCATGTGGAGCTTCATCCCCTTGGAATGCGCGTGGTCGGCAATCGCCCGGACTTCCTCCGGGGTGTAGCAGGTGCCCAGTTCGGTGGTCTGGGTGATGGAGACGGCGAGCGGCTGGGCGCGGTGTTCGTCGCCCCAGCCCCAGGCCTCGCGGTCGATCAGTTCGGGCGTGAGCTTGCCGTCCGGGGTGGGGACGTGCAGGAGCTTGATGCCGCCCACGCGTTCCGGTGCACCGTTTTCGTCCATGTTGATGTGGGCGGTGGAAGCGCACACCACGGCACCCCAGCGGGGGAGCAGCGACTGCAGGGACAGCACATTGGCGCCGGTGCCGTTGAAGACCGGGAAGCTCTCGATGCCGGGACCGAAGTGGTCCTCCAGCACCTCCTGGAGCCTGGCGGTGTACTCGTCCTCGCCGTACGAGACCTGGTGGCCCCCGTTGGCGGCGGCCAGGGCCGCAAGGATTTCCGGGTGGACGCCTGAGTAGTTGTCGGAGGCGAATCCGCGGACGGCGGGATCGTGCAGCCGGGTTCCGGCGGCAGTTTCTGCTGTGGTTGTCATGGCTTTGGTCACACTTTCAGTCTAGGTAGTGCCGGCCCGTGCAGTCAGGGCGCCAGCCGGAGCCGGGTGCCGTTCAGTCCGTCCGCCGGCGCTTTGAAGAGTCCGACGACGGCGCGGGCGAGGTCTTCGACGTCGGTGCCGCCGGGGAAGCTGCGCTCCGGGTGGGCGTGGCGCATGGCGTCGTCCACCAGGGCTTTGACCACCAGGACGACGGCGGCCGGTGCTGCTCCGCCCTCCACGTGGGTTGCGTTGTCCGTGCCTGCGCCGCTGCTTGGGGCGCTGCCGTTCCCGGCGGCCCGCCGGAAGCCGTCAGCCATGGCCATGGTCCAGGCTTCGGCCGCCGCCTTGGCGGCCACGTAGCTGGCCGTGGCTGCTGCCGGCTTTTCCACCGCGGTGGAGGACACCATGGCAAAGCGGCCGTTGCGGGACGCGGCGATGTCGTCGTAGAAGACGCGGGTGACGTTACGGAGTGTGGTGATGGCGCCGCGTTCCAGGAAGTCCCAGTCCTCATCAGTCTGGTCGGCGATGCCTTGGGCGCCCCGCCAGCCGCCTACCAGGTGGATCACGGCATCAACGGGACCTGCGGCCGCAGCCACGGAGGACCGCAGCTGCCTCACGTCCTCCATAACGGCGAGGTCGCACACCAGGCCAGTGACGCCTTCGCCCGCCTGCTGTGCTGCCGCGTCGATCCTCGCCTGGTCGGAGCCCACGGTAAACACCCGGTGGCCGGTGCTGTGAAGCGCCCGGGCGACGGCGATGCCTGATGCTCCGCTGCCGCCGGTCACCAGGACATTGAGCTGCGGAACGCTTGCCCCCGGGGTATCTGTCACAGTGCGGAGGCTCCAGTGATTCCGGCGGTGGATTCGATCACGGGGCGCATCTTCTTCTCCAGTGCTTCGTAGAACATGGACAGGGGGAACTCGTCGTCAAGCACCTGGTCCGTCAGGCCTCGCGGCGGACCGGCCAGTGCCAGTGCGTCGGAACCCTTGGCCCAGAGGGACGCCGGGTTGGGGGTAACGGTAGCCGAAATGAGCTTGTATGCGGCGAGCCAGTGCGCAGTCTTGGGCCGGTCGATGGAACGCCAGTACAGCTCATCGATGCTGTCGCCCAGCGCGATGACGGCGTCCGCCACCTCGTCCCAGTCGATGGTGAGCCGGGTGTCGGTCCAGTGCAGGACGTGCTGCTGGTGCAGCCAGGCGAACAGGAGCTGGCCACCGAGTCCGTCGTAGTTGCGGACCCGGCTGCCCGTGATCGCAAAGCGGAAGATCCGGTCGAAGATGATGGCGTACTGCACCAGCTTCGCGTGCCGGCGGGCCTCGGGATCGGCGTCGTCGTCCTTTTCGATCCGGACCGATTCACGGAAGGCGGTCAGGTCGCAGCGCAGTTCCTCGAGCGAGTACAGGAAGTACGGCATCCGCTGCTTGATCATAAAGGGATCGAAGGGCAGGTCGCCACGCATGTGGGTCCGGTCGTGGATCAGGTCCCACATCACAAACGTCGCCTCGGTCAGGTCCTGGTCCGCGAGGAGTTCCGCGGCGCCTGCCGGAAGTTCCAGGCGGGTGGTCTCGGCGGCGGCCTTGAGCACGCGGCGGAAGCGGGCGGCTTCCCGGTCGGCGAAGATGGCTCCCCAGGTGAAGGTGGGGGTTTCGCTGACGGCCACTGTCTCCGGGAACAGCACGGCGGAGTTCGTATCGTAGCCGGCAGTGAAGTCCAGGAAGCGGATGGGGACGAACAGCTTGTTCGAATACTCCGTGGCCTCCAGGCCGGCGATGAACTCGGGCCAGATCACTTCGATCAGGACTGCTTCCACCAGCCGGTTGCTGCTGCCGTTCTGGGTGTACATGGGGAAGACCACCAGGTGCTGCAGGCCGTCCCGGCGCTGTTCCTGCGGCTGGAAGGCGAGCAGCGAGGACAGGAAATCCGGGACAGCAAAGCTGTTGGCCTGCCAGGCGGAAAAGTCAGCGCAAACGGCGTCCAGGTAAGCGGCATCGTGCGGGAAGGCCGGGGCAAGGGCGTGCACGGCATCGACGATGCTGCTGACATGCAGGGATGCCTCGTGGTGGGTTGCCGGGTCCGGAATGGAGCCGTCCTTCACCTGGAGTGCCTGGATGGCAGTGGCGGCAGCCTTCAGCCTGGTCCAGTCCTGGTTTTCTGCGGAAATCCCGGTGGGAGCGGTGATCAGTGTTTCGGTCATCGTCGGCGCCTTTCTGGTTGCCTGCTGTCTACGGCGAGCGTACCAAGCAACCAGCAGAACTAATCTGAAAAGCGGCCAAGCCTAAGAAAGGCTGTTCCTCGCGCCTGTATTCAGCAGGACGAGGTCCAGCCTTTCCTGATCTCAGGCCTCCGCTTCGGCCCTGCTGACTTGGGGCTCCCCGCGCGGTACGAGCTTCAGGGACACGGAATTGATGCAGTAGCGCTGGTCCGTGGGCGTGGGGTACCCCTCGCCCTCGAACACGTGCCCCAGGTGGGAGTCGCAGGTGGCGCAGCGGACCTCCACCCGCTCCATGCCCAGCGTCCGGTCGTGGATGTAGCGGACGGTGCCTTCCGCCAACGGGGCGAAGAAGGAGGGCCAGCCGCAGTGCGAGTCAAACTTCTCGTTGCTGGTGAACAGCTCAGTGCCGCACGCGCGGCATTGATATACGCCGGCCGTGTGGGTGTCCCAGTACTCACCGGTATAGGGGCGCTCGGTACCGGACTGGCGGAGCACGTGGTACTCCTCCGGTGTGAGCTCCCGGCGCCATTCAGCGTCGGATTTCTGGACGCTGGGCTCCGCGGCGGAGGACTCGGGCGCAGGATCTGTGTCCTTGTGTCCGAAAATGTTTTTGCCCAGGATGTTGTTTCCGAAGATGCTCATAGCCTTGTCAACGCTCAGGAGTCGCCGATAAATCCCGAACCTGCGTACAGATGCAGGACGGGAAGACCCAACTGGTCCTGGGCCTTGTTGGCCCAGTCGGTGTGGAACGTATCCGCCACCGCGTGCGGCCGGGTGATCACCACGGCCTGCGAGGCACCTGTTTCCTTGACCTTTGCCACCAGGGCCTGCACCGCGCCGCCGTCGACAATTTCTCCCGTGACGCCTGCCCCCAGTCCGGCCAGTGCTGCCAGGGATATCGCGAGGGTCTCCGCTGCCTGGGCCCGCTCGGTGGCGGGATCCGGTGCATGCGACGTCAGTTCGCGGAAGGCTTTGGCGATGTCCAGCATGGAAAGGTTCTCGAGGAAGTCCACCAGCAGGTGCCGTTCGGTGTTCGCCGGAACCAGGACCAGCAGCCGGGTATCTCCTCCGTCCACAAGCCGCTCGATGTTCAGGCGGTCCTCCGCCCCCAGGGGTTCTTCGGTCAGGATGACGATGGGATCACTCATGGCCTTAGCCTAGTCCGGCGCATGGTCCGCCGCACCGGTCCGCCGCTGCGCCGGCCTCTGCGGGAAATGCGGCCCGCCGGTGCCCCGGCGGTAACAATGGTTGCATGGCACTTTTCCAGCGCAGCAGCCCCGCACCCATCATTCCTGCCCAGGATTCCGGCACAGGCTTGTCGCTGCGGACCAAATGGGCCATTGGCGGGGCCATCGGCGGAGGCGCGTTGGCGGGACTGCTGGCCACGGGATCGTCGGCGCTGGCTGTGTACTTTGCCCGCCGTGTCATCACCCCCGCGCGCCAGCGGGCGGCCAACCAGGAAGTGCTGGCTGTCATCAGGGATGGGCACCAGCAGCAGGTGATCATGGCGGCCAATGAGGACACCACCGTTGACGGGGTGTACGGATTCTTTTTCGACGGCGGCAAGGGGCACGCGCGGATCGGCCGCATCGTTTCGTACTCGCCCGCTGAGCGGACCGTGGCGCGCGAAGTCGAAGCAGTGTATGCAGGGGACCTCGGCTCCGCCAGGTGGGGCTGGTGGAGCGGCGCCCTCTATCCGGACCCGGCCGCCGTCGGAATTCCTGCCGAAGATGTGATGATCGATGTTGACCGCGGGCAGGCGCCCGCCTGGCTGGTCCGCGCGGGCGGGACAGCGCGGACCTGGGCGGTGATGGTCCATGGGCGCGGCGCCACCCGGCAGGAAGCCCTGCGCGCCGTGGGGCCCGCGCTCGAACTGGGGCTGACATCCCTGGTGGTGTCCTACCGCAATGACGGGTTGGCGCCGTCCGCCGATGACGGGCGCTACGGGCTGGGTTCCACCGAGTGGCGGGACATCGAGGCCGCCATTGAATATGCCCTGGCAAACGGGGCCGAGGAGATTGTGCTGTTCGGCTGGTCCATGGGTGGCGCCATCTGCTTGCAGACCGCGGATTTGTCCCGCTACCGGCACCTGATCCGGGCCATGGTGCTGGATGCGCCGGTGATCGACTGGGTGACGGTGCTGGCCCACCACGCGCAGCTGAACAGGATTCCGTCGCTGGTGGGCCGGTACGGTCAGCTCATGCTGGGCCATCCGCTGGGACGGCGGCTCACGGGGCTGTCCGCGCCGGTGGACCTCAAGGCGATGGACTGGGTTTCCCGGGCTGTTGAGCTGCGGACTCCCACGTTGATTATTCACAGCGTGGACGATGAGTACGTGCCGTACAAGCCATCAGCGCTCCTGGCCGAACGCAACCCGGAGATGGTCACCTTCGAGCCTTTCAACCACGCCCGGCACACCAAGGAGTGGAATGTTGATCCCGAGCGCTGGGAGCGGGTGGTCAAGGCGTGGCTGCGGCAACAGTTGGCTCCCCGCCTGAACCCCGGTGCAGCACGGCAGGATCACGATGCTGCCCGGGGCGGGGAAAGGGCCTAGAAGTGGCCAGGATCCGGTGGCTCCGCGTGGGTGGGGTGGTCGCGGGCTGATGGATGCTGGAAGGCGATGAGTATCAGCCGATCGGGTGGCCCTGGCTGCAGGAGGTTTCCCCCGGCAGGATCTCGTGTCCTTGAAGGCACGTCACTGACGGCGGCGAGGGGTTCTCGTGGGCAATGAAGAAAAGGCTGCTCTTGCCGTGGCTGATGCCGGCGTCTTCGCGGTGCAGCCAGGAAGAGTGGTGGACACCGTTTTTTGTGTCGTCACCGCTATGGTGCGGCGAGTGTTTAAACGGGTTCTTGACCACGGTGACCCCGACCTTCCAGTGCCGTCGCTGCTGCTGCAGCGAACCGCCGGTGCAAGAATTATAGGCCCGTGCCAGGCCGGCGCGCCGCCCCTGTTTCTGGCGCCGGCAGCGAGCTGATGGGTGCCGTGACCGCGCCGGTGAGGCGGACCAGGTCGGCGGGGGCCAGTTCGATGTCCAGCCCGCGTTTGCCGCCTGAAACCAACAGCGTCTCCAGCGCCAGGGCACTGTGATCCAGCACGGTAGGGGAGGGAAGCCGTTGTCCGAGCGGTGAGATGCCGCCGAGCACATATCCTGTGCGCCGCTGAGCGGCAGCAGGGTCCGCCATCGCCGCCTTTTTCGCCCCCATGGCGGCAGCGAATGCTTTGAGGTCCAGTGTGCCGCTGACCGGCACGATGCCCACGGCCAACCTGCCTTCCACCTCGACCATCAGCGTTTTGAAAACCCGGGAAGGTACGATGCCCAGGGCCTGCGCAGCTTCGGCGCCGTAGCTGGCGGCGGAAGGATCGTGATTATACGGATGCAGCACAAAGGGAACCCCGGCTGCCGCCAAAGCGGCGGTGGCCGGAGTTCCCTGTGCTGCGTTCTTACGCCCCATCGGTGGCTGGAGGCCGGTTAGGAGCGCACGGCGGTGGACGCCGCGACCTTGCGCTTGATCCTTCCCAGCATGGCCGTCATTCCGCGCATCCGCAGCGGCGTAATGGCACGGGTGAGACCCAGCAGTTCCGGCATGTCATCCGGGACCGAGAGGATCTCTTCCGCGGACAGCCCGTCCAGGCCTTCATGCAGCACCCCGGCGAAACCGCGGGTGGTGGGGGCCTCGGCCGGAGCCTTGAAGTACAGGCGCACGGAGCCGCTGCCCCGCTCCGTCTCGATCGTCAGGAACAGCGGGGACTGGCACTCCACCACCTGTTCAAGCAACTCGGGGTGGTCCTTGAGCCGGTCCGGCAAATCCGGAAGTCCCTGCGAGAACTCGAGCAGCAGCTGCAGCCGCTCGGGCTCGGTCAGGGCCTGGAAATCGTCCACAATCGCCGCGAGGGCGGAAGGCAGTGCTTGAGTAGTCATCATTGGCAAGTTTACGCAGGAACCTCGCGTGAAGCCGCGTCAGGCTCCGACGGGGACGGGGAAGGACCCGCGCTCGGCACCCTTAACGATGGGAACGCGCACTGCGTTGCCCCACTCGGTCCACGATCCGTCGTAGTTGCGGACGGTCTCGAAGCCCAGGAGGAACTTGAGCGCGAACCACGTGTGGCTGGAACGCTCGCCGATGCGGCAGTAAGCCACAACGTCGTCGCCTTCGGTCAGGCCGGCTTCGCCCAGGTAGAGCGCGTCGAGTTCCTCACGGCTGCGGAAGGTGCCGTCCGGGGCGGCTGCCCGGGCCCACGGGATGGAGGCGGCAGTGGGAATGTGGCCGCCGCGCAGCGCGCCTTCCTCCGGGTAGGCGGGCATGTGGGTGCGCTGGCCGGTGTATTCCTCGGGGGAGCGGACATCGATGAGCGGCTTGCCCAGGTGGGCCAGCACGTCTTCCTTGAAGGCACGGATCGGAGCATCCTCGCGCTCAACCACCGGGTATTCGCCCCTGGCCGGTGCCGGCTTTTCCGGAGTCAGTTCCCTGCCCTCGGCAATCCACTTGTCCCGGCCGCCGTCGAGCAGCCGCACATCGTGGTGTCCGAAGAGGGTAAAGACCCACAGGGCGTAGGCAGCCCACCAGTTGGACTTGTCACCGTAGATCACCACGGTGCTGTCGCGGGAAATACCCTTCGACGCCGCGAGTTCAGCGAAGGCGGCCCCGTCCACGTAATCGCGGGTGACTTCGTCGTTCAAGTCGGTGTGCCAGTCGATCTTTACGGCACCGGGGATGTGTCCGGTTTCGTAGAGGAGCACGTCCTCGTCGGACTCCACTACTACCAGCTGGCCGCTGGAGACGGCACCGCTTTCTACTGCGGCAGCAAGCCACTCGGTGGAAACGAGGCGCTCCGGGTGGGCGTACGCTGCAAACTTTTCGTTCTGTTCAACCGGGTAGGACATAACTTTGCCTTTCATCGAGAACACGGGTGGTCCGCGGGACCGGATGGGGACCTGATCCCACCCTAGCCACAGCCTTCTGCCATGTCCGGTTTGCGTTAACAGGAGGAAATGTTGCCTTCATCACGCGGGCGGCGGATGTGGCCGGCGCCACCCGGGGCCGGGGTGCATTGCCGGTATCCTTTCTGGGGACCAACCACCAGCAGAACGGACCACCTTGGTACAGATCGAACAGCTCGCAGCCCGAACCCCGTCGGTATCGGTGGATGAGCTCCTCAAGGGTTTCTATCCCTCACCACGGTTCGGCAAGGTGTCCTTTGAAAGTTACCGGCCCGATCCCAACCAGCCCAGCCAGGCGCACGCCGTGCGTGCCCTGCAGGGATTTGCCGACGGCGTGGGGTCCGGTGACGGGGGTGGCCTGTTCAAGAAACTGTTTGGTAAGAAGGACACATCCCGCGCCGGCATTTATCTGGACGGCGGCTTCGGTGTGGGAAAGACCCACCTGCTGGCCTCACTGTGGCATGCCTCGCCGGAGCCCAAGGCCTTCGGCACGTTTGTGGAGTACACCAACCTGGTAGGCGCTCTGTCCTTCCGCAAAACCGTGGATGCGCTGAGCAGGTACAAGCTCGTGTGCATCGACGAATTTGAGCTCGATGATCCGGGCGACACGGTACTGATGTCCCGCCTGATGCGCGAACTCGCGGACGCCGGCGTGAAGCTCGCAGCCACCTCCAACACCCTGCCGGGCTCACTGGGCGACGGCAGGTTCGCAGCGGTGGACTTCCAGCGCGAAATCCAGGTGCTCGCGGACCAGTTCGACGTGGTCCGGATCGACGGCGAGGACTTCCGCCACCGTGGCCTCCCGGCTGCCCCGGCGCCCCTGAAGAACAGCGAACTGTCCGCACACATGAAGGCCGAGTTCGACGGCAAAATGGTGGCGCAGGACGAGTTCAGCACCCTGATCGCCCACCTGGCCGGCGTGCACCCCAGCCGCTACCGCCAACTGATCGCCGGCATCGACGGGGTGGTGTGGCGCAATGTGGAGACCATCACCGAGCAGGCAGTGGCGCTGCGGTTCGTGGTGCTGGCTGACCGGCTCTACGACAAGGATGTGCCGATCCTGGCCAGCGGCGTTCCCTTCGACAAGCTGTTCACCGAGGAAATGATGACCGGCGGCTACATGAAAAAGTACTTCCGCGCTGTCTCCCGCCTCACTGCCCTGGCCCGTGAAGGCCAGAACCACGAGCCGTCCTAGCTGGCAGAACTGTCCGGCCCGACAGCCTGGCTGCGCCGCGGCAACAGGACGGCCCGGATCACCAGGCCCGCTGCCAGCGCCCAGAATGCTGAGCCGATGCCGGCGAAACTGAGTCCGGACGCTGCCATCAGGAATGTGACGGCGGGAGCTATCCTGTCCTCCGGGTCCGCCAGTGCGGCCGAAATGGAACTTGCCAGCGTGCCAAGAAGAGCCAGGCCCGCCACCGCTTCCAGCATTCCTGCGGGCGCCGCTGCAACCAGGGTCACCAGTGCGGCGGAGAACGCCGCCAGCACCAGGTAGGCAATCCCGGACGTGAAACCGGCCACCCAGCGCCTGCTCCGGTCCGGGCCCGCCTCCTCGCCCGCTGCCAGGGCGGCGCTGAGTGCGGCGAGATTCACGGCATGTCCGCCAAAAGGGGCGGCCAGCGCTGTCCCGGCACCGGTCACCAGCATGGATGCCCGCCACGGGGTGTCGTAGTGGAACGACCGGAGCACGGCCACGCCTGGAACATTTTGCGAAGCCATGGTCACCACAAAGAGCGGCAGGGCGATGCCCGCCATGGCCTGGAGGCTGAAGGTGGGGGTGGTCCAGGCCAGGGCCGGCAGTATCCCGCTCCCGCTCACGGAAGCGCCGCCGGCAGCAAGTGAAATGCCGATCACGCCGAGGGCCACCACCAAGGCCGCCGGCACCGACCAGCGGGGTGCGTACTTCATCATCACCAGCCAGCAGGCTATAACCGGCGCTATGAACAGCGGCACGCTGCCCAGGGCCTTGAACGGTGCGAGGCAGAGCTGCAGCAGCACGCCCGCGAGCATCGCCTGCGCAAGCGTTGGCGGGATTCTGGCCATGAGCCCGCCGAGGGCGGGGACAAGCCCCGTCATGGCAATCAGTACACCCGCTGCCAGGAACGCCCCGACGGCGGCGGGCCACCCGCCGTCGACCGTTCCTGAAGTGGCCAGCAAAGCGGCCCCGGGTGTTGACCACGCGAGGGTGACCGGCACTTTTGAACGCCATGAAAGCCACAACACTCCGGCGCCCACTGCCACAGTAAGTGCCAGCAGTCCCGAGGCAGCCTGGGCGGGGTCGGCGCCCACCGCCTTCAGGCCGGACAGGACTACGGCGAAGGAAGAAGTGAATCCCACCAGTGCGGTGACAACCCCGGCCACAACTGGCCTGGAATCCCGCCTGGATTGGCTGTTGGACGGGTGCGCCTTGGGGAATGCGGGGGACTTCGCCATACGGGCAGGTTACCGGGACGGTTTCATCAACCCTCAATCGGGGTGTGGCGCGTGGACAGGTTGGCCCCGCCAACCAGGGACGCGCCGTTAATGCCAAAAGGTGCGGGCGCCGCCTCCCGGCGGGACCCGCACCTTCGTTGACGTACTAGGGCAACGCCCTGGCCAAATCCTTTTTACGGAGCCTTATCAACCGGCGGAACCGGGTTGACCGGCGGAACCTGCTCGGCGGCAGGTGCAACGCCTGGGGTTCCGTTCTTGTCAACGAGCTTGGAAGCGCCATCCTGGATCTTGTCGACATGACCGGCGTACTTGCCTCCGGTCCTGGTGTCGACGAAATCGCCGGCCTTGGTGATGCCGTCCTTGATGGCCTGCTCGTTGCCGCGGATGAGACCTTGAGCCTTGCCCTTTAGATCGTCAATCAGTCCCACGAGCACCTCCCTTCAATCGCGGAGCCAGGTCGCTCCTTGCGCCTTCGATCCTAGCCCCGCCGCTTGGGCGTGCCAAGGAAATCGAGGGTATTGGGTGTTCGCCCGGAGCGGATGCAGGGACTTCGGCTGCGCACACCCGCAGCGGAGCCGGAAGCGGGCAAGAAAAAAGCAGCTCCGGGGAGCTGCTGGATGTGGGCGATACTGGGATCGAACCAGTGACCTCTTCCGTGTCAGGGAAGCGCGCTACCGCTGCGCCAATCGCCCGGAACCGGAAGACCGGCTGATGGGATCTTAGGAAATAAGAGAGCGGACGACGAGATTCGAACTCGCGACATCCACCTTGGCAAGGTGGTGCTCTACCAGCTGAGCTACGTCCGCGTATGCAATGCGTTCCGGCCGAGACCGATGCGTACTGCATGAAGCAAGTTGCCTTGCTTAGTGGGCGATACTGGGATCGAACCAGTGACCTCTTCCGTGTCAGGGAAGCGCGCTACCGCTGCGCCAATCGCCCATGCTTATCCGGAATATATCCGAAAAACCATGGTTTTCACCGAGGTGGGTACGGGATTCGAACCCGTGTATACGGCTTTGCAGGCCGCTGCCTCGCCTCTCGGCCAACCCACCGTGTAAGCGCGGGTTCAAAGAACCTTTGCCGTGACAGTGTCCTGCGAGCGGACGACGAGATTCGAACTCGCGACATCCACCTTGGCAAGGTGGTGCTCTACCAGCTGAGCTACGTCCGCATTTTGGAGGGGATGATTCTCTGCCGTTCCCGGCATTTCCTCGCTTCCAACGAGTAAAAACAATATAGGAGGTTCGGGGATTCTCCAAATCGGCCGTCGACGGAGCGGACGCAATGGCGCTGCTTCCCAGCAATAGCGCGGTTTTTCGGAGTTACAAGGGTGTAATTTCCGACGGCGGCAGGGGAGCCTTCCACTCTCCGCGGTGCCTTCCGCCGGGCTTCCAGGGCTCCTTATCCACGAAAGCCGGGCCCGGCTTTCGTGGATTCGAGGGAATGCCGGCCGCGCGGATCAGGCGATTTTTGAAATGGCCCGATGGTGGGCTAGCATTCAAATGCATCAGGGCGATTGGCGCAGTGGTAGCGCGCTTCGTTCACACCGAAGAGGTCACTGGTTCGAACCCAGTATCGCCCACCGCATATGGTCCGTTTCCGCTCATCCGCAGCGGAAACGGACCATTTTTTGTGCGCCCGGACATTCTGTCAGCCCCCTGTGAAAGAGTTTTCGTATGACAGCTCCACTTCTTGCCCACGCCACCGAATACGGGCGGATGTACGCCCGGTCCACCACCGAGCACTTCTCGGTGCCGTCCATCACCACCGTGATCGGCCAGCAGCCGCACGGGCTGGACGGCTGGTTCGGATACATGGGTGCCAGCAGCCTTGCCAAGGATCCGCTGCTGGCCGACTGCCTGGGAAGTCCGGCGAAGATCAAGCAGGCCGTCAACCGGGCGGCCAAAGCGGCGGAAACTTACCGCGACGAGGCCGCCAAACGCGGGGACCGGGTGCACTTCTACTGCGAACAGGTAGCACTGCGGGCACTGGGCCGTCCCCACGGCATGAAGGAAGCCCGCGAGGCCCTTGCGGCGAACGGCGAGGAAGCCTTCGCGGTCCGGTTCGACGAATGGTGGGAACTGTTCAAGGTTGAGCCCATCGCCCCCGAAATCACTGTCTGGAACAACTCCGTGGGGTACGCAGGCACCCTGGACCTGGTGGCGCGCATCAACGGCAGGATCTGCCTCATCGACTACAAAACCAAGGGCACCACCCGGGACGGCCTGGTCAAGCCGCTCGATGACAAGGTAGTGATGCAGCTGGTGGCCGGCATGAAGGCAGAGGAAAGCCTGGTGGACCCGGAAACAGGGGCATGGGAGCCCTGGAAGTACGGGGAGAACCCGGTTTTGCTGGCTGTGGCCATCGGCGAGACCGAGGTCCGTCCCGTCCGTGCCAACCCCGAGGTCCTCAAGCACCACTGGTGGAAGTTCTGCGCGCTGCGGCGTGTCTGGGAGCTGTCAGCGGACACCATTTCCGCCGGCACCGCCCTGCTGCCCATTGCCCCGCCGCCGCTTGCGCAGGTCCAGCCTGCCTAGGAATGCCGGCGCGGGCTGTCCGGGAGGTCGTCTGCGCCTAAACTGGATTGGTCCCCTTTGCCGCCTAGCTTAAGGAAAAACAGCGCATGGCTATTCTGAATATCCGCATCATCGGTGATCCTGTGCTCCGCACAGTTGCTGATCCTGTGACGGATTTCGGGCCTGAGCTGGCCAAGCTGGTGGCTGATATGACCGAGACCATGGAGGACGTGGACGGTGCCGGCCTCGCCGCACCTCAGATCGGTGTGAGCCTGCGCGTCTTCACATACCGCATTGACGGCGTGGAGGGCCACATCATCAATCCCGTCCTGGAAAACAGCGACGATTTCCAGGACGACCATGTGGAGGGCTGCCTGTCCATCCCGGGCCTCGGCTTCCCGGTGCGGCGCTACCGTGCCACCCGCGTCACCGGCGTCGATCTCCACGGCAACCCCGTCGCTGTCGACGCCGAGGGCATGCTGGCACGCTGCTTCCAGCATGAGAACGACCACCTGGACGGGATTCTGTACACGGACCGGCTCGAGGGGGAGGACCGCAAGACCGCCCTGCGGGCCATCCGCAACGCCAACTACGACGCCATCACGGAACAAACCACGGCGAAGCGTGCCCAGACAGTCGGGTCCAGTTTCGGGGGTTCCAGCATCGGGGGCGGAACTTCCGGGTCCAGCTTTGGTGCCGGCACGGCTGGTAACCGTGCGTCGGGTCACCAGGGGTGAGGGTCCTTTTCGCGGGCACCCCCGCTGTCGCCGTCCCCTCCCTCAATGCGCTCGTCGAAGCAGGCTTCAACGTTGTTGCCGTCCTCACCAGGCCGGACGCCCCCATCGGGCGGAAACGCGTGCTCACCCCGTCTCCGGTTGCAGCACGGGCAGCCGAGCTGGGGATCGACGTTATCCGTGCCGCCAGGATTGATGCGGAGGCCATCGACAGCATCAAGGCGGCCGCCCCCGACGTCGCCGCGATTGTGGCCTACGGCGGGCTGGTTCCCCCGGCTGCCCTGGGCATTCCCCGGCATGGCTGGATCAACCTGCACTTCTCCCTCCTTCCCGCCTGGCGTGGAGCTGCTCCCGTGCAGCGGGCCGTGATGGCAGGCGACGACATTACGGGGGCGGTGACCTTCCAGCTGGAGGAGGGCTTGGACACGGGTCCGGTGTTCGGGACACTGACGGAAACGGTTGGCCCGGAGGACACCGCCGGGGTGCTTCTGGAACGGCTGTCCCACAGCGGTGCCGTGCTGCTCGCCCGGACCCTGTCCGCCATTGAGGCCGGGAAGGCGGCCGCTGTTCCGCAAACCGGTGATGTCTCGCTGGCCCCCAAGCTGACGCTCGACGACGGCCGGCTGGACTGGAAGCACCCGGCCCTGGCCATCGGACGGCAGGCGCGGGGAGCCACTCCCGAACCGGGAGCATGGACTGTCCTGGCCGGCCAGCGCGTCAAGTTGGAACCTGTCAGGCTGCGGCCGGATGTTGACAGCCTGCCGCCCGGATCCGTGTCTATGGACGGCAAAAGCGTGCTGGTGGGAACCGGCTCGCACGCCGTGGAGCTGACCCGGGTCCAGCCCGCCGGCAAAAAGATGATGGCCGCTGCCGACTGGGCACGCGGCATGGCTTCCCTTGAAAGTGTGGTGTTCGAATGAACGGTTCCGGCGACAACCAGGGCGGCCGCGGAAGAACCGGCGGCGGAAACCCGGGTGGCGGCCAGCGTGGCGGCCCGGGCGGCGGCCGCGGTAACGGCGGGCCGCGCGATTCGAGCAACCGCAACGCCAAGGGGCGGGAACGGAACCGCACTTCCCAGCGCAGCTTCACGGACAATGCACCCTCGCAGCGGACCCGAAGGGCCGACCCCGCCCGGCTGGTGGCGTTTGAAGTCCTCCGGGCCGTTGCCGCCGAGGACGCTTACGCCAACCTGGTCCTGCCGGCGCGGATCCGCCACCACGGACTGGACAAACGCGACGCCGGCTTCGCCACCGAACTCAGCTACGGGGCCCTGCGTGGCCAGGGAACGTACGACGCCATCCTGGCCCGCTGCGTTGACCGTCCCCTCGACCAGTTGGACCCCGCCATCCTGGACGCCCTCCGGCTCGGAGCCCACCAGTTGCTGGCCATGCGCGTTCCTGCCCATGCCGCACTGGACCAGACCGTGGGCCTCGCCCGGGCCGTCATCGGCGCCGGCCCTTCCACGCTCATCAATGCCGTGCTCCGCAAGGTCACCGCGCATCCCCTTGAGGAGTGGCTCGACCTGCTCGTTGCCGGCGAGTCCGATGACACCAAGGTGGCATCGCTGCGTTACGCCCACCCGGAGTGGATCGTGCGCGCCATGCGCCAGTCGCTGGTGGCGCACGGACGTCCCGCCTCCGAAATCAACGACCTTTTGGAAGCCGACAACGCCGCCCCGGTAGTCAACCTGGTGGCGCTGCCGGGCATCGGAAGCCTCGACGAGGCCCTGGAGAACGGCGCTGCCCCCGGCGAACTCGTGGAAGGCTCCGCCCTTTCCAGCGGAGGAGACCTGGGCCGGCTCGCCTCGGTCAGGGAGGGCAGCACCAGGGTGCAGGACGTCGGCTCACAGCTGGTGGCACGCGCCATGGCCGCCGTCGACCTCGGCGGCCACGATCCTGACGACGCAGCCGCGGCCGGCGGCACCGAGGCATGGCTGGACCTGTGCGCAGGCCCGGGCGGCAAAGCCGCGCTGCTCGGTGCGCTGGCCAACCAAAGGGGTGCCACGCTGCTGGCGAATGAGCCCGCGCCGCACCGGGCCAAGCTGGTGAGCCAGGCGCTCTCGGCCGTACCCAGGGAAACGTGGCAGGTGCGCACCGGCGACGGCCGCGACGTCGGCACGGAGAAACCCGAAGCCTTTGATCGGGTCCTCGTGGACGTTCCCTGCAGCGGACTTGGTGCACTTCGGCGGCGCCCGGAGTCCCGCTGGCGCCGCACGCCCAAGGACCTGGCGGACTTGGGCCCACTCCAGCGCGAGCTGCTTACATCGGCACTGGCCGCCGTCCGCCCCGGTGGAGTGGTTGCGTATGTGACCTGCTCGCCGCACCCTGCCGAAACCACCGCCGTGGTCACCGATGCACTCCGCAAACGCGATGACCTCGAACTGCTGGAGGCAGGGCAGGTCCTGGACAGCGTGAGCCTGACCGGGAACCTTGCTGCCGGGCACGGGTCCACCGCCCAGCTGTGGCCCCACATCCACGGCACCGACGCCATGTTCCTCGCCCTGATCAGCAAGAAGTCCTGACCCCCCAAACTCCTGTCCGTGAAAGGTTTCCCCGTGACGCAATGCTGTATCAACCCGAGCATCCTCTCCGCCGACTTCGTGAACCTTGAGGCTGAGCTCAACCGCATCAGCACAGCGGACGCGGTGCACGTGGATGTTATGGACAACCACTTTGTGCCGAACCTCACCATCGGGCTGCCGGTGGTGCAGCGGATCCAGGCAGTGAGCCCCGTGCCCCTCGATGCGCACCTGATGATTGCCGACGCCGACCGCTGGGCGCCCGGCTTCGCCGACGCCGGGCTCGCGTCCGTGACCTTCCACGCCGAAGCTGCCATCGCCCCCATCAAGCTCGCCCGCGAACTGCGGGCAAGGGGTTCGAAGGCAGGAATGGCCCTGCGTCCCGGGACACCCGTGGAGCCGTACCTGGACATGCTCGAAGAGCTGGACATGCTGCTGATCATGACGGTGGAGCCGGGCTTCGGCGGCCAGGCGTTCCTGGACCTGACCCTGCCGAAAATCCGGCGCGCCAGGAAGGCCATTGAGGGGTCAGGCATCAAGGTGGCCATCCAGGTGGACGGCGGCATCACCGAAGACACCATCACGCGTGCAGCCGAGGCTGGTGCGAACGTCTTCGTCGCCGGCTCCGCCGTGTACGGAGCCGAGGATCCGGCGGCCGCCATCGACCGGCTGCGCAGGGCGGGAAGCAAAACGTTACGTTCCGCGGCGGAATAGCCGGGAGCACTCCCTCGTTATGGCAGAATAGCAACACACATACGTGCTCCGGGGTCGGTGTAAGTCCGAACCGGCGGTGACAGTCCGCGACCCGCGAGCCGGTGCTTCCCCAGGGAGGACACCGGCGGACGGTTGAACCGGTGAAATT
Organism: Arthrobacter sp. 9AX; assembly: GCF_902506095.1. Classification (GTDB taxonomy): domain Bacteria; phylum Actinomycetota; class Actinomycetes; order Actinomycetales; family Micrococcaceae; genus Arthrobacter. The sequence goes on from NZ_LR733293.1 coordinate 2,024,031, forward strand.
CCGGTACCGACAGTTAAAGTCTGGATGAGAGAAGCACGTACAGCTGTTTCTGCGGCGCCCTGCGCGCCGCGGCCATCTGCTGTCGTATACCCCCGGAGCCATCGCGGTTCGAGAGGGAAGGAACGACACAAGCACCATGAACCGTTTGCGATGGCTCTTTGAGGCCACTACTCCTGCTGCCGGCATGACTGCCGTCCCTACCATCGAGGCCGCCGCGTGACGGCCGGAGTGGTCACAGCCTTCACGGCTGCCGAGACTACCGCCATGGAAACCGCCCTCAAGGCGGCCCTCAACGGTCCCCGCGGCGCGAATCCCCTGGTGGGTGCCGTCGTCGTAAGCCCTGAAGGACGCGAACTGGTGACCGGCTTCCACCGCGGCGCCGGCACCGCCCACGCCGAGGCTGACGCCATTGCCCAGGCAACTGCCGCCGGGATCGACCTCTCCGGCTGCACCATGCTGGTCACCCTGGAGCCCTGCAACCACATCGGCCGCACCGGCCCCTGCGCCCAGGCGATCATTGACGCCGGCATCACGGACGTCGTCTACGCTGTGGACGATCCCCACGATCCCGCGGCCGGCGGGGCAGCCACCCTCCGGGAAGCGGGCGTCCGCGTCCGCAGTGGACTTGGAGCCGGCGAAGCGCTGGACCTGAACCGGCAATGGTTCGAGGCTGTGGCCGCAAAACGCCCTTTCGTCACGCTCCACATCGCCCAGACGCTGGACAGCCGCATCGCCGCCGAGGACGGCACCAGCCAGTGGATCTCCTGCCCGGAATCGCTGGCCGACAACCACGCCCTGCGGGGACGCATCGACGCCATCCTCGTGGGCACGCAGACCGTACTGGTGGACAACCCCCGGCTTACCGCAAGGGACCGTGCCGGCACACCCGCCGGGAAACAGCCTGTGCGTGCCGTCATGGGGCTCCGCGACATTCCAGCGGACGCCGCCGTCCGTGGAACCGATGGCCGTGTGGTGCACCTGCCCACCCGCGATCCCCGTGAAGCCCTGTCCAGCCTGTATGGGAGCGGTACCCGCCACCTGATGGTGGAAGGCGGATCGCGCATCCTCAGCGCATTCCTCGCGGCGGGACTGGTGGACGAACTCATTGTCTACCTGGCCCCCACACTGCTCGGCTCCGGCACTCCTGCCCTCACCGGCCTGGGCATCACCACACTCGCCGATGCACAGCACTGGGAGTGGGACACGTCCGACGGCGGCGCCGTCCGGACGCTGGGCCGTGACCTCAGACTCCACCTCAGACCGCAACGCCCCGTTGCCCTCGACCCACAACCGTCCCGCGCCACCGCGGAGCAAGCCCAGGGAGGCTACTGATGTTTACCGGAATTATTGCCGAGCAGGGGCAGGTCCTGTCCGTGGACAAGGACGGCGACGCCAGTGCCACCCTCCGGCTGCGTGCGCCAGGCACCACCGAAGGGCTCGCCCTGGGCGGCTCCATCGCGGTCAACGGCGTATGCCTGACGGCCACCGAGATTGAAGGCAAGGAATTCAGCGTGGACGTGATGGGGGAGACCCTGGTCCGCAGCACCATCGGCGAACTCGCGCCCGGTGACGCCGTCAACCTCGAACGGTGCGTGCCCGCCGGCGGACGGCTCGACGGACACGTGGTCCAGGGCCACGTGGACGGCGTCGGCGTGCTGCTGGAACGCGAACCCCTGGGCAACTGGGACCGGCTCCGCTTCGGCGTCCCCGCGAACCTGGCCCGCTACATCGCCGAGAAGGGCTCCATTGCCATCGACGGCGTGTCCCTCACCGTGACGGCCGTCAGCCCGGCGGAAGAGCGGGATCCGTGGTTTGAGGTGGGCCTGATCCCCACCACCCTGGCCGAAACCGGCCTCGGTACCAAAGGCACCGGCAGCCGCGTGAACCTGGAAGTTGACGTCCTGGCCAAGTACACCGAACGCCTGCTGGCGTTCCGCACGGCAGCGCCCGCCGCTGTTGAAGGAGGAGCACAATGAACGCCGCCGTACGAGTCGAACCCGAGGTGGCCGCCGTGGCGCCCCCACCTGCCCAGGAGGCCGCTGCGGTGCCGTTGAACAGCATCGAGGAAGCCGTGCAGGCCTTCGCCGCCGGCAGGCCCGTACTCGCCGTGGACAACGAAGACAGGGAAAACGAAGGCGACATCATTTTCGCCGCGCAGTTCGCCACCCCGGCGCTGATGGGTTGGACCATCCGGTACAGCTCCGGCGTTATTTGTGTCCCGCTGTCCGGCGAACGCGCCGATGCCCTGGCACTGCCTCCCATGGTGGAAGTGAACGAGGACGCCAAGGGCACCGCCTACACGGTGTCCTGCGATGCCGCTGTGGGCGTCAGCACCGGAATTTCCGCCACGGACCGTGCCCTCACCGCAAGGGTGCTCGCGGATCCCCGGTCCGTACCGTCGTCCGTGACCCGTCCCGGGCATATTTTCCCGCTGCGCGCGGTTGACGGTGGTGTGCGGGAACGTCCCGGCCACACCGAAGCCGCTGTGGACCTGTGCCGCCTGGCCGGCCTGGAACCTGTAGCTGTGATCGCCGAAGTTGTTTATGACGACGGCGAAATGATGCGGCTGGACGGGCTCCGTGCCTTCGCTGCTGAACACGGATGCCCCCTGATTTCGATTAAGGACCTGGTGGCCTACCTCGGCACGGCGGGCACAACGTCTGACGGCAACACCCGGGCAGGACGCGCGGGCGGAGAAGAGGAGATACGATGACGGCTTCCGGAGCTTCGGGCAACGGCCACCTGCCTGATTCAGGCAACGGCCACCACAAGGCTGACCACGGCCACCAAAAGGCGGAGTCGGGCAACGGCCGGGTCCCCCATCCGGTCAGCGGCGGGCCCATCGTGCAGCTGCCCACGGCCTTCGGCGATTTTGTGGCCCAGGCGTGGACTGACCTGGTCACCGGCCATGAACACCTCGCGGTCAGCTCGCCCAACCCGCCCCAGGACGGGAAGGCGCCCCTGGTCCGGCTGCACTCCGAGTGCCTCACCGGGGATGTCTTTGGTTCATACCGCTGCGACTGCGGCGAGCAGCTGGCCTATGCGCTGGAAATGATCCGTGAGCACGGCGGAACCCTGCTGTACCTGCGCGGGCAGGAGGGCAGGGGCATCGGCCTGGCCAACAAGATCAAGGCCTACGCGCTCCAGGAAGCAGGCTTCGACACCGTGGAGGCCAACGAACAGCTCGGCCTGCCCGTGGATGCCCGCTGCTACAAGGCGGCCGCCCAGGTGCTGGCCGAGATGGGGCTGCATGAGGTGCGGCTCCTGAGCAACAACCCGGACAAGCAGAACAGGCTGGCCAAAGCAGGCGTCAAGGTGGTGGAAATGGTCCCCACCGAGGTGCCCTCACGCGACCAGAACATCCGGTACCTGCAGACCAAAAAAGACCGTATGGAGCACCGCCTGGTCCTGGGCGACCACGTGGGTGGCGCGGTGCCCGTCACCAGCCCCGGCAGTTCCTTTGACCACGAACAAGACTGACCAGCACATCCTGCTGCCTACCCAACACAACGAACGGAACAGTACTGACCTATGAGCGGACACGGCGCCCCCGACATCGACCTCACCACCCTCAACCCGGCCGAAACGTCCCAGCTGAAGCTGGCGATCGTCGCAGCCAGCTGGCACACCCAGATCATGGACGGACTCCTGGACGGCGCCCTGCGCGCCGCCAAGGACGCCGGCATCGCCGAGCCCACCGTCCTGCGGGTCCCGGGCAGCTTTGAGCTGCCGGTGGCAGCCGCGCGGCTGGCACCGCACTTCGACGCCGTGGTGGCCCTCGGCGTTGTGATCCGCGGCGGTACGCCGCACTTTGAGTACGTCTGCCAGGCCGCGACGTCGGGACTCACCGACGTCAGCGTCCGTACCGGCGTCCCGGTGGGCTTTGGCGTCCTGACCTGCGACACCGAACAGCAGGGCCTGGACCGTGCCGGGCTCCCCGGCTCGAAGGAAGACAAAGGCCACGAGGCCGTGACCGCTGCGCTGGCCACCGCCGTCGTCCTGAAGCAGTACGGCAACTAGCGGCTGCGGTGACGGGCGCGTGTGTGTTCACTCACATCGCGCCCGTCATGCGACGGCCCGACAGGCGCCCTTTGGGCCGCAGCAAGTAGGCTGGAGGGCGTGAAGAATTTCGAGACGCTGTTCGCTGAGCTCAGCGAGAAGGCAGCCACCCGCCCGGAAGGCTCCCGCACCGTCGCTGAATTGGACTCCGGTGTCCACGGCATCGGCAAGAAAGTCGTTGAAGAAGCAGCCGAAGTATGGATGGCTGCCGAATATGAATCCGATGAAGCGGCGGCCGAGGAAATTTCCCAGCTGCTGTACCACCTGCAGGTTCTGATGCTCGCCAAGGGCCTGACCCTGGAAGACGTCTACAAGCATCTGTAGCCACCGTTCCGGCGCGCCCCGTGCGGCCGGTTCCTGCCGTGGCCTGAATTGCTTGAACCCCTAGACATTCCACACCAGAAAGATCTCCCCATGCTGCGAGTTGCCGTTCCCAATAAAGGTTCCCTGTCCGAAGCCGCCTCCGCGATGCTGTCCGAAGCCGGTTACCGCCAGCGCCGCGACACCCGTGAACTGGTGATGGTGGACCCGGACAACGACATCGAGTTCTTCTTCCTCCGCCCTCGCGACATCGCCGTGTACGTCGGCCAGGGAACGCTCGACGTCGGCATCACCGGACGTGACCTGCTGCTGGACGCCGAGGTGGAGGCAGAGGAACTGCTTCCCCTTGGATTCGCCGCCTCCACGTTCCGCTTCGCCGGTCCGGTAGGGGATTTCGCCAAGGTTGAAGAACTTGAGGGCAAGCGGCTGGCCACCAGCTATGACGGCCTGCTCCGCGGTTACCTGGCCGAACGCGGCGTCAACGCCAAGGTGGTTCGCCTGGACGGTGCCGTGGAGTCCTCGGTCCGGCTGGGCGTTGCCGACGCCATCGCGGACGTTGTGGAAACCGGTAACACCCTCAAAGCCGCCGGCATGGAAATCTTCGGTGAGCCGATCCTCAAGTCCGAGGCCGTCCTGATCCGGCGGACCGGCGACGGCGGCGCCGCCAACGGCACGGCCAAGGAGATCGAGGTGCTGATCCGCCGCCTGCAGGGTGTGCTGGTGGCGCGCCAGTACGTCCTGATGGACTACGACATCCGCAAGGAACTCGTGGAGCAGGCCGCTTCGCTGACTCCCGGCCTGGAATCGCCCACGGTCTCGCCGCTGCGTGATTCGGACTGGGTAGCCGTACGGTCCATGGTGCCCAAGCGGGAAACCAACCGGATCATGGATGAGCTCTACGACCTCGGGGCCCGCGCCATCCTGGTCAGCAGCATCCACGCCTGCCGCATCTGATTCCAGCCAGCGAATCCAGCGCAGCGACACCCACCCCAGATTTCCCAGGAGTTTCCCATGGCAGTAGCCGTACGCGTCATTCCCTGCCTCGACGTGGACGCCGGCCGCGTCGTCAAAGGCGTTAACTTCGAGGGCCTCCGCGATGCCGGGGACCCCGTTGAGCTCGCGCACCGCTACGATAACGCAGGCGCCGACGAACTGACGTTCCTCGACGTCACGGCGTCCTCGGGCAACCGCGAAACCACCTTTGACGTGGTCCGGCGCACCGCCGAGGAAGTATTCATCCCGCTGACTGTTGGCGGCGGCGTGCGCGGCGTGGCCGAGGTGGACAAGCTCCTCCGCTACGGTGCCGACAAGGCCTCCATCAACACCGCAGCCGTGGCGCGCCCGGACGTCATCGACGAAATCACCCGGCACTTCGGTTCCCAGGTCCTCGTCCTGTCCGTCGACGCCCGCCGCACCCGCCCCGGATCCCAGCCCACGCCGTCGGGCTTTGAAGTCACCACCCACGGCGGGCGCACGGGCACCGGGATCGACGCGATCGCGTGGGCCAAGGAAGCCGCGGACCGCGGGGTGGGAGAGATCCTGCTGAACTCCATCGACGCCGACGGCACCAAGGACGGTTTCGACCTCGAACTCATCCGGCTGGTCCGGGCCGCCGTCAAGGTGCCCATCATCGCCTCCGGCGGTGCGGGGGAGCCGGCGCACTTCCCGCCCGCCGTGGCTGCCGGTGCGGACGCCGTCCTCGCTGCCTCGATCTTCCACTGGGGCCCGGACGACATGATGTCCCAGGTCAAGAACGCCATCCGCGAAGCCGGCTTCGAAGTACGTTAGACCCCGGCACGGCGGTCATCCCGGACGTTGGTTGAGCTTGTCGAAACCTAGAGGCCTACTTCTGCTGACTGGAGAAGCGCGACGGCGTCCGGCTGGCCTTCGAAGGTGACCAGGGCGTGGCGGGTGCGGCCGTGGGCGTGCATCAGCAGTTCTCCCGGCTCGCCAACAATTGCCACCGAAACAGGCGCACGCTTGGCGACATGCCGCGGGCCCGAGGGGCGCACCAGCACGATGCCGAGGTCCACGCCGCGGTACAGGATGGCGGCACGCTTCACCAACTCATCCCACAGTGCTTCCGAGTACGCCTCATCCAGGGCCCTGGGTGCCCAGCGGTCCACGGCCCGGCGCACGTCCTCGGTGTGCACGAAGTATTCGATCAGGTTGGAGCTCTCGTCCAGTGCCTTGATATTCATGGGCGAAAGCGCCGGCGGCCCGGCCCGGAACGTGTTCACGAGCCCGGTGTATTCCTCCGGCGTGTTCAGCTTTGCCGCCAGCTTGGCGGTGGCCTGGTCCGATGCCTTCGCCAGGCGTTTGATGATCAGCCCCAGCCCCACGGCGGCTTTGCGCTCCCGCAGGTACAGGTGCGCGGCAAGGTCCCTGGTTCGCCAGCCCTTGCAGAGCGTGGGCGCGTCAGGACCCGCCGCAAGCAGGGTTTCGGCCAGGACTTCTCGGGACGGATCGACGAAATGCATCACCTGTGAAACTAGCACGACACCCGCGCAGTTGGGCAGCGCGGCCGCCGGTGCTGGCGTGCCGTTGTTCACACACGATTCCGGCTCCGGCAAAGGCACTAGACTTGACCTGATGTCTGAGCAGCAAGCCCCCGTCCCCACCC